>NZ_CP171152.1:0-2130000 GCF_044813085.1 Novosphingobium sp. BL-52-GroH | reverse complement strand
GTGCTGCCGGCGGCAATGTCCCGCGCACGCCCACTCCCGAGGCCGCCGCTCCCCGGGATGCCGCACCCGCACCCGCAGCCCCCGCGTGGTGGCGGGAGGCGGGTGATCCGGTGCTTGCGGCCCTGGTGCAGCAGGGGCTCGATTCGAGCCAGGAGATAGCCTGCCGCGTTTCCAGCCTGCGACAGTACGATCGCGAAGTCGCCGAAGATGCCAGGCGCATCGGCGTCAGGCTCGGGCGGCTGCTCGGCGACAAGCGCGTTCGCCCCGATCCCGAGGCCCGGGAGCAGCGCATGGACCGCGTGGCGGCCCGCCGCGCCCGCCTGGCCCGCCAGATCGCGCTAGCCTATGTGGAGGTTCGCCGGCTCCAGCAGGACATCGCCCTGCGCAACGCCCTGCGCGACCAGTACAAGGACAATGCCGAAGTCGCCCAGTTCCGCCGCGAGGCGGGCCTGGCCCCGGCGATCGACGGCGCCCTGGCGCGCTCGCAGGACGAGACCGCCCGGGGCGAACTGGGCTTCGCGCAAGGTCGCCTGGCCGATGCCATTGCCGAACTCGCCCGCCTTCTCGGCGATACGGCCGAAAGCCTGGCCGGCAAGCTGGGCACGCCCGGTGCAATCCCCGATCCGCCCGTCGATCCGCTCGCGATCGCATCGCCCGAAGACCCGCGCCGCGCAGCGCTGGCCGATGGCGTCCTGCGCGAGGCGCGACTGGCACAAGCGCTCGAGGAAGCCCGGCGCACCGTCCGCGATGCCCGCGCCGCCTATCGGCAAGGAGCCGCCGGCTTCTCGACTCTGTATGTCGCGGAAGCTGCCGCCACCGCAGTCGACCTCGCGCTCGTCGATGCCAGGGCGGCCCGGGTGACGGCAACGCTGGACTTGTGGTCCGGGCAGGATGCAGGCTGGTCACGCGAGGGACTCGACCCGCTCTTGGCCGCTTATCCGCCAGTGAAGGACGAGACGATAACGGTGACTGCCGCCTGTGAATGAAGTCGTGACCGAACAAGATGCGCATACGCCTCTCGACGCCCTGCTGGGCGCCGCGCCGCGCCATGTCATGCGCCACTGGCTCAGCCTTCTGGTTCTGGCGCTGGCGGCGCTGGGCGCGGTGACGTTCTTCGTCCGGTTCGTCACGGGCGAGGATTCGCCCTACTATTCCGCACCCGTCGAGCGGGGAAATCTCGTGCCTCTCGTGTCGGAGCGCGGACAAGTGCGCGGATCGGGCGAAGTGACGGTGACGGCGCTTCTCCCGGGCCAGGTCACCTGGGTTTCGGGCAAGAGCGACGGCGAAGTCGAGAAAGGCGAGGTGCTCGCCGTGATCGACGCCGGCCAGGCCGAGAGCACCGTCGCGATCGACCGCTCGCGCCTTGCCGCCGCCCAGGCCGCGCTCGATGCGGCCAGGGTTTCCGCGCAGGACACCGGCTCGCGCCTCGCCCGCTTCGAAAGCGTATGGAAACGCTCGGGCGGACGCGCGCCTGCGCTGAACGAGATCGAGCGTGCCCGCGCCGAGGCGCGCCGGGCCGACCTGGCGGTAACGGGCGCCCGCGCCGAAGTCCAGGCGGCCCAGTTGCAGCTCAAGGACGACCAGGCGCGGCAGGCGGGCTCGGAAGTGCGCGCGCCGATCTCGGGTACGCTCGTGATACGCCATGTCCAGCCGGGACAAAGGGTCGCCGAACAGCAGCCCCTCTTCACGATCGCTGCCGGGCTCGCGCCGCTGACGGTCGAAGTCCCCCTCACCACCCAGTCCACCGCGCCGATCAAGGCCGGCACTCTGGCCCGTGTCCGGCTCGATGCCATGCCCGACACGCCGCAGTCGGCCACGCTCACCCTGCTGCGCATCAGCCCGCCGCCACAGGCCGCGCCGCCGCACGCGGTCTTCACGATCGAAAAGCCCGATCCCAAGGTGCGCCCCGGCATGGCCGCCACCGTCGAGATCGAGCTGCCGGAGCGTCGCAACGTTCTGCTGGTGCCGGATGCCGCGCTGGTATTCGAACCGGCGGCCCGCCAGGGACACCGGCGCGAGCGGATCTACGTGCTCGACGATGGCGAGCCCAAGCGCATCTACGTCACCGTCGGCAGCAGCGACGGCAAGCGTACCGAAGTCTTTGCGAACGACCTTGAACCGGGCGATCGGGCGATCATCGGTTGGCGGGATGCGACGAGCGGTGAGGGCCGGTCAGGCCGCTGACAGGTTTGCAGTGCAACAATACGGGGCCTCGCGCGTATTCGGACCGAGGCAGTTGCGACTACAAAAGGGGTTCATTTTCTGAGCATCGACGGCCAGATGTCGCGCCGCACGGCCGTCAGGCTCTTCGCGGCGCTCGCGGCGGCAAGCGCCATGCCGGGCGGAGTCCGGGCGGCGACGGCAGGGCGCCTCGGGGAAGCGACGCCGTTCTCCTGGGCCACGCTCGTCACACGCGCCCGCGCGCAGGCCCGCAAACCTTACGTCGAAACTCCCGATTCGCCCCGCGCCGCTGCCGACTACGATGCCGCCGTCAAGCTGACCTATGGCGATGCCCAGGCCATCGCCGGCAACGTCCGCCTGTTCCCCGCGACCCGCGGCACCGCACCCAAGCCGGTACGCATCTCCATCGTCGAGAGCGGGCAGGCGCGCGAGATCGTCGATACTGCCGGGCTGTTCGTGAGCAGCCAGAACACCGATGCCGTGGGTTTCCGCGTCATGGACGCCACCGGCCGCAGCGACTGGCTGGCCTTCCAGGGCGCCAGCTACTTCCGCTCCTCCGGATCACGCGACCAGTACGGACTCTCGGCCCGCGCCATCGCCATCGACACCGGGCTTGCCACGGGAGAGGAATTTCCCGCCTTCACCCATTTCTGGATCGAGCAGACCGGGCCGGACACGGTGCGCGTCCATGCCCTGCTCGACGGGCCCAGCCTGACCGGCGCCTATGCCTTCGAGTGCCGAAAGGGCCAGGAGAGCGTGACGCAGGACGTCACCGCCGCAATCTTCCTGCGCAGGAACGTGGCGCAGCTCGGGCTTGCCGCGGCTTCCAGCATGTTCTGGTACGACCAGTCGAGCCCGGCGGCCCGGCGCGACTGGCGCCCTGAGATCCACGATTCGGATGGTCTGGCGATCTGGGCCGGCAATGGCGAGCGCATCTGGCGGCCGCTGGAGAACCCTTCCGCCGCCAAGCTCCATTCGCTGCGCGCGCCCTCGCCCAAGGGCTTCGGACTGCTCCAGCGCGACCAGGCCTTCGATCATTACCAGGACGACGGCGTCTTCTACGACCGCCGGCCCTCGCTCTGGGTCGAGCCCAAGGGCGACTGGGGCGCGGGCGCGGTGTGCCTCTACGAAATGCCGACACAGAGCGAGACGCTCGACAACATCGCCCTGTTCTGGCGCGGCGACAAGCCGGCCAGAGCCGGGGAACGGCGCGACTTCGCCTACCGCCTGACCTGGACCTCGCAGGACCCGACCGCAGACCGCGCCTCGCGCTGCGTCGACGTCCACGAAGGTCCGGGCGGCATTCCCGGCGCGCCGCCGGTCGCGGGCGTGCGCAAGTTCGTCTTCGATTTTGCCGGACCTGCACTTGCCGGACTGACCCGCGACAGCGGCGTTACCCCCGAAACCGACCTACCCAAGGGAGCCATTGTCTCCGCCGTCGCTTATCCCGTTGCCCGCAGCGACGCGCTTTGGCGCGTGATGCTCGACGTGAGGACCGAAGCCTTGAACCAGCCCCAGTTCCGCCTCTTCCTCAAGCGCGGCGATACCGCTCTCAGCGAAACCGTCATCAAGGCTCTCGAAGCATGAGCGTGACGCCTTTCCCCAATCCGCCGATGCTGCCTGCCGAGGCGCCGATCGCGATGCCGGTGCAGAACCTCTACGGCAATCCCCCCGGCGCGCGCGAGGTGCTCACCAGCCCGCACGGAATGCTGGTCAAGCGTCTGCTCCTGCTGGCGCTGACCGCAGTGATCGGGCTGGCCGCGTCGAGCACGGTGCGCATGGAGCTTTCGCGTGACGGGCTGGACTGGGTCGAAGTGGCGCTGCTGTTGTTCTTCGTGCCGCTGTTCTGCTGGATCGCCTTCGGATTCGTCACGTCGACGATCGGCTTCCTCAAGCTCATCACCGGCGAGCATCCCGGCTTCACCGCGCTGCCGAGCCCCGCTTCCAGCCTGCGCCATCGCACCGCCGTGCTGATGCCGGTCTACAACGAAAGCGTCGAGGAAGTCTTCGCCCGCGCCCGCGCCATGGCGAACTCGATCGCCGCGTCGGGCGGCGCGCCGTGGATCGACTTCTTCGTCCTGAGCGATTCCAACCCCTTCCACGGCAAGCGCGAGGAAGCCGCTTGGCGCGAGCTGGCCCGCGAGGCGCCGATCAAGGTCTATTACCGGCGCCGCGAGCAGAACACCGCGCGCAAGCCCGGCAACATCGCCGAGTGGGTCCGTCGTTTCGGCGCGTCCTACGAATGCATGCTGATCCTCGACGCCGATTCGATGATGAGCGGTGACACCATCGTCGGCATGGCCTCGATCATGGAGGAGCGCCCGTCGATCGGCCTGCTCCAGACGGTGCCGATGATCACCAACGCCAGGACCCTGTTCCAGCGCTGGATGCAGTTCGCGAGCGAAGCCTATGGGCCGATCGCCAGCGCCGGACTGCTGTGGTGGTCGGGCTCGGAAGCCAATTTCTGGGGCCACAACGCCATCGTGCGCACACGCGCCTTCGCCGAATCCTGCGGTTTGCCCGAACTGCCCGGCAAGGCGCCGTTCGGCGGCCATATCCTGAGCCACGACATGCTTGAATCGGCGCTGCTGCGGCGGCGCGGATGGGCCGTGCACATGGTCATGATCGGCGGCAGCTACGAGGAATTCCCGCCCACCATCGTCGACATGGCGATCCGCGACCGGCGCTGGATGCAGGGCAACCTGCAGCACCTCCAGTTGCTCGGCGCATCGGGCCTGCACTGGGCCAGCCGCCTGCACCTGCTGATCGGCGCCTCGGCCTACCTCACTTCCCCGGGTTGGCTGCTGCTGATCCTCACCATGATAGGCCAGGTCGCCACGCGCGGCACCGGCGGTTTCGTCACTCTCGCCCCGCCGAGCGTGCTGGTGCTGACGCTGGTGCTGCTGTTCGGCCCCAAGCTGATGGGCACGATCTGGATGCTGGCCGACCGCGACCGCCGGCGCAGCTTCGGTGGCGCTGGCGCGATCCTGCGCACGGTGCCGACCGAGATCGTGCTTGGCATGCTGCTCGCACCGATCACCATGGTCACTCAGACCAAGGCGCTGCTCGGCCTGCTGCTGGGCATTTCGGCGGGCTGGAACACCCAGGCTCGCGACGCTCGCCGCATCACCGTGCGCGAGATCCTGCCGGACTTGCGCGAACACCTGCTGCTGGGCGCCGCGCTTGCCGGAACCGCCTGGCTGGACCCGATGACCGCCTTGTGGCTCTCGCCGATCATCGTCGGCCTCGTCGCCTCGCCCTGGCTCATCAGCGTGACGTCGAGCGAAACGCTTGGCGCCCGGGCCGCGGCGGCGAAGTTCTTCCGCGTCCCCGAGCCCGGCATCACCGAAGCCTCGAGCGGGCCCGAGCCGGAAACCCCGCGGACCACGGATCAGGCGCTGGTCGAAGCCTGAGAGGGGCGTTCAGCCCTCGGCCCGCCCCGCGAAAAGCGCTGCCGCAGCCAGCGGCGCCGAAGGAAAGTAGAAGTGCATGTAGCTCGCGGTGAGCGAGCCGGTCCGATAGAGCGCCTCGCCCTCGCGCCCGTCGGGCGTGCGGGCTAGGCCGCTAGGCACGGCGGGCGTTTCCAGCCGCGAATAGTGGAACGTGTGGCCGCGCAGCGTCCCGCCTTCCAGCTCCATCTGCTGCATACCGAGCCGGGCAAGCCGTGCCTGCATGACCGCCTCTCCCGGCATCAGTCCCAGCATCTCCGCCCGCGTTCCCCGCCCGTCGTCGAGCGCGGTGCAGGCATAGAGCATGCCCCCGCACTCGGCGAGGATCGGGCGGTTGGCGGCGTGATGCGCCCGGATCGAGGCGCGCATCGACGCATTGGCGGCCAGCGCTTCCAGATGCAGTTCGGGATAGCCCCCCGGCAGCCACAGGGCATCGCAGTCGGGCAGCTGCGCGTCGCGCAACGGGGAAAAGAACGCCAGCTCGGCGCCTGCCCGTTCCAGCCATGCCAGGTTGGCCGGATAGAGGAACGCGAAAGCCCGGTCGCGGGCGACGGCGATGCGCTTGCCGGCAAGGCCCGGGGCGATGCCCAGGCGGTCCACTGGCGCTGCGAAGGGCACCGGCGGCGGCAGGTGCAATGCCGCCTCGGGCAACAGCGCCGCAGCCCGCGCCAGCCGCGCATCGAGATCGTCGACTTCGCCCGCCTGCACCAGCCCGAGATGCCGTTCGGGCAGCGCCACGTCCGCCTCGCGCGGGAGCGCGCCGAGCCAGGTCACCGCTGCGGGCACGCTCTGTTCGAGCAGGTGCGCATGGCGCTCGCTGCCGACCCGGTTGGCGATCACCGCATGGAGGTCCAGCCCCGGCCGGTATGTCGCAAGCCCATGGACGAGCGCCCCGAACGTCTGCGCCATCGAGGAACCGTCGACCACCGCCAGCACCGGCAGGCCGAAGCGCTGCGCCAGGTCGGCGGCGCTGGGATCGCCGTCGAACAGTCCCATCACGCCCTCGACGAGGATCAGGTCCGCCTCGGCCGCCGCTTCGTGCAGCAGGGCACGACACTGATCCTCGCCGCACATGAACAGGTCGAGCTGGTGCACCGGCGCCCCGCTGGCCACTTCCAGGACCATCGGGTCGAGGAAGTCGGGGCCGCATTTGAACACGCGCACCCGCCGTCCCGCGTCACGGTGGCGGCGGGCGAGCGCGGCGGTGACCAGCGTCTTGCCTTGGCCGGAGGCGGGCGCGGCGACCAGCAGCGCAGGACAGTGCCTGGATGTTTCCTCGATCATGCACCGCCGCCTATGGAGCTTCGCCGATCCGCGCAAGCACCGGCCTCTTGCGCCCCGCCTCCGGGCAAGATAGTTGCCGCATCGCGCCAGGTTCCCCGCAAGGGGATCAAAAGGGAACTCGGGTGAAAGACCCGGGCTGCCCCTGCAACTGTAAGCGGCGAGCCATTCGGCCACTACGCCATTGGGACCCACGGTCCTGAGAAGGCGGCCGAACTGGCACCGACCCGCGAGCCAGGAGACCTGCCCGGCGCAGTCGTTCTTCGACCGGACAGGGTGCTCCGGCCGGACGAGGGTGCAATTCCTCGCGTGACGACACTCGGACTTCAGCGGCCTGCGGGCCGAGGAGGTCGATGTCGTCTGCCGAAGGAAGTGCCCGTGAATCCCCGATTGTTCGCCATAGTCGCGCTGTCTTCCACCGCCAGTTTCGGAACAAGGAGCTGCCTGTGATGCTCGAACCCGTCGTGCCCGGACCATCGGTCGTCGTGTGCAACACTTGCCGTCTCAGCACCGAAGCCCGCCAGGACGAGCAGGGCCGGCGCGGCGGCGCCTTGCTGGAAGACGCGATGCGCAGCGTCCAGGCCGCCGATCCGGCGCTGCAGGGCGTGGCGATCCAGGCCATGCCCTGCCTCTTCGCCTGTGCCCGCTCCTGCACCGTCCACATCCGCGCACCGGGCAAGGTCGGCTACGTGCTGGGCGATTTCACGCCCGACGCCGAGGCGGCCCGCGCGATCCTCCAATATGCCGCCGCCCATGCCGCCAGCGACGAGGGGCGCGTGCCCTTCCGCGAATGGCCGCAGGGCGTGAAAGGCCATTTCATCACCCGCACCCCGCCGGAAGGCTTCGTCTGTACATGATCCGTTTCGATGACCCCGCCGCCTTCGCCGCCGCCCTCGCCGCCCTGCCCGAGGCCGATGCCGCAGGCCGGGCGGCCGCGCTCGACCGCCAGTCGCGGCTGACCAAGCCGGCTGGCGCGCTCGGGCGGCTCGAGGACGTCGCCGTGTTCATGGCGGGTTGGCAGCGCACCGGGCGGCCCCGTGCGGACACGGTGCAGGCGGTCGTCTTCGCCGGCAATCACGGCGTCGCGGCACGGGGGGTAAGCGCCTATCCGCCCGAAGTCACCGTCCAGATGGTGGCCAATTTCCAGGCCGGCGGCGCCGCGATCAACGCCCTGACGCGAGCCTGCGCGGCGAACCTTTCGGTGGTCGCGCTCGATCTCGACCGGCCGACCGGCGACATAACCCGCGAGGCGGCGATGAGCGTGGAGGAATGCCTCGACGCCCTCAACCAGGGCGCAGCGGCGCTGCTCGACGATACCCAGCTTTTGCTCGTTGGCGAGATGGGCATCGGCAACACCACCCCCGCCGCTGCCCTCTGCGCACAGGCGCAGGGTGGCGAGCCGGGCGACTGGATCGGGCGCGGCACCGGCGTCGACGAGGCGGGGCTGCTGCGCAAGGCGGCAGCGGTCGAGGCGGCACTGGCGCTGCACGGCCCGGCCTGTCTGAATGCCTTCGAGACCTTGCGCCGGCTGGGCGGGCGCGAGATCGCGGCGATGGCCGGGGCCATCCTTGCCGCCCGGCTCCGGCGCGTGCCGGTGCTGCTCGACGGCTTTATCGCCTCCGCCGCGATCGCCCCGCTGGTCCGCGACAACCCGCGCCTGACCGGCCACTGCCTCGCCGCGCACTGCTCCGCCGAAGCCGGTCACGCGCGGCTGCTCGAAGCCTTCGGGCTCGAACCGCTGCTGCGCCTTGGCCTGCGCCTTGGCGAAGGGACCGGGGCAGCGCTCGCCGTGCCGATCGTACGCGCGGCGCTCGCCGCCCACGACGAGATGGCGACTTTCGACGAGGCAGCGGTAGCCGGCCGGCCATGAACGGTTTTCTCGTGCACCTGATGCGCCATGGCATACCGGCCCGGCCCGGCCGCCTGCTCGGCCAGCTGGACGAGGCACCCTTGCCGATCGGCGTCACCCGCTGCGTGGCGGCGGCGGATCGGCTCGATTTCAACCATGTGATATCCTCCGACCTTGCCCGTGCGCTTGTTCCTGCGCGCCGGATCGCCTCCGCGCGTGGTGCTTCCGACACGGTGGACGCGCGCTGGCGCGAACTCGATTTCGGCGCCTGGACCGGGCTCGATCCCGCCGAGGTCGAGCCGGGCGCCTATGGTCGCTTCTGGGACGATCCCGACGCCTGCGCCCCGCCCGAAGGCGAACGGTGGTCGCACTTGTGCGCCCGCGTCGGCGAGGCGGTGCTGCACCTGCACCAGCCCAGCCTCGTCGTCACCCACGGCGGCGCCATGCGTGCGGCGCTGGCCGCATTGTTCCACATGGAACATCGCCAGGTATGGGCTTTCGACCTGCCTTACTCCTGCGTCCTGAGCCTGCGCCTCTGGCCCGACGACGGAATGCCGGCCGCGCAGATCGTGGCATTGAGCGCGTGAAGCACCTCGTCCTCGCGCTCCAGTTCCTGACCCGGCTACCGCTGCCGCCGGTAGAAGCCGATGCGCGGGACTTCGCCGCCGCGATGCGGTGGTTCCCGGTCGCGGGACTGGCGGTGGGCGCCACTGTCGCCATGCCATGGTGGCTGCTCTACGCGCGCGACCCGTGGCTCGGCGCCCTGGCGGGCCTCACTGGCTGGGTGGCGATGACGGGCGCTCTCCATCTCGATGGCCTGGGCGACGTGGCCGACGGCGCAGGCGCTGCCCATCGCGGCCGCGAGCGGCTTTCCGCGGTCATGGCCGACCCGCACGTCGGCAGCTTCGCCGTGGTCGTCATCGTGCTCCAGTTGATCGCCAAGCTGGTGCTCCTCCACGCCATTCCCGCCGACAAGGTCGCGGCGCTGGTGGTGGTGCCGGTCCTGGCCCGCATCGCCCCGATCGCCTGGAGCCTGTTCCTGCCGCCGCTGCACGATGGGCTCGGCACCCGTTTCCGCAGCGGCGTGGGGCGCTGGCATCTCGCGGTCTGGGCGACGATGGCGATCGGGATCGCCTCGGCGCTCGCCCCTGCCTTGCTGGTCCTGTTCCCCGCCGCCGCGATCTGGGGATTGTGGCTGAAAACACGGCTGGGCGGGATATCGGGCGATGGCCACGGCGCCGGGATCGAACTGGTCGAAACCGCGCTGCTCCTCGCACTGGTCCTCGGCGCATGACCAGCGCATTCCTCCACCATGGTGGCCGCCTGACCGAGGCCGCACGGCGCTTCGGCGGTGATCCCGGCGAATGGCTGGACCTGTCGACCGGCCTGAATCCGGCGCCGTGGCCGCTCGCTACGGGCACCACGACCGACTGGGCCGCCCTGCCCGACCCGGACGCCCTCGCCGCGCTGGAGTCCGAGGCGGCCCGCCACTTCGGCGTGGCCCCGGCGCTCGTCTGCGCGGTGCCGGGCAGCGAGACGGCGCTGCGCCTCCTGGCCCCCATGCTGGCCATGCCCGGTCGCGCGCTCGTGCCCGCCTACCGCACCCATGCGGAAGCCTTCGCCATATCGCGTCCCGTCGCTTTCGGTGAAAGTCCCGAGCGCCCCGAAGCGATCGTCCTCGCCAACCCGAACAATCCGGACGGACTCCTGCATACCCCGGCCGCCATCCTCGACTGGCACGCCGGCATCGCCGCCGCCGGAGGCTGGCTGGTGGTCGACGAGGCCTTTGTGGACTGCCATCCGCAAGCGAGCGTCGCGCCCGAGGTCGGCGACGACGGGCGACTCGTCGTGCTGCGCTCCTTCGGCAAGTTCTTCGGCCTTGCCGGCTTGCGCCTGGGCTTCGTGATCGCGCCCGGTGCCCTGCGAGAACCGCTGCGCGCGGCGCTGGGAAGCTGGCCGATCCACGCCGCCGCGCTCGCGATCGGGCGCGCGGCCTATGCGGACGGCGAATGGATCGCCCGGACCCGCGCCGAACTGCCGCGCCGCGCCGCCGCTCTCGACCGCGTGCTGGACCGCCACGGCCTCGCCCCGCAGGGAGTCTGTCCGCTTTTCCGCTATCTGGCCGGTTGCGATGCCGAGGCACTCTTCACGCGCCTGGCCCGGGCCCGTATCCTGTCCCGCCCCTTCGCCAATCAGCCCGATACCTTGCGCCTCGGCGTCCCGGCCGACCCCGCTTCGCTGGACCGCCTCGACAGGGCTCTCGCCCGTGGCTGAGCCGATCGCCGCTACCGCGCTGGGAATCGAGGCGCTGCTGGGTTGGCCGCCGCGTATTCACGCCCTGATCGGCCATCCGGTAGGCCTCTTCGCGAACGTCATCGGGGTGTGCGACCGACGCCTCAACCGCCCCGATCGATCGGACCGCCATCGCCGGATCGCGGGCATCGCCGCGATGGTCCTGCTGATTGCGCTCACCGCCTGCGTCGTCGCCCTCGCCGAGGCCGGCGTGCGAACGCTGGCAGGCGCCTGGGCCTGGCCCGTCCTTGCCCTGCTCGCCTGGCCGGCCATGGCCGCGCGCAGTCTCGACGATCATGTCCGCCCGATCCTGTCCGCGCTCGAGGCCGGCGACCTTCCCGCCGCGCGCCGCGCCGTGGGCATGATCGTCGGGCGCGACACCGCTGAACTGGGCGAGGCCGGCGTCGCCCGCGCCGCCATCGAGAGCCTTGCCGAAAGCTTCTGCGACGGGGTCGTGGCGCCGCTCCTGTGGCTCGTGCTCCTCGGCCTACCCGGCGCGTGGACGCTCAAGGCGATCAACACCGCCGACAGCATGATCGGCCACCGCGAGGAACCCTATCGCGCCTATGGCTGGGCCGCCGCCCGGATCGACGACGTCGCCATGCTGGCGCCCGCGCGCCTCTCGGCGCTGCTACTTTGCCTCGCCGGTGGCGGAGGCTGGTCCACGATGGTCCGCGACCACGGCCTTCATGCCTCGCCCAACGCCGGCTGGCCCGAGGCCGCGATGGCCGGGGCACTCGGGGTCCGCCTTGCCGGGCCGGTCGCCTACGACGGGCTGCTTGCCGCCAAGCCGTGGATCGGCAAGGACGGACGCGAGGCCCGCCCGCAGGACCTGCGCCGCGCCCTCGCTGTATACCGGCGCGCCTGTGCCGTACTGGGAGCGATCGCCTTGATGGTGACAGTGGGAGTTGCCGCATGGCCGGCCTGATGCTGCAGGGAACCGGCTCCGACGTCGGCAAGTCGGTGCTGGTCGCCGGGCTGTGCCGCGCGGCGGCTAACCGGGGCCTACGCGTCCTGCCCTTCAAACCGCAGAACATGTCCAACAACGCCGCGGTCACGCCCGAGGGGGGCGAGATCGGCCGTGCCCAGGCGCTCCAGGCCCTCGCGGCCCGCGCGCCGCTCCATGTCGACATGAACCCGGTGCTGCTGAAGCCCCAGGCCGATCGGACCTCGCAACTGATCGTCCATGGCCGGGTGCGCGGCACCCTGGGCGCGGCCAACTTCCGCGAGGCGCGCCGCCCGCTGCTGCCCGAAGTGCTCGCCAGCTACCGGCGGCTGGAGGCGCGCTGCGATCTCGTCCTCGTCGAAGGGGCCGGCTCGCCGGCGGAAATCAACCTGCGCGAAGGCGACATCGCCAACATGGGCTTCGCCCGCGAAGCCGGCGTGCCGGTGGTGCTCGCCGGCGACATCGACCGCGGCGGGGTCATCGCCGCGATCGTCGGCACCCGCGCCGTGATCGACCCGCAGGACGCGGCGATGGTCCACGGCTTCCTCATCAACAAGTTCCGCGGCGATCCCGCGCTATTCGCCGACGGCTATGCCGCGATCGAGGAGCGGTCGGGCTGGCGCGGCTTCGGCGTGTTGCCCTGGGTGCCGGCCGTCGCGCAATTGCCCAGCGAGGACGCCGTGGTGCTGGAGCGAGGTCTGGGAACGAAGCCCGGCAAGTTGCTCGTCGCCTGCCCGATCCTGCCGCGCATCGCCAATTTCGACGACCTCGACCCGCTGCGCCAGGAAAGCGGCGTCGAAGTCGCGATGATCCCGCCCGGAACCCCGATCCCGGCAAGCGCTGCGCTGATCGTCCTGCCCGGTTCCAAGGCGACGATCGCGGACCTCGCGTTCCTGCGCGCGCAGGGCTGGGACATCGACGTGCTCGCCCACCACCGGCGCGGCGGCGCGGTACTGGGCATCTGCGGCGGCTACCAGATGCTGGGCCGCACCGTGGCCGACCCTCAGGGCATCGAGGGCGAGCCGGGCGAAGTAGCCGGGCTTGGCCTGCTGGACGTCGCCACCGTGCTCGGCGATCGCAAGGCCCTCGCCCAAGTCCGGGGCACCGCGCTTGGCGCCCGTTTCGCCGGTTACGAGATGCACATGGGCATGACCCGGGGGCCCGACGCCGTCCGTCCCTTCGCGCGCCTCGAAGGCGGGCCGGCCGGTATCCGCGAGGACGGCGCCATCAGCCGCGACGGGCTGGTGCTCGGGACTTATTGCCACGGCCTGCTTGCCGGACCCACGCTGCGGGCCGGACTGCTCGCCCGGATCGGCGGCACGTCGGACGGTTTCGACCACGATGCGCGGGTCGACGCCGCGCTGGATGCGCTGGCCGAGGCGATGGAGACCCACATCGACATCGACGGCCTGCTCGCGCTCGCCGGGGTGCGCCCATGACCGGCGCCCTGTTCGTGCTCGGCGGCGCGCGCTCGGGCAAGAGCCGCTATGCGCAAGGCCGGGTCGAGACGCACGCAGGGCCCCTCGCCTATGTCGCCACCGGCCAGCCGTTCGACGACGAGATGACCCTGCGCATCGCTCGCCACCGCGAGGATCGCGGCCCGCGCTGGACGACGCTGGAGGAACCGCTCGATCTTGCCGGGGCCATCGACCGGGCCGCGCAGAATGCCGCCGCAATCCTGGTCGACTGCCTGACCTTGTGGCTTTCGAACCTGATGCTGGCGGAACTTCCCCTCGATGAACCCGTCGCTGCGGCATGCGAGGCCATGCGTCGCTGCCGGGTGCCGCTGGTGCTGGTCTCGAACGAGGTGGGCCTCAGCATCGTCCCCGAAAATGCCCTCGCCCGGCGGTTCCGGGACGAGGCCGGCCGCCTGAACCAGACGATCGCCGCGACGGCCGTCGAAGTACAATTCGTCGCGGCGGGCCTGCCGCTGCGCTTGAAGTGACGGTGGGCGAATCGCTCTCCCAGTCGCCGCCGCCTCCGCCATCGCTCCCGCCGTCCGAACAACCGGCGGACGAATCCGCATCGCACCCCTCCCTCGGCGCCGCCATCGCCATAGCGGCCATGCCTGGAGTTCTCCGGCCGGGCTATGGCGATCGCCTTGAAAAGCGATCCGAAAATGACGGCAAAGGCCAGCGCCGAAAGGACCTCCCAAAAAACCAGTGGGCCAAAAACGGCTCCCATTACCCCGGCGAATATCCATGAGCCCATCGACCGTCTTTCGTATTGTCGATGGGCATGAGATGCTGCGAACGGGCGCGAAGGGTCAGGTCATGCCGACCCCCCCGGCCGTCTCGAGAAAGCAACCAATGCCCGGATTACGCATTATCATTTAGCGAACAAACGGAGAAAGCTCATGGCCAGCGAATGCACCGCCTACCGTGATTCCAAGGGCGGACTCCATAGCAGTCCAGAGAAGGCGACTCTGGAAGACCTTGCCGGCGTGCTGGGCCGCGTCGGTGACGAAGGCGGGATGACCGGCGGTGTCGCGCGCATGATCTTCGACAAGCGCGTCGAAATCGAAAGGGTCTTTGCCGAACACGACGCGATCGTCGCACGATCCGCCGAGGCGAAGGCCGCCGGGGAAAAGCACGAGGGCGGCAGCCCGCCTATCCACGTCGTCAAGTAAGATAGCGCGGAGCAACACTGCCCGAATTTTTGCAACGCGATGTGTGAATCATTGCGTTTGATAGAGCGCTCCGAGTTGACGAAGACCATGGAAACGACTCCCCAACGGAAGAATTTCCATGGCCACCGCTGCTGTCATCGACACCCGCCGCCCTGCCCTGCCGCTCCGCTGCACTTTCGATCCCGAGGACTGGTTCGTCCTTGCCCGCCACTGGTATCCCGTGGCCCTGGCACGCGAGGTCGGACCGAAGCCGATCGGCACGAAGCTGCTCGACCAGCCGCTGGTGATCTACAAGTCGGGTGACGAGGTGGTCGTCGCACTGGACGTGTGCCCCCATCGCGGCGTGCCGCTGAGCCTCGGCACGCAGCAGGCGGGCGGCGTCGTCTGCGCCTACCATGGCCTGAAGTTCGGCACCGGCGGCAAATGCGTCCATGTACCCGCACACCCCGCGCGCGACATTCCCGAGCGCCTCAATCTGACGACTTATCCCAGTTTCGAGCGCTATGGCCCTTCCGCTGCCACCTGCCGTTCACCGCGACGCTGGAGATTCATTTCCCCGACAAGGACCGGCTCGTCATCATGAACGCCGCCTCCCCGGTTTCCGCCAGGGTCACCCGGCTGTTCGCGCCCATCGCGCGCAATTTCGACACCAACCTGCCAGTGCAGGACGTCTACGACTTCAACCAGCGGATATTCGAGGAGGACAAGGCCATCGTCGAGGCGCAGATGCCCGAATGGCTCCCGCTCGACCCTGCCGACGAAGGGCATATCCCGGCCGACATGAGTTCGATGACCTACCGCCGCGGCCTCAAGGCGCTCGGGCTCAAGCGGTTCTTCGGATACTGAAGCCGACTGTCAGGCCGGCCCGGAGCCCGCGTCCCATTCAGGCAGGCGGGTGCTCCGCGCCGCATGCGTGAGCAGCGACGGGAAAGCGCCGGCCAGCCGGCAACCAATCCGTCGCAGGACAGGCCGGTCCAGCATGTTCTGGAGCACCATCGCGCGCAGGATCTGCGATCGTGCCTGCTCGGCAAGGCGCCGGTGGTAGGTCGCGGCATCCTCTCCCGCCACCAGGCAGCGGGCGGCGACGAAGGCACTGCGCAAGGCGATCGCCATGCCGTCGCCAGTCAGCGAGGCGGTCATCGCCCACTGGTCGCCGAGACGCAGCACGCGCGGGTCGCCGAGGTCGCGCGTCGGCAGGCCATAGGCGAGGTTGGCGATCGTCACGGGCCGTTCGAATAGCGGCTCCGCGTCGGCGAGCATGTCGCGCAAAGCCTGCGTTTCATCGAGCCGGTCGCGCACGGCCGGCCAATCCCCGCCGACCTCCACGAACTGCCTGCGCCGCAGGACCACGCACAAGTTGGCGCGCCCGTCCTCGACCATCTGCAGGCCCGCATAGCCGCCTTCGAACAGGACGAGCAGGATCGTTCCGGCAAGACGACGGGATGCGGCCGCGGCAAGCCGGTAGTGCATCTTGAAGCCGACGTAGCCATCGTCGGAACGGCCTGCCGGAGCGGCCCCGTTTTCGCGTATAGGCAGCTTGCCGGAGGCCAGCAGGACATGGCGGCCCTCGCGGCTTCCCCTGTTGGTGCGCGCGGCGGCGCCGTCGAGTTCCAGCACGCGCACCCCGCGTTCGACTTCGGCCCCGGCCTCTACGGCAAGGGCGAGCAGGGCTTCGTCGAGCGCATGGCGGCTGAGCCCGAATGCCCCGAACGGCAGGCGCGCCTCGGCCTCGTTGCGACCCGAGACCAGGCGGACCCGGTCGATCGACGTGGCGCCCAGCGCGCGAAGGTCCAGCCCGAGGTCGCCCAGATGCTGCGCCGCCTCGACCGAAAGGAACTCGCCGCAGACCTTGTGGTGGGGCCCGGTCTGCCGGTCCAGGAGCACCACCTTGCGCCCTTCGCGCGCCAGCAGGCAGGCGGCGGCACTGCCCGCAAGGCCCGCGCCCACGACGAGCACGTCGGCAGGCCCGGTGTCTACCAACTCAGGTCTCGAAATCGAAGCGGAAGCTCTCCGCCGCCATCCCCGGACCGAACGCCAGCGCCAGCCCGGCACCCCGCGCCTGCCCCGCGAGCATGCGGGCGAGGATGAACATCAGCGTGGCGGACGACATGTTGCCATGATCGTTCAGCACCGCCCGGGAGGGCGCCAGCGCCTCTGGCGAAAGGCCCAGGCCGTGCTCCACCGCGTCGAGCACCGTGCGGCCGCCGGCATGGACGGCCCACAAGTCCACCTCGTGCGGCGCGGCGCCGCGCAGCAGGCCGCCGCCATCGTTGCGCCGGGCATCGGCGGCGAGCGCTTCGGCGATGCGCGCCGGCACTTCGCCGCCCAGGTGCATGTCGAAACCCTGGTCGCGGATCGTCCAGGTGATCGCATCGGCCGTGCCGGGAATGGTGACGGCGCGAAAGTCACGCATGGCGATGCCGGCAGGCTCCGCCGTGACCAGCGCGGCGGCGGCGCCGTCACCGAACAGCAGCATGGCCAGCAGGCTCGCCAGATCGCGGTTGCGCTGGAAATGGATGGTACAAAGCTCCAGCGTCACCACCAGCACGCGCGCCTCGGGAGTCGAGCGGACGATGTGATGGGCAAGACGCAGCGAATTGACCGCCGCATAGCAGCCCATGAAGCCCACCACCGTCCGCTCCACGCCGGGATCGAGGCCGGCTTGCGCAACGATCACCTGGTCCAGTCCCGGCGCCATGAAGCCGGTGCAGGATGCGACAACGAGGTGCGTGATCCCCGCCGTCCCCGGATCGAGGCCGAGCGCATCGATCGCCGCAAGCGCGAGGCGCGGGGCATCGCGCTCGTAGCGTTCCATGCGCAACGCGGTGGAGGGCCATGGTCCCTTGCCGTAGAAGCGCTCGACATCGGTGACGGTCCCGTCGGCCAGCGTCACCGGTTCGAGGAAGGAATGGCGCCGGGCTATTCCCGAACGGGCGGCCATGCGCTCGAACAGGCGGCGGGAGCGCTCGTCGCCCAGTTCGGACGTCACGAAGCGGACGAACGCGTCGTGCACCTCGAACGGCGGGTCGGCGGTGCCGATGCGGTTGATGTGGGCCACGGTCGCGCTCACACCCGGCGCCCCACCAGCACGGCATTCAGGCCGCCGAAGGCAAAGCTGCTGGAGACCAGCACGGCGGGCGCGAAGGCCTCGGGCTCCAGCACCAGCGGCAGGTCGCACTCGGGATCGGGGCCTAGGTGGTTGAGCACGGGAGGCGCCACCCCGTCGGCCAGGGCCTTCATGCCCAGGATGAACTCGATGGCGCCGGTCGCGCCGATCATGTGGCCGTGTGCGGACTTGGTTGCGATGACGCGGTGCCTTTCGAGATGGTGGCCGTAGACCTGGCGCAAGGCCGCGGCCTCCGCCTTGTCGTTGAGCGCAGTGCCGGTGCCGTGGCTGGAGACAAGCGCGGGAACGTCGAACGCCAGCCCTGCATCTTCGTGCGCCGCGCGGATGGCGGCGGTGATCCCGGCGATGTCGGGCGCGGTCATGTGGCCGGCATCGCTCGACAGGCCGTAGCCTGCCAGTTCCCCGTGGACATGGCCCCCCCGCGCCCGCGCATGCGCCTCGCTCTCCAGCACCAGCACGGCGGCGCCTTCTCCCAGCACGATGCCGCGCCGATCGCACGAGAAGGGCCGGCAGGTGTCAGGCGAGAGGACGCCCAGCGATTGCCAGCCCACCATCGATCCGCGCGTCAGGCAGGCCTCCGCGCCTCCTGCGACGACGACGTCCGCCCGCCCGCTGCGGATCATGTGCATCGCCTCGCCCAAGGCATGCGCGGAAGAGGCGCAGGCGCTGGACAGCGTGAAGACCGCGCCATGCACGCCCAGCACCATCGCCAGGTGCGCGGCCGGCGCGGTAATCATCGAACTGGGAATGGTCTGGGGATGGACCCGGCTCTCGTCCCTGGCGAAGAGGCGCTCGTAGGCCGTCTCGATCGTCGCGTTGCCGCCACTGCCACAGCCGAGCAGTATCGCGGTGCGCCGTTCCAGCGAGGGGTGCCCGTCCAGCCCGGCATCGGCGACGGCTTCCAGTGCCGCCTCGATCGCGAATGCCGAGATCGGGTCGAGCTTGCCCAGGCGCCGCAGGCGTTGCGCATCGATGCCGGGAAAGCGGTCTTCCCCGTCGGCGGGAGCCTCCACCCATGCGCCCATGCCCGCAGGTGCCGGAGGGACGAGCGGGCGGATCGCGCCCCTGCCCTCGCGCACGCGCGCCCAGTTCGCCGCGACGCCCCGGCCCAGGCCGCTGACGCAGCCCATCCCGGTGACGAGCACGCGGGGGGCCGCGCTTTCGATCGAGGCCTGGGTCACCGGGGTGCCGCAACCCCGATGCGTTCGAGCAACTGGCCCAGCGTCGTCTCGCGTGACAGTTCTTCCGGCTCTATTTCCACCCCGTACCTGTCTTCCAATTCGAACAGCAGGCTGACGAGGTCGAGCGAGGAGATATCAAGGGTGGCGAGAGTCGCTTCCGGCCTGAGCTGCTCCAGCGGCAGGCCCGTTTCCTTGGCGATCAGGGCCATGACGTCGTCGTGATTCAACGGGCTTGCTCCGTGGTCGCGCGGGTCCAGTGCCGGGTTCGGCAGAACAGGAAAAGGCAGCCGGTCACGTCCAGCCTGTCGGCAGTGCCGAGGCGGATGCTGGCCCGGTAGGTGCGGCCGGCCTTGGGATCGTATGCCTGGCCACCGCTCCATCCCGCACCATCCTTCCCGGAATCGCGCACGAGCCCCGAGAGGATCGGAATTCCGACCAGCATACGGCCGCGCAAGGCGCGATCGGGGTTGTTGACGTCGTGGCTGGGTGCCTTGGGATCGCGCACGGCGACCAGTCGCCCGCACAGCGCAGGCCCGCAGGGCGCAAGCTCGACCACGCCCGACCCGTCGTCGGTCAGCCAGCGGCCGAGCACGCTCGCCTGCGCTTGCGTGGACGCAATGCCCAGGCCGACCACGAGAATGCAGGCCATTACCATGCAGACGCTTCTCATCCGGGCATCCCGCTTCCATTTCAAACGGAGACTGCGCGCTTTTACCAGCCCCCGCAAGCTGCGAGCGCGCAAAGAATATCCTTCGGATAGGTCGGAAACGATGTGATAAATGCACTCGGCCCGCATTGCCGGAGTCGTGCCCTTTCACGGGGATACTGGAGACCGGACATGATCGTTTGGCGTCTCGTCGCTGCCGCTGCCCTCACTCTTGCCACCCAGACCTTCGCCCCGGCGCCCGCCATGTCGCAGGCACCATCGGTTGCGGCAGGTCCCGGTGACGTCAGCACGCTCACCGTGCAACTGTCGAACTTCCAGTTCAGCCCCTCCACGATCACTCTGGACCATGGCAGGGCCTATGCCCTGCGATTCGAGAACCTGGCCTCGGGCGGGCACGATTTTGCGGCGAAGGACTTCTTCGCCGCCGCGACGATCCCGGAAGCGGACCGTGGCAGGATCGTCGGCGGCGCCATCTCGCTCAAGGGCGGGCAGAGCGTCGAGGTTCACCTGGTAGCGCCGCCGACGGGCACCTACAAAGTCCGCTGCACCCACTTCATGCACGGCGCGTTCGGGATGACCGGCAAAATCGTCGTGCAATGAGATCGCTCGCGACCCGCTCCCTCCAAGAAGAGCAGATGGACGCGGCCGAACTCGACGTCGGCACGTACGGCCGGGTGCTGCACGACCTGGCCCGGGTCAACCGCTGGACGCTCACCACCCGGCCGACGCTCGCCTTCCTGTCGCGCGCGATCGGGGATGCGCGCAGCTTCAGCATCCTCGACGTTGGTTTCGGCCATGGAGACATGCTGCGCGCGGTGGCGCGGTGGTCGGCCCGGCGCGGGATCGAGGCCAGGATGGTCGGCGTCGACCTCAACCCGGCGAGCGAGGGGCTCGCCCGGGCCGCCACGCAGCCGGGGCTTGCCATCGACTATCGGACGGGAGACTACGCCGACCAGCCCGAGCAATTCGACTTCATCGTCAGCAGCCAGGTCGCCCACCACATGAGCGACGATCAACTCGGCCATTTCCTGCGGCACATGGAACACGCTTCGAGGCGCGGCTGGCTGGTGAGCGACCTGCACCGCCACGCCTTCGCCTATCACGGCTTCCCGCTGCTGGCGCGCATGATGGGAGTCCATCGCATCGTTCGCGAGGACGGGCAGCTATCGATCGCACGCTCGCATCGGCCGGACGAATGGCCCGAAATTCTCGCACGCTCGGGGCTCGACCCCGGCGCGGTGCGGATTGCGAGACGATTTCCCTTCCGGCTCGCGGTAGAGCGGATTTTCGCGTGAGCGCGGGCCGAGCGGCCCCGCTCGACATAGATCCGGAAGGTATCGGAGAAATGGTGCACCCGACTGGATTCGAACCAGTGGCCTACGCCTTCGGAGGGCGTCACTCTATCCAGCTGAGCTACGGGTGCAACGGAAGGCCGGTTAGCAGAGGGCGGCGGGGGTTTCCAGCGACAAATTCGACTTCGACGCACGACCTTGCGGGACGACTTGTAAGTTCCCGCTATGTTCCTATCATGTGCGCATGGCCGAAGCCGATTCTCTCTCGCTGTCCCCTGCCCCGTCGCAAACCGCATCGGGCGTCGCGCGCGGCATATCTCGCCTGTTTGCGCGCAACGGTATCTGGTGCGTACCCGAAATGCCGCTGCGCTGCGGACGCCGGGCCGATCTCATGGGGATCGATGCCAAGGGTCACGTCATCATCGTCGAGATCAAGGTGTCGCGCGCCGATCTGCTCGGCGACGGGAAATGGACGGACTATCTCGACTATTGCGACCGTTTCTACTGGGGCCTTTCCCCTGCCCTCGACCGCTCGCCGCTGGAAACCGGCGCATTCCTGCCGGAACGCTGCGGCGTGATCGTGGCGGATGGCTACGACGCGGAAATCCTGCGCCCCGCCCCCCTGCACCAGATCGCCGCCGCCCGCCGCAAGGTCGAGACCGAGCGTCTTGCCCGCGCCGCGCTGCGCCGGCTGGTGACGCTGGGCGATCCCCATACGCTCCAATGGGGTTCGGAAGATTGAAAGAACCCGCCTTGCGGCTCGGACCTTCGCCGCAAATGTCAAGCCTGGGCGTAATTTTCTTGCGCTTCGCTGCACCGCACACTATGTAGCGCCTCAGCAACCGGCGCGTGGGGTTATTCCCGCCGCAATCCGTGAGCAGCGTGAGGTCGAGGCGCAAGCCGCCAAGACCGGACCGGACTAGCGGTTGCCACCAATCCCAAGCTTCCTTCCTCACGCAGGGTCGCCCGTAACGACACCTTGCCGTGCGCGCGCTCTTCCTAAAGATTCGTCTTTTCGAACGTGCTCGCCCCCGTGCACCTTTGAAAGTGACTTGATGTCCTATTTCTCCGAACTTGGCCTGGCCGAGCCCATTCTTCGCGCGCTTGCCGTCAAGGGATACACCGATCCGTCGCCGATCCAGCGCAAGGCCATTCCTTCGCTCCTCGAAGGCCGCGACCTGCTCGGCATCGCGCAGACCGGCACCGGCAAGACCGCCGCGTTCTCGCTGCCTTCGCTGCACCGCCTGGCCCAGGACCCCAAGCCGCGCCAGAACGCCGGCTGCCGCATGCTGGTCCTCTCGCCCACGCGCGAACTGGCCGCCCAGATCGCCGACAACATGAAGGGCTATGCGAAGTTCCTGAATCTCACGATCCAGTGCATCTTCGGCGGCGTCCCCGTGGGCAAGCAGGCCCGTGCGCTCGAGCGCGGCGTCGACATCCTCGTCGCCACGCCCGGCCGCCTGCTCGACCTCATCGACCAGCGCGCGCTGACCCTCAAGCACGTCGAGATCTTCGTGCTCGACGAAGCCGACCAGATGATGGACCTGGGCTTCATCGTGCCCTTGAAGCGCGTCGCCAACATGCTGCCCGCCGGTCGCCAGAGCCTGTTCTTCTCGGCCACCATGCCGCAGGCGATCGCCGACCTGGGCCGTCAGTTCATCAACAACCCGGTCAAGGTCGAAGTCGCGCCGCAGTCGACCACCGCGGAGCGCGTCGAACAGTACGCGATCATGATCAACCAGGCAGAGAAGCAGGCCCTGCTGACCCTGTCCTTGCGCGCCGGCCTTGCCGATGACGCGGCCGAGAACGCCACCCACGGCGCCATCGACCGTGCCCTGGTGTTCAGCCGCACCAAGCACGGCGCCGACCGCATCGTGCGCCACCTCGTCGCCGCCGGCATCCCCGCCGCCGCGATCCACGGCAACAAGAGCCAGGCCCAGCGCACCGCCGCGCTCGGCGGCTTCCGCCAGGGCGCGATCCGCGTCCTCGTCGCCACCGACATCGCCGCCCGTGGCATCGACGTCTCGGGCGTGAGCCACGTCTACAACTACGAGATCCCCAACGTCGCCGAACAGTACGTCCACCGCATCGGCCGCACCGCGCGCGCCGGGGCGACCGGCGTCGCGATCAGCTACGTCGCGTCGGACGAGAAGCCCTACATCCGCGACATCGAGCGCCTGACCCGCGTCAAGCTCGACCTGCTGCCGCTGCCGGAAGACTTCCAGAACCAGGCCGCGCGCCTGCCGGCTCCGGCACGTGCTGCCCCGGCCCAGCCGCAGGGCGGTGGCCGTGGCCAGGGTGGCGGCCGCAGCGGCCAGGGCGGTGGTCGCAGCGGCGGCCAGGGCGGCCGTGGTGGCCAGCGCAGCGATCGTCCCCAGGGCGAGCGCCGCGAAGGCGCCGCCGGCGAAGAGGGTGGCGAGCGCAAGCGTCGCTTCCGTCCGCGCGGTCCCAAGGGCCTCGGCGCGCACAAGGGCGCGGTTCGCCGCGCCAGCTGAGCGCCCTGAACGACGCCCGGAGCCTTCGCTCCGGGCCGACTTCACGGTCCAGTAGAAAGGGGCCCGGAGCTGCAGCTCCGGGCCCCTTTTCAGGTCGTCGTCGGGGAGAACGCCGGCGGTCAGTCCGCCAGCAGGTGTTCCTCGGCGATCTTGGCCTTCCAGTGCTGCGGTGCGAGAGTGTGGACGTTGGCACCTTCGCTATCCACCGCGACGGTCACCGGCATGTCCTGCACCGTGAACTCGTAGATCGCCTCCATGCCGAGGTCCGCGAAGCCGACGACCCTGGACTGCTTGATCGCCCGCGCGACCAGATAGGCCGCGCCGCCCACGGCCATCAGGTAGGCCGACTTGTGCCTGGCGATCGACTGCGTGGCGGCCGGGCCGCGCTCGGACTTGCCGACGCTGGCGAGCAGGCCGAGATCGAGCATGGTGTCGGAGAACTTGTCCATGCGGGTGGCCGTGGTCGGGCCTGCCGGGCCGACCACTTCGTCGCGCACCGGATCGACCGGGCCGACATAGTAGATCACCCGGCCCTTGAAATCGACCGGCAGTTCCTCGCCCTTGGCCAGCATGTCGGCGATGCGCTTGTGCGCCGCGTCGCGTCCGGTCAGCATCTTGCCGTTGAGCAGCAGGCGGTCGCCCTGCTTCCAGCTCTGCACTTCCTCGGAGGTGAGCGTGTCGAGATCGACCTTCTTCGCTTCCTTGCTCGGCGCCCAGTGGACCTTGGGCCACTCGTCGAGGTTCGGCGTCTCGAGATAGCTCGGGCCCGAACCGTCGAGGGTGAAGTGCGCGTGGCGGGTGGCGGCGCAGTTGGGGATCATCGCCACGGGCTTGCCGGCGGCGTGGCACGGCCAGTCGAGAATCTTGACATCGAGGATCGTGGCGAGACCGCCCAGGCCCTGCGCGCCGATGCCCAGCGCGTTGACCTTGTCGAAGATCTCGATGCGCAGCGCCTCGATGTCGTTCTGGGGGCCGCGCTGCTTGAGCTGGGCCATGTCGATCGGCTCCATCAGGCTCTGCTTGGCGAGCTTGACGCAGTGCTCGGCGGTGCCGCCGATACCGATGCCCAGCATGCCCGGCGGGCACCAGCCGGCGCCCATCTGCGGCAACATCTCGACCACCCAGTCGACGATCGAATCGCTGGGATTCATCATCTTGAACTTGGACTTGTTCTCCGACCCGCCGCCCTTCGCCGCGACGTCGACCGAGATCTTCGAGCCCGGGACCATCTCCACCGAGAGCACGCAAGGGGTGTTGTCCTTGGTGTTGCGGCGGGTGAAGGCGGGATCGGCCAGCACCGAGGCGCGCAGGCGGTTCTCGGGGTGGTTGTAGGCGCGCCGCACGCCGTCATCGACGACTTCCTGCAAGCTGCGGTCGCTTTCGAGACGGCAGTTCTGGCCCCACTCGATGAAGACGTTGACGATGCCGGTGTCCTGGCAGATCGGGCGGTGGCCTTCCGCGCACATGCGGCTGTTGGTCAGGATTTGCGCGATGGCGTCCTTCGCGGCCGGGCCGACTTCGGCGTCGTAGGCGTCGCCCAGGGCGCGGATGTAGTCCATCGGATGATAGTAGCTGATGTATTGCAGCGCGTCGGCGACGGACTCGATCAGGTCGTCTTCGCGGATAGTCACCATATCTGTCATGGAATTTGCGCTCCCGTTCTGGCGGATAACGTGGATTTGGCCCGAAATCCGCTGAAAGGCGGATTGCGGCGCCGGCCCGCGCCCCCGCCCGACCTCCCACTCAAGTGTACCCTGTCGGGAGGTCGCGCGGGGGCGCGGGCCGGCGCCGCGAACGGGCAGACTTGCGCGCCATAGGCCGCATGGGCGCTATCGTCAAAGTGCTTGAATTGATCGACCGGGGTATTCTC
The DNA here is from genome assembly GCF_044813085.1 of Novosphingobium sp. BL-52-GroH. Taxonomy (NCBI): domain Bacteria; kingdom Pseudomonadati; phylum Pseudomonadota; class Alphaproteobacteria; order Sphingomonadales; family Sphingomonadaceae; genus Novosphingobium; species Novosphingobium sp. BL-52-GroH. The sequence goes on along the minus strand of NZ_CP171152.1, from coordinate 2,104,741 downwards.
AAATGGCTTGGCGTGATCGGCGCCTTGGCCTAGAAGCGGCCGATAAGTGCCGTCTTCGCCAACCGACTGTTTGGCGCGAATGCCGGTCCTGCTGAACGAATTAGGGAACTTCACCTGATGACCTTGACCGAGGATCGGTCGGTGCCTGCCGGCGCCGCAATCTCCGAAGCGCGCCGCGCGATGATTTCCAGCCAACTGCGCACCAGCGGCGTGAACGAGCCCTGGGTGCTCGAAGCGATGGCCGGTCTCGCCCGTGAGAACTACGTGCCCGCCACCATGCGCGACGCGGCCTATATCGACCGCGCGATCCCGCTGGGCGACGGCCGCTTCCTGGCCGCCCCGCTGGTCCATGCCCGCATGCTGGCCGAAGCCGAACCCGCCGCGACCGACAAGGTCCTGCTGGTGGGCGACGCCGACGGCTATCTCGCCGCGCTGCTGCGCCCGCTCGCCGGTTCGCTCGATACCGTGGCCACCGCGGATGCCGCAACGGCGGGCGAGGGCGGCTATTCGCTCGTCGTGGTCGACGGTGCGGCCGAAATCCTGCCCGAAGCGCTCACTGCCCGCCTTGTCGACGGTGGCCGCGTGGTCACGGGTACGGTCGTGCGCGGCGTCACCCGCCTCGCCATCGGCACCAAGGCCGCGGGCACCGTCTCGCTGCTGCCGCTCGCCGAAATGGGCATACCCGTCCTTCCCGAGTTCGCGGCTCCCAAACGCTGGAGCTTCTGAGCATGGCCCGGTTCGCTAGGCGTACCGGGCTGCTCGCGGGGGGATGTCTGATACTGACGGCTGGCCCGCCTGCGTGGGCCGACACCCTGCGCGATGCGCTGGTCACGGCATACCAGACCAACCCGACGCTGGAATCGGCGCGCGCGCAGCAACGCGCGACCGACGAGGGCGTGCCGATCGCCCGCGCCGCCGGCCTGCCCACGGCCAGCGCATCGGGCACCTACACCGAATACCTCAAGCAGAGCGAGAACTCGTTCAGCGCTCCCTTGCGCACCTTCAACGCCGGGGCCGACCTCGGCGCGCCGATCTATTCGGGCGGTGCGGTGAAGAACCGTATCAAGGCTGCGAAGATCCGCGTCGAGGCCGGGCAGGCGGACTTGCGAGCGACGGAAGCCTCGGTCTTCTCGCAGGTCGTCGCGGCCTACATGGACGTGATCCGCACCGAGGCGATCGTCGGCCTCAACCGCAAGAACGTCAGTGTCCTGCAGACCAACCTGCAGGCGACGGGCGACCGCTTCGAAATCGGCGACCTCACCCGCACCGACGTGGCCCAGTCGCAATCGCGCCTCGCAGTGGCGCAGAGTGACCTGCTCACCGCCGAAGCGAACCTTGCCGGCGCGCGCGAAACCTACATCCGCCTGGTGGGCAGGGCGCCCCAGGCGCTCGAATCGCCGCCGCCGCTTCCGGGCCTTCCCGCCAGCCCGGACGAGGCAGCGGCCATCGCGCTGGATTTCAACCCCGATCTGATCGGCGCCCGTGAGCGTACGCGTGCGGCCGAGAAGGACATCGACGTGGCCGGGGCAGGGCGCCTGCCCACGGTCAGGCTGTTCGCGCAAGGTTCGTACAACAATTACTTCAACACCCTGGCCCGTGGTGTCACCGGGTCCGGCGTGTCGCAGACGGACTCCTCCGCCCAGGCCGGGGCCCAGCTTTCGATCCCGATCTTCCAGGGTGGCCTGCCCGCCGCGCAGCGCCGCCAGGCGCAGGCCACGGCATCGGCCTCCCTCGAACAGGAGATCGCCACCGAGCGCGACGTGATCGCGCAAGTGCGGTCGTCCTATACTTCCTACGTCGCCTCGAACGACCTGATCCGCTCGTCGCAAGTCGCGGTCGATGCGGCCATGCTCAGCCTCGAGGGCGTGAAGGCCGAGAATTCGGTCGGCAACCGCACGATCCTCGACATCCTGAACGCCGAGCAGGAACTGCTGAACGCGCAAGTCACCCTGGTGACGGCGCGGCGCAATGCCTACGTCGCCGGCTTCAGCCTGCTCGCCGCGATGGGCCGCGCCGAGGCGCGCGACCTCAATCTCGACGGCGGCACGCTCTACGACCCGCAAGTCAACTACGAGCGCGTCCGCGGCAAGTTCCTCGACTGGGACGACGATGCCGCACCCGTCGCACGGTCGACACGCACGGTTGACACGCCGGCGCAGGACGGCGAAATTCCGGATTCGCAGCAGCCTTGATCCTGTCTCGGGAAACGGGCAAGCTCATGAGCGAACGGGGAATTTTTGCAATGCGTCAGAACGGTGAACCTTCGGTCGAGGAGATCCTCCAGTCGATCAAGCAGGTCATCGCCCGCGATACCCGTCTCGATGCCCGGCCTGCCTCGCGTCCACGCCGCGACGATCCCCTGTTCGATCCTCTGCCCGATGCGGACGACGAAGACGACGTGCTCGAACTCCAGGAAACCGCGCAACTGCCACCGCCGCCCGCCGCCGAATATCCGGATGATGGTCTCGACGGCACCGATTCTCCGCTGCTGCAGCCCCAGGCGCGCAATTCCATGCGTGAATCGCTGGCCGCGCTCGCCATGCTGTCCGAACCCGGTGCCCAGCCGCAGATCGTCCGTTCGGGCGAAACCTCGCTCGAGGCACTGACCCGCGAACTCCTGCGCCCGGCCCTGGCCGAATGGCTCGACAGGAACCTGCCGCCGATGGTGGAACGCCTCGTCGCACAGGAAATCGCACGGATCGTCGGCAAGAAGGCCTGATCGGGGCAGGGGTGGACCAAAGGTCTCCCGCTCCCTACCTTCGGGGCCTATGCCCAGACCCGATCCCGCGCTGCTCGATCCCGCACGCTACCCGTTTTCCAGCAGCATCGAGCCGCGCTTCAGCGACCTCGACATCAACAAGCACATCAACAACGTGGCGATGGCCGCTTTCCTCGAAGACGGACGCGTGCGTTTCCACCACGAGAGCGGCTATCGCGACGGGCTTGCCGGCCTGTCCTCGATGATCGCCAGCGTCGCGATCGAATACATGGGCGAGGCGCATTATCCCGATCCGCTGACGGTCCATTGCGCGGTGGAGGACACCGGCCGCACCAGCCACCGCCTCGTCCAGCTGGTCATGCAGGACAATCGCATCGTCGCCTTTAGCCGCAGCGTCATGGTGGCGGTCGGACAGCACGGCCCCGCCCCGCTTCCCGCCGCCTTCGCGGACCACGTCGAACACTGGAGGCTGCGGCCATGACCGGCACCCGCGACATCGAGAAGGCCGCCGAGGCCTTCGCCAAGACCGGCAGCGATTCGATCGAGCGTCACATCTTCATCTGCGCGGAACCGCAGAAGGGCGAATGCTGCTCGCCCCACGAAGGCCAGGCGGCGTGGAAATACCTGAAGAAGCGTCTCAAGCAGCTCGGCCTCGACGGGCCAAGGACGGCAAATGGAGGCGGAGTCGCGCGGACCAAGGCGGATTGCCTGCGCATCTGCCACGCCGGCCCGGTGGCGGTCGTCTGGCCGGACGGGGTGTGGTATCACTCCTGCAACGAAGAGGTGCTGGAGACGATCATCCAGGAGCACCTGATCGGCGGCCGCCCCGTCGAGCAGTTCCGTCTGCTTCGCCCCCAGGGCTGAACTTCGTCCCGGCCCGATTCTAGCGCCAATTTACTTGTAAGGGTTGTCCTCGTCGAGCGGATCGTCGATCGACTCGTCATGCCCCGTCCCGCTCGACAGGAACACCAGGCCCATCAAGGCCGAAGCCAGCAGCATCGTGAAGCCCACGCCCAGCGCGGTCGCGATGTAGAAGTGGATCGAGACCATCCCGTTCGAACGATAGAGCAGGATCACCGAGCCTGCGACGAGGCCCACCGTCACCGTCATCATCCAGCGCATGACACGCAAGTAGCGCGCCCAGGCATGCGCGGCCTTCGCGGGATCGTCGAGGGGAGAGCGGGAAATCATGGCCCCAATTTGGCCCCCCCGCGGCCTCGTCGCAAGCAAATCATGGCGGGTGCACGACGCCTTGCGGGCGAATTGGCAGAGGGCGCGCGCCTGTGATACTCTACCGCCGGGGCGATCGGTAAAGACAGGGGCCCTGCGACTTCGCAACAGGGAGAGCATGACGATGACCATTGGTCGCATTATCGAAGGCCGCGACAACGTTGTTACCTGCGACGTTTCCACCACCGTGCGCGAGGCGACGGCAATCCTCGCGGATCGGCGCATCGGCGCCGTGCCGGTGCTCGAGAACGGTGAGATCACGGGCATATTTTCGGAACGGGACGTCATCTACCGCCTGCGCGAAATGGGCGCCGGCGTGCTCGACCTGCCGGTCGGCGAAATCATGACCGCATCGCCGGTGATGGTGGAGCCGGAAACCTCCGTCATCGCGGCGCTGTCGCTGATGACTCGCCGGCGCATTCGCCATCTGCCGGTGGTCCGAGACGGGCGCATGATCGGCTTCGTCTCGATCGGAGACCTGGTGAAGCACCGGATCGACATGATCGAAACCGAAGCGGCAGCCATGCGGGACTACATCCAGACGGCATGACCGTCCGATTCCGGCGACACCGGCAGCGCGCCGGTGCCGCTCTCGTGAAGACAGGCGTCTTGCCGCAGCCCCCCCGCGCGCCTACATCCGGTGCATGGACACCAACAGCCTGACACTGAGCCCCTCGGCCGCGGCGCGCGTTGCCGCGATCGCGAGCAAGCAGGGCAAGCCCGCCATCCTGCGCCTTGCCGTCGAAGGGGGGGGCTGCTCGGGCTTCCAGTACAAGTTCGGCCTCGCCGACGGTCCCGAGGCTGACGACAGCGTGACCGAGACCGACGGCGTGCGCCTGGTGGTCGATTCCGTCAGCCTCGACCTGGTTTCGGGCTGCGTGGTCGATTTCGTCGAATCGCTGGGCGGCGCGGCCTTCAAGGTCGAGAATCCGAATGCGGCGGCTGGCTGCGGATGCGGGTCCAGCTTCTCGGTATGAAAATCTCCACGTTCAACATCAACGGGGTGAAGGCACGCCTTCCCCGCCTGCTCGAATGGCTGGACGAAACGCGCCCGGCCGTCGCTTGTCTGCAGGAGATCAAGAGCCAGGACGAAGGCTTCCCGATCGCCGAGTTCGAGAAGCTGGGCTACAAGGGCATCTGGCACGGCCAGAAGGGCTTCAACGGCGTCGCCATCCTGGCCGACGGCGAGATTCCGGTCGAAGTGCAGCGCGGCCTGGAGGGGGAGCCCGAGGACGAGCATTCGCGCTATCTGGAAGCGGACGTCTTCGGCGTGCGGGTCGTATGCATCTACCTGCCCAACGGCAATCCGCTGCCGGGTCCCAAGTTTGACTACAAGCTGCGCTGGATGGAGCGGCTGCGCCGCCGCATGGCCGCGATCCGTGCCGAGGAGGTGCCCGCGATCGTCACCGGCGACTACAACGTCATCCCGACCGACCGCGACGTCTGGGCACCGCCGGCGATGGCCGCCGACGCGCTGATGCAGCCGGAATCGCGCGATGCGTACTTCCGCCTTCTCGGCGATGGCTGGACCGATGCGCTGGCCACCCACAACCCGCGCGGCGGCGTATGGACTTACTGGGACTACCAGGCCGGCGCGTGGCAGCGCGACCACGGGTTCCGCATCGACCATTCGCTGCTTTCGCCCGAACTGGCCGACCGCCTGGTCGCCTGCGGCGTCGACAAAGTCCATCGCGGCCGGGAAAAGGCCAGCGATCACGCTCCGGTGTGGGTGGAACTTCGCGCCTAGCGAGGAAAAGCGAAGGGCCGGCGATTTCGCTCCGGCACTTCCCCTTATCCCGATCAACGATAGAAGATGTGGTTGTCTACCCGCGCCAGGCGGGTCAGGCGCCACTTGGGCGATACGCGCGTGGCGTGGAAGAACAGCGCGCCCTTGGCGGGGCTCTTCCAGCTGCCTTGGTTGGCGATTTGCGCCACGGCGACGGCTTCGCGCCAGTCGGCCGAGCCTTCGCGCACCGACGGCATCGAGCGGCCGCGAATGAAGGAAAATTGCGAAGGCTGGTACACTACGCCGCAATAGCTGGCGGGGAAGCGGCCCGACTTGGCGCGGTTGACGATCACGCGTCCCACGGCAAGCTGGCCTTCGAGGGTTTCGCCGCGTGCTTCGAAGTAGATGGCACCAGCTAGGCAGCGCATTTCGCTCGACATGTCACCGGGCATCGACTGCTGCGACACCAGTTCCTGGAGCGTATCTGCGTCTTCGGGCTCCGCCTGATCCGTTGCTTCGGCACCGTCCTGCGCGGGCAGGGCCTGGATCATCGGGCGCGATTCGAACTGAACGGGCGGCTTCTGTTCGGTCAGGACCGGAACGAAATCCGATGCTGCCGCGCCCGAGCCCTGGGCGCTCAACAATGCGGTAAATACCGTTGCGGCCAGCGCCATCGCGCTTGCCCACTCAAACTTGGTTCGCATCAAATCATATCAAGGGCGGTGAACCGGTCCGACACAGGCTGGAACGGAATGCCGAGTTAGGGCGTTCTGTCTCCGTCGAGCCTGCCGACGATTCCCCGTCTGCGTGCTAGCAGGGCGACCGAAGTGTAGCCCATGCCGCTTTCGCGCTTGCGAATGGGGCCCTTAAACAGTGCGCCCCGCAAGTCAACCTTGCTCGGGAGCAACCCCGATGAAGCGCTCGGCGTTTGCGATGTCGAGTTCAACGACCCATACGTCGGGGTCCTGCGCCTTGCGGCGATCGAGGTAATCCCGAAGATCTCCGGGCTTTGCCGGGTCCTCGCGACGGGTACACCGCCACGGGCGGGTGCCATCCAGTTCGGGCATCCGCTCGTAGATCCGGGTACCCGCGCCGTTATGCGTCAGGACCGCAAGGATCGTCCCGGCGTCGCGTTCCCCTTTGGCCAGCACCGTCGCGAAGCCGCCGTCGGCCCCGACCTGGCGAATCAGCGCCGAGACTTCGAGATGCGCGGGTAGCCGGGCGTCCAACGTTCAGCTCGAAACTTGCGGCACGGAGTAGCCGGGCAGGCTCGAGAGGGCGATGCGCGAGCGCATGAACGTGCCGGTGCCGCGCCCGCACTCGTCCCCTTCCTCGTCGAGAAGCCAGGATTCGGCCACCAGGACGCGGCGCCGACCGCTTACCCAGCGGCCCTCGGCCACGATGCGCCCGCCCTTGATCGGCTTGCTCAGGTGCATGTTGAACGACGTCGTGAGCAGGAATCGGTCGGTGACGTGCGTGTTGGCGGCATAGAACGCCGCGTCGTCGAGCATCTTGAAGTAGATCGTCCCGTGCGCTGCCCCGGCCGCATGAAAGCTGTCCGGGTCGACCAGGAAGGTGATGCGCGAAAGGCCCTCGCCGGTGATCTCCAGCGAGGAGCGGAACATGTGGTTGATCGGCGCCGAGGCATAGAGCCCCTCCAGCGCGCGCCAGTGCAGCGCTGCACCGGCGGCCTCGCCGCCCGCCGTCAGGTCATGCGGCATCGCGGTCGATGACGTTGCTCAGGAGCCCGTAGAGCGCTTCCGCGCCTGGGGCCGCCAGCAGCGCCTCGCGCATGCGTTCGTCGCGCATCATGCGCGAGATCGCCGCCAGGGCATGGAGGTGGGTGGCGCCGGCACCGTCGGGCGAGAGCAGCCCGAACACGAGATCCACCGGCATCCCGTCCGCCGAATCGAATTCGACCGGCGATTCCAGACGCATGAAGGCAGCCACCGGCCGGCCGAGCCCCGGCATGCGGGCGTGCGGAATGGCGATGCGCCGGCCGAAACCGGTGCTGCCAAGCTGTTCGCGTTCGGTGACGCGCGCCAGCACGGCCTGGTGGTCGAGACCATAGACCTGTGCGAACTGGCCCGCGAGCCTGTCCAGAATGATATCCTTGCTGTCCGCAGCGACCGTGGTGACGGCCTCCGGCAGCAGTGCAAAAAGCCCGCTCATTTCGTTTCTGATACTAGAATTCGACTGGTTTCCAACTTGAATACCCCCAAACCCCCGGCGTTACCCGGGGGTTTCCTTCCTCTCGTCATAGATCAGAAGCGGTTACGCCCAGAAGGCGAATCCGGGCGTCAGTGCGGTTCGACCCAGCCAATCGAACCGTCGCCGCGGCGGTAGACCATATTATGCCGGCCAGTGCCAGCATTTTTGAAAAGCAGCGCCGTAGTATTGCGCAAGTCGAGCATCATGACTGCATCGGAAACCGTGGCTTCCGGTACGTCGACCCGCGTCTCGGCGATGACGACGGGCGCATCGGGTTCGACGTCGTCATCGTTCTCGGCGTGCGATTCTTCGAAGATGATGTAGGCTGCTTCTTCGACCGCGGCGGTGTGGGCGGCCTGCTCGTGGCGGTCCTTGAGACGGCGCTTGTAGCGGCGCAGTTGCTTGTCGATCTTTTCGGCCGACTGGTCGAACGAGATGTGCGCGTCCTGTGCGCTTCCGGTGCCCTTTAGCACCAGATTCTGCATGACGTGCATGATGATGTCACACCGGAAGGCGCCGGCCGGGGCCTTGCTGAAGGTGACGTGCGAGGACAGCGCCCGGCTGAAATACTTCTCGATGATCGCCGTGAGCCGTTCGTTGGCGTGGGCCTGCAGGGCCTCGCCGGTATCGACCTGGTGACCGGAGACGCGGATATCCATGGGCGTATTCTCCTTCGTTAGAGTTCAGGCACCCCAGAGCGGGGTATCGACCGACTTGAGAAACGCCGCGTGCGCGACAAGTTCCTCTTCGGTGGCCGCATGGGGACGCGGCTGACGAAAGATACGGTCCTTCGTGGTGAGAACCTTGATTTCCGTCACGATCTTGGTGGTTTCTGCGACAAGTTCGAGGCCGATCTGGCGACCGCCGCGCAGCTCGACGTAGACTTGCGCCAGCAGTTCGGCATCGAGCAGTGCGCCATGCTTGGTGCGGTGACTGCGATCGATGCCGTAGCGCGAGCACAGCGCGTCGAGCGAAAGCTTGGCGCCGGGATGGCGCACCTTGGCGAGGGCCACGGTGTCGACCATGCGGTCCAGCTTGACGATGGGCATCCCGCACATCGCCAGTTCGGCGTTGATGAAGTTGAAGTCGAACCCGGCGTTGTGCGCGATCATCGGGCTGTCTTCGATGAAGTCGAGGAAGTCCTGCGCGCTCGCCGCGAACAGCGGCTTGTCGGCAAGGAACGTATCGGACAGCCCGTGGACCGCCTCGGCCTCGGCCGGCATCGAGCGCTCGGGGTTGAAATAGGCATGGAAGGTGCGACCCGTGGTCACCCGGTTGACCATTTCGATACAACCGATTTCCACCATTCTATCCCCGTTTTTCGGGTCAAATCCGGTCGTCTCGGTGTCGAAGATGATCTCTCTCATCCCTCTCCATATCTGCCTCGACGCACCCGAGCGCAAGGCCCTGAAAGGGATTATTCCGCTCGGGTCAGCGTCCGCACGATACCGGCCACCTGTTTGCGCGTTTCCTCAAGTGGGATGCCGGTGTCGACGACGAAGTCGGCGAGCGCGCGCTTCTGCGCATCGGGCACCTGAAGTGCCAGAATCTGCTCGAATTTCTCGGTCGTCATGCCAGGCCTGGCGAGCACTCGGGCACGCTGCGCGTCAGCCGGAGCGGAAACGACCGCGACCGCATCCAGCCCCTGGTGACCGCCCTTTTCGTAAAGCAGAGGGATGTCGAAGACGACCAGCGGCGCCTGCGCATTATCCCGTAGAAAGTCGCCTCGCATGGCCGCCACCGCAGGGTGGACGATTCGCTCCAGCCGCGCGAGCTTGTCCTTGTCGCCGAAGACCGCGGCACCCAGCTTCGGACGGTCCACCCCACCGGCCCCGGTAGTGCCGGGAAAGGCCTCCTCGATCAGCGGCAGGAGGGCACCTTCGGGCCCTTGTAATTCGTGCACGGCGGCATCTGCATCGAAGACCGGCACGCCCAGCTCGCGCAGCATGGCGGCGACGGTCGACTTGCCCATGCCGATCGATCCCGTGAGACCCAGGATTTTCGGGCGGGTGTTCATTACACTCATTTCTCGAGCAGCGCGCGCAGCGCCGCATCGCGATCGCGCGGCGGCCTCGCGCCGAAGAAGCGGGCAAAGGCCTCGTCCGCCTGGCCGATCAGCATGGCGAGGCCGTCCACCGTCGCGAAGCCGGCGGCGCGGGCGCTCTGGAGGAACCCGGTGTCGAGCGGGCTGGTGACGATGTCGTAGACCACGCTGCGCGGCGGCGCATGGCTGAAGTCGAAGGCGAGGGGAGGCTGCCCGGTCATGCCCAGCGGACTGGCGTTGATGACGAGATCGAAGCAATGCTCGCGGTCGTCGAAGGCGAAATCGGTGGGATCGGCGAAGTGATCGAGGCCGATCGCATGGTGCTCGCCGCCCGGGGCCAATTCGTCGAGCATGGCGCGCGCCTTGGCGGGATCGCGGCCGGCCAGAACGACGACGAACTTGGCGTCCGCCAGCGCCGCGACGATCGCCCGGGCCGCACCGCCCGTCCCAAGGACGCGGGCCATGCGGAACAGATGGATCTTGTCCACTTCCTCCCGGATCGGTTCGAGGAATCCCGGCGCGTCGGTGTTGTAGCCCGTCAGCGTGCCGTCGGCCTCGCGCACGACTGTATTTACCGCGCCGATCCGCGCGGCCAGGGGGTCGATCCGGTCGAGCAGCGGCATGATCGCCAGCTTGTGTGGCATCGTCACGTTGCAGCCGCGCCAGTCGGGGTCGCTCCGGCGACGCTCCAGGTATTCGTCGAGTTCGTCCAGCTTGACGAGACAATGGGCGTAACGGCCTTCGACCCCCAGTTCGGCGAGCCAGAACCCATGGATCAGTGGCGACTTCGATTGCGCGATCGGATCGCCGATCACTTCCGCATAAGGAACACTCACGAGGCCATCACTCCCAACTGGCGTAGACCCGCCTGCACCTTGAGCAGGGGCATGCCAAGAATCGTGAAATAGTCGCCCTCGATCCGTTCGAAAAGCTGCACTCCGCGCCCCTCGATGCGGAACACGCCGACGCAGGCGGCGACTTCGGGCCATTCGGCGTCGAGATAGCGCTCGATGAAGGCGTCGGAGAGGGGGGCGACGTGGAGCTGCGCGAGCGCGCCTTGCGCCCAGAGCACTTCGCCATCACGCACCAGCGCGGCGGCGCTGTGCAGTTCCATCACTTTGCCAGAGAAGAAGCGCAAGTGCGCGGCCGCGTCTTCGCGCGAGGCCGGCTTGTCGAACCGGCGGCCCTCGCATGAAACCAGCGAGTCGCTTCCCAGCACGAGTTCGCCCGATGTTTCACGTGAAACAACTTCGCCCTTTGCGCGAGCAAGAGCGAGGGCAACTTCCGCAGGTGGGGCATTCCCGAGCGTGGCCTCGATCGCCCGTTCGTCGACGTGCGCTGGCTGGGCACGGAAGGGGACACCGGCGGCGGTGAGCATGGCCTGGCGCGAGGCGCTTTTCGAGGCGAGGACGATCATGGCATTTCCGTTGTTAGAAGACGCGTCTTCAAAGGCGCATCGTCGTCCCGGACTTGATCCCGGACGACGGCGTTCCGTGCGTCAGATCGGCTTGGGGCCGACCTGGCCGGTTTCACCGGCAGCCTTGCGCTCGTTGTAGAGGTTGATGACGGCCGCGGCCGTCTCCTCGATCGAACGGCGGGTGACGTCGATCACCGGCCAGGAATTGTCCGCGAACATGCGCCGTGCATACTTCAACTCGCTGTCGACCGCATCGTTGTCCACATAGTCGGTGTCGGGCGACTGGCTTAGCGAGAGGAGGCGGTTGCGGCGGATCTGGATCAGCCGGTCGGGTGCGGTGGTCAGGCCTACCACCAGCGGACGCCGCAGGCCGAACAGCGCGTTCGGGGGAGGGCTCTCCACCACGATCGGGATATTGGCGACCTTGTAGCCCCGATTGGCGAGGTAGATCGAGGTCGGCGTCTTGCTGGTGCGCGAGACGCCGGCGAGCACGATGTCCGCTTCCTCCCATTCTTCCCAGGCGATGCCGTCGTCGTGGGCAATGGTGAACTGGATCGCATCGACACGCGCGAAATAGGCGTCGTCAAGCTTGTGCTGGCGGCCAGGCCGGCCCTTGGCTTCCTGGCCGAGCAGCGCTTCGAGCGCGTCGGTCACGCCGTCGAGCACGGCGATGGCGGGCAGGCCAAGCTGCTGGCAGCGCTCCTCCAGCCGCCCGCGCGTCTCCTCGTTCACCAGGGTGAAGAAGACCAGGCCCGGGTTCGCGGCGATTTCGCCCATGATCCGATCGAGGTGCTGCTGGGAGCGGACCATCGGCCAGAAATGGCGCAGAACGTCGGAATCATCGAATTGGGCGAGCGCCGCCTTGGCGATCATCTCCAGCGTTTCGCCGGTGGAGTCCGACAACAGATGCAGGTGGAATCGTGCCATGGTCGGCTTCGCGGGCCCCTTGTGCGCGTCGCCCGGCATGGGGTGACGGCTTGTGGATATGTCCCGGCATAAACCACGGGAGCAAACGGGTGACAACTCGTCCCCACCGATTCCTGCCCACTAACGCGATTCAACGAGTCAGGTTCTGGACAGGGCGGCTGACTCGATCCACAGCCTGTGGACAAGGCGGACAACCTTTCGTTGACTCAACCTCGTCCAAGAGTCGCATGCCGCGCTTTGGTCTGTTCATCCGGGCACAAATCGGGCAGTGCGCGCTCGTCCCCGATATCCACAGGACCAACAGACTCCATCATCCTTATATAAAATCTCTATATTTTTTGATTGGACGAAAACGCGATGCCCGGACTGCTTCTCGACACCCTGCGCGGCACCCCCGCGGCGACAAGCCCGATCTGGCTGATGCGCCAGGCCGGACGCTACCTGCCCGAGTACCGCGAACTGCGTGCCGAAAAGGGCGGATTCCTGGCACTCGTCTACGATACGGACGCTGCCGCCGAGATCACGGTGCAGCCGATCCGGCGCTTCGGATTCGATGGCGCGATCCTGTTTTCCGACATCCTTATCGTGCCTTACGCGATGGGGCAGGACCTTCAGTTCCTCGCCGGCGAAGGGCCCAGACTCTCGCCCCGGCTGGTCGATCATGCGCTCGAAAGCCTCATCGCGGTGCCCGAACGGCTGACTCCGATCTACGAGACCGTGCGGAAAGTGCGCGGCGCACTGGCTGTGGACAAGACGATGCTCGGGTTCGCCGGCTCGCCCTGGACCGTCGCGACCTACATGGTTGCGGGCGAAGGCAGCCGCGACCAGCACGACACGCGGGCCATGGCCTATCGCGACCCGTCGGCGTTCCAGGCGATCGTCGATGCGGTGACCGAGGTGACGGTGGAATACCTGTGCGGCCAGATCGAAGCCGGCGCCGAAGCCGTGCAGTTGTTCGATTCCTGGGCCGGGAGCCTGAGCCCCGTACAGTTCACGAAATGGGTGATCGCGCCCAATGCCGCCATCGTCGCGGCAGTGAAGGCGCGCCATCCCGAGACTCCGATCATCGGCTTCCCCAAGGGCTCTGGCGAAAAGTTGCCTGCCTATGCTCGTGAGACAGGAGTGGACGCGGTCGGCATCGACGAGACCATCGACCCGCTCTGGGCCGCGCGCGAACTGCCCGCCGGAATGCCGGTACAGGGCAATCTCGACCCGTTGCTACTGCTCTCGGGCGGGGCGGAACTGGAACGCGGTGCGCTTGCAGTGCTTGATGCCTTCGCCGACCGTCCCCACGTCTTCAACCTCGGCCACGGCATCGGCCAGTACACGCCGATCGCCCATGTCGAGCAGTTGCTGGCCATCGTCAGGGGCTGGTCGCGCTGAATCGGGGCTGACGGCCAAAGGGGGCCCAGGCGCGAGGGGCCCGGACGCTAGAAGAGGTTACATGGAGCAGATATTGTCCACCACCTATCTGTGGCTGAAGGCCGGCCACATCATCTTCGTGATCTTCTGGATGGCCGGCCTGTTCATGCTGCCGCGCTACTTCGTCTATCATCAGGAATCGGAACCCGGCTCGGCCGAGGAACTGCGCTGGATCGACCGCGAGGCGAAGCTGCGCAAGATCATCCTTACCCCGGCGATGATCCTGGCCTGGGTGCTGGGCATCCTCACTGCCACGGCGATCGGCGCCTGGGGCGAGGGCTGGCTCCATGCCAAGCTGCTGTTCGTGCTCGCCCTGTCGGGCTATCACGGCTGGCTGGTGGGCTATGCGAAGAAGCTGGCCAGGGGCGAGCGCCCGCTGACTGGCAGGAAGCTGCGCCTGCTCAACGAAGTGCCAGGGCTGGCCATCGCCGTGATCGTCATTCTGGTGGTCGTGAAGCCGTTCTAGGTGCGCCGGGCTCGGTGATCCTGTCCACGGCATAGCGAGGGGGGTATCGGCTGGGCCTTTCCGCCCGCCCCACTCACAAACCACCCCGCAGATTGATACGTTGACCAAGCCTCGGCCAGCGATTATCTCCGCTCTCGTTCCGGCACAGGGACGCGACACTCGTTCGCGTGCCCGGATCTGCTTTCCCCAAGCCCATCGATCCGCCGGCCGACAGCTCCAATTTCCATCCGGAATCCAAGAAATGCATCTCAAAGAACTCAAGAAGAAATCGTCGGCCGAACTGGTCGAAATGGCCGAGGAACTGGGCGTCGAAGGCGCCTCCACGCTGCGCCGCCAGGATCTGATCTTCGCCATCCTCAAGGAAGTGTCCGAAGACGGCGAGGAAATCGTCGGCCAGGGCACCATCGAAGTGCTGACCGACGGCTTCGGCTTCCTGCGCAGCCCCGAGGCGAACTACCTCGCCGGCCCAGACGACATCTACGTCTCGCCCAACCAGGTCCGCAAATGGGGCCTGCGCACCGGCGACACCGTCGAAGGCGAGATCCGCGCTCCGCGCGACGGCGAGCGCTACTTCGCGATCACCAAGCTCGTCACCGTCAACTTCGACGATCCCGACGCGGTGCGTCACCGCGTCAACTTCGACAACCTGACGCCGCTCTATCCCGACCAGCGCCTCAAGCTCGACTGCCTCGACCCCACGGTCAAGGACAAGTCGGCCCGCGTGATCGATCTCATCTCGCCGCAGGGCAAGGGCCAGCGCGCGCTGATCGTCGCGCCGCCGCGCACGGGCAAGACCGTCCTGCTGCAGAACATGGCCAAGGCCATCACCGACAACCATCCCGAGGTGTTCCTCCTCGTCCTGCTCGTCGACGAGCGGCCCGAGGAAGTCACCGACATGCAGCGTTCGGTGAAGGGCGAGGTCATCTCCTCCACCTTCGACGAACCCGCGCAGCGCCACGTCCAGGTCGCGGAAATGGTGATCGAAAAGGCCAAGCGCCTCGTCGAGCACAAGCGCGACGTGGTCATCCTGCTTGACTCGATCACCCGCCTCGGCCGCGCCTACAACACCGTGGTGCCCAGCTCCGGCAAGGTGCTGACCGGCGGTGTCGACGCCAACGCGCTGCAGCGCCCCAAGCGCTTCTTCGGCGCCGCGCGCAACATCGAGGAGGGCGGCTCGCTCTCGATCATCGCCACGGCCCTGATCGATACCGGCAGCCGCATGGACGAAGTCATCTTCGAAGAGTTCAAGGGCACCGGTAACTCGGAAATCGTCCTCGACCGCAAGGTGTCGGACAAGCGCATCTTCCCGGCGCTGGACGTCGGCAAGTCCGGCACCCGCAAGGAAGAGCTGCTGGTTCCGCGCGACCAGCTCTCGAAGATGTGGGTCCTGCGTCGCATCCTCATGCAGATGGGCACCGTCGACGCGATGGAGTTCCTGCTCGACAAGATGAAGGACTCGAAGAGCAACGAGGACTTCTTCGCGACGATGAACCAGTAACACCAGCAAGCCATAGGGCAGGGGGCAACCTACCTTGGATATCGTCTCGATTCTCGCAGCCGCGGCCCCTGGTATCCAGGGGCCCGGCGAGATCTGGAACCACATCGTCACCGACTTCTCGAACATCGGCACGCCCGCGGCGATGTCGGCGTTCCTGCAGGTGCTGATGATCGACGTGGTGCTTGCCGGCGACAATGCGATCGTCGTCGGCGCCCTTGCCGCGGGGCTGCCGGCGGACCAGCGCAAGAAGGTCATCGCCATCGGCGTGATCGCGGCGCTGGTGCTGCGCATCGGCTTCGCGCTCGTCGTTACGTGGCTGCTGGGCATCGTCGGCCTCGTCTTCGCGGGTGGCCTGCTGCTGCTGTGGGTGGCGTGGAAGATGTACCGCGAACTGCACCACAGCCCGGCCGACGGACAATCGCCCGGCTCGCCCGAGATCGAGGGCGACGAGACGTCCGGCCTCAAGTCCTCGAAGAGCTTCGCCTCGGCGGCGATTTCGGTGGCGGTGGCGGACGTTTCGATGTCGATCGACAACGTGCTTGGCGTTGCCGGGGCGGCGCGCGAGCATCCCGGCATCCTGATCGTCGGCCTGATCGTGGCCGTGGCGATGATGGGCCTGGCCGCCAATTTCATCGCCCGCTACATCGAGCGCTTCAAGTGGATCGGCTGGATCGGCCTGCTGGTGATCGTCTATGTCGCCGGCAAGATGATCTACGAGGGCTGGGTGGACCCGCAACTCGGGATCGCTTCTCTGTTCTGATAGGGTTAGAGCGGAGTTCCGGGGCCATCTCCCCGGAACTCCGCTTCAGCCTCTCACGGAATCAGCAGGGTAGACCCGGTCGTCGCGCGGCTTTCCAGCGCCCGGTGGGCATCAGCTGCATCCGACAGCGCGAAGGTCTGTCCGATTTTCGGGTCGAGCACGCCGCTCGCGATCCGGTCGAACAGTTTCTTCGCATTCGTCGCCAGCATCTCGGGCGTCGCGATATAGTCGGCCAGCGTCGGGCGAGTGACGTAGAGCGATCCGCCGCGCATCAGGTCGAGCATGGTGATCGGGGGCACCGCTCCCGAGGCGTTGCCGTAACTCACCATGACGCCGCGCCGCGCGAGCGAGGCCAGCGAGGCGTCCCACGTGGCTGCGCCGACGCCGTCGTAGACGACATTGCACATGGCCCCGCCGGTGATCTCGCGAACGGCGGCAGGCAGATCCGCGAAGGCGCAGGACAGCGAATGCTCGCCGGGCACCTGGGAGGCCTTTTCGGGAGAACCGGAATGGGCGATCACCGTCACGCCCTTGTCGAGCAGCCACGGCACCAGCAGCGAGCCGACGCCGCCGGCCGCCGAATGGACGAGCGCGACGTCGCCGGCCTTTGCCGGGAAGGTTTCTTCGGCAAGGTAGCAGGCTGTCAGGCCCTTGAGCATGACGGCGGCGGCGATCTCGGGCGAGATGCCTTCGGGAATGCGCATAGCCTTGGCGGCGGGGATCACGCGGTGCGTGGCATAGGCCCCGCCGTTCTGCGTGGTGCCGACGCGATCGCCGACCGCGAGCGCGGTCACCCCGTCACCCAGGGCGACGATCCGTCCGACGCTTTCCGATCCGAGACCGATCGGGAGGGCGTCAGGGTAGAGGCCTTTGCGGTAGTATGTATCAATGAAGTTGAGGCCGACGGCTTCGGTCTCTATCACCACGTCGCCGGGCCCCGGGGAGGGTAGGGCGAAGTCCTCGCGTTCGATCACTTCGGGCCCGCCATGGGCGCGCACGATCATGCGGTATCCGGTCGTCATTATTATGGTGTCTTTCAGCCGATGTGTTCTGCAAAGAACGCCGCAGTGCGTTCGTCAGCCAAGGCCGCTCCGGCCTCGTCGCGGCGGGCGCCGATTTCTGCAGCGAAGCCGTGGTCGAGACCTTCGTAGTCATAGAGAGTGACGCGCGGGTGATCGTCGAGGCCATCGTGAATCGCCTTCTGCGCGGCGGCATCTACGAAATGGTCGGCGGTGGGGATGTGCAGCATCAGGGGCCTGGCGATGGCATGCTTCTCGTGCAGCATCTGGTCGATCATCACGCCATAGTAGCCCACCGAGGCATCGATGTCGGTGCGTGCGGCAACCATGTAGGCGACGCGCCCGCCCATGCAGAAGCCGACGAGGCCGACCTTCTGGACGCCTTGTTCGCGGCGAATCCAGTGGATGGTGGCTTCGAGATCCCGGATGCCGAGGTCGAAGTCGAACTTTGACATGTGGCCGAACGCGGCCTGCAATTCCTCCTCGACATAAGGGCTCAGCTCGATGCCCGGCTGCTCGCGCCAGAAGCTGTCGGGGGCGACCGCGAGGTAACCCTTGGCGGCCCACTCGTCGGCCTTCTTGCGGATGCCGGCGTCGACGCCGAAAATCTCCTGCTGCACAATGATGGCGCCGCGCGGCGTGCCTTCCGGCCGGGCCACGTAGGCCGGGATCATGCCGTCGCCGTCGAGCGTGGGAATTTCGGTGTTGGTGGACATTGGAGTCTCCATGATGGCAGGGGCGCGAGTTAGGCACTTGCAATGGACTTTGCCAAGCGCATGTGTCACCCATGCTGCGAAAATCCAGCGGGAGCCTGCAGATGAAGGTCAATGTCGAGGTCGAATGCTCCCCCGAGGAGGCCCGGCGTTTTCTCGGGCTGCCTGACGTCACCAGGGCCAACGACGTCTACGTCGATGCACTGACCAATGCTATGAAGGGCACCGGCAATTTCGACCAGCTCAACGAGCTGACCAAGCAGATCGCTCCTATGGGCCAGTTCGGGCTGAAGATGTTCCAGCAGTTCCTCGAAAGCGGCGCGGCCATGGCCATGAGTGGATCGAACAAGCCCAGGAAAGACGGCGAGTAGTCGCACCGAGGCTTCTACAAACGCAGCCTCCCGGTTCCCATGGACGATACGATCTTCGCGCTCTCCAGCGGCTCCCCTCCTGCCGCCATCGCCGTCGTCCGCGTAAGCGGGCCACGCTCGGGCGAAGCTCTCGCCACGCTTGCCCAAGGTCTTCCCGAGCCGCGCCGCGCGAGTTACCGCAGCTTGCGTGTTCCACGTGGAACAGTGCTCGACCGGGCACTGGTCCTGTGGTTCCCGGGTCCGCAAACTGCGACGGGCGAGGACTTGGCGGAACTCCATTTGCATGGGGGCAGGGCGGTGCTGGCTGCGGTCGAAGCTGCGCTGGCCGCAATGCCGGGCTTGCGCCGTGCCGTGCCGGGTGAGTTCACGCGGCGGGCTTTCGCCAATGGCCGCATCGACCTGGCCGAGGCGGAAGGTCTCGCCGACCTGCTTTCCGCCGAAACCGAATTGCAGCGCCGCAGCGCCATCGCCATGGCCGGTGGCATGTTCTCGGCCCAGGTCGAGGGCTGGCGCACGCGCGTGCTCACCGCTTCGGCAGCGGTGGAGGCGGTGCTCGATTTCGGTGACGAGGACGACGTCTCGGATCTGCCGCTCGATTTTGCCGCGCGCATCGAAGCACTGGGCGCCGACCTCTCGGCCTGGTTGTCGCGCCCCCGAGCCGAGACCTTGCGCGAAGGCTACCGCGTCGTCCTCGCCGGTCCGCCGAACGCAGGGAAGAGCACGCTGTTCAACGCACTGGTCGAGGATGAGGCCGCGATCACCGCACCGCTCGCCGGCACTACCCGCGACGTGCTGACCCGGGCGGTGGCGATCGAGGGCGTGCCTTTCGTCTTTGCCGACACCGCCGGCCTGCGCGACGAGACGACCGACACCATCGAGGCCATCGGCATCGACCGCGCCCGCGCCGCGCTCGATCGCGCCGACCTCGTGCTGTGGCTGGGCGAGCCAGGGCAGGGTCCGCACGGTGGCTGGGAGATCGCCGCCCAGATCGACCGGGCTGACCATGGGGTTCACCATAGCGGCAGTATCGCCGCGCGGCATCGCGTCTCCGCCGTCACCGGAGAGGGGCTCGATGCGCTGCGCCGTGATCTCGTCGAGACCGCCCGGCACGCGATGCCCCGGCCGGGCGAGGCGGCGCTGAACGCGCGCCAGCATGGATTGCTGGCCGAGGCGGAGCATGCCCTTCGAGCGTCTTTGCATGAACGCGATCCGCTGCTGGTGGCGGAGTGCCTGCGCCGCGCGCGCGTGGCATTCGACGGGCTGGTCGGCCGCGCGACAACGGAAGACATGCTCGACACATTGTTCGGACGCTTCTGTATCGGCAAGTGAACCGATGTTTCACGTGAAACATCGCAAAATGGCTGCATGTCGCTTTGACGCGAATCCCGCTCTGCGGTAAGGCCGCGCGCATGCACTCCTTCGACGTGATCGTGATCGGCGGCGGCCATGCCGGCTGCGAGGCGGCAGCCGTGGCTGCACGCATGGGCGCGCGCGTCGCGCTGGTAAGCTTCGACCTCGATGCCGTCGGGGCAATGAGCTGCAACCCAGCGATCGGCGGCCTCGGCAAAGGCCACCTCGTGCGCGAGGTCGACGCATTCGATGGCCTCATCGCCCGCGCTGCCGATGCCGCCGCGATTCACTACCGCATGCTCAACCGCTCCAAGGGCAGCGCCGTCCAGGGCCCGCGCGTGCAGGCCGACCGCAAGCTGTTCAAGGCGGCGATCCATCGGTTGCTGGACGAGCAGGGCGATCTGACCCTGGTTGCGGGCGAAGCGGCGGCTCTGGTCCTCGAAGGGGAACGGGCGGTCGGCGTCGATCTTGCTGATGGAACCCGGCTCGATGGCCGCGCCGTTATCCTGTGCACCGGCACGTTCCTGGGCGGCACTCTGTTCCGGGGCGAGGAGCGTCTCGTTGGCGGACGTATCGGCGAATTGTCGGCGCAGCGGCTGGCCGCCCAGATGCGCGAGGCGCAGTTGCCGATGGCGCGCCTCAAGACCGGCACGCCGCCCCGGCTCGATGGCCGCACGATCGACTGGTCCCGCCTCGACGAGCAGCCCTCCGATGGCGAGGTCTGGACGATGTCCGCGATGGAGCAGGCGCGGACGGTGCCGCAAGTGTTCTGCGCGATCACCCGCACCAACGCACGCAGTCACGACGTCATCCGCGCGAACCTCCATCGCTCGCCGCTGTTCTCGGGTGCGATCGGTGCGCAGGGTCCGCGCTACTGTCCGTCGATCGAGGACAAGATCCACCGTTTCGCCGATCGCGATGGCCACCAGGTCTTCCTCGAGCCGGAAGGTCTGAGCACGCACCTGGTCTATCCCAACGGCATCAGCACCTCGCTCCCGGCCGACGTACAGCTGGACATGCTGCGCACGATGGAGGGGCTGGAGAAGGTCGAGATGGTCGTGCCCGGCTACGCCGTCGAATACGATCACATCGACCCGCGCGCGTTGCGCACCACCCTCGAGGTGCGCGCCATCCCCGGGCTCTACTGCGCCGGTCAGATCAACGGCACGACCGGCTACGAGGAGGCGGCAGCGCAAGGGCTGGTCGCCGGACTCCATGCCGGCGCGGCAGTGCTCGGGCGCGAGGGCCCGGCGCTCGACCGGGCCAACAGCTACATGGCGGTGATGATCGACGACCTGACCCTGCACGGGGTCAGCGAGCCCTACCGCATGCTCACCGCCCGCGCCGAATATCGCCTGCGCCTGCGAGCGAACAACGCCTCTACCCGCCTGACCCCGCTTGCCATCGAAGCAGGCGCAGTGGGCGCGCAGAGGCGCGACTGGTTCGCGCGGCGCGAGGTGTCGCGCGCGGCGCTGGCAGAGGCCTTCGACGGGCCGATCTCTGCGACTGAACTTTCAGGCGCAGGCCTCCCGGTGCGCAGCGATGCGGGTCGACTGCCATTGCGCGAGTGGCTGCGGTTCGGAGGCGTCGACATGGACGGCCTCTCGCCATGGGTCGATCCCGCGCTGCTGGCCGATGCCGGGCTGGTCGAGGAGATGGCCGAAGACGCCGCCTATGCCCCTTACCTTGAACGGCAGGAGCGCGAGTTGC
Source organism: Novosphingobium sp. BL-52-GroH (assembly GCF_044813085.1). NCBI lineage: Bacteria > Pseudomonadati > Pseudomonadota > Alphaproteobacteria > Sphingomonadales > Sphingomonadaceae > Novosphingobium > Novosphingobium sp. BL-52-GroH. The sequence goes on along the minus strand of NZ_CP171152.1, from coordinate 2,083,158 downwards.
GCGACTTGCGCGCGAGCGAGGCACTGCCGCTGGGCGATGCGTTCCCTTATGCCGAGATCCCGGGGCTCTCTCGCGAGATGATCGAGCGGCTGGGCAAGGCGCGGCCGGCAACTCTCGCGGCGGCCGGGCGTCTTCCCGGAATCACTCCGGCGGCGCTGGCGGCGCTGCTCGTCCATGCCCGCAGGGAGGCAGCTTGAATACCACCGAGGGACTGACGACGGAGGAGGGCGCACTCGAATGGCTGCGCGCGCTTCCCGAATGCGACGATGCCGCCATGGCGCGGCTTGGCCTGCTGGTGGACATGCTGGCCGAGGAGAACCAGCGGCAGAACCTCGTCTCCGCCGCCAGCCTCGACCAGGTCTGGCTGCGGCATATCGTCGATAGCGCGCAACTGCTGCCGCATGTTCCACGTGGAACGTCGCGGCCCTGGATGGACCTCGGCACCGGGGCGGGATTCCCCGGACTGGTTATCGCGGCGCTGCGGCCCGAGAGCGAAGTCGTCATGGTCGAATCGCGCAGTCGGCGAATCGAATGGCTCGATCGCGCGCGAATCGCGATGGGACTCGAAAACGCCCGCGTCGTCGGCCAGCGCCTCGAACTCGTCGAATCACAGGCATGCAGTGTGATCTCTGCGCGCGCTTTTGCGCCTTTGGAGAAATTGCTGACGTTATCTTCGCGATTTTCCACAAGTGACACGATCTGGCTGTTGCCCAAGGGGCGTTCTGCCAGCCAAGAATTGGACGACCTTCGCAACTGGCGGCATGTGTTCCACGTGGAACAGTCTTTAACGGACCCGCAGGCAGGCATCATTGTCGGCAAACTTGTCGGCGGGAAGGGTAAGACCAGATGATCCGCATTGCCATTGCCAACCAGAAAGGCGGCGTCGGAAAGACGACCACCGCGATCAACGTCGCCACCGCCCTGGCCGCCACGGGCTGGAAGACCCTGCTGATCGACATCGACCCCCAGGGCAATGCCTCCACCGGCATCGGCGTTTCGGCGTCCGACCGGGGGGCGTCCTCCTACGACGTGCTGGTCGATCGGGTGCCGGTGGCGCAGTGCGTGATGCCCACCAAGATCCCCGGCCTCGACCTGCTGCCTGCGACGGTCGACCTGTCGGGCGCCGAAGTGGAGTTGGTCAATGCCGACGACCGCGCCCACCGGCTCCAGCGCACTCTGGGTCCGGAGCTGGGCTACGACGTCTGCCTCATCGACTGCCCGCCCTCGCTGGGCCTGCTCACGCTCAATGCGCTGACCGCTGCGGATACTCTGCTGGTGCCGCTGCAGTGCGAGTTCTTCGCGCTCGAGGGCCTGAGCCAGTTGCTCCAGACCGTCGAGCGGGTCCAGCAGCGCTTCAACCCGGACCTTGGCATCATCGGTATCGCGCTCACCATGTTCGATCGACGCAACCGGTTGACCGAGCAAGTCTCCGAAGACGTGCGCTCGGTGCTCGGCAACATGGTGTTCGAAACCGTCATTCCGCGCAACGTGCGCCTTTCCGAAGCGCCGAGCCATGGGGTTCCAGCGCTCATCTACGACCACGCCTGCGCCGGCAGCCGCGCCTACATGGCGCTTGCCCGCGAACTCATTACCCGCCTGCCTGAAAAGAGGATAGCGGCATGACCGACGATTCCATCGTCCGCTTCAGCGTACCCGGTATCAACCAGGCGGCTTCGCCCGCTGCTGCCCGGCAGAAATCCAAGGGACTGGGCCGCGGCCTCGGCGCGCTGCTTGGCGAGACCCGGCGCGAGGAGCCGGTGGCGCCTGCCACCGGCGGCAGTGGCGGCGGCGGCGTTCCCGGAGCGTCCTCGCGGGCAGGGGGCCTCGCGGTGCTTTCGATCGCCGAAATCCAGCCCGACCCGCATCAGCCGCGCCGGGTCTTCGACGAATCCGCTCTCGAGGAACTGGCGGCGTCGATCGCCCAGCGCGGGGTGATCCAGCCCATCATCGTGCGCCCGCTCGACAATGGACGCTACCAACTCGTCGCCGGCGAGCGGCGCTGGCGCGCGGCACAGAAGGCGCAGCTCCACGAGATTCCTGCGCTGGTGCGCGAGCTGACCGATCGCGAGGTCATGGCTCTCGCCCTGATCGAGAACCTCCAGCGCGAGGATCTCAACCCGATCGAGGAGGCGCGTGCCTACAACCGGCTGTCGGAGCTGGAGGGAATGACCCAGGCCGAGATCGCCCGCATGGTCGACAAGAGCCGCAGCCACGTCGCCAACTTCCAGCGCCTGCTCGCACTGCCCGACGGGGTGATCTCGCTGGTCGAGAAGGGTGATCTGTCGATGGGCCATGCCCGCGCGCTGATCGGCTGCGACGACGCGGAGGACATCGCGGAAGCGGCTGTCGCCAAGCAGATGTCGGTCCGCGAAATCGAGAAGCTGGTGCGCAAGAAGCAGCGCGGTGATGCCGCTCCGCGCCGTGCACGCACGGCCCGCAACGCGGCCGAGGATGCGGACATCCGTGCCGTGCAGAGCCAGTTGGAGGAGTTCCTGGGCATGCCGGTGAAGATCGCGGCGGACGTCGATCCGACCACCGGCACCGTGACGATCCGCTATGCCACGCTCGACCAGTTGGACCTGATCTGCCAGCGCCTCACCGGCGGCGGGATCTGAGCTGTCGGGTGGTTGGTTGGAGCGGAATGACTTTGTCCTGAATCGTGATCGCGAGCGGAGCGAAGCGACCCGGGCAGTGTGCAATGCCTTTGGTTGCTTCGCTTCGCTCCGCTAGCGATCACGAAGATGGCTATGTTGCGTTACCCAATTCCAGGATGGCCTGCGCTCGAAGCCCCCAAGCCCGACCGGCGGTTCGACGATTTAGAGCACGATTCCTGTCGTTCCGGGCTTGATCCGGGACCGCTGGCAGAGCCGCGCCCACCCCTCGGCAAGGCCCTCGATTACCTTGTCGGGACGATCTTGACGCGCTTGTCCGGCACGACTTTCGAACGCCGGGGAATGACGCGGCGGGCGGGGCGGACCGGAACGTCTTCGTAGACGTATTCGACCGTCTCGGTGCAATGCGGCTGCGCTTGCGGGGCCGGGACCATCATCGCCGGCTGCATGCAGCAGCCCTGCGCGCCGTAGCCGTAGCCATAGCCATAGGCGGGATAGTAGCCGTAGGCCGGACCGCCGGGATAGCCGCCGCCGTGGGTGTAGCGGGCATAGTAGTCGTCGAGATAGGCCTCGCACTCGTCGCGGTTGCGGCCGCGGTCCTCCGCCTTGTCGATCGCGGCGCCTGCCACGGCACCAACGGCGGCGCCGGCCACGGTGCCGACCGTGCGGTTGCCGCGCCCTGCGATGCGGTTGCCGGCGAGGCCGCCGACCGCGCCGCCGATTACGGCACCCCCTATGCCCAAATCGCGCGACGACAGGCGCTGGCGGCAATCGACCAGCCACGCCTCGCGGGCATCGCGATCGTAGCCGCCGTAGGCCGGAGCCTGGTAACCCTCCCGGTCGTAGCCGCGATCGTAACCGTGATCCTCGGGACCTTCCTGGGCAAGCGCGGGCGTTGCGGCGAGAGAGAGCGCGGCAAGGCCGGCGGCACGGAGACGAAGACGCATGGGGGCACCCTTTTCGCGATCGAGGCCCAGTCAGCCCCGTAAGTTAACGCGAAATTTAGCATCGTGTTGCCCGCAAGACCAATGGTCTTGGGGGCGAGCCCTGCCGGGTGTCCCGTTTCGGTGCAGCTTGAGCCGCGGCGGTCAGATCGCCAGCGAGGCGACGGTTGCCAGCAGTTGCAGGCCTGCCGCGTCCTCGTCGTCGAAGCGGCCGGGGGTGGGGCTGTCGAGGTCGATCACCGCGATCACATGCCCGTCGCGCAGGATCGGCACGACCAGTTCGGACCGGCTCGCCGCATCGCAGGCGATGTGGCCGGGAAAGGCGTGGACGTCCGGCACCACTTGGGTCGAACCCAGCGCGGCGGCAGTGCCGCAGACGCCCGTGCCGAAGGGGATGCGGATGCAGGCGGGCTTACCGATGAAGGGGCCGAGCACCAGCTCGTCGTCGATCGCGCGGTAGAAGCCGGCCCAGTTGAGGTCGGGCACGAACTGCCAGATGACGGCGGCGATGTTCGCCATGTTGGCGACCGGGTCCGGCTCGCCCTGGACGAGCGCATCGGCGGCGCGGGCGAGGGCGGAGTAGAGTTCGGGCTTGGCGAGGTCGCTCCGGGGGGCAAAGTCGTACATACGCTCCGGTTAGCGCAACTCGTGGTTGTCGGCTAGGCGGCGTGGCCTTATCTCGATGCCATGAACCCGATCCTCAAAAAGACCGCCATTGCTTCCACCGTGATCGTCCTGGCTGCGGCCGGGTTCGTATATTGGAGCCTGAATTCCCAAACCTCGGACCTGCCGAGCGATGCGACCGCGGGCAAGAACCCCCAACTGGTCGAGCCCAGCGCGCAGTGGATTCCCAGCATCGCTCTCGCCAAGCCGGTGGGCTGGGCCGCAGGCGAGGCGCCCAAGGCGGCCAAGGGCCTCGCCGTGGCGCGGTTCGCGGACGGGCTCGACCATCCGCGCACGATGCTCACGCTGCCCAATGGCGACGTGCTGGTCGCCGAGACCAATGCACCGGCCGGTAACAAGCCCAAGGGCGTCGTGGGCTCGATCATGGGCATGATGATGAGCCGGGTCGGCGCCGGCGATCCCTCGCCGGACCGCATCGTCCTGCTGCGCGATGCCGATGGCGACGGCAAGGCCGAGGTCAGGGAAACCTTGCGCACCGCCGACCTGCACTCGCCCTCGGGCATGGCCTATCGCGACGGCAAGCTCTACGTCGCCAACCACGACAAGGTCCTCGAATTCGCCTTCACCCCGGGCCAGACCAGGCTCGAGGGCAAGCCGCTGCGGACGATGATGGACCTGCCCGGCGGCGGCAACCACTGGATGCGCAATCTGCTGCTGAGCGAGGATGGCAAGCATCTCTACGTCGCGGTCGGGTCGGCCAGCAACATTGCCGAGAACGGCATGGAGGCCGAGACCGGCCGCGCCATGATCTGGGAAATCGACGTCGAAACTGCCCGCCGACGCCAGTTCGCGGTGGGCATGCGCAATCCCAACGGCATGGGCTGGAACCCCTCCACTGGCGAGATGTGGGCGACCGTGCAGGAGCGCGACATGCTGGGCCCGGACCTCGTGCCCGACTACTTCACTAACGTTCCCGTCGGTGCGCAGTACGGTTGGCCCTGGGTCTACTGGAAGACCACGTTCGACGAGCGCGTCGAGTGGCCGATGCAGACTTATATGCTCGAATATACCCGCAAGCCCGAATACGCGATGGGTGCTCATGCCGCAGTGCTGGGCATGACCTTCGCCGGGGGCGGCAACCGCATGGGCAAAGGCTTCGAGAACGGGGCTTTCATCGCCCGCCACGGCTCCTGGAACCGCCGCCCGGCGGCGGGCTACGACGTGGTGTTCGTGCCTTTCGACGCCAACGGCAATCCCAAGGACGTCAAGCCGCAGCCCGTGCTCACCGGCTTCCTCAAGGACAATGGCGATACGCACGGGCGTCCGACCTGGGTGGCCTGGGACAAGACCGGCTCCCTGCTGGTCAGCGACGATACCGCCGGGATCATCTGGCGGGTCAATGCGCCTGGAGCGCAGCCCTCGGCAGCAATCAAGCCGGTGGTGACCGAGCACATGAAGCCGCTCGAGGAACTGCGCGACCCCACCTCGCCGGGCTCGCTGCCGCCGACGATGACCGGGGGCTTCCGCAAGGAAGACGACCGCCTGCTGCCGTAAGCGAGGCGGCAGGGGAACGATAACGGAAACTCGTGGTCCCGGAATCGATCCGGGACCACGTACCGGTTCAGATCGCCTTGCCGGCGCGTCCGGCCAGTTCGTTGACGTATTGCCACGCCACGCGGCCCGAGCGTGCCCCGCGGCGGCGAGACCATTCCAGGGCGTCGCCCGGCTCCCAGTCGAGCCCGAATTCGCTCGCGTAGCCGCCGATGATCGCGAGGTAGGCGTCCTGGTCGCAGTTGTGGAAGCCTACCGAGAGGCCGAAGCGGTCGGCCAGCGCCAGCTTCTCGTCGACGAGGTCGCGCGGGTTGATGGGGTCGTCCTGCTCGGCCATCGAGCGGCCAACGATGGCGCGGCGGTTCGACGTGACGGCGAGGCGCACGTTGGCGGGGCGGGCCTCGACGCCGCCTTCCAGCCATGAGCGCAGGACCCGCGGGCCGGCGCCGTCGCCGTCCTCGAAACCGAGGTCGTCGATGAAGACGAGGAAGCTGCGGTCCACTTTCCCGAGCAGTGCGAAGAGGGTGCTGACGCCGGACAGGGCCTCCTGCGCCACCTGCACGAGGGCGATGCGGCCCGGATGGACGGTGTCGGCGGCGCGGATGGCGGCGCGCAGGACTGCGGATTTGCCCATGCCACGCGATCCCCACAGCAGCATGTCGTGCGCCGCGTGACCGGCGGCGAGGCGCTCGACGTTGGTGACGACGCGGTCCTTCTGGTTGTCGATACCGCGCAGCAGGTCGAGGGCAGGGGCGTCGAGCCGCTCGACGGGGCGGGCGGCACCGCCGGTCCAGACGTAGGCGGGGTCGGCGAGCCAGTCGACCTGCCGCGCGGCCGGCGGGACAAGGCGTTCGAGCGCCTCGGCGATACGGGCCAGGACGGCGGTGTGGTCTTCGGTGCTCGCGGTGGGGGCAGTCATTGCGCGCTTTTCCTTGGCTTTCGTCGCGCGCGGCTATAGCGGCGGGGCATGGACCACGCCAGTCGACCCGTCATGCTTCAGGATGGCCCGGAAGATATTTCCGCGGCCGCCGACCTGCTGCGCGCCGGCAAGCTGGTCGCGGTGCCCACCGAGACCGTCTACGGCCTGGCCGCGCGCGCCGACCGGGACGAGTCCGTTGCCGCGATCTACCGCGCGAAAGGGCGGCCGAGCTTCAATCCCCTGATCGTGCATGTCCCGGACCTGGCCTCGGCGCAGGCTCTGGCACGGTTCGACGAGCGCGCGTTGCAACTGGCGGCAGCGTTCTGGCCGGGGGCGTTGACGATGGTGCTGCCGCTGCGCGATGGCGCGGCGATCGCCCCTGCCGTGACTGCCGGACTGCCCACGCTGGCGCTGCGCTGTCCGGCGCATCCGGTGATGCGCGCGGTGATCGCGCAAGCCGGCCTGCCGCTGGCGGCACCCTCGGCCAACCGCAGTGGCGGGGTCAGCCCCACCGACGCCGCCCATGTCGTCGCCTCGCTGGGTGGCAACGTGGACGCGGTGATCGATGGCGGGGCCTGCGAGGCGGGACTGGAATCGACGATCGTTGCCCTGCGCGAGGACGGGCGCTGGCAGGTGTTGCGTCCCGGACCGATCACGGAGGCGCGGATCGCGGCCGTGCTCGGCACTCCGAGTGAGCCGGTGACGTCGCACGAAATCGAGGCGCCCGGCCAGCTCGCCAGCCACTATGCGCCGGGCAAGCCGGTGCGGCTGGACGCGGCCCAGGCGGAGCCGGACGAGTTTCATATCGGATTCGGAGCCGTGACGGGGGATGCCACGCTATCGGCTACGGGTGACCTCGCGGAAGCGGCGGCGCGGCTCTATTCGCTGCTGCATGCGGGCGCTGCGGCCCCGCATCCGCGCATCGCCGTCGCGCCGATTCCTGACAGCGACATCGGTACCGCCATCAACGATCGCCTCCGCCGCGCGGCGGCGTGAGATGCGGGGTTACCCGCGAGGGTAGTGCAGACGTGCGGGCGTATCGCCTCCACTCGGAAAATGTCCGCGCGTTCCCTTGTCCTCATTGCGAGCCCGGCGAAGGCCGGACGAAGAAAACCAGGGCGATTTACGCAAGATCTGGATTTGCATCGTTGCGCTCGCGATGACGACGAGAGGAAGCGGGTTGCTTGAGAGATCATACCTCGTTGCGTACGCAGACCTGCGCCTTCAAGGCTGCTGATAGCGCGTGCCGGGGTTGAGGTCCTGTATCCTCGCATAGTCGTCGCGGGCCGTGGCGCAGGCGCGTTCGTCGCCGGCGCGGCATTCGCGCAAGTGTTTCTGGTACTGGCGGTCGACCTTGCCGAGTTCCTCCTCGCGCTTGCGCAACTCGCGGCCGCGCTTCTCGTCGGATTCGGACTGGCTTGTCGTGGTCCAGTCCACCGCCTTGCCGGCGACGCGGACCGGGGCGGTCACCACGCTGGCGACGGTACGGACACAGCCGGAGAGCAGGGGCAGGGCGACGATCGCCATGAGGAGGGCAGGGCGCTTGTACATGCCCGTAGGTTCACACGACCGGGATGACAGCGCAATGAACGATCGCGTCGATGCGGTGCCGTTCACCGCAAATGCCGGTCTTCCCGAAATACGAAAGGGCCGCCTCCTTGCGGAAGCGGCCCTTGCGATGTTCCACGTGAAACGGCCGATCAGGCGGTTTCGGCGGTGTCGTAATACTTGGGCGCATGCTCGTTGAGGATCGCGAGGATCTTCTTGAGCGCGGCCGGTTCGTCGGTCTTTTCCATCGCCGCGAGTTCGCGAGCGAGGCGCGAGGATGCAGCCTCGAAGATCTGGCGCTCCGAGTAGCTTTGCTCGGGCTGGTCGTCGGCCCGGAACAGGTCGCGCGTCACTTCGGCGATCGACACGAGGTCGCCCGAATTGATCTTCGCTTCGTATTCCTGGGCGCGGCGCGACCACATGGTGCGCTTCACCTTGGGCTTGCCGGTCAGCGTCTGGAGCGCTTCGCGCAGGGTCTTGTCCGACGACAGCTTGCGCATGCCGATCGATTCGACTTTATTGACGGGAACGCGCAGGGTCATGCGCTCCTTCTCGAACCTCAGCACGTAGAGTTCGAGCTGCATCCCGGCAATTTCCTGCTTCTGCAGCTCGATGACACGACCCACGCCGTGCTTAGGGTAAACGACGTAATCTCCAACATCGAAGGCATCGGCCCTAGTTGCCATGTATCGTCCTTTCACCTGCAGGGTTCCCGTTGTCCCGAACTGGAAGAGAACCGGGGGTGCGACTTCGGCGGCGCATAAACGCCACCACCGCCCGGTCAGATCACTCTCCCAACCGTCTGCTTTCGAACCCTGCCTCACAAATGAAGATGCCTGCCGAACGAGCAGAGGGCTCGGGCAGTTGCACGATCATATAGCACCGATATGCGAAAATTGCCAGAGGTACGAAAACGTTTTCGTTTTCGCGCCTCTGGGCTTGCCCGTAGTAGGGCGGAACGGCGCGATTCCAAGGAAAATCGCACTTCCCTTCAACGACCGGGCGCTGCCCGGTCGCGGTATGCCAGGCTCAGTCGCCCTCGCCGGGTTCCGGGGAGAAGTACTTTTCGAACTTCCCTTCCTCGCCTTTCATCTCGTCGGCGTCCTCCGGTGCGTCCTTCTTCGAGGTGAGGTTCGGCCACTCCGCCGAGTACTTGGCGTTCAGCTCCATCCACTGCTCGAGGCCGCTCTCGGTATCGGGAAGGATCGCCTCGGCCGGGCACTCGGGCTCGCACACCCCGCAGTCGATGCACTCGCTGGGATTGATGACGAGCATGTTCTCGCCTTCGTAGAAGCAGTCCACGGGGCAGACTTCCACGCAGTCCATGTACTTGCACCTGATGCAGGCGTCGGTGACGACGTACGTCATGAGTGCGGCTTCCTTCCTTCAGGCGTCGTTCGAATGGGGCGCTGCTATGGGAAGAGCGGCACCGCCGTCAAGCACTCTGTAGCAGGCTTGCGCTTCGCTGGAAGGTCCACGGCGGACAGGAAGGGATAGGACTTCTATCACCCGCACTTCGGCAGCTATCGGCACCGTCAGCACGTCGCCGGGCGCGATCTTCTGGTGGGAGCGGTCGATGCGGCGGCCGTTGAGGCGGATATGGCCTTCCTCCGCCATCGCCTGCGCGACGGGGCGGGTCCTGGCAAGGCGCAGGAACCACAGCAGCTTGTCCACCCTCATGTGGGAGCGCCTCGCGTCATCCGCGCACCATGTCGGCCAGGGCCGCGAAGGCACCGTCACGGCGGGCGGGGAGGGTGCGTTCCGGCTGAGCCTGGCGGCGGGGCGGTCGCCAGCGCCAGCGGATCGGGGCGGGCGGCCCGTGCGCGTCGCCTGCCAGCGGGCGCGGTACGATCGGCTGGAAGCCGCCGAGGCGGAGCAGCCGGGCATAGCTGGCGGTCGTGAGCCCCATCGACACGGCGCGCGCCGGATCAAGCGTGAAGCCGGCACGGCCCCGGTCGCCCGAGGCGCGCGAATCGTGCGCCTCGCGCAGCAGCTTCTCGGCCATGTCGAGGCGCAGGAGCTGCTTGCCTAGATGACGGTAGCCGGGAGGCGGGCGGCGGTTCCCGGCGGGCAGGGCCGGCGCCATCTGTGGTTCGGGAGCACTGCCGGCCGGCTTGCCGGCGACGTGGGCGAGCTGGCGCCACAAGGCGATCGCCTGCGGGCGCAGCATGGCGGGCACGAAAAGGTCGAGCGCGCCCACCCGTACGCCGAGCCGCGCCAGCATCGGGCGCCGCGCCTTGTCGAGCCGGTCGACGCCGGTTTCCTCGCGCGCCGCGATGCCGCCGCGCTCGACCAGGGTGATGAGCAGGGCGCGAAGGTCGGGCCCGGCATCCGCCGCGCGGCTCGCCTCGTCGAGCCTGGCCAGCGGGGCCAGCGGCGCGAATGCGGTGTCGAGCCAGGCCTCCAGCGCCGCGACGAGCGCCTTGCGCGAAGGTCCGGGCACCGCATCGAGCGTGCGGTCCGGCACCAGCAGCGGTGCCAGCAGCGAGCGGCCCGGGGCCAGGCTCGCCAGCTTGTGGCCGTCCCAGACGAGCGCGCCGTCCTTCAGTGCGATGGCGGCGGTGCCTTCGTGGATGCTCTCGACCAGCGTGTCGGCGCGTTTCTGGAGCAGGATCGACAAGTGGCGCTCGGCCGCCGCCAGCAGCAGCTTGCGGTCGGACAGGCGCGCACCGGGATCGACCTGGAAGGCGAAGCCGCGCAGGGCGCCGATGTGCTCGCCTTCGACCAGCAATTCCTCGTCTTCGAGCCGTACCGAGAGCAGCCCGGCGTCGGTGCCGAGCTTGCGCATCAGCACGGCCGTCCTGCGGTTGATGAAACGTTCGGTGAGCTTGCCGTGGAGCGCGTCGGACAGGCGCGCTTCCACTGCGCGGGCGCGCGCGGCCATCTCGTCGCGGGCGAGCACCCAGTCGGGGCGCTGGGCGATGTAGGCCCAGGAGCGGATCGCGGCGATGCGGCCCTGGAGCGTGTCGATGTCGCCGCCGGTGCGATCGAGCTGGGCGATCTGCCCGGCGACGAAATCGGCGCCGAGTTCGCCTTGCCGCAAGTCCTCCCACAGCCGCGCGACGAAGCGCGAATGGGTTTCGACGCCCTGCTGGCGGAAGTCGGGCAGGCGGCACACCTCCCAGAAGCGGCGGACCTGGGCGAAGCCGCGGACACTGTCCGCCACGGGGCCTTCCTCGGTGAGCCGCTTGAGTACGGCGAGGTCGATCGCCTCGGGAGCGGGGGCGAGTTCGGGGCGGTCCGGCGGGGTCTCGAGATCGGCGATGAGAGTCGCCAGGCTGTCGAAGCGCGGGTCGGGCTCGCGCCAGAACAGCTTGGTCAGGGGTGCGAAGCGGTGCTCCTCGATGGCGTAGATCTCGTCCGCCTCGAATTCGCTGTCGTGCCCGCCGGAGCCGGTGAGGGTGCCGAAGGTGCCGTCCTTCTGGTGGCGCCCGGCGCGCCCGGCGATCTGCGCCATCTCGGCTGTGGTCAGGCGGCGGTGGCGGCGGCCGTCGAACTTCGAGAGTCCGGCAAAGGCGACGTGCTCGACGTCGAGGTTGAGGCCCATGCCGATCGCATCGGTAGCGACGAGGTAGTCGACCTCGCCCGACTGGTAGAGTGCGACCTGGGCATTGCGCGTCTGCGGGGAGAGTGCGCCCATAACCACTGCCGCGCCGCCGCGGAAACGGCGCAGCATTTCGGCGATCGCATAGACCTGCTCGGAGGAGAAGGCGACGATCGCGCTGCGTGGCGGCACCCGGCTCAGCTTTTTCGCACCCGCATGGGTCAGCGTCGAGAAGCGCGGGCGGGTGACGATCTCCACCCCCGGGACGAGGGCGCGCACCAGCGGCTCGATCGTGGAGGAGCCCAGGATCATCGTCTCCTCGCGACCGCGGGCATGGAGCAGGCGGTCGGTGAAGACATGGCCGCGCTCGCGGTCGGCGGCGAGCTGGGCCTCGTCGATGGCGACGAAGGCCATCGAGCGTTCCGTCACCGGCATCGCTTCGGCGGTGCACAGCAGGTAGCGCGCGTCCTTGGGTTCGATGCGCTCCTCGCCGGTGATGAGCGCGACGCTCTTCTCGCCCTTGATCTTGACGACGCGGTCGTAGACCTCGCGCGCCAGCAGGCGCAGCGGGAAGCCGATCATGCCGCTGGAGTGGGCGCACATGCGCTCGATGGCGAGGTGGGTCTTGCCGGTGTTCGTCGGTCCGAGCACGGCCTTCACCCCCGAGGGGGCGTCGTTTCGTGCCGAGGCATTCCGGTCGTAGGCCATTACGCCTTTGAATGTGGCACCGCCGCTCGCCGCTCGCAAGAGTCGGGCTGCCGAAACACCCCCCGCGAATCCACAATCTTAGGCAGGCCTTAACCTTGTAAGGGCATGGAATTGGCGCAAGGCCGCCGTGGGCGGACTCACGCATTGTTACGACATCAGGGTTGCAAAGGGACCGCAGGGTTTGTTCGAGGCGCTCAAGCACGACGGCAGCGATCGTGCCGACATTCAGGACGACGGACGGGTCACCCCACCGATGCGCGAAGCGTCGGTCGTCCTCGCCTTCCCATCGCCTTTCGCCAAAGCCCAGCCTGCCCCACTCGAGCCCGCTCCACTCGAGCCCACGCCACTCGAGCCTGCACCCCGCGAACCGCTTGCGCGCTTTGCCCGCATCCGCGCGGCCATCGAGACCTGGTGTGCCCGCAGCGACCTGGCGCCCGACCTCGCCAGCGACATCGGCAGCCGCGCCTGGCTGCGCGGCATGGCGACGATGCTCGGCCTGGGCGCCGCCGCGATCACGTTCTGCCCCGACTTCACCGCCGTCGAGGCCGCCACCGCGATGCCGCTGCAGGCGCACGAGCGTGACGAATTCCGCAGCCAGTCGATCGCCCCGCTGGCGCTGGGCGCCGACAGCGGCCGCCACATGGGCGCGACGCCGCAAGTGCGCCGGCTCGCCAACGTGCCCGAGCGACCGGCAATCCAGCTCGTCTCCACGCTCAACGGTGGCGACAGCCTGGCGCGCATGCTCGAGCGGGCAGGGCTGGGCGACGGCGACATTGCGCAGGTTTCGCACCTGGTGTCGCAGGCGGTCCCGGTGGGCGACATCGCCTCGGGCACGCAGTTCGACATCACCCTGGGCAAGCGGCTGACCGCCGGAGCCCCGCGTCCGCTCGCTTCGCTCGATTTCCGCGCCCGCTTCGATCTCGACCTGTCGATCGAGCGCAGTAACGGAGGCCTCGCGCTGGTCCGCCATCCGATCCGCGTCGACGAGACCCCGCTGCGCATCCGCGGTACCGTCGGCTCCAGCCTCTATCGTTCCGCGCGCAATGCCGGGGCGCCGGTCTCGGCAATCCAGTCGTACTTGCGCGCGCTCGACAAGTACGTGAGCCTCGAAAGCGACCTCGGCGCGAGCGACCAGTTCGACTTCGTCGTCTCCTACAAGCGTTCGGCCAAGGGCGAGCGGCAGGTCGGCGACCTGCTCTATGCCGGGGTCGAGCATGCCGGGAAGCCGACGCTGCAACTGGTGCGCTGGGGCAAGGATGGCGAGATGTTCCCGGCCGGTGCGGCAGGCCAGGCCCGCAGCGTCGCCATCGGACAGCCGGTCGCCGGCCACATCACCTCGGGCTACGGCGCGCGTCGTCATCCGATCCTGGGCTACGTGCGCATGCATGCCGGCATCGACTTCGGTGCCCCCTACGGCTCGCCGATCTACGCAGTGGCGGACGGCATGGTCACGTTCGCCGGGCGCCACGGCGGCCATGGCAATTACGTGCGCCTCCAGCACGGCGGCGGGCTCGACACCGGCTATGGGCACATGAGCCGCATCGCCGTCTCGCCGGGCACCCGGGTCCGTGCGGGGCAGGTGATCGGCTATGTCGGCTCGACGGGGCTTTCCACCGGGCCGCATCTCCATTTCGAGGCCTATCGCGGCGGCCACACGATCAACCCGTCCGGCATCGCGGTGGTTTCGCGCCCGCAGATCGACGGCAAGGAGCGCGATGCATTTCAGGCGCGGCTCAGGGCGCTGCTGGGTGTCTCGCCCGGCGCGGCGCTGGGTTCGGTGGCGTCCCGTGAGCCTGAAGCGACGCAAGCCGGGCGGGAGATCGACAGGCTGGGGTTTTGACGTCATCCCGGCACGCGCCGGGGTGACGGGCCATCGGGCCAGTACGCAACCTTCACCTCGTACTTCGCAACCCACCCGCGATTGAACGCGTCCCGTTTTTGCGGCAAGCAGCCGGGCATGACCGGCAGCTATCCCCACACCCGCCTGCGCCGCACGCGCGCCACCGCCTGGAGCCGCGCGCTCCACCGCGAGACCGTCCTGACCCCGGCCGATCTGATCTGGCCCCTGTTCATCGCCGACGGCGAAGGCGTGGAGCAGCCGATCGCGGCGCTGCCGGGCGTTTCGCGCTGGTCGGTCGACAAGATCGTCGAACGGGCGAGGGAAGCGATGAACCTGGGCATTCCGGCGCTGGCGCTGTTCCCCTACACCCAGCCCGAACGACGCACCGAGGACGGGCGCGAAGCGCTCAATCCCGACAACCTGATGTGCCGTGCGTTGCGCGCCGTGCGCGATGCTCTGGGCGACGGGATCGGCCTGCTTACCGACGTCGCGCTCGATCCCTACACCAGCCACGGACAGGACGGGCTGATCGACGAGGCGGGCTACGTGCTCAACGACGAGACGGTGGAGGCGCTGGTCGGCCAGTCGCTGAACCAGGCGGCCGCGGGCGCGGACATCATCGCCCCGTCCGACATGATGGACGGCCGCATCGGCGCGATCCGCGATGCGCTGGAGGATGCCGGCCACGTCAACGTCCAGATCATGAGCTACGCCGCCAAGTACGCCTCGGCGTTCTATGGCCCGTTCCGCGACGCGGTCGGCTCGCGCGGGCTGCTCAAGGGCGACAAGAAGACCTACCAGATGGACCCCGGCAATACCGAGGAAGCCTTGCGCGAAGTGGCGATGGACCTCGCCGAGGGCGCGGACACGGTGATGGTCAAGCCAGGCCTGCCCTATCTCGACATCGTGCGCCGCGTGAAGGAACGCTTCGAGGTGCCGGTCTTCGCCTACCAGGTGTCGGGCGAATACGCGATGATCGAGCACGCCGTCGCCGCCGGTGCGGCGGACCGCGATACGATGGTGCTGGAGACGCTGCTCGCCTTCAAGCGCGCGGGCTGCTCGGGCGTGCTGACCTACCATGCCGCACATGCCGCGCGCCTGCTGGGCGGCTGAGGCGAGGAATGTTCCACGTGGAAACCTCCAGGCTGGTGCTGCGCAACTGGCGCGAAGGCGACGTTGAGCGCTTTGCCGCGGTGACCAACACCGCCGCCGTCATGCGCTGGCTCGGCGGGGTCATGGACGCCGACCGGCTGGCGGCATTCGAGGGCCGCGTGTTCGGCTACCAGCAGGACCTGGGCCACACTTTCTGGGTTGTGGAGCGCAAGGCCGATGGCGGGCACCTCTCGGGCGAGATGCTGGGGTTCTGCGGCCTCAAGCTGATCGACGCGCCGGGCGCGACCTTCACCGGCGAGATGGAGATCGGTTGGCGCCTGCGCGAGGAGGCGTGGGGGCAGGGTTATGCCAAGGAGTCTGCCGCCACTTCGCTCGACCTCGGGTTCGACCGCTTCGGGGCCGGGGCGATCTTCGCCATCACCAATATCGAGAACACAGCCAGTTGGGGCCTGATGACCCGCCTCGGCATGGCCCGCCGCAAGGACCTCGACTTCGTCGATCCGCGCTTCGAACCGCCGCTGGGCGATACCATCGTCCATTCGATCACGGCGGACGAGTGGCGCGGCCGGCCGGGATGACCGGACCCCCGCCGAGTTAACTTGTTCTTAGCCATGATCGGCAAGTAGTTGACCTTGCACATGGCTCCGGGGGGCAGCTTCGAAATGACCGATACCGCTCAAGATTTCGCGAGGCCCGCCGATTCCGGCGAGCGGTCCCACGTCCGGCGCGGCCTGTTCGTCGCCACGATCCTGGTTGGCAGTTTCCTGCTTTTCCTGGTGCAGCCTATGGTCGCGCGTATGGCGCTGCCCCGTCTCGGCGGCGCGCCCAACGTGTGGAACAGCGCAATGCTGGTCTATCAGGCACTGCTGCTGGCTGGGTATGCCTATGCCCACCTGCTCGGTCGGCTGACGGTGCGGCGCCAGGCGATGGTCCACGTCGCGCTGCTGCTGCTTGCCGGGCTGACCCTGCCGGTAGGGCTTGTCCCGCTGGCGCCGATCCCCAGACTGCCCGAGGCGCTGTGGGTGCCACTGCTGCTGGGCCTGAGCATCGGGCCGGTGTTCTTCGTCGTCTCCGCGCAGGCGCCGCTCATGCAGCGCTGGTTCGCCGCCGATCCCCGCGCCGGAGAGCCCTGGGCGCTTTATGCCGCGTCGAACCTGGGTAGCTTCGCCGGACTTCTCGCCTATCCGCTGCTGGCCGAGCCGCTGCTGACCCTGCGGCAGCAGAGCGTGGCCTGGACCGCCGGTTTCACGCTGCTCGTGGTCCTGGTGGCGTTGGCAGCCTTCAACCGGCGCCGCCTTCCCACCGCCGCCGCGACGATGGTGCAGGACGAGGAAGCCGCGAGCTCCGTCGGCTGGCGTACCGTCACGCTCTGGCTGCTGTTGTCCGCGGTCCCGTCGGGTCTCATGCTGTCGACCACCACGCACCTCACCACCGACATCTTCGCCATGCCGCTGCTCTGGGTGATCCCGCTCGGCCTCTATCTGCTCAGCTTCGTAGTCGCTTTCTCCGACCGCCGGGGCGGCGTGGCGGTGGTAAGCCGCGCTACGCCGGTGGTGGTGCTTTTCGCGGGCAGCTACGCGATGCTCTCGAACGGCTCGGGCACGCTGTGGATCGTGGGCGGCACCTGCCTCCTGCTGTTCTGCGTGGCGACCGCGCTGCACGGCCGGCTCTACGACGTGCGGCCCGGCTCCGCGCAGCTCACGCGCTTCTACCTCACCATGTCGGCGGGCGGCGCGCTGGGCGGCGCATTCACCGCGCTAGTGGCGCCGATGGTGTTCGACTGGGCCTGGGAGCATCCGCTCCTCGTCCTTGCCGCCGCCGCGCTGATCCCGCTCCGCCCGCTGCTCGACTGGCGCGGCGACGACGGCATCGAGCCGGGCATGGCGCGCATCGCATTGGTCGTGCTGCTCCTCTTCACGCTTTTCCTCGGCTGGCTGCTTGCGGATTTCACGGCAGACGACGACGGTTCGCTGGGTACGATCATGCTGACCGTGTTCCTGACGGGCATCGGCGTGATGCTCATGCCGTGGCGTTGGGCCTTCGTGGCGACACTGGTGATCGCGATGGTCGGGCAGGGCGGCCTGGCGACGATCCTGGCCAGTGCCAGGGGCGAGCGCACCCGCAGCTATTTCGGCATCTATACCCTGCGCGATCATCCCGAAGAGAAACTGCGCACGCTTGCCCACGGCACCACGCTGCACGGCGAGCAGTCGCTCGACCCCGCGCATTCGCGCGATGCGCTGACGTATTACGGTCCCACGTCCGGGGTAGGGCTGGCTCTGGCCGCGACCCCCGCGATCGAGGGGCCGGCGGCGCGAGTCGGCGTCGTCGGGCTGGGCACCGGATCGCTGGCCTGTCGGGCGCAGGCCGGGCAGCGCTGGACGTTCTTCGAGATCGACCCGGCAGTCCTGCGCTTCTCCACCAGCGGGCGCTTCACGTTCCTCAGCCAGTGCGCGCCCAGGGCCCCGGTCGTGATCGGCGATGCAAGGCTGGAACTCGCCGAACTGCCGCCGGCCTCGTTTGACGTGCTGGTGATCGATGCCTTCTCGTCCGACGCGATCCCGATGCACCTGCTGACGCGCGAGGCGATGCAGGTCTACTTGCGCGCCCTGGCACCGCGCGGGCTGCTGATGCTGCACATTTCCAACCGCTACATCGACCTTGCCCCGGTGATCGGCTCCAATGCGCAGGACGCAGGGCTGGCCGCGCTGTCGCGGCTCGACTTGCCCGAGGACGAGACGCGCTATACCCCTTCGCGCTGGATCGCCCTGTCGCGCGATCGCGGCGTGCTCGAGACGCTTGCGCGGGCCCGCCCGGATAGCCCATGGAAGGTGCTCGACGAACGGGCGGCGGGCCCATGGACGGACGACCATTCGTCCATCCTCTCGCACGTCCGCTGGGACAAGCTGGCAGGACATCCATGATCGAGACACGTACCGACATCACTCTGGCCGCGATCAACGGCAAGGCGCCGCGCATCCACTCCAGCGCGTTCATCGCGCCGGGCTGCCGCATCATCGGCGACGTCGAGATCGGACCCGACGTCAGCATCTGGTACAACTGCGTGATCCGCGCCGACATCCACCGGGTCGTCATCGGCGCGCGCAGCAATATCCAGGACGGCAGCGTCGTCCACTGCGACAGTCCCAAACCCTCCAACCCCGATGGCTTCCCGACCATCATCGGCGAGGACGTGCTGGTCGGCCACCTGGCGATGATCCACGGCTGCACGCTGGAAGACCGCGCTTTCGTGGGGCTGGGCGCAATCGTCATGGACGGTAGCTACATCGAATCCGACGGCATGCTGGCGGCCGGCGCCCAGCTCACCGGCAAGCGTATCGGCGCGCGCCAGTTGTGGATGGGCCGCCCGGCCAAGTACCTGCGCGATCTCGACGACGTGGCAATCGCAGCGAACCAGGCCGGCGTGCGCGGCTATGTCGTCAATGGCCGGATGCATGCCGAGGCACTCGGGCTCAAGGGCTGATGGCGCGGCCCAAGGCGGCGCTGCCCGGGCCCGAGGTGCTGCATGCGCTGCTCGACGCCGAGGGCCGCCTCGTGCTGCGCGTGACGCCCGGCGCGAAAACGGAAGCGCTGGAGATCGTCGACGGACGCCTCCTCGCCAAAGTCCGCGCGCAGCCCGAGGACGGCAAGGCCAACGAGGCGGTGCGCGCCTTGCTGGCCCGCGCGCTGGGAATAGCGGGATCGCGCGTTGAACTGATACGTGGGACCACTTCGCGACAAAAGCAGTTCCAGGTGACGATCTTGTAAGGAGCGTTCCACGTGGAACGCTTTGCCTTCCTCAATCTCGGATCAGGCCCCGCAAAGTCTCTATCCGGTCGGCCTCGTGCGCGGGCTTGTCGCTGCGGATGCGGCTGATGCGGGGGAAACGCATGGCGACGCCGGACTTGTGCCGCTTGCTGGCGTGCACCGAATCGAAGGCCACTTCGAAGACGAGTGACTTGTCCGTCTCGCGCACGGGCCCGAAGCGATTGACGGTATGGTTGCGCACGTAGCGGTCGAGCCATTTCAGCTCTTCGTCGGTGAAGCCGAAGTAGGCCTTGCCCACGGGCAGCAATTCCGACCCGGCATCGGGATCGCCGTCCCAGCAGCCAAAGGTGTAGTCGGAATAGAAAGAGCTGCGCTTGCCCGAGCCACGCTGGGCATACATCAGCACGCAGTCGACCAGCAGCGGATCGCGTTTCCACTTGTACCACAGTCCGGTCTTGCGTCCCGCGACATAGGGGCTGTCGCGCCGCTTTAGCATGACCCCCTCGATCGCATCGTCGCGCGCCCGCTCGCGGATCGCGGCAAGTTCGGCGAAGTCGCCGGCCGGGATCACGTCGCTGATGTCGAAGCGCTCCGGATCGAGGCGGGGCAGAAGCGCTTCCAGCGCAGCGCGGCGCATGGTCCAGGGCAGGGGTCGCAAGTCGTCTCCCTCGACGATCAGTGCGTCGTAGAGACGCACGAAGGCAGGGTATTCCGCGCGTATCTTGCGGCTCACGGTCTTGCGCCCGAGCCGCTGCTGGAGCGCGTTGAAGCTGGCCGCGCCGCCCGTCTCGCCGCCCTGGTGGGCGCCGCGCACGAGCAGCTCGCCATCGAGCACGGCATCGATCGCCAGTGCCTCCGCGATTTCCGGGAACGTGGCTGAGATGTCGTCGCCCGAGCGGGAGTAGACGCGGGTTTCGCCAAGGCCGGTTTCCCCCTTGGCGTGCACCACCTGCACGCGGATGCCGTCCCACTTCCACTCGGCGGCATAGTCGGCGAGGTCGACTTGCGTCTCCTCCAGCCCATGCGCGAGCATGAACGGGCGGAACAGCGGCAGGTTCTCGGAACTGGGCGGCGCGGCGCCGTGGGCGGCCCAGTCGAACAGCGCGGCATAGGGCGGCGCCTGGCCGTGCCAGTGCTCTTCGACGTCTTCCACTGCGACGTCGAAGGCTTGCGCGAAGGCGGTCTTGGCGAGGCGCGCCGAAATGCCGATCCGCATGGCACCCGTCGCCAGCTTGAGCAGGGCATAACGCCCATTGGCATCGAGCCGATCGAGCAGGCGCGGCAGGTCGGTCATGACATTGGCGCGGGTCATGCGCGACAAGGCGTCGACTGCCTCGGACACAGTGGGCGGGGAGGGCGCCTCGGCCGGTTCCGGCCAGAGCAGGCTGGCAGTCTCCGCCGAATCGCCCACGTATTCGCGGCTGAGCGTCCACAGCACCGGATCGATGCGTTCGGTCAGCAGGTTGCGGATTGTGGAGCTTTTCACCGCCGGGAAGTCGAGCCCGTCGGTCAGCGCAGCCAAGGCCCAGCCCCGGTCGGGATCGGGCGCGGTGCGCAAGTAGTCGGCCAGGAGCTTGAGCTTGGCATTGCGGCTGCGGGTATAGACCAGCGCGTCGAGGAGGGCAGCGAACTCTTCCATCAGAACTGGAATGGCGCGCGGAGGCGCGAAGGCCTGGGACGGCGCGGGACCTCTTTGCGTCTCCGCGCCGCCGCGTGCGATAATCCTTCAGTCATCCTCGTCCTCATACCCGACCAGCGCCAGCGCCCGGGCCTTGCGTTGGTTAAGCTGGCACCAGCGCAGCATCGCTTCCTCCCGCCCGTGGGTGATCCACGTTTCGGACGGATCCACGTCCAACACCGTCTGCGTCAGTTCGTCCCAGTCGGCGTGGTCGGAGATGATGAGCGGCAGTTCCACCATCCGCTGCCGCGCCCGCTGACGCACCTGCATCCAGCCCGAGGCCATGGCGGTGATCGGATCGGGCAGGCGTCGGCTCCAGCGGTCGCTCAGGGCCGAGGGCGGGGCGATGACCACGCTGCCGGTCATCTCGCCTTTTGCGGCTTCGGATACGAGGCGCAGCGGGCCGAGGTCGACGCCCCAGTCCTCGTAGAGGCGGCACATGCGCTCCATCGCGCCGTGAAGCCAGATCGTGTCGCGGTGCCCGGCAAGGCGCAGTTCGGCGATCACGCGCTGCGCCTTGCCCAGCGCATAGGCGCCCACCAGCACGCAACGCTCGGGATTGGCGGCAAGGGCGGCGAGCAGCTTGGCGATCTCGTGTTCGACCGGCGGGTGGCGGAAGACCGGGAGGCCGAAGGTCGCTTCGGTGACCAGCACATCGCAGGGCGTGACTTCGAAGGGCAGGCAGGTGGGATCGGGGCGGCGCTTGAAGTCGCCGGTGACGAGCACGCGCTCGCCGGCATGCTCGAGCAGAACCTGTGCCGAGCCCAGGACGTGACCGGCGGGAATCCAGGTGGCGTGCACGCTTCCCGGCAGCGCGATCCGCTCGCCGAAGGTAGCCGGCACGGCCCCTTCGTCGGTGGCGTAGCGCAGTTTCATGATCGCCAGCGTCTCGGGGGTGGCGAACGTCTCGCCGTGGCCGCCGCGGGCGTGGTCCGCGTGGCCGTGGGTGACGAGCGCGCGCTCGACCGGCCGGGCCGGGTCGATCCAGCAATCGGCGGGGACGACATGGATTCCCCAAGGTTCGGGTCTGATCCAGGAGAAATCGCGGGCCATCACACAAGAATGGGGCGGAAACCCCGCGGTTCCCACCCCATCTTTTTTCGGCGTCCCGGTGCGAGTCCGGGACGGCGGCCGCTCAGTCGTCCGAGCTGGTTTCCGGCTGGGTGCCGGGCTTCTTCACCCGCTTGGCCGGCGCCTTCTTCTTGGCCTTCGTCATCTTGGGCGCGGAAGGGGTCAGCTCGAAGTTGAGCGCGTCTTCCTTGACCGAGACGTGGACTTCGCCGCCATGGGCCAGCTTGCCGAACAGCAGTTCCTCGGCGAGCGGCTGCTTGACCTTGTCCTGGATCACGCGGGCCATCGGACGAGCGCCGTAGAGCTTGTCGTAGCCGCGATCGCCCAGCCATTCCCGCGCGTCCGAATCGAACTGGATGTGGACGTTCTGGTCCGCCAGCTGCAGTTCGAGCTGGAGGATGAACTTGTCCACGACCCGGCTGATGGTGTCCTTTGCGAGGTAGGCGAAGGGCACGATCGAATCGAGGCGGTTGCGGAATTCCGGCGTGAAGAGCAGCTTCACCGCTTCGTCGCCGGCGTCCTGCTTGGAGACGTCGCCGAAGCCGATGCCGACCTTGGCCATGTCCGAGGCGCCCGCATTGGTGGTCATGATGAGCACCACGTTGCGGAAATCGACGGTCTTGCCGTGGTGGTCGGTCAGGCGGCCGTTGTCCATCACCTGCAGCAGGATGTTGAACAGGTCCGGATGCGCCTTCTCGATCTCGTCGAGCAGGAGCACGCAGTGCGGGTTCTGGTCGATCGCGTCGGTCAGCAGGCCGCCCTGGTCGAAGCCGACATAGCCCGGAGGCGCACCGATCAGGCGGCTGACCGAGTGGCGCTCCATGTATTCGGACATGTCGAAGCGCTTCAGCTCGATGCCCATGATGGTGGCGAGCTGGCGGGCGACTTCGGTCTTGCCGACGCCGGTGGGGCCGGAGAACAGGAACGAACCGATCGGCTTGTCCGGATCGCGCAGCCCCGCGCGGCTCAGCTTCATCGCCGTCGACAGCAGCTCGATCGCCTTGTCCTGGCCGAAGACGACGCGCTTGAGGTCGCGTTCGAGGTTGCCCAGCGCCTTCTTGTCGTCGGAGGAGACCGACTTGGGCGGAATGCGCGCCATCGTCGCGATGACCTGCTCGATCTCCCTGGCGGTGATGGTCTTCTTGCGGCGGCTCGGCGGCACCAGCATCTGCATCGCGCCGACTTCGTCGATCACGTCGATCGCCTTGTCGGGCAGCTTGCGGTCGTTGATGTAGCGGGCCGACAATTCCACCGCGGTCTTGATCGCGTCGGGAGTGTACTTGACCTTGTGGTGTTCCTCGAAGGCCGTGCGCAGGCCGCGCAGGATCTTGATGGTGTCCTCGATCGTTGGCTCGTTCACGTCGATCTTCTGGAACCGGCGCAGCAGGGCGCGGTCCTTCTCGAAGTGGTTGCGGAACTCCTTGTAGGTGGTGGAGCCGATGCAGCGGATAGTGCCGCCCGACAGCGCCGGCTTGAGCAGGTTCGAGGCATCCATCGCACCGCCGCTGGTGGCGCCGGCACCGATCACCGTGTGGATCTCGTCGATGAACAAGACCGCGTGCGGCATCTTCTCGAGTTCCGAGACGACCTGCTTGAGGCGTTCTTCAAAGTCGCCGCGATAGCGGGTGCCGGCCAGCAGCGAGCCCATGTCGAGCGAGTAGATCACCGCTTCGGCGAGTACTTCGGGCACTTCACCCTCGACGATCTTGCGCGCCAGCCCCTCCGCGATGGCGGTCTTGCCGACGCCGGGATCGCCCACGTAGAGCGGGTTGTTCTTGGACCGGCGGCACAGGATCTGGATCGTGCGGTCGACTTCGGGGCCACGACCGATCAGCGGGTCTACCTTGCCGTTCAGCGCCTTCTCGTTGAGGTTGACGGTGAACTGGTCGAGCGCCGAATCCTTTTTGTTGCCGGCGGCGGCC
Source organism: Novosphingobium sp. BL-52-GroH (assembly GCF_044813085.1). Taxonomy (NCBI): domain Bacteria; kingdom Pseudomonadati; phylum Pseudomonadota; class Alphaproteobacteria; order Sphingomonadales; family Sphingomonadaceae; genus Novosphingobium; species Novosphingobium sp. BL-52-GroH. The sequence goes on along the minus strand of NZ_CP171152.1, from coordinate 2,059,316 downwards.
TTGGTTTCGTTCTTGTCCTCTGGCGTCGGGGTGTTTTCGTCGGACGAGCCCTTGGGGCTGCGATCCTCGATCCGCTTGCCGCCCTTGCCGATGCCGTGGCTGATGTAGCTCACGGCGTCGAGGCGGCTCATGTCCTGCTGCTGCAGGAAGTAGACGGCGTAGGAATCCCGCTCGGAGAACAGGGCGACCAGCACGTTGGCGCCGGTCACGGTGTCCTTGCCCGAGGACTGGACGTGCAGGATGGCGCGCTGGATCACCCGCTGGAAGCCGGCGGTGGGGGCGGGGTCGCCCTTTTCCTCGGTCTTGAGCGACTGGTATTCCTGGTCGAGGTACTGGCGCACCACGTCGCCCAGATCGCCGAGGTCCACTCCGCAAGCCTGCATGACCTGGGCCGCGTCGGTGTCGTCGATCAGCGCGAGCAGGAGGTGCTCGAGCGTCGCATACTCGTGGCTCCGCTCGGAGGCGTGAGACAGAGCCGAGTGCAGGGTCTTTTCAAGGCTTTGCGCGAAACTGGGCATTTAAGCGACCTTCATTGTGAGGGACGACTCTCCTTGCGGGGGAGCTTGGCGGACTATGCTTTCGACATCGATATAGGAACGATCAGGAACGTTGCGAGGTTGCCGCCATCGGGCCTTGAGCGAAGCTGCTCGGCTCAAGATGATCGCGGCCTGAAAAGCGCGTCGGCAGCCTGCCGGTGCGCGGAGGACTTGTCGCGGTGCGTGCGGACCCGGGCGATCTCTGCCTCGAGGAGTGCGATTCGCGCGTCTAGTTCGTCCAGCGAATAGCGCTCCAGGCTTTCGCTGGCGAGGAGGCTGGCGGACCCGAAGTTGCCCTCGGATGACCGCAGCCGCGGTCGATCGTCGTCGTCCATTGCAGTGCAGCATCGGACTGTATTTCCTCACTGTCAATGGGTCGAAAGTGTGTTTCCCAGGGCGCAGTGGTGTGGCAAACAGGCACGACATGTTAGCTGACGTTCCTGACGCGACCACGCCTGCCACGATGACGGCCGTTGGTTACGATTCGCCCGGCGGCCCCGACGTGCTGCGCGCCGAAACCACCGCCGTGCCGCGGCCGGGGCCGGGCGAAGTCCTCGTCCGGGTGGCTTTCGCCGGCGTCAACCGCCCGGACGTCGTGCAGCGGCAGGGCAAGTATCCACCGCCGCCGGGTGCGTCGCCGATTCCGGGGCTCGAGATTTCCGGCACGATCGTCGCGCTGGGCGAAGGGGTGGCCGAATTCGTCCCGGGCCAGCAGGTCTGCGCGCTCGTTTCGGGCGGCGGCTATGCGCAGTATTGCCTGGCCAAGGCGGGGCATTGCCTGCCGGTGCCCGAAGGTCTCGCCCTCGACGAGGCGGCGGCCCTGCCGGAGACCCTGTTCACCGTGTGGCACAACGTCTTCGAGCGCGGCCACGCGCGCGACGGGGAAACGATCCTCGTCCATGGCGGCACAAGCGGCATCGGCACCATGGCGGCGATGCTGGGGCGTCATTTCGGGCTCACCGTCATCGTCACTTGCGGTTCGCCGGAAAAGTGCGCGGCGGCGCTGGAGATCGGCGCGCATCACGCGATCGACTACAAGGCGACCGATTTCGTCGAGGAAGTGGCCCGGCTCACCGGGGGGAGGGGCGTCGACCTCGTGCTCGACATGGTCGCGGGCAGCTATGTCGCGCGCAATCTCAAGTGCCTCGCGCCCGACGGCCGCCACGTCACGATCGCGGTGCAGGGCGGGGTCAAGGCAGAGCTGAACATGGCCGTGGTGATGGCCCGGCGCTATACCCTGACCGGCTCGACGTTGCGGCCACGCTCGGACGAATTCAAGGCGCTGCTGACGCAGGAAATCCTCGACTGCGCCTGGCCGCTGGTCGAGGAGGGGGCGCTGCGCCCTGTCATGGATGTCCGCTTCCCGCTCGCCCAGGCGGCGGCGGCCCATGCCCGGATGGAATCTGGCGACCACATCGGCAAGATCGTGCTCGAGGTCGCGTCCTCCCGGACTCGATCCGGGACAGTGGGCGCCCTTTAGACGCGATGTTGCGCCGGGGGATTTTGCAGACGGGCCGCTTCTAAAGACCGCGGGCGGTCCCGGATCAGGTCCGGGCCGATGATGGCTGTCGACGCTTCCTGCGGCAAATGGCGAAAAGCGACCCTTTTGCTTGCCGAATCCGCAAACTTCGCCTAAATCCGACCGGTACGGCCGTCCCGCAGGGGCGGCCCTTATTGTTTCCGCCGGAGATAGAGACATGAGCCAGCCCACTCCGCTGATGCCGCACGCTACCGCATCGTGGCTTGTTGACGTGACTTCGCTGACCTTCGAGCAGATCGCAGAATTCTGCGGCCTGCACATGCTGGAAGTCCAGGCCATGGCCGACGATCTGGCGTCCAGCAAGTATACCGGACGCGACCCCGTGCGCGCCGGCGAACTGACGATGGAAGAGATCGAGAAGGGGCAAGCCAACCCCGAGTACAAGCTGCGCATGCACAAGGCGCCGGTGACCGCGAACCGCACCAAGGGTCCGCGCTACACCCCGGTGTCCAAGCGGCAGGACAAGCCCGATGGCATCGCCTGGATCCTGCGCAACCACCCCGAGGTCTCGGACGCGCAGATCGGCAAGCTGATCGGCACCACGCGCAACACGATCGCGGCGATTCGCGACCGTTCGCACTGGAACATCAACAACATCACCCCCAAGGACCCGGTCACGCTGGGCCTGTGCTCGCAGCGCGAACTCGACGCCCTGGTTGCCAAGGCGGCCAAGAAGGCCGGCATCCAGGAGGACGAGAGCGTCAGCAACGAGCGCCTCACCGACGACCGGACGGCCCTGATCGAGGAACTGCGCGCCGAGCGTCAGGCCCAGGTCCAGGCTGCCAGCGCCGCTGCACAGGAAGCCGAAGTTGCCGCCTGGCTCGAAGCCAAGCGCGCTGCCGAGGCCGAGGAACGCGGTGCCTGAGATGTGATCCGACAGGTTCGGGCCGTCGTGGGCCGAACCTGTCGGTTGTGTTTACAGCGACACACAATCCGCTTGTCCCGCCCGCTCCCGCGGGGCAAAACGTCCGTATGGACGAGAGGATGGGCCCGCGGGCCTGGCGGGATTGTTACGCACATCCCTGTGAGTGGGAGCAGACGTTCGCTCCACTGGCGATGACGGACATGTTGGCGGCCAGCGTCGCGGCGCATGATACCCGGGCGCTCGTCGACTTTCTCGGGCGGCAGTTCAGCTATCGCGCAATCCACGCCGAGGCACGCGGCTTTGCCGCCGGGCTGCAGTCGCTGGGACTGGGCAAGGGGGACCGCGTCGGGCTCTGCCTTTCCAACGTGCCCGCCTACCTTTCGGCCTATTTCGGCGCGATGATGGCAGGGGCGACGGTCGTCAACTACTCGCCCTTCTGCTCTGCCGCCGAACTGGAAGCGCAAGTCGCCGATTCGGGCACGCGCCTGCTCGTCACTCTCGACGTGCCCACCCTGTTGCCTTCCGCGGAGCAGGTGCTGCGCGGATCGACGCTCGAATGGCTGGTCGTGGTGCGCCTGTCGAGCCAGCTTCCGTTCTGGCGCGGACTTGGCCGGCGCGTGTTCCACCGCCGCGACATCGCGACGATCCCGCAGGCGCCGAACGTCTTCGAATGGCGCGAGCTGCTGCTCGACCGCGAGCCCGATCCGGTAGCCATCGACCCGATCGTCGACGTGGCGATGCTGCAATATACCGGCGGCGCCTCCGATGCACCCAAGGGCGTGATGTTCAGCCACCAGAACCTGACCGCCAACGCGCGGCAGATCGAGGCGATCGATCCGCATGCGCACCTGCGCGACGTGATCCTGGGGGTGCTGCCGTTCTTCCACGTCTTTGCCAATGCCTGCGTGCTCAACCGCACGATCTGCAATGGCGGCATGATCGCGCTCTTGCCGCGCTTCCACCCGAGACGCGCGCTGGCGACGATCGAGCGCACCCGGGTGACGGCGATGCCGGGGGTGCCCACGATGTACCAGGCGATGCTCGAGGATCGCCGCATGGTGCGGACGGACCTGTCCAGCCTGTTCACCTGCATCGCCGGGGGCGCGCCGCTTCCAGCCTCGCTCAAGACACGCTTCGAGAGGACCACCGGGGCGAAGCTGGTGGAGGCTTATGGACTGACCGAGACGGCCGGCGTCACCGCGACCAATCCGTTCGACGGGCGCGAGGCGCCGGGATCGATCGGGCATCCGCTGCCCGGAACGGACTTGCGCCTGCTCGCCCGGGACGATGCCACGCGCGACGCCGCGCCGGGTGAACCGGGAGAACTGGCCGTCTCCGGCCCGCAGGTCATGCTGGGCTACTGGAAGCGCACCGATGCGGACGTCTTCGTGGAGAATGACGGCAGGCGCTGGTTGCGCACCGGGGATGTCGCCACGATCGACGAGGACGGCTACGTCCACGTCCTCGATCGCCCGGACAGGACGTCGCCGCCCCGGGCCTGACCCGGGACGACGGCGAAATCACTCCGCCGCGGCGGGGAGGATCAGTTCGGGTTCGGCGTGGGGCAGGCGGGCGATCGCCGGGGGCATCTGGCCACCGTTGGGGCTCAGCCGGCCTTCCAGGCGGGCGCCCTGCTCGATCGTCAGTGCGTCGTAGGCGACGTCGCCCTCGATCCGCGCGGTCTTGAGGATCACCACTTCGCGCGCGGCGACCGAGCCACGCACGAGGCCGGCGATGCGCACCGATTCGGCGCGCACTGCGCCGGTGATCTCGCTGCCTTCGCCCTGGACGAGCGCATTGCAGGCGATGTCGCCATCGACGCTGCCGTCGACGTGCAGGTCGGCGCTGGCCTGGATGTTGCCGGTGATGGCGGTATCGGCGCCGAGCATCGAGAAGCTCGACGTGCCGTGGGGGGTGGTGCGTGCGCTAATGAAGGCCTTGGCCATGTCAGCTTATCCCTTCTCTTGCTTAGTTCTTGTTCTGGGCATTGCGGGCGGCTTCGAGGAACGGGCGCGGATTGACCGGGCGGTCGTTGACGCGCACTTCGAAGTGCAGGTGAGGGCCGGTCGAGCGGCCGGTACTGCCCATGGCGGCGATCAGCGCACCGGCGTCGACTTCCTCGCCGACATGGGCGCGGAAGCCGGAAAGGTGGCCGTAGCGGGTCATCAACCCGTTGCCGTGCGTAACCTCTACGCAATTGCCGTAGCCGGACTTCTGGCCGACGAAGGTGACCCGGCCCTTGGCCGCGGCGTAGATCGGCGAGCCCATCGGGCCGGGGAAATCGAGCCCGGCGTGGAACGCGGCGCCGCCCGTGAACGGGTCCGAGCGGTAGCCGTAGCTGGACGAGACATAGGCGACATGCGCCGGGCTCACCTGCGGGATCGAGGCGAGGCCGTTCTCCAGCGCGTCCATGCGGGCCAGGCTCTGGCCCATGCGGCGGAAGCGGGGATCGACGCTGCCGTCGGCAGAGGTGGCAAGCTTGACCAGTGGGCCACCCTCGGCGCCGCGCGAGCCCGCGGCCATCGCGGCGGGATTGAGACCGAGCTTGCGGATGGCGTCGGTGGCGGCCTGGGAACGGCTGTCGGCGTAGCGGGTCAGGCGATCGACCAGGGCGATCTGCCCGGCTTCGATGCGGGCAAGGGCGCCCGCTTCGGGCAGGGCGGCGCTGATCTTGGTCGCCTGAGCATCGGTCGGCTGGGCCTGGTCCGGCTGCTCGCCCTCTGGGAGGTCGCCGATGTGGGCGTCGACCATCTGCTCGATGAACTTCTGGCGGCGGGCGAGATCGGACGCGACCGAGTCGATGTTGTGGCGATACTGCCGCACGCGGCCTTCTTCACGGGCAACCCTAGCCTCGCGCTGGACGAGGGCGGCTTGCGCGGTGCCGGTGGAGACCTGCGAGAGCGCCAGCGTGCCGACCGAGGCGCACCAGGCACCCAGCACGCCGACCGCGATTCCGGCGGCGATCTTCTGGCTCCGCGATGAAATGCGGATGAAACGGACCTGGCCCTGCGATCGCATGATGAACTCGCGATCAGGGAACGCAGTCCTGAGGCGATCGAGGAACGCCCCGGCTGAAGTGGATAACAAAACGACCCCGCTGGAAATCTAGTGTCTCAGTCCCGGCGGCCGAGTAGCAGGGGGAGATTACCAAGGCGAATCCACTGACCCCAAACGTTTGTCGAATCCGGGCGAATCGAAATGGACTCACGACGAACTGAGGGAAACAACCGGGATTGTCATTTTATTGCCGTCTCGGGCCGCAATCGCAGGGGGCGGAAAGAACAGGATGTCTCACGCGAAGATGTGAAGCCCCTTTGTCATTCGGCGTTGCCTGGGCGCGGCGTCCATCACGAGGGACGGCCTGCGGCCCGCCACTCCTCCGCTTGCGTCTTCGCGTGAAACTTCCTTCGTTCTTCTGCCTCGTGCCCCTTCGATCGGATCGGTGACAACCCAGCGTGCCGGTGGTAGTCGGTCCTCCATGAACCTGCAGACCTCCCTGACCGCCGAATCCCCAACCGACTCCGGCGCGCTTTCGCCCGAAGCGCTGGTCGAACAGCTTGCCCGCGACGGCCGCGCCGCGCAGCGCGTGCTGGCCCGGCTGAGCGATGGCCAGAAGGCCGAGGCCCTGCGCGCCGCCGCGACGGCCCTGCGCGCGGCGGGGGCGGAGATCCTCGCGGCCAACGCCAAGGATATCGCCGCCGGCGAGGCCAAGGGCCTGTCGGGCGCGCTGCTCGATCGCCTGCGCCTCGACGAGGGACGGCTTGCCGGTATCGCCGACGCGGTCGACCAGGTCGCCGCCCTGCCCGATCCGGTGGGCGAGGTCATCGCATCGAGCGAGCGGCCCAACGGCCTCAGGCTCTCTCGCGTGCGCATTCCGATCGGCCTGATCGGCATCATCTACGAAAGCCGCCCCAACGTCACCGCCGACGCCGCTGCACTGTGCCTGCGCTCGGGCAACGCAGTGATGCTGCGCGGCGGCAGCGAGGCGCTCCATTCCAACCGCGCGATCCGCGCCGCGCTGGCGGCGGGCCTCGAGAGCGTCGGCATCCCGGCCGCCGCGATCCAGCTCGTGCCCACCCAGGACCGCGCCGTCGTCGGCGCGATGCTGACCGCGGCCGGGCTCATCGACATGATCGTGCCGCGCGGGGGCAAGAGCCTCGTCGCGCGGGTCCAGGCCGATGCACGGGTGCCGGTGCTCGCCCACCTCGACGGCATCTGCCACACGTTCGTCCATGCCGCCGCCGAACCCGGCATGGCGCGGGCCCTCGCGCTCAACGCCAAGATGCGCCGCACCGGCATCTGCGGGGCGATGGAGACGCTGCTGCTCGATACCCAGTTCCCGGACAGCGAATCGGTCGTCGCCGGCCTGCTCGACGCCGGCTGCGAACTGCGCGGGGACGCGCGGGCGCAGGCGCTCGATCCGCGCATCCTGCCCGCCAGCGACGAGGACTGGGACACCGAATACCTCGACGCCGTGCTCTCGGTCGCCGTCGTCGACGGGCTGGAGCCGGCGATCGAGCACATCGCCGCGCATTCTTCGCACCACACCGACGCGATCGTGACCGAGGACGCCGAAGTGGCGGAGCGCTTCCTCGACGAGGTCGACAGCGCGATCGTCATGGTCAACGCTTCGAGCCAGTTCGCCGACGGCGGCGAGTTCGGCCTCGGCGCCGAGATCGGCATCGCCACCGGGCGGCTCCATGCGCGCGGGCCGGTCGCTCTGGAAGGGCTTACCACCTACAAGTGGCAGGTGCGTGGTTCCGGGCAGGCGCGCCCCTGATTCCCTCGATGCTTCATGCGCAGGCGCGCAGGCGCCGAGAAGAAAAGGGGCTGGTCGCGCAAGAACGCAAAGGCGCGGAGATGCCGTTTCGCGCCGCAGGCCATCGCTACAACCCTGCGCCCGCGCGACCCGCACGCTCGAAAGGGAAGGCGGATTCGCCGCAAGCGCGACACCTGTGCGTCTCTGCGTCTCCGCAGGACCGGACACTGGCTTCTTCTTTTCCGTGCCTCCGTGCCTGCGCGTGAAAACGACCTTCCCCACCCACTCGCGCCCCGGCCCGGTGACGGGCTTGCTCGGCGGCAGCTTCAACCCGGCCCACGGCGGGCACCGGCGAATCACCCTGTTCGCGATCGACGCGCTCGGCCTCGACGAGGCGTGGTGGCTGGTCTCGCCGGGCAATCCGCTCAAGCCGGCGCAAGGCATGGCACCGCTCTCCGCGCGTGTCGGATCGGCGCGGCGGCAGGCCCGCCGGGCACGGATCAGGGCCACCGCGATCGAGCGGGAACTGGGCACGCGCTACACCGTCGACACCCTCAGGGCGCTGCTCCGCCGCTACCCGAAACGGCGCTTCGTGTGGCTCATGGGGGCCGACAATCTGGCCCAGTTGCACCGCTGGAAAGACTGGCGGACTCTGGCTCGACTCATGCCGATTGCGGTCATCGCCCGTCCGGGGTATGATGGTGCTGCCCTCGCGAGCCCCGCGATGGCCTGGCTGGGCCGCTACCGGAGGCCTCTGACCAGTCTTCGCGGTCCGGAAAGGTGGAGCGCACCTGCGCTAGTGACATTGCGATTCGACCCCGATACGCGGTCGGCAACGGCGATACGCCAGGCCGATCCGGACTGGGCACGAAAGGCCGTTGGTGGACTTTCGCGGGATGCAGTCACGTACCGCCCTATCCCTGGAACGCCCATTCCCGGAACTGCAGCGTGAGAGGCCTTGGGCCCCTTTTCCTGCACACCCGGCTTACCAAGCAAATGATCGATCGCGGCCCGGCGGCTTCCGCCGTGCCCGGCCGATCCCTGAAAGGAGCAGACACCTACTAAAATGCCACAGGCACAGATACAGCCGGCCTCAACCGGCGCCACGCCCCCCCTGGCCCAGAGCGCTACCGTCCAGAACGACGATCCGCTTCTGGCTCTCGTCCTCCAGTCGCTGGACGACGACCAGGTGCAGGACCTCGTGACCATCGATCTCGACGGCAAATCCAGCATCGCCGATTTCATGGTCATTGGCTCGGGCCGTTCGACCCGCCAGGTCGCGGCCATGGCCCAGAAACTTGGCGAACGCCTCAAGCAGGGCGGCTTCGGCAGCCCGCGCATCGAGGGTCTGCCGGCAGCCGACTGGGTGCTGGTCGACGCAGGCAGCGTGGTGATCCACCTCTTCCGCCCGGAAGTGCGCAGCTTCTACAACCTCGAGAGGATGTGGGGCTTCGACGGACCGTCCGGCGCGGCCTGAGCGTTCCGCTCGCGCTGCGCCCGCGTTACGAGAGGCCGAGCCCCGGTCGTCGCATGTGACGACCTGAACGACCGGGCCCCTTTCGAATGCCGCGGACCTTTTGAAAGGATGTCGCGCCGGGACTAGCGTTCCGCGCGAATGGGACCATGCTGCTTCACATCATCGCTCGCGGGAAGATCGCCCGTTCGCCCGAGGCCGACCTGCTCGACCGCTATGCGAAGCGCATCGCCTGGCCTTTCCGGCACAGCGAATTGCCCGACGTCGGCGGCAAGGTCCCGCCGCCGGTGCAGACTCCGAGCCGCGACGTCCTGCTCGACGAGCGCGGCAAGACGATGAGTTCGGAGGAATTCGCCGCGCTGCTCGGCCGCTGGCGGGACGAGGGGGTGCGCGAATGCCGCTTCCTGATCGGCGCCGCCGACGGCCACGGCGACGAAGCGCGGACCCGGGCCGACCATCTCCTGTGCTTCGGCCGCATGACCTGGCCCCACCTCATGGCCCGCGCGATGCTGGCCGAACAGCTCTGGCGCGCGACCGCGATCCTCGCCGGGCATCCCTATCACCGCTCCGGGTGAGGGCCTATCACCGCTCCCGGTGAGGATTTGTGCGGCACAGACTAACCCGCCGATAATCTTTCGCTGCCACTAAGGGCCGGTGGAGGTAGCAAGATGATTCACCGCAGGCCGATCGAAATCCTGGGCAAGGCCCTGAACGACCTTGTGGGAGTGGCCGCGTGCTGATCGACAGGGTCCTTCGCAAGGTCCGCAAGGCCGCGCATTACCGCTCCGCGCGCGCGGTGCTGGACACGCCGCCGATCGTTGCGGGGGACGGGCCGGGCGGTGGTGTCGTGATATTCTCGATGATCGGGACGCAAGTGCTGCTGCCCTATCTCGTGGCGGTGAAGTCGCTCCATGCGCGGCTCGGCATGGGCCGGGTGGTTATCCTCGACGACGGCAGCCTGACCGACGCGGACCGCCGCGTCCTCGACCACCACTGTGGCACGCCGCAGGTGCTCCACATCGCCGATGTCGACACCGGCGAGTGCCCCAGGGGCGGCACCTGGGAGCGCTTACTGACGCTGCTCGACCTGCGGGTGCAGGACTACGTGATCCAGCTCGATTCCGATACGGTAACGGTCGGCGACGTTCCCGAAATCCGCGAGGCGATCGCCCGGAACGAAAGCTTCCTGCTGCTCGGTGGCTCCGATGCGCAGGAGCACGGCATCGAGGCGCTGCCCGACTATGTCGCCCATCGCTATCCGCAGGGACCCGTCGCCGCGCCGGCGCATATCCAGGCCCTCGTCGAATCACGCTACGGCTCCTATCCCGATGCGGCGGACCATCGCTACGTGCGCGGCTGTTCGGGGTTCACCGGCTTCGCACGGGGCGGGGCGAGCGACCGGGCAGCGGCGGCGGTGTTTTCGCGCCATGCCACGGCGCTGGTCGGCGAGGACGTGTGGAACCGCTGGGGCAGCGAGCAGGTCGCCTCCAATTTCCTCCTGGCCAACGAGACCGGCACCCGCATCCTGCCTTATGCGCGCTATGCGAACTACTGGAAGCAGGCGATCAACGACGATGCGCGCTTCATGCACTTCGTCGGCACGCACAGGTATTCCGACAAAGAGTACCGCCGGCTTTCGGCGAAGGCCGTCGACGCCTTGCGGTGACTGGCGGGCAGGGGCTCCTGCTGGCAATTTCCGCTCTTCCCGCCCCAGTCGCTCTCCCCTAGTTAATCCGGCGTGAAGCCTGTTGCCAGTTCCCTCCTGATCCTTGCCGCCATCGGCGCCGCTACCTTCGCTACCCAGGCGATGACGCAGGCGGGTGCGCTCTCCGTGCTCGATCCCGCGGTGGACGCGCGGCGGGCGCAGCAGGACATGCTTGCGGCGCGGCGCGAGGGCGCGGCGGCCAGGGTGCGGGCTGAAAAGCTGGAGGCGCGCGCGCGGCAGGTTACCGAGGAGGCCGATCGCACGGCGCGCGAGGCTGCCGCCGTCGCCGCGCGCATTCAGGAGACCGAGGCCGCCATCGCCGCCCAGCGCGCGCGGATGCGGCTGATCGCCTCGCAGCGAGCCGACCTGCGGGCGGAGCTGGCGGAGCGGCAGGGACCGCTGGCAAGGCTCACCGGCTCGCTCCAGCGCCTCTCGCGACGGCCGCCGTTGCTGGCGCTGCTGCGGCCGGGTTCGGTGCGGGATGCCGTCTACATGCGCGCGATGCTCGATACGATGCTGCCCGAAGTGGAGAAGCGCACCGCCGCCCTGCGCGGAGCGATCGAGCGCGGGCGCATGCTGGAAGGGCAGGCGCGGGCCGCCGCCGCCGGGCTTGCCGGGGCGCAGGGACAGATGCGCGAGCGGCGGCGCCAGCTCGCCGTGCTCGAATCGCGCCAGCGCCTTGCCGGGCGCGAGGCGGTGGGGATTGCCGCGCGCGAGAGCGACCGGGCGCTGGCACTGGCGGAAAAGGCGCGCGACCTGGGCGACCTGGTCGCGGAAGTAGGGCGCCAAGGGGCCTTGCGCGAGCAGCTTGCCGCACTGCCGGGACCGATCATGCGCCCGTCGCGGCCCGAGGACTCGCGCGTGGTCGATGCCTCCCAGTTCGTGCCGCTGCCGACGGGACTTTCCAGCTACATGCTGCCGGTTACCGGCCGTCTCGTCACCGGCTTCGGTGAGGATGCGCCGGGCCAGGCGCGCTCGGGCGGGCTGGTGCTGGCACCGCGCGGACAGGCCCAGGCGGTCGCCCCGGCACCGGGCCGCGTCGCCTTCGCCGGCCCCTACCGCGGCTACGAGGGGATCGTCATCATCGAGCACGCCGGCGGCTGGACCTCGCTGGTCACCGGTCTCGCGCGGGTGGACGTGGCGGTGGGGCAGACGGTCGTGGCGGGCTCGCCGATCGGCGCGGCCGGCCCGCGCAGTCCCCGCATCATGGTCGAGCTGCGCCGCGACGGTACGCCGGTCAATCCGCTGCAGTACATCCGCTCGCTTTAGGGAGCGGGTTCACCCCGAGACGCGCAGGCGCAGGGAAGGAGCGCGTGCGACGAAGCCGCCCTTAATCTCGAGGCTGCGCGTTGCGCGGACCGTGGTTCATAGCAATGGCCTGCGGGGCGCGCGACATCTCTGCGCCTCTGCGCCTCCGCGCGGCCCGACACCTTATCTCCGGGAACTTCGCGAAGATGGAGCCCTTATGGACCGATCGGGCCTGCGTTCCGCTGGCGTTCAGCGCGATCGGACGATAGGATGACACGAACCCCCGCCCGGCCCTTTGTGCCGGATGACGATGAAAGAGGCTTTTGCGCCCGATGAAGATCGCCCCGTTCCGCCCCGCTGCCTTCTTCAGGGCTGCGCTGCTGGTTTCCGCCGTCGCGGTCCTGCCGGTCGCGACATCGGGCCTTGCCGCGGTCGACACCCGTGCCAGCGCCGAATTCCAGAAGCTTTTCACCATCTACGAGATCGTCAAAGAGAACTACGTGGACCCGGTCGACGACGACAAGCTGCTCAAGGGCGCGATCGACGGCATGCTGGCAAGCCTCGACCCGCACTCGAACTACCTCGACGGGCCCTCGCTGCAGCGACTGGAGACGATGATCGACGGCAAGTACACGGGCCTCGGACTCTCGGTGATCGAGGACGAGGGCGCGGTGAAGATCATCTCGCCGTTCAAGGGCAGCCCGGCCGAGAAGGCGGGGCTCAAGGCGGGCGACTACATAACTCACCTCGACGGCGTGCTGTACTACGAGCGTGATCTCGACGAAGCCGTGTCCAAGATGCGCGGCGCCGCCGGGACTTCGATCCGCCTGACGATCTTCCGCCAGGGCCGCGATGCGCCGTTCGACGTCACCGTGACTCGCGGTGTGATCGAACTCGAGCCGGTGACCTCGGAACTGAAGGACAACGTCGGCGTGATCTCGGTGAACGAGTTCTCGCGCGATGTCGGCAACGACGTGAACAGCGCGCTGGCCGAACTCAAGAAGCAGGCGGCGCTCAAGGGTGGCAAGCTGGCGGGCCTGGTGCTCGACCTGCGCTCCAACCCGGGCGGTTCGCTGGACGAGGCAGTGGCCCTGTCCGACCTGTTCCTGGACAAGGGCGACATCGTCTCGCAGCGCGGCCGCAATGCCGCCGAAAACCAGTTCTACCGCGCCGAATCGATGTTCAAGGGCGATGCCGCCAAGGGCCTGCCGGTGATCGTGCTGGTCGATGCCGGCTCGGCCTCGGCTTCCGAAATCGTCGCCGGCGCGCTGCAGGACCAGCATCGCGCGGTCATCATGGGCGAGCGCACCTTCGGCAAGGGCTCGGTGCAGTCGTTCCTGCCGCTGGACGCCAAGAGCGCGGTCAAGCTCACCACGGCGCGCTACTTCACGCCTTCGGGGCACTCGGTGCAGGAGGGCGGAATCGTGCCCGACATCAAGGTGCCGCAGCTGTCCGACCCCGATGCCCGTGCCCGGGCCGAGCGTGCGGTGCGCGAGTCCGACTTGCGCGGCCACCTCATCAACGAGGCCTCGCTCAAGGACAAGGACCTCGAGACCGACAAGATGGACGACCCGCGCTTCAAGGTGACCGCCGCCGAACTGGAGAAGCAGGGGATCAAGGACTTCCAGCTAGACTACGCGATCTCGACGCTGAAGCGCACGGCCGGCAAGCCCGCGCTTGCCGCAGCGACCAAGCGCTGACGGCCGGCAGGAGCAGTTCCCATGGCCGTTCCCGTCGTCGCCCGCCTGCGCGCCGCGCGCTGGCTCGCATTCGGCATACCCGTCGCGCTGCTGGGCGGGGCGCTGGCGAGCCAGTACGTCTTCGGACTGGTGCCTTGCGAGATGTGCTGGTGGCAGCGCTATCCGCACATGGCCGCGATCGTACTGGCGGGCCTGTCGTTCCTCTGGCGGCCGGTGCGCCCGCTCGTCGCGGTCGCGGCGCTGGCGGTGTTGATTTCCGGACTGATCGGCGGGTTCCATGCGGGGGTCGAATACGGCTGGTGGGAGGGCCTCACCGCCTGCACCGCCAGTCCGCTGGCCGCCGGCGGCGACCCGCTTGACGCGATCATGAACGCCCCGGTGATCCGCTGCGACGTGGCGCCCTGGGACCTGTTCGGGGTTTCGCTGGCGGGCTGGAACTTCCTGATCTCGACAGCAGGGGCGCTGGCCGTGTTCGGCCTGATCGCCAGCAGCGGCAACTCCGGCGGAAAGGCCAAGCGATGAACGCAGTCTCCAGGCGCAGCGAACGGATGCTGCGCGTCGACCAGGCCGGCGAATACGGCGCGACGCGGATCTACGCCGGCCAGCTCGCGGTCATGGGTACGCGGGCGCCGCTCTCCACCGAAGTCGCCGGCATGGCCGCGCAGGAAGCGGAGCACCAGGCCCGATTCGACGCGATGATCGCGCAGCGCGGCGTGCGGCCCACCCTGCTGCAGCCGGTGTGGTCGGTGGCAGGCTATGCGCTGGGCGCCGCGACCGCGCTGATGGGCCCGGAGGCGGCGATGGCCTGCACCGCCGCGATCGAGACCGAGATCGAACGCCACTACAGCGAGCAGATCGAGGAACTTGCCGGGGACGATCCGGAACTGGGCGAAGTCATCCGCGAATTCCGCGACGACGAGCGCGAGCACCGCGACGCCGCGCTGGCGGCGGGCGCGGAAAAGGCCCCGGCCTATCCGCTGCTGTTCCACGCGATCCGCATGGGCTGCCGCGTGGCGATCAAGCTTTCGGAACGGATCTGACCCCTCGGGGGTTTGTTCGGTAAAAGCGCCGCCGCTTAAGCTATCGTTCAAGCCGCGACGCACCTATACGGGGCACATGCCCGCCGCTACCGACTGACTGGAGCCTTCGCGATGACCCGCCTCCTGACCACTGCCGCACTTGGCGCCCTTGCCGCCCTGACGCTGACGGCCTCCCCTGCCTTTGCGCAGGAGGATGCCGGGCTCGGTGGCGGGGACGAAAAGGTCAACCAGCTCATCATTTACGGCGAGGACCCGTGCCCCCCTTCGGGATCGACGGAGATCACTGTCTGCGCCCGCAAGCCGGAAGCCGAGCGCTATCGCATTCCCGAGCCACTGCGGGGCATTGATTCCCCCAAGGCCGACGCCTGGACCAACAAGGTCGAAGCCTACGAGACGGTCGGCGCCTTCGGCAACCTCAGTTGCTCGCCGGTGGGCGCCGGCGGCTCGCTGGGCTGCACCCAGCGGCTGATCGACCGCGCCTACGCGGAAAAGAAGAACGGCTCCGACGTTCGCTTCGGCGAACTCATCGCGGCCGAACGCGAGAAGCGTCTGTCCAGCATCGACCAGGACGCCGCCGCCCAGCAGGCCCGCGTCGAGGAAGCCGAAAAGGCCTACTTCGAACAGCGCAAGCGCCAGGAAGCCGAAAGCGACGCCGCCAGCGACACTACGACCACGCCCCCGATGCCCAAGTAACGCGCTGGCCGCGCACGCCGGACCGCGCATGTCGCGTCCGCTCTGGATGCCGCGGCCCCTCGGGCCTCGCAATGACGACGGAACGGGGGAGGGCGACCGTGCTCCCGCTTCTCCCACCGTGCTCGCCCATCGTCATCGCAAGCGGAGCGAAGCAATCCAGGGCGGCCAACGGCGCGCCACGTCCTGCGAACCTTCGTGCCGACGCCGCGGTCCAAGCCGGGCTTCGTGGCTTGAAACCCGAACGCGCTTGTCTTGCGCCCACAAATCCGCACAGAGAAGCGCCGTGTGGGGGCATTCGCGCCGAAAAGGCGGCGTTCTCCCCCGCATGAGGGTCGCCAACTGAAGGGAACGGGTACGCGCGATGGTCGTTGCGGGTTCGATTGACATCTTCCATGCCGTGGCCGGGCTGCTGGTCGGTACTCTGGTGGGGCTCACCGGCGTCGGCGGCGGCTCGCTGATGACGCCGCTGCTGGTGCTGCTGTTCGGGATCAGCGCCAAGACCGCGGTGGGCACCGACCTGCTTTTCGCCGCCATTACCAAGATCGCCGGATCGGCCGTGCACGGCTCGCGCGAGACGGTCGAGTGGACGATCGTCAGGCGCCTGGCCATGGGCAGCATCCCGGCCGCCCTCGTGACGCTGGCGGTGCTGGCGAGCATCGGCAAGGTCGGCAAGTCGACCGAGCACGTCATCCTGGTCTCGCTGGCCTGCCTCCTGGCGCTGACCTCGTTCGCGGTGATCGGGCGCAAGTGGCTGTTCCGCCATGCCCAGGACTTCGAAGCCATCCGGTCGCGCGGCCGGGTCATGGGCGGCACCGTGGCGCTCGGTGCGCTGATCGGCGTGGCCGTATCGGTCTCCTCCGTGGGGGCAGGGGCGATCGGGGTGACCGTGCTGCTAATGCTCTATCCCCGCCTGCAGATGGCGCGGATCGTAGGGTCGGACATCGCCCACGCAGTGCCGCTGGCCCTGATCGCGGGTACCGGCCACTGGATCATGGGCGATGTCGACGGGCGGCTGCTGACGAACCTGCTGATCGGCTCCATCCCGGGCGTGGTGGTTGGCAGCTACTTGTCCACCAATGCGCCGGACAAGGTCCTGCAGCCCCTGCTGGCGGGCGTGCTGGCGCTTTCGTCGTGGCAGCTCTTCGTGAAGGCCTATACGCCCGAAAAGGTGAAGATCGAGGCGATCTCGCCAGCCAAAGCAGGTGAAGCGCCGCGTTGAGGACCACCTCGTCCCGGACCGGATCCGGGATCGTGGGGGACTCTTGAGGCGGTAGTTCGCGATGGGCCACTGCGACGTGGCGTTCTGACGCAAGATGGGCGCGGTCTTGCCCGACGGCCCGGGTCTAGCGCCTTGCGACGAAGACGGGCGCCGACAAACGAAAGGGCCGGGAGTGACCCCGGCCCTTCGTCGTCCTGCGCTCCGGCGGTCGTCAGGCGAGCGCGATGTCCGGGGCGTCTTCCTGCTTCATGCCGACGACGTGATAGCCGCAGTCGACGTGATGGGTCTCGCCCGTGACGCCCGAGGCGAGGTCGGACAGCAGGTACAGGCCCGCGCCGCCGACGTCCTCGATCGTCACGTTGCGGCGCAACGGCGAGTTCAGCTCGTTCCACTTGAGGATGTAGCGGAAGTCGCCTATGCCGCTGGCCGCCAGCGTCTTGATCGGTCCGGCGGAGATCGCGTTGACGCGGATGCCCTGCGGCCCCAGGTCGTTGGCGAGATACTTCACCGAAGCCTCCAGCGCTGCCTTGGCCACGCCCATGACGTTGTAGTGCGGGACCACCTTCTCCGCACCGTAGTAGGTGAGGGTCAGGATCGAGCCACCGTCCGACATCATCGGCAGCGCCCGCTTGGTCACTGCCACGAGACTGTAGGCGGAGATGTTCATGGTCATGAGGAAATTGTCGAGGCTGGTGTCGACGTATTTCCCGCGCAACTCGTTCTTGTCGGAGAAGCCGATGGCGTGGACGAGAAAATCGATCCTGCCCCAGCGCTCCTCGATCTGCGCAAAGGCAGTGTCGAGGGCTTCCATGTTCGACACGTCGCAATCGATGAGGAAATCGCTGCCCAGGCTCTCGGCCAGCGGCCTCACCCGCTTGGCCAAGGCTTCACCCTGGTAGGAAAAGGCGAGTTCAGCGCCTTGTTCGTGCAGCTTCTTGGCGATTCCCCAGGCCAGCGACTTGTCATTTGCAAGGCCCATGATGAGGCCGCGTTTACCGTGCATCAGACCAGTCATTCGTTTCTTCCTGTATGTCCTTGTCGTTCGGCCGCGAGGTTCTGTCTCGGGCCGTGGCGGGGCTTGCGGGCATGTCTGGCATCTCGGGAGCCCCCGCGAGCGCCGCGTTGAGTTCGGCACCTACAACCATCCCTAGTCCCACAAGCCAGAAAAAGAAAAGCGCGATCATCACCCCGGCGAGGCTTCCGTACGTAAGATCGTACATGAAGAACGTCTGGAGCACCTTCGGCAGCGCGAACGCGACGAGTAGCCACCACCCGGTGACGAGCGCGGCGCCGGGCCATTTCGGGCATTTGCGCTTCTGGTAGGCGGAGGGTGTGAGCAGGTAGAACAGCAGGTAGATCGAGCCGAACAGCGCGCCCGCGCTGATCGCGCCGGAGATCGCGATCTGTTCGGAGAGGTCGTCGAGGCGGGGGAACAGGGCCGAGATGATCGCCTCGCTCGCCGAGATCAGGACCTGCGAGGACAGCGAGATCAGCAGCAGCAGCACCGATCCGAAGATCAGCCCGGTGGAAATCAGGCGCGAGCGCCAGAAGCGCGGGCGCTTGGTGGTGTTGTAGGCACGGTGGAGGATGTCGCGGATCGTCTCGACGAGGCTGGTGGCGGTCCACAGGCCGAACAAGCCGCCGATCCACAGCAAGTGCCCGTGCCGCGCCGCGGCGACGTCGTGGGCCACCGGACCGAGCACTTCGGCGACGCGTGGCGGGATCGCGCTCAGCACCGCGTCGATCGAAGCGCCGAGTCGGTCCTGCTCGCCCAACGCCGAGAAGATCGCGGCAAGGGCGATGAAGAAGGGGAACAGCGCCAGCAGGGTCATGTAGGCAAGGTTGCCGGCATGGATGAAGCCGTCGTCGTACGTGCCATGGACGACGCGCATGAGGATGCGGAAGAAGCGGGTGCCCGGGCCCGCCCGCTTCCTGATGTCGCGCTTGATCTTGTGGCGCAGGGCCTCCGGGCGGGGCCGGCCGCCCGTCCTGTCCGCCGGGTCGGCGGGCATGTCCGGAGTGTCAGCCCCCAAGCTTGCCGCGCACGTCGCGGCCGTCGCTCCAGCCTTCGAGCCGGTGGGCGAGGTCGGCGCCGCTCTCGCTGTCGGCTTCGGGAAGGACGATCTGCAGGATGATGTACTGGTCGCCGCGGCTGGCATCCTTGCGCGTCATGCCGCGCCCCTTGAGGCGCAGCACCTTGCCCGAGCTGGCGCCGGCCGGGACCGAGAGCATGACCGCGCCCGAAGCGGTGGGCGCCTTGACCTTGGCCCCGCGCAGCGCCTCGTCGAGCGTGATCGGCAGATCGAGGCGCAGATCGTCGCCGTCCTGCTTGAAGAAGGGATGCGCCTGGATCTGGAGCGTGACGATGGCATCGCCCGCGCCGCCGGGGCCGGATTCGCCCTTGCCGGACAGGCGCATCTGGGTTCCGTCCTCGAGCCCGGCGGGGAGCTTGAGGTCGATCGTCTTGCCGTCCGACAGGGTGATGCGCTGGGGCTTCAGTTCCGCCGCATCGAGGAGCGGGACGGCGAGGCGGTAGTTCACGTTGGCGCCGCGCGGGGCGGCACGGCCACGGCCTCCCATTCCGCCAGCACCGCCACGCGCGCCGCCGCCGAAGATGCCGCCGAAGATGTCCTCGAGGTCGATGCCCTCGTCGTTGCCGAAACCGCCGCCGAAGCCGCGCTGGCCACCGTGCCCACCGCCGAAGCCGGCACCTCCGAACCCGCCGCCACCGCCGAAGGGGCCCGCCGGATTGCCGTCGGCGTCGATCTCGCCGCGGTCGAACTGGGCGCGCTTGGCCTTGTCGGAGAGGAGGTCGTAGGCGTGCGTCACTTCGTTGAAGCGCTCGGACGCCTTGGGGTTGTCCTTGTTGGCGTCGGGATGGAATTCCTTCGCCAGCTTGCGATAGGCGGACTTGATATCCTTCTCGCTCGCGCCGCGCGATACGCCGAGGGTGGTATAGGGGTCTGCTGCCATGATGCCTGCCTAGCTAGGTTGCGTTCCGGCTTTGGACAAGCATTACGATGGGGTAGGGCGTTCCTATCCACCCCATCTTCTGCAGCGAAGGAGAGGAGTGGTGTTCTTCGACTCTGCTCGACACGAACCCGAGATTGCTGTTTGACCGGAACCTGAAACGCCAAGAGCAGGACCATATCCCAGTGTCGACCCACCCCGATGCCGAGCAGGCGCGCGAAGTCATCCCCCACGGCGATCCCTTCGCGCTGTTCAACCGCTGGTACGACGAGGCCCGCGCCGCCGAGCCCAACGATTCGAACGCCATGGCGCTCGCCACCGCGACTCCGGACGGCCTGCCCTCGGTGCGCATGGTGCTGCTCAAGGGCCACGGGCCGGACGGCTTCGTGTTCTACACCAACGGGCACAGCCGCAAGGGGCGGGAAATCGCAGCCAACCCGCAGGTCTCGCTGCTGTTCCACTGGAAGAGCCTGCGCCGCCAGATCCGCATCGAAGGCACCCTCTCGCCGGTGAGCGAGGCGGAAGCCGAGGCCTATTTCCATTCGCGCGCCCGCGATTCGCAGCTCGGCGCGGTGGCGTCGGACCAGTCCGCCCCACTCGATTCGCGCGAAACCTTCCTCGCCCGCTACGAGGAGGCGCGCGCGCGCTTCGAAGGCGGTGAGGTCGAGCGTCCGGCGCACTGGGGCGGCTGGCGGGTCCGGCCGCTCGCCATCGAGTTTTGGCACGACCGCCCCTACCGCCTCCACGAGCGCCGCCGCTTCGAACATGGCGCGAACGGCTGGGCCAGTACGCTGCTCTACCCGTGAGCGAGGCGAACGGTCAGCTCAATCGCCGGGCCGCCTACGCCAGCATCGCGGCGGCGAGCCTGCTGCTGGCGATAAAGGGCTACGCAGCGTGGACAACCGGCTCGACGGCGATGCTGGGAAGCCTTGCCGATACCGTGCTCGATCTCGTCGCCAGTATCGCGACGCTGGTGGGGGTATGGATCGCGGCGCAGCCGGCGGACGACAAGCACCGATTCGGCCATGGCAAGGCGGAGGCCATCGCCGCGCTGTTCCAGATCGTGCTGATCTCGATCTCGGCGCTGGGCATCGCCAGCCGCGCCGTCGGACAGTTCTTCGCAGGCAACCGGGTCGAGGCGGCGGGCGAGGGCATCGGCGTATCGCTGGCGGCGATCCTCGTGACCTTCGCGCTGATCGCATGGCAGCGCCACGTCGTGCGCCGCACCGGCAGCCTGGCGATCGCGACCGACAGCGTCCATTACCAGTCGGACCTGCTGCTCAACGTCGCGGTGATCGCGGCGCTGGCGCTCGACCAGTACGCCGGGCTGACCGGAGCGGATTCGCTGTTCGGGCTCGTCATCGCTGCCTGGCTCGGCTGGGGTGCGTGGAGCGCGTCCGAGCAGGTGCTCGACCAGTTGATGGACCACGAATGGCCGGCCGAGAAGAAGCAGCGCTTCCTCGAGGTGCTGGCGCGCAACCCCGACATCACCGGCGCCCATGACTTGCGCACGCGTACGTCGGGCAACCGCGACTTCGTGCAGTTCCACGTCTGGGTCGACGCGAACATGACCGTGAGGGATGCGCACAAGGTGATGGACGACCTGGAAGCGCGCCTGCGCGTCGAGTTCCCCGACACCGAGATCCTGATCCACCCCGATCCGGAAGGCCTCGTCGACGAGAAGGGCGATGCCGGCAAGGACGTGCTGCCGCCGATCCGGGTGGGGGACTGAGGCAAGGCCGCCCCGCTGCTACTTCCCCCGCAGTGCCGCCACGCAGGCGGCGCGGTCTACGTCCTGCCCGTCTGACGAACGGCGCGCCTCGACATAGCTCGCGTGGGGCTCCTTCGAGGACGTGCTGGGATAGAGGAACACGTCGAGCACGCAGGCGGTCCCGGTGAACTGCAGCTTGCGGGCATCGCCTTCCCACACGTCGAGGCGAGGCTGGCCGAACAGGTGCACGAGTTGGCCCTGGTTGGCGCCGATCACGCTCTCGAGGCCCGGCGCCATCTGCACAGCCGCATCGCGCGGCGCGGTGCGGGTGGGCTGGCGGACCGGAGGCACTGCGGACGTGCGCTTGGGAGGCTGCGGCGTGCTCGAGACCCCCCCGCTGGTGCAGGCGGCGAGGGCCAGGGCCAGCGAAGCGGCGGCCAGAGTACTGCGCCAGGCCGGCAAACGGGCCTGGAACGGGGGAAGGGAAGGGGGCGTCATGATCGGCTTGGTCATCGTGAGCGGGGCATTGCGCGGCGCCGGGAGCGAGTCAACGCCCCATCGTCCGGGCGGCGCTTGCCGAGCGGCAGGGCGCGCGCTACTCGCGAGGCAACGCCTTATCTTCCGGTTACTGAAGGACTCCCTCCCCACATGACGCAACCCAAGCTGGACGTCATCGCCATCGGCAATGCCATCATCGACGTCATCGCCAACTGCCCCGACGCCCTGATCGACGAACTCGGTCTGACCCACGGCGGCATGCAGCTGATCGACGCCGACCAGGCGCGCACCCTCTACGCCGCGATGGGCCCGGCCCGCGAGGTTTCGGGCGGTTCCGCCGCCAACACGCTGGCCGGCCTCGCCGCGCTGGGCGCGAAATGCGGCTTCGTCGGCCAGGTCGCGGCCGACCAGTTGGGCGAAGTCTTCACCCACGACATCCAGGCCGCCGGCATCGCATTTTCGATTCCCCCCCGCGTTGGCGAGACGCCGACCGCACGCTGCCTGATCTTCGTGACCCCCGACGGCCAGCGCACGATGAACACGTTCCTCGGCGCCTCGCACCTGCTGTCTGACGAGATGGTGGACGAGGCGGTGATCGCCGATGCCGCGGTGCTCTACCTCGAAGGCTACCTGTGGGACCCGGTCGAGCCGCGCGCGGCGATGCGCAAGGCGATCGCGGCGGCGCGCGCCGCCGGTCGCAAGATCGCCTTCACGCCTTCGGAATCCTTCATCATCGACATGCACCGCCTCGATTTCCTCTCGCTGATCGAGGACGGCGCGATCGACCTGCTGTTCTGCAACGAGCACGAGATGGCCTCGCTGACCGGCCTGGCCGGGTTCGAGGAAGGCCTTGCGGCGCTGAGCGCCAATGTCCCGGTGCTGGTCGTCACCAAGGGTGCCCAGGGCGCCGTGGCGCTGGCTGGCGGCGAGCGGGCCGAAGTGGCCGCCCAGCCGATCGACAAGGTCGTCGACACCACCGGCGCGGGCGACCTGTTCGCCGCCGGCTTCCTCTATGGCCACGTTCGTGGCAAGAGCCTTGCCGATAGCCTCAAGATGGGCTCGATCTGTGCCAGCGAGATCATCTCGCACTACGGCGCCCGGCCCGAATGCGACCTCGCGGACTTCGTCAATCAACGCATGTGATCGAAAGGACCCCGGCTTGAGCTGTCCCGCGCTGATCGACTTCGAAGCGAGTTGCCTGCCCGAATATGGGCAGTCCTATCCCATCGAGGTCGCCGTGGCGCGCACCGACGGCTCGAGCCGGGCCTGGCTGATCCGCCCGGTCGATGCCTGGCGCTACTGGGACTGGTCGGACGAGGCCGAGGCGTTGCACGGCATCAGCCAGCAACTGCTCGACGACGAGGGCCTGCCGCCGGCGCAAGTGCTCGCCGAGATGGCTGCGTTCGTCAACGGGTGCCCGGTCTATGCCGATGCCGACCTCGACCAGTATTGGCTCGAGGTTCTGTGCCAGGGCGTCGGCGCCGGGCTGCCGTTCCCGGTGCACTACCTCGGCGAATTCCTGAAGGAGCGCGGCTACACGCGTCCGCAGGTCGTCACCGCTCTGGAGGAGGCCAAGCGCCGGCTGCCCAAGGAACACCTGGCGCGCGAGGACGCCAAGCGGCTGGCGCTGGTGGTCCGGTTGCTGCTGGAAGGGACGGTCTGACCGGGTAGATGCCGCAGGGCGCTCCCGATCCTCCCCATCGGTTCGCGACAGGGAGGAGTTGTTCGGGCGATAGACTGCGAACGATGCGGCGTTCGCAGTCTTGAGCGCGACGCGTCACTCCGCCTCCGCAGAACCTCCGCCCAAGCCCCGCTCAGGGCATCCCGCTCGGCTCTTCCACCGGCACCGCGACCTGTGCTCGCCCCTGTTGCGCCGCTTCCAGTTGCCCGAGGCATTGCGCCTTGCGCCGTTCGCGTGCGTCGGACAGGGCCTGGGCGGTCTGTGCTGGTAGGGCGCAGTCGCGGGCGGGGCGGATCGGGCGCTTGGCGAGGCAGCCGCTCTCGGTGCTGAACAGGTCGTCGGCGCAGTCCTCGAAGGCGGACTGGTCGGCGTCGTGCATGCTCTGGCAGGTCTGCGTCCAGCGCTGCTTGTACGACAGTTCGGCGAAGTTGACGCAGTCCTGGTACTCGCCCTGCGCCGCCGCTTCGCGCCGTGCGCGTTCGGCCAGGGCCTGGCTTTGCCGCGCCTCTTGCTCCTTGCGCTCGGTCATCGCCAGCGTCTGGCGACGCACGTCCTGCGCGGGGAGGTAGATGCCATAGTAATAGCCCACGCCCGCCCCTGCGAGCAGCGCAGCCACCGCCAGCGACAGCTTCAGGATAGGGTCGGCGTGCTCAGGTCGTAACTTCATAAAGGGCACCATCGAGGTTTGCGGCAAAATGGCTCGGCGCAAGGAAGCAGGACGAAGGAATATGTCGATATTTCGAGGTCTGTCGGCACAAGTCTTTCGTCTCCAACCGGAGCGACCTTGAAGGGGCAACCAGCCCCTGGCGGCCCTTCGCCCCGAGCGGTTCGCCATTCGAGCGCCGCGATGGTGCGCTTTATGGGACTACGACCTAAGCATCGGCGCTTTCGCGCGCCACTTCGCGCCAGCCGATGTCGCGGCGGCAGAAGCCGTCGGGGAAATCGAGGGCGTCGACCGCCGCATAGGCCTTCGCCTGCGCATCGGTGACGCTGCCCGCCCGCGCCGTCACTGCCAGGACGCGGCCGCCGCTGGCCACCAGCGTGCCATCGTCGAGCGCGGTGCCGGCGTGGAAGACGCGAGCCCCGTTGGCCTCGGCAGCAGGGATGCCGTCGATCCGGCCGCCCTTGGCCGGAGTACCGGGGTAGCCCTTGGCGGCCATCACCACGGTCAGCGCCACGTCGGCGGAGAAGCGCGGCGGCTCGATCGCGGCAAGGCGGTTCTCGGCGCAGGCGTGGAGCAGTTCGACGAGGTCCGATTCCAGGCGCATCAGCATAACCTGGCACTCGGGATCGCCGAAGCGGCAGTTGTATTCGATCAGCTCGGGGCCCTTGGCGGTGAGCATCAGGCCCAGGAACAGTACGCCGGAATAAGGCATGCCCTCGTTGGCCAGCGTGCGCACGGTGGGTGCGATGATGCGGGTCATAGCCAGCGCTTCCAGCTCGGGGGTGAGCACTTTCGCCGGACTGTAGGCGCCCATGCCGCCGGTGTTGGGGCCGGTGTCGCCATCGCCCACGCGCTTGTGGTCCTGCGCCGAGGCGAAGGGGACGATGGTGGAGCCGTCGGTCAGCGCGAAGAAGCTGGCTTCCTCGCCTTCGAGGAATTCCTCGATCACCGCTTCGGCGCCGGCTTCTCCGAAGCGACCGGCGAAGATGTCGCGCACCGCGTCTTCGGCTTCGGCCATGGTCATCGCCACGGTCACGCCCTTGCCGGCGGCGAGGCCATCGGCCTTGATGACGACCGGCGCGCCGAATTTCGCCAGCGCGGCCATGGCGGCGGCCTCGTCGGTCACGCGCTCGTAGCCGCCGGTGGGAATGCCGGCGCGGGCGCAAAGGTCCTTGGTGAAGCCCTTCGAGCCTTCCAACTGGGCGGCGGCCTTGCTCGGCCCGAATACCGCGAAGCCCTCGGCGCGCAGCGAATCGGCGAGGCCGTCGACCAGCGGTGCTTCGGGCCCGACGACGACGAGGCCGATCACGTTGGCCTCGCAGAAGGCCAGCACGGCGGCATGGTCGGTGGCATCGAGCGGGATGCAGGTCGCGAGTTCGGCGATGCCGGGATTGCCGGGTGCGGCCCACAGGGTATCGCAGCGTGGGGATTGCGCCAGCTTCCACGCCAGCGCATGTTCGCGGCCGCCCGAGCCCAGTAGCAGGATGTTCATTACCCGTGCCTTCCAATCAATTCTTCGACGACGATGATTACGCGGATCGTTCGGGGGGGCTGGTAGCGAAGGAGACCGCCGGGGACAACGCCGCGCCGCTGTCGATCAGCGAGATTTCGAACCTGCTAAAGCGCACCGTCGAGGATCGCTTCGGCTTCGTGCGCCTGCGCGGCGAGCTTTCTGGCGTCAAGCGCGCGGCCTCGGGCCACCTCTACTGCGCCCTCAAGGACGACAAGGCGCTGATCGACGGGGTCATGTGGAAAGGCGGCGCCCAGCGCCTCGCCTTCCGTCCCGAAGACGGTATCGAGGTCATCGCCACCGGCAAGCTGACCACGTATCCCGGCCGCTCGAAGTACCAGGTCGTCATCGAAACGATGGAGATCGCCGGTGAAGGCGCGCTGCTCGCGCTTCTGGAGAAGCTGCGCGCCCGCCTTGCCGCCGAGGGTCTCTTCGCGCCTGAGCGCAAGCGCGCGCTGCCGTTCCTGCCGCAAGTGATCGGCGTCGTCACGTCGCCCACGGGCGCGGTGATTCGCGACATCCTCCACCGCCTGGCCGACCGTTTTCCCAGCCGGGTGCTGGTCTGGCCGGTGCTGGTGCAGGGCGAAGGCTCGGCGCAGCAGGTGGCGAACGCGGTGCGCGGCTTCTCGGCGATCCGGCCCGGCGGCCCGGTGCCGCGCCCCGACCTCGTGATCGTCGCGCGCGGCGGCGGCTCGATCGAGGACCTGTGGAGCTTCAACGAGGAAATCGTCGTGCGTGCGGTCGCCGAATCGTCGATCCCGGTGATCTCCGCCGTGGGGCACGAGACCGACACGACGTTGTGCGACCATGCCGCCGACCGTCGCGCCCCGACGCCCACCGCCGCTGCCGAAATGGCGGTGCCGGTGCGCGCCGAACTGCGCTCGCAGATCGACGAGATGGTCCTGCGCATGCGGCGCAGCGCCTTGCGTCCCGTCACGCTGGGGCGCGAGCGGCTGGAGGCGCGCGTCCAGCGCCTGCCCAAACCCGAGGCCATCCTCGCCGCCAAGGCGCAGAAGCTCGACGAACTGTCCGAACGTTTGCGCCGCGGCCTGCGCGATGAAGCCGCAGCCAAGCGCGAGGCGCTGCACCGCGTCGCCGGCAAGCTCTCGCTGCCGCTGCTGCGCCACCGCGTGCAGTCCTGCAACGAGCGGCTGGCCCGCGCCGGCCTCACCCCGCGCCTGCTCGAGCGGCGCTGGATGCTGGCCCGCGACGGGCTTGCCCCGGTCGCCCGCGTGCTGCCCCAGCTCGACCCGCGCCTGCCGCTCCAGCGCGGCTATGCATTGGTCAAGAACGCCGGCGGCAAGGCCGTCACGAGCCGCGAGGCGGCGGCGGGCGAGACCGGCCTCGTCATCGAGTTCCGCGACGGCGAGCTGGCGGTTTCGCTCGGCGGCGAAGCAGCGGGCGCGACGCCTGCCGCATTGGCCACCCCGCCGGCCCGCAAACCCGCGCGGCCGGTTTCCGCCACCCCGCGACAGGACGATTTGTTCGGATCGTGATGGTCTGCTAAGGATGTTCCATGCTGATGTCCTCCGCAGACCGCCCCGCCAAGCTCGCCTATGGCCCCAACGGCTTTCGTGTCCTAAGCGCGGGTCACTACGTGACTTGCGCCGTGACCGGCGAGAAGATCCCGCTCGAACTGCTGCGCTACTGGAGCGTCGAGCGGCAGGAGCCTTACGCCACCCCCGAAATCGCGACCAAGCGCCTGCTCGGCCAGGCCTGAGCCGGCCGCCGCCTGGTCGGCATGCTCGCCCTTTGTTTCACCCGTCATCCTGAACCTGTTTGAGGGCCCATGTCGCCGTTCACTCTGCCGGGTGATCGGCAAGATCGACCCTGAAACAAGTTCAGGATGACGGTTCCTGTTGCGCGCCAGTCGGACGGTAAGGCTCTCATGCGATTGCTCCCCAAGGCACTAACTCCCGTCCTCGTCCTCGCCATCGGCACTGCCCTTGCGGTTCCGGTGATTATCCGTGCGGCGCAGAACCCGGGCATCGCGCCGGTGGCGCCTGCCGCACCGGTCAAACCCGTGGCGATCCCCTTCACCGGCGAACTGACCCAGGGCGGCTGGATTCGCGGCACTTTGCCCAAGGGCATGCGCTCCCTCTCGCTCGATGGAGTGCCCATCAAGGTCGCGACGGACGGCGGCTGGTTCGCTGCGTTCGATCGCGATGCCGGGCCGCAGGCGCTGCTGCGCACGGTCACCGCCAATGGTTCGATCGGAGAGCAACGCATCGCCGTCGCCCCGCGCGCGTGGCAGATCGAGAACGTCAACATCGCCCGCAGCCCCGGTGGTCCCAGCGAGGCATTCATGGCGCTGCGCCGTCCCGAACTGGCGCGGATCAATGCGGCGCGCACGCTCGTCACCGATGCGCAAGGGTGGCGCCAGCACTTCATCTGGCCCGCGAGAGGCCGCATCTCCGGCCGCTTCGGCTCGCAGCGCGTCTATCGCGGCGAGCCGGGCGCCTACCACTCCGGCCTCGACGTCAGCAGCGGCACGAGCGGTACGCCGTTCGTCGCCCCGGCCGATGGCGTCGTCATCCTCGCGGCGCAAAAGCCGTTCACGCTGGAGGGCAACCTGCTGATGCTCGACCACGGCATGGGGCTCAACAGCGCGTTCCTGCACTGCTCGCAGATCCTCGTGAAGGAGGGCGACCACGTCCGGCAGGGGCAGGTCATCGGCCGCATCGGCATGACCGGCCGGGCCACTGGCCCGCACCTGCACTGGTCGATCAAGTGGAACGAGGCGCGACTCGATCCGCTGCTGTTCACAGGTCCGATGAATTGATTGGGCGGCGCGGCTTGCCAAGCCCGCCAATTCACCTATTCAGCCATGGTGCGCCGCAGCATCGCTCTCCTGATAGTCGCCCCGGCGCTCCTGTGCTCCTCCTGGGTCCACTCGCCCGTGCCGCGCAGGCCCGATGGCGACCACCCCGACCTGACGATCACCCGAGAAGCGCTCCCCGCCCCTGCGGTCATGGCCTCGTTCCTGGGCCCGTTTCGCATGGAAGGGGCATGGCAGTTCAAATCGTCGAACCGGCGGGTATTCGGCTATTCCTCGATCACTGTGCGCGGCGACGGCCGGCCCCTCGCCTTCAACGACGGCGGAGCGGTGCTGTCGTTCGCGTTTCCGGGCCAACCCTGGCGCAGGCCGGTCGCCAAATGGATCAGGTTCCGGGGAGAGCAGAAGGACAAGGCCGGGCACGACGTCGAATCGGTGGCGCACGATCCGAAGACGGGGCGCTACTGGGTGGCTCTCGAAGGCTCCAACCACATCGTGCGGCTGTCGCCGGACCTGGCCGAGACGGGCAGGGTGGCTCCCGCGGCGATGGCCGGCTGGGGCCTAAACACGGGCGCCGAGGCCATGGCGCGCCTGTCGGACGGGCGCTTCGTGGCGATTCGCGAGATACCGTCCTCGCTGTTCGAGACGCGTCTGCACGAGGCGGTGCTGTTTTCCGGCGACCCGATCGAGCATCCCCGGGCACAGCGGTTCCGGTTCGACGCGCCGGACAACTTCTCCGTCGTCGACATGGCGGTGCTGCCGGACGGGCGTGCGCTGATCCTGATGCGGCGCCTGCTTTGGCCCATGCCGATGCGCTTCGCAGGGAAAATCGTCATCGCCGATACCGCGCAGATCAGGCCGGGAGCGACGTGGCATTCGGCCCCGCTCGCCTCGCTGGCCTCGGTGCTGCCGGTCGACAACTTCGAGGCGATCGCAGCCGTGCCGCAGCCGGACGGGCGGATCGTCGTATGGCTGATGTCAGACGACAACGACATGCGTGTCCTGCAGCGCACGCTGCTGTGGAAGCTTTCGGTCGATCCGACGAAGTTACCTCGGCCTGAATGAGATGCGCCTGAAGTCAGACACGAAAAGGCGCGCGAAGCTCTGCCTCGCACGCCGTTTCAAGCGGGTATCCTGACGCGCTCCCTTGTGGGGAGCGGCGCAATCAGGCGGCCTGCTTCTTCTTCAGCTCGCGCTTCACCTTGACGGCGCGCGGCGAGAGCTTCGAGTCCGAAGCCTTCAGCAGCCAGTTGTCGAGGCCGCCGTTGTGCTCGACCGAACGCAGGCCGTTGGTCGAGACGCGGAACTTGAAGCTGCGGTCCAGGCCTTCCGACAGAAGCGTGACGTTCTGGAGGTTGGGCAGGAAGACGCGCTTGGTCTTGTTGTTGGCGTGGCTGACGTTGCAGCCGACCTGGCGGCCCTTGCCAGTCAGTTCGCAAATGCGGGACATGGTCTACTCTCGCTCGAAAAAGATCTGTTGCCGTAGAAACGGGAAGGCGCGCCCTTAGCGAGTCACCCCGGCAAGGTCAAGTTGCACACAGGTTTTTAGGCGGCTAGCGCAAACCCATGACTCGTTGGCCACTTCCCGAATACATGGCTCTAGCCCTGGCGCAAGCCCGCGAAGCCGCCGATTCCGGCGAAGTTCCGATCGGTGCCGTCGTGGTGAAGGACGGCCGCGTCCTCGCTGTCGGCCGCAACGGCCCGCGCGAGCGGCACGACCCGACCAGCCATGCCGAGATCGAGGCGATTCGCGCCGCGGCCAGGATTCTGGGAAACGAACGACTTGAAGGCTGCGAGCTGTGGGTGACGCTGGAGCCCTGCGCGATGTGCGCCGGCGCCATCGCCCACGCACGCATCGCCCGGCTCTACTACGCCGCCTCGGACCCCAAGGGCGGGGCCGTGGAGCACGGCGCGCGGGTGTTCGACCATCCGCAGTGCCTGCACCGGCCCGAGGTCTATTCGGGCATGGGCGAGGCCGAATCGGTGGAACTGCTACGGGGGTTTTTCCGCGAGCGGCGTTGAGGGAGAAGATCGTCGTCCCGGACGAGGATCAGAGCCCCCGCCAGATCTTCAGCGGCGCCGACTCGGCCGGGCCATATTGCCGCGGTGCACAGGGCCCGGGGCGGAAGTCCTTGCCGTAGCAGAGGTGGATTTCGCGCAGCCAGCCGGCCCGGCTCGTCTCGATCCCGATCGATTCGCGTCGCCAGCCGCGATTCGCCGCCACGAATTCCTCGCGCAGGTCTCCCGCCGTCAGGTCCTTGCGGCGCGAGAGACGGTCCGCGTCCGGCCAGTGTATCGACCGCCACAGGATCGCGCTGACGCGGAAATACTTCGCAGGCGTCGCCACCATGCAACTGCCGTGCTTGGCCCATTCGTGCGCCAGCAGGCCGGGCGAGGGCGTCATGCACAGATGCTCGCGCAAGTCCCGTGTCGAGGGCAACGGTTGCGTCGCGCACCACTGCGGCGAAGGTCCGCGCGCCGATTCGGGCCACAGACCGTGCAGCACGAAGCCGAACCGGCCGTTGGCCCTGGCGCATTGCATCGAACGCGTGTCGCCACTGGTCTTGCAGTGATCGGGCGACCAACTCGCGGCGAGCGTGTAGCCTGCGATCGGCGTGCGGCGCGCCGGTCCGTCGGGAGAAACCGGGCGCACGGGCGCAATCGTGCGCGGCACGGTGCATTGATAGGCCTGGGCGAGCGCGGCCCCGGGCAAGGTGGCCAGCAGCGCTGCGATCAGCGCCCCAGCCAGCCTCACAGGCCCAGTCTCATAGGCCCAGTCTCATAGGCCCAGTCTCATAGGGGCGTGAAGTCCAGCCCGATGTCGGCGGCGGGAGCGCTTTGGGTCAGGCGGCCGACCGAGACGTACGTGACGCCGGTGGCGGCGATGGCGCCGATGGTGGCGAGGTTGACGCCGCCCGAGGCCTCGGTCGGCACCCGGCCGGCAACGACCGCCACGGCCTCGCGCAGGGTGTCCGGGCCCATGTTGTCGAGCAGCAGGTGATGCGCGCCGGCCGCGATGGCAGGTTCGATCTGGTCGAGGCGGTCGACCTCGCAGATGATTTGCGAGACCCCCGCCGCCTTGGCCCTCGCCACCGCCTGGCCGACGCCGCCGGCGACGAGGACGTGGTTGTCCTTTATCATCGCCGCGTCCCACAGGCCCATGCGATGGTTTTTGGCACCGCCCTGGCGGGTCGCGTACTTTTCGAGGTGGCGCAGGCCCGGAATGGTCTTGCGCGTGTCCAGTAGCGTAGCATGCCCCGCCATGGCATCGACGTACTGGCGGGTCATCGTCGCGATGCCGGAGAGATGCTGCACGGTGTTGAGGGCGCTGCGCTCGGCGGTCAGCATGGCGCGGGCATTGCCCGTCAACTGCATGAGGTTGGTTCCGGGCGGCACCTGAACGCCTTCTTCGACGAGAACCTCGATCTCCATCGCCGGGTCGAGCTTGCGGAAGAACGCCGCCGCGATCGGCAGGCCGGCGACGGTGATCGCGTCGCGCGAATCCATGACTCCGGAAAAGCGCGCCGCGGCCTCGATCACGCTCTCGGACGTGACGTCGCGGCCGCCGCCTGGAAGGCCTGCACCGAGGTCCTCGGCCAGCGTTGCATCGACGAAGGCGGCGAGGTCGAAACCGTAGATCGAAAACGAAGTCATGCCCGCGTCTTTTGCGCGTTCACATCGCGTTGTCGACCCTTCATGCCCTGCCCGGGGAATCGGAATTAATGCACGAACCGCGCGATCACGTCGCGGTACGAGCGGCTGACTTTCACCTGCGCGCCGGAATCGAGCACCAGGAAGCACTCGCCGTTGGTATGCGGCTTCACCTGACGGACCTGGTTGAGGTTGACGATCGTCGAGCGGTGCACGCGCTGGAACACGCGCGGGTCGAGTCGGCGTTCCAGGTCCTTCATCGTCTCTCGCAGGATCAGCGAGTTGTCGGCGGTGCGGATGCACATGTAGTCGCCCGCGGCCTCGATGTGCTCGATCGAATCGACGTCGATGCGGAAGATCTGGCCGCGATCCTTGATGTTGATGAGCTTTTCGTAGCGATCCGCGTTGGGGTCGCTTTCCTCGGGCATGTGGTCGACCGCATCGGGGGCGACTTCGGCGAGGACGGTCTTGAGCTTTTCCGCTTCCTCGGACGAGCGCTTTTCCGACAGCCGCTGGCGTACGCGGGCGAGGGTGTCGTCCAGCTTGCTCTCGTCGACGGGCTTCATCAGGTAGTTCACCGCGTTGGCCTCGAAGGCGCGCACGGCGTGTTCCTGGTAGGCGGTGACGAAGACGAACAGCGGCGGCTCGATTTCCATCACGCCCTTGACCACCGAGAAGCCGTCGAAGCCGGGCATCTGGATGTCGAGGAAGACGAGGTCGGGCTTTTCCGTCTTGATCTTGCGGATCGCCTCGCGCCCGTTGGCGCAAGTGTCGATGATCTCGACATCGGGATATTTTTCGAGCCGAAGCTGCAGGCCCTGGATGGCGAGTTTCTCGTCGTCGACAAGGATCGTGCGGATGGTCATTAGTTGTTTTCTCCGGACCGGCTAACGCGCGCGGCCCAAAAAGGTTTCATCGCGCCGCCTGAACGGGCTGGCGCATGGGCTCGGAAATGTCTTCGGTGGCTTCGCGGCGCTCGACGGGGAGTTCGATGACGACGGCAAAACCGCCCTCGAGCGGCTCCACCGTCTCGAAGCGATGCTGATCGCCGTAGGCCTGCGACAGGCGGTCGCGGATGTTGGCCAATCCAACGCCGGTCGATACCGGCTCCCCTCCATCGTAGGTCATGCCCGACAACCTGTTGTCGGTGGTGGGGCTTTGCAAGCCCGGGCCGGTGTCCGAGACGGTGATGCGAAGCATGGGGCCGACGAGTTGCGAGGCGACGGTGATCTCGGCCCCCGCTTCCTGCTGGCTGACCGCATATTTGATCGCGTTCTCGACCAGCGGCTGGAGCAGCAGCGAGGGCAGCAGCGCGCTTTCGGTTGCGGGATCGATGTCGAACGTGGTGCGCAGGCGTTCCTCGAAGCGCATGCGCTCGATGTCGAGGTAGAGTTGCAGAGTCTCCACTTCCTGCGCCACGGTGACGCGGGCGGAGGGCTTGTTGACCAGCGTGTAGCGCAGGAACGAGGAGAGGCGGCTGAGCATGGCGTTGGCCGGCTCGGTCTGCTTGAGCAGCACCAGGGTGGAGATCGAGTTCAGGGTGTTGAACAGGAAGTGCGGGTTGAGCTGGTAGCGCAGCATCGCCAACTGGGCGCTGGTGGCCTGGTTCTCCAGCCGGATCATCTGGTCGTTCTGTTCTTCCACCTGGAGGTAGAAGTTGACCATGAAGTAGAGCGCCGTCCATGCGCCCAGTAGCGTCGCGTCGAGGTAGAACACCCCGACGAACAGCTGGGCGAAGCTGGTGTCGGCATCGATGCGCCACAGCGAGATCACCCAGGCGTCGATGAAGGCATGCAGGCCCACTGCCAGCGGCAGGGCCAGCAGCGTGATGCCCCAGGTCACCAGCGCGCGCTGCCGGATGAGAGTGCGGTAGACGACCGACAGCACCAGCGAGATCGAGAACCCCGTGATCGTGGCGATCAGCGGCTGCACCAGCGAGATGAGCGGCAGGTTGTTGGCCAGCAGCGACATCGAGCGCAGCACGAGGGCGCCGACCCAGCCCACCAATTGGAGGCGCCAGAAGGCTTTGTCCTTGTCGGCAAAGAAGGGGATCGGCTGAATGGGCAGAACGCTCATGCCAGGGAGCCTAGCCGAACTTGGGCCCGTTGCAAAACGCGAGAGGCCCGGATTTCCTCCGTCATCCCGGACTTGATCCGGGACCGGGGTGCACTTTTCAGGCGATC
The DNA here is from genome assembly GCF_044813085.1 of Novosphingobium sp. BL-52-GroH. Lineage (NCBI taxonomy): Bacteria > Pseudomonadati > Pseudomonadota > Alphaproteobacteria > Sphingomonadales > Sphingomonadaceae > Novosphingobium > Novosphingobium sp. BL-52-GroH. Next base: position 2,024,893 of record NZ_CP171152.1, on the reverse strand, counting down.
GCTCGCGATGGCCCACCGCGGCGTGGAGTCCTGCCGTAGTCGCGCGGGGCTTTGGCCGCCGTGCCGGGTCGAGTCCGGGACCGCGATATCACTTGCCCCGCGCGGCGGTTACGGCCTCGGAAAGCTGGTCGATGCCGACGGCGCCGGCGATCAGGCGCTCGCCGGCGATCCAGCTCGGCGTGCCGGAGAAGCCGAGGCGCTGGGCGATCTCGAGGTTGCGGGCCAGTTCCGCCTCCACCGTCGGGCTGGCGGCGATGCGGCGGGCGCGATCCATGTCGAGGCCGATCTTCTGCGCGACGGCCTCGATGGTGGGCTTGTCGACCTGGCCGGCGGCGAACATGGCGTCGTGGAATTGCGGGTACTTGCCCTGTTCGGCGGCGGCGAGCGCCATCTTGGCGGCCTCGGGGCTGTGCGGGCTGATGATCGGCAGTTCGCGGATGACGATGCGCAAGTCGGGGTTCTTGGCGATCAGCCCGGCAACGTCGCCCAGGCTCTGGCGGCAGTAGCCGCAGGCGAAGTCGGTGAATTCGACCAGCGTGACCTTGCCGGCGGGATTGCCCAGCACGGCACCGGGGAACGGCGTCTCGACGTTCTGGCGCACGCCGGCAAGGGCTTGCGAGGCCTGGCGCTTCTGCAGGTTCTCCATCGCCTGGGGTAGGATCTCGGGGTGGTCGAGGATGTAGTCGTGGACGACGTGCTCGACCGCGACGCGCCCGCCGTACCAGCCTCCCGCGGCCACCAGCACGAGGGCTCCGGCGATCATTGCGAACTTCGTGGCGTTGCCCATGGTCTTGAAAGTTACCTGTGTTGCTGGTGCGCGAAAGTATTCTGAAACCGGGGCCGTCGTTGCGACCCCGGCGAAGGCCGTGGGGAAGCCATCCAGGGACGTTCCTGCATATCCCTAGCGGGGCTTCTTGCCGCGCTCCAGTTCGGCGCGTGCCTGCATCTCGATGTCCTGCGCGCGCAGCCAGTCCGGCGTGCCGGACGGAAGCCCGGCTTCGGCCGCCTGGGCGCTGCGCAGGGCCTCGTCCATGTTGCCCGAGAGCACCTGCTGCTCGGCGCTGGCGAGGTAGGCGCGGGGCATGTCGCCGTTGGCGGCGTAGATGACGCCAAGCTGATACCAGGCGAAGGGGTTCTCGCGATCGCGCGCGACGGCGGTCTTGAGCACGCCCTGTGCCTCCTTGAAGTTGGCCGGGTCTTCGGTCGCGATCAGGGCGTGGCCGAACAGGGTGGCGATCAGCGGGGCGTTTCCGGACAGTTCGGTCGCCTTGCGCAGCGGTCCCATCGCCTCGGCCGCCTTGCCCGCTTCGAGCAGGATCTGGCCGTCGAGTTCCAGGAAATAAGGGTCGTTCGGGTCCGAGGCGATCAGGGCTTCGGTCTCTGCGCGGGCCTCGTCGAACTTGGACTCGCGGTGATAGGCATAGGCGCGGGCGTAGCGGGCCGGCACCGAATTGTCGGTGACGGGATAGCGGCGCATGACCTCGCGCGGGGTGGCGAGGTAGCCGAACAGCTTGGCCTTGGCGCGCACGAAGCGCTTCTGGAGGGCTGCGTCGTCCGGCCTGGTCCAGGCCGGGTCCTTTTCGTAGGTGTCCTGCAGGGTTGCGATGCGGTCGCTGGTGAGGGGGTGGCTGGAATAGAATTCGTCGCCGTCCTTGGGGCGGTAGCCATAGCGGAATTCCAGGTTCTGCAACTTCTTGAAGAACTCCACCGAGCCGCGCCCGCTGATCCCGGCAGCGGAGAGATACTGCGCGCCCGCCGCGTCGGCCGAGGCTTCCTGCGAGCGGTTATAGGCAAGGTACTTGCCCATCGCTGCCGACTGGCCCGCCATGATGACGCCCATCGCCGCCTCGCCGCCACCGGCCGCCGCGGCCGCCGCACCCAGCAGCAGCGAGAGCAGCGAGATGTTGGTCGCGCTCTTGCCGCCCAGGTTCAGCACGGCATGGCCGCCGGTGACGTGGCCCAGTTCGTGGGCGATCACGCCCTGCACTTCGGCGGCGGTGTCGGCCTCGTCGATGAGGCCGGAATTGACGTAGACCGCCTGGCCGCCGGCGACGAAAGCGTTCACCGATCCGTCGTTGACCAGCACGATGTCGACGTTGTTCACGCCCAGTCCCGAGGCCTTGACGATCGGCGCGGCCATGTCGTGAAGCAGCGCCTCGGTCTCGGCGTCGCGCAGGATCGACTGTGCGCTCGCGGGAGCGGCCGACAGGCCGAACAGCGCGAGGACGGTGAGGAACAGTGCGGGACTTCGCAGCTTCGGCATCGTTCCTCTTGGGGACCGCACGGGCTTAACCGGCGATGAAGCCGGGGGAAGGAGCACGTCTAGAGCGGGATCGCGTAAGGTTGAACCACTTTCGTCATGGCACGCGTCGGCGGCGAGTTACGGCGAGGCTGAACCTGCCGTCGTCTCGGCGACCGGAACAAGATCGGGCAGGCGCAACGCCCGCGCCTTCACGGGGGCGGCGTCAGCCCAGCAGGTGCCTTGCGGCGCGCTGGAGCAAGGCCTCGTCGCCGCTCACTTCACCCACCAGCACCACTTCGCCCCCTTCCAGCCGGCGGGCGACGAGCACGGTGAATTCCTCGCCGTCGCGGGCGAGGGCGGCCATCGGCCGGGCTTCGATCGCGCGCAGGCCGCGCACCAGCTTCTCGCGGTTTCCGAGCGGAGCCGCGGTTTTGCCGCCGTCCTCGCGGCGCAGGCGGCGCTCCTCGCGAACCAGGGCCTTGAGGCCGCCAGGGGTGGCGCCGAGATGGTCGGCGAGCATGCCCCGGCCCATGCCGAGGCGCTGGCCGTGGGCGATCGCGGTGGTGAACTCGGCAAGGCGGGTCTTGTCGTAGTCGGCGCCGAAGACGAGCTTGACCAGCGGCATCAGCGGCGCGCGCTCCTGTACCTTGAGGCCGGCGTCCTCGACCAGCTCGGCGAAGTCCTCGGGCGCCTCGATGGCGGCGAGCGCGAAGTCGTAGGCGCGCCCGATCGCGTCGTAGAGCGCCTGGTGCGAGCGTTCCTCGCTGCCCCGCGCCAGCAGGGCCAGTTCGCGGGCCGAGGCGAGCCAGTCGGCCAGGCCCATCTCCTCGTGGGTGAAGGATGTGGGCTCGGCATCCATGGCGAAGCCGGGGCGCGGCAGTTCGATAGGGGCATAGGCGCCCGGCACGGGCAGGCCGAGGTCGACGGGCCCGTCGGCCCATTCGGTCAGCGGTTCGGGTCCGCGCAGCATGGCGGGGCGGGCGTCCCTGGACCTGGTGCGCACCGGCGGGTCGCTGTCGACCGTATCGGCGCGTTCCTTCCAGTTGATGACGCCGTAGATGAAGTCGATCCGCGCGCCATCCCGCGAGAACGGCAGCAGGATGCCGCGATAGAGGATCGTCACGCCGGCATGGTTGACGAACTCCGCCTCGAACCCGATCGGCGCCTCGTTGGCGAGGATCTGCATGTAATGGTCGGTGATGCGCGAAAGCAGCGAGCGGCTCGGCACGTCCTGGATGTGGCGCAAGGGTCCGTCGGCGCCGCATTCCTGCGCCAGCAAGGCGCCGAGGTAGGCAATGGCGGGATTCTCTATGCCGCCACCCGCTTCCGTGATCTTGGTGTCCGTGACGTCGCCCTGCGTGAAGTCGAGCAGGACGCTGCGAGGGCCGAAGTCGGGCAGGGTCTCGGGGCGCAGGTCGGCGATGTCGGGAAAAGTGCGCGTGCCGAGCAGGCTGGCCCAGAAATTGTAGGCCCGCACCTGCATGCGCCGCTCGTCGTTGCCGACTACCGGTGCGCGCGAGCCGGTGTCCAGGTCGCCCGGGTCCGTATCGAGCCCGTCGTGACCGGAAAGCTGACCGCCCAAAGTATCCATTTCGATTCCCGAGTCACCCCTGTTGGACGCCCATTCTGGCGCAACAGCGTGAAATAAGGCTTAAGTTGCGCCACGTAGGCTGCCGCGGAGGGGAGCGGATCGGTGCCGCATCGAGAAAAACCCCGCAACGACGTTGGCCAAACGGCTTTTCACGCCTGTTTGAGCACGCCCTCGCCCAGTTTCGGCAGCGGCGCGACGATGCGCAGGAGCACGAACGAGACGATCAGGAAGATCGACCCGGCGTGCAGGGCGAACGGCAGGCTCTTCCAGTCGGCCAGCGCGCCCCAGGCCCACGATCCCAGCGCCATGCCGCCGAACGTCACGGCCTGGTAGATCGACAGGCAGCGACCCAGGATCGCTTCGGGCGAGCGCAGTTGCACGGCGGTGTTGATGGTCGTGAGGATCATCACCCAGGCCATGCCGGCCACGAAGGCGGCGGGCAGGGCGTAGAGGATGTCGTGGACTTCGGCGATCAGCGAAAGCGCGAAGACGAACATTCCCGCGCCGATCGCCAGGATTCCCTCAAGCCCGAACTTGCGGCGCAGCGAGCCGGTGAACGGCGCGGCGACGATCGAGCCGATCCCGAACAGGCCCAGCATCAGTCCGAAGTCCAGCTCGCTGCCGTTGACGTTGGCGCTGACGACGGCGGGTAGCAGGGCCTGGTAGGCCGCCAGGCTGAAGCCCAGCGCGAAGCCGCGGATCAACAGACGGCGCAGCGGGCCGTTGGCGGCGCAGAAGCGAATACCCACGGCCACCGCGGGCAGGATCGGGCGACGGTCGACGGGTCGCGCCTCGGGCTTCCACCAGAGCAGCACGCCGATGAGGCCGACATAGCTGATCGCGTTGATCGCGAAGGCGAAGGAGACGTCCCAGATCGAGATCAGCATCCCGCCCAACGCCGGGCCGATCGAGCGGGCGATGTTGAACGAGATCGAGTTGAGCGCGATCGCCTGCGGGATTTCGCGCGGCTCCACCTGCTGGCGCACCGAGGCCTGCCAGGCGGGCGAGTTGAGCGCGGTGCCGATACCCACGCTCAGCGTGAAGGCGAGCAGCAGCGCCGGCGTCAACAGGTGCGCATAGGCAAGCCCGGCCAGTGTCGCGGAGACGACGAGCATGCCGACCTGGGCCACGAGCATGACGATTCGCCGATCGTAGTTGTCGGCGATGGCGCCTGCGAAGACGCCGAACAGCATGATCGGCACCGTCGCCGAGGCCTGGACCAGCGCGACGAGCTGGTGCGAGGGTGTCAGCTCGGTCATCAGCCAGGCCGCGCCCACGCCCTGCAGCGTACCGCCCAGGTTCGAGAACAGGTTGGCGATCCAAATCGCGCGGAACACGGGGTAGCGGAACGGCGAGAACGCACCGGTCCGCGGCGGCGGGACCAGTCCGCTCGTCGTCGCTTCCACCGCCTTTTCGACGGCGTGCTCCATCACATCCTCGTGCCCAGCCACGTCATCGGCGTAAGACGGCCGGGGGCCGGGGGCAACCCCGCCTATAGAAGATATCGCATCCGGATCGTCAGGCGAACAGTTTCGCCCTCCACGGCGAAGGCGGCGCGCTCGAACCGGGGCGGTCCCATGCGCACCGGGGCGTCGCGGGAGAAGCCGTAGCCCTCGCGCGGGATCATCAGGCGAGTGTCGAGCTTGCCGTTGCCGTTCTCGTCGTGGACCAGCGAGACGGCGTAGTGCCCCGCCGGCACCGTGCCGAAGTCGAGATGGACTTCGGGCGCGGCCGGCACTTTCAGCTTGTGGGCGAGGGGGTCCTTCTCGCAATCGGGAAAGGCATCCGCACGGGTCGTCAGGCAGGCGAGGACCTGGCCCTTGGAGGAGCGCAGGTCTGTCACCGTGGCCGTGACCGAGGTCGCGGCAGGCGCCGTCGCCCCCAGCATCACCGCGCCGGCGGTCAGAGTGAGGACAGCCCCCGGTCGGTGCCGCACAGATGGTCCCAGTGGCGGAAGTAGAGGCCGTAGTTGCATCTGTAGCTTTCGTGGTGCCGGTTGTGATGGCTGGCGGTAATCAGCCAGCGGCCGAGGCGCGATTCGACAAGGGCGCTGGGAAACAGCTCCCAGCCCATGTGGTTGGTGATCCCCATGACCGTCATGACGAGCAGGACCGTGCCCAGCGCGCCGACGTGGATGGGGACCAGGAACACCAGCGCCGGCACCACGACGGCGCCGGTCAGGGCCTCGACCGGATGGAAGCTCATCGCGGCCCAGGCGGTGGGCGGGCGGCTGGCGTGATGGACCGCATGGGCGAGGCGGAACACGCGGGGCGTGTGCATCCAGCGATGGGTCCAGTAGAACCAGGTGTCGTGGAGCAGGAGGTAGACCAGCACCGATACGGGCAGCCACCATAGCGGCCGGGCATGGACGTCGCTGTAGATCTGCGTCCAGCCGCGCTGTTGCCAGCCCCAGGCGACGATGCCGGCGGGAATGCCGTAGATCGCGGCGGACAGCAGCGACCAGCCGATCTCGCTGCGGATCTGCCGGTCCAGCCCCCGATAATGGCCCGGCCTGACGCGTCCGGTGATCCAGGCGAAGAGGCCAGAGGTGAGCAGGTAGCGCACTCCCACGATCGCCGTCATGGCGAGGGCGGAGCCAAGGACCGCAAGGAGGGGAGCGTCGAGCGCCATCGGCGCTGGACTAGGCGCTATGGCAGGACAGGGAAAGGTAAAACGGGAGGGCGACGACGGATTCGCCGCCTCGACGAACTGCTGACGGCTTCCGATCGGCGAACTGGCGCGAGGCGCCGGTTTCGCGCTATTCCGGACAGTCATGGCTTCCGATACATCCTATCCGCGGGTTCCGGCGCGGCTCGTCCTGCTTTCGCTCGCAGCGCTCTGGGCCTGCTACTTCATCGTCGCCACGCTGCGCGGGGCGGTCATGGGGTTCGACCTCGCCTGGCCGATCATCTCGCGACGGCTGACGATCTGCATCGTCTCGATGCTGGTAATGGCGGCGGTCTGGCCGCTGCTGCAACTGCTAGACCGCAAGTCCGGGGCAATGCGCCTGGGCATCGTGCTGGTCGGCGCCCTGCCGCTTTCGCTGGCGCTGAGCACGGTCAACGACGTGATCTTCGCCGACATCGACGTTCCCGCCGCCTATGGCGACAAACAGGATGCCGCGGCGATCAAGGCCGGCAACGTGCGCATCTCGCGCGACGAGGCCGGCAACATCCTCGTCGACCTGCCCAAGATCGAGGTGCCCGAGCCGCCGGCACCGCCAGCGCCGGGCGAATCCGGGACACCCGCATCTCCGGCGTCCCCGCCCGCGGCGGGCTCCGACGAAACCGAAGACTCTGGCGAAAACTCCGGCATCACCATCCACACCGGCGAGGCGCTGGGCCATGGACTGGGGCGCTGGGCGGCGATCGCCGACACCGCCTTCGGCCGCTACTTCCTGGTGCTCGCCTGGGTCGCGCTCTACTTCGCGCTGGCCAAGGCCGAGGAAGCGCGGGCGGCGGAGCGGCGCGAGGGCGAGTATCGGCGCGCGGCAGAGGCGGCGGAGCTGCGATCCTTACGCTACCAGGTCAATCCGCATTTCCTGTTCAACACGCTCAACTCGCTTTCGGCGCTGGTGATGACCGGCCGGCAGGACGATGCAGAGGAGATGATCCAGACGCTGTCGACCTTCTACCGCCGCACTTTGTCGGGCGATACGACCAACGACATTCCGCTGGCGGACGAGATCGAACTGCAGCGGCTCTACTTCGCGATCGAGGCGGTGCGCTTCCCCAATCGATTGTGCACGAACATCGATGTTGACGACGCCGTTCTCGATGCGAAAGTTCCGGGCATGATCCTGCAGCCGCTCGTCGAGAACTCCGTGAAGTATGCCGTCGCCGCCACCCAGCGACCGGTCACGATCTCCATCGAGGCGCGTCGCGAAGGCGGCCAGCTTGTGATCGCGGTCCATGACGACGGGCCGGGAGAGCGCGGGGACGGGTCGGCGGGAAGGGTGGAAAGCTGCGGCATCGGCCTTGCCAACGTGCGCGACCGGCTGCGGGCCCGTTACGGCGAGGTGGCCACGATAAAATACGGCAGGCAGTCGAGCGGCGGCTTCGCCACGATCCTGCGGATGCCGCTGGAGGCGCAACGTGTCTGATCCCAACGGTACTCCCCCGGCCGGGCCCCTGGCCGGTCTTGCCGCGCCCTTGCGTACCCTCATCGTCGACGACGAGCCGCTGGCGGTCGAGCGCATGCAGGTGATCTGTTCCCGCATCGAGGGAATCTCGGTGATCGGCACCGCCAGCGACGGCCAGGCCGCGCTGCGGCTGATCGAGGCTCTGGGCCCCGATCTCGTCCTGCTCGACCTGACGATGCCGGAGACCGACGGGCTCACCGTTGCCCGCAGGCTCGGGGCGCAGGAGAACGCGCCGGCGGTGATCTTCGTCACCGCGCACGACGAGTTCGCGGTCGAAGCGTTCGATCTCGATGCTGTGGACTACGTGCTCAAGCCCGTGGCGCCCGACCGGCTGCAGCGCGCGGTGGCGCGCGTGGTGTCGCGCCGGGGCGAGCGGGCGCAGCCGCCGGCGAGCCGCTGGCTCGAGGAATTCTGGGTGCCGCACCGATCCGAACTGGTGCGCGTGGCCTCGGCCGAAGTGCACCGCATCGACGCCGAGCGCGACTACGTGCGGCTTCATGTGGGCGCGCAGAGCTACCTGCTGCTCCAGACCATCACCAGCCTGGAGGACCGGCTCGATCCCGAGCGGTTCATCCGGATCCACCGCAGTTGCATCCTGCAGCGCAGCCACGTCTCGGGCCTCAGGCACGAAGGGCTGGGGGTATGGTCTGCCGAAACGGCCGACGGCCAGGCCCTGCGCATCGGTCGCACGTATCTTCCCGCCGTAAAGAAAATGGCGGGCCGCTAGGGCCCGCCAGGTTTTTTCCGGGTCTTTTCTCTTTTGGGACCTGGATGAATGGGGGGAAGCCTCAGCCGCCGAGGCGGTTGTCGTCGGCCTTGTCGATCACGGCGGCGACACGCTCGCGCACGTTGCTCAGGGCCTGCGCGTAGCAGGCGCGGTCGACGGTGGACTGGAGATGGGTGCCGGTGGCCGGACGCTCGACGCGGCAGACGTTGCGGGCCGCCCTGGCGATGCGTGCGTCGAGTTCCTTCTGGCCGGCGATGGTCGCCAGGTCGAGGTCCTTGTATTCGACGGCGGTCGTCTTGGTCTGGGCGAAGGCGGCGGGGGCTGCGAACAGTCCGACGGTGCAAAGGGCAGCGGCGGCGAACAGGGCGGACTTGGGGGCGATGGTCTTGAACATGATGATTTCCTCCTCAGGGTTGAGCCTTGGGGAAGAGTTTCTCCGTCCGGCTCGATGAGTGTGATGTGCACCTGTTCGCCCCGCCGATCACGCGGGGGTCGACTGCCGGTCATGGCCGGTCGACCAACGCTGCGGCGGGCGGACGAACGACGTTCCCGGCCGACGAACGACTTGCAACGACGATGCTCCCGGCTGGCCGTTGCTTGCCGATTCGTGCGCGGCGCGCCTCTCGCACGGCGCTGGCGCCGGCGGGCGCCGCGCGTTAGAGTCTGTCCGGTCGGCTGCAAGCGGACAAACTCCAGAGTGACCGTCCATGCTGTCGATCGTCTTCGTATTCTGCTTAGGGGTGCTCAACTTCGCCGCGCACAAGGCGGTGATCGAGAGCGGGCATCCCATGCTGGCCCAGGTGCCCTGGTTCTTCCAGTCGCTGGGCGGGCGGCTGAGCCTGGTGGTCGAATTCGCGATGCTGCTCGGCGCGATGATAATGGCCGCGGCGGGATCGGTCGGTTGGGCCTGGATCTATGCCTTCTATACCGGCCTCAACGGGCTTTCGGCCTGGCTTATCTTCAGCGGCCGCGTTTGACGGGAACCGTCCGCCGCTCCGGAGGCTTTTGCGCGCATGACGAACGAGAACGCCAAGACAGTCTGGCTGGTCTGCAACCCGGCCAGCGGCAGCAACGATGACGAGGCGGTGACGGCGCTGGCCGAAGCCTTCGTCGAGGCGGGCCTGGACCTTGCACGCATCGTGCGCTTTCCCGACGATCCCGCCCCGTCGCCCGCCGATCTCGACACAGCCGGGGTCGACATCCTCGCCGTGTTCGGCGGCGACGGGACCACCCATTCGATCGTCGCCGCCGCCTATGGCTGGCGCGGCGCGGTGCTGGTGTTGCCGGGCGGGACGATGAACCTGCTGGCCAAGCGCATGCATGGCGACGTGCCGGCCCCCGAGATCGTCGCGCGCCTCCTCGGAAATCCCCTCAAGACCGCGCGTCCCAACGTCATCCGCACGCGTCACGGCATCGGCTTGACCGGCTCGCTCGCCGGGCCGGGCACGGTATGGAACGAGGTGCGCGAGGCGATGCGCAATGCCAGCGTCCTCGAATTCGTGGCCACTGCGCGCGAGGCGATCAGCCAGTCCGCCAATGGCGCCAAAGTGGTGTGTGCCGAGGTCGACTGCGGGCGCGAGGACGGCTATGCGGCCATCACCGTGGTCCCGCACGAGGACGGGCTGGAGGCCAACGGCTACTACGCGGAATCGCTCGCAGACTATGCAGGGCAGGGCATCGCCCTGCTCAACCGCAATTTCCGCGACGGCCCGCACGACGAGCTGGGCCGCCACAAGCGGCTGCGGCTGGTCTGCCCCTCGGGCGAGCCGATGGGCCTGCTGGTCGACGGCGAGCCGTTCGACGGCGGCGCGGAGGAAATTTTCGAACTGGCGCCTTGCGAGGTAGACCTGGTGACGACGAAGGAGTTTGACGGATAATGCACGGAAAGACGGGCGCCCTGTACAGCGGTCCGTTGCGGCTGTTTCACCTCAGCGACATCCACTTCGGGTTGGAGGATCGCCGGGCGATCGAATGGGCCAGGGAGTGCATCGAGCGCGAGAAGCCGCACGCGGTCGCCATCACCGGCGACCTGACGATGCGCGCGCGCCATCCGGAATTCCGTGCCGCCTGCGAATGGATATCGGCGCTCGACGTGCCGGTGACGGTCGAGGTGGGCAACCACGACATCCCCTATTTCAACCTCTACGAGCGGTTCTTCGCGCCCTACAAGCGCTTCAAGAAGATCGAGCGCATTCTCGAGACGCAGCTGGACCTGCCGAACCTCGCGATCGTGCCATTGCGCACTACCACCCGCGCACAGTGGCAGCGCTTTCCCTGGTCGAACGGCTGGGTGACGCAGCACGCGCTGGACCAGACGCTGGCCGCGATCGATGCGCTGCCCGAAGGCACTCGCGTCCTCGTCGCCGCGCACCACCCGCTGACCGAACGGCGCGCCGACGGCAAGCTGCTGACGATCAACGGCACCCGCGCGATGGAAGCGCTGGCGCAGCGCCGGATCATGGGCATCATGACCGGCCACATCCACGATCCCTTCGATCTCATCGAGCAGACCCCGGCGGGCCCGCTGCGGATGATCGGCGCCGGCACCCTGTCGATGCGCATTCGCTCGACCCCGCCCAGCTTCAACGAGATCGTCATCCACGGCGATCGGGTGGAGGTGACGGCCCGCAACCTCGAACAGGTCGCGACGAGCGACATGCAGATCGACGAAGTGCCCGAGAACGCGTTGCCCCCGCGCAGTCCCGAAGAGCCGGTCTCGCCGGTGGGTACGGTGCCGCCGGTCGATCCGCCGGTGCACTGATGGCCCGGGCTAAAGTAACAATATCGCCGTCCCCGACCTGATCCGGCCCGACCTGATCCAGGACCGCGGGGTACTCTCGACGCACCGCGTCACGACAGCCGCCCGGCCGTCCCTTGACGAACGTGCGCTCCAGCACGCGAACAGCAAAAGGCCGCTCCGTCTTTCGACGGAACGGCCTTCACATGTTCCACATGGAACATCAGTAGTCGTGGTCGATGTCCCCGATGCCGTTCATGCGGCTGCGCAGGGTGGCCGGCTTGCGGACCAGCGTCACGTTGCCCGCACCGTTGATCTCGACGTCGACGGTGCCGGTGGCGCCGAGCGTCACGTCGCCGACGCCGTCGATGCGCACGGTGGCGTCGCGGCCCTCGACCTTGCCGAGGTCGATGTCGCCCGCGCCTTGAGACGTCACGAACATGCGGGCGACCTTGCCCGAGGCGTCGAGGTCGATCGCGCCGCGCGAATTGAGGCGCAGGCTTTCCTGGTCGAGGCCGGTGAGCGTCACGTCGCCCGGGGCGTCGAGGTCCAGCCCGGCGATCTCGGGCGCGGTGATGCGCACCTTGATGCCGTGGTGGATGTTCATCGAGCCTTTCACCGAAAGGCGGCTGTTTTCCCAGACCAGCCGGTCGACGATGCCGGCGGGGCCTTCGACGGTCATCTCGGGCTTGTCGCCGCGGGTGAAGACCAGTTCGACCGGGATCTCCATGGCAAGCTGGCTGCCCGGCTGCAGCGCGAAGCTGCGGGTCTTGCGGGGATCGTTGTCGTGGTTGTCGTCCTTGTCGAAGGTCCAGTTCAGACCGTCGCTGGCCTCTACGTCGTGGCGGAAACGATCCCCGCCGACGGCCCAGGCGGCTCCGAACGCGACGATCGAGAGGATCACGCCGCTGGCGAATACGATGAGCAGCTTTCTGAGCATCTTCTTGTCCTTTCTATCGCGTTCAGTTTTCTGAGTGGATCGCGGGCTCGATCACCCGGTAGTGCAGGCGGCCGAACCACATCAGGGCATTGACGATCCAGATGCTGACCAGCGTGAGCAGCGCCGCAGCGGCCACTGCCGCGCTCATGAGGCCGAGGCCTCCCAGAATCGCGACCGCTATGCCGCCGGGAAAGCCGCTGAAGGGACCGGCGATCAGCACGAAGCCGCCCGCCACGAACACCGCGATCGTGGCCACGAACAGGCCGAACATGACGCCCAGCAGGGGTAGCACGATCGGCAGCAGGATCAGGATGTCGATGGTGGCGAGGCCCATGAAGGCCAGGATCGCGCTCCAGGCGGAGGAGGGAGTGCCCTCGCTCTTCCAGTTGCGGAAGCCCGCCTCGAAGCGCAGTTCGCGGGCCAACCTGCCGGGGTTGCCCAGTGCGGCAGCGACTTCCTCCTCGCTGCGACCCTCGGCGAGGGCCGCCTCGAAGTGCTCCTCGTAGTCGGCGACGATCTCGTCGACCGTGTCCTGCGGCATGCCCTTGAGGCCGGCCTTCAGGCGCTTGATGAACTCGTTACGCTTCATGGCTGGATTCCCCTTCCTGCACGCTGGTCGGCTCGGACGCTTCTTCGGCGACGTTGGCGGTGGTGTCCGCGGCGGCGATCAGGCCGTCGACGGCGGCGGTGAAACCGCGCCACTCGCCGACCTGCTCGGCAAGCCGCGAGCGGCCGGTTTCCGTGATGCGGTAATACTTGCGCGAAGGACCCGAGGGCGATTCCTCGAGATACGTCGCGACAAGACCTTCGGACTGCATGCGGCGCATGAGCGGGTAGATCGTCCCTTCGCCCATATCGACCGCGTCGGCCATGCGGCTCGCGATCTCGTAGGCGTAGCTGTCACCGCGTGACAGCAGGGCGAGCACGCACAGGCCGAGCACTCCCTTTTTCAACTGGATTTCGATTTCGGACATCGAATCATCTCCTCGATGACCCACTGTATATCGACAGCTACTGTGTGATGCAAGATACCTTGCGAAAGAAAGTACAGGGCGGTGCACGATACCTTGTTATGGCTAGGTATCGTGCGGTGCATGACGGGTAGGGTCGAACGACGGTCCATCGTCTCGGACCTGATCCGGGACCGTGGGTACTCTTGAGACGAATGCTGCGATGGACCAGTGACGCCGCGTTCACACTCAAGCTGGTCGTGGCCGTGCCCACGGTCCCGGGTCGAGGGCAGGACGACGAGGCTTCCTCTGCTGCTTCTCCCCGCCTACGCTGGGCTCATGGCCACTCCCTACCATCCCCCGGTGAAGCGCTCGGTCGAGATCGCCGGACACAAGACCTCGATTAGCCTGGAGCCGGTGTTCTGGGATTTGCTCAAGGAGGTCGCGGTACGCGAGGGGGTGCCGGTCAATGCGCTGGTCGCGCGCATCGATGCAGAACGGCTCGAGGCGACGACGCCGCCGGGTCTGGCGAGCGCGATCCGGGTCTGGCTGGCGACCGCGGGTGCGCGTTGAGCCTCAGGCCGCTCGGCGCAGTTCGGACTTGCCGCGCACGATCTCGTCGAGGCTGATGGGACCCCAGCCGGTCAGGTGCGCCGAGACGCACAAGTGACCGTCGATCGCCAAGCTACTGCCTGTGCGCCCGTGCAACACGGGCATTTCCAGCGGCGCCGTGGCCGGATCGCTGGCGAGGAAGAACGTGCCGTCCGGTGTTTCCAACACGCGCCCGTCGCCGACGCTGGCGTAGCGGCCGGTGGCGAGGCAATTCCAGGCCCGCGGATCGTGGGCCCCGCGTATCAAGTGCTTGGTGCCGGGCAGGTCGCCAAGGTGGACCGGGTTGCCCACGTTGCCGAGAATCCAGACCGTATCCCCCGGCGCGACGCGAGCACGCCAGACTTCGCAGATGCGGCGGGTCATTTCGGCGCTATCGGAAAAGCCGTAGGGATGGGCGTGGCGTGCGCAAGTACCGTTGAAATGCAGGTCCGCGACAAAATGGATCGCCATCGCCTCATCCTCGTTCAGCAGGTGGCGCCGGTGCCGTTCCCGCAAGCCTTTCAACGGCTTGGGAGGCCGATTCGTTCCACTGTTCCGGTTCGCTAGCGAGCCGCCGTTACGAAAATGCGACTAGGCGATGCCGCCATTCGAAAAAGCGGGCGGAAGCCTTCGCTCCCGCCCGCCTGTTTCGATGGCCCGTCCGTCAACTTAGTAGGTGGACGGAGGATCGCTCGCGGGGAAGCTTTCGTCGATCGCCTCGTCCGTCTTGCTCCAGGACTTGGGCGGATGCGTCATGTGTTCCGGTCCGGAACCACGTACGTCGGGACGCTCGCCGCCGGCAAAAGCCGCTTCGAGCTTTTCCTTGTTCGCATATTTGTAGAGCGCGTAGCCAACGGCGCCGGCCGCGGCCAACTTGATAAGGCCCATGTCGATTCTCCTCTCGATATTCTTCGAAAGGGACAACGCGTCATCGTGTCGGAAGGTTTCTGGGATTCGGCAGGGACGACGGGGCCGATCCCGTTTCGCTTGCCCACGCCGTTACCCCGAACCAGGTCCAGGGCGACGGCGTGGAACGATGAGAGCTTGGCGGCAAAGCGAGCGCTACCGCCCGCCCTGTCCCGGTCACTCGCCGCCGACGCGTTCGATCTGGGCGCCGACCAGGGCCAGCTTCTCTTCCAGCCGCTCGTAGCCGCGGTCGAGGTGGTAGAGGCGGTGGACCTGGGTCTGGCCCTCGGCGGCGAGGCCGGCGATGACCAGGCTCATCGAGGCGCGCAAGTCGGTCGCCATGACGTCGGCGCCGGTCAGGCGGTCGACGCCGTGGACGATGGCGGTGCGGCCCTTGGTCTCGATGCGGGCGCCCATGCGGTTGAGTTCGGGAACGTGCATGTAGCGGTTCTCGAAGATCGTCTCGGTCAGCACGCTGGAGCCTTCCGCACGGCACAGCAGCGCCATGAGCTGGGCCTGCATGTCGGTGGCGAAGCCGGGGTACGGCGCGGTCGACAAGGTGACGGGGCGCAGCTTGCCCTCGGCGGCGACGTGGAGGCCGTCGGCCTTGGGCTCGACGTGGACGCCGGCATCGCGCAGCGCCTGGACGGTCGCTTCCATGTCCTCGATCTTCGCACCCTTGAGCGTGACTTCGCCGCCGGTGATCGCCGCCGCGCAGGCGTAGGAACCGGCCTCGATGCGATCGGGCATGACCATGTAGGTCGCGCCGTGGAGGCGGGGGACGCCGTGGATGGTGATGTCCGAGGTGCCGATGCCCTCGATCTGCGCGCCCATGGCGACGAGCAGGTTGCACAAGTCGACGATCTCGGGCTCGCGCGCGGCGTTGTGCAAGGTGGACTTGCCGTTGCACAGCACGGCGGTCATCAGCGCGTTCTCGGTCGCGCCGACGGACACCACCGGGAAGGAGTAGCGCCCTCCCGGAAGGCCGCCGTCGGGCGCGATGGCGCGGACGTAGCCGGCCGCCATCTCGATCGTCGCGCCCAGCGCCTCGATCACCTTGAGGTGGAGGTCGATCGGGCGGTTGCCGATGGCACAGCCGCCGGGCAGCGACACGGTCGCCTCACCCATGCGCGCCAGCATCGGGCCCAGCACCAGGATCGAGGCGCGCATCTTGCGCACGAGGTCGTAGGGGGCCACCGAACTGGTGATCCGCGTCGCCTGGAGCGTCATCACCCGGCCGAAGTCCTCGGGGCGCGAACCGGCGATGGCGGTCGAAATGCCGAACTGGTTCATCAGGTGCTGGAAGCCGTCGATGTCGGCCAGCCGCGGCAGGTTGCGCAGCGTCAGCGGCTCTTCGGTGAGCAGTGCGCAGGGTAGCAGAGTCAGGGCGGCGTTCTTGGCACCCGAGACGGGAATCGTGCCGGAAAGGCGCTTGCCGCCCTCGATGATGATCTTGTCCATGGGCCCGCTTTAGCGGGAAAAGCGGCGCGAGCAACGGGACCTCTATCAAAAGAACGACGGATTAAACGTTCCTTAGGGTTAACGTGGCCTTGTTGCGTAATGCGTGTTTAGGCGCTTTAACCGCACTGCAACATGAGCGAGGCACGATCCGGTTCCATGAGTGAGAACACCTTCCGCAAGCCTGTCCGCAAGGCCGTCTTTCCCGTCGCCGGTCTCGGCACCCGCTTCCTTCCCGCCACCAAGGCGATTCCGAAGGAGCTGCTGCCGGTCGTCGACCGTCCTCTGATCCAGTACGCCGTCGACGAGGCGCGCGAGGCGGGAATCGAGGAGTTCGTCTTCGTCACGGGTCGCGGCAAGACCGCGATCGTCGAGCATTTCGACACCGCCTACGAACTCGAGGCGACGATGACCGGGCGCGGCAAGTCGCTCGAACCGCTGGAGCCGACGCGCATCCAGCCGGGCAACCTCGTCACCGTGCGCCAGCAGGTGCCGCTGGGCCTGGGCCATGCGGTGTGGTGCGCGCGCGCCGTGATCGGCGACGAGCCCTTCGCGATCTTCCTGCCCGACGAACTGATGTACGGCACCCCGGGCTGCATGGCGCAGATGGTGGAGGCCTACAACGAAGTGGGCGGCAACCTGGTCTCGGTGCTCGAAGTGCCTGTGGAGGAAGTCTCCAGCTACGGCGTGATCGCGCCCGGCGCCACGCTCGACGTTCTTGGTGGCTCGCTGACCGAAGTGAAGGGCCTGGTAGAAAAGCCAAAGGTGGAAGAGGCGCCCTCGAACAAGATCGTCTCGGGCCGCTACATCCTCCAGCCCGAGATCATGGGACTGCTGGGCAGCCAGGGCAAAGGCGCCGGCGGCGAGATCCAGCTGACCGATTCGATGGCCAAGCTGATCGGCCAGCAGCCGTTCCATGCGGTCACCTTCGCCGGCCGCCGGTTCGATTGCGGCTCGAAGCTGGGCTTCGTCGAGGCGACCCTGGCGATCGCGCTCGACCGTCCGGACCTTGGCGACGAGGTGCGGGCCATGGCGAAGAAGCTGCTCGGCTGATTTTCGAGCCGTCGGACCGAGTAAAAAGCGCGCTGCCCTCGGGCGGCGCGCTTTTTGCGTTGATGGTGCGTCGCCATCCCGGATCAGGTCCGGGACGAATCGGCCTTCAGGTGAATCGCGCCAGCAGTTCGCGCGCGCGGTCGCAGTCGCGGTCCATTTGCTCGATCAGCGCGTCGAGCGAATCGAACTTCGCCTCGGGCCGCAGGAAGTGGTGGAACGCCACCTCGATCTCCTGCCCGTAGAGATCGCCCGCGAAGTCGAAGAAGTGCGGTTCCAGCAGTTCCTTGGGCGGGTCGAAGGTCGGGCGGATGCCGATGTTGGCGGCACCGGTCACCACGCGGCCGTCGGGCATGCGGCCAGTCACGGCGTAGATGCCGTAGAGCGGGCGCAGATAGGTTGCCATGTCGAGGTTGGCGGTGGGAAAGCCGATGGTGCGACCCAGCTTGTCGCCGTGCTGGACCCGACCGCGGATCGAGAACGGGCGGGTCAGCAGGCGCTCCGCGGTCGCGCAGTCGCCGCTCTTGAGCGCGTCGCGGATGCGGCTGGACGAGATCGTGCCGGTCTCGTCGCTGACGGGGCCCACGGTGCGCCCTTCGAGCCCGTGGCGCGCGCCGATTTCGCGCAGGACCTGGGGGTTGCCGCCGCGCGCCTTGCCGAACGTGAAGTCGTTGCCGGTGACGACGCCGGCCGCGCCCATGTGGCGTATCAGCATTTCCTCGACCCAGTGGTCCGCCGGCATCTGCGCCATGGCGGCGTCGAAGTGCAGGACCAGCATGGCGTCGGCCCCGGCAGCGGCGAACAGCTCCTGCCGCTGGTCGAGCGTGGTCAGGCGGAACGGTTCGGCGTCGGGCTTGAAGTGGCGTACCGGATGGGGATCGAACGTGGCGACGATGGCCGGGCGGCCTTCCGCGCGGGCCCAGCGGATCGCCTCGCCGACGACGGCCTGGTGGCCCTGGTGGAACCCGTCGAAGTTGCCCAGCGCCAGCACGGCGCCGCGCAGCGAATCGGGAACAGGCAGGCGGTTGTCGAGGCGAATCATGGGTGCAGAAGCCTATAGGTCGCGCTCGAGCGTCACGAAAGCATATGCTGGAAAGGCGCCCTCGGCCGGGTGCTCGTCGCGGGCGACTTCGCGCCATTCGCGGCCGGGCTCGGGCATATGCGTGTCGCCCTCGTAATCGCCGTGGACCTCGGTGAGTTCGATGCGCCGGGCGAGGGCGACGAACAGCGCATAGACCTCGGCGCCGCCGATCACCGCGACCTTTTCGGATCCCGCCAGAGCCAGCGCCTCGTCCACCGAATGCGCGACTTCGGCGCCGGGGGCTTCCCACGCGGCATCGCGGGTGAGGACGATGTGCCGGCGACCGGGGAGCGGGGCGGGGAAACTCTCGAAGGTCTTGCGGCCCATGATCATCGGGAGGCCCATGGTCATCGCCTTGAAACGCCTCAGGTCGGCGGGAAGCCGCCAGGGCAACGCCCCGTCGCGCCCGATCGTGCCGTTCGCCGCACGGGCGTAAATGAGGACGATTTCGGTCATCGGTGCAAGCGCTTCGGGACGCTCATCCCAGCGTCAGCCGGGTCACGTGGCCCATCTTGCGGCCTGGGCGCGCGGCGGCCTTGCCGTAGAGGTGCAGGTGATTGGCGGGATCGGCGAGGATTGCCGGCCAGTCGTGCGCCTCGTCGCCGATGAGATTGCGCATCTCGACGCCCCTGGCGGCAAGGCCTGTGCCGCCCAGCGGGAGCCCGCAGATTGCGCGGACGTGGTTTTCGAACTGGCTGGTGACCGCGCCCTCGATGGTCCAGTGGCCCGAATTGTGGACGCGCGGGGCCATCTCGTTGAACACGGGGCCTTGCTCGGTGGCGAAGAATTCCAGCGTCAGCACGCCGACGTAGTCGAGCGCCTTGGCGACCTTGGCGGCGAGTTCGCGCGCGATGGGGACTTGCGCCAGCAGCGCGTCGGGTGCGGGCAGGGTGCTGAGCGCGAGGATGCCGCTCTCGTGGACGTTGTGCGCCGAATCGAAGAAGCGGATGTCGCCGTCCGCGCCCCGGCACAGGATCACCGAGAACTCGGCGAAGAAGGTGACGAAGCCCTCGTAGATCAGCGGTGCGTCGGGAAGGTCGAGGCCGTCGGCGTCCTCCGCGGTCATGATCCGCCACTGGCCCTTGCCGTCGTAGCCGTCGCGCCGGGTCTTGAGGATGCCGGGCGCGCCGATCGCGGCGATGGCGGCGGCAAGGTCGGCGGCGCCGTCGACGGGAGCGAAGGGGGCAGGGGTGCCCCCCAGATCGGTGACGAAGCGTTTCTCGGCGAGCCGGTCCTGTGCGGTTTCCAGCGCGCGGGCATGGGCGAGCAGCGGGGTATCGCCGAGCGCCGCGAGCGGAGCGACGGGGACGTTCTCGAACTCGTAGGTGACGACCGCACAGTCCGCGGCGAAGGCGGCCATGGCCTCGGCATCGTCCCAGGGGGCGCACGTGAACTGGGCGCAGACGTCGGCGGCGATCGAATCGGCCTCGGGCGCGTAGACGTGGCAGCGGTAGCCAAGCTGGGCCGCGGCCATGGCGATCATCCGGCCGAGCTGGCCGCCACCGAGAATGCCGATCGTTTCGCCGGGGGGGATCATTGCCTTGATTCGCCTGCCTTGTGTGCCGGCCCTTCGGGGCCGGCGGAATGGTGTGTCATGGGGGCCGGGGCCCGTTGGAGAGCCGGTCTAGGAATCAGTATCTGCCTTGCCGGGCGGGAATGGACAGAGGCCATGGCTCATCAGACCGGCCGTTCGGCCACGCTCGCGGTCTGCGCGGCGCGCAGGTCCTTGAGCCGTCCGGCCAGCGCCGCGTCGGACGTCGCCAGGATCGCGGCGGCCAGCAGGCCGGCATTGGCGGCGCCCGCCTCGCCGATCGCCAGGGTGCCCACCGGAATGCCGGCGGGCATCTGGACGATCGAGAGCAGGCTGTCCTGCCCCGAAAGCGCCTTGGACTGGACCGGCACGCCGAGCACCGGAAGATGCGTCATCGAGGCGATCATGCCGGGCAGGTGGGCAGCGCCCCCGGCCCCGGCGATGACGACCTTGAAACCCTCGCCGTCCGCGCCCTTGGCGAAGTCGACCAGGCGGTCGGGCGTGCGGTGGGCCGATACGATCCGCGCGTCGTAGGCGACGCCGAGCTTGTCGAGCATCTCGGCGGCCTTGATCATGGTCGGCCAGTCGGACTGGCTACCCATGACGATCGCGACCAGCGGCGCAACGGGGGCGGCTTGGGCCACGTATCAGCGCTCCGAGAGGTAGTAGCGGTCGAGCACCGCGAGATCGTCGTCGAGGTCGTAGACGATCGGCTGGCCGGTCGGAATCTCGAGGCCGGTGATCTCGTCGTCGGAAATGCCCGAGAGGTGCTTGACCAGCGCCCGCAGCGAGTTGCCGTGCGCGGCGACCAGCACGGTCGAGCCGGCGTGCAGGTGCGGCACGATCGAGCCTTCGTAATACGGCAGGACGCGCGCGATGGTGTCCTTGAGGCTTTCGGTCATCGGCACGTCGATCCCGGCGTAGCGCGGGTCGGCCGAGAGATCGAACTCGCTGCCGCGTTCGAGCACCGGGGGCGGGATGTCGAAGCTGCGGCGCCAGATCTTGACCTGGTCGTCGCCGTGCTTGGCGGCGGTCTCGGCCTTGTCGAGGCCGGTGAGGCCGCCGTAGTGGCGCTCGTTCAGGCGCCAGTCCTTGGTCTCGGGAATCCACAGGATGCCGGCCGCTTCGAGCGCCAGGTGCAGCGTCTTGATCGCGCGGGTCTGCAGCGAAGTGAAGGCGACGTCGGGCAGCAGGCCCTTGTCCTTGAGCAGTTCGCCGGCGGCGCGGGCCTCGGCCTCGCCCTTTTCGGTCACGTCCACGTCCCACCAGCCGGTGAAGCGGTTCTCGAGGTTCCATTGGCTCTGGCCGTGGCGGAGAAGGATCAGGCGAGGCAAGGCGTAGCTCCCTTAATGGCTGGACCGGATACGGGCGGGTCAGGCCGCAGGCCCTAGCTTTCCGGGGGCGATTTGGGAAGCCCGGCCGAATCGTCATTATTCGGAGTCGGGGAAATCGTCCTGCGCGTTTGCCGACAAGGCGCGGGCCTGGGTTTTGCGGCGCCGCAGGTTTTCGCGCAACTTGGCCGCCAGCCGATCCTCGCGGGTCGGCTTTTCCGGCGGTTTTGCGGGGCCTCCCGATGTCGCGCGCTCGTCGTCCATGGCCTCGGGAATGCCGTCGTGTTCAACAAAGCGCAAGCGGCGCTTGACAATCGAAGCGGCTGCGGACAATAGCGCCCCCCTGTCCTGGGTCGCCAGGGCACGCCCCGCTGGCCGGGGCCGGAACGGCGCTGCTGTAGCTCAGTGGTAGAGCGCACCCTTGGTAAGGGTGAGGTCGGGAGTTCAATCCTCCCTAGCAGCACCATTCCCCCTTCTTCTCCTCCATCGCGATCATCGATCCCGTCGTCCCTGGTTCGATCCGGGACCGGCGGCCCGGAACCGTGGGCAAGGCTGCGCCCACCTCGCGTCAGGCCGCGACGCCGCCATGGCTCACGGCAAGCTATCGCCTCGAGGGTACTCAGCGCTCCCCGATCGGTCCAGGACGACGGTGCGCGCTTGTCACAAAACTGTCTCCGCATTCTCACGTGAGTGTCATCAAGCCCGACTAGGGCGCCCTGCAAGACAGAACGTCACAACAGGGAATCCCTCCAGTCATGACCCGCTCGCTCCAGCTTCTCGCCGGGCTGCTTGCCTCGGCCTCGTTCGCCACCATCGCCCAGGCTGGCGAAATCGCCGGCCACGTCAATG
This sequence comes from Novosphingobium sp. BL-52-GroH, assembly GCF_044813085.1. Lineage (NCBI taxonomy): Bacteria > Pseudomonadati > Pseudomonadota > Alphaproteobacteria > Sphingomonadales > Sphingomonadaceae > Novosphingobium > Novosphingobium sp. BL-52-GroH. The sequence continues at coordinate 2,002,768 of NZ_CP171152.1, read as the reverse complement.
ACGCGACCGGCGCGCGCGGCCTGCAGTCTGCCGCGGTCCGCATCGTTGAACTGAACCGCACTGCCGAGACCGACCGCGCGGGCAGCTACGTGATTGGCGAGGTTCCCGCCGGCACTTATACGCTGGAGGCCCGCTACGTCGGCGCCGAAGTGACGACGCAGAGCATCACCGTGCCCGCCAAGGGGACGATCGCGGGCGATTTCAACCTTCCCGCGATCGGCGGCGGCGACATCCTCGTCGTCGGCCTGGGCGCCAACATCTCCAGCGCCCTGTCGCGCCAGAAGGCCGCCGACGGTGTCGAATCGGTCCTGACCCGCGACGCGGTCGGCCAGTTCCCCGACCAGAACGTCGCCGAATCGCTGCGCCGCCTGCCGGGCCTCAACATCCTCAACGACCAGGGCGAAGGCCGCTACGTCTCGGTGCGCGGCCTCGATCCCGACCTCAACGGCACCTCGGTCAACGGGGTTCGCCTGCCCGCGCCGGAATCGACCGCCCGTTCGGTGGCGCTCGACGTGATCTCGTCGGACACGATCGAATCGATCGAGGTGAAGAAGAGCTTCACCCCCGATATGGACGGCGATTTCATCGGCGCCTCGGTCGAGATCAACACCACCAGCGCTTTCGATTCGAAGAAGAACCGCTACTCGCTGAGCGCCGAGGGTAGCTGGAACGACTATTCGGGCAAGGTGACGCCCAAGGCCTCGTTCGACTTCACCCAGAAGATCGGCGACGATTTCGGCATCGCCGGCTCGGTCAGCTACTACAAGCGAAAGTTCGAGACCGACAACGTCGAGGCCTCCGACTGGACCGAAGCCGAGAACGGCCAGGCCTGGGTGCAGAGCCTGGAATACCGCGACTACGACGTCGAGCGCACCCGCATCAACGCGGCGCTGTCGGCCGACTGGCGCGTGTCCGACACCACCAAGGCCTACGTGCGCGGCAACTGGGCGCAGTTCGACGACCACGAGTACCGCCGCCGCACCACCTTCGACTTCAGCGAGTTCGAGGATGACGGCCCCAGCTCGATCAGCGGCGGCACCGCTTCGTTCGACACCGACGACAACGAGATCACCATCGAGCGCGACCTCAAGGACCGCTTCGAGCGCCAGCGCATCCGCTCGGTTTCGCTGGGCAGCGACACCGACACCGGGACCTGGAAGTTCAACTGGCAGGCGAGCTACGCCAAGTCGACCGAGAAGGAGACGTTCTCGCTCGACCCGATGCGCTTCGCCGCCGACTTCGACGACGAATCGGGCGTCGTCATCGATGTCGACAACTCGGGCCGGTACTTCCCGAGCTATTCGGTGGCCAGCGGCGCGGGCGCGGTCAACACCGCGTCGAACTACGCCTTCGACCGCCTCGAACTGACCACGCTGTCCGACAGCCAGGATCGCGAATGGGCGGTCAAGGCCGACCTCGCGCGCACGTTCGCCGGCGACAACGGCGACTTCACCGTCCAAGGCGGCGCCAAGGCGCGCTGGCGCAAGAAGTCCTACGACTTCAACATGACCCGCTTCGACGACTACGACGGCGACTTCACGCTCGCCGACGTGCTGGGCAAGCAGACCTACCGCCTGCTCGACATGGGCCCGGTTGCCGACAAGGGCGGCTCCGCCGACTTCTACCTGGCCGATCCCACCGGCTTCGAGGTCAACGCCGACGACAGCCTGATCGACAGCTCCAGCAGCGACTATGCGGTGACCGAGGACATCACCGCCGCCTACCTGCTCGGGCGCTGGGACAGCTCCACCCTGCGGGTGATCGGCGGCGTGCGCATGGAGCACACCCGCAACAAGCTGAGCGGCAACCTCGTGGCGATCACCGAAACCGAGGACCCGCAGGACGAGGACGAGACGATCACCACGATCGACGTCTCGCCGTTGTCCTTCAAGCGCAGCTACACCAACTGGCTGCCCAGCCTGACGGTGCGCTACAGCCCGGAGCAGAACCTGGTCGCTCGCTTCGCCGGCTACAAGACGATCGTGCGCCCCAAGCTGTCGCAGCTGCCGCCGCTCTACTCGATCAACGAGGACGGCGAGGCCGAGTTCGGCAATCCCGACCTCAAGCCCTACCAGGCCTGGAACTTCGATGCCGGGTTCGAATACTACTTCGCCAACAACGGCGCATTCACCCTCGGCGCCTTCTACAAGTCGGTGAAGGACTACACCTACACCAGCTTCACCACCGAAGAGGGAGAGATCAACGGCGTCGCCTATACCGAGCTGCGCCAGCCGGTTAACGGCGACACTGCCGAGATCGCCGGCGTGGAAGTGAGCTACAGCCAGGTCTTCTCGATGCTCCCTTCGCCCTTCGACGGCCTGCTGACCCAGCTCAACTACACCTACACGTACGCGCGCGGCACCGTGCTCGACGAAGATGGCGTGGCGCGCCGGATCAACCTGCCCAACGCGTCGAAGAACACGTTCAACGTCGTGCTCGGTTACGAGAAGGGCCCGGTCAGCTTGCGCGCCGCCGGCACCTTCCGCGACAAGTACCTCGACGAGGTGGGCGACGCCGCGGACCAGGACCGTATCGTCAACCAGCACTTCCAGCTCGACCTCTCGGCCAAGTACAAGCTGACCGAGAACATCCGCCTCTTCGCGGACTGGGTGAACGTGAACAACGCCAAGTATTATGCCTACCAGGACTTCGCCGGCGCCCAGCGCCTGCTGCAGTACGAGGAGTACGGCTCGACCGTGAAGTTCGGCGCGCGGGTGTCCTTCTGATGCGCGTCGGCATGATCGCCAGGCTGGGCTCGGGAGCGCTGCTCCCGGCCCTGCTGATCGCCGGCTGCGCCACTACGGGCACGGGCACGGGCACAGGCACGGGCACCCCGGGCCCAGCTCCCGAAGTCGCCGTCCCGCGGCCGCGCTATCCGGCGACGGACATTCCCGCCCAGGCCGAGACCACCCCGGTCGGCACCGGCAATGCCGATGCCGCCGACGATCCGGCGATCTGGCGCAATGCGGCCAATCCCGCGGCCAGCCTGCTGCTGGGCACCGACAAGAAGGCCGGTCTCTACGTCTACGGCCTCGACGGCCAGGTGCGTGATTTCGCCCCCGCCGGCGCGCTCAACAACGTGGACTTGCGCGAAGTGCCCCAGGCCGACGGCTCCACCCGCATCCTTGTCGCCGCCAGCGATCGCACCGACCGGGCCGAGCCCCGGATCGCGCTGTTCGGCCTCGACGGGCAGACCGGCAAGCTGACCTCGCTCGGCGCCGAATCGTTCCTCGCGCCCGGCCACGCTGCGGCCGAGGCCTATGGCTTCTGCATGGGCGCACCGCTGGTCGCCGGCGAACTGGCGCGCGCCTACGTCGTGCTCAAGGACGGCACCGTTGCCGAGAGCCGCCTCGTGGAGCAGGGCGGCCGCATCGCCGCCCAGCATCTGCGCGACGTCAAGTTCGCCACCCAGTCCGAGGGCTGCGTGGTCGACGACGTGACCAGGACGCTCTACGTCGCCGAAGAGGACGTGGCGATCTGGAAGGTGCCGCTTGGCGCCGCCACGCTGGCCGCGAAGTCCTACGCCCGCGTGGGCGAGGCGGACGGCCTCGTCGACGACATCGAGGGCCTCGCCATCGCCCGCCAGCCGGGCGGCCGCGCGTTCCTCGTCGCCTCCAGCCAGGGCGATAACGCCTATGCGCTGTTCGACCTCGCCACCGACAAGCCCGCCGGCCGTTTCCGCATCGACGGCGGGACGCTCGGCGGCACCAGTGATACCGACGGGATCGAAGTGATCCTCGGCGATTTCGGCCCTGCCTTCCCCGAAGGCGTGTTCATGGCGCAGGACGGCGACAATGCCCCCAACGCGCAGAATTTCAAGCTGCTGTCCTGGCGTGCGATCCGCACCAAGCTGGGGCTGTGACCATCCGTCGTCCCGGCCCATGCCGGGACGACGCGCTATGCATTTGCCGCGGATACGGTAAGGATCGCGCCATGGTGAGGGAATCGAATCGATGAGACGGATCGGCGCCGTGGCGGCACTGCTGGGCCTCGTCGTGCCCGGCGTCGCCCATGCCGACGTTCTCCAGATCGGCGATGCCGGGGCCGAATGGATCGCCGGAGGCCCCGCCGTGCCCGCCGTCGCCCAGGGTCGCGGGCAGGAGCTTGAAGCCCCGCTCGAGGTCGACACCGCGCTGCATCCCCTCTCGATCACCGAGGCGCTCGACGCCGCCGGGCCCGTCCGCTGGCGTACCCGCGTTGCCGTTCTGGCCGCGAAGTACGACATCAGCCCCTCGCTGCTCGAAGCGGTGGTGTGGCAGGAGAGCCGCTGGAACGAACTGGCGGTCTCGCCCGTCGGCGCGCGCGGTCTGGCGCAGCTCATGCCCGGCACCGCCGCGCAGATGGGCGTCGATTCCGCCGATCCCATGGCCAACCTCGAAGGCGGCGCGCGCTACCTGCGGCTTCAGCTCGACGCGTTCGGCGGCGATATCGAAAAGGCGCTGGCCGCCTACAACGCCGGTCCCGCCCGCGTGGTCCGGGCCGGCGGCATCCCGAACATCCGCGAAACCCGCGCCTACGTCGCTGCGATCATGGGCCGGCTGGCGGACCCGGTGCGGCAGTAGGCCGCGCAGAAGAAAGAGGGACTTCACGCGAACACCCGAAGCCGCAAAGGGGGCACCCGCGGCAACGCCGCCTTCTTCCCGAGGAGTAAATGGCGAAGCGCCGGGTGGCGGAAAACAGGCCCGCCGCGCGCAAGCGAAACCTTTGCGCCTCCGGACCTTCGCGTGAGCCGACCTTCTTTGCTCTTTTCCGCGTCCTTGCGTGAAACCCGGGCAGTGCGCACACGCCCTTCCAACAAACCCGCATTTGCTCTAGTGCGCGTGCCGTTATGACCGAAAAGCGCGACTACCGCAGCACCGTCTTCCTGCCGAAGACCGATTTCCCCATGAAGGCCGGGCTCCCCCAGAAGGAGCCGGGTATCCTGGCGCGCTGGCAGGCCGAGGGCATTTACCGCAAGACCCGCGACGCGCGCGTCGGCCGCGAGCAGTTCATCCTCCACGACGGCCCGCCCTATGCCAATGGCGACATGCACATCGGCCATGCGCTCAACCACATCCTCAAGGACATGGTGGTGCGCACGCAGACGCTGCTGGGCAAGGACGCGCCTTACGTTCCCGGCTGGGACTGCCATGGCCTCCCGATCGAGTGGAAGGTCGAGGAAGAATACCGCAAGAAAAAGAAGAACAAGGACGAGGTCCCGGCGGAGGAATTCCGCGCCGAATGCCGCGCCTATGCCCAGAACTGGGTGAACGTGCAGCGCGAGCAGCTCAAGCGCCTGGGCATCAATGGCGACTGGGACAACCCGTACCTGACGATGGACTTCCAGGCCGAGGCCACCATCGTCGGCGAACTGCTCAAGTTCGCCCAGAACGGCATGCTCTATCGCGGCGCCAAGCCGGTGATGTGGTCGCCGGTGGAAAAGACCGCGCTGGCCGAAGCCGAGGTCGAGTACGAGGACATCACCTCGACCCAGATCGACGTGGCGTTCGAGATCGTTGATTCGCGGTGCACCGCTGTCCGTGGTGCGCGCGCGGTTATTTGGACTACTACGCCGTGGACGATCCCGGTTAACCAGGCCCTCGCGTACGGCCCTGAAGTCGAATACGCGGTTTGCCGATTTGGCGATCGTATGGGGGATCATGATCGCCCTGCACCTGAAGGCAGTGTGCTCATCGCGGCTGGGCTGGTTGAACAATTTGCGGCACGCGTTGGTTTCCGCGTGATCCCGATGCAGATCATAAAAGGCTCCGACCTCGCCGGCACCATCGCGCGGCATCCCATGCACGCGCTCGGCGGCTTCTTCGCCGAGCCGCGTCCGTTCCTGCCCGGCGACTTCGTCACCACCGAGAGCGGCACCGGCCTCGTCCACATGGCGCCCGACCACGGCGAGGACGACTTCGACCTCTGCAAGGCCAACGGCATCGGCCCCAAGTTCGCGGTCGAAGCTGACGGCAAGTACCGCGAGGACTGGCCGTGGCTGGCGGGACAAGGCTCGGTCATCAACCCCAAGTTCAACGCGCCCGACGGCCCGATCTGCTCGGACTTGCGCGAAGCCGGCGGCCTGCTCGCGGCCTCGGCCGACTACAAGCATTCCTACCCGCACTCGTGGCGCTCGAAGGCCAAGGTCATCTACCGCTGCACCCCGCAGTGGTTCGTGCCGATGGACAAGGCGATGACCCACATCTCGCCCAAGTCCGCGAGCGAGAACAGTTGGGAAGCCGAGGGCGGGGCGATCAACCCGTCCGAGGAGGGCGAGTTCGCCTCCCCCACCTTGCGCGCGGCCGCGCTGGCCGCGATTGCCGAGACGCGCTTCGTCCCCGACAAGGGCCGCAACCGCATCGGCGCGATGGTAGAAGGCCGGCCTGACTGGGTCCTATCGCGCCAGCGCGCCTGGGGCGTGCCGATCACGCTGTTCGTCGATCGCAAGACCGGCGAATATCTCGTCGACGAGGCGGTCAACGAGCGGATCATCAATGCCGTGCGCGCGCATGGCGTCGATGCCTGGAGCGACGAAGCCGCGCAGGACCTGCTCGGCCCCGACTACGATGCCGAGGACTACGAGCGCGTCGCCGACATTCTCGACGTCTGGTTCGATTCGGGTTCGACCCACGCCTTCGTGCTGGAATCGGGTCGCTGGCCCGACCTCCTGCGGCCCGAGGGCTATACCGGCCCCAAGGCCGACCTCTATCTCGAAGGCTCCGACCAGCATCGTGGCTGGTTCCAGTCCTCGCTGCTGGAAAGCTGCGCCACGCGCGGCCATGCGCCCTACAAGGCGGTGCTGACCCACGGCTTCACGATGGACGCCAAGGGCTTCAAGATGTCGAAGTCGCTGGGCAACACGATCAGCCCCTTGAAGGTCATGGAGACCAACGGCGCCGACATCATCCGCCTCTGGGCGCTCTCGGTCGACTTCACCGAAGACCACCGCATCGGCGACGAGATCCTCAAGGGCGTGGCCGACCAGTACCGCAAGCTGCGCAACACCTTGCGCTACCTGCTGGGCGCGCTGGACGGCTTCGAGGAGGCCGAGCGCATCGGCGTGGCCGAAATGCCCGAGCTGGAACGCTACGTGCTGGCGCTGCTGGGCAAGCTGGACGCAACCTTGCGCGAGGCGGTCGAGGCCTTCGACTTCAACACCTACGTTCGCGCGCTGCTCGATTTCTGCAACGAGGACCTCTCGGCGTTCTTCTTCGACATCCGCAAGGACTGCCTCTACTGCGACGCGCATGACGACCCGAAGCGCCGCGCCTACCGCACCGTGCTCGACACGCTGTTCCATGCGCTCATCCGCTACGCCGCGCCGGTGATCGTCTTCACCGCCGAGGAGACGTGGCAGAGCCGCTATCCGGGCGAGAGCGTGCACTTGCTCGAATGGCCCGAAGTCCCGGCCGCCGAGGCCGACATCGACAAGTGGCAGGAGCTTCGCTCCTTGCGCGCGGCCGTCACCGAGGCGATCGAACCGCTGCGCCGCGAGAAGATCGTCGGCTCCAGCCTCGCGGCCGAAGTCACCGTGCCCGACACGGCGCCCGAGGCCGATCTTGCCGAACTGTTCATCACCGCGAAAGTCACGCGCGGGCAGGGCGAAGGCGTGAGCGTCACTCCTTCCCATGACCACAAGTGCGGCCGCTGCTGGCGCCACCTCCCCGAAGTGACCGAGGACGGCGACTTGTGCGCGCGCTGCGACGACGTCGTCGGCGAAGTGGAGGCGCCCGCGTGAGCGGCGCCGCCAGCCACATCGCCAACCCCTGGCGCAACCGCCTGATCGGCCTGCTGGTCGCGGCCGTGGTCTTCGCGATCGACGTCGCCATCAAGGACTGGGTGGTCTACGGCCTGCGCCTGTGGGAGATCGGCCAGCTCCGTCTGCTGCCGTTCTTCAACCTGACTTGGACGCAGAACTTCGGCGTCTCGCTCGGCCTGTTCACCGCCGGCTCGCCTGAGGCGCGCTGGGTGCTGGTGGCCTTGACCGGGGCGATCGCCGGATTCGTACTCGTCTGGCTGCTGCGCGAGCGCAAGCTGGCCGATATCGTCGCGCTCGGCATGGTGCTGGGCGGGGCCGCGGGCAACATCCGCGACCGGATCGCGGTGGGCTACGTGGTCGACTATGCCGACTTGCATATCGGCAATTTCCGCCCCTTCCTCATTTTCAATCTCGCCGATGCGGCCATCACCATCGGCGTCCTGATTATCCTTGCCCGATCCCTGCTTTCGCGCGAAAAGCCCGATGCAGCGGCGGAACCCGCCCCGGAGAATTTGAATTGATGCGCATGAAGAAAACCGGAGCCCTCGTCCTCGTCGCGACCGGCGCCGTCCTGTTGTCGGCATGTGGCAGCACCGGGCTGTTCAACCGCAGCCGTCCCGACGAGTTCGCGGTGCAGCGCCAGACTCCGCTGGTCGTGCCGCCCGACTTCTCGCTGAGCCCGCCCAAGCAGGGCCAGCCTCGCCCCGCCGACGAATCGCTCCAGCAGCAGACGCTCGACGCGCTGTTCGGTGGTCCGCAGGCCCGCAGCGACATCGAGAAGACGACGCTCGGCCTCGCCGGCACCTCGGACCCGGCGATCCGCTCGACCGTGGGCGATCCGGCGACCTACACCGTCGCCAAGGGCCAGGTGACCCGCGCCATCCTCGCCGCTCCAGAAGGCGACGGGCGCGATGCGCAGACCGCCGTCGGCACCTGAGGATTTCTAGCACAAGTCTACGAAGAGGCCGGGCGAAAGTCCGGCCTTTTTCGTTGGGCGATGGCGACACCACCCTGGATCGTCGTCACCTTCGATCGTTCTTGCGAGCCTTGCCCATCGGGCCGGGCGCTCAACCTTCGCCGCTGACCCCGTCGCCGGCATCGTCGTCGCCCCTGGTGCTGACGAGGATCTTGTCGATCTTCAGTCCGTCCATGTCGATCACCTCGAAGCGCCAGCCCTGTTCGTCGAAATGCTCGCCCTCGCGCGGGACTTTCTTGAGCACGGCGAGGACGTAGCCGGCCAACGTCGCGAATTCGCGGTCGTCGGGCAGGTCGATGCCGAGCCGGTCTGCCAGCGCATCGGCGGGCATGGCGCCGGACACCAGCAGCGAACCGTCCTCGCGCTCCACCACCATCGGCTCGTCGCCCTCGTCCTGGTGGGCGACGAACGTGCCTGCCAGCGCCGCCAGAACGTCGGACGGCGTGACGAGGCCTTCGAGGTGGCCGTATTCGTCGTGGACCACCGCCATCGCCACTTCGGCGGTCTGCAACTTGCGCAGCGCGTCCATGGCGTCGAGCTGGTCGGGGATGACTTCGGCCTTGCGCATCATCGCGCGCACGTCGACCGGGCGGCCGGCGACGAGGCAGGCGAGCACTTCGCGGACCTTGAGGATGCCCACGATGTTGTCGGGCGAACCGTCGCCGGCGACCGGCAGCAGCGAGTGGGGCGAGGCCTCGATCTTGGCGCGCAGCTGGCTCTCGTCGGCGTCGACATCGATCCAGTCGATCTGGTTGCGCGGGGTCATCAGTTCGCGCACGGGGCGTTCGGCCAGGCGCATGACCCCGGTCATCATCGCCCGTTCCTCTTCCTCGATCACGCCGGACCGCGTGGCCTCGGCGAAGATCATGTGCAGTTCCTCGGCAGTGAGCTGCTCGGAATCGCCGCGGCGGATCGAGAAGAGGCGGAGGATCAGCGCCGAGGAGCGGTCGAGCAGCCAGACGAAGGGACCCATGATCGTGGCGAGCACGCTCATCGGGCGCGCCATGACAAGGGCCACCGGCTCGGCCATGCGCAGTGCCAGTTGCTTGGGCACCAGTTCGCCGACCACTACGCTGGCATAAGTCGTCGCCATGATGACCAAGGCGAAGCCGGCCTCGCCGGCGAAGCGCACCGGCAGGCCCAGCGCGGCCAGGCGCTCGCCCACCGGGCCGCCGAGGCTGGAGCCGGAGTAGGCGCCGGCGACGATGCCGATGAGGGTGATGCCGATCTGCACCGTCGACAGGAAGCGCCCCGGGTCGGCGGCTAGGTCCAGCACGGTCCTGGCCGCCTTGCTCCCCTTGTCCGCAAGTGCCCTGAGGCGTGGCGCACGCGCCGAGACGATGGCCAGTTCGGACATCGAAAAGAGGCCGTTGACCAGGATCAGGCCGGCGATGATGAGGAGGTCAGTCCAGGGAAAGGGCGTCACAATGACCGATCGCTAGCAGAGATTGCCGCAATAGCGAAGCGCTCGTGGCATCGTGCAATGCTTTGCAACTTGCCGGGCGCCGGGAACACAATCGTACACAGAGGGTTGAGGCGGCATCATCCATTTGCCATTCATGCTCACTACCGCACACAGATGCCTGTAAGCCATGCTTTTCAAGGGCACTTAGGCAAGCGCATTTAGGAGGGACACATAATGAAGAATTCGCGCCTGATTACCTCGGCCGCCGCCGTATTTGCGCTGGTCACCGTCTCTGCCTGCGTCACCGACCCCAACACGGGCGAGCGTAAGGTCTCGCGCACCGCGATCGGCGGCGTCGGCGGGGCCGGCCTCGGCTATCTGCTCGGCAGCGTCATCGGCGGCAAGACCGCGCGTATCGTCGGTGCGGGCATCGGCGGCGTTGCCGGCGGTGTCGTCGGCTATCAGATGGACAAGCAGATCAAGGAGCTCAAGGAGCAGACTGCCGGTTCGGGCATCGACGTCAGCCAGCAGGGCGACGGTATCCTGCTGAACCTGCCCGACGTGACCTTCGCGGTCGATTCGACGGTCATCAGCCCCTCGTTCCAGACCTCGCTGGACAAGGTCGCGCAGTCGATGATCCAGTATCCCAACAGCCTGATCGACGTCTACGGCCACACCGATTCGACTGGTTCGGCCGCCTACAACCTCGACCTGTCCAAGCGCCGCGCCGATGCGGTGGGCCGCTACCTGATTACGCGCGGGGTCTCCTCTTCGCGCATCCAGACGCAGGGCATGGGCAAGGATCACCCGGTGGCCGACAACACCACGCCCGAGGGGCGCGCGCTCAACCGCCGCGTCGAGATCAAGATCACTCCGGTGACGACCGACGACGTCAACGCGGCGAAGTAACGCCAAGGCCGCGTAAAGCGGAACCCGAGGGGTCGGTGCGCAGGCACCGGCCCCTTTTGTCGACCACGCCCCCTCCCGAGGCCCGCCGTCCACCGGGTGGCTTCGAGGATGCTCGCCTTCCATCGGCAAGACCGCGCGCCGGGCACCGCCCCGGTACGTTCTTTCACCGCGGTAACTTGAAACGTCACGCCCAACAGGTAGTCTGGGTCCAAACCGGGTCCGGGGGGAACTGATGCGTTTCAAGAAGTTGGCGGCGATCATGGCAATGGTGCAGGCCGCGTTCCTCGCTCCCGGCCTTGCCCATGCGGCTTGGCTCGAATCGTCGAGCGAACACTTCGTCATCTATGCCGACGACAGCGAGCGCGACATCACCCGCTTTTCGCAGCAGCTCGAACGCTACCACGCGGGCATGGTGCTGTTGCTCGGGTCCAAGCTTGCCGCCCCAAGCCCCTCGAACCGGGTAACGGTCTATGTCGTGAAGAACGAGCGGGAAGTGCGTGAATTGTACGGCGAGAACAGCAAGTACGTCGGCGGCTTCTATCTCCCGCGTGCCGGCGGGTCGTTGGCGATCGTCCCGGCCGTGCAGGCGACGGACGGGGCCATCACCTGGTCGATGGTCGTGCTTCTGCACGAGTATGCCCACCACTTCCAGATATCCACCAGCGCGATGGCCATGCCGCGCTGGTTCACCGAGGGTTCGGCGGAATTCTTCGCTTCGGGCAAGTTCGAGAGCGACGGCAGCATCTGGCTGGGCCGGCCTGCGAACCACCGCGCCGGAGAACTGCTGTACGCCCGGGACGTAAAGGCAGCGGACCTGCTCGACCCCACGGAGTACGACAAGCGCAAGCCCGGAAGCTACGACGCCTTCTACGGCAAGAGTTGGCTGCTCTACCACTACCTGACCTTCAGCGAATTGCGCGGCGAACCGCGCAAGGGCCAGCTCTCTCGGTATCTCGCGCTGTTGCGCGAGGGCAAGGGCCAGCGCGATGCGGCTATCGAGGCTTTCGGCGATTTCGGCGTGCTGGAAAAGGAACTCGACAGGTACATGGCCAAGTCGAAGATGGGTGCGTTGCGGTTGACGGCCGACAAAGTGCCGATCGGGGAGATCAAGGTACGCGCCCTGGCGGCCGGGGAAGCCGCGATCATGCCGGTGCGCATCCGGTCCAAGCGCGGCATCTCCCGCGAGGAGGCCCCGGCGCTGCTGGTCGAGGCCCGGGCGGTGGCCGCGCGCTTCCCGTCCGATGCCGCCGTTCTGTCCGCCCTTGCCGAGTGCGAGTACGACGCCGGCCACGACAAGGAAGCCGTCGCTGCGGCCGACGCGGCGCTGAAGCTCGATCCCTCGCAGGTCAACGCCTATGTCGAGAAGGGTCTGGCGTTGTTCCGCATCGCCCCCGAGGCGGACGATACCGCGGCCGCCTACAAGGCCGCGCGGGCGCCGTTCCTCGCGCTCAACCGGATCGAGAACGACCATCCGCTGCCGCTGGTCTACTTCTACCGCAGCTTCCTGGAACAGGGCAGGGAGCCACCCCAGATCGCCCTGGACGGATTGGTCCGCGCCACCCAGCTCGCTCCTTTCGACCAGGGGCTGCGCATGAACCTGGGCCAGTCGCTGATGCGTGCCGGCCGGCGCGACGATGCGCGCAACGTGCTGCTGCCGGTAGCCTACGACCCGCATGGCGGCGGCATGAGCGAGTTCGCCCGCAAGGTGATCGCCCGGATGGAAAAGGAGCCGACCTGGAAGGGGCAATGGGACGAGGCGGAGGAGGGCGCCGCCGGGGACGCGGGCAAATGAACGGCGTGCTTCCCGTGACCGCGCGTTTTTAGGCGAGGTCGGCAAGTGAGCGGGGGCCCCGCCTGCGTGGGGACGACCGCAACCAGCTGAGCGACCCGGGATGGTTCCCGAAACCCACTCTCAGGCGTTCCCTCAGGCGGAGTAGCGCACCGCGCGATCGGCAAGGCGCTCCACGGCCGCTGCGTGGATGCCGGTCGAGGCGACCATTACCCCGAAGGCACGGGGGTCGTGCTTGTTGTAGTTGAGCGGCTTGCCGAAGGCATCGGTGACGACCGCACCCGCCTCGCGTGCGATCAGGCCGGCGGCGGCGATGTCCCACTCGTAGCCCCAGCGCAGGGTCACGAGCAGGTCCGCCTCGTCGGCGGCGATCATCGCCATGCGCAGCGCGATCGAGTTGGGCTGGTCCACCAGCAGGAGGTCCGCATCCTCGGGGGCAAGTTTCTGTGCCGGAACGCGCGAGCCGGCCAGCGAATCGCGGTGGCTGGCGACGAGGCGCGTGCCATTCCGCCAGGCGCCCTTGCCCGCCTCGGCCGACCAGAACTCGCCGCCGTCCTCGCGCTGGCGCACGGGCGCGTAGAGATAGCCGAGCAGGGGGCGGCGCGTGTTGACCAGGGCCACCGAGATCGCCCAGCCGGTCCGGCCGCGGATGAAGTCGCGCGTGCCGTCGATCGGGTCGACCAGCCAGACCAGCTCGTGCCCCTGCCGCTCGGGACTGTCGGTCGTCTCTTCGGAAAGCCATCCGGCCGCGGGCAGGAGCTTGCGCAGCTCCGTCTTGAGGAAGGCGTCGACTTCGAGGTCGGCCGAGCAGACCGGGCTGCCAGGCGTCTTCTCCCATGAGTCGAGGCTGTGGCCGTCGCCCGGCCAGCCTGCCAGGGCGATGCGCCCCGCCTCGCGTACGATGGCTTCGAGCCTGTCTCGGTCAATCATTCGGATGGGACATTGCTATTGCGTCTTCTTATCAATTGTGGTGCGGCAAATTGATCGCCGCCTGTCAACTTGCGCAGGATGCGGGCCTTTTCAAGCCGCCGGGGATGTGCTTAGGCGGCGGGGCAAAACTATGGCTACGGCGCCTTCCCAAGGAACCTCCAGCAGAAAAGCGATTTGAGCGATGAACATTCACGAATATCAGGCCAAGGAACTGCTTGCGAAGTATGGCGTGGGGATTCCCGCCGGTATTGCGGCGCTGACCGTAGAGGAAGCGGTGGCCGCCGCCAAGCAGCTGCCGGGACCGCTCTACGTCGTGAAGGCGCAGATCCACGCGGGCGGGCGCGGCAAGGGCAAGTTCAAGGAGCTGCCCGCCGACGCCAAGGGCGGCGTGCGCCTCGCCAAGTCGATCGAGGAAGTCGAGGCTTTCGCGCAGGAAATGCTCGGCAACACCCTCGTCACCATCCAGACGGGTGATGCCGGCAAGCAGGTCAACCGCCTCTACGTGACCGACGGCGTCGACATCGCCAAGGAATACTACCTCTCGATGGTGGTGGACCGCGCCTCGAGCCGCGTCGCCCTGATCGTGTCGACCGAAGGCGGCATGGACATCGAGGAAGTCGCCCACTCGACGCCCGAGCGCATCAGCACGATCACCATCGACGTCGCCACGGGCTTCCAGCCGCACCACGGCCGCGCCGTCGCCTTCGCGCTCAAGCTCACGGGCGAACTGAACAAGCAGGCGCAGAAGATCTCGAAGCAGCTCTACGAGGCCTTCGTGGCGCTCGACTGCGACATGCTCGAGATCAACCCGCTGGTGGAAACCAAGGACGGCAACCTGCTCGTCCTCGACACCAAGATGAGCTTCGATTCGAACGCGCTGTACCGTCACCCCGACGTGCTGGCGCTGCGCGACGAGACCGAGGAAGATCCGGCCGAAGTCGAGGCGTCGAAGTACGACTTGGCCTACATCAAGCTCGACGGCGACATCGGCTGCATGGTCAATGGCGCGGGCCTGGCGATGGCGACGATGGACATCATCAAGCTGAACGGCATGTTCCCGGCCAACTTCCTCGACGTAGGCGGCGGCGCCAACAAGGAAAAGGTCACCGCGGCGTTCAAGATCATTCTCGCCGATCCGGCGGTGAAGGGCATCCTGGTGAACATCTTCGGCGGCATCATGAAGTGCGACGTGATCGCCGACGGCATCGTCGCCGCGGCCAAGGAAGTGAACCTGCAGGTTCCGCTGGTGGTCCGCCTCGAAGGCACCAACGTCCAGCAGGGCAAGGACATCCTGGCAGGCTCGGGCCTGCCGATCGTCGCCGCCAACGACCTGGGCGATGCCGCACGCAAGATCGTTGCCGAAGTACAGAAGGTAGCCTGACCCGGGTCCGGTACGCCTCGCGCGTACGATCACATGTCGGTTACGGATACGGCGGGGGTTTCGCGACCCTCGCCGTTTCTGCATGGTGTCGAAGCCTGTATGACCGGCGCCGAAGCTCAGCTATCCGTTACCCAAGCTCTTCGCGTTTCGGCGGGGGTTGACGCGAGGGACGATGAACGCGATAGCTCGCCCATCAGAGTTTAATCGCGCGGTTAAATTTTCCGTCCAGCAGTGAGAGGACAGATCGCAATGAAGATCCTCGTGCCCGTGAAGCGGGTGATCGACTACAACGTGAAGCCTCGTGTGAAGGCCGACGGCACGGGTGTTGACCTGGCCAACGTCAAGATGAGCATGAACCCGTTCGACGAGATCGCGGTGGAAGAAGCCATCCGTCTCAAGGAAGCGGGCAAGGCGGAGGAGATCATCGCGATCTCGGTCGGGCCGGCCAAAGCGCAGGAAACGCTGCGCACCGCGCTGGCGATGGGCGCCGACCGGGCGATCCTGGTCGAGACCGACGCCGAAGTGGAACCGCTCGCCGTCGCCAAGATCCTGAAAGCCATCGTGGGTGAAGAGAACCCGGGCCTTGTGATCCTGGGCAAGCAGGCGATCGACGACGATTCGAACCAGACCGGCCAGATGCTCGCCGCGCTGCTCGCACGGCCCCAGGGCACGTTCGCCAGCAAGGTCGAGATCGACGGCGATTTCGTCTCGGTCACCCGCGAGGTGGACGGCGGCCTGGAGACGGTGAAGCTCTCGCTTCCCGCCATCGTCACCACCGATCTGCGCCTCAACGAGCCGCGCTACGCCTCGCTGCCCAACATCATGAAGGCGAAGAAGAAGCAGCTCGATGTGAAGTCGCCGGCCGACTACGGCGTCGACATCGCCCCGCGCCTCAAGACCCTCAAGGTCTCCGAGCCGCCGGTGCGCGTCGCCGGCATCAAGGTCGCCGACGTCGACGGCCTCGTCGCCAAGCTCAAGGAACTGGGAGTAGCCTGATGTCCAAGACTCTCGTCTGGGTCGAACACGACAACGCCTCCGTCAAGGACGCGACCCTCGCCGTCGTCACCGCCGCCTCCAAGCTGGGTGAAGTGCACCTGCTGGTCGCAGGTTCCGGCTGCGCCGCCGTGGCCGAGGAAGCCGCGCAGATCGCGGGCGTGGGCAAGGTCCACCTCGCCGACGACGCCGCCTATGCGCATGGCCTGGCGGAAAACGTCGCCCCGCTCGTCGCCGAGCTGATGGGCCACCACGACGCCTTCGTGGTGCCCGCCACCACCACCGGCAAGAACCTCGCGCCGCGCGTCGCCGCGCTGCTCGACGTGATGCAGATCTCGGACATCCTCTCGGTCGAAGGCGAGAAGACCTTCACCCGTCCGATCTACGCCGGCAACGCGATCGCCACGGTCGAATCGAGCGATGCCAAGCTGGTCATCACCGTGCGTGGCACCGCCTTCGACAAGGCTGCCGCCACCGGCGGTTCGGGCACGGTCGAGGCCGTCTCGGGCACGGGTGACGCGGGCCTGTCGAGCTTCGTGGGCGCCGAGCTTGCCAAGCTGGAGCGCCCCGAACTGACCAGCGCGAAGATCATCGTCTCGGGCGGCCGCGCGCTGAAGGACGGCGAGACGTTCGAGCAGGTCATCATGCCGCTCGCCGACAAGCTCGGCGCCGCCGTGGGTGCCAGCCGCGCCGCGGTGGACGCAGGCTACGTGCCCAACGACTACCAGGTCGGCCAGACCGGCAAGATCGTCGCGCCGCAAGTCTACATCGCGGTCGGCATCTCGGGCGCGATCCAGCACCTGGCCGGGATGAAGGATAGCAAGACCATCATCGCCATCAACAAGGACGAGGACGCACCGATCTTCCAGGTCGCCGACATCGGCCTCGTCGCAGACCTCTTCAACGCCGTGCCCGAACTCACTGGGAAGCTCTGAACACTTCTTCGGTATCGCAATAATTTAACCCCCGGATGCAAATCCGGGGGTTATTTCGTAGGCACAGCGTTTGAAATGCGGTCGCAGCAGGCTGCTAAGGGGAAGCCGTCATGAAGCATGCCCTCCTCACGGTGGCCGCTCTGGCCGTTCTTGCGAACGTTCCCATCGCACAGGCCGCCGAAGATCGTGTGGTACTGGAGCCGATCTCTCCATGGAATGTGGACTGGGGCAGCAGTTCCTGCGATCTCACGCGCTGCAGATAGGCCCACATTGCTTCGCATCCGTCAGGACGGTCTGAACGCCTATGTGGAGCTTGAAATTGCCGGGCCGTCCATCGGACGGATAAAGGCAAGCAAGGGTGTTCAGCTTGATTTCGGCAACGGATCACTTCTGGCCGCAGGCAATCCGCAACACGCGATCAACTCGATTTACGGCCAATCCCTCATCGTTCAAGCGCGGCTTACCCCGGGCGATGGCAAGCGTCCCGACGACAGGAGCGGGCCCAGCGCCGAATTCGAGCGACAGATCGTCCAGATAGGCATTGCTACGTCTGCCGGGCCTCTGGTTATCAAAACAGGGAAAATGTACGCGGCGCTGCAAGCCTTGCACAAGTGCGCCGACGACATGTTCACGGGATGGGGCATTTCCCCCAGTACTCGCTCGGAGCTGGCTCAAGAGCCGAGGATCGTTGATGGAACAGCCTTGGCAAGAGCGGTGGATCAAGCCTACCCGAAGGCCTTGAAGCGCCCCGGCAAGATCGACAGGGTCGAATTTCTCGCAGTTGTGGATGCGAATGGCGTCGCCACTGGCTGCCACGTTACCCGATCTTCCGAAGAAGGGTTCAACGAGCACGTTTGCAGTGCAGTTCTCAAGGCTCGCTTCAAGCCTGCACGCGATGATAGCGGCGCCCCTGTAGCATGGTACTACAACGGCGCGGTTGTTCACCATCCTGGCTAGAGCGGTCAGTGGTCCGTCGCCGCCGGTAACCGTTCGAGCAGTTGCAGCAGGGCGCGTTCATCCCCGTCGCAGGTCTCATGCTCCCCATAGCGCACGAAGCCCAGCCGGGCCGCCAATCGCTCGGAGGCGGTGTTGCCTTCCTCGATCATGCAGCCGATTCGGCGCGGGCCGTGTTCGCGGTCGAACCAGGCGAGCACGGCCTCCATCACTTCGCGGGCGATGCCCCGGCCGCAGTGGTCGGCGCGCACGATCCAGCCCGCCTCGGGGACATCGTCCATGCCCAACTGTGGTCCAAAGCCGCGCCACGAATGGAACACGCCGCAGCTAGCGACGATCTCGGTCCCGCCCTTCTCGCGCACCGCGAAGCTGCCGTAGCCGTGGAGCATCCAGGAACCGGCATTGCGCATCAGGCGGTCGAACTGCGCCTGCCGGTCCGCGCGGCCGGGGCCGAGGTAGCGACGGGTCTGCTCGTCCGCGAGGATGCGGCACATGCCAGGGAGGTCGGCGGCGGCGGGGCGCCACAGCTCGAAGCGGTCGGTCAGGAGGAGCGGTTCGTCATTCACAGCAGCCGATCGATGGCATGGATGCACACGCCGAACAAGCCGCCCACGAGCGTGCCGTTGATGCGGATGAACTGGAGGTCGCGGCCGACCGCGCCTTCGATGCGGTCGCTCACGGTGCGGGCATCCCAGCGCTTCACCGTCTCGGAGACCAGACGCACGATCTCGTCGCCGTAGCGCGCTGTGACGCCGACCAGGGTGCGCCGGGCGAAGCGGTTGATCTGGGCCTGGAGGCGCGGATCGTCGCGCAGGGCGCCGCCCAGTTCGCCCAGCATCGTCGTCAGTTGCCCCGCGAGTGCTGTGTCGGGGCTGCGGGCCGCGTCGATCAGCTTGCGGCGCAGGCGTTCCCAGACCGACTGCCACCACTGCCCGACCGCCGGGTTGGCGATCAGCTCGCGCTTGGCGTTCTCGACGCGCTCGCGGGTCTCGGGGTCGTTGACGAGCTTGTCGGCCAGCTCCTCGAGCATCAGGCCGACCTTGGCCTTGAGCGGGTGGTCCGGCTGGACGATCATCTCGGCGAGCAGCTTGTAGAGCCCGTCGAGCACGGAATTGGCGATGCGGCCGTCGAGGCCGGTGAGGCGCAGCAGGCTGTGCGCGCGCTCGCGGATCATGGAGCGGACGATGTCCTCGTTGGCCTCCAGCGCTTCGCCCGCCCAGCGCACGGCGCTGTCGATCAGCGGCAGGTGGCGGCCGTCGGCGATCATTGCAGTGAGGATCTGGCCGAGCAGGGGGGCGACTTCCACCCGCTCCAGTTGTCGGGCGAGGCCGGCGCGGACCTGGTTGCCGAGGCGCTCCGGGTCGAGCGACTCGAGCACGTCGGCAACGAGATTCGCGGCACCTGCACGGATGCGCGACTGCCCGCCGCGGCCGGGATCGGCAAGGAATCCGCCGGCCGCGCCAGCGAAGTTGAAGCCGACCACCCGGCGGGCGACGACCTGGGGGGTAAGGAAATTGTCGCGCAGGAACGTCGCCATCGTATCGGCGATGCGGTTCTTGTTCACCGGGATTATCGCGGTGTGCGGGATCGGCAGGCCGAGCGGGCGGCGGAACAGGGCGGTGACGGCGAACCAGTCGGCGAGGCCGCCGACCATCGCCGCCTCGGTGAAGGAGATCGCATAGCCCAGCCACGGGTCCCAGGCGGGGTGCTCGCCGCCCAGGCGCCGCAGCACGACGAAGGCCACGGCCATCGCCAGCAGCAGCCCGGTGGCGAACAGGCGCATGCGCCTGGCCCGATCCTGCGGGACGACCTTCAGCGCTGCTCCCCCTGAACTTCGCCCGGCTGGCGGCAATGTGTACCTTTCCTTATTCGGCCCTAGCTCATTTGACCAAAGTCATTCGGCCGGATGCGCCTGGGCCCGGCCCTCGGTGCTGCCCGGACCATGCAACTTGGGGTCGTACGTCAGCAGCGACTTGCGCAGCTTCGGCCCGATCCTCTTCTCGAAACCATCGGCGAGGCTGAAGGCTGCCGGCACGATGACGAGTGTGAGCAGGGTGGAGAGCACGAGCCCTCCGATCACCGTCACCCCCATCGGCGCGCGGAAGGCGCCGTCGCCCGAGAGCGACAGGGCGGTCGGCACCATGCCGGCGGTCATGGCCACGGTGGTCATGACGATCGGCTGGGCGCGCTTGTGGCCGGCGTCCATGATCGCGTCGAGCTTGTTCACGCCCTTGGCCATTTCCTCGATCGCAAAGTCGATCAGCAGGATCGAGTTCTTGGCGACGATGCCCAGCAGCATCAGGATGCCGATGTAGACCGGCATCGAGATCGGCTCGCCCCACATGGTCAGCGCCAGCATCCCGCCCAGCGGCGCGAGCAGCAGCGAGGCCATGTTCACCAGCGGCGAGACGAAGCGCTTGTAGAGCAGCACCAGCACCGCGAAGACCAGGAAGATGCCGCTGACGACGGCGACGATGAAGTTGGCGATCATCTCGCCCTGCCACTTGTCCTCGCCAACGGGGGCGTTGGAGACGCCGGCGGGCAGGTTCTTCATGATCGGCAGCTTCTGGATCGCCTCCATCGCCGGCCCCTTGACCTGGCCCTGGCCGAGGTCTGCGCCCACGAAGATGCGGCGTGACTGGTTGTAGCGCTGGATCTGGGTGGGGCCGGCGCCGAAGCGGATCTCGGCGACGCGGCTGAGCGGCACCGAGCCGCCGCTGGCCGTGGCGACGGGGAGGTTCTCGATCGTCGAGAAGTCCCGCCGCGAGGTGCGGTCGAGGATGACGCGGATCGGAATCTGGCGGTCGCTCAGCGAGAACTTGGCGGTGTTCTGGTCGATCTCGCCCATCGTCGCGATGCGGATCGTCTGGCTCAGCGCGCCGGTGGTCACGCCGAGCTGGGCGGCGAGGTCGAGGCGGGGGACGATGACGAGTTCGGGGCGCTGGAGGTCGGCCGCGATGCGCGGGGCGACGATGCCGGGGATCGAGCGCATCTGCTCGACGAGAGTCTGCGCGGTCTTGTTGAGCAGTTCGGAATCGCTGCCCGAGAGCATGACCGAGATATCGCGCCCGCTGCCGAAGCCGCCCGACTGCGTGGCGAAAGTCACGCGCGCGTCGGGGATGTCCTGCAGGGTGGGGGCCATGCGGCGTTCGAACTGGATGCTGGTCGCCTTGCGCTCGTTCGCCGGCTTGAGGACGATGTAGAGCGTTCCCGAGCCTTCGCCCGCGAATTCCAGTACGCGCTTCACTTCAGGCTGCTTTTCCAGCAGGCGGCTGACGCGGCCGGCGATTTCCTCGCTCTGCTCGAGCGTGGTGCCGGGCACCATCTCGATCTTGACCTCGCTGGTATCGTTGTTGGTGTTCGGCTGGAACTGCTGGGGGAGCCCGGCGAGCAGCGCGAACGTCACCACGAGGGCATAGATGCTGGCGCAAAAGGCGTAGAAGCGATGGTCGTGCATGCGCGCGATCACGCGGTCGGTGAAGTAGCGATACCACCGGCCCAGCGCGCCCGCGAAGGCGGCGAGGAAGCGCAGGAGCTTGCCCAGCCCCCAGATCGCCAGCGGAATGCCCAATGGTGCGAGCACCGCAGCCAGGACGAAGGCCGACTTTTCGAGGCCCACCTTGGTCAGGCCGCCCTGCAGTGCCGAGAACAGGCCGGCGGCAAGGCCGAGGCCGGCGCCCAGCAGCAGCGCGAAGGCGAGGGCGGCGATGATCGTGTACCACCAGGCGCGCGGTTGCGGCACCAGTGCGGCCTTGCGGCGATGCGCCTCGCGGCTGTCCAGCGTCCAGGCCAGGACCTTCATGTAGAGGTCCATCGCCCGCCCGCCGCCGTGTTCGGCATGGCCGTGCGACTTGAGGAAGTAGGCCGCGACCATCGGCGTGATGATGCGCGCGACGGCGAGGCTCATCAGCACCGCGGCGACCACGGTGAGACCGAAGGCCTTGAAGAACTGCCCCGGAATGCCCGGCATGAGGCCGACCGGCAGGAACACCGCGACGATCGAGAACGTGGTCGCAACGACCGCCAGGCCGATCTCGTCGGCGGCGTCGATCGAGGCCTGGTAGGCGCTCTTGCCCATGCGCATGTGCCGGACGATGTTCTCGATCTCGACGATGGCGTCGTCGACCAGCACTCCCGCGACGAGGCTGAGCGCCAGCAGCGACAGGAAGTTCAGCGTGAAGCCGAGCAGGTCCATGAACCAGAAGGTCGGGATCGCGGATAGCGGGATGGCGATCGCCGAGATCATCGTCGCGCGCCAGTCGCGCAGGAACAGGTAGACGATCACGATCGCCAGCACCGCGCCTTCGACGAGCGCTTCCATCGAGCTGGTGTACTGCCCGCGGGTGTAGTCCACCTGGCTGAAGAGCTGGGTGATGTGGATGTCGGGATGGACCTTGCGGATCTCGTCGAGCTTCTTGGCGGCCTCGTCGTAGACCGCGACGTCAGATGCGCCGCGGGCGCGTTCGAACCCGAAGGTGACGACTTCGCGGCCATTGACGCGGGCGACGTCGGTGCGGTCGGAATAGCCGTCGTAGACCTTGGCGATGTCGGCCAGCTTGACCGAGCGACCGCCGCCCAGGTTGATCCGCGTCTGCGACAGCGCATAGGCGTCCTGCGCATTGCCGAGTACGCGGACCGACTGGCGCGAACCGGCGATTTCCGACTGGCCGCCGGCAGCATCGACGTTGACCTGGCGCAGCACGGTGTTGAGGTCGTTGGCGCTCACGCCCAGCGAGACCATGCGCGCCGGATCGATCACTACGCGGATTTCGCGGTTGACGCCGCCGTCGCGGCTGACCGTCGCCATGCCGGGCACGGAGAGCAGCGACTTGGAGATGGTGTCGTCGACGAACCAGCTGAGCTGCTCGATCGTCATGTCGTCGGCCGCGACCGCGAAATAGGCGAGGCTGCCGCCGCCGCCGGCCTCGATCTTGGAGACCTGGGGTTCGAGGATGCCGTCGGGCAGTTCGCCGCGCACCTGGTCGACCGCGTTCTTCACCTGGTTGGTGGCGACGTCCGGATCGGTGCCCACGGTGAAGAACACGATGGTGGTGGAACGGCCTTCCGAAGCGGTCGACTGGATCTCGTCGACGCCGGGGATCGAACGGACCGCGCCCTCGACGATCTGGGTGATCTGCGTCTCGATCTCGGTCGGCGCGGCGCCGGGCTGCGAGACGGCGACGTGGACGCCGGGCAGTTCGACGTCCGGCATGTTGTTCACGTCCATGCGGTTGAACGAGACGATGCCGGCGATCATCACGCCGATGAAGAAGACGATCGGAATGATCGGGTTGCGGATCGACCAGGCCGAGATGTTGCGCATGGGTTCAGCCGTCCGTCAGTTGGCGGCGGCGACAAGCCGGGTCTTGACCTTGTCCCCGTCGTTCAGGAATCCGCCGGCGCGCAGCACGATCTTCTCGTTGCCCGCGAGGCCCGATGTGACGATGATACCGTTGCCCGTGACCAGCCCGGTCTTGACCGGGCGGCGATGGACCTTGCCGGCGGTGTCGACGACATAGACGAAGGCGCCCTTGGCGTCGCTCTGGATCGCGGATTCGGGCAGCATCGGCGCCACCACCGCGCCGCTTTCGATCACCGCGCTGGCGAAGCCGCCGGGACGCAGGGCCGGGTCGAACTTGAGCGCGATGCGCGCGGTGCCCTGGCGGGTGGTGGTGTCGATGATGGGCGAGAGCTGCCAGACCTGGCCGATGAAGGTGCGGCCCGAGCCGACCGGCGTGACCTTGGCCTCTACCCCCACAGAAAGTGCCGCGAGATCGTCTTCCGAAAGGTTGGCGAGCAGTTCCATCTCGCCGCCCTTGGCGAGGCGGAACAGTACGCCGCTGCCGCCGCTCACCACTTGGCCCATCTCGACGTTGCGTTCGAGCACGAGGCCGGCGGCCGGGGCGACGATGTTGAGGCGGGCGTTCTGGGCGCGCAGCTGGCCCAGGGTGGCGCGGGCGACGTCGACGCGGGCGACGGCGGCGTCGCGCGTGGCGGTGAGGCGATCGATGTCGGCCTTGGAGATGAAGCCCCGATCGACCAGCTTGAGCCCGCGATCGAGGTTGGACTGGGCGATGCGCGCGTCGGCGGCGGCGACGGCCACCTGGGCGGACTGGCTGGCCGCGGCCTGCGTCTGCACCGAGCGGTCGATCACCGCGAGGACTTGGCCCTGTTGGACCCAGTCGCCCGCCTCGACGCGGATCTCGCGGACCTCGCCGCCTTCGCCCACCGATCCGACCGGCATCGAGCGGCGCGCGGCGAGCGAGCCGGTCGCGCTGATCTCGCCGGCGACGATGGAGCGGCCGGGCACGACGACGGAGACGACCGGCACTTGCGCCGCGTCCTTGCCTGCCGCGCTTTCGTCGGTACCGCCATGTACGAAGAACCAGACCGCGACGACGAGGGCGAGCACGACCACCGCGACGATCCATATCCACCGGCGCGATGCGCGATCGTGCGCGTCGTCGACCAGCGGATTGCCGGTTGCGTCGAATGACTCGTGTCCGCCCGCGTGGGCTTCAATCTTGCTGTCGTAGTTCATCCGGTCACCGCAAGCATCACACGCGCAGCTTGGGCGGCGTGATTTCCCCCGCCGCACGGGCACTCCCGTCCATCCAGGGACGAGCCGCCGATGTGGCATAAATCCACTTGTTCCATATACGGGCCGCAAGGGGGTGGCAATCTGCAGTCGGTCCGCGGCCGACCCGGATCGACGAACGACTTCATGTCCCGAAGACAGGATTGTGCAGCTATATTGTTGCGCCAAAACGCGAAAAAGCGACCGTGAAACCCCGTTCGCGGTCGCCTTTCGACTGGAGCCGGACTTTCCGGCCTCGATCAGTACTTCTGCTGGCGCTCGTAAAGATCGCGGTAGTGTTGGATTCGGGTCACACGAAGGCCCTGCATGCCCGAGCGGTCGACCGCGCGCTGCCACGAGGCGAATTCCTCGAGCGTGAGCTGATACCGTTCGCAGACGTCGTCGATCGAGAGCAGGCCGCCGTTTACGGCCGCAACGACTTCCGCCTTGCGACGGACGACCCAGCGCGTGGTGTTCGCGGGCGGCAGGGACTCGATCGTCAGCGGTTCGCCGAGCGGACCGATGACCTGAGCGGGCCTGATTTTCTGGTTCTCGATCATGTTACCCTCGCTCGCCGTTACCGTTCACGTCGGCGACAGGGCTACTAGTGCTCCCTACGGACTTGCCATTGCTTGAACCATCAAGGTTAACCGGCTTTAACGACGTCTGGTAGGTCGTGAGCTTCGATGCCGCGCAGCCGTCGAAACTGCCGCGGGGCAGCCGCGATGCACCGGGAAACGTGCCTTGCGCGCCGGCCACGTCGCGCGAAGCGAAGAGGCGTGAGCGCAGCACCTGCCAGTCGATGTGGTGGAGATCGGTCGGAAGCTCGAGATCGGCGAACCCGTCACTTGCGCGACCCTGCGCGTCCCCTGTTTGCGGGGTTATGTGGTTACGTGCGATGTTCATGGGCGCTCTATACGACACGCTTGGTCAAGGGATCGTAAAAGGCGGCTTTACCGCTTGTTCACGATTCCCGCCGGTTTACAGCCGATTTTCGGGAATCGCTTCGTTTGTGCACGGCTTGTGCGTGGGTCGCCTGCACGATTTCGGCCTGAGCACTTCCGTCCCCCACCGCTTATCCCCCGCCCTCCCTATCCCGAGTTCGATGCCGGCCGCCGCTCATGCGAATGCGCGGGGTCCGCTTCTGCCTCCGGCCAAATTTCGCGCATCGGGCGTCTTTATGCGGCAGGTAGGAAAAAGCCGCGTTTGCCTGTATGGGAGCGCGCGTGATGACTGCCTCTCTCGATCTCCTTTCCGGCCTCGATGCCGCCGACCTGTTCCAGCTTTCCGGTCCGCTCGCCCAGCGCCGCATCGTGGTCGCCATGTCCGGCGGGGTGGACAGCTCGGTCGTCGCCGCGCTCGCCGCCGCCAGCGGGGCCGAGGTGATCGGCGTGACGTTGCAGCTCTACGACTACGGTGCCGCGACCGGACGCAAGGGCGCCTGCTGCGCCGGCGACGACATACGGGACGCCCGCGCGGTGGCCGATCGCCTCGGCATCGCCCACTATGTCTTCGACCACGAGAGCGCCTTTCGCGAGGAAGTGGTCGAGCGCTTCGCCGACGACTACCTCGCCGGCCGCACCCCGATCCCCTGCATCCGCTGCAACATGGGCCCCAAGTTCACCGACCTGCTGGCCATGGCTCGCGAACTGGGCGCGGACTGCCTCGCCACCGGCCACTACGTCCGCCGGGTGATGGGCCCGGCCGGCGCCGAGCTGCACCGCGCCGCCGACCCCGCACGCGACCAGAGCTACTTCCTCTACGGCACCACCGAGGCCCAGCTCGACTTCCTGCGCTTCCCCTTGGGCGGCCTGCCCAAGACCGAGACGCGCCGGTTGGCCGAGGCGGCGGGCCTGCGCAATGCCGCCAAGCCCGACAGCCAGGACATCTGCTTCGTGCCCGACGGCGACTATGCCAAGATCGTGCGCGCCGTCCGCCCCGAGGGCGAGGCGCCGGGCGAGATCGTCCATGCCGAGACCGGTGCGGTGCTGGGCGCGCATCGCGGCGTCATCCACTACACCGTCGGCCAGCGCCGGGGCCTCGAGATCGGTGGCCAGCCCGAACCGCTCTACGTTACCGGGATCGAGGCGGAGACCCGCCAGGTCCGAGTCGGCCCCCGCCGCCTGCTGGCCACCGCATCGGCGCGGGTGGTGGAGACCAACCGCATAGGCCCGCTGCCGCACGGGAGCCTGACCGCGAAAGTCCGCTCGCTCGCGAAGCCGGTGCCGATCACGCTCGACGGCTCGCTGGGCGACGGGGCCGCTGTCACCATCCGCTTCGCCGAGCCGGAATACGGCGTCGCGCCGGGCCAGGCGGCGGTGATCTACGCGGGCGAACGCGTGGTCGGTGGCGGCTGGATCGATTCGACCCAAAGCGCGGCGTAACCGTCGTCCCGGATCAAGTCCGGTATGGCGCAAGGCTTCAATTCAATCCTGCCACGGCTTCAGTTGGCAGCCTCGATCCTCACGAAAATCGGCGCTTTGCCGAGCAAGCAGCGGCACCGAGCCGGTGATTGCCTGCCTCTCGGTGTCCTCCGACAATGATACGCGCGCGGCGATGCCGCTCAGGCCGGCGATCTTGAGGTCGCCCTCGCAGGCCTTCAGCGGGCGCTGCGAAACGAAGCGGCACACGCAACCGACCCGCGCGCCGTAAGCCGCGCCGACCAGCGCTTCCTCGCGCAGCCCCTGCCATGCCCAGGCGAGCCAGCCTGCGATCGCCAGCAGCGCCAGCACGGTCAGGTTCCGCTTCCAGCGAGAGGGTTGCCGCGTGGGATAGGCGCCCGGATGGGCGGTCCCCTGCTTGTCCCCCGCTCCGGATTTCCCGGCTGTTGCCATTCTTCAGCGCCTCGCACATCACACCGCGCGTCATGCCGGTGCGCCGCCTTCCCCATATCCTCGCCCTCTGCGCGCTGCCAGCCCTCGCCCTGCTGGCGAGTTGTGGACAGTCCGCATCCGAAGGGCCGGCGCCGGCCAGTGCCGAAGCGCAGGCCGCGATCCGTGACGGCGAGGAAGGCGGCGGCGGCGCGCCGCGCCAGGCCCTCGGCCGCGCGATCGACACGCTGTTCGACGAAGAGGCGGTCGGTCGCACCGACGCGCTGCTGGTGATGAAGCGCGGCTCGGTGGTGGTCGAGCGCTATGGCGAGGGCATCAAGGCACAGACGCGCCTGCCCGGCTGGAGCGTGGGCCAGTGCGTCACCGCGCTGATGATCGGCCAGCTTGTCAGCGACGGCCGCCTGCGGCTCAACGAATCGGCGCCGGTGCCGGAATGGCAGCGCCCCGGCGACCCGCGCGGTGCCGTAACGCTCAAGCAGCTGCTGCAGATGCGCTCGGGGCTTCGCCACCAGGAAGCGGGAGTCGCGGGTACGGGGCGAATCGAACGCGAATCGGACCGCATGCGCATGCTGTTCCTCGACGGGCGCGACGACATGGCCTCCTACGCCGAGGCGCAGCCGCTCGAAGCCCCGGCCGGCAAGACTTTCGAGCATTCCTCGGCCAGTGCGGTGATCCTCGCCGACCTCGCCGCGCGGGTGCTCTCGCCCGACCGCGATCCGGCGCGCCGCCGCCAGGCGGTCAGCGACTACCTCAAGAATCGCGTGCTGCTGCCGATCGGCATGGGCTCGACGATCGTGGGCTACGACCGTGCGGGGACGATGATCGGCTCGGGCATGATCGCCAGTTCCGCGCGCGACTGGGGAAAGCTGGGTGAATTCCTGCGCCACACCGGCTCGGTCGGCGGTGCCCAGGTCCTGCCGCGCCGCTGGGTCCAGTTCATGCTGGAGCCGTCCCCGCGCGAGCCCGGCTACGGCGCCGGCGTCTGGCTTAACCGCGCGGCTGCCGGCGACAACGCCCGGCTCTATCCGGGCACCGCGCCGAGGAACGTGTTCGGCTGCATCGGTGAATACGGACAATACGTGATCGGCTCGCCCGACCAGTTGCTCACGGTGGTCCGCATCGGCCACAGCGACCCGGCACAGGAGCGCGAAGTCCACGACCGGCTGGGCTCGCTGCTGGCGCTGTTCCCGGGCGGGAAGGAATAGGGCAACCTCGTCGTCCCGGGCTTGGTCCGGGACGACTGGACCCAAGGAGCGCCTTCCCTCAGACCGTGAAGCTCTCGCCGCACCCGCAGGCGCCCTTGGCGTTGGGGTTGTCGAAGGTGAAGCCGGCGGTGAAGTCGTCTTCCTTCCAGTCCATTACGCTGCCCACGAGGTAGAGCACCGAGGACCCGTCGATGTAGAAAACGCCGCCGGGGGTCTCGATCTTCTCGTCGAACTTGGCTTCCTCGTTCACGTAGTCGACCGAGTAGGCAAGGCCCGAGCAGCCCCGGCGCGGGGTGGACAGCTTGACCCCGATCGCGCCTTCGGGCGCTTCGCCCATGAGCTTGGCGATGCGTGCTTCGGCACCCGGCGTCAGGATGACGGCGGCGGGGCGGGCGCGGGCAGGACGAGCGGTGGTTGTTGTTTCGGTCATGTCAGCCTCTTCTGCCAGAACAGGGCGTTGCCGGCCTCTGGATCGAGTTGATAGTCGCCATAGCCCAGCGACGCGTAGAGGTTCTTGGCGCGGTGGTTGCCGGCGAGCACTTCGAGCGTCACCTTGCAGGCACCGCGCGCGGTGGCTTCGGCCTCGATCGCGGCGAACAGCGCGCGGGCCACGCCCTTGCCGCGATGGCCCGGGAGCACCGAGACGTCGTGGATATTGACCAGCGGGCGCGCCGCGAAAGTCGAGAAGCCCATGAAGCAGGTCGCCGCGCCCACCGCCTCGCCGCCGATGCGGGCGAGGAAGGCGAAGGCGCCGGGCACCGCTGCCAGCGCGGGCGCCAGGCGCTCGCGCACGTCGGCCGAAAGCGGTTCGCCGCCTCCCATCGGATCGCGCGCATAGGCGTCCAGCACCGCGACGAGCGCTGCCGCGTCGGCAGGGTCGGCGAAGTCGGCGCGCGCGATCGCGAGGGAAAGAACAGCAGCTTCGCTCACAGCATTCCCAGTTCCAGCTTGGCCTCGTCGGTCATCTTGGCCATGTCCCATGGCGGGTCCCAGACGAGGTTGACGTCGCAGTCGCGCACGCCGGGCACGGCTGCGACACGCATCTCGACTTCGCCCGGCATCGATTCGGCGACGGGGCAGTGCGGCGTGGTCAGCGTCATCGTCACCGCGACCGAAGCCTCTTCCGAGACCTCGACGCCGTAGATCAGGCCGAGGTCGTAGATGTTCACCGGAATCTCGGGATCGAAGATTTCCTTGAGCGCCTGGATGACGCCCTCGTAGATTGCGCCGCCGGGGCCGGCCGGATCGGCATCGGCGGGCTTTTCGGCGAGGAATCCATCGAGATAGTCGCGGCGGCGTTCGGCCGGGGGCGGCACGGCGTCGTCGACACGGGCGCGCGGCGGGGCCGGCGCGGCTTCGACTTCCTCGACACTGAATGCAGGCTTCTGGTCACTCATCCGAAAATTCTCCGTGTGCGCTCGATCCCTTTCAGGAGCGCCTCGATGTCGGCCTCGTCGCTGTAGAGCCCGAAGCTGGCCCGCGCCGTCGCGGGGACGCCCAGATGCTCCATGAGCGGCTGGGCGCAGTGGTGGCCGGCGCGGATCGCCACGCCTTCTTCGTCCAATATGGTGCC
The DNA here is from genome assembly GCF_044813085.1 of Novosphingobium sp. BL-52-GroH. Classification (NCBI taxonomy): domain Bacteria; kingdom Pseudomonadati; phylum Pseudomonadota; class Alphaproteobacteria; order Sphingomonadales; family Sphingomonadaceae; genus Novosphingobium; species Novosphingobium sp. BL-52-GroH. The sequence continues at coordinate 1,972,572 of NZ_CP171152.1, read as the reverse complement.
GAGGTCGTGCGGATGCACCCCGTCGAGCGCGAAACTGACGATGCCCAGCGCGTCGTCGGGGCCGAACAGCGTGACGTCGTTGCGCTTGCGCAGTTCGGAGCGCAGCAGCGCGGCCAAGTCGCGTTCGTGGCGCTCGGCACGGTCCAGGCCGATGGCGGAGAGCCAATCCATCGCCGTCGCCATGCCGATGGCCTCGATGATGTTCGGGGTGCCGGCCTCGAACCGCTGCGGGGCCGGGGCGTAGGTTGTCTGCTCGAACGTCACGCGGTCGATCATCGCGCCGCCACCCTGCCAGGGGGGCATGGCATCGAGGATGTCCTTGCGCGCCCACAGCACGCCGATGCCGGTGGGGCCATAGAGCTTGTGCGCCGAGAAGGCATAGAAGTCGCAGTCGAACGCCGCCATGTCGAGCGCCAGGCGGGGCGCGGCCTGGCAGCCGTCCACCAGCAGCCTGGCGCCGACGGCGTGGGCAAGCTTGGCGGCGCGCGCGACGTCGAGCACCGAGCCTAGCACGTTGGAGACATGCGCGAAGGCGACCAGCTTGTGCGCGCGCGTCAGGATGCGCTCGGCGGCGTCGAGGTCGATGCGGCCGTCGTCGGTAATGGGGCAGATGTCGATCTCGACGCCGGTCTTCTTACGCAGCATCTGCCAGGGCACGATGTTGGAGTGGTGCTCCAGCGTCGAGAGCAGGATGCGATCGCCGGCCTTGAGGTTGGCAACGCCCCAGGTCTGCGCGACGAGGTTGATCGATTCGGTGGCGCCGCGCGTATAGACGATCTCGTCCTCGTGCGCGTTCAGGAACGCGGCGACGCGGCGGCGGGCCGCCTCGAAAGCCAGCGTCATGTCGGCCGAGCGGGCATAGACGCCGCGATGGACGGTGGCGTAGTCCTCCCCCATCGCGCGCACGGTGGCGTCGATCACCGCGAGCGGCTTCTGGGCCGTGGCGGCGGTGTCGAGGTAGTGCCAGTTGCCGGCCAATCCCGGGAACTGGTCCTTGAGCACGAGTTCTGCTGTGTTCAGCGTCACAGGCCAGTCTCCACCAGCTTCTCCAGCCGCGCGATGGCCGCCTCGCTCAGCTCGGTCTCGCCGGGCGCGCCGGTGAAGGCTTCGGCGATGAAGGCCTGGAGCATCAGGCGCTTGGCCTGCGGCGGAGTGAGCCCGCGGCTCATCAGGTAGAACAGTCCGTTCGCGTCGAGTTCACCGACCGCGCAGCCGTGTGCGGCCTTGACGTCGTCGGCGTAGATCTCGAGTTCGGGGCGCGCGTTGGCGGTCGCGGTGCGGTCGAGCAGCATGGCGCGGACCGACTGTTCGGCATCGGTGCCGTCGGCTCCGCGCTCGACGGCGATGCGGCCGAGGTAGGTGCCGACCGAATGGCCGGCCAGGACCGTACGGATGATTTGCGCCGAGGTCGCGTTGAGCGACGTGTGGGTGACCTCGGTGACGATCTCCAGCGTCTCGCTGCCGGTCGCCAGTTGCGCCGCGCCGAGCGTGAAGTCGGCACCTTCGCCCAGGCGCACGTCGATGGCGATGCGGCCATAGGCGGGGCCGGCGGTGAGGATGCGCAAGTCGAACTTCGCGTCCTTGCCGAGCGTGATGATCAGGTGTCGGGCAACCGCATGCGCGCCGGTCTCGACGATCTGGTGCGTGGCTTCCTCGCCCGCACCCACTTCGATCTCCTCCGGCAGGATCGGCCAGAGGCCTTGCAGCGCCTCGATGTCCGAGTAGCGGAAGTCCTCGTGCTTGCGGGTGGGGAGGGTCAGTTCGACGTTCATGCGGCGGTCTCTTGCACCACCGCTTCGTAGCCTTCTTCCTCCAGCCGCAGAGCGAGGTCGGCACCGCCGGTCTTGACGATGCGACCGCCGGCGAGGACGTGCACGAAGTCGGGCTTCACGTAGTCGAGCAGGCGCTGGTAGTGGGTGATGAGCAGTACCGCCTTGTCGGGCGCGCGTATGATCGCGTTGATGCCCTCGCCGCAGATGCGCAGCGCGTCGATGTCGAGGCCGGAGTCGGTCTCGTCGAGGATCGCCAGCCTGGGGTCCAGGATGCCCATCTGCACCATCTCGGCGCGCTTCTTCTCGCCGCCCGAGAAGCCGACGTTCACCGGGCGCTTGAGCATGTCCATGTCCATGCGGAGCAGGCCTGCCTTCTCGCGCGCCAGTTTGAGGAACTCGCCGCCCGAAAGCGGCTCCTCGCCGCGGCCCTTGCGCTGGGCGTTGGCGGCCTCGCGCAGGAACTGGACGAAGGAGACGCCGGGAATTTCGACCGGGTACTGGAAGCCCAGGAACAGGCCCGCAGCGGCCCGCTCGTGCGGTTCGAGCTCGAGCAGGTCCTGGCCGTTGAAGTCGACCGATCCGCCGGTCACCTCGTAGCCGGGCCGGCCGCCGAGCGTGTAGCCAAGCGTCGACTTGCCCGCGCCGTTGGGGCCCATGATCGCGTGGATCTCGCCCGGATTGATGGTGAGCGAAAGACCCTTGAGGATCGGCTTTTCGGCGACGGTCGCCTGCAGGTTTTCAATCTTGAGCATGTTATCCCTCGTCGCCCAGGAAGTTGGCGCCGGATCGCGAAGCGACCTTCTTGCGCGCATTGCGCTTGTCGAACGGCACCGCCAGCTCGACGTTGATCTCGCGCACCACGGCGTCGACGCCTTCGAGCACTTCTTCCTCGGAGAAGCGCAGGACGCGGATGCCGACTTCGGTGAGCTTGCGGTCCTGCAACTCGTTGACGTCGGGATTGGAGTCCTCGGCGCTGAGCTGGATCACGATCCAGCGCGAGGGGCAGGCGAAGTCGACGATGGCCGAGCCGACGATCGACTGGCGGATGAACTTCACGCCGCCCAGCCTCGAGCCGGAGAGCTTCTCCCACAGCGCCTTCTGCGCCTCGCTGGGATTGCGGCGCTGGTCCTTGGCACGCTCCTTGAGCGTTTCCAGGCGCGCGCCGGTGACGGCGAACGTGGCCTTCACATCGCCCTTCGGAGCGTTCGTGGCCAGGCTGATGCCCAAGGTCTTGCGGGCGGCGGTCATGGTTTCATACCTTCAAGCTATCCCGAGATGCCGTCCTGTGGCGGTGATCCCGAATTGTCCAAACTATCATAACGATCGGCGACCCAACGAAAAACGCAGCGATCGCAATGGAAAAGAAAGACCATCCGGCAAATCCGATGGTGAGCACTCCGAGCAGCGCCATGAACGCTGCTGCTGGAAGGAGAGCCACAAGCCGGATGATCGTCGTCACCCCACGCTGCCTTCCAGCGAGATCCCCAGCAGCTTCTGCGCTTCCACCGCGAACTCCATCGGCAGTTGCTGCAGCACCTCCTTCGCGAAGCCGTTGACGATCAGCGCCACCGCGCTTTCGGTGTCGAGGCCCCGCTGCATGGCGTAGAATAGCTGGTCGTCGCTGATCTTGCTGGTGGTCGCCTCGTGCTCGATCTGGGCCGAGGGGTTGCGCACTTCGATGTAGGGCACCGTATGCGCGCCGCACTCCTTGCCGAGCAGCAGCGAATCGCACTGTGTGAAGTTGCGCACGCCGTCTGCATTGGCGGCGACGCGCACGAGGCCGCGGTAGGTGTTGTTCGACTTGCCCGCCGAAATGCCCTTCGAGATGATCGTCGAGCGGCTGCCCTTGCCGTTGTGGATCATCTTGGTGCCGGTATCGGCCTGCTGGTAGTTGTTCGTCACCGCGACCGAGTAGAACTCGCCCACCGAGTCCTCGCCGTTGAGGACGCAGCTAGGGTACTTCCAGGTGATCGCGGAGCCGGTCTCCACCTGGGTCCACGAAATCTTCGAGCGCGCGCCCTGGCACAGGCCGCGCTTGGTGACGAAGTTGTAGATGCCGCCCTTGCCCTCGGCATTGCCGGGGTACCAGTTCTGGACGGTGGAATACTTGATCTCGGCGTCTTCCATCGCGACCAGTTCGACCACCGCGGCGTGGAGCTGGTTCTCGTCGCGCATGGGGGCGGTGCAGCCCTCCAGGTACGAGACGTACGAGCCCTTCTCGGCAATGATGAGCGTCCGCTCGAACTGGCCGGTGTTCTCCGCATTTATACGGAAGTAGGTGCTCAATTCCATCGGGCAGCGCACGCCCTCGGGGATATAGACGAAAGTGCCGTCCGAAAAGACCGCGCAGTTCAGCGTGGCGAAGTAGTTGTCGTGCACCGGCACCACGCGGCCCAGCCACTTCTTCACCAGCTCGGGAAATTCGCGGATCGCCTCGGAAATCGAGCGGAAGATGACGCCCGCCTGCTCCAGTTCCTTGCGGAAGGTGGTGGCGACGGAGACCGAATCGAAGACCGCGTCCACCGCGACCTTGCGTGCGCCCTCGACGCCGGCGAGCACTTTCTGCTCCTCCAGCGGAATGCCGAGCTTTTCGTAGACGCGCAGGATCTCGGGGTCGACCTCGTCGAGGCTGGCCAGCGCATCCTTCTTCTTGGGCGCGGCCCAGTAGTAGGATTCCTGGTAGTCGATCGGCGGCACGTTGAGCTTGGCCCAGTCCGGGGGAGTCATCTCCAGCCAGCGGGCATAGGCCTTCAGGCGCCAGTCGAGCATCCACTCGGGCTCGTCCTTCTTGCCCGAGATGAAACGGATGGTGTCTTCGGACAGGCCCTTGGGGCCGTATTCCTGCTCGATGTCGGAGGACCAGCCATGTTCGTAGTCGGCCACGCGGGCAGCGGCATCATGGGCTGCCTGGTCGCGAAGGGGGGCATCGCGTTCAGCCATGCGGGTGGTTTCCTCGGTCATCTCAAACTTCCTCGACGAGCTGGGTCAGCACCACCTGGGCGAGAGCGCCACGAACGGCGGCGTTCACCTGGGGCCAGTGGCCCTTCACGTTGCAGCCTTCCTCCAGCGTGCAGTCGCTTTTCACGCGATCGAGGCAGGAGGTGAGCGCGATGGGCCCTTCTACCGCCTCGACGATGTCGGCAAGCGAAATCGCCGCCGGCGGACGGGCGAGCTTGAGCCCGCCGCCCACGCCCCGCGACGAACGCATGAGCCCGGCGGCGGTCAGCTTGCTCACCAGCTTCTGGACGGTGGGCACGGGCAGGCCCGTCTCCTCCGCCAGTTGGGCTGCCGACACGCGCGCGCGGCTTCGGATCGGGGGGCCGCCGGCCTGCTCGATCAACGCGCAAGTGCCGCAATGCCGCGCTGCGGCGGACATGATTATCACGGCATAGTCTGCCATGCTGGACAGGCGCATAAACGGTGCTTTCCGGACCCGGGTTCAAATCGGAGCGATTTCTTCCGATTTCACCTAGTGCAGCACGCGCCCGGTTTCAATGGGCGTTTCTCAAGCCGCGAGCGGGATTCGACGCGCCCCTTAGCGCGGCACAAGGGACTCGCAAACCATGGAAAATCCATGGAGGTAAAAACAACCATGCCCCGCAGAGGCGGGTCGGGCGCAGAAAAAAGGCGGCTCCCGGTCGAGACCGGCAGCCGCCATCAAGGTAATAAAGAACTCGAGCGCATCCCGCTACGAGCCCTTCGGGTCGCATGGATCGTGTATGCTCCGCCCCGGGCGATTTATTGTATAAACGCGACATGCCCCGCCCCGGTGAATGCCTAACGATGTTTTTCATCTCGCATCCGCAGCGAGAAGAAGCGTTTGAGCAACACCCCTTGCGCGGTTATGCGCGAATCCGTGCTCTACTCATTGATCCGACCCGCCCTTTTCCGAATCGAGGCCGAGAAGGCCCATGGCCTCGCGCTCTCCGCGCTCCGGCTGGCAGCGCCGGCGCGCGCGCCGGCCTGGCCCCCCGCGCTGGCAAGCGAAGTGGCGGGAATCGCCTTTCCCAACCCGGTAGGCATGGCCGCCGGGTTCGACAAGGACGGCGAAGTGCCGGACGCGCTGCTGAGGATGGGCTTCGGGTTCGCCGAAGTCGGCTCGATCACGCCGCTGCCTCAGGCGGGCAATCCCCGTCCGCGCCTGTTCCGGCTGGTCGAGGACGGCGCCGTCATCAACCGCATGGGTTTCAACAACCGCGGCGCCCAGATGGCGGTCGATCGTCTGGAAGCGCGCGCGGGCAGGCCCGGCGTGCTGGGCATCAACATCGGCGCCAACAAGGATTCGACCGACCGCGTCGCCGACTATGCGATCATGGCGAAGCTGATGGCTCCGCTCGCGAGCTATCTGGCGGTCAACATTTCCAGCCCCAACACACCTGGCCTGCGCGCATTGCAGGACGAATCGGCGCTGACCGGCCTGCTCGACGCAGTGATCCAGGCACGCGATGCGGCCTGCGGCGAGGGCCGGCGCCCGCCGGTGTTCCTCAAGGTGGCACCCGATCTCGAGCCGGCGGACATCGACGCCATCTCGCGAATCGCCATCGACAAGCGGCTCGGCGCGCTGATCGTCTCCAACACGACGATTTCCCGCCCCGCCCTGGCCTCGGCGTATCGGGGCGAAGCCGGTGGGCTGTCCGGAGCACCCTTGCGCGACCTTGCCCAGCAGCGCCTGCGCGATTTCCGCAAGGCGACCGGCGGCGCGGTGCCGCTCGTCGGCGTGGGCGGGATCGCCACCGCCGAGGACGCCTGGGCGCGCATCCGGGCGGGCGCCAGCCTCGTCCAGCTCTATAGCGCGATGGTCTACGAAGGACCGACGATCGCTCGCAAGATCTGCAAGGGCCTGATCGAATTGATGAAGCGTGACGGCTTCGCATCGATTGCAGAGGCGGTGGGAAGCGAATAGCCAGTCCTACGATGTCCAGAAGCCTGACCTGGGGGCTGCTTGCCCCGTTCGCTCCCCTTTCCCTGGCCCTGTCCGGTTGCGCCACCCCGACGACCAACGGTGCGCAGCCGATATCCGAGACCGCCTCGGCAGCCAGCGCCGCCACGACGCAGCCCGAGGTCTTCGACAAGGGCATGGTCAGCGCCGCCGATCCGCGCGCGGCGCAGGCCGGCGCGGAGATCCTGCGCCGGGGTGGCAGCGCTACCGATGCGGCGATCGCGACGATGCTCGCGCTGGGCGTGGTCGAGCCGCAGAGTTCGGGCATCGGCGGTGGCGGCTTCCTGATGCTCGCGGACGAGCAGGGCAACGTCGAATCGTGGGATGGCCGCGAGACCGCGCCCAAGGCTGCCACGCCCGCGCGCTTCCTCGACGGCTCGGGCCAGCCGCTGCCGTTCCGCACCGCCGTGGTCGGCGGACGCAGCGTCGGTGTCCCCGGCAATATCGCGCTCGCGGCCAGGATTCACGCCGAGCACGGCAGGCTGCCCTGGGCCGACCTCTTCCAGCCGGCGATTCGCCTTGCCCGCGAAGGCTATGCGCTGTCGAAGCGCGGCCACGATTCGCTGGCCAGGTCGCCCGACACCGCCGCCCACGATCCGCAGGCGCGCGCCATCTACTACGGCAGCGATGGCCAGCCCTCGCCGGTCGGCGCGACGATCCGCAATCCGGCGCTGGCCAGGACGCTCGAAAGGCTGGCCGGCGAGGGCGCAGACGGCTTCTACAAGGGCATCATCGCGCGCGCGATCGCCGAGAAAGTCGCGGCCGAGACCCCGTCCGACGGCAAGCTGACCGAGCCCGACCTCGCCGCCTTTACCGCGAAGAAGCGCCCCGAAGTCTGCGCCCGGTATCGCGTCTACAGGATCTGCAGCATGGGCCCGCCGTCCTCGGGCGCGACCACCGTGCTGGCGACGCTGATACAGCTCGAAGGCTTCGACCTTGCCGCGCTGGGCCCCGGTTCACCCGTTGCCTGGCACCTGATCGCCGAGTCCGAGCGCCTCGCCTATGCCGATCGCGAGCTGTTCCTGGGCGACCCGGACTTCGTGCCGGTCCCGGTCGAGGCGCTGCTCGATCCTGCCTACCTGCGGCGGCGCGGCGCGCTGATCTCGGCGGACAGGACGATGGCAAAGGTCTCCGCCGGCCTTCCCGCGCCGCACCTTGCGCGCGGGGAAGGGCCGGAGGAGCACGGCACTTCGCACTTCGTCGTCGTCGACCGACAGGGCAACACCGCCTCGTGGACCTCGACGATCGAAAGCGCCTTCGGGTCCGGGATCATGGTCGGCGGGTTCTACCTCAACAACGAGCTGACCGACTTCAGCTTCGTGCCCGAGAAGGACGGCGCGATCGTCGCCAACCGGGTCGAGGGCGGCAAGCGGCCGCGCAGCTCGATGGCACCCACGCTGGTCTACGGCCCCGACGGCAAGCTGCTGCTGGTGGTCGGGGCGGCTGGCGGGGCGACGATCCCGGTGCAGGTGATCCGCGCGCTGATCGGCTCGCTCGACTGGAAGCTGCCGGTCGATCAGGCGCTGGCGCTGCCGGTCCTGTTCGCGCCCACCGATACGATCAACGTCGAGAAGGGCTCCAGGCTCGAGGCGATGATCCCCGCGCTCACCGCACTCGGCCATGGTTCGGTCAGGGCGATCGAGATGCCGCTCAAGACCAATGCCGTCGCGGTGGTGGACGGCCGGCTCGTCGGCGCCGGCGACCCGCGCAGCGAAGGTGTCGCAGTCTCCCAGTAGCAACGCGCAAGGCCGGTTGTCGCAACCTGCGGGCCGGCCTAGACGTTGCGCAAACGGAATGCCGAGAGGATTTGGGGGCCACCATGGAAATTGCCGACTTCGACAGGAGCGCGAACGTGGTTTCGCTCTTCCTGTCCCGCGCCGACGCGCTGGGCGACGCGCCGATGCTGCGGGCCAAGCGCGACGGTCAGTGGCATGCGATCAGCTGGGCCGAGGCCGCAAGGCGGGTCTGCCTGCTCGCCGCCTCGTTGCGCCGGCTGGGCCTGAACGCGGGCGAGCGGGTGGTGATCGTCGCAGAGAACCGGCCCGAATGGTGCCTCGCGGACTTCGCCGTCATGGCGGCCGGCTGCGTGACGGTGCCGACCTACACCACCAACACCACGCGCGATCACATCCACATCCTCGAGAATTCGGGCGCCCGCGCGGCTATCGTCTCGACCGCCAAGCTCGGCCGCGCGCTGCTGCCGGCGATCGTCCAGACTGACATGTGCCGCCACGTCGTCGGCATGGAGCCGCTCGTGCCGATGCAGGGCGGGGCCTATGAGACGCACTTGTGGGACGAACTGTTGGAAGGCGACGCCGCGGCGGCGCGCGCCGAAGTCGACGCGCGCATGGCCGGGGTAGGGCGCGAGGATCTCGCGTGCATCATCTACACCAGCGGCACCGGGGGCGCGCCGCGCGGCGTTCGCCAGCACCACGGCATGTTGCTGAGCAACGTGGCCGGCGCGGCGCAGATCATCGAGCAGGATTTCGGCTGGGATCAGGGCCCTGAAAAGCGCGAGATATTCCTCTCGTTCCTGCCGCTTAGCCACGCCTACGAGCACACTGGCGGCCAGCTCCTGCCGATCGGGCTGGGCGGCGAGATCTACTACTCCGAGGGCCTCGACAAGCTGGCAGCCAACATCGAGGAAGTGCGCCCGACCGTGATGGTCGTGGTCCCGCGCCTCTTCGAGGTGCTGCGCACCCGCATCATGCGCCAGATCGAGAAGCAGGGCGCGGTGGCGAACCGGCTGATGGAATGGGCCGTCGCGGGCGGCATGCGCCGCCAGAACGGCAAACGCAGGCTCACCGACTTCCCCCTAGACCTTCTGATCGAACGCACCTTGCGGCCCAAGGTCCGCGCGCGGTTCGGCGGGCGGATCAAGGCGCTGGTTTCGGGCGGGGCGCCGCTCAATCCGGAAATCGGCGTGTTCTTCGACGCGATGGGGCTGACCCTGCTCCAAGGCTACGGTCAGACCGAAGCGGGGCCGATCATCAGCTGCAACCGCCCCGCCGCCGGGGTCAAGTTCGACACCGTGGGCCCGCCCTTGCGCGGCTCAGAAGTGCGGATCGCGCCCGATGGCGAAATCCTCGTCCGCGGGGAACTGGTGATGGCTGGCTACTGGGAGAACGAGGCGGCCAGCGCCAACGTCCTCAAGGATGGCTGGCTGCATACGGGCGACATCGGCCACTTCGACGCCAAGGGTCGCATCGCCATCACCGACCGCAAGAAGGACATGATCGTCAACGACAAGGGCGACAACGTCTCGCCCCAGAAGGTCGAATCGATGCTCACGCTGCAGCCGGAGATCGCGCAGGCGATGGTCTCGGGCGACCGGCGGCCCTACGTCGTCGGACTGGTCGTTCCCGACGCCGACTGGGCCCTGCAATGGGCACGCGACAACGGCGAGACGTTCGATTTCCGCAAGCTGCAGAACCTGCCGGTCTTCCGCACCGCCATCCGCAGCGCGATCGACCGGGTCAACGCCGACCTCTCGGTGATCGAGAAGGTCCGCCAGTTCACGTTCGCGGACGAGCCGTTCTCGATCGAGAACGAGGAGATGACGCCGAGCCTCAAGATTCGCCGGCACAAGCTGAAGGAACGCTACGGCGCGCGGCTGGACACGCTGTACAAGGTGTGAAGTCCCTTACCGCGTCCGAAGCCCGATGACGAGAAGGGCCCGCTTCACGGGACCAGCGTGGTGAACAGGTAGGTCGCGAAGATCACCAGGTGGATCGTCCCTTGGACCACCGTGGTCCGGCCGGTGCCCAGCGTCATCGAGGCGACCAACAGCGTCAGGCCCAGCAGCACGACACCCTGCATCGACAGGCCGAGTTCGAGGTCGAGCCCGGTGGCCAGTGCGGTCAGCACCACCGCCGGGATCGTCAGGCCGATCGTCGCGAGTGCCGAGCCGATCGCCAGATTGAGGCTGGTCTGCACCCGGTTCGCCCGGGCCGCGCGCACGGCGGCGAAGCCTTCGGGCGCGAGGACCAGCGCGGCGATGATGATGCCCACCATAGCCTGCGGCGCGCCCACCGCCGCGACGCCGGCCTCGATCGAGGGCGACAGCGTCTTGGCGAGCAGGACCACCGCGATCAGCGCGACGAGCAGCAGCGCGGCTGCAGCCACGGCCTGAACCTTTTGCACCGGCGCCTTGTGGGCATGATCGTTTTCTTCGGGATGGAGGAAATGGTCGCGGTGGCGCACCGTCTGGGCGACCACGAAGGTCCCGTAGATGATGAGCGAGATCACGGCCACGAAGGCAAGCTGCACGTTGGAGTAGAAGGCGCCACTTTCGCTGGTGGTGAAGTTGGGCAGCGCCAGCGTGACGACGGAGAGCGTTGCCAGCATCGACAGCCCGTGGGTGACGCCGCTTTGGGTATAGCTCTGTTCGTGGTGGCGCCCGCCGCCGGCTAGAAGGCACGCGCCGACGATACCGTTGATGGTTATCATGATCGCCGCGATCAGCGTATCGCGCGCCAGGGTCTGTGCTCCGCCGTCTTCGCTGAGCATGATCGAGACGATCAGCGAAGTCTCGATCACCGTCACCGCGAAGGCGAGCAGCAGGGTGCCGAACGGTTCGCCGAGGTAATGGGCGAGGACTTCGGCATGGTAGACCGCCGAGACGATCGCCGCGCCCAGAACGAGCGCCAGGACCAGTGCCGGGCCGACCCCGCCCGGCTTGCCCAGCGCCAGCGCGAGCAGCGCCAGGATCGGCACGGCGATCGACCACGGCGCCAGGCCGAACCTGGGGAAGCGCGCGGGTGCGGGCGCTGCATCGTGAGTCGGCGCGGGCGCTTCCGTGGTCTCGGGAGTCTGGTTCATCGATTGACTATAGGTCCGGTACGCCGCAGGACCAGACCCGGTTGCGACTTTGTGCAGGCAGCGCAATCCATCGTCACGGGCCGGAAACCTGTGGTTCGCCATAGGCCTTGCGTTTTTTCGTCGTCCTTGCCGAAACGCCCTCGGGGGTTTCTGCGTTGTGTGCGGCAAGTCCACCCGATTATTGCCATTGGAACCGCCCAAGCATGCGCGCCTTCGCCTGTCCCAACTGCCGCCGCCTCAACCATTTCGAGGTGCGCGTATGCCCCGGCTGCAAGGCCACGCTCGGTTACGACCCCGCGATCGACTCCTTCCGCTTCCTGGCCGACAAGGCCACCGTGTGGCGGGATGACAAGGGCAAGGCGGCGAACGTGGTGGTCTGCGCCAACAACAACGCGTTCCGAATCTGCAACTGGCTGGTCGCCACCGACGACGCGACGCCGATGTGCCGCGCCTGCCGCCACAATCGCACGATCCCCGACTTGTCGGAACCGTCGGTCCCCCCGCGCTGGGCGAAGATCGAGGCGGCCAAGCGGCGCCTGTTCCACTCGCTCATCAAGCTGGGCCTGCCGCTGGAGACCAAGGCCCAGGAGGGGCCGGGGATGCAGGGGCTGGCCTTCGATTTTCTGTACGATCCGATCGCCGAACGGGCCGGCACCCCGCAGATCACCACCGGCCACGACGGCGGCCTCATCACGCTCAACCTGATCGAGGCCGACGATGCCGAGCGCGAGCGCATGCGTCATGCCATGGGCGAGCCCTACCGCACGCTGCTCGGCCATTTCCGCCACGAAGTCGGCCACCACTACTGGTCGCGCCTGGTCCAGCCCGACGCGGCCGAATGCGAAGCCTTCCGCAAGGTCTTCGGCGACGAGCGGGTCGACTACCAGCAAAGCCTCCAGGCCCACTATGCGGACGACGGCTCGAAAATCTGGACCGATGCCTTCGTCAGCTTCTACGCCACGGCGCACCCCTGGGAGGACTTCGCGGAGACTTTCGCGCACTACCTCCACATCGTCGATGTGCTGGCGGCGGCAGGCGGCTTCGACCTGACGCTGGCGGCACTGCCCGGCGAGGCCGAAGGGCTGGAGGTCGAGCTGGACTTCAATCCCTACACGGCCGACACCCAGGCTCTGGTCGACGCGATGGCGCCATTGTCCTTCGCGGTGAACGCGATCAACCGCTCGATGGGGCTGCCGGACCTTTATCCGTTCCACTTGTCCGAGGCGATCGTCGCCAAGCTGGACTACGTCCACAATCTCGTGGCCAAGGCGCGTATGGGCACCGGGACCGGACCCACGCAAGGCGCGGTGGCGGTGGCCGCGGCCTGACCACCGCCTTGGCTCCCTCTGCCTGACAGTGGAAAACGGGGCCATCCCGCTCGATTCTGGTCGAGGCACGCGAACTGCTCGGCCGACTGAATGCGGGCGCGGGGACGCCGCAGACTCTGGTCGTACCTCGGCCTCGCCTTGGAAGGACCCGCGCCGCTGTCCCCGGCGCTTCAGGCGGAGCCGGCAGAGACGTCCGGCGAATCCGCGCTGCCGTGGAAGGTCGATCTGGTCGACCGTAGCTGGTGAGCGAAAGCTTCGGGGGTATCATCGAGGCCGCCCGCCGGGAGCTTCCCGGCGCGGGCTGAACGAGATCAGGCGGCTTCCTTCTCGATGAATTCGGGGTAGAAGCTGGGCTCGCGGTCGGACCAGCCGGGGGCGGTTGCGGCGGCTTCGCTGATCGAATGCAGCAGAACCCTGCGCCGGTCGGGCCGGATCTGCGGCAGCGCCGCGCCGCCGCAGAAGGCGCCCGGCAGCCACGGGCGTGCCCAGGCACCCAGCAGGCGCTCGTAGAGGAAGCGGAACGCCGAGAAGCTGGTCATCTTCTCCTGGGCCAGATCGAAGGCGACCATGCGCACCAGCTTGCCCATGAACGTCTCGATGTCCTCGAAGCCGATGTCGTCGGGGCGCATGGTGCGCAGGGTCTTGAGGTCCTGGTAGGCAACGTACTGCTTGCGGATCGAGGCGAGTTCATGCTCGTCGCGCGCCCAGAGCTTGAAGGCGTCCTGGCGCCCGAGCCCTATATCCAGGCTGCGACGGATGTAGCGCTGTTCGCACGCGGTGAAGCTGGCAAACTCGCGCAGTTCGCTGATGGTCAGAGTTGCCGTTCCTGCTTGGCCCATTGTCGTGATTCCCGTCTCGCGAAGGGCACTCCCTTCACGAGTCGAAGTAAAGCATAATCGCAGTTACCAACGAGTTTACCATGCAATCGTTTGTCTGCGAGGTGGCACTTAGGATTTCGGCAATAGGGCCCTGACCCGGTGCCGCATCGAAATAGCTCCCCGACGGACCTTCAGATGAGGCCGGCCAGCGGGCTCGACGGGTCGGCATAGCGGCGAGTCGGCATGCGACCGGCAAGGTAGGCGTCGCGCCCGGCCTGGACCGCCAGCTTCATCGCGCGGGCCATGCGGATCGGGTCCCTGGCCTCGGCGATGGCGGTGTTCATCAGCACGCCGTCGCAGCCCAGTTCCATCGCCACCGCCGCTTCGGACGCGGTGCCGACGCCCGCGTCGACCAGCACCGGCACTTTGGCGCCCTCGACGATGAGGCGGATGGTGACCTTGTTCTGAATGCCGAGGCCCGAGCCGATCGGCGCGCCAAGCGGCATGACCGCGACGGCGCCGCACTCTTCGAGCTGCCTGGCCGCGATCGGATCGTCGACGCAGTAGACCATCGGCAGGAAACCTTCCTTGGCAAGGATTTCCGTCGCCTTCAGCGTCTCGCGCATGTCGGGGTAGAGCGTGCGCGCCTCGCCCAGTACTTCGAGCTTCACGAGGTCCCAGCCACCTGCCTCGCGGGCCAGGCGCAAGGTGCGGATGGCCTCGTCGGCGGTGAAGCAGCCGGCGGTGTTGGGCAGGTAGGTGATCTTCGTCGGGTCGATGAAGTCGGTCAGCATCGGCGCGTTGCGGTCGGACACGTTGACGCGGCGCACGGCCACGGTGACGATCTCGGCGCCCGAAGCCTCTACGGCGGCCGCGTTCTGTTCGAAGTCCCTGTACTTGCCCGTGCCCACGATCAGGCGCGAGGTGAAGGTACGACCGGCAACCGTCCAGGTGTCGGGGGTCGAGGTATCAGCAGTATCGGTCACGCAACGCGTCCTTTCGGGGAGCGGTAGAAGATCGGGCGATGTGGCCGCGTTCAGCCGCCGCCCACGAAATGGACGATCTCCAGCACGTCGCCCTGGGCCAGGATCACGTCGGCCAGCGTCGAGCGCGGCGCGATCTCGGCATTGCGCTCGACCGCAACCTTCTTCGGGTCGAGGCCAAGGTCGGCCACGAGATCGGCGATGCTGGCGCCGGAGGCGATGCGGCGCGGCTCGCCGTTGACGGTAAGCAGGAGTTCGTCGGTCATGCAGCGGCAGATAGCGTTCAGCAGGCGGCGTGCAAGTTCCGAATGTGCGCGAAGGCCACCAGGCTCACGCCCAGTATCGTCAGCACTGCCTCGGGCAGGCCGTGCCCGACGAGAAGCGCCCCGCCCATCAGGGCAAGGCCGAACCCGCCGATCACCAGCGGTGCGATGCGGCCGTGGCGCAGGACGCCGAAGCCCAGCGAAACGAGGCCGACGCCGAGCGCCAGTCCCAGTCCGATGCGATGGATTTCGGGCGAAAGCAGCACTTCGCCGCCTAGTCCGAGCACGCCCACTAGCACGACGCCCAGTACGCAATGCACCGCGCACAGCCCGCTCAGGATGATTCCGGCACGGTCGAGGCGGTTTCGAATCGCTATGAGGGTACTGCGCATGCCGGCCATGTATGTAATGTTGTATCATCAATCAAGGCCCGACAGCGCGATCGCACGCCCGGTCGAACGGGGCCTTGCGCATTTGCCTGCGAAAACGCAGGGAATGCGGGCATGAAAAAAGAAGATGACGCATGAGAGTGAACGACGGCCGCCCGATCATCGGCACCAGTGACGATATCGCCCCCATGGTGCGCTGGCTGCTGACGGTCGCCGTGCTGGTGGTTCTGATCGTCGCCGTCGGCGGCATTACCCGCCTGACCGAATCGGGCCTCTCCATCACTCAGTGGAAGCCGCTGACCGGTTTCATCCCGCCGCTGACCGAAGCGCAGTGGCAGGTCGAGTTCGCCGGCTACAAGCGCATCCCGCAATACCTCGACGTCAACGGCCCGGCCGGCATGACGTTGGCACAGTACAAGTTCATCTACTTCTGGGAATGGGTCCACCGCCTGCTTGCCCGCGTCATCGGGCTGGCCTTCGCGCTGCCGCTGGCGTGGTTCTGGTACAAGCGGACGATCCCGGGCGGCTACAAGCCGCGCCTGCTGGCACTGCTGGCGCTGGGCGGGCTGCAAGGCGTCGTCGGCTGGTGGATGGTCTCCTCAGGCCTGAGCGCCGAGGCGCTCGACCGGGTCAGCCATTTCCGTCTCGCCGCGCACCTGCTGGTGGCGCTGTTCACGCTGGGCGGGCTCGTATGGACCGCGCTCGACCTCAAGGCCCTTGGACGCGGCGAGCCGCGCGCGCGGCTGACGCGCTTCGGCATGGTGGCGCTGGCGATGCTCGCCTTCCAGCTGTTCATGGGGGCGATGGTCGCGGGCCTGCGTGCAGGCGTCGTCGCCGGCGGCGGCTGGGGCAACTGGGGCGCCTGGCCGCTGATGCAGGGCAGCTTTTTCCCCGAAGGCGTTGAGTGGGCGCACGGCGCGCTCCATGCCTTGGTGAACGACCCCTACCTCACCCATTTCGTCCATCGCTGGTGGGCCTGGGCCGTGGTCCTGGTGCTGATCGCGATGGGCCGCAGGCTCAAGGCGAAGCACGAGCGGCTCGCCTCGGTCGCGTTGCACAGCGCTTTCGGGACCCAGGTGATTCTGGGCGTGTTCACCGTGTGGTCGGGCGTGACGCTGTGGCTCGCGGTGGCGCACCAGCTTTGTGGCGCGCTCCTCGTCGCGGCAACCGTGTGGGGAGCGCATGGCCTCGGGCGGCGGGGGTAGGGCACTAGACTCCTTTTTCCCCTCCATCGTCGCCCTGAACTCGTTTCAGGGCCCGTTTCGCCGTCAACGCCGTGGCTTGTGGTGGCAACCCACGCGGGCGGCTGGTTATCCCAGCCATCGGCGCCGAAAGCAGCATGGCCCTGAAACGAGTTCAGGGCGACGGGAATCGGATAAACGGACGTGTCCCTCATCGTCTCCCGAAGAGTAACGGTATCATTATACCTCTCTGGAATCCCGCAGTCTGCTTGACTTGTCGGTGCATTTCGACGAATTGGCCGCCTTCCGCGCTTCCGGGGATTCGCTTCACGGCTGGCGCACGATACTCATAGGGAATGACCAGCCATGAAGGCGCTCACGAAGGTCACCCGGTCGATCAAGCCGGCCGAGGTGGAAAAGAAGTGGCATCTTATCGATGCCGAAGGTCTTGTTGTCGGCCGTCTCGCCGTCATCATCGCCGACCTGCTGCGCGGCAAGCACAAGCCGAGCTACACCCCGCACGTCGATTGCGGCGACCACGTCGTCGTCATCAATGCCGAGAAGGTCCGCTTCACGGGCAACAAGCTCAAGCAGCAGACCTACTACAAGCACACCGGCTATGCCGGCGGCATCAAGGAAGTCACCGCGGACAAGGTCCTCGCCGGCCGCTTCCCCGAGCGCGTGCTCGAGAAGGCCGTTGAGCGCATGGTTCCCCGTGGTCCGCTCGGCCGCGACCAGATGCGCGCCCTGCACCTCTATGCCGGCACCGAACATCCCCATGGCGGCACCCAGCCCGAAGCGCTCGACGTCGCTTCCATGAACCGCAAGAACAAGGTGGGCGCGTAATGTCCGAAAACGAAACCGTTCAGAGCCTGTCCGACCTCAAGGACATCACCGGCGACGTGACCGTGGCCGACGAGACTTTCGCTCCCGCGCCGATCGTCTCGAACGCTCCGCTGCGTGAGCAGCAGATCGACGCCCAGGGCCGCGCCTACGCCACCGGCCGCCGCAAGGACGCCGTCGCCCGCGTGTGGATCAAGCCTGGTTCGGGCAAGATCACCGTGAACGGCCGCGACCAGGCCGTCTACTTTGCTCGTCCGACCCTGCGTCTGGTCATCAACCAGACCTTCCAGGTCGCCGGCCGCGAAGACCAGTACGACGTGATCGCCACCGTCAAGGGTGGTGGCCTCTCGGGCCAGGCCGGCGCTGTGAAGCACGGAATCGCCCAGGCCCTGTCGAAGTACGAGCCGACCCTGCGCGCCGCCGTCAAGGCCGCCGGCTTCCTCACCCGCGACCCGCGTGTCGTCGAGCGTAAGAAGTACGGCCGCGCCAAGGCACGCCGCAGCTTCCAGTTCTCGAAGCGCTAAGCTTCCAGAGCCTCGGCTTACGAAAAAAGGGTCGCGGGAAACCGCGGCCCTTTTTTGTGCCGATTCTCCTTCCCGACGCAGGTGGGGAGCGGCTGGTGGTGGAGGCAAAGGAGCCCCTCGGTCACCCGCAACGCGTGTGCGACCTCCCCATTGCTTCGCAACAAGGAGGATCTGGGAGCGGATGCCGCATGGCCCGCCGGCCATTGCGCGGAAAAATCGGCCGATCCAGTTCTGCGATCGGGCGAGGGATGCACGATTACGGCGAAAACCGCGCGCAAACCCCATGGCGCCGGCGCCTGGCTCGCCGCTCCATGGAACGGTTTCGCCAGGCACCTGCCATCGTCAGTACATGTGCTGCCCGCCGTTGATGCTCAGCGTCGAGCCGGTCACGAAGGCCGCGTTCTCCGAGCAGAGGAACGCGCAGCCACGCGCGATCTCGTAGGCGCTGCCGAGGCGGCCGACCGGGATCTTGGCGACGATCTTCTCCAGAACCGGGGCGGGCACGGCGGCGACCATGTCGGTGTCGATGTAGCCCGGCGCGATGGCGTTCACGGTCACGCCGTACTTGGCGCCTTCCTGCGCCAGTGCCTTGGTGAAGCCGTGGATGCCGCTCTTGGCCGCCGCGTAGTTCACCTGGCCGTACTGGCCGGCCTGCCCGTTGATCGAGCCGATGTTGACGATCCGGCCCCAGCCGCGCTCGCGCATGCCGGCGAAGGTCGCCTTGGCGGTGTTGAAGCAGCCGCCCAGGTTGATGCGCATGACGTCGTTCCAGTCGTCGAAGCTCATCCGCTGCAGCACGCCGTCGCGGGTGATGCCGGCATTGTTGATGACGATGTCGATCGGTCCCACTTCGGCGGCGATCCTTGCGCAGCTTTCCTGCGTCGCCTCGTGGTCGCCCACGTCCCACTTGTAGACGGGAATGCCGGTCTCCTGCGCGAAGGCCTGCGCCTTCTCGTCGTTGCCTGCGTAATTCGCAACTACCGTGTGGCCGCGCTCCTGAAGTGCGAGCGAGACAGCCTTGCCGATACCCCGGGTCCCACCGGTAACAATTGCAACGCGCGCCATATCAAGCCTTTCCCAAGTCTGAGCATCCACCATCGACATTGCTATGGAAGGAATATGACGGCGGCAAGGCCGACTATTGCCCTAAACGCGCCGGAAATCGACTCAATTGCGTGCAGAAACTGCAACGGCGATTGCCGGTTTCAGAATCGGAACTGGGTTCCGACGTAAACCGCCTGGCCATCGAGCTTGCCGTCGGTCAGCGGGACCAGTCGCTCGCGGTCCTGCGAATAGCGCACGCCTGCGGTGACATCGAGATTTTCGGTCACCCGGTAGGCGCCGCCCAGGTCCACTTCGCCCGCCTCGCCCGAGAAGGTTCGAGGGGCGCGACCGGCGGCGCGCTTTTCGTCGATCGAGATGCGCGGCGAGAAGCGCGATTCATCCTTGGTCGTCGTGCCGGGGGCGAGGCTGAACTTCTTGAGGTCGGGCAGTTCCGCCATAGGCCGGGCGGTCGGCTGGGGTACGAGGTTCTGCGCGAAGTTCTGGTAGCCGCGCGAAACGCCCAGGTTGAATGCGGCCGGTGCGATGCGCAGGCTGGCGGCGTCCTGGCTGCTGGCCATCGCCGGCGAGCGGCCGCGCACGATGATCGCCAGCGCCGCTTCGGGATCGACACGCACCGCGACGGTCACGGCGCGATCCTGGCGGTTGGGGGTGCCGGCAGGCGTGAAGGGGAACGGCTGGCCCTGCGCGAGCGAGCGCATGGCGATGGCTTCCGAGAGATTTTCCGGAGTCGCCCCAGGGTCGAGGGAATCGATGCGTCCGGCGGCGACGGAATGCGACTTGAAGTTGGTGGAGAAAGCCAGCACCGCGCTCGGCAGTGCCAGCATGCCGACGCAGCCCGCCAGAAGCAGTCCGCCCTTCATGCCGCCCCTCGAGGTGGTGCCTTGTTCGATAGCCATCCTAAAGCCCTGTCGCCTCTCGCAAATCCTTCCCGCGGGAGTCGTCGCGGAAAACTGCCTCCATACGCACCGCGAGATTAACACGTCCTGAGTGGCATGGGAAAGGGTCTGCCGGTCGGCACGTCGTTCAGCAAGCGCTCAGCGACGCGGCGCTTAGGGACCACCGTGGCCGCGCAAAGGCTTCGGGCGCACTTGCCGCCCGCCCAGCGGCGGTTATAGAGGCATCTGACGATGGGTTCGTTGCGCGTCCGTTTCTGCGGCGACTTTGACGGACCCGGCACGAAACTGGGAATTACAATGACAGGCAGCACCGATACCGGCCTTCTTACCCTGCGTAGCCCGAAAGCCTTCTGGGCAACCGCGGGTTTCTGCGCTGTGGCGGCGCTCGCGCTGGCCGGTTGCGGCGGCGGTCGCGAGAAGGCGCGCGCGACGCTGGCGCCTTCGCAGGTGACCACGATCGGCGTGAACAGCTACCTGTGGCGTGCGAGCCTCGATTCGGTGTCGTTCATGCCGCTGCTCCAGTCGGACAGCGCCGGCGGCGTCATCATCACCGACTGGTACGTCAATCCCAAGACCCCGACCGAGCGCGTCAAGGTCTCGATCATGATCCTCGACCAGAACCTGCGCGCCGATGCGCTCAAGGTGACGGCGGTGCGCGAAGTGTCGCAGGGCGGCGGCTGGGTGCCGGCCCCGGTCCAGGCGGCCACCGTGCAGAAGCTCGAGGACATCATCCTCACCCGCGCCCGCGACCTGCGTCGCGATTCGATCGGCGGCTGATTCTTCCGGGCGCCTGATCCTTACGGAAGCGGCGCCCGATTTCTATTGCGCGGATGTCGACGTCCGCAGGAGACCATACCAAGATGACCGAGCGGTTCGATCCGGCTCAGGCCGACACGCGCTGGCAGGCTGCGTGGGACGAAGCGCAGAGCTTCCGCGCCGACGACACTTCCACCAAGCCGCGCAGCTATGTGCTGGAGATGTTTCCCTACCCCTCGGGGCGCATCCACATCGGCCACGTCCGCAATTACACGATGGGCGACGTGCTGGCCCGCTACAAGCGGATGCGCGGCCACGAGGTCCTCCACCCGATGGGCTGGGACGCCTTCGGCATGCCCGCCGAGAACGCGGCGATGGAAAAGGGCGTCCACCCCGGCGGCTGGACGCGTGAGAACATCGCCAACATGAAGGCGCAGTTGAAGCGCCTGGGCTTCGCGCTCGACTGGAGCCGCGAGATCGCCACCTGCGAGCCGGAATACTACGGCCACGAGCAGGCGCTGTTCCTCGACCTGTACGAGCACGACCTCGTCTACCGCAAGGAATCGGCGGTCAACTGGGACCCGGTCGACCAGACCGTGCTCGCCAACGAGCAGGTGATCGACGGGCGCGGCTGGCGCTCGGGCGCGCTGGTCGAGAAGCGTAAGCTCTCCCAGTGGTTCCTCAGGATCACCGACTTCGCCGACGAACTGCTCGAAGGCCTCTCCACGCTCGACAAGTGGCCCGAGAAGGTCCGCACGATGCAGGAGAACTGGATCGGCAAGTCGCAAGGGTTGCAGTTCAAGTTCGACTTGTCGACCGGCGGTTCGCTGGAGGTCTACACCACCCGGCCGGACACCCTGTTCGGCACCAGCTTCGTCGCCGTCGCCGCCGATCACCCGATCGCGCAGACGCTCGCGGCGGGCAACGCCGAGGTCCAGGACTTCATTGCGCTGTGCAAGCAGGGCGGCACCACCGCTGCTGAGCTGGAAACCGCCGAGAAACTGGGCTTCGACACCGGGATCACCGCCAAGCACCCGTTTACCGGCGCGCCACTGCCGGTGTTCATCGCCAACTTCGTGCTGATGGATTACGGCACCGGTGCGGTGATGGGTTCGGCCGCGCACGACCAGCGCGACCTCGATTTCGCCCGCAAGTACGACCTGCCCGCGATCCGTGTGATCGCGGACGGGGAAAACGTCGACCCCGTGTTCGAAGGCGACACGGCCTACAGTGGCCCCGGCGCGCTGGTGAACTCGCAGTTCCTCGATGGGATGGCCGTGGCCGACGCGATCGCCGCCGTCATCGCCCGCGCCGAGGCCGAAGGCTGGGGCGAGGGCAAGACGGTGTGGCGCCTGCGCGACTGGGGCGTCTCGCGCCAGCGCTACTGGGGCACGCCGATCCCGTTCATCCACTGCGAGGTCTGCGGCGTGGTGCCGGTGCCCAAGAAGCACCTGCCCGTTGTGCTGCCCGAGGACGTCGATTTCCAGACGCCGGGCAACCCGCTGGTGCGCCACCCGACCTGGAAGCATGTCGACTGCCCGCAGTGCGGCCACCCGGCCCGTCGCGAGACCGACACGCTCGATACGTTCGCCGACAGCTCGTGGTACTTCCTGCGCTTCGCCAGCCAACCCGGCGACCGTCCGTTCGACCCGATCAAGATCGCCGAGTGGCTGCCGGTCGAACAGTACATCGGCGGCATCGAGCATGCGATCCTGCACTTGCTCTACGCCCGCTTCTGGACCCGCGCGCTGGCCCGGATCGGCAAGATCGAGGTGAAGGAACCCTTCGCCAGCCTGTTCACGCAGGGCATGGTCACGCACGAGACCTACTTCCGCGTCAACGACGCCAACGGCCAGCCGGTCTACTTCACGCCCGGCGAAGTCGAGCGTGGATCGGAAAGCGCGACGCTCAAGGCGGATGGTGGGCCGGTCGAGATCGGCCGCGTCATCAAGATGTCGAAGTCGAAGAAAAACGTGGTCGATCCGGACGAGATCGTCGCGACTTACGGCGCCGACGCGATTCGCTGGTTCATGCTCTCGGACAGCCCGCCCGAGCGCGACCTGCCCTGGTCCGAAGCCGGCATCGAGGGTTGCGGTCGCTTCGTGCAGCGCCTGTGGCGCCTGTTCGGCCAGTACGATGCTGCCGCGACCGGCGACGACAAGGCTCTGGATCGCAAGGTCCACCAGACCGTCGATGCCGCCGCGCGCGACATCGAATCGCTCGGCTTCAACAAGGCCGTGGCCCGCATCTACGAACTGACCGGCGCGACCGAGAAGGCCGCGCCTTCGGCCAGCCGTTCGGCCGCCATCCGTTCGCTGCTGTTGCTGGTCTCGCCGATGATGCCGCATTTGGCGGAAGAGGCCTGGGCCAGCATCGGCGACGGCCTGATCGCCGGCGCTGCATGGCCGGACGTCGACCCGGCGCTGCTGGTCGACGACGAGGTCACCGTGGCGATTCAGGTGAAGGGCAAGCTGCGCGATACCGTCACCGTCGCCAAGGGCACCTCCAAGGAAGCGCTGGAGGCGCTTGCCCTTGCCAGCGAGAAGGTGCAGCGTGCGCTGGATGGAGCCGAAGTGCGCAAGATAATCGTCGTGCCCGACCGCCTGGTCAATCTCGTCGCGTGAGGGCGCTGGTCGCCTTTGCCGGAGTGTTGATGCTCGCCGGGTGCGGGCTCCAGCCGATGTACGCGGGCGGCGGCAATGCCGCCGTCGCACAGGGCCTTGCCGGGGTGCAGGTTTCCGCGATCGAGGGCCGCGCCGGTTGGCTGGTGCGCAACGCGCTGGTCGACCAGCTCGGCGCCGCCGGCAAGGCCGCACCCAAGTACCGGCTCGACATCCGCCTCGACGACAAGCTGGAAAGCTTCGCGCTGCTCTCCGACGATACCGTCGGCCGCGAACGTCGGACCCTGCGGGCACGCTATCAGCTGGTTGACGTGGGGAGCGGCGAAGTCGTGCTCGATGCCACCGCCGGTTCGGACGCAGGAATCGACGTCGTCTCGTCCGACTATGCGACGATCGCGGCGGAACAGACGGCGCTCGAGAACATGGCGAAGGACGTTGCCAACCGCATCGTCACCAATGTCGCGCTGCGGCTGCGCGGCGATACCAGCCAGTAACGGCCCGTGAAGGCGAGCCAGAAGGAATTCGCCGGCATCGCCGCCCGCGCGGCCCGAGAGGCGCGCGTGTTCTTCTTCTGCGGGCCCGACGAATCGAGCGCCTTCGACGCCGCCACCCGCATCGTCTCGCTACTTCCGGACCCGGGTGAGAGGATCGAGCTGGCCGGTGCGGAACTGCGCCGTGACCCGGTCAAGCTGGGCGATGAGGCACGCTCGACCTCGCTGTTCGGCGGCACGCGCCACATCTGGGTCCGCGCGGCCGGCGACGAAGCCCACGATGCCGTGCAGACCCTGCTCGAAAACGACGTCGAGGGCTGTCCTGTCCTGATCGTCGCCACCGGAGCCACCGACAAGTCGCGTACCGCCAAGCTCCTCGCCGCTCGGCCGGACGGGCTGGTGGCGATGTTCTACCCGCCGGACCTGGGGGCGGTTACGGCCTCGGTGCGGACCATGGCCAACACCGCCGGGCTCAAGATGGGCAGCGAGATCGCCGAACGAATCGCGCGGGGCGCAGGGCTCGACACCCGCATCGCCCGTTCCGAAGTCACCAAGCTGGCGCTCTTCCTCGACGCCTCGCCCGAAACGCCGCGCCCCGTCGCGATGGCGGACCTGGACGCAGTGGGCGCCTCCACCGAGGACGACGGGTTCGGAACGCTCGTCGATGCGGTGCTGGGCGGCCGGCGCGAAGCGGTCGGCCCCGAACTGCGGCGGATGCGCGAACAGGAGATGAACCCCGTCGGCCTGCTGCTCGCCTTCGAACGCCGGGCGGCGCAATTGGCCGGGCTCAACGCACGGCTGGGGGATGGACGCGACGTCGCCGGTTTCGTAAAGGCCGAAGCGGGCGCGCGCCGGGTGTTTTGGAAGGACCAGTCGGCACTGACCGCTCAACTCCAGCTCTGGCGAGGCCCGCGGCTGGAACGTCTGGTCGCCCGGCTCATCGGGCTGCATCAATTGCTGCTTACGAACAGTCAGGATGCGGAACTGTTGTTGGCTGACGGTTTGCTGACAATAGCGCGCTCTGCACGTCCCAATTCCAGACAACGGACAATTGCCACGGCCTGACGGAATACGCTTTTCCGGTTGCCTCCAATGTTCATACGGGCGTATACGTATTGCGCCGCAGCATGGCTTCCATGTTGCGAGCGCCGATAGTGTCTGCATGAGGGAAATGATCGGCGTGAGTTCGCAACCAGGAGTGCCGGGCTGATGAACGCGCCGTTTGCCGCGAGGCCGCTTCTCAAGGAGCGTTCGGAATTCGACGAGTTGCTGGTGGCCCCCTCGCGCGAGCGTCGGCGGCTGCAGTGCTACCTGGCGCTGGTCGTCGCCGATGTCGTCTCCATCTTCCTGGGCTTCGCGGTTACCGGATACCTGCTTTCGGGTTCCTACGGGCTTTCCGAAGCACTGGTCCACGCCCAGCTCATCCTGCCGATCTATCTGACCCTCGCGCTCTACAACGGATCCTATTCCACCACATCGCTCCAGGAAGGCTGGACCGGAATCTTCCGCGCGACGGTGGCGATCGTCATCGCCGTGGTCGTGGTGGTCTTCGTGCAGTTCCTGATCCGTCCCGACGCCGACGTGTCGCGCTGGGGATTCAACGGCGGCGCGATCTGCGCGATGCTGGTGATCGCCTGGGCCCGCCTGCAACTGCGCAGCTTCGTGCGCTGGCGCTGCGGTGAGAACGTCCTCAATGAACTCATCATCGACGATGGCGGCCCGCAAGTGAACTTGCGGGGCGCCATTCGCATTTCGGCTGCGGCGATGGGCCTGCGGCCCAATCTCAACGATCCGCACGCGCTCGATCGCATCGGCCTCGTGCTGCGCAACATCGACCGCGTGGTGGTGAGCTGCCCCTCGGGGCGCCGCGTCGAGTGGGCGATGATGCTGAAGGGGGCCAACGTCGACGGCGAAGTGCTCGATGACGAGGTCGCCCGCCTCGGCGCCCAGGGCGCGCGCGTGGTCGGCAAGCACGGGTTGCTGCTGGTCTCGGCCGGGCCGCTTGGCCTGCGCGACCGTGCGATCAAGCGCATGTTCGACGTTGCCTTCGCCGGTGGCGCGATCCTCGCCCTGTCGCCACTGCTGATCGCGGTGGCGCTGGCGGTGAAGCTGCAGGATGGCGGCTCGGTGTTCTTCACCCAGCGTCGCATGGGACGCGGCAACCGCTTCTTCAACATGTACAAGTTCCGCTCGATGACCCAGTCGCTGGGCGATGCCACCGGCAGCGTCTCCGCCTCGAAGGACGACAAGCGGATCACCCGTGTCGGGCGCTTCATCCGCAAGACCAGCATCGATGAACTGCCGCAGTTGTTCAACGTGCTGCTCGGCGACATGAGCCTCGTGGGCCCGCGTCCGCACGCGACCGGGTCTCTGGCGGGCGACAAGCTGTTCTGGGAAGTCGACTTGCGCTACTGGCAGCGCCACTCGCTCAAGCCGGGCCTTTCGGGCCTTGCCCAGGTTCGCGGCTTCCGCGGTGCCACCGACCACGAATCGGACCTCGTCAATCGCCTCCAGGCCGACCTCGAGTATCTCGAAGGCTGGACGATCATGCGCGATATCCAGATCATCCTGCTGACCATGCGCGTACTGGTGCACGACCGGGCGTTCTGACGCCCACGGCGCTTTTCTTTGCTTCGCGCTTTCGGACAATCGCGGTTCGCCGGGGTCCTGCTAATCGTCAGTCAGGCCCCAGGTATTGTAGGCGTTCTTTACCGTACCCACTCCTGCGGCAACACCACTCGCGCCTAGGATGTAATTGCCGTTGGCGCGAACGACTGCATTTGCCGCAAGAATATTCAGGGCAGGCTGCGCGTTGATGAACCCGGTGTTGACGGTTGCCGATAGGGCCACGTCTCCAGTGACAATCGCGGATACGTAAACCAATGGCCCGGAGGTGTTGATCTGGCACCCTGTGATTGCGTAGGTGCCGCCAGACGGGTCGTCGACGACGCAGGCGGCATTGACCGTGCCGCCGAGGTTTATCCGGATCGTCGCATTGCAGATGAAGCCGCAATTGACGAAGCCCCTCAGCGCGGTTTCATAACGACCGCCTTCGACATGCTTGCAGGTCATCGCGGCGGTCGTGATCGAGCCTCGGGTAGAGCAGCCCTTGAGGGACTGCCAACCGCTGAATGCCGCAGTAATGGTCGCCCCGGCCCTTACGATGACTTCGTTGCCTTGTGACACGTTGCCGGACAAGATTCCGGAATAGGAAATCCCTGGAGTGCCTTCAATACAACGAATCGCAATGCTTGCCGAAGCGGGGTTGACGCCGTTCGACCCGGCGTTCGTCCATACGGCCAACGGTCCTGTATTTCGATCGGTCGAGAAATAAAACTCGACATAGTTGTTTCTTATGGCGTTGTTTTCACATCGTTGCGAGGAATCTGTTGTACTCCCCACTCGAATGACACTGTATAAGGCGGATTTTTCATAAATCCGGTTGTCGGAGAACTCGTTCCCATGAACGGCCGCGGTTGCGCCCAGCGTTGCACCGGACCCGTCGTTGAGAGGGAATATCGACAGCAGAGAGGGGCGATAGATGCTTTCTGAAGCATTGATCCCCAGATCACTGGCTTCAAGCCCGTATATCTGATTTCCGTTGACCCGACAGTTTCGGGTAACTCCGCGAACACCAAATATTGCGATGCACTCGTCTGTCGTATAATGATAGAAATCGCAGTCCTGGACGACGATCTTTTCGGTGATATTGTCCGCGAGAGTACCATTTCCCGAAAAATTCCTGATCCAGATACAGCCGCCTCCGCCTGCCGAAACCTGATTGGCACCATAAGCGCCGGTCTCCTGGCGGAATGTCGAACGGCGCACGCTGGCGCCATGCACAGCGGCGTAAAAGTCCAACAACGCATCTACGCCGTAAGGTTTTCCATCAGGGTCGAGGTTGCGACTGGCTCTTAGAGTCAATTGGTCGATATCGGCGAAGCGGACGTTGGCCAGGCCAATCAATGACTGGCGCTTGTTGGGCGTCGTCAGGATCTCAAAGCCGGAAAACAGGCAGAGGTCGGCCGAATTTGGATTGTATGTCGTCGTCCAATGCTCGTTTACGATGCAGAATTGCGACAGCGGGTACACGCCCATGGTCATGTCGGAGACATTGATTTTGCTTGCGCCCGGCGTGCCACGCAGACGATTGACCCTGATCGGCCGTGATAACCTCACCATGTAGGGCGGCAGAAGCACGTCGACGCCCAGCACCTTGGCCCGTTGGTGCGCAGCTTCGATCGCATCCGCCGCGTCGCCACCAACCGCGACGCCGCTGACCGATACGCCTAAATTGTAATCCAATACGGTCTGTAGCGTCAGGCCCGATGTCGTGCCGACGAGAGCTGCTCCCTTGCCCGCTTCGGTGGAGGCGAAGGTGCGGCGTTGTGAAGCGGAAAGTCCCCGCGCCAGATGGTCGATAGCCATTGATGGACTCCTCGCAGTATGGGACTGCAGCCTGAAGATTTTCGGCGCGAAACGATTATTGCGACAGCCGATAGACCAGCGATCCGGTGGCTATCGTCGCGCTCAGATAAAGGGCTGCCCCTTCTTCGATTTCTTCCCAGACCACTTCGCAGGCATTGTTTCGATAAATGCCCCAAGGTTCGCCCGCGATGGTGAGCGCCTGCATGGTCTGGCCGCCGTCGACCGAGCGACGTATGGTCACGGTGCCGGTCCAAGTGCCTTCGAGGCTGATCAGGACGGGTCGCTGGGTGGTGGGGAGGAAAGGGCCGAACGTCCCATCGAGGTAGGCGACGCCGCTCAAAGGTTCCGCCGCGCTGGCAGCCACATTCGTGACCGGCAAAGGGCGGCTGGATTCGACGATCGACAAATCGCCGCTTGCCGGATCGGCAAAACCGATGGCGAAAGCCGTGGCATATCCGGACGGCATTTGGATGGGATTGTTGGGCATCGGGACTCCTGTTTCAGGAAGGAAACCCGATTCCAGATACGCATGGGCCTGTTTGTAGGAAAATGCTCGCCGGTTAACTCTTGTTCATCGGCACAAGGGATTACCCCTGTCCGACCTCGTCTTGCTCAGTTCCCGTTTTGCTTCGGGACGCTGAACGTGCCCGACACGCGACCGCCCTGCCCGCCAGAAGCCGAGGAGACGCCGCTCTTGAGGTCGACCACCAGGCGTCCACCGCGCAGGGTATCGCCGTTGCCGCGCTTGATCGTGGCGTTGCCGGTCATCGTGATGACCTTCTGGTTGAAGTCGTAGATTCCCACGTCGCCCGTCGCCACTTCATCGGCGCGGGTCACGACGACGCCACCCGACGCGGTGATGCGCTGGATCTGCATCGAGCCGGCATTGGTGAAGTTGACCACGGTGCGTGCGGCGCGCAGGCGCAATTCGGCCTGCTTCACGTCGACGTTGCCGGTCAGCACGACGCGGTTCTGCTTGTCCTGCAGTTCGATGCGATCGGCGGCATAGTCCACGGGTGCGTCGGAGTTGTGGCCGGACAGGACTTGCGCATCGAGTTGCGGCGCGGCGCCGAGGGCAGCCAGCCCCAACACGGGCAGGGCCACGGCTGCGCGGAAGAACTTCTTGGGGGCGGACGTCATTGGGGTATCCTCAGCTTGCCGGGCGTCATGCGCAGCCGGGCATTGCCTTCCAGGGTCACGGTGCGGTTTTCCAGGTCCGCGTTCATCGAATCGGCGCGGAACGTGCCGGTGGGCACGGTTCCGTCGACGCCGCCGGAACCCACCGCGCGCTGGTTGCGCACGTCGATCGCGACGTTGCGGGTGGTCATCTTGTAGCCGTCGGGCGCGGCGAAGTTGACCGGGCCGGACACCGCGATCTGCTCGGTATCGTAATTGTAGGCGCCGTTGGGCGCGACAATCTGCGCCGGGCCGTCGTTCAGGCTCATCAGCGCCTTGAGCTTCTGCATCTGCACGACGGGGGTAGTAGCCGCTTTCTGCACGGCAGTGCCGGCAGTGACCACGAAGGCGCGATTCTTGTTGTCCTTGCCGCGATAGGCGGCGTCGTCGACCTTGAGGCGTTCGGTGGTGATGGCCACCTTGTTGCGGTCGAGCAGGAAGCTGATCTCGCCGCGCGGGGAAAGCGGCACCAGAATCATCACCGCCGCGACCACGCCGATCGCGGCGGGCAGGGCCTTGGCCAGGAAGCCAACGAGGCGATCGTGCGAGCCGCCGGGTGCGGCGAAGTGCCGGCGGCGGTTGCGGATCTGGACGGCTTCTACGGACATGGCGGTTCAGGAAACTCTTGGGAAGGGATCAGGCTGCTTCGTGGCTGAAGATGTCGTGGTCGGGCCACCCGGCGAGGTCCAGCCGGGCGCGGGCAGGCAGGAAGTCGAAGCAGGCCTGCGCGATCTCGGTGCGCTTCTCCCGCGCAAGGCGCTCGACCAGGATCGTGTGCATGGCGTGAAGGTAACGCACGTCGGAGGCGGCGTAGTCCTTCTGCGCGTCGGTCAGCTCGGGGGCGCCCCAGTCGCTCGACTGCTGCTGTTTCGACACCTCTTTGCCGAGCAGCTCGCGCACCAGGTCCTTGAGCCCGTGGCGATCGGTGTAAGTGCGGACCAGCTTGCTGGCGATCTTGGTGCAGAACACCGGCGCGGCGGTGACGCCGAGGTAATGTTCCACGGCGGCAAGGTCGAAGCGGGCGAAATGATAGAGCTTCAGGCGCTCCGGATCGGCCAGCACCGCCTTGAGGTTGGGTGCATCGAACGGGCTGCCGGGACCGAAGCGGACGAGGTGTTCGTCGCCCCTGCCGTCCGAAATCTGCACCAGGCAGAGCCGGTCGCGCGGGGTGATGAGACCCATCGTTTCGGTGTCGACAGCGACGGGCCCCGGCGCGAGCACGCCTTCGGGGAGATCTTCTTCGTGGAGATGGACAGCCATAGTCCGGAAATGCTTAGGGACTGGGCCGGTATTGCGCAATGCCGCAAGCGCTGCCCTTGCGTCAGCGCGCGGGTTTTTCGGGAGCTGAGGACATGACCGCAACACAGCAGGCCCAAAGCGTGCCCCCCAGTTGGGCTCCCGCGCTCGACCCGGTGCTGGGGACGCCCGAGGCGCGCAAGTTGGGCGGCTGGCTCAAGACCGAGGAAGCCGCCGGCAAACGCATCTTTCCGCCGCGCGGCACGCGCCTCGCCGCGTTCGAGCTGACCCCGCTCGACGCCGTACGCGTGGTGATCCTGGGGCAGGACCCCTACCACGGCGCCGGACAGGCCCATGGACTGGCCTTCTCGGTGCAGGCGGGGGTGCGGGTGCCGCCCTCTCTGGTGAACATCTACAAGGAACTGGCGACGGACTGCGGCGTGACCGCTCCCGGCCACGGCAACCTCGAACACTGGGCACGGCAGGGTGTGCTGCTGCTCAACAACGCACTGACAGTGGAGGAGGGGCAGGCCGGCTCGCACCAGAACCGGGGCTGGGAAGCCGTGACCGACGCTGCCGTTGCCGCCGTGGTGGCGAAGCGCGAACCTTGCGTTTTCATGTTGTGGGGCAGCCACGCGAAGAAGAAGGCGATGCGGGTGTCGGGGCTGGCGGACAGCCACCACCTCGTCCTCACGGCGCCGCACCCGAGCCCGCTTTCGGCATACGCGGGGTTCTTCGGGTGCAAGCATTTCAGCCGTGCCAATGCCTTCCTCGCCGAACACGGGCGCGGGACGATCGACTGGTAAGATTTTGGTGTCCCGGGCTCGCCGCGGGAGCGTGGGCAAGGACCCGCCAACCTCGCGTCAACCCGCAACGCTGCAGTGGCTCGTGGCGAGCTATCGCCTGAGGGAGTAGCCTGCGGTCGCGGCCTTTGCCGGGAGGACGATCGTTCGTCAGGCCGAAGCGCCCGGGATCGCCTCGTCCATCTCGTAATGGTTCATGGCGCCACCGATGGTAAGGTCGCCGAAGCAGGCACGGAACCTGCCGAAGTCTTTGAGCGTACGGGCAGCCTGGTGGGCCTCCAGCGAGGTCCATACGACGTTGAAGGTGAACTTCGAGGTGTTTTCCACCCCACGTCCGAAGCGGGCGGAGAGCACGCCTTCGCAAGCAGCAAGATAGCCCACACCGGCTTCGCGCATGGCCCGCGCGAACTGGTCTTCGGCGCCCGGCCGCACTTCGATCTCGGCGATTTCCAGCAGCATGTGGCTTCTCCCTCTTCGGGCGAGAGAACAGGTGCGGGCGAGCGTGGTCAAGCGAGCGGGGAAAGTGATCGCCTCGGCGAGCAGGAACTGGTCACGCGGAGCGGGGAGGCGGGGAAAAACAAGAAAACCGGTCTCACGCGAAGGGGCCGTGCCGCAGGCCTCCCAGCCGCTTACACATCGGACCTTGCATTCGCGTGGAATGGAAAGCGGCTTCTCCCCCCGCGAAACGAAGAAGGGCGCGCCTCGCGGCACGCCCCCCTCTCGTATTCAACATGGGATCGATCAGCGCGGAAGCTGGCTCGCGCCCATCAGTACCTGGTCGACCGAGCGGGCGCACTGGCGGCCTTCGCGGATCGCCCAGACGACCAGCGACTGGCCACGGCGCATGTCGCCGCAGGCGAAGATCTGCTCGTCGCTGGTCTGGTACTTGAGCATGTCGGCCTTGACGTTGCCGCGCGGGTCCAGCTCGACGGCGGACTGGTTTATCATGCCTTGCTTGCGCGGGCCGGTGAAGCCCATGGCGAGGAAGATCAGGTCCGCCTGCAGCGTGAACTCGCTGCCCTCGATCTCCTGCATCTTGCCGCCGACCCACTCTACGCGCACGCATTCCAGGCCGGTGACGGTGTTGCTGCCGATGACGCGCTTGGTCAGGACCGACCAGTCGCGATCCGCGCCTTCCTCGTGGCTGGACGAGGTGCGCAGCTTGAGCGGCCAGAACGGCCACGACAGCGCCTTGTCTTCCATGACCGGAGGCTTGGGCATGATTTCCAGCTGCGTGACCGAAGCTGCGCCCTGGCGGTTGGAGGTGCCGACGCAGTCCGACCCGGTGTCGCCGCCGCCGATGACGATGACGTGCTTGCCCTTGGCCGAGATCGTGCCGCGCGGAGCGGCGCGCAGTTCGTCGTCGCCGGCGTTGCGCTTGTTCTGCTGCGTCAGGAACTCCATCGCCAGGCGCACGCCGGGCAGTTCGGCGCCCGGGATGTCGAGACGGCGGGCTTCCTCGGCGCCGCCGGCGAAGACCACCGCGTCGAAGTTCTCCTTTAGAGAGGCGACCGAGACGGTCACGCCCACTTCGGTGGAAGTCTTGAACACCACGCCCTCGGCTTCCATCTGCGCCGCGCGGCGGTTGATGAGGTGCTTTTCCATCTTGAAGTCGGGGATGCCGTAACGCATCAGCCCGCCGACGCGGTCGTTCTTCTCGAACACCGTGACCGAGTGGCCGGCGCGCGCCAGTTGCTGGGCACACGCAAGGCCCGCCGGGCCCGAACCGACGACCGCCACCGACTTGCCGGTGCGATGCGCGGGAACTTGCGGGGTGATCCACCCTTGCGCCCATCCCTTGTCGACGATGGCGCATTCGATCGACTTGATCGTCACCGGTTCGTCGATGATGTTGAGCGTGCACGCCGCCTCGCACGGAGCGGGGCAGATGCGGCCGGTGAACTCGGGGAAGTTGTTGGTCGAGTGGAGGACCTCCAGCGCGTTGCGGAAGTCGTCCTCGTAGACCAGGTGGTTCCAGTCCGGGATGATGTTGTTGACCGGACAGCCGGTATGGCAGTGCGGCACGCCGCAGTTCATGCAGCGCGAGGCCTGGTCCTTGAGCGCCTGCGGCGCCAGCGGGATGACGAACTCGTTGTAGTTCTTCAGCCGCGCG
This sequence comes from Novosphingobium sp. BL-52-GroH, assembly GCF_044813085.1. Lineage (NCBI taxonomy): Bacteria > Pseudomonadati > Pseudomonadota > Alphaproteobacteria > Sphingomonadales > Sphingomonadaceae > Novosphingobium > Novosphingobium sp. BL-52-GroH. Next base: position 1,939,126 of record NZ_CP171152.1, on the reverse strand, counting down.
TCGACCGGACCGTAAGTACGGTCGTGGCGGTCGAGTTCGAGAAAGCCGGTTTCCTTGCCCATTCTATGCGATCCTAAATCTTATTCTGCTGCGACCGAGGCGGCTTCGAGGCGTTCGGCCTCCTGCTGGCGCAGGGCCTTGGCGTAGTCGCGCGGCATCACCTTGACGAACTTGCCCAGTGCATTGCCCCAATCGTCGAGCAGTGCGCGGGCCCGCTTCGAGCCGGTGTGCAGGTGGTGGCGTTCGAGCAGGATGCGCAGGCGCTCCGCGTCGTGGCGCAGCGGATCGCCCATGCCGAGGTCGGTGACCGAGACCGTGCGCTGCTGCGGACGGCCGGTGCCTTCCTCCTCGTCGGCTTCGGCCGAGATCGGCAGCAGGTCTACCATCGAGCCGTTGACCAGCTTTTCGAACTGGCCGTCCTCGTCGTAGACGTAGGCGATGCCGCCGGACATGCCTGCCGCGAAGTTGCGCCCGGTCTTGCCCAGCACCGTTACAACGCCGCCGGTCATGTACTCGCAGCCATGGTCACCGCAGCCTTCGACGACCGCGATTGCGCCCGAGTTGCGGACTGCGAAGCGCTCGCCGCCGACGCCGTTGAAGAACGCCTCGCCGGAAATCGCGCCGTAGAGCACGGTGTTGCCGACGATGATGTTCTTGAGTGGATCGCGGTTCACGTGGGCGGGCTGGCGCACGATCACGCGGCCGCCCGACAGGCCCTTGCCGACGTAGTCGTTGGCATCGCCGGTCAGGTCGAGCGTGACGCCGTGGGCGAGCCAGGCGCCGAAGCTCTGGCCGGCGACGCCGGTGAGCTTCACGTTGATCGTGTTGTCGGGCAGGCCGGCATGGCCGTAGCGCTTGGCGACTTCGCCCGAGAGCATCGCGCCGACCGTGCGGTTGACGTTGATGATGGGCTTTTCGATGCGCACGGCCTCGCGGTGTTCCAGCGCATCCATGGCGCCGGCGATCAGGGCGTTGTCGAGCGCGTGCTCGAGGCCGTGATCCTGGGTCTGCGACCAGTTGAGCGAGGGGCCGTCACCGAGCGGGGCCTGGTAGAGCAGCTTCGACAGGTCGACGCCCTTGGCCTTCCAGTGCTGCACCGCCCTCTTCATGTTCAGGCGATCGACGCGTCCGACCATCTCGGGGATGGTGCGGAAGCCCAGCTCGGCCATGATCGCACGCAGTTCTTCCGCCACGAAGAAGAAGTAGTTGATGACATGCTCGGGCTGGCCGGTGAAGCGACCGCGCAGGACGGGGTCCTGCGTCGCCACGCCCACCGGGCAGGTGTTGAGGTGGCACTTGCGCATCATGATGCAGCCCGCCGCGATCAGCGGGGCGGTGGCGAAGCCGAACTCGTCGGCGCCGAGCAATGCTGCCACGGCGACGTCGCGGCCGGTGCGGAGGCCGCCGTCGGCCTGCACCACCACGCGGCTGCGCAAGTTGTTGAGCAGCAGGGTCTGCTGGGTCTCGGCGAGGCCGATCTCCCAGGGTGAACCCGCGTGCGTCAGCGAGGTCAGCGGCGAAGCGCCGGTGCCGCCTTCGTAGCCCGAGATCGTGATGTGGTCCGCGCGCGCCTTGGAGACGCCCGCCGCGACCGTGCCCACGCCGACTTCGGACACCAGCTTGACCGAGACGCGGCTGGTCGGGTTCACGTTCTTGAGATCGTGAATGAGCTGCGCGATGTCCTCGATCGAGTAGATGTCGTGGTGCGGCGGCGGCGAGATCAGGCCGACGCCCGGCGTCGAGTGACGGGTCGCGCCGATGGTGCGGTCGACCTTGTCACCGGGCAACTGGCCGCCTTCGCCGGGCTTGGCGCCCTGGGCCATCTTGATCTGGATGTCGTCGGCGTTGACGAGGTATTCGGTGGTGACGCCGAACCGGCCCGAAGCGACCTGCTTGATCGACGAGCGCATGGTGTCGCCGTTTTCCATCGGCTTGAAGCGGCGCGGGTCCTCGCCGCCTTCACCGGTGTTCGACTTGCCGCCGATGCGGTTCATCGCCACGGCGAGCGTGGTGTGCGCCTCCCACGAGATCGAGCCGTAGCTCATCGCGCCGGTGGCGAAGCGCTTGACGATCTCGCTGGCGGGTTCGACCTCGTCGAGCGGGATCGACTCGCCGGGGGTGAACTCCATCAACCCGCGGATCGTGAGCATGCGCTCCGACTGGTCGTTGATGGTCTGCGCGAATTCGCGATACTTTTCAGGCACGTTGCCGCGCACGGCGTGTTGGAGCAGACCGATGTTGGTGCTGGTCCAGGCGTGTTCCTCGCCGCGCACGCGCGAACCGTAGATGCCGCCCACGTCGAGCATGGTCTTGTAGATCGGGTCGTCGCCGTAGGCGGCCGAGTGGCGGCGCACGGTCTCTTCCGCGATCTCGGCAAGACCGGCACCCTCGATGGTGGTGGCGGTTCCGGTGAAGTACTTGTCGACGAAGGCGGTGGACAGGCCGACCGCATCGAAGATCTGCGCGCCGCAGTACGACTGGTAGGTCGAGATGCCCATCTTGGACATGACCTTACGGATGCCCTTGCCGATGGCGTAGACGTAGTTCTTGGCCGCCTGCTCCGCCGTCACGGGCAGGTTCTTGCGCACGCGGATCGCCTCGATCGTCTCGAGCGCGAGGTAGGGGTTGATCGCTTCGGCGCCGTAGCCGGCCAGGGCGCAGAAGTGGTGCACTTCGCGCGCTTCGCCGGTTTCCACCACGAGGCCGGTCTGCATGCGCAGGCCCTGGCGGACGAGGTGGTGGTGCACCGCCGCCGTCGCCAGCAGCGCCGGCATCGGGATGCGGTTCGGACCCTGGGCGCGGTCGGACAGCACGAGGATGTTCTTGTCCGCCAGCACCGCTTCGGTCGCGGCCCAGCACATTTCCTTGATCGCCTGCTCGAGGCCGTCGGCCCCGCTCTTGGCGTCCCAGGTCATGTCGATCGTGCCGGTGCGGAAGGCGCCGTCGAGAGCGGCTTCCACCGAGCGGATCTTGGCGAGGCCGAGGTCGGTCAGGATGGGCTGACTGACTTCGAGGCGCTTGTGCGTCCCGGCATCGTGGCCAAGCAGGTTGGGACGCGGGCCGACCATCGTCACCAGGCTCATCACCAGTTCCTCGCGGATCGGGTCGATCGGCGGGTTGGTGACCTGGGCGAAGTTCTGCTTGAAGTAGTCGTAGAGCAGGCGGGACTTCGACGACAGCACCGGGATCGGGGTGTCTGTGCCCATCGAGCCGAGCGGATCGTCGGCGTTGACGGCCATCGGTTCGAGGAAGCGGGTGACGTCTTCCTGGGTGTAGCCGAAGGCCTGCTGGCGATCGAGCAGGGTGCCTGTCGCCATCGGCAGTTCGGCCAGCTCGGGCTCGATCACGTCGAGGTCGGCAAGCTTGTACTGCGCCTGGGTGAGCCACTTTTCGTAGGGCTCGGCCTCGGCCAGCTTGGTCTTGATCTCCTCGTCCTCGATGATGCGACCTTCCTCGAAGTCGATCAGCAGCATACGGCCGGGCTGGAGACGCCACTTGCGCACGATGTTGTCTTCCTTGATCGGAAGGACGCCGCTTTCGGACGCCATGACGCACAAGTCGTCGTCGGTGACGAGGAAGCGCGCCGGGCGCAGGCCGTTGCGGTCCAGCGTGGCGCCGATCTGGCGGCCATCGGTGAAGGCGACGGCGGCGGGACCGTCCCACGGCTCCATCAGCGCGGCGTGGTATTCATAGAACGCGCGGCGTTCCGCAGTCATCAGCGGGTTGCCCGACCAGGCTTCCGGGATGAGGATCATCATCGCGTGGGCCAGCGAGTAGCCGCCCGCGAGCAGCAGCTCGAAGGCGTTGTCGAGGCAGGCGGTGTCCGACTGGCCGTGCGGGATCAGCGGCCACATCTTGTCGAGATCGGCGCCGAGCAGCTCCGATTCCATGGTGCGGCGGCGCGCGTTCATCCAGTTCACGTTGCCGCGAACCGTGTTGATCTCGCCGTTGTGCGCCATGAAGCGGAACGGGTGTGCCAGCTTCCAGCTCGGGAAGGTGTTGGTCGAGAAGCGCTGATGCACGAGGCCGAGAGCCGAGACGAATTCGGGGTTGCGCAGATCGTCGTAGAACGAGCCGACCTGGGTCGCGAGCAGAAGGCCCTTGTAGACGATGGTACGGCTGGAGAAGCTGGGCATGTACAGCTCGGTCAGGCCGGGCATGTCGTGCTTGACGGCCAGCGCCTGCAGCGGGTTCTGGGTCTGCTTGCGGATCGCCAGGATCTTGCGCTCGAATGCGTCCTGGTCGGCGCAGCTTTCACCGCGGCCGACGAAGCACTGGCGGATCACCGGCATCGATTCGAGCACGGTCTTGCCCAGGCCGTCGAGCGTGACGGGGACGTCGCGCCAGCCGATCAGGATCTGGCCTTCCTTCTTGATGAACTTCTCGAAGGTGGCGACGATGAAGTCGTGCGCGGCCTTGTCCTGCGGCAGGAAGCACATGGCGACCGCGTAGTCGCCCGCCTGCGGCAATTCGAGGCCTTCGCCCTGCGCCCAGTTGCGGAACAACTGGTCGGGAAGCTGGGTCAGGATCCCCGCGCCGTCACCCAGCAAGGGGTCGGCGCCCACCGCACCGCGGTGGTCGATGTTTTTCAGAATCTCCAGTGCCTGAGTAATGATCGCGTGGTTTTTCTGGCCCTTGATATGGGCGACGAAGCCCACACCGCAGGCGTCGTGTTCATTGCGCGCGTCATAGAGGCCCTGGGGCTTAGGAAATCCCATCGATATAAACCCATCCTGTCACTTTTTTCACTAGGGTTCACTGCGCATGTCCGCAGATGCGCACGAATCGTACGACGACCCGACACGGCATAGTGACCCCACGGTCCCCATGACGATTGAGGGACGGTTTTGCAACCGCGAAGGCAATGCGCGCGCAGGAATGGGCGCGTGATCGGCGGAATTCGTGGCATTTTATTATCACGAAACCCCGCCCGGATGTTTTCCGGACGGGGTTTCGTGAAGGCCGGGGGCGAGAGCGGCTGCGGTCAGGCGGCTCCGCTCATCCGCTGGAGCGTGGCGAGAGCGGCGCGGAGGGCCCGTTCGGTGGCCTCCTGGTCGGGGCGTCCGGGGGCATCGAACAGGCGCTCCGCAGGGGCCGCGGCGATGGTGCCGGTCGCGGGGGATGGCGCAGGGGCGAGCGTCGGTCGCGAGAAGGGGACCGCCTCGCGTGCTTCCCCGCCGAGAAGATCGTGGATCGTATCTTCGGCCCCGGACTCGGCTTCGTCCCCGAATTCCTCGACCTCGACGAAGCGGTGCTGGGGAGCAACGTGGCGCGAGAGGTTGAGCAGCGAGGAATAACCGTGCTCCAGTGCCGTATCGTCCTCGACATCCTCATCCGCGACGAAAGGGCTCAGGGGGAAGGGCGCGAGGTCGGTGGCGACTGCAATCGGCGCGGCGCCGGCATGGGCGTCGCCCGCGCGGTATTCGTCGGACCCGATGTCGATCGAGGTCAGGCCGATGTGGCGCGGCGGGATGTAGGAGGGCAACGCGTCGCCGTCGGCGTGATCGGCGGCAAAGTCGTCGAACCCGACCGGGCGCAAACCTGCCGGGATCGCCTGCACGGCATCGGTCTCGGGGAAGATCGGGGCCGCCGGGACGATCGGCGTCACCGGCGTTTCGATCGTGTCCTGCGCCTCGATTTCGCTTTCGATCACGGGCGCCGCGAAAGGCGCGGGAGCGGCGAAGGGAGCGGGGGCAAGGCGCTCGAAGGTCGGCGCGATGCCGGCGGCTGGAACCGGAGGCACTTCGCGCAGCGGTGCGAACTCGACGGCTACCGGCGCCGCGATCACTTCGGCGGCGCGACGGGCCTGCTCGCGGCGCCGGGCCATGGCGAGGGCGAGACGCTCGAGCAGTTCGACGGGCGACAGGTGGTCCAGGTCCGCTTCGGCTATGCGATTGGCGGTATGCGGATCGAGCGAAACTACAGGCTCTTCGGCGAGGAGGTCGGTGGAGGGCGTGACGGCGACCTCTGCTTCGGCAACGAAAGCCATGGGCTCGTCGTCGTGCGCGAAGGCAGTTTCGGGTGCGATCGTCGGCTCTGCCTCGAACGCTTCATCCTGCGGGAGGATGTCGGAATGGGTTTCCAACGGCGCGGCGTCGACGGCTGCGGGCGCTTCGGGCACGTCACCCTCGCCCCATCCGCCCGAATGCAGGCGCGGCAGCAGCCGGAAGCCAGGCTCGGAGCGCACGGCGTCTTCCGTGCGGGCCGAAATTTCGCGCGAATAGGTTTCGAACAGCCGGCTGCCGAACGGCCCGGCGGGGGTCGCGGCGACGGTTTCGTTCTCCACTTCGCTATCGGGGCGTTCTTCGGCCTTGGAATCGACGTGCGTCTGGAAGATCTGCTGGAAGACCTGGGCGCCCGGAGGCGTGGGCGAAGTGGCAGGTTCGTGCCAGGCCGATTCGGCGTTCAGCCATGCCGGCAGGTCGGCGGGTTCTTCGGTCGCGGCACCGTCGTGCGCCACGGGGGCCGCGCGGAAGGCGGGAGCGGGAGCCTCGACGTCGTCGAAGGCATCGAGATCGAACTCGGCCACGTTGAGGATTTGCGGATCACGGCCCGGCATCGGCGCGCGGTCGTCGTAGGAGGACAGGTCGTCCTCGGTATGGAGCGCGAGGGCGCGACGGCGGCCGGGAATGCGGCCCGGCTTTGCGGGGGCCACCGGCTCCGGCTGCGATTCGGCGGTGGGGGCGAGAGTATCCGCTTCGCCCTGCTCCGTCTCGTCCGCGGAGGAATCGCCGATGGCGCGGCTGCGCTCGTGCACGAGGCCCGGCCGAGCGATGCGGCGCGCGACGAGGGCGCCGATCACGGCGCCGAGGCCGGTCATCGCGAGGGCGAGCAGGATGCGCATGGTGGTGCCCAGCGGCGGTGCCGCCATCGGCACCACGCGGTCGATTCCCAGCGAAAGCACGATTTTCTCGATGAGCGCGGGGCTGACCAGGATGCTGCCTAGCCCGAACAGGGCTCCGAACCACAGTGCCACGATCGCCGGGAACAGCGGGTGACGGCTGATCGGCTCTGCGCCTGCTTTCCTGCGTTCTTGCTCGGCCACTGATCTTACCCCGTATTGTTCTTGCGACGGACGCGGTCGCCTGCGTCAGGCGGCGGCCTCGAGCCCGGTTTGAGCGGACTGTGGTGCCAGCATTTGGTAAACGAGAGGATAACGACGGGCATTGTAGGCCCAATCGTGCCGGGTTTCGACATGTTCCCGGCCGGCCTTGCGATAGGCCTGCCACGATTCGCGCTGCTCCAGCAATCGTGCGAGCGCATCCGCGCAGGCGGCGGCATCGTCGGGCGCGAACAGCACGCCGGTGCGGCCGTCGGATACGAGTTCGCGGTGGCCGCCCACGTCGCTGGCGGCGACGAGCTTGCCCTGCGCCATCGCCTCCAGGGGCTTGAGCGGGGTGACGAGATCGGTCAGCCGGCTGCGCTTCCGCGGATAGGCCATGACGTCGCACAGCGCATAGTAGCGGTCGACCTCGTGGTGCGGCACCCGGCCGACGAAGCGAATCGCCGCGGCGGCGGGCGAGGCGGCTGCCTGCGCGCGCAATGCCTCCTCGCGCGGGCCTCCGCCGACCATGAGCAGTCGCGCATCGGGCTGGCGCGCGACGAGGGCGGGCATCGCCTCGATCAGCACGTCGAGGCCTTCGTAATCGTAGAAGCTGCCGATGAAGCCGATGACCGGGCAGGGTCCGTCCGGACCCTCGAAGCCCAGTTCGCGGGCAAGCTCCGGATCGCGGGGCAGGGGGCTGCCGAAGAGGTCGAGGTCGACGCCGTTGGGCATGACGGTGATCTTGCCCTCGGGCGTGCCGCGCGCGACGAGGTCCCGGCGCAGGCCCTCGCAGATCGTCACCACCGCGTCGGCCTCGCGCACCACATGGTTTTCGAGCATGCGGGTGAGCCGGTATTTGAGCGAGCCTTCGCTGCCCGTGCCGTTGCCGACGGCCGCATCCTCCCAGAAGGCACGAATCTCGTAGACCAGCGGAATCCCGTGCTTGCGTGCCACTCTCAGCGCTGCCTGGCCGCACAAGACGGGGGAGTGGGCATGGATCACGTCGGGGCGCCACTGCTCGACGACGCGCTCGATCCCGGCGGCGAAGAGGCCAATCTCGCGCCATTCGCGCAGGCCCGGAAGTCCGGTGACGGTGCCGCCGGCGCGGTGGAAGGTCAGGCCGTCGTGTTCCTCGACCACGCCCTCGTCGGGGTTGTAGCGCGGACCGGTCACACCGCGCACTTCGAGCCCCAGCGCCGCCTGCGCCTTGAGTATCGCGCGGGTGCGGAAGGTGTAGCCGCTGTGGATCGGCAGCGAATGGTCGAGCACGTGAAGGATGCGGGTCATGGCGTGTTTCCTAGCTTGGCAACGCTTAACGTGCCGTCAACTCCAGCTTGCTATCGCCGCTCGCGATGGTCGACATCCTTGCCCTTGCCCTGTCGCACGGACTGCTGCTCCTCGCCGCCTGGCGACTGGTATGGCGGACGGACCTCGACGTGGAAACGCGTGGCGAAGCTTCGGAGCGTGCCGGCCTGGGCGCGAATCGACGTGGCCGGGTGGTGATGAAGACCGGGCGGCGGCCGGAAGACGAACCGGTGGGCGGCGATGATTAACCTCGCGCTCACCAGCTTCTTCGCCTGCCTCATCCTGCTTGGCTTCAAGCGCCCGTTCATCTGGGTGCTGTGCTATCTCTACGTCGACATCGTCGCGCCGCAGATCATCTCGTGGGGTTTCCTGACGCAGATGCCCACTTCGCTGATCGCGTTCGCGGCGGCGTTCCTGGGCTGGCTGGTGTTCGACGACAAGCGCGATTCGCGCTTCACCTGGCGGCAGGGACTGCTGGTGGCATTGCTTGTGTACTGCGGCGTGACCACGCTGCGTGCCGACTATCCGGTCGAGGCCCTGACCAAGTGGGCCTGGGTGTGGAAGGCACTGGTCTTCGCGATCTTCCTGCCCCTGACATTGCGCACGCGCCTGCGAATCGAAGCGGTGGCGCTGTGCATGGTGCTGTCGGCCAGTGCGCTCATCATCGACGGCGGGATCAAGACCGCGATGGGCGGCGGCGGCTACGGGTCGCTGGTCATTTTCGTCGAGAACAACACGGGGCTCTACGAGGGCTCGATCATCTCGTGCGTCGCCGTCGCGCTGATTCCGGTGGCGATCTGGCTGGCCCGCCACGGCACGATCTTCCCGCCTGACTGGCGGGTTTGGGGCTTCACCATCGCCCTGGTCTTCGCCTGCGCGCTGATCCCGGTGGGAACGCAGGCGCGCACGGGCCTCATCTGCCTCGGCATCCTCGCGGTGCTGTACCTGAGGACCTCGAAGCACCGCATCCTCATCATGCTCGGGATGGCCCTGGTGCCGGTCCTCGCGGTTCCGTTCCTGCCGGCCTCGTACCTCTCGCGCATGAACACGATCGAGAACCACCAGTCCGACAAGTCGGCGGGAACGCGACTCGGCGTGTGGAAGTGGACGATGGGCTATGCGAAGCAGCATCCGCTGGGCGGCGGCTTCGAAGTCTACATGTCGAGCAGGGTGGAATACGACACCGTCTCCAGCCAGACGAGCGGCAGCAACGTGACGATCTCGCGCAGCCGGGTGGTCGAGGAAGGCCGCGCGTTCCATTCAAGCTACTTCGAGATGCTGGGCGAGCAGGGCTATCCGGGCCTCGCGCTGTGGCTGACGCTGCAGATCTCCGGCCTCGTGCAGATGGAACTGATTCGCCGCCGGTGGAAGGACCGCACCGGGCCGGACGAGGCATGGGTCGCGCCGCTCGCCGTGGCGCTGCAACTGGCGCAGGTCGTCTACCTGTTCGGCTCGCTGTTCGTCGGAATCGCCTTCCAGCCCTTCATCCTGATGCTGATCGGCCTGCAGTGCGGTCTGTGGAGCTACCTCAAGCGCATCTCGCAGCCCGAGGCCCGGGCAGGGCGTGGGCCGCGCAAGATGCAGGTCCGCGCGGTCACCACGGGCTGAATCCCGGCTCGTCCCAAAATCGCCTGAAAATGGGCGAAAGGGCGCATTTCAGGGCAGGGCGATGCGCAAAGCCCATTTCGCGGCGTCTCAAATCGTTTGCGTTTTGTGACCCTCGATCCTTAACATTAACCAGCATTCGCCGTTATCGTATGCAATGGCGCGGTTCGCGTGCCATGAGCCAGGTCGAACCCTTGCAATGAGTTAAGGGGTTTTCCTGTGTTTACGGCAAATTAACCTTTAACCATCATTGGTCATATGGTTAATACACGGCAAGGTCCGTAAAGGTCGCGAGAGCACCGAGCGGGCACAGGGGCAAGAAGGGACACTGACCCATGCGAGTGCTGCTGATCGAGGATGAACCGACCACGGCCCGTGCCATCGAACTGATGCTGACGGCGGAAGGCTTCAACGTATATTCGACCGATCTTGGCGAGGAAGGCCTCGATCTGGGCAAGCTGTATGATTACGACATCATCCTGCTCGACCTCAACCTGCCCGACATGCACGGCTACGACGTGCTCAAGAAGCTGCGAGTCGCCAAGGTGCAGACGCCGGTGCTGATCCTGTCGGGCATCTCGGAAATGGATAGCAAGGTCCGCTCGTTCGGCTTCGGCGCGGACGACTACGTGACCAAGCCGTTCCACCGCGAGGAGCTGATCGCCCGCATACATGCCGTCGTGCGCCGTTCGAAGGGTCACTCGCAGTCGGTCATCCGCACCGGCAAGCTGGTCACCAACCTCGACGCCAAGACGGTTGAAGTCGATGGCGCCCGCGTGCACCTGACCGGCAAGGAATACGCGATGCTCGAGCTGCTTTCGCTGCGCAAGGGCACCACGCTGACCAAGGAAATGTTCCTGAACCACCTCTACGGCGGCATGGACGAGCCCGAACTGAAGATCATCGACGTCTTCATCTGCAAGCTGCGCAAGAAGCTCGCTCACGCCTGCGGCGGCGCCAACTACATCGAGACGGTGTGGGGACGCGGTTACGTCCTGCGCGATCCGGACGAGGCGGCCGAGGCGGCCTGACCCTACAGACCCCTGCACCCCTTGCAGGAAAGGCGGCCTGCCCTCGCGAGGGGCGGGCCGTTCTTGCTTTTACGAGTGTCGCCATGGCGGTTCCGTCCAGGCCGGACGCAGTCAGATCGATAGCGCCACGATCGAAAGCAGCGTTGCCGTCATCACCGCATTGAGCGCCATGCCCAGGCTCGCCATCGCTCCGGCCGTCGCATCCACCTGGAACGCCCGTGCGGCGCCGATGCCGTGGGCCGCCACGCCCATCGCCAATCCGCGGGCGCGGTAGTCGCGGATACGCAGCGCATTGAGCAGCGGTGTCCCGGCCATCGCGCCGACGACGCCTGCAAACAGCACGATCACGGCCGCGAGCGCGGGAATCCCGCCCAACTGTCCGGCAATGGACATCGCGACCGGGGTCGTCGTCGCGCGTGGCGCGATCGAGGCGAGGATTTCGGCCGGGGCTCCGAACAGCGCCAGGATGCCCACGGCACTGACGATCGACGTTACCGCCCCCGCTCCCAAGGCCAGCGCGATCGGCAAAGCCAGGCGACGGATGCGCAGCCGCTCCGCCCAGATCGGCACTGCCAGTCCCACCACCGCCGGCCCGAGCAGGAAGCTGAGCGGCAGGGTCGCTGTCCGGTAGGTCGCATAAGGCGTCCCGGTCGTCAGCAGCAGGGCGATCAGAACCGGTGTCGCCCACAGCACCGGGTGGCACAGCGGATGGCGCCCGCTGCGCTTCGACGCCGTGTCGAACGCTTCGAACACGCCGAGCGTTACAGTCAGCCAGAACAGCGGGGTGGCGAGTAGAGCGACTTCGCTCACGCCGGGTCCTCCGGTGCGAATCGGGCAAGCGACAGGCGGAAGACCAGTGCGGTGACGGCGAGCGTCAGCAGGGTGGAAACCACGGTGGCGACCACCAAGCCGAGCCCATATCGCGACATTACCGCACCTTCGTCGATCAGGCCTACGGCGGCGGGCACGAACATCACGGCAAGGTGTGCGGTCAGCCAGCCGGTCACCTCCGTCAGTATCGGCCTTTCGCGCGGAACCAGCGCCAGCCACGCGACGAGCAGGACCATGCCGATCACGGCGCCCGGCAGGGCGAGGCCGGTCAGGCGGTGGATCGCCTCGCCGGAAAGCTGGCAGGCGAGGAGCAGGAAGATGGCACGCAGCATTCCTGCCGGTTAAGCAGGCCGAGCGCGCCGGTGGCAATTGGCAATTTGGCGAAGCGAGTTGCGCCGCGCAACTTTGCGGGAGATTGACCGGCGCGCCCATGAGTGCCAGTGGCGCCCGCCATGACGGCACACAAATCCGGTGATCCGACCACGCTCAACCGCCTCTACGGCCGCGCCAAGGGAAAGCCCCTGCGCGCGGGGCAACAGGGCCTCGTCGACGACCTGCTCCCCCGCATCGCCATGCCCGAAGCGGGACCCATCACGTCGCAGGTGCTGTTCGGTGACGATCGCCCTCTCCACTTCGAGATCGGCTTCGGCGGCGGCGAGCATATGGCCGGTCGCGCCGACATGCTGCCCGATCACGGCTTCATCGGTGCAGAGCCGTTCCTCAACGGCGTGGCGCAGGCCTTGCTCCACGTCAGCGGCGACAATGGCGAGCATCCGCCGATCGGCAATGTGCGCATCCACCATGGCGACGCGCTCGAAGTGCTGGCGCGCATCCCCGACGGATCGCTCTCGTTCCTCTACCTCCTCCACCCGGACCCCTGGCCCAAGGCGCGCCATGCCAAGCGCCGGATGATGAACGACGGCCCGGTCGACATGTTCGCGGCCAAACTCAAGCCCGGTGGCGAGTTCCGCTTCGGCACCGATCACGCGGTCTACGTACGCCATGCGCTGATGGTGATGCAGCGGCACACCGACCAGTTCGAATGGCTTTGCGAGAAGCCACGCGATTTCCAGGTTCGGCCGGGCGGCTGGCCGGAAACGCGCTACGAGACCAAGGCCCGTACGGTCTACGGGCACGAGGTCTGGTACTTCCGCTACCGGCGGAAGTAGGGAGCCACGGGTGATGCGGCCGGACTACGCGAACCTGTCCGGCCGTACATGGCGGTCCACGTAGTCGAGGAGCCATGTGCGGTGCGCGGCGACGGCCCCGCCCGCCTGCGCGATGCGGCGCTGGGCATCGGTGCCGCCAACTTGCGCGCCCAGCAGCTTGCGCGCACGTTCCGGTTCGAGCGCTCCGGCGAGGAAGCGCCGGGCGTCGCCCAGGCCCAGATGGTGGCCGAGATAGGCCGCGCGCGCGACGTCCGACACGTCCTCGCCGATCCGTACTCCCGACCTGCGCAGCGCCTGGAGATTGGCGCTGGCATAGTCGGCGACGGTCTCGATCGAGGCGCGCGGGTCGTAGCGCAGCGCCAGCAATGCACCTCGGCTTTCGGATTTGACCTGCCCTTGGGCATTCAGCCACCCGTTGGCCTGCGCGGTGGTGTTGAGCCAGGTTCCGGCGCGTTCGGCCTCGCCTTCCCAACTGCCGTTGAGAAACTGGCCGAGCCCCGCCGCGCTGGACCGGGAATTGCGCGAATAGGGCTGCCATGTCCCCCCGGGGCCCTTGGCCGCCTCCGCATCGACGATCGCGGCAAGGGCGCTGGCCGGCACCCCGGTGCGGGCGGCGGCGGCATCGAGCATCTGCGCATAGCGGGCGTTCGGCCCGTCCTGCATCGCCAGCGACGCCGTTGTGGCGTCGGGCGCCGCGACTTCGCTTTCGGTTTGCGTTGCTGCCGGAGCTTGTGCGGTCGTCGCAATCGGCTGCGCTTCGGGATCGAGCAGCGCCAGCAGCCGATCGAGGCCGAGCGGTCCGCCTTGTTCCATCGCCGCCTGGCCGAGCGTATTCGCCTGGACCGGCTGCGCGGGTTCGTCGCCGTCCAACGAACCCAGCGCGGCGCGCCAGAGCCGGCCGGAAAGCTCGCTGTGGGCCTCGTTGTAGATGAGGCTGGCCTTCTGCTCCGGCGTCAATCCGGCCGCGTTCAGGTTCGCGCCTGGAGTCGCCTCGATCATCGCGGACGCTCGCGGCGGGCGGCGCGCACTGCCCGGACGAACGCGGCGGCGCTGAGATCGTCGCTGGTCGACCGTTCCGCCGCGGATTGCACGCGGGCGGCGTCGCGGCGATAGTCGTCGGCCGCCGTCTCGATGCCGCGCAAGGTGCCGTAGGCATCGATAGCAGCGTCGCGCAGCCGGTCCACCCGTGCCTGGGCCTGGGCCTGCAAGGTGCCGAGATCGCGGCGCTGCCCGCGCATCCGCCCCTGCCATGCGGGCGAGCACAGGGCGTGATCGCCAGCGGCAAGTTCCGCCTCGGCCCGCAACGCAGCCTGCACCCGCACCCGCTCGCGCTCGAGTTCGCCAAGCGTGCCGGCCTCGTTCCGGATGGCGGTACTCACGTCGTCCAGTTCGCGCTGGCGCATGCGCAGAGCGGCATCGTAAGGCGTCTTCATGCGGGTTCTCCGGCAAGAATGGCCGACAGCGCGGCGAAGTCCTGCGCAGCGAAGCTGCGGGTCCGCTGGTCCTGCCGCAGCAGGTCCTCGATGCGCGGCGCCAGCGCGACGGCGCGGTCCACCTCGGCGCTGGCCCCGGCGCGATACGCCCCCAGGCGGACCAGTTCTTCCATGTCCTTCCACGTCGCCAGCTCGCGCCGGGCGGCGAGGCGCACTGCGTTGTCGTCCTCGGGCAAGCAATGCGGCAGCGTGCGCGAGACCGAGCGCAGGACGTCGATCGCGGGATAGCGCCCGCGCTCGGCGATCTGGCGGGTGATGACGACGTGGCCGTCGAGAATGCCGCGTACCGCGTCGGCCACCGGCTCGTTGTGGTCGTCGCCATCGACGAGGACGGTGAACAGGCCGGTGATCGCGCCCTGTCCGGAGCCATCTCCTGCCGCGAGACCGGGGCCGGCGCGCTCGAGCAGGCGCGGCAGTTCGGCGAAGACGGTCGGCGTGTAGCCCTTGGTGGCGGGCGGTTCACCAGCGGCGAGGCCGATCTCGCGCTGGGCCATGGCGAAGCGCGTGACCGAATCCATCAGGCACAACACTTCGGAGCCCTCGTCGCGAAAATGCTCGGCGACGGCGAGGGTCGTCCAGGCGGCCTGTCGGCGCAGCAGTGCGGGCTCGTCCGAGGTGGCGACGACCACGACGCTGCGCGCCAGGCCCTCTTCGCCAAGGTCGTCCTGGATGAATTCCTGTACTTCGCGCCCACGCTCGCCGATCAGGCCGATCACCGCGACGTCGCATTCGGTCCAGCGCGCCAGCATGGACAGGAGGGTAGACTTGCCGACGCCCGATCCCGCGAACAGGCCGAGCCGCTGCCCCCGGCACAGCGGCGCGAACAAGTCGAGCGCGCGCACCCCTGTCTCGATCCGCGCGCCGACCCGCGCGCGGGCGGAGGCGGGCGGCGGCGCGGCCTTGATGCGCCGCTGCACAGGACCCAGGGGGAGCGGTCCCTTGCCGTCCACCGGCCGGCCGAGCCCGTCGACCACCCGGCCGAGCCATCCGCGCGAGGGGCGGATGCCGCTCTGCCCGGCCGACAGGTCCGCGCGCGATCCCGAGGCGATGCCCTCGGGCTCGTGGAACGGCATGCAATGGGCGATGCCGTGGTCGAGCCCGATCACTTCCGCCTCAACCGTGCCGGCGTGCGAGCGTAGCGTGACGCGCGAGCCGATCCGTGCCGCGCCGGCCAGCCCGTCGACCTCGATCAGCGCCCCGCGCACGGCCACCACGCGGCCATAGCGCTGGTCCGGCGCCAGCATGCGCAATCCCGCGGCGGCGGCGGCGAGGCGGGTCATGGGGTGGCGCGTCCTTTTGACGAACGGATAGGCGCGGGGGCGGCGGGGAGCTTCGTGGGAGAGGTCCCGCTCGTGGACAAACGGCCCCGGGCGCTGCGCATCCGCTTGGCCGACTTTCAGGCGGTCGGCGCAGCGGCGGCGGGTATGCGCGCCAGCGCATCCGCCTCGTAGCCGATCAGCCAGCGACATTCGGCCAGCGCCTGGTAGAACTGCCCCGTTCCCACTTTCTCGGCGAAGCGCACGCACACCGATTTCGCCTCGGGCGATTCCAACGCCGAGAGCAGCGCCTCCAGGCGTTCGAGCAGGAGCTGCTGATGCCGGGCGATGTCGGCCGGGTCGATGTAGGCCATCATGCACGCGAAATAGAGCTGCTTGGCGGGACTGTCGGCGTCCTGCGGCTTCATCACCTCGCGCCCGCGCAGGATCGTCGCGGTGTTTTCGAGAACGAGGTCGGTGCGGCCCACCGCGCGCAGGACGGCACCGTTCACGATGACCGGCTCGCCATTGCGAAGCGAAATACGAAGCGTCATGTCCAAAAGCCCCTTCGAGACGCCCCATTATAGGATGGAAAGCGGCCTCCCCGCTCGCGGGTGGGCAAATTTTGCCGCGGACCTTTCGAAATTTTTCCTGCGCAGGCGCGATCCGGCCTGCGCGGTTTCATCCTACAATACCTGTGTCCGGTCCGCATCCCGCCGCCCAGGAGAATGAACATGAGCCTCTATTCCGCTCTCTATGCCGGTGTTTCCGGTCTCAGTGCGCAGTCGAGCGCCATGGCCACGGTCGCGGACAACATCACCAACGTGAACACCGTTGGCTACAAGGGCACGTCGGCGCAGTTCGAATCGCTGGTCAACGGCGGCAGCCTGACCAGCAGCTATTCCGCCGGCGGCGTCGCGGCGACGCCCAAGGCGCTGATCTCCAAGCAGGGCCTCCTGCAGGCGTCGAGCAGCCTGACCGACATCGGCATCGACGGTGCCGGCTTCTTCGTCGTGCGCACCAGCGCCGACGCGGACGGCGCGACGGCCTATACCCGCGCGGGCTCGTTCACGACCGACTCTTCCGGCTACTTGCGCAATACCTCGGGTTACTACCTGATGGGCTGGCCGCTCGACGCGAACGGCACTTACGTGAACAACGGCAGCGAGGCCTCGCTGCAGCCGATCCGGCCCAACGCGCTGACCGGTGCGGCGACGCCCACCACCGCGATCCAGCTGCGCGCGAACCTCGATTCCACCGCCGACCCGGTCGCTTCCTATACGGCGGGCGACATGACCGCCGGGACCGTGACGCCCCAGTTCTCCCGCTCGGTCGAGGTCTATGACGCGCAAGGCACCTCGCACACGCTGAACTTCTCGTTCGTGAAGACCGCCGCAAACACCTGGCAGGCAGAGATTTCGGGCGACCCCGCAGACATTACCAGCGTGGGCGGGCAGGCGGTCACCAGTGGCCTGCTGGCCACTGGCACGGTCAGTTTCAATGCCGATGGCAGCCTGAACCTGGGCACGGCGCAGTCGCTGTTCTCGGATCTCGACATCGCCTGGTCCAATGGCGCCGCCTCCACGCCGATCAGCCTCGATCTGGGCGCCAATGCCGGGCTCGACGGGCTGACCCAGTTCGGCAGCACCTCCGCGCTGCTGTCCTCGACCGTCGACGGCGGCATGCTGGGCACGGTCGCCTCGGTGAAGATCTCCGACACCGGCGTGGTCAGCGCGGTGTTTGACGACGGCACCTCGCGTGCGATCTACCAACTCCCGATCGCCACGTTCCAGAACCCGGACGGGCTGACCCGGATCAGCGGCAACGCCTATCTGGTGTCGCAGGATTCGGGCAATGTCGCCATCAACGAGCCCGGCCTCGTCGGCGGCGGCACGATTTCGGCCGGCATGCTCGAAGCCTCCAACGTCGACCTCGCGGCCGAGTTCTCGAACATGATCCTGTTCCAGCGCGCCTATTCCGCCTCGTCCAAGATCATCACCACGGTCGACGACATGCTCCAGGAAGTCAGCAACCTGAAGCGCTAATCGCGAAGGCGCGCTGAACGGTGTCCATCAACTCGATCCTCAGTTCCGCGATGTCGGGGCTCGCGGCCTCGCAGGCCGGGATGCAGACGGTCTCGACCAACATCGCGAACGTCAACACCCCCGGGTATGCGCGGCAGAAGCTGGCGCAGAGCGCGTCGGTGGCGGGTGGCAACGTCAACGGCGTGGTCGTCGGCGAACCGGCGCGCGTGGCCGACAAGTTCCTGGAAAACGCGGTCTACAGCCGCGCCGGCACCGCCGGGCGGACCGAGGCCGCGGCGAACTATCTTGATCGCCTGCAGTCGCTGCTCGGCGCTCCCGACAGCGCTTCCGGGCTGGCGGCGCGGCTGACGGCGATTTCCAGCTCGGTTTCCGAGATCGCCGGGCTGCAGGGTTCGGCCGAGGCGATCGCACAGTTCACCGGCACCGTCTCGGACACCATCGATACGCTCAGCGGGTTGCAGAACGACGTCGCCGGCCTCCAGGCCGACGTCGAGAGCGAGGTTTCCGACACCGTCGGGCGCGTCAACGTGCTGCTGGCCAAGATCCACGACCTCAACGGCGAAGTCTCGCGGCTGCAGGGTCTCGGCCTCACCACATCGGGTCCTTCGGACGAGCGCATGTCGGCGCTCGAGGAACTCAGCGGTCTGGTCGACGTGAGCGTGCGCGAGCAGCCCGACGGGCGCGTCACCATCGACACCGCCTCTGGCCAGGTGCTGCTCGACAAGCGCCTGCGCCAGCTCAGCTACGCCACGGGCGGCGCCACCGCGCAGGCGACTTACGCGGCCATCGACATCCGGTTCGCCAACGCCGACGGCTCGACGGGCGCGTCGACCGGCGAGAAGATCGATTCCACTGCCGTCGGTGGCAAGCTGGGCGGGCTGCTCGACATGCGCGACCGCGTGCTGCCCAACTTCTCGGAACAACTCGGGCAACTTTTCACCGGCCTTGCCGAAACGCTGAACAAAGTCGCCAACGAGGGCACCACGATGCCCCCGCCGCAGACCCTGACCGGGCAGGCCAACGGCCTCGCCGGGACCGACCGGCTCGGCTTCACCGGCAAGGCGACGTTCGCGGTCGTGGCCAGCGACGGGACGCTGGTGGCCACGACCACTGTCGATTTCGACGCCCTCGGCCCCGATGCCACGGTCGACGATGCGGTGGCGGCGATCAACGGGGGCCTCTCGCCCGCGGGCAGCGCCAGCTTCGCCGACGGCGTGCTCTCCATCGCCGCTGCCTCCAGCGCCAACGGCGTGGCCGTTGCACAGGATGCGGACACGCCCAGCGACCGCGCCGGGGTGGGCTTCTCCCAATTCTTCGGCCTCAACAACCTGATCCGTTCGGATGACAGCGCGCTGGCGCCTTCGGGCTTCACCGAATCCGATCCGCTCGGCTTCGGCGACGGCGAGACGGCGCAGATCGTCCTGCGCGATGCTTCGGGCAAGGTCCTCGCCAGCCAGACCCTGACCGGCGCCACGGGCGCCACCTGGGGCAACGCGATCGATCAGTTGAACGCCGGTTCGCTCGGCAGCTTCGGCACGTTCGCGCTCGACGATCGCGGTCGTGTGGCCTTCTCGGCCAAGACCGCAGCCGCCGGATCGACGATCTCGATCCCGGCGGACTCGACCGACCGCTACGGCACCGGGCTGTCGTTCTCGGCGCTTTCGGGCCTGACCGGCGCGGCCAGCGGCCTGGGTTCGGCGGCGGTGCCTGCGACGATCCTCAACGCCACCACCGGCCTTCCCCTAGCCCGCCTGCAACTGGACGCCGCAGTGGGCGAGAAGGCGATCGGCGCGGGCGACATCCGGGGCGCCAACGCCTTCGTCGACGCCCTCGCCGCCAGCACCGATTTCGGCAAGGACGGCAGGGCTACGGTGGCGATGTTCGCCAACCGCCTGCTCGGCACCGCGGGCTCCCAGGCCTCGCTCGCCCAGACCGCCGCCGACGATGCCTCGGCGCGGCTGAGCGATACGGTCGACCGGCGCGATTCGTACTCGGGCGTCAACATCGACGAGGAGCTGGCGCAGATGGTCGTGCTGCAGAACAGCTACTCCGCCAGCGCACGGGTAATGACCACCGCCTCGCAGATGTACGACACCCTGCTGAACATGCTGTGAGGACTTCCGGATGACCCGCGTAGCCACCGTGCCCTTGCAGACGACGCTTTCGAACGCCATCCAGCGCTCGCAGCAGAGCCTTGCCGCCAGCCAGCTCCAGCTCGCCACCGAGAAGAAGGTCTCGGACTATGCCGGGCTCGGCCTCGATGCCGTGCGCACGCTGTCGGCACGCTCGATGCTGGCGACGCAGGAGACCTACAAGACGAGCATCTCCCGCGTCTCCACCACGCTTTCGCTCTACCAGGCGAACCTCGAGGAGATCGACGGCTCGCTGTCGGACTTGCGCGAGGAGTTGTTCAGCGCTGTCGGCACCGGCAATTCGCCGGGCCTGCAGGACATGATCGAAAGCGCCTTCTCGGATTTGCGCTCCTCGCTCAATGCCAAGGAGGCAGGAGTGCCCCTGTTCGCGGGTTCGCAGACGGCCGACACGCCGTTCCTGCCCAAGGCGCTCGAAGACACCGTCGGCCTGGATGCGGCAGATGCCTTCGGGAACGACTCCGTGCGCCAGTCGACCCGCGCCGGCGACGGGGTCGACGTGCAATACGGCATCGGTGCCAGCGACGTGGCCGGCAAGCTGATCCCTGCCTTCCGCGCGCTGGCCGAGGCCGGGCCGTTCGGCGAGACGCTGACCGACGACCAGAAGCAGGCGATCACCGACGCGCTCGACCTGCTTGACGCGGGCATCACCCAGGTACGCTCGGTCAACGCGAGCAACGGTCGCAAGCAGGCGCAAGTGGAAACGCTGGGCGACCGTGCGCAGGGCCGCATCGACCTGATGACGCAAGTGATCGGTTCGGTGGAGGACGCAGATCTAGGGCAGGTCGCCATCGACATAACGCAGCGCCAGACGATTCTGCAGGCGAGCTATTCGGTATTCTCGCAGCTCAGTTCGATGTCGCTGGTGAACTTCCTCGATTGATCGGCAGGACGCAGGGGCGATGGTCCCTGCGTCCTGCCACGAGGCCTTGCGTCAGCCCGTGATCCCGGCGGCTGCCAGCACGGCGCTGGTCAGCACGTCGGGCGCGATGGCGGTCATCGGGACGATCTGCACCGGCTTTTCCATGCCGAGCAGCATTGGGCCGATGGTGGTGGTCCCGCCGATCTCGCGCAGCAGCTTGGCCGAGATGTTGGCCGATTGCAGGCCCGGCATGATGAGCACGTTGGCCGGGGCCGACAGGCGGCTGAACGGGTAGAGAGCCATCACCTTCGGGTTCAGCGCGGCGTCGGGAGCCAGCTCGCCTTCGTATTCGAAGTCCGGCTGCTGGTGGTCGAGGATGTGGATCGCCTCGCGGGTGCTGTCGAGCCACTTGCCCGCCGGGTTGCCGAAGGTCGAGTAGCTGAGGAACGCCACGCGCGGTTCGTGGCCGAGCTTGCGGGCGACGACGGCCGTCTCCGTCGCGATGACCGCGAGTTCCTCGGCCGAGGGGCGCTCGTTGATGGTGGTGTCGGCCATGAAGACCGTGTGGTTCTTGCCCACCAGCATGTGGATGCCGAAAGGCAGCTTGCCTTGCGCCGGGTCGAGAACGCGGCGTATTTCCTTCATCGACTGCGCGAAGGGGCGGGTCATGCCGGTGACCATGGCATCGCCCACGCCCAGCTTGAGCAGGCCGGAGGCGAAGATGTTGCGGTCGGTGTTGACCATGCGCTGCACGTCGCGCTTGAGGAAACCGCGGCGCTGAAGACGCTCGTAGAGCATCTCCACCATCGGCTCGACGTGGTCGGACACCATCGAATTCTCGATCGTGAAGCTTTCCGGATTGGGCACGCCCAGCTCGGCCATCTTGTCGAGTATGACCTGAGTGCGGCCGACCAGCACGGGTTCGCCATAGCCGAAATCGCGGTACTGGATCGCGGCGCGCAGGACGACTTCGTTGTCGGCCTCGGCGAAGATCACCCGCTTGGGGTTGGCCTTGACCTGCTCGTAGACGCGGGTGAGCACCGAGGTGGTCGGGTTGAGGCGCGCCTTGAGCTCGTGGCGATAGGCCTCGAAGTCCTCGATCGGCTTCTGCGCCACGCCCGAGTCCATCGCCGCCTTGGCGACGGCCATCGGCACCACTTCCATCAGGCGCGGGTCGAACGGCGCGGGGATGATGTAGTCGCGCCCGAATGCCTGCGTCTCGCCGCCGTAGGCCGCCGCGACGTCCTCGTGCACCTGTTCGCGGGCCAGCTCGGCGATGGCGGTGGCGGCGGCGATCTTCATCTCCTCGTTGATCGCGGTCGCCCGCACGTCGAGCGCGCCGCGGAAGATGAAGGGGAAGCCCAGGACGTTGTTGACCTGGTTGGGATAGTCCGAGCGGCCAGTTGCGACGATCGCGTCGGGGCGCACTGCCTTGGCCTCGGGCGGGGTGATCTCGGGGTCCGGGTTTGCCATCGCGAAGATGATCGGCTCGGGCGCCATCTGCTTGACCATGTCCTGCGTGATCGCGCCCTTGGCCGAGAGGCCCAGGACCACGTCCGCGCCGACGATGGCTTCCGCCAGGGTGCGGCGATCGGTGGCGACCGCGTGGGCGGACTTGAACTGGTCGACCCGCTCACGGCCCGGATAGATCACGCCCTTGGTGTCGCAGACGAGGACGTTCTCGTGGCGCACGCCCATCGACTTGATGAGCGAAGTGCAGGCCAGCGCCGAGGCGCCGGCGCCGTTCACCACGACCTTGACTTCATCCAGCTTGCGGCCGGTGATGAGGCAGGCGTTGATAAGCCCTGCGGCGGCGATGATCGCGGTCCCGTGCTGGTCGTCGTGCATGACCGGGATCTTCATCCGCTCGCGCAGCGCCTGCTCGATGATGAAGCACTCGGGTGCCTTGATGTCTTCCAGGTTGATGCCGCCGAAGCTGGGTTCCATCATCGCGATGGCCTCGATCAGCGCCTCGGTGTCCTCGCTGGCCAGCTCGATGTCGATCGAATCGACGTCGGCGAAGCGTTTGAACAGGACGGCCTTGCCTTCCATCACCGGCTTGGAGGCCAGCGCGCCGAGGTTGCCCATGCCCAGGATCGCGGTGCCGTTCGAGATGACGGCGACGAGGTTGCCCTTGGCGGTGTAGTCGTAGGCGGTCGCGGGATCGTCGGCGATGGCCTGAACCGGCACGGCGACGCCGGGGGAATAGGCGAGGCTGAGATCGCGCTGCGTCGCCATCGGCTTGCTGGCGATGATCTCGATCTTACCCGGACGGATGGTGCTGTGGTAGAACAGCGCTTCGCGTTCGGTGAACTGGACCTTGGACTTCTCGGACAAGTGATATCTCCCCGGATTTGCTTGGCGCCGTAACGAATCTCGGAGCGACGCGATAGGGGAAAGGATGTCCTACCCGCTTTCCAAAATGCCAGGTGCGCCGCTAACGCGGATGGCATGACTTCCGGCGCGACTCCCATGATGGCCCAATACCTCGCCTTGCGCGAGGTCGCGGACGACTGCCTCCTGTTCTACCGCATGGGCGACTTCTTCGAACTGTTTTTCGAGGACGCGAAGACCGCGAGCCAGGTCCTCGATATCGCCCTGACGACGCGGGGCGAGCACCTGGGCCAGCCGATCCCGATGTGCGGCGTGCCGGTCCATGCGGCCGAGGGCTACCTTGCCCGCCTCATCAAGGCCGGTTGCCGCGTCGCCATCGCCGAGCAGGTGGAGACACCCGCCGAAGCGAAGAAGCGCGGCGGCTACAAGGCGCTGGTCGCGCGCGACATCGTACGTTTCGTCACCGCCGGCACGCTGACCGAGGAGGCGCTGCTCGAACCACGCCGCGCCAACGTGCTTGCCGCCGCCTGCGAAGTGCGCGGCAGGGTAGGCATCGCCGCCTGCGACATTTCCACCGGTCGCATGGAACTGGAGGAATGCCCGCCCGAGCGGCTGGCGGCGGCGCTGGCGCGTCTGGGCGCGAGCGAACTGGTGGTGCCGGACGGCTGGGAGGATGCTCCGGAAACCGCGATCGCGCGATCGGCGCACGAGTTCTCCTCGGACGGCGGCGAGGCACGGCTCAGACTGGTGCACGGCGTCGCCACGCTCGACGGATTCGGTGCCTTCACCCGGCCGATGCTGGCTGCGGTGGGCGGGCTGATCGCCTATCTCGACCATGTCGGGCGCGGCAAGCTGCCGCTGCTGCTGCCGCCCGAGGCGCGGTCCGGCGATGCGGCCCTCGCCATGGACGAGGCGACGCGCGCCAGCCTGGAAATCCTCGAAGCCTCCACCGGCGGGCGCAAGGGCAGCCTGATCGACGCGATCGACCGCTGCGTGACCGGTGCCGGCGCGCGGCAACTGGCCGACGATCTCTCCGCCCCGCTGACCGATCGCCTCGCCATCGCGGAGCGGCTGGAGCTGGTCGAGTGGCTCCACGGCGATGCTTTGCTGCGCGAGGACTTGCGTGCCGCGTTGCGGGCGCTGCCCGACGTCGGCCGAGCGTTGGGTCGGGTGGTGGCGGGACGCGGCTCGCCGCGCGACCTTGGACAACTGCGCGACGGCCTTTCGGGCGCGCGCCGGATCGGCGAGCGGCTGGCGGTGATGGACGGCCTGCCGGTGCTGCTCGAACGGGTCCTGCCGGAACTCGGCGGGCATGGCGCACTAGTCGACCACTTCGCCCGCGCACTGGTGGAAACCCCGCCGACCGAGCGCGGGCAGGGCGGCTACATCGCCGGCGGCTACGACGCCGCGCTCGACGAATTGCGCGTCATGTCGGGCAACGCGCGCCGCGCGATCGCCGCGCTGGAGGCAAAGTACCGCGAGGAAACCGGCGTCGCCTCGCTCAAGATCAAGCACAACAATGTGCTGGGCTACTTCATCGAGGTGGCCCAGCGCCATGCCGACAAGCTGCTCGAGCCCGACAGCGGCTTCTCGCACCGCCAGACGATGGCGGGCGCCATGCGGTTCAACGCGCTGGCCCTCCATGAGGAAGCGGCGCGCATCACCGAAGCCGGCGGCCATGCCCTCGCCGCCGAGGAAGCGCATTTCGAGACACTGGTGGCTGAGGCCATCGCCGCGCGCCAGTCGATCGCCCGCACCGCCGCCGCGCTCGCCCGCATCGACGTCTCCGCCGGACAGGCCGAACGCGCGGCCGAGGGCGGCTGGACCCGGCCGCAAGTGGTGGACGGTATCTCGCTCGATATCGAGGGCGGGCGGCACCCCGTCGTCGAGGCGGCGCTCAAAGCTCAGGGCGAGCGCTTTGTCGCCAACGATTGCCGCCTCGCCAGCCACGACCGGCTGTGGCTGATCGGCGGACCCAACATGGGCGGTAAATCGACCTTCCTGCGCCAGAACGCGCTGATCGTGTTGCTGGCGCAGGCTGGCGGCTTCGTGCCTGCCAAGTCGGCGCGGATCGGCCTGGTCGACCGCCTGTTCAGCCGCGTCGGCGCGTCCGACAACCTCGCCCGCGGGCGCTCGACCTTCATGGTGGAGATGGTGGAGACAGCCGCCATTCTCGCGCAGGCGACGGACCGCAGCTTCGTGATCCTCGACGAAGTGGGGCGCGGCACCTCGACTTACGACGGCCTCGCGCTGGCCTGGGCGGTGGCCGAGGCGGTGCACGAGACCAACCGCTGTCGCTGCCTGTTCGCCACCCACTACCACGAACTCGCCCGGCTGGCCGAGACGTGCGAGGCGCTCTCGCTCCACCACGTCCGCGCCCGTGAGTGGAAGGGCGATCTCGTCCTGCTGCACGAGCTGTCGGACGGCCCGGCGGACCGCAGCTACGGCCTCGCCGTCGCGCGGTTGGCGGGCGTACCGCCCAAGGTCATCAGCCGGGCGAAGTCGGTATTGGAAAAGCTGGAGAAGGGTCGCGCTGAAACCGGTGGCCTTGCGGCGGGCCTCGGCGACCTGCCGCTTTTCGCCGCTGCCCAGGTAACCCGGGAGGCCGAGTGCGACACCTTGCGCGATCGCTTGCGCGACATGGACGTCGATGCGCTGGCCCCGCGCGACGCGCTGGAAATCCTCTACGATCTCAAGCGCGAGGCAGGCACCGAACTTTAACGACAGGCGGGTATGGTGACGGGCATGATTGGTCCCAAGATCACCACCGTTTTCCGCAGTCGCTGGAATGCGCTGTTCTGGTCGGCCGGCGTGCTGTTGACCGCCTATTGCTCGATCCCTTCATCGGATGATGACAGTTCGCAGGATGAGAACAAGGCGGCGCAGCAGGTCCTCGCGGCGTTGAAGCCTCAGGACCGTAACTAGCCGTCGTCCCGGCTCGACCAGGGGCGCTGGCAGAGCGTCGCCCGATTATCGACCGGCCGCTAGCTGCCGATGGCTGCCGGCAAGCTCGCGCCTGACGTCTGCCCCGTGGTCCGCGCATGCGCGGACCACGGCCGTTGGCGTCAAGCTCAGCTGTCGTCGTCGGCAAACTCCTCGTCCGCCGCATTGCCCCTGCCGTAGCGGCCTTCGAGATCGTCCATCGTCTCCTCGCCGTCGTAGGCGGACATGTCGATGGTGCCGCTGGTGTCCATCTGGTTCATGTGGTCAACGAGATCCTCGACATCGTCCTCGTCCCGGATACCCCCCTTGGCCTTCTTCGTGGCGGTCAGGCCGGCGTCGGTCGCGGTGCGACCCCTGGCCTGATCGGCGACGGACTGGGCCTGGGTTTCTTCCTCTTCCTGTTCGTCGTTCACGGTTTCCGGCGCGAGGTCGTCGGGACGTTCGATCATGGGAAATCTCCTTCGCGCAGATAACGGCCGGCGGGAGCAGGGAGTTCCGCGGCGATCGGCGGCGGCGTGCCCGACTGGCGGTAGTGCTCCTTCACCAGTGCGATGAACGGACTCGAACGGGCCTGCCCGACATGGATTTCGCCAGCATGGAGAAGACCCACCTCGCGCACCAGTTCGAAGTCGCGCACCGGCACGAAGCGCTCGGGCCCTTGCGCAAAGCATTCGGGCATCATGCCGATCCCGGCTCCGCTGCGCACGATCGCGAGGGTGCGTTCGTCGCTGGTGGTCTTGAGCACGAAGCGCGGCCGCACGCCGCGTTCTACGAAGAACCGATTGATCTCGGGCAGGGCCTCGCAGTGGCGGCGCAGCGCCATGCGATCGCGTGCCAGTTGTTCGGCGAGAACTTCGCTTTCGCCGGCGAGGGGGTGATCGGGGGGTAGCACCATCATGTAGCGTTCGCGCGCGAGAACCTCGGGATTAAAGCGCGCGTGGTGCGGCCGCACGACGGTGAGCGCGATGTCGATGCGACCGCGTTCCAGCCGGTCCCCGATGTCGCGTTCCGTCCCGTCCAGTATTTCCAGCGCCTCGCCGGACCCGAGCGCGCGATGACGGGTGAGCCATTCCTCGACGAGGCGGGTGGGGATGGTGTTCAGCACCCCGATGCGCAGCAAGGTGGGGTCGGTGACTTCGCCCAGTTCCACCAGGGCGTGTTCGTACTCCGCTGCGATCCGCCTGGCGCGGACCAGGAAGCGGCTGCCCGCCGGGGTGAGGGCCACGCCCTTGCGGTCGCGGTCGAACAGGCGGGCGCCCAGTTCGCGCTCCAGCTTGGCGATGCCCGAAGACAGCGTGGGCTGCGTGACGCTCACTCGCCGGGCGGCACGGCTGAAGCTGCCGGTTTCGGCGACGGCCAGGAAATAGCGCAGGAGGTACTGGTCGATCATAGGCCGTGTCTATGGCAAGACGCGAAAAATTTCAATTTCCGCTCCCGCATGCAGCTTGTTAGATAGACGCTACAAATCCAAAGGCAGGCCAATGCCGCCGCCTGAACGGAAGGAAGAGGAATGAGCGCGCCGGTCCTGCAGACCAATGTCAACCTCGACGGCCCCGAGGCCAAGGCGCGCGATGCCCACAATCGCGCGCTCGCCGCCGAGTTGCGCGCGCGCGTTGCCAGGGCGGCGATGGGCGGGGACGAGCGCTCGCGCCAGCGGCACATTTCGCGGGGCAAGTTGCTTCCGCGGGACCGGGTGGAGCGTCTTCTCGATGCAGGTTCGGCCTTCCTCGAGATCGGCCAGCTCGCGGCGAACGGCCTCTATGGCGACGAAGTCCCCGGTGCCGGCCTGATCGCCGGAATCGGGCGTGTTTCGGGCCGCCAGTGCATGGTCTTCGCCAACGATGCGACGGTGAAGGGCGGGACCTACTTCCCGTTGACCGTCAAGAAGCACATCCGCGCCCAGGAGATCGCCCAGGCCAACCGCCTGCCCTGTGTCTACCTCGTCGACAGCGGCGGCGCCAACTTGCCCAACCAGGCCGAGGTCTTCCCCGACCGCGACCACTTCGGCCGCTTCTTCTTCAACCAGGCGCAGATGAGCGCGGCGGGCATCCCGCAGATCGCCAGCGTCATGGGATCGTGCACGGCCGGCGGCGCCTATGTCCCGGCGATGAGCGACGAGAGCGTGATCGTCAAGGAACAGGGCACGATCTTCCTGGCGGGACCGCCCTTGGTGCAGGCCGCCACGGGCGAGGTGATCTCCGCCGAGGATCTGGGCGGCGGCGACTTGCATTCGCGCAAGTCGGGCGTCACAGACCACCTGGCCGAAGATGACCAGCACGCGCTGACCATCGTGCGAGACATCGTCAGCCACCTCGGCCCGGCGCACCGCCACGACCTCCCCGTGCGCGCGGCGCGGCCGCCAAAGTACGCGGCAGAGGAGTTGTACGCGATCGTCCCGGAGGACGTGCGCGCGCCCTACGACGTGCACGAGGTGATCGCGCGGATCGTCGACGGTTCGGAATTCCACGAATTCAAGGCGCTCTACGGCTCCACGCTGGTCTGCGGTTTCGCGCATATCCACGGGCTGCCGGTGGCGATCCTCGCCAACAACGGGGTGCTGTTCTCCGAGAGCGCACAGAAGGGCGCGCACTTCATCGAACTGGCCTGCCAGCGCCGAATTCCGCTGCTGTTCCTGCAGAACATCTCGGGCTTCATGGTCGGCGGCAAGTACGAGGCGGAAGGTATCGCCAAGCACGGCGCCAAGCTGGTCACCGCGGTCGCCACCGCGCAAGTGCCGAAGCTGACGGTGTTGATCGGCGGCTCGTTCGGCGCGGGCAACTACGGCATGTGCGGGCGTGCCTACGACCCGCGCTTCCTGTTCACCTGGCCCAACGCGCGCATCTCGGTGATGGGCGGCGAGCAGGCGGCGAGCGTGCTGGCGACGGTGCATCGCGATGCCGCGACGTGGACGGCCGAGGACGCCGAAGCCTTCAAGGCCCCGATCCGCCAGAAGTACGAGGACGAAGGCAATCCCTACTACGCTACCGCGCGACTGTGGGATGACGGCGTGATCGATCCGGTACAGACGCGCGATGTGCTTGGACTTGCACTCAGCGCCTGCCTGGAAGCGCCGATCGCCGAAAAGCCGCAGTTCGGCGTGTTCCGGATGTGATGGCGATGACCATGAAAGATCGTCTTTTTGTTCTCGACTTCGATTATGCCGACCCTGCGTACGCGCCGCGCCGATTCTACTGCAAGGACTGCGTGACGGTCGAAGGGCTGCTCGCACTGTTCCCCGAGCTTGCAGCGAACATCGAGGTCGTGCGTGTACCCTGGCCCCGCCCGCGCACGGCGGTGGTCGCGGCGCTGGGTGCGGAAAACCAGAACCTTCCCGCGCTGGCCTTCGCCGACGGAGGCTTCGCCAACGACATCGAGGCGGTGCTAGCCGCGCTGCACACCCGCCACGGCTTCCCGGAGCGTCACCCATGATCCAGTCCCTGCTCATCGCCAATCGCGGCGAGATCGCCTGCCGCGTCATCCGTACCGCGCGCGCCCTCGGCATCCGCACCATCGCGGTTTATTCCGACGCCGATGCCCAGGCTCTGCATGTGCGCGAGGCCGACGAGGCGGTGCACATCGGCCCGTCGCCCACGCGCGAGAGCTACCTCGTGGGCGAGAAAATCCTCGCAGCCGCCCGGCAGACCGGGGCCGAGGCGATCCACCCGGGCTACGGCTTCCTTTCCGAGAACGCGGAATTCGCGCAGGCCGTCATCGACGCCGGGATCATCTGGGTCGGGCCCAACCCGTCCTCGATCACCGCGATGGGGCTCAAGGACGCCGCCAAGGCATTGATGGCCCAGGCGGGCGTGCCGGTGACGCCGGGCTACATGGGGGCGAAGCAGGAGCCGGCGTTCCTCGCGCAAGAGGCTGCCGGGATCGGCTATCCGGTGCTCATCAAGGCCGTTGCCGGCGGCGGCGGCAAGGGCATGCGGCTGGTCGAGGACCCGGCCGATTTCCTCGATGCGCTAGCTTCTTGCAAGCGCGAGGCGGCGGCTTCGTTCGGCAACGACCATGTCCTGATCGAGAAGTACATCGCCTCGCCCCGCCACATCGAAGTGCAGGTATTCGGCGACAGGCACGGCAACGTCGTCCACCTCTTCGAGCGCGATTGCTCGCTGCAGCGCCGGCACCAGAAGGTGATCGAGGAAGCGCCCGCGCCGGGTATGGATGCCGCCACTCGCGAGGCCCTTTGTGCAGCCGCCGTGCGTGCAGCAAAAGCCGTCGACTACGTCGGCGCCGGAACCATCGAGTTCATCGCCGACGGCTCGGGCGCGCTCGACGCGGAACGCATCTGGTTCATGGAAATGAACACCCGGCTGCAGGTGGAACACCCCGTCACCGAAGCGATCACCGGCGTGGACCTGGTCGAGTGGCAATTGCGCGTCGCCAGTGGCGAGCCGCTCCCGCTGGCGCAGCATGACCTGACCATCGACGGCTGGGCGATGGAAGCGCGCCTTTATGCCGAGGACCCCGCCACCGGCTTCCTGCCGAGCATCGGCCGGCTCGAATTGCTGCAGTTCGGCGAAGCGGAAGGGGGCCGCATCGATACCGGCGTCTACGAAGGGGCGGAAGTCTCGCCGTTCTACGACCCGATGATCGCCAAGGTCATCGCCTGGGGCGAAGACCGCGAGGACGCGCGCGAGCGCCTGGGCGAGATGCTCGAGGATACCGCCGTCTGGCCGGTCCGTACGAACGCCTCGTTCCTGGTCAAGGCGCTGCAGCATCCCGACTTCGCCGCAGGCAAGGTCGATACCGGGCTGATCGGCCGCGACGGAGCGGCGTTAGCGGAGCCACCGGTGCCCTCCGCCGAGGCGCTGCGGGTGGCTGCACGGTCGCTCGTCCCGGCGACCCTGGCTGCTGGCCTGAGGCTGAATGCTGCACCCGTGCGTGCGGCATGGTTCCTGCTCGACGGCGAGACGATCGAGATCGAACTCGACGGTGAAGGCGTGGACGAGCCGATGCCGGGCGTCCTCGTCACCGAACAGGGACAGGCCTGGCTGCTCTCGCCCTGGCGGCGCGACGGTGCGCATGGCGCGGCGGCCGGCTCCGGGGCGATCCTCGCACCGATGCCGGGCAGGGTCATCGCCGTCGAGGTCGTGGCGGGGCAGGCGGTGGTCAAGGGGCAGAAGCTTCTCACGCTCGAGGCGATGAAGATGGAGCACACCCTGACCGCACCGTTCGATGGCACGGTGGCCGAACTCGATGCCGCGGCAGGCCAGCAGGTCCAGGTCGAGGCCCTGCTGGCCAGAATCGAAGAGGCCGAAAGCTGAGCGGCGATCGGTGTTCTACATGATGGCGACGCCGCAGGTTCGGGTCTAGCGTCGCGCCGTCTCCGGAGGATACCGGAGCCTGTAAGCAATGGAGGTAGTTCGATGCGAATTTCCAGCCTGCTCCCCTTCGCGATCCCTGTCGCTGCATTCGTTTTCGCGCCCTTGGTCCAGGCCCAGAGCCAGCCCCAGAGCCAACCCATTCAGGGGTCCGGATACGGTCCCAGGCCCCCGCACAGGCCGCAGCCGCCGCACAGACCGGCGCAATGGCGGCTTCTGGCGTTCAAGACCGTGGGCGCTGGAACCGATCGCGACACGATCAACGTGAACCGTGCGGAGCGATACCGCGAAATCCAGCTCTGTTCGTTCAATGCGCCGATCCGCATGGTCGACTTCAAGATCCGCTTCGAGAACGGCAGGCGCCAGGACGTGCGTGTGCGCAGCATGATTGCCGCGCGAAGTTGCACCCGGGCGGTCCGGCTCGACGGCAATGGCGCGCGCCGCATCCAGCGCGTCGACCTGACCTATGAGCGGGTCCAGCGCGGCATGCGCACGCCGCTTATCCGGGTCATGGCCCGCTGAACTATCGGCACCCGTCGGCACGAAAAGCCGGCGGGGCCACCACGAGGGAGGAATGAACAGACGTGCCCGGACGCTTCTTCGACGAATGGCAGGCAGGCGATCGCATCACCCACCAGCCCAGCCGCACCGTCACCGAGACCGACAACCTGCTGTTCTCGGCGATGACGCACAACATGCAGCCGCTGCATCTCGATGCGGAAGCCGCCAAGGCCAGCGAGTTCGGGCAGATCCTGGTCAATTCGACCTTCACCTTCAGCCTCGCGGTGGGCCTGTCGATTGCCGACACGACCGTTGGCACGCTCGTCGCCAACCTGGGTTTCGACAAAGTGGTGACCCCCAAGCCGACCTTCATCGGCGATACGCTGACGTGCGCGAGCGAGGTGGTCGAGATGCGCGAAAGCCAGTCGCGGCCGGGGCAGGGGATCGTCGTGTTTCGGCATGAACTAACCAACCAGCGCGGGGAGGTTGCGCTGTCGATGCTGCGCACCGTGCTGCTGAAAAAGAAGGGGTAGGGGTTCGCGCGAAGACGCAAAGGCGCGCGAAGGGGTCGAATCCGACCGCGCCTTCGCGCGATACCCTCTTCACTTGATCTTCCCGCAGCCGCGGAACCCTCACCCTTCCAACTGCTCGCTCAAAGACCGCGCCGCCCCCTTCAGCGCTTCCTTCAACCGTGGCAGTTCGCTGCGCAGCGCCGCCCCGACGCCGATCGCCACGAGGGCATGGCTCGGCCGTCCGGACCCCTTCCACACCGGCGCCGCGATCACCATGACGCCGGCGATGTAGTTCCCGGCATCCACCGCCACGCCGCTTGCGCGCGCGTCCTCGACTTGCGCCAGCCAATCGTCCCAGCCGGGCGCATCGTCCCAGCGCAAGGTCTCGAAGCGGGTCCTGAGATCGGTCTGCGGGTAACCGCCGAAAGCGGCGATGCAGCGCCCCGTTGCCGAGACGAGGGCGGGGAAGCGGCTGCCGACCTGGGTGGAGAGTTGGAAGTTCTGCCCTGATTGCGACATCGCCGTCACGATGATGTGGTCGAGGCCGAAGACCTGCACGCCCAGCGTGGTGATGCCGAACTCGCGGGCAAGGCGATCCAGGGCGGGCTGGGCGAGGTCGTTGAACTGGTGGCGGCGAAGCCACGCGCGCGCCAGCGTCAGGACGCCGGCGTCGAGGGCGTAGCGCTTCGTATCGGCGTCGAAAGCCACCAGTTCCTCGGCCACCAGCGCGCGCAGCACGTAGAGACAGGTGCTTGGGACGAGCCCGAGTTCGCGGGCGATCGCCTGCACGCCCATCGGGGTGCCGCGCTTGCCGAGCAGGCGCAGCACGGCAGCGGCGCGGGCGATGGCGGGGGCCTTGCTGGCCTTCATGTTGGCGTCGAGATCTACCATTCAATATATAGAATAACATTCAATATTTACAAAAACAATCACGTCATGCCACACCCTGCTGAACACAAGGACAATTTCCGGACGACGCGAATCGTGCGGGAGGACGGGACGGTTGATGGCCAAGGTGATTACGGGGCTTGCCGACTACACGCGCTATGCCGAGGCGCAGGCGCGTGCCTCGTCGGGCGCGCTGTGGGAGCTGTTCGACGGTGACCGCGAACACCTGAACATCGCGCACGAATGCGTCACGCGCCACGCCGACGGCTCGGGCCGCCCTGCCGTGCGCATCGCCCGCGCCGATGGCGCCCACGAGATACTCAGCTTCGATGCCATCTCGGCCGGCGCCGCCCGGTTCGCGCATTGGCTCGATGCCGAGGGCGTTCAACCGGGCGAGCGGATCGCCTTCATGCTCGAGCCGTCGCTGCCCTTCTACGCCTGCCTGTTCGGGGCGATGCAGACCGGGGCGATCTCGGTACCGCTGTTCACCCTGTTCGGCCCCGACGCGCTACGGCTGCGGGTGGGCGACTGCGAGCCCTCGATCCTGGTCACCAATGCCGAAAAGGCGGATCTGGCGCGCTCGGTCGCGGTGGACGGCAAGCCGCGCGTGGTCGTGGCCGACGAATCCCTCATGGCCGCGATCGGCAAGTATCCCGCGACCTACATGCCGAAGACCAGGGCCGACGACATCGCCGTGTTCCAGTACACCAGCGGCACCACGCGCGAGCTGCCCGAGGCGGTCCGGCATTCGCACCGCACGCTGGTGACGCTGATGTTCGCAGCGCTCTACGGAACCGGCATCCGGCCGGGCGACGAATTCTTCTGCCCGTCTTCCCCCGCCTGGGGACATGGCCTGTGGCACGGCACGTTGGCCCCGCTGGCGATGGGCGTGACGACGGGTACGTTCGCGGGGCGCTTCGATCCGGTGCGCCTGATGAAGGCGCTCGACGACTTCGGGATCACCAACATGTCGGCCGCGGCGACGCACTACCGGATGATGAAGAACAGCGGCGCGGCGGCGGATTATCGCTTCCACTTCGACAAGCTCTCCTACACCGGCGAGCCGATCGATCCGGCGACGCTGGAGTGGATCGACGAATGGTTCAAGGTCCCGGCCTGCTCGATGTACGGCACGACCGAGATCGGGGTGGTGCTGGTCAACTATCCCGGCGCGGACGATTTCACGGTCAAGCCCGGCTCGCTGGGCAAGCCCATCCCGGGCCAGAAGCTGGAGGTCCACCGGCTCGACGGCACGGTCTGCGATCCCGGCGAGATCGGCGAGTTGATGCTCTGGAGAGGCGGCGCTTGGATGACCACCAAGGACCGCGCCCGCACCGATGCGGACGGTTATTTCTACCACTGCGGCCGCGCCGACGACGTCATCATTTCCGCCGGCTGGACGATGAGCGCGGTGGAGATCGAGAACACCATGCTGCGTCACGACAACGTCCTGGAATGCGGCGTGATCGGCGTTCCCGACGAGCAGCGCGGGCAAGTGGTGAAGGCCTTCGTCGTGGCGAACCGCGCGGGCGACGATGCCTTCGTGCGCGAGCTTCAGGACTTCACCCGCGAGCGCCTCGCCCAGCACGAATTCCCGCGCATCGTCGAGTTCGTCGACGAGCTTCCCAAGAACCCGGCCGGCAAGGTCCACCGCAAGATGCTGCGCGACCGCGAGGCGGGCAAGGCCGCCGAAGCGGTCGGCTGACACGACTAGAAAGTTTGAGGAGTAGAGACATGGCAACCACGGCAGAACCGAAGAACAAGTTCCCCAAGATCACCGAGGAAGGCCTCGACGATCTGCGCAAGCGCATAGGCATCAAGATCGAGAACACCGTCGAGCCATGGAACTACGAGGCCACCCGAGACGCGATCCGCCACTACGCGCACGGCATCGGCGACGACAATCCGCTATGGTGCGATCCCGAGTACGCGGCAAAGACCAAGTACGGCACACTTGTCGCGCTGCCTTCGTTCCTGTTCACCACGAGCCGCATCATCTCGGGTTACTGCGGCGGTCTTTCGGGGGTCCATGCGATGTGGGCGGGCGCCGACTGGACCTGGCACAAGCCGGTGCTGCGCAATGACACGATCAACGCGGTGGCCTCGCTCAAGGACCTCGTCGAGCACCAGACCAAGTTCGCCGGCCGCTCGTTCCAGCAGATCTACCATGTCGACTTCTACAACCAGCAGGGCGACCACGTCGCCGGTGCCGATAGCTGGGTGTTCCGCACCGACCGTGACGAGGCGCGCGAGCGCGGCACCAAGTACACCGAGGCCCGCGGCCGGGTAGAGCCCTTCACCCAGGAGCAGCTCGACGAATTCTACGACATCTACGACCGCGAGGAGACCCGCGGTGCGATCCCGCGCTACTTCGAGGACGTGAACGTCGGCGACAAGCTGCCGCCGATGATGAAGGGCCCGATGACGGTCACGGGCTTCATCTGCTACGCACAGGGCTGGGGCGGGCTCTACATCCGCGCCAACAAGCTGGCCTACAAGATGCAGAAAGCGCACCCGGGCCTGGGCATCCGCAACCGCTTCAACGTGCCGGACTGCCCCGAACGCGTGCACTGGGACGAAGCCTTCGCGCTCGAGGTCGGCGCGCCGGGGGCCTACGACTACGGCCCGGAGCGCTGCTCGTGGCTGACCCACCACATGACCGACTGGATCGGCGACGACGGCTTCCTGCACAAGTCGAGCTGCCAGATCCGCCGCCACAACCCCGACGGCGACGCAATGGTCCTGACCGGCGAGGTTACGCGCAAGTTCGTCGAGAACGGCAAGAGCTACGTCGAAGTGGCGCAGAAGGCGACCACGCATCGCGGCGAGCTTTCGGCCTTCGGCACTTCGGTGGCGGAACTGCCGACGAAGGGGTAAGTCCCTAAAATCCTCCCTGTTCCCGGAGGGAATGGGGAGGGGACCGCCAGCGAAGCTTGTGGTGGAGGGGGCGGCCACCCCGCCGTCACCCGCTAAGCGGACGCCACCTTCCCATGGCTGCGCCACAGGGAGAAACGGATGGAGCGCGAACCGATGACGGAATCTCCATCGTCCTGGGCCGGCCCGCTCGCGGGCGTGCGCGTGATCGACTTCACGCGCGTGCTCGCCGGGCCCGCCGCCAGCCTGGCGCTTGCCGACATGGGCGCCGAAGTGTTCAAGATCGAGCCGCCCGGCTCCGGCGACGAGACGCGCAGCTTCCCGCCCATCCGCGATGGGGAGAGCCATTACTACCTCGCGGTCAATCGCGGCAAGAAGTCGATCGTCGTCGACCTCAAGACCGAGGAGGGCCTGGCGCTGGTCAAGGATCTCGCCACGCGTTGCGACGTGCTGGTCGAGAATTACCGGCCCGGCGTGATGGAGCGCCTGGGGCTGGGCTGGGAGGAACTGCACGCGATCAACCCTCGGCTGATCTATTGCTCCATCTCGGGCTATGGCCAGACCGGGCCGCTCAGGGATCGGCCCAGCTTCGACATCGTGCTCCAGGCCATGTCGGGCGCGCTGTCGATGAACGGCGAGCCCGACGGGCTTCCGACCAAGCTCGGCATCCCGCTGGGCGATCTGGTGGGAGGGATCAACGGGCCGATCGGCATCCTCTCGGCCCTCTACGAGCGCGAGCGGACGGGCCTTGGCCGGCACATCGACGTCAGCCTTATGGACGGGCTGATCGGCATGCTCGGATATATCGCGCAGCTTGCCTTCTTCACCGGCACCGATCCGCAGCGGGTCGGCTCCCAGCATCCCAATCTCGTGCCCTACGGCATCTTTCCGGCGCGCGGAGGCTCGATCGTCGTGGCTTGCCTGACCCCTGGCTTCTGGCACCGCATCTGCAGTTCCATCGGCCAGCCGGACCTCGCCACCGATCCCCGCTACGACACGCTGGAGAAGCGCCGCGACGCGCGCGAGGAGGTCAATGCGATCGTTTCGGCTTTCACCTCGCGCCATACGGTCGACGAGCTGGTCGGGATATTCACGCAGGCCGAAGTGCCCCATGCGCCGATCCTGGGCGTGACCGAGGCTCTGGCGCAGCCGCAGGCGGTGGCGCGCGGCGTGGTGGTGGAGGCGCAGCACGCCGCGCTCGGGGCGATCCCCATGGTCAATCGCCCAATCCGCTTCACCGACGCCGAGCAGCCGCCCCCGCAGGCGCCGCCCGTGCTGGGCCAGCACACCGACGCGATCCTCGGCGAAGTGCTCGATCTATCGCCCGAGCGGATCGCGGCGCTGAAGGCGGCCGGCATCGTTGCCTGAACGGCCGCGCCCGGTAAGGTCGCGTGCAGAGAACAAGCCACCGGGAGAACCACAGCCATGACACAGCTTCGCTTCGACGGAAGGGTTGCGGTGATAACCGGGGGCGGCCGGGGCCTGGGCCGGGCCCATGCGCTGCTGCTGGCAAGCCGGGGCTGCCGCATCGTCGTCAACGACCCGGGTGTCTCGATGGCGGGCGACACGACCGGAGAGGGCCCCGCGGAGGCGCTCGTCGCCGAAATCCGCGCGGCGGGTGGCGAAGCCCTCGCCAACACCGACAGCGTCGCCACGCCCGAGGGTGGCCGGGCCATCATCGCCGCCGCGCTCGAGGCTTTCGGGCGCATCGACATCCTGATCCATTCGGCCGGCAACGTGCGGCGCGGCTCGCTCAGCGACCTGGCCTACGAGGATTTCTCGGCCGTGCTCGACGTGCACCTCAAGGGTGCCTACCACGTCGTGCGCGAAGCCTTCCCGCACATGCTGGCGCAGGGCTATGGACGCATCGTTCTGACAAGCTCGATCAACGGGCTCTACGGCAAGGCGGACAACGTCACTTATTCGCTGTGCAAGGCAGGGTTCATGGGCCTGTCCAACACCGCCGCGATCGAGGGGCAGCACGCCAACGTCCGGTCGAACCTTATCGTCCCCGCCGCCGTCACCCGCATGTCGGAAGGGATCGATACGAGCCGGTTCCCGCCGATGGAACCCGAGCAGGTCGCGCCGATGGTCGCCTACTTGTGCCACGAGGACTGCGAGGCGACCGGCGAGATGTTCGTGGCCATGGGCGGACGGCTCGCCCGGGCCCGGGTTGCCGAGAACGCCGGCCTCTACCGTTCCGAATGGTCGCTGGAGGAGGTTGCCGCGCAGATCGGCGGCATCCGCGAGGGCGGCGCCGCGCTCGCTTTCCCGCCGGTGCCCGACGGTCAGCTGGAACACCTGCTCTACGGTTTCAAGATGATCCGCGAAGGCTGAGCGCCCAGAGCCCGCTTTTGAATCCGGAGCCGTTCTCAGACGACGGTGCGGATCGGCGATCGGTCCCGCTTGGCCTGGTAGAGCTTCGCATCTGCCTCGCGCAGGAGGGATTCGAGGTCGGTGCCGCTCTCGCTGGAGACGACGGTGCCGACGCAGGCGGATATCTCGATGACGTCCTCGCCGATCTGGAAGCGCTGGGCAATGGCTGCGACGATGCGCCTGGCCAGCAGTTCCGCCTCTTCCCCGCGGTTGAGGCCGAACTGGACTATGCCGAATTCGTCTCCGCCCAACCGCGCCACGACGTCGCCGCTGCGCACCGCACCGCGAAGGCGTTCGGCAACGGCTGCGAGAAGCTCGTCGCCCGCGGCATGGCCGTAGCGGTCGTTCACGGGCTTGAAGCCGTCGAGATCGAGATAGTGGACCGCCACCGCGCTGCCGGCGCCCAGGAGCATCGCGTTCTCCTCGAAATGCTCGCTCAGGGCCAGGCGATTGGGCAGAGCGGTCAACCCGTCCCGCCGGGCAAGCGATACCGAAGTCAGACGCTTACCGATCTCGATCGTCACCAGCCTGTGCTGCAGCAGGACCGATTGCGATCCGCCGATCAGGAAGGCCAGCGCGATCACGCTCATGCCGGCGTGGATCGGCTCGAGCCGAACCGCCGACGCAATGATCGTGGGGCCGAGCGCCATGACCATGCTGGGAATGGCCACCATCGGGCGCAGCCCGGTGCCTGTCGCGACCCCGGCGCCATAGCCTACGAGCACGCAGATCGTGAGCATCTGCGCCGCCTGGTCGGGACCGGCGAAGACATAGGCGCCCAGGGAGCCGAGCAGGATCGAATAGACGTAGTACGGTCCGGCGTAACTCAGTTCCAGCCGCCGGGCTGCCGGACGATCGAGCGCCGCGGTCATGGCCGTGGCGCGCAGGCCGACGGTGATGCCCACGCGGATCAGGCAGGCGATGCAGGCCGCGAGGCCGATGGTCCAGAGCGCCGGGTCGCCCGCGCTGCGGCCGATCAGGAGGACGTAGAGCCCGGTGATGCCCAGCATGATCTTCGACGGCAGCACGTTCGCGTAGAGACTGCGCACCAGCTCGACGTAGACTTTTTCGGAAAGGGCGTCGGATTGGGTCATGTCTCGAAGATCGCCAGGCAGTAAACCAGCATCAATACACGAATATCCACCGCTTGCGAGAAGTCCGCTGAGTATTGTCCTTGAGAGGCACGATTGTGATCGGGCGCCATCGGCTCATCCGGGTTAGGGCGAGGATGAACCTGTGATGAAAATCCCGGAACTTACCCCAGAAATCGTCGTTACATGATCGAGAGGTTGCCAAAGGCGACGCAGAAAAAACGGGTTTGCCATGCTCAACGCCAAGGACATGACCATCGAGGTTCCGCACTTCGACTTGCCGGTCATCATGACTTTCAACGCTGCCTTGTGGGCGATGATAATAGCTGTCGCGCTCGCGGTATTCTGATCGCAGCTTCGTTTTTCAGTATCGATTTGAGGGGTTGCCCAAGGGTCTTTGTGGACGGCTCGATGTCTGCGGGGGATCTCTCCCGTCGTGG
Organism: Novosphingobium sp. BL-52-GroH; assembly: GCF_044813085.1. NCBI lineage: Bacteria > Pseudomonadati > Pseudomonadota > Alphaproteobacteria > Sphingomonadales > Sphingomonadaceae > Novosphingobium > Novosphingobium sp. BL-52-GroH. The sequence goes on along the minus strand of NZ_CP171152.1, from coordinate 1,899,048 downwards.
TCGGGACGGCAGCTTTGCGCCCTTTTCGGTCCTTCGTCCTTCTTCGACCTTGGCCTGAAACCGGCCGTTCGTTGCGCCGCAGCGAAGGGAGGTAGAGGCGAAAGCTAGTCATTTGCGGCGTCGAGCATGAAGGGCAAACTTGTCGCTCAGCACGAATGGCTCTAGTGTGATAGCGATTACAACAACTTCGTCGCTCACACAGGTGCCCAATGGATGTAACGAAAATATCTTCCGAGCTAAAGCAGCAACGAAGAACAGTTGGGTTTGATACCTACGACATCACTACAAAGCAACTATTGGATATGGTTGCTGAAGGGCAGATAAAGGTTGCACCAGACTATCAACGGCATTTCGTTTGGAAGTCGGATAGAGAGTCGGCGTTAATTGAGTCCGTGTTTCTAGGCATTCCCGTGCCCAGTCTATTCATGGCAACAAACGAGGACTCAAGCTGGGAGTGCATCGACGGTCTTCAGAGGATCACAATGCTTACGAACTTCGTTAGACCGCAGTTTCGCTCAGAGTCTGTTTGGAAAATCAGGGGTGAGCGTTTCGGCGTAGGAGATTGCCGCCCATAGCGACGAGGATCATGGCCTGCGAGACGTCGATGCGCTTCTCGTAGTCACGGACCAATCGGCGCCATCGGATCATCCAGCCAAAGGTCCGCTCGACGACCCATCGTCGGGGCAGCACCTTGAAGCCCTGCTGCTGATCGCTGCGTCGAATGACCTCGACGACGAAATCCAGATAGCTTGCCTTGTCCATGAGCTTGAGGCGGTCATAGGCGCCATCGGCGAAGAGATGTTTGATCCAGGGCCAGCGTTTGCGGATGCCATCGAGGATGGTCTGAGCGCCCGCGCTGTCCGAAATGTCCGCAGTGGTCAGGTTGACCATCAGCAGCCGCCCATCGGTATCGACGGCGATATGCCGCTTGCGCCCGACAACCTTCTTGCCTGCGTCGAACCCACGCTTTTCTGCCGATGGCGCCTTGACCGACTGGCTGTCGATCACTGCTGCGCTCGGACTGGCCTCTCGCCCTTGGCGCTCGCGATCGAGCATCAGTTCGATGTCGTGGATTGTCTGGAACAGGAACCTGCGAGCCAGTTCCCGGAACCAGCCATAGACTGTCTGCCATGCCCCGAAATGGATCGGCAGCATCCGCCAGCCACAGCCCGAACGAACAAGGTAGCGCACGGCGTTGATCACCTCGCGAAAATCCACCTCGCGTGGACGGCCCCGGCGCCCCGGCTTGGGCATCAGGGGCGCCAGGCGATCCCATTCTTCATCGGTCAGATCACTGGGATAGCGCTTCGTCTTCTTGGCAATTTGGGCCATTCGCCCTCGGCTCTGCTGGGTCCACATCCAGAGCCTGAATCAGACGCAGAGCCTCGCGACAACCCCCGGCAACGATTTTCCAAACAGCCTCTCAGGCATCGAAAACATTTCGACACATGAGCTGACGATCGGCGGCCTTGAAAAGGTTCCAAGCTTAAATGGAAAGAAATTCTCTGACCTTCCTGAGACACTAAAGCTCAACTTCTTAACGAGACCCATTAGGATAACGGTTCTCAATGATCTGAGTGATTACCAAGTGAGATTCGACCTATTTGAGAGGCTGAACACCGGAGGCATAATCCTGCACCAGCAGGAAATCCGAAATTGCGTGTTTCAAGGTGAGTTTAACGAATTCATCAAATCGTGCGCCGCCGATGAGCGCTTGGAAAAAGTGTTCAAAAAATCAAATCGTGAAGGCCGCGGTAACATGGAGGAGGTCATACTCAAGTTCTTCGCGTATTTTGAGAAAAGAGAAGAGTTCAAGCACTCAGTAAAAGAATTTTTAAACACCTATATGGAAGAAAAGACGAGGTCTTTCAAAAACAAGAAGGCACTGACTAAACTTTTTGACGAAATGATAGATGTTTTGTCAAGCGAACTCCCCGATGGCGTAGTTCGAAGCGAAAGAAAGAACACTACACCGTTACTACTGTTTGAAGCTGTGTCTGTTGGAGTCGCTGACGTACTCAGCGCGGGAAATAAAATCAATAAAAATGCCCTTCGCGCCGTACTGGACAATGAGGATCTTAAAAAGGCAACTGCGGGCGGAACGAATAGTAACCCTAAATTGTTGCGAAGAATTGAGATCGTTAGGGAGGCCGTTTCTAAATGAGCTTTGCCGACGCCCAGCTAGAGGTGCGCGGCAGGTTCACGGAAGCTCTCCAAGTGATAAATCGGCTGGACCCCGGCTCATCCCAAAGTTTCGCCCCCTCAACTGACCCGGACAAGGCGTTGCGTGGTCTACTGCTTGTTGCGATTTACTCAGCGATGGAAAGAGGGGTTAATGCCTACGTTGAAGAGGCGTTGGCGGTTGCCACGTCTCACGGATCGCGCGTCAAAAACTGCATCCCAGAAGTTCAGGCAATTTTTCACTACCCGAAAATACAATCGCTTCGCGATTGCTCCGATGATAATTCATTGACTAAGTCTATTGAGCTATTTTCCATGCTCACTCAGGATCTTGAATTCAGCCTTTCAAGTAACCCATTTTCAGCGCGTCTTCAGAATGTTGATGGCTCCACTATGGAGCAGTGCTGCAAGTCTCTCGGTGTGCCTAACTTTAGAATTGGTGTAATGGAGAAAGGCCGATTGAATAATCTTCGTGAGCGACGAAATGCGGTGTCGCACGGCCGCGAGTCTTCGGTTCATGTTGGCGGAAGATTTTCCTTTGGAGAAATCCGAACCATGCACTCAATAGCGGACACAGAAGTTGAGAGATTCGGTTCGGCTTTGAAGGCTTTTTTTGAAGAGAAAGCTTACGAACTCAGCAATGTGTAGCATTTTCGCTCGTCGAACCATGCCCGCGTGATGGCCACCTCTCAGGTGCTGTGGTGCGAATGTTTCCTTCAACGGCTCGCATCGTAGTGCCCCAACCCGTCGACGAATGGCCTCAATGGACCGAAAGCGATTATGCGCTGACGCATGAACGTCCGCTTTCCTCATGGTTGGCGCCTAACCCGCCAGTCTCTTTACGGCCATTGGTCGCCATCGAACCATGGGCGGACGGCAGCTCGCGAGCACCTTATGGGCGTCCGGCCCGCGCTCTGCACTTCGCGGGTGCGGCAGCGGGTTCAGCCCCGAATTTATCGAGGCAGCCTGTCAATAAACATCCCGCAGGTAGCGCTTCTGCTGCCGCATCCGCGCGACGTAGTCCGCCGCCGCGTCTTCCGGCATGGCGCCGTGGATCGCTACCACGCGCTTCAGGGCCGTGTCGACGTCCCTGGCCATGCGGGAGGCATCGCCGCAGATGTAGAAATGGGCTCCCTCCTCCAGCCAGCGCCACAGGGTCGCTCCCTGCTCCAGCAGGCGATCCTGGACGTAGATCTTTTCGGCCTGGTCCCGGGAAAAGGCGAGGTCGAGGCGCGCGAGGTGGCCGTCCTCGTGCCAGGACAGGATCTCGTCGCGATAGTAGAAGTCGCTGGCCGCGTGCTGCTCGCCGAACAGCAGCCAGTTCGCGCCGCGGGCGCCCGAGGCCTGCCGGTCCTGCAGGAAGCCGCGGAAAGGGGCGATGCCGGTGCCGGGCCCTACCATGATGACGGGAGCATCGGCATCCGCGGGCAGTCGGAAATGGCCCGACGGCTGGACGAAGATGCGGGGCTGCGCGTCCGCTGCGCGATCGGCGAGGAAGGCGGAGCAGACGCCCTTGCGCTGCCGCCCGGCGCTTTCGTACCGCACGGTCGAGACCGTAAGCTGCACTTCGCTCGTGTGCACCTTGGGGCTCGACGATATCGAATAGAGGCGCGGCTGGAGCGGTTGAAGGAGGTCCACGAAGGCTTGCGGGGCGATCTGCGGGCACGCCTCGCGCAGGCAGTCGGCAACCTGGCGGCCCCAGAGCCAGGCGTCGAGTTCGCCTCGCCGGGCGCCGTCGAGCAAGGCGGTGAAGGGGGCATCGGGGACATGGGAGCCCAGTGCCTCCAGGAACCCGGAGGTCAGGCGCCCGATCTCGCAATGGCGGGCGAGCGCCTCGGCGAGCGGTACCTGACCGGCCTCCCTGACGTTCACGGGGGTCTGCGCGTCGGCACCCAGCAGGTCGACGATCTCCGTCACCAGTTCGGGACAGTTGACCGGCCAGACACCCAGCGCATCCCCTGCCGCGTAAGCCAGGCCGCTGCCGGTCAGGTCGAAACCGAACTGGCGCACTTCCTTGAGCGAGCCTTCGCCGCTGAGCAGTTTGTTGACCGTCAGCCGCGTCTCGACCGGATGCTTCCTGCCGGTGCGCTTCGCCGTATCGGGCAGGGTCTCCGGCGCGGCCGGGCGTTCCAGCAGGATCGTGGCGTCGGCATGGTCGGGGAAAGAAATGCGTCGCTCGCCCGGATCGCCCCCATCGAGGTGCGCTGCCACGCTTTCCAGCCACCCGAGGGCAGCCTCGTCGTAGTCCGGTTCGCAGTCCGTGCGCGCGGCGATGCGCCGAGCCCCGAGAGCTTCCAGCCGCGCATCGAGCTTGCGTCCGAAACCGCAGAATTCGCCGTAACTGGAATCGCCGAGGGCCAGGACCGCGAAGTGCAGGGTGTCCAGGCCGGGGGCGGTGTCGGCGCTCATCGCGCTCCAGAATGCGGTCGCGTTGTCGGGCGGGTCGCCATCGCCGAACGTGCTGGCGACGAGGACGGCGTGGCTGGCCCGAGCCAGGTCCGCGGGTGTGGCCTCGTCCATCGAGAGCAGGCGGGTCTTGCGGGCGCCGGCGGCCAGGCGTTGGTGACAGCGGGCGGCGAAGTCCTCGGCATTCCCCGTCTGCGAGGCCCACAACACCAGCACTTCGCCCGGAACCTGTCCTGTCGTCGGCGCGTCGAGCGGAGTGACATGGCCGATCGATGCTTCCACGGCCGGCCCCGGCAGCGGCGCACGGGCGAACAGGCCGGCAAGCAGGCCGTTGACGTAGTGCCGCCGCTCGGCGGCGAAGGGCGCGGCCAGCGGCAGCAGGGGGACGTTATGGCTGGGGAGCCCTTCCGGCGAACGCAACGCGGCCGTGAACCCCTCGAGATAGGCGCGTTCGTCGGCGGCCAGCGCGAGAGGCGCTCCGGGTGCCAGCCCCATCACGCGGGAGAAGGCGTCCAGGGCGGCGGAATGCGCGCAGGAAGCAGGGCGGGGATCGGGATATGGCGCTTGGGACATCGTCTTCACCACACTCGGTTCTGACAGGCCCCGATCGGCAGGGCCGGAAACGCGCGTCAGCGCGACGGCGGAGAACTTGAACTCGGGTTGCAGCGAGATCGGATCGACCGCATCGCTGGTGACGGCATTGATCGCCAGGTCCTCGCCGAACACATCGTTCCAGTGGAACGGCGCGAAGCAGTTGCCCGGCCGTACCCGGTCGGTGACGACGGCGGGCAGAACCGCGCGCCCGCGACGGGATCGCACTTCCACCCGGTCCCGTTCGGTGATGTTCAGGGCGGCGGCATCCTCGGGGTGGATTTCGACGAAGGGGCCGGGATTGAGCTTGTTCAGCTTGTCCACTTTCCCGGTCTTGGTCAGGGTGTGCCACTGGTGCTGCAGCCGGCCGGTATTGAGGATCAGCGGGTACTCGTCGTCGGGCATGTCCGCCGGGGCCATGTGCGGGCGGGCAAGGAAGAACGCCCTGCCGTGCTCGGTCGGGAAGACGGGCGCGGCGCCTGCGTCGGCGAGATAGCGGATCGGGTTGCGGTCGGACGCGCTTTCGGGCGGGCACGGCCATTGCATCGGGCCCTGGCGCAGCCGTTCGTGGCTGGCGCCGCGAATGTCGTAGCCGGTGCGTGGATTGGCGAAGCTGCGGATCTCCTCGAAGACTTGCGCGGCGCTGCCATACGTGAACGCCTCGGCATAACCCATCGCGCAGGCGACGCGGGCGATGATCTCCCAGTCCGGCATGGCCTCGCCCGGCGGATCGATGGCCTTTTCCATCAGAGTGAGGTTGCGCTCGGAATTTATCATCACGCCTTCCGCCTCGGCCCAGAGCGCGCCCGGCAGGACGATGTCGGCGAAGCGGTTGGTCTCGGTATCGAGATAGGCGTCCTGGGTGATGACCAGCTCGGCCGCCTCCAGCGCGGCGATCACCGTCTTGCGGTTGGCCATGCTGGCGACAGGGTTGGTGCAGATGATCCAGCAGGCCTTGATCCGGCCCGCCACCATGTCCTCGAACAGCGAGACGGTGCCGGCCCCCGCCTCGACGCGCAAGGTCCCGCGCGGGAGGGTCCAGATGTCCTCGACGAAGGCGCGGTCGGCCTCGCTGGTCGTCGCGCGCTGGCCGGGAAGGCCGGGGCCCATGTATCCCATCTCGCGCCCGCCCATCGCGTTGGGCTGGCCGGTCAACGAGAGCGGACCGCTGCCCGGCCGGCAGATCGTGCCCGTGGCCAGATGCAGGTTACACACGGCATTGGTGTTCCAGGTGCCGTGGGTGCTCTGGTTGAGGCCCATGGTCCAGCAGCTCATCCACGCGCCGGCATCGCCGATCATTGCGGCCGCCCGGCGCAGGTCCGCTTCCGCGATTCCGGTCACCGAGGCGACATGCGCGGGCGGATAGTCCGCCAGTAACGCCGGCATGGCATCCCAGCCCTGGGTATGAGCGGCAATGAAGGCCTCGTCGATCGTCCCCGCCTCGACCAGCAGGTGAAGGAGGCCGTTCAGCAGCGCGAGATCGGTGCCGGGGCGGACTTGCAGGAACAGGTCGGCCTTTTCGGCGGTGGCATTGCGGCGCGGGTCGACGACGATCAGCTTCGCGCCGGCCTTCACCCGGTCCATCATGCGCAGGAACAGGATCGGGTGGCAGTCGGCCATGTTGGCGCCGATCACGAAGAAGAGGTCGGCCTTGTCGAAGTCCTGGTAGGAGCCGGGCGGCCCGTCCGCCCCCAGCGACAGCTTGTAGCCGCTTGCCGCGCTCGCCATGCACAGGCGCGAATTGCTCTCGATGTTGTTGGTGCCGATGAAGCCCTTGCACAGCTTGTTGGCGAGGTACTGCGCCTCGAGCGACATTTGCCCGGATACGTAGAACGACACTGCGTCGGGCCCATCGCGATCGATGATCCGGCGCAGGCCCTGCGCTGTGCGGTCGATCGCCTCGTCGATCGGGATGGCGCCCTGGTCGCGGCTGCCTTCCATGCGGGCGTAGGCCCTGTCGGCACGGCCTTCGGCACCGATCGGCTCGTTGCAGGTCCTGCCCTTGGTGCACAGGCGGCCGAAGTTGGTCGGATGGGTCTTGTCGCCTGCGACCTTGACGACCCGGCCGTCCTCGACGTCCATGACGATACCGCAGCCGACGCCGCAGTAGGGACATGCGCTTTTGACGGTCTTCCTGTTCACGCGTGGTTCCCATAACGAAAAAGGCGCCACCGACCTGTCCCCTGAGGGACGGTCGATGGCGCCTTTGCCGAGCTTGCTTGCCCTTGCGGGCCTTAAGGTTCGAGTCGGCCGCATCATTGCGGAAGACGATTTGACTTGCCCTATATGTACCGGGAGACGGGGCCTCTCGACAAGCGGTTTTTGCGCTGCAGCATCAGAATGGTCAGCCGAAGGTGAAAGCGTAGGCCTGCGTGCCGGGGTCGAGGAACTCGATCACGAAGTCGCGCTCACGCGCCTGCTTCTGGCGGACGAGCTGGTAGAGGCGGTGGTCGCCGATCACGCCTTCCCCCAGCGCGTCGACATCCATGCCGTGATCCGCGCCGGGCGGGGCACCGTCGAGAGTGATGCGAAACCGCACAGGTTTGCCACCCGATCCGAGGACGAGATTGAGGTCGCGCGCGCGGAAGCGGTAGGCGATGCGCGCGCCCGCACCGGCGTCGACGGCCTGCTTCGCCTGCACCGTCCAGCGCCCGCCCAGGCTCCAGCCATTGAGCGCGCGGGCACCCAGCGCATAGTCCTTCGTCTTGTCGTGCGCGAAGCCGCCGGGCGATGCGAAGCCCTGGGCGCGGCGATAGCCGATGTACGTCTCGCGCGAGGCGACGACGGCGCCGCGCGCGGCCTGGGCTCCGCCGGGGGCGATGGCGACGATGTCCTGCGCAACGGGGGCGCCGCGAGCCTCCGCCAGAAGCCGTTGGATGATCCTCTCCGATTCGGCGTAGCTGCCCTCGCCGAAGTGATGGGCCCGGATCTGCCCTTTTGCGTCGATGAAGTAATGCGCGGGCCAGTACTTGTTGCCCAGCGCGCGCCACACCGCGAAGTCGTTGTCCAGCGCCACGGGATACGTGATGCCCAGATCGCGCACCGCCTTGCGGACGTTGGCCGGGTCCTTCTCGAACGCGAACTCGGGCGAATGGACGCCGATCACGACGAGCCCCTGGTCCCGGTATTTTTCCGCCCAGGCGCGCACATAGGGCAGGGTGCGCAGGCAGTTGACGCAGCTATAGGTCCACACGTCGATCAGCACGACCTTGCCCTTGAGCTGCGCGGGCGAGAGCGGGGGCGAATTGATCCAGCCGGTGACCCCGACGAGCGGCGGCATCCGGCCTTCGACCGCAAGCGTGGCGGGTCCGCGCGGCTGATCGGCGCCGGCCATGCCGAGCGAGGCGAGCAGGCGCTGCTCGATGCGGCTGGTGCTCGATTGCGACAGGCGGCTGAGCACGCCGGTATCGGCGCCCAGCGCGATCGCGGCGACGGCGACCAGCACCGCGGCGCCCAGCACTTGCCTGACGCGTTGTCCCACGCCGATGGAGCGCTTCATCAGCGCGAAGACCCGCCCCCCGGCCAGCAGGGCAAGCGCCAGCGACGTCGCCGCGCCGGCGGCATAGGCCAGCAGCAACAGGCTGGTCGCCAGGCTCGCGCCCTGTAGTGCCGCTCCCGTCAACACGAGGCCCAGGATCGGCCCGGCGCACGGCGCCCACAACAGCCCCGTGGCAATGCCGATGAGGAAGGATGAGCCGACTTCGGACCCCACCGCTCCCGACCGCTGCGAGAGACGTGCGCCCCAGTCCACGAGCGGGCGCGTCAGGCGGTCCGAAAGGCCGGGCAGCAGCAGGGTCAGCCCGAACAGCGCCAGCAATGCCAGCGCGAGACCGCGGCCGAGCTGGTTGGCCTGGACCGCCCAGCCGCCACCGACTGCCGCAAGCGTCGCCACCGCCATGAACATCGCAGCCATGCCGACCAGGAGTGGCAGCCCGTTGGTCGCGAAACGCCCTCCGGCCCGCGCGAACACGAAAGGCAGCACGGGCAGAATGCACGGGCTCACGATCGTCAGGGCGCCGCCGAGATAGCTCAGGATGTAGAGAAGCATGCCAGGGCGAATCCAAGAGCCGGCCTTGGCGGATAGCCGCCGGCGATGACCCGCTATACTCGCTGTCGCGTCATGAGCCGCATGTGAATGGCTGCCGGGGCGGTGGAGCGGGTGAAGGGAATCGAACCCTCGTCGTAAGCTTGGGAAGCTTCTGCTCTGCCATTGAGCTACACCCGCGGTTGAATGACTTTCGTCGTTTCAGGTCCGCCATTTTCAGTGCGTCGGCACCGATGCATCGGCCTAGTGCCACGACGATGGCCGCGCCGTCAACGTCTCGTTTGGTGGAGTGGAACGATCCCGTTCCGCGTCCGCCGTGCAGGTCAGGCTGCCCTGCCGTCGCGGGGAGGAGGCCCCGACTTTACAACGCGCAAGGCCGGCGCGACGCGGTGGACGACCTGGTTCCGGCCGTTTCTCTTGGCGTCGTAGAGCGCGGCGTCGGCCGACGAGACGAAAGCCGCGAGGTCGTTGTCGTGTATTTGTGCGCAGACGAGGCCGATGCTGATCGTGACGATCCCCGCTCCGTGGGCGGCGGGTAGCAGCAGGCCTTCGACCGACGCACGCATCCGTTCCGCCACGATCGCCGCATCCTGCGGCTCGACGTCGATCAGGACCGCTGCGAATTCCTCGCCACCGTGGCGCGCGACGAGATCCAATTCCCGGCGGGCGCATTCGGCCAGCGCGAGAGCGACGCTGCGCAGCCTGTCGTCGCCCACCGAATGGCCGAAACGGTCGTTCAACTGCTTGAAGTGGTCGATGTCGATCATCAGCAGGGCGAGCCGTCCTCGCACCTGATCGCGGCGCTTCCATTCGCGCTGCAGCACTTCGTCGAAGCGGCGGCGGTTGGGGATGCCGGTGAGGGCATCGACGTGCGAAAGCCGGGTTAGCTGGTCCTGCTCCTCGAAGTTGCGCAACTGCACCAGCACCGTGCGCAGACCATAGCCGAGCGACGCGGCGACACATCCGCTGATCGCCATCCTGGGGTCGAAGGAAACCAGCAGGACCGACACCGTCAGCAGCGTCAGCGGGATCGCAAGGGGGCTGCCGGCACGGACCACGCGAGCGAACTTGCGCGGCTTCGGCGCAACCGCGCTGCTTGCCCTGGGAAGCGCTGGCGTGAGCGCCAGCCAGATCAGCAGCATGAACGGAAGGTCGACGATGAGGTCCGGCCAACTGCCGTAGTCGCTATCGGCTTCGAAGTGGTTCATGTAGCCGGCGCAGACCAGGTATGTCAGCGCATAACCCATCGCGGCACGGAAGAACCCGTATCGCGCCCCAGGCCGGGCCAGGAAGCGCATCACCGCGAAAAGCGCGATGTACCCGTTCTCGATGTCGAACATCAATTGCAGGGCGGGCAGCTTGCCGGGCGAGTTGCTCAGGTGATTTACATAGACGTAGAACAGATAGCCCAACGCCGCAGCCAGCATCGCATCCACGAGCCGTACCTGCCACTTCTCGTCCTCGGGGCTTGCCAGTGCGAAGATCAGCGGCACGCCGTAGAGAACGTAGAGCAGCATGCTCACCCGCTCCTCGGTGGTGATGTCGAGGTAAAGCATGGCGACCATCGTTGCCGCCATGCCGCCTGCCCAGCACAGCAGCGCCAGGCCCAAGGGCAGCCAGCCTTCGAGCCCCTCCTTCACGCTGCGATGGAGGCAGGCCAGTCCCGCAAGGAACGGCGCGGCGATCAACCATGCGAACGACACTTCGGTCGCCCGGTCCCGTGCCACCGCGACCGTTCCGGCGTGTGCGACCAAGAACAGGATCGGAAGTGTTGCAGTGACGGTCGACGAAGCGTGCCGCATGATTCTTTCCCAGGACAGGGCACTGTCCCATGCTCGTTCTGCCACAAGCGTATTGAGCCAAAGTTAATTACCGCTTTTGTCAAGAAAGCGACTATCGACTTTCGCTCGCCGGATCTTTCCGACGCCGTTCATGGCCTTCGCGCATCAGGCGCGCGAATTCGGGACGTCCGGTCGTCTGCAGGTGCCGGGCTGTTTCGACATCCACGTAAGCGCCGATGGAAAGGGTTTCCGCGGAAAGGCAGTTGGCCTTCGTCAGGCGCAGTGCCAGCGGATCGCGGTCGGCCAGGGCCTCGGCGAGGGCCAGGGTTTCGGAGTGCAGCGCCTCGGGCGCGAAAAGCCGGGTCAGGAGACCGAGGCGATGCGCTTCCTCGCCTCCGAAACGGTCGGGGAAGAACAGCAGTTCGCGCGCCCTGGCCCCGCCGACGATGCGCTCGAGGCTCCAGGCGAGGCCCATGTCGCCCGAGACGCCGACGGCGAGGAAGGCGGTGGAAAAGCGGGCCCGCGGCGTTCCGAAACGCAAGTCGCAGGCCAGCGCCCACCCCATGCCTGCCCCCGCGCAGCCGCCGTCGATCGCCGCGATCGTGACTTGCGGCATCGTGTGGAGCAAAGTGGAGGCATGGTAGATCGCGGCGTCCGGCGGCGCCGGGCGGGTGGCTTCCCCGGCGGGCGCGGCGATGTCCGCGCCCACGCAGAAGTTCTCGCCCGCGCCGCGCAGCACCAGGACGCGGGCGTCGCTCGCGGCGATTTCGCGCACCGTTTCATGCAACGCCTCGCACATCGCCCCGGTCACGCCATTGCGGCGGTCGGGCCGGTCGAGCGTGACCAGCGCGATCGGCCCGCGCCTCTCGCAGCGGACGGTTGCAGTCATTGCGGGTCGGCCCAGGCGGGCGCGCGCTTCTCGAACAGGGCCTTGCCGCCTTCGCGCGCGTCCGGGCCGGAAAGCATCGCGCGCACTTCGGGCAGGGCGAACATCGCTGCGTTGGAGGCCTCCATGCCGAGGTCGTAGTACGATTGCAGCACGGCCTTGGTGGCCATGATCGAGGAGGGCGAGCAGGCGATGATCTCGTCCGCCCAGCGCCGGGCGGCGGCCATCAGATCCGCGTCGGGCACGACTTCGGCCACCATGCCCCATTCCAGCGCCTGTGCTGCAGGAATGCGGCGTGCGGTGAGGAGCAGGGCGTGGGCGCGCTTGGGGCCGAGTTCCTGAACGACGCGCTGGATGCCGCCGCCCAGCGCCGCGAGGCCGACTCTCGGCTCGGTCAGCCCGAAGCTGGCGCCTTGCGCCGCCACGATCACGTCGCAGGCGAGCGCCGCTTCGAACCCGCCGCCGAGCGCGAAGCCGTTGACCGCCGCGATCACCGGCTTGCGGCGGCCGAAGCGCCAGACGAGGCCGGCGAATCCGGTCTGCGGAACCGGCATGCCCTGGAACGCGCGCGGGTCGGCCTTGTCGAACGGCGTGCGCAAGTCCGCTCCGGCGGAGAAGGCCCGGTCGCCCACGCCCGTCAGGATCGCGACCCAGAGGGACGGGTCGGCCTCGAAGCTGTCGAAGACTTCGCCCAGTTCGAAGTTGGCTTCGCCATGCAGGGCGTTGCGCATCTCGGGGCGATCGATCGTCACGGTCATGACGTGGCCGTCGATCTCGACCTTGCAGAACTGTGTTGCCATGGTTCCCAACTCTTTCCATCCATCTCGCCGCGGTTGATTGCAGCGACGCTTGGCTGCAGGATCGTGGCGCAATGAGACAGGCCTCGACCATCCTTTCCTTCGAAACGCCGGGTCGCGGCTTCGTCGATATCACGAGGGCGATGGCGGCCTGGCTGGGCGGCAGCGGCATCGAGGAGGGCCTGCTGACCCTGCTTTGCCGCCACACCTCGGCTTCGCTGCTGATCCAGGAGAACGCCGCGCGCGAGGTGCGCACGGACCTCGCCGCCTGGTTCGACCGGCTGGCGCCCGAGGGTAGCCACTATGCGCACGACGACGAGGGCCCGGACGACATGCCCGCCCATCTCCGGGCGACCTTGACCGGCGTGAACCTGCAGATCCCGGTGATGGCCGGTCGCATGGCGCTGGGCACATGGCAGGGGATCTACCTTGCCGAGCATCGGCGCATGCCGCACCGACGGCAGGTTGCCGTCCATCTGATCGGGCAGTGACCGCGCGAGGGAGGGCCCGGGGCTGGCGGCGCTTCCAGGATTTGCAAGACCATCGCGTGAACTCCTCGCCCCTTCCAGGAAGCGGAAAATCCGGCTTCGTCCAAGCCCGGGCGGGCGGCATTCCCCAGTGTGACGATAATCTGACGGAATCGGAGCGTTTCGACCGGAAAGCGCCCCTCGTGAGCGACGAAACGGGGGAGTCCGGAGCCGGTTTGCCTTGCCAAGTAATCGACTTGTCACAATAAGGCGCAATGCAGGAAAATCGCATTGCTCCCCCCGCTCGAATCCAGCAGAATGTCCTGGCTATCGGAGAGCGACGCCTTCTCAACTGGCTCTGCGCGCGGATGCCGGCCTGGGTGAAGCCCGACCAGTTGACCGCAGTGGGTATGGTCGGCGCGATCCTGATCTTCGCCGGCTACGCGACCAGCCTGCTTGACGAGGACTGGCTGTGGCTTTGCATGCCCGGCTACTTGCTGCACTGGTTCGGCGATTCGATGGATGGCAGCCTTGCCCGCTTCCGGCATATCGAGCGGCCGCGCTACGGCTATTTCCTCGACCATAGCTGCGATGGCATCGCCACTTTCCTCATCCTGCTCGGCATCGGGGTCAGCCCTTATGTCCGGCTCGAGGTCTCGCTGATCGCGATGGTCGGCTACCTGCTGCTGTGCATCCATGCCTTCCTGGCAGTGCGGGTGCTGGGCGAGATGCGGCTGTCCTACCTCTCCGCCGGCCCTACCGAACTGCGGCTCATCCTGATCTCGCTGACCTTCGCGATGCTCATCTTGGGCGACAAGCAGCGCGACATGGAGGCGATGACCGGGTTCGACTGGTTTGTCGGCGGCGTCGGCTGCGTGCTCATCACCATCTTCGTGGTGCAGACCTTCCAGTCCGCCCGCAAGCTGGCCCTGATCGAACCGGCGAAGTGATCCCGCCGAACTGATCCTGGCGTTGTCCAGGAACTGATTCGGGACCGGGGCGCGTTCATGGCAACTTCAGATGCACTCGTGTCTGGAGCGAGATGGCGGGTGCGACGCCGTGGCCTCTGGCCGCCTCGACCGGACGTGTGTCCGGCAAGGATCAAAGAAACGTGAAGACGACCAGCATGACTCTCCTCGCCGCCCTGGCGCTTGGTGCCCTGTCGCCCTCGCTCGCGACGGCGCAAGCCGCCAAGCCCGCGGCGCATTCGGCGACCGCCGGCAAGCCGTTGGCCAGGAAGGTTGCCGCGAAGAAGGGAACCGGGAAAAAGACGCAGAAGAAGGCCACCTGCCGCAACCAGTTCAGGCAGGGCAAGAAGGTCCGGGTCTGCAAGTAGGGTTTTTGGGGCGTCGCTTCGGCGCGCCCCAATCCTCTGGCCGATCCTCCCGAGCCCGGGAGGACGATGCCGGATCAGCCCGCTGCGGGGAGATCCGCGAAAGCGGTTTCGAAGCGCTCGTGGTTCGGCTTGACGGCAGGCTCGGCATCCTGCGTGCCGGGTGCGTAGATGAAGCCGAAGGCCGGGCTGGCGCGCAGGCCGAGTGAGTGGGTGGGCGCGTACCAGACGCGCACGTTGCTCCAGTCACCCTTTTCCGACACGTCCTCGGCCATGGCCGAAGTCTCGATCATGCCGGGGCGCGACCAGTTGGCGTGGTTCAGGACGACGTGGCGTTCGTCGACGATCTTCTTGACGACCGCGACATGACCGACGCGCATCGCGCCGGTGGCCTTGAAGACCAGCACCGAGCCGGTGCGCGGGGTCTGGCCACGCTGGTAGTTACCTTCGGCCTGCGACCACCAGGTGGCGGCATTGCCGTGCAGGTCGATGCCCGAGTTGGCCCTTGCATAAGGCACGCACTGGAGAGGCTGCGCGATCGCCGGAGTCGCCACGGTGGCTGCGAGCGACATTGCAAGTGCGGCGATTACGGGAACCATTCTCATGGCTGAGTGTTATAACGGCCATGTCTTGTTGCGATAGCGAAGGCGCCTGCCAGCCGCCGCGCCTCTGCAACGGTTCATCGTTCAATTCGCCGGTTCGTCCACAGCAATGAAATGATTGGCCGAATCGGATATTCCCCCTCCCCGTGCGGGGGAGGAAATCAGCCCGCCGCCAATGCCAGTTTCGCGGCCTCCTCGCGCACGACGCGCGGCTGGTCTGCCCAGATGCCGCGGGTGTCGTAGACCAGCTTGTTGGCGCGCTCGGCCAGCGGGACCACGCGGAAGACGTCGTGATCGACGAGCACGATGAGAATGTCGCAGGTCTCCAGCGCCTCGTCGATGTCGATGTGGGTGACGCCGGTGTCGGTGAATTCGATCGGAAGTTCCGCCGCGTAAGGTTCCACCACCGCCATGCGCGCGCCTAGCTTGCGGGCGAGGCGGCTGGCGACGAAGCGCGCCGGGCTTTCGCGGAAGTCGTCGATGTTGGCTTTGAAGGCGAGGCCCAGGCACGCCACGCGCGCGTCCGGGTGAGCTTCGACCAGGGCTTCGGCCTTGGCGACGACATGGTGCATCTTGCCGTCGTTGACGCCGCGCGCGGTACGGATCAGCGGGGTTTCTTGCGGGGCCGAGTGGACGATGAACCAGGGGTCGACCGCGATGCAGTGGCCACCCACGCCCGGGCCGGGCGAAAGGATGTTGACGCGCGGGTGGCGGTTGGCGAGGCGGATCACTTCCCACACGTCCAGGCCCATGCGGTCCGACACCATCGACAACTCGTTGGCGAAGGCGATGTTGACGTCGCGGTAGGCGTTCTCGACCAGCTTGGTCATCTCGGCCGAGCGGGCGTCGGTGGTGACGCATTCGCCGCGCACGAAGCGCTTGTAGAAGGCCAGCGCCTTGCGCGCGCAACGCGGGGTGATGCCGCCGATCGAGCGGTCGTTGTTGGTCAGCTCCTCGAGGATGCGGCCGGGCAGCACGCGCTCGGGGCAGTAGGCGATCGAGATGTCGGGGGTCTCGCGGGTGAGGCCCGGAATCTTCAGGTCGGGGCGCATCTGCGCGATCATGTCGCGCATCTTCTCGGTAGTGCCGACCGGGGATGTCGATTCCAGGATCACCACGTCGCCTGCCTTGAGCGCCGGTGCGATCGTGCGGCCGGCGGCGAGGACGTAGGAGATGTCGGGGGCGTGGTCGCCTGAATCGTCTTTCTCGAAGGGCGTGGGCACGGCGATGACGAAGACGTCGGCCGGCGCCACCTCGATCGAGGCGGAGAGCAGCCCGCGCGCGACGACGCCCTGGACGAGGCCGTCGAGATCGACTTCCTCGATGTGAATTTCGCCGCGGTTGATGGTGTCCACCACCTTCTGCGACACGTCGAGGCCGAGTACCTTGCAGCCTGCGCGCGCGATCACGGCGGCGGTGGGAAGTCCGATGTAGCCGAGGCCGACGACACAGACACTGGGCTTGTTATCCGATTTCATGCGCAAGCAGCTCCACGATTCGGCGCGAAGTCTGCCCATCCCCGAACGGGTTGTGGGCGCGCGCCATGGCCTCGTAGGCCTTTGTATCGTCCAACAGGGTTGATAATTCGGTAACGATGCGCCGTGCGTCGGTGCCGACCAGCTTCGCGGTGCCGGCCGCGACGCCCTCGGGACGCTCGGTGGTCTCGCGCATGACGAGGACGGGCTTGCCGAGCGCGGGGGCTTCCTCCTGCACGCCGCCCGAATCGGTCAGCATGATCTCGGCGATGGCCAGCAGGCGGGCGAAGTGCGGGTAGTCCAGCGGCTCGATCAAGGCGACGTTGTCGAGGCCGGCGAGCGCGCCGTTCATCACCTTGCGCACGTTGGGGTTGAGGTGGACCGGGAAGATCACCGCCACGTCGGGGCGCTGCGCGATCTCGCGGATGGCCTGGGCGATCTGTTCCATGCCCTCGCCGAAGTTCTCGCGGCGGTGGCTGGTCACGCCGATGATGCGCTTGCCGGCGAACTTCGCTTCGAAGGGCGCAAGGCCCGCCGCAAGCGCAGGGTTGCGCTCGATTTCGGCCGTCACCCACTGGAGCGCGTCGATCACCGTGTTGCCGGTGACGTGGACGCGGGTTGCGTCGACGTTCTCCTTGAGTAGCGCCGCTTCGCTGGTGGTGGTGGGCGCGAAGTGCAAGCTGGCCATGGCGCCGATGATCTTGCGGTTCACCTCCTCGGGCCAGGGGTGGTAGATGTTGTAGGAGCGCAGCCCCGCCTCGACGTGATCGACCGGGACCTTGCGGTAATAGGCTGCCAGCGCTCCGGACATGGCGGTGGCGGTGTCGCCCTGGACTATCACGCGGTCCGGTTTCACCACGTCCATCACTTTGCCGAGCCCTATGAGCAGGTTGGCAGTGAGCGCGTCGAGCGTCTGGTCGGGCTGCATCACGTCGAGATCGTGGTCGGGCACGATCCCGGCGATTTCCAACACCTGGTCGAGCATCTGGCGATGCTGTGCCGAGACGCAGACCACGCACTCGAACCGGGGATCGGCCTTGAGCGCATGGACGACGGGGAAGAGCTTGATCGCTTCGGGCCGGGTGCCGAAGACCACGAGGATGCGTGCTGTCATGCGGGGCGGGATAACAGCGGAATGTTAAGCATGGAATAAGGAGTGGGCGATCGGCACCTTGGTCGGGACGACGAAAATGTGGGGGCCGGTGGACAAATGCCGCGTCTTGGGCAAAGCAGCCACCATGGCAATTCAGAGCGACAAGTGGATCCGCACCCAGGCCCAGACCCAGGGGATGATCGAGCCCTTCGTGGAGGCGCAGCGGCGCGACGGGTGCATTTCCTACGGCCTGTCCTCCTACGGCTACGACGCGCGGGTGGCGGACGAGTTCAAAATCTTCACCAACGTCGATTCGGCGGTGGTCGACCCCAAGAACTTCGACAGCAACTCTTTCGTTGACCGCAAGACCGACGTGTGCGTGATCCCGCCCAATTCCTTCGCGCTGGCGCGCACCGTCGAATACTTCCGCGTGCCCAAGGACGTCTTGGTGATCTGCCTGGGCAAGAGCACGTATGCGCGCTGCGGAATCATCGTGAACGTCACTCCGCTCGAGCCGGGCTGGGAAGGCCACGTCACGCTGGAATTTTCCAACACTACCCCGCTGCCCGCCAAGATCTACGCCAACGAGGGTGCCTGCCAGTTCCTGTTCCTGCAGGGCAACGAGCCGTGCGAGGTCAGCTATGCCGACCGCGCCGGCAAGTACATGGGCCAGCGCGGGGTCACGCTGCCAAGGCTTTGACGTCGTCCCGGACTTGATCCGGGATGACGCATGGCGCGCGGGGAACAAACCTCCGTCCCGTCCGCTTTTCCCGGCAACCATAATTGCCGGGAGACGTGCCGTGTCGAAGATCGCCGCCATAATCGGGCGCATCCTGATCGCCCTCATTTTCATCCTGTCCGGCGCGGGCAAGCTCATCGACATCGGCGGGACCGAGACCATGATCGTGGCCGCCGGCTTACCGTCGGGGCTGGCGATTCCCGCTGGGCTGTTCGAACTGCTGGCCGGACTGTGCCTTGCCGCCGGTTTCATGGTGCGGCTGGTCGCCGTCCTGCTGGCCGGTTTCGTGGCGTTGACGGTCCTGTTCTTCCACGCGCAGTTGGGCGATCCGATGCAGCGGGTCATGGCGCTCAAGAACTTCGCGATCATCGGCGGCCTGGCGCTTGCCTTCGCGCATAGCCAGATGTGGAGCCACTACTACGCCATTTCCCGCGAGCGCCGCGGCGAACTTGCGGCCCGCACCGCGGAGGAGCGCGTGCGCGATGCCGAATTGCGCGCAGCCAGGGCCGAGGCCCGCGCCGACGCCCTCGCGCAGGGCGGAGCGACGACGACCGCGGCCTACGAGCCACGCACGGTGGTGACCGACGTCAATCATGACGGCATTCCCGAAGTGCGCCGCCGTCGTTTCTTCGACTGGTAAGGCGCCTTTCCCAAGGGGTAACTTGACCTCCCGGCGGCCGGCGCTGACCATGCGTCCAAAGTCGGCGGGAGGCACCATGAGGCTCGAAGAACTCCTTGCCCGGGAGACGCCAGGCAGCCTTTTGAAGGATGCGGTCGCCAACTCCCAAGGCTGATGCCGCCCGGGCCGGGCGATTTGGCGAGAACCTGCTGCAAAGCGAAGCGCGTCTCGCCAACAGCCGGTTGACGGCGCGGAAGAATGGCGTAAAGGCACGGTTTCCGGCACAGGCCGGGCGGTTAGCTCAGTTGGTAGAGCATCTCGTTTACACCGAGAGGGTCGGGGGTTCGAGCCCCTCACCGCCCACCATTCCCCACCATGGCGACGCGGGATCGGCGTCCCTGGCGGGTGAGGCCCGGAAATCCCGGGCCCTTCCTAAAAGACCTCAGATGTGACCCGTGCGGCTGCTTTCGTAGAGGAACCATGCGCGGCGCTCGGTTTCGTCGATCCAGACTTCGAGGAGGCTGGCGGTGGCGATGTCGCGGTATTCGTCGCATAGCTCATGGACGCGGCGCATTTCGGCGACGAGCTGCCGGTTGTCGCCATGCAGCTCCGCCAGCATGCCTTGCGGATCGACGTATTCGGCGTTGTTGTCGAGCAGGCGCTGGTGGCTCGCGATGTCGGAGATCGAGCGGATCGTGGTGCCGCCCAGCTTGCGCGCCCGTTCGGCGACTAGGTCGGTCATAGCGAAGATCTGGTCGCCCTGCTCGTCCAGCAGCAGGTGGTAGTCGCGAAAGTTCGGGCCGCTCATGTGCCAGTGGAAATTCTTGGTCTTGAGGTAGAGCGCGAAAACGTCCGCGAGCAGCGCCTTGAGGCCGCCGGAGATGTCGCGGGTGGCTTCGGCACCGAGATCGGAGGGGGTGCCGAGCTTGCGGGCGGCGGGCGATACGATGGTGTGCTGGTCGGACAACGGACGTCTCCTTCGAAAATGCGCGGCGGGGTGGTGCCGGCAATCTCGCGAAGGTAGATGCAGGGCCCCGCCGCTCCCATCCACACCTAGGTATGGGGAATGCGGGCCGTGGCCGGGCCAGACTACTCCAGCACGGTCTCGATCGCTTCGAGCAGGGCGTCGGGGTCGATCGGCTTGGTCAGGAATGCCTTTGCCCCGCCGGCCATGGCCTGGCCGCGCGCGGCTTCGGTCGGGAAGGCCGTCATCAGGATGACCGGGAGCGGACAGCCGCGTCTGGCCAGTTCGGCCTGGAGTTCGAGGCCGGACATGCCCGGCATGTGCAGGTCGGTGACCACGCAGGCGAACGTCGCGCGGGCGTCCGAGCCGAGCAGGTCCTCGGCCCGCGCGAAACCGAGGCCGCGCATGCCTGCCGATCGCAGCAGGCTGTCCAAGCTGCCGCGCACTCCGGAATCGTCGTCGACGATCGCTATCAACGGGGGCGCTATCAGAGGGGGCGCTATCAGGGGGGAGGGGCAGACCACATCTTCTCCGGTGTATTCGGGCAAAACCCGTCGGAACCGCCCCCGTTCCAGGTGGCCCTACGCGCGCGCGATCGCCATCATACGGACGTGTTATAGCGACGTATGGACTCGTCCCGGATACCGAGGCGCTCGGCCATGCGGACGAGATCGGCAAGCGATTGCGCCTGCATCTTGCGCATCACGTTGCCGCGGTGGATCTTCACCGTAATCTCGGACAGGGCGAGGCGGGCGGCGACCTGCTTGTTCATCAGCCCGGTGACGACCAGCGCCATGATCTCGCGCTCGCGAGGCGTCAGGCTGCGGTGCGCCTCGCGCAGGGTGGAGGCCTCGTCCTGCAGAGCGCGGCGGGCCCGGTCGGCTTCGAGTGCCGCGCGGACCGCGCAGATCAGTTGCTCGTCGTCGAAGGGCTTGGGCAGGAAATCGACCGCGCCGGCGCGCATGGCCCGCACGGTCATGGGTATGTCGCCGTGGCCGGTGACGAGGATGACCGGGATCACCTTCCCTTCGGCCGCCAACCGTTCCTGGAACTCCAGCCCGTTCTCGCCCGAGAGGCGAATGTCGAGCACGAGGCAGGAGGCCACGTCCGGTACGCCCGCTGAGAGGAATTCCGCCGTCGAGGCGAAGAGTGCCACGTCGAACCCGCTCGATCGCAGCAGGCTGCCGATGCCGGAGCGCACTTCGGCGTCGTCGTCGAGCACGCAGACCAGCGCGGGAGTCGGTTCGCCGCTCATGCCGCCACGGCCTCGGACGCATAGGCAGCAGGCAGGCACAGCACGAAGGTGGCGCCGCCGCCGGGGTTGTTGCGGGCAGCGAGGGTGCCGCCGTGACGTTCCAGGATCGAGCGGCAGATCGCCAGCCCCATGCCCATGCCTTCATCCTTGGTGGTGAAGAAAGGGCGGAACAGCGCTTCGGGATCGCCGGTGATGCCGTGGCCGCAATCGCTGACTTCCACCACCAGGGCACTGCCGGCACGAACGGCGGTAAGGCACATCTGGCGGCGATCGGGCGGCAGGTCTGCCATCGCCTGCTGGGCGTTGAGCACGAGGTTCATCAGCACCTGCTGCAATTGCACCCGGTCGCCGTCGAGTGGAGGCAGGTCGGGTTCCACGGCGATCCGCAAGGTGACCTCGTGCGCCTGAAGGTCGCGCCGGAGCAGGGCTTCGGTTTCGTCTATCAGTGCTTCCAGGACAATGCTTTCGTTGCCGGGATCGGCCTTGCGCGCCAGTTCGCGGATACGCGCGATCACGTCGGCCGCGCGGGTGCCGTTGCTGGTAATGTGGTCGAGGCAGTCGGCGACTTCGGCGGCCTTGGGTGCCTCGCGTTCCAGCCAGCGCCGGCCGGACCGGGCATACGTGATGATCGCGGAGAGCGGCTGGTTCACTTCGTGCGCGATCGAGGCGGCGATCTGACCGAGCGTCGTAACCCGCGACATGTGGGTCAATGCGGCCTGCGACTGCGCGAGGCGCGCCTGGGCGCGATTGCGCTCGGTCACGTCGACGGCCATGATCAGCACGCGCTTCCAGCCGTGGTGATCCGGCGGCAGCGAGACTTGCAGCAGCACGTCGACCGCCTCGCCGGACCGGGTCAGGAACGAGGTTTCCACTTCCACTGCCGTTTCTCCGCGGAGCAGTCCCGAATAGATGCGTGCCAGCGATTCGAATGCGGCCGGGGTGGCGAAGTCGTCCACCGTGCCGCCAACCAGTTCCGCGCGGTCGGTCAGGCCGAACAGGCGCGCCGCCGCATGGTTGGCGTTGAGGACGCGGGCCGAGGCGAATGCCGCGTATACCACGCCTTCGTCGAGATCTTTCGTGGGATCGAGCGATGAGAAGGCGCCGGACCAGTCGGATTCCCAGATCGGAAAGCCCGCCGCCGTGAAGATCGTGCGATAGCGGGCGTCCGATCGTTCGCGCTCGGCGCTCTCGGCCAGCTGGCGCAGGAACAGCGCCGTGGTGACGCCCAGCGCGACGAGGCTCATTACCAGCCGCATGGCCGCCGAGCCGAGTGGGTCGTTCCAGTGCGAAGCGCAGTATCCCGCGACGGCCATCAGAGCGCACAGGCCTGCGGCCGACAGGATGAGCCGCCGCGAATGGGTGCGCCCTACCAGAACCACGACCGTGGTATAGAGCACGGCCACCGCGCCCTGCAGGGGGCTCAGCACGTCGAGCGCGAAGATGGCCAGAGCCAGGGTGGCGGCGGCGCCTGCGTAGAATCTGCTCACGAACGTCCGCGCCTCGGCATCGCCGTGCATTGCCGCCTCCTGCAACGAACCGAACCCGGGCCCGAGCGGCACGGTGCCGCCAGTTCGCTGTCGATGCAACCAGAACCTTCGGCGCGGACGGGGGCCGGGCGTGCTCATCGCAGCGGTACGGCCAGCACGATGCGGGTGCCCGGGCGGGCGTCTTCGCAGATCAGCGCCGCATCGATGCGGGCCGCGAGCATCCGCACCAGCCGCGTGCCGAAACCATCGTCACCGGTGGCCTTGCCCATCCCGGCGCCGATACCGGCACCATCGTCCTCGACGGTGAGGCGCAGCGCGTGGGCGCTCGCCAGCGAAAGGGCGATGCGCACTTCGCCCGGGGCCTGCGGCGGATAGGCATACTTGCAGGCATTGAGCACACATTCCGAGACGATGAGCCCGATCGCCGCGGCCAGGCGGGCCGGGACCAGGGCGGAATCGGTCGTGAGGCGCAGATGGCGGGCGGCGACGACGTCACAGCAGCCGGCCTCGATCTGGTGCGCCAGCGTCTGGAGATAGCCGCCGATCTCCACCAGGCCGCTTTCCGGCGTTCGGGTGAGCTGGCGATGCACGCCCGCGATAGCCCCGATCCGGCCCAGCATCCGGTCGAGCGCGAGGCGGGCCTGCGGGTCGGCCACGTCGCGTCGCTCGGCCGCGATCATGGCCATCAGAAGCTGGAGGTTGTTGGCGATGCGGTGATCGCTTTCGGCGCCCGTCCCGTCCGGGTCGGTGGCGCCCGGGATCGGGGTGGGGGTTTCCCGGTTCGACGAGCGTCGGGCCATCGGCATCGGGCTTTCCTTCCGGGGCTGGGTTGGCGTTACCGCTTCATCGCCGATGGTGACCGCGGCGGCCATCATACGCAGGTTTATGCGGGGCGCTTCGATCCGAAACCTGCGTATGATGGCGGCCTGGAAGCGGCGGCCCGATAGAGGAGCGGCCGGATGCGCCTTTACGAGGCATCGACGGCGGCGGCGCAGTAACGGAAGGCCGGCATGAGCACGATCGACACGCGCGAATACCAGATGTTCCCGGTGCTCAACGCACCCGAGATTGCCCAGGCTCGGCGCTTCGCCAGCGGCCCGGAACGCCGTTTCGCCCCCGGCGAGCCGGTCTATGCGATCGGCGACCGCGAATCGCCGACCTGGCTGGTGGTCGAGGGCGGCATCGAGGTCCTGCGCCGCGACGGATTGAGTCGCGAAGCACGCATCACCACGCACGGTCCCGGCCAGTTCACCGGCGAGATCAATCAACTCGCGGGCCGCCCCTCGATCGCCGGCGGCCGTGCCGGGTCCGAGGGGTGCACCGCGCTGCCGATCGATGCCGCGCACTTGCGGGCGCTTATGATCGGCTCGGCCGAGCTGGGCGAAACGGTCATGCGTGCGCTCATCCTGCGTCGTGTCGGGCTGATCGAGGAAGGCGGGGCGGGAACCGTGCTCATCGGCGTGCCGGGCAGCCCGGACGTGTTGCGGCTGGGCGAGTTCCTGCGCCGCAGCGGCTACCCTTACCTCGTCCTGGACGTGAGCGAGGATGGCGAAGGCAAGGCGCTGGTCGAGAGGCTGGGCGTCGCGCCGGACGAATATCCGCTGGTGGTCTGCCCCACCGGACCGATCCTGCGCCGACCGCGCGAAACCGAGCTGGCGGCCTGCCTCGGGCTCAGTTCGACGATCGATCCCGACGTGGTGCAGGACGTCGCCATCGTCGGCGCCGGGCCCGCGGGGCTTGCCGCGGCGGTCTATGCCGCGTCCGAGGGGCTTTCGGTGGTCGTCCTCGACGGGCGGAGCATGGGCGGGCAGGCCGGCGCCTCGGCGCGGATCGAGAACTACCTGGGCTTTCCGACCGGCATTTCCGGTCAGGCGCTGGCCGGCCGCGCCTTCAACCAGGCGCTCAAGTTCGGCGCGCAGATGGCGATCCCGGTCGAGGTCGATGGCCTCGACGTCGAGGGCGATCATTTGCGCCTCCGCCTGTCCGCCGGGCGCAGCGTCCAGGCACGTACCGTCGTGGTGGCCTCGGGCGCCCGCTATCGGCGGCCGCTGGTCGAGGGTTTGGAGCGTTTCGAAGGGGCAGGCATCTCGTATTGGGTCTCGCCCATCGAGGCGCGGCTTTGTGCGGGCGAGGAAGTCGCGCTCGTCGGCGGCGGCAATTCGGCGGGGCAGGCGGCGGTGTTCCTCGCGCCGCAAGTCAAGCGCCTGCACATGATCGTGCGGCGCGACCTTTCCGAGACGATGTCGCGCTACCTGATCGACCGGATATCCGGGCTGCCGAACGTCGAACTGCACGTCGGTGCGGAAGTGGTGGCGCTCGACGGGGATGCCGCCGGCGGCCTTTCCGGCGCGACCATCCGCCACCATGCCGACGACTCCCTCCATCACCGGGCCCTGCGCCACCTGTTCCTGTTCATCGGCGCCGATCCCAACTCGCAGTGGCTGCCCGATACGGTCGAGACGGACGCCGGGGGCTTCGTGGTCACGGGCCGGGGCGCGCAGCCGCTCGAGACCGGCATGCCGGGCGTCTTCGCCATCGGCGACGTGCGGGCCGGCTCGACCAAGCGCGTCGCCGCAGCCGTCGGGGAGGGCGCGGCGGTGGTCTCCCAGATCCACGCGATGTTCGCCGCCAATCGGAAGGAAACGCCATGACCGGCTGTTCGCATAGCTCGACGATCAAAGACGTCACCCCCAGTTCCAAAGGGTGCGAGGAGTGCCTGAAGATCGGTAGCCCCTGGGTCCACTTGCGCCTGTGCCGCACTTGCGGCCACGTCGGCTGCTGCGATCAATCTCCCCTTCGCCACGGCCGTGCGCATTTCCACGAGACCGGTCACCCGATCATCGAGGGCTACGATCCGCCCGAAGGTTGGGGCTGGTGCTGGGTGGACGAAGTCGAAGTGGACCTGCCGGACCAGACGCCGCAACTGGGCACCATCCCGCGGTTCTATTGAGGAGAGATCACGCCGTCTGCCGGTCGGCCTCGGCCCTCGCCAGCACCAGCGAGAAGTCTTGCTGCTCGTCGGTCCAGTGTTCCAGCACGTCCCAGCCACTGGCGGCGAGGAGCAGGCGGATCTCGCCGGGCCGGTACTTGTGGCAGTTCTCCGTGTGGATCGTCTCGCCGCCGCTCATGTGGAATGCCTGCCCGGCAACCTCGAACTGGATCGCGCGGCGGGCTTCCAGGTGCATCTCGACCCTGCTCGCGCCCTCGTTCCACCGCGCGACATGGCGGAATTCGCCCATCGGGATCGTGCCGTGCAGTTCGCGGTTGATGCGCTGGAGCAGGTTGAGGTTGAAAAGGGCCGTCACCCCTCCCGCGTCGTCGTAGGCCGCCACCAGCCGGCCGCTGTCCTTCACGCGGTCGATACCGATCAGCAGGTGGGCGTTTGCGCCCAAGGTCTCGCGCATCGAGCGCAGGAGGTCCACGGCTGCCGCCGCCGTCATGTTGCCGATGGTGGAGCCGGGGAAGAAACCCAGCATCGCCTGCCCCTTGCGCCGCACGGGCAGGCGTACCGGGTCCATGAAGTTGGCTTCCACCGGTACGATGCCGAGGTGCGGGAACAGGCGCCTTAGGCCGTCGCAGGCCTCGTTGAGGAATTCGCCGCAGATATCGATCGGCACGTAAGTCGCGCGCGGCATGGCCTCCAGCAGGATGCGGGTCTTGATCGAGCTGCCCGACCCGAACTCCACCACGGTCGCGTCCGTCCCCGTGCGCCGGGCCACCGCGGCGGCATGGGCATGGAGCAGCGCGGTTTCGGTACGGGTGGGATAGTATTCGGGAACCTGGGTGATCGCCTCGAAGAGCTGCGAGCCGCGCATGTCGTAGAACCAGCGCGCCGGGATCGCCTTTTCCTCCTGCGAGAGGCCCCGCAGCACGTCGGCGCGGAAGGCGGGGTCGACCGGTTGCAGCGGGAGAAGATCGAGATCGGCAGCGTCGTCGCGGGTCGGCGTGAAGAGCATGTCAGAGGCTCCTTGCAAGGCGCACGCCGGTGAACTGCCAGCGCTGGTGGGGATGGAAGAAATTGCGATAGGACGCCCGGGCGTGACCGCGGGGCGTGGCGCAGCTACCGCCTTTGAGGACGAACTGCCCGGACATGAACTTGCCGTTGTATTCGCCAACCGCGCCGGCCGCCGTGCGATAGCCGGGCCAGGGGCGATAGGCCGATCCGGTCCATTCCCAGACATTGCCGAACAACGAGTTGATCCGCTCGACCCCGGTTTCGGCCCCGGTTTCGGCCCCGGCCTCCGCGCGCGGGGCGACGGCACCGGCGCGGTCCAGCTGGATGCCACCGAGCGGGTCCTGGCCCTGCGCCGCGCTCTCCCATTCCTGCTCGGTCGGCAGGCGCGCGCCGGCCCATGTCGCGAAGGCGTCGGCCTCGTAGAAGGAGACGTGGGTGACCGGCGCGCGCTCGTCGACCGGCTGCCAGCCCGCCAGCGTGAAATGCTCCCAGTCCCGGCCGTGGCCGCGCCAGTACAGCGGACTGTGGACGGTTTCGCGCCGGACCCAGTCCCAGCCGTCGGACAGCCAGAGCGCGGCGCTGGCATAGCCCTCATCAGCCATGAATTCGATCCATTCGCCATTGGTCACCGGCCGGTTCGCCAGCGCATGCGGCGCCAGCCACGAGGGGTGTCGCGGCAGTTCGTTGTCGAAGGCGAAGCCCAGGCCATCGCTGCCGATCGCCGCCAGCCCTTCGGCGCCGGCGATCCAGCGCAGCGGTATGTCCTCGCTATTGCCGGGATCGCCAGGCGGGGCATAGGCAGGGCCGAGCGGGTTGCGGGAAAACAGGTGCTTGAGGTCGGTCAGCAGAAGTTCCTGGTGCTGCTGCTCGTGCTGTATGCCAAGTTCCGCGAGGTCGCCGTGCCGGTCCATCAGACCGGGCAGCGCGTCGATGAGGGCCTCGTCCACATGGGCGCGATAGGCCAGAAGCTCGGCCACTGTCGGCCGGGTGAGCAGGCCGCGTTCGGGCCGGGCGAGCCGCGCGCCCTCGGCCTCGTAGTAGCTGTTGAACAGGAACGGCCAGCGCTCGTCGAACAGGCGGTAGCCCGGGACGTGGTCGCGCAGGAGGAAGGTTTCGAAGAACCAGGTCGTATGCGCGAGATGCCATTTGACGGGCGAGGCATCGGGCATCGACTGCACCGTCATGTCCGCTTCGTTGAGACCCCGGGCAAGATCGCGGCTGAGTGTCCGCGTGGCGTGGAACCGCTCGAGGATCGAATCCCGCACGCGCGATGCATCCGCACGCTTCGGCTGGTTCCTCATGCTCGCTCCTCCCGCTGCCCGCGTGGGCACGCCTGACCTATGCCGCCGCTCGATGCTATCGCGCAGCGGCGGCGGCCTGAACGATACGAATGTATGAGTAGGTTAGTGCGCGGGAGGCGTTGTGGTTCCGCCCATGCCGTAAAAGTGCTGCCCGGCGGGGCCATCACGGCTGATGTGGCAGCGCCGAGGCAGGATCGCGGGCGAACACCAGGGTCGCGCCCAGCACGATCGCTCCGGCAAGCGCCAGCGGCAGGGCAAGTCCGCCATGGAACAGCAGCATCGCCCCGACCGCCGCTCCTGCGAAGATCGACAGGACGGCGCCGAACCGTCGCGCGATGTTGGTTGCCGAGCGGTCCGCGGCGATGCCGGTGATCGTCAGCGTCAGCACCGTCGTCGTCAGGTCAGGCACCTTGAGCTGGCGGACGGTGGCATTGCGCAGGCCCATCGCGAAACCGGTGAGGGCGATGACCGAAAGCACGCCTAGCTGCGGCGCCTGCGCGGCGACGTCGATGCCCAGCGCGATCAGGGCGGCGATCCACAGCAGCGCGCCTTCGACGATCGCGGCCCAGAGCAGCCAGTGCCGCAGCGGTCGTTCCGTATGGGCGCGTGCGAGGTATCCTGCCCCCCACGCGCCGACCATGAACGAGGCCAGCGCCAGGATCGAGGGTCCGAACTTGAACCCCGGCGCCCCGGCTGCCGCAAAGCCGAGGAACACGACGTTCCCGGTCATGTTGGCAGTGAACACCTTGCCGAGCCCGAGTACCGATGCGGCGTCGACGAGGCCGGTCGTGGCGGACAGCAGCAGGAGAAGGCGGGGCAGCGAGGACGATTGGGGCGCGGTCATGGCGATCTCCGGGAAGCAGATGATGGCGCAAGGTCTAAGAGTGACGGAGGCTTTCAAACATCCGAATAAGAAAGCATCATTCGTTCGATGAAATGGAATGGTCTGGCGTCAGAACCGGAAATTGCTTTCGAGGCCGAGCATGTGGATCGTGCTGGCCGGCCCGGTCTCGCGGATGAAGGCGCCTGGCGCGAAAGCCGAGAGCGATGCGGAAAGTTCGAGTTCGGCGCTGGCCTGCCACGCGACGGTGGCTTCCAACTCCTTGCCGATGAAGCGGGCGCGGCTGTCGCCGGCGGCGCGGACCAGGTTGCCCGGGATATCGTAGATGCCGTCCGCGCGGGAATAGCGCCAGAAGGCCGCGGCTGCCACGCTCGCAGAAACGGTCGGGGCGAGTTGCAGGCCCAGGGTCGGGTGGACGTTGACGAGGTTGTAGGGGCCCACGGGCGAGAGTTCGCCGAAATACTTTCCCTTGGGAAACAGCGCATTGAACGTGCCCAGGCGGTGGTCGCCGCGGTTCGTGTCGCCGCTCACCACGTTGGCACGCAAGGTGATGTCCGGCGCGAAGGGCAAGTCGGGGAAGGCGTGGCCCAGTTCGGTGCCCAGCGTCCATGCCCGGATCGAACCGCCGTCGAAATGCCCGAACTGCGCCACGCCTTCGACGTTCCAGTGCCACCGATCGCGGTTGCCATGCCAGCGAGCGCCCAGGCTATGGCGGGTTTCCCGGCCTTCGCGAGTATCCCAGCGCGCGGCATCGTTGCGGTAGCCGAGGTAATAGAGGTCGAGGCCCGGCAACGCGGCATAGGCGCCCCACAGCGCCTTGTCGGGCGAGGTGCGGTCGTCGAAGCTGCCATTGCCGGGCTGGACCGGGCGCAGGGCGAGCAGGGTGACTTGCGCCTTGCCCAGCGTCACGTCGGCGCGCAGGCCGTCGAACGCGAGCGGTACGTTGGGCCCGTAGCGCGTGCCGATCAGCCGCTCGGTGCCCAGCGACAGCATCTGCCGCCCGCCACGCAAGCTCACCGGGCCGAGGTCCGCTTCGACGAAGCCCTGCAGGAGATCGACGCCGGTCTCGTCCACCGGGCCGGCGGAAGGCGCCATGCCGATCGAGGTGGCGGCGATCGGCTGGACGAAGGCGCGGACCTTGCCGAGGTGGAGGTCGGCGTAGGGCAGGGCGCGCAGCCAGACGTAGCCGTCGTCGGGTGCATCGGCGCCGCCCCACAGGTTGTCGTCGTAGTTCTCGCTGCGGGCGCGCAGTTCGATGCCGGTGGAGAGCCAGGCCTCTCCTCCCGTGATTTCTCCGAGCGGGATGTACTTGAACGGGCCGGTCCAGTGGTGGTCGCGCTTTTCGGGGTCGGCGAGGTCGGACCAGTCCTCGTCGTAGCGGGTGATGGTCAGGGTCGGGGCCTGCCAGGCTTCTCTGGTTTCGGCGTGGGCGGTGGCGGGAAGGAGGAGCGCGAGGGCTACGACGCAAACCCACTCTTTCGTCATTGCCAGCGAAGGGAAACCACCCAGGACGGTTTGTGTCGCCCCGGGGTTGGCGCGCGGCTTCGCCGCTCGCAGTGACCGGGATGTGGAAGATGGCGTCGTGTCAGGCACTTCGCCGCCCTCGCCGGGCCAGGATCGCGACCAGTACGAAGCCCCCGACAAGCCCCATGTGCTCGAAGAAGGCATTGGTCGCGGCGAAGCGTTCCGGCCCCGCGGGCATCGCCCAGAACGCATTGGCGATCACCGCGGCGAGGAAGGTGAACACGCCGAGCATTCCCGCGCCCAGCCACACCAGCCGGCCGCTCAGGATCAGGAGGGGGCCAACCAGTTCCACCGCGATCGTCAGCGCGGCCCACAGGGCGGGCGGGGCGAGGCCGAAGTGGGCCTGCTCGGCGACGGCGGCCGGCCAGTCGCCGAGCTTGGCGATCCCGCCTGCGAGGTAGGCGCCGACCAACGCGAGACGGGCGAGGAAAGCGGTCGGCGCGAAGTCGAGCACCGATGCCACGATGCGGGGAGTGTCATCGGTGCGCATGGCTCAACCCGCCGTATCGGAGTGGATCTCGGCGATGTAGCCGCCGGGGAAGCGCACGATCGCGCTCTGGCGCTTGCCTGTGGCGAACGCCGGCACCAGCGTTTCCGCGCCCGCGGCCGTCGCCTTGGCCAGCGTGGCGGTGAGGTCCGCGACGCCGTAGCCGGTCATGTCGCGGCCATAGGGCCAGGGCAGTTGCCCGTCCGAGACGTAGACCACCATCGCGCCGTAGCCGCTGTCGAGCGCGACGCGGCGGATGGTCTTGCCGGGCTCGCCGATCTCGGCGCCGGGGGCGGCCTTGTCGTCCGACACGACATGCGCATGGGCGAATCCGGTCCAGCCCTTGAGGAAGGCGGGCGCCGCGTCGGGGGTCAGGTAGACGCGGTTCTCGGGCACAGAGGCGAGCGGGGCGTAGCTCGGCTTGGCGGTATGCCAGTAGAGCTGCATGTTCACCCCGCCCGGCCACTGGATCACCGAATCGCGGCCGATCGGGTCGGGGAACGTCGCGATCCGGCGCACCGCGCCGTGGCTGACGGCGGACTTCACCGCAGCTTCGATGTCGGTCACGAGGTAGCCGGTGCGCTCGTCGCCGAAGGGATAGGGGATCGGCGTCCTGAAGCCGAACACCGAGACGGTGCCCGAAGGGGTGAGCACCAGTTGCGACTTGGTGAGGCTCTTGGTCGGAGTGACCTGGAATTCGCCCTGCTTGCTGGTGCTGCCGCCGAAGGTGGCAACGAAGCTGGCGACGAAAGTGTCGAACTGGTCCTGCGGCACGTAGACGTGGGTGGTGTCGTACTGCGGGCCGACGGCGTAGTCGCTGGCGGTCGCGGCGAAGGCGGGCGTGACTGCGGGGCCCGCGACCACCATTGCGGCCGCGATAATCAGGGTGAAGGTTTTCATGTCTGTGGCTCCGATGGGAGAGGGGCAGTGCCGCTCGGTCGATGGCGCAAGACCCGTGTAGGTGGGGCGCGGAAATCTATCGATCCGAATAAACTAGACTGAAACGTTCGATATTATCGAATGGTGGTGCTGTGGCCCCTCCCCATAGAGAGGGGCCGTATGGGTTCACACCGCCCAGCAGCCACAGCCGAGCGCACCCCAGAAAGTTTGGACGTCCGCCGCCGGCACGTTGGCGCCCAGCGCTGCGGCGTGGTCGTGGCCGTGGACCCCGCAGGAGCTGGCGCAGCCGCAGGCCGAGGCCAGCTTTTCCTTCGCCTCGGGAGTCTTGTAATAGCCGCCGAAGGTCGCGACCGGCGACCAGTCGGGCATAGGGCGCGGCAGTTCCGGCGCCAGCGGGCGGAAGTCTCCCTCGCCGTGGACCACCTTGCCGCCCAGCATCGTCAGGATAGAGCGGATGTGGACGATCTCGTTGTCGGGAACCGCGAAGAAGTCGTCCGAAAGCAGGGCGAGGTCGGCGAGCTGGCCGGCGATGATCTGGCCTTTCTTGCCGACTTCGCTGGAGAACCAGGTGTTCTCGTGCGTCCACATTCGCAGCGCCTTTTCGCGGCTGACGCGGTTGTCGCCGCGATAGAGCGAGAGGCCGCCCACGGTGCGCCCGGTGACGAGCCACGAAAGCGAGACCCACGGGTTGTAGCTGGCGACGCGGGTGGCGTCGGTGCCGCCGCCCACGGGGATGCCCGCTGCGATCATCCGCGCGATCGGCGGGGTGCGCTCGGCCGCCTTGGCGCCGTAGCGCTGGACGAAGTCCTCGCCCTGGTAGGCCATGCGGTGCTGGACCGCGATGCCGCCTCCGAGCGCGGCGATGCGGTCGATGTTGCGGTCGCTGATCGTCTCGGCGTGGTCGAAGAACCAGTTGATGCCCTGGAGCGGAATGTCGGCATTGACCTTCTCGTAGACGTCGAGCGCGCGGCCGATGGTCTGGTCGTACGTGGCGTGGAGGCGCCAGGGCCAGCGGTTTTCCGCCAGCAGGCGGATGACCGGCTCGAGGTCGCCTTCCATGCTGGGGGCCATGTCGGGGCGGGGCTGGCGGAAGTCCTCGAAGTCGGCGGCGGAATAGACCAGCATCTCGCCCGCGCCATTGTGGCGGTAGGTGTCGTCGCCCTGGCCGGGCTTGACCTGCTTCACCCAGCCCTGGAAGTCGGCCAGCTCCTCCTTGGGCTTCTGGGTGAACAGGTTGTAGCTGATGCGCACGGTCAACTGGTCGTCGGCGTGCAGCTTTTCGATGATGTCGTAGTCGTCTGGATAGTTCTGGAAGCCGCCGCCGGCATCGATCACCCCGGTGACGCCCAGCGCGTTGACTTCGCGCATGAAGTGGCGGGTCGAATTGATCTGGTATTCGGGCGGCAGCTTGGGGCCCTTGGCGAGCGTGGAATAGAGGATCGTCGCGTTGGGCTGGGCCAGCAGCAGCCCGGTGGGGTTGCCCGCGCTATCGCGCACGATTTCGCCGCCCGGCGGGTTGGGGGTGTCCTTGGTGTAGCCCACCACGCGCAGGGCTGCGGCGTTGAGCAGCGCACGGTCGTAGAGGTGGAGGATGAACACCGGCGTATCGGGCGCGACGGAGTTCAGTTCTGCTATCGTGGGCAGGCGCTTTTCGGCGAACTGGTGCTCGGTGAAGCCGCCGACCACGCGCACCCATTGCGGGGCCGGGGTCTTGTCGACCTGGGCCTTGAGCATCGCCATCGCCTCGGACAGGCTGGTCACGCCGTCCCAGCGCAGCTCCATGTTGAAGTTGAGGCCGCCGCGGATGATGTGCATGTGGCTGTCGATCAGGCCCGGGATCAGGCGTCGACCCTTGGCGTCGATGACGGTAGCGTCGGGAGCGGCGGCGCGTACTTCCTGTTCGCTGCCGACCGCGAGGAACTTGCCGTCACGGATCGCCACGGCCTCAGCCTGCGGGTTGGCGCGATCGAGGGTGGTGACCTTGGCGTTGATGATGATCGTGTCGGTCATATGCGTGTCCTTCGGTCGGTTCGTCTGTGCATGGAGCAGGGTGGGCAGGAGCGAGGCGGCGGCCGCACCGGCGATGGTCTGGCGGCGGCTTATCACGCCTGAGCCTTGTCGCTGGCGGCGCGGCAGGGAAATTTGTCTCCCGGCAGGCGACCCAGGACGTGCTTGCGGCAGTCGGCCTGGACGAAGTGAGCCACGTCCTCCGCCGCCCAGACCTTCTTCGCGAGCGGCACCGCCTGCTCGCCCAGCAGGATGCCAAGCAGTCCGATTAGTGCGATCATCGGCGGGGCGGGCGAGCGAACGCCGAGGAAGCTGTAGACGACACCCACCAGCAACCCGGCGGCAAGCGAGAGAAGGTATGGTTTCATCGAAGGATTCCTCGGATTTTGGTGACGGGTGAGGTCGTTTCGAAGGCACTCGTCATCCCGAAAGTGTTTCAGGATCCATTCCGCAGTTCGGGCCGGAACGTTGTCTACCAGCCGCGCTGCGGGTCTACCGCGTCACCGAGCAGCGGTTGCGGCGCGATGGGCCCTGAAACACGTTCAGGATGACGAGTCCTTTTCGGGGGTGAGGTCAGATACGGAGTAGAGCGGGCGGGCCGGGCGATCACGCTCCACCCGCTCCATGTCCTCAGCCCTGCACGAAGGCCAGCAGGTCCGGGTTGATGACTTCGGCATCCACCGTCAGCATGCCGTGCGAGAAGCCGGGGTAGATCTTGAGCGTGGCATCGGGCAGGATTTCGGCCTGCAACTCGGCGGCGTTCTTGTAAGGGACCACCTGGTCGTCGTCGCCCTGCAGCACCAGGACGGGCACGGTGATCGCCTTGAGGTCGTCGGTCTGGTCGGTCTCGGAGAAGGCCTTGATGCCTTCGTAGTGGGCCTTGGCGCTGCCCATCATGCCCTGGCGCCACCAGTTGTCGATGACGGCGGGGATCACTTTCGCGCCCTCGCGGTTGAAGCCGTAGAAAGCGCCGGCGGCGAGGTCCTGGAAGAACTGCGCACGGTTGGCGGCAAGCGCGGCGCGCAGGCCGTCGAACACCTCGATGGGCAGGCCGCCGGGGTAAGCCGCGGTCTTGACCATGATCGGAGGGACGGAGCTGACCAGCACTGCCTTGGCGACGCGGCCCTGCGGGATGCCGTACTGCGCGACATAACGGGCGACTTCGCCGCCGCCGGTCGAGTGGCCGATGTGGATGGCATTGCGCAAGTCGAGATGCTCGGAAACGGCGGCGGCGTCGGCGGCGTAGTGGTCCATGTCATGGCCTTCGCTCACCTGGGCCGAGCGGCCGTGGCCCCGGCGGTCATGCGCGACGACGCGGTAGCCCTTCGAGAGGAAGAATAGCATCTGAGCGTCCCAGTCGTCCGACGAGAGCGGCCAGCCGTGGTGGAAGACGATCGGCTGGGCGTCCTTGGGGCCCCAGTCCTTGTAGAAAATTTCGACGCCGTCCTTGGTGGTTACGTAAGCCATGATGAATTCCTTCGATCGGATGCAGGAGAGGGTGGGACCGCCGGCGGCAGGGAGAGGGAAGCCGCCGGTCCCGAGCTTGAATCAGTGGCCGCCTTCGGACGCGCCGAACATGGTCTTGGCATACGTGACACCCAGTCCGTAGGCGCCGCCCCACTTGCGGGCGATGCCGGTGGTGGAGTCGTACGTCTCGGTGCGGGCCCAGTCGCGCTGCAGTTCGAGCAGGTACTGGAGCGAGGTCATCGGCACGGCGCCGAGCTGGATCATGCGCTGCACGGCGCGATCGTGCGCTTCGGTCGAGATGTCGCCGCAGGCATCGGCGATGAAGTAGGCCTCGAAGCCCTGGTCGATGGCCGAGGCGACAGGGCCGACGATGCAGACCGAGGTCCACAGGCCGGCGAAGACGATCCGGGGCTTGGCGATGCGGTTGACCTCGGCGATCACCGCGGCGTCTTCCCAGGTGTTCATCGAGGTGCGGTCGAGCAGTTCCTGGCCGGGGAAGGCATCGGTGATCTCGTCGAACATCGGGCCGGAGAAGCTCTTTTCGGCAACTGTGGTCAGAATGGTGGGGACGTTGAACGACTTGGCACCGCGAGAGATCAGTGCGGCGTTGTTGCGCAGCAGTTCCGTGCCGATGGACTTGGTCGCGAAAGCCATCTGCGACTGGAAGTCGATCAGGATGAGGGCGTGGTTATCGGGCGAGATCAGCGACTTGCCGGCGGTCGGGGTGGCGGTCAGGGTCATTGTAGGTCCTCCTGTTGGTGGGCCTCGTGGCCCGGTGAGGTTCTTTTCGCGCCAATCCGAACTTCGATGAAGACGGATAAAATGAAGCGATACATTCGATAAATTAGAAAAGCTAAATGCCGCCACGAACGTCTGGGGCAATGCCCGCGCGTCCGCATCGCGGCCCGCCGCATCAGACCCGAAAGTGCCTGTGGATGATACCAACCCTTGGTATGCCCCTCCCATGACAGAGATATACCATCACCGCGGGTCCGCTAATGCGCACCGTTCCGGGAGGCTTTGCAAGGAGAGTGCAAAAAAGCCGCGAAAGGCGATTGCGTCGTGCCCCCCTGGCATGTAAATGGCCCGCCTGCCCGCAAGGCACGCCGCTTTAGCTCAGTTGGTAGAGCACATCATTCGTAATGATGGGGTCACAGGTTCGAATCCTGTAAGCGGCACCACTTTCCTAAAGGCACTTCCACCCAGACATCGGCGGTTTCCCATGGGAATGGCTTTCCAGCTTGGGGAGCGCTTGGGTCAAGGCTGGGCCGTGTTTGGGTGGGGAAATGGACCTGACCCACGCCATACCCGGTCAAAGGATGACGTCTCCCACCACAGTTTGATCCACATGGTTTGCGCACGATCTCCGATTGCGAGATGGGAACGACTTACTGTTCGTGCCGGGGCGCAAGCAACGGTCCTCAAATGGAGATGTATGGATTCATATCGCCTATGGAACGCGGTGCATGGACGATCGGATTATGGATCGTGGCTGGTCACGAGTGGCGGCAAGAGCGCTTTCAGCCTGGAAGGCCACTTGCGGCCTGCACCCACCACCGACGATGGAACTCGTTATGGTCTTCCATCTGCTTGCCCAAGACTCCTAGCCAGCCGCCAGACCACTGTTCAAAGGCGGCCGTACCATCGAGGTTATGCAGATGCTCCTGCATAGTCCTCATGGTGTACAGAGGGTTCTGGGTCTGTCGCGTGACGCCCAACTCGCGAAAATAAGAGCCCTCCATCAACAGCTTGGCGTCACCCCCGTAAGCAAGGACGATGCTGTCGTACTCATGGTCTTGAAGGGCCTCGGCCGCCTTAAGTAGCATTCTGTCCATGCCTGCCATAGATTGCGTACCCTGAACCGAACGAACGTCGATCACTATCTGCGATGGACTGAGAAGCCATTTCCGATAGGCAACAATGGAGGCATCGCTTTCGCCTTCCAGCGCGGTGCTCACGGGCGCACATACAAGGGCGTTCCATCCAAAAATGGCTGCAACTGCGACAATTCCACCAGTGAGCCAAACGCGCCACTTGCGCTTAGCTTTGCCAGTCTCATTTGGTGCAGATACGGAATTATGATCTGCAGATTCTATAGTCATGCAACTCAACCCTCAATTATCTCTCGCAAGACCACGTGTATCTAATAAATTAATGGCTCCACTTTAGGCCTGCAGTGTCAAAAATCATCTGCTGCATGCCGTTTTGGTAAAATTCAGCCTCTACCACCATCTTTTTGGATTTCTTAAGATTCGAAAGGAATCCTTTGGCGCCCTGAATGAAGACCATGTTGTTTGTGCCGTCACTGGCATCGGTGCAGCTATATCGACGGATCGGACCGTCATCGAATTTCACGTTTACATAGCTGTCGGAGAAGCTGTTACAGAGGACTTGGCCGCTATCGACGCCCACAAGGATGTCAAAGCCAAACTGTGGGCTCTGACGTACAAGAACTTTTCCATCTTGATCCCCGTATGGAAACCCGAGACTGAGGGTGTTGGAAGCGCGAAGGCTGGCGTAATATGTTGTCCCGCCGCGCATCTCGTCCTTGTCCTCGCTGTACGACCAAGCGCTTTCGGGCTCGGCAGGTACCGTCGTTTCGGCTGCCGCAGACGTACTCTCCCCAGAAGAGGTCTTACCTGATCCGGTTTTCGTAGCTTCTTGTGCTTCGAAGGTCTTTTTGAGCTTCTCTCCGGTGCTTTGCATACCTGCGATCCCGATGAGGATGAATGCCACGAAGGCGGCGATGCCAAAATGCCAGCGCTTCCAGCCATTAATGTATGGCTTAAATATACCGACCACTGCGGCGATGAAGATCAGCGTGAAAAGTACGCTCAATGGAGCCCCCGTTGCTACTTGCACATAGGGCTAGGGTAAAATGCGTAAAAGCTCCATGAAGATTGGGAGGGTGCCACACGGTCAGATTAGGATTTGAAGCAGGTATGGCGCAGGCATCAGTGCTTTTGATCTGAATAATTGCGTCTCAGTCCCGCGATTAAAATTTTGTAATCGCGCACGGGTCTAGCTACGTTAATTCCATGGCTGCTCTATCGGCCCGTCACACAGCCAGATCAATTTCACAGCAGCTTCGGTGATATCGGCCAGATAGGATTCCCGCGTAAACTGTTGCTCAGCGTTCCGAATCCAAGGTAGCCGCACTTGGTTATGTCGAAATTCGGCATGTAACTCCGCCTCAAGCGCGCCAGCTTCTTGCGCCCAGCCATATGCACGAAGCTGCCAATCATCGTGACCGCCCCAGCCTTCGATGTTGGCTTGCTTGATGCGTTTCATAGGGTCGGATGAGAAGCCGAGCTTCATATAATGACCGCCTGCGCCGGAGGCGGCGTATAAGTATCCGCTTAGCTTTGATCGCAGCATATGTGCCACGCTCTGAGGATTGCAGATGAGGCAGCTTCCAAACCGATTGCGTAAAACATGGCCGTTCAAACAACGAGTGACGCCATACGCAGCCCACTTCTCATCAGATTTC
Organism: Novosphingobium sp. BL-52-GroH; assembly: GCF_044813085.1. Lineage (NCBI taxonomy): Bacteria > Pseudomonadati > Pseudomonadota > Alphaproteobacteria > Sphingomonadales > Sphingomonadaceae > Novosphingobium > Novosphingobium sp. BL-52-GroH. The sequence continues at coordinate 1,860,355 of NZ_CP171152.1, read as the reverse complement.
ATTATGTATTTGTAGATTTGGCGAGGAAGCCCTTCTGCATCAAACAAACGATCGGCAGGTATGCCGTGAATTTGACAGAAAATTCTTGCTGACTTCTCGAGCTTTGCCATCGCCACCTCCTTCGATGACGGAAATAATATTGTAGACAACCTCTAAGTCAAAGGTGCGGGATTTTCTTTGCTAAGTAACTGTTTAATAGAGATTAAGAGGCAACTTTGTCAGGGTTAATAATCGATGTTTAAAGCGACCGTGTCCTGACACAAGGGGGCATGGAAAGCCGCCGGTTCGGCTGTGGCGCTCAAGGGTATGGCTCGCAAGCTATCCCATCGCCGTCGCCGTCCATGCTTTCGGAATAGCCCGGCTCGTAGCTATACAGCGGGTCCAACCCTCTGGCGCGAACGATATCGCAGCCGGGGAACTGGTAGCCGGGAGGAAGGGCATCGAGGATGGCCTCTCGGGCTTGATGTGCCTCATAGGCGTTGAGTGCGAAAGCCGCGCCCACCCCGACGAGCACGGCAATGCCGAGGTATCGGATGATCTCGCCTGTAGTGGTCGGCCAGCGAAAATCGCCACTTCGCCCAGCCCTGCTGTAATTCTTCCCCATGCTCGCAGAATGCAGTGTGCCGATTGCGGAAGCGTTAAGGATCGCGCCGAAGCGGCGCCATCTTCCACCCGGACATCGGCGGTTCCCCACGGAAAGGGCTTTCCAGCTTGGGAGCGCTTGGGTCAAGGCTGGGGTGTCTTCGGATCCACAGTGAGCTCCCTCACCACCTTGCCAACTTCTTTTTGTTTCAAATTAGGTCGGTCGGCAGAATGGTGCTCACGTCCGACCACTTGAAAAAGCCTTAATGCGCTCTTAGCTTTGGAATGTCCCCGGAATTGGCCGGTGGATTCGATCGTTGCAACGTGCAACCCTGATGATGATAATAATTATGGCCATGCCATGATATATAGCGTCAGCGGTTTCGCCGCGCGGACAGATGAGCATTGCTCGGACCTCCTCGATCATACGATACCACATAGCGTTTCAGACTCGCGCCGAAGAGCAGCCTCACAACGGGCTTAACAGGGGTGGATTGTGGTGTGCGTCCGGGGGCGTCCAGTTAACTGGGGTCTCGAGTCAAGACTGGCCCCCGGACTCTGCTAGTGATATTCGTTCGGAATGAATAAGCCTGACTGGTATCGTCCGCGAGGATATTTGCATTTCGACGTGCCGGTTAAGCCGGACTTTGCAGCGGCGTTGTCTCCGGCAGGTGTTGCGACCCACGTGTGGTCACCGTTGATTCACTACACCAAGGTCGAAAAGCGCTATAAGCTCAACGAGCGTAAAACGGTGCCGAAGGAACGGCCCATTATGTTTGCGTCTCATCGAGACGCTTGCATTTTGTCGAAATATTCGGCCCACCTCGTCGCGCGCCTCGACGATTGGTATGCGGCTACCGGCCTGGATGATACCGTCATCGCCTATCGTTCATTAGGGCAGTCAAACTACCATTTTGCAAAGCGTGTTGAGGACTTTGTTCGCAGCCACCCTTCCCTTACCGTCATGTGTTTTGATGTCACAGGGTTCTTCGACAACCTTGACCACAAGCTGCTCAAGGCGAGACTCAAAAGCATCTTAGACTGCAACGAGCTTGACCGAGATTGGCTTTCCGTCTTCAACGCGGTCACCCGCTACCGCTATGTTGAGCTTGAAGAGCTGAAGAAATACGACCATCTGAAACAACGAATTAAGTTACGTAAGCAGCATCCGCTTGCCACAATTAGGCAAGTTAAAGACCTTGGCGTAAGAATTGAGAAAAATCCCTCGAAAGTAGGAATTCCGCAAGGAACCCCCATAAGTGCGAGCCTTTCCAATCTTTACATGACTGAATTTGACGTAGAGATGGAAAAGGAAGCTCGTAAACGCGGGGCTTTATATCAAAGATATTCTGACGACATCCTGATTGCTTGCCCCAAAAGCCGTTGGAAGGTGCTCCATGCACTTATCGAGGAGAAGTTAGAGGAAAATGCTCTACAGCTTCAAAGATCAAAAACCGAAATTGTTCACCTTCATGGCGAGAGTGCCTTAAGCTTCCAGTATCTTGGCTATCAACTTGGACATGTGGACGCACGCTTAAGGCTAAAATCTCTTTCGCGTCAGTGGCGAACCGCCAAGCGTGCGATTAGAAAAGCCGAGCGGGTAGGCCTGCGAGCTATTGCGGAAGGAAAAGCGAAGCAGATTTACACGCGTAAACTACATATCCGGTTCACCAATGCAGGGGCCAGAAATTTCTTGGCTTACGCAGAGCGATCGGCGGATACGCTGCAATCTCCGAGCATCCGGAAGCAATCGAAGCGCTTACGCAAATTTGCGCAGCGGGAGTTGGCACGTCTTCGCGGCAAGCCAAGCCCAGTCTAAAAAGACGTGGAAAATTGTTAGTGCCCTGCGATCGTGGGGGGAAGGGCTTTTCTGGTATCCGTGCGAAACTTCCGTCCAGGATCGGGCCTTCAGACCACCGGTTCCTGCATGGCCGGTACAAGGACAGATGTACTTATCCGGCGAAGGCGCTCTGTCGCCTGTCGCTGATCGGCGCGGCCCGAGAAGTTAGCCATGTCGCAAGCGCTGAGGTTTGCGAGATGGCTACGGGATGTGCAGTGGGTCACCCGAGCTGTCTGTCTGCGATATAACTAATAGAGGTGTATGGCGCTTCTAGGCTCTGCGCGCACTACCCACTCATCGCCAGGAATATAACAAAAACAATCGCCGCAAGTACCCACCAACCCCACGAAGATTCTGTTTGAGTATTTGCAGAGGGTGTCGGATGGCTAGCGCGAATCTGTGGTTTTGCCGGATTTACTGGAGTTGCCGCCGGAGCTCTCTGGAGCGCGCTCAGCAACGCTTGGTTATTTGATTGAGAAACCGTGGTCTTGGGTGGGAATTTAGCATGCGTCGGGGCTTTAGTAGCCCTTGATGCGGAAGTTGACGAGCTACCAAGTCCGGCAAGAATATCGCGATTAGAGGTAGCGGTCCGGGTGACCACTCGCGGACTGCTGAGCCGGTGCCGAGCCTCGCTTTGCGTGATCGTCCGGAGTTGGCTCTTGCCATTAATGGTTATTGAGACCGAGGTGCCATACTTGCTTGAGGACCATGCGGGATCAACAAGCCCCTGGATGCTGAGCCACTTCCCTACCCATGTCTCAGAGGGAGCAGGCGTCAGTTTTGCCATGCCCTCGCTCCAGATATTCAGTTTTACCGCTTGCTTTGACTGATCGAGCAAAAAGACAAAGCAGAATGGCTTCCCGTAACGGGTCTTGCCGACATGTACCTTTGTGACTTGGCCGACCAGCTCGATGCGGTTACCGACCTGCTGGCTGACAAGTGCGAAATTTGATGCATCCACGACGTCATAGGCGCCCACATAAGCCGCCGCTTGGACAACGACTTTGGCCTCAGTAGGGGAGCGGATAGTGACCACGGCCGGCGGAATGTTCGCACCAGACAAAAACTCGCTAAGGGTCGGAACCGACTTCACTGAAGAAGCACAGATACTGGCGAGATGAGCGGTGTCGCGAGCCAGAGCAGGAATAGCCCGTAGATCAGCGAACGCTGCAGAACTTCCCGGGTCCATAAAATCGTTGGCGGTTAAAAGAATATTCTCGCCGTTTGAGTATTTAGTGAACAGCTTCGAATTTTCGGCGATAGCCCTGAGGCTAAGGTCCAACACGATAAACGAGAAGCGGTCCATTTCTGGCCCGAAGTCGGAGGCCGAGCGCTTCGGGTGCTGAAAATGCTTGTGGCCCAGTTCGGCGCCTTGGCCCTGGGGAAGCGTTGGCACATATACGCCATCGTAGTCGATGAGCTTGAGGCCCGATTTGACCAAGACGTTACCATTTTGCAAATCGCCGTGAGCGATGCTCTTGCCACGCAGAAACTTTTCAAGCTCGGTGAACTGCGCGCGGAGTTGCACCATACGCGCAGGGTCCGCGTAATTGTCTTCTAAGAATGTTCCGAGGGTATCGCCCTCGACCCAATCCATTTTTACGATTGGATAGCGAACCCCATTCACAAGGACGCCGGCAGGCTGATATTCGAAACCTACGAAATACGACCCGCCAGCCGCTCGAAGGCCCTTATCGACCTGCAAGTATCGCGCTTCGAGGCCTTTCGCTTCCTTATGAAAGCACCTTACTGCGTACTTCCCGCCTTGACCTTTCGCTGTGTACGTTAGTGCAAAACCGCCGCCGAGTGCGATGGGAAGTCCCATGCCATTCGTGGCGATCTTTGCAGTTTTTAAAGCGGGGTCGCTGAAAGCGTTCTGGGGGTGTTGGACCACGTCATTGTACTGGTCCATGGTGGGGTAGGACACTGGGCTCGTCCTTCAACCGATAACAAGAAGAGTGGTGTCGTCTCGGCGCATTGTCCCCGCCGCTCGGGCGTTTTCGACAAGAGCGACAAAATGCTTTCGTTCGCGCAAAGCACGGAGTTCAGCCATCCGTTGGTGACGGTCGGTCAAGAGCCAGGCTCCAAGGGCATCCGTCATACAGAACAGTGTTTGCCCGCTCTCGATCTCCCAGTGCGCTCTCAGGTCGCCCTCCAGAATCCCCTCGTTCTTGCTGGCGATCGTGGACAAAAGAAGGGGATTGGATCGAAACTGCTCCGCCTCCTCGTAAGGGAATGTCTCCAGCACTGCTTCGCCGTTGTCGAGAACGGCGAGCGAATCTCCGATCCCCAGTAATGACACCCCATTGGAAGCAATTTGGACACCTAACAGTGTAGCGAAGCTACCACGATCGAAGGCGGCCTGGGCGCTCCAAGACATGCTCTGCCGATCAAAGGACGACTGGTAGTCGGCAACCGCATCCGCCAGCCAATCGGCGTCCACAGCTGGGTTTTTAACGAAGCGGCCAACAAGCAGCCGTGCCCATGGGCCAGACGCAAACGATTCGGAGGCGCCATCGCTGATTGCAAAAGCGCCCCCAGACACTTTGTACGCATCCTCATTTAAATGAGGCTCGTCCGCCTGCTTGCCCACCGTCCATCGCCTGAGAGCCCTCACGGCATCACCGCAAATTGCTGGCGCGTGTGCCTATGTCGAAGAAGTCGACGATCGCCTCATACCCGGCCTTATATCCGAAGAAACGCGCCTCGCTGCTTACAGATTCGTACCCCTTCTCGCGAGCGACGTCGACAAGGTGGGCTGGAAACGGGCTAGAGATCCGGAAAAGCAGGCGACCATACTCATCCAACCCCGTGTCAGATGCCGGGAAAACGACGGGCTGACCACCGGATGTCGAGATGTGAAGGTTGAACAGGAGACACTCGCCGTCGTCGGTAGCCATTTGTCTTAGCGCGCCCGCCACCTCTGAAGGATCGCCATCAGTCGAAGCGCCGTCGGTCACGTGAATGATAGTTGGCGGATAAGATGTCGGATGCGCATCGCACCATTCCACGATTGCTTCTGCAGCCGTACGCATAGCGGCAGACATGGGAGTACCGCCGGAACTCGTGGCATCGAACCAAACGGGGAATTTTGTGGGCTGATCGACCAACCCCCCGGCTCCGTCAGGAACGCGTTTGACCCGCTCCTCTATCCTCAAGGGGTTTGCTTCGATGTCAGAGAGTGGATGGAGAATCTTGCCGCTCAACGCCCCTCCGAAGCCTGGGCTCACCGATGCACCGTACCCGATGACTCCAACGTCGAAGTAATTTCGAACTCCATCCGCACGGGTGCAGCGGATAATTAGCTGGTATAGACTTTTGTTGAGCACGTCGGCTACGAATTGAGCCTTGGTCTGCTCCGTTTCCATCCTCTCATCCATCGAGCCGGATTGATCGATGATGAAGAGAAAAGCTGATGGGCTCGTCCTGCTAATTTCCGCCGTGTACATGAAATCCCCTGCTCAAATCTGTTCGCATCGACCTGGCACGTCGACTCTTAAAAATGCGCTAACCTTAAGCCTGCCCCTTGTATGTCACCTATCGGTGCAAATGCCCTACCATAATATATTTGTGCAGTGAGCAGTCGGCGGCTTTGTCTGCGGGCGCTGACGGATCGCTGTTCGGATTGAATTCATTGCTACCTGTGGCTCGTTGAATACGACTTTTGCAGGCACGCGTAGAATTGAATAACGGAGAGACTGAAGGTACCTGTCGCGCTCGCTATCACGCTTCAATGCTTCGGCGGAGGAATGATAAGCAGCTCCGTCCACCTCCACGACTAACATGTCATTTACAAGAAAATCCAAGCGGTACGGTTTCACACGAACTTGCAAACTGAGCTTTATCTCGCCGATCAATGATCCTTTGTCAGGCTCAAGGCGGAATGAGGAAATCGCAGACTGGAGAAACGCCTCCTCTGCTGGCGATTCGCAGTACTGTAAAAAGTCAGCCTGCCAGCAAGGGTCGTTGGCAGTGGTAATCCAGCGCCGGACAAACCACTTATCCGCATCAGCGCTACTCCGGTAGTCCGATAGAATCCGATTTTGGGCGGCTTGATTCAACGCCTTATCAGCGGCCGAAACGATTTTAGAAAACAAGCTCATATCGCCTAACTCGCGGTTTCGTCTTAATTTCTTATCAACAGCAACATATCGTCCGCCTATGCATCAAACAGCAACACGCCAATCGAGGTACCTTATAAGGATATGATATATTGTATCGTTTTCTTTCGTACATTGGGCTGATTGGATTTGGCAGGGGGCGGTGCCGTCGGTTCGATCAGCGGTACTAACCCCAAGTCACCTCAATCCAGCAAATCGCCCAAACCGCATTTTAGCGCCGAGGCAACACGTTCCACGACGATGACAGTTGGGTTCTTCACCTGACGCTCAATGCCGCTGATGTAGGTGCGATCGAGTCCTGCCTCGTCAGCCAAAGCCTCCTGCGACCAGCCGCGCTCTTTGCGCAGCCGTTTCATGTTGGTCGCTAATCTTTGCCGGACGTCCATCCACCAGCATCAGCAGGAATGAAGACGATCCGACCACGGACTATGAATCTCATTTTTACTGGCAATCAGTCGACGTTCCGATAATCCCATCGGCGCGGTCGCAGCCCCATGTCGAAGGATTGAGTATGAAATACATGATCGTATGCGCCGTCCTGGCGCTCGCTTCCCCCGCTGTCGCTCAGCCCACTGTCGAAGAGTTGAAGCGAAAGACGGCCGACATTACGAACCTCATCAACGCAGAGAACGCCAAATCCGACCTGTGCAAACGGTACGTCGGCACGGTGGTCACGCCGACCTCATTCGACGCCTTGGTGCAGGGCCTGCCCAAGATCGCGGCCAAGGGCGAATACGAAACCACGGCACAATACGAAGCGAGGAAGTCCGCCACCCTTTCGCGGGCGACCGGGCTGTCCGTGTTGGTGGTGCCCACGGATCGGGACTACGCGCAGTATGTTGCCGATGACCAGGCCCTGTTTGTCCAGGCAGGAGCCTTCCAGGCTGGGGAATATAGCCCGAATGCCAAGGCTGTTATCGCGGCATGGTCGGCGCTGGGTGACGAAACACCAAAGGGCATCGGGCTCTTCATAGCCGAGAAGGAACGCGTTCTCCGGACATACAATGCTCAGAACGGTTTCGGTGCGACATTCCGCGTGTCGGTGATCGACCGGGACACCAAGGCGCTGCACCTCACCACAGAAAAACTCTTCCCCTTCGCCCAGTGGAAATCGTCGCCCGTCATGGGTCTGGAACTGCCGCTTGCGAAGGCACCCCAAGTTCGGCAGACGTTCAAAGTCGCCTTGGTGCTGAAACCAGTGGCCCCTTACGTCCGGTCCGATTTCTTCGACGAAGCTCCGCCTACCGCAGACAGCCCAGAGAAAGCCAACGATCGCGTCACCTTGCTGGTGGCCGAACCCAAGTGTGGCCTCGTTCTCGACAGCACCATGCACGTCCTCGCGTCAGCCGACGTCGGGCAGTGATCACTCTATCAGGAGAAAGACACATGCGCACCACTTTGGCCGCTCTGGCCCTCTTGGCGCTATCGAGCTGTGGCCCCGACATGCCGGTCATCGAGGCGACCGAAGCCAGCACGAGCGAAAGCTCCCTGCCAACCATTCCTTTCGGAGAGGCGCGCCTCGGCGGAAATCTCGAAATCTCCGTGAACTCGGTCGAGGAACGATCGGCGGTCGGCGTGTACGGGATGGGGCCCAAGCTCAGCCCCGGCGAAACGTTCGTCGTCGTGCGCTACACTCTGAAGAACACCAGCAAAAAGCCGATCGAAAGCTTCAATCTGCCGGGCGTGGAATTGATCGACGGCCAGGATCAGGCCTACGCCGAAGACAGCGAAGCGGAAATGGTCGAGGCGATCAAGAACGAGGATAGCTCGGGCGCGCTGAACCCCAAGGTGTCCGCGAAGAAGACAGCCGTATGGAAGCTCGACAAGGCTTCCTTCGATAAGGCGACATGGCGGCTGAAGGTGCCGCTCGATCAGACCTTGGAAGCGAGAGTGGACAAGGTGGCGAAGTGGCCGATGGACGCCAACGCTCCCCGCCCCCTGATTTTCGCTTTGAAATAACCTCACCCACATAACCAACCCGATCGAGGGGCCCCGGCATTGCGCTGCGGGCCCCTTTTTCGTGCCCGAAAAGGACGCACCATGCTTATCATCTCGACACACGGCGAACTTGCGAACGTCGTCAACACACATGCCGACGCCACGTTGCGGCATCTTCTTTCCGCCCAGGCCGAGCGCTTAGCCGACTACGACCTTTCCGAAATCGCCACGCTGGTCGTGGTCGAACCACACGACACCCTCGACGACGTGGACAATGCTCTCGGTCGCCCGCTCGCGTCCCTGCTGCCCGCCGAACTGGTGGAGCGGCAGGCCCGGTGGTTGCAGTGCGTTTTCATCATCTCGGACGACGGATTCGGGTTGGTGCTTTTCATCCCAGCTGACGCCGATCCCGCCGTGTTGGCCTTCGTCGAGGGCGAACTGTGAAGCCGGTGGTGGTCGCCGTCCTCGTCATCGGCGTCGCTTTCGGTGCGGGCTATGCCTTGAAGCCGGACCGCCTGGATGAGCAGGTTCGCCAACGGGGCTTCTTCGTCGTCGAGCGCAGGAAGACCCTGTTCGCGGCGGTGGATTCGTTGCGGGAGGAAAGCCGCCTGCAGGTTCTCGTCTATCGCGGCACTGTGAAGGTCAGGGCCTCGAAGACGTTGCTGTGGCTGTTCGACGGGGAGCAGACCCTTTGGGTTCCGGCATCTGTGCCCCTCCTGATCGACCTCGGGAACATGGTCGTGACCTTCGACGGCGGCAAGAACGTCAGGGTCAAAATTCCGGCGCCGACCTTGGGCGACATTGCCTTTCAGGTGGAAGAAGCCTTGTCGGTTCGGGGTGGCTCGCTGTCATGGAGCCAGAATCAGCGGGACGCCTTGGAGAAGGAGGCTTACGCAACCGCGCGGACGGCCTTCGTCGCCCAAGCCCAAGGCTTCCGGCCCTTCGCGGAACGGCAGGCCCGCGCAGTCATCGAACGGCAGTTGCACAAGACGCTCCCCGATCTGATCGTGGAGTTCGAGTGATGGTGGAAATCTACGACAATGAAACCCTCGCCGCATTCCGGGCGAGCAAACCCGATAGTGCCCTGGTCGCGCTGGTGGAGCGGCTGGTCGGGAGGGCGCGTGTGCATGGCCTATGGGAAGACCTGACCTGCATCGTGGTGGAGCCGGAGGGGGACCTTCTGGGCGCCGAGCCGGTCGAGTGGGACTGGCGGGTCGAGCACGGCGACTGGATCGAGCTGGGCAAGACGGCGGGCAATTCCGGATTCGCCTGGATAGCCATCGTGCCGTTCGAGCCCCTAGCGTGATCCGATGGAATTAAAGGATAAGAGCAAATTTATCTGATGCTTTGGTGAGGTCGTGCCTACGGGTGCGGCTTCGCCGGTTTTTCTTGATTTCATCGTGGCCATCGGCCAATCAGCTTCGACATCCGTGGAGTGCAATCAGCGCCGCCCTCCAACCTTGCGGACAATATGACTATTTTTAATTGGGCTCGCCATGGGCCTGACCACCGTAAACCGTTCGTCGCGGTGAAGGTGGCCCCGGCTTTCATACATATCCAGTGACGACGCGGCGCACTCTTCTGGAGTGTATTAAGCATGTCATCTCACGAGTCGGGCAGTAGCTCGAACCAGTCACCTATCAGCTCAATGCGGGCGCCCACCAGCCGGACCGCAGACGAAGGAGGCAAAGCCGGGAAGGAGGGCTCTCTCAAGACTTCCAATGAGGAATTCATCGAGAAGATCTTCGGCGAATTGCCTGATGGCGAACACACGGCGGTTTTAGCCGTTAGCGGCGATCCAGAAACCAATAAGGACTGGAGCCCGCTCGACGGGACTACTGTTGGCTCAGTCTGTCGGGCCAATACAAATAACTATTTCAACTGCGCGACCTTTAATCTGGCGGCAGATGGGACGTTGCGAGCCCGAGGCGGAAACACGGTATCGTATCGCGCTCTCGTTCTCGACGACGTCGGTAGTAAGGCGCATGCGCCGGACATTGTACCGACCTGGATTCTGGAAACCAGTCCCGGCAACTTCCAGTATGGATATGCTTTAAATCCTCCCGCCACCGACCAAGCGCTCGTCGGCGCAGTTCAAAAGCTCGTGTTCGGCGCGGGCTACGGCGACAAAGGGGCTGGCGGCGTGCCAAGGTGGGTTCGCCTACCCGTCGGGATTAACGGCAAAGAGAAGTATTACGCAGACGGCAAGCCGTTTCAATGCCGCCTAATCTCGTTCAGGCCCGAGTTGAAGTTCGATCTGGAGGAACTGGCTGGCAGCATCGTCCCGAACCAGCCGCTGCCCGCCGTCAAGACATCTATTTCGAAGGCGAGCTTTCAGCGCCCAATCGTGGAACACCGCATCAATCCGGACGTGTTCGTTCCGGCGGCTGAGCAGAATCCGGTGCTTACCGCTCTCATCGAGGAAGGCCTCTACAAGCGCGATATCGGCGACGGGCGGCATGAGGTCACTTGCCCGTGGTCCGACGAACACACGGACGGGCTCGATACTGGAGCGTGCTTCTTCGAGCCATCACCGCAATTCCCGCTGGGCGGCTACAAATGCCAGCACTCGCATGGGGACAAATACCGCCTCGGCTGGCTGCTGCAGCATCTGGATCTGGACCGTCAGGCGGTCGCCAATCTGCCAAAGATCCGCATCATTCAGGGCGAACTGGTCGCCATGGTCGAGGCAGCCACCTTCGTCCTCGCGGAAACAGGACGCTACTTCCAGAGCGGCGGGGCGATGGTGCGCATGGATCTTGATGCGTCAGGCTATAAATTCAGCCGGGTGCGTGAGGCAGACTTGCAACTCGAACTTGCGAAGTTGATCGAGTGGGAGCGATGCAACGATAAGGGGCAATGGCGCAGGAGCAATCCCGACCCACAGCTATGCCGTCAGCTGCTGCAACTCTCCACCGTGCCGTGGCTCCCTGTCATCGACCGCATCGCGTGGCAGCCGATGTTCGACGAACGTGGCGTCTTGTTGCGTGAAGGCGGCTATCATGAAGCCAGCCGGACCTACTGCGCGTTCGAGGGCGCAGATTTCGTTCTGCCGGAGGCCACACGAGAGAACGCCGACGCCGCTATGGGGAGGTTGCGAGACTTGCTCAAAGAGTTCCGGTTCGTGACCCCTGTGGATGAAGCAGCCGCCATCTGCGGCATCTTCACGGCGGTATTGCGGCCCGGTCTGGGCAGAGCTCCGGGGTTCCACTATCGCGCCCCGGCGTCGGGCTCCGGAAAATCTTACCTCAGCGACACTACCGCCAAGTGTGCGACTCCCGGCGCGGTGGCGAAAGTCAGCTATCCGCGATCGGATGAAGAGGCGACGAAGGTAGTTCTGGCTGCCCTTCGGGACAAGCCTGCGGTGCTCGACTTCGACGACATGGCGACGGACTGGCGACCGTTCGGAGCGATCAACAGGTTGCTAACGTCTCCAACCATGACGGACCGCATTCTCGGCTCCAGCGAAATGGCGACCGTCACGACCGACGTGCTGGTGCTCGGATCGGGAAACAACACCGGCCCGATGGGCGATCTTCAACGCCGGGTAATGGTTGTGAACCTCGACACGGCCTCCGAGACACCCGCGCTCGTCAGCTACAAGGGGAAGCCGCTCGACGCGGTAGTCAACAATCGTGCGGCGTACGTCGTCGATGTTCTGACGATCGTGCTCGCTTGGCAGGCCGCCGAGGAACCGCGCGCTGATGTGCCTTCGCTCGCCACTTACAATGGACGCTGGGCCGACTATTGCCGTCATACCCTGCTCTGGATGGATTTGCCTGACCCGGCAGAAGGAATGATCGCTCGACTGCGTGAAGACCCTGACGCTGCCGCTCTCGGTCGCCTACTCCGGGCGTGGCACGATCATCACAATGAAAAGCCTGTGACGATTCGCGCGTTGTTGGATGACGCGGACGGGGAGCTATCGCACGCGCTTGAAGACCTGCCGTTCGTTGAAGGCAGTGCGATCAACCGTTCCAAATTCGGCTGGTACTGCAAGCGCAACGAAAACCGGCCAGTCGGAGGTCTGCGGCTCGAAAAGGCCCCGTGCAGCGAGCGAACGGCGTGGCGCGTGGTCAGGGTCAGCGGGGCTCTCCCCCCTTCACCTGCTTCACCGGCTTCATCTGGACCGAAGCCGCGCTGGACCTGACCGACTTGGGGCGCCGTTTCGGCGGTGCCCCTTACCTTTTCAGCCGAATGTCCTTCGCCGAGCGTTTCACTGGCGCCTCTGTTGGTGTCCGAGGCGGTATCGCGCGCCATTCGGTCAAGGTCTTAATGGCGCCCTCGGCGATCGGCACGAAAGCTTTGCCGTCGTCAGTCAGACGGACCGGATGCGCGTGCAGGACTAGGATTTTGCCCAGCCACTTCTCAAGGTTGCCGATGTAGCGTGTAACGCTTGGTTGCGACGTTCCCAGTCGCCGTGCCGCCAGAGAATACGATTCGAGCGCTGCCGCCGCGATGAAAGCTTCAAGCCAAACGAGTCGCAGCTGGCCGTCGTCTTCCCTGCGCATTTGCCCTTCTCCGATCTCGATATGATCCAGCGCTCGCATCATGCAAAATTTGCATAGCCCTTGCAACGCGCTTTCGTTGAGGGTCATTCAAATTCTTGAAGTAAATATTAAAACATGGCGCAAAAATATATTCACAATCAGATTTGATGGTTTATTTATCTCGACTAGATGATCGCTCTAACAATTGAGAGTTCATGTAAAGGAGATTATAAAGATGCATATTATTTCATGCATGCCTCATGATGTTGGTGTTGGCAGAGATTCATTTAATGAATATCAGAATTATTTATCTTGTGGGTCGTTATATAGAAATTACGATTTTGCACGAGATAGGCCGACTGGCCCTAGGATGATCGTGGGATCAATCTGTGCTTGCATCGAAAGAGGTCTCTCGCGCCGCGAAGAGATTATTGCGGCTGTTTCGAAATCGAGCCGCTGCCGAACTTGGACTGTAGGCTGGGTGCTGGATGAAATGACCAGCGGACCTGGAAGCGCCTATCCCTTTGGTTTTGATGGGCAAAACTATTATCTGAACGACGACTTCTAGGGGCTCACGGCGTCGCGGCTGGCTCGGCTGCGGCGTCCCCCGGCGGTGCGAACCAAGGTGGTAAAGCCGGAAATCCGGGTCGTGCCACTCGCCGCCGTGCCTAACCTCAGGCTCTGCCCCACCGGGCATTTTAGCAAACTACTGACCGCCGGTCTGGCGGCCTCCCCACTCGACCCATCCGGCCGGGGCCGACGCGCTGTGCGCTTCGCCCGCCTGCATCCCACCGAAAGGCAAGCCATGAAGCCCAATCCCATCGCCCCCGGCTGTTCGCCGTCCCGATTTCAACATCATACCCACAAGGATATCCACATATGCCGAGAGTTAAACTCGACGCCGCATTCTGCCTCACCGCGCGTTGCGAGGCGGGCAAGAAGCGCACCGATTTCTGGGATACCTCGATTCCAGGCTTTGTTTACGAGTGTAGATCCAGCGGCAGGAACGTCTTCGTGCTGCGCTATACGAACGAATACGGTAAGCAGTCCCAGCGCACCATCGGCACGTTCGGAGACATCACTTACGATCAGGCCCGACGTGTTGCCCAGCGCTGGCGATCCGAAGTCGTCCTCGGGGAAGATCCGGCGGCCAAGAAGGCCCAGAAGAAGTCCGTGCCTACCTTCGCAACGCTGGCGCAGCAGGTCATCGAGCATAACGCCGGTTATCAGCGTAACCCAGCAAACGCTGAAAGGGTCATTCGCTGCCATCTTCTGCCTCAATGGGGAAGCAAGAGGCTGGATGAAATCAAAGCTCCCGCCATTTCAACGTGGCTGGCTCAGAAGCGTAAGGTGCTCGCCCCGGCAACCGTGGAGAAGCTGAGAGTCACTATGAACCGGATGTTCGAGCTGGCCGCCGAATGGAACATGGCTGGTGCATCTCCCAACCCGGTCCGGTCTGTTAAGCGGGTGAAGTTCAACAACCGGCGCGACAAATACCTGACCGCCGAGGAGGCGAAACGGCTGTTGGCCGCGTGTGACGCCTCTCTGTGCAAACAACTCGGTTCGATCGTCCGCCTCTTGCTCCTGACCGGGGCGCGGAAAATGGAACTGCTTCGGGCGAAATGGTCAGACGTCGATCTGGAGAGGCGCGCGTGGCACATCCCCGAAACCAAGACCGGCGTGCCCCGCTACGTCCCGTTGTCATCGGCGGCCGTCGAGGTCATCCAGGGGCTGCGTCGTTGGGACAAGTGTGACTGGCTTATCCCGAACCCGGAAACGCGTAAGCCCTACACCGACCTGAAGCGTCCATGGGACACAGCCCGCGAGAAGGCAGGCCTTCCAGATCTGAGGCTACACGACTGCCGACACTCCGGTAAGCGGTAAAAATCCCCCACGTGGCGGTGGAGCCGCCACGGCAGGTTTGGCGATGTAATTTCGGTGATCAAGCAGCGGTGGCGATGTTGCTCATTTCGAACATGGTTTGCCCGGCGTTTGTATTGACCCAGTTGTATGGGAGCAGGTCGTCGATTGGATCGGTGTCGGAGCGGCTGATGATCCGGGCGAGCACATCGGAGAGGTAGGCGTAGGGCTCGAGGTCCAGCATCTTGCAGGTTTCGACCAACGAGGCGATCGCAGCCCAGTTTTCGGCTCCGAGCTGGTGGCCAGCGAAGAGCGCATTTTTCCTCTGAAGAGTCACTGGCCTGATGGCACGTTCGGCGGAGTTGTTGTCGAGCTCGATCCGCCCGTCGTCGAGGAACCGACTGAAGCCGGCCCAACGTTTCAGCGCATATTTCATCGCGTCGCTTGTCGCCGAGCCAGCCATGACGCGGGGGCTGATGGCGGTGAACCAGGCGTGGAGCTGCTCGACCAGCGGACGGCTCCGTTCCTGCCGTACAGCGAGGCGTTCCTCGGGCGGGCGACCACGGATGTCCTTTTCGATGCCGTAGATCCTGGCGATGCGCTGCAACGCATCCTGCGCGATCGGAGCATCACTGCCCGCGTCGACAAACTTACGTCGCAGGTGCGCCCAGCAGTAGGATTTCCAGACGCCAGCATTGGCGCGGTCATCCTTGCCGAACTGGTCGTAGGCTTGCCAGGCATCGACCTGCAGGATGCCCTGGTAGGCTCCCAACAGCTGTCTGGCCCACATGGCCCCGCGGCCGGGCATATAGGTGTAGAGCGCCAGCGGCGGATCGGCACCGCCATGGGGCCGGTCGTCACAGACGATGACCCACATGTAGCCGGTTTTGGTCTTGCCGGTCCCCGGTGCGAGCACCTTGACGGTGGTTTCGTCTACGGACAGCCGTGATCGTGCAAGTGCATCCACGCGCATCCGGTCGACGATCGGCAGCAGCGCCGCAATGCCCCGGCCAACCCAGTTGGCCAGCGTGGCGCGGCTGACCTCGATGCCTTGCCGCGCGAAGATCTTCGACTGGCGGTAAAGTGGAAGGTGGTCGCAGTATTTGTTGATGAGAACATCGGCGATCAGCGCTTCGGTCGGCAAGCCGCCCGGCACTACGCGCGCCGGTGCTGGGGCCTGGTGTACGCCATCGGTACAGCACCGGCATGCATAGCGCGGCCGGATCGTGACCATGACGCGGTGCTGCGCCGGGATGATGTCGAGCCGTTCCGCACGGTCCTCGCCGATCTTGTGCAGCGCGCCGCCACAGGCGCATTCCAGGCTGTCGGGTTCGATCACCACCTCGAAGCGCGGCAGATGCGCCGGCAGCGATGCGCGCTGTGTATCGGCGGGCCGGCGTTTGCGAGGCACGAGGCCATGACGCTCGGTTTCTTCGTTTGTCTTAGCCTGCAGGCCCTGGGCTTCGCCAAGGGCCACGGCCTGGTCTTCCAGCGCCAGTGCGAGCTGATCGGCAGGAAGCTTCTCCGAACGCTTGCCGAAGGTCGTGCGGTTGATCAGCTTGAGGATATGCTCGAGCCGCGCTGCGCGGGCGCGCTCGGCCAGCAGCATCGCCTTGAGCTGCTCGACGTCGTCGGGAAGCTCGTCGTATCCGGCTTCAGGCCCGGTCGCTGCAGTGAGTTCTGGATGCGCCGCCACGCCTGCATTCTAGCGGATTTTGCCTCGCGAGGAACAGCCTTGCGCCAAGCAGAATCAGGCTTGCGGCCTACTGCGCATGAAGCGGTTTGGGCACGCGCGGCACGTGCACGCGCGACCAGTCCAACCCCTCGATCAGCGCCGAGGCTTGCGCCGCCGACAGCTTCATCACCCCGTCGCCCGGGCGTGGCCAACGGAACTTCCCATCGTGCAGGCGTTTGGTCACCAGCACCAGCCCGGTGCCGTCCCAAACCAGAAGTTTGATCCGGTCCGCCCTGCGCGCCCGGAAGATAAACAGCATGCCTGAGAAGGGATCGAGTCTGAGCTCACGCTCGACCAGCGAGGCAAGGCCCACCATCCCTTTCCTGAAGTCCACGGGCTGCGTTGCGACCAGCACCTTCAGGGGGCCAGGCGGGATGATCACGCGCTCACCCGCGCGGCCAACAACACCCGCTCGATGTGATCCGCGCTCACGTCGGGCGGAATGCGGATCAACAGCCCGCTTGCCTCGACGATGATCTGGCCGCTCACTGGTGGCACTGCCGCGCTGGACAACTCGTCAACCTTTCCGCGCTCGACCATCGCAGGCACAAAGGTCATCGCCTCTGCGCGCTCCCGCAATCCGCGTCGCCATGTGTACAACTGCTGCGGAAACATCCCGTGGCGGCGCGCCACCGCTGACACATTGGCGCCCGGCTCCAGACTTTCCGCGATGATCTGCGCCCGCGCCTCGGGCGTCCAGTGCCGCTTGCCCCGCGGGCTTTCGATCACGTCAAGCCGCTGCACCTGACCCGGGGCGTTCGTTTCGAAACATGTTTCGAAATCAGTTTCATCACTCACTGGTAACCTCGCCATTTATTGCGGCGAAACTACCAACCTCGGAGCATCTGAAAATGTGGGGGATTTTTACCGCTTACACACTCCGCTGCGTCCTTCCTTGTGAACAGCGGCGTGGACCTCTACGCGGTCGGCAAAATCCTCGGTCACGCCGATCACCAGAGTACGATGAGGTACGCCCACCTCGCCAACGATACACTGCTCGCCGCCGTTGAGGCTGGTGCGGCGAAGATGTCGATCTAACCCTACACGCCCTCGGTCCCTTGCGGATCGAGGGCTTCTTTTTTGGAGCATCGAACATGACAGAACAGAAAATCGGCGGAAAGCCGCTGGCGGAGTGGGATGCCGAATGGACCGCGCTGGAAGGTGGTCTGCGCGTCCCTCATCCTGAACTACGCGGAAAGATCGGTCTCTTCCGCACCGTCGTCAATAACACCGTCACCTACCTAGGCTGCGCCACCGAAGGCAAGGGCCGGGGCCTGCGCAAACGGCTGGCGGACTTCGTGCGCCCCAGCGAGAACGGGCGGCGGCATCACGCCGGAAAACTGATCTACCAGCACCGTGACCAAGTGCAGGTCGAGGTGCTCATCGTGGGGGAAGACTACCGCGCCGGTATCATTGCAACTCAACTAAAGACCGCGCTACTGGCGCAAGGCCGTCCCGCGTGGAACGTGCCTCTTTGACCTTTCCCGCCCCCGGCTCCTGTATGGGGGCTGGGGGCATCTTCTCGACCGACCTATTTTTTTTTTTACAGAACGAACGCTCCGATCACTTTCGCGATTTCCACGATGTTTGTCTTGCCGGTGAAATCGAACTTCACCTTGCCGAGCCCCGAGAAATACAGCTCCAGCTCCGCGTCGAGGTCGAGCGTACCGGCCGTCTCAACCGAGAACGCTACGATCTTGCTGTAAGGCAGGGATGTGAAATCGCGCTTCTTGCCGGTGATCCCCTGGACGTTGACGGCGATGACCCGCTTGTCGGTGAAGACCACGCCGTCGCGCATCGCGCGGAACGAGTTCAAAACGCTTTCGCCGGGGATCAGAAGGTCCGCCACCATAGAGGCGTACTCGCCGCTCTGCTTCAGCTTGAAGAACGTGCCGTTTTTGAAATCGATCATGGTCAGTTCGCCACCGCCACAAGCCCACCGATCGAAGCGGGATCAGCCGGAACAACGTTGCCGGTCCAAGGGTCGATCTTAGATGCCCACGGCGCGGCTTTCATTGGCACCTCGACCAGACCGCCCGGAAGCATCCTCGGCGCCGGGGCGGTGTACGTGACTTGAACAGGGTCGGGCTTCGGAGGAGCAACGTAGCTAGAAGTTGCGGTAGGCTGAACCGCCGAAGCTATGACGTCTCGTGCCGGTCGCCTCGCAGAGGCTTGCACAATCTGGGGCGGAACTACGGATTGAGGTGATTCCTGCAGGACCGCAGGCGTGGGCTTCTGACGCTGCGGTAGCGGCTGGAACGGCATCGGGGTGAATGCTGGAGCGGGGGTGCCGGACTTCGCGATTTGGAATGCAAAGCGATAGTCCTCGCCGTTCCAGTTGACCGTGATGTTGACCGGTTGCGGAAGGCTTGAGGACTTCAATTTAGCTAGAATGATCTTCCCAGCATAGCTATCGCGAGGAGCAACAGTGGTCATCTGCACGATTTCGTTACCCAGCTTTGCTCGCGTATCGTCGAGTTGCGCTCTCATCTGCATGAGTGCATCGGTGGTTTGATCCTGAAGTCGGGCCGATTGAATCTGACCGGCCACACTGGGCGCAGAGAACGTCGCGTAAGACGATCCCCACCGCGAATGATAGCTGCTGCGATACACGTCACGTTGGCTGGCGGCTGCCGCCGAACCAAGGCTACCAAGGAACGCAACACCGAGTTGCGACCAGGTGTTACGCGACTTGGCTTTCGACATCAGTTCATCGACGTTGAAGATGCCGACGGGCTGCGAGCCGACCTGCACAGATACGTTGGTGATGTCGAAGTTGGCGGGCACGTCCCCGGCGTTGATGACGACTACTTCGAAGACGTAGCTGCCGTGGTCCTTGCCCAGCGGGACGATTTGCACGGCGCCGCGCGACTGCACAAGATCAAGGGTCGGCACGCCCTTGTCGTAGCGGATGCTTTCATTGCCAAGTTGCACTGCCTGAACGACCGGCTCGCCTGCGTAAGCAAGGGCGGGCATCGAAACAGAAAGCGCGATCGCTGCAAGCGTCAGGCTAGGGCGGTTCATGACAGTCTCCGTGATTTCGGAGCGACTGATGCATTGGTGCGCCGCAACAACTGCCAAAATTATGTGGTTAACATCTTGCTATGTTGCGCGATTGATGATTAAAATTTTGAAATCCGCAGATCAGAGCCACGGCCGCGCCAGCGATCGAGCTATCAGGTGCTCCCCGGCGTCCTGTCCGTTGACCGCCACGGTCGCCAAGGTTCGGTGATATTTGTCTGTTCCGCTCCGGGCGATTGTCACGGTGCCGCTGGCAAGGAACACGGCCAGTTCATCCCGGCTCTGCTCGGCAAGGCCGAAATCGCACCAGCCACCGCGACGGCACTTTGGGCTTCCACGCATTTCCGGCGCGTCAATGTTGGAAATTCGTATCCGTTCGCCGTCACAGGTGCGGATGGTGTCGCCGTCATGGACATTGGCGATGCAGGCAGAAGCATTAGGCCGGGAAGTCGCATTGCCGCCCAGCATGGTATGAGCAGCCCAGCCCAAAGACCCGCCAACCGCGATGACAAAGACCATGGACGTTGCCTGCTGTCGCCATGAACGGCGCTTGCGGCGGGGAAATTTGATGACGTGACTCCGCATGCGAATGAAGATGGTGTCGATCGGCCTTACAACCCGTTAACGCGGTTGCCTATGTTCTTTATACGTTCTTTATATGTTCTATTTTTGGTGCATGGAAGATTCGCGCACCACAAACCACCTGATTGCGGACTTGATCCAATCGGCTCCCGCTTGGGTCAGGGTCGGCAGCACTGCTCCAACCTCCCGTGTTCGGAAGGACGCCATAGCGAGCCTTGCGGAGCATGTAGCGGCTGGACTGGCGCAGGCAAAGCGGCACGACCATGAGCAGATGCGCCTGCCCTTGTGACCACTGCGCCCGGCATTCTATCGACCCCACGGCACATACTGCCGATAATTCATATGCTTAATGCGTCCTTCTCGCCGCCGTGACCGTAGTTCCCCTGCATCAACCCCATGTGATGCAAATTCAGACGGAAGTTCATTCCACTGAGGCGTGCGGGCGCGGTGGAACAGGAGCTATCGCGTCCGCATGTCCCACTATCAACTTTGATCCTACAAACTCATGCGGTTGATAAAGTCCTTTTGGGAAATCCGTTTACCGCCAGCGTGGTTCGGACTTGTAGGCCATCTCAGAAACGGTTTTCGTAGCGTCGGCCCGTCGCGTGTAGCTCCCGATGAAATCGCCTTTGACGTCATCGAGAGATTCAACACGGGACAGTTCCAGCCGTCGCGATGGCTGTGGCTCCAGCCGGTAGGTTCGGCCATTGAAGCGGCAGTGAAGCGTTGTCGATGCACCAATGGCGGTCCATTTACAATCGGCACCCGAAAGCAACCTCTCCTCAGCCGCTTTACGCTGTTCTTCCACGGAGCGGCGGTGTGCTTCCTGCTGAGCTAGACGCCGGGCTTCCTTGTCTTGTTCCACGAACGTCTCAATCGCGCCAACTATCGCAGGCATATCCGTGCCTTCGGCGCGTTCACGCTTGTAAATTTCGAGGCAACCCTCCTGTTGCCGGTCGTCGGGCCAGTCGGCGTAGTCTTCCTCGTTGAAAGCGCGGAGCCGTTCCACCACGTCGGTTTGCGTAAGCGATGGTCCCGGCATGGCATTTAGATAAGCGCGAAAGTCATCAAGAGGGATCCAGCAGAAAGCAGCCACCTTTGCGATAGCTTCGCGCTCCTTGGTCCATTTTGTCCAGGTCGGGTTGTGGTGCACGATCTCTTTCAGGATCTTGGCACTGATGGCTTGGATGAAGTGGGGGTCACGCAGATGGCGTAACGATGGGCTTCGCACATAGTCTGCAACCAGTCGCGCGATGCGATACAGGCGATCGTCATTCATGACGTAACGGTGTGATTAGCTTTCCGAGACTATCGGCTGCCAGCCACAGACGCGAAACCGTGTTTGACCATAGATACTAAGTCCGTCCTCACAACCTGAGGAGTAAGCGGCTTGCCGGAAGGGCGACTCCATCTCACCCGTAATAAATGATCGTAAAAGGCGTCGGCGTCCATTGCACCAGTCTTCAGTAATTCTTGCCAAAAATCGTGGATCGGTCGATAGCTAAAACTTCCTGGCGGGCGCTGCGCGGCCGTAAACATCCGTTTGTCGTTCGTGCGCGTCCGGTCAGGCGCTAAAGTTTTCTCAATATTAGCGGGCGCCTTTGCCTCCGCTGGAGGCCCCGTGACTGGATTCGGCGAGTTCAGCGAAGAGGGCGCGCAGGATACGACTGAACCAAGAAACTGAGGCCCCAGGTTGTTTCTGAGAGCGGCGACCACCTTCGACCAGGTCGGCAGGTGTCCGAATTGGGAGGGGTGGCCAAGCGTCAGGATTGTGACGCGACGGTTCAGCACGGACATCCACGCGGTTTCCCGGCGGAAGAAGGTATTGAGGGCGCCACGGCGCTCGCCTACGATCCGCTGGTCGACATCCTCGCGCACATCCCTGCATTGATGGCGTAGGATCAAGTCTCTTGCGCCAACCCCTTCCATGATCAAAACGTCAGGACTTACTGCTGCGATCATTTCTCCGAGGAACGGTGCACACAGCGCCGCGTTCTGCCGCAACTCAGTTGAAGAGAAATCGTCCGTCCCCACCGCTCGCTGGAAAAAACAGTTAGTTTTTGGTATGCCACGGAGTTGGTCGGCGCTGACTGCCTCGAACGCGTACATCAGCGCGGGGCGCATCACCGCTGCGATTCGATAATCCATATCGACATATTCGTGTGCATCGTCCTCGTAGAATGTTTGGCTTGCGAGTTGATGGCTGCCATCGCGGCGGCCGCCTGGCTTGATCCCGATGACCATGACACGCGACGGCACCACTCGTGAGTAGAAGATGCTGTAGTCTCGCCGGTCTGAAAGACCTGATACGGCCTGAAACCGAGCGTCGAGATCATGCATGAATACGGTAGTTGCGTCGCCAGACATGATCTTGTCGTCCAATACCTACGTTAACCAGCATGTTACTGCAAACTATCCTGACCCGAGGCAACTTACGGAAAAACTGGACCTCTATTACCCAGCTGTAATGGACCAAGAGCAAACCAAGATTGTGGCTCCTTCTCGCCGCACTATGAGGGACAGATGGCAATCCTCATCCCTTCCGGCGGCCCGGACGCATGGCGCCAGCTCCTAGCTAAACCCGATCTGCATTGGGCATCTGGGTACAGCGCGCAGACGCTCGCCTACGCATGGGAAGCGGCCAACGGTTTTCCACCCGAGGTGGCCATCATCATTGAGCAAGCTTTCGGGCCCACCGAAGTCCTGTTTGCGTTACCGGAGCACAAGACAATGCTTCCGGGCGGCCGTCGAGCCAGCCAGTCAGACGTTTTCGTCATAGCCCGGCACACCGGCGGCTTGGTGGCTTGTACGATCGAGGGGAAGGTCGACGAACCGTTTGGACCGACCGTAATGCAACAGATGGTAGATGCGACGCCCGGGCGGACAGAGCGACTCGGCTACTTGTGCGGTCTGCTTGGCATCCAAGAGTGCCCGCCTGACGTGCACTACCAGCTTCTGCACCGGACGGCTTCCGCCTTAATAGAAGCCGAGCGACTTCACGCGAAAGACGCAGCGATGATCGTGCACTCCTTCTCACCCGAAAATCGGTGGTATGAAGCCTTTGAACAATTTGCCCACGTTCTTGGCGTCTCCGTACAACTCGGCGAGGGTGCCAGCATAAATGTACCGAGCGGCCGGCGGTTGGTGATCGGATGGGCCTGTGGCGACCAAGCTTTCCGCTCAGCGTAGGCGACGGGCCAACTGAGATCCAGCGCGCTGATAACGCCCCTTATGTGAATTACGGCTCGAGCCCTGTGGATTGGCCGATATGCGCCCATCTACGCCGTTCAATTTAAAAAGCGGCGGGTCCATGACCGGTCAGTCCGCTTGCGACCGAGGCTTGGACATTTCTGCCGTTCCGAGGTGATGTGTTGAATGGCAGGTCCTATCGCAAGCCGATGCCGGCGGCGGGACTGGCGCAGCGGATTGACGCGGCGGGACTCGCGCAGATCCGCACCGTCGAGGGCGCGCTCACGGAGTTTGCAATGGCGATCTGCCTACTAACGCCGGAGGCCGGCTGATCGGTCATGCGCGCGGCGGTTCTAGTCGCCCGCTTTCAAGGCGAGCGCAGGCTGGCGCGAAAGGGATTGCGGATACGGTGGCGCACTGCACTGGCCTCGAGCTCGCGCGGGTCCGTCATTTCGAACAGCGCGCGGTTGGCCTCGAAGGTCTCGATCTCCTCTGGCGTCCAGTCCGGCGGCGGCATCGCCATGACGTCCTCCGAGCGAGTGCGGATTTCGCCGTCTTTTAGATAGATGTCGAACGCCATGCCGACCACCGTGTCGAGCTTTGGCTGCTCGCGGAACAGCGAGTAGCAATAGGTCTGGAGCATGCTGCTACGATAGGCGCGATATTCCTCGTAAGTGCCGGCGCCCTTCTCCTGCGGCAGGATCAGGAACAGATAGCCGATGCGCTGCATTGGGAAGCGGCGAGTCACAAAGGTTCGCCTAACGAACCGCGCCATATCCTCGCCGACACATCGCTCCATCGCGCCCCATAGTGCATGGGCGAGCGAGACGCGTTTCATTCTGGGTTCGGCGGCAACGACGCGCAGCGCCGCTTCGGACAGCGCGACGCTCGGTTCATAGTTGAGTATCGAAATCGACGTGCCCTTGAGTACATCTTCCGCGATCATCTCGATCACTTCATCCCACAGCATCGACTTTTTTTTGAGCGCGGCGAGCTCGGCGTAGAGCTGCGAGGAGACATAGGTCTCATACTCGCCCTCGGGGATGGCAAGTTGCGCGCGCCGTGTGCGCTTGCGCATCTTCTCAGGCACAAATCCGGGCCGGCCATCCTTGAAGCCGTTCATCATGTAGGCCGCAAGCAAATGTTCTTCACCAGCGGCGAGGCTCAGTTTGCCCGAGCGCAAAATCTTCGCGCGGGCGACAAGATAGGTGGTGAGGTCTGCGACAGTGTCGAGCTCGCTCATCACGACCTCAAGCCCGATCGGATCGAACACATGGACAAAGGTGCCGCCCGGATTGACGTCGCCGACCATGAACGGGCGAAACCCATCGCGCGCGGTGTCTACATGTGCCGCGCCGGTGAGCGACGGGATGATCATCAGCGATCCTCGCGGGTCCGGGAAATAGCGGCGTGCCGCTGCTTCGGCACCGCTGACCACCGCGACCAAATGCGTGATGCGTTCGGCTTTGGCCGGCAGCGGCACCGGCAGCGTCTGGGTGCAATGCTTATCGGTGAACACCCGATCGGGATGGAGATCGAGCCAGCGTTCAGCGCCATTTAGTTGCGCCACCGCGCCGTCGATCGCCCGCCGATACCAGCGCGACCAGGCGAGTTCGATCGGCTTGTCCTCCTGCCACGTGATTGCCTTGTCGCTGAACAACACAACATGGCGCTCGAACACCGCGAGTACATCGGCGATCTCCTGCCCGCCGCCGCACGCGGTCTTGGTGCGGTCATTGAATGTGTTGGGATAGGACCAAAGTCGCAAAAATGCGCGATCGGCGAATTTCGCCAGCCGCTGCTCCGAGGGCGTCAGCCCTTCGCCCCGAATGATCGGTTTCATGGGAGGTTCGTCACGGTCGGATTCGGGATTAGCATTCCGCCGTGTAACAGAAGGTCGCGTTTGAGGTCACTCGATAGGTTGGCGATTAGTGATCTTGTCCGCTTTAAGACGATCAAGAGGCCGCTATAACCGACATGAGGCGCCTTCTTGACGGTCTGCATTGCAGCGATCCATGGGCAGCATCTGTCAGGAGCAGACGTTCGCGGCACCTACCTTAAACGACCGGGTCTGGTCGCAAGCTGCCTGCGTGTGAGCGTCGGCTATCCTCTCAATTCAGCTCCGATCCGGACATTCGTCTACCGGCCATTAGCGATAGATAACGCGGTTTTTGTTAAACATTTGAATATGTTCTCCCGGCCTTTGACAAGCCGGCACCGCAATTCGCGTTAATTATAGCCATCGCTTTTTTTGACTGAAAACGTCGAAAACTTCAACAGATCTAAACAGTGCTGTTCTCTAGACGTTTATGGCAACTTCGATTTATAATCCCGCTCCTCGGCGAAATTTCGACTCGAGTGTTTATACCGGACGTAATCTCGATGATTGGCTCTCGTAAACATCATCCGAATTTATTCATTTCCAAGTTATTCAAATGTATATGCGCGGCGATACTCGCAGTGGCCGTCGCACTGATCGCCACCTGTTCCTTCTCGGCTCTTGCGCAACCAAGCATTCCGAAGGTGGCCTTGGTGATTGCAAATAGCAACTACGATGAAAAAAATTGGACTCGGCTTAATAACCCGGTCAATGACGCACGGCTAATAAATGACAAGTTAAAACAACTTGGATTTATGTTGTTACCTGCAGCGGTAAATCTAAATAGATCATCGCTGCTAGAACGTCTCAGCGACTTTCGTAATGCCGTTAAAGACCTTCCTGACGGATCTGTTGCTCTGATTTACTACTCTGGCCACGGCTTGCAAGTCGACGGTGAGAATTTTTTAATTCCAATCGGGGCTTTGCAGCCCTCTCGCGCCGATAGTTTAAATGCGGCCGATCGCGAACGCTGGCTTAGCGAGGAGTACGTGCCCGCCAGCGCGCTACTAAAAAGCTTCAGCGATGCGAGAATGGAAAGACGAAATGTTGCAAACGTCCTTATTCTTGACGCTTGCCGCAGCAACCCTTGGGAAACTCGAACTCGCTCTAGCGGCAAAGCAAAGGGTCTCGCAGACCTGCCAAATTTCGCTAACACTCTTGTGGCTTTTGCCGCAGCGCCAGGAACTATCGCCGACGATGGCGGAGCCGGAAACTCTCCCTACGCTTCGGTTCTTGCTACAGTGCTCGCAAGCTCCCACTTGCCATTGGAGCTTTTATTTAACCGCGTAACTAGCGGAGTCCTCGATCTTACCGACGGAAGGCAGCGGCCGGATTATCGCGTCGGGCTTTCGGGGGTGTTTTGCCTATCTGAATGCACTCAAAATGACGCTAGTTTTCGGCCGCAGTTGGTCGTGCCTCCAAGCTCTCCGCAAGACGTAAATCACTGCGAGCTCTGCCCGCAGATGATTAATCTCAGTCTGATGGGAAAAAAAATTTCGGTCAGTAAGTCGCAAATAACAGTGGGTCTGTGGAAAGCGTGCGTCAGTGACATAAATTGCCCCGACAATAATGAATCGGCTGACGACAACAATCCTGTCACAAAGGTTTCTTTCAAAGATACCGAGGCGTTTGTAAAATGGCTTAATAGTAAAACTGGCAAGAGGTTTCGACTAATTACGTCCGAGGAGTGGGATGCGATTGTAAGATTGCTGCCAAATACAGAAGTATCATTTTCGAAAAGACTGCGAGCAGCTTCAACATACCCGCCCAATCTCTTTAAAGAAGGATACATCGGTCAAGTTGTTGAATGGACAAGTACCTGTGGCACAGCAGGAGGTTGCGCCAATCATATAGCGAGAGGATCTATGCATTCTGACAGCTCGACTAAACTGTCTGACGTATATGAGTTCAGCAATCAATCCAAAGGATCGTCGCTTGGATTCAGAGTGGTGTTGCAGCCATAGGAGATGAAAATGAAATATACTAAACGGTTTGTTTCGCTTTCCATCGTTATTGCATTATCATTTGAAGTTCCGACAGCTTTTGCGGCCCCGAGGCATCCAATTAACAGATGGTTTTGTTCTGTGTTGAAGGCGCCGTTTGAACCCGCTGCGGCCATCAATAGCTTTCCACTCGAAAAATTACCTGAGGGCAGTGAGAGTCGTGAAACTAAAGGGGAGGGCGACGATAAAAATACATGGGTCGAGTTTGAGTCTGTCGGCGACAAATATGAGGTAAATTATAGGTATGCGTTCAACGAAGCCGATGTGACCGATAGATATGGCTTTAGTTTATCAGTTAGGCCGGTAGATTTCGATGCGGATGATTTTGCCGCGAGTTCCTGGCTAAGGGAGTTTGGAAAAGCTGAAGAGACAATACTAGGAAGCATGGTGCCCATAAAAAAGTCAAAATACGGGGTACAGCCAGATTTCTATTTTGATGCCTGGCGCTCACCGGGAGCCCGATATGGTGCCAATTGGGGTTCTTCATCTGATTTGAGTTCTGCGGCAGGAGCATGCAAATGAGAGACCGGAGATCAAAGCGTTGGCTCGTTATGCTGTTTACGGGCGTTGTTTTCAGTTCAGGAATCGTGACATTCACGTCAAAAGCCTTCGCAGCTCCGACTTGCGCTCCGTCATTTCTCGGCAGATTAGTATTGGAGCCACAGAGCGACGGTCGTGTTATGAAATTGGTGCAACCCTATGTATTCCGGGACTCAAAATGTCGTAGCTGGACAGTACCAAAGGGAGCCCTTGTAGACGGAGCGTCGATACCAACAGCGCTTTGGTCAATAGTTGGTGGACCCTTTGAAGGCCTGTACCGCAATGCATCTGTTATACACGACTGGTATTGTATAACTCGAACGAGGTCCTGGCGGGAAGTACACCAGATGTTTTTTGAAGCTATGCTTACTTCTAAGGTTCAACGGACTAAGGCTCAAATACTTTTTGGGGGTGTCTATTTGGGCGGGCCGAGATGGGATGCGATTACCACTGCGAACGCAAGACTTGCGTCTCAGGTGGGGGGCAAGGGCATGTCAAATGCTTCGCCGGCAGAACGGGCGGCAAAGATCCGCAAGTTGACGAACGAGAGTGTTTTCTCGCTGCACGTTGAAAAGCTGACGGACGCTCGGTTGGAACGATTAACTGAATTGGTTGGCAGCGAACCGATGTCTGTCGAGGGAATAGAGGAGGCGGCCGATAAGCTCTCGCAGTAAATTGATCTGACGGACCTCGTAAGCAGGACGAGCAAAGAGGATTTGCGTTACTGAACGTCAGGTCCGTACGCGCCGTCAGAACGCCTCTCGTTCTGACCAGCCGGGTTTTGACCGGGTCGGAGGCCTAACCTTGACTGAGCCAAAGTGCGTTGAGTAGGGAGACGCCCAGTTCGGGTTTCGGCACAATCTGGGTTTCACTTGGGGAACCCGAAACACCAGACAAATCCTGGCATCATGACCCTCGGAAACCCTAGATTTCTGCCGTTCTATCGCTCGTGTTCGTAATGATGGGGTCACAGGTTCGAATCCTGTAAGCGGCACCAGGGTACCCCCTTGTCAAGCGATTTCTCGCTCGAAAAATCCCCGAAAATCAGGCATAATAAGCATCGGCTTTCCGGTGACGTCCCCCCTCGTCCAGCTCCGTCCGGATGATTTGGGGGCCCCGAATCGGGGGCCTTTTCGACAACTGACAGTCGAGGCCCCCAGATGCTTACCACGATCCAGATCAACGCCCTTAAACCCAAGGAAAAAGCCTACAAAGTTGCGGATGGCAAGGGGCTGTACCTGCTCGTTTCCCCATCCGGCTCGCTACTCTGGCGCGTGAAGTTTCGTTTCCACGGCATCGAGAAGAAGATCGCGCTAGGGCGCTATCCTGACCTCTCCCTCAAGGAGGCGCGGCTCAAGCGGGACGAAGCGCGTGAGCAGCTGGCGCAGGGCATGGATCCCGTGGCCGTTCGCCTGCAGGCCAAGATAGAAGCGGAGCTTGCGGCTCGCACGACCTTCAGGGTTGTCGCCGACGAATTCATCGAGAAGATGGAACGAGAGGGTAAAGCACCACCGACCCTCAAGAAGACGCGGTGGCTCCGGGATCTTCTGGATCCGGCAATCGGGCACCGGCCTGTCGCGGAGATCACGGCGCACGAACTTCTCAAGGCCCTTCAGAAGCTCGAGCGAAAGGGCCACCATGAATCCGCCCTACGCGTTCGCTCCTTCGCAGGTCGCATTTTTCGCTACGCGGTGGCGACCTTGCGCGCACAGCACAACCCGGCCGACATCCTGCGCGGCGCCCTTATTACGCCAAAGGTGAAGCATCATGCGGCCATATTGGAACCGGCAAAGGTTGGGGAATTGCTGCGTGCAATCGATGGTTATGGCGGCAAAGTGGAAACGCGAGTTGCGCTCCAGTTGATCCCGCACGTCTACCTTCGCCCAGGTGAACTGCGAAAGGCGGAATGGGCCGAGATAGACTTCGATGCCGCCGTCTGGCGCGTACCCGCCGAGAGGATGAAGATGCGCCAGATGCATACCGTGCCTCTTTCGACCCAAGCGCTGGCCTTGCTCAAGTATCTTCGCTCGCTCGGGAATCCCGGAACCTTCCTCTTTCCCGCCAACAAAACCTGGCTCAAGCCGATCTGCGAGAACACGTTGAACGTCGGACTGCGCCGCCTGGGCTTGCCGTCGAGGAGCCCGTCTGGATCTCGATCATTGAACCGCACAACCCAGTCCGCACGATTTGCAGCGACACCCCGCCGACCTGCGCCGCATCGCTGCGGCTCCTGCCATCATAAATCTCCGCCAAGGCCAGCAGCCGGCGCCCCTGGTTTGCCCTTTGGTCGTCCGCGCCAGTCGCCTCAAACCCGCCGAATCAAAGTCGTTCCGCCATCCGATTGCTGCACCCATCGACATGCGCTCCAACCGGCAATCATTGAGTCAGAGTTTCGACGATTTGGGAATCCCGCACGTGAGACAGCATCACATAGGGTCGGTATCAGGACGCCAGGGCGGAAACTCCCTTGCCGGAGGCTCACCGCGGATCGGGCGACGAGTCCCGATCCTCCGACCAAGCTTCTCGGTTGGCATTTCTCACTACTTGCTTGAGATAATGAGCAGAATTAATCTTCAGCTAATTGCATGGCCCGCTTTGTATCCATGCCCGATTCGCGCTGCATCCATTGAAATCGTCCAAAGGGCGATCAGCATAGGGCCTCTATAGTGCAACATCAGAAGCTGACATCCGTAGCCATCGTTATGCGGAATTCGCTGTCTTATGTAGAAAATGTATTTGCACTTAATGAAGCGCGGCACTTGCTTGTAAACGTTCCGGATGAGTCTTTTGCGAAGGCGTCGGCCGGCCTCGACATCGAACGTTGTGTCGTCCCCGAGGGAGGTAGTGGCTGGTTTGTCGAAAATCACCCGTTGATCCGTTCCGATCTACCGGCCCAGGTCACTTATACTTCCGGGACGGAGGGCAAGCCCAAGGGCATTGTCCTGACTTATGCCAATCTCGCGGATGCGGCGGAGCGGATCATCGACCAGATGGGGCTGACATCCGAGGTTCGCGAGTATGTCGGCGTGCCGGTCACCTATAGCTTCGGCTTTGGTCGTATACGCGCGGTGAGTGCCGTGGGCGGTCGATCCTATCTGCCGCCGCGCGGTTTCGATCCTCTCGAGCTTGCACGAATGCTCAGCTCGGGTGAGGTCAACGCCCTGTCCGCGGTGCCTACGCTTCTGCGAATCTTGTTGCAGAACCCGACCGTCATCGGAGACGCCGGCGAAAAGCTGCGCTGGCTCGAAATCGGTTCGCAATACATGACCGGGCCGGAAAAGCGCCGGATTCGCGAACTTTTTCCCAATGCCCGGATCGTCCAGCACTATGGACTGACGGAAGCCTCCCGCAGCACGTTCCTGCAGATTTCAGACGTCCCGGACGAGCGCCTGGAATCGGTCGGCGCGGCGGTGGGTGAGACCGAGGTGGCCATATCGGCGGCAGGACGTATCCGCATCCGTGGGCCGCACGTCGCCCGCTGGCGTGTGGATGCCGATGCCCTGGTGGACCTTTGCGGTCCCGATGGCTGGTTGGAGACCAGCGACCTAGGCCACGTCGAAGATGGCTATCTCTACTACGACGGCCGAGCAGACGATCTCATCAACACGGGCGGCGTCAAGATAAACCCGGATGCGCTCGAGGCTCGCGTCGGCCAGTTGCTGGGGCAGAACGGAAGGATCGTCGTGACCAAGGTGCCGGACGCGCTTCGCGGCGAAGGCGTCCTGGTCGCGACGGAGGCGCCCGGCATTGCCGTCGATCGGCTTCACGCCGCTTCTGCGGAAGCGCTGAAAGAGCTTGGCGTAGCCGCGGGCGGTGCCTTGCACGTCAGGGTCGTTGCGGCGATTCCGCGAACGGCGACGGGCAAGCCCCTGCGGCGCCTCCTGGCGGACGAATTCATCGAGGAGTGCAAAGTCGCGGCCCTTGCCCCCGTGGCGGAGCGCGCGGTCGCGGCGGAGCCTTGCGACGTGCAGGGCTTCTTTCGTGAATTCTTCCCCGGACGGCGCATCCGCCCTGACGACAGCTTTGAAAGCATGGGAGGAGATTCGCTCAGCTACATCCAGTTTTCGCTCGGCTTCGAGGGGCGCTTTGGCGCCCTGCCCGACGGATGGGAGTCGCTGACGATCGAGCAACTGGAAAAAAGCGCGGCAAATGGCGGAGAGGGGGGCTGGCGCAAGCTGGACACCGCCATGTTCACGCGCGCATTCTTCATGATCTGCATAGTCGCCCTGCATCTCGATACGTTTATCTACAGCAAGAACTGGGGCGCTGCCTATTTCCTGTTCATGCTGTGCGGCTACAGCATCATGCGCTTTCAATGGCCGGAAATCAGCCGCACCGGCGACGTCCGCGCGATGTATGGGACCGCCATCAGCGTGGCCGTCCCCACGGTGCTCGTGACGATTGCCATGCAGCTCTGGGCGAGGACGCTCGAGCCGAAGCCGTTGATGCTGATATCGAACTGGTTCGATCCTCGACAATATCATGTGGCATATTACTATTTCGCGGAAATATACATACAGTTGCTGCTCATAGTGGCCATCTTGCTTTCATTCCTGCCGATACGTGAATTTCTCAGGCGTAAGCCCATGATTTTCTGCACCGTCTTCATCGTGGTTGCGACCGTCTCAAGCTGGATGGTCGAGCGGGTCTGGGATACGAACTACATCTACCACCGTACCCCCATCTGGTATATGTGGACCGTCGCCGTCGGCATGTTGATGGCCAGCGCGCGTGACCTGCAAAGCCGCGTCCTGGCCATGGTGATCGCGAGCATCGCCGTTTTGGTGCATCATGGGTTCACTTCGGCCAGCGGTTATATCTTGGCCGGCTCGGCAATGCTGCTTTTCGGGACCTCGATAAGGGTTCCTGTCATGGCGAAATCGGTCGTGTCCGAGATCGCCGGTTCGTCGATGTTCATGTATCTCAGCCACTCGCAGGTCAGGTCGCTGGTTATCCGGCTGGGTCATGGTCCAAAGCCGTGGGTCGCCTTCTATGGCGCGATCGGGTTCGGTATCGTCTTTGCCCATTCATACCATTGGGCCGAGCGGCGGGTGCGTGCCTTCCTGAGCGCCCGTGGCAAGCTGGAAGCCGTCGCCGTTCCTCAGGAGGCACCGCTGCATGGGCGAACCGTGGAGGTCGCAGGTACCAAGCTGGTACCGGCCATAGACTGACAGGCGATCCGGGAGCCCGGATCGATCAATCTATGGCAGCGCGCCAGCCCATCCACTGGCGGATGCGCGGCGACATGCGCTTGATCGCCGTTTCCAGCACGAGCGCCATTCCCAGCGACAGGCCGAACAGTGGCATCGCCAGCGCCAGCGCGACGACGGTCGCCACCAGCCCCCAGGAGTGCTGCAGGCGGCCCATGGCCAAAGGCGCGCCGAGCATCGTGGCAGGGCGTCGGCGCCACCACAGGACGATGCTCGATACGCACATCATTACCAGACCGAGCAGCACCGCGAGGTTGACGAACTGGTTGGCAAGGCCAGCCCAGGCGCCCTCGTGGACCGCGACGCCGTAGCCTACCGCGCGGTCGATCCAGTGGCGGTCGGCGAAGCGCTGCATGCCGACGAGCGAGCCGTCGCCGGCAATTTCGGCGCTGTCGCGGCGGGGCCGGTTCTCGGTCTGGCTGCGGACCTGCCAGGCGGTGCCGTCGGAGGCAGGCGGACTGACTTCGACCGGGGCGGCGAAATGCAGCGCCCCGGCGCTGGCGACGACGGCATCGAGGGACGAGGCGGCAGGAGCCATGTGGTCCATCGGCATTCCGTCGTGCTCGGCGTGCTCGGACATCATGGCGCGCATTCCGGCATCGGCACGGGCTCGCGTGGCCGCTTCGGCAGCGGAGCCGGCGGACCAGTCCTGGCGACCCGCGGCGGTGCCGGTGATCGCGCGGACCTCGCGGAAATAGTCGCCCCAGGCATTGGCCCAGGGCAGCCCCGAGGCGATCAGGAACAGCGCGCCCAGCGAAATCCACAGCCCGGTGACCGCGTGGATATCGCGCCAGAACGCGGCGCGACCTCGTCCGATGCGCGGGTAGAGCACGCCGGCGAGACGCCCTGCGCCACGCGGCCACCACAGGAACAGCCCCGTCAGCAGCATGACGATGGTCCAGCAAGCCGCCGTTTCGACCAGCGCGGAGCCCGTGGCGCCGGCCAGAAGTTCGCCGTGGAGGCGGAAGACCACGCGCATCAGGCGGTCCTCCTCTGGCACCTGGTACAACACGGCGCCGGTCTGCGGGTGGACCCAGACGCGCACCTCCTCGCTTCCCTGGCCGACGAGGACCTGGACGGAGTCAGCAGGGCTTTCGGGGAGGACGTACTTGTGGAGCACCGATCCGGGGACCGCCGCCACGGCCCGGGCGGCGATTGCGGCAGGCGGGAGTACGGGGCCATTCGCCACGTCGCGGTAGGGGGCGTAGAGTGCGCCCTCGATCTGTGGCTTGAACAGGTAGAGCCCGCCCGTGACCGACAGCCACAGCACGAAAGGAACGCAGAACAGCCCGGCATAGAAGTGCCAGCGCCAGACCGCGCGATACCAGCGTTCGGCACGCATGACCGGATCGGGTGCGGCGCCGCTCACAGCTTCCACCCCGCTTCGAGCAGGAAACTGCGCTGGGGGTAGGGGTGGTAGACCCAGGCACGGTCGTTGGTGATGTTGTCGACCCCGGCGCTGACCTTCAACTGGTCGGTCACCTCCCAGCTTACCCTCGCGTCGAGGGCGAAGAGTTCGGACGTGTAGCCGTAAGTGTCGCCGCGCTGGAGGCCCAGCAGGTCGGTGTTGGGGCGGCTGGCGTAGCGCACGCCGATCGAGACCAGCACCGACTCGGCGACGCGGTAGCGGACATTGCCGTTGAGGCGCCAGCGCGGGATGCGGGGGAACTGCACGCCCTCGGCGGCCGGGGCGGCGTCGTTGCGCAAGGTGACGGAATCGATCCAAGCCGCGTTGGCGTCGACGTCCAGGCCCGGGAGCAGCACGTCATGAGCCTCGGCGATCAGTTCCAGGCCGTATTGCCGGGTCAGGTCGATGTTCTTGTAGGTGGAGGTCGTCACGCCGTTCTGGTTGAAGCCGGTGAAGGAGAAGATCGTGTTCTTCACCCGCTGCCAGAAGCCCGAGGCGGTGAGCTTCACCGGGCCGAAGTCATGTGCGACCAGCAGGTTCGCGTCGGTCGAGCGTTCGGGCTTGAGGCCGGGGTCGAAGCTGTCCTGGCTGAAGGTCCCGTCACCGTTGAGGCTGCCCTGGAACAACTCGCCGACGGTCGGGAAGCGGGTCGCCTTGGCAAGGCTGAGCTGCACGCGGGTGTCGGGATCGAGGGCCCATTCCAGCGCGGCCTTGGGCTGGAAGCCGGTGGCGTGGCGGCTGGCGTAGAGGCCCGTCAGTTGCTGGCCCGCGAGCGTCCCGGTGCCGAGCCGGGTGAGGCCGCCGTCGAAGGCGCGCCAGTCCTCGTAGCGGGCGCCGAGCGTCAGTGTGACGGGATCGAACGGGACCCGCAGTTCGGCCCAGGCGGCGAGGTTGCGGGTCTTGCCGAAGGTGCGCGTGGAGAACGCCTTGCCATGGTCGCTGCGCCAGTTGGCGAGGGTGTAGTTGGTGACGTCGGTCCTGTAGAGGTTGGCGCTGCCGCCACCCGCAAGTTCCATGCCGCCCAGGCGTGCGGTCAGTGCAAGTTCGCCCGACCACCAGCCGGTGGGGCCCTGCCGCGCGAGCCTGCCGGCGCCGTTCGCGGCTCCGGCGGTAAAGGTGCCGGAGGTGAAGCCGTCCGAGCGCAGGATCTGGTAGGTCGACAGGTTGGCCTGCACCGTCACCGCATCGGAAAGGTCGGCGGCGACCTTGAGGCCTGCCAGCAGCTCGTCGCGGATGGTGCGGGACCAGTTGGCGCCGCTGGCGGTGTACTTCTGTCCGCCGATCGAGACGAGGTCGTCGCACTTCGCGCTGCCGCTCGCATCGCGCAAATAGCAGTCGGGCGCGGTCTGGCTGTCCAGGTTGTGCCAGTACGCCAGCAGGATTTCGCCGGTGACGCCGCCCAGGCCATTGGCGTCGCCGTCGTAGCCGATGCGCAGCTTGGCCTGGTCCTGGGTGATCCGCGCCGGGCTTTGCGCCGCGAAGATCGGGTTGGTCGTGGTGCCGGGCGCGCCGGCGATGGCCTGTCCGGGATCGACGATCGAGCCGGTCACAGGCGTTGCCTGCGCACCGCTTGTGGAGGGCGTCAGCCCGTAGAACATTTGCGGATGGCCGGTGTTGCGGAAGTGGCGGCCTGAGAGCCGCAGCGACCAGGGTCCGTCCTTCTGGCGGAAACCGAAACCGGCCTCGGCGGAATAGCCCCAGTAGGTATCGTGGGTGCCGTACTGGTCGTAGGGCTGGGCCATGGTCTGCACGGTGGCGAAAGCCTCGGTCCGCTCGGGCGAGCGGGTGGTGATGTTGACCACGCCGCCCATCGAATTGCCCGCATAGCGCGCCGAGTAGGGGCCGTAGACGACGTCGAACTGCTCGACCTCGCCGGGGCCGACGACGCCCCACTTGGGGGCATAGGCAAAGGAATTGCCGAGGAAGTTCGAAACCGTGAACCCGTCCACCATCACCAGCGTGCGCGCGCTCTGGGTCGAATGGGTGCCGCGAAAGCCGGGGACGCCGTTCGAATCGCCGGCGTAGCGGGTGCGCACGAAGAAATCGGGCGCATACTTCATGAGGTCCTCGACGTTGCGGGCATTGACGCCCGCAAACTGCTCGTCGCCGAGGCTGACGGAAAGGCCGCGCGCCTCCAGGCTGATGGCCTTGTCGTTCTGGCCGACGACGAGGATGGTATCGGCGGGGGCTTCGTCCGCTTCCGCGGCATGGGCGAAGAACGGCGCGAAAGCCAGCGGGGCGACGCCCAGCGCGAGCGCCAGCTTGGGCAAAGTACGGAACATGAGGGGATTCACCTGAACGGCCGCGCGCCATCGCAAGCGCGGCGCGGAGCATGCATGTCGGCCGGGCGGCCGACGCGGCCGCGCGACGTGGCTATGGCGTCAGGTGAAGCGGGGCGGGGCCTGGCTGGGCGGGCGAATGCGCGCGGCGAGGGAGCGCAACACGAGGGGCCGGCGCACGATCGCGGCGACGAAGACGAAGGCCAGGGCAGCAAGGACGAGCGGGACGAGGTCCGTGCCGGTGATGGCGGCGCCGAGCGGAGCGAAAGCGCAGGGGTGGTCGGCCGTGGTGGTGCCGTGGTCCTGGTGACTGCCCTTCTTCGGGATCGCGATCGTGACGGTGGCGCCCGCGGGCATCGTGCCCGAGCAGAGCGCGACGATCAGGCCGGTATCGGGCGCAGCCGGCATGTATCCGGCAGGCACCAGGGCTTTTAGGCACAGGGCCGCCGCGAGCAGCAGCGCAGCCAGTGCCGGGCGGTCCCTGAAGAAGTGCCTGATCGTCCCCACGGCAGAGGCCTTTAGCGGTTTGCCTCGGGGATGTCACTCGCAACAAGCCCGAATCTTCCCTTGGGGGACAAACTGCCATAGCGGACGGACCATGCTTTCACGCCTGCCTCCGCTCGCTTCCTGGACGTCCGCCCTGATCGCCGCGCTGGTCGGTTTCGGAGGGACCGTCGCGCTGGTCGTGCGCGCGATGCAGGCCATGGGCGCGGATGCGGTGCAGGTGGGATCGGCGGTGACGGCGCTGTGCCTGGGGATCGCACTGGCAGGCGCGGTGCTCTCGGTCTGGATGCGCATGCCGGTGGTGCTGGCATGGTCGACGCCGGGCGCGGCGCTGCTGGCCGCCAGTACTGGGACGGTCCCCTGGCCGGTCGCGGTCGGGGCCTTCCTTGCGTCCGCCGGGTTCATGTGCGTGCTGGCGCTGGTGCCCGCGCTCGGGCGGCTGGCGGAGCGGATACCGGCCTCGGTCGCCTCGGCGATGCTGGCCGGCGTGCTGTTGCCGTTCTGCCTGCAACTGTTCCGCACGCTGGAGAGCGATGCCCTGCTGGTCTGCGTGCTGCTGGCGGTCTTCGTGGTCGCGCGTCAGCGGGTGCCGCTCTACGCGCTGCTGCTTGTGCTGGTGGCAGGAGTTGCGGTTCTGGTGGCTCGCGGCGACGTTGCGGGACTGGGTGCCGGGCCGCTGACGGGCGGGCTGGAGCCGGTGGCGCCAAGGCTGGACTGGCGCGCGGTCGTCAGCGTGGGAATGCCACTGTTCCTCGTCACGCTCGTATCGCAGAACCTGCCGGGTCTCGTGGTCCTGCGCTCGGCAGGCTATGCGCCCCGGCCCCGGCCCTTGCTCCTGGGTACTGGCCTCGCGACGCTGGCGCTGGCTCCGTTCGGCGCACACGGGATCAACCTGGCGGCGATCACGGCGGCGATCTGCACCGGCTCGGATGCCCATCCCGATGCGGCCGGCCGCTGGATCGTGGGTGTGATCTACGCGGGCCTCTACCTCGTGCTGGCGCTGTTTTCGGGCGTGCTGGTGCAGTTCTTCCTGGCCATGCCGCATGCCGCGATCGCGGCCCTGACCGGGGTTGCCCTGATCGCTCCGCTCACCGGCGCGGTGGAGGCGATGCTGGTCGAGAAGAGCGAGCGCGATGCCGCGATCCTCACGTTCGCGGCGACGGCCTCCGGGGTGAGCCTGATTGGGGTGGGGTCGGCCTTCTGGGGATTGCTGGCAGGATTCGCGGCGCTGGCGGCGAAGGCGGCGTTCGCGCGGCGACCCGGCCGGGTTTGACCTGTCGCGAGGGCGGTCGTAACGCGCAGGCCATGACCGTAACCCGCTTTGCGCCGTCGCCCACCGGCCACCTCCATGTCGGCAATATCCGTGCCGCCCTGCACAACTTCCTGCTGGCCAGACAGGCGGGAGGCCGCTTCCTGCTGCGGATCGACGATACCGACGCGGCGCGCTCGCGCGAGGAATACGTCGAGGCGATCCGCGCCGATCTGGCATGGCTGGGCCTTCACGCCGATGGCGAGGAACGCCAGTCCGCGCGCTTTGCCCTCTACGAGGAGGCCTTCGCGCGGCTGAAGGGCGAGGGCCGGGTCTATCCGTGCTGGGAAACGCCCCAGGAACTCGATCTCAAGCGCAAGGTCCTGCTCGGGCGCGGGTTGCCGCCGATCTACGACCGCGCGGCGCTGGCGCTGGACGATGCGGAGAAGGCCGCCAGGATCGCGGCCGGCGACCTGCCGCACTGGCGTTTTATGCTCGACCGCGACGAGCCGATCGAATGGGTCGACGGCATTCGCGGGGCCCAGAAATTCGACGCGAGCCAGATGAGCGATCCGGTGGTGCGCCGCGCCGACGGGTCGTGGCTCTACATGCTGCCCTCGGTGATCGACGACGTCGCCATGGGCGTGACGCAGATCCTGCGCGGCGAGGATCACGTTTCCAACACCGCGACCCAGGTGCAGATGTTCACCGCGCTCGGCGCGGCCCTGCCGGCCTTTGCCCACGAAGCACTGCTGGTGGGGACCGAGGGCAAGCTGTCGAAGCGGTTGGGTTCGCTCGGCATCGCGCATTTCCGGGAGGCGGGGATCGAACCGCAGGCACTGGTGGCGTTGCTCGGGCGGTTGGGAACCAGTGATCCGGTCGACCCGGCGCTGGGCCTTGCCGGACTGGCGGCGCACTTCGACCTGTCGCGCTTCGGCCGGGCGCCTGCGCGCTTCGACGAGGCGGAACTGGAGCGGGTCAACGCGGCGGTAGTCCATGCGCTTGCCTACGACGCCGTGCGCGATCGCCTGCCCGAAGGGATGGACGAGGCGGCCTGGGAAGCAGTGCGGCCCAACCTTGCCCGGTTGGCCGAGGTCCAGGACTGGTGGCAGGTCGTAACCGGCCCGATCGCGGCGCCGTCTCTGGCCGACGAGGACCGGGCGTTCTGCCTCCAGGGCGCGCAAGTGCTGGCCTCGCTCGAATGGGACGAGGGCATCTGGAAGGCGCTGACCGGCGCTCTCAAGGAAGCCACCGGGCGCAAGGGCAAGGCGCTGTTCCTGCCGCTGCGCCAGGCGCTGACCGGCATGGAGCACGGGCCGGACATGGCCGCGCTGCTCCCGCTGATCGGGCGCGAGGCGGCGCTGGCGCGGTTGGCGGCAGTCTGAAGCCGACGACGGGTGCGCAACAAAATGCCTGTTTACACCGGCCCCGCTTGCAGCTAGTGGCGCGTCCATGTTCGCCAAGCCGATCATTATTACCACCCCGAAACCGACTGCCATCGCGCGGTCGGTGTCGGTGGTGTGCGTGATCTGAAGCACCCCCCGGACATCGACCCCGCATACGGCAGGCGGGGCTTTTCACGACGAAAACACAGAACCTCGCGCTGCTCCCTACGATAGGAGACGCTTAGTCATGGTTCAGAAGTTCGCAGCAGGTCAGAAGCTCAACGTCGGCATCGTCGGCGCCACCGGTCTCGTCGGTTCGATGATCCGCGAGATTCTCGCCGAGCGCAATTTCCCGATCGCCTCGCTGCGCCTGTTCGCCTCGGCCCGCTCGGCCGGCAAGGAGCTGGACGGCGTGGTCGTTGAAGACGCGGCAACCGCCGATTTCGCAGGGCTGGACGTGGTGCTGTTCTCGGCCGGTGGCTCGACCTCGAAGGAACTGGCGCCCAAGGCAGCGGCGGCCGGGGCCATCGTCATCGACAATTCCTCGGCCTGGCGCTCGGACCCGGAGGTGCCGCTAGTGGTCGCCGAAGTGAACCCGCAGGCGCTGGCCGTGCTGCCCAAGGGCATCATCGCCAACCCCAACTGCACCACCATGGCGGCGATGCCGGTGCTGCGCCCGCTGCACGACGAGGCAGGGCTCAAGAAGCTGGTAGTCTCGACCTACCAGGCGGTGTCGGGCGGAGGCCTGGAAGGCATCGAGGTGCTGGCCGGGCAGATCGACCACGTCGGCGGCAAGTCGCGCGAGCTCGCCGCCGGCGATGCCGTGGCCCTGCTTCCCGCCGCCGAGAAGTGGGCGGTGCCGATCGCCAACAACGTCGTGCCGCTCAACTACGTCTATGCCGAGGACGGCTACACCGAGGAAGAGATCAAGCTGCGCGACGAAAGCCGCAAGATCCTCGGCATTCCCGGCCTGCCGGTTTCGGGGACCTGCGTGCGGGTGCCGGTGTTCACCGGCCACTCGCTGTCGATCAATGCCGAGTTCGATGGCCCGATCAGCGTCGAGCGGGCGCTGGAATTGCTGGGCGTGGCGCCGGGCGTGGTCGTTACCGAAGTGCCCAACCCGCTGGAGGCGACCGGCAAGGACCCCGTGTTCGTAGGCCGCGTGCGCCGCGATCCCACCGTCGAGCATGGCCTGGCGCTGTTCCTGTCGAACGACAACCTGCGCAAGGGTGCGGCACTGAACGCGGTGCAGATCGCGGAAGTGCTGCTGGGTTGAGGCGTCAAATCCTCCCCATCCCCTGCGGGGACGGGGAGGATCGCTTTTTACTCCATGAACCAGCCGTGGCTCGCAACCAGCGACTGGCCGGTGAGCGCATTGGTGGGGAAGCTGGCGAAGAACAGCGCCACGGCCGCGATGTCCTCGACGGTGGTGAATTCGCCGTCCACCGTCTGGCCGAGCATGACCTTCTTGACCACCTCGTCCTCCGAGATGCCCAGTTCCTTGGCCTGCTCGGGAATCTGCTTGTCGACCAAGGGCGTGCGCACGAAGCCGGGGCAGATCACGTTGGTCCGCACGCCCTTCTTGCCGCCTTCCTTGGCGATCACGCGACTCAGGCCCAGCAGCCCGTGCTTGGCGGTGACGTAGGCGCTCTTGAGCGGGCTCGCTTCCTTGGAATGGACCGAGCCCATGAACAGCACCGTGCCCGAGCCTTGGGCATACATGTGCGGCAGCACCGCCTTGGATGTGAGGAAGGCGCCGTCGAGGTGGATCGCCAGCATCTTCTTCCAGTCGGCATAGGCGAAATTCTCGACCGGGTTGACGATCTGGATGCCGGCGTTGGAGACGAGCACGTCGACCGTGCCCCAGGCCGCGACCACTTGCGCGACGCCTGCGTTGACCTGCTCCTCGCTGGTCACGTCCATCGCCACGGCCATGGCGGTTCCGCCGGTCGCGGCGATGTCGTCGGCTGCCTTCTGGGCGGCTTCGAGGTTGAGGTCGGCGATCACCACCCTGGCACCTTCGGCCGCGTACGTATCGGCGATGGCCTTGCCGATGCCGCTGGCGGCGCCGGTGACGATGCAGACCTTGTCCTGAAGTTTCATGCATTTGCTCCAATCATGCGTCGAGGGGCTGTTCCGGGTTGGCGCCGGCCAGATCGAACGTGACGATCTCGTCGGGCTTGAGTCTGCGCCCGATCCAGTCCGGATGGGCAAGCGAATAGGAGGCATCGGCAAGGCCGGTGGACCAGTGTTCCTCCACCGTCATGCGCGAAAACTCGTAATCCTTTGAATTGCTCTCGTAGTCCTCGGGCCGGTTGATGAGGTGCATCACCGCGACGGCGCCGGCAGGGCGGCAGTTGAGCAGCCGGGCGAGGTCCGGGTCGTCCTGGAACTCGTCCGGCAGCTTGCGGGCCAGGCGCTTGGCGGCGGCGCACATCTTCTGGAGTTGCTTGGACTGGTCGGTGCCAAGCCGCGTGCGGCTGGAGAAGCGGATGTCCTTCTCGCGCTGGGCGACGTCGGCCATCGTGCGCGGCACGACCCCGCGCGAGGAGAACAGGTCCACCTGGTAGATCGTCATCTCGGACGAAGGGCGGTTGTCGAGCACGTATTGCAGCGGGGTGTTGGAAACGAGGCCGCCGTCCCAGTACCATTCGCCCTCGATCTCCACCGGAGGAAAGCCGGGCGGCAGGGCGCCGCTGGCCATGATGTGCTCGGGACCGATGGTGCGCTCGGTATTGTCGAAGTAGGCGAAGTTGCCGTTGAGCATGTTGACCGCGCCCACGCTGAAACGCATCTCCGCGGCGTTGAGGCGGTCGAAGTCGACCAGTTCGAGCAGCGTCGTGCGCAAGGGCGCGGTGTCGTAGTAGCTCAGGCGGGCAAGGTCGGCGGGCCATTCGGGGAATGGCGTGGGAAAGCGCGGGGTGAAGAAGCCGGGCACGCCGAACGTCGCGGCCCATTGCGCGGCACCCTCGTTGAAGGCGCGGCGGGCGAAGCCGATGCGCTCGTCGATACGGTACTGGAGTTCGGACGAGATGCGGTGCCAGAACGTGCGCAGGGCCGCGACCCGGTCCTGCGGCGCGTTGCCGGCGATGATCGCGGCATTGACCGCGCCGATCGAGATGCCGGCGACCCAGTCGGGCAGGGCATCCTGCCGGGCCAGAGCTTCGTAGACTCCCGCCTGGTAGGCGCCGAGGGCACCGCCGCCCTGGAGCACGAGCACGTCTTGCGGATGGAGATTGGAGTCGGGAGTCTGGCGCGTCACGAGAGAACCTTGTGCCGATGTTGCCTGGATTGTGCAGTGCAACAGTTGGGGGCGGACGCGGTCGGTTTCAACTCCTACTTGCGACGTGACGAAGGGCCTCCCCGTCCCTGCGGGACAGAGAAGTTTTTCAAGCCGCCACCACTTCGGCCGTGGGCTCGCTGGCAGCTTCGAGCAGGCGGCGTTCCAGCGCCTTGAGGCGCGGGGTCGCGGTCAGTTTCTCGCCCAGCAGGTCGGTGACGTAGAAAGTGTCCGCGGCCCGCTCGCCATAGGTCGCGATGTGGGCGGAATGGACCATCAGCTTGGATTCGAACAGCGCATGGGCCAGCCGGTTGAGCAGCGCCGGCCGGTCGCGCGAATTGACTTCGACCACGGTGAAGCGGTTCGAGGCCTTGTTGTCGAACAGCACGCGCGGGCGGACCTCGAAGGCATCGGACCGGGGCCGGGCATCGGGCTTGGCGACGAGCTGGGGCAGGATCTTGATGCGGTTGGCCAGGGCGTTCTCGATCGAGGTGCTCAGCCGCTCGAGCTGGCTCGCCTCCATGAACGGGCGTTCCAGCGGGTCCTGGAT
Organism: Novosphingobium sp. BL-52-GroH; assembly: GCF_044813085.1. NCBI lineage: Bacteria > Pseudomonadati > Pseudomonadota > Alphaproteobacteria > Sphingomonadales > Sphingomonadaceae > Novosphingobium > Novosphingobium sp. BL-52-GroH. The sequence continues at coordinate 1,816,710 of NZ_CP171152.1, read as the reverse complement.
CAGGAAGTTGTCGACCGCGCGCCCGGTCCGGGTGGTGTGGATGCGTGCGTCGATGATGTTGCCGCCGGCCAGGTGGATACCCCCTGCGATGCGATAGAACAGGCCGGGGTGGTCGGACGCGATCACCGTCACCAGCGTCGCGCCGCGTGCGGGATAGTACTCGGTGAAGATCGAGAGCGGCTGTTCCTCTGCCGTGTCGAGTTCGACCAGATTCTTGGCGATGACGTCCTCGGGCTCGGCGATCCAGTAGGCGTCGCCCAGCATGCCGCCGATCTTCTCGATCAGCGCCGGGTAGCGTCCGCCGAGCGCCGCGACCGCCGCCTTCTTCGCCGCGACGCGGTTGGAACGGCCGAACTCGGCATGGCCCAGCCGCAGGCGCTCCTCGGTGGCGCCGTAGAGCGTGGCGATGAGCTGGCGCTTCCACGAATTCCACGTGCCCGGCCCCACCGCGCGGATGTCGACGATGGTGAGCACCGTGAGCTGGCGCAGGCGATCGACCGATTGCACGATCTCGCAAAAGTCGGCGATGGTCTTGCCGTCCGACAGGTCCCGCTTCATCGCCGTCGCCGAGAGCAGGAGATGCTGGCGCACCAGCCAGGCCACCAGTTCGGTCTCCTCCTCGTCCAGCCCGAAGCGCGGGCAGAGCTTGAGCGCGACTTCCGCGCCGAGCACCGAATGGTCGCCCTGCCGGCCCTTGGCGATGTCGTGGAGCAGCGTCGCGACGTAGAGCGCCCGACGCGAGCGCAGCTTGTGGATCACCTCGTGCGCGAGCGGGTGGTCTTCGCGCAGCTCGCCCTTCTCGATGCGCGAGAGCAGGCCGATGGCGCGGATGGTGTGCTCGTCCACCGTGTAGTGGTGGTACATGTCGAACTGCATCTGCGCGTTGACGCGGCCGAACTCGGTAACGAAGCGGCCGAAGACGCCCGCTTCGTTGAAGCTGCGCAGCGCGACTTCGGGGTTGTTGCGGCTGGTGAGCAGTTCCATGAACAGCTCGTTGGCCCGCTTGTCGCGGCGCACCTCGTCACGGATCAGCACGGCATCGCGCGAGATCAGGCGCATGGTCTCGGGGTGGATCTCGAGGTGTTCGCGGTCGGCGAGGACGAAGATTTCGATCATCCGCACGGGGTCGGCGGCGAACCAGTCGTCCGACGGCGCCTTGAGGCGGCCGCCGAAGACCTTGTAGCCCTTGAGCATGCGCTCCTTGGCGCGGAAACCGGCCAGCAGCCCGCGCGGCTGGCGCTTGGCGAACTGCTCGTCGAGCTGGGCAAGGAACACCCCGGTGAGGTTGCCCACGACCTTGGCCTGCAGGAAGAACATCTGCATGAACCGCTCGACCGCGCTCTTGCCGGGGCGGTCGGAGAAGTTCATGCGCGCCGCCACTTCGCGTTGCATGTCGAAGGTGAGGCGGTCCTCGGCGCGGCGGGTGATGGTGTGCAGGTGGCAGCGTACCGCCCAGAAGAAGCTCTCGGCGCGGCGGAAAGCGCGGTATTCCTTGCTGGTGAGCAGGCCTACGTCGACCAGTTCGGACGAGTCGCGGACCTTGTGGATGTACTTGCCGATCCAGTAGAGAGTGTGCAGGTCGCGCAGGCCGCCCTTGCCCTCCTTGATATTGGGCTCGACGACGTAGCGGCTGTCGCCCATGCGCTTGTGGCGTTCCTCGCGCTCGGCCAGCTTTTCCACCACGAACTGGCGCTCGGTGCCCGAGACCACGTCCTTGAAGAAGCGGGTTCGCGCTTCCTCGTAAAGGTCCTGGTCGCCCCAGACGTAGCGGCCTTCGAGCATCGCGGTGCGGATCGTCAGGTCGGACTTGGACATGCGCACCATGTCGTCGAGCGAGCGGCTCGAATGGCCGACCTTCAGCGCCAGGTCCCACATGAAGTAGAGCATCGCCTCGATCACCTGCTCGCACCAAGGCGTCTGCTTGATCGGGGTGAGGAAAGCGATGTCTACGTCCGAATGCGGCGCCATCTCGCCGCGGCCGTAGCCGCCGACCGCCATGATCGTCAGCCGCTCGCCCTTCGACCGGTTGCCGGCCGGGTAGACGTTGGTGCAGATGTGATCGTGGATCACGCGCACCAGCTGGTCGACGAGGAACGCCTGCGCCTCCGCCACTTCGTGGCCGGCCGAGGGCTTCTCGATCAGGCGCCGGGCGATCTCGGCGCGGCCGGTCTCGAGCGCGGTGCGCAGCAGTTCGACGATCGCCTTGCGGCCCTTGGTGGCGCCCTGTCCGGCTACGACCGCCTCGATGCGCTCGACGAGGTCGCGCCGGTCGATGACGGAACGGGGGGAGGGAATACGGATCACGCTGCTCATGCCTTGTGCATCTAGTCGCTGCCGCGCCTAAGGAAAAGCCACGGGGGACACGATCGGCGGCCCGATGGCGATTATGCCACGCAGATATGAATTGCCGGCTACCATCGCGTACCGGGCTATGCCAGAAGGCCGGCCACATCGACGGCCTCCGGGAAACGCCCGGACAGGGCCGCCCGGACATGAAGCACGCGAGGTCCACACTTGTCCCTGACACTGCTTGCCGCAGCCGCCGCCGAGGCGCCCGAGCCCATCTACTGGGTGAACCTGGGTCTCAAGAATTACCTGTTCCGACTCGGCAGCTTTGAGCTGCGCTGGTATTCGCTGGCGTACCTGGCGGGCATCGTGCTGGGCTACTGGCACCTGTCGCGCATGATAAAGGCGCCCGGCGCGCCGCTGGCGCAGCGCCATGCCGACGACCTGTTCTTCTATTGCACCCTGGGCATCATCCTGGGCGGGCGACTGGGCTACGCCACGTTCTACACCGGCGGCAGCTCCGACATTCCCAGCCTCTGGGCTCATCCGTCCGAGCTGGTGAAGCTGTGGCACGGCGGCATGAGCTTCCACGGCGGCCTCATCGGCGTGCTGCTGGCGATGGCGTGGGTATCGTGGCGCAACAAGCTGAACTTCCTGCGGGTGGCGGACTACATCTCGGTCTGCGTGCCTTTCGGGATGCTGTTCGGTCGCCTCGCCAACTTCGTCAACGGCGAGCTGTGGGGCCGCGTGGTCACCAGCCCGAACCTGCCCTGGGCGATGGTCTTCCCCGACGCCGGCCCGCTGCCGCGCCATCCCAGCCAGCTGTACGAAGCCGCGCTCGAAGGTCTGGTGATGATCGTCGTCATGCTCACGCTCTACTGGAAGACCCGGGCGCGGTTCCGTCCCGGACTGCTGGTGGGCGTGTTCACCGCCGGCATCGCCGCGGCGCGCTTCATCGTGGAGTTCTTCCGCGAGCCCGATGCCCAGCTCCAGCACTTCGCGCAGGCGACCGGCCTGTCGATGGGCCAGTGGCTGACGATCCCGCTGATCCTGCTCGGCCTGTTCCTGGTAGCCCGCGCACTGGCGCGCCCGGCCCAGTCGACGCGCCGGCCGATCGAGATCACCTGAACGGGGTCCGCTCCCGCATCCGCACGCACATTCGCGTCCCCTTGTTCGTCATCGCCGCGCAGGCGGGGACCCGACTGATGCTCGTACAGCACCAAGCGTCGGGAGATGGGTTCGCGCCTTTGCGGGAATGACGAGGGTGTCGAGCGATGACGAAACCGAGGATCAGAGGGAGCACCCCAGACGTGGAACCGGCACCCATGCCCGAAACCGAATCGCTGACCGCCATCTTCCAGCGCCTGATCGCCGCGTTCGGGCCGATCACGCTGCAGCACTACATGGGCGAATCGAATGCCCGTTACTACGCAGGCAAGGACCCCCTCGGCAGCGGCGGCGATTTCATCACCGCGCCCGAGATCAGCCAGATGTTCGGCGAACTGGTCGGGCTGTGGATGGTCGATATCTGGACCAGGGCGGGAACACCTGGGCCGGTCCACTACGTCGAGCTGGGCCCCGGCCGCGGGACGCTGGCGCGCGATGCGCTGCGGGCGATGAAGCGGCAGGGGCTGGAGCCGCAGGTCCACTTCGTCGAGGGTTCCGAGGCGCTGCGTGCCCTCCAGCGCGAGGCCGTTCCCCAGGCGCAGTGGCACGACGACCTCGCCACCCTGCCCGATGATGCGCCGATCCTGCTGGTCGCCAACGAATTCCTCGACGCGCTGCCCGTGCGCCAGCTGGTCAGGACGCCGCAGGGCTGGCGCGAGCGGATGGTCGACTGGCAGGCCGCCGGTGCTGACGGCAAGGCGCGGTTCCTGCCCGTCGCCGGTGACAAGCCGATGGACGCGGCCCTTCCCGAACACCTCAAGGACAGTCCCGAGCAGACCCTGGTCGAGACCTGCCCCGGTGCGGCTACGGTAACGGACGAGATCGCACGGCGGCTGGCGGGGCAGGGCGGTGCGGCGCTGCTGATCGACTACGGCTATGCCGAACCGCGCACCGGCTCGACGCTGCAGGCCCTCAAGGACCACGCCAAGGTGGACCCCTTCGCGCTGCCGGGCGAGGCGGACCTCACGTGCCTCGTCGATTTCGCGGCGATGGCACAAGTGGCGCTGGCCGGCGGGGCACGCCACCTGGGCACGGTGACGCAAGGGGCCTTCCTGCGCGCGCTCGGCATCGACATGCGCGCGGCCCAGCTGGCGGCTGTTGCGCCGCAGCAATCTTCTGCAATACTCGGCGCCAGGGATCGACTGGTCGATGAGGAACAGATGGGCGAATTGTTCAAGGTCATGGGTCTGGCCGCACCTGCGTGGCCGGACGGAGCGGGTTTCCGATGACCGCTGCCGCCTCCTATTCGACCGTGCCCGACCGGCTGGAACGGGCGCTCGGCGCCTTGGCACTGGTCATGCTGGGCGTGGTTCTCGCGGCGCTGTTCAAGGGCATGGCCGATTGGCCGAAGATCCCCGGCGCGATCTGGCTGCACCTGGCGACGATCCTGCTGGCCCTCGGGCTTACCCCGGTGCTGCTGTGGCGCCCGCGCGGGACGCCGGGCCATCGCCAGCTCGGCTACGTCTGGAGCGCGGCGATGTTCCTGACGGCGGTGGACAGCCTGTTCGTGACCACCAGCAACCCTGGCCACTTCAGCCCGATCCACATCCTGTCGATAGCGACGATCGTGCTGGTGCCGATGCTGGTCGTCAACGCGCGCCGCCATGACTTGGCACGCCATCGCCGCACGGTGCGCGGCCTTATCATCGGCGCGCTGCTGATCGCCGGGTTCTTCACCTTCCCGTTCGATCGCCTGCTCGGCCACTGGCTGTTCGCCTAACCCCTCTCGCGGTGGATCGGCGCAGCTAGGCTCAGCCCACCTTCAGCGTGCGGTTCTCCTGCAGTATCTGGCGCACCGGGACGGCCTTGATCCAGTCCTCGAAGGCCTCGATGTCGAGCCCGCCGCGCGTGCGGTCGGTGCCCCTGGTGAAGATCGAATACCCGTCGCCCCCTTCGGCGAGGAAGTTGACCACGCTCACGCGGTAGCTCGCCGTCGCGACGACGGGCTTGCCGCCCAGCGTCAGCGAGACGATGCGGCTGCCCGAGGGGCGCTTCATGTCGTAGCGCAGGAGAGTCCCGGCGGATGGCGAGAGGACCTGCTTGGGGCCCTCGTCGTCGAGCCCTTCCTCGATCACGCCGCGCAACTGCGCGCCGGTCAGGGTCATCGTCACCAGTTCGTTGCCGAAGGGCTGTACCTGGTAGAGCTGTCCGAAGGTCACGGTGCCATCGGCGGCGGGCACCAGCGAGGCGCGGATGCCGAAGGGATTGGTGAACGAGATCTGCGCGCCCGCGCGGCGCGTGCCGGCAAGCTGCGCGTCGGCGATCAGGTTGCCCAGTGTCCCGCCAGTGCCCGATTCCTCGCCGTCGGACTTCGCGGCACCTTGCGAAATCCTGCCCACCGGACGCGCGACCAGCGAGAGCGAGGCGTCCTTGTACTGCTTTACGTAGGCGGCCACGTCCGCGCGCGGTGCGAAGCGGGGGAAGGCGTCGGTATTGGCGATGTCCCCGCGCGTCGCCTTGTAGGGCGCCGACTGGACGATGACGTTGTGGGCGGCCTTCGAGAGGACGCGGTGCGTGACGGGATCGATGCGGAGCGTGATGTCGGTCACCAGTTCGCCGTAGACGCCTGCGCTCGTGAGCAGGATCGGGGCGTTGCCGTTGACGGGCTTGTAGTCGCAGACATAGGACCAGTGGGTATGGCCCGAGACGACCACGTCGACGCCGGGTGAGAGCCGGTCGAGGATCGGCTGGATATCGCCCGCGAAGCCGTCGCAGCCATTGGGATCGCCTACCGGGGTCTTGCCGCCCTGGTGGATGAGCACGACGACCGCGTCGGCGCCCTCGGCCTTGAGGACCGGTATCGCCCTGTTGATCGCCTCGGCCTCGTCGCCGAAGGTCAGGCCCGCGACCTGGTCGGGGGAAACCAGCGTGGGCACCGTCCTGAGCGAGAGTCCGACGAAGCCGATCGTGACCTTGTTCGCGCCCTCGCCGAAGCTCTTGAGGCCGGTCGCGGGGAACAGCGTCGAACCGTCCGCCTTGAAGGTGCTGGCCGAAAGGTACTTGTAGTGGGCGCCGGCGAACGTCTCGAGCTGGCAAGGTTCGAAGCGGGCGTTCTTCTCGCAGCCCCCGTTCTGGAGGCGCAGCAGTTCCTTCCAGCCGCGGTCGAACTCGTGGTTGCCCACCGCGTTGAATTCCACGCCGACTCGATTCATCACGCCGACCGCCGGCTCGTCGAGGTAGAGCGAGGAGGCAAGCTGCGAGGCGCTGGTGAGGTCGCCCGCTGCGACCACCACGTTGTTCGAATGGCGTGCCTTGATCGAATCGACAGCCGAGGCGAGCCAGGCGCCGCCGCCCGCCGGAACCGGGAGCATGGTGCCGTCCGCCTGCTTCACGTTGACCGACTGCCCCGGCGGTTCGAGCGCGCCGTGGAAATCGTTGATGCCGATGATGCCCACTTCGACCGGGCCCTGCGGCGCAGCGGCGGGCGCTGTCTGATGGACCACTTGCGGGGCTGCGCAGGCGGCCAGCAAGCCGGTCATTACCAGAGGGGTGACGAGTAGCCGGAGCGCGTTAAGGCGAAGGGAGGTCATGGGAATGGCTCTATCGCAAGGAAACGTGACGTTCCAAGGTCCAATTTCGCAAGCGGGTGTGCGACTTATCAGCGCGCCTGGTCCTCCAGCGCATGCATCGCCTCGTCGGAAAGGCCGAAGTGGTGGCCGACCTCGTGGATGACGACATGGGTAACCAGATCCTCCAGCACCACGTCGGTCTCGCACCATTCCGCGAGCAGCGGTTGGCGATACAGGGTGATGCGCGGGCGGAACTCGCCCGAGATCCACACCGAATCGGTGTCCATCGAACGGCCATGGTAGAGCCCGGTGAGGCCGAACGGATCCTCTATCCCGAGTTCGCGCAGAGTCTCCTCATCGGCGAATTCCTCGACGTGGACGGTGATGCCTTCGAGATGCGGTGCAAACGGTTCCGGGATGCGCGCGAAAGCGGCATGGGCGAGGGCCTCGAACTCGGCGGGCGAAGGCGGGCTGGCGAAGCGGCGGGTCATGGCGACGTTGTGCCACCGTTTGCTGCGGCGATAAACCGATCCCGGCATACCTTTCGGCTTCCCTGAGCCAATCCCCTCGCTCGCCATGTCCGCGAAGGCTGGGCTGACAAAGGAACAAGGGAGCGTTGAATAAGGCAGGCAGGCCCACCCTGGTCCAAGCTCAGTCCCGCGCCGCCTTCAGGTGCCGCAGGATCACCGCGCGATTGCTGCGATCGGCCTCGAACCGGGCCAGCGCCACGTCGCGGGCGAGGATCGCGGTGATGATCCGCCGCCGACCCGCCTTCCATTGCGCAAGGTCGTGGCCCGGCGCGTGGACCGGCGCGCCGGGGCGGCTGGTGGCGTAGTGCAGGGTCACGCGGGTGAGCATCTCGAACAGCGGGCGGCGGACCATGCGAAACAGCAGTTCCTGGAACTCGAATTCGAAGGTCCCGAGGTCGGAGTCGGTCATGCAGCTCTCGACCCGGTCGCCCATGGCGCGCATGTCGCGCAGCAGGTCCGGGTCCTCGCAGCGCGCGGCGGCGGCAGCCAGTTCGTTGAACAGCAACGAAGTGATGTCGAGCGCTTCCTCGTACGTCGCAGGATGGACCCGCAGGTAGGCGTCGAAAGCGCGTTCCAGCGAGGCGTCGTCGGGGCGCGCGCCGTAATAGCCGCCGCCCGGCCCGCGCCGTACTTCGAGCAGGCCTTCGTGTTCGAGCACCCGCGCGGCCTGCTGGAGAGTGACGATGCCCACCTCCAGGCTGCGTGCAAGCGCATGGAGCGAGCCGATGAGGGTGCCGGGTGGCGCAGCGAAGATGCGTTCGCGCAAGGTCTGCGTGGTGGCGGCGACAAGGTTGCTTCCGCGCCTGCGTCGGACCTTAGCCTGTGTGGGCAGGTCGGTGGCAATTATAGGCATATAATAGAATCCATTTCCGATCGAATGCGGAGATATCACGCAATTCAAGTCCGTTGATCCCCTATTTAAGAGCACATAACATCCTGCTCAAGACGGGCCATCGCCGTTCTACGCCGATCTCGTCCTTTCCGCCTGCGCGGAGATGACGAGATCGGCGGCGCGCGAAGGCCTGCGTTGTCTGGGACGGGAGCAAAGGTATGGGTTTCCTCAATCCGGATCGGTCGGTGCTGCCCCGCGCGGCCCTCGTGATCGGCGGCGCCAGCGAGGCGGGCGGCAGTGGCGAGGCGTTCGAGCACGTCTATCCCGGCACCGCCGAAGTGACGACGCAACTCCGGCTGGCGAATGCCGACGACGTCGATCGCGCCGTCGCCGCCGCGCGGGCCGCGGCCCCGGCGTGGCGCGCTTTGGCGGGTGATAGGCGGCGGGACCTGATGCTGCGCCTCGCTGCGCTGATCGAGGAGAAGGCCGCGGAAATGATCCCGCTGCTCTCGATCGAGAACGGCTCGATCGTGATCGCCGGCCCGCACATGAGCGCTGACGCGGCGCAGAAGTTCCGCTACTTCGGCGGCTGGGCGGACAAGATCGAGGGGCGCACCGTCGCCACCTGGGGCGGCCCGGCGCACGACTATGTGAGTTACGAGCCGTATGGCGTGGTCGGGTTGATCGTGCCGTGGAACGGGCCGCTGTTCGCCGCGACGATGTGCCTGGCCCCGGCGCTGGCGGCCGGCAACTGCGTGGTGCTCAAGGCACCGGAGAACGCCCCGTTCTCGATCATGAAGCTGGTTGAGATCATCGGACTGGCAGGCTTTCCGCCGGGCGTGGTCAACCTCGTCACCGGCGGGCCGGACGTGGGCGCGGCGATGGTGGCGCACTCCGGTATCGACAAGATCGAGTTCATCGGCTCGGGTGCGACGGCGCGCAAGATCCTCGCCAGTGCGGCCGACACGCTCAAGCCCGTGGGGCTGGAACTGGGCGGCAAGTCGGCGGTGATCGTCTTCGCCGACGCCAACCTGCAGGGCGCGGCGAGGCGCGGGCTTGCGGGGGCGGTGAGCGCCAACGGGCAGGGCTGCGTCAACGGCACCCGCCTCCTCGTCGAGCGGTCCATCTACGAGCCCTACCTGCAGATGCTCGCCGCGATGGCGGGTCATATCAAGGTCGGCGATCCACTGGCGATGGACACGATCATGGGGCCGGTCATCTCGGAAGCGTCGCTCGGCCGCATCCAGGGCATGGTGGGTGGCGGCGTGGCCGACGGCGCCCGTCTCGTCTGCGGCGGCGAGAGGCTGGGCGGCGACCATGCCGCCGGCTTCTTCCTGCCGGTGACCGTGCTCGCCGACGTTTCGCCCGGCAGCGCGATCGCCCGCACCGAGGTGTTCGGGCCGGTCCTCGTCGTCACCCCGTTCGACAGCGAGGAGGAAGCCGTGACGCTCGCCAACGACAGCGAATACGGTCTCGGCGCCTACATCCACACCACGAACCTGGCGCGCGCGCATCGCGTCGCCGGGCAGATGATGGCGGGGCAGGTGCAGGTCAACGGCTCTGGCGAGGCGATGACCCCGTGCGTGCCGTTCGGCGGCATGAAGCGCTCCGGACACGGCCGCCTTGGCGGCATCGAGGCGCTGCGCGAATTCCAGCAAGTGCGCAACGTCTGGGTCAACCTGCAGGATTGATGGCCATGCTCGATCCGAAGGACCGCAAGGCCACCGGCCTGGCCACCGAAGCCCGCGCCGCCGCCCGCGCGCCGCGCGAACCCGCCACGCTGCTGGAGGAATCCTGGCGCGATTTCGTCTGGGCCGAGGTCTGGACCCGTCCCGGCCTGCCTGCGCGACCGCGCCACATCGTCGCCATCGCGAGCGCGGCGACCTGCGGGCTTGAGGATGGCCAGATCGACGACTTCGTGCGCGGCGCCCTCGTCGGCGGGCACCTGCGCCTGTCCGAACTGCGCGAGGCGGCGTTGCACCTGGCGGTCTATGCGGGCTGGGGCAACGGTGGCAAGCTGGACCGCGCGGTGACGCGCGTTGCGACGCAGCTCGACCTGCCACCCGTCGAACTGCCACCGCTCTGTCCGGCGCCGTGGGATCCGCAGGCCCGCAACGATCGCGGCCACGCCGCCTTCGCCAAGGTCATGACTTTCCCGCCCGGCCCGCCCACGTCGCCCTACCTGGAAGGCATCAACAACTTCGTCTTCGGCGAGATGTGGTGGCGTCCTGGCCTCGACGAGCCCTCGCGCCGCTGGATCACGCTGGTCGGTGTGTGCGAATCGGCGGCCGAGATTCCCATCCGCAGCCACGTCCATGCCGCCATGGCGAGCGGCAACTGCACGGGCGAAGAGATGCTCGAGTTCGTCCTGCAATACGGCACCCACGCGGGCTGGCCCAAGGCCTCGCGCATCAACGCGGTGGTGCAGGAGATGATCGGCAAAGTGGCCAAGGGCCTGCCGTGGAACGGGTGAACCAACCATTTTCGTCGAAGGGGAGGAAAAGCGGGTGAGGAGAACCGTATGAACACCGACATGACCGGCAAGATCGCCCTGGTCACCGGGGCCGCCTCCGGGCTGGGCCGAGCGAGCGCGCTGAAACTGGCCGAGGCCGGCGCCGGCCTGTGGCTTGTCGACGTCGATGCTGGGGGGCTGGACGAAACCGCCGCCCTGCTGGCGAACAACGGTCGCGCGGTCGCGATGCAAGTGGCCGACCTGTCCGATCCCGGGGCTTGCACAGAGGTCGTGCCCGCGGCGATCGAGCGCTTCGGCCGGCTCGATGCGCTGTGCAACGTCGCGGGGCTGATCTACCTCGCCAACACGCCGCAGATGCCTTTCGAGCAGTACCGGCGCACCATCGCCGTCAATCTCGACGCGCCGTTCGTGCTGTCGCAGGCTGCGATCCCGCACCTGCTGGAAACGAACGGGGCGATCGTCAACGTGGCCTCCTGCGCATCGTACATCGGCGAGGCCTATGCGGCGGCCTATTGCGCCAGCAAGTGGGGGATACTGGGGCTCACCAAGGCCATGGCGATGGAGTTCCAGAAGGCCCCGATCCGCATCAACGCGGTGGCGCCGGGCGGCATGATAACCAACATCGTGCGCAACTACAGCCCGCCCGAGAACTGCGACTTCGAACTGCTCAAGCGCTTCTCCGGCATGCGCGGGCAAGTCGAGGTGGAGGATGTTGCGGACATGATCCTGCTGCTGGTGTCCGAGGCCGGGCGCGGTTTCCACGGCGCCTGCATCGACATCGACAAGGGGATCACGGCGGGTTGAATGCCATCCTCGACCATAGTCCTCGAAAAGAACGAAAGGGAGATTGACCGATGACCTTCACGCTCGACCAGTTCCGCCTCGACGGCAAGGTGGCGGTGGTCACCGGCGCCGGCGGGCGCGGCAATTCCATCGGTCGCGCCTATGCGCTGGGCCTTGCGGGTGCCGGGGCGAGCGTCGTCGTCGCCGACCTCAACCTCGAAGGCGCGCAGGCCGTCGCGCAGGAGATCACCAGCGCGGGCGGCAAGGCCGTGGCGGTCGAGGTGAACGTCGCCGACGAAGCCTCCACCCTCGCCATGGGCCACGCGGCGATCGAGGCGTTCGGCGGTGTCGACGTGCTCGTCAACAATGCGGCGCTGATGGTCGACATCAGCTACGACAATTGCGAGACCGTCAGCCTGGATGCATGGAACCGCGCGTTCTCGGTCAACCTCAACGGCGCGCTGCTGTGCGCCCGGGCAGTGATCCCCTCGATGCGAGAGCGGGGCGGCGGGCGGATCGTCAACCAGACCAGCGGCGGGGCGTTCCCGGCGATCGGGCTTTACGGCATCTCCAAGCTGGCGCTGGTGGGGCTGACCACCACGCTCGCCAAGCAGTTGGGCAGGGACGGCATCACCTGCAACGCCATCGCGCCGGGCAACGTCACCTCGGACGCGGGCAAGCTGCTGGTGCCGGACGATTCGCCGTTCATCAGGTTCCTCGAGATGACCTGCGCGACCAAGGCCCGCGGCGAGCCTGACGAACTGGTCGGCGCGCTGCTGCTGCTGTGCTCGCCGGCGGGACAGTGGATCACCGGCCAGACGGTGCATGTCGATGGCGGCTGGGTGATGCGGCCGTGAAGGACATGTCGTCCCGGATGAAGTCCGGGACGACATGTCCTTCGTGATCTCGTTCACGTTCCCCATCCACATCCCGCTGCCCCCGCTTCCTTGCGAAACGCCCCCATTTCTGCGACCAAAAGTGGCATGACACCGGCGATCTTCGGCCTATCCGGCCTGACCCTCACCGAGGACGAACGCGCGTTCTTCCGCGATGCCGACCCGGCGGGCTACGTGCTGTTCGCCCGCAATGCGCAGAGCCGCGAGCAGGTGCGCGCGCTTACCGACGAGCTGCGCAGCCTCCAGGGCCGCGAGCGGCTGTTCGTCTGCGTCGACCAGGAAGGCGGCCGCGTCGCCCGCATGAAGCCGCCGGTCTGGCCGAAATACCCGGCCGGAGAGGTGTTCGACCGGCTTTACGACCTTGCCCCCGCCAGCGCGATCGAGGCGGCGCGGATCAATGCCCAGGCGCTCGGGCTGGATCTTGCCGAGGCGGGCATCACTGTCGACCTGCACCCGATGCTCGACGTGCGCCAGCCGGGCGCCCACGACATCGTCGGCGATCGCGCTCTGGGATCTGACCCGATGCGCGTCGCCGCGCTCGGCCGCGCGTTCCTCGACGGGTTTGCGCGCGCGGGCATCGCCGGCTGCATCAAGCACATGCCGGGCCACGGCCGTGCCCTGGCCGACAGCCACAAGGAACTGCCCACCGTCACCGCTTCGGCGCAGGAGCTGGAACTGGACCTCGCCCCGTTCCGCGCCCTGGCCTCGGCCCCGATCGGCATGACCGCGCACGTCCGCTACACCGCCTGGGATGCCGAGAATCCCGGCACCATTTCGCCTTTCGTGGTGGGCGAGGTGATCCGCAAGCACATCGGCTTCGACGGATTGCTGATGAGCGACGACCTCGACATGGAGGCGCTGTCCGGATCGGTGCCGCAGCGCGCGGCCGGCGCGATCGCGGCCGGCTGCGACCTTGCGCTCAACTGCTGGGCGAAGATGGACGACATGATCGGCATCGCCGGGCTGCTGCCTGCGCTGGACGCGCGGGGCGCCGCCCGCCTCGAGCGCGCGCTGGCGAGTCTGGGCGAAGTGTGCGCCGATGCCGATCACGCCAGCCTCATCGCCAAGCGCGACGCGTTGCTGGCGCTGCAGGCGGCCTGACGAAAGTGGGGGCGAGAATAGGGTCATGACCAACGAAGCGAGCCTGTTCGACGACTGGGACGCAGAGGATCGCGGCGCCGCGCAGGACGACGCGCTCTATCTGGAGATCGAGGGCTGGGAAGGCCCGCTCGACCTGCTGCTCGACCTCGCGCGGCGGCAGAAGGTGGACTTGCGCGGTATCTCGATCCTCGAACTGGTCGACGCCTACCTCACCTACATCGAGCAGGCCGAGGCGCTGCGGCTGGAACTGGCGGCGGACTACCTCGTGATGGCCGCCTGGCTCGCCTACCTGAAATCCGCCCTGCTGCTCCCGCGCGACGAGCAGGAGGACCCGAGCCCCGAGGAAATGGCGCTACGCCTGCAGATTCGCCTGCAGCGGTTGGGCGCGATGCGCGAGGCGGCGGCGCGGCTGATGGGGCGCGACCGCCTCGGCCGCGACGTCTTCGCGCGCGGGGCGCCCGAGGGGCTGCGGATCGATCGCAAGTCGCTGTGGCAGTGCAACTGGTTCGACCTCGTGCGTGCCTATGGCGACGTAAAGATTCGCTCCGAACCGGTTGTGCACATGGTGCGCGAGCGGATGGTGATGACGCTCGACAGCGCGATCCAGCGCGTCTCCTCGATGCTGGGCGTGGCGATCGACTGGATGGACCTGCGCGATTTCCTGCCCCCCGCGCACGACACCTGGGCCGATCCGCGCCTGCGCCGCTCGGCGCTCGCCTCCAGCTTCGTCGCCGCGCTGGAACTGGCCCGCACCGGCCGCGTCGAGATTTCGCAGGACAAGACCTTCGGACCGCTGCGCCTGCGCGGGGTGCGGCCGTGACCACGACGCAGCCCGACCCGTCTTTCCCCGACGACCTCGTGCGCGCCATCGAGGCGACGCTGTTCGCCGCCGAGGAGCCGATGAGTGCCGAGCAGATCGCGCTGCATCTGGGCTTCGGCGACAAGGGGGCGGGCCAGGTTCGCCCCGGGCTCGCCGAACTCGCGCGCCATTACGAGGGGCGTGGCATCCTGCTGGTCGAGCGCGGCCGGCGCTGGCACTTCGAAACCGCCCCGGACCTCGCTCATCTTCTTCGCCTTGAGAAGGAGGAACTGCGCCGGCTCAGCCGCGCGGCGACCGAGGTGCTCGCCATCGTCGCCTACCACGAGCCGGTCAGCCGCGCCGAGATCGAGGCGATCCGCGGTGTCCAGACCGCCAAGGGCACGCTCGACGTGCTGATGGAGGCGGGCTGGGTCCGCGTCGCCGGCCGGCGCGAGGTGCCGGGACGCCCGGTGATCTACGCGACGACACCGGTGTTCCTCGACCACTTCGGCCTCGCCTCGCTCAAGGAACTGCCCGGGATCGACGAATTGCGCGCCGCCGGATTGCTCGACCCGGTGGACGAGGACGCGATCGGCGCGGCGCTGACCCCTCGTGCCAAACCGGCGGTGGATGACGCAGCCGAGGTGTAAGGGCGGCCTCCCACGCCTCGTCACACTGAAGCGAGTTCAAGGTGACGGAAGGGGAATGTCAGTACCTTTCCCGCGTGGCCATGCCCAACCGAAACGACGACGGCGTGACGGGCGAAGGACAGAACCATGACAGGCTGGCAACTTGCCGCCAAAGCGCCTAGATGGGCCCTATGACGGTCGGAATCGATCGTGGCTTTTGGAGTTGAGGTTATGGGTAGCTTCTCGATCTGGCACTGGCTGATCGTTCTCGTGATCGTGCTGGTGCTGTTCGGACGCGGCCGCGTGTCGGAAATCATGGGTGATTTCGGCAAGGGCATCAAGAGCTTCAAGGACGGCATGAACGAGGAAGAGGAAGCCAAGAAGGCCGCTGCCTCCACCCCGCCCGTGCAGATCCCGGCGAAGCAGGTCGATCCCGCGCCCGTGGCGACCGAGACCAAGAACGAGCAGGTTTGAGCGCGCGAGGCTGACGCACGATGTTCGACGTCGGCGCATCCGAACTGTTCCTGATCGTCATCGTGGCGGTCGTCGTCATCGGCCCCAAGGACATGCCGATGGCGTTGCGCACGGCTGGTCGCTGGATCGGCAAGATGCGCAAGGTCTCCAACCATTTCCGTGCCGGGCTCGACGCCATGGTGCGCGAGGCGGAACTCGAGGAGATGGAGCGCAAGTGGCGCGAGCAGAACGAGGCGATCATGAAGGCCAGCCCGCAGCTGCCTTCCATGAACCCCACTGCCGACGACATGCAGGCGCCCGTTGCCAGTACGCCGGTCACCGAAACTCCGATCGCCGACGGACATTCCCCGCAGCAGGGCGAACCGGCCGAAACCGCAGATGGCCAGTCGCGGCAGGCCGAACTCCACCTGCCCCCGCCGCCGCCCTGAGGCATTCGCCATGAAGCCCTTCCGCATAGCCGACATCGACGATTCGCAGGCCCCGTTGCTCGATCACCTCATCGAGTTGCGCGGCCGGTTGCTGCGCGCCTTCCTCGCCTTCGCGGCGGCGTTCGCGGTGTGCTTCTATTTTTCGGGCGATATCTTCTCGTTCCTGGTGCGACCGCTCACTGCAGCGTTTCCGCCGGGGCAGGGCAAGCTGATCTACACCAAACTCTACGAGGCCTTTTTCGTCGAAGTGAAGATCGCGATGTTCGCGGCCTTCTTCGTCAGCTTCCCGATCATCGCCAACCAGATTTGGGCCTTCGTGGCGCCGGGGCTCTACGCGAAGGAAAAGAAGGCGTTCCTGCCGTTCCTGATCGCGACCCCGATCCTGTTCACCATGGGCGCGGCTTTGGCCTACTACGTGGTGATGCCGACCGCGTTCCACTTCTTCCTCGGCTTCGAGGGACAGAAGGGCGGTCTCAAGCTGGAGGCGCTGCCGGGCACCGGAGACTACCTGGCGCTGGTCATGCAGTTCATCCTGGCCTTCGGGATCAGCTTCCTGCTGCCGGTGCTGCTGATGCTGCTCAACCGGGCGGGCATCGTGACGCGCACGCAGTGCGTCGCCGCGCGGCGCTATGCGATCGTGGGCATCTTCATCGTCGCCGCCGTGGCGACCCCGCCGGACGTGATCTCGCAGCTCCTGCTGGCCGTGCCGCTGCTGTTGCTGTTCGAAGGCACGCTGCTGCTGATGTGGTTCACCGAACGCCGCGACGCCAAGGAGCGCGCGCGCGAGGAAAAGGCCATCGAGAAGAACGCCGAGGAAGCCGGCAAGGCCGTGGCGGAGTAAAATCACCCGTAAAGATATCGGCGTCGTCCTGGGACTGATCCGGGAGCGCGGCGTACTTTTGAGGCGATAGCGCGCGATCGGCCACTGCGGTGGGGCGTTTCAGCGTAAGCTGGCGAGCCCTTGCCCACGGTCCCGGATCAAGTCCGGGACGATGGGCCTTACCTCACCGCCGCACGCCGGCCTTGCCGCCGTCCTGCGCGGCCGACCAGGCGAGCTTGCCGCCGATCCACGTCTCCAGCACCCTCGTCGCGCGCAACTGCTGGGGATTGGCCATCATCGAGTCGGTATCGACGAACAGGAAGTCCGCGCGATAGCCTTTGGCGATGCGACCCAGGCGTCCTTCCGCGAACAGCGAATAGGCAGCGCCCGTGGTGTAGGCCGCCAGCGCCGCCTCGCGCGACAGCACTTCCTGCGGCTGCCAGCCGCCGAACGGCTGCCCGTCCGCGCCGGTGCGGCTGATCGCGACGGCGAGGCCCTCGAAGGGATGCGCGGGCTCGACCGGCGTGTCCGAGCCGAATGCCAGCGTCGCGCCGGTCGCGGCGATCGACTTCCATGCATAGGCGCCGGCCAGCCGCGCCGGACCCAGCCGCGCTTCGGCCATGGTGCGGTCGGATGCCTCGTGCTGGGGCTGCATCGAGGCGATCGTGCCGTTGCGGCCGAAACGGGGTATGTCGGCGGGATCGACGACCTGGGCATGCTCGATGCGCCAGCGCCGGTCGCCCTTGTAGGTGGCCGAAAGCTCCTCGATCGAATCGAGCACGGTGGCGTTGGCCTCGTCGCCGATGGCGTGGACGGCGACCTGGAAGTTGTCCATCGCCGCCCGGCTCATGAGGTTGCCGAGCTGCGTCTGGTTCATCTGCGGCAAGCCGCGCGTCTTCGCGTCGTCGGCATAAGGCGCCTTGAGCCACGCCCCGCGCGATCCCAGCGCACCGTCGAGGTAGAGCTTCACCCCGTTCATCTTGAGCCGGTCGTCGTAGAGCCAGGGCGAGGGTCCCGGGCCGCCGATCAGGATCATGTTGTCGATCCCGGCCGCGTAGGAGACGATGCGCACGCGCAGCCCCCCCTTGTCGGCAGCGCGGCGGAAGCTTTGCCAGTCCTCGATCGTGGTGCCCATGTCGGCCACCGTAGTGATGCCCGAGGCGAGGAACGCGAGTTGGGCCTCGCCCAGAGCGGTGTCGCGGTCTTCGGGGCGGGTGCGCGGCAGCTTGGCCTCGACCAACTTGGTGGCGGCATCGACGAAGACCCCCGCCGGCGCCTTCGAGCCGGCGACGCGCACGATCTCGCCGCCCGCCGGATCGGCGGTGGCCGCGTTCACGGCGGCGGCCGAGAGCGCGGCGGAGTTGGCCCAGCCGGCATGGCCGTCGACACGTACCAGCCACGCGGGCTTGCCGCCGGTCACCTGATCGAGTTCGGCGGCGGTGGGCATGCGGTCCAGGCCCCAGTTCGCCTGGTTCCAGCCGCTGCCGAGAATCCAGGGGGCCTCCGGGTGCGCGGCGCTCCATGCAGCCACGCGCGACAAAGCCTCGTCGAGCGACTTCGCAGCCGAGAGATCAAGCGTCATCTTGGCGAAGCCCGTCGCCATCACGTGGGCGTGGGCGTCGATCATCCCGGGCATGACCGTGCGGCCCTTGCCGTCGACCTGGTACTCGACTTTCTTGGGCCGCTTGTCGCCGTGGTGGAAGACCTGCAGGACGTGGCCGTCGGGGGCGATCAGGAAGCCCTCGAAGCGCTCGACGCCGCCCTTGCCGTCGGGCGAGATGCCCTCGACGTTGTCGACCAGCACGTCGGCGAAGGCCGGCGCCGGGAGCGCCAGTGTGGTGAGGGCGCACCAGGCGAGGATGCGCTTGTGCGCCGTCCGCATGGCTTCCCGTTCCTTGTTCACGTCGCCCCGAACTTGTTTCAGGGGCCATTGTGCCGCAAGCCCGGCCCTCTGCGGCAGCAAACCGCGCGCGCGGATGGTGACGCGAGCTTTCGTTCGCAACGCGCCGGTTGCAGAAGCGGTCAAGGCGGGCATGCAATCGGAACGCAGGGTTTCGCGGCTCACTTCTTGCCCTTCTTGGGCAGCCGCTTGATGATCGCACTGGTGTCGAGCCGGCCGCCGCCGATGGACTGGACCTCGGAGAAGAACTGGTCGACCAGCGCCGCGACCGGCAGCGAGACGCCAAGCCCGCGGCCTTCCTCCAGGCTGAGGCCGAGGTCCTTGCGCATCCAGTCGATCGCGAAGCCGAAGTCGAATTCGTCGGCGTCCATCGAGGTCCAGCGGTTGTCCATCTGCCAGGACTGCGCCGCCCCGCCCGATATCGCTTCGTAGACCTTGTCCATGTCGAGATGGGAGGCCTGCGCGAAGCGAACCGCCTCCGCCAGCGCGGCGACGTTGCCGGCGATGCAGATCTGGTTGGCCATCTTGGCGATCTGGCCCGAACCGGGCTTGCCGACGTGGACGATGCGGGTGGAATAGGCCTCCATCACCGGTCGCGCGGCTTCGATCGCCTCGTTGCGGCCGCCGCACATGAGCGTGAGCGTGCCCTTTTCCGCGCCGATCTGCGAGCCGGTCATCGGCGCGTCCACGCAGTGGATCTTGAGGTCGCGCGCCTCGACCGAGATCTGCCGCGCGATCCGTGCCGAGACGGTGGTGTGGTCGATGAAGACACCGCCCTTCTTGAGCATGCGGAACACGCCGTTGGGGCCCAGCACCACGTCGGCGAGATCGTCGTCGTTGCCCACGCAGGTGATGACCACGTCGGCGTCCTGCGCCGCGTGGGCCGGGTTGGCGGCGATGCGGTGGGTGAGCCCGGGATTGTCGTCCCGCCACTTGCGCGCGCGTTCGGGGGTGCGGTTGTAGATCGTCAGTTCGTGGCCGGCCTCGCCGATGTGCCGCGCAAGCGCGCCGCCCATCGTGCCCAGGCCGATCATGGAAACCTTGCGCCGTTCCGCTCGAACTTCTGGTGTGCTGTCGCTCATGAGCGCGTTCTAGCGCGTTTTGGGCAAAAGCAAACCTTGGGTAGAGAGGGATCGCGCTTTGGTACGGCGGCCAGCAGGGAAGGGGCCTCACGCGTAGCCGCGAAGGAGAATGGCGTTTCAGGCAAAGCTCATCCTTCCATCCCGCGTGGCGCGAGAGGCGGAGTCCCTGCAATCGCCCGGGGCAATCGCCCGGGCGCGGCGCGACACTCTTAGCGTGAAACTCAAGCTCGCTTCCCATCAGCCGCCAATTCCGGTAGTCGCGCCCGATGGACCAGACATTGCTCAATACCGCTCCCGGGGCCACGTCCGACGCGCCCCTGACCGCAGCCGACGTTCGTGCGGCGGCGGAGCGAATTTCTGGCAAGGTCGTGCGCACGCCCACGCTTCGCAGTTCGACGCTGAGCGCGATCACCGGTGCCGACGTCTGGCTCAAGTTCGAGAACCTGCAGTTCACCGCCGCCTACAAGGAGCGCGGCGCGCTCAATGCGCTGCTGCTGCTGCCCGAGGAGCGCAAGTCGCGAGGCGTCATCGCCGCTTCGGCCGGCAACCATGCCCAAGGGCTGAGCTACCACGGCACGCGCCTGGGCGTGCCCGTCACCATCGTCATGCCCAAGACCACGCCGACGGTGAAGGTCATGCAGACCGAGAGCGTGGGCGGCAAGGTCGTGCTCGAAGGCGAGAGCTTCGACGAGGCCTATGCCCATGCCCGCAAGCTCGAGGTGGAACTGGGCCTGACCTTCATCCATCCCTTCGACGATCCGCACGTCGCGGCCGGGCAGGGCACCGTGGCGCTGGAAATGCTCGAGGATGTGCCAGATCTCGACACCCTGGTGCTGCCGGTCGGCGGCGGTGGCCTGTCTTCGGGCATGGGCACGGTTGCGCGCGACATCAACCCGGCGATCCGCCTCGTCGGCGTCGAGGCGCTGCTCTATCCCTCGATGTACAACCTGCTCAAGGGCACCAACCTCCCGATCGGCGGCGATACGCTGGCCGAAGGCATCGCGGTGATCGCACCTGGGCTGATGACGTCCAAGGTGCTGCGAGGGTTGCTCGACGATTTCCTGCTGGTCAGCGAATCGCAGATCGAAGGCGCCCTGGCGCTGTTGCTGCAGATCGAGAAGACGCTGGTCGAGGGTGCAGGTGCGGCGGGCCTTGCCGCGGTCATGAACAACCGCGAGCTGTTCGCCGGCCGCAAGGTGGGCATCGTCCTGTCGGGCGGCAACATCGACACGCGCCTGCTCGCCAACGTGCTGCTGCGTGACCTTGCCCGCTCGGGTCGCCTGGCGCGCCTGCGCATCGGCTTGCAGGATCGTGCCGGTGCGCTGTTCAAGGTCGCCAAGGTGTTCCACGAGCACAACGTGAACATCATCGAGGTCTTCCACCAGCGCATCTTCACGCACCTGCCCGCCAAGGGGCTGGTCACCGAGATCGAATGCGAGGCGCGCGACAAGGCCCAGCTCGACGCACTCGTCTCGGCGCTTCGCCGAGAGGGCTACGAGGTGAAGCAGGTCGAGACCGAATAAGTGTTGCGTGGGGCCGCCGGTTCCGTAAACTTCCGGTAGTCTCACGCCCCGAATTGGCACGGCTCCATGCCGATGCCGCCGGTCTGGCGCGATTTTGCCGCATCACGATCGGTTTTTGTGGTTAAAAGACTCGCAACCCGCTGCAGCGGTAGGCATATTTCGGGAAGAAGACGGACGCAGCGCCGGTCATAGCTTAAGAGGAAGACCTAGTTCGGTGACGGCTCCGGTTCGATTTCCCCGATTTTTCGTGACCAGCCCGGCGCCGTGTCCGTATCTTCCGGGCCGTAGCGAACGCAAGGTCTTCACCGAGCTCAAGGGTCCGCACGCCGATTCGCTGAACGATGCGCTGGGGCGGATCGGCTTCCGCCGCAGCCAGACCGTCGCCTACCGGCCCTCCTGCATAGACTGCAACGCCTGCGTTTCCGTGCGCGTCGTCGCCAGCGAATTCGTCGCCTCTGGCACGCAGAAGCGCACGCTCAAGGCGCATGGCGATCTCGTCGCCACCGTCTGCCGGCCCTGGTCCACCAGCGAGCAGTTCGACCTGCTGCAGCGCTATCTCTCGGTCCGCCACCCCGAAGGCGGCATGACCACGATGGACGAGGTCGATTTCGCCGACATGGTGGAGCACACCCCCGTCACCAGCTACGTGGTCGAATACCGCGAACCTTCGGAAGACGGCGTCAAGCCGGGTCGCCTCGTCGGCGCCTGCCTGACTGATCGCCAGTGCGATGGGCTGTCGATGATTTATTCCTTCTACGACCCTCACCATGAAGGCCGGCAGGGCCTGGGCAACTACATCATCCTCGACCATATCCGCCGGGCGCACGAGATGGGACTGGCCTACGTCTACCTCGGCTACTGGGTCGAAGGATCGCCGCGCATGCAGTACAAGGTGCGCTACCGGCCGATGGAAAAGCTTGGCCGTTCGGGCTGGGAGCGCATCGCTTCCACCGAGCAGGACCGCCTGATCGCCGCGGCCGTCTCCAACCCCCGCAGCCGCGATGATGCGGCGGGGCCCAAGGACGGAATGCCGGCCATCGCCAAGGGCTGAACGGCGCCGCTGCCATTGGGCGGCGCCGTTCCGTCCGGCTTCAGCGCGAAGGAACCGGCGTCTCGCCCGAGTAGTCGTAGAACCCCTTGCCCGACTTGCGGCCGTACCAGCCCGCCTCCACGTACTTCTGCAGCAGTGGTGCAGGGCGGTACTTGGGATCGCCGGTGGTCGAGTGGAACACCTTCATGATCTCGTAGAGGGTATCCAGCCCCACGAAGTCGGCCAGGGTCAGCGGACCCATCGGGTGGTTGAGGCCGATCTTGCAGCCCGCGTCGATGTCCTCGACCGAGCCGATCCCCGCGCCCAGCACGAAGATCGCCTCGTTGAGCATCGGGCACAGGATGCGGTTGACCACGAAGCCGGGCTCGTCGCCGGCGAGGACCACGGTCTTGCCCAGCTTCTCGCCGAAGGCCTTCATCCGGTCGATGGTGTCCTGCGAGGTGGCGAGCCCGGGGATCACTTCGACCAGGCCCATGACCGGAACCGGGTTGAAGAAGTGCAGCCCGCAGAAGCGCGTCGCGTCGGGCGAGCTGGCAGCCATGCGGGTGATCGGGATCGAGCTGGTGTTAGATGCCATGATCGCGTTGGCGCCCAGCACCTTGCCGGCGGCCTCGAAGATCTTGTGCTTGATGTCCTCGCGCTCGGTGGCGGCCTCGATGATGAGGTCGCACCCGGACATCGCGGCGTAGTCGGCGACGGGGGCGATGCGGGCGAGCAGGGCGTCGGCCTGGTCCTGGGTCAGCTTTTCCTTGGCGACCAGCCTGGCGAGGCCCTTGGCGATACCGGCCTTGCCCTTTTCCGCATTTTCCAGGCTGATGTCGGTGAGGACCACGTCCAGCCCCGCGCCCGCGACGGTCTGGGCGATGCCCGAACCCATGATACCTGCACCGATGATTCCGACTGACTGCACTGACAAACTCCCTCGATGGTTTAACCGAGCGCTTAACAGCTCGAACCCGAGGAGGGAACCTAGCGATTCTGCCCCGGAACCCAAAGCACGTCGTCGGCACCACCCGAATTGACCGCGCGGGCGAGGACGAACAGATAGTCGCTCAGCCGGTTGATGTAGGCGAGCGCCGCCGGGTTGACCGGGTCCTGCGCTGCAAGTGCGGTGGCCCGGCGTTCGGCGGAGCGGGTGGAGGCGCGGGCGATGTGTACGCGCGCCGCCGCTTCGCTGCCGCCGGGCAGGATGAAGCTGCGCAGGGGAGAGAGGTTCTCGTTCACCGCGTCGATCGCGGTTTCCAGCCAGTCGACCTGGGCTGCGACGATGCGCAAGGTCATCTCGCCGGGAGTGAAGTCCTCTCCCGGGGTCGCGAGGTCCGCGCCGAGGTCGAACAGGTCGTTCTGGATGCGGGTGAGGCTGGCGGCGTGCGGCGTGCCGACCAGCGCGCAGACGGCAAGGCCGATCGCGCTGTTCGCCTCGTCCACGGCGCCGATCGCCTCCATGCGCGCGGCGTGCTTGGGCAGGCGCGAGCCGTCGACGAGGCCGGTCGAGCCATCGTCGCCGGTGCGGGTGTAGATCTTGTTGAGCCGGACCAAGGGAGTTCCTTTCGGGAGGGACGATGATCGCCGCGCGTGCGTCGCCATTATCTCCCGTTCGTCATTGCGCGCGCAGCGAAGCAGCCCAGGGCGGGGTAAGCGGCTCCGGGTCGCTTCGCTGCGCGTGCAATGACGAACGGGGTGTGCGGATCAGCGCGCCATCGCCAGCAGCAGTGCGCAGACCAGCACGGCGGCGGCCTGGTACTTGATGCGGTTGAACATCATCTTGTTCTGCAGCAGCTGGTTGGCGGTCGGCCCGGTCAGGTTCGGGTCGCGGTTCAGGTCTTCCTTCGTGCTGTTGAGGAAGGCGACGATGCCGCGCACGAGGCTGACGACGACCATGATCACCAGCACGACGATGATGGGGACAAGGATATAGCTCATGGCGCCTGATGTACGCCTTGCGAGAACGAAATGCCAGCGGGCAGCACGCCGGCGCGCAGTGCCCTGGCGATGGCGCGTCCGTCCTCTCCGGCGCGACGCCGGTCGCCCAGCGAGGGCGCGCCGCGGCGCTTGGCGAGCTTGCGGCCGTTGGCCTCGACCAACAACGGGTGATGCAGCCACGTCGGCACCGGGAGGTCGAGGAGCGCCTGGAGCAGGCGATGGACGTGGCTTGCGGCGAACAGGTCCATGCCGCGGGTGACGAGGGTGATGCCGTCGGTCGCATCGTCGAGCGTGGCGGCGAGGTGGTAGCTGGCTGGCAGGTCCTTGCGCAGCAGCACGACGTCTCCGAACACCTGCGGCGTTGCGATTTGCAGGCCTGCCGTTTCGTCCACCCAGTCGAGCGGCCCGGCCAGCGCCATCGCCGCGCCCACGTCGAGGCGCCAGGCGGCATGGGCGGGGTCTGTCTCGCGGTGTCGGCAGGTGCCGGGATAGACGGGGCCATCGGGTCCGGTCTCGCGGGCGGCCGCGGCGATCTCGGCGCGAGTGCAGGTGCAGGGGTAGAGCAGGCCCATGGCCCTGAGCCGGTCGCCCGCCGCCGTGTAGCTCGCCAACCGGTGCGACTGGAACACGGCCTCGCCGTCCCAGGCAAGGCCGAGCCATTCGAGATCGCACAGGAACTCCTCGACGAACTCCGTCCGGCTGCGTTCGCCGTCGATGTCCTCGATGCGCAGGATGAATCGCCCGCCGCGTTCGCGGGCGGTGTCGTGGGCGACCAGTGCCGCATAGGCGTGGCCCAGGTGAAGGGGGCCGTTGGGGCTGGGGGCGAAGCGGGTGCGGGTCATCCCGGCCCCTCCTAGACGTCGCGGCGCGGCAAAGGAAGAATCCGTCACCCCGGCGAACGCCGGGATCGCAGGGCAGGCCACGCCCCCGTCGCGTCAGACGCGGCACGCCGCAGTGGCCCAGCGCTGGCCATCGCCTCAAGAGTACCCCGCGGTCACGGAGCAAGCCTGGGACGACGGGCCTCTCGCAAGCGATCCTGTGGATTGCGCGCGGGCCTCGATAATCAGCTATCTTGACGGGAGCCTGCGTAGATGCTGCAAAGCACCCATGCGTTGCCATCAAACAGCAATGAGAGCCTGCGACAGGAGGCCATGCTCAGGTCGGACCTGATCGAGCGCGCGGCCCGTTTCCGCAGCGCGGAGGGAGATCCCTCCCGTAGTCTTTCCGACTGCCCTGCACTCGTTCTCAACGCGGACTATACGCCGCTTTCGTATTATCCCCTCAGCCTGTGGCCCTGGCAGACCGCGATCAAGGCCGTCGTTCTCGAGCGGGTGGACATCATCTCGAGCTACGAGCGCGCGGTGCACAGCCCGAGCTGGACGATGCAGATCCCCTCGGTGATCGCGCTGCGCCAATACGTGAAGCCCAGCGAGTTTCCCGCCTTCACCCGCTTCAACCTGTTCCTGCGCGATCGCTTCTCGTGCCAGTATTGCGGCAGCCCGCATAACCTGACGTTCGACCATGTGCTTCCGCGCCGGCTCGGCGGCCGCACGAGCTGGGAAAACATCCTGACAGCGTGCGCCCCGTGCAATCTCAAGAAGGGCGGTCGCACGCCCAAGCAGGCGCACATGCCGCCGATGGTCCCGCCGATCCGGCCGACCAGTTGGCAGCTCCAGGAGCGCGGCCGCGGTTTCCCGCCCAACTACCTCCACGAAACCTGGCGCGACTGGCTCTACTGGGACATCGAGCTGGAAGAGTAGCGCTTGGGCCACTATGGCCCGGAGAGGGATGACTTCCACAACGGCGAAACGGGCGTCAGTGTCATGTCATCAAGCTCTAAAATCCCAGCATTTCCGGGCGGAACAGGCGTTTGCGGGAAACGCGCTTGCCTGAAAGCATGAACTCGCCGTCGCCGACGTAGTGGACGTATTCCGGTGGCCTGGGGGTGACGCGGGCGCGGATGTGGCGCACTTCGAGGATGAACAGGTTGTAGCGTTCGACGGCACGGTCGTCGCTGACGCGGCATTCGATCAGGGCGTGGCATTGCGGCAGGGCCGGGGCATCGACCTCGAGCGCGTCCTCGCGCTCCAGTCCGAACCGGGCGAACTTGTCGACGTCCTCTCCCGAGCAGTTTCCCACGCCGACGACCGCGTCGAGCATGTCGCTTCCCGGCACGTTGAGCACGCACTCGCCCGAGGCGCGCAGCATCTCGAAGCTGCGGCTCGATCGTGAGACGACGCAGCTTACCAGCGAGGGCGAAAATTCGAGGACCTGATGCCAGCCGAGCGCCATGACGTTTTCGTTACCGGCATGGCGGGTGGTGAGCAGGACCACCGGGCCGGGTTCGAGAAACCGGCGGGCATGGGAGGCGGGAACGCTTTCCAGGGGGAACGGCGCCAGTGCGCGTTCCAATGCCGACGTGACCAAGGCGGGGGGCTCCTCTCGCAGTATTAGCCCCGGGTCAGCGAATTACCTCCGATCCGGTTGCGTCTGCCTGCGGCGAGCCGTTCAGTGAATGGTTTCAACCGTTTGCGGCTCTTCCACGCTTGCATCGACCGCGCTGGTGACGGCCACGTCCATGGTCACGTTGCCCAGCGTGCGCATGAGGTCGGGCAGGACTTCCACCGCCACGAGCACCCCCAGCGGCCATAGCGGTACGCCCATGGCGGCCGCGATCGGGCCGATCGAGGATACGAAGCTGATCGTGCCGGGTAGCGAGACCGCTCCGAACGTGGTCGCGAAGGCCACGAAGGCGCCGGCAGCGAGCGCTCCGGTGGTCAGTTCCATCCCGGCGAGTTTGGCGGCGTAGATCGCCACCGCCATGTTCATCGCCGGGCCGGTCGCGCGGAACAGGGTCACGGCGAGAGGCAGCACGAATTCCGCGGTCGTGGGCGAGACCTCCAGCTTGCGGCTGGAGGCAAGCATCGCCGGGAGCGTGGCGATCGACGACTGGGTCGAGATCGCGACGACCTGCGCGGGCAGCATGGCGGCTGCGAAGGTACTCAGCTTCTTTCGGCCAAGCGTCACGGCAAGGACGTATCCGGCGATCATCACCACGGTGCCCACGGCGGTCACCAGCACGATGTAGTGCACCAGCGCGCCCAGGGCGGCGCCGCCGCTTCGGACGCCGAGCGTGAGGCCGAGTGCGAAGACTCCCAAGGGCGCGAGCATCAGTACCCAGCCGATCACCACCATCATCGCGCCGGCGAGCGCTTCGAACAGGACTGCGAGCATGCGGCGCGGTTCGTCTGCCAGTTTGGTCGAGGCCAGGGCGAAGAGGGCGACGAAGACGATCACCGGCAGCATCGCGCTTGCCGCCGCGGCCGAGATCACGTTGTCGGGCAGCAGCGAGGACAGGAAGTCGGCCAGCCCCGGGACTTTGCCGGGGTCGGCTCCGTGGACGAAGCTGACCCCCGCCGGCACCGGGAAAAACCCGAGCAGCAGCGGCATGGCCACGGCGCCCAGGATCGCGCTGAAGGCAAGAAACGAGACGATGATGCCCAAGGTCCGGCGCGCCATGGCCCCGGCCCGCGCGGCGGCGACCGTCGCGACGATGCCGGAGAACAGCAGCCCCGCGACGAGTGGCAGGATCGTCATCTGCAGGCCCTGCAGCCACAAGGAGCCAACCGGACCCGCCACGGCCAGTGCCGCGTCGGCGGCAGGTCTGCCCGCGATTGCAAGGCCGATCAGCAGTCCGCCGACGAGCCCGGCGAGCGTCAGCATCCCCGGCACGCGGATTTCGGGAATGCGAGAGGGGCTGGCGGGGGCGGGGGAAGGTGTGGTCATTGCCCCGATCATTACGCAGGCGCGCGGCGTATGGCAATTTGCGGCGGGGTGTTGCGAGAGGGGTAGCGCTTGCGCGACGGAACGGGACGGGGTCGTTCAGTTCGAGGACTGTCGATTGCGAAGGATGCCCCGGCCGCGCTCGACACGACCGGCGCTTGGTGCTTCAAATGCGGCCGGAGAGGGTCTAGTGATCGGTCGGGAATCGACCTCGCGGCGTATTCCTGAACGAAGTTTAACAACGCATTCAGGTCGCGGTAACGGCTGTGGCTTAAGAAACGCGAGACTTTTCGGGAAACGGGATTTCCACAAGCTATGGGCAAGCAGTTCTTCGGTACCGACGGCATTCGCGGCCGCACCAACCAGGGGGCGATGACCGCCGCCACGGCCATGAAAGTCGGCCAGGCCGCCGGCACCCGCTTCCTGCGCGGCACCCACCGCCATCGCGTTGTCATCGGCAAGGACACGCGCCTGTCGGGCTACATGCTGGAGAACGCGATGGTCGCGGGGTTTACCAGCGTGGGCATGGACGTGGTGCTGCTGGGGCCCATGCCGACGCCTGCCGTCGCGCTGCTGACACGCGAACTGCGCGCAGACGTCGGCGTGATGATTTCGGCCAGCCACAACCCTTACGAGGACAACGGCATCAAGCTGTTCGGCCCCGACGGCTTCAAGCTTTCCGATGAAGACGAACTGGCGATCGAGGCGATGCTGGTGGGCGAGGACCTCGCGCTCGCCAGCTCGCCCGAGATCGGCCGCGCCCGCCGCGTCGAGGATGCGCGCGGCCGCTACATCCACGCGGTGAAGGGCTCGCTGCCCTCGACCGTGCGGCTGGACGGGCTCAAGATCGCGGTCGATTGCGCCAATGGCGCCGCTTACCAGGTCGCCCCTTCGGCGTTCTGGGAACTGGGCGCGGAGATCGTCGCGGTCGGCGTGACGCCCAACGGCAAGAACATCAACGAACGCTGCGGCTCCACCCATGTCGAGCTGCTGCAGGAAACCGTGGTGTCCTCGGGCGCCGACATCGGCATCGCGCTGGACGGCGACGCGGACCGGCTGATCGTGGTGGACGAGAAGGGCCAGACCGTCGACGGCGACCAGATCATGGCGTTGATCGGCGGCGAGTTCGCCGCCTCCGGGCAATTGCGCGGCGGCGGCGTGGTGGCGACGGTCATGTCGAACCTCGGCCTCGAGCGCTATCTGGGCGGTATCGGCCTCAACCTCGAACGCACCGCCGTGGGCGACCGCCATGTGCTCGAACGCATGCGCAGCGGCGGCTACAACGTGGGCGGCGAGCAGTCGGGCCACATGATCCTGCTCGACCATGCGACCACCGGCGACGGCACCGTCGCGGCGCTGCAGGTGCTCTCCGCGCTCGTCCAGTCGGGCAAGCGGGCGAGCGAACTGCTGCACCTGTTCGATCCCGTGCCCCAGCTTTTGCGCAACGTCCGCTTCGCGGGAGGCAAGCCGTTGGAGGCCGATAGCGTCAAGGTCGCCATCGCCGATGCGCAATCTTCGCTCGAAGGGCGCGGGCGGCTGGTGATCCGTCCTTCGGGCACCGAGCCCGTGATCCGCGTCATGGCAGAAGGCGACGATGCCGACGAAGTCGAGGCGGCGGTCGCCTCGATCTGCCATGCAGTAGAAAAGGCAGCAGCATAATGGCTTTGGAAATGCGCCCCGATTGCCAGCGGTGTGGCCTCGATCTTCCTGCCGAGGAGCCCGGCGCCTTCATCTGCAGTTTCGAGTGCACGTACTGCGTGACTTGCGCCGAGGCGCTTGACGACATGTGCCCGAATTGCGGGGGAGAACTGGTCGACCGGCCAACGCGGGCGAAGAAGCACCATGATTCGGCGCCGCCTTCCAAGGTACGGCGTTTCGAGGGCTGACGACCGGCTCGACTTACCCCGTCCCCAGCGCGTAAGACGCGGGAATGAACCAGCCTCCTCGCATCCTGTCCATCGCCGGCTCCGACAGCTCGGGCGGCGCCGGTATTCAGGCCGACGTCAAGACCATCACCCTGCTGGGCGGCTACGCCATGACCGCGATCACGGCGATCACGGCGCAGAACTCCACGGGCGTCGCAGCGATACAGGCGCTTTCGGCCGAGATGGTGGCGGCGCAGATCGATGCCTGCATCGGCGACATCGGGGTCGATGCGGTGAAGATCGGCATGCTGGGCAGCGCCGAGATCGCCCACGTCGTCGCAGACCGGCTCGAAGCGCTGGTCGCCGCAATCGGAGTAGTGCCGATCGTCTTCGATCCGGTGATGATCTCCACCGCCGGCTCGGTGCTGGCCGACGAGGCCACCGTGGCGGCGTTCGAGCGGCTGATGGGCATCGCCTGCCTGACCACGCCCAACGTCGACGAGCTCGCTGCGTTGGGCGGCGACGAGGCGCTGGCTGCGCGCGGCATCGCCTATATCGCGAAGGGTGGAGACGCACCGGGCGAGACGGTGGTGGACCGGCTGGTCGTGCCCGGTCAGGAGCCGCAGGTCTGGACCGCCCAGCGCGTCGAGACGCGCCACACCCACGGCACCGGCTGTACCCTGTCGAGCGCGATCGCCACTTTCCTGGGCCAGGGCGTCCCGCTGGCCGAGGCGATCGAGGACGCCCGCGACTTCGTGCATGCCGCGTTGCTGGCGGCGCCCGGTTTCGGTGAAGGGCATGGCCCGCTGGGTCATCATGCAGTGAGGTAGGGAGGTTCTCCCTCCACCGCCGCGAGCGGGTGGGGGGCGCCTTTCTTTGAACTGCTTGCGCGCCGTGTTGCAGCATGCAATCGTGGTCCGGTGACGATTGGCGGGGTGCAAGGCGCGGGTTCGGCCGCAAGTGCGGTGCCTGATAGCGCTGCCGGCGACTGGGAGGCCGTGCGCGGCGCTGCCGACATCCAGTACGCCCCGCTTCCCGAACCCAGGGTCCCCGACCCGCAAGGCCCACCCGAATGGCTCAAGGCGCTGGGCCGCTTCCTCGAGGCGATCTTCGAGCCGATCGGGCGGATGCTGGGCATGTCCTGGCCCATTTTTCAGTACGTCCTGATCGCGATCGGTGCGGGGCTGGCGCTGTTCCTGCTGTGGCGAATGATCGTCGAACCGCTGCTCGACCGGCGGCGCAACCGTGCCAGCACCAGCGAGGAGGTCCACTGGGCCCCCGACCGCGCCGAGGCCATGGCCCTGCTCGAGGACGCCGACCGACTGGCTGCCGAGGGCCGCTTCGGCGAGGCCGCGCATCTCCTGTTGCGACGCAGCGTAGGCCAGATCCGCGATGCCCGGCCCGACTGGCTGAACGCTGCCTCCACTGCGCGCGAGATCGCCGTGCTGCCCGCGCTGCCCGAGGCCGGCCGCCGTGCCTTCGCGGTGATTGCCGAACGGGTCGAGCGCGCGGTCTTCGCGCTGCGCGACCTCGACGCGGGCGACTGGAACGCGGCGCGCTTGGCCTATGCGCAGTTCGCCAAGGTCGAACTACGGGCATGAGCGACGCGGACGCAAGGAACGCGGCCCCGATCGCCGTCGGCGCCAACCCGTTCTCGCGCTGGGCCGTCGTGGCCATCGTCGTGCTGGGCGGGCTGTTGTTCGTGGCGCTGCTGTGGATGATCGCCACCGGCACCGGCATGGGGTCGGCCAACGACGGCAAGGCCCATGTCGAGGGCAAGGGGCTCAACGGCTACGCCGCTTTCGCCGGCTACCTCGAACGGCGCGGCTACGCGGTGAGCAGCGTGCGCAACGAAGGCGCGCTCGATCGGCCGGGCTTGCTGGTGCTCACCCCGCCTGCCTACGCCGATGGCGAGGAGATCCAGAAGATCGTCGCGCGCCGCCGCTACCGGGGGGCCACGCTCGTCATCGCACCCAAGTGGATGGCGGCCGCGCCCTCGCGCGAACAGGAAGAGAAGGCGAAGACCGGCTGGGTCCGTCTTTCGGGCATCGCCCCGCCCGAATGGCGCGGGTTCCTCGATACGCTGTCGGTCCAGGTCACGCCTGTGCCGCGCGCGCGCTGGCAAGGGGCGGGCCTTTCGGGCGTGTTGCCGGAAGGACGCTCCGTGCTCTCGGGAGCGGGCGCGGGGCTGGTGCGGATCGTCGCCAGCAGCGACGGCAAGCTGACGCTGGCTGGCTACATGGACGACGGCGGTTCCTATCCGGGACTCGAGAACATCGCGCAGGACCGCGTGCTCCATTCGGGCGAGGACGATGACCTCCATCCCACGATCATGGTCTTCGAGCCGGACCTGCTCGACAACTACGGCATGGCGCGGATCGAGAATGCCCGGCTGGCCGAGGCGCTGGTCCGCGCGGCGGGCCTGAAGCCGGGCGATCCGGTGGTCTTCGACATGACGCTGCCGGGCTACGCGCGCTCGCAGAACCTGCTGACGCTGGCGTTCACCCCGCCGTTCCTCGCCGCGACGCTGTGCCTGCTGCTGGCGGCGCTGGTCGTGGGGTGGAGGGCTTTCCTGCGCTTCGGCCCGCCGCTCGCGCCCGACCGGGTGATCGCCTTCGGCAAGCACGCGCTGGTGAGCAACGCGGCCGGCTTCGTGCGGCGCACCCGGCGCTGGCACCTTCTGGGCGGCCCCTACGCCGACCGCGCGCGCGATCGCCTGGTCCTCTCGCTGGCCCTGCCGCGCGGGGCCGAGGCGGAGCGCACCGAAGCCGCGATCGACCGGGCGCTGGCCGCTCGCCAGCCGGATGCAGAGCCGTTCTCGGTAATCGCTGCCCGCCTGCGTGCAGGCCGCCGTCCTCACGACCTTCTGAAAGCCGCGCGCGATCTCCACGCGCTCGAAAGGATGCTGATTCGATGACCGACACTCTCCCTCCAGACGGACCTTCCGATGCGATCGCCGCCGTCGCCGTGGTGGCGCAGGCGATCCGCGCCGAGGTCGCCAAGGGCGTGGTCGGGCAGGCCGAGACGATCGACCATCTGCTGATCGCGCTGATGGCGCGCGGCCACGTCCTGCTCGAAGGACCGCCGGGCACGGCCAAGACTTTCCTCGCGCAGTGCTTTGCGGCGACGCTGGGCCTCGATTTCGGGCGCATCCAGTTTACGCCGGACCTGATGCCTGGCGATATCCTGGGCTCCAACCTGTTCAATTTCCAGACCAGCCAGTTCACCCTGACCCAAGGCCCGATCTTCTGCGACCTGCTGCTGGCGGACGAGATCAACCGTACCCCGCCCAAGACCCAGGCCGCGCTGCTCGAGGCCATGCAGGAACGCCGCGTTACGCTCGACGGCGCCGCACACAAGCTGCCCCCGCACTTCACGGTGGTGGCGACGCAGAACCCGATCGAGAGCCAGGGCGTCTATCCGCTGCCCGAAGCGCAGCTCGACCGCTTCCTGTTCAAGGTGTTGGTCGATTATCCCAGCGCGGAGGAGGAACGGCGCATCGTCGCCCGTTATGGCGAGAACCGGGGCGCTCCGACGCCTGCGGAAGTCGGCATCGCCGCGATCGTCAGCCCCGCGCAACTGGAGGCGGCGACGCGCGCGGTCGGTGCGGTCAAGCTGGCGGACAGCGTCACCGACTACATCGTGCGGCTGGTGCGCGCGACGCGGGAAAGCCCGGACCTGTCCTCGGGCGCGAGCCCGCGCGCGGCGGTGCTACTGGCCGGCGCGGCGCGGGCGCGGGCGGCGCTGGACGGGCGCGACTACGTGGTGCCCGACGATGTGAAGGCGCTCGCCACTTCGGTCCTGCGCCACCGCCTGCTGCTCAGCCCCGCGGCCGAGATCGAGGGCAAGCAGGTCGAGGCGCTGGTGCGCCAGCTCGTCGAACAGACCGAAGCGCCGCGCTGAGCCCGATGGCGGACGAAACGCCTCCCTCCGTTCGTGTGGAGCGAAGTCGAGACACCGCACGCGGCGCTGGCGGGTCAAAACTTCGCTCGGCACGAGCGAAGGCGGGGAGAGTTGGAAAGGTGCTGGCCGTATGAGCAAGGCCCCGGCCCCCTTGCGCGGCCCGTTCGTGCCCACCGCCCGAGCCGCCGTGCTGCTGGCGCTGGCCGCACCGGTGGCGCTGGTGATCGCGGCGGCGCGGCCGGACTTGTGGATCATCGCACCGGTGGTCGGTCTTGTGGTGCTGGTGCTGATCGCCGTCGATGCGCTGCTGGCCGGCCGGGCGGACGACTTGCGCATCAGCGTGCCCGGCGACGTCGAGGTCGGCGCGGCCGACGCGATCGGGGCGCAAGTCCGCTTTTCCGGCAGGCCCTCGCGCGCCGAAATGGCGCTCGAATGCGACCCGCGCCTTGCGCCCGGCGGCCGGCTGGCGTTCCCGCTCGCATCGGGCGAGGAGGGCTGGAGTGGCGTCGGAGACTTCACCCCGGCCCGTCGCGGCACCGGCCGGATAACCCGCGCCTGGCTGCGCTGGACCGGGCCGCTGGGGCTGGGCGCGCGCCAGTTCACCGGCGATATCGACAAGGCGGTGCGCGTCTGGCCGAATATCGCCGCAGTCCGCTCGCCCGCCCTGCAGACGTTCCTCAAGGACGCGCAGTACGGGTTGCTCGCCCGCCGCATCCGGGGTGAGGGGACGCAGTTCGAATCTCTGGCCGAGTACCAGCCGGGCATGGACCGCCGCCGCATCGACTGGAAAAGTTCGGCTCGCCACGTCCACCTCTACGCCAAGGAATACGAGACCGAGCGCAACAACCAGATCGTCTTCGCCTTCGACTGCGGTCAGACGATGTGCGAGCCGATCGCCGGGATGCCCCGGCTCGACCGCGCGGTGTCGGCCGCGCTCGCCACCGGGTTCGTGGCACTCAAGGGCGGGGACCGGGTGTCGCTGTTCGGTTTTGCTTCTCGGCCCGAAGTCTCGACCCCGTTCATTGCCGCATCGTCCGAGTTCCACCGCCTGCAGCGGGCCGCCGCCGGGCTGGAATACCGCTCGGAGGAGCCCAACTTCACGCTCGCGCTGGCGACCCTGGCCAGCCGGCTCCAGCGCCGCTCGCTGATCGTGGTGTTCTCCGAGTTCACCGACCCGACCAGCGCCGAACTCATGATCGAGAGCATCGGCCGCCTCGTCTCGCGCCACGTCGTGTTGTTCGTGACGATGGCCGACGACGAACTCGAAGGCCTGTCTGCCGCCGCGCCGGAAGACATGGAAGGGCTGTCGATGGCGGTCTCGGCCGACCTCCTGCTGCGCCAGCGCGACCTCGTGACCCGCCGGCTGCGCCAGATCGGCGTCGACGTGATCGAGGCCCCGTGGCAGACCGTGGGCACCCGCCTGCTTGACGCCTATCTCGCCATCAAGCGCTCGGGAGCGATCGGATGAACGCCGTCACGTCGAATGCCGGCGGCAATGCGATCGAGATCGCCGCGCTGCGCTCCGACCGCTTCCGCCTGGACCGGGAGGCCGACTGGCGCCGCCTCGAAGCCATCGTCACCCGCATGGAGAAGGGCCGGTTGCGCGGCATCTCGGACGAGGACCTGCTGGCGCTGCCGGGGCTCTACCGCACCGTCGCCTCCAGCCTTTCGATCGCTCGCGAGACCTCGCTGGACGCCGCCACGCTGGCCTACCTGGAAGCACTGGTGCAGCGGGCATGGTTCGTCGTCTACGGGCCGCGCTCCTCGCTCACCGAATGGCTGCACGGGTTCCTCGGCGGTGGCTGGAGCGCGGCGGTGCGGGGCATCGGCTTCGAAATCCTCGTTGCGCTTGCAGTGATGGTGGCAGGCGTCGCGGTGGGCTGGCTGCTCGTCTCGCACGATCCGGAATGGTATTTCACGCTCGTGGGGCGCGACATGGCCGGCGCCCGCGTGCCCGGCGCCACTGCCGAGGCGCTGCGCGGCACTCTGTTCGGCGAGCGGGAGCAGGACGGCATGAGCGTCTTCGCCGCGCAATTGTTCAGCAACAACGCGCAAGTCTCGATCCTCTCCTTCGCGCTTGGCTTCGCCTTCGGCATCCCGACGCTGCTGCTGCTGATCCACAACCTCGCGCTGCTGGGCGCGATGGGCTGGCTCTACCACGGTGCCGGCCTGCTGACCGACTTCGCCGCCTGGATCTGTGTCCACGGCACCACCGAGCTGTTCGCGATCCTGCTCAGCGGCGCGGCGGGCCTGCACATCGGCCGCGCGCTGGCATTCCCCGGCAACCGCCCGGTCCTCCAGGCGACGGCCGAGGCGGGGCGCCGCGCGGCGGTGGTGATGGCCGGGGTCGTGCTGATGCTGGTGGTCGCGGCGCTGCTCGAGGGTTTCGCGCGCCAGTTGGTCGACGATACGTTCGGCCGCTTCGCGATCGGCGGCTTCATGCTGGCCTTGTGGTGCGCCTACTTCTTCGCGTTTCGCGGCGGGGCCCGCCGGTGAGCGCCGCCCCTGCCCCCCGCCGGGCCCGCCCGCGTGCGAGCCGGAACAAGCAGCGCATCCTCGTCACGCCCGAGGGCATCTCGCTCCCGGTGACGGTGGCGGGACGCGGGGCGCGGCTGGGGGCGCTGATCCTCGATCTGATCTTCATCCTCGTGCTGATGATCGGCTCTACCCTGGCGCTCGCGCAGATCGCGGGCGGCGCCGGCCAGTTCATGCGCGAGGCGCAAGGCAAGGGCGCGGCGGCGCAGGCGCTGCAGTTCCTGATGATCGTGTGGATCGTCATCATGTTCCTGTTCCGCAACGCCTACTTTCTCTACTTCGAGCTGGGTCCGCGCGGGGCCACGCCCGGCAAGCGGCTGACCGGCATCCGCATCGCCGCGCGCGACGGTGGGCGGCTTACTGCCGAGATGGTGATCGCCCGCAACCTGCTGCGCGACATCGAGTTGTTCCTGCCGCTGCCGCTGATCCTGATGGCGGGCGCGGACAGCGGCATGGCGTGGCTGGCGGCGGCGGGCTGGTTCGCCATCTTCCTGCTGTTCCCCCTGTTCAACCGGGACGGGTTGCGCGCGGGGGACATCATCGCCGGAAGCTGGGTGCTGGAACGTCCACGCCAGAAGCTGCAGGCGGCAATGACGGTCGCAAGTGCGCAAGCGACCGTGCCAGCTCGAACGTACCGTTTCGAGGAAGCCGAGCTGGCGGTCTACGGCGAGTTCGAACTGCAGTCGCTGGAACGCGTGCTGCGCGAAAATCGCGGCGATGCGATCGAGGCCGTCTACCACACCATTGCCGCCAAGATCGGCCGCAACGACGGCTGGGGCGACGAACGGGGCTTCCTTTCGGAATACTACACCCAGCTACGGGCGCGGCTGGAGGCGGGCATGCGTATGGGCAAGCGCAAGGCCGACAAGCATGCGGGCGGATAGGGCCATGATCGAGGCCCTGCGCATCGTGCCCGACGACCTGACCGGAGAGGCGGTGCTGGCGCTACTGCAGCATCACCTCGGCGAGATGCACCGCTGGTCGCCGGCCGGAAGCGTCCACGCCATGCCGGCCGAGCGCCTTCGCCAGCCGGACGTCGCGTTCTTCTCCGCCTGGGACGGAGACGTGCTGGCCGGCTGCGGCGCGATCAAGCACCTTGGCGGCGGCCACGGCGAACTCAAGTCGATGCGCGCTGCGCCGGCCTATCGCGGCCGGGGGGTGGGCAGGGCGATCCTCCTGCACCTGCTGGAGGAGGCGCGTTCACGCGGCTACGTCCGGGTTAGCCTGGAAACCGGCCGACCCGCGCCGTTCGAGGCCGCCCAGGGTCTCTACCGTGCGCACGGCTTCGTCGAATGCCCGCCCTTTGGCGACTATGTGTCGGACGCGTTCTCGATGTGCATGACGCGGGCGCTGTGAGCGGCGATTGACGCGTGGGCGCGGGCCGGCATAAGTTCGGCCATGGATCTTCGTCTTGCCGCGGCCGCCGATGCCGCCCCGCTCGCCGAGCTTGGCGCCCGCAGTTTCGTCGCCAAGTTCGGCCACCTCTATCGTCCCGAAGACCTCGCTTCGTTCCTCCAGGGATCGCACAGCACGGACAAGGTCGCCGGGGAAATCGCCGACCCCAGGTTGCGCATCATGCTGGCCGAGGAAGACGGTCGCCTGCTGGGCTTCTGCAAGCTGGTGATGGAGTGCGGCTGGCCCGACCACGCGCGGGGCGCAACGGTGATCGAACTCAAGCAGCTCTACACCGATCCCGAGGCCACCGGGCGCGGCATCGGCGCCGGGCTGATGGACTGGGCGATGGCGGAAGCGACATCCTTCGGAGCGGACGAGGTCCAGCTTTCGGTCTATTCCGACAACCCCGGGGCGCAGAAGTTCTATGCCCGCTACGGCTTCGGCAAGGTCGCCGACATCCACTTCATGGTCGGCGACCAGCGCGACGAGGAGTTTCTCTTCGCGAAAGTGATCTGAAGGCGGGATGCCCCCGACGACGATACAATCCGCGATTACCCCCAAGCGAAGGATCCGCTACTCCGCCGCGACGGCTGCCTGCGCCTGCGCTTCCGCCGCCTCGATCTCGGCCGCCTTGGCTTCGACGAGGCTGACGATGTGTTCCAGCATGGTCTCGCTCTGGATGGTGTGATCGGACACGCCCGACAGGTACACCATGTGCTTGCCGTTGCCGCCGCCGGTCAGGCCGATGTCGGTCTCGCGCGCTTCGCCGGGGCCGTTGACGACGCAGCCGAGGACCGACAGCGAGAGCGGGGTCTTGATGTGCTGCAGGCGTTCTTCCAGCGCCTCCACGGTGCGGATCACGTCGAAGCCCTGCCGTGCGCAGCTGGGGCAAGAGACGACGCGCACGCCGCGGGTGCGCAGGCCCAGCGCTTTCAGCATTTCGAAGCCGACGCGCACTTCCTCCTCGGGCTCGGCCGAGAGCGATACGCGCAAGGTGTCGCCGATGCCCGACCACAGCAGCATGCCCATGCCGATCGAGGACTTGACCGTCCCGCCGATGAGGCCACCCGCCTCGGTGATGCCGAGGTGCAGCGGGCAGTCCACCGCGTCGGCGAGGCCCTGGTAGGCGGCAACGGCGAGGAACACGTCGGAGGCCTTCACCGCCACCTTGTATTCGTGGAAGTCGTGGTCCTGCAGCAGCTTGATGTGGTCCAGCGCCGATTCGACGAGCGCTTCGGGGCACGGCTCGCCGTACTTTTCGAGGAGGTGTCGCTCCAGGCTGCCGGCGTTGACGCCGATGCGGATGGCGCAGCCGTTGGCCTTGGCGGCGCGGACCACTTCGGCAACGCGCTCGGCCGAGCCGATGTTGCCGGGGTTGATGCGCAGGCACGCAGCGCCGGCATCGGCCGCCTCGAGGGCGCGCTTGTAGTGGAAATGGATGTCGGCGATCAGCGGCACCCGCGCGGCACGGACGATCTCGCGGAAGGCGGCGGTGCTTTCGACGTCCGGGCACGAGACGCGGATGAGGTCGGCGCCCGCGTCCTCGCAGCGGCGGATCTGGTCGATCGTGGCGCCGGCGTCGGACGTGAGGGTGTTGGTCATGGTCTGCACCGTGATCGGGGCATCGCCGCCGACGGGGACGGCGCCGACCATGATCTGGCGGCTCTTGCGGCGCTCGATGTCGCGCCAGGGACGGATGGAAGACATGGCGCTCCTATAGGCCTTCGGCGTGACGGAATGAAGCCGATTCCCGCATCACCTTTCACCTGCCCGGCAATTGCGGCATTGAGGCGCCATGATCGACGAAATGCTGACCGACGACGAGCACCGCGAACTGCCCCTGCTGTTCGGCCGGGTCCTGGACGGCGAAGGCGGCGCGCGGGCGATCGGCTGGGTCGAGGCGCAGGATTGGCAGCCCTCGCGCGAGGGTGAAGTCCTGTGGATACACCTGCTGCGCACGCATCCGGGCGTCGAGGGCTGGCTGCAGGAGCGGCTCGCCATTCCCGAGCCGACGGCCGAACTGCTCACCAGCGACGCGACCCGCCCCCGCGCCTTCCGCGAGGGGCAGGCGCTCGTCGCCACGCTGCGCGGGATCAACTTCAACCCCGGCGCCGCGCCCGAGGACATGCTCTCAATCCAGGTGTGGAGCGACGGCCGGCGCGTGGTGACACTGCGCCGGGCGCCGTTGCAGACGCCGCGGCTGGTCTGCAACGAACTCGATGGGGGGATAGGCCCGGTCGACGCCGGCTCGCTCGTCACCGCGATCACCGAGCACCTGATCGACCGCATGAGCCACGCCATCGTCGACATGAACGCGATGATCGATGAGATCGAGGACGAGACGGCCGGCAACGATCCGGTCGATACGCTCGACAAGATCGCGACCATCCGCCGCAACTGCCTGGCCCTCAAGCGTCACATGTCGCCCCAGCACGAGGCGCTGATCGCCATTTCCAGCGGCGCTCCAGGCTGGTTCGAGGACCACGACCGCCGCGAGATCGCCGAATCCATCGCGCGCCTGCGCCGCTATCTCGACGACCTCGACATCAGCAAGGAATCGGCGCTGGTCCTTCAGGACGACATGCGCGCCCGCGCCGCCGCGAATACCCAGCGGACCCAGTACGTGCTCGCGGTGGTGGCGGGGATATTCCTGCCGCTTACCTTCATCACCGGGCTGCTGGGCATCAACGTCGGCGACATTCCGCTGGCCCAGGCCGGTTCGAACGGCTTCTGGATCGTATCCGGCCTGTGCGGGGCGATCCTGGTGGTGGAGATCCTGCTGCTGCGCCGGCTCAAGTGGTTCTGAGGCCCGGATCGGCCGCCGCTGATCTCAGGCCCTGACGTCCGCCCAGTCCGGGTGGCGCTTGAAGGCGACGTCGACGTAGCTGCACAGCGGCGCGATCCGGAAGCCGTTCTCGCGCGCGTCGGCGACCATCGCCTCGACCAGCCGTCCCGCCACGCCGCGACCGCCGATGGCCGAAGGGACCAGCGTGTGCTCGGCGTAGCGCACGCCATCGCGCTCGGTCCAGGTCAGGCGGCCGATCTGGTCGCTGTCGGCGACGTGGGCCTGGTATTCGCCGGCCTGTCCAGTCTCGTGCTTGGTAATCGTGACGCCGACCATGGACGGTTCTCCTCGTTGTATTGTGCAGGCGCTTGACGCCGGGGGCGTGCGCTCGCAGGGCATATGGTCATGCAGTTCACCTCCGACAATGCCGCCGCCGTCCATCCCTCCGTCTGGAAGGCGATGATGGCGGCAGACGCGCCCGACGCGCCCTACGACGGCGATGCGCTAAGCCGCCGCCTCGACGCCGCGTTCACCGACCTGTTCGAACGCGAGTGCGCAGTGCTGTGGGTGGCGACCGGCACGGCGGCCAACTGCCTCGCGCTCGCAGCGCTGGCGCCCCCGCACGGGGCCGTGGTGTGTCATCGCGAGGCGCATATCGAGATGGACGAGGCCGGCGCGCCCGGTTTCTTCCTCCACGGCGCTAAGCTGCTGCTGGCCGATGGGGAGAGCGCCAAAGTGACGCCGCAGACGCTGGCGGCGGTGGTCGACCCGATCCGCGACGACGTCCACCAGGTCCAGCCGCATGCGATCTCGATTACCCAGGCGAGCGAGTACGGCTGCGTCTACCGGCCCGCCGAAGTCGCCGCCATCGCGGCCTTCGCCAGGTCTCGCAAGCTCGGCCTGCACATGGACGGCGCTCGTTTCGCCAACGCCGTG
Source organism: Novosphingobium sp. BL-52-GroH (assembly GCF_044813085.1). Classification (NCBI taxonomy): domain Bacteria; kingdom Pseudomonadati; phylum Pseudomonadota; class Alphaproteobacteria; order Sphingomonadales; family Sphingomonadaceae; genus Novosphingobium; species Novosphingobium sp. BL-52-GroH. The sequence goes on along the minus strand of NZ_CP171152.1, from coordinate 1,775,302 downwards.
GCGCACCTCGGCTGCTCACCCGCCGAAGCCGCCGGCGACGTCGACGCGCTGAGCTTCGGCTTCGTCAAGAACGGGGCCATGGGGGCCGAGGCGATTGTCTTCTTCGACGTCGAGGCGGCGCGCACGATCCGCTATCGCCGCAAGCGCGCGGGCCACCTGCAGTCCAAGGGCCGCTTCATGGCCGCGCAGATCCTGGCGATGCTGGAAGGCGACCTGTGGATCGCCAACGCCCGCGCCGCCAATGCCGCCGCCGCCGGGATCGCCGCCTCCGCGCGGGACCGCCTGCTCCATCCGGTCGAGGCGAACGAGGTGTTCCTCACCTGCACCCTCGCCGAGCGCGAAGCCCTGCGCGCAGCGGGTTTCGCCTTCTACGACTGGGGCCCGGACGCCGCGCGCCTGGTGACTTCGTGGGATGCCCAAGCCGAGCACGTGGCAGCGCTGGCGGCGGCGATCGCCGGGCTATGACGGCACCGGCAGGAGAGCCTTCGATGCTGCGCCCCGCGGTGGCGCTGCCGTTCCTGCTCGTGGTGCTGATCTGGGGATCGACCTGGTGGGTCATCACCGGCCAAATCGGCACGGTCCCCGCGAGCTGGTCGGTGACCTGGCGCTTCGTGCTAGCGACGCCGGCGATGTTCGCCGTGGCGGCGGTCATGGGCAAGTCCCTTAAGCTGGGGGCGGACGGCCACCGGCTGGCGTTCCTCGTCGGGCTGACGCAGTTCTGCGGCAACTACAACTTCGTCTACCGTGCCGAACTCCACCTCACCTCGGGGATCGTGGCGCTGATGATCGCGCTGATGCTGGTGCCCAATGCGGTGCTGGCGCGGGTCTTGCTCAGGCAGCCGATCCTGCCGCGCTTCGCAGGGGGCAGCGCGATCGCCATCGCCGGGATCGCCTTGCTGCTGCTCAACGAATCGCGGATGGCGCCGGTCGGCGGCCAGGTGCTGCTTGGCGTCGTCTTCGCATTGGTGGCGACGCTCTGCGCCTCGGTCTCGAACGTGATCCAGGCCAACGAGGTCGGCAGCCGGCTGCCAATGGTGAGCCTGCTGGCCTGGGCGATGCTCTATGGCGCGCTGTGCGACGCAGCGGTGGCCTTCGCGACGGCGGGGCCTCCGGTCCTGCCGACCGACGCCGCCTACTGGCTGGGCACCGCCTATCTCGCGATGATCGGCTCGGTGGTGACGTTCCCCCTCTACTACACGCTGGTCCGCCAGCTCGGCGCGGGCAGGGCGGCCTATAACGGCGTCGCGGTGGTGGTCGTCGCCATGCTGTTCTCGACGTTCCTGGAAGGCTACTGCTGGTCGCTGCTCGCAGGTGCCGGAGCGGCGCTGGCGACGGCGGGGCTCGTCGTGGCGCTGAGCGCGCGCAAGCCCTCGACGTAAGTGGGATAGCGGGGCCGCCAGCCCAGCACCCGCCGGGCCTTGCCATTGGCGACGCGGCGGTTCTCGGCATAGAAGCCCTGGGCCATGGGCGAGAGGCCGGCTTCCTCCAGCGTCTGGAGCGGCGGCGGCGCGATGCCGGCGATGCGGCAGGCTTCCTCCACCAGCTGGTTCTGCGAACAGGGCAGATCGTCGGCGAGGTTGTAGGCACCGGCCGGGGCATCGAGCCCGGCCAGCACGCCCGCGGCGATGTCCTCGACGTGGGCGCGGCTGAACACCTGGTCCCGCAAGTCGATACGGTGCGCGCGGCCTTGCGCGAGGCGATCGAACACCGAGCGGCCGGGGCCATAGATCCCGGGCAGGCGATGGACCCGCGCGCCCAGAGCCAGCCACGCCGCATCCGCCTCGGCCCGGGCGGTGCGGCGGCCCGCGCCGGTGGGGGCGCTCTCGTCGACCCAGGCGCCGCCGGTGTCGCCGTAGACGCCGGTGGAGGAGAGGTAGGACAACGGCGTGCCGCGCAGCGCATCGCCGTAGCGGTCGAGCACCGGATCGAGCGGTTCGCCCCGCCCCTCGCGACCCGGCGGCACCGACGAAAGCACATGGTCGCTATCGGCCAGCGCCACGCGGACGTTGCCCTCGTCGTCGAAGGCGAGAGTGCCCTCACGGCCGGTCGAGATCACTTCCCAGCCCCGGGCCTCGAAGCGGGCCGCAACGAAGTGCGCGGTGTAACCGAGGCCGAAGATGAACAGGCGAGGCATGGGCGAGGTCCTAGACCGCATCGTGCATTCGCGAAAGCGTCTCTCGCAGGAGTGGCTCGAACCGACCCAAATTCATGTCGACCCGCATTCTTGCCATACCCATGCATCCGACTTGTCGATAGACTGGCCGCTTCCCAACAAGATTCGGAAAAATATCATGAAATCAGGTGGTTCGTGCCGGATTGTGCCGTGCTTCGCTTTGCTCGCCGCAAGCACGGCGGTTCACGGCTCCCCCGGGCAGGGCGACCAGATGCGCCCGGATGCGACGGAAGCTCGGCCTGCGGCGGCCCAGGCAGGTAATCCCCGCGCGGTGCGCGGGCTGAAGGCCGAAGTCACGACCAAGTGGGAGCACAGCGGCTTTCCCGCCGAGAAGGAAGGGGCGATCTGGCCGTCAGAAACCCATTTCGCTTGGACGTTCAACAAGGAATTCAACGAAATGAATTCGGTCGAAACGGAGTCGACGGCGTTTGCGCTCATGGCGATCGCCAACAACAACCGCTCGCAAGCAACAGTAGATAGAACCGGGGATGGCCGAAGATCACCCCGACGAGTGCGAGTCCTTAAAACAGCAGCGGCTCGCCCAGCATCGCGTGCTTGACGTTCGACGACTGCGCCAGCACTGCAGCTACCGCAGCATTCTCACACAGCGCCATGAACAGTCCGAAAAAGGCGATGGCCCCAAGAGAATCTAGAGGGATGACGAAGCCGGAAAGCTCGAAAGCAAGATCGCGACGATCGCGGCGGGCCTGGTCGTCGCGGGTGACCTCGCGGTCCCCGACTGCGTCGAGCAGGACATCGTTCGCCTGATAGACGTCGTCCATGGTCACGACCATGTGCTGACCAAGCAGTTCGATCAGACCCGTGCCCACGTCGAGCGTTTCGCCCATGACCACGGCAAGCACAGTCATGACGGCGGCATCGTCCAGCGCGATCAGCTAGATCAGCAGGTCGCATATGCCGTGCCCGTCCAGATCGCTGCCGCTGACGGTCGGCGTTTCGGCATCAAGCCCGAGCAGATCGAAAACCTTACGCCGCCTTGCATCGAACCTGCCTTCCGACAGACACCCTTCGACGCTTTCGGCCACCGCATCGCGGGGCGCCGGCACCACGCCGAACAAGCAGCCGTTATACCTGTCATCCTTCGCCCCTGCGATTGGCATGGGGCGCCCTTTGGCAAACTGATGGCAACGCCGACAGACGGCGCTCAGTGACACAATGGCCGGACCAGGACGAAGCCTTCCTGGACGTAATGCGGTCAGTAAGGGCGGACGTCGAGAAACTCGGGCCGATCGAGACCAACAGCATGCCCCCACACTCCTTCGGCTGCCCCTCACCGAGCCGCTTAGCAGCAATGGGTTTCGAGCCAGAGCTCACGGGCTCGCCAGCGCTCGACTTCTTCCGGATCGGCGAGCAGGGCTTCCACAGGGCCGATTGCGTATGTCGTCACGGATATGGCCTGCCCTCGCTTCATCTAGGCCGTGCCCTGCTGCATCAGCTTGCTATCCTTGGTCCAGCGGAGGCGTTCCTTGTTTGTTATTGGCAGGACAGCCAATAGTTCCCTCGCGGTCAGTGGTCGCCGGGCAATCCGGAAGAGCTTGTGCGACATGACCTCCAGGAGGGGATGCAAAAGGAAACCATCGACCTTCGGTACAAACTGCGCCTCGTTCTCATCGAGCCATTGGATGCGCGCGGACCGTTTTATGGTCGATCGTAAACAGCGCTTGGCTTCGCCTTGACGAAGAGCGAGCCCCAGGGGACCTGTCAGGCATTCCGCGAGCGATAAAACGAGGCCGCCTTCGTCTTGGCCTGCTGCCGGGTAATCGGCAATCTCGAGCGCTGCGCCAAGGCATTCGGCTTCTCACTCCAGGAACTGCAGTCAGAGCCCGAGACAGCTGTTTCTTAGGAAAGCCATCGCGTATTTCGCCAGGGATGCAAAGTGAGATACGCATTTGTTGCCGAGCATCGTGACCAGTTCCGGGTTCGATCGATGTGTCGGTGCCTGCGCATCCAGCCCAGCGGCTTCTATGCCTGGCAGAAGAACCCGCTGAGCCAACGTGCCCGGGAAGATGTTCGGCAGACGAAGTTGATCCGGCAAGCCTGGAACGACAGCGGCAAAGTCTATGGCTACCGCAAGTTGCACGACGACCTACTGGATCAGGGTGAGACCTGCTCCCCGCACCGTGTTGCCCGGTTGACGAGGCTGGCAGGTATCAAGGCGCAGATCGGCTACAAGCGTCGACCGGGGAGCTATGGCGGCAAGCCATCCCTGGCGGTCGACAATACTCTGGACCGGCAGTTCGACGTCGCTGCCCCCGACAGGGCCTGGGTGACCGACATCACCTACATCCGCACCCTGGAGGGCTTTGCTTATCTGGCCGTTGTGATTGATCTCTATTCCCGCCGCGTGGTGGGCTGGTCGATGCAGAGCAGGCAGACCACCGATGCGGTGCTGCAAGCGCTGCGCATGGCTGTATGGCGGCGCAAGCCGAAGCAGCGGGTGCTGATCCATTCGGATCAGGACTCGCAGTTCACCAGCATGGACTGGGCGGCCTTCATTCGGGCTCACGATCTTGAGCATTCGATGAGCCGGCGCGGCAACTGCCATGACAACGCCGTCGCCGAGAGTTTCTTCTCCTCGCTCAAGCGTGAGCGCATTCGGCGCCGCACCTATAAAACACGCGAGGAAGCCCGGCAGGACGTGTTCGATTACATCGAGATGTTCTACAACCCGGTGCGCAAGCAGGTCAGGAACGGGATGCTGTCACCCGCCCAGTTCGAACGGCAGCAGATTTTGTCGGACTTCAACCGAGCCGTCACCACGGGGTAGCGAAAAGTGGCGCTGGCCAGTTGCAAGGTTCGCGTTGCCGTTGCGGGGGCCCATGCTCTGTCACCATCGCGCGCCGCTTGTTGCAATATTCCTGGGCGATTATGGTGAACGTGTTGGTCGCAAGCGCTTGCCCTCCGAGCTTTTCGCGCAGAGGGGTCTTTGCCTTCCGCGAGCATGTCTCGGGCAACGTCTCGCTGCTTTCGCGCGTCTCGTAGGCTTACCCGAGGGTATTCGCCCAAGTCAGCTTCTTTTCGATGCTCTTGAAGGGATATTTCATCTTCCACAGTTTGGAGCCTGAAGGTGAGATCAGCAGGAACAGGCCCAGCATATCGCTGACTTTTTAGAACTCGTCTTTTGCCTTTGCATTCCGAATCGCAACGTCGGTTAAGGGCATAAGTTTGGCCTTTCCTCGGCGAGGCCCCCACGCGGGGGCCCCGGTCAAAAATCGGCTCATTATTTCCGCCAAAAGGCCCCCAAGCTTCGAGAGCTGCCATGAAACGACGCGAAACTTCACGAACCGGATGACCCGAAATACAGCAGAATTCAGCGGTTTACAAAGCTGTATAGGATGTGGTGAGATCGAGAATTGGAGCGGGTAGCGGGAGACTGCCAGACCTGCGAGCCGGGTCTGAGTGTACCCTGTTGATCTAGCGCGATTTCTTGCGTGGCCGGGTTCGGTTCGGTAGCGGGAATACAATTCCCGGACTTTTAATTCATGAAATCAGTCAGGTATCCTACGTTCTTCGCTCGGTGGCCCCCAAGCAATGCCCGGGAATCTTTGGATGCAGTTGGATTGCCACGGACAGGGAAACGCGGTGATTCGATCGAAGATGTCGATCATGCATGTATCAGCAACGACATCTTCTTAAACAGTCAGGTTGCGACCACCTCAAGCCGTTCCAGAAAAGCTTCGGAATGTCCGGTCACGCCAGAACCTGTCATCGGAGAGCCAATTAGCGGTCGAGCAGGTACGCGCCCTAAGCGGTTGCCCGGCCGGCGATCGAAACCGCCCAAAAGCTGACACCTCGAAATAGCGCCGGATCTAGACGAAACGTCCGCAAAAGGCGTTGAGATGGGATATTGAAGTTGGGGCGCAGGCCAGTCATGTTCGATCACTATGGTTGGGTTGTCCTTACGCTGCGTAAACCTCACGAGCATCACCGTGTCGCCTTCACTCCGGAATGGTTTGACCTCGCGGCCTCATCGCGTTGGAGGCGGCGGCCACTGGGTTGATGCGCGGCAAGGGCAGCGCACACTCCATCGCCAGGCAGCGCGAAGCGCGTGCCGGAAGTGACGCAATTCGCTGCGCTCTCGCTGCCGCCACCGACATGGTAGATCGAGGCCTTCGCCCTATAATGAGCGCAAGCGACAATCTGACGCAGGCGCAGGCTTTTGCCCGGCTTAAGGTCGCGTTGTTGACGCTTAAAGACAGTGGCGACGACGGGTTCGAGGGCTTGGCAGCAGCGCTCCTCGGTACGGCGACAGCGATCCCATTTCGGCTAGCTGCCTCTGGCAGTCAGGGCGGTCAGGACGGGCGCGCGGAAAGTGCCGGCGGGGCGATCAGTTTCGAGGCTAAGCTCTATCGCTCGAGACTGAGTAAGGCCATCGTCACCGTCAAGGTCGCCGAAATCCTCGCCAGCGACGATCCACCCGACCTTTGGATCCTTGCCGCGACGGTGAAGGCGACCAGCCAGACTGTTGCGACCCTGCGCGGCGCGTTCGGCAAAGTGGAAACCAGCCTGCTCGTACTCGACTGGCCCGCCAACACGACGCTCCCGCCGCTCGCGCTGCTCTGCGCGATGGCGCCGGAGGTCTGCATCGAGTTCATCGCACGCAATGCGCAGACCTTGGTCGATCGGGACGCCCTGATTGCGGCGCTTGACGTGCTGGCGCACGCTCCGGCATTCGAGGCGCGCGCCGCCGAATTGCGCTCCGACCTCAGCGAGCCGCAGCTAGGGCTCGCGACTGCGCGCGCCGCCAACCAGGCGATCTACCGGGCAGTGTTTGCGCGGACCGACGAGGCGCGACACCGGTTAGGCCAACCGCTGGCACCGGCGGCGCGCCACGCACTTGCCCCGATCGAGCGCACACAGCGTGGCGTGCTCGATGCGGTCCTGACCGCACCGCCGATCGCCGAGCTAGTCGTGCTGACCGGTAATCAGGGCTGCGGCAAATCCTGGCTTGTCGCGCAGAACTGGCTCGCCGCGGTGCAGCCGCCGTTTCTAATCTTCCTGACCGCAGCGCAGGCAGTGGCGGCAATGCAACTTCCCCCGGCCGAGCTGATCGCGCAGGAGCTGATCGAGCAATCGGGGGACATCGCCACGGCCCAGCGGCGCGATCGCTGGGCGCGCAGGCTCAATCGCTGGCGCAGGCACTCCGCCGAGACGCCCCGGATCCTCATTGTGATCGACGGCCTCAACGAACGCGCGCGAACAGACTGGGCACCCTGGCTGTCGCGCCTCACCAGCTTCGTCGGGTCGATCGGCGGGCGCGTCGTCGCCACCTGCCGCGCGCGCTTCTACAAGCGTCTCGACGATCGCCTTCCCGTGCCCAAGCGCCGAATCGAGATCGACGATTTCACCGATGCTGAGCTCAATTCTGCCCTCGCAGCGCACAACTGAGGTGGTCCCGCCTTCTTGGACAGTTTGGCGGCTGAGTTAAGCTAACCCCGGTTATCGTTCATGCCGCCTGTTTGATCATCAGATCATGGGGGGCATGCCCCCCATGATCTGATTGTCCGATCCGCCGATAGGCCTCGAATGGGGTTCTCCCGGCCAGGCTCGAGTGCGGACGCTGGGTGTTGTAATAGGTGATCCACCGGCCCAGGCCAGCCCGCAGTTCGGAGCCCGTCTCAAAGGCGTGGAGATAGACGCACTCGTACTTCAAGGATCGCCAGAGGCGTTCGATGAAGACGTTGTCCATCCACCGGCCTCGGCCATCCATGCTGATGCGGACCTCGGCGTCGCGTAGCACGCTGGTGAACGCGTGCGACGTAAATTGGCTGCCCTGACCGGTATTGAAGATCTCGGGCTTGCCGAAGCGGGTCAGGGCCTCCTCCAGCGCTGCGACACAGAAGCCGGCGTCCATGGTGTTCGACAGCCGCCAGGCCAGTACCTTGCGGGTTGCCCAGTCCATGATCGCTACCAGATACAGAAAGCCGCGCCGCATGGGGATGTAGGTCACGTCGGCACACCACACGTGGTTTGGCCGCTCGATCGCCAGCTTGCGCAGCAAGTAGGGATAGACCCGGTGCTGCGGATGGGGATCGCTGGTGCGCGGCCGCTGGTAGATCGGCGTCAGCCCCATCTTCGCCATCAGCCGCCGTGCCCGACGGCGACCGACCTCATGTCCTGCACGCCGCAGGTGCCGCGCCATCTGGCGGCTGCCGTACCAGGGGCAGTCCAGAAACGTCGCGTCGATCACCGTCATCAGCGCCAGCGTCTCGTCCGTTTCCGGCACCGGGGCGTAGTAATAAGACGAACGACTGATCCGCAGCAGGCGGCATTGCGCAGAGATCGACAAGCGGTGGTGAGCAGGTTCGATCATCGCCCGCCTCCGATCCACGCTCATCGACCGAAGGCTTTCGCTAAAAAATCCCGCTCGACGACCAGTTGCCCGATCTTCGCGTGCAGCTTCTCGAACTCGCTATCGTTGGCGGTCTTGGCCACATCGCCCGCACCGGAGAACGTGCCGGCCATCCCTTCGATGGCCTGCCGCTTCCAGGATGCGATCATCGTATGGTGCACGCCATGTTTGGCGGCTAACTCCGCCAGCGTCAGGTCACCCCGGATCGCCTCCAGCGCCACCTTCGCCTTGAAATCCGCGCTGTAGCGCTTCCTCGTCGTCTTCATTCCCGTACCAATCCGTCAGGTCGGAATTAGCTTAGCATCCTGTCCAGAAAACCGGCACCACCTCAGAGTTCCGGATAGCGACATCGGTAAGTGCCATGATTCGTTGCCTTTTCCGCAGCGTGGCCCCCACGTGGGGGCCACGCTAATCGCCCGGAAAATGCCATGCCCCCATTTGGCCACCATATGAGGTGGATGCGGGTGGATTTAGACGGTCATACCCGGACGAACCAAGGCACAAAAGCCTAGGTTTCTGCGGGTTTCATACCATTTTCAGGGTGATTTTGGAAGGACGGCTGGAGCGGGTAGCGGGAATCGAACCCGCATAGCCAGCTTGGAAGGCTGGAGCTTTACCACTAAGCTATACCCGCTCATGCAGTCGTCAGGTCGCGCTGCCCGGTGGTCTCGGCCGGCGACGTTCGAGGCGCTTGCCATGGTCGGGGCGCCTTCGTCAACGGCTGTCTTGCCGTTTCGGACGCTTTCGCGATGCCCTGTCGGATCGCCCCGGCGGCTTCTTCCTTGCAAAAGCCACGGAATCCAGCGCCGCGCGGCCTTCGGCCCGGCCTTGCAACAGCCCATCCCGGCTTCGACGTATTTTCTCGCAGGTGCAGCAGTGATAGCCTGCCCGGGTCAGAAGCAGAGGAACGAGACTCCCCATGGACACTTCGCGGACCCGCTCCCCCACGGATGGTCAGGCGGCCAGCACAGCGCCGGCGACGACGGTGCGGCGGCGCAATGCGCTCGATCTGCTGATGAGTTCGGGGCTAGGCAAGATGCTGCGCAGCGTCGGCGTGGCACCGCGACGGGACAGCGGCGAGAGCCTGCTGGACCTCGCAGAGGCGCTGCTTTCGCTGCGCGGGCGCGCTTCCGGGCCGGCGCTGGCTTCGGCCTTCTTCGACCTCTACGAGGCCAGTGACCTAGCCGCGCGGCAGGATTTCCTTGGCAAAGTCCACGATATGCATCCCGCCGACGCCAAGGCGATCGACAAGGCCATCGCCAAATGGGCGGAACGGCGCGACGAGGCTTCCGCGTTAGCGCTCAATGCCGCGAGCAAGTCGCCCATTCGCCGCCTCATCAACCAGCTCAACCTCGCGCCGCAAGGCACGCAGCGCCTGATCGGGTTGCGCGAGGACCTGCTGGCCGTACCGCGGGCAGCCTCGACGCCTGGCCTTGCGGCGCTCGACCGGGACCTCGAGAACGCCTTCACAGCGTGGTTCAATGCCGGCTTCCTGGAATTGCGGCGGATCGGCTGGGACAGCTCCGCACAATTGCTGGAGCGCATCATCCGCTACGAGGCGGTGCACCAGATCCAGGGATGGGACGACCTGCGTCGCCGCGTCGAGCCGGTCGACCGGCGTTGCTACGGCTTCTTCCACCCGCAGATGCGCGACGATCCGCTGATCTTCGTCGAAGTGGCGCTGACCCCGCAAGTTCCCGGCGCGATCCACGAGATCATCTCCGAGGAACGGGACACCATCGACCCGCGCGAGGCTAATCGCGCGATCTTCTATTCTATCAGCAACTGCCAGGTCGGCCTGAAGGGCATTCCTTTCGGCAACCACCTCATCAAGCGCGTGGTGGGTCTGCTCAAGGAGGAACTGCCGCACCTCAAGACTTTCGCCACGCTGTCGCCAGTGCCGACGTTCGCCAGGTGGCTCGCCAAGGAACAGGGCGCCAATGCGACGGTTCCGGGTGCCAGGGACTTGCGCCAGCTCGCTGCGCGATACCTCGTCGAAGCGAAGGGCAAGGGGAACCAGCCGGCGGACACCGTGGCGCGCTTCCACCTCGGCAACGGGGCGCGGCTTGAAGCGGTGCATGCCAATGCCGACCTTTCCGCCAACGGGCAGAAGCAGTCGCACGGGGTCATGGTCAACTACCTCTACGACCTCGCCGACATAGAGGCGAACTTCTTCGCGCTGACCGAACTGGGCACGGTGGCGACCTCGAAGGCGGTGCAGGCGCTGCTGGAACCGGAGTCGGCGAAGAAGGAGAAGGGCAGGAAGGCCGTCGCCGCCTGACGTCGTCCCGGGCTTGACCCGGGATCGTGGGCAAGGGGCCGCCCACCTCGCGTCAGGACGCAACGTCGCAGTGGCCCATGGCGAGGTATCGCCTGGAGAGTGCCCCGCAGTCCCGGGTGGAGCCCGGGGACGACATGGGTTTCGGGCCTGGGTTTCGGGCCCCGGCGTCAGTGTCCGTCGAAGGTCAGCAGCGCATCGCTTGGCACACCCGCATCGTGCAGGCGCTGTGCCCCGTTCAGGTCCGGCAGGTCGATCGCGAAGAGCGCCTGTGCGACCGTGCCGCCTGCGCGGCGCAGCAGTTCCACCGCGGCCAGCGCGGTGCCTCCCGTGGCGATGAGATCGTCGATCACCACCACCCGGGCCCCGTCCGGCACGGCGCCGGGGTCGACCTCCAGCGTGCCGGTGCCGTACTCGAGGGCATAGTCGATCGCGAGAACCGGGACCGGCAGCTTGCCCGGCTTGCGCACCGGCACGAAGGGCAGCGCCAGGCGCGCGGCGACTGCGGCGCCGAAGATGAAGCCGCGCGCTTCTATCCCTGCGATGACGTCTGCCCGGGCTGCCTGGGCACGCCCAGCCATATGGTCGACCGCCGCCGCGAAGCCCGGCCCGTCGCCGATCAGCGTGGTGACGTCGCGAAAAAGGATGCCCGGCTTCGGGAAGTCCGGGATCGTGCGCACCAGGGCGCGCAAGTCTTCGACGTTCACGGCGGGCATCTCCTGGTCATCTTGCATGTGCGCCATTGGGGCCGGGCGAGCGACGGCGGCGAAACGTAGGCGGCCCAAATGCAGGACGCCCCCGCCATCGCAGATGGCAGGGGCGTCCGGTAGTACAAGCCTTGCGGCGGTTGGTCAGTGCTTCTTGCCGGCCCAGATGTTCCGGTAGGACATGTAGCCCAGCACGGTCGCGAAGAGCAGGAACAGGGTCACGGCAAGGCCGGTCTGCTTGCGCTTCTCGAGCGAGGGTTCCGCGGTCCAGATCAGGAAGGCGGCGACGTCCTTCGACATCTGGTCGACCGTCGGCTTGGGGTTGCCGGGACCGTATTCCACCTGACCGTCGCTCGTCAGCGGGGGGGCCATCGCGAGGTTCAGGTTCGCGAAGTAGGGGTTGTAGTGCAGGCCTTCCGGGGTCTTGGAGTCCGGGAATTCCTTCAGCAGCGCGGCGGGCTGGGCCTGGAATCCGGTCAGCAGCGAGTAGACGTAGGCGGGGCCGTCGTGGCGGGCCTTGGTCATCAGCGACAGGTCGGGCGGAACCGCATTGTTGTTGGCGGCGCGCGCGGCGGTGTCGTTGGCGAAGGGCTTGGGGAAGTAGTCCGTCGGCATGCCGGGGCGGGTGTTCGCCTCGCCCGTGGTGGGGTCGGTGCCGGGGACCTGGAAGCCCGCCGCGATCGCCTTCACCTGGCCTTCGGAATAGCCCAACTGCGCCAGGTCGCGGAAGGCGACGTGGCTGAGCGAGTGGCAGGCCGAGCAGACTTCCTTGTAGATCTGGAAGCCGCGCTGGAGCTGCTGCTTGTCGAACTTGCCGAAGGCGCCGTCGCTGGCGAAAGCCACTTCCTTGGGGTGGAGGTGGAATTCATGCTCGGCGGTCGGTGCGGCCGGGTCGGTCGCCCAGGTGTAGAAGCCGAGGCCGAACGACCAGGCCAGTGCCACCGTGAAGAACAGCCCGACGAGGATCGAGAGAATGCGTGCCATGTCTTTCGTCTTTCGTTCTGGCTGTCAGGCGTTCGCCGCAGGGGTGGCGAGCGGGGCGGCAAGCTGGGCAGCATCGTCCTTGCCGAGCACCGCTTCGGTGATCGAGAAAGGCAGCGGCAGCGGCTTCTCGATGGTCGAGACCACCGGCAGGATGATGAGGAAGTGCGCGAAGTAGTAGAGCGCCGCCAGCTGGCTGATCATCACGTAGGGCTCTGCCGCCGCGGCACCGCCGCAGTAGAACAGCACTGCCATCGCCGGGATCAGGCCGAACCAGAAGAACTTCTTGTACAGCGGGCGATACGAGCCCGAGCGGACCGGCGAGCGGTCGAGCCAGGGCAGGAAGAACCACACCAGGATCGCCCCGAACATGGCGAGGACGCCCATCAGCTTGGCCGGGATGAAGAAGAAGTCCTGGGTGAAGGCGCGCAGGATCGCGTAGAACGGCCAGAAGTACCATTCGGGAACGATGTGCGCCGGCGTGCTCATCGGGTTCGCCGGAATGTAGTTGTCCGGGTGGCCCAGCTGGTTCGGGAAGTAGAACAGCAGCAGGCTGAACACGATCGCGAAAACGCCGATGAACCAGCCGTCCTTGGCGACGTAGTAGGGGAAGAACGGAACGGTATCGCTCTCGGCCTTCACCTCGACGCCGGTGGGGTTCGAGGAGCCGGGGATGTGCAGTGCCCAGATATGTAGGATCACCACGCCCAGGATCACGAAGGGCAGCAGATAGTGCAGCGAGAAGAAGCGGTTGAGCGCGGCGTTATCGGGGGCAAAGCCGCCGAGCAGCCAGTGCTGGATCGGCTCGCCCACGAAGGGAATCGCGCCGAACAGGCCGGTGATGACCTTGGCACCCCAGAAGCTCATCTGGCCCCAGGGCAGCACGTAGCCCATGAAGGCGGTGGCCATCATCAGCAGGAAGATGACGACGCCCAGCAGCCACACCATTTCGCGCGGGGCCTTGTAGGACCCGTAGTAGAAGCCGCGGAAGATGTGGACGTAGATGACGATGAAGAACATCGAGGCGCCGTTGGCGTGCGCATAGCGCATCATCCAGCCCCAGTTCACGTCACGCACGGTCTGTTCGACCGTATCGAACGCCACCGCCGTGTTGGCCGCGTAGTGCATGGCCATGACGATGCCGGTGACGATCTGGACGATCAGGCAGAGCGCTGCCAGGAAACCGAAGTTCCAGAAGTAATTGAGGTTGCGCGGCACGGGATAGCCGCCGCCCACCGAGTTGTAGACGAGGCGCGGAAGGGGCAGCCTGTCGTCCATCCACTGCATGAAGGGATGGCTCGGCTTGTATTCGTTGGCCCAGGGAAAGCTCATGTTCGTGATCCTCTCTCTTGGCCTCAACCGATCTGGACGACGGTGTCTGAAGTGAATTCGTATTCCGGAACCTCGAGGTTCTTGGGCGCGGGGCCCTTACGGATACGGGCCGCGGTGTCGTAGGCGGAGCCGTGGCAGGGGCAGAAGTACCCGCCGAACTCGCCCTTGATCTCACCTTCGCCGGCGCCCAGCGGGACGCAGCCCAGGTGGGTGCACACGCCCATGGTGATGAGCCAGTTCTCCTTGCCCTCCTTGGTCCGCTCGGCGAGCGTCTGGGGATCGCGCAGGGAGGCGGTGTCGACCGCGTCTGCTTCCTCGATCTCCTTGGGAGTGAGGTTGCGCACGAAGACGGGCTGTTTGCGGAAGATCGCCTTGATCGCCTGACCCGGCTGGATCGCGGAAATGTCGATCTCGGTGGAGGAAGCCGCCAGGACGTCCGCCGAGGCCGACATCTGGCTAATCAGGGGGATGACGATCCCCACGCCCGCGACACCCGCGGCGCTCACTGCGGCGATATTGATGAAATCGCGCCGCCGCACGCCCTCTGTTTCTGCCATGTCTGCCCTTGCCTTGCTTTCGACAACCCACTGCCGGGGGACCGACAGCAGGCCAATTGAACATCGGTAAGCCTGGTATCCCCCGTGTCGGTTCGAACACCGGACACAGCCCGATCCTCTCCCGACTTTGCCGGCCTGATATACACGAAAGACGGCCGTGCCAACCGCCTTTTTGGTCGGCGTTGACGGCATTCGAGAGCAAGACGCCAATAGATCAGGAAGTAATCAAGCCAATCCGATCAACGAGATCTGCCGGCCATAGGATGGTTCTGCTCGATGGGTGGCCCGGCGGAACGAGAAGAATTGCTGCGGCGCACTATAAGTATCGAGGCCTAGACCCTCGACATCGCCTATTCCGGCCGCGCGCAGGCGGGCGACGACATAGCCTTCGAGGTCGAACTGGTGGTGGCCCGGCCGTCCGGCGAGGAAGTGGCGGACGTTGCCCGCATGCTCGCGGGCGAATCGGTCACGGAAGGCCTCGTCCACTTCGTAGGAGGCTTGCGCGATGCACGGCCCCACCGCCGCGACGATGCTTTCCCGCCGCGCGCCGAGCTTTTCCATGGCCGCGATGGTCGCATCGGTGATGCCGCCGATCGCGCCCTTCCACCCGGCATGCGCGGCACCGACGACGCCGGCGGCGCGATCGGCGAAGAGGACCGGCGCGCAGTCGGCGGTGAGCATGCCCAGCAGCAGGCCGGGCCGGTCGGTGACGAGGGCATCGGCCTGTGGCCGTTCGGCGTCGGGGCCGGGCTGGGCGACGACGCAGTCGGCCGAATGGACCTGGTAGACCGTGACCAGCCGGGCGCCGGGGAGCACGGCCTCGGCGGCAAGCGTGCGATTGCGGGCGATCGCCACCGGGTCGTCGCCCGAGCCGAGGCCGACGTTGAGGCCGGCGACATCGCCCATGCTCACTCCGCCGCGCCGCCCGAGGAAACCGTGCGACACGCCTTCGAGCAGCGCCGCGCGGTGGACCTCCACGGGCTCGTCCGCGTTCGCGTCGTCCACTCGCCGGCCGGGAGTGTCAGCCAAGGCTCTTGGTCACCTGTTCGCGCACGTCGCGCGAGAGGGTGGGCACAGCGGCGATGCGTTCCAGTTCCTCGCGCATCAGGCCGGCGCGCACCGGCTCGATCCGGCGCCAGCGACCCAGCGCGGGAACGAAACGTGCCGCTGTCTGCGGGTTCACGGGGTCGAGGCGGCGGATGAGGTCGCCGATCATGCGGTAGCCTTCGCCGCCCGCATCGTGGAACGCCTGGGGATTGCCGGCGGCGGCCATGTAGAGGGCCCGCACGCGGTTCGGGTTGGTCATCGTGAAGTCGGGGTGGCCGGCCAGGTCGCGGATGTGCTCCAGCACCTGTGGGTGGAAGGAGCCGGCCTGGAGCGAGAACCACTTGTCGATGACCAGCGCGTTGCCGGCATATCGCTGGTGGAAGTCGGCGAGTGCCTCGTCGCGTTCGGGCGCGTCGAGAGTGGCGAGGACCATCAGCGCGCCCTGGCGATCGGTCATGGTCACGGCGGCCCGGTACTGCGCGAAGGCGCGACGGGCGCCTTCCACCGGGTCGCCCGCGGCGATCAGGGTTAGCGCCTGGGTCTTGATCTTGCGCGCGCCCCTGGCAGCGGCGTCGCGGCCGTAGGGCACGGCGATGGCACGATCGTGCAGCGCCTTCAGCGCCTCGCCGCACTCGACCCCGAGCCAGGCCTTGAGCGCCTCGCGCTCGGCATGGATGGCGCCGGGGTCGGCGACCGGGAGCTGCTCGGCCAGGTAGGTCTCGGCCGGCAGGATCATCAACTCGCCGCGCATCAGGTCGTCGAGCGCGGGATCGGCGATCACGGCGGCGAAGGCCGCGCCGATCGCCGCGCGTCCTTCGCCGCGCGCCGCATCGTCGAGCCGGCCGCTGACGCCCGCGACGAGGTGCTGGACGACGAGCCCCTGCATCGCCTCGTAGCGGGCGAAGGGGTCGTCATCGTGCGCGGCGAGGAATACGAGGTCCGCGTTGGGCCGGGCGAAGTCGATGGCGACCGGGGCCGAGAACCCGCGGTTGATCGACAGCACCGGGGCCTTGGCGAAACCGTCGAAGGTGAAGCTGTCCGCTTCCTTATCGAGCACGATCAGCCGTTCGCCCGAATGGACGCCGCTGTCGCGATCATAGAGGGCGATCCGCAAAGGGATCGGGACCGGCTGTTTCTCGGGCTGGCCGGGCGTTGCGGGGATGGTCTGGGTCAGGTGAAGGGTCGTGCGGGTGCCATCGTGGGTCAGCTCCACCGCAAGCTGCGGGGTGCCGGCCTGCGAGTACCACAGGCGGAACTGCGCGAGGTCGAGGCCGGCGCCGTCCTCGATCGCCTTGACGAAGTCCTCGCACGTCGCGGCCTCGCCGTCGTGCCGCTCGAAGTAGAGGTCGGTGCCTTGGCGGAACCGCTCGGGCCCCGCCATCGTGCGCATCATGCGAATCACCTCGGCGCCCTTGTTGTAGACGGTCGCGGTGTAGAAGTTGCTGATCTCCTGGTACGAATCAGGACGGATCGGGTGCGCCAGCGGGCCGGAATCCTCGGGGAACTGGGCGATCCGCAGGACGCGGACGTCCTCGATTCGCTTGACCGCCTCGCTGCCCATGGCCGAGCTGAACAACTGGTCGCGCAGGACCGTGAAGCCTTCCTTGAGGCTGAGCTGGAACCAGTCGCGGCAGGTCACGCGGTTGCCCGACCAGTTGTGGAAGTATTCGTGGCCGATCACCCCCTCGACCGCGTCGTAGTCCGCGTCGGTGGCGGTTTCCGGGTCGGCCAGGACGTAGCGGGTGTTGAAGACGTTGAGGCCCTTGTTCTCCATCGCGCCCATGTTGAAGTCGGACACCGCGACGATGTTGAACAGGTCGAGGTCATACTCGCGACCGAAGGCCTCCTCGTCCCACTTCATCGAATTGACGAGCGAATCCATCGCGTGCTGGGTGCGGTCCTCGTCGCCCGGACGGACCCAGATGTTGAGGTCGACATTGCGCCCGCCCATCGTCGTGAAGGTGGCGTGGTTGGCGACCAGGTCGCCCGCGACGAGCGCGAAGAGGTAGCTCGGCTTGGGCCAGGGATCGTGCCACTCGGCCCAGTGGGTGCCGTCCTCGCCCCCGTTCTCACCTTCGCCCGTGGCAGTGCAGTTGCCGTTGGCGAGAAGGACCGGGAAGCTCGCCTTGTCGCCGCTCATGCGCACCGAATAAGTCGAGAGCACGTCCGGGCGATCGGGGAAGAAGGTGATGCGGCGGAAGCCTTCGGCCTCGCACTGGGTGCACAGCATGCCGTTGGAGGCGTAGAGGCCCATGAGCTGGCTGTTGGCGGCGGGGTTTACGCTGGTCTCGATCGCGACCTCATGGGCGTCGCCGGTGAGTTCGACCAGCAGGTCCGGCCCGTCGAGCCGCCAGTCGTTGACCTCGCGCCCGTCGACGCGGACGGCGAGCGGGGCGATCTGGTCGCCGTTGAGGCGCAGCGTCGTTGTGCCGTCGCCCTCTGGGTTCCGGCGCACCGACAGCTTCGAGACGACGTGGGTCGCGTCGATGCCGAGGCGAAAGTCGAGGGAGACCTCGGGGATGAGCCAGGCCGGCGGCAGGTAGTCCTCGCGGCGAATGACCGGAGGTGCCAGCGGCGGCGTCGCGGCATCCGCGATCTGGGTGTTTTCGACGGGCTCTGCGGGTCTGCTGGCGATATCCATGGCGCTAACTTAGAGGCTCGAGCCGCGATTGCCAGCGCGGGTTCGTCGATTCGTCCTCCCGGGAACCTGCGACGGGTATCGAACCGGCGCGGCCGCGCCTTACTCCACGACCAGGAAATACTCCGCGACGCGGTTGCCGCCGTTGCGGACCTCGATGACGTAGCGCTGGGTGAACAGCGGGACCCAGCGGCAGGCGCGGCGGGCGTCGATGGTGGTGCAGACCGGGCGGCGGTCGGCGTCGAGGACCTGCAGCGTGAGCGGCGTGTCGCTGGGGGTCGAGAGGGCGATGCTGGCCTTCTTGCCCGAGAGGAAGACCTGCTCGAAGCTATCGCTGGCGCCGGGATTGGCCTTGCCGCTGCGGTAGCCGGGACCGAGCGGGCTGCCGCGCAGGGGGCTTTGGGTCGCCGGCACCAGCGCGCGCCACGCCGGGACCGGGTCGGCGCCCGTCCAATCGTCGAGCGGGCGCGCGCCGGAGCGTTCGATCACCCCGAGCGCCCGGGCCAGCCCGTCGCGGTCGGACCGGATCTGGGCTGTCTGCGCGGTGGCGAGGGCAAGGGCGACGCGCTCGCCCAGGGCAGGGGCGTCCTCCTGCGCGGCGGCCATGCCGCCGGGGGCGGTCGCAAGGGCCATGAGACCGATCAGGACCAGGCGCGGGCGCGATAGTGGGTTCATCGCTTGAACTCCGGGGTAACGGTGAAGCAGGCGCCCCGGTCGGTGGGCACCAGCGTGATTTCCAGATGGTGGCGCTCGGCGATCGCGCGGCACAGGGCAAGGCCGAGGCCGGCGCCTTCCGTGCCGAAGCAGCTTCCGCCTCGGCTGAACTTCTCGAAAATACTCTCTCTCTGGTCTTCGGGAATGCCGGGACCGTCATCGCTGACGACGAGGCGGGGGCCCTTGCGCAGCTTGAGCCGTACAGTACCACCACGCGGCACGAACTTGAAGGCATTGTCGAGCAGGTTGGTGACCAGCCGGGTGAGTTGCATCTCCTCGCCGTCGATGACCACGCCCGGCTCGATGTCGAGCTGCAGGGTGTGCCCTGATTCCTCGGCGCTGTCGGCGTAGAGTTCGCCCAGGCGGGCGGCGAGGACACTCATGTCCACCGGGCTGAGCCCATGCCGGTCGCCGCGCCGGGCCTCGCTGGCGGCGATGTCGAGCAGTGACTCGAGCATGCGGATGATGCCGCGGATCTCGGTGCGGGCATCGGCGATGCGGGAGGCGGTCTCGGCATCGGGCGTCGCCGCCAGCGCCTTCACCAGCCGGTTGTCGAGGTGCATGAGCGGGGTGCGCATCTCGTGCGCCACATGGTCGGTGGCCTCGCGGTGGGCGGCGGCGAGGCGCTTGAGCCGGGCGAGGGCGTTGCCCGAGTGGGCCGTCAACTCGTCGATCTCGTCGCGCCCTGCCGAGCCGCGCGCGAGTTCCGCGAGGGCGGCGTCGTCGGGCTGACGGAAGGCGGCGTTGATCCGTTCGAGCCGGCCGGCGAGGCGATGCGCGGCCATCCAGCCGCCAAGCGCGACCGCCAGGACCGCGAGCACGCCGCCGGTGAGGAAGACCAGCGCGACCTGGCGCAGCAGCAGCTCGAGGTCGCGGTATTCGTGCGCCACCAGCAGGCGCAGGTTGGGCCCGAGCTGGGTCGAGCGCGCGAAGGCGCGGCCGGCACCGTCGAGGCGCACGTCGGCCGCCTCCGAGATGCCGGCGTGCAGGCCCGGCCACTTGCGCAAGTCGCCGGCGATGCGCTGGCCTTGCGCGTCGGCGAGCAGGTAGTGCGCCGCGTCGCCGTCGCGCGGCTGGAGGGCGAGGCGGTCCTCGATGCGCTTGGCCAGTTCGTGCTCGTCGCCACTGGCGTAGATGTCGACCATGCCGGCGAGGTCGACGTCGACCGCACGTTCGAGCGCCTGGCGGTTGGTGCGCTGGATCGTCGCGTTGGTCAGCACCCACAGGCCGAAGGTGATGACCGCCGCGGTGGCGATCGCCCAGATGACGATCTGTGCGAAGATCGAGTGCCGGACGACGAAGACGCGGCTCACCGGACGCGCCATCCGACGATCCGCGCCAGGCGGAGGCGGCGGCACCGGCCGGTGCTGGACCCGCGTGTCACCGGCCGTCCAGCAGCCTGTAGCCCGAGCCCCAGATCGTCTCGAGTGCGGGCTTGTCGAATCCTTCCTCGAGCTTGCGGCGCAGGCGTCCGATGTTGACGTCGACGACGTTGGTCTGAGGGTCGAAGTTCATTTTCCACACGTCGCGCAGGAGCATCTCGCGGGTAAGCACCTCGCCCGCGTTCTCCATGAAGTAGCGGAACAGCTCGAATTCCTTCGGGCTGAGCGAGAGGTGGCGGTTGTCGCGAAAGGCGGTGCGTGCCTTAACGTGGCACTCGAAGGCGCCGTAGAGGATCACTGCGGAATGCTCGCGCCCCGAGGCACGGCGGTGCAGGGCGCGCAGGCGGGCGAGCAGTTCCTCGCCCTCGAAGGGCTTGGCGAGATAGTCGTCGGCGCCCGCGTCGAGTCCCTCTGCCCGGTCGGAGGTGCGGCCCAGCGCGGAAAGCAGCAGGACGGGCGTGCCCACGCCGCTTTCGCGCAGGCGCGACAGGATCGTCAGCCCGTCGAGGTCGGGCAGCATCCGGTCCAGGATGATGACGTCGAAGCGCTCGACGCCGGCGCGCTTGAGGCCATCGCTGCCGGTGGCGCACCAGGTCAGGGTGTCGCCCGAGTGGCCCGCCAGTTCCTCGACCTGCGAGGCGGCGCGCGAATCGTCCTCGATGTAGAGGATGTTCAGCCCGCCCATGATCTTGCATCCTTTCCGTGGCCCGTGGCTTGGCGGTGCGTCGCGGTGCGCCATTCCCCGTCCGCGGCTGCAGGGCGCGAAGCCCTGCCCGCCGGGACGGGGGTGCCGGCGGCGGTCGATGGGCAGGGGGCTGGTTCCCGGCCCTTGCGAGCCGCGAATTGCGCGAGCCTGTCGGTCGCCGCCAGGCGCGGGGTTGCCGGATGCCGCCCAAGGGGACTGGGACGGCGGCATCCATCGCCCCGGATATCGGGATTGCGTGAAGAAATCGGCGTGCAGGCGGGCGCGGCGGCAGAGCGCCGGACCGGCTGGCATTCCTGTCTGCCGCTGGCGCCGTGCCAGTGAGAAGCCCAGTCGCGAATAGCTCTATCCCCCGGCCTTGCGCCCCGGTTGCTCCGGTGCATCGGCTCCAGTCCCGATCCCCCGTCCGACATGGTCGGGACGGCGGTGCCGCTACCCCAAGCCAAGTCGATTTGGAAATAAACCACCGGCCTGCCGGGGTCGCCTGACAATGCCTGTTATGTCACTGTCATGGAGCCGATCGAAGGGCCGGCGTGAACCTTGGACGACGGGTCAGGCAGGCCTACCCCCAGATTCACTTCGCCACGGGAGCCGCCGCCGAAGCGTCTACCGGCAGGCCGCCCAGCTGCGTGACGAGCTGCGTATAGGCGTCGAGATAGGCCAGCACGATGATCTGGCCGATCTGGGTGTTCTGGTAGCCGCCGCCACCGACCCCGCCGAACGTGCCGCCGAAGAAGCCGCCACCGCCCGCGCCGAAGCTCACGTCGGACTTGCGCGCGTAGCCTTCGGTCAGCGCCTCTTCCACCGTGGTGCGCGCATTGACGATCGAGAGGGTGACGTTGGCCTCGCCCTTCTTGACGTTGAGGCCGCCGGCGATGGCGCCCACGCCCCGGCCGAAGAAGCCGCCCACACCACCCAGTACGCCACCCAGGCCACCGCCGCCCGAGTTGTTGTTGGTCGAGACGATGTCGGGCTGGAGGAAGTAGTCCGCCGCCTTGATCTGGCCCTTGCCTATGTTCGAGCCCTTCTGCAGTTCGCCCTGGGCGGCGAGCGCGCGTTCCATCGCGCTGCTTTCCAGCGAGCGGCCGCGGTTGACGAGAGTGAAGCAGCCTGACTTCTGGACGAAGACGCGCAGGATCGCCTCGGGGCTGCCCAGGCTCAACTCGCGCCACCACTGGTTGTCGGGCTCGACGATCGAGACGGTGCCCAGCCGCTTGGTGCAGACCGGGATGTTCTGCGTGCCCTTGTCCTGCAGCTTGCGCGCGGAGGACTTGTCGGCGGCGGTCGCCGGCATCGCGGAAATCGAAACGGCGAGCGCGGCCAGCGCGCAGACGAGGTTTTTCATGACGAACGTTGCTCCCAATACTGCCGCGGACGCCGCCGCGGGCTGCCCAGTCCCAAGGGCAAACCATGCTTAGAGTCGGTTTGGACAATGCGCCGCGAAGCGCATTTTAGGCACGGCGCCGGCCCACGTCCCTACCCTGGCCCACCCACGCGATACTGCGGATGGGCGGTCGGGCGGAGGCCTGGGCCGGTGCCGCAAATCCGGCCGGGGCCGGATCTCCATGCGGACTCTTAAGTCGTCAGCTTAGCGCGGACAAATGACGATGTCTGTGAGATTTTCCCGCATGTTCGTCAGGACTTGGCGGGTGCCACCGCCATGTTGTCGATGAGCCGCGTCGAACCGATTCGTGCGGCGACGAGCAAGCGCATCGGCCGGTCCGCACGGGCATCGAGCAAGACCAGGTCGTCCGCGTCGCGCAGTTGCGCATAGTCGATCGAACCGAAGCCGCCGGCGAGAAGATCGGACTCCAGCCGGGCAAGCGTCGCCGGGACATCCGCGCCGGCCTCGATCGCAGCGATGGCGACGCGCATCGCGGTAGGCAGGGCCACCGCCTCCGCCCGCTGTCCGGCGCTCAGGTAGGCATTGCGCGAGGACATCGCGAGTCCGTCCGCCTCGCGTACCGTGCCGATGCCCAGCACGTTGTCCGCGGCAGGCAGGGTGAGGTCGAGGTCGCGGGTCATGCGGCGGATCACTGCCAGTTGTTGCCAGTCCTTCTCGCCGAACAGGGCCAGATCGGGCAGGACCTGGTTGAACAGCTTGCACACGACCGTCGCCACGCCGTCGAAGTGCCCGGGTCGCGCCGCGCCGCACAGGCCCTCGCTCACGCCCGTGACCGAGATGTTGGAGGCGAAGCCGGCCGGGTACATCGCCTCGACGGTCGGCGCCCACAGCAGGTCCACGCCTTCGCCCTCCAGGAGGGCGCTGTCGCGCTCCAACTGGCGCGGATAGGCGTCGAGGTCCTCGTTCGCGCCGAACTGCAGCGGGTTCACGAAGATCGAGACGACCACGCCCGCCGCGCGCTTCCTTGCCTCGCGCACGAGTGTCAGATGCCCTTCATGCAAGGCGCCCATCGTGGTCACCAGGGCGATCTTGCCGGACCCGCCGGAGCGGGCACGCAAGGCGGCGACCGCACTGCGCAGTGGATCAAGGGTGTGGACGGTTTGCATTGGGGTTCACTGCTCCAGTATGGTGTGCTCGACCGGCAGGTACGCCGAGGCTCTTAGCCTCGGCGCGCTTCTGGGGGCAAATTGAATTGAAACGGTCGGCCTTCCGGGGCCGCTAGAAGAAAGCGTAACGGTCCCGTGACAGCGCATCGTATCGTCTTCGCCAACGAGAAGGGCGGGACAGGCAAGTCCACCACCGCCGTCCACGTTGCCATCGCGCTCGCCTACCAGGGGGCGAACGTGGCCTGCATCGACCTCGACCACCGGCAGCGCACCTTGTTCCGTTACCTGGAGAATCGCGTCGAAACCGAGCGTCGCCGCGAGATCGCGCTGCCCGGGGCCCGCTTCGCGGTCTACGACGGCGACGACGTGCGCGAACTGGACGACTTGGCCGAGCAGATCGCGGAAGGCTTCGATTTCCTGGTGTTCGACACGCCTGGCCGCGACGACCCCTTCGCCCGCCACGTCGCCACCACCGCAGATACCCTGGTCACGCCGCTCAACGACAGCTTCGTCGACTTCGACCTGCTCGGCCAGGTCGAAAGCGAGACCTTCAAGGTCAAGCGGCTCTCCTTCTATGCCGAGGTCATGTGGGAAGCGCGCAAGAAGCGCGGCCTCAAGACCATCGAGGAAGGCCGGCGCGAGCTGGACTGGGTCGTCGTGCGCAACCGCGTGCAGCATGTCGAGGCGCGCAACATGCGCCGCATCGACGGCGCACTGCAGGAACTGTCGAAGCGCGCCGGTTTCCGCATCGCCGCCGGCCTGTCCGAGCGCGTGATCTTCCGCGAGCTGTTCCCCTCCGGGCTCACCCTGCTCGACAAGGGGCACCTGGGCGACCTCGGCACCAGCCACCTCGTCGCCCGCCAGGAAGTGCGGGGGCTCGTTGCCGGGCTCAATCTGCCGATGCCGGTGCGTCACCAGTCCGAGCTTGCGCCCGAGCGTGCGGTTGCCGGCAAGCTCGCGGCCGGGGCGTGAGGCGGTGATAAAGCTGCTCTGGCTGGTCGCGCTCGGCTGCATCGTCTGGCGCATGGTCAAGGGCCGCTGGCCGTGGCAGCCCAAGCTGCCGTCGCAGGGCAAGGCGGTTCCCTCGTTCGAGGCCGCCCGGGCCCGCGCCCTGCTGGGCGTCGAGACCGGCGCCAGCCGGCGCGAGATCGTCGATGCCCACCGCCGCCGCCTGGCCGCCGTCCACCCCGATCGCGGCGGCAGCAACGAACAGGTCCACGAAGCCAATGCCGCGCGCGACGTCTTGCTGAGCGAGCTGCCGGTCGAAAGGTAAGGCGGGCGGCCGAACAGTGTCTTGCCTGCGGGCACGAAACCAATGGTTTTCGGCACGGCGCCCCGGTCTCGAGCCGGACGAACCCAAGTCATCCCGGGCGCGGGCCTGAATCGCCGGCAGGTCTTGAGGGGCAGGTCTTGAGGCGGTGCTTTAACGGGCGCATGACGCGCAGTTGCCCGGCTGAAACCACCCACGATCCCGGGCTCGACCCGGGATGACGTTCCAAGGGAACCGCGCGCCATGGCCCAGACGACCCACCGCTTCGACCCGACGATCCTGCGCGAATACGATATTCGCGGCGTCTACGGCAAAACCCTGTTCGAAGCCGATGCCCATGCCATCGGCCGCAGTTTCGGCACCGTGCTGCGAAGAATGGGTGGACATCGGGTGGCGGTCGGTCGCGATGGCCGCCTCAGTTCTCCCGCGCTGGAAGAAGCGCTGGTCGCCGGGTTGGTGGAAACCGGAGTCGATGCCGTGCGGGTCGGCCTGGGGCCTACCCCGATGCTCTATTTCGCCGAAGCGTCAGCCCCAGACGTGCAGGGCGGCATTCAGGTAACTGGCAGCCACAATCCCGGCGATCACAATGGCTTCAAGATAGTGCTTGGAGGCAGGCCGTTTTTCGGCCCGGACATCCACCGGCTCGGCGCGATGGCCGCTGCCGGCGAATGGATCGTCCTGAACCGGAACGAGGCGCCCGGGCGCCGCGAACCGCGCCAGGTCCTCGTCGCTTATGTCGAGCGGCTGCTGCAGGGGCTCGCGGGTATCGATGCGGATCACGTTGCAACCCTGCGCATCGGCTGGGACGCCGGGAACGGCGCCGTCGGTCCGGCCCTGGAACTGCTCACTACGCGTCTGCCTGGCGAACACCATCTGCTCTACTCCGAAGTGGACGGCCGATTTCCCAACCACCATCCCGACCCGACCGTGGAGGCGAACCTCGCAGACCTGCGCGCGCTCGTCGCGGCCAAGAACCTCGATTTCGGAGTTGCTTTCGATGGTGATGCCGATCGGATCGGCGTGGTCGACGGGAAGGGCAGGGTGATAGACGCCGACCAGTTGCTCACCATCTATGCCCGGGACATGCTGGCGCGGCATCCTGGCGCCACGGTAATTGCGGATGTGAAGGCCTCGCGGCTGGTTTACGACACCGTGCGCGATCTGGGCGGCAAGCCGGAAATGGCGCCTTCCGGCCATTCGCATATCAAATCCAGAATGAAGGAAACCGGAGCGCTTCTTGGCGGGGAGACCAGCGGCCACATCTTCCTGGCGGACGACTACTACGGCTTCGACGACGCCCTCTACGCCGCCGTGCGCCTCATCGCCGCCACTGTGCGGGCGGGAGCCTCGGTCACGCAGATGCGCGATGCCTTGCCGGTCATGTGCAACACCCCGGAACTGCGCTTTGCGGTGCCCGAGGCACGCAAGTTCGCCGCAGTCGAGGAGGTGCGACTGCGCCTCGCCGCAACGGGAGCCCGGGTGGACGACCTCGACGGCGTGCGGGTCGACACGCCAGACGGCTGGTGGCTCCTGCGCGCGTCGAACACCCAGGCGGCCCTGACCGCCCGCGCCGAAAGCGATACCGCCGCGGGGCTTGGGCGATTGGTCGCCGAGATCGATCGGCAACTGGCGCTGTCGGGGCTTTCGCGATGAAGACATGGAAGGAAAGGGACGGCCTGGGGCCATCGCCGCAGAGCCTTTGAGCGTCGAGGTCACGCGCGCGGCTTCGTTTGCGCGCTCATTTCGAGCCGGGAGACCTACTATCGCCTGCCGCAGCAGGGAGTGCAATGCGAAGCAGCGCGCACAGCGACGATGCAAACGGGCTCCGGGGCGATGGTCCCAGGACTTCTCCTTTCCCGCCTTCCACGCGCAACCCGCAGGAACGCGGTGCTTTTCCCTCAGCGTGCAGATATGTTCTCCCCGATGCGCGACGAGCCCGCCACGATGACCGAGCCCGGCCTCGTCCCCCCCGAGATCACCGGCTGGTTCGACGCGCGTGGCTGGCAGGTGCGTCGTCACCAGAGTGAGATGCTCCGCGCGGCCGACCGGGGCAACCACGCGCTGCTGGTGGCCGATACCGGGGCGGGCAAGACACTGGCCGGTTTCCTGCCGACGCTGGCCGCTTTCTGTCCATCGCGACTCGATGGTGCGAAAGCGCCGGAGGGGCTGCACACCCTCTACGTCTCGCCTCTGAAGGCGCTGGCGACGGACGTGCAGCGCAACCTCACCGCGCCGATCGAGGAGATCGGCCTGCCGGTCCGGGTCGAGACCCGCAGCGGGGATACCTCCTCGGACCGCAAGGCGCGCCAGCGCACCCGGCCACCGCACGTCCTGTTGACCACGCCCGAATCGCTGTCGCTGCTGCTGAGCTATCCCGAGGCCGCGGACCTGTTCGCCAGCCTGCAGCGCGTGGTGGTCGACGAAGTCCATGCCTTCGCCACCGGCAAGCGCGGCGACCTGCTGGCACTTTCGCTGGCCCGCTTGCAGGCGATCAACCCTAAGGTGCAGCGCGCCGCGCTTTCCGCGACGCTGGCGGACCCGGACGAATATCGCGGCTGGCTGGCCCCCTGGGGAGAGATCGATACCGTGGAACTCGTCGTCGGCGAGGCGGGCGCCGACCCCAGGGTCGACATCCTGCTCCCCCGCGAGGAGCGTATCCCCTGGAGCGGTCATGCGGCGACCTGGGCGATTCCCCAGCTTATCGAGCAAATTCGCGCCCACCGCACCACGCTGGTGTTCACCAACACGCGCTTCCTTGCCGAATACATCTTCCAGGAACTGTGGGACGCCAACGAAGGCAACCTGCCGATCGGCATCCACCACGGCTCGCTGTCGAAGGAGGCAAGGGCCAAGGTCGAGGGGGCGATGGCCGAGGGCAGGCTGCGCGCCCTGGTGTGCACCGCCAGCCTGGACCTCGGCATCGACTGGGGGGACATCGACCTCGTCGTGCAGATGGGCGCGCCCAAGGGATCGTCGCGCCTGCTGCAGCGGATCGGCCGCGCCAACCACCGGCTCGACTGCCCGAGCGAAGCGGTGCTGGTACCGGGGAACCGCTTCGAGTTCCTTGAGGCCTTCGCCGCGCAGGAGGCAGTGCGCGAAGGCCAGCGCGACGGCGATCCGTTTCGGCCGGGTGGGCTGGACGTGCTGGCGCAGCACGTCATGGCGGTCGCTTGCGCAGGCCCTTTCCGCGAGGAGGCCTTGCTCGGCGAAGTACGTTCGTCGCTGGCGTATGCGTGGATCGACGAGACGATCTTCGCGCGGGTCCTCGAATTCGTGGCGACCGGCGGCTATGCGCTGCGCTCCTATGATCGCTTCCGGCGCATCGTACGTGAGAAGGACGGGACCTGGCGGCTTACCCATCCCGAGCACGCGGCGCGGCATCGGCTGAACGCGGGGATCATCGTCGATGCCGAGATGCTCGATGTGCGCTTCCGCAACGGGCGCTCGCTCGGAAAGGTGGAGGAGGGCTTCGGCGCCAGCCTGGAGCCGGGGGACACCTTCCGCTTCGCCGGCATGGACCTCGAGGTCGAATCGCTGAAAGATCTCGAACTGATCGTGCGCGCGGCCAAGCGCTCGGCCACGATTCCCAGCTATTCGGGGCAACGCATGCCGATCTCGACGCACCTGGCCGATCGGGTGCGGGCGATGCTCTCCGACCGTGCGGGCTGGGCGCGTTTCCCGGACGACGTGCGCGAATGGCTCGAGGTACAGGACTGGCGTTCGCACCTGCCGGCGCCGGGCCGGCTGCTCGTCGAGAGCTTTCCCCACCGGGGGCTGGAATATACCAGCTACTACACGTTCGAGGGGTGGAACGCGAACCAGTCGCTGGGGATGCTGATTACGCGGCGCATGGAGGACCGGGGGCTCGGGCCTCTGGGCTTCGTGGCGACCGACTACACGCTGGTCGTCTGGGGCCTCAAGGCGGTGGAGGAGCCCGCCGCGCTGCTCTCGCCCGATATCCTGACGCACGAGTTCGTAGACTGGGTGCAGCAGTCGTATCTGCTCCGCCGCGCCTTTCGCGAAGTGGCGGTGATCTCCGGTCTCGTCGAGCGGCAGCAGCCGGGCAAGCGCAAGTCCGGGCGGCAGGTGACCTTCTCGACCGACCTGATCTACGACGTGCTGCGCAAGTACGAGCCCGACCACCTGCTGATCGAGGCGGCCTGGGCCGATGCCCGGGCGCGGATGACCGACGTGGGGAGAGTCGCCGACGTGCTCGACAGGGCGGCGAAGGAAGTGGACCACGTCCGGCTCGACCGGATCAGCCCGTTGTCGGTGCCGGCGCTGTCGATGATCGGACGCGAGAGCCTGCCCTCGGGCGCGGCCGACGACGACCTGCTGCTGGAGGCGGAGAGCCTGGCGTCGGTGGCGATGCGGGTTGACCCCGCGGAGGAGGAGTAGCGGCTCCAGGTACTGCGCCTCCGGGGAGAACCTTGGGCCGCCCAACGAAAAAGGGGCGGATTTCTCCGCCCCTTTGGGTGTCCCTTGCGGGACCAGCCTTTGAATTTTGGCTTACTTGCCGAAGTTCGCGAACTGTTCGTTGCCGACGAAGCCGAACTTCGTGACCTGCGCTGCCTTGATGACCTGCAGGACCTGGGCCGACAGCTCGTAGCTGGCGTCCGGCTCGGGCTGGAACTGGAGTTCCGGCTCGGTGGACATGCGGGTGGTCGCCTGCAGCGAATTGATCAGGCCGTTCTGGTCGATCTGCACGCCGTTCCAGAGGATCTTGCTGTCCGGGGTCAGCACGATCTTGTTCTTGATCGGGTCGATCGGCGGCGGGGTGTCCGTCGGAGGGGTTGCCACCGGAAGATCGATGTCGATCGAGTGGGTCGCAACCGGGATGGTGATGATGAACATGATGAGGAGCACGAGCATGACGTCGATCAACGGCGTCGTGTTCATGTCCATCATCGGCGAACCATCGTCTTTGCCCGCTGACATTGCCATGGAAAGTTACTCCTGTTCCTGCCTGAACGTCAGCCGTTCGGATCGACCGGGTTGGTGATGAAGCCAACCGTGGGATAACCCGAAACCTGGACGTTGTAGATCGCACCGGCCACGCAGCGCCACGGAGCGTTGACGTCGCCGCGGATGTGGACCTGCGGGATGAGTTCCGGGTTCGCCATGAGAGCCTGCGGGCCGCCTTCGCGCTTCACGATGGCATCGAGACGCTTGAAGGCCTGGTCGCGGAGCTCTTCCGAAGTGACCGGAGTGACGTTGTTGAAGTAGATGCGGCATTCACCGCCACGCTGAGCGCCCTGGTAGCCGGGCTCGCCGGCAGCACGTCCGCCGGCATCGGTGGTCGAAACGGTGAGGAGAAGGTTCTCGACCTTGTCCTTCGATTCGACCGCTTCGACGACGGGGATGCGCAGCTTTTCGATCGTCTGGATCGCAACCGGGACCGCGATCAGGAAGATGATCAGAAGCACCAGCATGACGTCGACGAGCGGCGTCGTGTTGATGTCGGACATTGGTGCGTCTGCACCACCTCCGCCCGTGGATATCGCCATAGTCTTATCCTAATCCTTGCGTTGCCTGGGGCGGGCGACGGCTTTCGCATGCATCATGCCGCCGCCCTTGCCCCTGCGGGATGGCGCAAGCCGGCGAACCGGCTTGTCGCCCAACCCGTGCTCCTTACGGCTTGGCGGGAGCAGCAGCCGGCTTGGCGGGAGCGGCCGTCGTCTTCACCGGAGCAGAAGCGGTGACCGGCTTGACGGCACCCTTCGAGGTGATGTTGGCGAGCAGGTCGTTCGAGAAGCCCGTCAGCAGCTCGGCGATGCGCTTGTTGCGGCTCTGCAGGTAGTTGTAGGCAAGCACCGCGGGAACCGCGACGAGCAGACCGAGCGCGGTCATGATCAGAGCTTCACCGACCGGGCCTGCGACCTTGTCGATCGATGCCGAACCGGCGAGACCGATCGCGATCAGGGCGCGGTAGATGCCGACGACGGTACCGAACAGACCGATGAACGGCGAGGTCGCACCGACGGTGGCGAGGAACGGCAGGCCACCGGCGAGACGCGAGTTGACGGTCGCTTCCGAGCGAGCGAGCGAGCCGTGCAGCCAGTCGTGCGCTTCGAGCGAGTCGGTCATCTTGGCGTGCTGGTCTTCAGCGGCCAGGCCGTCGTCGACGAGCTGGCGCCAGGCGCTGTTCTTGTCGAGCTTGGCAGCGCCTTCGCGCAGGGTCGGGGCCTTCCAGAAGGTCGTGCGGATCACGCTGAACTGGCGCAGGATCTTCGACTGCTCGAACCACTTGGTGAACAGGATGTAGAACGAGCCGAAGGACATGATGCCCAGGATGATCACGGTCGCGTAGGCGATGAAACCGCCCTGTTCGAGAGCTTCCATGAAGCCGAACTTGTTCTGCGGCGCGCCCGCACCGGCGGCAAGGATGTCAACGATAAGCATGCGAATTACCTCTCAAGAAGAATGCAGGAGTTGGTCAGGACCAAAAGGTGCCGTCCCGACCACCTTTGAGTTAGTTGAGCTTGTACACGATCGCGGTCGAGTACGACGACGAGATCGGGTTACCCGCGTCGTCGAGCGCCGGATCGAAGCGCGCATAGCGCGTCATGCCGTCGCAAGCCGCCTCGTCGAGGTCGGGGCTGCCGCTGGAGCTCGAAACCGAGCATGCGGAAACCTTGCCGTCCCCACCGATCTGGACGCGAACGCCCACACGGCCTTCGCGCTCTTCACGCGCAGCCCGGGTCGGGTAGTTCGACTGGATGCGGCCGGCCCAGCCAGCCTGGCCCTTCGGCCGCACGCCACGGGCCTTGGAAGGTCCGGGAGGGGGCGGCGGGGGTGCCGGAGGAGCTGCGGTCGTGATCACCACCGGCGGAGCCGGGGGCGGGGTAACCACCGTCTGGATCGGCGGCGGAGCCGGCGAAATGTTGATCGGCGGAGGCGGCGCCACGATGGGTGGCGGCGGCGTATCCGGTTGCTCAGGCGGAGGCGGCGGCGGCTCCTCCTCCTTGGGTTTATCTTCCTTGATGTCCACGGTGGTCACCTTCTTGATGACCTGTTGCGCCGCCTTGTAGGCCAAGCCGGTGACAAGCGCATAGCCGACGAAGACGTGGATCAAGGCGACAATGACAAGAGCAACAATCTTGTTGGTGCTCATTTGCTGGTCAGCGTAAGCCATTCAGACGCATCACTCCATTACCAAGCCCCGAACAAATCCAGACGGAAACGAATCCCGAAAGCACGTGTCCAAGGGCGCCCATGGCTTCCCCCGGAGGGAGGAACCCATGACGAAACTTAAATTACCCACCCTGACGGCTGACAGTCAGCCTCTCCGTGAACGAAACCCGACGGAAAAGGCGAACCGCGGGGCTTTTTTAGTATTTTTGCCCCATTTTGCAGGCTTCTTAACGGTGAAGCCTGCCCTGCGCAACGCCTTATCGCCGTGGCACAGGTTAACGCACAATTCATGCCGCGTTAGGCGAATTTGATCCAGTGCAATTTTGTGTCGGTGCCGCGGTGCGGCTATAAGCCATCGCATTTCCACGGAGATTATCGCTCATGTCCTTCAAATCGCAGCACCTTGCAGGGCTCCTGGCGGGTGCCTACCTGGCGTTGGCACCCCTCTCGTCTAGCGCCCAGGGCCTCCCTGCGGCGGGCGGCGAGGTAACTTACGCGGATGTCGCGGACCTAGCCGATTCGGCAGGTCTGGTCGTGCAGGCGCAAGTCGCGAAGATGGTCAGGATCGAGGACGCAAGGGCCCGCGGACTGACGCCGGGACATGGCCGCTTCTATATACAGGCGAAGACCAGGGCACTGCTGGTCGGCAAGGCGCCGCTGGGCGAATCGGTGTCCTACCTCGTCGACCTGCCGCTGGATGCCAGCGGCAAGGCCCCCAAGCTCAAGAAGCAGGACGTGTTCCTCTTCGCCCGCGCCGTGCCAGGCCGTCCCGGCGAGCTGCAACTGGTCACTCCGACCGCGCAGCAGGCCTGGAGCGTGCGCGGCGAGGCGCGGCTGCGCGCAATCCTGCAGGAACTGGTCGCGCCCGATGCCCCCGCCAGGATCACCGGCGTGCGCGAGCTGCTGTTCGTGCCGGGCAACCTGGCCGGGCAGGGCGAGACGCAGATCTTTCTCAACACCCGGGACGGCTCGGCAGCCTCGATCACCGTGAAGCACGAGGCCGGCGCTGTGCCGGTGTGGGGTGTGTCGTTCTCCGAACTGGTCGCCGACGTGGGCCATCCGCCGCAGCGCGACACCCTCGAATGGTATCGCCTCGCCTGCTTCCTGCCCAACGTGCCGCCAGCGGGTGCGAACATCTCGTCCGGCTTCGGCCAGCAGCAGCAGGCGCTGTCCGACTATCGCATGGTGCTGGGCGAACTGGGTCCGTGCAGCCGGACCCTGGGGTAAGCGATTTGGCGAAGGGCCGAAGGCGCTGGCGACCAATCTTCAAACCGTTGCTGGAAATTCCCTTCCGCCTGGCTTAGTGCGCGCTCCCGAAAAGGAGCTTGCATGGTCGAACCGCTCAATATCGCGCTTGCCGGACTGGGAACCGTCGGAGGGGGCGTCGTCCGCCTCATCGAAACCAATGCGGAGCTGATCGCCCGCCGCGCGCGCCGTCCGATCCGCATCGCCGCCGTCAGTGCCCGCGACCGCACCAAGGACCGCGGCGTCGACCTGTCGGGCTACGACTGGGAGGACGACACCGCCGCCCTCGCCGCGCGGCCCGACGTCGACGTGGTGGTGGAGATGGTCGGCGGCTCGGATGGTCCGGCACTGTCGCTGGCGCGCAACGCCATCGGCGCGGGCAAGAGCCTCGTCACCGCCAACAAGGCGATGATCGCGCACCATGGCCTGGAACTCGCCGCCGCAGCCGAGGCGGCCGGCGTCGCGCTCAAGTTCGAGGCGGCGGTGGCCGGCGGCATCCCGGTCATCAAGGGGCTGAGTGAAGGCGCGGCGGCCAATGCCATCGAGCGGGTCTACGGCATCCTCAACGGCACCTGCAACTACATCCTCTCGACGATGGAAGACACCGGCCGCGACTTTGCCGACGTGCTCGCCGACGCGCAGCGCATGGGCTATGCCGAGGCCGACCCGACCTTCGACATCGAGGGCATCGACGCCGCGCACAAGCTGTCGATCCTGGCGGCGATCGCCTTCGGCTCACGCCTGCGCTTCGACGCGGTGGAGACGATGGGCATCAGCCGTGTCAAGGCCGCCGACATCGAGCAGGCCCGATCGCTCGGCTACGTCATCCGCCTGATCGGCACGGCCGGGATCGACGGGACCAACGGAAGCCCGCGCCTGTTCCAGCGCGTGCGCCCGCACCTGGTGCCGATCGACCACCCGCTCGCGCATGTCGACGGGGCGACCAACGCGGTCGTCGCCGAGGGCAATTTCATGGGTCGCCTGCTGTTCCAGGGCGCCGGCGCCGGTGACGGGCCGACCGCCAGCGCGGTCGTCGCCGACATCATCGACATCGCCCGCGGCGAGAAGGGCCCGGCGTTCTCGATGCCCACTGCCGAGCTGGAAGCGATGGAGCCGGCCTCGTCGGGGCACCGCATCGGCAGCGCCTACATCCGCTTCACCGTGCCCGACCGGCCCGGCGTGCTGGCCGACATCACGGCGGCCATGCGCGATGCCGGGGTCTCGATCGAAAGCCTGATCCAGAAGGGCGATCCAGACCAGGACGGCGAGGTGATCCTGGCGGTCGTCACGCATCCGGGCCCGGAAAGCGCGGTGACCGAGGCGCTGCGCATCCTCGATGGCTCCGAGAGCCTGACCGCGCAGCCGCTGGTGATGCAGATCATCGGCGCTTGAAGCCAGCGTCGTCCCGGGCTCGTCCCGGGACCAGTGGTCCACCGAAAAGCTATCGCCTCGAGAGTCCCCACGGTCCCGGATCAAGTCCGGGATGACCGCGGGTCTGCGTCTGGCCTCAAGGCGCCCTGATCTCGCCCTTGGCGATCTTGTCGGCGTCGGAGCCGGCAGGCGCTTCGGGGATCGTCGACAGATCGATGATGTAGGGCTGCTCGACCGAGCCGAAGCTGAAGGTCGGCTTGCCCTTGAAGATCCCCTTGCCGGCGACGTCCGGGGTATGCAGCCGTCCGTCGTTCAGGGCCTGCTCCGACATCGGGTCGCCATCGGCGGTGGACTGGACGCGGAACTGGTCCGGGCCTTTCCCGCAGACGACGATCTCGCCCTGCCGGGTGGGATTGGCGCAACTGTTCTTGATCTTGTCCGGCGTGATCCGGCCGCCAGCGCCCATCATCTTCTCGGCAATGGCGCGATCCGCTTCCGAAGGTTCGGAAGCCGTCTGTGCAATCGCCGGAGCGGGGGCGACGGTAGCGATTGCAAAAAGGTAAACCCAGCTTCTCGACAACTCAAATTCCTCTGTCTAAGCGATCCGAACCTTTTCCTCCCTGGATTGCCCCGGAGTGAACATGTCCGAAAACACGACCCCCGCAAGCAAAGTACTCGACCGAGTCCTCGTCCTGGAAATGGTGCGGGTCACGGAGGCCGCCGCCATTGCCGCGTCCCGCCTCATCGGGCGCGGCGACGAGAAGGCGGCCGATCATGCCGCCGTCGAAGCTATGCGCAAGGCCTTCGACGAACTCTATATGGACGGAACCGTCGTGATTGGCGAGGGGGAACGGGACGAGGCCCCGATGCTCTTCATCGGCGAGAAGGTCGGCGGCGCGCCGGGCCGGGGGCCGAAGATCGACATCGCGCTCGATCCGCTGGAAGGCACGACGATCACCGCCAAGGCCGGGCCGAACTCGCTGGCGGTCCTGGCGGCTGCCGAGGAGGGCGGCTTGCTCAACGCACCCGACGTCTACATGGACAAGCTCGCGGTGGGGCCCGGCTATCCCGATGGTGTTATCGACCTCGACCGGACGCCTACCGAGAACGTCACGGCAGTGGCCGCCGCCAAGGGGGTGAGCCCGGCGGACATCATCGTCTGCGTGCTCGACCGTCCGCGGC
The DNA here is from genome assembly GCF_044813085.1 of Novosphingobium sp. BL-52-GroH. Classification (NCBI taxonomy): domain Bacteria; kingdom Pseudomonadati; phylum Pseudomonadota; class Alphaproteobacteria; order Sphingomonadales; family Sphingomonadaceae; genus Novosphingobium; species Novosphingobium sp. BL-52-GroH. The sequence goes on along the minus strand of NZ_CP171152.1, from coordinate 1,739,704 downwards.
ACGAGGCGCTCATCGCCGAATTGCGCAGCATCGGCTGCGGGGTGGTGCTGATCGGCGACGGCGACGTCGCCGGGGTCATCGCGGTGACCGACGAGGACACCACCATCGACATGTACATGGGGTCGGGCGGCGCGCCCGAGGGCGTGCTGGCCGCTGCCGCGCTGCGCTGCGTAGGCGGGCAGTTCAATGGCCGGCTGCTGTTCCGCAACGAGGACGAACGTGCCCGCGCCCGCAAGTGGGGCATCACCGACCTCAACAAGATCTACAAGCTGGAGGACCTCGCCAGGGGCGACTGTATCTTCGCGGCCACCGGCGTCACCAGCGGCTCTCTGCTGCAGGGCGTCAAGCGCCTCAAGGGCGGCAGGATGACAACCGAGAGCGTGGTGATGCGCGCCAGCTCCGGCACCGTGCGCTGGATCAAGGGCGAGCATCGCATCTGAGCCGATCGCGGCCTTCTCGCACTTTCCTTTCGCAATGACGGGGTCAGGTGCGGTTTTGGTCCAGGATGCTCCAGTCCGCTTCGGCCGCGATGTCGATGCAACGTCTCAGCTCGGGACTCGCCAGCACGATGCGGATGCGTCGGAGTCGACGCCCGAGGTCGGCAATGTTGCTGCGATTTTCAATCAGTTGGCCGACCTGTGCGCCTGCATGGCGTGGGGCATTTCATCCGGTGGTTTTTCCGGCCCGGCGGACAAACGTCGGCCCGACTCTTGCAATCCGGTGACACCCGGCTACAGGGCCGGTCCCAACGACCGACCGCCAGGAACCGTCACGGGGATTCGCCAAAATGAAGATCATGTCCGGCAACAGCAATCTGCCGCTCGCCCGCGCCATCGCGGCCTATCTCGAGCTGCCGCTCACCGATGCCAGCGTGCGCCGCTTCGCCGACGAGGAGATCTTCGTCGAGATCCATGAGAACGTGCGCGGCGAGGACGTCTTCGTGGTCCAGCCCACCAGCTACCCGGTCAACGACAACCTGATGGAGCTGCTGATCGGCATCGACGCGCTACGCCGCGCCTCGGCCAAGCGTATCACCGCCGTGGTCCCCTACTTCGGCTATGCCCGGCAGGACCGCAAGCCCGGCCCGCGCACCCCGATCTCGGCCAAGCTGGTCGCCAACCTGATGACCGAAGCGGGCGCTGACCGCGTTCTCTCGGTCGACCTGCACGCCGGGCAGATCCAAGGGTTCTTCGACATCCCGACCGACAACCTGTTTGCCGCCCCCGTCATGGCGGCCGACATCCAGGCGCGCTACGGGGACCAGTCGTTGATGGTGGTCTCGCCCGACGTCGGCGGCGTGGTGCGCGCCCGTGCGCTCGCCAAGCGTCTCGACAACGCGCCGCTGTCGATCGTCGACAAGCGCCGCGACCGTCCCGGCCAGTCCGAGGTCATGAACATCATCGGCGACGTCAAGGGCCGCGCCTGCATCCTGATCGACGACATCATCGATTCGGGCGGCACCCTGTGCAACGCGGCGCAGGCGCTCATGGACCAGGGCGCCGCCAGCGTCACCGCCTACATCACCCACGGCGTCCTGTCGGGCGCGGCGGTTTCGCGCGTGACCAACTCGGCGCTCAAGGAACTGGTCATCACCGATTCGATCCAGGCCACCGACGCCGCCAGGGATTCGGACAAGATCCGCATCCTGACGATCGCTCCGCTGATCGGCGAAGCCATCCGCCGCATTGCCGACGAAAGCTCGGTGTCGAGCCTGTTCGACTGAACCTTGTCGTCCCGGCGAAAGCCGGGACCGGGTCCACTTCGTCCCGGACTTGAACCGGGACCGCGGGGTACTCTTCAGGCGAGAGCTTGCGATGGGCCACTGTGCCTTGCGCTTGGCCTTGCGCCTGTCCGACTTAGCCAGCGGTCCCGGGTCGAACCCGCGACGTCGGTTCAACTCGGCTCAACTCACTCCCACGGCCGGGTCTTGCCCGGCTCGATCCTGTGGAGCGCTTCGAGCCGCCGCGCCTGCCTCGATTCGAGCGCCAGCGTCAGGATCGGCTGCGGCGTCTTCACGAACTGGCGCGGCGACATGCCGAACAGCTCTGTGAATTCGTGGATCAGGTGGCTCTCGTCGTAATAGCGCAGGGCGATCTCCTCGCCCTCGTTCGAATCGGCGACACCGCGCAAGTGGCTGGCCATGTCGAGCGCGCGGGCGCGGCGCAGGACCTGCTTGGGTGGCATCCCGAAATCGCGGCTTACCACGCGTTCCAGCTTGCGGCGGTCGACGCTGCATGCCGCCGCCGCATCGCTTACCGACATGCCGGGATCGCGGAAGGTGATCTCCTCGAACTGCGAGGCGACCGGGTCGGGCTGGGGACTGCCCAGATGAATCGCCCGTCGGCGCACCAGGTCTTCGAGCGCTTCGAGCCAGTCTTCGGCCGAGCCGTCGGGATCGAACAGCGCTAGCATCCGGTCGGAGGGGGTAGCGACGACGCCGGTCGGCACCAGCCGGTCCACGAAGTCACCCACCCGGGGCCCCTGCAGGGCGGTGGAGGCGCCCGGGCGGATGGCCATGCCAATGCTGGTGAAGCTGCCGGTGACGGAAACCGGCATGCGGCGCGACTGCGGACCGAAGAACAGCGCCGCCTTGCCGAAGGCCTCCGGCCCGGTCGCGGTCTCCGCGGTCCAGTCGCCGGCGAGCTGGACGCGCACGCAGGCCGTGTCGTTGAACAGGCCGCAGGATAAAGTGTAGTCGGTCGGGAGCTGGACTTTCGTAACGTACAGGCGCCCTATCCATGGTGCCAGGTCCGGCGCCGGAGCCCGATTGTACGACAGGGGTTGCCCGTCCTTCGTGATGCCCTGTTGCGGCGCGATTGTCGGATCGACCGCCGGGCGGTTCTTGCGCTGCATGCCCACTCCAGCCGCGAATGCCCTGCAACCGGGATAAGTCCGCGGTGGCGGCTCGGCAATGCGGTAAAAAACCACAAGTCCCGTTACCCTCCTGCTATTTTATTACAGTGTCTGCGTTTTCGCGCGACAACCTTGACCGCACGGCGGCCGCGAAGGCAGAGCGTAAGCCATGAAGATCGAACACGACATCGCCCTCGCCCTTCGCCTTGCCGATGCCGCCGGCGATGCGATTCGCCCCCATTTCCGCACCGGCCTTGCCGCCGACCGCAAGAACGACGCCTCGCCCGTCACCGTTGCCGACCGCGCCGCCGAGGAGGCCATGCGCCGCATTCTCAAGGCCGAGGTCCCGCGTGACACGATCATCGGCGAGGAGTTCGGCACCGAGCAGGGCACCTCCAACCGCACCTGGGTGCTTGACCCGATCGACGGCACCGTCTCGTTCATCGCCGGCCGCCCGATCTTCGGCACCCTGATCGCGCTGCTGGTCGACGGTTGGCCGGTGCTGGGGATCATCGACCAGCCGATCCTGGGCGAGCGCTGGCTGGGCGCGAGCGGCCGTCCCACCACCTTCAACGGCAAGGAGGTGCGCACCCGCCCCTGCCGCGAGCTGTCCGGAGCGATGCTGGCGACCACCGGGCCGCAGTATTTCGACGACCATCAGGGCGACCACTTCATGGCGCTGGCGGCGAAGACCGACCACAAGCGCATGATGTTCGGCGGCGATTGCTACAACTACGGGCTGCTCGCCAGCGGCGACATCGACCTCGTGTGCGAGGCGGGGCTCAAGCTTCACGACTGGGCGGCGCTGGTCCCCGTCGTCGAGGGTGCGGGCGGCATCATGTGCGACTGGAACGGCGAGCCGCTCAACATCGATTCGGGCGGCGAGGTGCTGGCGATCGGCGATCCCGCGCGGCTGGAGGACGTGGTCGAGGCGATGGGCTGCCACAATCATGGCCACCATCACGACTGAGGCGCCCGCCATTGGGCGCAGACTGCGCCTGTTCGTCTACGGCACGCTGCAGCCGCAAGGCGGCACCGCCATGGGCGCATGGGTCGCCGCGCGCACGGTGCGCGCACAACCGGCCAGCATGTCCGGTCGGCTCCATGGTATAAGGGATGAAGGTGGCTGGTTTCCCGCGCTGGTTCCGGGGCGGGGCGAGGTACGTGGAACCGTCTGCGACTTGCGACTGGGACCTGGAGACCTGGCGCTGCTCGACCGCTACGAGGGGCCAGAGTACCGGCGAATGACCCTGCCGGTGCGCACCGCCGGCGGCAGGCGACTGCGGGCGCAAGTCTACGCTTGGCGTGGCCGTCCGCCCGCGGGAGCGCCGCGCATCGGAGCCGATTTCCTAGCCTGGCTGGAGGCGGGTCGGCGCGGGATATATACGTCGTCGCGGACGTGATCCGGGACCGCGGACAATCGGTGAGGCGATAGCCCTCGGCAGGACGCTCCAACGCGAGGTTGCGCTTGAAGTAGGGCCCCGGTTGCCGGATCGCGCCCGGTACGACGGCGCGCTTGCCTTTCCGCCGCCTTCACACTAAAGGCCCGCCCTTCAATCGACACGGATGAAGCTCCTTCGGGAGATTCGCGGGTCGGCCTGGCGAAAAGGGCTGCCAAGGCCGGCGGGACGTGTCCCTGACCAAGGAGACGAAAATGCCCAAGTTGAAGACCAAGAGCGGCGTGAAGAAGCGCTTCCGCCTCACCGCCACCGGCAAGGTGAAGCACGGTGTGGCCGGCAAGCGTCACCGCTTGATGAACCACAACGGTAAGTACATCCGCCAGAATCGTCGTACCGACGTCATCTCCGATGCCGACGCCAAGACGATCAAGAAGTGGGCGCCCTACGGGCTCAACTGAGGAATACTGACCGATGAGCCGTATCAAGAGGGGTGTAACCACCCGCGCCAAGCACAAGCGGATCCTGGAACAGGCCAAGGGCTACCGTGGCCGCCGCAAGAACACCATCCGCGTCGCACGCCAGGCCGTCGAAAAGGCCGGCCAGTACGCGTACCGTGACCGCAAGATCAAGAAGCGCACCTTCCGCGCCCTGTGGATCCAGCGCATCAACGCTGCCGTCCGCGCTGAAGGTCTGACCTACTCGCAGTTCATCCACGGCACCAAGCTGGCCGGGATCGAACTCGATCGCAAGACCATGGCCGACCTCGCCATGAACGAAGGCGGCGTGTTTAGCACCGTCATCGCGCAGGCGAAGGCAGCGCTGCCGGCGTAACCGCCGACACGAAGGTCTCGCTTCACAGCGCGATTGCAAGGGCGTGGATGGCAAGTGCCGTCCGCGCCCTTTTCGCGTCTGCGGGAAAGGAAATGGGATCACGCGGGGCGCGCAGACGCGGCTTCGCCGCAAGCGCGACGCCTCTGCGTCTCTGCGTGAAACCCTCTTGCGTTGCGATCTGTGCCCCTTCTCCCTAAGGAGCGCGGAGCCAAAGCGGATGGGTTCCCGCCTTCGCGGGAATGGCAAGTTTTTTTGGGGTAAGTATCGTGATTGATATCGACCAGGTGATCGCTCGGATCGACGGAGCCGAAACGCTCGAGGCGCTCGAAGCCCTGCGGATCGAGTATCTCGGCAAGCAGGGCTCGATCTCGGGCCTGCTCAAGACGCTGGGCGGCATGAGCCCCGAGCAGCGCCAGGTCGAGGGTCCCAAGATCCAGGCCTTGCGTGAAGGCGCGACCGCCGCCATCGCCGCCCGGAAGGACGCGCTGGAAACCGCCGCGCTCGATGCGCGTCTCGCGGCCGAGACGATCGATCTCTCGCTCCCCGCGCCGCAGGCGCCGCGCGGATCGGTGCACCCGATCTCGCAAGTCATGGACGAACTGGCCGAGGTCTTCGCCGATCTCGGCTTCGCGGTCGCCACCGGCCCCGAGATCGAGGACGACTGGCACAACTTCACCGCGCTCAACATGCCCGAAAGCCACCCGGCACGCGCAATGCACGACACCTTCTACTTCCCGGACAGGAACGATGACGGCCGTGAGATGCTGCTGCGCACGCATACCTCGCCGGTCCAGATCCGATCGATGATCGAGCAGGGTGCGCCGATCCGCATTGTCGCCCCGGGACGCGTCTATCGTTCGGACAGCGACGCCACGCACACGCCGATGTTCCACCAGATCGAAGGCCTCGTCATCGACAAGGGCATTCATCTGGGCCATCTCAAGTGGACGCTGGAGACCTTCCTCAAGGCCTTCTTCGAGCGCGACGATATCGTCCTGCGCCTGCGCCCCAGCTACTTCCCCTTCACCGAGCCCTCGATCGAGGTCGACGTGGGCTACTCGAACGAGGCCGGCCCCAACGGGTCTTCCCGCCGCGTCGTCGGCGGGTCGGGCGATGCGCCGGGCCATGCCTGGATGGAAGTGCTGGGCTCGGGCATGGTCAACCGCCACGTCATCGCGGCCGGCGGGCTCGATCCCGACGAGTGGCAGGGCTTCGCCTTCGGCACCGGCGTCGATCGCCTCGCCATGCTGAAGTACGGCATGGACGACTTGCGCGCCTTCTTCGACGGCGACGTACGCTGGCTCTCCCATTACGGATTCTCCGCCCTGGACGTGCCGACCCTTTCGGGCGGCGTCGGCACCCCTGTCTGAGCGGAAAGGATTAAGACATGAAGTTCTCGCTCTCCTGGCTCAAGCGCTACCTGGAAACCGAAGCGACGATCGAGCAGATCGCCGCCAAGCTCAACGCCATCGGCCTTGAAGTCGAAGGCGTCGAGGACCCGGCCGAAAAGCTTGCCGGCTTCCGCGTCGCCCGCGTGCTCTCGGCCGCGCGCCACCCCGACGCCGACAAGCTGCAGGTTCTTTCGGTCGATACGGGTGACGGTCAGCCGTTGCAGGTCGTATGCGGCGCCCCCAACGCCCGCGCGGGCCTCGTCGGCGTGCTCGGCCTGCCCGGGGCGACGGTTCCCGCCAATGGCCTGGTGCTGAAGAAATCCGCCATCCGCGGCGTCGAATCGAACGGCATGATGTGCTCCACCCGCGAGTTGGAACTGGGCGAAGACCACGACGGCATCATCGAACTGCCCGAGGATGCGCCCATCGGCACGCCTTTCGCGCAGTACCACGGCGCCGACCCGGTCATCGACGTGGCGATCACGCCCAACCGCCCGGACTGCATGGGCCTCTACGGTATCGCCCGCGACCTCGCGGCGGCGGGTGTCGGCACGCTGAGGCCTATCGAGGCGCTCGACATCCCCGGCAGCTTCGCATGCCCGGTCGAGATCCGCACCGAGGACCCCGAGGGTTGCCCGGCCTTCTACGGCCGCGTCATCAAGGGGGTCAGGAACGGTCCGTCGCCGCAGTGGCTGCAGGATTGCCTGAAGTCCGCCGGGCAGCGCCCGATCTCGGCGCTGGTCGATGCGACCAACCTGCTGATGCTCACGTACGGCCGCCCGGCCCACGCCTACGACCTCGCCAAGTTGACCGGTGCCGTCGTGGCGCGCCGGGCGAAGGACGGCGAGACCGTCGTCGCACTGAACGAGAAGACCTACACGCTCGACGCCGGGATGACGGTCATCGCCGACGACGCGGGCGTCCACGACATCGCCGGCATCATGGGCGGCGAGCATTCGGGCTGCGACGAGGGCACCACCGACGTCCTGCTCGAGATCGCCTATTTCGATCCCGAGCGCATCGCCAGGACCGGCCGCAAGCTCAACCTGACCTCGGACGCGCGCAGCCGCTTCGAGCGTGGGATCGACCCGAACTTCCTCGACGCAGGCCTGGCCCACCTCACGCGCCTGATCCTCGAGCTGTGCGGCGGCGAGGCATCGCAGGTGGTGCGCGCCGGCGCGGCTCCGGGTACGCCGAAGATCGTCCACTTCACGCCCGCGCTGGTCGAAAAGCTGGGCGGCGTGAAGGTCGAGCCGTCCGAGCAGCGACGCATCCTCGGGAGCCTCGGCTTCTCGGTGGTCGGCGAGGAAACGAACTGGGAGCAGGGCTGGGCGGTCACCGTCCCCGGCTGGCGTCCCGACGTCGACGGCGCGGCCGACATCGTCGAGGAAGTCGTGCGCATCCACGGTCTCGACAAGGTCCAGAGCGTTGCCCTGCCGCGTGCCGACGGCGTCGCCCGTCCCACCGCCACGCCCGCGCAGGCGCTGGAGCGCCGCGTGCGCCGTGCCGCTGCCGCGCGCGGGCTGCAGGAGGCCGTCACCTGGTCGTTCCTGCCCGAGGCTTCGGCGCGGGCCTTCGCCGACGGCACTGGAGGCCTGTGGGTCCTCGCCAATCCGATCAGCGAGGATATGAAGGCCATGCGCCCCTCGCTGCTGCCCGGCCTGCTGATGGCCGCCAAGCGCAACCTCGATCGCGGCGCTTCCTCGCTCCGCCTGTTCGAACTGGGGCGCCGTTACCTGCGCGGCGGGGCCGGCGCCAGCGACGAGCGCCTGGCGCTCGGCCTCGTGCTGGCGGGCGAGAAGACCCCGCGCGGCTGGGCGACAGGCAAGGCCGTCGCATTCGATGCGTTCGACGCCAAGGCCGAAGTCATGGCCCTGCTCGCCGAAGCCGGGGCGCCGGTCGACAAGCTGCAGGTCATGGGCATAGACGATTCTGGGCACGGACCGCAGTTCCATCCCGGCCAGTCGGCTACCTTGCGCCTGGGTCCCAAGAACGTGCTGGCGCGTTTCGGCATGCTGCATCCCACGCTCGCCAGGCAGTTCGACGTCGATGGCCCCGTGGCCCTGGCCGAAATCTATCTCGACGCCATTCCCGGCCGCAAGGGCGCGGCGACTTTCGCCCGCGTGTCCTACGCGCCGCCGGCGCTGCAGGCGGTGACCCGCGACTACGCGTTCCTCGTGCCCGTGGCCCTGCCGTCGGGCGACCTCGTGCGGGTGGTGCAGGGCGCGGACAAGGCGAACATCGTCTCCGCGCGGCTGTTCGACGACTTCCGGGGGCAAGGCGTGCCCGAGGGGCAGAAGTCGCTGGCGCTCGAAGTCACGCTCCAGCCGCTCGACAAGAGCTACAAGGACGAAGACCTCAAGGCGATCAGCGGCAGGGTGACGGCGGCCGCCGCCAAGCTGGGGGCCGTGCTGCGGGGGTGAGGCGGGCCACTGCCGCGCCGGTCCCATCTTCGGACGAGCGCGGCAGTGGTCCCGGTCCCGGTCCCGGGACCGGGGAGTACGCTTGAGGCGATGGCTCACCATGAGCCAGATCGAGGAGATGACGAGTGACCGACGTGGCTTTCACAACCATCTCGTCCGGCGACCTCACCGCCCGGATCAACCCGCTCGGTGCCGAACTGTGGTCGCTCACCGACCGCCAGGGCCGCGAGTACATGACCGACGCCGACCCGGCGTTCTGGACCGGGCACGCGCCGCTGCTGTTCCCGATCGTCGGCGCCCTCCACGATGACCGCTATCGCCTCGACGGCCGCGAATACGCGCTGCCCAAGCACGGCTTCGCCCGCCGCTCGACGTTCGCGGTGGTCGAGGCGGGCGCCGACCACGTCCTCTTCCGCCTCGCCGACAGCGCCCGGACGCGCGAGGCCTACCCCTTCGCCTTCGTGCTCGACATGGCGTTCCGCATCGATGCCACCGGTCTCCACATGGAGGCGCGCATCGCCAACCCGGGCGAGGAACCGCTGCCCTTCAGCTTCGGCTACCACCCCGCCTTCGCCTGGCCGCTGCCCGGCGGCGCCGCCAAGTCCGACCACATGATTGCCTTCGAACAGCCCGAACCGCAGCCCATCCGCCGGATCGAGCCCGAAACCGGCCTCGTCCTGCCCGAACCCGTCGCCACTCCGGTCGAAGGCCATCTCCTGCACCCCGACGCCGCCCAGTTCGAAGCCGACGCGCTGATCTGGGATCGCCTCGCCAGCCGTGCGCTGACGTTCGGCGCGCCCGGGGCCACGCAGCTTGCCATTGCCTTCCCCGATACGCCGATGCTGGGCATCTGGCAGAAGCCCGGCGCCGCCTACTTGTGCATCGAGCCCTGGCAGGGCATCGCCGATCCGCTCGGCTTCACCGGCGATTTCCGCGCCAAGCCCGGCGTCGTCACCCTGAAGCCCGGCGAAGCGCGCAGCTTCCGCATGGACGTGGCCGTCCTCTCGGCCGACTGAAGGAGTATCCCATGAAGACCGCACTCGTCACCGGCGCCACTTCCGGAATCGGCGAAGCTTGCGCCCGTGCCTTCGTCGGCGCCGGCTGGAGAGTGGTCGGCACCGGCCGCCGCGCCGAGCGGTTGCAGGCGCTGGTCGACGAACTGGGCGAGGACCGCTTCCATCCTTGCGCCTACGACGTGCGCGACGAAGCTGCCCGTGACGCCGCGCTGGAAACGCTGCCCGACGCGTTCGCGAAGATCGACTGCCTGGTCAACAACGCCGGCCTCGCGTTGGGCGCGGCTCCGGCCCAGCAGGCCGATCTCGCCGACTGGAAGACGATGATCGACACCAACGTCGTCGCGCTCGCCTCGCTCACCCACAAGCTGCTGCCGGGCCTGATCGAACGCAAGGGCGCGATCGTGATGCTCTCCTCGGTGGCGGCGAGTTATCCCTATACCGGCGGCAACGTCTATGGCGGCACCAAGGCCTTCGTGCGCCAGTTCGCGCTGGGCCTGCGCTCGGACCTGTCGGGCACCGGCGTGCGCGTCACCTCGATCGAGCCGGGCATGGTCGAGACCGAGTTCACCGTCGTACGCAACGGCGGCGACCAGGCGGCCTCGGACAACCTCTATGCAGGCGTCAACCCGCTGACCGGCGGCGACATCGCCGAAACCGTGCTGTGGATCGCCTCGCTGCCGGCGCATGTGAACATCAACACGCTGGAACTGATGCCGGTGAACCAGTCGTTCGCGGGGTTCCAGGTGGCGCGGGAAGGGTAAGGGGAAAGACCGGGGCCCCTTCCCCTGGGGCTTCCCTTGCCTTCTTCCCTTGTTGCTAGGAATGCTCTGCGCAACTAAAGGCGCCGGATGACGAACTCCCGCCGCACTTTCGCGATCATCTCCCACCCCGACGCCGGCAAGACCACGCTGACCGAGAAATTGCTTCTGCAGGGCGGCGCGATCCACCTTGCAGGGCAAGTCAAGGCGCGCGGGGCGGCGCGGCGTGCGCGCTCGGACTGGATGAAGATCGAACAGCAGCGCGGCATCTCCGTGACCAGTTCGGTCATGACGTTCGAGCGGACCGATGCGGCCGGCAACACCGTGACCTTCAACCTGCTCGACACGCCGGGTCACGAGGACTTCTCGGAGGACACCTACCGCACGCTCACCGCAGTCGATTCGGCAATCATGGTGATCGACGCGGCGAAGGGCATCGAACCGCAGACGCGCAAGCTCTTCGAGGTCTGCCGCCTGCGCTCGGTGCCGATCATTACGTTCATCAACAAAGTCGACCGCGAAGGACGCGCCTGCTTCGACCTGCTCGACGAAGTGGCCGACATGCTCGCGCTCGACGTATGCCCGATGTCCTGGCCGGTTGGCATGGGTGGCGTGTTCGAGGGCATCCTCGACATCGCCTCGGGCCGCATCAGCCGTCCCCAGGGTCCGAGCAAGGAGTTCCTGGGTCAGGTGGACGAGGGCGCCGCGCTGCCGAAGGACGTGGCCGAGGAGCTGGAGCTGGCAATGGCCGGCTATCCCGAGTTCGATCTCGAGGCCTATCGTGGCGGTGACCTGACGCCGGTGTATTTCGGCTCGGCGCTCAAGAACTTCGGCATCGCCGAACTGATCGATGCGATCTCAAACCTCGCCCCGCCGCCGCGCCCGCAGCCGTCCGAGCAGGGTACGATCGAGCCCGACTTCAAGGAAGTCACCGGCTTCATCTTCAAGGTCCAGGCCAACATGGACCCGATGCACCGCGACCGCATCGCCTTCATGCGGCTCGTTTCGGGGACTTTCAAACGCGGCATGAAGCTGACGCCCTCGGGGCTGGGCAAGCCGATCGCGGTGCACTCGCCGATCCTGTTCTTCGCACAGGACCGCGAGATCGCCGACAGCGCCGAGCCCGGCGACATCATCGGCATTCCCAACCACGGCACCTTGCGCGTGGGCGACACCCTGTCGGAGCGCAACGACGTGCGCTTCACGGGGCTTCCCAACTTCGCGCCGGAAATCCTGCGCCGCGTCCAGCTCAAGGACCCGACCAAGACCAAGCAGCTCAGGAAGGCGCTCGACGACCTTTCCGAAGAGGGCGTGATCCAGGTGTTCTACCCCGAGCTGGGTTCGCAATGGATCGTCGGCGTCGTCGGCCAGTTGCAGCTCGACGTGCTGATCTCGCGCCTCGAGGCCGAATACAAGGTCGAGGCCGTTCTAGAAGCCTCGCCTTTCGATACCGCGCGCTGGCTCAAGGGCGACGACAAGGCGCTGCGCGACTTCGCCGAGATCAACAAGATGAACCTCGCCAAGGACCGCGACGGCGACCCGGTGTTCATGGCCCGCTCCTCGTGGGACGTGAACTATCAGCAGGAACGCAACCCGGATCTCGCCTTCAGCGCCACCAAGGAGCGCTGAAGGCGGCCTGGAGGGCTCCCAAAACGCACCTGAACGGATAGGAGGGGAACCCGACCCTGCCGTGGCGGATTGCACCGCCATCCCTTTGACCGGACCCGTGCCGTTGCAGATCAAGTTCGCCAGCTACAACATCCACAAGGCCGTCGGTCTCGACCGGCGCCGCGATCCCGAGCGCATCCTGACCGTACTGCGGGAGATCGATGCCGACGTCGTCGCTCTGCAGGAGGTCGACCGCCGCTACGGTCGCCGCATGGCGGTGCTGCCGCTCGACACGATCCAGTCCGGCACCGACTACGTGCCGGTGCCGCTCTCGATGAAGCCCGACAGCCTCGGCTGGCACGGCAACGCGATCCTCGTGCGCAAGGGGACGCAGATCATCGAGGCGGCGCCGGTGCCGCTGCCGGTGCTCGAGCCGCGCGGGGCGATCCGCGCCGACCTCGTCATCGGCGGGCGGCGGTTGCGCGTGATCGGCATGCATCTCGACCTTTCAGGCCTGCGCCGCCGGCACCAGGTGCGCAGCGTCCTGGCGCATTGTGCCGATTGCGCCGAGCGCGTCCCCACCGTGATGATGGGCGATCTAAACGAATGGGCGCAGCGCGGCGGGTGCCTGCGCGAGTTCGACGATGGTTGGCAGGTCCTCTCGCCGGGCCGGAGTTTCCCCTCGCGCCGGCCGATGGCGACACTCGACCGGATCATCGTATCCGCCGGGTGGGAAGTGCTGGGAACCAACGTGCACCACAGCCCGTTATCGGCGATTGGTTCGGACCATTTACCGGTGATCGCATCGCTGATCTTGCCTAAAATTTAGGCAACTGCACACGAATCGGGCGACGCTACGTGCGTTTCCTGCGTTCATCGGTTCAATGCTCCCCTGAATCGCCACCGAATCTTGCCAATTGGTAAATTGGCACATCCCTTGCTTTGCTTATGGGCAGCCGGCGCTGGGGCCGGTGGCTAACAGGGGATAGGCATGAAGTTCATCATAGCCATCATCAAGCCCTTCAAGCTCGACGAAGTGCGGGAGGCGCTGGGGGCAATCGGTGTCGCCGGCATGACCGTGTCCGAGGTAAAGGGCTTCGGCCGTCAGAAGGGCCAGACGGAAATCTACCGCGGGGCCGAATATTCGACCAACATGCTGCCGAAGGTGAAGATCGAGGTCGCCGCGCCGGACGATCTGGCGCCGAAGATCGTCGAGACGATCCAGCAGGTCGCCAGCACCGAAGCCATCGGCGACGGCAAGATCTTCGTCCTCGACCTGGCTTCGGCCGTGCGCATCCGCACCGGCGAAGCCGGCGACACCGCGCTCTGAGGGGGATTTCCATGATGAACCGCAAGCTTGTTTCCGGCGTCGGGGCGGCAATCGCCTCGCTCGCCGTGTCCACTGCCGCCTGGGCCCAGGCGGCGGGGCCGATCAAGGCTCCGGACGCCGCCACCGCTGCCACGATGATCAACAAGGGCGACACCAGCTGGATGCTCGTGTGCTCCGCGCTTGTCCTGCTGATGTCGATCCCGGGCCTCGCCCTGTTCTACGGCGGCCTGGTGCGCTCGAAGAACATGCTGAGCGTCTGCATGCAGGTGTTCATGATCGTCGCCGTGGCCGGCCTCCTGTGGGCCTGCCTTGGCTATTCGATGGCCTTCACCTCGGGTGGCTCGCCCTTCCCGGCGATCTTCGGCGGCCTTTCCAAGGCGTTCCTGAAGGGCGTGGACGGCACCACCGTCGGCGCGACGTTCAGCAACAACGTCTACCTGCCCGAACTCTCCTTCGTCGTCTTCCAGATGACCTTCGCGATGATTACCCCGGCGCTCATCGTCGGTGCCTTCGCCGAGCGCGTGAAGTTCTCGGCGCTGATGGTCTTCGTCGTGATCTGGTCGATCGTGGTCTACTACCCGATGGCGCACATGGTGTGGTACTGGGCGGGCCCGGACTTCCTGCCCGACGCACCGACCGATGCCGGCCTGCTCTGGGGCTGGGGCGCGCTCGACTTCGCCGGCGGCACCGTCGTTCACATCAACGCGGGTATCGCGGGCCTCGTGGGCTGCCTCATCATCGGCAAGCGCACCGGCTACCCCAAGGAGCCGATGCCCCCGCACTCGCTCGTCATGACCATGATCGGCGCTTCGCTGCTGTGGGTGGGCTGGTTCGGCTTCAACGCCGGCTCCAACCTTGAAGCCAACGGCGTGACCGCTGTCGCCTTCATCAACACCATGCTCGCCACTTGCGCCGCCGCGGTTTCCTGGTCGCTGGTCGAGCGTCTCCACCACGGCAAGGCCTCGATGCTGGGTGCCGTCACGGGTGCCGTCGCCGGCCTCGTCGCGATCACCCCGGCCGCTGGCCTGGGCGCGCCGATGACCTCGATCGTGCTCGGCTTCGTCGTCTCGCCGATCTGCTACCTCTTCGTCGCCAAGGTGAAGACCGCGCTCGGCTACGACGACAGCCTCGACGTGTTCGGCGTGCACTGCATCGGCGGCATCGTCGGCGCGATCGGCACCGGCATCGTCGCTTCGCCGGCGCTGGGTGGCCAGGGTGTGTTCGACTACACCGTGTTCCCCGCTGCATTCGATGCATCGAGCTACTCGATCGGGACGCAGGTCGTCACGCAGATCAAGGCCGTGCTCTTCACGCTGGTCTTCTCCGGTGTCCTCTCGGCGGTGATCTACTTCATCATCGACAAGACCATCGGTCTGCGTCCGAGCGTCGAGGACGAGAACCAGGGCCTCGACATCACCAGCCACGGTGAGCGCGCCTACAACATGTAAGTTTTCAAAGTTTGGCGGCGGCGGGTACTTCCTCCTCTTCTCCCACCCGTTGCCGCCTCCCGGTGTTCCTCCTGCGAACACAAACTTGAAAGGGCCGGAGCCAGCCGCTCCGGCCCCTTTTTTGTGCGCGATCCACCAGGGTGCGTGAAAGTCTTGTCGCGCGCGGATCGCTGTGGGAAGCTGCGGGGGCTGGGCCAGTTCCCGATAGAAGCGCCAGCCAAAACGGGGGACGCATGAAATACGTCACAGCCATCATCAAGCCGTTCAAGTTCACCGAAGTGAAGGAGGCGCTGAGCGCTGCCGGGGTGTCTGGCCTGACGGTGTCGGAAGTGAGCGGCTACGGCCGGCAGAAGGGGCAGACCGAAATCTACCGCGGTGCCGAATATACCACGAGCATGCTGCCCAAGATCCGGCTGGAAGTGGCCGTACCCGATTCGCTCGCGGCCAGGGTCGTCGAGATCATCCGTGGCCACGCCAACAACGACGAGATCGGCGACGGCAAGATCTTCGTCTTCGAACTCGCCCAGGCCCTGCGTATCCGCACCGGCGAGCAGGGCGACGACGCCCTCTGACGCGGGATCGTCGTTCCCGCGCGGTGTGCCGGGCGCTCAGCCGCGTGCGGAAAGCATCTCGATCAACTGGCGGATCGGCGTCACGTCGTAGCCGGCGCCGGCCGCCTTCGAGGCGATGACCGAAGGGCTGTCGCCAGCCTTGGCCCGGGCGAGCGCCCACAGCAGCGTCGATCGCGTACCCGAGCGGCAATAGGCCAGCACCGGCCCTTCGACCGCGAGTGCTTGCTCCATCGCGTCGACCTGCGTCTGGCTGAAGCCCGAATGCGTCACGGGAATCGCGACATAGTCGATGCCGGCCTCGCGGGCGGCGGCGGCGATCTCGTCGCCGGGCGTCTGGTCGTCGCTTTCGCCTTCAGGGCGATTGTTGATGATCCGCACGATGCCGAGGGCCTTGGCCTCGGCGACGTCCTCGACGCCGATCTGCGGGCTGGCGAAGACGGTGTCGGTGATCTGGCGGAACATGGTTGGCACTCCGAAAATCGATTCCTGGCCGACGGTCGGGATGCCGTCATGGCGGCCATCAAGACGTTCGAGGTCGAACAGGCAAGCCAATTCGCCCTAAAAAATCGAATGTTTCGCCGGAACGGTCCGAAAGGAGCGCGTATTTCCGTTCGCTATTGATCCTGGAGTCGTGTAAGAGGCATGATCGCAGGGGAGCGCTGGGTCTTGCCCGGGTGCTCCGCCTGACGTCCGGCGTGCTACGTCCACGCGTCCGGGCGAATGCTTATTGGGGCGCAGCGAAGGTACGTTCGTAGACATGGGTTTTGACAGAGGTCGTCGCGGAAGGGGACGCGACAAGCGGGATCGGTTTGGAGAGGACGAGTTCGACCCGTTCTTTGCCGGACAGGATCGTTTCGGCGGCGGCGGTGATCGCTTCAGCGGCGGTGGCGGCGGTGACCGCTTCGGCGGCGGCGGCGGTGGCGGCTTCGGTGGTGGCGGCGGCGGCTTCAGCGGCGGCGGCGGCGGTGGTTTCCGCGGCGGCGGCGGTGGTGGCGGCTTCGGCGGCCCTCGCGGTGGCGGCGGCGGCATGCCTGCCCAGGTCGTCGGCCAGGGTCGCGGCGTCGTGAAATTCTTCAACGCAGCGAAGGGGTTCGGCTTCATCCAGCGCGATGAGGGCGGTGACGATGTGTTCGTGCACATCAGTTCCGTCGAGCGTGCGGGCCTGGAAGGCCTCGCCGAAGGCCAGCAGCTGGAATTCCAGCTCGTCGATCGTGGCGGCAAGGTCTCGGCCACCGACCTGTCGGTCGTTGGCGACGTGATCCCCGTTGCCAAGCGCGAGCCGGCGGCCCCGCAGCGTCAGCTGACGGGCGAAAAGGCGACCGGCACGGTCAAGTTCTTCAATTCCATGAAGGGCTTCGGTTTCATCACGCGTGATGACGGCCAGCCGGATGCCTTCGTGCACATCAGTGCGGTGGAACGCTCGGGCCTTTCCGGCCTGAACGAAGGCGATCGCGTGGAGTTCGACATCGAGGTCGATCGACGAGGCAAGTACTCGGCGGTCAACCTGACGGCGCTCCAGGCCTGATCCTGCCAGCACGACCTCCGGCGGTTTGACCGGAGGACTGCAAACGTCTAAATGCGCGCAAATGGCGGTCCGGTAGGGCCGCCATTTGTCGTTTGCGATCTTCACATGCTGAATTTGTTTCGAGGATAACCGACATGTCGATTACGCCCCTGATGCCCGTCTACCCCCGGTGCGGCGTTCGCCCCGTTCGCGGTGAGCACTGCCATCTGATCAGTGACGACGGTCGCCGTTTCCTCGATTTCGCCAGCGGCATCGCCGTCAACGCGCTCGGCCATTCGCATCCGGGCCTGATCGGCGCGATCCAGAAGCAGGCCGAGACGCTGATGCACGTCTCCAACCTCTATGGCAGCCCCCAGGGCGAAGCCGTCGCCCGGCGGCTGGTCGACCTGACCTTCGCGGACACGGTGTTCTTCACCAATTCGGGCGCGGAAGCCGTGGAGTGCGCGATCAAGACGGCGCGCGCCTACCACCAGTCCGCCGGCAACGACCAAAAGTTCGAACTCATCACGTTCAACAACGCCTTCCACGGCCGCACGATGGCGACGATCAGCGCCTCCAGCCAGGAGAAGATGCACAAGGGTTTCCTGCCCCTGCTACCCGGCTTCAAGTATCTGGAGTTCAACGATCTCGAGGCCGCGAAGGCCGCGATCGGGCCGAATACGGCCGGCTTCCTGGTCGAGCCGATCCAGGGCGAGGGCGGCATCCGCATCGCCACCGACGAGTTCCTCCAGGGCCTGCGCGCGCTCTGCGACGAGCATGACCTGATGCTGGTGCTGGACGAGGTGCAGAGCGGCGTTGGTCGTTCGGGTACTTTCTACGCCTACGAGCAGTACGGCATCGAGCCGGATATCATGGCGACCGCCAAGGGCATCGGCGGCGGCTTCCCGGTCGGTGCGTGCCTCGCCACCGAAAAGGCGGCCCGCGGCATGGTCGCGGGCACGCATGGCTCGACCTACGGCGGAAACCCGTTCGCGATGGCCGCGATCGGTGCCGTGCTCGACGTGATTTCGGAGGAAGGCTTCCTTGCCGACGTGCGCGCCAAGGGCGAGCGGCTGCGGGCCCGGCTCGAACAGTTCATCGGCAACTATCCCGACCTGTTCGAACTGGTGCGCGGCCGTGGCCTGTTCATCGGCCTCAAGATGAAGGTGGAGCCGCGCCCGTTCGTCGCCCACATGCGTGACAACCACCAGTTGCTGACCGTGTCGGCGGGCGACAACGTCGTGCGCGTCCTGCCGCCGCTGGTGATCGACGACAGCCACATCGAGGAATTCATGGACAAGCTGTCGGCGGCGGCGGCAAGCTACCAGCCGGAGGAGGTCGCCTGATGGCGAAGGACTTCCTGAGCCTGTCGGACGCCGGTGGCGACGTGGTCGCCGCCATGATAAACGACGCGCTCGACCGCAAGGCGGCCCGCAAGGCCTGGCCCAAGGGGCGGGTCGATGCCGACGCGCCGCTGGCCGGGCACGTGCTCGCCATGATCTTCGAGAAGAACTCGACCCGCACCCGGGTATCGTTCGACATGGCGATGCGCCAGCTTGGCGGCTCTGCGCTGATCCTGGAGGCGGGCAGCACCCAGATCGGGCGCGGCGAATCGATTGCGGATACGGCGCGTGTGCTCAGTCGCATGGTCGACGCGATCATGATCCGTACCGACGATCACGCCAAGATCGAGGAATTGGCCCACTATGCCGACGTCCCCGTCATCAACGGCCTGACCGATCTGTCCCATCCGTGCCAGATCGTCGCCGACCTGCTCACGGTCGTGGAGCGCGGCTTTGCGCTGCCCGGGCTGCAGGTGGCCTGGCTGGGGGACGGCAACAATGTCGCCAATTCGCTGATCGAGGCGGCGGGCCTGATGAAGTTCACCATCCGTCTCGGCGGGCCGGCGGGCTACGAGGCCGACGCTGGCTTTATCGAACGCGCACGCGCAGCGGGCGGCGAAGTGATCCTCACGCAGGACCCGCAGGCCGCAACCGCCGGTGCGCAGGTGGTGGTGACCGATACCTGGGTCTCGATGGGGCAAGCGGGCGGAGACGTCCACATCGCGGCGATGCAGCCTTACCAGGTCGACGCGGCGCTTATGGCGGTGGCCGATCCGGGCGCGGTATTCCTCCATTGCCTGCCGGCACACCGCGGCGAGGAAGTGACCGACGAGGTGATGGACGGCGCCCAGTCCGCGGTCTGGGACGAGGCGGAAAACCGCATTCATGCGCAGAAGTCCGTGCTTCTGTGGGCGCTTGGCAAGCTATGAACGAGGACGATCTCCTGGACCGCGAGGACACCGGCTTCGATCGCGTCCTGGCCTTCACCGTACCCGCGCGCCATGCGCGTGGCCGCGTGGTGCGGCTCGGTCCGGTGCTGGAGACGGTGCTTTCGGCGCATGACTATCCCAAGGTGGTCAAGCATGTGCTGGCCGAGGCGCTGGTGCTGACGGCGCTGATGGGGTCGCTGCTCAAGGACGAGGGGGCACAGCTCACCTTCCAGGCGCAGTCGGAGGGCGGAGCCGTGGACCTGCTGGTCTGCGACTATCGCGGCGGCGAGATCCGCGGGTACTTGCGGCACGATCCCGACAAAGTCGGCGCGCTGGAAGACGACTGCTCTCTCGAGACGATCTTCGGGACCGGCTACCTGGCGATCACGTTCGACCTTGCGGTGAGCAACGAACGCTACCAGGGCGTCGTGCCGCTGGAAGGGGCCTCGCTAGCCCATGCCTGCGAGAGCTATTTCGCGCAGTCAGAGCAAGTGCCCACGCTCATCCGCATCGCGGTGCGCTCCAACGGCCCGCGCTGCACGGCGGCGGGACTGTTGGTGCAACACCTTCCCGACGGCGAGGAGGGCAAGGAACGCCTCCATGCGAAGGAAGACCACCCGGACTGGGAGCACGTCGCGATACTCTCCGCGAGCGTTCAGGCCGCCGAGCTTGTCGACCCGGTGCTCAATCTCGAGGAACTGCTATGGCGCTTGTTCCACGAGGAAGAGGAAGTCCGCGTGGAACGGCTCGCCCTGCTGGAACGGGGCTGCCGCTGCAGCGTCGAGCATTACCGGGCGATTCTCTCGAGCTTTCCCGAGGACCAGAGGGCGGAGATGCGCGACGAGGACGGGACGATCCCGGTCGACTGCGCCTTCTGCTCCAAGATACTACGCATCCCGGCCTAGACCGGCGCGTGCCTGCGGGTTGAATTCGTACATGTTCCTACCGATACTAGATGGCAGGCAAGGGTGCGAGACCTAGGGAATGACATTGAAAGCCGCTCTTTCGGCGCTGACGTTGACTGCCTTGGCGACCGTGGCATTTCCGGCCCACGGCCAGAGGCCGGCGCTCGCCATGCTGGACGAGGTCGAACGTGGCGGATGGGAACTGCGCGAGCGGGGCGGTGACGCCACGGTCCGCAGCATCTGCCTCGACAGCGCCCGGCGGCTCATTCAGCTGCGCCATCCCGGACTGCCGTGCAGCAGTGTCGTCGTCGAGGACACCGCGACGCAGGTGACCGTCCAATATACCTGCCGTGGGCAGGGCTATGGCCGTACCCAGATCCGGCGCGAAACCAACCGGCTGATCCAAATCGACACCCAGGGCATCGTCAACGGCCTGCCGTTCTCCTACGCCGCGGAAGGGCGCAGGACGGGCGAATGCCGCAGTTGAGCGTTGCCGTCGCCGCGCGGTGCGGTTAGCGACGGCGTCATGCAGGAAATCTCATCTCCCCAACCCGTCCAAACGCCCAGGCAGGCCGTCGTGCTGCTTTCAGGTGGGCTCGATTCCATGGTTTCGGCCGGAATCGCGCGCGAACGGGGTTTCGCGGTCAACGCGCTCACCATCGATTACAACCAGCGCCACCGGCGGGAACTCGACGCGGCAGCGGAGATCGCCAGGTTCATCGGCGCAAGCCGTCACGTGGTCCTGCCGCTCGACTTGCGACGGTTCGGAGGTTCGGCGCTGACCGACGATATCGAGGTGCCGAAGGAAGGCGTGGGGGCGGATATCCCGGTCACGTATGTGCCGGCACGCAACCTCGTATTCCTGTCGCTCACGCTGGCCTGGGCGGAAGCGATCGGGGCCAACGACATCTTCATCGGCGTCAACGCACTCGACTATTCGGGCTATCCGGACTGCCGGCCGGAGTTCATTTCCGCTTTCGAGAATATCGCCGCCCTTGCGACCAAGGCCGGGGCCGAAGGGCGGGCACTGCGTATTCATGCGCCACTGCAGTTCATGGGCAAGGCGGACATAGCACGCGAAGCCGATCGGCTGGGCCTCGACCCGGGAATGAGCTGGTCGTGCTATGATCCGCAGCCGGGCGGGAACGCGTGCGGATTGTGCGACAGTTGCCGCCTGCGCAAGGCTGGCTTCGCCGATGCCGGCCTGTTCGATCCGACTCCCTACGCGACCTGACCCCGTTAGTCGGAGCGATTTCCATCAGATGTAACCACCTGATGTCTCGGAAAATTCGTTAAGGCAAAGCTGGAGCGGTTGATCCGATGCAGTCGGATCGCAAACCGCTTCAGGCCGGGAATTGTCGTCCCGCGGTGCCGATGGTGCCGCGGGATTTTTCATGTGCCCGTGCGGCGCGTTCAAGCCGGTCTGGAAGGCGAGCACAAAAGAAAAGGGGGCCGGATTGCTCCGACCCCCCAATCTTGACCGTTGCCGGTTCGCTTACATGCCCGAACCCGGACCGTAAGTGATCTCGACGCGGCGGTTCTGCAGCTCGCGCACACCGTCGGCGGTGGGAACGCGCGGGTTGGCTTCACCGAACGCCTGGCTCGAGATCGAGGCGTCGGGGATACCGTGGCTGGTCAGGTACGAACGGACCGACGAGTTACGACGCTCCGACAGACCCTGGTTGTACTTGGGCGTGCCCGAACGGTCGGTGTAGCCGGCCAGCATGATCGGAACGCTGTCGCAGTTGCCATAGGCACTGACGGCGCTGTCGAGAATGGTGGAGGCTTCCGGCGTGATGTCCGACTTATCCCAGTCGAAGAACACGATGTACGGACCCTTGTTGCACACCACCGGCGGCGGGGGCGGCGGAGGCGGGGGCGGCGGGGGAGGCGGCGGCGGCGGCGGGGGCGGCGGCGGAGCTGCCGGTTCGCCGAAGTTGTACGCCAGGGTGCCGAGCAGCGAGTGCGAACGCCAGCGGGTGCTGATGGAATCGCCTGCCGGGCCCACGAGGTCGACGTTGTCGACGTTCATGAAGCGGTACTTCAGGCCCACATCCCAGTGCGAGCTGAGCGGAGCACGGATACCCGCGATCGCCTGCCAGGCGAAGCCGCTGTCCGAATCGTCGATGAGATCGGCGTGGACGCGAGCCACACCGGCACCACCGCCGACGAAGCCCTGGAGGCCGTCGTCGGGACCGAAGTCGAGCAGGCCGTTGACCATGAACGACAGGTTGCTGGCATCAGCGCCACCGGTGTTCTTGATCGCTGCCTGGCGGTAGCTGGCTTCGGTTTCCAGACGGAAGGGACCGAAGTCGTAGCCGAGAACGGCGCCGCCGTCGAAGCCCTTCTTGAAGTCGATCGTGTCGGCGTCGCTAACGCCGTTCACTTTGACGTCAGCGTCTTCGACGATCATGCCGCCGAAGTCGAGTTGCAGATACCATGAATTGTCGCGCGCAAGCGCGGGCGTGGCGATAGCTGTCGAAGCCAGCGCCAGACCAAGGACGAGTTTCCTCATACGTTTCCCCTACTAAGAGATTTGGAGCCACCGAGTGCGAGAGTGTCTAGCCCCTCGGCAATGCGTGTGCAAGCGCACATTAAGCCTGACTGTTGCAATAATGTCGCGTTTTCGGGAGCTTGGGTGCCGCTTGCGACCTCGATGTTCGAAATCTCTGCCACCCCGAAGAACCCCTGTTTTTGCACCCGTTATGCCGATGGGAGGATACCCAAGGCTTGAAGAGCCGAGACCAGATCATTGATCGCAGCCCGAGCCTCCCCATCAACACTCGATCCTCCAACTGGTTCCACTGGAAGCGAAGCTTTTCTCCAGGAACCAAAAAACAGCATTTCGCGACCCGCGGAAACGTCGAATACGCGCATGCCGTCGCGGGGCTCGACGAAGGCCCAGGCACTACCCCGTCGCGCTGCGATTTCGCCGTCATGTCCCTGCCATGCGCCGGATGCGCCGGTGCCGACGAGCCACACTTGGCCATCTGCGGAATTTTCCTGAGGCAACGATGTCTCACCCTCGATCGCGCAGTGGAGCAGCGCGTCGGCAAGGTTGAAAGCCTCGTTCACGAAAGTTTCCTTCTGCGCCTGCGCTGCATGGAGCAGCGGAAGGGCAAAGCGCGTGGTGGCATTCGCGAAGGCCAGCGGATCGGGCATGGGGAACTCCTGTAGGGATCAGGGAAGGGTGCAAAGGATCAGCGGAAGCGAAACGGCGTACGTACCTTGCTGACGGACTTGCAGCGGGGCGCCAGGCCCGATCATCGCCAGGCGGGCGAGCACCGATGCCTCGATCGTGAGGTTCGGAGCGGTGGTGGTCCATGTCGCGAACGGCGTATCGAGCGGGCCGAGCGTGACCAGATAGCTTTCGGATTGTTCGACCAGCGGCATGTCCACCCCGTCGTGCCAGGACCAGCCGCCGCGTGCGCGGCGCGTCCATGACAGGGTCCACCCGCCGTCACTCGACACGGACTTGCGCGGATGGACCGGCGAAGGTGGCCGCAAGGTAATTCCGTCGAGCAGGACCTTGGCGGCGACGGGCTGCAGATCGCCGCGGCCCAGCGCGACCACCTGCCGTCCCGGCGCCGCGCCCAGCACGGCGGCATCAATGGCAACGAGGCCTGCGTCGAGGAGCACGAAGGCCTCTCCGGCAAGGTGCGCACCGATGGCGGCATCGGTGCCGCCGCGTCCGCGCAGCAGTCCGTCGAGGCGCCAGCTGCCGCCGCCGAGCGGGGTGGCGTCGAGGAACTGGACGATCTCCTCACCCACCAGCGCCAGGTTGGCGCCATCGGCAAGCTGGCGCGCATCGGCGGCGGTGAGCTGCATCGCCGGGTCGACCAGCGATACGACGAGCTTGGATGCGCGGTCGAAGAGCAGCGGGCTGGCGGCAGGGAGCACCGACAGTGCGGTGCCGATCACCGCGCGCGTCCGGCCGCTCGGGCCCAGCGGCACAAGCTGCCCGTCGCCGCGGTCGGCGTAAAGGGCGGCGCCGTTCCAGTCGGCGCTCGTGCTGGAGACGGCGGCGAAGGTGCGGGCCCTGTCAGGCAGTGTGGTCGAGGCGTCGAAGGGCAGTTCGAAGGCGACGAGGCGCGTCTCGCCCGGCGGGACGTCGAGCGGCGGGTTGCTGCGTCCCGGCGCCGACGCCAGCGCCGGGCTCGTGTCCGCGCCGGCGGGCAGAGCGCGTTCGAGTGCCAGTTCGACGCCGCTTTCGCGCCACTCCCATTCTCGTACCCGCCAGCGGCCGGCGATGCCCGGAAGCGTCACCAGCGCGCCGGGTGCGACGCGAGGATCGAGTTCGCTGGTCCGCCAGGATATGCGATCGCGGCTCCAGTCGATACGCCGGGCGGTGCGCTCGATCAGGGTGCGGGCCGAGGCCGCATCGAGTGCGGCGGGCAGGTCGATCGTACCGGGCTCGCCGGAGGGCGCCCGGCCGGTGCGGCGTTGGACACTCGCCTGGTAGTCGCGATCGAGGTCGTAATAGCGTAGCACGGCGGGGGGCTGGTCGGCCGGGGCGGCGCGGTGCCGCGTAAAGCCCGAGACCACGCCGAAGTCGTCGTCGCCGGCGGCGATGGCAGGCTCGGCCAAGGCGAGCGCGGCCTCCTGCCGCCGTTCGCGCGCGATGACGAGGCCCTCGCCCTGGGCGTCGACCTCGAGCGGCATGACCTGGTGCCACACCTGGAGGTCGGAGGCAGGCGGTCCTTCGCTGGTGTAGCCGGCGACGCCGTCCAGCGGGACGGTGGCGTCGATGACTTCGACGACTTCGCCGATCACCGCCTGGAGACCGAAGCTCTCGTCGGCGATCACCTCGAAGGTGAGAGAGGGGATGCGGCTGTAGAATTCCGAGAGGTCGAGGTCCTCGAAAACGACGTAGGCGAGCCCACGATGGGCGGGGCAGTTGTCCTCGCCTTCCGCGGCCGCGATCAGCGGGTCCGGCTGCTGGTCGCCGGCGCCGGTGTGGATGCGCAGCGTTCCCGCCACCTTGAGGTCCCCTGCAGCACCGCGCAGCAGCTTGCCGTCGGCCCAGATGCGGCCGATGTCCAGAATCGGTCGGCTCGCCAGTGCGACGGCGAAGTTCGCCGTGTAGCTGTAGGTGGCGAGCGAGGGTGCACCCTTGCCGCCGCCCTGCATCTCGCTGTGTTCCACGAGATCGGTGGCCCAGATGATCGACCCGGCCACACGCATGCGACCGAAGTGGCGCGGCAGGACCCGGCCGTAGCTGGAAGCGGTTACCGCCAGTTCCTCTAGGCGGGGGCCTTGTGTTGCCGACGAGCCGAATAGCGCCGCGTCGAGCTGCCGGCCCGCCAGCGAGCCGATCGCCCCGCCGATCGGGCCACCCAGCATCGTGCCCAGACTGCTGAATACGAGCGTCGCCATGTCAGATCCTTGTCGAGACGGGGTGGGGTTGCAGGCGCCAGTGTGCCGCGACGGGCCAGTGCGCCGGGAGCGGCCCGAGCACGACCTTGCGCAGCCCGGCATGGGCGTGGACAACGGAACGCGGGGAGGCGACGATGGCCAGGTGGAGCTGGCAGGGAGAAGGGCGCAGCATCAGCACGTCGCCGGAAGCGATTGGCCCGCCTGCGGTCTCCATGCCCAGTCCCGCCGCGATGCCGGAGAGGTCCGGCAGGCCAAGAGTCCGCAGCGCATAGCCGTTGGGCAGCCGCGCTCGCTGCCCCAGCGCTGCGAGGGCCGCCGCCAGCACGCCGATGCAATCGAGCCCCGAAAGCGGATCGCGGCCGTGCAGTCGAAACCGGGTGCCGACCAGCGCCAGCGCCGCTTGCGCCAGGCCGTCGCCGGTCATCGCCGCCCCGGTCACGGATTCGGCCCCGGGTAGCGGGTGAGCATGTCGTTGCCGGGAAGATAGGGCTCGCCGCGGAAGTTCACGGCGTTGCCGAACCGCGTCGCGCATGTGCCGAGCGTCCGGTCGCAGCCCTCGCGCAGCAGGGCCGGCGTGCCGGCCGGGATCGCCTCGTCGATCGGCACGTCCAGAACCAGTCCGCCGGCCGCGTCCGGTCCCATCACGCCCATGACGACGCCGGCCTGGGGGCCGTCGAGCCAGCGCACGGTGCCGCCGGCATGCAAGGCCGCCTCGGGAACGCCTGCGAAGGTCACGGCATTCGCCAGTGGATCGGCGCTCGCCAGATGGACCTGGCGGGTGAACGCCTGCGGGTTGAGATTGCAGCCCGGTCCGCAGAAGGCCGCACGGCACGCGGGACTGGTGCGGGGGATCGGATCGCGCCACAGCTCCGCCTTGCGCGACACGAGTTCGGCGGAAAAGGCCCCATCCTCCTCGGTGACGGTGCCGACGGTGCCGGCATAGAGCACCTCGCGCTCGCCGCTTTCCCAATCGACGAGACCGATGCGCACTTGTGCGCCGTCGAAGCGGCCGGAGGCGAGGTCGTCGCTGGCGATCGCCTCGTGGGTGATCGAACCGCGCACTTCGGCGCTGTCGGGCTCGAAGTCGGCGGACTTGCGGATGGAACTGGGCACCATGCCGGGCGAGGCGCGGTGGAGTACGCCGTCGAGCCACAGGTCGCGGTCGTGGGTGGTGAAGCCGAGCGTCACCCCGTCGCGCCGCAGGATGCGCCAGAACGTCGCGACCGTTTCGAGATCGTGCGCGAACCACATCCTGCTCATGACGCCTCCCGGATCTCGACGACCGGCACACTGGGGGCTTCCCCCGCGGCGAAGGCGGCGCCCGAGACCTCGAGGCGGTCCTCGGCGAAACGCACGGGCACGTCGAAGAGGAAGCCGGCGCGCACTGCGGTGCCGGCGGCCGGCGCTTCGTCGAAGATCACGACGCCGCCATCGCCCAGTGTCCAGTTCCCGGTCTGCTCCACGCCGTCCACCGAGACGAGGAGCGTCGAGATGGCGGGACGGGTGATCCGCCGCAATTGTACGGCATCCCCGGTGTCGCTCTCGCCGCCGTAGCGCTTCACCAGCGGGAAGGCCGCCTGCAGGCCATCGCCGAAGCCGAGTTGCTGGTCGAATGGGCCGGGCGTGCCGACCATGCCGCTGGAGCTGAAGTCGCTGGGGTCGCGCAGCCGGAAGCCGCGTGCGGGGCCCCGCCGGGCGCGGTAGAAGGCGATGAGTTCACCCAGTTCCGCCTCGGACCGCACCCCGGGGCCGACGTCGAAGCGCAGGCGTGCGTTGGACCACAGGCTGTTGCGCCGCTCGAAGCCCGAAGCGGTGACCGAAACGCTGGTCGAGAATTCGGGCACCACTGTCGCGTCGCGGCCGAGCGCGAGGGGATAGGGCACGTCGTCGAAGGCCTGCATGGGGTCGGCTCCTGCATGGGATGGGGGTGGCAGCCGTACGTATCCGTCGCGTGCGACCTGGGGCAGCGCCCAGACGACGATCTCGTGCGGGGCCCGGTCTAATGCCTCGTCGATCCCGGCGTCGATGCGACGCCATTGGTCGCTCTGTTCCGCGGACAGGACGAAGCCGGCGAGGTAGTCCTGTTCCCCGGGCGGGTAGCCGAGCCGTGCGTCGACTTCGGCGTGGGCCGGTCGGCGCAGCGCATCGGCGCCTGCGGTGAGCCAGTCGTAGTCCTCCACCTGCAGCCGGTCGAATGCCGGCGCCGCCCAGCCGAGGGGGAGGTTGGCGCGCTTCAGCTCGGGCATGTCGGGCGCGAGCAGGGTGGGCGTGAACACGAGGGCCAGGGCTTCGAGCGGCGCGGGTGCGACGGCCGCGCGCGCGGCGGAGACGAGGCCGGCTGTCGATTGCGCGAGCAGGGCGCCGGCCTGGTCGAGAAGGGCGGTCTACGCCGCGTCCAGCGACGCGCGCATGTCGGGGATGGCCGGCGGGGCTGCCCGTGCAGATGATGGGCAGGTCGGGCGGGGCCGGTGCCGAAGTGGGTGGTTCCCTCCGAGCCTCTGCCGGTGCCGGACGATGCGGCAGGGGCGGTGTTCGTTCGCCAGCAGGACAGCGAGGTCCACCTCGACGACAAGGGGCAGCCTGCCTATCGCATCAAGATCCTCCATCCCAACGCGCTGGAGATCGGCAACTTGTCGCTGGCTTGGAACCCCGCCTCCGGGCCGCCTGTCGTCCACGCCATCAAGATCGCGACGGCGCCGTGATCGACGTGTGGGAGAAGGCCTCGTTCGAAATCTTGCGCCGCGAGGACCAGCTCGAGGCGGCGCGGCTCGACGGCATCCTCACCGCGGTGCTGCACGCGCCGGATCTGCGCGTGGGCGACGAGCTGGAGTTCGCCGCGACGCTGCGCACCACCGCCCGACGCTGGGCAGCGAGGACGCCGTCCTGCTCGTTCTCGGGGCGGAGCCGGCGCCCGGCCGGTTCCACCTGCGGCTGAGCTGGGAGGCGCGCGACAAGCCGGCGGTCAAGATGGCGCCTGACATGGCGGAGGTGGCGCAGGCGAGCGCGAACGCGATCGACTATCGCTTGGACAATCCGGCCGCGCTGACCCCGCCCAAGGACGCGCCGCCGCGCTTCCTGTGGCAGCGCGTATAGCAGTTTCGGCGACTGGTAGGCGATCTCCCGCCGCTTCGCCCCGCTGTTCGCCAGAGCCTCGCAAATTGGCGCGGCATCGCCGCTCAAGGCCGAGGCCGCCCGCATCGCTGCCGCCAGCGCGCAGCCGCTGGACCGCGCCGCCGCCGCGCTCAAGCTGGTGCAGCAGGACGTGCGCTCCATCTACGTCGGCCTCAACGGCGCCAATCTCAACCCCCGCCACGGCGGAGGAGACCTGGCAGCGCCGCTATGGCGACTGCAAGGGCAAGACCGCGCTACTGCTGGCGCTGCTGCGCGAACTGGGCATCGAGGCGCAAGCGGTGCTGGCCAACAACAGCGGCAACGACAACGGCCTCGCTGAACGGCTGCCCAGCCCGCGCATGTTCGACCATGTGCTGGTGCGGGCGCGGATCAGGGCCGCAGCTATTGGCTCGATGGCACGCTGCCCGCGGTGGTGCCGCCGCTCGATGAGCCGGTCATCCCCTACCGCTCGGTGCTGCCACTGAGCGAGCCGGGCAGCGGCCTGGAGCGCCTGGCGTGGAAGCCGGCGACGCGACCCGACGAAATCACCTTGTTCGAGATCGACGCGCGCGCTGGTTTCGTCGCGCCGGCGCGGATCACCAACACCACGATCAAGCGCGGCATCGAGGGGCTGCAGCAGGAAGTTCAGCTCTCGGCTCCGACGCCCGCGCAACTGCTCGCCGCCTTCCGCCAGAACGCGATCGGCGACACCTGGTAGACGATCGAGGACGTGAAGTGGCGCTACGACCGCAAGGCGCAGGCCAGCGTGCTGACGATCTTGGGCACCGGCACCGTCGACTGAGAGGACCAGGGCGGTGGCTCCAAAGGGCTGGCGCTCCCCGGCGGGGGATTCACCCCGCCCGAAAAGCGCCTGCGCGCGCCCGAGCAGAACCAGGACCTGCCGTTCTACAGCAAGCCGAACTTCGACTGCCGGGTCACCACCGTGCGCCTGCCGGCGACGACCAGGCCGGGGCAGTGGTCGCACAAGGACGACATCGATACCCGCCTGTTCGGCCGCGCCTACTACCGCGCGTTCGATCTGCGCGACGGCGCCTTGCGCATGGTGCGCGGCGCCCGCATCGAACAGACCGAAGTGGACGCCGCCACCGCCCGGCGCGACAAGGCCCGCATCGCTAAGTTCGACAACAGCATGGCCTGGATCACTTATGAGCCTGACGGCGACAACGGGCCAAGCCAGGCCGCTAGGCCCGTCCCCGCGACGTACGAGATCGACTGGGCGGCGGACAGCGTACCGTGCCTTGGCGCCGGCGGCGAGGGCAGGGCAGTAGGCTTTGCCCCACGTCCTTCCTTATCGTCACTCTGAAGTCGGTTCAGGATGACGGGGTTTGGAAGAGGGACGTTGGGGGCAATATCCCTCGGGTAGTGGGGGAGGGGCCCTCGGCGTTGGAAGCGGCGTGAGTGGAGGTGATCGCAGAAACGCTTTCCGAGCGTACGCTCTCATGACTGTCATCCGAGACGCTGGCCGAGCTTACCTCTTCGCTGGCTTTGAGGCCAGCGGTCGCATTGACCTTGGCGGGTGTGCCGCGGGCGCCTGATCGACGACGATTGATCACGCTCTCATCCGCGGGTTGATTACCGCACTACCCGTATCCGTCGCTAGGCCTGTCCACCGTCTAAGATCGGGCGTCCGCCAAGCCTGCCCCAACGTACGTCGTGGATTGCCCATCACAGTTGAGTGCCCGCGGCACGCCGGCCAAGGCTATGCAGACCCTGCGCTGGCGTCTCCTCTCGTTGCCGCTCGAAGAGGGGCAGCCGGCGACGATCGGCGATACGTGCCTGGCGATGTCCCAGGCATAGCCGACCAGTTCACGCGCGATCGCGGTGGTTACCTTGGGCTGAGGTTTACCCGTGGCCACCAGACGGCGGAAGCGCTGACACAGACGAACCTGCGCCTTCCATCCAATCGCCTGATTATCATCTGCCAGATCCTTCACGCGGTCTCGGTAGCACTGCGCTTCCCGGGCAGGCAGCCAGTAGGCCCAGCCCGCCTCGATCAGCATGGTACGCGCTTGCCCGTTACCTGCACGGGTAATGCGACCGCGCTGGGTGCGGGTGCCGCTGGAATGTTCCGACGGCACCAGGCCGAGATAGGCCATCAACTGCTTAGGGTGTCGAACCGGGTGAGATTGCCGACTTCGGCAACTAGCGTTGCGGCGCTGACCAACTGAATACCGCGCAACGCCTGGAGATTGCGGACGAGCGGCGCAAACCGCCAACCTTCCACCGCCTCGGCAAGCGCCGCCTCGAGGCGGCCCACGCGAGCCCGTGCTTCCAGCACCCGCTTCTGCATCTCCTCGAATGCCAACTGCTGATGAAGGAAGTCGAACCGCTGTTCCGCCAGCCAGCGCCAGTACGCCTTGGTCCACGCCGCACGGCCGGTAAACCGTCGGTCCTGAAGAAGAAAGCTGCGAACCGTCTGCTTGGCCCCGGTTGCATCCTCCTTCGCGCTGTGTCGTGCGCGGATCAGGTCGCGCACCGCCTCGTGCGCTTGGTCCGGCACCCAGATCGCGGTGAGTTCGCCGGCACGCAGCAGCCGCGCCTATGTCATCGCATCACGCCGGTCGGTCTGCACATGATCGCCCGGTCGCCGAGGCATCATCTACGGCGCGATGACGATACAGCTCTGCCCCAGCCCGGTTAACAACCGGTGCAGGCCGTAGCCGCACGGTCCCGCCTCATAGCAGAAGTTCAGACTCGCGCCTGACCCGGTCCGCCGCTTAACCAGCTTTCTGATCGCATCGTCCTCGTTAGGAACCGTACCGACATAGCACACCTCGCCCCCGCGTTCCCCGTCGGCCACCGCGACCGCGATGGTTTCCTTGTGCACGTCCAGCCCGATGTACTTCACTGCCTCCGTCATGACTCGTCTCCGTTGCTGACAAATCCATCGTCAGCATCCCAAATTCGAGCCGCCGAGGCTCCCGCAGTCATTGGGTCTAAGCGATCGGCAAGGCTGATCCCGATCGCAGGTGGTCGATGGTCTGCCGTTCAAATGCTTGAGGGTTCCGGGCAGCTGTCCGCAACATGTCTTCGTCCAGCGCCAGTGCGACCTTGCCATCGGCGAGCATGAGGCCGGCGTTGCATGCCGAGACCAACGTGCCGAGGTCGTGCAGGGCAGTGATGAGCGTCAGACCGCCATCAACCATGTCACGCAGAACATCGCGCAGGTCGAAGATCGCGACGGGAATCGAGCCAGTTGAATGGCTCGTCGAGGATCGCGAGCGGATGACCGCCCGCGAACGCCGCAGCGATGGCGATTCGCTGTCGCCGTGCAAGAAGACCTCATAGCCGCCGCACAGGAGATAGCGGCGGGCGAACTGCTCAATGCGGCGCAAGAGCGCACCGCCCGGGCACAGGGATGGCGCGGGCGATGAGGGTTAAAGGCGACGTGAGCGCTAATTCGCTCCTGCGGCCACAGCCAGGCCAGACTTGCCAGGTATAACATCGGACCGCAGGACTACTGGTTGACGGCGCCCGCCAGCTTGCCGACCTTCTGTACGCCGGCAACGGTGGTAACCATGATGTCATTGCCATCGACGACGACGATCACGTTCTCAAGCCCGATCACCGCAACGTGCGGTCCATCGCTGTCGACAAGGACATTACGGCAGTCGACCATCTCGACCCTACCGGTGCCGCGCACCGAATTGCCCGAGGTGTCGCGCTCCAGCGCTTCGTGCAGGGCATGCCAGTTGCCGATGTCGGACCAGTTCATGATGGCGGGCACCATTGCGGCGCGCTCGGTGTTCTCCATGACGGCATAATCGACGGAATCGCTGGGCACGTTGCCGAAGACTTTGGCATCCGGGTGGAAGCGCTGGCCATCCTCGTGTCCCTTGGTGACGGCTTCCTTGACGCCGGCGGCGATCTGCGGCCGATGGTGCTCGAGTTCGACGATGAAGTCCTTGACGCGGAATGCGAAGATGCCGCCGTTCCAGGCATAGCCGCCTTCGGCCAAGAAGGACCTGGCGCGCTCAAGATCGGGCTTTTCGACGAACTGCGCGGTACGATAGCCGGTGTCGGAAATCTTTTCCCCCTGACGCAGATAGCCAAAGCCGGTTTCCGGCGCCGTCGCCTCGATTCCGAAGGACACCAGCCAGCCTTCACTCGCGAGGTCTGCAGCGGCCCAGGCTGTGGACGCAAACGCGTCGGCATCACCGATGTGCTGATCGCTCGGGCACACCAGCATGACCGCATCTTCGGGCAGGCGATACGCGGCCAGCGCGATCGCGGCCGCAGTGTTGCGCGCGGAAGGCTCGACGATGACCTGCGCGCCGTTCATGTCATCCAGCTGCGCTTCGACGTGTTCGACATGCTTGCCGCCGGTCACCACGACAGGCGGGGAAAAGCCCCCCGATGCCGGACAGCGACGCACGGCGGCTTCAAACAAAGTGCAATCGCCAACCAGGCTCAGAAACGGCTTCGGCTTCACAGCCCGGCTGCGCGGCCACAACCGTGTGCCGCTACCGCCGCAAAGGATAACCGGAACTATGGTTGGCATATACGTCCTTCGCTATGCTAAATGACTGTCGATCGCGGATCCTAAAGATTGCTGCCAGTATTGCAATAGTTGGGTATCGGTAAGTGCCTGGTAAATATCAATTTTATTGGGGTCAGGCGTTCGCTATATCTTCCGGCCCAGCCTGAAAAAGCCATTTCCGTGTCCGCAGACTCACATCCTGCTCAAGCGCCCATCGTCATCGATGAGGGTGACCCTGGACGGCGGCGCGGTGCCCCAGTCCCATAGTACTAAGTTGGTATCTTTACCGGACGCGCCGCGCGCGAAACTGCGGACCAGCATTCCGTCGAAGCCTTCGGCCATGAAGGTCGGGGCGAAGGCTTGCGTTGCGGTCTTGCCGCCGCCGCGCATTTGGTCGCGCCAGGTCGGCTCGGAAAGAGCATACAGGGTCATGCCGAAGCTGTCGAGGGCGCCAGGGGCGCGGCTGTCGAGCACGTTCTCTATATCGCCGTGATAGGCCATGATCGTGGTCGGCTGCAGGTCGCCGACGTGGTTAGCTTCGCGGATCGCGGTGTGTAGCGATGTCGCAAGGTGGAGCGCCGGCGTTCCCTTCGGGTTGAAGCGGCCGCCGTAGAGCTCGGCGCCGCGCCCCGACAGCGGCTCGCGCGCATGGACAGGGTTCAGCGCTCGATAGAGCTTGCCCTGATACCGCATGCGAGCGCGCTCAGGCGTAAACGCCTGCGTCCACGGCGTCGATATAGTCCAGGACTTCGCCCGCCTCGCCCTCCTGCAAGAGTTGCATGGCGGTCCGGCCCGAAAAGCCGGGCAGCGGCTCCGACCGGTACCAAGCATAGGCGATCAGCGCAGAGCCGAAGCGGGGAGTGGCCTTCGTGATCACCTCGACCATTTCGCGCAGGCGGCGCTGGGTCTTATCGGAGCGGACGCGCTCCTTGCGCTGGACGGCATCACGCCCCAGCCCCGCGGACCGCGCCACCTCCTCGCTGGTGGTGCGAAAGGCGGAGGCGATCTTGCCGGGCGCGAAAGCCCGTGATCGGCATACTCTATCAAACTCATGATACATCCTGACGCAACCAATATGACGTGATATAGCGTCAAGCTATGCGCGATTCAAGAAATGCTGCCAAACCTGTGCGCAAGCGGCTGCCGCAGCGAATATCCGCCCTCCCCCGGTTTGAGCCGGACGGGCGGGACTGGTAAGCAGGCGGAAATACGAGGGCACGCCTGGATATTTGGCGCACGGTCCGCGATGCATTCTGATGCATCTGGCAGTGCAATTTTGGATCGGACGATATCCGCTTTGGATCGGACGATATCCGCGCGGATATCAAGATAGTATCTCAATATTACTAGAGCATTTTCCGATCACGCTGGATCGTCGCCGCAGGAGCTGAAGTAATTGGCGCACTCGTCTGGCTGGAAGATATCGACGAGTTTGCCGATGAAATCCCACAGGCCTGAGACGGTGCGTTCGGATGCTTTGCGCAGCATGGCCTTGAGGCGTGAGAAGGCCTTTTCGATCAGGTTAAAATCGGGGCTGTAGGGCGGGAGGAAGCGCAACGCTGCCCCGGCAGCCTCAATCCTCTCGCGGACGGCCACGCGCTTGTGGCTTGAGAGATTGTCCATGATGACCACGTCGCCTGGCTTGAGCTCTGGCACGAGTACCTGGGCGACGTAGGCTTCGAACCAGTCGCCGTTGATCGGCCCGTTCAGCACCATCGGGGCGATCATCCCGGTCATGCGCAGCCCCGCGACGAACGTGGTCGTCTTGCGATGACCATGCGAAAGCCCATCCGCAGGCGCTCGCCCCTGGCGCAGCGGCCATGACTGCGGGCCATGTTGGTCGCGGTCCAGGTCTCGTCGATAAAAATCAGGCGCTCGGACTCCAGATCCAGTTGGTAGTCGAACCAGGCCCTTCGTCGCTTCAGGACGTCCGGACGGTCTTGCTCGATCGCATGACCCGACTTTTTTGCGCGTGATCCTGTGCCGGTCGAAGAAGCGCCACAGCGTACCGATCCCAACGTGGACACCGCGCGCGGCAAGACCCGAGCGGATCTCTTCGAGGGTAATGTCCCCGTTCTCCTCGAGCATGGTCATGATGAGATCGGCATGTGCGTCGGTCTTCGATGATCGCTGATCGCCACCAGGATTGCCGGCAACGGCCCGTCCATGCGCCAGCGCGATTTGCCGCCAGCGGATCGCCGTCGCTACGCCAACCCCGAAACGTGCCGCCGCTGCCCTGCAGCTCAGGCCTCCTTCGACTGCGCCAACAACACGATCTCGCAAGTCCTGCGACAATGCTCTGGCCATCCATGCCGGCCTCCATACCCAGCGCGGATCCTGAATCAGAATTTTCGCGCGGAGGGAATCTTTCGCGATTCAGGCACTGTGGAAAACGCTCTAGATAGATAAGAGTGTGATAGGCTCTTTTTGCGGCTTGGCCGGCAGGCGACTGGCGCTTCACATGCGACCATAGATTGGCGCCGTGCGTCAAAAAGGCGCAAGCCTTCGTACTTGTATGTAGCTGCATCTCTTTCATCCAACTCAGTTTAGTTTCGATGATTCCAAGACAGCTAAAGATGTTTGGCAGATGCTGTTAATAGTATCTACCCAATATATTCTTTTGTCCTTAAATACTATCAGGTATCCCGTTTCTTTCACACCTAGCTTTTGGCGGTAACCAGCGCTTTCAGCGTCTGCTCCAGTACGGCACCAAGCGGCAGATCGAGATCGTCGGCCACAGGGTAGAGTTCTGCGATCGTCCCTTCGGTCGCCTTGATGTTGATCTGCTGGTTGCGCCCGGTGGTGCGACGTCGGCGGCGCGGCGGTGGCGACGGGGACGGGGCCGCTTCGACCGCCTCGGCACTGATGGGCTTGCCGTGCGCCTTGCGGCTCGGAAAGCCGCTGGCTCGCGCGATTTCCTCTATTGCGGCGGCGGGGACCGGCTTCGGCTGGCCCTGGGGAGCGAAATCGTCGAGGTCGCCGAAAGGGTTGGCCCTGCTCATCATGCCGCTCCCACGTTGGAATTGGTAGCTAGCGCATCGGCCCCTTCGCGCGCGGCGCGCAACCGCCTGCGCCTTGTCGAGGTTCGACACCTCGCGCGGGTCGAGATCCTCCAGCGTCTGCTTGAACGAGAACACCGCGCGGAACGCTTCCCGCTCGTTGAGCTGGGTGTCAAAGACCGGCACTCCGGCATCGAGCAGCCCGCCCTGAATATGCGCCATCGTGCGCGTGCGGATGATCGGAGACGTCCGCGTCAGCAACACTCCGTAGGGTACCGCGCGTCCCGTCATTTTCTTGTGCTGGTTGAGCACCCGTATGGTTTGGCTCGCCTGCTAAGCGTCGAACTGCGAGTCCTGCATTGGGATTACCACCAGGTCGGCCTGGCTGACGGCCAGCAGCACGATCTTAGCCGCCGTACCTTCGAGATCGATGACGACGAAAGACGTTCTAGCCGCCGCGTCCTCGATCCGGTCGCTGATCGTGTCCTCATCGACATCGGCCAGAAACGATAGGTTGGCGGGCAGGGCGGTCCCTTTGCCCCCGGCGGCAATGGGATGGTTGGGATCAGCATCGACCACCGTGACTGGCGCCGCCCGCGCGAGTTCAGAGGCAAATCCGATGCCTTTAACTTGAGTAGAGACGGGTGCTTAGAGTTGCATCCGGCGTGAGGATCGAAGACACAGCCTTCGTTCGCTTCGTTCGGCCCGGCGCCGGATGGCTGTGTCACATGAGGAAATATATGAAGACTGCGATTGTAACGGGTATTTCCGGGCAGGATGGCGCTTATCTGGCCGAACTGCTGCTGGGCAAGGGATACAAGGTCTACGGCACCTATCGCAGGACGAGTTCCGTGAACTTCTGGCGGATCGAGGAGGTGGGCGTTGCCAATCACCCCAATCTGACCTTGGTAGAATATGATCTGACCGACCTATCATCCAGCATCCGGCTGCTGCAGAATACCGGTGCCACCGAAGTTTACAACCTTGCCGCGCAGAGCTTTGTCGGGGTGTCGTTCGACCAGCCCGTCACAACTGCCGAAATCACCGGCATTGGTCCTCTCAACCTGCTGGAGGCGATCCGGATCGTTGATCCCAAGATTCGCTTCTATCAGGCGAGCACGTCGGAGATGTTTGGGAAGGTGCAGGCTGTTCCGCAAAAGGAAGACACGCCTTTCTATCCGCGTAGCCCCTATGGCGTTGCTAAGCTGTACGCGCACTGGATCACGGTCAACTATCGTGAAAGCTACGACATTTTCGGGTGCAGCGGCATTCTCTTCAACCACGAAAGCCCGCTGCGAGGCCGCGAGTTCGTGACCCGCAAGATCACCGACAGCGTCGCCAA
Source organism: Novosphingobium sp. BL-52-GroH (assembly GCF_044813085.1). Lineage (NCBI taxonomy): Bacteria > Pseudomonadati > Pseudomonadota > Alphaproteobacteria > Sphingomonadales > Sphingomonadaceae > Novosphingobium > Novosphingobium sp. BL-52-GroH. The sequence continues at coordinate 1,702,064 of NZ_CP171152.1, read as the reverse complement.
GGTGAAGCTCGGGAAGCTTGATTGCCTGGAACTGGGCAATCTCGATCCACGGCGTGACTGGGGCTTTGCCAAGGAGTACGTCGAGGGCATGTGGCGGATGTTGCAGGCCGACGAGCCCGACACCTATGTGCTGGCAACCAATCGTACTGAAACCGTCCGCGATTTCGTGCAGATGGCGTTCAAGGCTGCGGATATCGACGTTGAATTTTCCGGTAAGCAAGAAGACGAAATCGCGGTCGATACCGCCACCGGCAAGACGGTCATGCGGGTCAATCCGCGCTTCTATCGCCCTGCAGAAGTTGATCTGCTGATCGGTGATCCCGAAAAGGCGACGAAAAAGCTGGGCTGGAAGCCGGAAACCATTCTGGAGCAGCTTTGTAAGATGATGGTCGAAGCCGATATCTTGCGGAACAGCGTGAATGCATCATTCTGATTTCCTTGACAGGAGGTCGGTTATTTAAAGAGCAGATTATAACCCGGCGGTGCTCGTCCCCGCCGGGTAGTGTACTATCAGCGACGGTGAGATGGTTATGAGCAAAATATTAATTACCGGCGTAGATGGCTTCACTGGTCGCTATCTGGCTACAGCCCTGGCAGGGCAGGGGCATGAGGTGGTCGGCATTTCGCACAGCGCAATAGCCACGCCAATCGAAGGCCTAGCCTCCTCCCACATATGCGATCTCACCGACGCGCAGTGCCTTAAGGAGGTCCTTTCCGCCGTGCAGCCCGACAAGGTTGCGCATTTGGCAGCGATTGCTTTCGTCTCTCATGGTGTCGTTGAGGACATCTATCGAGCCAATGTCGTAGGCAGCCGCAACCTTCTGGAGGCGGTAAGTGCTGCCGGCAGCGCTGATGCGGTGCTTCTTGCGTCCAGCGCAAATATCTACGGCAATCGCGTCAGCGGCGCGATCGATGAGACTGTCGCGCCTGATCCGATCAATGATTATGCGGTCAGCAAGCTGACGATGGAATTTGTTGCCCGCCTCTATGAGGAGCGGCTGCCGATCATCATCGCACGGCCCTTCAACTATACCGGTGTCGGGCAGGCGATCAATTTCGTCATTCCCAAGATCATCGACCACGTCCGACGCGGCGCGACGACGATCGAACTGGGGAATCTGGATGTAGCACGCGACTTTTCCGACGTCCGGGACGTGGTGCTTGCCTATGCCGCACTGCTGAATGATCCTGCCGCTATTGGCCAGGTTTTCAACATCTGTTCGGGTAAGGCGCAGACACTACGCAATGTAATCGCGATGATCCAGGAAATTTCCGGACATGATTTCGATGTCAATGTCAATCCCGCCTTCGTCCGTGCGAATGACGTGAAGACGCTGTGGGGGGATCGCAGAAAAATAGAAAATCTGACTGGACAGCAGCCCACCTACGACTTGCGCGACACATTGGCTTGGATGCTCGAAGTATAATATTACGTTCTATGCAAAAATAGACCACGATGATAACGTGGTGCAGCCATTTACGGATCGTGGTTGGGCAAGCTTACGAATGATAAAGCAGTTCCGTCGTAGCACGTAGCGACACGACGGAACTTTTTCAGGTGGCCGAACATGCGCTCGATGCGGTTTCGATCCCGATAGCGGCAAAACCGCAAGGAATGGGTTCACGGCGCTTGGGCTTGAGTGGAATGATCGGCAAGATTCCCTGCATCAGCAGGTTTTCGCGAACAGCATCACCATCATAACCTTTGTCGGCGAGCAGTGCCTTAGGCTTGGTGACGGGTATCGCCATCAGGGCATCGACAGCGCCATAATCAGTTGCCTCTCCACCCGCCAGGATGAAACCGAGAAGGCGCCCCTGATTGTCGCAGCGGGCGTGGACCTTGCACGAAAAGCGTAAGCGCCGACGGAACCGTAAGACCGTATGTCCGTCTGCGCGCCTTGAGTGGCTCGCCCTACACTGCGCATCCGAGGGTTCCTCGGACGGGCCGAGTCGATCCTCATCACAGGAGGACGAGCCGTGGAACATTCTACAGAAGTCTTCGTCGGTATCGATGTCGCAAAAGCACGGAATGCCGTCGCTGTGGCGGATGGGGAGCGCGGAGGCGAGGTGCGCTATCTGGGTGAGCTGGCTGCTACCCCCGAAGCGATGCGGCGAATGGTGCAGCGCCTCGCAAGCCGGCATCAGCAATTGCATTTCTGCTATGAGGCGGGACCGACTGGCTACGGGCTATACAGGCAGATTACATCGATGGGCTATCCATGCACGGTGATCGCACCTTCACTGATACCCAAACGCGCCGGGGACAGAGTGAAAACGAACCGGCGCGACGCCATTGAACTGGCGAAGCTGCTGCGCGCTGGGAACTTACGGCAGTCTGGGTGCCGGATGAAGCCCATGAAGCGATCCGCGATCTGATACGTGCCCGCACCGCAGCAGTTGAGATTTTACGCGTACATCGCCAGCAGGTCAGCGCATTGCTTCTGAAGCACGGGACGAGCTATCCGGGCAAGAAAACATGGGGCGCACGGCACCTCAAATGGCTGCAAGAGCAACGGTTTGACCACCCTGCGCATCAGATCGCGCTTCAGGAAATGGTTGATGCCGTGCGCGTCGCCAAGGAGCGTGTGGCTCGCCTTGAGCACGCAATCGAGGAGTTTCTCCCCCAGTGGGAATTGGAGCCGGTCGTGCGCGCCTTGCAAGCGCTGCGGGGCGTCGATCTCATCGTGGCGATCACCTTCGTCACCGAGATCGGTGACATGCGGCGTTTCGACAATCCCCGGCAGCTCATGGCCTACATCGGGCTGGTGCCAAGCGAGCGCTCAACCGGTGATACGGTGAGACGAGGAGGCATAACCAAGGCCGGCAATACCCGGATGCGCCAGTTGTTGGTCGAGAGCGCCTGGAGCTATCGCTATGCCCCCAAGGTTGGAGCGAGGAAGCTCTACCTGCTGGAGAAAACGACGCCTGCCGTCCGTGAAATCGCTTGGAAAGCCCAGAGCCGCCTCTCCGCGCGATACCGCGCCCTCACGGCCAAGGGCAAGAAGAGCACTGTTGTGTGTACTGCGGTCGCAAGGGAACTGGTTGGCTTCATGTGGGCAGCAGCCCGCGAAGCCCAACCAGCCTGACATCTGCCACCGACCCCGCGTACCGGCGGGGGTGGGATCATCGGCAGGGGAACATCCGACGGACGTTTTGTGGCCGGCCTAGCCGACGCCCGCAGTAAGAACGGATCAGCCCCGGACGCATACTCGGAACTGCGGTATCCAATCCGCGCATCAGAGCTTGATCACCGACGGTCTAACGATCCCACCTCCACCTGTACGCGGCCACATTCAGCCGCCACAACCCGTGGCCCAATCCTCGCGTCTACCGAGTTGACAACGGACATCAGAGCGTCCGGCCCAAACCGTCGGCAGCATAATCGCCCCGAGGTGGGAATGCCCAAAAACTGGCGTAAGTGCCGCTAGCCGAACTATACTATCGCTATGGGCAACGCAGAATTTGATCCGAGGTCAGTACCCGCACTCTTTGCGGTCGCCCTTGAATGCGACGACGATAATGCGTGGGATGCTGTCGCGGCCTTGCATTGACGCGGTTCCAAAGAGGTTCTCGACAAGGCCTGCGCTCTAACCAAGACCTCTGAAGCCGCTACGCGGGCCCGGGCGGCCGATATTCTTGGCCAGATACGGTTGCCTGCCCGGACTTTCCCCGAAGAGTCCTTTGCCGCGGTACTGCCGCTGCTCGACGATGACGCCGATGAGGTTGTGTTCTCTGCCATATTCGCCCTGCAGCACATCGACCGCGACCGAGCAGCTCCTTACATCATACGTTTTGCAACACATTCCGATGACAAGATACGATATGCCGCTGCCTGCGCGCTTGGAGCAGTCGACTCAGTCGAGGCAAACGAAACTCTGCTTTTCTTGATGAACGATCAGGATGCGGAGGTCCGTAATTGGGCAACGTTCGGCGTCGGCCAGCAAAGCGATGCCGACAGTAGTGAAATTAAAGAAGCCCTTGCCACTCGGCTCTTGGATGCCGATGCCGACGTGCGTTACGAAGCAATCATCGGCCTTGGTCGTCGGCGTGACAGGCGCGCGCTCGGATTTTTGAAGACGATGCTTCATGACGATCCTGATGACGTCTTTGCGCGTCAGTCCGCGGCGAAGCTCTTAGGGCTAGAGCTTGATGACCAAATGCCGACCAGCGCTCTGCTCGGTGCGCTCCAAAGGCTTCAGCGCTGGGGTTAAGCGGTCATTTCCGTCCCTGAGAAGCAAACTGTCTGCGTCCCCCTAATTGCTTGCTTGTGTCTGCACGGTGGACCAGTTCCATGGCAGCAAATCGTCAATCCGGTTGATCGGATGCCCCTTGCCAATGCGGTCGAGCACATCGGCAAGCCATTCCTGCGGATTGACGCCATTGAGCTTGGCCGTCTCCAGAAGCGAAAGCATGGAAGCGGCACGCTCACCGCCGCAATCGGCACCTGCAAAAAGCCAGTTTTTGCGGCCGACTGCTATGCCCCTGAGAGCATTCTCCGCCGGATTGTTGTCGATCTCCAGCCTGCCGTCGTCGGTGTAGGCGAGCAGCTGCGGCTTGAGCCTCGCAGCATACCGTAGCGCTTCCGCCAGCGGTGCGCGGGCCGAGGCCTTGGACAGCACATCATCAGCCCAGGCGAAGAAATCCAGCGCCTTGAGCTTCGAGAGCTTCCGAGCCTTGCGGCGGAAATCGGCAGGCTCGCGCACGATCTGCCGCTCGACGTCGTACAACTCGCCGATCAACTGCAGCCCTTCGAGCGCCGCCGAGTTTGGATCTGCCTTGTAGACATCGTTCAGCTTCCGCCGCGCATGAGCCCAACACGCAACGGGCGTGATCGGCGCGGGCTGGCGGTCACTCGCGTAGAGGCGCTCGAAACCGGCATAGGCATCGGCCTGCAGGAAGCCTGCAAAGGTCTTGAGATGCTCGCGTGGTCGTTCACCCTTGCGATCGGGGCTGTAGCGGAACAGAGCTGCCGGCTTATCCAAGTGGCTCCATCGTCGGTTATCGCGCAGATACACCCATAATCGCCCGGTTGCCGTCTTCCCGGTCCCCGGCGCCAGCACGGGAACGGGTGTGTCGTCAGCGTGGAGCTTCACGCTGGCCATGACGTGATCGGCGATCCGATCGACCAGCGGCTGCAGCAGCCAGCTTGCTTGGCCGAGCCAGTCCGCCATGGTCGAACGGCTGATCTCCACGCCCTCGCGAGCGTAGGTAAGCGGTAAAAATCCCCCACATTTTCAGATGCTCCGAGGTTGGTAGTTTCGCCGCAATAAATGGCGAGGTTACCAGTGAGTGATGAAACTGATTTCGAAACATGTTTCGAAACGAACGCCCCGGGTCAGGTGCAGCGGCTTGACGTGATCGAAAGCCCGCGGGGCAAGCGGCACTGGACGCCCGAGGCGCGGGCGCAGATCATCGCGGAAAGTCTGGAGCCGGGCGCCAATGTGTCAGCGGTGGCGCGCCGCCACGGGATGTTTCCGCAGCAGTTGTACACATGGCGACGCGGATTGCGGGAGCGCGCAGAGGCGATGACCTTTGTGCCTGCGATGGTCGAGCGCGGAAAGGTTGACGAGTTGTCCAGCGCGGCAGTGCCACCAGTGAGCGGCCAGATCATCGTCGAGGCAAGCGGGCTGTTGATCCGCATTCCGCCCGACGTGAGCGCGGATCACATCGAGCGGGTGTTGTTGGCCGCGCGGGTGAGCGCGTGATCATCCCGCCTGGCCCCCTGAAGGTGCTGGTCGCAACGCAGCCCGTGGACTTCAGGAAAGGGATGGTGGGCCTTGCCTCGCTGGTCGAGCGTGAGCTCAGACTCGATCCCTTCTCAGGCATGCTGTTTATCTTCCGGGCGCGCAGGGCGGACCGGATCAAACTTCTGGTTTGGGACGGCACCGGGCTGGTGCTGGTGACCAAACGCCTGCACGATGGGAAGTTCCGTTGGCCACGCCCGGGCGACGGGGTGATGAAGCTGTCGGCGGCGCAAGCCTCGGCGCTGATCGAGGGGTTGGACTGGTCGCGCGTGCACGTGCCGCGCGTGCCCAAACCGCTTCATGCGCAGTAGGCCGCAAGCCTGATTCTGCTTGGCGCAAGGCTGTTCCTCGCGAGGCAAAATCCGCTAGAATGCAGGCGTGGCGGCGCATCCAGAACTCACTGCAGCGACCGGGCCTGAAGCCGGATACGACGAGCTTCCCGACGACGTCGAGCAGCTCAAGGCGATGCTGCTGGCCGAGCGCGCCCGCGCAGCGCGGCTCGAGCATATCCTCAAGCTGATCAACCGCACGACCTTCGGCAAGCGTTCGGAGAAGCTTCCTGCCGATCAGCTCGCACTGGCGCTGGAAGACCAGGCCGTGGCCCTTGGCGAAGCCCAGGGCCTGCAGGCTAAGACAAACGAAGAAACCGAGCGTCATGGCCTCGTGCCTCGCAAACGCCGGCCCGCCGATACACAGCGCGCATCGCTGCCGGCGCATCTGCCGCGCTTCGAGGTGGTGATCGAACCCGACAGCCTGGAATGCGCCTGTGGCGGCGCGCTGCACAAGATCGGCGAGGACCGTGCGGAACGGCTCGACATCATCCCGGCGCAGCACCGCGTCATGGTCACGATCCGGCCGCGCTATGCATGCCGGTGCTGTACCGATGGCGTACACCAGGCCCCAGCACCGGCGCGCGTAGTGCCGGGCGGCTTGCCGACCGAAGCGCTGATCGCCGATGTTCTCATCAACAAATACTGCGACCACCTTCCACTTTACCGCCAGTCGAAGATCTTCGCGCGGCAAGGCATCGAGGTCAGCCGCGCCACGCTGGCCAACTGGGTTGGCCGGGGCATTGCGGCGCTGCTGCCGATCGTCGACCGGATGCGCGTGGATGCACTTGCACGATCACGGCTGTCCGTAGACGAAACCACCGTCAAGGTGCTCGCACCGGGGACCGGCAAGACCAAAACCGGCTACATGTGGGTCATCGTCTGTGACGACCGGCCCCATGGCGGTGCCGATCCGCCGCTGGCGCTCTACACCTATATGCCCGGCCGCGGGGCCATGTGGGCCAGACAGCTGTTGGGAGCCTACCAGGGCATCCTGCAGGTCGATGCCTGGCAAGCCTACGACCAGTTCGGCAAGGATGACCGCGCCAATGCTGGCGTCTGGAAATCCTACTGCTGGGCGCACCTGCGACGTAAGTTTGTCGACGCGGGCAGTGATGCTCCGATCGCGCAGGATGCGTTGCAGCGCATCGCCAGGATCTACGGCATCGAAAAGGACATCCGTGGTCGCCCGCCCGAGGAACGCCTCGCTGTACGGCAGGAACGGAGCCGTCCGCTGGTCGAGCAGCTCCACGCCTGGTTCACCGCCATCAGCCCCCGCGTCATGGCTGGCTCGGCGACAAGCGACGCGATGAAATATGCGCTGAAACGTTGGGCCGGCTTCAGTCGGTTCCTCGACGACGGGCGGATCGAGCTCGACAACAACTCCGCCGAACGTGCCATCAGGCCAGTGACTCTTCAGAGGAAAAATGCGCTCTTCGCTGGCCACCAGCTCGGAGCCGAAAACTGGGCTGCGATCGCCTCGTTGGTCGAAACCTGCAAGATGCTGGACCTCGAGCCCTACGCCTACCTCTCCGATGTGCTCGCCCGGATCATCAGCCGCTCCGACACCGATCCAATCGACGACCTGCTCCCATACAACTGGGTCAATACAAACGCCGGGCAAACCATGTTCGAAATGAGCAACATCGCCACCGCTGCTTGATCACCGAAATTACATCGCCAAACCTGCCGTGGCGGCTCCACCGCCACGTGGGGGATTTTTACCGCTTACAGAACATCGCTTACGATGATCGGCAAACTTGGAAACGATAACGTGGGCCAGCAGGCCGGCACCACCTCAGTATGACGCCAAGGATAGATTGGCAAATTCATGCTGCCATCGCCGAGGGCAGATTGTCAAAATAGGTCTGGTTCGGCGTTCCCGCAATATGGGGCTGAAGCATTGCTTACGCAGCACCGCGTCCGTTAGTGCCCTACCACATATTCGGCCAGATCTTGGGCGCTTCCTGCCCAAGTCTTCCATGAGATTTTTGCGGGATCGATTTTCGGTATTGATTTTAGCTGCAAGGTAACAGCTTTTTGTATTGCTTTCGGATCGCGGCTATTAGCAAAAAATGCTACTGCTCCTGATCCCGCGACTTCACGGAAAACTGGAATATCGCGCGCGAGAACGGGAAGCCCGTGGCGCGCGGCTTCGACCAAGGGGAGACCGAAGCCTTCGCCTTCACTGGCGACGATCAGAACGCTGCAAGCCGCATAGACGGCGTCGAGATATTCATCGCTGATCGATTCAAGCCAGAAGAGTTGCTTGTTGTACTGCGGATGGTTGCGCAGCTTGTTTGCCATATACTCCATCATCCAGCCTAGCTTGCCGACAATCACCAAGTTAGCCCGTATGCCGTCATTCCACAGTGCGTCGAAAGCGTCCAGAAGCTGTTGATGGCCTTTGCGCGGTTCTATGGTGCCAACGGCCAGGAAAGATGTGGAAGCGCGCAGCCGCGCCAAGGTGCGCTCTGCGTCATCCGGCATACCGGTTGTCGGCTTGCTCGCGTGAGTGTCTGCGCCGAGGTGGAACCAATTGATTGCAAACGGCCGCTCCCGCTTGGGGCCTCGCTGCTCTAACCAATCCTTGAATTCCCCGGCCACTGCTCGCGAAATGCAGATTGCCCCGTCGAAGCCGGCAATGGTTTCCAACCACCGTTCGTGGCTTTCCGGGGTGCCGCTGGGAAAACGGTCTGGCAGGAGGACGGGCAGCAGGTCGTAGACCACGAATTGCACCTTGACGCCGCGTTGTCGCCACTCGTGCAGGATAGCCCGCTGCCGGTAAGCGATATCGGGATGATAATCCAGACCGATGAAGCTGTCGCCCATGCACGGCTCGACGATGTCATCGTCGCACCAGTCGTCGGGAATACCAAGAAACTTGCAGGTAAACTTTTGGGCGTAGCGATAGCAATTATTGCCCAAATCAGCATAGATCGGTTCCACAGTCCAGCCTGGCGGGGGCGTTTCCAGCCATTGTGACAGGATAGCGCGGACGACCCGCTGGATACCCGAGCGGGCATCAACCTGAACCAATACCGAAACGTCCACCAACAGGCGCCTCGGGCGAGGACTGGCAGGGAGATTGCGTGCGATCGCAGTGGCCACGCTGCTCCAGTCGGCGTGCGTCAGGGCCGAACCGCTTTCGAGCAGTGCGTTCATCAAGCCATACTCACCGATTGCGGCTTTGTCGTAGTACTGCTCGATCGCCTTGGCATAGGCGTTGGCGCAACGGCGTGGCTGATGATGACGCTGCATGTGCGCTTTGGCTTTTCGACCCAGTGCCCTGCGTCGATCTGCATCGCGCCACAGTTCCGTAAGTGCGGTGCTCAGCTCCGCATCGTTGAACTCGTCATCCAGCAAATAGACAGCATCGCGGGGCAGCTCCGCCATTGAGCCATGGGCATTGACGATCGTCGCCATAGCGTGATTCATGCAATCGAACACGGCTGCCGAGGTTTCACCTCGAGAGAGTTGGCGTAGCTGCACTCCAACGTTTGCTACGTTCAGCCACTGCTCAAAAGTCGTGTGATCTGCCCAGCCTGTGATTTCGATCTGCCCTGCAACGCGAGCAGAGCGAACCATTTTCTCGATTTTCTCGCCGTACTTATCCGAAGTATTTTGGCCTACGAACACGAGACGGCATTGCGGATCCCGCGCCATTGGACTTTCCAGCCATGCCTTAATCAGACGATGATTCATCTTCGACTGGCCGAGTAAGCCGAAGCTACACACGACAAAGTCATCGACGGGAATGCCAAGTTCGCGACGCGGATCGACGCGATCATTTGCAATGGGCGCTCTGCGAAGAAGCGGAATAACATGCCAGTCCTGCCCGGCCTTTTCACCGTACCATTCACGGGCAAGATCTCGGGAATGTTCGGCATGGACGATCACACCCAGTGCATCTTGTAACACTGGCAAATTACAAGGGTATTCCCACAGGACGTCATGAGGGTCTGGCGCTTGGAAACGGCGGGTAACAGCTGGCCACCCATGCGAATAGGAAAGGTTACGTGTCCATGCGCCCGGCACTTCGCCCGAACCTTCGCGATAGGAAACGGCACCCGATAGGAAGAAATCATGCAGAACAACCACGCCAGAGATGACGTGCAGCAGGTCGAACATGTGGGTATGAAAGTGTGAGTTACCGAAGTGATACAAAACTCGGTCGAACTCCTGGGCGTGCTGCCGGAACCAAGTCAGGTCTCGGACCGGGCAGTTGCCCAGTACTGATGGTTCGTCAGCCTTCCCGCTGGCTGTGATAACGTCGATGCGATAATGACGTGCCAGATCAGGGAGCAAATCAGCACTATAGTCGCTGATGCCACTGGAATCTGGCGCGAAGGGCGACACCAAGGCCAACCGTGGCCGCCGATCCGAAGATGTGCGGCGATATAGGGAAGGAGGTCGTGACGACGCGACGTACTGCGCATGACCGGCTTCTAAAGCGGACCATGCCCGCATTGCCGTTTTGTCCCAGTCGAATTCCAATGCTTGCTTCAGCCCATGACGCTCCAGGTCCTCGCGCATCTTGTCGTTTGTCAGGACTTCGCGCATTTTCTGACTGATGGAGGCGATGTCGAAGGGATCGAAGAAGGCGCGTTCAAGCCCCACCACTTCAGGAAGGCTGGAGCGGTCGCCGACAATCACTGCACGACCGCACTTCATCGCTTCCAGCGCCGGCAGCCCAAAGCCTTCGTGCCACGAAGGAAAGACGAACAGCTTGCAAGAACGGTAGCAGGCGAGAAGATCGTCTTCGGGAATGAAGCCAGTTAGAACCAGCTCGTCCTGACCGAGGCCTTCATCTGCGGCCAGCTTGAGCAAACGGCTGCGATCGGCATCCTGAACTGAACAGACGATGGCCAGTTGATGCGCGGTGCGCAATGACACAGGCAGTTGCGCATAGGCGCATATCAGACCCTCGATGTTCTTGCGGTGATCGATGCCGCCCGTGTACATCACGAAAGGTCGGATGAGGCCATAGCGCTCCGCAAGATGCGACTGCATGTCGCTGCTGACTTTCCCTGGCGTGAAGTGATCATCTGCCGCACTCGAGATATTGATGACTTGCTCAGGGTCGCTGCCTATCCAAGTCAACGCTTCTTGGCGAGAGGATTCCGAATTAGACAATAGAAGATCGGATCTGCGCAAGTGGCCCAGTTTATTTTGGTACCAAGTCTCGACGTCAGCGTTGGCGAGATAGATCGGGCGATGGATGAGTGGGATCAGGTCATGAAGTATGGTCGCAGTCGGAATCGCAGAGTGCAAGACTCCGATGCTGGTCACGATATCGTCACCAAAACCTTCGAATAGCGATGTCACCAAGACATAATCGGGAGAAAGAGCTGCCAGGGCAGCTTCCCGTATCAGTTCGGCAGCTTCACGTCGCGCGTTGTTGTGCGGGTCGGAAGTGTGGACTGGCCCAGGAGCTGTCCACATGACAATGTTCTCTGCTGGCACAAACCCTTGCAGTGCGGCCTTGATGTCCTCAATAGTATTGGGGATCAGTCCATTGACCAGAACAAATATCTCGTGCTCCGGCTCAGTGCGCGCCATCGCTCGGGTTAGGGCCAGAGAATAGCGTCCAATGCCGCGGTGACGGCTCGGTCCTTGAGCGGACTGAAGGTCGATTACAATGCGCATCAGAATTTTCCAGCTACATATTGCAGGCGAGACATGGCCCGTCGTGCATCATGACCCTGGTTGCGGGTATCCATGTGCAAATGGGCGGCATTATCTGGAACGAGAGGATTTAACGTGGCATGGGCAACCTCTGCAGGCATATACTGCGAGATCCCTGCAGGCGTGAGACTGTGCTGCAGCAGTGCTTCGTGTCCTAAGTTGCAGAGCCTGCGTTGCCGTGCGCTGCGGCCGAGCCAGCGTCGCAGCCAGTGCCGTTCGGCTCGGTCGATCGTGACGAGATGCTTCAGTTCATACCAGAATGTACGCTTTGCGCGTGCTTCTTGTGAGCGGGCAATATCGCCTGCAATGCGCTTGCGGTTTTTGCCCTTAACAAGCAGTTCAGTATAATGATGCAGTCCATCGTTATCGGGCGCACGGTTCAGATAGCGGAGAAACAAGGAACGGACGAAGGCGGTGTTATCGCCTGTGCGCAGCATCTGTTCATAACGTTGCTGATATTCTGGCGATTGCGCCATGTCGGTTAGAAATCGGATACGGCCTAGCCCACCACGCAGGACTCCGGCACGCTCCGTTCTTTCCAGTGGACTGGGGGTCCTACTCAACAAAATCCGATACGCCTCATCTACGAAATCGTTTATCGGCAATGATATGAGGTCGAGGACTGAGTTAATTTTCCCAGTATACATGTATCATCGCTCATTTTTATTGCAATAGCCTTGATTATATCTTGGCCATGCAGTATGCAAGGAAGGGCTGTGTTTATAATTCGTATTATATGATTGCCTAGCCGGTATCGATTGTCAGTCTTTCCATGTGCCCCTTTGGATAGACCTGTGGCGCGCAGCTTTTGATATCGCAGTTATTATGTATTGCTCAACCCCACTCGAAACTCCAAGATTTACGTTAGAGTAACGTTAGGCCTGGAGATGCAGGTTGCGGTTATGTGCTTCGATTGCCTGATCAAAGTCAGGATAAAATACGAGTTGTCCTTCGTTCAGGACGGCAAATTTCCCGCAGTGATGCCGAACGTATTCTGTATCATGGGAAATAATCAGCATCGCGCGATCGCCACGTTTTTGAAATAATTCGACAGCGCATTTTTCGTGAAATTTCGCGTCGCCCACGGCACTGATTTCATCGATCAAATAGCAATCAAATTCAATAATCATGGAAATTGCGAAAGCCAAACGAGCGCGCATGCCTTGCGAATAGGATCGAAGCGGTTCGCGCAAATATATCCCAAGTTCAGTAAATTCTGAGACAAAATCGGTATTTTGTCGATAGTCCTGGTTGTAGATGCGACTGATGAAGCGGACATTATCTAGGCCGGTTAGCGTATTTTGGAACGCCCCCCCGAATGCCAGTGGCCAGGACACAGACATTGTACGGGTGATTTCCCCCGAGGTCGGCTGTTCGGCTCCACTGACCAAACGGATCAGTGTCGATTTACCGGCGCCGTTACGGCCTAAAATGCCCAGTTTCTCCCCGCGTTCCAGAGTGAAGGAAATGTCGTTGAGAACGATGCGGTCACCTTGGCGGGTCGGATAGACCTTGTGAATATGATCGGCGCTGATCATTCGGGCGTGATCTTTCGGTTGACGTGGGCGACTTGCGCCAAGGCCAGCACGGATAGCGCTATGCAGCATACTACCAGATACGTCAGGTCGTAATGAGTCCGAATATGGTCGCCAAAATAACCGTCACGCACGATCTCCACGCCGTTCACCATGGGCACGTACAGAGCGTAGTGTTGGGCAGCCGGGGGTAGCGCATCGACCATGAATGCTGCGCCGGAAAGCGGGAACATGATGTACGAAGCAGGATGCCATAGACGCTCAACAAGTTCGCTCTTTTCCGCAAGGGCGCCCAGCAGCATCGCCAGCGCCGCGCCAAACCATCCAAGCAGCAGCCATCCTTCGACGACGGTCAAGACATCTTCTGGCGGCTCCAGCCAGCCAATGTAAATATAAAACAGGCTGAGTACGATGAACGATATCGTGGCGCCGCCAGCTTCCAGGAGCAGGCGGGCCAGGAAAACGTCAATCACCCGAACGTTACGATGATACATCAGGGCTAGGTTGGGCTCGATGGCCCCGATGCAGCGCGCTGGCATGTTACGCCAGAGCAGAACGCTGGAATACCCGGTCAGGGCAAAGGCCACGATTGGCAAGGAAGATCCGTGAACCGCCTTCGCCAGGGTCCATAAGATGGTCACCCCGGTGGTGAAGAGCATTGGCTCCACGAACAACCACAGAAAGCCGATATTATGCCGACCATAGCGGGTCAGGATCTCGCGCATCAGCAGGGCGTAGATGACCCGCCACTGGACTGACGCACTTTTTCGCATTTCCGAGATCTGCTGGAAGGCCATGGTCTGGCGATTAGTCCTTATGTTCCATCATGCCTGCGACCAGCATGCTGATCACTGCCCAGGCAGCAAGACCGAGGATGAGCGTGGAGAAAATTCCGCGCCACCGGCGGGGTTCAAGCGCATCATCGGGTACGTTGGGCGAAACGATCCGTTCCACATAAGCCTGTTTGCGTCGCGCTTCGTTGCGGGCGTCTTCCAGCGAAGCCATGGCGCTGGCGAGATTCTTTTCCGCGAACTGGCTTTCCAGCGACAGCCGTTGATATTCAGCGGCGCGCGAAGAAAGCGATCTGCGGTTTCCGGCCACGAGGCCGAGTTGCTCGTCGATTTCTTGTGCCAGGCCCTTGGCCCGAACGTCGAGGATCTCAATCTGCGGATTTTTCGGGGTGTAGGCGCGCAGTTCGCGCAGCTGCATGCGGGTGGCGATCAGTTCGTCCTGGATCTTGGAGATCATCTGCAACTGAACAGTCGCCTGCTTCTCCGGATCGACCACGCCTGCCTGATTGCGATAAGCTGACAGCGCCAGGGCCGCGGTCCTGGATTTGGCCTTGGCTTCGTCGACCTCTCTTTGTGAGAAGCGGATGAGGTCTTGCCGCCCGCGTTCATTGAGCTTGTTGACGGTAGCTTCGGCCATTTCCAGAAGCTGCTCGTTGATGCGAGCAGCGTCCTTAGGCGTGAAAGCCTTCACATCAAGAGTCACGATCGAGGACGTCGTGTCCTGCTCAATCCCGACCTTCTTTTTGTAATATTTGAACAAATCTTCAAAGCTGTGATTCATGCCCGAAGGATCGAAACGGTCGAAGATCGATATGAAGGGTGCCGAATAGGCGCGGGTAAAGGCTGCGTTGCGATCCAGAGCCTTCAGGGCGTCGCGCGAAAGCATGTACTCCTGGGCGGCGTAAATCTCGTCACCTGAATTGCCGAAACCCGTGCTCTTGAGTAGCATGCCCAAGCCGGATGGCGTCTGCTTGTCAGGGCTGCGAACGACGAACTGGGATTCAGAAATATAAACGTCGGACGCAAATATTCCAAAATACAGTATCGATAACACCGTTGGAAGGACGACCACGAAAATAAAGAGTGGGCGTACCTTTCCGATGCTTGCTTTCAACGACGTTTTCATTCAGCCCTTATTCACCACGTCGCCGTGGAGTCATTGCAGATCGCCAGCGCCGTCAGCAACGGGCAAAGCCATCATCGTTTTCAGTGTGGCGGCGGAATTTGCGGCCCGCAGCTATCTGAGCTAAGCCCTAGCGATCAGTGCTATCGGCGTCCAGCGTTCGATCACCGTCATCAACTGGCGATTTCACAGTTTGACTTAACGGATGCACGGCTTTCCGTATGCCACCGGCATTCCTTGATCCGGACCCTCGCTTGCTCCATACGCCGGGTCTTCGTCCATCTTCAGGGCGGCTGTATACGGTGCTAGCTGATTTCGATATGACCAAGCTGATTACCCCTGCCCGGCTGAGCACCACCTTGCTTATTGCCTTGTCCTTGTCCGGATGTGCAGCGTTGCCGAGATCCGGCCCATCGACCGGGCAAATCACCCGTGCTGCAAACTCATCGTCCGCTAGCGATGCCGGTATCGCCATCATCGATGTCAATGACGCGGTTGCGCGTGAGATCGTGGCTGGAACGCGCCAGGTTCCTTTCTCGGAAACTCTCGGCGAAGGTCTGCAGATAGGATCGGTGATCGGGAAAGGCGACGTGCTGGATATTGGCATCTGGGAGGCCCCTCCTGCTGCATTGTTCGGCGTTGCCGGAGGCGCGACGCAGCTGACAGCCTCGGGCGCGACTGCCAGGGGAACGTCGCTGCCTGAGCAGATGGTCGACAGCGATGGTCAGATCATCGTGCCGTTCGTCGGTCGCATCCAGGCTGCCGGCCGCACCCCTCAAGAAATCGGGCGCGATATCACCGCGCGGCTGATCGGCAAGGCACACCAGCCTCAGACGATCGTGCGCTTGGTGCGCAACGCGGCGGCGAACGTGACGGTTGTTGGCGATGTCGCCACCAGTGCACGGGTGCCGCTGACCGCCCGGGGGGAACGGGTGCTTGACGTTCTGGCGACAGCTGGCGGTGTGAAGCAGCCGGTGGGCAAGATGGTGATCCAGATCACCCGCGGCACCAGCGTATCTGCGCTGCCGCTGGAGACAGTCATTCGTGATCCACGCCAGAACGTGCGTCTGCAGCCCGATGACGTCATGACCTTGCTGTTCCAGCCTTACAGCTTCACCGCGCTTGGTGCGGTGGGCAGGAACGGCGAACTGCCGTTCGAGGCAACCGGCCTGACCTTGGCGCAAGCGCTGGGTCGGGTCTCTGGCCTGGATGACGCCCGCGCCAACGCGAAGGGTGTGTTCATCTTCCGCTTCGAGCGGCCCGAAGCTCTGCCGCAGAACCTGCGGCAGCTGGGCAGGCCGGCGCCGGACGGCAGGATTCCGGTTATCTATCGCATCAATCTGAAGGATTCCGCGACGCTCTTCGTGGCGCAGAGCTTCCCGATGCAGGACAAGGACGTGCTTTACGTTTCCAACGCTCCGTTGGCCGATTTCCAGAAGTTCCTTGGCGCGGTCTTCTCCACGATCCTGCCGGTGGCAAGCACGGCGGCGACCACGGCGGCGGTTACGTCGCAGAATTAGGTCGGGCTGAGATTTTAAAGAACGTGTCCATCGCTTTGCTTCCTTTTCTCGATCTACTGCAGTTTCGCTGGGATCAGCGTCTTGCAACGCCTGCATTGCGCCGGCTTCGCGTAAGACGTCGGCGCAATGTGGCCAAGACCATGGCGCCTGCCCGTTCCGCCCAGGTGCGCCGCATCTACGTGGACCTTGCGGTTATCAGCCGTCACGACGCTGGGACCGGCATCCAACGCGTCGTACGCGCGCTGGCGCTGGCGCTGGCCGAAGCCCCGGCGGAGCAGTGGGACGTGCGGTTTGTCGCAGCCGACAGGAGCAGACCGTATCACGTGATTTCTTGGCCCGAGGCCGGTAAGTCCATCGACCGGACGCCGATTGAGGCACAGCCGGGCGATGTCTTCCTCGGCCTGGATTTCTCGCTCGACACCGTACGTTTCCACCGCGCCCAGCTAAGCCGCTTTCGCCGCGCCGGCGGAAGCCTGTGGTTCCTGGTGTGCGACCTGCTGCCCGCCGAGCGGCCCGAATGGTTCTCCGTCAACAACGTCATCCGCTACAAGGCGTGGCTGGAGATCATTGCCGGCATCGCCGATGGCTTCCTATGCATATCGCAGCAGACTGAGGACGATTTGCGCCGGGTGCTGGCTGCTCGCTTTGGTCTCGATGACGGTTACGCGACCCGCATCGTCCCCATGGGGCATGCGATCATGGATTCCATGTTGCAGGAAGCCGCCGCTGCGGCGCCGCCTACCGCGCGGTTCGACATGACGCAGCCGTTTTCGCTGATGGTGGGAACGCTGGAGCCGCGCAAGGGGCATGCCGATATCGTCGCTGCTTTCAGCGAATTGTGGCGGGAGGGTTCGGGTCACCGTCTGGTGCTGGTCGGCCGGATGGGCTGGCAGATCGAGGCGCTGCGCGACACGATTCGCAACCATCCCGAGCATGGCGCCAAGTTGATGTGGTTCGACGATGTCGGGGACCTGGAGCTCGAGCAGATCTACCAGGCCTGCGAAGGCGTTATCATCTCCTCGCATGCCGAAGGCTTCGGCCTGCCGCTGATCGAGGCGCTGGGGCACCTCAAGCCCGTGCTGGCGCGCGACTTGTCGATATTTCGCATCCATGCGGAACGCGGGGTGCGCTATTTCCCTGCAGCAGGCGATGCCGCGACGCTGGCGGCCTGCATCCGGAACTGGGTGGTCGATATCAGGTTGGGCCGCGCGACGGTCACGGCTCCGGACGCCAACTGGAAGAAATCCGCTGCGGTCATCCTCAATGCGCTGGACGACCAGCCCAAGCCGGCTGCGCTCTCCATACGGCCAACGGCCTGATCGAAGCCGCGCGGGCTCGTAACCCCCGCGGCGACGGTTAGCTTTTTCGGATCATCTCTAGCACTTCTCCGCCAAGCGTGGCCGCCCGTTCCGGCGTCGCACTTTCAGTGTAGCAGCGCAGTTCTGGGGCGTTGCCGCTGGGGCGCAGGTGGATGATGTCGCCCTGGTCAAAGGTCATGCGCAGGCCGTCGGTGGTGTCGAAGGCGGTGGCCTTGCCCACCAGTTCGCCGAACATCGCCGAGGTGCGCGCCAGCACGTCTTCGCGGGCGCCCTCCTGAAGCCGCGCCAGCAGCACCTGGCTCTGGGCGGTGGGATAGTTCTGCAGCCGGTCGCTAAAAGTGTAGCGCGCGGGCAGCCGCGCTTGCAGAGCGCGCAGCGTCATGTCCTGGCGTCGTGCGGCGGCGAGCACCGCAACCATCGGCAGCACGGCGTCGCGGGTGGGCAGCGCGGCCAAGGTGCCACGTTCGGACTGCACCGGCGTGGCGAGCAGGAAGCCGCCGTTCGCCTCGTAACCGCAGACGCTGCCGAAATCGGCGAGCAGGGCATTCATCGCCTCGATCACGAAGGGCGAGCCGATGCGGGTGCGCCGCACTGCGGCAAAGGCGCCGGACAGTTCCACCGCCGAATTGCAGCTGATTGGGGTGGCTACAGCCTCGATCCCGAGCGCCTGCGCGCACAGGGTGCCCAGCACGTCGCCGCGCATCCATGCGCCGGTTTCGTCGGCCAGCAGCGGGCGGTCGCTGTCGCCATCGGCCGAAAAGATCGCATCAAGGCCAAGCTCGCGCGCCCAGGCGAGCGCGAGCGCCTGATCCTCGGGCCGGACCGCTTCGGTATCGACGGGAATGAATTTCTCGGAACGGCCCAGGCGTACGACTTCCGCGCCCAGTTCCTCAAGGATTCGGGCGAGCACGTCGCGGCCGACGGCGGAATGCTCGTAGATGCCCAGCTTCACGCCGCGCAGCGCTTCGGTGCCGAAGAAATCGACGTAGCGCGCGGCATAGGGCGTGGCCACGTCGATCAGCGCGCCACAGTCATCGGGCCGCGCCAGCATCCCCGCGCCGTCGAACAGGTCGGGCAGCGTCACTGTCTGCGCGCGCATCGCCAGCTCGTCGGGCTTAAGCACTTCCCCGTCCGCGCGGTTGAACTTGATGCCGTTGCGATCGTCGGGAATGTGGCTTCCCGTCACCATCAGCGATGGGATGCCTTGCACAAATCCGTAAGCCGCGACGGCGGGTGACGGCACGAAGCCGCAGTAGGCGACCTGCCCGCCCATGTGCCGGATCGCGGCGGCGCAGGCGGCCAGGATGCGCGGGGTCGACGGGCGCAGGTCTCCGGCGATCGCCACGGCCCGGCCCCGGGTGAACTGGTCGATGTCGGCCATGTGCTGCAGGAAGCCGCAGACATAGGCGAAGCACACTTCGTCCGTCATCGCAGTGACGAGCCCGCGCGCGCCGCTGGTGCCGAAGGCAACGCCGGAATCCGCCATGATGGCGGCGATCGAAACGGTGCGGGGCATTATTATGCCGCCGCTTGCGGCAGCGCGGCGTCGAGCTTTGCGGGACAAAGCCAGGTGCCAGACCCGCCGAACAGGATGACGGGAACGATTGTAGAACTGCCGGTCATGTTAACTCGCACTTTGGTGATGGCGCGGAATAACCAAACTTGGCGCACATGCAAAATGGGTTCGCTGCAATGACAAAGGTGTAAAGCGGCTACAACCGCACCCGCTCCACTTCCGCCAGCGTGATGTCTTCGCTGCGTCGGTCGTAGAGCTGGGTCGTACGGGTGGAGGCGTGGCCGGCCATCACTGCCGCGTTCTCCAGAGTGCCGCCGTTCTTGAGGTACGTGTTGATCCATGTGGCGCGGAAGGTGTGGTTGCCGATCTTGGTGGCGATGCCGGCCGCCTGCGCGCGGCGGTAGACCATGGTGAAGGCGTCGGCCTGGGATATCTGGGTGTCGCCCAGCTGGCGGGTCCGGCGCGACAGGGTGCGGAACAGCGGGGCTCTGGCATTGCCGGAGTCGCTCGCCTCCATGTAGGCGGTGAGGTACTCGTCGAGTAGGTGATGGCAGGGCATCGCGTGGCGCTTGCCGCCCTTCTCGTGCAGGCGCACCCACAGGCGGCGGCCCTGCACGAACACGTCCTCGCGCTTCATCGCCAGCGCCGCGCCGATCCGGGAGAAGGAATAGACCATCAGCGCGATTGCCTCGCGGGCCACACCCAGCATCGCGCTCTTGCCGGTGCCGGCATAGCCGATCACCGAGCTGAGGCCTCGGCTCCCGGTCACATGCTCGAAGGCGCCGCGCTGCTCGGGCGACATGACCAGCCCGCGCTGCTCGGCGCGCGCCAGCGCCGCATCCTGCATGCGTTCGGGCACGCCGTGGCGCCGGCCCGCATCGAGCCGGATGGTGGCGTTCTCGAGCCGCCGCTCGGTCTCGATCATCGAGCGCGAGGTGAAGCGGTCTTCGCCGCGCCCGTCCTTGCCCAGCTTCACCAGCTCGGGCGATGTGCGCACCGTCGCCATCACCGCGTCGAACTGGTCCTTCCCCTCGCTGTGCCGGTGGACGAACATGGCCAGGTCGCGGGTGGTGAACGTCGCCTGCTGGTGCGTGATCGCATCGATCGCGATTGCCGGGTCGGCGAGGATCTTTGCGCCGTTGCCGCGAGCGATGGCTTGGTGCTCGTCGAGCCGCTCGCTTTCCAGCCCCTAGGCCGCCATGCGCGAGGCGGCCGGACCGATCTTGTGTTGGGGCTCCAGATCGATCCCCTGTGCTTCCAGCGAGCGATGATCGACCCGGGCATCGATGTCGAGTTCGGCGAGGCGCTGGTTGACGTGGTTGGCCCAGGTCTCGCGCCATTGCGGGAGCAGTTCGGTCCGGTTCCAATCGCGGACCTTGGGACCGAAGCCTTCCTCGCTCACTTCGCGCATGCCCAGTATCACATGGGCATGGGGCTTGGGGCTTGGGGCTTGGGGCTGCCGTCCTCGCCGATATCCCAATGGACATTGAGATCGGCGACCATGCCGTGCGCCACGAACTCACGTTCGACGAAGTCGCGGGCGAGCTCGATCCCGTCGGCCTGGCTCATCTCGGGATGGCGAACTCCACTTCGCGGGCGAGCTGCGCGTCCTTGCGCGCCTCGATCGCCTCGACGTCGTTCCACAGTCGCTCCCGGTCGCGCCACTCTTCCGGCGCGCCCTCGGGGAGCAGGATCTCGGAATGGACGACGCCGGCCTTGTTGGAAAAGTCATGCGAGCGATCGAGCCTCTCGTCGCGCAGACGCGAAGCCGAGCGATAGGCGGCCGCCGCCACGGCCGACGAGCCGGCGGCGCGCGAGATGACTTTGGCCGAGAGGTGGTAGATCGCCATGGCGACATACCATCTACCCTTAAAAGCGCACGTCGGCACGACGTATAAGCGCGCCCTCGAAAGATTTCATCAGTCTCGGGATGGCATGATCTCAAGACATTTCAACACGTTGAGGCTGATCGAAAACTTCGAAAACTGGTTCGTCCGGTACCATCATGTGTGGACGGCCTTTGCAAGTCACCTTCTGCCTAACCCTTCTCACCTTCCCGCACCGGAACCCCGGAGTGGGGTGGGCGGCCAAAATCGACCGGAAAGGCACGCCGAGGCGGGCCTAGCAGGGCGAGCCGGCCATCCCGCTTCGGGGGTCAGGCCAACAAATACGCCGCTGCGCGATAGCGCGGCGCCCGCATGATCCTTCAACAATTACGCGAGGTGACACCCAGCATGATATTGATCGGTCGGGTGGGTCATGTGTCCGGCCTGTTGGTGCGGCCGATGACCGCTGGCCCTGATGAAATCCGCGGATCGCACGTTCCATCAGAGGAACGGGCTCTATGGCTCCCTTCGTTTTCCGAACTGAGCGATCCCCGGCTCAACCGGTTCGTCATCATGGCTTGAGCACCACCTCGCTTCCTTCGGAGCCAGGCTCCGCAGGAAACTCTTACAACAGCGTCATGCGACCCTCGCCGGCGCGTGGAACGTCCCGCCGCGCGTAAGGATCGCCCAAACAATCCGCGCCGTCTTGTTCGCCAGCGCGACGGCCGCAACCAGCGGGGGCCGGCGCTCCATCAACGCCATCAACCAAGGCGACGCCTTCTCCGGGGCAACGCGGGCTCGCTTGATCACCGAGAAAGCACCGAGCACCAACAGCGTTCGCAACGTCTGATCGCCCGCCTTGGTGATACGCCCGAGCCGCGCCTTGCCGCCCGTCGAGTTCTGGCGCGGTGTGAGACCAAGCCACGCTGCGAAGTCGCGACCGGATGGAAATCGAGAAACATCGCCGGCAAGCGCGATAATCGCGGTCGATGTCACCGGCCCCACGCCCGGGACCGTGCTCAGGCGTTTTCAGGTGTCGTCGAACTGCGTACTCGCCGCGATCTGGTGATCGAGCGCCGCCAACCGAGCCTCGACTCCACGAACGGCGTCAGCAAGCAGTCGGTAGGGATCGCGGATCAGTTCTGGAAGGCGATCATCGCCCGTGCTTGCGATGCGCAGAATCTCGGTCGCGCCGCCCAGCCCCTGGTTGGCCACAATGCCGAACTCCGCCATCCCGGCGCGAAGAGCAGTCAGCATCGCGGTGCGCTGACCGACAAACTGGGGCCGCAGCCGGTGCATCAAGGCTAGCGCCTGCGTGTCCGGAGCCTTGATCGGTACGAAGCGCATGGTCGGCCTGGTCACAGCTTCGCAGATTCCCTCTGCGTCGGCTGCATCGTTCTTACCGCGCTTCACGTAGGGCTTGACGTAGTGCGCCGGCATCAGCCGAACATCATATCCGAGCGCCTCGAGCTGGCGGCCCCAATAATGCGCGGTGCCACATGCTTCGATCCCGACGAGACATGGCGGTATCTCTTCAAAAAACTGCACAGCTGCGCTCGAGAATAGCGCTTGCGGGTCACCACCACGCCATCTGCATCAACGGCGTGCACCGGGAACACGTGCTTTGCGATATCCAAACCGATCGTTGCGATCTGCATCTCCGTTCTCCTGTCCTGCTGCGAATCAGCAAGCAATCGTACCAACTGCGAACTCGCAGCCGTCCCACTTCATCAGTGGAGGACCCGGCAGCGAAGCGGACGGGTTGCGTCCCGTCGAGGCGGGGCTAGAGGGTAGCGACGCCCCCCGCCACCTTGGGGCCGAAGGCCCAGCGCCGCCGCGCACCCGCGCGGCGTCCGCATCCGGGATGCTTCAGCGCCCCGCTCGGGCCGCCACGCGGGCCGACCTTCGCGTCAGGGATCGCAAGTGGCTATGCCGGCGAGACGCCAAAGGCGGCTCGACCGACGCGAAGCGGGAGGCAGAGCCCGGCCCGGCCACCGGCTGCGGGACGCCCAAACTGCGCCCTTGAAAATATTTCTGTCTCAGCCCCGAGCAGCTTCGGAGACGACCGCAAGCACAGGCTACAATGGCGTAAAACCTGCGGAATCGCACGATCTTGACCGCATCGAAGCCATCCCAAATGCTGTCTTCGCGAGGCATTTCAGCCGACGCTACATCAAGAGACAGCACTGTGACCGACAACGCCCCCGACCGTATCCTTCGCCTCAACGCCGTGCTCGATCGCACCGGGCTTTCGCCCGCGACGCTTTACCGCGAGATCCAGGGCGGGCCTTTTCTCAGGCAGCTGCGCATTGCGCCGAGAAAATTCGATTGGCAGCAAAGCGTCGCGCTGAAACGATGGAAGAAAACCGCGCCAAGTTCATCGGTGTAGCGCGCAGGGCGTTTGCCGCCTCAGGTTTCGACAATGCGTCGATGGACGACCTGACTGCCGAGGTCGGTCAGCATCTCGGATGGCAGTCATGAGAGCGTATATCTGGGACCGTTCTATGTCCCGACCCCAATTCGTGCTTTCGAGTATGAATTGCCCCAACGGCCCCGGGCGTGAGATAGCTCGCCCATGGCCCGCACAATCCCCCAAGGCGAACTCTTCCAACTCGATAGCCCGCTCAACGGCGAGCTCCGCGGCGAGCGGTCGCTCATGGCGTTTCCCTTCTTCGCGCTCAGCAAGAATGCCTGGATGAAGCCCCTCGCCTACGCGACGCCGGAGGTGTCGATCGAGGTGCGGCCTAGCGCGCGGGGGGTGGCGACGATCTACGACAAGGAGATCGTGCTCTACATCGCCTCGCTGATGGCGACCAAGCTCGAGCACAGCCTGCCTGTCGCGCAGGACTTCGTGTTCACCGCGCATGACCTGTTCAGCGTCACGGGCTCCAATCATTCCGCCCGCAGTTATTCGATAGTGTTGAAAAACTCGGCCTTGCAGTAATCGCATAGTCCTGATTCACTGTGCCTGTCGTTGGGAGGCAGGCTGATGATGGGTGCTCGGACGGTGATGCAGGAGGCGCTGTTTTACAGCTTCAGCCTGGAGGACCACGTGCCGCAAAGCCACCTGCTGCGGGCGGTTGACCGCTTTGTGAACCTGGACGGTATCCGGGAGAAGCTGCGGCCATTCTATAGCGAGACGGGCCGCCCTTCGATCGATCCCGAGCTCATGATCCGGATGCTGCTCATTGGCTATTGCCTGGGCATCCGGTCAGAGCGGCGCCTGTGCGAGGAAGTGCATCTCAATCTGGCCTATCGCTGGCTCTGCCGCCTCGGCCTTGATGGAGCGGTGCCGGATCATTCGACCTTCTCAAAGAACCGCCACGGCCGCTTCCGGGATAGCGACCTATTGCGGAAATTGTTCGAAATGACTGTCACGCGCTGCATCGAGGAGGGATTGGTCGGTGGCGAGGGTTTTGCCGTCGACGCCAGCCTGATCAAGGCCGACGCGAACCGCCAACGCGGTGTGCCTGGCGAGGAGGGCTTGCCCCCGGACATCGTCAACCATGCTGCCCGGGAGTATCTGGAGGTGCTCGATGCCGCAGCGTTTGGGGCTGCATCGCCCGTCACGCCCAAATATCTGTCGCCTGCCGATCCCGCAGCGCGCTGGACAAGCGCCCATGGCGGGCAAGCCTTCTTCGCTTACAGCACCAACTATCTCATCGATTTGGCAAACGCCGTGATTGTTGATGTTGAAGCCACCACGGCCATTCGTCCGCCGAAGTGACAGCGCAGCGAACGATGATTGACCGAACACAGGAACGTTTTGGCATCTGGCCCCAGCGTCTGGCCGCCGATACTGGTTATGGCGATGCCGCCAATATCGCTTGGCTTGTCCATGAGCGCGGCATCGAACCGCATATCCCGATTTTCGATCACGCGAGGCGCCGGACCGGAAGTTTCCAACGCGACGAATTCCGCTACGATCACCAACATGATCTCTATGTATGTCCCGGCAGCAAAGAGCTGTTCCCGCGCCGCAGGAACTTGCGGCGCTGCGGGGCGACGTCGATCAAGACGGGTTTATCCGCTACCGCGCCAGCAAACATGACTGCGATGCCTGCGCCCTCAAGCAGCAATGCTGCCCCGGGCAGCCCAATCGCAAAGTGATCCGATCAATTCACGAGGGTGCACGGGATCTGGCAAGAGATCTGTCCCAAACCGACGCCTATGTCACATCCCGCCGCGAGCGGAAAAAGGTTGAGATGCTGTTCGCCCACCTCAAACGCATCCTCAAGCTCGACCGCTTGCGCCTGCGAGGGCCAAACGGGGCAAAGGACGAGTTCCTCCTTGCAGCCACCGCTCAAAACCTCCGCAAGTTGGCAAAGCTGATCCCGATGCCCGCCGCACCGGCGCTCGCATAACCGGGACGGGCCTTCCAGACCGTGCCCAAGCTGGTATCAGCCTCGATCTCAGTGGCGGGTTTTTCAACACTATTATTCCTGTCTTGCCGATGCGCTGGAGCGGCTGCAGGGCACGCAGATCCGCACCAACATCGAGGCCGGTGGTGAAGGTGAGAAAGGGTTCTTATCTTGGAAGCGCGACTGCAGTATGCGCGGTCGCGCAACGGTGAGAAGCGGCTGAAGGCGGTAAAGGTGCGGCTATGCGACTGGCTGTTTCGCGCCATTCTGCGCGATGGCCAGGTGCTCGATTACGCCGCCACCTACTTCCAGCTCGGGCCGATCGAGCGCCGCATCTACGAGGTCGCGCGCTCGACCTGCGTCGATGGCGAGGCGCTGGAAATCGACCTGCCGACCTTGCGCCTGCAGATCGGTTTCCAAAACTCGCTGGCGAACTTTCGGATGGCGATGAAGCGGATCGCCGCCGAGGACACGGTGCCGGACTATCACTTGGAGCTGATTGAGGATCCTCCGTCGATGGCGGCAACCGGCATCAGGGGGCGCAACTCTGGGCGAGCCAAGGTGATCATCACCAAGCGGCCCGAGCCGCTCGAGGACTTGGCGGGGGAGTAGCCGCCTTTCCCTTCTTTCGGGAACCAACGTGGTCGCCCGTGATTCGCAAGCCTTGCAATTCACACTCGAAAGCACGAACCGCAATGGCTTCCGATGTAGGATAATTGCTGCGATAACACGGTCGTCAGCATGGGCTGGCTCGATCGGACGAAGAGGCAGCCGTGACCACATAAAAGAACGCCATCGCCGTGCCGTTCGCAGGGGAAAGCAGGGTCGATGGCGGGTCCCAGCCGGTAAGGGCCGGATTGCCGTCGAGGTCCCGCTGCTTCCACCCGGCAGGGCAGTGCTGGTCGAGCAGTTCGTAGGAGAGCGAGCCCATTGGGCGGCACGACCACATCGCCGATCTCGAGCATCGCGCGGGCGCCGTCGGTGGCGATCCCGCTGATCTCGATCCAGCCTTCCGCCTCGGCGGGGAGCGGATCGTCACTGGTGCCGTCGTAGCCGGACGGCGCGAACGAGATGAACAGGCGCTCGATTGCGCCCGGCCAGACGCGGTCGGCCTCTGCGGGCAGAGAGTAGCCGCCGTCGAGCTGCGAGAAATCGAGCGAGATCAACGCGTCCTCGCCGGTACCTTGCGCATGGTTCCAAAGCCGCACATACCAGGTATGCGCGGCGCCCGACTGGTCTTTGCCCTCGATCGTCAGCGTCGGTCCATTGACGGTATCGAGCGGAACCACGCCGGCCGAGCGCCAGCGGAACGCGAGCGAGGTATGAGCGTAGTCGCGGTCGGTACGGTAGGCGCGCACGGTGCCCAGTTCCTCGTTCTCGCGCATGGCCCGTTCCCGCGCCACGGTGTCGCGGTGGAGCCCGAGGAGGCGCAGGGCATTGGCATTGTCGAACTTGACCTCGCCGTCGCGGGCCTCGCCGAAACGCAGGCGGTGCAGCAGTTCCATCTCCAGGCTCTCGTATCCTTCGAGCAGGGCGGAATGCCACCGCCGGGCGAAATCCGGCTCGATACGACGCACCTTGTAGGGGCGGCTGGGGTGGACGCCGGCAGCGAGGCTGGCCGCGCTGACGTTGGAAGTCTCGGCGAGCGCGGCCAGGAATTCGTCGCGCCAGTGGAGGTTGGGCGTCTCTTCGGTCGCAGCGAGCTGGGCGCCGGAGGTGATGCGGCGCCTGATCGCGGCGGCCCGCGACGAAGCCTGCATTGGCTCGACCATCTGGGGGTGATCCTGCTGTTGGGGAAAGGGGCTCGCGAAGGTCGGCGCCGCCAGAGCGACTCGGTATTTCGCGATGTTCCTGCTATGTACCCAAACAGCGTGACGATGTCAAGGGTGAATAACCAAATAGGTTTATAGCCCCACGCTTGCCGCTTGCCGCAATGCAGCGCGAAGGCTAGGCAGGCGGCGTTTCGGGCTTCATGCCTTGCGGGGGAATTCGATGCTGCGCCGCCTCTACGACTGGACCATGGCCAAGGCCGCGCACCGCCATGCAGAATGGTGGCTGGCCGCTTTCGCCTTCATGGAGGCGAGCTTCTTCCCGGTCCCGCCGCACCCCTTGCTGGGCCTGATGTGCCTGGCCGAGCCGAAGAAGGCGATCCGCTTCGCCGTCATCGCCACGCTGGGCTCGGTCTGCGGCGGACTGCTGGGCTATGCCATCGGCTACTTCGCCTATGCCGCATTCGGCGAGGCGCTGCTGCACGCGCTCGGCCTTGCGGAGAGCTTCCCCAAGGCCGCATGCTACTTGCGCGACTACGGCGCCGAAATCATCATCGTGAAGGGAGCGACGCCGATCCCCTTCAAGCTGCTGACGATCACCGCCGGCTTCATCGGCATGAACCTGGGGGTCTTCATCGGCGCCTCGATCGTCTCGCGCTCGATCAGCTTCATGATCGTGGGCGTGCTGTTCCGGCTGTTCGGCGCTCCGATCAAGGCGGTGATCGACAAGCACCTGGGCAAGGTGACGGCCGCATTCGTCCTGCTGGTCGTCGCGGGTTTCCTCGCCATCACGATGCTGGGCGGCGGGGGCAAGGAAACGACGGAGAAGTGCGCATCGGCCGTGGCGGTGAAGACCGCCTGAAGCAGCCTGCGACTCACTCGCCCCCGCGGGAGTGATCGTTCAGCGCTTGCGGTTCTTCGCCGCATTGGCAGCCGCCGCTTCGCGCAGCAGCGCGGCCAGGCCCGCTTCGTCGAGCGTATCGCCCTCGTGCAGGTCGATCGCGCGGCGCGCGTTGCCTTCGAGGCTGGCGTTGAACAGGCCGGCGGGATCGGCAAGCGAGGCTCCCCTGGCGAACGTGAGCTTCACCGCCGCCTTGTAGGTCTCGCCGGTGCAGACGATGCCGTCGTGATACCACGTCGGCACGCCGCGCCACTTCCATTCCTCGACGACCTCGGGCAGCGCCCCGTGGATCACGGCGCGCACGTTCGCCAGCATCGCACCGCGCCAGTCGCCCAGTTGCGCGATGCGATCGTCGATGTGCTGCGACGGGGTTTTCTCGTCCTCGGCCGGTTGCGTCATGGTGTCCCGTATAGTTTGGCCTCTTCGGCCCGTCGCGATTTCAGGCCGTTCATGGGCTTTCCGTCGTTGAAGATCCACTTGCCGAACTCGCCCTTCGCCTCGGCGAAATGGCCCTGCTTATGCAGCTTGCCGAGCGTCGCTGAGCGGATC
Organism: Novosphingobium sp. BL-52-GroH; assembly: GCF_044813085.1. Taxonomy (NCBI): domain Bacteria; kingdom Pseudomonadati; phylum Pseudomonadota; class Alphaproteobacteria; order Sphingomonadales; family Sphingomonadaceae; genus Novosphingobium; species Novosphingobium sp. BL-52-GroH. Next base: position 1,673,093 of record NZ_CP171152.1, on the reverse strand, counting down.
TTGCCGGTATTGTAATGAAACGACACGAGCGCGTCGAACTGGTTCTGGGTGGTCTGCGCCGTGCCGAGGAAGTCGGCGACCTCGTCGACGTAGCTCTGGATGTCGACTTCGAAACGGGCGTCGCACTGCGCCTGGGTGAAGATCACGCCCTTCCTGATGTCCGGCCCGGTGGAGCCCCAGCCGATCGTCCAGGGCTTGCCATCGACGCTGCCGGGATCGGGGTAGGCGGCGAAGGTGCCGTCGGCGAGGCGCGTCGCGCAGCCTTCCCATTTCTTGATGAGCCTGGAGCCGGGCTGCCCGAGCGAGCGGCCCGATGCCGCGGGCGTGGCCGGCGGCGCGGTCTGTTCGGGCGCGAGGCTGGCCGGAAGCGCGCCTGCGGAACGTTCGATGGCCTTGTCCAGCGCATCGACTTCGGCCTGGGTGAAACCGCGGCCCAGCATCTTGCGGACCGCATCGAAGATCGGTTTGTTGTTCATGAACAGGTCCTCCACAACAAGATCGCGCGAAGTATCCGCGGCGATCCAAACGGTCGAATATGCGCCCGAATGATGTTGGAGGCGGTCGTGACTACCGCTCTTGGCGCTGTCCCGTCATCCGGGCAGCCGTTTGAGTAAGCCCGACCATGCCGTGTAGGAAAGGGGTTTCTGCGCGATCCGGAAAATCCGGCACGAAATGTCCGCGATTGTCATCGCCGGCGATCGCGGAGCCAACGAAAAGGGCGCCCGGATTGCTCCGGACGCCCCGCTCGGCGAACTGGTCGCGACAGCCTTTTAGAGGCTGTAGTACATGTCGAATTCGACGGCCGACGGCGTGGTTTCCCAGCGCAGCACTTCGGGCCACTTGAGTTCGAGGTAGGCTTCGATCTGGTCCTCGGTGAACACGCCACCTTCGAGAAGGAAGGCGTGGTCGGCCTGGAGGCTGTCCAGAGCTTCACGCAGCGAACCGCAGACGGTCGGCACTTCGGCGAGTTCGGCCGGCGGCAGATCGTACAGGTTCTTGTCCATCGCTTCGCCCGGATGGATCTTGTTCTTGATACCGTCGAGGCCGGCCATCAGAAGCGAGGCGTAGCACAGGTACGGGTTGGCCATCGCGTCGGGGAAGCGGAACTCGACGCGCTTCGCCTTGGTGCCGGCACCGTAGGGGATGCGGCACGAGGCCGAACGGTTGCGGGCCGAGTAGGCCAGCAGAACCGGGGCTTCGTAACCCGGGACCAGGCGCTTGTAGCTGTTGGTGGTCGGGTTGGTGAAGGCGTTGAGGGCCTTGGCGTGCTTGATGACGCCGCCGATGAAGTACAGGCAGTTCTCGGACAGACCGGCGTAGCCGTTGCCCGCGAAGGTGTTGTTGCCGTCGTTCCAGATCGAGATATGCGTGTGCATACCCGAACCGTTGTCCTTCATGATCGGCTTGGGCATGAACGTCGCCGTCTTGCCGTAGGCCTGTGCGACCATCCACACGACGTACTTGTAGATCTGCATGCGGTCGGCGGTGGTCACCAGCGTGCCGTAGGTCAGACCCAGTTCGTGCTGGGCAGCGGCGACTTCGTGGTGGTGCTTGTCGCAGGGCAGGCCCATTTCGAGCATGGTCGAGACCATCTCGGCGCGGATGTCGGTGGCCGAATCGACCGGAGCGACGGGGAAGTAGCCGCCCTTGGCGCGCGGACGGTGGCCCAGGTTGCCGGTGTCGTACGACTTGTCGGTGTTGCCCGGCAGTTCGATGTCGTCGATCTTGAAGCCGTTGCCGTCGTAGCCGTCGTAGAACTTCACGTCGTCGAACATGAAGAACTCGGCCTCGGGGCCGACGAACACGGTGTCGCCGAAGCCGGCCGACTTGACGAACGATTCGGCGCGCTTGGCGGTCGAACGCGGGTCGCGGGCATAGAGTTCACCGGTCGAAGGCTCGACGATGTCGCAGAACAGGATCAGCATCGGGGTGGCCGAGAACGGATCGGTGTACACGGCATCGAGGTCGGGCTTGAGGATCATGTCCGACTCGTTGATGGCCTTCCAGCCCTCGATCGACGAACCGTCGAACATGAGGCCGTCTTCCAGCTCGTCTTCGGTCAGGACCGTCGAAACCATGGTCAGGTGCTGCCACTTGCCTTTGGGGTCGGTGAAACGGAGATCGACCCACTCGATCTCTTCGTCCTTGATCCTCTTGAGGACGTCCTTTGCAGTTGCCATGGTCTTGGTTCTCCAGGTTACTCTTTACGCACCGCGAAAGAGGATAGGGGTGAGTGGGAGTGCGGAAATTCTACCGGCCCCCCAGCCGGCGCATCTCCGGCCCGGCGAATGCCGGGCGAATAGGCTATGGACTAGGTCAGAGCGCGTCGTCGTCCCGCTCGCCGGTGCGGATTCGCACAGCGGTTTCGACGTGCACGACGAAGATCTTGCCGTCGCCGATGCGGCCGGTCTGGGCGGCGTCGGCGATCGCTTCGACCACGCGGTCGGCCAGGGCATCGGGCACGACGACCTCGAGCTTCACCTTGGGCAGGAAGTCGACGACGTATTCTGCACCGCGATAGAGTTCGGTATGGCCCTTCTGGCGGCCGAAGCCCTTGGCCTCGGTGACGGTGATGCCGGAGACGCCCACTTCGTGCAGCGCTTCCTTCACTTCGTCGAGCTTGAACGGCTTGATGATGGCTTCGATCTTTTTCACGCCTGCCTGGACCCCTGCACTTGCACCCGGACTGTCTCGAAGAGGGAACTGGTCCGGGAACCAGGTGCCTCGCGCGCGAATCCCATCAAGAATCGTGCCAATGCGTTAGCCCGTTGGTAGGCCAAGTGTGCAACCGCGAAAAGACCGCATTTGCACCATTTGCACTGCCGGCGGACCGACTGTTGCAATGTCGCACGCCTCTGGAGGGTAAGTTCTGTTCAAGATTCGGGCATGTCGTGCCCGGAAATTGTGCAGTGCGGTTTTGCAGGCATCCAACTCCTCCCTGTTGCGCAGCAATGGGGGCGCCGACGCGGCAGGTGACGGAAAGGGAGTCTACCCTGCACCATTTGCCGTGCGGGCGGTCTCCTTCCCCGTCGCTTCGCGACAGGGGAATTCGAGATCAGAGCCGCAGGCCTGCCGTCTCGTCGAGGCCGGCCATGATGTTGAGGTTCTGCACGGCGGCGCCGCTTGCGCCCTTGCCCAGGTTGTCGAGCATGGCGACGAGACGCGCCTGGGTGCCGTCCCCGGCTCCCAGCACGCGCAGGGTCAGCGTGTCGACCGGCGCCATCGACCCGCGCAGGAGCAGCTCGTCCGGCTGGTCGTCCGCGACTTTCACGACCGGGCTGCCGGCGTAGAACGAGACCAGCGCGGCGCGCAGGTCGTCGGGGCTGCCGGCCGACGGCATCATCGAGAGGTGCACGGGCACTTCCACCAGCATGCCGCGATGGGCCGGCACCACGGCGGGCGCGAAGATCGGCTCGTGCGTCAGCCCGGCGTGGGCCAGCATTTCCGGCACATGCTTGTGGCCGAGCGCGAGGCCATAGGCGCGAAAGGCGATGTCGGTATCGGCCTCGAAGCGTGCGATCAGCGCCTTGCCGCCGCCCGAGTAGCCCGAGACGGCATGGCAGACGTAAGGCCACTGCGCAGGCAGCAGCCCGGCGCGCACCAGCGGGCCGACGAGGCCGATGAAGCCGGTGGGATAGCAGCCGGGATTGCTGACGCGGCTGGCCGAGGCGATGGTCTCGCGTCCGACGATTTCGGGAAAGCCATAGGCCCAGTCGGGGGCGATGCGATGCGCCGAGGACGCGTCGATTACCCGGGTGCGGTCGTTGGCGATCATGCCGACGGCGGCCTTGGCGGCATCGTCCGGCAGGCACAGGATCACGAAGTCGGCGTCGTTCAGCGCTTCGGCGCGGGCCGCGTCGTCCTTGCGGCGCGTGTCGTCGAGCGCGATCAGGTCGAACTCGGGGCGGCCGGCGAGCCGTTCGGCGATCTCGAGGCCGGTGGTGCCCGCGGCACCGTCGATGAAGACGCTGTGGGCCATCAGGCGTCGCTTTCCAGGTGAGACAGGGCGACGTAGCCCACGGGTCCGTCCTCGCCGAGCTGGCCCCAGGCGAACTGGCCGGCAATGTCGAGAACGTTGAAGGTCGCGGCGGCAGGCAGGTCCATGATCGCCTCGCCGTCGTTGCGGCCCGCCGACAGCAATACCGCGTCAGCGCGCAAGATGCGCGGCATCGGCGCGGCGTAGTGGGGCACGAAGTAGAGGCCCGCCAGCTTGATGTGCGCCAGGTCGCCGCGCACCGGAAGGCAACCGGGGTCCGTGCGCACGCTCGGCCCGGTCATGGCAAGCAAGCCTTCGGTCCGGGGAGGGCGGGTATACGAATCCACAGGTGCCAACGTCGGTGCGTCTCCAAAAGCAAAGATGGGCGCGCTTAGCCGGGTCACGGGCGGTTCGCAAGTTCAGGGCGTGGCTTGGACATAGCGTGCCTTCAGCATGCGCCATGCCGCGCGCAGGCCCAGCGCGTCGCCGCCCTTGGGCCGGCCTGGTTTGGCGACCGGACGCCAGGCGAAAGTGTCGAAGTGGGCCCAGTCCAGCCCCTTGGGCACGAAGCGGTCGAGGAACAGCGCCGCCGTGCTCGCGCCCGCGAAGCCGCTGGAGCCGGCGTTGTTGATGTCGGCGATGTCGGACTTGAGGTATTCGCGATATCCTTCGTGGAGCGGCAGGCGCCAGCATGGGTCGTCGACCGCCTTGCCCGCCGCCAGCAGCGCGTCGGCAGTGGCGTCCTCGCGGGTGAAGAGGGCGGGAAGGTCGGGGCCCACGGCCACGCGCGCGGCGCCGGTGAGGGTCGCGAAGTCGATCACCAGTTCGGGCTTTCCTTCGCCGGCGCGGGTAAGCGCATCGCCCAGGATCAGGCGGCCTTCCGCATCGGTGTTGCCGATCTCCACCGAGATGCCGGCGCGGCTGCGCAGGACGTCGCCGGGGCGGAAGGCATTGCCGGCGATCGCGTTCTCGACCGCGGGGACCAGCACATGCAGGCGCACCGGCAGGTTCGCGCCCATCACCAGGCGGGCCAGCGCGAGGGCATGCGCGGCGCCGCCCATGTCCTTCTTCATCAGCAGCATGCCGGCGGAGGGCTTGATGTCGAGCCCGCCCGAATCGAAGCACACGCCCTTGCCGACGATCGCCACGCGCGGGTGCCTGGGATCGCCCCATTCCAGTTCGATCATGCGCGGGGCATGCGAGCGGGCGGCGGCACGGCCGACCGCGTGAACCATCGGAAACTCGCGCTCAAGCATGTCGCCACGCGTCACGCGGATCTCGGCACGGAAGGCCTTGTGCAGGTTTTCCGCCTCGGCCTCGAGCTGGGCGGGGCCCATGTCCTCGGCCGGGGTGTTGACGAGATCGCGCACCAGCATGACCGCCTCGGCTTCGGCGACGAGCGCGTCGATGCCTTTCGGCTCGCCGGTCAGGAGCACGCGCGGGCCTTCGTCCTCGGGGTCGGAGAGGTAGCGGTCGAAGCCGTACTGGCCCAGTATCCAGCCCAGCATCGCCGCGCCCGGCTCGCCGCCTGTGCGGCGGTAGGTCCCGGCGGGCAGCTTTTCGGCGAGCTTGGCCAGGCACCAGCTCGACAGCGAGGACGGGTCCGCGACGCCCGCGACCACGGCCCAGCCGTCACCCTCGGGGATGATCGCGTAGTCGCCCGCGCCGCCGGTGAAGCGGTTCGCGGCGATCGCGGCGCGCTGGGGAACGCTCAGGCCCTTGACGAATTTCTCCAGTCCGTCCTTCTCGACGAGGTGGATGGAAACGGCCTTCTGGCCGCGGTCGGGCTGGATCAATGCGTTCTTGTCGCTCATGCGCTGATTCTCTAGCCTCCCCGCGAGCCTGAGTGCGAGAGGAATTTTGATGCGATATGGCGGTTTCCTAGCGGTTCTGGCCCTGGCGATGACCGGATGCAAGGGTTCGGAGGACCCGGGCGCCGCGCCGAGCGGGACGCGAACCTTCGTTGCCGACGACCCCGAGTTCGCAACCGAGGCCCCGACCGAAGCGCCGGCGCCGGTTGCGAAGGGCCGTGCCGAGAAGGAGGAGAACGCGGTCTACGAGTTCGCCTATTCCTATCCCGATGCGGCGGCCGCCGTCCCGGCGCTGCGCACGATGCTCGACGGGCGGCTCGATGCCGACAAGTCCGATCTCGTTTCGTCGGCACGCGCCGGCAAGGCGGATGCGGCCAAGGACGGCTTTCCCTATCACGCCTATTCCCGGCAGACCGAATGGAAGGTCGTCACCGACCTGCCGGACTGGCTGTCGCTCTCCTCGGAGCACTACGAGTTCTCGGGCGGGGCGCACGGCATGTCCGGTTCCGATTCGCTGTTGTGGGACCGCCGGGCCGACACCGCGCGCAAGCCCGCCGACCTCTTCACCGGGCAGGACGCGCTGCGCGCCGCGATCCAGGCGCCGTTCTGCGACGCGCTCGACAAGGAGCGGGCGAAGAAGCGCGGCGAGCCGGTGCTGCGTGACAGCGGGCAGATGTTCAGCGAATGCATCGACCCGACCGCGCAGACGCTGATCCTGGGGTCCGCCAACCGCCGCACATTCGATCGCATCGGCGTGCTCGTGGCCCCCTACGAAGCCGGGCCTTACGCCGAGGGCAGCTACGAAGTGACCCTGCCGGTGACCGGCAAGGTCATGGCCGCGTTGAAGCCGCAATACCGCAGTTCCTTTTCCTCGCAGCCGTGACCTCGCATTTTCCGGCGAAAGCGATTATGTGGGGACGATGACCGAATACCAGATCGTAGAGCCCGGCCAGGAGGAAGCCCTCCTGCGCGATGGCACCATCAAGCTGCACGGCCCCGAAGGCTTCGAGGGCATGCGCCGCGCCGGCCAGCTCGCCGCGCGCATCCTCGACGAGATCGCACCGCTGGTGCAGCCCGGCGTCACCACTGCAGCGATCGACGACAAGGTGCGCGAACTCACGCTCGACGGCGGCGCGGTGCCCGCCACTCTGGGCTATCGCGGCTATGCGCATTCGTGCTGCATCTCGATCAACCACGTCGTGTGCCACGGCATCCCGTCCGAGAAGACCTTCAAGGATGGCGACATCGTCAACATCGACGTGACCCCGCTGCTGAACGGCTGGCACGGCGACACCAGCCGCATGTACCTCGTCGGCGACGTGCCGCTCAAGGCCCGCCGCCTGGTGGACGTGACGTACGAGTGCCTGATGATCGGCATCGCCCAGGCCAAGCCCGGCAACCGCGTGGGCGACATCGGCGCCGCGATCCAGGAATATGCCGAGAGCAACCGCTACGGCGTGGTGCGCGAATTCTGCGGCCATGGCCTTGGCCGTCTGTTCCACGACGCGCCCGAAGTGGTCCATGCCGGGCGTCCCGGCACCGGGCCGCTGCTCAAGCCGGGCATGTTCATGACCATCGAGCCGATGATAAACCTGGGCAAGCCGCCGGTGAAGCTGTTGTCCGACGGCTGGACGGCGGTGACCCGCGACAAGTCGCTCTCGGCGCAGTTCGAGCATTCGATCGGCATCACCGAGGACGGATGCGAGATCTTCACCACCAGCCCCACCGGCCGGCACAAGCCGCCTTACGCCTGATCGCTGCAGGCCGTCGTCCCGGACTTGATCCGGGACCGCGAGCAAGGCCCCGCCCATCTCGCGCCGGGCCGCAGTGCCATGGTGGCCCAGCGCAAATCTCCTCACGGTCACGGATCAAGGCCGGGACGAAGGCGCCGCTGGGGCAGTGATCGCCCCGGCGCGGTGTTCCGCTGGTGACCTCGCGCGCCTGGCGTGACAGCCTCCCCCGCCTGAAACCAGGAGGCCGGAGCAATGGCGACCCAAGCACAGGACTTGTCCGGCGGTCTGCCGGAAAGCCGCGAATACGTCGTGGCCGAAAGGCCCGAGGACGGCATCCGCGATGCGGTGAACGTCTGGATCGAGGAGGAAGGCGGCGCCTTCGCCATGCGCGTCGGCGTCGAGGCGGTGGGCGCGCAGTGGGAGCGCCACGAGCTGTGGCTCGACATCGCCTTCGCCGACGGCCGGCTCTACTCGCGCCGGGGCAATGGCGAGACCCGGTCCGCCTATGGCGCCGACGGCCGGCCCACGGTGCGCGCCGCCGGCCCGATCCGCTTCGAATGCGTCGAGCCGTTCCGCCGCTGGACCGCCCGCTTCGAAGGCCCGGTGGCTCGCACCAGCGCACAGGAAATCCTCGATGACCCGGACTTCGTGGAAAGCGAATGGGCGGATATCTCGTTCGAGGTCGACATGGACATGGCGGCGATCCCCTGGGAACCCGGCTCGATCCTGTCCGAGGCGGCCGAGGCGCTCGGTGGCGAGCAGGGCGACTACATGAGCCCGCGCTACGAACAGCTCTTCCGCGCGAGAGGCACTCTCACCATCGACGGCGAGGCGCGCAGCTTCAAGGCCAACGGCCTGCGCATCCGCCGCACCGGCTTTCGCGCCTTCGCGGGCTTCTGGGGCCATTGCTGGCAGTCCGCCGTGTTCCCCAGCGGCCGGGCCTTCGGTTTCAATTCGTATCCCCCGCGCGAAGGCGAGCCGCCGAGCTATTCGGAAGGCTGGATCATCGACGCGGATGGCACGCGCGTCGGTGCGCGGCCCGTGGGCATCCCCTGGCTGCGCAAGCTGGTGACCGGCGGCGAGGACGTGTCCTGCGTGCTGGAGACCGTCGACGGGCGGCGCATCGAGATCGGCGGCCTGACCTTCGCCAATACCCGTTCGCGCGGCGGGCACGTCCTTCCGCCCGACTGGCCCAAGGACTGGCCGATCGTCCAGCAGAGCCATGCCGTCTACACCTGGGACGGAGAGCGCACGACCGGGATGGTCGAGCGATCGAGCAAGCCTAGCGTCATGGAGCTGTGAAATCCCCTCCCTGTGGCGGAACGCAACAGGGAGGATCACCGCGTCAGAACGAGATCACGGCCTCGCCGATGGCGTTCCACACGTCGTCGAGCTGGTCGTCGGTGATGCAGTAGGGCGGCATCACGTAGACGGTGTTGCCCAGCGGGCGCAGAAGCACGTCGCGCGTGCGGAAGAAGGCCATGAGTTCGGGCGCGAGGCCGTCCATGTAGCCGCCTTCGCCGCGCGTGCGCAGGTCCAGTGCGGCGATGGTGCCCAGCGTGCGCGGGTTCTCGAAGTGGCAGAAGCGGCCGAGCTTTTCGAGCCAGGCGGACTGGCGCGCGGCGAGGTCGGTCACGCACTCCATCACCGGCTCCTCGCGCCAGATGGCCAGGTTCGCCGCCGCCGCGGCGCAGGCGATCGGATTGGCGGTGTAGCTGGAGGAATGGAAGAACATGCGCGCGCGGTCGGTCGACCAGTGCGCCTCGAAGATCGGCTCGCTCGCCATCGTCACCGCCAGCGGCAGCGAGCCGCCAGTCAGGCCCTTGGACAGGCACAGGATGTCGGGCACCACGCCGGCCTGCTCGCAGGCGAGCAAGGTGCCGGTGCGGCCCCAGCCGGTCATCACCTCGTCGGCGATGAACAGCACGCCGTGCGCGGCGCAGATCTCGCGCATCGCCTTGAGAGTAGGGGCGCCATAGACCAGCATGCCGCCCGCGCCCAGCACCAGCGGCTCGACGATCAGCGCGGCGGTCTCGCCCTGGCGGCACAGCGCCTCGAGCGCGTCGAGCGTGGCCTGCTCGGCACCGGCAGCGGGGAAGGGGATGCGGCCAACGTCGAACAGCAGCGGCTCGTAGGGACGGTTGAACACCCCGCGCGCGCCGACCGACATCGCGCCGATGGTGTCGCCGTGATAGGAATGCTCCATCACGACGATGCGGTGGCGCGGCTCTCTCCTGGCGTGCCAATAGCCGAGCGCCATCTTGAGCGCGACCTCTACGCTGGTGGACCCCGAATCGGAGAAGAACACCCGCGTCAGCTCGGGCGGCATGATCGCGGTGAGCCCGGCGGCGACGGCTTCGGCGGGTTCGTGGGTCCAGCCGGCGAAGATAAGCTGGTCGAGCTTGCCAGCCTGCTGCGCGATGGCCGCCATGATGCGCGGGTGGCAGTGGCCATGCGTGGTCACCCACCAGGACGATACCGCATCGATCACCTTGCGCCCGTCGGCGGTGTGCAGCAGGGCGCCTTCGGCATGGGTGACGAGCGGGATCGGCTCGCCCAGGCCGTGCTGGGTGAAGGGATGCCAGACGGGCGAGGCGGCGGGGGAGCGGCTCATGCGAAGTCTTCCGGCCTGAAGTTCCGGGCGAAGGCGGCGCGAAGGCCTTCGGGATCGAGAGGCGCGAGCATCGGCAGGCGACCGAGCCGCTTCACCCCGCCCATCGCGCAGATCGTCGCCTCGCTGTCCTCCACGGACATGCCGACGAAGGCGACGCCCAGAATCGGAACGCCGCGCGCGCGCAGCGCCTCGATCGAGAGCAGGGCATGGTTGATCGTACCGAGTTGCGTGCGGGCGACCAGCACCACCGGCGCGGCCCAGCGGGCGAACTGGTCGGCATAAGTCTCGGTGCGCGAGATCGGCACCAGCACGCCGCCCGCGCCCTCGACCACCAGCGGACCGTCGACTGCGGGCAGCGCGAGGCGGGCCGGATCGATCGTCACCCCGTCGATCTCTGCGGCGAGATGGGGCGAGCACGGGGTGGCGAGACGGTAGGCCTCCTCCAGCACCTTGGCGCGCGGCAGGCCCGAGAGGTGGGCGACGCGCTGCGCGTCGGTGCCGTCCTCGTCGATGCCGGCCTGCACCGGCTTCCAGTAATGCGCGCCCAGCGCGCCGGCGAGAGCGGCAGCGAAAACGGTCTTGCCGATGCCGGTATCGGTTCCGCTGACGATGAGGGGACGGGTGGTCATCTGGCTTGTCACCTAGCGCGCCGGAGATGGCAGGTCACCACTTCGTAAGTGACTTCGCATCCGCTTTGGGCAAATCGCGCCATGACCCGGCGCAGGCGGGCGGGGCCGAGCGGACGGTGGCCGGGGTGCGAGGTGCCGGCGCCGATCGCCTTGAGCGCATGCAGGAAAGCGTGTGCGTCGGGGTGGCGTTCGAGGTGATCCTCGCGGTCGAGCGCTTCGGGCGCGAGCGCGGCGAAGGCCTCGACGGGCGCGAAGTGGGGGGTGCCGGCGGCGAGCCCCTCCGCCTCGTGGGCGGCGCGCCACTGCGCGAAGCTGCCGGGGGCGAGGGTGGTCACGACCAGGTGCCCGCCCGGGGCCAGCCACCCGGCCATGCGGGCCAGCGCGGCGGGGGCATCGTCGAACCACTGCACGGCAAGGCTGGAGCAAACGAGATCGAAAGGCCCGTCCGGGGCCGGGCCGTGCTCCCCGTCGAGGACGGCGAAGCGCAAGGTCCGGGCGTCGCCCATGGCGGCGAGGCGGGCGCGGCAGCGCTCCACCATTTCGGCGGCGATGTCGGTGACGAGCCAGTCGCCGCCGATCCCGGCCTTCCCGAGCGCGGCGGTGAGGAATCCGGTTCCGCAGCCGATCTCCAGCACGCGTGGAGTGGCGGGCAGGTCGAGCCCTGCGATCCGTGCGGCGAGGCGGTCGGCCACGTCGCGCTGGATGCGGGCCTGGCCTTCGTAGTCGGGCGCCGCGGCGAAGGCGCGGCGGATGCGGTCGCGCTGGCTCATGCGGCGATGCTCTCGACCATGCCGCGCACGGCCGCCGCGCACAGCTCGGGGGCCTCGATGGGGAGCAGGTGGCCGCCTGCGCCGTGGACCAGCCGGCGCACATCGGCGCCCGCGAAAGTGCCGTCGCGCATCGCTTCGGACAGCAGCGGGTCGCGCCCGCCGTGGAGGGCGAGCACCGGCAGCCGCGGAATCGGCGGCGCGGCATCGCGCAGGCGCAGGAGATCGGCGTGCAGCGGCTCGGCCTCGATCGCGCCGAAGGGCTCGTCGCTGCCGCAGGTCCGGCGGAACTCCGCAAGCACCGGGCGCGGCTCGATCTCGAAGCGGCGCAGCATCCGGTCGAGCACGCGCAGCGGCACGCCCGCGCGCCCGGCCACGGCGGTGAAGCGCTCGAAGCCGTTGATCGCGACGATCCCGGCCAGGCCCGGCGGCGGTGCCGAGAGCACGCGCATGGTGCCGAACGAATGGGTCACCGCGATGCAGGGCCCCTCGATCCGCGGGGTGGCGGGAGCGCCGAAGTAGCCGCGGTCGTCGAGGTCCTGCGGCCATTGCCCGAGGAGGGCGGCCAGGGGGGTCCAGAAGTGCCGGTCGAAGCCCCAGCCGTGCGCGAACAGGAGCCTCACCGATTGGCCTCGATCACCGCGAGCAGGCCGTCGACGTCGTCCGGCGAATGGCCGGCGCGCAGGGCAAGGCGCAGGCGGCTGGTGCCCGGCGGCACCGTCGGCGGGCGGATCGCGGAGGCGAGGAAACCGGCGTCCTCCAGCCTTGCCGAGAGCGCCATCGCGGCATCCTCGGGCCCGATCAGGGCGGGCACGATCTGGGTCGAGGAGGCGCCGTGGTCGAGCCCGAGGCGCGCCAGCCCGGCGCGCAGCCGCTCGCCCAGCGCGGCAAGGTGCGCGCGCTCGGCGTCCATGCCGGGCACGAGGTCGAGCGCCGCGTCGATCGCGCCCAGCACGGCGGGCGGCGGGGCGGTGGTGAAGACGAAGCCGCTGGCGGCATTGACGAGGTAGTCGATCAGCACCCGCGATCCCGCGACGTAGGCGCCGAAGCCGCCCAGCGCCTTGCTGAACGTGCCCATGACGAGGTCGACCCGCCCCGGCACCAGCGCGCTGAGGCCGCGCCCCTGCGGGCCGAGCACGCCGGTCGCATGGGCCTCGTCGACGAACAGGGCGGCGTCGTGCCGCTCGGCGATCGTGGCCAGCCGGGCGATGTCGGCGCGGTCGCCGTCCATCGAGAACACCGACTCGGTCAGGATCAGCCGCGCCGGCGCCTGCGCGCCCTTGTCCGCGAGCAGGGCTTCGAGGTGGTCGAGATCGTTGTGGCGGAAGCGGTGTTGGCGGACCCCCGCCATGGCGATGCCGGCGTGCATGCTGGCGTGGATCAGCCGGTCGGTGAACACCGCTGCGCCGGGGATCGCGGCAAGCAGCGCCGGGATCACGGTGGCGTTGGCCTGCCAGCCGCTGGCGAAGACGAGCGCGGCCTCGCAGTGCTTGAACGCGGCGATCCGCGCCTCCAGCGCCAGCTGCTCCGCGCTCGTGCCGGTCACCAGCCGCGATGCGCCCGAGCCCGAGCCCTGGGCGGTGGCCCATTCGCCGGCGCGTTCGACCAGCAGCGGGTGGCGGGCGAGGCCGAGATAGTCGTTGCTGGAAAAGTCGTGCAACCGGCGTCCGCCGCGCTCCACGAGGCCGCCGGGCAGCAGTGCCGTCGGGCGCAGGGTACGGCGTTGCCCGGCGCGCTCGATCCGCGCCAATGCCGCCTCGAGGTGGGAATCGAGCCTGCTCATACGCGGCCCGGTATGGCAACCCGGCCCTTGGCACAATGGGCACGATGCGCTTTGCCGTGTATCGCGAGATGGCCCGGCGAGGCTTTCATCGCGGCCGCTCTCCCCCAACGTCCTCGCCGGCAACGGCTGGCCCTACTGGCCCCGATCCTTCGCCGCTTCGCTCTTGTCGAGATCCTTGCGGGCGACGCCCAGGATCTTCGCCAGCTTGGTCTTGTCCGTTTCGGACAGGTCGGCGTATTGGCGCGGAGCCGGGAACGTGGCGGTGGCGGTCTTCACCTTTTCGACGATGGCGGGCATCTGCTGCATCATCTTGGGCATGAATGCCTGCATCCGGGTCATGACCTCGGGCGACATCATGATGAGGTACGAATCGGCGGCATAGGCCTTGCCCGTGGGCGTTGCGAAGAAGCTGTTGAGTTCGCCGAGCTGGCGGGCGTCGAACCGCGAGGCATAGGCGCCCGCCAGGCCATCGCGGATGTCGGGCTCGAACTGCGTCATCAGCCCCATCATCTCGTTCATCATGGTGCGCGTGGAGATGCGCATCCGCTCCTTGTAGGCGGGGTCGTAGATTTCCATGATCTCGGCCAGCGAGGCACTGCCGAGCTTTTCGGTGTCCACGCCGGCGATGCCCGCCAGGTCCTTGAGCGGCAGGCGCATGGTCGAATCCATCACCGTGTCCATCACCTGGTCCATCGTCCCGTTCATGAGCCGGGCATACGTGCCGGCCGGGAAGACGTAGTCGACGGTCTGCCGCGCCGCGGCGAGGCGGGCGGCATCGACGGGTGCGGTGGTGGCGGTCGTGGCGGCAGGCTCGGCCGCGCGGGCCGGCGCATGGGCGACGATAAGGGCCGCACAGGCCGCGGCGAGGACAGGACGCATCATGATTTTCCCCAGAAGGTCGCACGAACGGGACGGGCGCCACGCATATCCCGTCAGGGCCATGGGGAAAACGGAAATGCGCAGGCTCAGAGGCCCGCCTGCAGCAGCCACTCGTGGAAAATGCGTACCGGCCGCGCCTCAAGCGACTTGGGCCGGCAGACGAACCAGTAGCGGTACGGGCTCTCCACGTCGATGTCGTAGAGCCGCGCCAGGCGGGTGTCGTGGGCACGGCGGAAGTGGTCGTCGTGCATGATCGCGATGCCCAGGCCCTGAGCGGCGGCTTCGAGCACCAGCTGGCCGGAGTCGAAGCGGTCCACCGAGGCCGGGTCGAGGTCGGGCATGTCGATCGCGTCCTTCCACGCCTCCAGGCTGTCGGGCAGGTCCTGGTGGATCAGGAAGGTCTGGCGCGACAGCTTGTCCTCGTCCGGCTTCGGGCCGAGTTCGGCTGCCAGCTCCGTCGAGGTGATGGCGTAGACCTTGTTGTGGTCGAGCTGGACGCGGTAATACTGCGGGTCCGGCTCCTTCGCGAGGATGATCGCGGCGTCGAGCGTGTCGCCCACGCGATCTTCCAGGTGGGCGCCGGTGTCGATGTCGATGTGCAGGCGCGGATGCAGTTTACGCAACTCGGGCAGGCGCGGGAACAGCCGCTGGCCGCCGAACAGCGATGGCACGCCCAGGTGCAGGCGCAGCACCTGGCCACGATCGATCTGCGCTTCCACCGCTTCGGCCAGCTCTTCCAGCTTGGGGCCGATGGCGTTGTAGAAGGCCAGGCCTTCGTCGGTGAGCTTCATCGCCTGGTGCTGGCGAGTGAACAGGCGCTTGCCGGTGAAGTCCTCCAGCGCGGCGACGCGGCGCGAGAGGGCGGACGGACTGAGCGCAAGCTCGTTGGCGGCAGCCTTGGCGGAACCAAGGCGGACGACGCGTACGAAAGCTTCGAGCGCGCGCAGGGGGGGAAGACGGCGTACAGGCAATTTTCTGTCTTTTCACTCGGTTATGGCTACCACCAGCGATGCGGCAGCGGCGATTAGTTTGCCTCTCTCTCCAATTCTTCCACCGGCGGGTGCAGCCGCAGACGCGTGACGTGCCGTTCGTTTCCGTCCGTCACCTCGATCCGCCAGCCGCTGTCGTGCTCCAGGATCGTACCGACCTGGGGGACCTGCTCCGCCAGCACGAATGCCAGGCCGCCGAGCGTGTCCACCGCTTCCTCCACTTCGGCGAGCCGCGGGTCGATCCGCCGGGCCACTTCGTCGAGCTCCACGCGGGCGTCGGCGTCCCACATACCTGCATCTATTGCAACCAGCAATTCCTCGGGCGCATCATCGTGCTCGTCCTCGATGTTGCCGACGATCTCCTCGACGAGGTCTTCGATGGTGATGATCCCGTCGGTTCCGGTGTACTCGTCGATCACCACCGCGAGGTGGATGCGCTGGGCACGCATGTCGGCCAGGACGTCGAGCGCGCCGCGCGATTGCGGCACGTAGAGCGGCTGGCGCATCAGTCGGGTCCAGTCCGCAGGCGGAGCCGTGCCGCGCGCGAGCAGCGGGAACACGTCCTTGATGTGGATCATGCCCTTTATCTCGTCGAGCGTCTCGCCATAGACCGGGAGGCGGCTGTGGCCGTGCTCGGCGAAGGCCTCGACGACCTCGGCCCAGGTCGCCGCCGCCGGGATGGCGATGATCTCGCCGCGGGGGATGGCGACGTCGTCGGCGTCGTGCTCGCTGAAATGCAGGAGGTTGCGCAGCATCTGGCGCTCGATCGAGGACAGGTCCCCCTTCGAGGCGGCTTCCGCGTCGCCGTCGCCTTCGTGGTCGTTGATGACCTCTTCGATCTGCGCCCGCAGCGACTGATCCCCGTCGCCCTGGAACAATCGACGAAAAGCACGCCAGAGCGTGCCGCTACTGTCGCCTTCTCCCGAGCCTTGCTCGGCGTGGCGGCCATTGTCGGCCATCTTGCTTGATTATCCCTGTTGACTGAAACGGTCTCCATATGGGTCGGGAATGCCGAGAATCGCAAGGGCCTTTGTTTCGAGCGCTTCCATTGCCTCGGCTTCGGCATCGCCGGTCTCGTGGTCGTGGCCGGCAAGGTGGAGCAGGCCGTGCAGGATCAGGTGAGTGGCGTGGTGCTCGACCGGCACGCCCTTTTCCGCCGCCTCGCGCGTGCAGGTTTCGCAAGCCAGCGCGAGGTCGCCCAGCATTTCCGGCGGTCCGTCGGGCGCGAGGTCGAGCAGGTCGTCGCGTTCCAGCATCGGGAAGGAGAGCACGTTGGTCGGCTTGTCCTTGGCCCGCCACTCGCGGTTGAGGACGTGGACTTCGGCGTCGCTGGTGAACAGCAGGCTGGCGAGCAGGCGCGGATGGTCGAGTTCCGGCGCGACGTCCACCAGCGCTTCGAGGGCGCGTTCCGCGAGGTCGGCCCAGTCGGTCGCGGCGTCCCAGGGTTCTTCGATGTCGATTTCGAGGTCCATGGCCGGGCTTTAACGCGGGGGGCGGGGAAGAGGAAGCGGGCTCTGCCTCCCCGCCGTCGTCCCGGGCCTGGCCCGGGACGACGGGGCGCTATTCCGCCTTGCCCTCGTAAGCCTCGACGATGCGCCCGACGATCGGGTGGCGCACCACGTCGGCCGCGGTGAAGCGCGTCACCGCGATGCCGTCGACGCCCTCGAGCCGGGCAACCGCGTCTGCCAGGCCGCTCATGCGCTCGCCGCCGGGGATGTCGATCTGCTTGGGATCGCCGCAGACCACCATGCGGCTGTTCTGGCCGAAGCGGGTGAGGAACATCTTCATCTGCTCGCGCGTGGTGTTCTGCGCCTCGTCGAGGATGACGAAGGCGTCGGCGAGCGTGCGGCCGCGCATGAAGGCGATCGGGGCGATCTCGATCTCGCCGTTGGCGAGGCGGCGTTCGACCTGTTCGGGCGGCATGCAGTCGTAGAGCGCATCGTAGAGCGGACGCAGGTACGGGTCCACCTTGTCCTTCATGTCGCCGGGCAGGAAGCCCAGCTTCTCGCCCGCTTCCACCGCCGGGCGCGAGAGGATCAGGCGCTGGACCGAGCCGGTCATCAACTGGCTGACCGCCTGCGCCACCGCCACGTAAGTCTTGCCGGTGCCGGCCGGGCCGAGCGCGAAGATCACGTCGGTGCGGGCGAGCGCCCGCATGTATTCGATCTGCGTCGCCGAGCGCGGCACGATCGTCTTCTTGCGCGTGCGGATCATGATCGGCGGTTCGCCGGCGTCGCCGGAGATGATGCCTTCGAGGGTGGGTTCGGAACTCATCGCTATCAGCGATTCGATCGCTCCGGCGTCGAGCGCCTGGCCCATCTCCAGCCGGTGATACATGCCCTTGAGGGTGTCGCGGGCGCGGGCGACGGAATCGTCGGGCCCTTCGATCTGGATCTTGTTGCCCCTGGCGGCGATGTAGACGCCGAGGCGGTTTTCCACCTGTACCAGGTTCGCATCGAACTGGCCGAACACGGCCCCCAGCAGCGTGGGTTCGTCGAATTCTATTTCGACACGCGCCCGACGGTGAGTCTCTGGGCGGAACTGCGCCGGATCAACGACGCGTGCTGCTTTGCGGGCCATGCGCTCCTTTCGAGTAGGATGCTTTCGTTATGCCTGGAAGATGGCTCCGCAAAGCCTTGCAGGCAAGGTGTTGCGGCTACGATTTTTTTCGCTTCGTCGGGGATAAATAGGCGGTTCGGCGCCAAAGCGGGCCAAATCGGTATTCCCGGCTGCAACTGTCGCAGGCCGCGACACTTATGTCCCCACGCTGCACGCGATGTTCCCGGGTCGTTCAGGAGCTTGTGGGCAGTTTCACGACCAGCAGACCGGCCCGGGTGTGATCGAGGCGCGGTCTCTGATGGAAGAAGAAAGAAGGAGAATGTCGATGCGCAAGTTCCTCACCGCCGCGATCGCCGCCAGCGTTGCGCTGCCCGCGCTGGCGGTTCCCACCATGGCCTCCGCCCAGAGCGCCCGCGAAGTGCGTGAAAGCGCCCGCGACTTGCGCGAGGACCGGCGCGACCTGCGCCAGGCCCAGCGCCACGGCGACCGCCACGACGTTCGCGAGGCCCGCCGCGACGTGCGCGATTCGCGCCAGGAACTGCGCGAGGACTGGCGCGACTATCGCCGCTCCAACCGCCAGGCGTTCAAGCGCCCGGCCTACGTCGGCCCGCGCGGCTACGCCTATCGCCCGGTCGCGGTCGGCCATCGCTTCGAGCGGTCGTACTACGGCGATCGCTACTGGGTGCGCGACTACAGCCGCTATCGCCTGCCCGCGCCGCGCGCCGGCCACCGCTGGGTCCGCTACGGCAACGACGTGGTGATGGTGAACGTGCGCACCGGCCGCGTGGTGAACGCATACAGCGGCTTCTTCTGGTAAGCCGGTTCGGACAAGTTCGGCCCGGATAGCTCGGGCAGACGACAGGCGGCCCCGCAGCGCGAGTTGCGGGGCCGCTTCGAGTCCGTGTCGTTCAAGCGGCGCCGGGCCACTGCCGATTCCGCTTGAAGCCGACACACTCCAGCGTGTCAGACCTCCGAGGCCAGCCAGTCGCGCAGCGCGGCGTTGACCGCTTCGGGCTGCTCCATCGTCGCCATGTGGCCGCAGCGGGGCACCTGGCGCAGCACCGCGCCGGGGATCGCGGCGGCCATGTCGCGCGCGTGCCGCGGGGACGTGGTCCGGTCCTCCGCTCCGACCAGGACGAGTGCGGGAACGGCCACTTGGGCGAGGGCCGGCAGCGAATCGCCCCGGCCGGCGATCGCCGCCTGCTGCCGCTCGAACGTGTCGATGCCCACCCGCAGCGCCATGGCGACGACCGCCTCGCCGATCGCCGGGTCGGCCTCGGGGTGGACCAGCAAGCCAAGGCTGCCGCGCAGTACCCTTTCGAACCCGCGCTCCCTGGCGGTACGAACCGCGGCGCGGCGAACCGCCGCATGATCGGGATCGTCGGCCCGCGCGCTGGTGTCGAGCAGGGCGAGGCGTGCCACCCGGCCGGGGGCGAGGCGCACGACTTCCATCGCCACACAGCCGCCCATCGAGAAGCCGGCGAGCGCGAAGCGTTCGGGCGCGGCATCGAGCAGGCGCCGGGCCATGGCGGCGATGCTGTCGTCGGCGAAGGTGTCGGCGACCGTCATGTCGGCCACATCCGACAGGCCGGCGATCTGTGCGCCCCAGACTTCGGCGTCGCAGGTCAGGCCGGGGACGAGCACCAGCGGTTGGCGCATGCTCACGCCGCCAGCATGGCGAGCGGCGTCGCGGCCAGGCTGTTGCCGCCGGCGCTGGTCAGCTCGACCGTCACGATCTGGCCGATCTGCGCCTCGCCGATGAAGTGCACCGACTGCAGCCAGGGCGACTTGCCCAGCCACTGCCCGGGCAGCTTGCCGCGGCGCTCGACCAGCACTTCGCAGGTCCGCCCCACCGAGGCGGCGTTGAAGGCGAGCTGGTCGCGGTTGAGCGCGGCCTGGAGGCGCTGCAGGCGATCGTCCATGACGGCCATCGGGACTTGCGCGTCCATGGTGGCGGCGGGCGTGCCGGGGCGGGGCGAATACTTGAAGCTGAAGCACTGCGCATAGCCGACCGCATCGACCACCCGCAGCGTATCCTCGAACTCGGCGTCGGTCTCGCCGGGGAAGCCTACGATGAAGTCTCCCGACAGCGCGATGTCGGGGCGCACCGCCCGCACCCGATCGAGCACCGCGAGGTAGCTTTCGACCGTGTGGCTGCGGTTCATCGCCTTGAGCACGCGGTCGTTGCCGGCCTGCACCGGCAAGTGCAGGAACGGCATGAGCTTGGCGATCTCGCCATGCGCATCGATCAGGCCCTGCGTCATGTCGTTGGGGTGGCTGGTGGTGTAGCGGATGCGCGCCAGGTCGGGGATCGCGGCGAGGTCGCGCATCAGCCCCTCGAGACCGACGGTCTGGCCTTTCGCGTTCTCGCCTGTCCAGGCGTTGACGTTCTGGCCCAGCAGCGAAATCTCGCGCGCGCCGCTCTCGACCAGCCGCTGCGCCTCGTCGACCAGTGCGGCGTAAGGCCGCGAGACTTCGGCGCCGCGCGTATAGGGCACCACGCAATAAGTGCAGAACTTGTCGCAGCCTTCCTGCACGGTGAGGAACGCGGTAGGGCCCGAGCGGCGACCTCCCTTGCCTCTGGCGGGCAGGGCGTCGAATTTCGTCTCGGCGGGCATGTCGGTATCGGTGACGCGGCGGCCTTCGCCGGCCTCGCGGATCATGGCGGGCAGGCGGTGGTAGGCCTGGGGTCCGACCACCATGCTCACTGCCGGCGCGCGGCGCATGATCTCCTCGCCCTCGGCCTGCGCGACGCAGCCGGCGACGGCGATCAGCGGGCTGGAGCCGTCGCCGCGGCGCAGGCGGCCGATGTCGGAATAGACCTTCTCGGCGGCCTTCTCGCGGATGTGGCAGGTATTCAGCACGACGAGATCGGCATCCTCGCCCTCGGGAGCGGGGGCGATGCCCTGTTCGGCCAGCAGTTCCGCCATGCGATCGCCGTCGTAGACGTTCATCTGGCAGCCGAAGCTCTTGACGCGGTAGGTCCGGGGAGTGGTGGTAGGCATGGCTTGGCCCGTTAGCCGAAATTCGCAGGATTTGACATAGGCGGATCATGCTCCGCCCTGTTGCGGAGCGATGGGGAGGGGGACCGCTGCGGGGTGAGGAATTTGGACCTGCCGGGCCGCGTGCCCCTCGTCCCTGCATCGCGCCCTGCATCGCGCCCTGCGGACGAAGATGTCACCTCGCCCCTGTTCCCCTTTGCCCGCACTTGGGCTATCCGCGCGCGTCATGAGCAAGACCGAAACCCTGTACGCCGCCTTCACCGGCCACCTCCACGCCGCGCTCGACGCGCTCGAGGCAGCGGGCACGCTGCCGGCAGGCCTCAAGCGAGGCGCGATCACGGTCGAGCCGCCGCGCGATACCTCGCATGGCGACCTGTCGACGAATGCGGCGATGGTGCTGGCCAAGCCCGCCGGGCTGAAGCCGCGCGACCTCGCCGAAGCGCTGGTGGCCGAACTGGGCAAGCTCGAACAGGTGACCTCGGCCGAGATCGCCGGCCCCGGCTTCATCAACTTGCGCCTGTCGGCCGCCACCTGGCTCGCCGAACTGCGCGCGATCGCGGTGCTGGGCGCCGACTACGGCCGCTCGACGATGGGCGGGGGCAGCACAGTCAACGTCGAATATGTCTCCGCAAACCCGACCGGGCCGATGCACATGGGCCACTGCCGTGGCGCGGTGGTGGGCGATGCGCTGGCGACGCTGCTCGAATATGCCGGGCACAAGGTCATCAAGGAATATTACGTCAACGATGCCGGCGGGCAGGTGCAGGTGCTCGCCCGCTCGGCGCACTTGCGGTATCGCGAGGCGCTCGGGCACGACGTCGGCGCGATACCCGAAGGCCTGTACCCGGGCGAATACCTGATTCCGGTCGGCCAGCAGCTCGCCGCCGAGTTCGGCGACGCCTACGCCGCCGCGCCCGAATCGGAATGGCTGGCGCTGTTCCAGGCCAAGGCCGTCGCCGCGATGCTGGCGATGATCAAGGACGACCTGGCGCTGCTGGGCATCCACCACGACCTGTTCTCGTCGGAGGCCGAACTCCAGGCCTCGGGCAAGCCCGACGAGGCGGAAGCGTGGCTGCGGTCGAAAGGGCTGGTCTACGACGGCGTGCTCGAGGCTCCCAAGGGCAAGACGCTCGACGACTGGGAAGCGGTGGAGCTGCCGCTGTTCCGCTCGACCCGGTTCGGCGACGATCAGGACCGCCCGATCAAGAAGTCCGACGGCACCTGGACCTACTTCGGCGCCGACCTGGCCTACCACTTCCAGAAGGCGCAGAACGCCGATGCGCTGGTCGACATCTGGGGCGCCGATCATGCCGGCACCGTCAAGCGCATCAAGGCCGCCGTTGCTGCCCTGACCAGCAAGGACGGCACCGGCGCGGACGGCGAGGCGACGCCGTTCGAGATCAAGCTGGTGCAGATGGTCCAGCTTTTGCGCAACGGCGAGCCGGTGAAGATGTCCAAGCGTTCGGGCAATTTCGTCACGCTGGCCGACGTGGTGAAGGAAGTGGGCAAGGACGTGGTGCGCTTCACCATGCTGACCCGCAAGCCCGAGGCGCAGATGGACTTCGACTTCGCCAAAGTGGTCGAAGCCTCGAAGGACAACCCGGTGTTCTACGTGCAGTACGCCAATGCCCGCGTCCACTCGACGCTGCGCAAGGGCTTGGCCGAAGGCGGTTTCACCCCGTCGCCCGACCACCTCGAGCTGCTCGGCGAGGAAGAGCTGGAACTGGTCAAGCTGGCCGCGCAGTTCCCCCGCATCGTCGAGGCCGCCGCCGCCGCGCGCGAGGCGCACCGCATCGCCTTCTTCCTCGGAGACCTTGCGGCCGCGTTCCATGGTTACTGGAACCTGGGCAACGACCGGGTGGAAAAGCGGTTTGTTAACGCGCAGGATGGTAATCTTACGAGCGCGCGGCTTTTCCTGGCGGCGCAGATCGGGCAACTTGTCCGCAACGGCCTGGCTTTGCTCGGCGTCGAGGCGGTGGAGGAAATGTAGGTTATGGCGGGCGCTGACGAGGGATATTTCCCCCGGCCGGAAAACAAGAATCCGGTCTTCGGCAAGGGAACCCGGGACGATCCCTTCTTCGAGCAACCGGGTCAGCCCGAAGGGGGCGAACTCGCGCTCGACGAAGGCGAGGTGCGGCTCCCGTGGCTCGAAGGCGACGACGAGGCGCTCGAGGACGAGAAGGGCGGCATCAGCCAGGGCCTGCTGCTGGGCCTGCTCGGCGTCGTCGCGCTCGGCCTCATCGCGGCGGCCGTGATCTGGGTGGTGAACAGTCGCCCCGAGCAGCCGCTGGTCGCCGATGGCGGCGTGATCGCCGCGCCCAAGGAGCCCTACAAGGTCAGGCCCGAGAACCCGGGCGGCGAAGTCGTCGCCGGCACCGGGGACACCAGCTTCGAAGTCGCCGAGGGCCAGTCGCGCAGCCCGCAGATCGATGGCCGCGCGCAGACGCCGGGGCCGGGCTTCGAGACCGTGGCCCCGCCTTCGGCCAAGCCCTCGTCCGCCGCGGCGGCGCCCGCGGCTGCGCCGGTGAGCGGCGTCGGCGTCCAGGTCGGAGCCTATGCCTCGCGCGAACAGGCGGAAGCAGGCTGGGTCACGCTCAAGTCGCAGTACGAGGCGCTGGCCGCGATGAACCATCGCATCGTCCAGGGCCAGGCCGACATCGGCACCGTCTATCGCCTCCAGGCCGTTCCCGGCGACGCTGCGGCGGCACGGGGCCTGTGCTCGGGCATGAAGGCCGCGGGCCTGAGCTGCCAGGTGAAGAACTGAGCAAAGGGGGCCGGTGTCGCATCGGCCCGTTCATCTTGGATACCGTCACCATCCCGGGCTGACGATCACGCCGTCAGGATGCGATCCAGTGCCAGCCGGAACTTGAGCATGTCCTCCCCCGAACCCACGGTGATTCGCGACATCCTGGGATAGGCTGTCCACGAGCGGCCGATCTGCACGCCCTGGTCGAGGAAGGCGGCGGTCATCGCCTGGGGCGTGGCGGTCTTCCATTCGACCATGAACATGTTGGCGTGGCTGCCGGGCAGCGTCCTGAGCCCGCGTCGCGCCAGGTAGGCCAGCGTCTCCTCGCGCACGGCGACCATCTGCGCGCGCCGGGCCGCGATCTCGTCCGCGAGCGGGAGCGAGGCGGTGCCGCACGCCACCGCCGTCATCGGCAGCATCTCGGTAACCAGCGGACCATCATAGCGCATCATCCGGTCGTGCAGCGCCTTCGATGCGATGGTCAGCCCGAGGCGCATGCCGGCCATGCCGAACAGCTTGGAGAACGTGCGCATCACGATCACGTCGTCGCGCGTGGCGGCGAGCCGGGCGGCGCTGGGCGTGCCGGCGAAATGGATATAGGCCTCGTCCACCAGCAGCACCGAATCCCGCGGCTTGTTCTCGGCCAGCCAGGCGATGTCCTCCGGCGGGGTCAGGGTGCCGGTGGGGTTGTTGGGGCTGCACACATAATAGAGGCCCGCGTTCGGATCGGCCGCGAGCATCGCGCGCACGTCGTGGCGATAGTCGGGCGTCAGCGGGACTTTCGACACTTTCGCACCGAGCCAGGCGCCGGTCTGCCAGATCGGCTCGAACGTGGGATCGGCGGTGACGATGCCGCGCGTCGGCGAGGCGAACGTCACGGCGCTGCGCAGGAACGGATCGCTCGACCCGGGCCAGGCGGTCACGCGGTCGGCAGGCACGCCTTCGACCGCGGCGACGGCGGCGAACAGCTTGGCGCGATCGTCGTCGGGTTCGTAGCGGTTGCCTTGCGCAACGGCGCGCATGGCTGCCGCGGCACCGGCGGCGAAGGGTCCGGTCCAGCATTCGTTGCTGTCGAGCCGGACCGCGCCCGCCACCGCGCGCGGCGCCTGGGCAAAGGCCGGAGCGACCCGGGACGCCGCCACGCCGCCGCCCAGCAGCGCCGCGATGCGGCCGAAGTCGCGCCGTCGATACCCGCGCGAGACGAGGTCGTCGGTCAATCCGTTGCTGTCGAAGGGGCTCGCGATGCGTGTGTGCTGCTGGTCGATCTCGCTCACGGCCGCATCCTTTTCCTAAGGTGCCGCCATAATGCACCAGGAATCGCGGGGAGCAAGGGGGCTGCTCGGGGGAGATGCCCCGGGCAGCCCTCTAGGCGTCAGACGTCGAGGTTGGCGACGTTGAGGGCATTTTCCTGGATGAAGTCGCGGCGCGGCTCGACGATGTCGCCCATCAGGCGGGTGAAGATCTCGTCGGTGACGTCCGCATCCTCGACCTTGACCTGCAGCAGGATGCGGTTGTCGGGATCGAGCGTGGTTTCCCAGAGCTGCTCGGCGTTCATTTCGCCAAGGCCCTTGTAGCGGGAGATCGCCAGGCCCTTGCGGCCTGCGGCAAGCACCAGTTCGAGCAGGCGGCTGGGGCGGGTGATCGCCTCGTCGGCCTTGGTCGGCCGGGCAGCGACCACTTCGGTCGCATCGTCCTCGCCGGCTTCCGCAGCTTCGGGCTCGGGCGTTTCGGCGACGGCACCGGCGCGCACGAAACGGGCGCTCCCGGCGTAGACTTCGGCATTCTCGGCCGCCAGCTTCGCCAGCTTGCGGGATTCGGCGCTGGTCAGGAACGAGGCCTCGATCTTGTGGTTGTCGGTGACCCCGCGCCACACGCGGTCGATCTCGACGTTGCCTTCGTCGGTGAGGGCGGCGCTCCAGCGCGCCTCGGTGTCGCCGCGCTGCAGCCATTCGGCGGCGGCGGTGAGCGCGGCGCGGCGGGCGGCTGCGTCGAGGTCGGGCTCGAGCGCGCCGGATAGCGCCAGCGCCTCGATCAGCACCGGGTCGTAGCGGCGCGGCACGAAGGCCATCAGGTTGCGCAGGCGGATCGCGTGCTCGACGAGGCTTTCCAGGTCCTTGCCCGAACGCGCGCCTTCCGACGTCTCCAGCACGCGGCCGTTGAGCCCGCCTTCGACGAGGTAGCGGTCGAGCGCGGCGTTGTCCTTGAGGTAGACTTCCGAACGGCCCTTGGCGACCTTGTAGAGCGGCGGCTGGGCGATGAAGAGATGGCCCGAGCGGATGATGTCGGGCATCTGGCGGTGGAAGAACGTCAGCAGCAGGGTGCGGATGTGCGCACCGTCGACGTCTGCGTCGGTCATGATGACGATCTTGTGGTAGCGCAGCTTGTCGAGGTTGAAGTCGTCGCGGATGCCGGTGCCCATCGCCTGGATCAGCGTGCCGACTTCCTTGGACGAGATGATGCGGTCGAACCGCGCACGCTCGACGTTGAGGATCTTGCCCTTGAGCGGCAGGATCGCCTGCGTCTTGCGGTCGCGACCCTGCTTGGCGGAGCCGCCTGCCGAATCACCCTCGACCAGGAACAGTTCGCATTTGGAGGGGTCACGCTCTTGGCAGTCGGCCAGCTTGCCGGGGAGCGAGGCGATGTCCATCGCGCCCTTGCGGCGGGTGAGTTCGCGGGCGCGCTTGGCGGCTTCGCGGGCGGCGGCGGCGTCGATGATCTTCTGGACGATCGACTTGGCGTGGCCGGGGTTTTCCTCCAGCCACTCGTTCATCCGGTCGGCCATGAGGCTTTCCAGCGGCTGGCGCACTTCCGAGCTGACCAGCTTGTCCTTGGTCTGCGACGAGAACTTGGGATCGGGCAGCTTGACCGAGACGATCGCGGTCAGCCCTTCGCGCATGTCGTCGCCGGTGAGCGTGACCTTCTCCTTCTTGAGGAGGCCGGTCTTCTCCGAATAGTTGTTCAGCGTACGGGTCAGCGCGGCGCGGAAGGCGGCGAGGTGGGTGCCGCCGTCCCGCTGCGGGATGTTGTTGGTGAAGCACAGGACGTTTTCGTAGTACGAATCGTTCCACTCCAGCGCCACGTCGATGCCCACGCCGTCCCGCTCGGACGAGATCGCGATCGGCTCTGCCAGCAACGCGGTCTTGTTGCGGTCGAGGTACTTCACGAAGGCGGCGATACCGCCTTCGTAGAACAGGTCGTGTTCCTTGACTTCCTCGTGGCGCTTGTCGCGCAGGAGGATGCGCACGCCCGAGTTGAGGAACGCGAGTTCGCGGTAGCGGTGCTCCAGCTTGTCGAAGTCGAACTCGAGGACGTTCTTGAACGTGTCGTTCGACGCGAGGAAGGTCACGCGGGTGCCCTTCTTGAAGCCGTTGGCGTCAGGGTTCTGCTCGACCTTGGGAGCGGGGCCGGTGACGACGAGCGGCGACACGGCATCGCCGTGCGCGAACTTCATCCAGTGCTCCTCGCCGTCGCGCCAGATCTTCAGTTCCAGCCATTCGGACAGGGCGTTGACGACCGAGACGCCGACGCCGTGGAGGCCGCCCGAGACCTTGTAGGCGTTGTCGTCCGAGGTGTTCTCGAACTTACCGCCCGCGTGGAGCTGGGTCATGATGACTTCGGCGGCGGAGACGCCTTCCTCGGCATGGATGCCGGTGGGAATGCCGCGCCCGTTGTCCTCGACCGAAACGGAGCCATCGGGATTGAGTTCGATCAGCACCAGGTCGCAGTGACCGGCGAGCGCCTCGTCGATGGCGTTGTCGGAAACTTCGAAGACCATGTGGTGCAGGCCCGAACCGTCGTCGGTGTCGCCGATGTACATGCCGGGCCGCTTGCGGACCGCATCGAGGCCCTTGAGCACCTTGATCGAATCGGCGCCGTAGGCGTTCTGGTTCTTGCCGTTCTGGGGATCGCTAGACATGCCGAGCATATAGGGTTTGCGCCGCCGTAACCCAAGCGAAACCGGCGTGGGAGCGGGGGTTTTCCACAAGGGTGGCCGTGGGCGCGCGCTTGGCCTTTCGCACCCGTGCGGTGGCGGGCGCCGAACGCTCTCGATTGTATCCAGATTACAACCGATTCGGATCGTTTTGCCGCGCCTGCGGTGCCGGTTGTCCCAAAACGAGTCCGGCGATGCGTCCTGGGTGATAGCCCGCGCATTCGCGACGCAGGTTTCACCATAAAAGATGCGGGACGACGATTAGTGACCGATCACCAGGCCCATCTCTGGGGCATCAAGGCCGCGCAGGAAGGCATACCGATCTCCTGCAACCCCTACCGCAACCCACAGTCCCGCGCGGCCTGGGAGGCGGGGCACCGCAAGGACATCTTCGCACCCCACGCCCATCGCGCCGCCTGGACGCTGGACTGACGATGCTTCCGGGGTGACGAGCCGGCCATCGTCGCCGGCGTGACCATAAAGGCGGCCGACGGAATGACAAAAGCCCCGTCATCCCGGCGAAGGCCGCGACCCAGCCGGCAAAAACCGCCGCGAAGCGCCCGCTACAATGCAAAAGGGCGGCCTCGCGGCCGCCCTTCTCGTGGGTTTCGGTTCCCCCTGACGGCCCGTGCCAGGCACATGGTCCGGGCCCTGTCAGGTGCCTGAAATCAGGCGAGGGTCAGCGCGAAGGCCAGGGCGCTGGCGCCCAGGGCTGCGGCAAAACCGAACGTCCGGTGGACGATGGTCATTGGTAAGCTCCTGCAAACATCTTTATCGTTTTATCGCATGCACTGCACTGTTGGGCGCTCATGCTGCAAGGCGGCAAATAGGCCTGCCCAAAAATTACGCAAATTCAAAAGTAACAATCTTGCTTGCATGTTTTGCAACTGAGCGATGCCTGCAGAGCAAGGTTATACGGGCGCACGCCTCCGGAATTCGCAAATTCCCTGCTTTTCGCCGCGCTGGCAAATTCCGCAACTCGTGCCGTTCCGCGACGACTTCGCGCCTTGCAAGGCGCAGGCATCCCTTGCTGCACGCGCGAAGTGATTAAATTTTAGGCAATGCAATTCGATGGCCGCCGCCAGGGTTTGAAATATTCGTTCGCTGCCATGGCTCCGAGCGCCCGTTTCCGGAGGTTTGGCGCGAAAGCGGCGGGCGTTTTCGTCATCGCCGGGGCTGGACAGAAAACGCGCGCGAGACTAGTGGCCCGCCATGAATATCCAGTCCTCCGAATCCGTCCTGATCGTCGATTTCGGCAGCCAGGTGACCCAGCTCATCGCGCGCCGCGTGCGCGAAGCCGGCGTCTACTCCGAGATCGCCCCTTTCAATGCCGCCGAGGAAGCGTTCAAGCGCATGAACCCGGTGGGCGTGATCCTGTCGGGCTCGCCTGCCTCGGTGCTCGACGAGAAGGGCCCGCGCATCCCTGACGCGATCCTCGACAGCGGCCGCCCGATCCTGGGCATCTGCTACGGCCAGCAGTCGCTGATGCACCAGTTGGGCGGCGAAGTGACCGGCGGCGATTCGGGTGAGTTCGGCCGCGCCTTCATCGAGATCGAGGACGAGTGTGCGCTGTTCAACGGCCTGTGGAAGGTCGGCGAGACGCACCAGGTCTGGATGAGCCACGGCGACAAGGTGACCAGCCTGGCCCCGGGTTTCCGCCCGGTCGCCTCCAGCCCGGGCGCGCCCTTCGCGGTGATCGCCAACGACGAGAAGCGCATCTACGCTATGCAGTTCCACCCCGAGGTGGTCCACACCCCCGACGGTGGCAAGCTGCTCAAGAACTTCGTGCGCCACGTCTGCGGCATGGCCGGCGACTGGACGATGGCGGAGTTCCGCAAGACCAAGATCGAGGAAATCCGCGCCCAGGTCGGTGACCAGCGCGTGCTGTGCGGCCTTTCGGGCGGCGTCGATTCGGCGGTGGCGGCGGTGCTCATCCACGAGGCGATCGGCGACCAGCTCACGTGCGTCTTCGTCGACCACGGATTGCTGCGCATGGGCGAGGCCGAGCAGGTCGTCTCGCTGTTCCGCGGCCACTACCACATCCCGCTCGTCCACGTCGACGCATCGACCCTGTTCCTCAAGGGCCTCGAAGGCGTCACCGATCCCGAGGCCAAGCGCAAGTTCATCGGCAAGACCTTCATCGACGTCTTCGAGGACGAGGCGAAGAAGATCGGCGGCGCGCAGTTCCTGGCCCAGGGCACGCTCTACCCCGACGTGATCGAATCGGTCAGCTTCACCGGCGGCCCTTCCGTGACGATCAAGAGCCACCACAACGTCGGCGGCCTGCCAGAGCGCATGGACATGAAGCTGGTCGAGCCGCTTCGCGAACTGTTCAAGGACGAAGTGCGCGAACTCGGCCGCGAACTGGGGCTCCCGGATGTCTTCGTGGGACGCCATCCGTTCCCGGGGCCGGGCCTTGCGATCCGCATCCCCGGCGAAGTCAGCCGCGAGCGTTGCGACATCCTGCGCAAGGCTGATGCGATCTATCTCGAGGAAATCCGCAATGCGGGGCTCTACGACGCGATCTGGCAGGCCTTCGCGGTGCTGCTGCCGGTCAAGACCGTGGGCGTCATGGGCGACAGCCGCACTTACGATTCGGTCTGCGGCCTGCGCGCCGTCACCTCGACCGATGGCATGACCGCGGACATCTACCCCTTCGACGCCGGGTTCCTCAGCCGCGTGGCGACCCGCATCATCAACGAGGTCAAGGGCATCAACCGCGTGGTCTACGACTACACCAGCAAGCCGCCCGGCACGATCGAGTGGGAGTGATTTAGCCCCCTCCAGAGCGGACCGGGACTACGTCGCTATTTGACGCAAGTATTTGATAATAAACATTTTTATTGCAGAGACATTCAACGACATTCGGTAGGAAGCGTTCGATCCGTCGCGCGATCTGACGGTATCGCCCCCTTTTGTCATGGCCACGATCGCCGTTACCGTCAGGGATGCGACAGCCCCTGACGGTAATTACCTCCGCCTACGCCACGGGAAACAGTCGGCAACGGCGGCGGTATTTTGCGATCCCGCCAAAGTATGCTTCAATTCCGCCACACAGATAAGAATCGTTCGCAATATGACGGGCCGACCTGCAGGGTATCGGGAGCGATGTTGTGCGAGCCGGAATGGAATCGGATATGCGGGAGATCAACGGCGGAGAGGTCTTCGACCCTGAGGAGGTGCCGCGCGCGGTCTCCGCGGTCGGCATGGACCTTGTAACCGAAGGTTTCGAACAGCCGCCCCATACGCACCGCAAGGCGCAGCTTATTCTGGCTGCCCGCGGCCTGATTACCTGCGAGGTTGCCAAGGGGCTCTGGATGGTGCCGCCGCAATGCGCCCTTTGGATTCCAGGCGGGATGGAGCATAGCGTGCGCGCCGTCGGCGAGGTCGAACTCTATGTGCTGTTCGTCGACCCGAAAATCGCGCCCGAACTGCCGACCGAGTGCTGCACGGTCTCGATCTCACCCCTGTTGCGAGAATTGGTGATCGGTGTCGCAAACCTGCCAACGCTATACGATCGCGACGGTCCGCCCGGGCGGCTGATCCATACGATGCTCGACGAACTGCAGGTCGCGCCGGTTGAGCATCTCCATCTGCCGATGCCGACCGACACGCGGCTGCGCAAGATTGCCGACGCGCTCGATGCCGATCCTTCGGATCGGGCGACGATCGGCGAATGGGCGCAAAGGGTGGCGATGAGCGAACGGACGCTGTTCCGGCTCATTCTCCGGGAGACGGGGATGAGCTTCGGCCGCTGGCGCCAGCAGTTCCAGATCCTGGTGGCGCTGGAGCGCCTCGCCGCCGGTGACGCCGTGCAGGCGGTGGCGTTCGACCTCGGGTATGAGAGCGCCAGTTCCTTCATTACGATGTTCAAGAAGGCGCTTGGCCAGCCACCGGGTCGATATATCGCCTCCCGGCATACCCCAACCGCCGCAGCGCCGACGGGCGCGACAAAGAACTCTCCGGCCCGACACATTCCGCAAGCGGGACCATCGATCGCGATAGTCCCCAATGGGGGCGCCAGGATTTGCGAAGGGCGAACTGAATAGTCACAACCGGCTCATCATCTCGCGTGGCCTGCCTTGCGGCGCGCCGCGGTCTCGACGGGAGCAAGCGCAGCGCTGCCGTCGTCCCATCCGCCGCCGAGGGCCTTGAACAGATCGATGCGGTCGGACGCCACGCGGAGATTCGCGCTGGCGAGCCGTGCTCTCGCGTCGATCAGGATGCTCTGGGCCGCGATCTGATCGAGATAGCTGATCGATCCGGCCCGATAGCGCAGATCGGCCAGGCGGAATGCCCGTTCCGAACGGTCGCGGGCTTCAGACAGCGCGGAGCGCTCATCCAGTGCCGAGGCATAGGCAGACAGCGCCTGTTCGGTCTCCTTCAGCGACGTCAGCACGACGCCATCGAACGACGCGAGATCGGCTTCGGCGGTCGCGCGCGCCTGGCGAACCCGCGCGCGCGCGACGGCGACATTGGGGAAGCTCCAGCTGATAAGCGGGCCGAACGAGAAGGATAGTGCCGGGCCGACGCTGCCCTTGTCGCTGTGCGCGTAATTTGCGGCACCTCCCAGGCTTATGCGCGGGTAGAGGTCGGCGACAGCCACGCCGATGCGGGCAGTATCGGCCGCGAGCGATCGCTCGGCCTGCCGCACGTCCGGCCGCCGGCGCAGGAGTGCGGCGCCGTCGCCGATCGGGATTGGTCGGCGCAATTCGGGGGGGCGCGCGCAGCCGGCGGCCGAATTCGGCACTTCCGATGGCGTGCGGCCGAGCAGCGCCGCCAGCTCGAACAGGCTGGCCCGGCGCTGGCCGTCGAGCGGCGCGATAGCCGCGCGCGCCTGCGCGACCGCCGCTCCGGCGCGCTCGAGATCGAGGCTGGAGGCCGACCCGGCCACCTGCTGCGCGGACACTATCCTGTAGCTGTTCTGCGCCAGCTCGAGCGACGAGCGCGCGACCGCGATCGATTCGCCGAGCGCACAGGCTTCTGAATAAGACCGTGTCGTCTCGGCGACGACCGCAACCCGGACCGCGTCACGCGCGGCGGCGACCGCCTCGGCATCGGCCCGTGCCGCTTCGATCGCACGGCCGACGCGCCCGAACAGATCGACTTCCCAGCTTGCAGCAAGCCCTGCCTGCTCGGTGAACTGCCTGTCGCTGGTCCCATAGGAGCCCCCCTGGCTGGTCTGGCCCCGGCCATAGGTGACGCCGCCACTTGTCGTCGTGGCGGGATAGCGACCGGCGCGGGCCTCGGAGAGCACGGCGCGCGCACGAAGCAGATTGGCGTTGGCGACACGCAGATCGGTGTTGGCGGCGAGGGCGGTTTCGACGAGCCCGTCGAGCGCGGGGTCTTCATAGAGCCGCCACCAGTCTGCCGGCAGTGCGGAAGCCTGATCGGTGCCGGGCGCTGCGCTCACGAACGGCCCGGTCGCAGCAGGGGCGCCGGCCGAGACGGGCGGCCGATAATTCGTACCGGACATGCATCCGCCGAGCAGGCCGAGCAAGAGGAAGGGCGAAAGGCCCACGCGCGAAAAGCTCGGACGCCGCTGGTTGCGCTTATGCATGGGCCGTCTCCATCTCGGTGAGATCGCGCGCCCGTTGCCCTTTGGAGGCGGCGCGGTGGTCGACGGCGAGGAAGCTGTAGACCGTCGGCAGCACGAACAGCGTAAACAGCGTCCCCACCAGCATGCCGGTGACGACGACGATCCCGATCGCGAACCGGCTGGCGGCGCCGGCGCCGCCTGCGAACAGCAGCGGCACGAGTCCAGCCACCATCGCCGCGGTCGTCATCAGCACCGGGCGCATGCGGACGGCGGCGGCCTTCTCGATCGCGTCGATCCGGCTTAGGCCTTCCTCCTGCTGGATATGATTGGCGAAGGTGACCATCAGGATACCGTGCTTGGAGATCAGCCCGACCAGCGTAACCAGTCCGATCTGGGTGTAGATGTTGAGCGTGCCGTAGCCGAGCCACAGCGGCACCAGCGCGCCGCACACCGCCAGCGGGACGGTGACGAGGATGACCAGCGGATCGCGCAGGCTTTCGAACTGCGCGGCGAGCACCAGGAAGATCACCACCAGCGCGAAGCCGAACGAGACCAGGAGCCGGTTGCCCTCCTGCACGAACTGGCGGCTGTCGGCGAGCCAGTCGATGCTCATGCCGGGGGGCAGGGGTTGGGATTCGAGGAACGCGACCGCCTGGCCCATGGTGACGCCGGGGGCAGGCAGGGCTTTGAGCGTGTCGGAATTCATCTGATTGAACTGGGTGAGCTGGTTTGCCTGCGGTTGCATCTCGATTCGCGTGACCGTCGACAGCGGCACCAACACGCCTGAGCGGGTCTTGACGTAGAGACGGCCGAGATCGTCGGGAGTGACGCGGTCGATACCGGCGACCTGCGGGATCACATCATAGGAGCGGTCGTGGAAGTTGAACCGGTTGACGTAATTCTCGCCGACCAGGACCGCGAGCGTATCGGCAATGTCCTGCATCGTCACACCCAGATCATTGGCCTTGCTCCGGTCAATGACGATGTGGGCGTTCTGACTGTCGAAGGCGAGATCGCTGTCGACGAACAGGAACAACCCGCTGGCCCAGGCCGCCGCCTTGAGCTTCTGGGTTGCCTCGTAGACGGCGCGGACGTCGCCTGCCGATCGCAGTACCATCTGGACCGGCAACCCGCCGCTGGAACCCGGCAGGGAGGCGAGCTGGAACGCGGTGGCCGTCTCGCCGTCGATCGCGCCGCCGCCGGCCTGGAGAGCCTGCTGGACCTCGTCAGCGGACTGGTGCCGCTTCGACCAGTCGCCGAGGATCACGCCGGCCAGCATCGTGTTCGGGCCGCCGCCGCTGGAGCCACCGATATGCATGAAGCTGTTGTCATAATCTGGCAGTGCCCGGAACAGCTTCTGCACCATCGCCGCATAGTGCGCGCTATAACCGACGCCGGCATATTGCGGCGCCTTGGTCGCAATCGCGACGAACCCCTGATCCTCGGACGGTGCCAGTTCATGGCGGGTGCCGCTGAACAGGATGAAGATCCCCGCCAGCACGACCACGCCCACGAGCAGCACCGCCGCGCGCGCAGCCAGCGTCTTGGCGAGGAGCCAGCTATAGGCTGTGGTAAGCAGCCCGATACGATGCTCGATCGCCTTCGAAAAGCGGGAGTCTTCTTGTTTCGGCCGCAGCAGGATCGAACTCATCATCGGCGAGAGCGTCAGCGCGATCACGCCCGAGACGATCACCGAACCAGCGAGCGTAAAGGCGAACTCGCGGAACAGCGCTCCGGTCAGACCGCCCATCAGGCCGATCGGGGCGTAGACGGCCGCGAGCGTGATCGTCATCGCGATCACCGGCGCGACGATCTCGCGCGCACCGAGCAGGGCGGCCCGAACGGGCGAGAGCCCGTCCTCGATATGGCGGTGGATATTCTCGACGACCACGATCGCGTCATCGACCACCAGGCCGATCGCGAGCACCATCGCCAGCAGGGTGAGCAGGTTGAGCGAGAAGCCGAACGCCAGCATCAGCGCCGCCGTTCCGACCAGCGACAGCGGGATCGTGACCACCGGGATGATTACCGCCCGCACCGACCCGAGAAACAGGAAGATCACGACGATCACGATGACGATCGCCTCGACCAGCGAATGCTCGACCTCCTCGATCGAGGCGTTCACGAATTGCGCGACATCGTAGTTGGGCGACACCGTGAGGCCAGGCGGTGCCATCGCGCGGATCTGGGGCACGAGATCCTGTGCCGCCCTGACGATCTCGAGCGGATTGCCGTCCGGCGCGGGCTGGAGCGCGATGAAGACCGCCGGAATGCCGTCGGCGAAAGAGGCGGTGTCGTAATTCTGGCCGCCGATCTCGACGGTCGCGACATCGCCGAGCCGGACGAGGCCCGAGCCATTCGCGCCGGTCTTGACTACCATCTGCCGGAAGTCGTCGAGGTCGCGAACATCGGTGTCCGCGGTGATGTTGGTGACGGTGAGCTGGCCCTTGAGCTGGCCCGGCGCCGCCTGGACGTTGTTCGCCTTGAGCGCTGCGGAAATGTCGCCGGCGGAGAGGCCGCGGGCGGCCAGCTTCACCGGGTCGATCCAGATTCGCATCGCCAGCGCGCGGCCGCCGAAAATGTCGGCGGACGCCACCCCGGGAATGCTCGTGAACAGCGGCTGAGCGGCTCGGGTGACGAAGTCGGTGATCTGCGGGATCGTCAGCGTCTTGCTGTAGAAGGCGACATATTGGACGGCGGTCCCGCCTTCGGTCGACTTGGTGATGACCGGGTCGGTGGTTCCCGCCGGCAGCCGGTATTTGACCTGCTGCACTTTGGCCAGAATTTCGGTCATCGCACGGTCGGCATTGGCGTTGAGCACCAGCCGCGCCTTGATCGTGCTCGATCCTTGGGTCGATGTCGATGTGAGATATTCGATGCCGCTCGCGGTTGCGATCGACTGCGCGATCGGTGTCGTGACGAAACCCTGCATCACGTCCTGGGTCGCGCCCGGAAAGTTGGTCGAGACCGTGATCGTGGCGTTTTCGAGATACGGATATTGGCGGATCGGCAAGGAGAAGACCGCGCTGAGCCCGACCAGCAGGATGAGCATGCTGACGACGAGCGACAGGATCGGTCGGCGGATGAAGAGGTCGGTGAAACGCATGGCTGATCCGATCAACGCTGGGCGACGGCAGAGGCGGGCAGGACCTTGACGATCGCATCGGGCTGGATGCGAAGCTGTCCGGCCGTCACCACGACGTCGCCCGGTTTCAGCCCCTGGGCGACGACGACATCGTCACCGATCCGGCGGCCGAGACGCACGGGTATGATCTCGGCCTTGCCGCCGTGCCGTGCATCCGGTCCCCGCACCACGACCACCGCATCGCCGGATGCCGAGGTCTGGATCGCGGTTGCCGGCACGACGAGCGCATTCCGGCTCGGGAGCAAGACGTGCGTCGTCACGTACATGCCGGGTCGGAGGGCATGGTCGCCGTTGGCGAGGGTGGCCTGCACGACGAGGTTGCGCGTTTCGGCGCCGACGACCGGCTCGATCGCGGTGATCCGCGCGGGGAAGCGCCGGCCCGGCCACGCATCGCTGGTGACCGTCACCGATGCGCCGATGCGGAGTTGGCTGAGCTCGCTCTGCGGCAGCGTGAAGTTCGCGTAGAGGCGGTCTAGCGCGGTCAGCGTCGCCAGCGCATCGCCGGCATTGAGATATTGGCCGAGATTGACCTGGCGGATACCGATCTGGCCCGCGAACGGTGCGCGAACCGTTTTCTGGATAAGGCGGGCCTTGATCTGGCGCACACCGGCGATCGCCTGGTCATAATCGGCTTGCCGTTGCTCCAAGATCTCGCGCGGCTCGGCGCCGCTGGGGGCCAGGTCCCTGGAGCGCTTAAGCTGGATGCGCGCGAAGGCCGCCTTGGCTTGCGCGGCAGCTAGATCGGCACGTTCGGGTGCGTCGAACAGTGCGACAATCGGCGCACCTTGGCGGACATGCTCACCGGCATCGAACCGGACGGCCGTGACGCGCCCGGCGGTCTCGGCCGACAGGGTCACCTCCCGCACGGCGCGCAGCGAGCCGACCGCCTGGAGATCGTCAGGCACCGTACGATAAGCGACGGCCTGCGCGGCCACGGGCAGCGGTGGCACCGGCGGCGCCGGCGGCGCGGCATTGCGGATGAAACGCCAGCCGAACAAGGCGGCGATCAGCAGCATGAGCGCGCCGGCGGTGAGGGCCAGGCTCTTACGCATCGGCCTGCTCTGGATCGATGCTGGAGAGTGGTTCGCCGGCGAGCAGACGTTCGGCGATGCGCAGCGCCTCCTTTTCGGACGCCGCGACGAGCATCGGATAACCCCAGAATTTTCCGAACACGGCGGCGGACGCCTTCGCCACGAAGCGCTTCGCCGGCTGCGGCTCGATATAGACCATCGCTTTGATGAATTTGTGCAGCGGCTCGCGGTTGCGCTTCATCCACAGCGTGAGCCGCTTGCGCTCCTCGTGGCTGTGCGTGTGGCCGTCGTCTGCGCCAAGGCCCAGGAGAACGAAGGGCTGCTCGCGGGCGAGCAGTGCCTCGAACAACGCGAAGCCGGCGTCGTC
This sequence comes from Novosphingobium sp. BL-52-GroH, assembly GCF_044813085.1. Classification (NCBI taxonomy): domain Bacteria; kingdom Pseudomonadati; phylum Pseudomonadota; class Alphaproteobacteria; order Sphingomonadales; family Sphingomonadaceae; genus Novosphingobium; species Novosphingobium sp. BL-52-GroH. The sequence goes on along the minus strand of NZ_CP171152.1, from coordinate 1,635,592 downwards.
ACCACCGGGGGCGGACTGATTGTAGTGCATCCGAACGATCGGAAAGGCTGCGTCTTCCAGGAGCATTGGGTTCGTCCTCTTGGGCGATCAGGTCATCTTCCTCTCCTCACCTAAGGAACCGGGGCGAAATGGGATTACGCGACCCGGGCAAACTATCCTTCAATCCCGCCAAAGCGGACCGCGCCCCAGAATTGGACCGTGACGCGCGAAGATTGTAACCCCATGAGGCCTCACCTTCGGCGCGACGCGCCTCTCCTGACTCGATTGGCACAGGCGCCGTCCTGTTCAGCCCGTGGGCCCGCCTTGCCTCGGGCCGCCTGGACATGTCGCCTGTCCGTGCGACGAACCGAGGAATTGAGGTGTGGGCATTCGCCCTGCTTGCCGCCATTACGGAACGGCAGTTCGCAAAGAGCTGCCGGCGTCCCCCGGGGCCTGGAGCAACACCTGTATCGACAGTCTCGGATCATCGCCGTGGCCGGCGGGCGGATTCGAAAAGGGAGGTGCGGAGTGGGCGTGTCGACGATTGGGCTGGCGGTCATGCTGGTGGCGGCCGGGCCGGCATTTCAGGAGGACGGGCAGCCCGGCGCCGGGCAGGCGGCGGCCATCCCCGTCGCGGCCGGACAGCCGGTTCCGAGCCCTGCCGCGCCGGCGGCCGATCCGGGACCTGCCGTGCCCGCTGCCGACCCGCCGCCGCTGGAAGCGCCGGTCGCGGTGCCTGTGCCGGCACAGGCACCTGCGCCTGCTTCGGCAGAAGGCGACAACGTCATCATCGTCAGTGCCGATCCGCGCGCCAGCCGTGTCGACCCGCTCGCGGGGATCAACGTGGCCAGCTTCGAGGCGATCGAGGCCATCGACAAGGCGGTGGTCGCCCCGGTCGCGGGGAACTACGAGAAGATCGTGCCGAAGCCGGTCCGCAACGGGTTGCGCAACGTCCTCGCCAACCTCGCCGAGCCGATCGTCTTCCTGAACTACCTGCTCCAGTTCAAGCCGGGCAAGGCGCTGGAAACCGTGGCCCGCTTCGGCATCAACAGCACCATCGGGGTCGCCGGCCTGTTCGACATGGCCAAGCGCAAGCCCTTCCATCTTCCCTATCGCCCGAACGGCTTCGCGAACACTTTCGCCTATCACGGGATCGGCAACGGGCCCTACCTGTTCCTGCCGGTGCTGGGGCCGACGACCGCCCGCGACCTCGTTGGCCGGTTGCTCGATGTCGCCGTCGTGCCCACGGCGGTGGGGAGCCCGTTCAACACCTCGGCCTATTCGATCGGCACGGGGGTGGTGAAGTCGCTGAACGACCGGGTCGAGTTCGACGGGAATATCGCCGCCAACCGCTCCAGCGCCGATCCTTACGTGGCGACGCGCGACTTCTACCTGAAGCGCCGACAGGCCGAGATCGACGCGCTGCACAGCGCGGCCTATCGCGCGCGCAAGGGCATCCCCGATCCGGTATCGCCGCCGGTCCCGGCCATTCCGGAGGCGCCTGTGCCGGTGCCCGTCGAACCGGCGCCCTAGCGCCGGCGGCTCGTCAGGCCCGGCGGCGGCGCCAGGGCCAGTCGGTGATTGCGGCGGCCCATAGCGGCCACCAGACCAGCACTGGCTGCAAGGCCAGGCGCGGGACGTGGTAGCCGAGGCCCAGGCCGGTGCCGGGCTGCGCCAGGTCGATCAGCATGTGCTGGACGTTCGCGGGCCATACGCAGAGCGCATAGGCGGCAAGGCCCCAGCCGGCCGCCTTGCGCAGGCCCGGCGAGAGCGGCTGGAGCAGCCCCGCCGCCCCCGCCAGTTCGGCAAGGCCTGTCAGCATCACCACCGGCGCGGGCCAAGGCACCCATGGCGGCACGATAGCGACGAACGGGTGCGGTGCGGCGAGATGCAGCACGCCGGCCACCGCGTAGAGCACGGCAAGGACGATACGGGAGAGGGAGCGACGGTTCACGGCCGGCACCATGCGCCGGAAACCGCGGCAGGTGAAACCGATAGTGCGCCGCCCGTTATCGAGGGGGCGCTAGGTCCGGGGAAACCCCCTCCGCTGCGAGGGAGGGGGTAGCCGGGACAGCCAGCCGCCGTCGGCCGCGGCGTCAGTTGTTCGAGGCGACCTTGCGGTAGGGCACGAAGTCGTTGAGGCCGACGAAGCCGTTCCACATGAAGCCGGCGGTGCGATCGTGCAGTTGCACGGTATCGAGATGGCACAGCTGCGAGGTGTAGAGCTTGGTCACCATGACGTCGTCGTCGTCCAGCCGGTCGACGTTGGTCGGGCGGTTGACGTAGAGGGTGGAGCCGACCCGGTAGACGATCGCGGTCTTGTCGATGACCGTGGTGTTCTGGGTCTGCGAGTAGGGGATGCAGTTCACCGGCTTGCCGGCTTCGCGCCCCTCGAGCATCTTGGCGAGCTTCTCCTCGCCGGTCAGCTTGGTACGGGCATCGACGGCGGGAGCGGCGAGCAGCGCGGCGCCCACAGCGAATGTGGCAGCGATCGCAAGCTTCTTCATGGCCTTCTTCCTTTCCAACGCACCCCGCGTTGTCTCACGTATGGCACGAGTCGGCTTAACCGGCGATGACCGTTTTGGGGAGCTTTCCCGTCGTCCCGGCCTTGGCCGGGGCGCAGGACGCGCTCGCGTTACGCCGTGGCGCAATCGCAGCAGTGGCTCACGGCAAGCTGCCGCCCGCACAATACCCCACGGTCCCGGGTCGAGCCCGGAACGACGTATCGTATCAGGCCGTGCCGCCCACCGTCAGACCGTCGATCAGCAGCGAGGGCTGGCCGACGCCTGCCGGCACGCTCTGCCCGCCCTTGCCACAGACGCCGACGCCGCGATCGAGTTCCAGGTCGTTGCCGATCGCCTTGACGCGGGTGAGCACCGAAGGCCCGTCGCCGATCAGCGTCGCACCCTTGATCGGGGCGCCGAGCTTGCCGTTCTCGACCATGTAGGCCTCGGTGCACGAGAACACGAACTTGCCCGAGACGATGTCGACCTGGCCACCGCCGAAGTTCTTGGCGAAGATGCCGTTCTTCATGCCCGCGAGCATTTCGGCGGGATCGTCGTTGCCGGCCTTCATGAAGGTGTTGGTCATGCGTACCTGCGGGGCGTGGGCGTAGTTCTCGCGCCGGCCGTTGCCGGTGGGCTCCACGCCCATCAGGCGCGCGTTGAGGCGGTCCTGCATGTAGCCCTTGAGGATGCCGTCCTCGATCAGCACCGTCTCGCGGGTCGGCGTGCCTTCGTCGTCGATGGTGAGCGAGCCGCGCCGGCCCGGGATCGAGCCGTCGTCGACGATGGTGACGCCGGGCGCGGCCACCCGCTCGCCGATGCGGCCGGAGAAGGCCGACGTGCCCTTGCGGTTGAAATCGCCTTCGAGGCCGTGGCCGATCGCCTCGTGCAGCAGCACGCCGGGCCAGCCGGGGCCGCACAGCACGGCAAATTCCCCGGCGGGGGCGTCGATGCTTTCGAGGTTCACCAGGGCCTGGGCGAGCGCGGTGTCGATCGCCTCGTTCCAGTTCTCCGGCTTGAACAGGTCGTCGTAGAGGAAGCGGCCGCCCATGCCGAACGAGCCGGTCTCGCGTCGCCCGTTGCTTTCCGCGACGATCGAGACGTTGAGGCGGACCAGCGGGCGCACGTCGGTGGCGACGTAGCCGTCGGGCCGCACGATCTCGACCACCGACCACGAGCCCGAAAGGCTGGCGCTGACTTGCGCCACGCGCGGGTCGCGGGCGCGGGCGGCGGCGTCGATGGTCTCGAGCAGGCGCACTTTCTCGGCGAAGCCCACGAGGTCGAGCGGGGAGGCGTCGGTGTAGAGCCTGGCGTTGGTCCTGACCGGCGGCAGCGCGCGCGGGCCGGTCGCGGGATCGAGGAGCTGCAGCGTCTCGCCCGCGCGGCGGATGGCGGCGGCGGAAATCTCGTTGGCGTGGGCGAAGCCGGTCATCTCGCCCGAGACGCCGCGCAGGCCGAAGCCGGCATCGCGCGAATAGTCGGCGGTCTTGAGCCGGCCGTCGTCGAAGCCGAAGGCCTCGCTGGCGACGAACTGCATGAACAGCTCGCCGTCCTCGCACGACTTCAGCGTCTCGGCGGCGAGCGCCTGCGCGTCCTCGGGAGAGAGTTGGGCGTAGAGGAGCGAGCGCGGGTCGGTCATGGTCATGCCGCCGATATAGTAGGCATGGCCCTCGCAGGGAAGGCTAGAGCATTTTCAAGACAGTTGGAAACAGCCGAGGGCTCTGCAAATGGGGCGAGCAGGGCCTGTTCAGGCGGCCTGCTGGTCCGTGCCGGTGTCGGCCGCACCGCCCTTGAGCACGAAGCGGCGGTCGCAATAGCCGCACTCCACATAGCCCCTGTCGTCGATCTCCAGCCAGACGCGCGGATGGCCGAGCGCGGCGCCGGCGCGGATGTCGGTGGCCCCGTCGCAGGAGACGCGGTGGGAATCGGTGAAGACGGTTTCGGGCGGGTTGCTCATGGTCCGGCGGATTACCAAGGCGCGAGGGGAATTTCCAGCCGGGATTTGCGGGGATGACGGCGCGTCGAAAACGTCGTCCCGGGCTCGCCCCGGGACGACGATGTCTCGATCAGGCCGCGATCGCCACTTCGCCCGCTTCGGCGAGGGCGGCGGAAACCGCCTTCTCGCGGGTGTCGGCGTCGATGGCGAGGCCCTCGGCCAGCACGAAGGTCGGGTTGGTGATGCCCACGAAGCCGAGCACCGCGCGCAGGTAGCTCTCGGCATGCTCGACCGCGGCGCCGGGCTGGCCTTCGCCGTAGTAGCCGCCGCGGGCGAGGGCTACGTAGACCTTCTTGTCGCCGGCCAGGCCCTCGGGTCCCTGCGCGGTGTAGCGGAAGGTCTTGCCGGCGATCAGCACGCGGTCGATCCACGCCTTGAGCTGGCTCGGGATAGTGAAGTTGTACATGCCCGCGCCGATCACCAGCACGTCGGCGTCGAGGAACTCGGCCAGTTCCGGGGTGCCGTCGGGCGCGCCCAGGACGTCGAGGGTGAGGTGCGCGAGCGGCTCGGCGGCGAGGTCGCGATAGGTGACCTCGATCGAGGGATCGGCAGCGGTCAGGCTGGAGACGATCGCGGCGGAAATGGCGCGGGTGGCAGAATTGTCGCCGAGGATGCTGGAATCGAGATGGAGAAGCTTCATGGGGGACCTCAGTCTGGAAAAATGACCAGGTCTAGCTATGTTGCCGGGGCATCCCCGCCAAGAACGCATATTTTCGGGACCAGGTAACATGAAGCTGACCACGTTCGACGAAGCTGACCGATCCTCCGAGGCGGTTCACGATCCCGCGAGCAAGGACTGCCGGCTGGTCGGCGACATCCTCAGCCGCGTGGGCGACAAGTGGTCGATGCTGGTGGTGATGACGCTGCTGGAGGGGCCGCTGCGGTTCAACGAACTCAAGCGCGCGATCCGGGGCGTCTCGCAGCAGATGCTGGCGCGCACGCTGCGCTCGCTCGAGCGCGACGGGCTGCTCACGCGGACCGTCCATCCCAGCGTGCCGGTGCGGGTGGAGTACCATCTCAGCGATCTCGGGCACTCGCTGTCGGGGCCGGTGCAGGCGCTCGGCGCCTGGGCCATGGCGAACCGGCCCGAGATCGAGGAACGGCGCACCGTCTACGACAGCGCGCACGACGATGCGTGATCCGCGTCCCGGCGCGGGGCCGGGACGAAGGACGGCTCACGCCGGCGCGAACTTGACGTGCAGTTCGGCCAGCCCCCGGATGATGAAGCTCGGCTCGTAGGCCAGCCGCCGGGCGCCCGCGGGGCCGTGGTGCGCCTCGTCGAGCGTGATTGCGCTGGTCTGATCGAGGAACCGGTCGAGGATCACCGCCACTTCCGCCCGCGCCAGCGGCGCCCCGGCGCAAGTATGCGCGCCGCGTCCGAACGCCACGTGCTCCCTGATCCGCGGCCTGCCGAGGCGGAACTCGGCCGGGTCTTCCCAGCGTCTCGGGTCGCGGTTGGCGGCGGAGAGCGAGACGACCACGCGCTGGCCGGCAGGGATCGCCCTGTCGCCGATCCTGGTGGCGCGCGCGGCGATGCGGAAGGTCGCCTTGGTCGATCCCTCGATGCGCAGCACTTCTTCCAGGAACGGGCCGACCAGCTTGCGGTCCTCGCGCAGCGCCTGCTGCATCGCCTGGTCCTCGCACAGGCGGCGCACGGCATTGCCGATCAGCTTGGCACTGGTGTCCTGCCCGGCGGCGAACAGGAACATCGCCGATTTCACCACTTCCATCGCGTCGGGCGTCGAGCCGTCCGGATACCTGGCGAGCGCCATCTCGGTCATGACGTCGTCCTGCGGCCGGGCGCGGCGCTCGGCGATGTAGCGCACGAAGTAGCCGGCCATGACCATCAGCGGGTGGATGCTCGGGCTGTCGGGCGCGTCCATGTTGCCCGGCGGCGGGGCGGAATCGATCAACCGGCGGAAGGCCTCGCGGTCGTCCGCAGGCACTCCGAGCAGGTCGGCGATGACCATCGTGACGAACGGGGTGGCCACGGAGTTCACCAGCTCGCATCCGCCCGCTGCGACGACTTCGCCCACGATCCCCTCGGCATAGGCGCGCATGAACGCCTCGCTGGCCTTGAGGCGCGAGGGCGTGAACAGCGGGTTGAGCAGCGAGCGGGCGGCGGCGTGCCGGTCGCCGTCGTAGGAGACCATCAGTTCGATTTCGCTACCGGGATGGGCCGCCAGCAGGGCCGAGATGTCGTCGCCCTCGACCGCGAAGGGCAGCGGCGTCAGCGGGTCCGGGTTGAGCCACGAGGAGAAGTCGCGGGTGTTGAGCAGCACTTCGAGCGCCTCGGCGAAGCCGGTGACGACCACCACGTCGCGCGCGGCCATCTGGTGCACGGGCCCGTGGGCACGGATGGTCTCGAAGTAGTCGTAGGGGGCGAGCAGGACCGAATGGTCGGTGAAGTAGTCTTTCTCGATGACAGGGGCGGCGCTGGCCATGGTTGCTCTCCCGGTGGTGCGGCCATGTCGGCCTGCATTAAGTGATACAATGTGTATCATAACGTTCGGGGCGAGCCTATCGGAATCTGGCGTCGCGGGCCGTGCGACGCCGGCGCCGATTTTCAACTATCCGGAAACTACATGGAGGCGGCCGCAACGGGCGGTGGCGAGGCCGGCAGACGGGGGCTTCGCGATCGCCATGACCGGCCGGCTCGGCGGGCAATGGGCGTGCGAAGAGTCGGCAGTAATGCGGTGGGCCCTTTACGGCGGCGCGATGGTGGCCCAAATGCAGCGCCATGAGCACGTCCACGCCTGCCTCCGCCCCGGTTTCCTCGCCAGCCCCGGCCCTGGCTTCCTCCCCGGCGATCGCCATCCGCGACCTCGTCAAGCGCTATGCGCCTGCCGGGACGGGCGAGGGCAAGCTGGCGCTCAAGGGGGTCTCGTTCGACGTCCCGGAAGGCGGGATCTTCGGCCTTCTTGGCCCCAACGGCGCGGGCAAGTCGACGCTCATCAACATTCTTGCCGGGATGGTCATGAAGACCTCGGGTAGCGCCGAGATCTGGGGCTTCGACATCGATCGCGACACGCGCAACGCCAAGCGCTCGATCGGCATCGTGCCGCAGGAGATCGTGTTCGACCCGTTCTTCACGCCCTTCGAGGTGCTGGAGATCCAGGCGGGTCTCTACGGCATCGCCAAGACCCTGCGCCGCTCCGAGGAACTGCTGCGGGCGGTCCACCTCGCCGACAAGCGCGACGCTTATGCGCGGACCTTGTCGGGCGGCATGAAGCGGCGCCTGCTGATCGCCAAGGCGCTGGTCCACCAGCCGCCGGTGCTCATCCTCGACGAGCCGACCGCCGGCGTCGACGTCGAACTGCGCCGCCAGTTGTGGGAACTGGTCACCGAACTCAACCGCGAGGGCGCGACGGTCGTGCTGACCACGCACTACCTCGAGGAAGCCGAGGAACTGTGCGACCGGATCGCCATCATCAACCACGGCGAACTCATCACCAACAAGCCGACCCGCGAACTGGTCGGCATGGCGCGCGAGAAGATCATCGTCCTGACGCTCGATCGCGATCTCGTCGAACTGCCGAGCCATCCCGGTTTCATGAAGTGCGTGAAGACCGGGGAGCGCGTGCTCGAGATCACGTACGACAAGGACCGCAGCAATGCCGGTGAAATCCTCTCTGCGATGCAGGCACAGGGCTTCGCCATCGTCGACGTGACGACGCGCGAGGCGGACCTGGAAGACGTCTTCGTCACCCTGACGAGCGAGGCGCGCGCGGTCGGCTGATCCGGCCCGCCGCCCGCTGGCCGAAGCGATCCTGATCGATTGCAACGCTCTTCGTCATTCCAGCCTGCGCACCGATCACAAACCGCCGTTTCTGATCCGACGCTTACGGCCCGAGCGGCAGCGACACCGGGGTGTCGCAAAGCTTCTCTAGCGTGATGACACTACACTGGCGAAACGGCGTCGGCCTGTCGTCCCACTTTCAAGACCAGTGCCGAAGGGCCTTCGCGCAAGGGAAGCGGGCCGGTGTCGCGATATCGGGTTTCGCAGGATTTTCCGAAGGATTCCCGAAGCCACGCTCGCGATCGAAGATCGCAATTAAAATACGTTCATGATGAGCGAGCAAACCCGGAGCAGAAATTTCCGCACTGCGGGGTAACGGCGAATATTTGTTGTGCGATGCGGTGTTGTCGTGAAACTAAGTAAAGTTACCTAGTCGGCACTGGTCTTGCCATCTTCAAGTTTCCATACGCCGCGTTTCTTGCGCCGAATAGGTTTGCCGCAATTATGACAAGTTCCGACATAGCCGGTTCCATCCCATTTCACCTCGGACCGAGTGGGCTCGTGCCTATTGGCAAAGCATAGTGGGATCGAGATTGCCACGGTGATAAGCCCTTTGGTGCGGTACGGCAGCTGACTAGACTAATTTTCTTTGATATCAAGTGAGCAATCAAGACAGATTACGAGTCTTGTCATCATTTTGATTTGATAACGAAGATCATGCGGCATCGCAACAAGGCTCGCGCCGCGCTCTGCAAACAGTTGCGATCCTGGCAGGCGCGGGGCTAGGAGGCGTCATGGAAACGCCCCCTAGCTCCACCCACGCATTCGACGCGCTCGTGATCGGTTCCGGCGCCGCCGGTCTCACCGCCGCCCTTGCCCTGGCCGACAAGGTCAAGGTCGCGGTGCTCGCCAAGGGCGGCCTCGCCACCGGCTCGACCGCCTGGGCGCAAGGCGGCATCGCCGCGGTGCTCGATGCCGGCGACACCTTCGAGGAGCACGTCCGCGACACCATGATCGCCGGTGCCGGCCTCAACCGGCGCGAAACGGTGGAGTACGTCATCGAGCGGGCTCCCGAGGCGATCGACCGGCTGGTCGAACTGGGCGTGCCGTTCAACACCGACGGAGAAGCGCTGCACCTCACCCGCGAGGGCGGCCACTCGCACCGCCGCATCGTCCACGTCGCCGACGCGACCGGCTGGGCGGTGCAGCAGGCCCTGCTGGCGGCGGCGGAGGCGCATCCCAACATCACCCTGTTCCCCGGACGCTCGTGCATCGACCTCATCACCGGCCGGCACGAAATGCGCTATTCGGGCTCTGGCCGGGTCTGGGGCGTCTACGCGCTCGACGAGGAGACCGGACAGGTCGAGGCCTTCACCGCCCGCGCCACCGTGCTGGCGACCGGCGGGGCAGGGCGCGTCTACCAGTTCAGCACCGCCCCGCGCGGCGCCACCGGCGACGGCATCGCCATGGCCTGGCGGGCGGGGGCGCGGGTCTCCAACATGGAGATGATGCAGTTCCACCCGACCTGCCTCTACAACCTGGAGGTCAAAAACTTCCTCATCACCGAGGCCGTGCGCGGCGAGGGCGGGCATCTCGTCAACCCGCGCACGGGCAAGCGGTTCATGGCCTTCTACGACCCGGAGCGGCTGGAACTGGCGCCGCGCGACATCGTCGCCCGGGCGATCGATTCCGAGATCAAGCGCTTCGGCCTCGACTACGTCCACCTCGACATCAGCCACCAGCCGCCCGAGTTCGTGAAGGAGCACTTCCCGAACATCCACGAGAAGCTGCTGGGCCTGGGCATCGACATGACCAGGGAGCCGATCCCCGTGGTGCCGGCGCAGCACTATACCTGCGGCGGCGTGCTGATCGACCTCGACGGCCGCACCGACCTTCCCGGCCTCTATGCGGCCGGCGAATGCACCGAGAGCGGGCTGCACGGCGCCAATCGCCTGGCCTCCAATTCGTTGCTCGAATGCTTCGTCTTCGGCGAGGCGGCAGCCGCGGACATCCTCGCGCACTGGGAGGGCTTCGAGGCGCCCCCGGCGGTCCGTTCCTGGGACGCGAGCCGGGTGACCGATTCGGACGAGGAAGTCGTCATCAAGCAGAACTGGACCGAGATCCGGCGCTTCATGTGGAACTACGTCGGCATCGTGCGCACCACCAAGCGGCTCGAGCGGGCGATGCACCGCATCCAGATGCTCAATGGCGAGATCGAGGAATACTACCGCCACTTCCGCGTCTCGACCGACCTGATCGAGCTGCGCAACCTGCTCCAGAGCGCCGAACTGATCGTCTCCAGCGCGCTCAAGCGGCACGAGAGCCGCGGGCTGCACTATACCCTCGACTACCCGGCGATCGACGCCGAGCCGCTGGATACCGTGCTGGTGCCTTAGGCGTCGCCCCGGGCTCGACCCGGGACGACGGCATGGTCAGAACCCGATGTGCAGAAGCCGGCCGAGGAAGATCAGCACCACCGCGCCGATCACCGAGGCGAGGCAGCCCGCGCGGCTGAAGTCGCCGCGGCCGCGGCTGGTGACGAGGCCGGCCACCAGCGAGCCGCCGATGCCGAGCAGGATCGTCGCGATCCAGCCCATCTCCACCGCACCCGGGTAGAAGAAGCGCGCAAGCACGCCGATGACGAGGCCGCTGATGATGGCGCCGATGATATTGAACATGACTTGCACGAACTCCCCTTCCGCGGCCGCGCCCGCGTCCGCAACCAGCGCTATAATTGTCCAGCCGCGATCGGGTTGCACGTCCCTATCTGCAGGCGACTCTATCCGCAGGCCGCGAAGGATCGGGCGACGATGCGCGTAACGCGCGCTTCGTGCCGGGTCGCAGGCCGATTCGGCTCGTCGCAAGCCGGATTCGTCTCGTCGGCAATTTATGTGGAAAAATTTTCCCGTCGGAGGCGCGATTTAGCCTATTGCATTGATGGCGGGGCGAGGACTTCCCACGCGTCGCGGGAGGCTCGCGGCGGACCCGCCGGCCCGGTGGTCGACGCTTATATCGGCAGCCCCCTCTTGAACCTTTTGATGGAAAGCGCACTATAGGTTGTGTCGCGCCGGTTGAGGGGCCTCAATACCTAGGGATGTCGTGCAGGGCCCGCAAAGTCCGCACCGGCGTCCCGAAGGCTTGAGGCAGGGCCTTTTCGCAAGGGCGCGCGGACGTGTGGCAGGGAATATCCGTTCTCTTTTTGTACTGGAAGTGGTAGACGGGCCGTCCAACGCCCGTCCGACTCGCCGCCAGTCCGCCACGCTGTTCGAAGCAGCAGTGAACCGCCCTCGTGGCGGTTCGATGACGTGATTTTAAGCTCGGGGGCAGCAGTGGATTTCAGGAACGGAAGCGATGGTCAGGTATCTGACGCAGATGCAGGTTCGGACATGACCTCGGCTCAGGTCGAGATGGAGGGCCTCTACGCCCCCCGAGAAGCCGCCCCCCGGCAGCAAAAGGAGACGGGCAAGGGCCCGGCAGTCGCCATGGACAAGACCGATGCCGTAACCGCCGATCTGGTCGCGGAGCCTGTCGAGGCGCCGGCCAAGAAGCAGGCCAAGCTCGTCGACGGTGATTCCAAGACCATCAACGCGCGCCGCTTCAGCATCGTCACCGACGTCTCGCGCGACGCCTTGCTGACCGATTTCGGCAAGGAAACGCTCGACGACCGCTACCTCCTCCCGGGCGAGAAGTACCAGGACCTGTTCGCCCGCGTGGCCGATGCCTATGCCGACGATCAGGACCACGCCCAGCGCCTCTACGACTACATCTCGCGCCTGTGGTTCATGCCCGCGACGCCGGTGCTGTCGAACGGCGGCACCGGGCGCGGCCTGCCGATCTCGTGCTACCTCAACTCGGTGGACGACAGCCTCGAAGGCATCGTCGCCACCTGGAACGAGAACGTCTGGCTCGCCTCGCGCGGCGGCGGCATCGGCACTTACTGGGGCGCGGTGCGCGGCATCGGCGAGCCGGTCGGCCTCAACGGCAAGACCAGCGGCATCATCCCCTTCGTGCGCGTCATGGATTCGCTGACCCTCGCGATCAGCCAAGGCTCGCTGCGCCGTGGCTCGGCCGCCTGCTACCTCGACGTCTCGCACCCCGAGATCGAGGAGTTCCTCGAGATCCGCAAGCCGAGCGGCGACTTCAACCGCAAGGCGCTCAACCTGCACCACGGCGTGCTGCTGACCGACGAGTTCATGGAAGCGGTCCGCGACGGCACCGAATTCCAGCTGCGCAGCCCCAAGGACGGGTCGGTCCGCAACACGGTCGACGCGCGCTCGCTGTTCCAGAAGCTGGTCGAAGTGCGCCTCGCCACGGGCGAGCCCTACATCGTCTTCTCCGACACCGTGAACCGCATGATGCCCAAGCATCACCGCGACCTCGGCCTCAAGGTCTCGACCTCGAACCTGTGCTCGGAAATCACCCTGCCCACGGGCCGCGACCACCTCGGCAACGACCGCACGGCGGTGTGCTGCCTCTCCTCGCTCAACCTGGAGACCTGGGAAGAGTGGAAGGGCGACAAGCGCTTCGTCGAGGACGTGCTGCGCTTCCTCGACAACGTCCTGCAGGACTACATCGACCGCGCGCCCGACGAGATGGCCCGCGCCAAGTATTCGGCCTCGCGCGAGCGGTCGGTCGGCATGGGCGTGATGGGCTTCCACTCCTACCTGCAGAAGCGCGGCATCGGCTTCGAGAGCGCGATGGCCAAGGCGCTCAACCTGCAGATGTTCCAGTACATCAACCAGAAGGCCAACGAGGCCTCGATGATGCTGGCCAAGGAGCGCGGACCCTGCCCCGACGCGGCCGACCAGGGCGTGATGGAGCGTTTCAGCTGCAAGATGGCGATCGCGCCCACCGCGTCGATCTCGATCATCTGCGGCGGCACTTCGGCCTGCATCGAGCCGATCCCGGCCAACATCTACACCCACAAGACGCTTTCGGGCAGCTTCGTGGTCAAGAACCCCTACCTCCAGAAGCTGCTCGCGGCGAAATCGAAGGATTCCACCAACGTGTGGAACTCGATCCTCGAGCATGGCGGCTCGGTCCAGCAACTGGACTTCCTCTCGGCCGACGAGAAGGCGGTCTACAAGACCAGCTTCGAGATCGACCAGCGCTGGCTGCTCGAATTCGCCGCCGACCGCACGCCCTACATCGACCAGGCGCAGTCGCTGAACCTGTTCATCCCCGCCGACGTCGACAAGTGGGACCTGATGATGCTGCACTTCCAGGCATGGGAGCGGGGCATCAAGTCGCTTTACTACCTGCGCTCCAAGTCGGTGCAGCGCGCCGGTTTCGTCGGCGGCGTGGAAGCGGACAACACCAGCGAACTGGCCAAGTTCGAACTGGCCGCCAGCACCACGGACTACGACGAGTGCCTGGCCTGCCAGTAACGGCTTGAGGTCTTGCAGTTCCACCGAGAGCGGCCTTCCGGGAAACCGGGAGGCCGTTTTCGTTCGGGGGGGCAACGTCGGACGCTACCGGCACGGTGCGGGAACTCTCCTCCTCGATCCCCGTCGCCCTCGCGACCGCGAGGGGCCCGCTTTTCGCGTCCCATGCCCGATTGCAAACAAGGGGGGCCCAGTCCGCACCAATCGCTGCCTTGCCAAAGCGAAATCCGTTTTCCTACACCCGGACGGCCGCGATACCTTTGCCGTATGCTTCAGCCCAGTTCTCTCCCCGCCGTATGTGCAACCTCCATAAAGAACGGCGGGGCGCCGGCGCGTACCAGCAGGGGGCACATCCGGCGGGGAGGGGCGCACCTTGCTCTTCAGGACTGTGTAAACCGTGTAAACCTGTGTGACCTTGCAAGCTGCCGTCAGCGCCCGCCCGCGTTCCTTGGGGGAGCGACGATGCAAAACACAGGCCGGGACGCGCCGGCTCGAATCACGAAAAACCCCGACCATCCCATAAGGGAGGCCGGGGTCGTCCCAAGGCTGGCGACCCGTAGGGGGAGGCCGCCGCCCTGGTGTTATTCGGTGGCTTAGTTGGCGCCGACGCCCATCGGGATCGGAGTGCCTTCCTTCAGATAGACGCGGTTGTCGTCGATCTTGTCGACATTCTCGATCGCGATGTAGTGGTGCGCGCCATCCGAACTGTCGGTGCGGGTCAGCTTGATCTGGTCGTCCTTGACGTCGTCGACGGTGCCGACGTGCTGGCCGGTGCTGGTGGCGACTTCCATGTGCTCACGGATGCGAAGCTTCTCGAACATCATGTTTCTCCAATGTCTTGGGGGGTATGACAGGGAAACATGCGGCAAGGGTACTTCGTTCCGGCGTTCGTCCCGGCCCAGAAACGCTTGGTGGGCAACGCTCGTCGGATGAACCCCTTCAGGGCTGGGCGCCGAGACCGAACGTGGCATCGCCGCGCTCGGAGAGCAGCACCGTATCACCGTTGACGCCGTCGATCTGTGTCACGGCGACGAAGCTGGCAGGCTCGCCAGGCCCGTGCCCGGCCAGCAGCAGTTCCTCGCCGTCGAGGCCTTCCACCGTGCCGAGCACCGCGCCGTCGGGACCCAGCACGGTCATGCCCTTGCGGATCGTGCCCGAGGCGGTCGCCCAGGAGGTTTCGGGATCTGTGGCAGGGCCGGTCATGGGATGCTCCATTGCTCGCGGGCAGCGGGGTGCCACCCTCGCATGGAGAAATGCGCCGCCTGTCCGCGCGGTTCCGCGAAAGCGGGGACCACGTTTGGACGGCTTGTGCGATGTCCCCCGCGCCCTCTGGCGCAGGAGCGGACTCAGCCGTCTGCCACTAGGCCGCGTGCTTGGCGCCGAAGCGGCCATGCTTGCGGAACCGCGTCATCCAGCGGTCGAGGAACAGGCCGAGCGGTCGCGCGGCGACACCGAGGTCGGCGATGCCGGGCACGGTGCCGCTGGCGACGCTGCCGGCCTTGAGCAGCTTGAATTGGTCCGAGCTGATCGGTGCGCCCGGCAGCCAGCCGGTGGCGCTGGCGATCAGGGCGGAGACGGCGTCCGGCAGTTCCGCGAAGCTGCGCGAACGGGCCTGCGCGGTGGCGATGCGCTGGTTGAACTCCAGCATGGTGATGATTTCGGGACCGGCAAGCTCGTAAGTGCGGCCGCCGTGCGCCTCAGGTGCGGCAAGGGCGTTGGCGATCGCTTCGGCCACGTCGTCGACGAAGACCGGCTGCAGCTTTGCCTGAGGCGCAAAGACGGGCAGGGCAGGCAGGCGCGAGATCAACTCGGCGAACATCATGACGAACCTGTCGTCGGGTCCGAAGATCAGCGACGGGCGCACGATCGTCGCACCCGGGAAGGCGGCGCGCACGGCGTCCTCGCCCTCGGCCTTGGTGCGCGCGTAGTCGACGTCCGAGCCCGCATCCGCGCCGATTGCGGAAACATGCACGAAAGCGCCCGCGCCAGCGGCCAGGGCTGCCGCGGCGATCGTGCCCGCGCCCTTACCCTGTACCGCGTCGAGATTGCCGTCGAAGGCGCCCACGAGGTTCACCACCGCATCCGATCCGGCCAGCACGGCGGCGAGCGAATCGCCCTTGGTCACGTCGACCCCTGCGAACTGCACCTGGCCGAGGTTGCCCAGCGCCTTGATCGCGTAGGCCTTCTTGGGATGCCGGCTGGCGATCCGCAGCCGGGCGCCGCGCGCGAGCAGTTCCTGCGCCAAGTGGCGCCCCACGAAACCGCCGCCGCCGAGCACGGTGACGATCTTGCCGTAGAGGGAATTGGTGGTGTCGATAACGGGGCTGGGGCTCATGGTCAGATTCGGTCCTTACCGTCGCCGCGCGGAGCGACTATCCCGCGCTGCAGCACATGAAGATGGCCCCTGCCACAAGGCCGGCGAAGGGGCAACCGGGCAGTTTGCCGAGGCCGCCGAAGGCGTGCCGCAAGGGAGCAATCGGCCGATGTGAAAATTGTTGCACGCGATGGTGTTGACAACGCCGCAGCCGCTGCGTAGAGGCGCCCTCCTACCCAGCAGGGACGGCGCTTCGCTCCCCTGCTACCGTGCCCAGATGGCGGAATTGGTAGACGCACCAGCTTCAGGTGCTGGCGCTCGCAAGGGCGTGGAGGTTCGAGTCCTCTTCTGGGCACCATCACTTCTCAAGTGATTGAGAACGTTGGGGGATCATCGCAAGATGGTCCCCCAAGTTCGTTTTGCTACGATAAGCTGTTACGGTTTGGTGCCGATAGTCCGCAGCGAAAGTCCCCGAAATCTGCCGGAAATGGTTCGCGCGGCTGTTACGGTTTCAGTCCCGGTTTGCTGCCAAAAGGTATGCGCCTTCGTAGCGGGCGATTCTATGTCCGCCGTCACGTGCCATGCGATCTTCAAGAGCCCCTCAACCGGGTAGAACTGTGGCGTTCGCTGAAGACGGACAGCCTCCAGACGGCGCTGCGTAGAATGCCCGCCATCATGGCCGGGATTGAGGCTGAGTTTGATCGTATTCGAGCAAGAATCGGCGCGACTACGGATGACGCGGCCTTGCGATTCCCGACCGTAGCTCAGCCCATCATAGAAAAAGTGCCGGTTTCGGTGGAACGCTCTGCCACTGCTCCATCCAATGACCTGACGCTGGCGGAAGCCTATCAGCAATATGTCGATGACCCCACCCATCGCTGGTCTGCCAGCACCCGCCAGAGCTATGAAACCTGCCGGAAGCTGGCGATCTCCGTAATCGGTGGAGACGTTCCGATGGGCTCGTTTGGCCGAACTCACTGCCGGGACTTTCTCGACGTGTTGCGCCATCTGCCTCGAAACGCGAACAAGCGATTCCCCAAGCTGACGGCCCGCGAGGCCTCGCAGCGGGCACGAGAGCGTGGCGATGTTGATGTGATCAGCGCAGCGAACGCCAACGTGAACCTCGCCAATCTATCGAGCTTTCTGAACTGGGCGGTGAATGAGGAACTTTTGCCCCGGAACCCCATGCGCGGCTTGCGGCTCCATGACGACGTAGCGAAGAAGGACAAGCGCAACCCGTTCAGCCCAGATCAGCTTCGCAAGATTTTTGACGCACCGCTTTATAGCGGGTGCGTTGACGGTGAGCGGGGCTACGCGAAGCCGGGTTCTGAACGGCCTCGAAATGCACGCTTCTGGGTGCCTCTCATCGCGTTGCATTCAGGGATGCGGCTCAATGAGATTTGTCAGTTGGACGTGGCGGATATCCGCCTGATTGATGGCATTTGGTGCTTTGTCGTATGCGAGAATTCACTGGACGGAAGTGACGATAAGGCTTTGAAGACCGCCGCGAGTGAGAGGCTCGTTCCTCTGCATCCGGCTCTCGTGGAATGTGGCATGCTAGCCTTTGTGCAGGTCCAACGAAAAGCAAAGCAGGTGAAACTTTTTCCAGACATTGACCCCGGCCCACGGGGCAAGCGGGCAGTCGCATTTTCTAAGTGGTTCACGCAGTTCTTACGATCGTGTGGGGCCTAGCCGCGTGAAGGCCCAACTCGGCTGCCGCAGCCTCAGCATCCTGCGCACTACCAAGCTCTGACTGTCATGGTGCTGCCCGGCGGCACCTCATCGCGATCCCGGAAACCGTTGGGGGACAGAGGAGGCCGAAACCGGCTCTGGATCCGAGGTCTGGCCTTTTTTTCAATATATGAGGTGATGAGGTACCAATAGGCTTGAAGGCCGCAGAAACCGGTCGTTTCTCCGGCACCTTATCGGCACCCCAAGTCCCCCGCTCGGCACCCTATCTCGCCCGCCCGCAGGCGGCTCGCGCAGCGCAGGGGACGAGATGAGGTGCCGGAAAGGTGCCTATAAGGAGCGCATGAGGAGCTTCAGAGGCGAGCCTCGATGTCCGACATGGAGCAATCCTGCACCGTCTTGCCCGGATCAGCGAAGAACCAGTTCGACTGCGAGCCCGTCATCCGATCCTTCGCCCCAGCCTTGCGCATCACAAGATTGGGAAAACGCTTCTGACCAAAACGCTTCGCCGCCGTCGAGAATGCCTTACGGGTCAGGATGTCGCGCTCACGACCCCAGTCGCGGGCATATGTGCAATAAGCATCGTAAAGGTCGCCCAGCGATGCGGCCTCGAAGGCAGGGCCGAAGGCGATATTGAGGAACCCTGTGACCGGGCTCTCTTGAACCTCCATTGCAAGGTGATAGCCTTCCTTGTGAAATGGCTCGATAGTGGTGATAGCACCATGGCGTTGGATCATCGCGCCCAGCCAACGAGCGACCTGCTTGCGGTCGTCGAATGCATCGAGAAGCTGATCCATCGTCCGATTGATCGCCTTGTCGAAATTGGCGTCCGACGGGTCCAGCCCCTCTTGCTTCGCCACGTGACGTTTCAATGTGTGCGAGGGCTGGGTGATGAAGATGGAAAACCGCCTGTCCACCTCTGTCCCGGTGAGCTTTACCGTTCGACCATGAGCGTTCCCGGCAAGGATGAATGCGGTAACGTGAAGCGTCCCGGATTTTCCGGAGGCTCCTATTTGTGAGAAGGAGCTTTCGTGATGAGCAAGACCCGGAACAAATTTTCGCCTTAGGTGCGTGATCGCGCGGTGCGCATGGTTGGCGAGCATCGCGCCGATTACGGCTCGGAGTGGGAGGCCATCACCTCGATCGCCGCGAAGATCGGCTGTACGGCCGAGACGCTGCTCCGCTGGTGCCGTGAGGAGGCGAGCCGACGAACGGCGCCAGCGGCGCAGGCCGCCGCCGACAAGGCCCGGCTCAAGCTGCTGGAGCGCGAGGTCAAAGAGTTACGCCGGGCCAATGAGATCCTGCGCAAGGCCTCAGCATATTTTGCCATGGCGGAGCTCGACCGCCGCGAGAGATGATGATGGCGTTCATCGACGCCCATCGCGAGGATCTGGGTATCGAGCCGATCTGTCGTGAACTGGCGATCGCCCCGTCCTCCTATCATGAACATGCCTTGCGCCTTGCCGATCCCGGCAAGGCGCAAGGCATGTGCCCGCAGCGACGAGGAGATGTGTGGGCAGATCAAGCGCGTCCACGAAGCCAACTATGGCGTCTATGGCTCCCGCAAGGTCTGGCACCAATTGCGGCGCGAGGGCGTGGCCGTTGCCAAATGCACGGTGGAACGGCTGATGCGTGTCATGGGCCTGTCAGGCGTTCGTCGCGGAAAGAGGACGATCACAACCGTCAGCAATCCCAAGGCGCCGTGTCCGCTCGACAAGAAGGTCGTGCCACCAGCGCTAGCCGGCCTTCAACCGGGCTGGCCAAACCAGTGAACGGCTGTGGTCCCTCCATCAACGAGGAAATCGCTGCCCGTGATGTATGCGCCGTCGGCACCCATGAGCAGGGCCGCGACATTAGCAATTTCATCTGGCGTCGCCGCACGGCCGGCAATCGAGCTTTCGATCATCTTGCGGTAGCCATCGCCGCGCGGGCCTTGCAACTCGTCATTGGCGAGCGGCGTAATCACGATGCCTGGGCTGATCGCGTTGATGCGTGCGCCGCGGCGGCCCCAGCGCACCGCCTCCGCCTGCACGCGCAAGCCGTTTCCGCGCTTGGATAGCTGGTAGGCGTGGAGAGTGTCGTGGACCTCGCCGGGCTTCAGGAACGCTAGGTCGAGTAATTCATCGACAGGCGTGGTGGCGAGTTGCCGGTTCTGCTCGACCGTCAGCGGACCCATCCGATGTCCCGACTGCGACGAAATGACGACGCCGGCGCCGCCCCTGGCGATAACCTTGCCAAACTCTTCGAGCAGCAGGGCCGTGCCGTAGAGATCGACCTTCAGGACAGCCTCGATAGGCGCCTGCGACGGTGACACGCCTGCCGCTTGGATCAGGCCAGCCACATCGCCGAGGGCGGTGGCGGTTGCGACCAGCGCTGCGACCGACTCGGGCGACGATATGTCGACGCTGGCGGTGCGGGCGTCGTAGCCCGCATCTCTCAGCACTTTTGCGGCAGCTTCGGCATTTTCGAGGCGGAGATCGGCCAGCAGCACGATCTTACCCGCGCTGACCCGCCGGGCGATGGCCTGACCGATCGAGCCCGATCCGACAACGACGACGACTTCGCTCATTTCCTTACTCCTTCTCGGGGGCGTCGATGCCAGCCATGGCCGAGGCCGGTGGATGGACAACGTCTTCATCGAACGCCTCTGGCGATCCTTGAAGTACGAGTGCGTCTATCTCCACGCCTTTGAGACGGGCTCCGAACTGCGGGCTGGCCTGGGCCGGTGGATCACCTATTACAACACCCAGCGTCCGCACTCGAGCCTGGCCGGGAGAACCCCACTCGAGGCCTATCGGCGGATCGGACAATCAGATCATGGGGGGCATGCCCCCCATGATCTGATGATCAAACAGGCGGCATGAACGATAATCGGGATTAGCTTAACTCAGCCGCCAAACTGTCCAAGAAGGCGGGACCACCTCACTGGTACGCGAAGGCCGGCAGGAACTGCCAAGGTTCGAGCTTCGAGCCATGTTGATCGCTCGCGGCTTTTCAAACGAAAAAGCTGAGCGCCTATGTGAAGTTTATGGCCACCTCTGGAACTTCAAGCGTCGCAAGTGGTGATTCATCGCGTTAGCGGCTTCGCCTAAGGGCGCGATAGGTCGCAATGGCGATGCGAGTCATAAGAGCTTCCCTGCTCGACCAGCATTAGACGATGCGCAGCTGAGTGCGGATGCGTTCGCTATCTTGCGGCAGGACGTCCTGCAGCCAGTGCAGCGCTTGCACCCCGCGCATTGCCGGTCGCCCAAACCAATAAAGTTTGCTGGGAGCAGTTTTCCCATGCCAGCGTCTGACTGAGATCGAAATTCACCATCACGTCCGATCTACACCGATGCGACAACGGTGGCCGTCTCGGTGGGGACCGATCTGTTTCGAAGCATTGAAATTCATGCTCGTAATATACCGGTGGTATAATGCGAGTGCATATTTCGAAGCGCTATGACCGACCTCGGCAATCACGCTTTCGGAAGCTGGGCGACTGTTTCCCCCTTCAGTTCGCGGTCCAGCAACTGCGCCAGGAACTCAGTGAACGGGCGAATGTCCTGCCGGCCGCTCGCCTCCTCAAGCGCAGCCATATAATCGGCGCGCTGCTCGACGGGCACGACCGTCCACGGATAGCCGCTAGCCGCGAGCATCACGTTCATCAGGAAGCGCCCGGTTCTTCCATTCCCATCCATATAGGGATGAATGTAGACGAAGATGAAGTGGCCGAGGACAACGCGGACCGCAGGCTCGGTTTCCTCACTTAGCAATTCGAAGAACACCGGCATCGCATCGCGGACAGCTTCGCAGTTGAGCGGTACATGCATCGAGCCGCGCAGATAGACCTGACCGTTGCGGTATCCGGCGAGATCGCTTGCGCTGATCAGTCCTGCGGTAACACTCGGCGTGAACATCTCGCGATACCAGTCGCCGTGCTCCTCGTCGGCGACGAGGCCGGGGTTCTCGCCGGCAAGGACGCGATTCAGGCTCTTGAGAACCGCTTGATAGGCGAGCCAGTAGCCACGTGCGGCTAACCCATCCTTATATTCGCGGTCCTGCTGGTCCGCTTCCGGATTCCACGTGCCGCTGCGGACGCGCTCGATCAGTTCCGGGCTGACGCGATAGCCCTCGATCGATAGCGAGTGATATGCGTCAGTGACGTAGCTGTCTTGGACGCGCTTGAGATAGGCGCCGATATCGGCGGCGCGGCCCGGCGGCGGCGGGAATCGCTCAAGGACTGCTCCGCGCATCTCCTGCCACATCAGGCGGATCCGGCCCGCATAGGGAGAGCGCTCACGCGCTGGCAGGAGAGTCTCGAGCTTTGTCGCGAACGGATCCTGCTCGCGCACGGTATAGCCTGCCGACCGCATCGCCTTCAAAATATCGTCGGCAATGCGTTCGCGCCCGATGTTGCGGAAGGCGCCGGCCAGACGGCCGGCAATCGCGCTGTGGCCTCCTTGGAGCAATCGTCCCAGCAATTCGGACGCGTCCCGCACGGTTGCCAAGGCTGCCCGGGCGTCGATCGCATTGTTTTCGTAGAGACCGGGTGCACTCGCAATGAGGGCAGTGGGAATCGAGAAGAGGCGCAACCCGTCCTGTGCCACGGCATCCTCCGGCGTCGGGATCGCCGCACGGACGTCGAACAAGGAAGTGCCTAGGGGCAGTGCCGTCGGCTTGTTGCCGCCTTTCGGCGTGCGCACGAGAAGCTGCTTTGGAACCGTGCGATTCCCCGTTTGCAGCGCGATCGAGAGCTCAGGGGAGAGGGACCAGTCTTCACCGAAGCGTTCGTTCAGATAGGCGCTGCAGAAGCCCCAATAGGAGGTGTACCAGGACGTGCTTTCGCCCGTACCCGCATCAGGCCGTGCGGGGATATACCAGCCCTTCATGACTTCCTGCAGGAAGCCGTGTTTCATGAGCAGCTCGCGCTGGGGCCGACGGAGATTGTCGCTGCGGATGGCGACGAGGTTGCGGTCCTGAAGCGTACGGAGCGTTTCGAGCGCGTCCGCGAGCTTTTGCTGGGGAGTGGCCATGGCATTCACCCTCGATGATGCGCAACCATTAGGTTTTCGTGCCGCGCGACTATTAGGTTTTTGTGATATTTCATTCTTAGGTTATTATGTCGAGCGAAAATTAGGTTATTGTGTTGGATAATCGGAATCGTGTCCTCCGTATCATTCGTCCAACAACGTTTGCTGCTCCATATTGCCGAGCCTCTCAGCGCGCTCGAGAAGTCGCTGATATAGGGACTGCTACCCGCCTCCCTGTCCGAAATTTGTAGTCATATTTCGGACAAACCCCAGCCAGCCCGATGCGCGGAAGGACTCGAACCGCCCTGTCCATTCACGTCCAGCCTTTTCCACGAATCCAGATCGTGCTATTAATGCCTTCGGCGAGTTCGCAAGTCGATGATTTGATTGCGAAATCAACCGCTTAGGCGGCGCCTCAGAAAGCTCTTCTGGCACCATCACTTCTCAAGTGATTGAGAACGTTGGGGGATCATCGAAAGATGGTCCCCCAAACTCGTTCTGCTACCATAAACTGCTACGGTTTGGTACCGATAGTCAGCCGCCAAAGTCCCGGAAATCTGCGGGAAATGGTCCGCGCGGCTGTTACGGTTTCAATCCCGGTTTGCTGCCTAAGGGGATGCGCCTTCGTGGCGGGCAACTCTATGTCCGCCGTCATGTGCCATGCGATCTTCAGCAGCCTCTCGGCCGGGTGGAACTGTGGCGCTCACTTAAGACGGATAGCCTCCAGACGGCGTTGCGGAGAATGCCCGCCGTTATGGCTGGGATCGAGGCTGAGTTTGACCGTGTTCGAGCGGGAATGGGCGCGACTACGGATGCCGCGGCCTTGCAATTCCCGACCGTAGCTCAGCCCATCGTAGAGAAATTGCCGGTATCGGGGGAACACTCTGCCACTGCTCCATCCAATGACCTGACGCTGGCGGAACCTCCGCTACCGGATACCCACGTTCGGTGATCTGGGTCACCGCATCATGCTTGAACTCATCGCTGAAATTGGGCTTCTCATCGTCGTCTCCTGTCCTCAAAATCAGGATAGAAGGCGGCCAGAAATCTAGGGGCTACCCACTGCTGCGATCGCATCAACCGGAATGGCTCACCACTCCATGCTTCAAAAGGCCGGGGCAAGGCTGCATAGGCCTTGGGGACCTGGAGGCCCATGTGACCGATACGATATTTCCCGTTCGCCAGTCCGCCATCGACCCCCGGGCCCTGCTGACGTTCAAGGCTATCTGCGAGGCAGGGTCGATCAGTGCGGCGGCGCGCGCGCTCAATCTCTCGCAGCCCTCGGTTTCGAATACGATCGCACGGCTGGAGCGCAAGCTCGGGGTGGTGCTGTTCGAGCGCGGGCGCGGCGGTATCTCCCTGACGCACGAGGGCGAAGTCCTGCAGCGGCGGGCGGACGCGCTGGCGACCCTGCTGACGGACGCTGCTGCCGAGGTCGAATATGCAAGGCACGACATCGTCGGGCCGCTTCGGATCGGGGGTACGCCAGGCGCACTGCTGACGTTGCTGCCCGGCGCGATCATGCGCCTGGAGGACGCGGTGGGCCACTTCGCCTTGAGTGTGGTCGAACGACCGGACGAACAGCTGCTCGACATGCTGCGGCGGGGCGAGATCGAGCTGGCCTTCGTGACGACCCGGATCGAGAGCGTGCCGGCGGACATGGAGGAGGTAACTTGCGCCCGCGATCCCTTCGCGTTGATCGTCGGACCGCACCATGCGGAGCTGGACGAGGAGGTGTCCCTGCGCGACGTCGAGGACTTCCTCTGGGTGTTGCCCGAGGCTCGCGGCGCGTTCCGGCGGCAGGTGGACGCGCTGTTCATCGCCGCCGGTGTCTCGGTGCCGCGCACGGCGATTCGCTGCGACTCCCTGCTGACCACGCGCGCGATCGTGCGCAAGACGGAACGCGTAACCGTGCTGCCGCGGACGGTGGCCCTAGACGGCGTCACCGACAACTCGATCCGGGCGATCGCGATCAAGGAAGCGGTGTTCGAGCGCAGCGTCGGTGTGCTGCGCCTGGCCGAGCGCCCGCTTTCGCCTCTCTCGCGCAGCCTGCTCTCGACCCTGGAGTTCATTCCATAGCTATCGGTTATGGCAAACCGAAATAACATTATTTTACTTGAGGGACTGCAACCCGCTAAGAGGGCGTCAAGCCAACGACGATGCGGGAGAGATAGTGATGCGGACCCTGATCCGTCAGGTTTCGATTTTCGACGGCACCGGAACGATGCCCCAGGCCGGCGCCGTGCTGGTCGATGGTGAGCGCATCGTCCGCGTGGTGATGGGATGCGATGCTCTCGCCGACGAAGTCGCCGATCTGGTGATCGACGGGTGCGGCATGACGCTGATGCCCGGCATGGTCGATGCGCACACGCACCTGACCTGGGCGTCCTCGCTGGAGAAAGTTTACCACCAGTTCATCCTGCCGCACGACGAGCTCAAGGCCGCGGCCTGGCGCAATGCGCGGGTGCTGCTCGACCACGGCTTCACCAGCCTCTATTCCGCGGGCGCGCTGGGCGACATGATCGAGCCGGAGCTTGCCGCCGCGATCGAGGCCGGCGAGACGCCGGGTGCGCGCCTGGTTCCCTCCACCCTGGAACGCAGTCCCGAAGGTGAGGACGGCGTCGATACCGGCGACGTGTTCAACGGCCGCGGACCCGAGGCGATGCGCCAGTTCGTCGCTTACTGCGCGAGCGAGGGTGTCAAGTCGATCAAGCTGGTGGTCTCGGGCGAAGATGCGCTCAAGCCGAACAGCGCGATGGACGTGCTCTATACTCGCGAGGAGATGATGGCGGCCGGCGAGGCCACGCGCGAGGCGGGTCTGTGGATCGCCTGCCATACCTATTCGCCCGAGGCGATCGGCCTCGCGCTCGATGCCGGCGCCCGCGTCCTCTACCACTGCTCGTTCGCCGACGAGGCCACCGTCGAGCGCATGGCGGCGGACAAGGACAGGTTCTTCTACGCGCCGGGGCCCGGCGTTTCGGTTGCCGCTCTGGAGGCGAACCCGCCCCCGCACGTCGACATGACGCACATGAAGGCGAGCGCGGCAGTGCGCATGGAGCTTGAGGCCAGGCTCATCCCTCAGCTCAAGGCGCGCGGCGTGCGCGTGCTGGTGGGCGGCGACTATGGTTTCCCGTTCAACCCGCATGGGCGCAATGCCCGGGACCTGCAGCATTTCGTCGAGCATTTCGGCTATACGCCGGCGGAGGCGCTGCGTGCGGCGACCCAGTACGGTGGCGAGTTGATGGGCCTCGATGTCGGCCAGGTGAAGGAAGGCTTCCTGGCCGACCTGTTGCTGGTCGACGGCGATCCGACCCAGGATGTGGCGATCCTGCAAGACAAGGATCGCCTCAAGATGATCATGAAGGGCGGCGCGCTGCACAAAGCGCCCGCCCCTGCCGAAGCCACCGGCTGAACCGAATCACGAGGACTGAAGAATGTCGTACGACGTCGTTGTCGTAGGCTGCGGCCCTGTGGGCGCGCTGGCTGCGAACCTTCTTGGCCTGAAAGGGCTGGACGTGCTGGTTCTCGAACGGGAACTGGAGCATTATCCGCTGCCGCGCGCGGTCCATCTCGATCATGAGATGATGCGGCTGTTCCAGTCGGCCGGGGTCATAGACCGCGTCGAAGCGGACATGATCGCCACGGACGGGCATCTCCACGTCGGCGCGGACCATGGCGTGATCCGCTACATGGGCACCGTGGGCAAGCCGCGCCCGTTCGGCTGGGCCAACGACTACTTCTTCTACCAGCCCGAACTGGAAGCGCATCTGCGCGAAGGGTTCGCGGAGCTTGCGAACGTCACGCTGAAGCCGGGCGCCACCGTCACCGGGCTGGAGCAGGACGGCGATATCGTCAACGTCTCCTACGAGGAAGGCGGGGAGACGCGCAGCGTCGCGGCCCGCTGGGTCATCGCTTGCGATGGTGCGCGCAGCACGGTGCGCAAGGCGTTGGACGTCGCGCTCGACGACCTCGATTTCGAGGAGCCCTGGCTGGTGGTCGACGCGCAGGTGCAGGGCCCTGTCAGCTTCCCGCCGATCGCCGGGGTGCCCGAGGGGGCGGACCTGCAGCGCCTGTCGGTGATGATGTGCGATCCCGCGCGCCCCGCCACGGTGGTCCCCGGCCGGCGCGATCACCGCCGCTGGGAGTTCATGCTGCTCCCGGGCGAGGACGACCAGGCGATGATGGAGCCCGCCAGGGTGGCCGAACTCGTCGGCGCCTGGATGGCCGATGTCCCGCACGAGATCGTGCGTGCGGCGACCTATCGCTTCCACGGCCTCGTCGCGCACCAGTGGCAGGTCGGCAACGTGTTCCTCGCCGGCGACGCCGCGCACCAGACGCCGCCGTTCTTCGGGCAGGGCATGTGCCACGGCCTGCGGGACGTCGCCAATCTCGCCTGGAAGATGGACGCCGTGGCGAACGCCGGCGCGTCGCCCGCGATCCTCGCCAGCTACCAGTCCGAGCGCGACCCGCACGTACGCGCCGTGATCGGCGCGGCAGTGGCCGCGGGGCGCTACATCTGCGAACTGGACCCCGCGCTCGCCGCCGCGCGTGATGCCCGCATCCGCGAGGAAGCCACTCGCAAGGCGGGCGAGACCGCCCACGACCTGATCCCGGCGATCCGCGAGGGGCTGGTTCTGGCCGGCACCTCCGGGGCGGGGCAGCGCTTCGTGCAACCGATCCTGGCCGACGGCAGCAAGCTGGACGATCTCACCGGCGACGGCTGGAGGCTGTTCGTGCGCGACGATACCGTGGCCGGCACGCAGGACGGCGTCACCCGCATCGTCTCGACCGCGCTGGCCGACAACGATGCGATCACCGCATGGCTCGACGGGCACGGCGTCGATGCAGTGCTGGTGCGCCCGGATCACTACGTCTTCGGCAGCGCTTCGGGCAGCGCCGAAGACCTGCTCGCCGCCCGCGCCATCCAGCTTTTCAGCCATCGGGAACTTGCCGCATGACGCTTACTCTCGCCCAGGCGCAGGCCGTGGTTTCCGGTACGCTGGCCGAAGCGCGCGCGCGCGGTGCCAAGCCGCTCGCGGTGATCGTGCTCGATGCCGGAGCGCATCCGGTCGCCTTCGGGCGCGAGGACGGGGCCAGCCTCTACCGCTTCGACATCGCCCGCGCCAAGGCGCAAGGCGCGGTGGGCATGGATGCCGACACCGGCGTGCTGGCCGAGCGGGCCAAGGGCAACCCGTTGTTCTTCCAGAGCGTCAGCGCGGTCGTGGCGGGGGGCATCGCCTTCTCGCCCGGCGGAGTGGTGATCCGCGACGGCGAGGGCACGGCGATCGGGGCGGTCGGCGTCAGCGGCGATACCGGCGAATGCGATGCCGAATGCGCCATGGCCGGGATCAGGGCGGCCGGACTTTCCAAGGAGATATAGCCATGAAGCTGCGCAGCATCGAACTGGCGCTGCCTGATCCGGCAGCGGCCGCTTCGTTCATGACCGGGATATGGGGCATGGCCGAAGCGCAAGTGGTCGGCACCACGCATTACTTGCGCGGTTCCGGGGCTTATCCGTACCTCGTGGCCTTCGAGCAATCCGCCGACGAGTTCGTTCGCTCGACGACGTTCCTGTGCTCGGCGCAGGAACTGGACGGCATCGCCGGGCGCGTCGCCGCCGCCGGCTGGGCATCGCGGCCGACCGTAAGCGAGGACCTCGGCGGCGGGCATGGCCTGCTGGTCGAACTGCCCGAGGGCGAACTGCTGCGCTTCCTCGTCGATGCCGGCGAGGTCGAGCCGATCCCCGGCCGCGACCTGCCGGTCAAGCTCACGCACGTCGTGTTCAACTCCGCCGATGCCGAGGCCTCTGGCCTGGCGGTGGAGGAAGTGCTGGGCTTCCGCGTCTCGGACCGGACCAAGGGCATGGTCTTCGTGCGCTGCAACGACAGCCACCATTCCACTGCCTTCGCGCGCGCCGGGATCAGTTCGCTCAACCACATCGCCTTCGAGATGGAAGACCTGGACGCGGTGATGCGCGGCATCGGCCGTCTGCGCGACCATGCGCTGACACCCGCGTGGGGACCCGGTCGCCACGGCCCCGGCGCCAACGTCTATGCCTACTACATCGCGCCGTTCGGCCCGGTGATCGAGTTCTCGACGGCCGTGGAGAAAGTCCCCGAGGACTATCGCCCCGGCACGCCCGAGGACTGGACCTGGCCCGAAAACCGGATCGACCAGTGGGGCATCTCCGACAAGGACTTCGCCGGATTGCGCCGTGCGGAGGAGCGCTTCCGCTTCCGCCGCGACTGGCAGCCCGCACCACTGGACAATTGACCGCCGCTGCCGGGGGACCGGCAGGGCAGGGGAGTAACGCGCATGACCAAGTACATCAGTTTCGAACGTCCCGACGGCACAAGCAGTTTTGGCCGCCTCGATGGCGACACGGTGCTCGATCTCGGCGAACCGGGCGCCGACGCATGGCTCAGGGATGCGCTCGCGGGTGACTTGGCGGCGCTCGCCGTCACCGGCACGTTCGCGCGCGGCGACGTGACGTTGCTGCCCGTCGTGCCGAACCCCGAAAAGATCCTGTGCGTCGGGCTCAACTACGCTACGCACGTCGCCGAGACCGGCCGCGAGCAGAAGGAACACCCGGCGATCTTCACGCGCTGGGCCGACAGCCTGATCGCCGACGGCGAGGCGCTGGTCCGCCCGCCCGAAAGCGTGCGCTTCGACTACGAGGGCGAACTGGCCGTCATCATCGGCAAGCCCGGCCGCCGCATCGCGCCCGAGGACGCTTGGGACCACGTCGCCGGCTATGCACCGTTCAACGACGGCTCGATCCGCGACTGGCAGCGCCACAACATCCAGTTCACCCCCGGCAAGACCTGGCCCGGCACCGGCGGCTTCGGCCCGGCGATGGTACTGCCTGCCGACGTCGCGGACCTCGCCTCGCAACGGGTGCAGACCCGCGTGAACGGCGAACTGGTGCAGGACCAGCCGATCTCCGACATGATCTGGGATATCCCCACGGTCATCGCCTACTGCTCGACCTTCACCGACCTCAAGCCCGGTGACGTGATCGCCAGCGGCACGCCCGGCGGCGTCGGCGACAAGCGCAAGCCGCCGCTCTACCTCAAGGCCGGCGACACCGTCGAGATATCCATCGGCGTCATCGGTACCCTTTCCAATCCCGTCGTCGACGAGGCCTGAGGGTCCCCGATCCAACGGCCTCCAAGCTACCAAGAACAAGTTCAAGGGAGAGACCATCATGAACATCCGCAAGATCGCGCTGCTTTCGGGCATTGCGCTGACCACCGTGGGCGCGCCGGCATTCGCCCAGGAGGACGCCGCCCCGCAGGACGCCGCCGAGACGTCCAGCAGCGATATCATCGTCACCGCCCAGCGCCGCGCCGAGAAGGTGACCGAGGTTCCGATCTCGATCACCGTTGCCAGTGCAGCGCAGCTCGAGCGGCAGCAGGTCAACACCGTCAACGACCTCGCGCGCATCGCGCCCAGCCTCGAGATCCAGTCCGCGCCGGGGCAGAACACCGGCGGCGGCGGCTCGATCCGCGGCATCGGCACGCTCACCTTCTCGCCCGGCGCGGTCGCCTCGGTCGGCGTCGTCGTCGACCAGGTGAGCCAGGGCAACGCCAACATCTCCGACCTGTTCGACATCTCGCGCGTGGAAGTGCTCAAGGGGCCACAAGGTACGCTGTTCGGCCTGACCACCTCGGCCGGCGTCATCAACATCACCACCAACGCGCCCGAATTCGGCGAGTTCTCCGGCCGGGTGCGAACAGAACTGTCCAACGCGGGCACGGCCGGCGCCAAATACGGCAACCAGGTGGTGCAGGGCGTCATCAACGTGCCGCTGGCCTCGAACGCGGCCGTCCGCGTGTCGGGCGTCGCCAACTTGCGCCAGGGCGTGAACCGCAACGCCACCACCGGCGACTACAACGACAACGACCGGTATGGCGTGCGCGCTCGCCTGCTGTGGGAACCGACCGACCGCCTCACCGTCAACGTCATCGGCGATTATTCGCAGTCGCGCTACGAGAACGGCGGGGACTTCTTCACGTTCGTCAAGACCAGCGGTCCGGGCTCGTTCCTGGGCGGCGCGGGCTATGACGCCACCGGCATCACCAGCCGTCTTGCCAGTTGCGGCGTGACGGTGGGCGAGGGCAATCGCGATTATTGCAGCGACAAGGACCAGGTCGGCAAGAACAAGGGCTACGGCGGTTCGCTGCAGGTCGACTACGCCGCCGATCCCTTCACGCTGACCTCGATCACCGCCTGGCGCAAGGCGACCGAGACCGGCTATGGTGCCGCCTCCGACGTGTTCCGCGGCTCGCCGCTCGAACTGCAGGTGGCCAACGATCCGGTCGATCGCGACTTCAGCCTGTTCACGCAGGAGTTTCGCGTCAGCTCGGCTGCCGGCTCGCCGATCGAGTACACGGCGGGCGCATTCTATTCGAACCAGAAGCAGACCCGCATCCCCGAGATCGTGCGCGTCACCCTCGTGCCGGTGCCCGGCGTCACCATCCCGATCGTCACCAGCGCAACGCCGGCACTGACGATCCGCGACGAGTCCCTCGCCTTCTTCGGCCAGGCGACCGGACACCTCACCGACAGCTTCCGCCTGATCGGCGGCGTGCGCTACACCACCGATCGCCTGTCGCTGAACACTGCGACGTCGGACACCGAGACGTTCCTCGACGTCGCCAAGTGGTCGTGGCGCCTGGGCGCGCAGTACGATCTCACGCCGACGATGATGGCTTACGCCACCGTGTCGCGCGGCTTCAAGGGCGGCCAGATCGCGGTCCCGGCGGTCGGCGATCCTTCCGTCGTCCAGCCCGAGATCCCGACTTCCTACGAAGGCGGTCTCAAGGCCACGCTGTTCGGCGGCTGGGTCGCTGACCTCAGTGTCTTCTACATGAAGATCCGGAACTTCCAGGCCCAGCAGTGCACGGTCGACGGAAACGGCATCATCTCCTGCGTCCAGACCAACATCAACGGCGTCAAGACGCGCGGCGCGGAGCTGAACTTCTTCGGCAAGGTGACGCCCAACCTCTCGCTCAACACCGGCTTCATCTATGCCAAGGCGACCTATCCGGGCGGCTTCATCGGCACCGACGGCACCGATATCGGCAATAGCCAGCTCGCCAACTCGCCGCGCTACAAGTTCACGCTGTCGGGCGAGTACGCGCAGGACTTCGGCGATACCTTCGCCGGCTTCCTGGCGGTGGACACGGTGTGGAAGTCGCGCGTGCGCTACGAGGCGAACTCGGTGGCGGACACCACGTTCCGTCCGCACTGGATGGTCGGCGGCCGCGTCGGCCTGAGGACCCAGGACGAGCGCTATACGGTCTCGGTCTTCGTGCGCAACCTGTTCAACGTGCACGAGCCGTCGCTGATGCAGAGCGACTTCCCCTACTCCAGCACGTCGCCGACCGGCGCCGTCGAGGGGAACATCGGCGCCATCTACGGGCCGCAGTCCTACCGCAACGTCGGCATCAGCCTCGACGCCAGGTTCTGAGCAGGACGGCGGGGGATCGCACGATCTCCCGCCACACCGTTATCGGGAGACAAAGGTGCCGGGACCGATCGACAGGCAGCGGATGCTGCGCCAGGAGCAGGCCGTCAGTGCGGCCATCAATGCCGTGCTGAGCGCGGTATTCTTTGCGGTCGTCTTCGGCCTCGCGGCAAGGCCGCTGGCGGTGGGCGCGCCGGATCGTTTCGCGCTCGACTTCCTGCCGCAGGGGCTGATGGTGTCGCTGATGGCCTCACTGGTTCCCACGCTGGTCGTGCGCGCGAAGCTGCGCAAGGTAGCGTTGCCGGTGACGGCGGCGGTCGGCGGCATCGTGGCGCGCGGCGCCCTTGGCGGGATCGCCACCGCGCTGGTGCTGGCGGGGCTGGCGTTGTTCGGGCCGCTGCGCGAGGTGCCGAGCCATCCCGCGCTCCTGTTCAAGGTCGCCTATGGCGCGTTGCTGGGGCTTGCCTGCACGCGATTTGCGGTATCCTCCCTGTTCGCGCGCACGATGAAGGAGCTGGCCGCTTGAACGATACGATAGCCTCTCTCGGCACGCGCATGGGGCCCGACGTGGTGGGCGCGATGCGGGCGCTGTATGACGCGGAGCAGGTGCCGCGGGCAGCCGCGCTGGCCCCGGCCGCGATCGACTGCGTCTATGGCGACCACCCCCGCAACCGGCTCGATCTCTACCGCGAAGGAGAGGGCGAGGCGCTGCGCCCGGTTCTCCTGTTCGTCCATGGCGGGGGCTTCCTGGTCGGCGACAAGGGCGGTACGAGCGGCTGGGCCAATGCCCATGTGGGCCGTTGGGCGGCCGGCCACGGCCTGCTCGGCGCCGTGATGAACTACCGTCTCGCGCCCGACGAAACCTGGCCCGCCGGAGCCGAGGACGTCGCCGCAGCGGTGGACTGGCTGCGCGCGAATGCTGCGCAGCATGGCGGCGATCCGGATCGGATACTGTTGCTCGGCACCTCGGCCGGTGCGGTCCACGTCTCCGCCTTCCTCAAGCTGCGACCGGATCACGCGAAGCTGGTCCGCGCCGCCGCGCTGCTGTCCGGCCTCTACGGCTTCACCCCGCTCGACGAGCGCGACATGCTCTACTACGGCCCGCAGCACGCCTATGCCGGGCGCATGCCCCGGCAGGTGGTCGTCGACACCGAACTGCCACTGCTGCTCGCCTGCGCCGAGTTCGATCCGCCGCGCTTCCAGGCCGAATGGGCCGGGCTGCTCGAGGCACGCCTCGACCGCCACGGCGCCCTCCCGCGCGCGCACTATGCCAGCGGGCACAACCACTACTCCATGGCCATGCACCTGGGCACCTCCGACCGCCGCCTGGCCGACGAGATACTCTCCTTCTTCGCCACATATTCCTGAGGAACATCATATGACCCTGATCGACCCCATCATCGACCGGCGTTCGCTGCTGGCCGCCGGCGCCCTGCTGGCGGCCAGCCCCGCGGTATCGAGCGCGGCCGCCAAGCGTCCGACGCCGGCATTTCCGAAGGGCTTCCTGTGGGGGGTCGCCACCGCGCCTCACCAGATCGAGGGCAACAACGTCTCCTCCGACCTCTGGCCGCTGGAGAACCAGCAGCCGACCATCTTCGCCCAGCCATCGGGCGATGCCTGCAACAGCCTGGAGCTGTGGGCGACCGACCTCGATATCGTGAAGGCGCTCGGCCTCACGTCCTATCGCTTCGGCGTGGAATGGTCGCGGATCGAGCCGGAGAAGGGCTTGTTCTCGCAGGCGATGCTCGATCACTACAAGGCGATCGTGGCCGGCTGCCACGCCCGCGGGCTGGCGCCGCTGGTGACCTTCAACCACTTCACCGCGCCGCGCTGGTTCAGCGCGCAGGGAGGCTGGACCAACCCCGACGCGCCCGGACTGTTCGCGCGCTATTGCGACAAGGTGGCGCGGGCGATCGGCGCCGACATCGCGATGGCCATGACCCTGAACGAGCCGAACATCCTGCTGATCCTCAAGAACATCCTGCCTCCGCCGGTGTGGGACATGCAGCGCCAGACCCTGGCCGCGGCTTCCAAGCGCTTCGGGGTCGAGAAATACGTCTGCGCCAACGTCGCCGCGCTGGAGGACGTGGAAGCCATCGAACAGGGACTCAAGGCCGGCCACAAGGCCGCCCGCGCCGCGATCAAGGCGGTGCGCTCCGACCTTCCCGTCGGCTTCACGCTCTCGGTGATCGACGACCAGGCTTCCGGCAGGAACTCGATGCGCGACAAGGTGCGCGCCGAAGTCTATGGCGCCTGGCTGGAGATCTCGCGCGGGGACGACTTCATCGGTGTCCAGAACTACGAGCGCGCGGTGTGGAACGACAAGGCCCGCCTGCCGGCCCCCGATGGCGCCGACCACAACTGGTCCGGCACCGAAGTCTGGGCGCCCTCGCTGGCGGGCGCGGTGCGCTACGTCCACGAGGCGACGAAAGTGCCCGTGCTGGTTTCCGAGCACGGCGTCGGCACCGACGACGATGCCCTGCGCGCGCGCTTCATTCCGGCGGCGCTGGAAGGGCTCAAGCAGGCGATCGACGATGGTGTGCCGGTGCTCGGCTACATGCACTGGTCGCTGATCGACAACTTCGAGTGGATCTTCGGCTACAAGCCGCGCTTCGGCCTTTGCAGCGTCGATCGCACCACGTTCGTGCGCACGCCCAAGCCGAGCGCTTCGGTGCTGGGCGGCATCGCCAGGCGCAATTCGCTTTGATCGCGAAGGGGGGAGGACGAGGGACATGGCGATGAAGGGCAAATGCCTGATGCTGGCCGCGCTTGCGGCGCTCGGCCTTCCGGTGGCCGGAGCGGTTCGTGCACAGCCTGCGGACTATCCGGCACCAAGCCCGGCCGCGGCGCCGGCCGAACCCGACGCGATCCCGCTCTACGGGCCAAAGACACCCGGTTCGAACAGCGGGGAAGTGTGGTCGCAGTATTTCGGCAAGGACTACATGGTCCGCAACGTCACGCGGCCGACGCTGACGCCGGTCCTGCCCGATCCCGCGAAGGCGACCGGCGCGGCGGCGATCGTGGCGCCGGGAGGGGCGTTCATGGGCCTGTCGATGTCGCACGAGGGCTGGGACGTCGCGCATGCACTGGCCGAGCGCGGCATCGCGGCTTTCGTGCTCAAGTACCGCCTACTGCCGACCCCCAGGGACGAAGCCGAGGCCGGCAAGTACATGTGGGCCAGGATGCAGGCGGGGATGACCGATCCCGCGAAGATGCCCACGCTTGGAAATCCGCTGGCCACCGAGGACGGCCTGGCCGCGTTGAAGCTGGTCCGCGCGAATGCCGCCAAGTGGGGCGTCGATCCCGCGCGCCTCGGCATGATCGGCTTTTCCGCCGGGGCGATGACTTCGCTCCAGACGGTGCTGGCGGCGCAGCCGGGCGACCGCCCCGCGTTCCTGGGCTACATCTACGGACCGCAGGCGAGGGTCGACGTGCCGGCCGACGCCACGCCGCTGTTCGACGCGATCGCGCTCGACGATCCGCTGTTCCCGGCGATGGGCTTCCCGATCGCGCAGGCCTGGCAGGCGGCGCGGCGCCCGGTCGAAATCCACGGCTACCAGCAGGGCAGCCACGGTTTCGGGCTGGGCAAGCCGGGCACGACGACTACGCTGCTGATCGACGAGTTCACCGCATGGCTGGCGATGCAGGGACTGTTGGAGCGACGCGGGGCGAAGTAGCCCGGGCCGATCCGAATTGCGCCAGGGCGAGCGCCGATACTTAGATAAACATATCGAATTGGGAGTAGATGAATGCCGGGTCGCACGTTTCGCGCGATGCTCATGCTGGCTTCCGCGCTGGCCGCGCCTTCGGGTGCTTTCGCCAAGGAGGAAGCCAAGGCGCCGACTGCCGCCCCGGCCGGCGATCCCTTGCTCGAAGCCTTCCGCGACCCGCCCGCGTCCGCCCGGCCGCGCGTCTGGTGGCACTGGATGAACGGCAATATCTCGAAGGATGGGATCGCCAAGGACCTCGCCTGGATGAAGCGGGTCGGGATCGGCGGCGTGCAGAACTTCGACGCCAACCTGCAGACGCCGCAAGTGGTGGACCACCGGCTCGTCTACATGACGCCGGAATGGAAGGACGCCTTCCGCTTCGCCGTGCACGAGGCGGACCGGCACGGCCTGGAATTCGCCATCGCCTCCTCGCCCGGCTGGTCGGAGACGGGTGGCCCCTGGGTCCAGCCGGCGGATGGCCTCAAGAAGCTGGTCTGGTCGGAAACGCGCGTGGTGGCGGGCAGGCGCTTCGCCGGCAAGCTTCCCGCGCCACCCGCCGTGACCGGGCCGTACCAGACGCTGACGGCGGCGCTGTCCATCGAGGAGATGATCTCCGGGAACCCCGCCGAGAGCGGCCCGCAGCATTACGGCGACGTCGGCGTCTTCGCGATGCCCGAGGCCATCGCGCCGGCCGCTCCGATACCACGCGCAACCGATGGGCTGGGCAATACGCTGGATGCCGCCGCCTTGTTCGACGCCGATCTCGCGAAGGGCGTGACGCTGGCGCGCAAGGACGGCGAGCCGCCGGTCCTGCGTCTCGACTACGCCAGGCCGACAAAGGTGCGATCGGCAACGCTCTACGTCCCGGACGTCGTCGTCCCGTTCGCCGGCGCGGCTTTCACCGCCACGCTGGAAGCGAGCACGGACGGCAACGCCTGGACGCCGATCACTACCCTTGCACTGGGCGCGGTGCCGACGACGGCGAGCTTCCCCGCCGTCACTGCGGCACATTTCCGCGTAGTGCTGAACCCCCGCAAGGCCGATGGCGGGCTGGGTTCCCCGGCGCCCGGCGTGGCCATGGCCGGGCTGTTCGACGGCGTCGGCGCGATGATGGCCAAAAAGCCGCTCGTCGTCGGTTCGCTCGTGCTGGACGCAGGGCCCAGGGTCGATCGCTTCGAGACCAAGTCCGGCTTCGTCATGAGCCGCGACTACTACGCCTTGGGGGAACCCGCCGACACCGTCAGCGGTATCCCTCCCACCGGCGTGGTCGACCTGACCGGCAGGCTGCAGTCGGACGGCACGCTCGACTGGCACGCCCCGGCGTTGCCGAAGGGCCAGCGCTGGCGCGTGCTGCGCATGGGTTATTCGCTGCTGGGCACGACCAACCATCCGGCACCGCCCGAAGCCACCGGACTCGAGGTCGACAAGTTCGATGGCGAGGCGGTGCGCCGCTACCTCGAACACTACCTGGGCCTCTACAAGGATGCCGCCGGTCCCGACATGGTCGGCAAGCGTGGCGTGCGCGCCCTCCTGACCGACTCCATCGAGGTCGGCGAGGCGAACTGGACGCCCCGGCTGCTGGAGCAGTTCCAACGTTTGCGCGGCTACGATCCCCGCCCCTGGCTGCCCGCGTTGACCGGCGTGCTGGTCGGCACGCGCGCCCAGTCGGACAAGTTCCTCTACGACTACCGCCGCACCCTGGCCGACCTGCTGGCGAGCGAGCACTACGGCACCGTCGCCAAGATCGCGCACGAGAACGGCCTGATCGTCTATGGCGAGGCGCTGGAGGACAAGCGCCCGATGCTGGGCGACGACATGACGATGCGCAAGGCGACCGACGTGCCGATGGCGGCGATGTGGGCGTTCGGCAAGGAAGACGGCCCGCGCCAGACCCTGATCGCGGACATGAAGGGCGCGGCTTCGGTCGCGCACCTCTATGGCCAGAACCTCGTCGCGGCGGAATCGATGACGGCCTCGATGGCGCCCTGGGCCTTTGCACCCAAGGACCTCAAGCGGTTCATCGACATGGAGTTCGTCAACGGCGTCAACCGCCCGGTGGTCCACACCTCGGTCCACGTTCCGGTGGACGACAAGAAGCCGGGCCTGTCGCTGTTCATCTTCGGCCAGTACTTCAACCGGATGGAGAGCTGGGGCGAGATGGCCAAGCCCTGGGTCGACTACATCGCGCGCTCGTCCCTGCTCCTGCAGGAGGGGCGCAACGTGGCGGACGTGGCCTATTTCTACGGCGAGGAAGCGCCGCTCACGGGCCTTTACGGTGACAAGCCGGTGGCCGATGCGCCGGTCGCCCACGCCTACGACTTCCTGAGCTTCGATGCGCTGGACACGCTGCTGGCGAACGAGGGCGCCGATGTCGTCGCTCCGGGCGGGGCGCGCTACCGGGCGATCTACCTCGGCGGCTCCTCGCAGCACATGACGCTGGCGGCACTGCGCAAGCTGGCCGCGTTGGTCGAGGGCGGGGCGACGGTGATCGGCAAGGCGCCCGTCGCGACCCCCGGCTTCGACGGGCGGGCGCCGGGAAGCGATGC
Organism: Novosphingobium sp. BL-52-GroH; assembly: GCF_044813085.1. Taxonomy (NCBI): domain Bacteria; kingdom Pseudomonadati; phylum Pseudomonadota; class Alphaproteobacteria; order Sphingomonadales; family Sphingomonadaceae; genus Novosphingobium; species Novosphingobium sp. BL-52-GroH. The sequence goes on along the minus strand of NZ_CP171152.1, from coordinate 1,597,247 downwards.
CGAGTGGTCCGCGCTGGTAGCCAGGCTCTGGCCGGTGGGCGGCGATGCGCGCGTCGGGCAGGGCCGGGTGATCGCCGGGGACGACGTCGAAGCCGCGCTGAAGACCATCGGCGTGGCGCCGGACTTCACCTTCACCGGCGCCGAGACGGGAGCCAGGATACCCTTCGTCCACCGTCGCGACGAGCGGGGCGATCTCTACTACCTCAGCAATCCGCAGGACACCGCGCAGGCCATCGAGGCGCGCTTCCGTGTCACCGGCAAGGCGCCCAGCCTGTGGCATCCCGAGACCGGGAGGAGCGAACCGCTGGCCTATCGCCTCGAAGGCGGAGAGACGGTCGTGCCGCTATCGCTGGTGGCGGGCGATGCAGTCTTCGTGGTGTTCCGCGACGACGCTGCGGCCGCGTCTCGCACGCTGCCGGCCAAGGCGCATAAGATGCTGGCCACGCTGGACGACGGCTGGACGGTGACGTTACAGGCGGATCGCGGCGCTCCCGCCTCGACCCGGCTGGCAACACTCGCCCCGCTGGAGCAGAACGCCGACCCCGCGATCAGGTACTTCTCGGGCGAGGCGACCTATGTCCGCAGCTTCACGCTGCCCAGGGGCGCAGGGGCCGGCAAGCCGCTGTGGCTCGATCTCGGAGCCGTGGGCGATCTGGCGCAAGTCTCGGTCAATGGCCGCGTGGTCGGCACGGTATGGCATGCGCCCTATCGGATCGACGTCGGTGGGGCGGTGCGCAAGGGAGCCAACTCGATCGAGGTGAAGGTGGCGAACCTGTGGGTCAATCGCCTCGTCGGCGATGCGCAGCCCGGCGCCAGGCCGATCACCTGGACGGCGATGCCGACCTACCGTGCCGACGCGCCGCTGCGTCCCTCGGGCCTGATCGGGCCGGTGAGACTGGAAGCGGAGGAGTAAGCGCGCGGCGTGGCCGCGACGGTCGCGGCGGGATCAGGCGATGATGAGCCTCACGCAATGGTCCCACAGCCGCGCCGCCATGTCGGGGTTATGGACCGGCTTTCGATCAAGATCCATCATCGCCGGTCATTCAGGCGGGTCGCGCCGGGGGACAGGCGGCCGGAGTGCTTACCGCCACCGGCGTGCCATGCGTCCGTCAGCGCGGGCGCTTTACACTCAGTCCGATCCGAACAGGTCTCGCGTGAAGACCTTTTCCTTCACGTCCTCGACCGCAGGGCTCATGCGGTTTGCGAGGATGACGTCGCATTCCGCCTTGAACGCATCGATATCGCGCACGACCCTCGATCCGAAGAATTCATCTTCCTTCATAGCCGGCTCGTAGATGATGACCTCGATGCCCTTGGCCTTGACACGCTTCATGATGCCTTGAATCGAAGACTGGCGGAAATTGTCCGACCCGGCTTTCATAACCAGGCGGAAAACGCCCACTTTCCTGGGCTTCCTGGCGATGATCTGGTCGGCCAGGAAATCCTTGCGAGTGCGATTGGCATCGACGATGGCGCGGATCAGGTTCTGCGGCACTTCGGAATAGTTCGCGAGAAGCTGCTTGGTATCCTTCGGCAGGCAATATCCACCATAGCCGAAGCTCGGATTGTTGTAGTGGCTGCCGATGCGCGGATCGAGGCCGATTCCGCTGATGATCTGGCGAGTGTCCATGCCGCCGGCGATGGCGTAGCTGTCCAGCTCGTTGAAGAACGCGACGCGCATGGCGAGGTAGGTGTTGGCGAAAAGCTTGATCGCCTCGGCTTCGCGAGCGTCGGTGAACAGGACTTCGACGTCCTTCTTGATCGCGCCTTGCACCAGCAGGTCGGCGAACAATCGCGCCCGTTCCGATCGTTCGCCCACGATGATGCGCGAGGGATGAAGGTTGTCGTAGAGCGCCTTCCCCTCGCGCAGGAATTCCGGCGAGAAGATGACCTGGTTGCTGTCGTAGGCGGCGTTTATCTCGTCGACGAAGCCCACCGGGATGGTCGACTTCACCACGATCGTGGCATCACGGTTGGCAGCGATCGCCGCCCGGATGACGGCCTTCACCGAGGACGTGTCGAACTTGTTGGTATCGACGTCGTAGTTGGTCGGCGTGGCCACGATGACGTAGTCGGCACCGGCGAGGGCAGTCGTTGCATCGAGAGTCGCCGTCAGGTCGAGCGGCTTGTTGGCGAGGAATTCTTCCAGTTCGACGTCGACGATCGGGGATCGCCGCGCGTTGAGCAAGGCAACACGCTCGGCCGAGACATCCACCGCCACGACCTCGTTGTTCTGAGCCAGCAGGGCCGCGTTGGAAAGCCCGACATAGCCGAGGCCGAAAACCGCAATCTTCATCTATGCACTCACTCGCGTGACTTCGTCGGCGCCACCGGATGATGCCGACTTCGGGATCATATCGCCGGTTGTGTGCGCATATGGCAACCTTCCATGCCTTCCGCGTGCAGGAGCGTCAATTCTGCAATGCAGCGAACCGCGGCGCAGCGGCGTTGGAACCGATCGGCGGCGGTTTCCCTGCTCCGAGAATTACCCATACCGCTTTGCCCGATCATTCGCAGGTCGTGGGACGACTCCGCGCCGGTGAATTTTTTCCACACCGACGCCGTTCGTTGGCGCCATGATCCGGACCGCCCGGCAAGCGGCCCACAGGCGGTATCCCATTCTAAAAGTTCGCCGGGGAGCGATCCGGTGGACTTGCAGGCAGGCATTGCATTACTGGCGCCGGGAGCACACTTATTGACGGCCGAACGCGCCCGCACGTTGCAATGCAACAAACACCGGCTATTACAATCCAGGCCATTCCCGGCCCGCATTCGACGAGCGACAGACTTCATGCCCACCATCGTTCCCGTGATCCTGTGCGGCGGCAGCGGCACGCGCCTTTGGCCGCGTAGCCGTGTCACGATGCCCAAGCCTTTCCTGCCTTTGGTCGGCGACAACACGCTGTTCGAGGCGGCGCTCGCGCGCTGCCCGGCGTCGGGTGGATTCGCTGCGCCGGTCGTAGTGACCGGCCGTCAGCATCTCGGCCATGTCGAGGCCCAGCTCGGCGGGATCGAGGGCGCGCAGGTGATCGTCGAGCCGGCCGCGCGCAATACCGCTGCCGCCATCGCGCTGGCCGCCTGCCGCCTGCCGGAGGACGCGGTCATGCTGGTCTGCCCCAGCGATCACCATATCGGCGATGCGAATGCCTTCGCCGTCGCCGCCTGCGCCGCCGCCGACCTCGCCGAGGAAGGCTGGCTGGTTTCCTTCGGCATCGAGGCGACCGCGCCGGAGACCGGCTTCGGCTACCTCAAGCGCGGCGAGGCTATCTCGCAGACCGGCTACCGCACGGCCCAGTTCGTCGAAAAGCCCGACATCGAACGCGCCAAGGCCTTCCTCGCCGAGGGTATCTATGCGTGGAACGGCGGGATCTTCGCCTTCCGCGTCAAGGACTTCCTTGCCGAACTGGCCGCGCATCGCCCGCTTATCGCGGCAGGCGTCGCCGAAGCCGTGGCCAAAGGCCGCGAGGAGGGCCAGCGCTTCCATCCCGATGCCGATACCTTCGCCGCGGTTCCCAGCGATTCTGTCGACTACGCAGTGATGGAGAACACCAGCCGCGCGGCGATGGTGCCGGCCGACATGAACTGGTCGGACATCGGCAACTGGCACGCGCTCCACGAAGCGCTGGATCGCGACGAAAACGGCAATTCCGTGCGCGGTGAGGGCGAGGCCGAACTGGTCGACTGCCGCAACGTCCTGGTCGACAGCGATGGTCCGCGCGTTTCGGTGATCGGGCTGGAGGACGTCATCGTCGTCGTCGACGGGAACGACATCATGATAACCACCGTTTCCGGAGTACAGAAGGTGGGCAAGCTTTCGGGAGCTGTTAACCAGTGAGCAATCCTATCGAGATTCGTCTGTCATGACAGCCGCCTTGCCGATCCGCCGGGTCGAGAAGCCCTGGGGCAAGGACGTCCTGCCTGCGCCCTTCACCGCGCCCGAGGGCGAGCGCATCGGCGAGATATGGTTCGAACCACCTGCCGGGCTGCCGGACCTGCTGGTCAAGTATATCTTCACCAGCGAGGCGCTTTCTGTCCAGGTCCACCCTTCCGACGCGCAGACCATCGCCAAGGGCCTGGGGCGGCAGGGCAAGGAGGAATGCTGGTTCATCCTCGCCGCCGAACCGGGTGCGAAGCTGGGCATCGGGTTCGATGCCGACCTGGCGCCGGAGGCCATGCGGGCCGCCGCGCTCGATGGTTCGATCGAAGGGTTGATGACCTGGCATGCGATCGTGCCGGGCGATTTCTTCTACATACCCGCCAACACCGTCCATGCCATCGGCGCGGGGGTGAGCCTGATCGAGGTGCAGCAGAACAGCGACATCACCTACCGCCTCTACGACTACGGCCGCCCGCGCGAGCTGCATCTCGAGGACGGCGTGGCGGTCTCGAAAGGCGAGCCTTATGCGCTCGACCGCTGGCACACCCGGGTCGCGCCGCGCGAGACGCGGGTGCTGGTCGACGGTCCGCTGTTCCTGCTGGACCAGATCGCGGGGCCACCGTCGCCGGAATTGGCGGTCCGCTATCCCGGCCCGCTGTTGGTGATCCCGCGCGAGGGCGAGATCGAAATCGCCGGCGAGACCATCAGCCCCGGCGGCTGCGGCCTCGCGGCCAGCCTCGGCGAGGTGCGATTCGCGCAGGACGGCACCTGCCTGCTCGCAAGGGCTTGCGAGGCGAGCTGATCCCGTCGCTGGGCTCAGTCGACCTCGAAATGCCGCGGCTCCAGGCCGTCGAGACGGCGGCGATGCATTCGGGTGAAGGCATCCTCGACCCGGCGCGTGTAGCCGGCCGTGTCGTATAGCGGATGGGTTTTGCGATTGTGCGCGAGGGAGACGCGCAGACTGGCCAGCCGTTGCGGATCGCGCGCCAGGGCCAGCGCGAGGCTGGCGTATTCCTTCTCGTTCCGCGTTGCCAGTTCCGCAAGTCCTACAGAGTGAAGCAGGCTTGCGGCGACGCGGGCGGCGAACTGGCGGCCGGCAAGCGTCAGCACCGGCAGGCCCGCCCATAGCGCGTCGCTGGCGGTGGTATGGGCGTTGACCGCGAAGGTGTCGAGGAACAGGTCGGCATGGACCAGCCGCCCGAGGTGCTCGGCATGTGGCAGTGGCGGAGCGAAGACCAGCCGTGCGGGATCGACGCCGCGCGCTTCGGCTTCGCGGCGCAGGTTCTCCTCGGCCCAGCGGCTCGAACGCAGCAGCCACAGGACGCTGCCGTCGATGCCGCGCAGCAGGTCCATCCAGATGTCCCACTCGGCGGGCGAGATCTTGTAGGACTGGTTGAAGCTGGCGAAGACGAAGCCGTCCCGGGGCAATGCCCATCGGGCCCGACCGCCGGCATCGGGGACGATCGCGCGGGCATCGTCGTTCGCCTGATAGCAGTGGGCGATCCGGACGATCTTCTCGGTGAAGAAGGCCTCGGCACCCGGCGGCATCGTTACCTGGTCGGCGATGAAATAGTCCATGCAGGGGTGGCCCAGCGTGCCGGGATAGCCCATCCAGCTCACCTGGACCGGCGCGAGGCGATGGCCGAACAGGCGCGTGCGGGTGCCCAGCGTATAGCCCTTGAGATCGACCGCGATGTCGAGGCCGTCAGCGCGGGCGAGCGAGACCACCTCCTCATCGCGCATCGCACCGATCTCGGCGAAGGCGTCGCCCCGGGACCGAAGGGCGGCGCGGGCGGCATCGCCCTCGCGCGCCGGTCCGTAGCTGTAGAAATGGACGGCGAAGCGCTTGCGGTCGTGGGCCCGAAAGAAGCCCGCCATCAGGTGCATCGTCGCATGGTCGTGGAAGTCGGCGGAAAAGTAGCCGATGCGGATGCGCCCGTCCGGTGCAGGCGGGGGCTCGGGCAGGCTTTCCGGGGCGTGGGGGAACAGCTTCGCCGCGCAGGCGAGCGAGCGGCGGTACTGGTGTGCGGGATCGTCCACGAAAGGCAGCGAGGCGAACGGCTGCACGACCGCGGCTTCGGGGCCATCGGTCAACGCGTATTCGCCGCGGGCGCGCCAGTCGCACAGATGGGCTTCCTCGAAGAGCGCCTGGAGCCGTGCCGACGTGTCCGCAGGATCGCGCGCCAGCGCTGCGCGGAAGGCTGCTACCGCCGCGAGCCGCTCGCCCTTGAGGACCAGAGCCTTGCCGCGATTGACCATGGCCTGCCCGTTGCACGGATCGGCGGCGAGGGCGCGGTCGAAGGCGGCCAGCGCCTCGTCGGCGCGCTGGGCGGCAAGCAGTTGCGCGCCCATGTTGTTGTGCGCGTCGGTGTGGTTGGAGCGCAAGGTGGCGGCGATGGCGAAGCAGGCGATCGCCTCGTCGCGGAAACCCTGCCGGGCGCGCACGTTGCCGAGATTGTAGTGCGCATCGACATGCCCCGGGTCGATGGCGACCGCGCTCTCCAGGCACTGCGCGGCTTCGCCGAGGCGGCCGACGTGCTCGAGCATGTTGGCGAGGTTGTAGGGCGCATCGGCATAATCCGGGGCGCGGGCGATCACGGCTCGCCAGGTCGCCTCGGCCTCGTCGAGGCGGCCCTGGCGGCGCAGGGCGATGGCAAGGTTGTTGCAAGCGGCGGGCGTATCGAGATGGGCGGCGATTGCGCAGCGAAACGCATCGGCGGCACCGGCAGCGTCGTCCAGTTCCAGCAGCGCTGCGCCGAGCAGGTTGTGGACGCCGTGGGCGTAGGGGTGGTCGCGCGCGAGGATTTTTCCGAGCCGTGCCGCTTCGTCCATGCGACCGGCCTGGAAGGCGGCGACCATGCGGTCGAACGCGAGCTGCGCGGGCGTGTCGTCGCTCGCATCGAGTATTCCCAGACCCATCAGGGCGCGGGGGTTGCGGGGGTGGCGATCGAGAACCTGCCGGTAGAGCGCGCGCGCCGTCTCGGTCTCGCCGCGGCGGGCAGCGCCTCTGGCCTTGATAAGGAGGCTTTCCAGTCCGCTCATGCTGCAAGGGCATAAGGCCGGGATGGTGGAGAGGTGATGACCGGCGGACTATGGGAAGATGCGTGGGTCGGCCCTGCCCGCCGCCGGATCGGGCGACGGGCGGGGTGGCAGGGTCAGGCGCGGGCGCCGGTCTTGCCGAAGGCGACGATCTGCAGCAGGCCGCCGGCCATCGCCAGGTTCTTGAAGAAGTGGATGAACTGGTTCTGGTCGCCCAGCGCATGATGGAAGAACACGGCGGTGGCGATGCTGAACAGCGCGAGCACCGTGGCGACGGCGCGGAGGCGATAGCCGGCGACGAGCATCAGTCCGCCGACGATTTCGACGAGGATGGCGCCGGCCAGCGCCAGGGGGGGAAGCGGCAGGCCTGCCGAGGAGATGTAGGCCATCGAGCCGGTCGGATCGGCGAGCTTCGACGCGCCGCTCAGCAGGAAGATCGCTGCAATCAGCACGCGGCCGGTAGCCGGCAATGCGCGCTCGATGGAGGAAAGGGTACGCGAGGAGGACACGGCAGGCGAGAGATCGATGGTGGTCGAGTTCATGGTCGGATTCCTTAGGTGGCGGGCGGTGGGTCCCGAGCAACCGACCGCCGTCGATCTGTGCGACCGGGGCGTCGCTCGAGACCCTTATGGGCGCCGGATGTCATCCGCATAACTGGGATAAAACTGGTCGATATGTTCGACTATTTCGAATAAGTGTCAGATGGCGTAGCGCTGCTTGATCGCGCGGTAGCGGGTTAGCAGCATTGCTTCGCGTTCGGCGCGAGAGACCCGTGCGGTGTCGGCGGGCAAGTGCGCCATCAGCGCATCACGCGGCACCAGGAGGGTGCGGAAGGTGGCGGCGTCCTGGGTGAGGAGGTTGCGATAGGTCAGGTTGCCGTCGCTGAACCCTTGCGTGTCGAGCCAGTTGTGGACGCCGGGATCGTCTTGGGAAAGTACCAGGCGCACCACGCCGTCGCCGTCCACACAGGTGCGGGCGGGTGTATAGCTGACCGGGCGGTGGAGGAAATCCATCGAGCCCGCGAAGGCGCCGCCCATGCCGAAGATCCAGAATCCGGGGTGCATGTCCATTTCGACGATAAGCGCCTCTTGCGGTTCCAGGTGCCAGACCATGTGGGCGGCCATGCGCCCGCGCCTGGCGTCCGACGCGTCGTTGGCGGTCTTGTCGGCGGGGAAGCGATTGCGCGCGGTGGGATCGCAGACGCCGCGCGAGGTTGCCCAGGAATGCTCGGGCCAGTCGCGCATCAGGCCGGTCAGGAAACGCCCCGCCCAGTCCATCGCCTCGATCATGCGCGCCGGGTCGGGGAGCGGGCGGGGGGTGCCCATGCCGATGCGCTCGATGGTGAGCGTGGTCGGGGTCTCGTCCCAGCGGTCGAAGGCCTCGCGGATGAACAGCTTGCGGCTGCCGGGAGTAGTGGGCAGCCAGTTGCGCGGCCGCGCCTCGCCGCCGACGAAGAGCTCGAAACGGCCCTCGGCGTCGGCCTCGATCCGGGCGCCGAGGATGTTGCACTCTGGCACGTCGCCGAAGGGTTCGTGCAGCGAGGGCCAGTCGGTGCCCGGGATCAGGTCCGGGCGCGGTCCCTGCACGGTCACGTTGAGCCAGCGGGCGGTGCCCTTGCGGCCGGTGAGGCGATAGGCGTGGGCGCCATCGATCCAGGCCTGGCGATAGGTGAAGTCGGCGACGTCGCCGCCCAGCTTCATAGTCGGCGTGGTGAAGGCGTGGATCTGAGGGAAGGCAGGGTCCTTCGTCTCCAGCGCGAGGTCGAAGGCCTGGCCAAGGTTCTGGGTGAGGAAGCGGAAGGCGTCGGCGCGCTGGAGCGGGGTGGCGGGGTTGGCGTCCTTGAAGGCGCTCCTGCCGGCGGTCCGGAGATGGTCGCAGAATTGCTTCCAGGCGAGGTCGAGTGCGAGATCGTCGGGTCCGTCGCCAAAGGCCATCGTCAGGCTCCCAGTCGGTAGAGAAGGTCGGAAAGGTAGTGCGCGGCGCGGGTGCAGGCGGGGCGGGCGCCTTCCTCCACGATCCGCGGGCCGACCAGTTCGAGGTCGAACAGGCCTTCGTAGCCCAGGTCCAGCACGTCGCGCAGGATCGCTTCCAGCGGGATCGCGCCGTCGCCCGGCACGGCGCGGCACGGCGTGATGCGGTCGCCCAGCACGTAGTCGCTGACCTGGACGAGCCCGGCCAGAGGCAGCGCGGCGGCGAGGTTCCGGCGCAGGGCGGCCTCGGTCCAGCAGGCGTGGAGTTCGACGCAAAGGCCGATGCCGGCGATGCCGGCGAGCCGGGTCGCATCGGGCAGGGTATGGGCGATGTGGATGTCGGCGTTGAGTGACGAGGCGTTCTCCACCAGCAGCGCAACGCCGGCTTGCTGCGCAGCATCGCGGCACGGCGCGAGGAGCCGAGCGAAGCGCTCGGCCGCCTGTTCCCACGAAAGTGTGCCCCGTCCGCCGGTGAGGAGGTAGATCGAGGGGGCGCCCAGCTCGGCGGCGATGGCAATCGCGCGCAGGAGGCCTTCGGCTGCATCCCCGGCATCTCGCGCGAGATCGGGATGGACCGCGAAGGGATGGTTGATGCAGCCGACGCCGACAGGGCCTTCGCGAACCGCTGCGCGTTCTTCGTCGCGCAGCAGGCGGGAGGTGACGAGAGTGCAATGCTGCACCCCGATCTCCCTGCAGAACGCGACGAACCGCGCCGTCGGCTCGGCTAGAAAGGCGACCTGGTGGAGGCTGATGCGCGGGTGCATCAGCGGCGCACTTCGATGGGAACGCCGAACCGCTCGCGAAACGGAGCGAACTCGGCATTCAGCGAGTCCACGTCGTATCCGGCGTCGACGAGGACTTGCGTCGAGTAGTGGAACTTGCCGTGCCGGTCGCCCCGGTTTCCGGCGAGGTATGCCCGCATCGCCGCTTCCTGACGCTCGCCGAAGGCCTTCCCGGCGAAGGCATAGTACGTGCGCAGGGTGCCGATCGGGTCGGCCAGGAAGTCGTGGTAGCGTACATGGAGGATGCGTGGGTCATCGGTCAGCGGATTGGCCATCGTGTTGCCGATCGACCAGCGCACCCGCTCGAGATGCATTCGCGCTTCCTGGACCAGGTCGATCGGCCCGACGATGCCGTCCATGATGTCGGCCATCATCATCGTCGAGCTGGCCGCGACCATGACCGGATCGCGATGCAGCCAGACCAGCGTCGCATCGGGATAGGCTGCGAAGAAGGCCTTCAGCCTGGTGGTGTGGAAGCCCTTGAGGACCCAGTATTTCGCCTCGCGACCGTATTGGAATGCCTGCAGCATCGCCTTGTGGATGCGGTACTGCGCGACCGGGTCGGTGGGCAGGCCCATAGCGAGATTTTGCATCGGCACCCGCCACCAGGCCGTCGGGGTCATGACCCTGAAGTCGAAAGCCCAGGTCCGTTCGTCTTCGGGCAGGCCATTGCCCAGCATGTCGTTGTAGGGATGGCAGTGGAGCCACCTGGCCATCTTCGCATTGATCTCGCGCCATTCCATGTCGGCCTGCGCATAGCGCGGGTCCTCGCCCTGGACGGTTCCGGGGGGCGGCGAGGGATGCATGACTTCGGCGAAGCGCAGGGCCCGCGAATCGGGGTCGACCGACATCAGCGCGTGCATCAGCGTGGTGCCCGAACGCGGTTCGCCGCTGGCGAACATCGGTCGCTCGATCACTTCCGCGGCGAGCGGCAGGTCCTTGCGATCCTGGAAAAAGCGAAGCCGGTCGGTGAGCAGCCAGTGGATGTTCGCCGCCGCCGCCCGGCGTCCGGCCGCGTCCATCGGGATGCTCTCGACATGCGCGACGGCCAGCGCGAAGCGTTCCGGAAAACCCGCGTCGGCCCAGTCCGCAAGACCGGTCTCGGCTATCGCATGCTGCAGCAGATGCTGCGCGTCGAGCGTGGGGGAGACCACGTTCATGCCGCCACCAGCCTCTGGATCTCGTCCTCGGTTTCGCGCACTTTGGCGGCCGATGTGGCGGCGAACTTCATGCCGCCCATCGCGCCGTATTCCATCAGCTTGTACACGCGCATCCCGGCATCGGCGAAGCCCTTGAGCTTGCGCGCGACCTGCTTCGGCGAGCCGACGGGAAGGACGTCGCGGATCGCCCGCGGGTCCATCTCCTCGCAGAAGCGCAGCATCGCGGCGCGGCTGAGCTTGACCGGGTCGAAGTCCATGATGCCGCGCCAGTCGGGCCCCATCGGGTGCTCGTAGCCGAATCGCGCGAGGTCTTTCGCGGTCAGCATCAGGATGATCGACTTGACCATCGGCGCGCGCAGCATTTCGTCGATCTCGTCGGGCTCGCCGATCAGGCAGATCTGGGTGAGGGCAGGGACGAAGTCGCTCATGTCGCGTCCGGCGGCGTCCCCTGCCTCGAGGATCACCCCGAGCTTGGCGGCATAGTCCTCCGGCGTCCAGGCGCCGGCCGGCCACCAGCCGTCCGCCTCGCGGCCGGTGATGCCCAGCATGCGAGGGCCTGCCGCGCCGAGCCAGATCGGAGGGGCCTTGCCTTCGTAGAACTCGGTATCCATGCGGGCGTGTTCAAGGTGGAAGAACGCGCCCGCGAAATCGACAGGGCCTTGCGAATGCCAGAGCAGCTTGATGACCTTGATCGCCTCCTCGAGCCGTCCGACCGGCCGAGAGAAGTCGAAACCGTAGGGGACGGTGTTTTCCAGTTCCCCGGAACCCAGGCCGAGGATGAAGCGCCCTTTGGAGAGGTGGCTGATCGTCAGTGCCGCCTGCGCCAGCAGCGAGGGGTGGCGGCGCACGGTGTCGACGACGGTGGTGGCAAGCGGCGTGTGTCTCGTGAGCACTGCGGCGGCCGCGCTCACCGCCATGCCGTCGAGATGGCGGTGCGGGCTGGGCGAGGCTTTCGCGAGATCGGTGAACTCGGGCGTCCAGATCGAATCGGGCCAGAAGCTGACCATGTGATCGGGCAGCCAGATCGAATGGTAGCGGCCCGAATCGTAGTCACCCACCATGTCGATGCCGAGCGGCAGGGTGGTTCGCAGGAAGGCGGCGGGCTGCACGTTCATCGCGGATGATCCTCTCGCGGGCCGTCACCGTCCCCGTCATCGCCGGGGTGATGCGCACCTCGTTGTTCGTGCCTGCCTGGTGGTCTAGGCCTCGGCCAAAGCAAATTCCCATTTGGGGATCGGACGATGACGGGAGAGATACCGGCGGGGCTCCTGGTGCCGCTGATCGAGGGGCTCGTGGAGGACCCTCCGTGGCGGCGTTTCCTCGAGGCGCTGCGCCTTGCGGTCGCGGGGGACTACGCAAGCTTGGTGTTCCGTCCGCTGCCGCTGGGCACGCCCGAGGCGCGGGTGATCCACCTCTATTCCGGGCATGCCTCGCCGCCGCCGGTCTCGCGCCACTATCGCGAGAACCTCTACTTGCGCGATCCCATGCCCTACCACGCGATGGCGGAAGGGCGGACTTATCGCCTCGACGAACTGCTGCAGTTCGGCGAGCCCTCGCACGATGCCTACCTCACGCAGCTGCTGGTGCCCTCGGGGATGAACCACTTGCGCATGATCCGCTTTGCCCAGAGCGGGGCGGAGCGGCACGGCGTCAGCGGCTGGATCACCGTGACGCGGCGCGAGGGGGAGTTCGGCGCGGAAGTCGACGTTCTGCTCGAAAGCCTGGGGCCGTTCGTCCGGCCGGCGCTGGCAGGCTTCGTGGCGCTGGAGCGCGAACGCATGACCGCGGCCGTCGCGCGCGAGGCGGTGCGGCGGCTGAACTTCGGCTGGCTCACGCTCGACGGCGAGGGGCGGGTGCTCGATGCCGATGCCCTGGGCGGCCGCATGCTGGCCGACGGGGCGAGGATCGCGCGCGGCAAGGACGGACGGCTGACCGCGCGCGACGCGGGCCTGCGCCGCCAGTTGCTTGCCGCGATCCGCGAACTGGCGCAGGACTCGCACGCCCGCCCCCGCGCGATCGTGCTGGGCCGGGAGCCCTGGCTCGACCTGCTGCTGGTTCCCTCCGGCCAGCGCATGGGCACCACCCAGGCCGCCCCCGCAATCATAGGCTACCTCCATGCCGACAACTGGTCCTCCGCCGACCGCTGCGACCAGTTGGCGCAACTGTTCGACCTCGCGCCCAGCGAGGCGCGGCTGGCGCTGGCGCTCAGCCGCGGCATGTCGATCAGCGAGGCGGCGCCGGAACTGGGGCTGACGGTGGAATCGGCGCGCACTTATTCGAAGCGGATATATGCCAAGACCGGCGCGCGGGGGCAGGCGGACCTGGTGCGCTTCATCCACCGCAGCGTGCTGGTGATCGCGTGAGGGGTAACACGAGCGCTCCCCTCGATCGGATACATCATCCCGCTGCGCCCGAGCGATTAGAACATGTGTTCAGCAATTCTGATTGACTATCGCCGGTCGCGACGCCAGCCAATGCATACGATCGGTCCGGACAGGGCCGCCACGAGACACCGGGAGAATGCCGCAGATGACCAAGCCCCTCGCAGGAAAAGTCGCGCTCGTCACCGGGGCGTCGTCGGGCATAGGCGAGGCCGCCGCACTGTGCCTTGCCGAAGCGGGCGCGACCGTCGCGCTGTCCGCCCGGCGCGCCGATCGCCTGGCGGGGCTGGTCGGGCGGATCGAGGCGGCGGGCGGCAAGGCGCTGGCGATCCCCGGCGACATGATGGTCGAGGCCGACGCCCGGCGCGCAGTGGAGGATACCGTCGCGGCGTTCGGGTCCGTCGACATCCTCGTCAATTCCGCCGGTGTCATGCAGGCGGGTGGCATCGAGAACTGCGATACCGACCTCTATCGTCGCGTCATCGACATCAACCTGATGGGCACGGTCTACACTTGCGCCGCCGCCGTGCCGCACATGCTGGCGCGGGGCGAGGGCGACATCATCACCATTTCCTCGCTGGCGGGTCGCAAGGGCGGGCCGATGACCAGTGCCTATTCGGCCAGCAAGCACGCGGCCAATTCGTTCACCGACGGCATTCGCCAGGAACTGGGAGGCAGGAACATCCGCGTGACCACGCTGATGCCGGGCGCCACCGAAACGGAAGTGGGCGACAACATCGTCGACCCCCACTGGCGCGGTGCGATCCAGGCGCACGTCGGCAAGGAAGGCGCCGTCAAGCCGCGCGACATCGGCGAGGCCATCGTCTTCATCCTCTCGATGCCGCGCCGCACGAACATCTCGGAGATCACGGTGAGGCCGACGATCGATACCTCTGCGTGACGGGCGGATCGCCACGAAGCGCATGACGATTGCCCCGGATCATGGGGTAGCAAGGGAGAAGGACGATGGCCGGTAGGCTTCAGGACAAGGTCTGCATCATCACCGGCGCGGGGTCGGGCATGGGCAAGGCGATGGCGCAGCTGTTCCACGAGCAGGGGGCGAGGCTGGTCCTTGCCGACATTTCGGGCAAGCAGGACGAAGTGGCGGCAAGCCTCGGCGGGAACGCCGTGGCGGTGCACTGCGACGTGTCCGAGGAAGAGCAGATCAGGGCGCTGATCTCCACGGCCGAAGACAGCTTCGGCCGCCTCGACGTGCTGTGCAACAATGCCGGGTTCGGTGGCGGCATGGCGGCGCTCCACGAACAGCCGGTCGAGCTGTGGGACAAGGTCCACGCCACCAACATCCGCGGCGTCTTCCTGGGCATGAAGTACGGCATCGCCTCGATGCTCAGGACCGGCGGCGGCGCCATCGTCAACACCAGCTCGGCTTCGGCCGTGATCGGCTGGAAGCACCACGGCGTCTACAGCTCGGCCAAGGCCGGGGTCCACCAGCTCACCAAGGTGGCCGCGCTCGACTATTCGGACCGCAACATCCGCGTGAACGCGGTGGCACCGGGCACGATGTGGACGGGCCTCGTCGAGGCTTCGAAGACGCACGACACGCCACCTGAAGGCTTCCCGACGCTGGCGGGTATTCCGATGGGCCGCTGGGGCTATGCACAGGACATCGCCAATGCCGCGCTGTTCCTCGCGAGCGAGGAGGCTGCCTACATCACCGGGGTGATCCTGCCGGTCGATGGCGGATATTCGATCGGTTTTTCAGGGATGGGCGCCGAGCGTCCAGGCATCGTCAGCGTCAATTCCGAGGGGACGTGACCGTCCCGGCCCGCGTCAACGACAAAGCCACGGCGCGGCGGTGATCCC
Organism: Novosphingobium sp. BL-52-GroH; assembly: GCF_044813085.1. Lineage (NCBI taxonomy): Bacteria > Pseudomonadati > Pseudomonadota > Alphaproteobacteria > Sphingomonadales > Sphingomonadaceae > Novosphingobium > Novosphingobium sp. BL-52-GroH. Next base: position 1,582,214 of record NZ_CP171152.1, on the reverse strand, counting down.
CGCCAGCGCCGGGTCGGCCCAGAGGTATTCGGTATAGTGCCCCAGGCGCGCGCGGGTATCGACGTAGCAGAAGCACAGCCCGGCGTCGGCCGAAGGCTCGGGCGGGAACAGGAAGGCCAGCGCGTCCCCGCTTGCCCGCACGTCTTCGAGCAGCATTTCCCATTCGGCATAGGGGCCGGGGACTGCCACCCCGACGTGGTGGAAACGGAGCGGGCCGGCTGCAAGGTCGGGCGCATCGGCGTAGATATGCGTCGCCCCGGCGACCGGCTCGATGATCTCGAACTGGCGGACCCTGCCCGGCTCGCCGATGTTGGCGATGGCCGACCGCACTGCCAGCCGGCATCGCTCGCCGTGGCACAGGACCTCGATGTCGGCCTCGCTGCGGACCAGTCCGGCAATGCCCAGCTCCGCCTCGGCATGGGCGACGGCCGCATCCATGTCTCGCGTCACGTAGCTCATCTGCACGAGCTGGCCGTAGCGCGCACCGAGGTGTGTCACGCGCCCTGCCTAACCGGGATGCGGTAGCGTTCGATATAGTCGGCGAAGGCTTCGTGCACTCCTTCGCGGGTGAGGCCGTAGCGTTCGAGCGTGTAGTCGTGCTTTCCGTGCTTGCCCTTGGGATTGGCCGCCATGTAGCCGTCCATCGCCGCTTGCGCGGCATCGGTCAAACGCTCGCCGAAGTGCGCGTAGATCCTCCGGCATTCCCCGATCGGGTCCTTCACGATGTCGACGTACTGGATGTCGAGGATCGCGTCCTGCCCGTGCTTCTCGCGGAAGGCGTTCTGCCGCTTGATCATCAGGGCGAACGTTTCCAGGAACGTCCTGCCGATGCCATGGAGGTCGACCTTGTCCGAATAGACCATCCGCACGTTCTCGATCAGGCTGCCGATCGAACCCAGGACATCGGCCGGGTCGCGATGGGTCATGACCAGCTGCGCGTCGGGATAGACTTGCGCGAGGGCATCGAGGAACAGGGGATGCCACGGGTTCTTGAGCGTCCAGCGCCCGCCGGTCTCCGCCTGCAGCAGTTGCAGCAGCCGCTTCTGGAAGCGGAAGGCGGGCAGGTAGTCGGCCTCGTGGAACAGCCATTGGCGATAGCTCGGGATGTCGGCCTGCGATTCGAACACTTGCGCGCAGAACGAGTAGTTCATCGAGAACTGGCACTCGGTCGGGCTATGCGCATCCTCGTAGTGGATCGCGGCGATCTTGGGCATGTGCTGGAGCGCCATCTGCGTGGCCTCCTGCATCGCGCGCCACCGGGGCCCGGCATTCAGCTCCTCGGGGCGCGGCGGCGGCACAGGATCGTGCGATTCCCAGCGCAGGAAGGCGCGGCGGCTCGGATCGGCGGCGAGCAGGTTGATGAGTAGCGTGGTGCCGGTGCGCGGCAGACCGAAGACGAACAGCGGCTTCTCGACCGGGCGATCCAGCAGATCGGGGTGGCGGGCCAGCCAGTCCTCGATGCGCAGGCGATTGGCCATGTACTTGACGAGGTCGCGATGGGCGAGCTGGCTGCCGCGCCCGGTGAAGGCGGCCTCCCCGGCATAGGCCTGCAGCAGCACCGCGAGCCCTTCCAGCGCGGCAGGATCGCCGATTTCGGTCAGCGCCGTTTCCGCCCGAGCGGCCGCGATCACGTCGTCGACAGTCAAGTCGATCTCCCCTTCCTGGCATCTTATCGTGGCTGCGGTGATGCGCAGGGGCAGGGGCGATTGCAAGATAGCGCACACTTCTCCAGACTTGCCGGCAATGCTGCGCGGACCAACTGCGCGAGGCTGGAGAGGCGCGGAAAACCATGGGTTTCGACGAGGGAAGAGAAGAGTGGACGGCCGGTGAGGGGGCCAGCGCGGGGGCAGGTATCGTCGATGCGATGGGCCGAGGGGATCGGGCCGCATGAGCGTCTCGCTGGAAGCTCGGATCGCGCGCATCGAGGCACAGGCCGCCATCGCCGACCTTGTCCACGGCTATGCCCGCGCGGTGCGGCGAGAGGCCTACGAGGACATCGCGGACCTCTTTGCGGCAGAGGGAACGTTCGAGTTGCGCTCGGGTCATCCCGACCGGCCGGAGTTCGCCGTGCGGCAGCGGTTCGAAACGCCGCAGGCCCTCGTCGCGTTCCTGGCGGAAGGAAGGGGCCGGCCGCATCCGGTGCCGCTGATCCACAACCTGATGGCCGAGGTGGACGGGGACAGCGCCCGGGGCAATGCGATGATGGTCGCCACGATCACCGGGACCGACAAGACGGTGACCGGCGAATACCATGACAGCTTCGTGCGCGAAGCCGGGGAATGGCGCTTCGCCGCCCGGATCTACACGGTCTTCGGGGGGTAGTGCCGAGGCGGGCGAGGATGAGGCGCCGGCCGCTCCTCCGACACGGGTAGGCATGGCGCCCGCCTCGCCAGATCGGGCCCTCGCGCATTGCATCGCGGTCGGCCGCCGCGTAGCACGCGGGTATGATCGCCCATGTCGAACCCTTCCACGCGACCACGATCGGCCGCATCGCCTACGAACTCGCCGCCCAGGGGCGCGACGTGATCCACATGGAATACGGCCAGCCCTCGACCGGCGCGCCCGCTGCCGCCATCGCCGCCGCCCATGCAGTGCTCGATCGCGATCCTGGCGGCTATTGGGAAAGCCCCGCCCTGCGGGAACGGATCGCCCGGCACTATGCCGAGGCTCACGGCGTCGACGTCTCGCCCGAGCAGGTGTTCCTGACCTGCGGCGCTTCCCCCGCCTTCGTGCTGGCGCTCTCGTGTCTGTTCCGCCCCGGCGCCCGGGTGGCCCTGGCGCGCCCCGGCTACGTGGCCTACCGCAATTCGCTCCGCACCCTCTACATCGAGCCGGTGGAGATGCCCTGCGGTCCTGATGAACGATACCAGGTCACCGCCGCCGCGCTCGACGCGCTCGATCCAGTGCCGGAGGGGCTCATCGTGGCCAGTCCGGCCAATCCCACCGGCACCGTGATCGCGCCCGAGGAACTGGCGGCGATCGCCGAAGTCTGCGCGCGCAAGGGCATCGCGGTGATCTCGGACGAGATCTACCATGGCCTGACTTACGGCATCGAGGCGGACTCGATGCTCCAGCATGTGCCCGGCGCGCTGGTGGTGAACAGCTTTTCGAAGTGGTTCAGCATGGCCGGCTGGCGGCTCGGTTGGCTGGTGGTGCCGCCCCATCTGATCGACGCGGCGCGGGCGCGGATCGCCAACCTGTTCCTGACCCCGCCGGTGCTGGCCCAGCACGCCGGCCTCGTCGCCTTCGACGCGCGCGAGGAACTGGAAGGCCACCTCGCCAACTATGCGCGCAACCGCGAGTTGCTGCTCGCCGCGCTGCCGCGCCTCGGCCTGGCGCGAATCGCGCCACCCGACGGGGCCTTCTACATCTGGGCCGACATCGGCCACATGACCAACGACAGCCTGGCGTTCTGTCGCCAGTTGCTGGAGGACACCGGCGTTGCCACCGCGCCGGGGATCGACTTCGACCCGGTCGAGGGCAACCGCTTCTTCCGCTTGAGTTTTGCCGTCTCCACGCCCGAGATCGAGGATGCCATCGAGCGTATGGCAGCGTGGTTCGCATCGCGCCGGGAGATGGCCGGCGCGGGCTGAGTTTCGCGCATTTTCCACGGAGGCTTGCGTATACGGGGCTTTCACTTCGATCGCGTAGACTGTAGCAAGTCGAGACAGTGCTTCAACGCGCGCGATATCTGCGTATTGACGCAGGACGGCACTTCGGGACTTTGGCGCACCTTCGGACGCGAAAGAATATCACAGCAATGGCAAGTACCTTGAACCGTTTCAATGACGACCGTGCGCGTGCCAGGCGCCTGCGCGAGTTCCTGCATGACTGCGCCGGCAGCGCCGCCTGCGAGGAAGTGGACCGCGTGCGCGAGGCCGTGCTCGAACTCGGCGGCAGCGGGATCGAGGGGACCGGGACGATCGACGTCGTGGCGGTCCATGCCATGCTCGATTGCGGCGCGGTGACCAACGCGGTGCTGGAACTCATGGGCGGCGATGCCTGCTTCATGCTCTCGCGCGGGGTCCAGAACGTGTGCCTCGCCAGCGTCGTCCAGAACGACGGCGCCGACGAAGCACTGGCGGAAGGTCCTACCCTGGGCCTGGCACTGCTTGCCGCGCATGTTTCGGCGGTGCTGGCCCGGATCGAGAAAAGCGGCGAGGCGACCGAAGCGCCCATGACCCCACCCGCCTCGATGCGATTGCACTGACTACGACGATTTTTCCGTAGCTGAAGGAGCGGAGGGCGGGCACGCCCGCAGTTCACTTGTGTGACGTTGCCCGGCGTTCCTCGTCGGTCATCGCGCGATGGCCGTAGCTCAGGACATTGGTGATCCGCCACGCGTCGCCGCGCCGTGCCCAGACGATCACGAACTTCGCGATCCCTGCGCATTCCCCGCTCGCCAGCTCACAGAAGCGATGCTCGCCCTCCTCGATCGCGCCATAGTCCTTGACCGGATAGACGTGCAGGGTCGTCGGCAGCAGTTCGCGCCGTACTTTGCCGCAGATATACGCTTTCGTATTGGCCACCACCGTGGCCCGATCGAACGTGGCGCCGCCGGTGTCGTGGAAGAAGGCGACGCCGGGGTCGAAGTAGCTGGCGAAAGTATCGAGATCGCAGCCGTTGTAGGCATCGAACACCTTGCGATCGAGCGCGGCGACTTCCTCGGTCAAGGGATCGCGGGGCTGGGCGGCCGGCAGGTAGGACGGCGGGATCGAGGCCGTCAGCGATGCCAGAAGGACAAGAAACGACTGCATGGCGCGTTCTCCGAAGGTGGAGCAAGGCATGCGAAAAGGGCTTGCTTGTCAATGTCGAACTGAGCTGGAGACGACGGACGGCAGTTGGCCGGATGCCCGGACCCCTGTCCGCAACAGGCCCGGCCGGGAGGGGGGGGCGACGACCGGGCCTGTCATCAGGAGACTGCGGGTACAGCCGTCGGCACAAATGTGGCCGACCAGCCGGGTCTAGCAGCATCGTGGCTAACGCCGCGTTCATGACCGGATAGGGACAATCGCGCATCCGTTCGGTAGCCACCCAGCCGCCGCTTAGTTGACCAGTGAAGCCTCGATGGCGATGCGGATCGCGTCGGACGTGTGGTTGGCGCCCAGCTTGTTGAGCATGTTGGCGCGGTGGATTTCCACGGTGCGCGGGCTGATCGAGAGCTTTTCGCCGATGAGGCGGTTGGACAGGCCGCTGGCGACCCCGCCCAGCACTTCGCGTTCGCGCCGGGTCAGGCGATCGACCCGGGCGCGCGCCATGACTTCGCGCAGCTTGGCGTTGCCCAGCCCTTCGGCGCGTGTGATCGCCTTGCCGAGGTTGTCGGTCAATTCTTCGGGGCTGATGGGCCAGGCGATGTAGTCGATCGCGCCGTCGAGGATGGCCTGGACGATGCGCTGGGCGCCCGGCTCCTCGCTGAAGGCGATGATCGGGAACCATTCGCCGTGGCGCGCCATGCTGTCGATCAGGTCCTCGATGGCGCCGTCCTCGTCGTGGATCAGCACCACCCCCGACCGGGGCCACGAGGCCGCCAGTTCCGAGACGTTCTCGAAAGGTTCGACGTGGATGGCGCCGGCGGAGAGCACATGGCTTATGCTGGCGCGGCGGCGGGAATCGCCGTCGATCAGGATCAGGTTCGAGATGAGGTCCACGGCGAAGCTCCCATTGGATATGTGCCTAGGGAGATATCGCATAGCGCGTTTCATGCGCGCCCGACCTGCTCCGAAACCGAGGCAAAGGGCCGGGTAACTAGGCTAACGCAGCCCGATCCGCGATCTACGCAATGACCGAAACGGTTGCTTAGAGTGTGGTGCATGGGCGCTCTGGCATCGAAACCGGGCCTGACATGGCGGCGTGTCGATCGGATCGGCGCGCCAGGGAGGGCCTGGAGTCTGTTCGTTTGGAGCGGACTCGTTGCCGGTTGAACAGGACAGACTTTACCCGTCCCTCAAGGCACTGCCGATCTCGGCGAAATCCTCGCGCAGGGTCGTGATCCGTTCGGCATCGAAGGCGAGGGCGCTGTCGAGGATGGTGCGCCGCGCAGCCTCGTAGAGCTGCCCCAGCGCACCGGCGATCCCGTCCTCGCCGGCGATGCCCATCTGCAGCGCCGTGATCGCGGTCAGTGCGCGGGTCATCGAGCGGCTCTTGAGGCAGTTGTCGCCGCGCCTGTCGGCGTGGACGGCGGTGCCGAGCGCGCTGACGAGGTGCTCGTAACACAAGTGCACCAGCTCGGCCGGCCCGGCGCCGCTGACCCGGGCGTCGAAATCGACGCGGCGGTAGGCTTCCTGGGGGGAGGTCATCAGGAGCATGTCAGCTCTTGTTCCACTGGGCGATCTGGTTGGTGAGCATCGCCAGCGTCGACTTGGACGTGCCGATGCGCGTTTCGGACGCGGTATATTGCGCCACCAGCCGCGCGCGCAGCTTTTCCTGCTGTTCGGCCAGGTCGCTCTTCTCGGTGGAGATGCCGGTCTTCTTCCTGGTGTAGCCGGCGATCGAGCTGCCCAGCGAATAGGCGTCGCTGGTCGAGACCGAGGCGCGGTAGATGCGGTCGACGGTGCCGTAGACGCCGTTGACGCCATTGGTGAACATCGCCGCGACGCCTTGCGGGTCGGCGGCCATCGTCGCGGAAAGACGGTCGGTGTCGAGCGCGAAGGTGCCGTCGCGCTGGGTCTTGAGGCCGAGGTCGGCGAGCGTCTTCGCCGCGCCTGTCGCACCGGGCATGATCGTGGTGGAGCCGAGCGCGGACAGCGAGCGCTTGAGCGCGCGGGCGCCGGGATCGTTGGCGAGGTCGCCGCCGAGGGTGGTGGCGGTGTTGAGCGCGGTGACGACTTCGTTGAGCGCGTCGACGAAGTCCTGCATCGAGCTGGAGATCGCGCTCGCCGGGTCGGAAAAGCCCAGGGTCGTGGGGGCGCCGGTGTTGGCGGCGGTGAGTTGCAGTTTCACGCCGGGGATCGCGTCGGTGACGGTGTTCGACGGCGCGGTCATGGCGAGGCCGTCGATCTTGAAGGCGGCGTCGTCGGCGGTGGCGAGGAGCTGGCCGGTGGTCGAAGCCGGGTTCCAGGCGAGGGCGGAGAGGCTGGCGTCGCCCGCCTCCAGCACGAAGCCGTTGGCGGCCCCTTCCGCTCCCTTGAGCACGAGCTGGGCGCCGTCGACGGTGGTGGTGACGTAGGCGCTGACCCCTGCATTGGCACCGTTGATGGCGGTGGCGACATCGGCCAGCGTGGCGCCTTGCGGGATCGTCACGTCGACTGCCGCGCGCGCGGTGTCCTGTATGAAGCCGGTGCCCGAAACGGTGCCGAACTTGAGCGTCAGCGTGCCCGAGCCGACCGTGCTGGTTTTTGCTGCATAAGCCGCGCTGGCCAGTTGCTGTCCGCTGGCGAGCTTGGTGACTTCGAGCGAATAGGTGCCGCTCGGCTGGCTGGAGCCCGACAGGGTGGCGCTGGCGACGCTCGGATTGGCGAGGCTGGGCGTTCGTGCAAGGCTACCCGAGCGGACCAGCGTGCCCAGCGAGGTATCCAGCCCCAGCAGCAGCGACTTGATGTTCGAGGCAGCGGAAATCTGCGCGTCGAGCTTGTCGGACTTGCTCGTCAGCCGGTCGTTGCGCGAGGCGAACTGTGCCGTCGCCAGGTTGTTGGCGAGCGCGGTCATGTCCACCCCGCTCCCTCCGCCGAGCGCGGTCACGAGCGAGGACGTGTTGGAGGCGGAGGAGGTGGAGGTAACCATGGGGCTTAGGACGGCTTTTTCTCGGGCGGGTTAAGGGAGCGCCGGTTCGCGCAAAGGCGCGAAGAAGAAGGTAGGGATTGGGTCATGCAAAGACGCGGACGGCGCAGAGGGGGCACACTCGCGGCGAGCCGCTTTCCCGCTCCGACGACGCGACTGGCGCGATGTCGAATGGTGAAGGCCCCTGCGGCGCAGCGGGACATCTTGGCGCCCTTGCGCCTTCGCGCGAAATAGCCTTCCTCAGTTCCAGGTTACGAAACCGACCGCGGATCGAGCCTTCCATCCGCATTGAAGCGCACCGTCACCGGCACCGAAACCTGCGGCGCCGCGCGCTTTTCTCCCCGTTTCAGCGCCAGCACGAACGCTAGCAGAGCCGCCACCGCAACGTAGTGCTCCTCGCGGATCACCTGCCTTTCGCGCGTGGTATAGAACACCGAGCGGGCCAGCGCCGGGTACTCGAGCACCGGCAGCGCGCTTTCCGCCGCCAGTTGCCGCATCGCCAGCGCCTTGTCGCCGCGACCCTTGGCGACCACGATCGGCGCGGAGGCCCGGGTCGGGTCGTAGGCCAGCGCCACCGCGAAATGGATCGGGTTGGTCACAACGAACTGCGCCTGTTTCATCGCCGGGACCAGTCCGCCCATGGCGATCTTGCGCTGGCGGTCCTTTATCATCGCCTTCTTCTCGGGCGCGCCTTCGCTTTCCTTGTTCTCGTCGCGCACGTCCTGCAGCGTCATCCTGAGGCGCATCATCCGGCGCACGATCTGGATCGGCAGGTCGAACAGCGCGATCAGCAGCAGCCCGGCCGACAGCCAGAACAGCAGCAGCACGATCGTGCTCCACGCCCAGGAAAGCTGGGCCATGACATCGCCGCGGCCCAGCCGCGCGAAAGCGTCGATCCGCCCGTCGCCCCAAGTCCATGCGATCACGCCTAGCAGCGCGACTTTGGCGAGGCCCTTGACCATCTCGATCCAGCCCGAGGGGCCGAACACCCGCTTGAGCCCCGCCATCGGGTCGATGCGCGAGCCCTTGGGCGCGATGTTGCCGCCGATCCAGCGTCCATCTCCGAAGCCGAGCTGCGAGACCAGCGACACTGCCATCACCGCAAAGCCCAGCACCGCGATCGGCGGCAGCCCTGCGACCAGCGCATCGATCAGCATCCTGCCGGGGCTGAAATCATCGAGCGAGGCGCGGTCGAAGGTGAGACCCTTGCGCAAGGTGCGCTCCGACAGGTCGAGCAGCCAGGGCCCCGCCAGCAGCAGCCAGGCCGCGCCGATCGCCATCGAGGCCGCGATCGCCAGTTCGCGCGGGCGGATGACGTCGCCGCGTTGGGCGGCGTCGCGCTTGCGTTTATCGGACGGGGCGAAACTCTTTTCGCCTTCCTGTTCGCTCATCTGGCCTGCCCGCTCATGGATCGAAGACCTCCGCGACCTGGGCGAGAGCCTCGGCGGAGAGGCGCGCGACCATGTCGTTCAGAACCGGAGCGGAGATCATCAGCGCTGCGATGCCGCCCAGCACGCCCGCTGGCATCCCCAGCGAGAACAAGTTGAGCGCGGGGGCGGAGCGGCCCAGCACGCCGGTCACGAGCTGCACCACCAGCAGCACCAGCGTCACCGGCAAGGCGATGGCGACGGCGGTGAGCAACATCTGCGAGGCGAACCCCGCGACCAGCGCGAAACGCGCAGGGCCCAGCCAGGTCTGTCCGGGCGGCAACACCTCGTAGCTGCGTACCACCAGCGCGAACCATTGCAGGTGCGCGCCCAGTGCCAGGAACACGACGGTGAGCACCACCATGAAATACTGACCCAGCGCCGGGGACTGGGTGCCGGCCACCGGGTCGACCGCGACGGCCATGTTCATGCCCATGCCGCCGCCGATGATCTCCGCCGCGATCACCGGCGCGGCGAACGACAGCTGCAGCACGAAGCCCAGCGTCAGCCCGACCAGCACTTCGCCCATGACCATCAGGATGCCCGGCGCCGAAAGCAGTTGCGCCGGCGCTTGCACTTGCGTCCAGGCGCAAACCATCACCGCCACCGCACCCGCCACCATCACCCGCACTTGCGGCGGCACGGTAACGGCGCCGAACAGCGGCGCGGCGACCAGCGCGGCGCCGATGCGGGTCATCACGAAGACCAGTCGCCAGAACTCGGCCTCGAGCGAGCCGAAGCCGAAGTCGAGGCCGATCACTGCGAGACCTGCTCGGCTTGCCCGGTGCTGGCGATCTGGGCGAAGATTTCCTGCGTGTAGTCGGCGATCAGCGTCATCATCGAACTGCCGAGCAGAACCAGCACCAGCGCGATGACGGCCAGCTTGGGCACGAAAGTCAGTGTCTGCTCGTTCACCGAGGTCGCCGCCTGGATTACGCCGATCACCAGCCCCACTGCCAGCGAGGCCAGCAACACCGGCGCGGCGACCAGCGCGGTCACCCACAACATGCGGTCGGTGAGGGCGAGCAGGGCGCTTATGTCCTCCATCAGGTCCTCGCCGGAACGGGGAGGGGGGCCGTGCGAAACATGGTGGAGGGGCACCCGCGCAGTACGTGAGGTGGTCCCTCTCCGCCGATGGGCGAGGATATGCGCCGCCGCCCCATCACCCGAAACTCTGAGCCAGCGAGCCCATCAGCAGCGCCCACCCGTCGACCATCACGAACAGCAGCAGCTTGAACGGCAGCGAGACCACCATCGGGCTCATCATCATCATCCCCAGGCTCATCAGCACCGAGGACACCACGAGGTCGATCACCAGGAACGGCAGGAACAGCATGAAGCCGATCTGGAATGCGGTCTTGAGTTCGCTGGTGACGAAAGCGGGCATCAGGATCGAGAACGGAACGTCCGCCGCATCCGCGAAGCGTGGGGCCTTTGCCATCTGTGCGAACATCATCAGGTCGCGCTCGCGGGTTTGGCGGATCATGAAAGCGTGGAATTCGCGTCCGCCGGCCTGGATCGCGGCCTCGGCGTTGAGGGTGCCGGCGGAGTAAGGGGCGATGGCGGTCTGGTTCACCCGCTCCAGCGTCGGCGCCATGACGAACAGCGAGAGGAACATCGACAGTCCGATCAGCACCTGGTTGGGCGGCGACTGCTGCAACCCGATCGCCTGGCGCAGGATCGAGAGCACCACCAGGATGCGCGTGAAGCTGGTCATCATCAGGATCAGGCTGGGCAGGATCGTCAGCAGCCCCATGATGAGCAGGAGCTGGAGCGACATGTTCATGCCGGGGCCCTGGGTGCCGCCGAGCGACCCGAAGGCGCGGTCGAGCGCGCCGGGGATTGCGGTCTGGGCATGGGCGGAGGTGGGGAGGAGGAAGGCGAGAGCGAGGGCGAGGGGCGCGCAGGTCTTCCATGACACGGTTTTATGACGCAGCCCGGGTATCACTCCGAACCCTCCCCCGCGCGCACCCGCGCCGGCGCTTCGGCCAATCGCGTCAGCCCCTGGCGCGACGCCGAAACCAGGATCTCGCGCCCGTGGAACTCGATCACCGCCAGCTTCAGCGTGGGCGAGAGCATCGTCGTCTCGACGATGCGGATCGATTTCGATCCGGTGCCGATCCCGGCCCGCACCTGGACCGACTTGGCCAGCTTGAGGCACCCCCACACCAGCCCCGCGATCAGCGGTAGCAGCACGACCAGCTTGAGCAGATACCACGCCATCGCCGTTATTCCCCTCCGGCATCGGGCAGCCCCAGCGCGTCGCCCGGCACGGCGGTTTCCTCGATGCCCAGCATCTCGACGATGCGCAGCCCGAAGCGCCCGTTGTGCGAGACGACTTCGCCCTTGGCGATCGGCTTGCCGTTGACCAGCACGTCGAGCAGTTCGTCGGTCATGCGGTCGAGCATGACGAGGCTTTCCGGCCCCAGCGCGAGCACGTCCTTCAGCTTCATCTGCGTGCGGCCGAGTTCGACCGAGAGGCGCACGTCGACGTCGCGCAGGAAATCGAGGCCGCGGGAGTGGATGCTCATGTCGTCAAAAATCCCAATCAGAAGGCGTTCTGGATCTGGACCGCGACCCGGTCCTCGACTTCGCCGACAGTGCCGGCGGCAATGGTGCGCCCGTCGACCCGGATAGGCACTGAGCGCGCCACCGTGACCGGCAGCACGTCGCCCGGCCGCAAGGCGGAGATGCGCGAGAACGGCAGGCTCATGTCGACCAGCACCGCCGTCACCTCCAGCGGCAGCGAGGCGAAAGGCTCGCCGTCCGGGGCGGGGCGGGGCGCGGCGCGGGTCGCCCGGCGCTGGCGGCGCGGCACCACCAGAGCGGCGGCCAGCGTCGAGAGCGGAAAGGCGAGCGCCAGCGACCAGGGCTGCGCGCCCGGTTCCTCCACTTCCAGCACGATCTGCAGCAGCGGCTCGGCGGGCGCGAAAGGCGCCAGTTGGCCCAGACTGGTATCGCGCCGTAGCGGGCGGACCATATGCGCCGCGTCGCCGCCTAGCCCGGCGCTGAGCGCGGTCGCGATCGCCTCCTCGATGCGCGCCAGCAGTAGTTCGGCCGAGAGCGGGAAGGCGCTCGGCAGCGGTTCGGGCACGGCACCCTTGCCGCCGAACGCACGGTCGAGCAGGCGCAGCACGGGCGCGGCCTCGAAGGTGGCGAGCAGTGGCAGGCGCTTGGGGCCCAGGCCCATGAGGCTGTGTGCCGCCAGCGCCCGTTCCTGCCCGGCGATGCCGTCGAGCGTGCCTTCGGCGGGAATGCCGATGCGCACGACCGGCTCCTCTCCTCCGGTCAGGCGGCCGAGCCCGGCCGGCAGGGTGCGGGCCAGCTTCTCGCCCAGCTTCGCCAGCGGGCGCACGAGTTCCTCGATCGAGGGACCGGCGCCCAGCAGTTCGGCGCAGTGCCGTGCGTTCCGGGGGGCCTCGTGCGCCATCACTGGATGATGAAGTTGCGGAAGTAGACGGCGTCGACGCCGCCGAAGCCTTCCTTCTGGACGAGCACCTGGTTGATCGCGGCGGTCATCCGCTTCTGCAGGCGGTCCTTGCCCTCGACCGTCGAGACGTCGTCCTCGGGGGTGTCGGCGAGGATGCCCAGCAGGTGCGAGCGGATCGCCAGCTCGTGTTTGGCGAGCCATTGCAGCACCCGCCCGTCGCGCCGGGTGGAGCAGGCGATGCTCGCCTGGACCATGGCGTCGGAATCCTTGAGGTTGGACGTGAAGTCCTCGGTGAAGGTGTAGTAGGCGGTGCGGTATTCGTCGCCGCCCTCGCCCTCGACGTCCTCGCCGCCGCCGCCTTCGCCCTCGCCTTCCTTGGCAGGGGGGGCATAGGGATCGGCCTCGCCTTTCCGGACGAGCTGAGGGCCTTCCTCCTTCTTCGCCTCTTCGGCATGGCCGCCGATGACGCCGGCCGCCAGTAGCCCGAAGACTGCGCCGCCCCCGACCACGAGCATCCCCACGGCCACCAGCACCAGTCCCATCTTGCCATTCTTCTTCGGCTTTTCGTCACCACTCGCGGGCTTGTCGCTCATTCAGGAATTCCCCTGTTCCATGCCGGATGCGCCGGGCTTCAGGCGTAGACGCCGCTGCCCGGGCGCTGTTCGCCCCGGCCGCCCCGTGCGGGCGAGCCCGACGGCTGCCGGTCCTGCGGCTGCGGGGAATTGCCTTCCTCGCGCCGCGACTGCTGGCCGGACGCATCGGCTCGGGCCTGCTGGCCCTGGCCGCCGCCGGTGCTCGCCTGGAGCCCCGATTGCCCCTGCGCCTGGCCTTGCGCCTGAGACGGGTTCTGGCCCTGCGCGGCTTGCTGTTGCTGCTGGGCCGAACCGTCCTGGCGCGGCTGTTCGCTGCCGGTCGAGGCATTGCCCGCCATCGCCGCCGCAGCGACCTGGACGGCGCCGGCGAACTCGGGGTCGCGGCTGGCCATTGTCACGGAAAGGCCGCCATCCTCGTGGCCGATCTGCATCGAGACGCGGCCGAACTCGCCATGCGCCAGTGCGGTGCGCACGACATGCGGGCTCGCCGCCTCGCGCGCCTCGGCGAGACGGGAGACGAGGGTGTCGAAATCCTGCGGGGTTTCGGTGGGCGAGGGTGCGGTAGTGGCGGCTCCGTCGGATGCCGGCGCGACGTTCGGAACCGGCGTGGCCTCGGCGGGGAGCGGTTGCACGCCGGCATGCCGGTCGAGTGGGCGCGCTGCGGGGCGTTCGGGCTCGTCCGGCCCGGCGGTTTGGCCGGGGCGCTCCTCGGGCGCGGCGGTGCGAAGCTTCGCGGACGGATCGCGCAACGTGGCGTGGGGTATGGCGGAGGGCTGCGCATCCGGGGCGTCTGGCACGGCGCTCCGCAGCGATACGCGCGCGTCCGGCGCGGTGGGGGCGAGGTGCATGGGCGCCGTCCGTTGCGCCGGAGATGCATCGGAGTGGTCGGAAGCAACCGTCGCGGTCGGCAGAGGGGCCTCTGCAAGTGGCGTCGTGGTCGGAGTTACCACGGGGAGGGGGCCCGGCTGTGCCGTTGCAAGGGCCGGTGCCATCGCCGTCTCGGCCGGGAAGGCCTGATCCGGCGACGAAGCGATGGTCTGAACCGGCAGCGGGACGATCTCGATCGGGTCGAGGCGCACGGCCTGCACCGAAGCATCCGCAGGCGCAGCGGGTCTCGGCACGATCGGTGCGCGGGGCTGAACCGTTGCGGCCAGCGGCGTCGCAGGCGTCTGGCCGGATTTGACGGAGGCATGGACGATCGACGGCTGCGGCACGACCTCGCCCGCCAACGTCACGGTGGATGTTGGCAGGGCGACAACCTTTTCGCTCGCCGGCGCGACCTGGGCGCTCGGGGCCTGCGGAAGCGTGTTGGGCAAAGGATCGGCGGGTTCGGCGCCCGCCTCGATGGCTTGGACGACCGGATCGGCGTCCGCGGCGGTCTTGCTCTTGCTCTCGCGGCGGGTCGGGGGCTCGATAGACGGCAAGGTCTTGCCGGACGGATTGCCGTCCTTGCCGTCGACCCGCGTTGCCGTCTCGCCTGCGCCGGATGTCGGGACGGGCAGGATGTCGACCGTGCCGCGCGGCATGGGGCCGGTTCGAACGGTGGCCGGTCGCGGCGTGAAGGCGGGTGCGGCGACGCCGGGAGGCGCAGGTGGCAGGCGAACCGGAAGCATGGTCGCCGGGATCGTCGCTGCGGCCGACGCATCGGTGCCGCCCGCACCGACCTGTACGACCGAAGCGGCCGGAAGCGCCGGATTTCCGGGGCCGGGCGGAGCGGTATCGGCGTGCGGGGCGGTGATTTTCCGGGTCGGTGGGGCAAAGGCAAGGCCGGTCTCGGTCGGTACCGGCGCAGCGGCACCCGCCTGCAAGGCCAGCGCGGCAAGACCCTCCTGCGTGCCTTTCACGATTTCGGGGAGCGCCACGGATGCCAGCGCGCCGCCGACGACCTTGTCCGTGTCAAGGGTGGAGTCCGCCGTTGCGCTGGCCGGACCTTGCGTGACCTGGAGAAGAGCGGCGAAATCGGCCCCCGGCGCGGCCGTGGAGGTGGCCCCGGCGCCGGTGGGCGAGAGGCAGGCGCTGAGCGTCGGGGCGGTGGTCTGGATCATGCGGGGCCGGTCCTCGTTGGCGTCTGCTCGTTCTAATCAAGATCCGTGCCAATCGTGCGCCGGGCACCGAGGAGGGTGGGCTGCGCCTTGCTGGCGATGCGACGGGCTTGGGCCGTGGCACGGTCCTCGATGGCGGCGCGGCGGCGTTCGGCCTCCGCCAGCACCTGCTGTTTGGCGTCCGCGATCGACTGTGCGCGCAGCGCGTCGCCGTCGGTAGTACGGCTGAGCGTCTGGAGCCCGTTCACGAAGCGGCCGACATGGTGCAGCGCCCCGCCGTCGGCCGCATCGCGCCGCGCCGCGTAGTCGCTGGCGAGGCGACGGGTGCGGTCGGACAGGTTGCGCAACTGCGATAGCGTGCTCTCGGCCTGCGCGGCTTCGGTGGCGGCGCTTTGCTTGGCGATCGCGCGCAGCTTTTCGAGGCGGTTGAGGCGGGCCAGCTTCTTCTTGTCGGCGGTCATGGCTGTGCTCCGCGTCGTCCCGGACCTGATCCGGGACCGTAGTGAGCGCTAGAGGCGCCAGCTCGCCAACAGCTACCCGAAGTCAAGTGCCCCGCCGAAAGCATGGTGCGGACCGGACCGCGGTCCCGGATCGAGTCCGGGTCGACGGTATCGCCGCCCCTCACCCCAGCAGCCCGGCCAGTTGCGCTGCGCTGGTATCCAGGTTCACCACTTCGCCCTGCGCCTGGCACAGGAAACCGGTGAGATCTGCGTGCATGGCGATGGCGCGGTCGAGTTGCGGGTCGGCGCCGGTGCGGTAGGCGCCCATCAGCACGAGATCGCGGTTGGCTTCGTAGCTGGCGGTGAGGGCGCGGAAGGAGCGGGCGAGCTGCTGGTGCGCAGGCGGCACGATGTCGTTCATGACGCGGCTGAGCGAGGCTGCGATGTCGATCGCCGGATACTGCCCACGCTGGGCCAGTTCGCGCGAAAGGACGATATGGCCGTCGAGGATCGAGCGAGCGGTGTCGACCACCGGGTCGTCCTGGTTGTCGCCGTCAGCGAGCACGGTGTAGAGCCCGGTGATCGACCCGCTGCTCGCCGCCGAATTGCCCGCGCGCTCGACCAGCTTGGTGATCGTGGCGAGCGCAGAAGGCGGATAACCGCGTGCGGCGCCGGGCTCGCCGAGCAGCAGGCCGATCTCGCGCGCGGCATGGGCGACGCGGGTGAGGCTGTCGAGGATCAGCAGCACGCGCTTGCCCTGGGCGCGAAAATGCTCGGCCATCGAGGTCGCCAGCATCGCGCCGCGCAGGCGCAGGTTGGGCGCATGGTCGGCGGGGACGGCGACGACGACGGTCTTGTGCTTCTTGGCGTCGTGCATGTGCCGCTCGACGAAGTCCGAAACTTCGCGCGCTCGCTCGCCGATCAGGCCCACGATCACGATGTCCGCGCTGGCGCCGTGCGCGATCATGTCGATCAGTACCGACTTGCCCACGCCCGAGCCCGCCATCACGCCGATGCGCTGCCCGACCCCGAACGTGGTCATGGCATTGAGCGCGCGCACGCCCGTGTCGAAGGGCAGGCGCACCGGGCTGCGGTCGAGCGCGGACGTGCGCACCCCGCCGACGGGCCATTCGACGCGGGTGTGGATCGGCAGGCCGCCGTCGATCGGAAGCCCCTCGCCATCGACCGCCCGGCCAAGGAACGCATCGCCCACGGGCAGCATCCCCGGATGGCCCTCCGGAACCACGCGGGCGCCGGGGCGCAGCAGGATCGTGTCGCCCAGCATCATCATCATCGTGCGGCCGTTGCGAAAGCCGATGACTTCGGCGGGGAACGTCCTGTCGCGCCCGCCCGCCACCCGGCACATCGCGCCGACCGGCACCGCCAGGCCGCTGACTTCGAGCAGACCGCCGTCGCAGGCGGTGACGGTGCCGAACCGGCGCGGTGCCAGATCGATCGGCGCGGCGGCGAAGTCGGCGAGGATCGCGGCGGCGGGATTGGTCATGAGCCCGGGAACATGGTGAAGGCAAGGCAAGGACATGATCCGCGCCGCTTCTCGCATCCGTCACCCTGAACCAGTCTAGCTGCGCCGGACTTACGGGTCGGGGGCCATCTTGCCGCAAGCCTGGTGCCTCGCCGGCGCAAGCCGACAGGGCCGATGGCGACGTGGCCGGGCGGACGCAATTGCCCGATGGATACCGAGACAAGTTCAGGATGACGGAGCGGAGCGGGAGAGGGCATGGCTTCCATTCACCCCTGGTGCAGCGCTTCGGCGATGGCCATGCGCCAACTCGCAGGGCCGTCCTCGACCCCGCCGAGCGACCCTTCGACGCGCACGGTGCCGCGTTCGAGCGAGGCGTCGGGCATTACCTGCCACTCGGCACGGAGGCGTTCGGAAACGAGGTCGATGTCGGCCGGGTGCAGGCGCACCACGCGTTCGTCGTCGGCCCGCGCCAGCATGGCGACGGCGCGCGCGATCCGCTGGGTTAGCGCCGCCTCATCGATGGCGAGCGGGGCCAGCGCGGCCTCGCACAGCGCCGCGACGGTATCGCGCAGCCGCAGCCGCAGGTCCTCCTCCATCACCGCATCGAGGCGCGCGAAGGAGAGCGCCAGCGCTGCGCGCGCGGCGTCCGCGGCAGCGTGGTGGGCTTCGGCTTCGTCGCTGGCCTGGGCATGTCCCTCGGCATAGCCACGGGCATAGGCTTCGGCGACGGGGTCGGGCAGGTCGGCCAGTATCGGCGCTGCGGGTTCCGGCGCGATCATCCCCGCCACCCCGCCGAAGCGCGAACTGGGGCGGAAACCGGCCGACCGGCCCAGCGCCTCGACCAGGGAAACGCGTGGACCGGAGCCGGGGCCGGAGCGGGGGCTGGGATTGAGCGCGGTCGTCTGCGCGAGAGCGAAACCCAGGTCAGACATAGTCGTCATCCCCCGCGCCGAACACGATCGTGCCGTCGGCCGCCAGCTTGCGGGCCACTGCGACGACGTCCTTCTGCGCGGCGACCACGTCGGCCAGCTTGACCCGGCCGCGCGCGGCGATCTCGTCGCGCACGCCGTCGGCGGCGCGGCTCGACATGGCGCGGAAGAACACCTCGCGCTCCTCTTCGGAAATGCCCTTGAGCGCGTCGATCAGCGTCTCGTTGGCGACGTCGCGCAGCAGTGCGCCCATCGCCTGCGGGTCGAGCACGAAGAGGTGCTCGAACTTGAACATCTCCTCCTCGATCTGGCGCGCCAGCACTTTGTCGCGCTTGGTCAGCGCGCCCATGACGTGCTTTTCGACGATCTTGCCGACGCCGTTGATGATCTCGGCCGCCTCGCGCGCACCGCCCATCTGCAAGGGGCGCCGGCCGTGGCTTTCGGTGATCCGGCGCGAGAGCAGTTCCTCCAGCATCTCGATCGCATGGGGAGCGACGGGGCCGAGCGTGGCTATGCGGTGGACGATCTCGGGCTGCACCTCGGCCGGCAGCGCATGGAGCACCGCCGCCGCGACTTCCGCGTCGAGCTGGATCAGCAGCACCGCGATCGCCTGCGGATGCTCGCCCTTGACCAGCGGGGCGAGCGCATCGGGGGTCAGCCAGCGCGCCAGTTCCAGTGGCGAGGTCTGCGGCGTGGCCGGGGCGATGCGGCGCATCACGTTCTCCGCCTTGACCTCGCCCACCGCCCGGCTCATCATCGCGTGGACCTGACCTACCCGATCATGCGTCACGAGGCCCATGCGCTCGGTCTTGGCGACGAAGCCGGCGATGGCCTCGGCGATGACGTCGGGGCCGATCTCGCCAAGCGCGACCATCTTCTCGCCCAACACGCGCAGTTCGCGGGGGTCGAGGGCGCCGAGAATTTCGGCGGTCTGCTCCTCGGCGAGGAGCATCATTATCACCGCGGCGCTGTCGGCAGGCTGCATGGTTGCGACTCCGGTCATTCAGGCGGCCTTCGACGGGGCTTCTGGAGCCGGTTCGGCCAGCATCTGGCGCAGGACGTGGACGGCGCTTTCCGGCTTCTCGGCGACGATGCGCTGGGCAAGGTGGAGCTGACGGGCGAGCAGGTCGGCCCGGCTCACTTCGACTTCGACGCCCGCCCCGCCCGACATGGCCGTGGCGATCGCGGAACTCGCGGGCAGGGCGACGGGCACGAGCGTCTCGTCGGTCTGGGCAGCCTTGCCCTTCCTGCCCTTCGCCGGCTTGTCGCCGCGCAGGGCATTTATCATCGGGCGCACGCCCAGCAGCAGCACCATCAGCACTGCCAGCACCGCCGCGCCGTTGCGCACGATCATCGCGAACCACGGCGTCTCGTAGAAGGGCGTGGTCTCGACCGCGACCGGCTCGAAGCTGCGGGTCACGATCTTGACCACGTCGCCGCGCTGCGGGTTGGCGCCCACCGCTGCGCTGACGAGCTGTTCGAGGTCGGCGAGGTCCTTGGCCTTGGCGCCCTTCATCGCATCGGCACTGATCGCGACGGCGACGGTCAGGCGCTTGATGCCGCCGGGGCCGGTCTCCGAGACGGAGACCTGGCGGCCGAGTTCGTAGGTCTTGCTGGTCGAGCTTTCGCCGTTGGTCGGGACCGGGGCGGCGGGATTAGCGGGCGCGGTGCCCTGCGGAGCGCCGGGCACGGCCTGCGTCGCCGGCGGCGGGGTATTGGACAGCACGCCGGGGACGCCGCCGGCCTGTCCGGGCCCGGTGGTCTGCGACTGCTGGAGCTGTTCGGAACGAACGACGCCGTCCTTGTCGTAGCTTTCGCGCGCGGCCGTCACCTGGTCCATGTCGAGCTGGACCTGGGCTTCGGTGGTGAACTTGCCCTCGCCCAGCATCGGGGTGAGCAGTTGCGCCACCTGCTCGCGCAGCTTGGTTTCCAGGCGCGACTGGCGTTCGAGCTGGTCGTTGTCGGCGCCCTGGCCCTCGGAGAGCAGGCGGCCGTGCTGGTCGATCACCCGCACCGCGTCGGGCGAAAGCCCCGGCACCGAGGCGGCGACGAGGTTGAGGATGGCCGAGACCTGCCCGTCGCCGAGCTGACGCCCGGACTTGAGGCGCACCATGACCGAGGCGGTAGGCGCCACGTTGTCGCGCACGAAGACCGACTTTTCACCCTCGGCCAGGTGCACGCGCACCGAATCGACGCCGTCGATCTGGCCGATCGTCAGTTGCAGGTCGTGCTCGCGCGCCGAGCGCATCCGCTCGCCTTCCAAGGTGCGGCTGGCGCCCATCGGCAGCTTGTCGAGCATCTGGTCGCCGGTTTCGGGCGTCGCCAGTGCGCCGTCCGAGGCGACCAGCATGCGGGCCTTGTAGAAGTCCCCTTCCGAGACGGTGAGCGCGCCGGTCTGGTTGTCGATCCGGTAGGCGATCTGCGCGCCGTCTAGCGCTTCGGCGACGCCGGCCCGCTCGCTGTCGTCGAGCTGGGCATAAAGCACGCGCTGGGGCGAGGGAGCCATCATGCTCCAGGTCAGCGCGGCGCCGCCGATGGCGGACAGGCCGATGAACGCGGGAAGCATCTTCTTCACTGCAGGCTGCGCGGTGAACGCGGACAGGCGCGTCAGCACGCTGCCGCCGGAGGGATCGGCCAGCCCTGCGAACATCGAAGGCGCGCCGGTTACGGGAACGAGATCGGCCATCTAGTCAGACTCCCATCCGCATGATGTCCTGGTAGGCGGACAACAGCTTGTTGCGCACCTGCAAGGTGGCTTCGAAGGCGACGCCGGCCTCCTGGCGGGCAAGCATGACCTTGGCGACGTCGGTGACTTCGCCCTTCTCGTAGGCGACCGAGAGGTCTTCCGAGCGCTGCTGCACCGCGTTCACCTCGCCCAGCGCATTGTGGAGCGCGGAGGAAAAGCCGGTCGCCGGGCCCTGATTTACCGTGATCCCGCCGCCCTGGCTGGCCGCCTGCGCGGTGTGGATCTCGCGCAGCAGTTCGTTCCGGGAGATGATCTGCTGGCGCAGTTGCAGGATCTGCTGGATGCCGCCGCCACTGGCGCCGATGCCGGGAAGGCTGCTCATCGGCCGCCTCCGATGGCGGCGCGGCCGATCTCGATGCCGGCCTCGCGCATCGAGGCGAGGCGGTAGCGCAAGGTGCGTTCGGAGATGCCCAACTCGCGGGCGGCGCGCAGGCGGTTGCCGCCGCAGGCCTCGAGCGTCTCGACGATGGCGCGCGCCTCGGAGTGCTGGACGATGCTCGCCAGCTTGCGGTCGCCGTCGATCGCCTCGCCCGGAGCAGCGGGAAGCGGTCCCATGTCGAGCCCGCCGATGACCGGGGTGCCGACGAGGCGCGCGGGGCTGTCGAAGACGATGTGTTCGGGCGCGATCTGCTTCGCGCCAAGCGACAGCAGCAGGGCGCGGCGCACCACGTTCTCGAGTTCGCGCACGTTGCCCGGCCACGAATGCAGCCGCAGCATCGCCAGCGCGCCTTCCGTGAAGCATGGCACGCCCCGCGAACCGGGGGATGCTCCTGCACCCATCCGCCCGGCGTGGCGCAGCGCCATCGCGAAGGCGAGCGGGGCGATGTCGTCAGACCGCTCGCGCAAGGGGCGCAGTTCCAGCGGGAAGACGTTGAGGCGGTAGAACAGGTCGGCGCGGAAGCGGCCGGCCGCGACTTCGGTGGGCAGGTCGCGGTTGGCGCAGGCGATCACGCGCACGTCCACTTTGATCGCGCGGGTCGAGCCGATCGGCACTACCTCCTGCTCCTGCAGCGCGCGCAGCAGCTTGGCCTGGAGCGAAAGCGGCAGTTCCGCGATCTCGTCGAGCAGCAGGGTGCCCCCGTCGGCCGCGCGCATGAAGCCCTCGCTGGCGGCGGTGGCGCCGGTGAAGGCGCCCTTCTGGTGGCCGAACAGCATGGCCTCCAGCATCGTCTCGGGCATGGCGGCGCAGTTGACCGCGATGAACGGCCGGTCGCGTCGCGGCGAGCGGGCGTGGATGAAGCGGCTGAGCACTTCCTTGCCGGTCCCGGTCGGCCCGTTGACGAGCACGGGAATGTCGCTGGCCGCGAGTCGCTCGGCCAGCGCGAAGACCGAAAGGCTCTCGGGATCGGCGGCGATCGGGTCCTCGGGCCCTGCCATGGCGGCCAGCAGCATGGCGAGCGCGGTCTCGCCCACCGGATCGGCGTACGTCAGCGAGGTCATCCCTGCGCCTTCGCGCGACATCGTCGCCACCGGACCGCGGGCCAGGCGGACGCAGCGGGTGCGCGGGCGGAGCGAGGTACGATCCGCGAAATCGCGGAAATCGATGGCTTCGACGTCGAAAAGGGAGGCGGCGATCGCGCCGGCGCGCTGGAGCAGCGGGCCATGGAGGCGAGCCGTTTCGTTAGTGATTTCCAGAGCGGCCATAATGCGGATTTCCTTGGAATTAACCAGTTCGCTGAAGCCGCTTATGCGTGGTTAACGGCAAAAAGAGCGGTAATTTAAGGCCGCGTAGATGTCCGTAATCGGCAAGTTTTTGCAGGGAGAGGTGGAATCCACTCGCCCCTTAAAGTTTCCCCGTCGCTGCCGGTCTAGGCTCTGGCAGCGGGCTGGATGGGCCGGCCCGGTTGCCCCGGCGAGTCCAGGCCTAGGCTCAGGCTCGGCCGGGATATCGGGACATTCAACGGGAACCTCATCATGTCAGTCATCAACACGAACATCAGCGCGATCCGCGCATCGAACGCATCGACGTCGGCGAACAAGATGCTGGGGACGGCGATGGAGCGCCTGTCGACCGGCAAGCGCATCAACTCGGCCAAGGACGACGCGGCGGGCCTGGCGATCTCGACCTCGATGACCTCGCAGATCAAGGGCATGAGCCAGGGCATCCGCAACGCCAACGACGGCATTTCGCTGGCGCAGACCGCGGAAGGCACGCTTTCGGAAGTGGGCAACATGCTGCAGCGGGTGCGCGAACTGGCGATCCAGTCGGCCTCGGGCACCTACCAGGCCTCGGACCGCGCCGCCATGCAGCAGGAAGTCTCGGCGCTGACCACGCAGATCGGCGACTCGTTCACCCAGGTCAAGTTCAACGGCAACACGCTGATCTCGACCACCTCGGGCACCGACCTGACCTTCGACATCCAGACCGGCTCGAACGCCGGCGAGAAGGTCACGCTGACCTCCAAGGCGATCGACGGCAGCAACCTGACCGCCTCCTCGCTCGACGTGACGACTTCGGCGCTGGCGACCACCACGCTCTCGAAGGTCGACGCCGCGCTCAAGGACGTCAACGCCACCCGCGCCTCGCTCGGCGCCGGCCAGAACCGCCTCGAATCGGCGATCAACAACCTGACCAACACCGTCACCAACCTGTCCGACGCCAAGAGCCGCATCGAGGACGCCGACTACTCCGCCGAGACCACCCAGATGGCCAAGGCCCAGATCCTCAGCCAGGCCTCCACCGCCATGCTGGCGCAGGCCAACCAGAGCCAGCAGAACGTCCTGTCGCTCCTGCGCTAAGCAATATCGATCAAGGCCTCCCGTCCCCCGGAGGGCCCCAGAGCGGGCGGCGCCCGGCGGTCAATCCCATGACCGCCGGGCGTTTCGGCGTAAGGTTTCGGCAATCCGGGCTGCGCCAGGGACGAAAGGCCGTCGGTTCAGGCTTCCTTGTAGTAGTAGGGCCCCAGGGCATCCACGACCGCCCTGGCGTCGAGCGCGCGGCCGTCCTGCTCGCCGGGGGCAAGGAAGCGCACGACCATGTCGGTCTTGTAGCCGGTCGGCACGCTGCTGATCGTCGCGCCGTACTGGCTGGTCGTCATGGTCCGGGCATAGTCGTTGCGCGCGGCGACGACGAAGCTGGGCTTGCCGGCCTCGATCGCCATCTCGGCGGCACGCAGCAGGGTCATCTCACGAACTACCGCCGGGGCCGTGGTCGCGCCGGTCAGCGAGACTTGCACCGAGCCGTCGGCATTGGGCTGCGCGCTGAAACCGTCGGTGTTCTTCACGCCCTGCAACAGCGTGGTGCCCATGCTGAATGCGGCCCCGACCAGTGCGCCGAGCACGTTGGGGCGCGAGCGCTTGTAGACCGAGTTCGTGCCTGCCGTTTCCGGCTCGATCGTCGCCATCCTGACCATGGAATCGAAGAGCGCCTTGCGCGCGGTCGCCTGCCGGTTCGAAGCCGGGTCGAGATCGCCGGGGAAGGCGGTTTCGGGCTGCCCTTGCGCGATGCGAACGGCCTTGAACAAGTCGGCGGTCACCGCGTCGACCGGCAGGCTGGCACCCTGCAGTCGCGCAATGGCATCGGTCTTGCGGCCTTCCTGCAGCGCGATCCGCGCCTCGATCCTGGTCTCGTAGGAGGCGATGAGATCGGCATAGGGCTTGAAGATGTTCGCCTGCGCCTCGGCGCTCAGCGTTTCGGGCTGGCCGGAGGACAGGGCCGCGAACCGGGCCTTGGTCTGCGCCATGTCGCGCCGGGCCCCCGCCACGTCGCCGGTCGTCGCACGGGCATAGGCAAGCAGCATCCCATTGGTGAGCTGCGAGCGCGAGGCGAGGACTTTCTGCAGCGACCCCAAGGGCGACAGCGACTTCTCGGGCGTCGTTGCCGGTACATCGACCGGGGGCAGGGCCAGTTGTGCCATCGCCTTGAAATCCCCGGCATAGCCGAGCACCGTAAGCTGGTACTGCGCGAAGTCCGGGTCGAGCCGGTTGGCCGCCAGCAGCGTCGCCTGCGCGGCGGCGTCGTTCTGGCCGTGGGTGAGCAGCAGGTGCGCCGCAACCCGCTGCACTTCCAGCGCATACGGCCGCGCCGCCGCGCTCTGCCGCGCGAGACGCAGGGCCTCGTCGCGGTTGCCCATCTGGTCGTAGACGAGCGCGCGCAGGAGATCGAGCGACACCGCCATGCTGCGCCGGTAAAGCGCATCGGCGGCGGCATCGCCCGCCGCCGCGCCCGCAAGGTCGATGTCGGCGAGCGCGCCGGGCAGGTTGTCGGCCTTCAGTTGCGCGGTGGCCCTGGCGCGCAGCAGGCGGGCGCGGCGCAGGTTCTGCGTCGCGAGCAGCTTGGGATGGGCGAGCGCGGCGGTGCAGGCGGCGATCACCGATTGCGACGATCCCGAGGCATAGTCGCCATAGCGCATGGTGTTCTGCGGATAGCTCAACCCGTCGGCCGACTTGCCCGGTTTGCCATTTCCATCGCATCCCGCGAAGACATCGGTGTCGGACGCATGCGCCGTCGCCGCGCACGCCACTCCGCAAAGCAGCATCGTGCTGCCGATCAGGCCTTTCATCAAGTGTAGTCCCCCGCATGCCGGCACCCCCGCCGACCGCCTTTTAAGACTACAACCCGGTCGAGTGGGCAAGCGCGCAAATGACCGTAGCCGTTGCAATGCTTGGGGAAAACGTGGCAGCGGCCATCGACCAGGCTTCAATCCAGCAGCGTGATCGATATCCGGCGGTTGCGCGGGTCGTGCGGGTCGGCGGGGATCAGCAGTTCCTTGTCGGCGACGCCCTCGATCCGGCGAAAGCGGTCTTCGGCGATCCCGTCGCGCATCAGGGCCTGGCGGGTGGCTTCGGCCCGACCGGCGGAGAGCGACCAGTTGTTGCCGTAAGTACCCGGCTTGTAGGGCAGCGCGTCGGTGTGGCCGCGCAGGGTCAGCTCGCCCTTGTCGGGGCCGAGCGCATCGCCGAGCGCCGCCAGCAGGTCCGAGGCCTCGGGCGTCAGCACTGTCGTGCCCATGCGGAACATCGAGAAGTCGGCATCGTCGACCAGGTCGATGCGGATACCCTCGGTGGTATCGACGAGGCGCACCTGGCGGGCCAGCCGGCGCAGCCGCTCGGTGGACCTGAGCTTGGCTTCCACGCGGGCGCGCTGGTTCTTGCGGGCGCCTTCCTTCGAGCCGCCGGTAGTGTCGCGCGGGACGGTGATCGCCTTGTTGCCGCTACCGCCGGGGTGGGGCAGCTTGTCCTTGGCGGTCAGCGAGGTGCCGCCGAGCAGCCCGGTGCCGGAGCCAGAGCCGGTCTTGCGGTCCTTGACGAGCGTGGGCGAGAAGTAGTCGGCGATGCCCTTGCGCTGCTTCTCGGTGGTGGCGCCCAGAATCCACAAGAGGAGGAAGAACGCCATCATCGCGGTCACGAAGTCGGCATAGGCGACTTTCCAGGCGCCGCCGTGGTGGCCGCCGGCGACGACGGTGATCTTCTTGACGATGATCGGGCGTGGGGGTTCCTCGGGCTTCTTCGCCACCTCACTTGCCCCGCATCGCGTCGAGCAGGTCGGAGAGGGTGGGGCGGAAGGCATGGCCGAGCCCCGAGCGTGCCGATTCGACCACAAGCGGCTGCGGCCAGCCGTGCAGGGACGCGATGACCACCTGCTTCACCGCGTGGAAGATCTGCTCGTCCGCCTCCAGCACTTGCTTGAGGCGGCCGGCCATCGGCGCGACCATGCCGTAGGCCAGCATCACGCCCATGAAGGTGCCGACCAGCGCCGAGCCGATCATCCCGCCCAGGATCGAGGGCGGTTTGTCGATCGAGCCCATCGTTTTGACTACGCCCAGCACGGCGGCGACGATGCCCAGCGCGGGTAGCGCGTCGGCGAGGCCCTGGAGGGCGTGTTGCGCCTCGTGGGCTTCATGGAAGTGGGTCTTCATGGCGTTGTCCATCACGTCCTCGACCGCGTGGACTTCCAGCGTGCCCGAGGAGACGACGATCAGCGTCAGGGTGTCGGCGATGAGGTGGATCAGCGCGTCGTTACCGAGCAGCCGCGGGAACTCGGCGAAGATGGCCGAGGACTTGGGGTCGGTGACGTGGCTTTCCAGCGCCACCGGGCCTTCGGAACGCAGCAGCTTCATCAGCCGGGTGACCAGGATGATGACGTCGATATGATCCTGCTTGTTGTGTTTCGGGCCCTTGAAGACCTTCATCATGCCGCCGCCCAAGCCCTTCAACTCGTGCATCGAGTTGCCGGTGACGATCGCTCCGATCGCCGCCCCGCCGATGATGAGCATCTCGTGCGGAATCGCCTCCAGCACCGGGCCCAGCGCGCCGCCGGTGATCGCGAAGCCCCCGAAGACCATCACCAGCAGGATGACGACGCCGATGATTGCGAACATGGTGGAGGGTCCTTCGTCGGGGCCGGGCGGGCGTCGGTTGCAGCGTGCGAGGCGTGCATGTTAGCCGGCAGTTGGTTATTTCCGCTTTTCAAACGCTTACGCAGATTTGCGTGGTTGCCCGTTCTGAACCGATCAAAACATTGGCGCTCGGGGCCGTTTGCGGTTGTTCACTCGCTTTCCTTGCGGTGGAGGTGACGGCCTTGTTCCTCGTTCAACCGTCACCTGAACTTGTTCCACGGTCCATCCCGCCGTTTCTGTGGGCATGGAGCCGAGCGGGAGGTCCGCTGCCCCAGAGCACCGGGCTGGCGGCGCGATGGACCCGCAAACACGTTCAGGGTGAGGGTGCATTTGGAGACGGAGACGGGCCTGCGCCTCAGGCCTCCGCCGCGGATCGCCCCCCAGTTTCAGCGCAACTGGTCGAACAGGCTCAGCCCCGAGAGCTTGCTGAAGCTGGCCTGGCTTGCTTCCAGAACCGTCAGCGTCTCCTGCAGGCGCGCCATGGTGGAGGCGATGTCGGTGCCGCCGATGTCGGCCTGCTCGGTGGAGCGCAGTTCCGAAAGGTCGGTGCGGCGTTCGGCGGTGAGGTCGATCCAGGCGAGGCGGGTGCCGACGACGGTCTGCCCGGTGCTCAGCGTGTCGAGCCCGGTTTGCAGGCCGGCCAGCGCGTCGGTGGCGGCCGTAGTGGTGGCGGTCCCGGTCTTGAGCGCGTCGGCCAACGCCTTGACCGTGGCCATCACGTCGGTCGGGTTGCCGTTCTTGTCAGTGAAGGACAGAAACTGCGGGCCGGTCATCGAGCGGGTGACGCTCTGGCCTTCACCCAGGGGCAGCTCCTCCGAACGCGCGGTGCCGACGTAGGCGGCTTTGCCCGAGGCGTCGAGCGCGTAGGCATCGCCTGCGTTCTCGCCGCCGAACAGCGCGTGGCCGTTCGAGTCGCGGGTGTTGGACAAAGTGACGAGATTCGAATGGATCTGGTCCAGTTCGGCGCCGATGGCGGTCCGCTGGTCGGAGGTGAGCGTGGACGAGGCGGCCTGCGTGGCCAGCTCCTGCGCGCGGATAATCGCATCGGCCATGTCGGACATGGCCGAATCCGCCAGCGTCAGGTCGGCGTTGGCGCGCGTCGCGTTGGCGGTGTCGATCTGGGAAAGCGTCTCCAGCCGCGACAGCGAGCGCAGGCGCGAGGCAGCGACCGGGTTGTCGGACGAGCGCTCCAGCTTGCTGCCGCTCGAAAGCTGCGACTGCAGGGCTTCGGCCTGCGAGCGCAGGGTCTTCATGTCGGTGCGCGACTTCTCGAAGAAGGCGCCGCTGCTGGTGGTGATGGTGGTCATGGCGGCCCTACCTGACTGCGAGGATGGAATCGAAGATGTCGGAAGCGACCTGCATTACCCGCGCCGAGGCCTGGTAGGCCTGCTGGAAGCGCACGAGATTGACCGCCTCGTCGTCGAGGTTGACGCCCGACTGCGCGGCCAGCGCGGTCCTGGCGCTGCCGGCGATGGAGTCGAGAGCGTCGCGCGTGGTGCTCCGTCCGGCCACGGCGCTGGAGATGCCGAACAGCAGCGTGTCCATGGCGCTTGCGGGATCGGCGGTGGTCAGGGCGGAGCGCATGGCGGTGAGGTTGCCGACGTCGCGGCTGTTCGCGCCCGCGCCCGCAGGCGCCGTGGCAATCGCGCTGCCGCCGCTCGCGACCATGGCGATATCGGCTGCGCCGGTGCCCGAGAACAGTGGCTGGCCGGCATTGCCCGCAAGGTCCACGCCCGAGGCCTGCGCGGTGTTGATGGTCGTGACGATGCCTGCCGCCACCGCGTCGAGCTGCGAGCGGGTCCCCGACAGTTCGAGCAGCGCCTGCGCCTTGCCGGCGATCGCGCCGGAGCCGAGCGTCACCGCCTGGCTGTTCACCGTGAAGGACAGCGTCCCGTTCGTGCCGGTCGCCATCGCCAGCGTATTGGCGCTGGCGCCCGAGACGAGCGCGGAGCCGGTCGGGCCTCCCAGCATGACCGAGACGGTCCGATCGGGATTGATGGTGGTGGTGATGTCGGCATGGTCGCTGAGCTGCTGGAGCAGGGCGTCGCGCTGATCGAGCAGCCCGCTCTGGTCGGCCGCCGCATCGCCGGCACGCATCAGGCGCAGGTTCACGCGGGCCAGTTCGCCGGCGATGCGGTTGACCTGCGTGACGCCGTCCGAGGCTTCGAACTGCAGCCCCTTGGCGGCGGCGTCGAGGCTTTGCGATGCGGTGTTCAAGGTCTGCGCCAGCGTGCGGCCGTCTTCCACAACCTGGGCGCGAAGCGAACCGTCGGTGGGGTCGGACAGGAGCTGCTTGAGGCTACCCTCGAAGGCGACGACGGAATCGTACACACCGCTTTGTTCGATGGCGGCCTCGACGTTCTCCAGCCCCTGCACTTCGGCCGAGGCACGGGCGGCGTCGGAGCCGGTGCGGCGCACTTCCGACTGGCGGAACACGTCGGCGTTGCGCACGATCCCGGTGATCCGCGCCCCCGCCAGGGTGATCGCGCCGGGGGCGGAGAGGCTGGTGGTGCCGGCCAGTTCGCTCACTGCGACGCTGCGGCGCACGTAGCCTTCGGAGCTTGCGTTGGCGATGTTGTTCGACGTCACGTCCAGCGCGGTGCGGGCGACGCGGGCGCCGGATCGGGCGATCGAGAGAAGGTCGGAGGCCATGGGTTACGCGTGTCCGTTGGGTCTAGCCGGGGTTCGTCTGGATAGAACGGCAGCAGCCGCGTTGGTTGAAGGGGCCGGGTGGCTGGCTCGATTCGCTTTCACGCAAAGGCGCAACGGGCTTGTGCTCGCGGCGCGGCCGCCTCCTCGCCCGACGACCAGAGTCGATCCAGGGAAATGGCCTGCGGCTCTGCACGACACCTTCGCGCCTTTGCGCCTTCGCGTAAGCCAGTCCCCTTTTTTCTCCGCGTCTCCGCGTCTCCGCGTGAAATCCGGTCATTCGCCGGCTTCCGCAGCCTTGCCCTTGTCCGAGGCAGCAGGATCGCCACCGACGAAACGCGCCATTTGCGCCTCGATGATCGCCGCGAGCCCGATCGAGCCGCTCTGGACCGTGAGGTCGGCGAAATGTTCATCCTGCATCTGGCGGAAGGTATCGACGCCCTGACCACCGGATATATCGCCCGCACCGCCGTCGCCGCCGAAACTGGTCTTGCGCGCGGCGGCGAGCATCTCGCGCATGAACACCGCCTCGAACTGCTTGGAGACGGTGTGCAGTTTCTCGCGATCGGTGGCGTCGGCCTTGGTGGCCATGCCGGGGACGGAAGGCAAGATCGTGCTCATATCACCACCATTTCGGCCTTGAGGGCGCCGGCCTGCTTGAGCGCTTCGAGGATCGCCACGAGGTCGGACGGGGTGACGCCCAGCATGTTGAGCGCATCGACCACTCTGGACAGCGAGGCACCGCCCTTGAACAGCGCGACCGAGCGCTGCTCTTCCTGCACCGAGACGTTCGAATGCTGCTCCACTTCGGTGCGGCCCTTGCTGAACGGCGCTGGTTGGACGGCCATAGGGTTCTCGTCGACGCGCACGGTGAGCTTGCCGTGACTGATCGCGGCGGGGGAAAGGCGCACCGCGGAGTTGATCACCACGGTACCGGTGCGGCTGTTGACGATGACGCGCGCGGCGGTCTCGGCCGGGTTCACGTCGATCATCTCGATCGCGGCCATCATGCTGGCGCGGCTGTCGGCGTCGCCGGGCATGCGCAGGGCGAGCGTCACGCCGTCCTCGACGGTGGCGATGCCGGGCAGGCGGCTGTTGATGGCATCGCGCACGCGGGAAGCGGTGAGGAAATCGGCCTCGAACAGGTTCCAGCGCAGCGTCTCGCCCGCGTCGAAGCCGGTCGCGACGGCGCGTTCCACGCTGGCGCCCTCGGCGATGCGGCCCACGGTCGGGATGTTGACAGTGACTTTCGAGCCGTCTTTGCCCGAGGCGTCGAGCCCGCCGACCGCGAGGTTGCCTTGCGCCATCGCGTAGATCTGGCCGTCGGCGCCGTAGAGCGGGCTGAGGATCAAGGCCCCGCCGCGCAGGGACTTGGCCTTGCCGATGGTAGAGACGGTCACGTCGATACGCTGGCCCGGCTTGGCGAAGGCGGGCAGGTCGGCGGTGATGACCACGGCGGCAGCGTTCTTGAGCCCGGGCGCAACGCCCGCCGGCAGGGTCAGGCCCATGCGGCCCGACACGCCCTTCATCGCCTGCGTCAGGTATTCGAGGTTGTCGTCCCCGGTGCCGGGCAGGCCGACGACGACGCCGTAGCCGGTGAGCTGGTTGGTGCGCACGCCCTGGAACTGGCCGAGATCGCGCACGCGCTCGGCATGGGCGGGAACGGCGAGCAGGCTCAGCGCGGCCAGCAGTGCCATGGCGAGGTTGCGCGGGAATGACGGGGTTTTGGGCGTCGAAAGCAGGTTCATGCGCAGGCTCATCAGAACGGCGATATCTTGTTGAAGAATCGCCCCAGCCAGCCCTGCTTGCTCGCGCTCTGCAAGGCGCCCTTGCCGGTATATTCGATCGAGGCATCGGCCACGCGCGAGGAGGCGATCTGGTTTTCCGCGTCGATGTCGGCGAGGCGCACGATGCCGGAGAAGCGGACCCATTCGTCGCCCTGGCTCAGCAGCATCCGCTTCTCGCCCTTGACCAGCGCGGTGCCGTTGGCACGCACTTCGGCGATGGTGACCGACAGCGTCGCGTCCAGCGCGGATGTCTGCGCTGCATTGCCCTGGCCGTTGAACGAGGCGTTCGACCCGGCCTTGAGCGCATTGGGGTTGAGGAACGACAGCAGCCCGGAGGTCGGCGGCGTGATCGAGGCGCTGCCGCTCTTGCCGCTCTTGGAACTGACCGCCTTGGAGGCGGTGGTGCTCTCGACCAGCAGTATCGTCAGCGGATCGCCCACCCGCGCGGCGCGGGTGCCGGTGTAGAGCGGCGCATAGCCGGTCGCGACCGAGAAGATGCCGCCGGTGATCGGCACCGGCGCCGCAGGCAGGGCCGGGGGCAGCGTGGCCTCGAAGCCCGAGGGCTTCGGGGCCTTCTTCGCCAGTGCCGGCGTGGCGGTGAGGGCCAGCGCCAACCCGATCCTCCCCAACATGGGGAGGGGGAGTATCTTGGCACGCGCTTTCATCACAGCGTCTGGTTGGCGTTGCGCAGCATTTCGTCGACCGCCGAGATCATCTTCGAGTTGATCTCGTAGGCGCGCTGCGTCTCGATCATGTCGACCAGTTCCTCGACGACGTTGACGTTCGAGGCTTCCAGCATCCCCTGGCGCACATGGCCGCGGCCCTGCTCGCCGGCGACGCCGATCTGCGCCGGGCCGCTGCCGGCGGTCTCCAGCATGAAGTTGTCGCTGGCCGCCTGCAGCGCCACCGGGTTGGTGAAGCTGGCCACGGTGATCTGCCCGAGCTGGCTCGGCTCCGACTGCCCGGCAAGCTGCGCCGAGACGGTGCCGTCGTCCGAAACGGTGATCGAGGTCGCGCCTTCGGGGATGGTGATCGCCGGTTGCAGCGGATAGCCCTGCGAGGTCACGAGCTGGCCTTCCGCCGTGCGGCTGAAATTGCCCGCACGGGTGTAGCCGAGCTGGCCGCCGGGAAGCTGGATCTGAAAATAGCCATCGCCATCGAGCGCCATGTCGAGCGCGTTGCCGGTGGTCTGCAGTGACCCTTGCGTCTCCATGCGCGTGGTCGACTGCACGGCGACGCCGGTGCCCAGGTTCAGCCCGGTGGCATAGGCGGTCTCGGTCGACGACTGGGCGCCGGCGACCCGCGCGTCCTGATAGGCGAGCGTGGCGAAGTTGGCGCGGTCGCGCTTGAACGCGGTAGTCGAGACGTTGGCAAGGTTGTTGGCGATCACGCGCATGCGCGTGTCCTGGGCCTCGAGCCCGGTGCGGGCGACCTGCAGTGCGGAACTGGGCATGATCTGGATCCTCTGGGCTGTGACTGTCAATCGATGCGCATCAGGCGCGCGCCGGCTTCGTCGAGCTGGCCGGCGGTCTGGACCAGCTTGGTGCGCATATCGAAGAGGCGCTGCGCCGCGACCATCTCCACCAATACTTCGGAAGGGTTTACGTTGGACTGCTCGAGGGCTCCGGGAATCACCTGAGCATTCTCGTCTACCGGCAGGATTCCGCCGTTCGGCACGCGAAACTGGCCGGCGATGTCCTTGGCGATCCGGGTGCCCGCGGTGCTGACCAGCTTGAGCTTGTCCAGCACCTGCGGGGCCGCGTCGGGAGTCTCCGGGTCCTGCACCAGGACGCCGCCGTCCGGCGCGATCGAGACTTTGGAGCCGGGCGGAATTGTGACCGGGCCGGACTGGCCCACCACCGGCAGCCCGTCGCCGTTCTGCAGCACGCCGGTCAGGGTGATCGAAAGATCACCGCGCCGCGTGTAGCTCTCCTGGCCGTCCATCGCCTGCACCGCCAGCATCGCATCGCCCTGCATGGCGATGTCGAGCGGCTGATTGGTGCGGTTGAGCCCGCCCGCCTTCATCGAGGCGCCGGTGACTTCGGTGCTGGAGAGCGTCCGCGTTTCCAGTTGCGGCCCCTCCAGCGTCATCGGCGTCGCCTGCAGGATTTCCGCCTTGAAGCCGACCGTCTGGGCATTGGCCATGTTGCTGGCGATGACCCGCTCGCGGTTGAGCGAGGCGTTCATGCCCGAGACGGCAGTGTAGATCAGGCGGTCCATCGGCGGGTCCTTTGCCCCCGTCGTCCCGGGCTCGACCCGGGACCGTGGGATACTCTTGAGGCGACGGCGCGACGCGGGCCACTGCGACGTCGCATTTCAGCGGTCCCCGCTTTCGCGGGGACTACGACGCTCATCAGTTGCGCAAGTTGATGACGGTCTGCGAGATCTGCGTGGCGGTATCGATCGCCTTGGCATTGGCCTGGAAGTACCGCTGCGCGCTGATCAGCTCGACCAGTTCCTCGGCGATATCGACGTTCGAGCGCTCCAGCGACCCCGACATCAACCCGCCCAGCGTGCCGGTGCCCGGCTGGCCGTAGGTCGCGGCGCCCGACTTGCCAGTGGCGGTCCACGTCGAGGCGCCCATCTGCTTGAGCCCGTCGGGCGCGATGAAGTTGGCGACCGCGACGACGCCGAGGTCAGAGTTCGAACCGTCGTCGTACGTGGCGGTGACGTGGCCGTCCTGGCTGATCGTCACGCTCGAATAGGGCGACCCGCTGGCGTTGACGGTGGGAATCTGCACGTCCTGGCGCGAGGCGGTGCTGACCGCGCCGTTGACGATCGGGAACACCTGCAGCCGCGCGTTCGAGGCGTTCTTGATGAAGCCGTTGCCGTCCACGGTGAACGAGCCGTTGCGGGTATACTCGGTCTGTCCCGAAACCGGCGAGACGGTGGTGAAGAAACCTTCCCCGTCGAGCGCGAGGTCGAGCGCCGAGCCGGTTTGTTCGATCGCGCCGAGCGAGAATTCCTGGCTGATCTTGCTGACGCGCGAACCGATTCCGACGGTCAGCGCCGGATCGGTGATGACCGAGGACGAGACGATGTCGGCAAACGCGGTCGAGCTTTTCTTGAAGCCGGTGGTCTCGGCATTCGCGATGTTGTGCGCCACGACGTTGAGTTCGGTCTGGGCGTTCTTGAGGCCGGTGAGCGAGGTGTAATAGGACATTTCAGGTTCTCCGAAGGATAAGGTCAGGCGGTCTGGGCGGCGGCGAGGGCGGCCACCGCGTCGGCGGTGGATTTCTGCGCCTCGGCCAGGGTGTCGAGCTGGGCCGAGATGGTCTTGAGCGTCTCGCCCATCTCGGTGGTGCCGGCGAGCGAGGAGAACTGGGCCATCTGCGCCAGCATCTCCTTCTGGTCGACGGGGTCGAACGGGTCCTGCTGCTGCATCTGGGTGGTCATCAGCTTCAGGAAATCGCCCTGGCCGAGCGAGGCCATGGAGGTCTTGTTGGCGACGGGGGAGGCCGTCGTCGTGTTGGTTACGGCTGTGACGGTCATTTCATCCTCATCGTTTCGAGCATCAGTTGCTTGGCGGTGGACAGGGCCTCGACCATGTTCTGGTACTGGCGCGAGGCTTCGAGCATCTCGACCATCTCGGCGTTCTCATCGACGGGAGCGGACCACACGTCGCCGTTTGCGTCGGCGAGGGGGTGATCGGGATCGTGTTGGCGGACCGCCGCGGCCTTCTCGCGCATCACGCCCGAGACGGCGACGGTGGACAGGCCGCTGGCGCGGTCGAGGTCTTCGGAGAACACGGCGCGGATCGGCTTGTATGCGCCTTCCTCGGTGCCCGAGACGGAGCCCGCGTTGGCGAGGTTGGAGGCCGCCGCGTTCATCCGCACGAGTTGCGCGGACATCCCGCGCTGGGCGACGCCGAACAGGTTCAGGGGATTGGCCAAGCTCAGTCTCCCCGCAGCGCGCGCTTGACGGTGTCGACCCGCCCGCGAATGAATTCGAGCGTGGTCGAATAGCCGACCGCGTTCTCGGAGAAGGCGAGCTGTTCGTTCTGCAGCTCGACCGTGTTGCCGTCGAGCGAGGGCATCACCGGCACGCGGTAGAGCGTGGCGGCGCTGGCCGCCTTGTCGACGCTGGCGCCGGCATCGGCGGCCTTGATCGCGGCACCGAAGTCGATGTCGCGCGCCTTGTAGCCGGGGGTGCCGGCATTGGCGATGTTGGAGGCGAGCACGCCCATGCGCTGCGACCGCAGCTCCAGTGCCTTGCCATGTATTCCGAACAGGTCCTGCGTCATTGATTGGGGTGTCCCGGACTGATGTGCCTGGTGCTTCGCAAGACGCGTGCCAATCGGTTGCAGTGCCGATTTCCGGGGGCGCATGCCCATGGCGGCGCAAGCCTTGCCAGCGGGGGGCGGCAAACCTTTGCCGGTTGGCGGCAAATGCACGCCTCCGCCTGAAACGGGCCCGGCCCCGCCGTTCTCCTTCTCGAACGGAGAACCTGCCGATGATCGCCCATACCTTGTTCGACCCCACCAGCGCCGCGATCGTGGTGGGTGGGACGTGCGTCGCCACGGTGCTGCGCAGCGGGGTATGGGATACCCGCATGGCGTTCGCCGCCGTGGGACGGTTGCTGCACCCCCGCTTCAGCGCCGCGCGGGCCCGGGCCGAACTTGCCGTCCCGGTCCAGGAAATGCAGCAGGACGGGGTCATCCGCGCCGAACCCCATCACTTCGGCGATGCCGAGTTCGACGACCTCACCGATGCGCTGATCGGCACCCGCTCGCTGGACGCGCTGCACGGCGCCCACGTCGCTCACAAGCGCCGCCGGGTGGACCATAGCCGCCGCGCCGTGCGGGTGTTCGAGCAGGCCGCCGAGCTGTCGCCGGTGTTCGGGCTCGCCGGCACGCTGGTCTCGCTCACCCGGCTTCCGGCCGATCCGGGCGCGGCGGGGGACTTCACGGCGGCGATCTCGATGGCGGTGCTGACCACGCTCTATGGCCTGCTGCTGGGCAACCTCCTGTTCGCCCCGCTCGCCCGCATGATCGCACGCCGCGCCGCCGAGGAGGAGCGCGAGCGCCAGCGCGTGCTCGACTGGCTGGAGACGCAGGTCGCCGGCGCTTTGCCGGGCGCCCATGGGGTCCGCGTACGATGAAAGGTAAGTCGAACTTCGGCTGGCAGACTTCGCTTGCCGACCTTTCGCTGATCCTCTTCATGCTGAGCGCCACGGCCTTGCAGCGCCAGCCGCCCGCCAAGCCAGCGCCGCCTGCCGTAGTGCACGAATCGCCCCGGTCGGAACCGCTGGCGGTCTACGAGGCCGGTCCCGGTGCCCCGTCGCTCGGCGCCTGGCTCGCGCAGCAGGCCGGCGATCCGCGCCAGCAGCTCACCATCACCGCTCGCTACGGCGAGGCGCCCGGTGCCCGCGAGGCCGCATTGCGCGAGGCGGCGCGACTGCTGGGCGAGGCGGGGACGGCGGGGCGCTCGGCGCGACTGGTGGTCGAGCCCGGGGCCGGGCCGGCGCGCGTGGCGCTGGCCTACGATACCCCGGATCAAGTGGCACGGGACTTGCTGTAGAGGCGCGGAAATGTCCTTGCCGAAAGTTAGCCGATGTCCGCCAGCCTGTTTCTCCTCGCCGCCGTCGCCACGGCGCCGTTTGCCGATCTCGACGCCATCGACCGCCAGGTGGCGCGCTTCACCGGCGCGTCGGCGGGCGAGCTGGGCGGCGCGGCGACCCCGGTCGACCGGCGGCTGCGCCTGCAGCCCTGCCGTAGCGCCCTGGCGCTCTCGTGGCGCACGCAGGCCCAGGACAGCGTCGTCGTCCAGTGCGCCGATCCCTCGGGCTGGCGGCTGTTCGTGCCGGTCCGCAGCGGCGGGACCGGGCAGGGTGACCCCGCCGCAGTGACGCGCGGCGATGCCGTGTCGATCGCCGTCTCGGGCGAGGGGTTTACCGTCTCGCAGCCCGGAGAGGCGATGGAGTCCGGACCCGTCGGTGGCTGGATCAGGGTGCGCCCGGTGGCGGCCCCGGGCAAGATCGCCCGTGCCGACGTGATGCGCGCGCGGATCGAGCGGCCGGGGCTGGTCTCGGTTCCGCTGCCGTGAGCTTCGGACCGTCCAGGCAGAAACCTGCCGCCCATCCCCTTTAACCTGCCGCCGCCTTGCCGTTCTGCAGCTCAGGACATCTCAAGGAGCGGCACAATGCCACCAATCGAAGTGGGTTCAGCCCCGCGCATCGGCGCCGTAGACGCCCGGCTGCCACGGGTAAGCGAAGCCAGCGTCGCCGGCCCGGTGGCGAAAGTGCAGACGAGCAATCCCGTCTCGGCGGCCCCGGCCGTGGAGACGACCCAGGCCCTGGATCCCGGCGCCGCCCCGATCGACACCGATCGCGTGGCGCTGATCCGCAAGGCGGTGGAATCGGGCACCTACCCGGTCGTCCCCGCGAAGATCGCCGACGCCATGATCGCGGCCGGCATGTTGCTGAGGAGCGCACACTAAATGTCAGAGTCCCAACTTCGCGATGCCCTGCGGCAGATGCTTGCCGTTCTCGAGGAGGAGCGGCAGGCCCTTGCCGGTCTCGACCTCGACGCGATCGTCGGGACGACTTTCGACAAGGACCGCCTGTGCGGCGCGCTCGATACGCTGGGCGCGATCCATCTCGACGAGGAATGCCGCTCGATGCTGGATGCCGCGCGGCGGCAGAACGAGGTGAACCGGCAGGTCCGCAACATCATCGCCGCCAACGTCACGCGGCGGTTGAATGCGCTGACCGGGAGCCCGCAACTGTACCGGATACCGCCGGGCTATGCGATGGCGGGGCGGTAGGGGTTCTTGCGTCGTCGCGTCTGGCACGCCTCTTGCTGAAACGCTCTCGCACCATTTGCCGGGAGTTTCCATTGAGCGACGGACAAGTCTTCGGGAGGGCGATCGCCGGCGCGGGAGCTGCGGGAGGGACGCAAGTGCGTGCCGCCATCGCGCAGGCCGCCGAAGCCACCGGCGTCGATTTCCGGTACCTCATGGCCCAGGCCAAGCTGGAATCGAGCCTCGATCCGACCGCCCGCGCCGCCACCTCCAGCGCGGCGGGGCTCTACCAGTTCACTTCCGGCACCTGGCTCTCGACGCTCGGCCGCCATGGCGCCGAGCACGGCATGGGCTGGGCCAGCGACGCGATCCAGGGCGGCAACCTCGACGCCGCGACGCGCGCGCAGGTCATGGGCCTGCGCTACGATCCGCAGGCCTCGGCGCTGATGGCGGGGGAACTTGCCGCCGACAACCGCGCCGACCTCACGGCCCGCCTCGGCCGCGAGCCGGATGCGTCCGAACTCTACCTTGCCCATTTCCTCGGTTCGGCCGGCGCCGGCCAGTTCCTCGAGGCGCTGGCCGACGACCCCGGCCAGAGCGCGGCGGCGATCCTGCCGAAAGCCGCTGCCGCCAACCGTTCGATCTTCTTTGCCAGCGGCGTGCCCCGTTCGGTCGGACAGGTGATGGCATTGATGCGCGACAAGGTCGCCGGCGCCATGGAGGGCGAGTTCTCTCCCGGCCCCGCGGTCGACTACGGCAATCCGGGCATCGGGCCAACCATCGCCTACGAAACAGCCGGGCTGGAGATCGCGAACTACCAGCCCTCCGGCCCGATCGCCCGCGAGTTCCACGCCAGTCTTCCCGCGACGGCGGCAACCGCCCCGCGCTCCATGGCCGATACCCTGCAGGCCACCTTCGGCGCGTCCGGTGGCGCCGCCTCCGGACATGTGCGCGAGGCCTATTCCAAGCTTGCGAAACTGGGCCTGTGAGCATGTTCTCGCGGATCCGCAATCCTGGCGCCATCGCGCTGCCGGCCGGGATCATGGTGCTCATCGTCCTGATGATCGTGCCGGTCCCGGCCTTCGTCCTCGACGTCGCCTTCGTGCTCAACATCGCGCTCTCCGTCGCGGTGCTGATGGCGGCGATGAACGCGACCAAGCCGCTCGACTTTTCCGCCTTCCCTTCGGTCCTGCTGTTCGCGACGTTGCTGCGCCTCTCGCTCAACGTCGCCTCCACCCGCGTCGTGCTGGTCCACGGGCACGAGGGCGAGGCCGCGGCGGGCAAGGTGATCGAGGCCTTCGGCGCCTTCCTCATCGGCGGCAACTTCGCGGTCGGCATCTTCGTGTTCCTGATTCTCGTCATCATCAACATGGTGGTCGTGACCAAGGGTGCAGGGCGCGTCTCGGAAGTCTCCGCCCGTTTCACTCTCGATGCCTTGCCGGGCAAGCAGATGGCGATCGACGCCGACCTCGCCGCCGGGTTGATGACCGCCGACGAGGCCAAGGCTCGCCGCCGGGAAGTCGCCACCGAGGCCGATTTCTACGGCTCGATGGACGGCTCCTCCAAGTTCGTGAAGGGCGACGCGATCGCGGCGCTGCTGATCCTGGGCGTCAACATCGTCGCCGGTTTCTGCCTCGGCATGATCTCGCACGGGCTGACCGCCGCGCAGGCCGCGCAGACCTATATCACCCTGGCCATCGGCGATGCGCTGGTGGCGCAAGTGCCCTCGCTGCTGCTCTCGATCGCCGCCGCCGCCATCGTCACTCGCGTCTCCGACAGCCGCGACCTGGCCGGGCAGATCGGCAACCAGTTCGCCGCCCCCGGCACCTGGTTGCCCGTCGCCGTGGTGCTTGGTGCCATCGGCATGATCCCGGCGATGCCGCAGACGATCTTCCTGCCCGCCGCCGCGCTGGCGGCGTGGCTGTGGCACTCCTTGCGCAAGCGCGCGGAGCGGGCGCTGATCGCCTCCATCGTGGTCGAGGAGCCGGCGCTGCCGGTCGACCCCTCGAGGATCGAGCTGGACGATGTCTCGGACCACACCCTCGTCACCATCGAACTGGGGTATGGCCTTGTCCAACTGGTCGACGAACGGCGTGGCTCGCCGCTGGTCACGCGCGTCACCGGCGTGCGCAAGCAGCTTAGCCAGTCGTTCGGCTTCATCGTCCCGCAGTTCCGCGTGCGCGACGCGCTCGACATGCCGCCGCACGAGTATCGCATCGTGCTTGGCGGGGTGAACCTGGGCGGCGCCGCGATCCGCGCCGACAAGGTCCTCGCCATCGACGCGGGCGAGGCGAATCTCAATCACGCCC
Organism: Novosphingobium sp. BL-52-GroH; assembly: GCF_044813085.1. Classification (NCBI taxonomy): domain Bacteria; kingdom Pseudomonadati; phylum Pseudomonadota; class Alphaproteobacteria; order Sphingomonadales; family Sphingomonadaceae; genus Novosphingobium; species Novosphingobium sp. BL-52-GroH. Next base: position 1,541,585 of record NZ_CP171152.1, on the reverse strand, counting down.
TGCGCGGCGAGGCCTGCTTCGACCCCAGCTTCGGCTGCCCGGCACTGTGGGTCGATCCCGCCGCGCGCGACCATGCCACCGCCGAGGGCTTCCTGACCGTGGACCCCGGCACGGTGATCGCCACCCATCTCAACCAGTTGCTGTCCGCACGCCCGCAGGACCTGCTTGGCCCCGATCAGGTGCGCGCGCTGATCGATGCGCTCAAGGAGCATTCGGCCGGCCTCGTCGAGACCGTGTACCCTGCGCCGTTGAGCCTCGCTGCCATCACCCGGCTGCTGCGCGCGCTGCTGGAGGACCACATCCCGATCGCGCACCTGGTGCCGATCTTCGCCAGCCTCTCGCGCGCCGTGCAGCAGACCGCCGACCACGACCGGCTCGTCGAACTGGTCCGCGCAGACCTCGGCGCACTGATCGTCGGGCGCATCTGCCCGCCGACGCAGCGGCTGCCGGTGGTCACGCTCGACGCCGGGCTGGAGGCGGCGATCGTTCAGGGCATGGTCGATCCCGCCACCGGCCAGCCGGTCATCGAGCCCGACCTTGCGCGCATGATCGGGGAACGCATCGCCGCCGTAGCCGAGTCGCGCGGGCCCCACGCGATCCCCCTGACGCTGGTGGTCCAGCCGCGTGCCCGCCGGGCGCTGGCCGCGCTGCTGCGGCTGCGCACGCCGGCCTGCCTGGTCCTCTCGATCTCCGAACTCCCGGCGACCCAGCCGATCGAGGTCGTCGACGTCATCGGCGCCGCCGCGCCCGCGCCTCTCGAGCCTCGCGGCCTGCCCGCACCCGACACTGCCGAAAGCATGGCTGCATGAACCAGATGTCCCTTTCGACTTCCAACCCGTTCCCCGCCGCGCGCCGCGCCTATGCCGGCGATGTCGCCGACCGCGTCCGCCGCTTCCTGCCGATGGTCCGCCGCCAGGCCTGGCACGTCCACGGCACCGGCCGGCCGGGCATCGAGCTGGAGGACCTCGTCCAGGCCGGTCTCGTCGCGCTGACCGAGTGTGCGCAGAAGCATGCAGGTCCCACCGAGGACGGCTTTGCCGCCTACGCCAAGATGCGCGTGCGCGGGGCGATGGTGGACATGATCCGGCGCACCGTGCCGATGTCGCGCGGGGCGAACGAGCGGCGTCGCCACCTCGCCGAGAAGGAAACCGCCCTGCGCGGCACGCTAGGCCGTGATCCGCTGCCGCACGAGCTGGCGCGGGCGATGGGCATCGACGAAAGCGAACTGGCCACCCTGCGCAACGCCAGCCAGCCGCTGCGCTTCGATTCTATCGACGAGGTCTATTCAGACCAGAACATGGCCTTCGCGACCGAGACCCCCGACAGCTTCGCGATGCTGGCGGACGAGGAAACGCGCGGCGCCGTCATCGCGGCGATCACCGGCCTGCCCGACCGCCTCAAGCTGATCGTCCAGCTCTACTTCGTCGAGGAACTCAACCTCGCCGAGATCGCCGAGGTGCTCCAGGTTTCCGTGCCGCGCGTGCACCAGTTGAAGGCGCAGGCGATCGACAAGTTGCGCAGCGGCCTGCAGGGCGTCGTCGACGTGCTTTGAGAGCCCATGCTTGCCGCGCGAGGTTGAAGGTGCATCTTTTGAGGGCGAGCCGATCGTGTTCCTTGCCTGAGCGACGCGTTGGTCGCCGTGGACCGCGAGGGGCCGCTCACGATCCTCACCATCGACCGCCCCGAAGCCAGCAATGCCCTGAACGAAGGAGCGCAACGTGGCTGGCGGCAGCTTTCGAGGCATTCGCGCAGGGCGATGAACGGTGGGTCGCCATCGTTGCCGGCGCCGGAGAAAAGGCCTTCTGCGCCGGGCTTCGTCAACGAGGTCAGCGAAGGCGACATTATGGACACGGCACGGCGCTGGGCGGCACAGCTACCGGACGCCCGCCCGATGCCGGGGTGCACCACCAAGGAGGCCGCCGTACACGGCCTGCCCACGCCTTTGGACCAGGCGTCGATCGATCATTGGTCCTATCCCGCGATGGAGACGATGCTGGCGTCCGAGAACCACGCCGAGCGACCGCTGGCATTCGCGCAGAAACGCGCACCACAGTGGAAGGGGCGCTGACGCCCGCTCCCCGGAAGACCGGCACTGTGCGGGATTACAGGCCGAGTTCGTCCAGCCCGGGGTGACCGTCGGGTCGCGGCCCGAGCGGCCAGTGGAACAGTCGTTCATCCTGCCCGATAGGCAGGTCGTTGATGCTCGCGATCCTGCGGGCCATCAGGCCATCGGCGGCGAATTCCCAGTTCTCGTTGCCGTAGGAGCGATGCCACGCCCCGGCATCGTCATGCCATTCATAGGCGAAGCGCACCGCGATCCGATTGCGGTCGTGGGCCCACAATCCCTTGATGAGCCGATATTCGTGCTCGCGCTGCCACTTGTCGGTAAGGAAGGCGACGATGGCGTCGCGGCCCTGCAGGAATTCGGCGCGATTCCGCCACAAGCTGTCCTCGGTATAGGCCAGGGCGACACGCGCCGGATCGCGGCCGTTCCAGCCATCCTCGGCGGCACGGACCTTCTGGAGCGCGGTGTCTGTGGTAAAAGGGGGAAGGGGTGGTCGCGACATGCCAAGGGGGCCTTTCGGATGGGTGAGGGTCAGGCGAACGGCGTGGTGAATTCAAGCCGGATACCGCCCGGGATGAAGACGAGGAAGTGGCGGGTCGTCGAACCGGCGCGGATTGGGCCGGGCGCGGCATCGACGACCACCTCCGGATGCGCGGTCACGCTCTCCCAGGCTTGCTCCAGCGCCGCATCGTCGGCGACCGAAAGCGACAGGGGGTGCAGTCCGATGTTTGCGCGCCGGTCTAAGGCCCGGGCCGTCAGCGGGTCGGCCGCGCGCCACAGGGTCAGCAGGATCGCGCCGTCTGACACGAAGATGGAGGGATAGTCGGGTACGCCCCCCACCTCGTCGAAGCCAAGGGTCCCGCAGAAGAACGCGCGCGCCTGCTCGAGGTCGGGAACGGTGAGGCCGACGTGGTGGATGCCCTGCGTGAGTTTGCCGGTCATGATCGTTCTCCTTCCAGTTGCTCGATACGGGCCCGCAATCTGCCGATTTCATCGATGAGGGGCTGGGTTCCGCGGCGGACTTCCGCTTCGGTGAAGCGCGGCGTGATGTGCTGCGGGCAGTTCCAGTCGAACCCGATCACGTCGATCACGAACGCGCGTTCCGGTTCGGCGAGATAGTCGGGCGGCATCAGCGCCGCGATGTCCGCCGGGTCCTCGCTGGAACGGGCATGGCCGATCAGCTTGAGGCGCCGGCGGTTCGGATAGTCCATCAGGAACAGCGAGACGCGGTCGTCGGCGGCGATGTGCGCGGTCGAGAGATACTGCCGGTTACCCCGATAGTCCGCAAAGCCCAGGCGATTGCCCGCGATCGGGCGCAGGAAGCCTGTCGGGCCGCCGCGATGCTGGACATAGGGCCAGCCGTCCTCGGACACGCTCGCCATGTAGAAACTGTCCCGGGCCGCGATGAAATCCAGTTCGCGGTCGGTAAGGATGTCTGCGGGACCCGCGCCTGCCTCCATCCGGGCGTAGGAGCCGCGCGATCCGGCAGCCGCCTGCAATGCGCGGGAACCGGGGCCGAACAGGGTGTGAAGAAATGTCTGTGCCATGGCCAGGAGGTAGCGCGTTGCTTTCGCCATGATAATTCGCGATGATTGAGGTTCACTATTTCATTTTGAGGAATAATGGATCGGTTCGAAACCCTGGCGGCCTTCGTCGCCGTCGCCGATCGGCGCGGTTTCGCCGCAGCGGCGCGGGCGCTGGACATCTCCCCTCCCGCCGTCACCCGCGCCGTCGCGGCGCTGGAACGGCATCTGGGCGTCACGCTGTTCCATCGATCGACCCGCGCGGTGTCGCTGACGGACGAGGGGACTGCCTTCATCGAGCGCGCGCGGCGGATACTGGCGGATTTGCGCGAGGCTGAACAGATCGTGATGGGCGGTCGCTCGGTGCCGCGCGGCCAGCTTTACGTCACTGCACCGGTGATGTTCGGGCGCCTGCACGTATTACCCGTCATCGACACCCTGCTCGCGAGCCACGCAAGGTTGAGCGCGCGCATGATGTTGCTCGACCGCAATGTCCGCATCGTCGAGGAAGGCATCGACGTCGCCGTGCGGATCGGCGCGCTGTCGGACAGCACGCTGCGGGTGGTGAACATCGGGTCGGTGCGGCAGACCATCGTGGCGAGCCCTGCCTATCTTGCCGAGCATGGGACGCCCCTCGATCCGGCCGACCTGGTCCATCACCGCTGTATCGTCGGCAGCGGCGTGCGGGTCGGTGGCACATGGCCGTTCGGCGCGAAGGGCACCAGGATCGTCGAGGTCGCGCCTCGCCTCACCGTCAACACCATCGAGGCGACCTTGGACGCCGCCGTGGCGGGGCTGGGGGTGGCCAACATGTTGAGCTACCAGGCCAGCGCGTCGCTAGCGAGCGGAAGCCTCGTGCAAGTCCTGGAGGATCACGCCCCGGCACCGATGCCCGTTAGCCTGCTCTACGACCCCGGCCGCGCGGCGATGCCCGCTGTGCGCGTCTTCATCGAGGCGATGCGCGAGCGGGCCAAGGAAGATCGCTGGAACTGACGATGCCCAGGCGAGCCGGCGACGTGTCGAGGCGGGGGTGGTCGATGAACCGCTGAATGTGCCCTGTGGCTCCGTTTGCTCCTGAATCAGTAGATGACGATGTCCGCGTTCGTAAGTGCCAAACCTGGCGATAGAGCAGCGAACTGAACCGTGGCGCCGGAACCTGACCCGTCGGCATCGAAGAACAGGTCGCCCATGGTGCCGTTGTAGAGAACCCGCGTGGCCGGGTCGGCTGCTGCGGCTCCAACGGCGAAAGCCGATACGGACAGGGTGCCCACCGCCAATCCCCCAAAGCTGGCATCGTCCAGGAAGATGGTATCGTCGAGAACGGAGAAGTCGGAGATCGTGTCGATGTTTCCGGGACCCGTCACGGTGTCGAAGTAGAACCCGTCCGCGCCGGCGCCCCCGCTCAGAACATCGGCGCCTAGGCCACCGTAAAGCGCATCATCGTCCAGACCGCCGGAAATCGAGTTCGCCGCGCAGCAGATTGTCGGGCCCATTGCCAATGGCGGAGTTGGCTCCGGTTCCGTCGTCTCACTTTCAGGAAGAGGCCATCACCGTCACCAGAGGTGCCGGCTTCGCCAGCACGGCTTTGACTTCGTTGGCGGTAAGCTTGCCCATGTCGGTTCCCCCCAAACATAACCGCAGAAAACAGCGCCTTTCGGCGGTTGTCTATGAACACTGAGGGATGGGTGAATGGCGGGCGGGAGGGAACCGTATTGTTCCAATATATAATTGATAATATTACATTTTATTATATATGAAAAATCATCCCCCACATTATCCCCCACACTTTCTCAAAGTGTCTCTACATTTCACCCGCTGCCGGTAGCGAGACTGCCCGCACGCGCGCTTCTCATATAGCGCTGTAGCGGGTGGGCAGTCTTGCGGGCGTATTGATGATGCCCCGTCAGACATGGGCTGAGCCAGACACGCATACGTGCTGCGAGTCGTACGACGGAATGCGCCGATCGGTTCCGACAGAGGAGCCATGGATCAGTTTTTCCACAGCCTCTGTGAATTTTTTTATCCTTTAGGTCAGATATAGTCGGCGAAAATCAAAAATCGCTTCAAAAGCCTTGCTCCATGTGGGCATTGTGCCGGAAACGCAAAATATTGATCCTATAGGTTCCTCAGATTTCGCCTTACGGATCAAACATTAAGCTAACTGGTGCTCTCTTGATTGCAGATATGATTCGCTGAATACCTCGGGCGTCCGCAGTAGATCGGGCTTAACGTCGAGGAATTATTCCCATGAATTGTATGCTTTGCTCAGTAAATGAGGCCGCGCAGATGCTCGGCATCGGTCGAACCAAGATTTACGACATGCTCTCGAAGGGCGATCTGGCCTCGATGCAGATTGGCACGCGGCGGCTGGTCAAGATCGATAGCATCAAGGCGCTGATCGAGCGCGCCACTGGAGGTGCCGCATGAGCGATACACTTGACGATGAAAGGGCCGGTACTGTTGTGGAGACAGCAACCGGCCCAGAAGATGCCAAAGCGGTCAGCCCGGCAACTCTTGATACCGTAGATATCCAACTGCCGCCAGACGAAACGCCGCCGACTGATGCTGCCATCAGCGACGGAGCTGAACTGCTGGATCGAGTCTTGGCATTTATGCGGCGTTTCGTAATCCTACCATCGGAGGACGCAGGTACTGCGATGGCACTCTGGGCCGCTCACACGCACCTAATGAGTGCATGGGAAACAACGCCGCGCCTCGCATTCCTGTCAGCGGAGCCGGGCAGCGGCAAGTCGCTGGCGATGCGGCTTACCGCGTTGATGTGTCCGCTGGCTCTGGAGGCATCCAGCGCGACCACGGCCAGCCTCGTTCGAGCCTTGGATGATCCCGAAGGGCGACCGACATACTTCATCGACGAAATCGACACGAAGTATGGACCGAAGGCCAAGGGCGACGAAGACCTGCGCTGTCTAATCAACGCCGGTCACGGCACGAATGGCTTCATCATGCGCACTGAACTGGTGAACAACCAGTGGCAGCCAGTCAAAATGAGTGCATTCGCGGCGATGGCCATGGCCGGGATCGGAAACATTCTTCCCGACACGATCCTGACCCGCTCCGTTGTCGTAAAGATGCGGAAGCCCTTGCCGAACCAGAAAGCCGAGCGGTATCGCCAACGTGTTCATGGCAAGCTCGGGGAAGCTCTTCGCGCTGAACTCGCTGCATGGGCCGATCAGGTTCGTGAAGGGGCGGCCCAGTTCTGGCCGACCCTACCCGACAGTATCGCTGACCGGGATGAGGATGTATGGGGACCGTTGATAGTCGTCGCCGACCTAGCCGGAGGACTGTGGCCTGATCGGGCGCGACAGGCGGCAATCTCGGCAGTGAAGACGGCGAAAGCGAACAACAAGCCTTCGCTGGGTGTCCAGTTGCTTACAGGCATACGAGAAGCCTTCGGGGTCAAAGACCTGATCTCTTCTCGCGAACTGGTTGATGTGCTGTCGGCGGATGAGGAAGCCCCATGGGGCAGCTTCGGACGCAAAGGGCTGGAGCCTCGTGCCTTGGCGGAAATGCTGGCGGAGTATGACATTCAGCCGAGACCGATCCGGCCAAACGGATCGACTGGCTCGATGGTGCGGGGCTATAGACGCGAAGACTTCCGGGATGCGTGGGAGCGTCATCCCTCGCCCATTAAATCTGACGTAACAAGTGTCACACCTGTCACTGACGAGGAAGCCGTCACGAAACCGGAATGCTGAAAATCGTCTGATCTCCAGCATATGTTACAGGTGTTACGCCTGTGACACCTCGGAAGAAGGGTGGCAGGGGAATGACCTCTGCCACCCTTTCCGATAAATCCGAGTTGGATCGCGGAACAAGAATGAAAACATTCAATGACCTCTGATGCCTATCTGACGTTCAGAGCGGACCCGCCCCAAAGGGCTGGGTCCGGCACTTCACTCCCCGAAAATGCTGTCGGGGAGATATTCGATAGCCTGAGCATAGAGCGTGGCATTGGCCTCGGAGTCGGCACAGAAGTCCAGAACCTCACGGTTTGAACGGGCCACGTCGATGCGGGCTTCTCGCAACAGAGTGTCGCGGAAGGTCTTGCGATGGATCGCATGGCGGTCACGCTGGTCGGTCGCCGCAGATTCCACGAAGCGGCTGGCCATGTCGATACCACCGCTAACGGTGGTGACGGTCTTGCTGACCATGCCAGCGGTGTCGGTAATGGTGCCAAGAACAGCACCGAAAGTCATGCGGGTGGTAGCCATGAGGTGAATCCTCCATTGAGCCGGATAAAATCATCCAGACCAGTGCGGAGCACCCGTATAAGGGGGGGGCACCCCCGTATTCCTGTATTCCCGGACACCGGGGGGGGTATCTGTATATTGGGGGTGCCTCACGGTGACACCCCTGCCGTCAGAAGTAACGACGAAAATTTCCATAAGACTCGCGTGGCTTCGCAACGAGAAGCCGCAAGCGGCGGAAAGCCGAAACGGAATCGACACGATCTAATCGCTGTCTCACGCCCATGTCGGCCATTCACGAAGTTTCGGCTGGCACCCCGAAGCGATCGTTAGCAGCCGTTGTAATACGTTTAAGCTCGCCTCACCGTGAACATCCATGAGTACCCGTCCTTGATAGCGCCGCCGTCGAAATTCTCACGCGCCAGCGACACCGATCCGAATGGAATATGCGCCTGAAAATCCTTCAGTGAAGCGATTTGCATCTTCAGCCGTTCCACGGCATCGAAGCTCACCGCCTGCTCCAGCAAGTGCATGGCATGGAGGATAAAGATATCCTCGGCCCCGGTGCGGTCGGAAGTCACGTTGACGTTCAGCCTCACCTTCAGAACCGTTGCCGCGTGTTCCGTACCGTCGACATAATAGGCGAGGTTGTTCCGCCAGATGCCGTCACCCTTCCCGAGTTCGCGCATCGGACTCGAAGCACCCCATTCACCCTCGTATCGATGATTATAATGGCCCGTTTCCACGCCCATATCCATGAGGAATTGCATCGCCAGATATGGCGACCAGCCGTCTGACGGCGGCACGGTGGGAGGGGCCGCTTCCCGTTCCTTTAATGCCAGCAGCGCCGTCAACGTGTTCTTCAGGTCAACCTTGTTTGCCGGGCGCGCCGATTGGATTGATTTTCGCCAGCGTTCAAGCAGATCGAGATCGGTTCGAATGCGCGTGATCGCCAGCCACCGCGCATAAGGAACCAGCGCCTTGTCGATCCCAAAGATCGAGATGGTCGTGAACATCGCATTGTAAGCGACATAGGTCCGCCACGCGTACAGGAACGGCAGGAAGGCTACCGAAAGGATGATCGGGATGATCAGTTCAAGCCAGTTCGCCCATGTGAACGTATCGCGCCACAGTCCGACCGACTTCCACAAGCTGAACCCGATATAAGAAAATCCGATCAGGCTGGAGAGACGGCCCATAAGTTGGGCGACGGACGCGTGCTCTGGTTTGTGTTTGCCCACCTCCGCCATCAGGACGACGATGGTGACAAATGGCAAGGCGATCAGTTCCACGATTAGCGGGAAGCTGTAGAGTTCCGCGATGAATGTGACAAAGACCGCCACACTGAGGATTTCCGTCGTGATCTTGCCAAGCCCCGCCTTGCGGTTCTTGGCCGTCGCCACCTCGAACATGGTGACGAACGCGAACGACGCGAGCCAAATAATGGTAGTTTTCAGGTTTGCGACTGACCACCAACCCAAATAGCTGAGAAGGAAAATCTCGCCGGTAGCGTAAAGTGCAGCGATCCCTAGTGGCGTAATAAGCGCGGGTTGAAACAGCGCCCTTATCACAGCGCCCAGGCTATCGCGTGTAGACTTGTTGATCAGAACAAAAGCCGCAAAGACCGCCAACCAGATTGCCGATGCTATCTCGCGGTCGCTTATGGAATTGATGATGGCGTTCATCCCAACACAGGACACAATATCAGCGGGGGCTGCAAGCGGGGGTAGTGTGACTTCCACATCATGCCAGATGCGTCTTGCGACAGAGGCCAAGACTGCGATTCCGTATTCCGCCTGCGGCGGTATGGTGGGCTGATGAATGGAGGTCGGTTGCTTCTCCCTCCCTTTCGGCTGGGTGGCCGCTCGGGAGCGAAGGCTGCTCATCGGCCCGTAGCGAAGCGGAGGGGCCGATAGGGCAAAGCCGGGAGCGGAAAGCGGGCGGCCAGCGGATAAAATGAACCGCCATCATCATATCCCCCAACAATAATATGGGGGTACGGTTGAGGGGCTTTTGCCCCTTGGTTCCAATTCTGCCATCGGCGTGCCCAACCTTTTCCACTCCTGCCCCACCGCGCCTGCGGCGCGTGGGTTGGGCGGACGGCTGGAACACACCGATGCCATGGGCAACAGGCATCAGGTGGGATTTAAGAGGCGGCTGCGAGCCTGCCGATATTCGTCATCATCGATCACACCTTGATCATACAGCGCCTTCCATTTCGCGATCTCGTCGGCCACCGAATAGGGTTGCAGCCCGTCACGGGACATAATCTTCTGCACCTTCGGCCTCTTGGGCATTTGGATACCGAACAGGAACGAGCGAATGGCATCAAGCTGGCGAAGCAGCGGATTGAGCCAGAGATAGCGCAAGGCAAGGACCGCCGTCCATGACAGGGCTGCTAGTATAAAGGCGGCCAGCGAAACCCTGCCGGGATAGAAGGAAACGCTGTCCCTGTAGAATAGCTCATGGCTCCCTGCCGACAGGAAGAGTACGAAGAACAGGCATCCTACGGCAGCGGATAGAACCAGCAGAGCCTTGCCGACGCCCGACACCAGTTTCGTCGAAGTCTTCAGGTGAGCCGTGTTTCCGCCCTTCAGCGACATGGCCAGCCCGAACAACAGAATGCCCGCTGGCAGCAAACCGACAAGCGACGTGCAGGCGGCAATGCCGATAATGGTCGCAAAGATCAGCAGGAAACGGTCCATGGCATGCGATGGGTTGTCATCAGCCGTTGTGGAATGTGTCGCCACGTCATCGGCTGGTGCCATTCCTCCCCTTGGTTCATTCCGCGTCTGCGCGGGATATTCGTCATGCGAAGGTGAGACTTCTGCATTCGAGCCTGCCTTGCATAAAGATATGGCATGCTCCTTACCATCCGCCTTCACACGTCCGACATGGGAAAAGCCGAGCCTGCACAGCTTCCGTGCTCGCCATGAATTGCCAAAAATTCCCAAAAACACCCGGATTGCCAGCGGAATGGAGAACACCGCCAGCACAACAAGCCGGGTCGTCTCGTCGTATCGGTCATCGAGATCGAAAGACCCGTTGGCGCTGTTACCGGCGATGCTGAAGACGAAATCTATAGGCAGCAGCAGAAAGGCGGCAAGCCACAGCCCGCTGAACAAGGCCCATATCGATCCGAAGAAGAATGCTGGCCAGCACCACCCTCGTTTAACGGCTCTATAATCGCCGTCATCATCTGAAAACACGTTGAATGATCGCATATCTCCCCCTCTCTTAGCTACGCCTGCTAGGCTGGCGCGAAGAAAAACACTCATAGGTGTGATTATGATGAAATGCACCGTAAAAGCGGGATTCACACTTATACGATGTGGTGATCATATTAGGAGGGCGGCAACCACATTTGCGTGGAAGTCGATCCCAATCTTGTCCCGTTAGGTGAGGCTGTACGGCAGTTCAGGAAGGCACGTGGCCTGACCCAAGAGGACTTGTCCGGGCTGACGGAACTGCATCGCAATCATATAGGTGGGATTGAGCGCGGCGAGCGCAACATCACGATCAAGACTGCTCTAGCCTTGGCTCGTGCACTGAATGTGCAACCAGCGGAATTGTTCGCGGAATATCATCGCCCAGCCGTGGCTGAGTGAACTGCTATCCTTCGGCCACATCTACTGAAAAATCGACCATTGCCATTGCGGAATGGTAGCGGAATACTCGGTTCCATGAATAGTGGTATTATGTGGCTTGAAGGTCACGACAAACTGGCAGGCTGGGCGCAATTCCTAGGTGCGATCATTGCCTTGATAGGGTCGTGTCCCGCGGGGTGGTGTAGGAACCGTCGATCCACGGCAGGATCGAGTTCAGGTCAGGCTGCCAGTGCTGGCAAGCTGACGATAGGGTTATGGCTCACCGAGCCGAGGGTTTCCAGAGTCATGTAGCGGCGCGATACCGCCCACTCATCGTTTTGCTCCAGCATGAGTGCTCCGACGAGACGAACGACGGCAGCCTCATTCGGGAATATGCCAATCACGTCTGCCCTTCGCTTGATCTCCTTGTTGACCCTTTCCAGTGGATTTGTGGAGGCGATCTGCGCCCAATGATCCTTGGGGAAGGCCATGTAGGCGAGCACGTCTTCGCGTGATGCGTCCATCATGTCGGCCAGCTTTGGAAACTTCTCGCGCAGGGCATCAGCAACTTGGTCCCACTGCTGGTGCGCTGCCTCGGCCGTTTCCTGCGCGAAGATGGTCTTGATCATGGCAATGACAGCGGGTCGTTGTTTCGGCGCGGCATGGGCAAACGCGTTGCGCATCCAGTGCACCCGGCAGCGCTGCTGGGTTGCGGCAAATACCTTGCTGGCCGCGGCGCGCAGCCCTTTGTGATCGTCGGAGATGACCAGCTTCACACCTCGCAGGCCGCGATCCGCCAGCGAGCGCAGGAAGGCTTTCCAGAAGGGTTCGGCTTCCGACGGGCCGGTGGCTACGCCCAGAACCTCGCGCCGGCCATCGGTGTTGACGCCCACCGCGATTATCGCCGCCGTCGAGACAATCCGTCCGCCCTCGCGCTCTTTGAGGTAGGTGGCGTCGATCCATAGATAGGGCCACTCACCTTCAATGGGCCGCGTAAGGAAGGCATTCACCCGCTCGTCTATCTCGGCAACCAAACGGCTGACCTGGCTCTTTGATACACCGCTGGCGCCCATAGCCTTGACCAGATCGTCGACCGAACGGGTCGAAACGCCGTGGACGTAGGCTTCCTGGATCACTGCCGCCAAGGCCTTCTCGGCGGTGCGGCGTGGCTCCAGGAAGCTCGGGAAGTAACTGCCTTTGCGCAGCTTCGGGATTGCCAGATCAATCCGGCCAGCTCGCGTATCCCAACCGCGCTCGCGGTAGCCGTTGCGGTGGTTCAGCCGCTCCGGGCTGCGTGATCCGCAAGGCACGCCCGTCTTCGCCTCGATCTCCAGATCCATCATGCGCTCCGCGGCGAAAGCCAGCATCTCACGCACCAAATCGCTATCAGCCCCTTGCTCAATCAGCTCGACAAGGGCCATTCTGTCGTCGGTCATCGTCTTCTTCTCCAGGTTCGAGTTCGCATCCGAACCCTACCAGAAGATCGACGGTGGCCACCCTCTCAGGGAAACCTTCCTACACCACCCCGCGGGACACGACCCCTTGATAGTAACCTATTTCACAGCCTTTGCGCCGCATTGGCAGCGCAAGAGGCAGTTACGTCATGCTAGTAAAAGGCTTCTCGCGCATGCCTATGAGGCATTGGAAAGTTTTCACCGCACATCAGCGCATTTCCTGCCTCAAGCAATCAATCTGAGAGCAGCCGTCTTGATGATGAGGAGCATTATCAAAGAGATGGACAAATTTCCAATATACGAATTGGACGATCAGGGAAGTCATTCGACGGCACGTCGCCTAGTGGCCGTGAGCACCACTTTAGAAGGAGCATGCTTGCTTTTAGATGATATGGCTTCTCGCTTGGGCAGCGATCAAATGACCGAAGATGATCGCAATTTTATGAGGGGATGGATCGGGGAACGGTTAGAGGCGGTCACAGCAATTTTGGCGGGTCGTCCCCTTCAACGTCCCGATCCGTCAGATTTTATTGGCGGAGAGTTCAGGCCTTAACAAACGCTAGGCAGATGATTCCCGCGTCAAGCTCGACTCGTGATCGATACAACCTTCGTCAATGCTCGATCCATGGCACAGTATGCGCCCCACGCTTCCATCAGCTTCCGGCGCTTTTCGAGCATACCGCCCCGTTGATAAGCTCGCTCGACCTCATTCGGGTTCTGGTGGGCCAGTGCCGCTTCCGCCACTTCGCCGGGGAAATTGGTCTGCTCGGCAACCCATGTGCGGAATGAGGATCGGAAGCCATGAACCGTCACTGGTTCCTCCATCCGACGCAGCACTTTGAGCAGTGACATGTCAGACATGGCGCCGCCGTTCATGCCGGGGAACACAACATCAGTTCCTTCTCGCCGAACAGCCGCAGCGCTTCGCAGCACGGCCACGGCTTCGGGCGATAGCGGTACGACATGCTCACGCCGCATCTTCATGTGATCGGCGGGTACCGTCCACAAGGCGTTCTCAAGATCGAACTCATTCCATGTCGCAAACCGCACTTCCTGCGAACGAGCAGCGGTCAAAACAGCGAACTCCAGCGCGAGGCGTCCCCATACTCCGCCCGTGACGCGAAGGCGGGTGAGGAAGGCTGGTACATTGACATAGGGCATGGCCGGATGATGCTTGCCGCCAGACTGCTTGGGCAGGCCCTTGCCTGCCGCCAGTGCCTTATGTGGGGCTTCGGTGGCTCGCCAACCGCGAGCATGGGCATAGTCCAAGACGGTGCAAATCCGCTGTTTCACTCGCCGCCCGGTTTCCGGTGTTTTCGTCCATACTTCGGAGATGGCCGAAATGATCTCGCCAGCGGTGATGCCGCCTACCGGCTTGGAGCCAAGGAGAGGGAAGGCATAGGTTTTCAGTGTGCTCAGCCACTGGTCCCCGTGCTTCTCGTTCGCCCATTGATGCTTATGCGCCTCAAGATAGGCATCGGCCGCCTCCTTGAAGGAGACGGTTTCAGCCTTGGCCTTTCGCTTCTCCGCTACTGGATCGCGGCCTTTGATTCGGACTGCCTCACGCAGTTTCACGGCCTCGATACGGGCGTTGGCCAAAGTCACCAGTTTGGCTGTGCCAATGGTGTAATCGCGCCGTTTTCCTTGGTGCTGAATGCGAACGAGCCAAGATGCACCGCCGCGTTTGTCCACTTTCAGGAATAGGCCGTCGCCATCCTGATAGGTGCCGGGCTTACTCAGAAAAGCCTTCACCTCGTTGGCCGTCAGATTCCCCATGACTCACCTCGCCGGGGTATTCCACCACACCCCCTGAAATCCACCACACTTTCCACCACGTTTTATCGTGGTTACAGGCGAACTTCAACGAACATCGACGGCCTGAGAAAACCTAGTTTTCCGCAGAAATACGCGCCTTTCGGCGGTTAACTGTGAACACTGACGGATGGGTAAATGGCGGAGCGGGAGGGATTCGAACCCTCGATACGCTTTTGGCGTATACTCACTTTCCAGGCGAGCGCCTTCGACCACTCGGCCACCGCTCCGCATGCACTGGATAGGCGCTGGCCCCTAGCGAAGGCTGCGGGGTTTCGCAAGCGGCGTGAGGGTGGCATGAGCGTGTCATGCGCACATTTCTTTCCGGGCTCGCCCTTGTCGCCCTTTACGCCACGCCCCTGGCCGCCGCGGACGCTCCCAAGGCATTGACCCCGAACGACATCGTCGCCGCCGCGCCGGGCGCCGACTGGGTGCGGATCGCGCCGGCCGATCTCGTCGTGATGGAGCTTGCGCCCGACGGGCGGGGGCGGGCGCGGCGGGTGGTGATCCAGTTGATGCCGCCGCCGTTCGCGCAAGGGTGGGTCGGCAATATCCGCAAGCTCGTCGCCGCGCGCTGGTTCGACGGGATCGCGGTGGTGCGGGTTCAGGACAACTACGTCGTGCAGTGGGGCGATCCCGACGGGGAGACGCCGGGGAAGGCCAAGGCTTTGCCTGCCAATTTGGTCGAAGTTGCCGAGGATGCCTACGTCGTCGGCACGCGGGACCCGGTAGCGGCCAAGATTGCCGGCAAGCTCATGGTGGGTTCGCTCGAACGCGATTTTCCCAATCCCGGAAACAACTACAAGCCTTCCCATAAAGGTTTCGCGTCCATCAGGGATTCCTACGCCTCCGCGACTGGTCTGTGGGCCGGGTGGCCCGTGGGTCTCGGCCAAGATGCCCTTTGGCCGCTTCATTGCTACGGCATGGTCGGCGTGGGCCGCAACGTCTCGCCCGACACCGGGACCGGGGCGGAACTCTACACCGTGATCGGCCAGGCGCCGCGCCAGCTCGATCGCAACATCGCGCTGGTCGGGCGGATCATCGCCGGGATGGAGCACCTCTCCTCGCTGCCGCGCGGGACGGGCGATCTCGGGTTCTACGAAACGGCGCAGGAGCGCACGCCGATCGTCTCGGTGCGGATGGGGAGCGAGGTGCCCGGGCTGGCCGGTTACGAATATCTCTCCACCGAAAGCGCCAGCTTCGAGGCTTATGTCGACAAGCGTGCGAACCGCAAGGACGACTTCTACATCCAGCCCGCCGGCGGGGTAGACGTATGCAACGTTCCGGTGCCGGTCCGCGTGGTGAAGCGGTGAATCACGGTATGATCGAGCACGTCACCCACACGGGCCGGCTGTGGCGCTGGACGGGCGGGGCGAACAGCGGGACGTGGCATTTCCTCACGGTCGACGGCGGGGCGGGGGAAGCGCTTTCGGGGACTGCGATCATGCGCAAGCTGGAAGGAAACGCGCGGGGGTTCGGGTCGCTCAAGGTGAAGGCGCGGATCGGGGACAGCGTGTTCGCGACGTCGGTTTTCCCGAGCAAGGCGGACGGGGGGTGGTTGCTGCCGGTCAAGGCCTCGGTGCGCAAGGCGGAAGGGATCGGCGAGGGCGATGTGGTCGAGGTGTCGCTGGTGTTCTGAGGGCGATTGCCCCGTCATTGCTTCGCTATGCTCGCAATGACGGGGAGCGTTTCACTCAAACAGGACTTCCCCCTAGATCCGTTCCGCGTCCGCCACGGCCTCGCTGGCCCGCAGCGCTCCCGAAATGCGCGTCAGGTGCGCCAGGTCCGATACTTCGAGGTCTACCTCATACGTGCCGAAAGGCTCGTCCCTCTGCACCATCTGCAGGTTGGTGACATTGGCGCGGTTGCCGGCGAAGATCTGGGTTACTTCGGCCAGCGTGCCCGGGCGGTTGTAGAGCACGAGGCGCAGGCGGCCGACCGCTCCGGTGGTGCGCTCGCCCCAGGAGAGGTCGAGCCAGTCGGCGTCGACGCCGTTGGCGAGCGTCATGCAGTCGATCGTGTGGACTTCCACCTTGTGGTCGGGCCGGCGCAGGCCGACGATGCGGTCGCCGGGGACGGGGTGGCAGCATTCGGCCAGCTCGAAACCCATTCCCGGCGTCAGGCCGCGGATCGAGATCGCCTGTTCGCCGCGGGTCCAGTCGGGCTCGTCGGGCAGTTCGGCCGTGCTGCCGGGGACCAGGGCTTCCATCACCTGGCGGTCGGTGAAGCGGGCGGAGCCGATGGCGAACATCAGGTCCTCCTCGTCGCGCAGGGCGAGGCGGGCGATGGCGCCGGAGAGGGCCTTCTTGCCGATCCGCTGGGGCAGGCGGCCGGCGATCTCGTCGTAGAGCTTGGAGCCGATCTCGGCCACTTCGGCGCGCTCCTTGGCGCGGACGGCGCGGCGCACGGCGGCGCGGGCCTTGCCGGTGACGACGAAACCGAGCCAGGAAAGCTGCGGCTCGGAGGTGGGGCTCTTGATGATCTCGACGACGTCGCCGTTGACCAGTTGGGTCCGCAGCGGGACATGCCGCCCGTTGATCTTGGCGCCCACCGCGGCATTGCCCAGGTTGGTGTGGACGCCATAGGCGAAGTCCACCGCGGTCGAGCCCTTGGGCAGCTGGAACAGCGCACCCTTGGGGGTGAAGGCGAAGATGCGGTCCTGGTAGATCGCCATCTTGGTGTTTTCGAGCAGCTCCTCGGCGTCGTGGCTGGCATCGACGATCTCGATGAGGTCGCGCAGCCAGCCGACCTGGCCATCGGGCCGGACGCCGCCCTGCTTGTAGGCCCAGTGCGCGGCGAGGCCGAATTCGTTGAGCCGGTGCATGTCCTGGGTACGGATCTGCACTTCCATGCGCATCGAGCGCTCGAAGATGAGCGCGGTGTGCAGCGACTGGTAGCCGTTGGACTTGGGCGTCGAGATGTAGTCCTTGAAGCGGCCGGGGATCATCTGCCAGGCTTGGTGCAGCACGCCTAGTGCCTTGTAGGTGTCCTCCACCGAGTTGGTGAGGACACGGAAGGCCATGATGTCGGTGATCTGCTCGAAAGTGACGTGGCGCTCGGCCATCTTGCGCCAGATCGAATAGGGATGCTTTTCGCGCCCCGAGACCTCGACGTTGAGGCCCGCTTCGGCGAGCGCCTGCTTGATGGAGAGCGCGATCGCGTCGACCTGGCCGCCTTCCTGGCTGCGGATCTGGGCGAGGCGGCCGGCGATGGTGGCGTAGGCCTCGGGTTCGAGTTGCTCGAAGGCGAGCAACTGCATCTCGCGCATGTATTCGTACATGCCCACGCGCTCGGCGAGCGGGGCATAGATATCCATCGTCTCGCGGGCGATGCGGCGGCGCTTGTCCTCGTTCTTGATGAAGTGGAGAGTGCGCATGTTGTGCAGGCGGTCGGCCAGCTTGACGAGCAGGACGCGCAAGTCCTCGCTCATCGCCAGCAGGAACTTGCGCAGGTTTTCGGCCGCTCGCTCGCTCTCGGTCATCGCCTCGATCTTGGAGAGCTTGGTCACGCCGTCGACCAGCCGCGCGACGTCGGGGCCGAACAGCTTCTCGATTTCCTCGATCGTCGCCAGCGTATCTTCCACGGTGTCGTGGAGCAGGGCGGTCATGATGGTCTGCTGGTCGAGCTTCAGCTCGGTCATCAGGCCGGCGACTTCGACCGGATGGCTGAAATAGGGGTCGCCGCTGGCGCGTTTCTGGCTGCCGTGTTTCTGCACGGTGTAGACATAGGCGCGGTTGAGCAGGGCCTCATCGGCCTCCGGTGCGTATTCCTTGACGCGTTCGACGAGTTCGTACTGGCGGAGCATGTCACACCGTCATGTCAGGATTTATTGCGGCGCGACAAGGGGGAAGCGTTCAGATGCAGATTTTGCAACGTTTCCCCTTCCGTCTTCCGACGCCCGCAGCGAAATGGCGGCATTAAAAATTCAATCGTTTTCATAGTTAATATACGGAAGGGTTTTGTTAACTCTCCGGGAAGGGCGCGGCGGCACTATGGGGCTGGACCGGAGCCGTGCCGCCTACTCCCCCGCCGGGCGCCTCCGGTCCGAACCGAACACAAGAGGCGCGCGAACGACATGGCAGATCTCGATGCTTACGGCGATGTCCGGCCCGAATGGCTGAAGGCGCTGGCACTGCGCGCCCGGCCGGTTCCTCCCCCGCCGGGCGCCGATCATCCCCACAGGTCGCCGCGTGTACGCACGCTCATCCGCGCGGTGATCGGCGGCGAGGGGCGCCCCGGCGAGGACGTCATCGTCCGCAACGTGTCGCCGGGCGGCATGTGCATTGCCTCGCGCACCCTGCAGCCCAGCTGTGGCGAGACGCTGCACGTGGCACTGCCGGGGCAGGGCAACCTGAAGGCCCAGGTGCGCTGGGTCGGCGACGGCGAGTTCGGCATCCAGTTGATGGGCGGGCTCGACGTCGGGGAAGTGCAGGCGACCAACCGGCAGCGCAACGCCGGTTTCTCCGCCGCGCTGGAGCGCCTGCTGGGCGTGCGCCCGCAGAAAGAGCGCACGTCCTCCGGCCTGCGCCCTTGCTGAAGCACCACTAACCCCGCTTGACCACCCTTCGCGCCTGCACAATAGTGTGCCGGGTGAGCGAGACAGTCGTCGACCCGAACCCCGCCAGTTCCAGCCCCTCCGTGGTGCTGCCCGCGCGCCCCGAGGCGATCCGGCTCGATCCGGCGACCACCGCCGTCATCGTCGTGGACATGCAGAACGCCTATGCGACCAAGGGGGGCTACGTAGACGAAGCAGGCTTCGACGTCGGCCCGGCCGCGGCGGTGATCGGCCGTATCGGCGACGTGCTCGATACAGCGCGCGCGGCGGGCATGACCGTGGTGTTCCTGCAGAACGGCTGGGACGCCGGCTATGTCGAGGCGGGCACGCCGCTCTCGCCCAACTACCACAAGTCCAACGCGCTCAAGACCATGCGCGCACGGCCCGAGCTTTCGGGCAGGTTCCTCGCGCGCGGCGGGTGGGACTACGAACTGGTCGATGCGCTCGCCCCGAAAGAGGGGGACCTGCGCGTCCACAAGCCGCGCTATTCGGCGTTCTTCAACTCGCAGCTCGATTCTGTGCTGCGCGCGCGCGGCATCCGCACGCTGGTGTTCACCGGCATCGCCACCAACGTCTGCGTCGAATCGACCCTGCGCGACGGTTTCCACCTCGAATACTTCGGCGTGCTGCTGGAGGATGCGACGCACCACCTGGGACCGGACTTCATCATGGAGGCCACGGTCTACAACGTGGAGAAGTTCTTCGGCTGGGTCTCAACCGTCGCCGATTTCCAGACCGCTGTGAGCCAGCTTCCACCGAAGGAATGACCATTGCCGTTCGACGCCATCAACCCGCCGCAGTTTCCGACGCCGATCGCGCCTTACTCTGCCGGCGCAAGGGCGGGCGACACGCTCTACGTGTCAGGCATGCTCGCTCTGGGCGAGGGCGGGACGGTGCTGCACGTCGGCGATGCTGCCGGGCAGACGCGCCACGTCCTCGAAGCGATCAAGACCACCGTGGAGGCCGCCGGCGGCACCATGGCGGACGTCGCCATGAACCACATCTTCCTCAAGGACATGGCCGACTACGCCGCGTTCAACCAGGTCTATGCGGAGTATTTCCCCGGCGCCAAGCCCGCGCGCTACTGCATCAAGTGCGACCTCGTGAAGCCCGACTGCCTGGTCGAGATCGCCTCGGTCGCCCACCTTGGTTGAGGCAGGCGGCCTCCACTACCAGTTCCACGGCGCAGAAGACGCGCCCACGCTGATCCTGTCGAGCGGCCTTGGCGGGTCGGGCGGCTACTGGGCGCCCAACCTCGCCGCGCTGTCCGAGCACTACCGGGTCCTCACTTACGACCAGCGCGGCACCGGGCGCAGCGACCGCGGGTTGCCGGAGACGACCTCGATCGAGGCCATGGCGCAGGACGTCGTCGCACTGATGGATGCGCTCGAGATCGAGACCGCCCACTTCGTCGGCCATGCGCTCGGCGGCATGATCGGCATCGAGGCTGCTCTGGCGTCCGGCCGGATCGACCGGCTGGTGGTGGTCAACGGATGGCGCAGCCTGAGCCCCCACACCCGACGCTGCTTCGAGGCGCGGCTGGCGATCCTGCGCGGGGCCGGCACCGAGGCCTTCCTGCGCGCCCAGCCGCTGTTCCTATTCCCGCCCGACTGGATCGCCGCCCACGACGCCGAGCTGGAAGCCGACCTGGCCCACCATCTCGCCGCTTTCCCGGGCGCGGAGACGATGGAAAAGCGCATCGCCGCCGTGCGCGCCTATGCGCCAGCGGCGGAACGGCTGGCGAAACTGCGCGACGTCCTCGTCATCGCCACGCGCGACGATTTCCTGGTGCCGCACGCCGCCGCGCTCGACCTGGCCGAGCCGATTCCCGGCGCCGACGTCGCCACTTTCGGCTGGGGCGGCCACGCCTGCAACGTCACCGATCCCAAGGGCTTCCACCGCCTCGTGCTGAAATTCCTGGAGAGCTAGTCCATGCAAGTCGGCGTCTTCGTGCCCATCAACAACAACGGCTGGCTCATCAGCACGACCTCGCCGCAGTACATGCCCAGCTTCGATCTCAACAAGGAGATCGCGCTGAGGGCCGAGAAGCATGGCCTCGACTTCCTGCTCTCGATGATAAAGCTGCGTGGCTTCGGCGGGAAAAGCGAGTTCTGGGAGTACGGGCTCGAAAGCTTCACGCTGATGTCCGGCCTCGCGGCCGTGACCGAGAAGATCAAGATCTACGCCACCTGCCCCACGCTCATCATCCCGCCCGCCTTCGCCGCGCGCATGTGCAACACCATCGATTCGATCAGCCACGGCCGCTTCGGGCTCAACCTCATCACCGGCTGGCAGCCGCCCGAATATACCCAGATGGGCCTGTGGCCGGGCGAGGAGCATTTCCGCAACCGCTACCAGGTGCTCGACGAATATGCCCGTATCCTGCGCGAACTGTGGGAGACAGGCCGCTCCGACTTCAAGGGCGAGCACTATACCATGGACGACTGCCTGGTGCGGCCGGTGCCGCAAGGCGACATGAAGATCATCTGCGCGGGGTCTTCCGACGCCGGGCTGGCGTTCTCGGCGAAGTGGGCGGACTATGCCTTCTGCCTCGGCGTAGGCGTGAACACGCCGACTGCCTTCGCCTCGAACAACGCGCGGCTGGCGAAGTTCACCGCCGAGACCGGGCGCGACGTGAAGGTCTTCGTCCTCGTCATGATCATCGCCGACGAAACCGACGAGGCCGCGCAGGCGAAGTGGCAGCTCTACAACGACGGGGTGGACCTCGATGCCATCGCCTGGCTGGCGGACCAGGGCGCGAAGGACACCGTCAACACGGACACCAACGTGCGCCAGCTCGCCGCTCCCGAAGGCGCGGTGAACATCAACATGGGCACGCTCGTGGGCAGCTACGAGACGGTGGCGCGGATGCTCGACGAGATGGCCGAGGTTCCCGGCACCGGCGGGGTGCTGCTGACCTTCGACGATTTCGTGGAAGGCGTGGAAAACTTCGGCACCCGCATCCAGCCGCTGATGAAAAGCCGCGCGGGGATCTAGCGTTTGCTGTCCCGGAAGCGAGCGGGCACCGTTTCCGGCAACATCCAGAGCACCGGCAGCACGCAGAGCGCCACTGCCGCGATCATCACGCCCGGCGCGGTGGGGGCGCCGGTGCGCTCCATCAGCATTTGCGCGAGCCACGGCGTCAGCCCGCCGAACAGCGCCGTGGCAGTGGTGGCGCCCAGCGCCAGACCGCTCAGGCGCCCCTGAGCGGGAACCTGTTCGGCGGTGGCGACCGCGCCCACGGCACTGACGCCGCCCGCCAGCATCGCCAGCACCACCGCACCCAGCAGTGCCGCGCCGCTAGAGGCTCCGGCCAGCAAGCGGAACAGCACATAGGGCATCGCAGCGCACAGGACCGCGAGCCCGACCAGCACCGGCCGCCGACCCACGCGGTCCGACAGCAGCCCGACGAACGGGGTCACCACGATGACCGCCAAGGCCGCGATGGTCGCCAGTTGCAGGGCCTGCGCCTCGCCCAGGCTACCGGCCGAGGTCAGGTAGACCGGCACGTACGTGATGCCGACATAATACGTGATCGAACCCAGCGCCGAGATGGCGAAGCCGCGCAGGATGCCGGCGCGGTGGCGGGAGAGGGCATGGAGCAGCGGCCGGCTGGCGAGCGTGCCGGCGTCGCGATGGCTCTCGAACTCGGGCGATTCCTTCATGCCGGCGCGCGCGAACAGGATCGAGCCGGCAAGCGCCGCGCCGAACAGGAAGGGCAGACGCCAGCCCCAGTCGTCGAGCGCGGGGGCTGGCAGCAGGCTGACCGTCAGCGCCGAGACTCCGGCGGCGAGCAGCCCGCCGATCTCGCTGGTCGCCGCCGCCAGAGACGTGACGAAGCCCCGGCGATGCGGCGGCGCGCCCTCGAGCAGGTAGGCGACCACGCCGGTATATTCGCCGCCCACCGCAAAGCCCATCACGCAGCGCAGGACCAGCAGCAGCACCCCGGCGGCGGGACCGATCTGCGCGGCGGTCGGCAGCAGCGCGGTCACGAGCATCGCCGCCGTCATCAGCCCCATCGAGGCGAGCAGCGTCGCGCGCCGTCCGTGCCGGTCACCGAAGTGGCCGAACACCATCGCGCCCACGGGCCGCATCAGGTAGGCGACCGCGAAGCCCGCCAGCGTGGTCAGCACGGCGGCCTCGCCCTGATAGAACACGCGCGACAGGACGGTGGCGAGGTAGAGGTAGAGAGTGAAGTCGTACCATTCCACCACGGTCGACAGCGCCGCGAGGGTCAGCGAGCGGCGGTCGAGCTGGCGGGGAGCTGTCATGCCGGGGAGCGTAACCGGGGGCCGAGGCAGGAGCAACACATCGTCGCCCCGGACTTGATCCGGGAGCGCGGCGTACTCTTGAGGCGATGCTCAGCTCCAGGTAGCTTCGGGCGGCAGGCTCATAAGGATGGCATCGATGTTGCCGCCGGTCTTGAGGCCGAATAGCGTGCCCCGGTCGTAGACGAGGTTGAACTCGGCATAGCGGCCGCGCCATTCCAGTTGGGTCGCCTTGTCGGCGGGGGTGAAGGCCATGCCCAGTCGCCTGCGCACGAGGCGCGGGAACACTGCCAGGAACGCTTCGCCCACTGCGCGGGTGAAGCCGAAGTTGGCTTCCCAGGCAGCCTCGTCGGGGCATTCGAGGTGGTCGTAGAAGATGCCGCCGACGCCGCGATGGACCTTGCGGTGGGGGATGTAGAAATACTCGTCCGCCCAGGCCTTGTAGCGGTCGTAGTAGCCCTCGCCATGGGCATCGCAGGCGGCCTTGAATGCGGCGTGGAACTCCGCCGTGTCCTCATCGTAGGGGATCGGCGGGTTGAGGTCGGCGCCGCCGCCGAACCATGCCTTGGTGGTGGTCAGGAACCGCGTGTTCATGTGCACAGCCGGGACATGCGGGTTGGCCATGTGCGCGACCAGGCTGATGCCGGTCGCCGAAAAGGCGTTCTGCTCGGCCGAAGCGCCATTGATGGTGGCGGCGAAGTCCTTGGCCAGCCCGCCCGAGACGGTGGAGATGTTGACGCCCACCTTCTCGAACACCCGGCCCTTCATCAGCCCGCGCGTGCCGCCGCCGGTTTCCGCGTCCTCGCCGTCGAGCGCGGCACGCTGCCATGGGGTGTAGTCGAAGCCCGCATCGGAGCCCGCCTCGCGCTCGATCGCCTCGAATTCGGTGCAGATCGCATCGCGCAGGGAGCGGAACCAGTCGCTGGCGCGCGCGGTGAAGGGGGTCCAGTCAGTCATGCGTTATCCTCGGGGCTCGCTTGGCACGGCTTCGCCGGGGGCGCTTGCCAAATCGCGGCGGCTGCGGCAAGGGAAAGCCATGGTTCCCTTTTCGTTCCGGGACGAGGAAATGCTCCTCGTCAATGGCACCGTCGACGGCGGCCCGTCACCCGGTGCCGGGCGTGCGAGCGCGCTCTACTGGCCGCGCGAGCAGGCGCTGCTGGTCGCCGACCTGCATCTGGAGAAAGCCAGCTTCTTCGCCCGTACCGGGCAGATGCTCCCCCCCTACGACAGCCGCGAGACGCTGGAGCGGCTGGCGCAGGCCGTGCGCGTGACCGGCGCAAGGCGGGTCTTCGCGTTGGGCGACAACTTCCACGACAGCCAGGGCCCCGGTCGGCTCGAACCGCACGCAGGCGGCATGCTCGCCGCGCTCACCCGGGCGCTCGACTGGGTGTGGATCACCGGCAACCATGACCCGCACCTCGGCGCCGAAGCGGGCGGCACGCGGCTGGAGGAGCTGGCGGTGGGCGGCCTTGCGCTGCGCCACCAGGCACTGCCGGGCACCAGCGAGGCCGAAGTCTCGGGCCATTTCCACCCCCGGCTCGTCGTCAACGCGCGGGGGCGGCGGATCGCCCGGCCTTGCGCGGTCAACAGCGGCAACCGCCTGATCCTGCCCGCGTTCGGGGCGCTGACCGGGGGCATGGACGCGGCCGATCCGGCGATCCTCTCCGCGCTCCAGCCGGCCGAGGCGATCGAGGCCCTGCTGCCTGCGCAGGGGCGGCTGGTGCGCTATCCGCTGTGGCGAAAAGCGGCGTGACTTGAGCATAACCAATAGCTTCGGCAACGCGTTTGCTGGTAGCCACGAGGCCAGGCTCACGGGAATCCCTCATTCATGACCAGACGCAATACCGCAACGGACCTGCCGATCGCGATCGTCGGCGGGGGGTTCAGCGGGACGCTCCTGGCCATCAACCTCCTTCGCTACGGCGAGAAGGTCATGCTGATCGAGCGCAGTTCGGCGCAGCTTGCCAAGGGCGTCGCTTTCGGCACCCGGCGGCCCGAGCACCTGCTGAACGTGCGCGCCTCGAACATGAGCGCGTTTCCCGACGATGCCGGCCATTTCCTGCGCTGGATGGACTTTTCGGACCACGACGAGGCCAATCGCTTCGTGCCGCGCCTGACCTACGGCGTCTACTTGCGCGACGCGTTGGTGGAAGCGCTGGCCAAGGCGGGGACCAATGCGCAGATCGTCAACGGCGAGGCACTGTCGGTGGATTTCGCGGACGATGCCGCACGTGTGCACCTTGCCGACGGCGACGTGCTGGAATGCCGCTCGGTCGTCCTCGCGCTCGGCAACTTCCCGCCGGTGCCGCATCCGGTGCTGCAGTCGCTGCCGACCGCGCTCTATCGCCCCGATCCGTGGGAAGCGGCGGCGGTCGAGGGGCTGGCGGGGCTCGACCATGTGCTGGTCGTGGGCAGCGGACTGACGGCGGCGGACGTCGTGCTCTCGCTCGAAAGCTCCGGCTTCACGGGCAAGCTGACGGTGCTGTCGCGGCGCGGACTCAAGCCGCTCAGCCATGCCGAGAGCGGGCCGGCGGTCACTCCGGTGCCCGATCCCGACAAGCGCGGCTCGCAACTCGTGCGCGAAGTGCGCCGACGGGCAGGCGAAGTGGGCTGGCGCGCGGCGGTCGATGCGATGCGGCCACATACGCAGAACATCTGGCGGCGGCACTCGGTCTCAGCGCAAGCCAGTTTCCTGCGCCACCTGCGACCCTACTGGGATATCCATCGCCACCGCCTCGCGCCGTCCGTGGCGCAGCGACTGGAGGACCTCGAGGCCAGCGGGCGGCTGCGCTACGTGGCCGGCAAGCTGGGACGGGCGGAGGCGCTCGGCGGGCGGGCGCTGGTTTCCTATCGCCCGCGTGGGGAGGAGGGGATCGAACTGCTGGAAGTCGATCGCGTCTACAATTGCGCCGGGCCGGACTGTGACCTCGGCCGGGTCGACCTGCCGCTGGTGCGCGATCTCCTCGACCAGGGCCGGATTCGCAGCGACGTCCATGCCCTGGGCGTCGACATCGACCATCTCGGCCGCGTGCGCGACCGGGACGGCGCGGTGCAGGACCGCCTGCTGGCGGTGGGCCCGATCACCAAGGGCGAGGCTTGGGAGATCGTCGCGGTGCCCGACATTCGCCGGCAGGTCTGGGGCCTGGCCCGCTTCCTCGCCGACGAGCACTGGGTCGGCGGCGAGGGGCTGTGACGTGCGGCGTCAGCCTTGCGGATGCACGGTTTGACGCGATTTCCGGGTGACCGGATGATTCCGTCTGACTGGAAATCGCTCTAGGCGCCGACGCGCGCCTTCTCGGTCGGCAGGGCGGCGAGGATCGCGGCGCTTTCGGTGCGCTGCAGCCAGTCCGGGCTGGCGTCGAGGAACGTGATGCGGGCGTCCTGGTCGAGCACGAGCACGGCCGGCTTGTCGATCTCGTAGCTGTCGGTGCCCAGCGTCGCGCCGATCCACGTATCGCCCGGGGCGACCGCGGGCCGGTCCTCGGGCAGGAACGTGATGCCGAGTGCCCGGGCGAGGGCGTAGCCGGGATCGCCCGCGACCGTAAAGCCGAGGCCGTGGCGCGCGATGACTTCGCGATCGACCGGCAACTGGGCGCTGACCGCCACCAGCCGCACGCCCCGTTCGCGCAAGTGCGGCAGCAGCGTCTCGTTGTAGTAGGGCAGCGCGATGTTGCAGGCGGGACAGCCGCCGAAGCGGAAGAACACCAGCACCGCCGGGCCCTCGGCGAGAATCTCGTCGCGGGTGAGGTCGCGGCCGTCCTGGTCGATCAGCGTAAAAGGCGCGACCTCGTCGCCCACGCCGGGCAGCGCTGCGGTGTCGTGCCGCTCGACGAGGAGGCGGCGCTGCGCAGCGTTGCGCTCGAGCTGCTCGGCGCTCCAGGTGCGTTCCCGCTCCGCCTGGAGCTGGGCGAAACGGTCGTTCAGGCTTGCAGTCATCTCGTGGCCTCTCGTCCATGGCTATGACGCGCGACGCTATGGGAAGGCTCGGGGCGCGACCAACGAGAAGCCCTTTCGCCAGCTTGAGATTATCGAATAAGGGCGCGCGGATCGTGACCGTCTGGAAACGGGTCGAGGTGACGTCATCCCACTCCAGGAGCGATTCAATCCAACGACGTAACGTCCTACCCCGAAAGTCCCGCAACCACGTCGCGGGCGAGGGCGGCGAGCTGGCTGGTCGGGCCGTCGAGGCCGGGCGCGGTATGCAGGATGCACGAGACTTGCGGCAGGGGCGGCAGCAGGCTCGGATCGATCGGCGTGTCGCGCAGGAACAGGCCGGTGCGGCAGGTGATGCCTAGGCCCGCGTCGACGGCGGCGCGCAGGGTCGTCAGGTTGGGGGTCTCGACCGTGATGCGGTACTGCCGTCCGCTGTCCTCCAGCGCGCGGATGGCGGCCTCGCGGAAGCGGCAGGGGGTCTCGAGCACGGCCAGCGGCACGGTGTCGAGCAGAGCCAGTTCCTCCTTGCCGAACCAGGCCATC
The DNA here is from genome assembly GCF_044813085.1 of Novosphingobium sp. BL-52-GroH. Classification (NCBI taxonomy): domain Bacteria; kingdom Pseudomonadati; phylum Pseudomonadota; class Alphaproteobacteria; order Sphingomonadales; family Sphingomonadaceae; genus Novosphingobium; species Novosphingobium sp. BL-52-GroH. The sequence continues at coordinate 1,513,637 of NZ_CP171152.1, read as the reverse complement.
GGTGCGGTCGTCACCGCATGGCTATCGCTGGGCGCAGCGAAGCCCAGGACGATGTCGAGCTGGCGCCGCTCCAGCAGGTCGAGCAGTTCGGCGGTGCCGGCGATCCGCGAATACAGCTCGGCGTCGGGGTGCAGGTCCACGAACTGCGCGAGCAGGCCGGTCAGCAGGACTTCGGCGAAATCCTGGACCATGCCGATGCGCGCGGGCCCCGCGAAGTGGCCCGCGGTCACTGCCGCCACCGCCTCGTCGTGCAGCGCCAGGACCTTGCGGGCATAGTCGAGCATGAGATCGCCGTGCGCGGTCAGTGCCAGCCGTCGTCCCTCGCGGTGGAACAGCGATTGCTGGAGCAGTTCCTCGAGTCGCTTGATCTGCAGGCTGAGTGCCGACTGGCTCACGAAGACTCGCTCCGAGGCGTGAAGCATCGAGCCGGTATCGACGATCGCCACGAAGCTGCGCAGGAGGTTTGTCGGGAGATTGACGGGCATCGGCGGACTTTCGCGAGAGGGTACGACTGTAGCCTGCCATGAACGATGAGTTATTCTCAATCAAAATAGTAGAGATTTTGATGCAAGAAGCAATTCTGTCCTCCCGGCGAGGCGGGGGCGAGAATGGCGGACTCGCCCCATTTTCCGCACGTCCGGTCGTCGCATGAGCGTTTCGGTGGCTTAGTATGAGCATCGCAAATAGACCGTCCAGACCTTCTCAATTGAATTAGTAGAGATTCAGGTGCCAGCTTCTGTCCGTCGGAATACGAGGCGTGAGCATGTCTGGACTGAAGCGATTGACGAAAACCCTGGGCGGAGCCCGCTGGCTCTCTCCGCTGCTCCTATTGGCGGTGCTGGAGATCGGTTCGCGCACCGGGGTCATCCCCGAGCGCACGCTCGCCGCGCCTTCCACGGTGCTGGCGACGCTCTACGGGATGATCGTCTCGGGCGAGTTGGTGGACAACCTGTGGGTCTCGTTCCTGCGCATCCTGGCAGGGCTCGCCATCGGCGTGACTACCGGCGTGGTGCTGGCGCTCGTCGCCGGGCTGTCGCGGCAGGGCGAGGTCGTGGTCGACCCGATCATGCAGATCAAGCGCACGATCCCGACGCTGGCGCTGACGCCATTGTTCATCGTCTGGTTCGGCATCGGCGAGACGCCGAAGATCGCGCTGATCGCCTTCGCCTCGATCTTCCCGGTCTACCTCAACCTCTACAGCGGCATCCGCGGCACCGACCTGCGACTGCTCGAAGGGGCGCGCAGCCTGGGCCTCAGCCGCGCGGCGCAAGTCTGGCACGTGATCCTGCCCGGTGCGCTGCCCGCCCTGCTGGTAGGACTGCGCTATTCGCTCTCGGTCTCGGTGCTGGTGCTGGTCGTGGCCGAGCAGATCAACGCTTCGGCGGGCCTCGGCTACCTCATCAACAACGCCCGCGACTTCATGCGCACCGACATCATCCTGGTGTGCCTGATGATCTATGCCGGTCTCGGCCTCGCCGCCGACGGACTGGTGCGTGCGATCGAACGCCGCGCCCTCGTCTGGCGCCCCGAAATCGTCGCGGCCTGAGCGCCGCTTCCCCATAGACCCCCACGGAAGGACGCGACCATGGACGCCCGACTGAACCAGTTCGCAACGATCCCCGCCACCGAAGCCGCCGCGCCGAGACCCGAGGCCGTCGTGCGGCTGCGCGACTTTACCCGCAGCTTCGGCGAGAACACCATCATCTCGGGCCTGAACCTGGAGATCGCCGCGAACGAATTCGTGGTCCTGCTGGGCCGGTCGGGCTCGGGCAAGACGACGCTGCTGCGCACGCTGGCGGGGCTCGACGAGGTGTCGGGGCAGGATGTCACCGTCCCGCAGACCCGCGCCGTGGTGTTCCAGGATGCGCGCCTCCTGCCGTGGAAGAAAGTATGGCGCAACGTCGCGCTGGGCCTCAAGGGCCGCAAGGCTCGCGAGGCGGCGGAAGACGCGCTGCAGGAAGTGGGTCTCGGCCATCGCCTCGAGGCCTGGCCGCTGACGCTTTCGGGCGGCGAGGCGCAGCGCGTGGCGCTGGCCCGAGCGCTGGTGCGCGAGCCGCAGTTGCTGCTGCTGGACGAACCCTTCGCCGCGCTCGATGCGCTCACCCGCCTGCGGATGCATGAGTTGGTCCTGTCGCTGTGGCGCCGTCATCGCCCGGCCGTGATGATGGTGACCCACGACGTCGACGAGGCGATCGCGCTCGCCGACCGCGTGATCCTGCTCGACGGCGGCCGCATCGTCGCCCAGGAGCGCATCACCGCCGCCCGCGGGGCCGAACGTGCCGGCATCGCCGTGCCGCTGCGCCAGCGCCTGCTCGACGCGCTGGGCGGCACGCTGGCCGAGGAGCGCCCGGGCGACGTCGTCGCGCTGCATGCCGGGGCCCGTCCGTGAACGCGCCGACCAGCTTTCCCGATACCGTGCCAGCGGTCGACACCGCTCCGCTGCGCCGCTTCGTGAGCGACTTCGCGGCCCTGCTCGACAGTACCGACGACCTCGACGTCATTCTCGACCGGGGCGGGGCGCTGCTGGCCCGGCTGGTCGCACGCGATACCTGGCTTCCGGACGAATTCGCCCAGCCCAGCCTGGAGCGTTATCAGCAATACCTCCTCCACTGCGACAGCGCCGAACGTTTCAGCGTGGTCTCCTTCGTCTGGGGCCCGGGGCAGGCGACGCCGATCCACGACCACCGCGTCTGGGGGCTGGTGGGCGTGCTGCGCGGGGCGGAGAAGGTGCAGGGTTTCCAGCCGCGCGACCATGACGGCGCCCTCGTCCAGCAAGGGCCGACGCGCGACCTGCTCGAGACCGAGGTCGAGGCGATTGATCCGCGCGAAGGCGACATCCACCGCGTCGAGAACGCCCATGCCGACCGGACCTCGATCTCGATCCACGTCTACGGAGCCAACATCGGCGCGGTCGAGCGGGCGACCTTCCGTCCCAACGGCGAGGAACGGCCTTTCGTCTCGGGCTACGCGAACACGACCATTCCCAACATCTGGGACCTTTCGAGGACAGCATGACCATCAGCCCCGCCCAAGTTCGCAGCGCCCTTCTCGCGCGCAGTGAAATCGCCCTGCTCGACGTGCGCGACGAGGCGCCGTTCGCGGCCGGTCACCCGCTGTTCGCCGCACAACTTCCGCACGCGCGCATCGCGCTCGAGGCCGCCTGGCGCATCCCGCGCAAGGACGTGCCGGTGGTCGTCTACGACGATGGCGAAGGGCTTGCCTCGCGCGCCGTGGCGGAGCTGCGTGGCCTCGGCTTCACGCAGGTCCAGGAGCTTGAAGGCGGCCTGCAGGGCTGGCGCGATGCCGGCTACGAGCTGTTCGAGGACGTCAACAGCTACTCCAAGGCGTTCGGCGAACTGGTCGAGCACCGGCGCGGCACGCCCTCGCTCCCGGCCGAGGACGTCCAGGCGCTGATCGACGAGAAGGCTGACATCGCCATCCTCGATGCCCGCCGCTTCGACGAATACGCGACGATGAGCATTCCCGGCGGCCGCAGCGTGCCCGGCGCGGAGCTGGTGCTGCGCGCGCCGGTCGCAGCGCCCGATCCGGACACGACGATCATCGTCAACTGCGCCGGCCGCACCCGCAGCCTGATCGGCGCGCAGTCGCTCATCAACGCCGGGTTGCCCAACCGCATCTTCGCGCTGCGCAACGGCACCATCGGCTGGACCCTCGCCGGCCAGGAACTGGAGCACGGTCGGCAGGAGAGCGTGGAAGTCGGCGGCGACATCGACGAGGCGCGCGCCCGCGCCCGCGAAGTCGCCTACCGCGCCGGGGTGCGCCGCATCGACGCGTCCCAGCTCGCCGACATCGAGGCCGAGACCGACCGCACTCTCTATCGCTTCGACGTGCGCCAGCCCGACGTCTATGCCGCCGGCCATCTGCCGGGCTTCCGCAACGCGCCGGGCGGCCAGCTGGTGCAGGAGACCGACCACTTCGCGCCCGTGCGCGGCGCCCGCATCGTGCTGGCCGACGACCTCGGCCCGCGTGCCGACATGACCGCCTCGTGGCTCGCGCAACTGGGCTGGGAAGTGCTGGTCCTCGAAGGCCTCGACGGCGAGCTGGAGACCGGCCCCGACGGCGCCCCGCCGCCGCGCGGGCCCGAGGGACGCTACAAGCGGCCCTACGAAGGCACCGACAATCCGCGCGCGGCGATGCAGGCCTATCTCGACTGGGAATACGGTCTCGTCGCCCAGCTCGCGCGCGACGGCACCCATGGCTTCTTCGTCATCTGATCCACCCCTCAAGGGAGCACCCGACATGACCGTCAAGTTCATCGGCTACATCGGTTTCAACGATACCTCGGAAATCCACAATGCCGCCCGCTCGCGCGTGCTCGACCGCGAATATGTCGACGCCGCCGCGATCGAGCAGGAGAGGGGCGGCTTCGACCGCGTGCTGATCCCGTTCGGTTCAGCCTCGCCCGAAAGCCAGATCGTCGCAGCCCATGCGGCGGCGATCACCAGGAAGCTCGGCTTCCTGGTCGCGCACCGGCCGGGCTTCACCCAGCCCACGCTCGCGGCGCGCCAGTTGGCGACGCTCGACCAGCTTTCGGGCGGGCGCGTGGCCGTGCACATCATCACCGGCGGCGCCGACGAGGAGATGGCCCGCGACGGCGACGTGAACACGCTCAAGTCCGAACGCTACCTGCGCTCCGACGAGTATATCGAGATCCTGCGCCGCGAATGGACGGCGACCCAGCCGTTCGACCACTCCGGCCGCTTCTACGAGGCGCGCGGCGCCTTCAGCGCGATCAAGCCCGACAATCTGCCGGTGTTCTTCGGCGGCTCCTCGCCCGAGGCGATCGAGGTCGCCGGCCGTCACGCCGACGTCTATGCCCTGTGGGGCGAGACGCTGGAGCAGGTCGGCGAGGCGGTCCGCACCGTGCGCCACGCCGCCGCGCAGCATGGCCGCAAGCGTTTGAACAAGGAATTGGGCTTCTCGCTCTCGCTGCGCCCGGTCATCGCCGATACCGAGGAAGCAGCCTGGAAGAAGGCCGACGCCATCGTCGAACAGGTCCGCGCCAATCGCGAGGCTGCCGGACTGCCCCTCACCGGCCACCGCCCGCCCAACGCCGGCTCGCTGCGCCTGCTGGAAACCGCCAGCGCCGGTCGTCGCGACAGCCGCCTGTGGACCGGCGTGGCCGCGCTCACCGGGGCCGCGGGCAACTCGACCGGCCTCGTCGGCACGCCCGAGCAGGTGGCCGAATCGATGCTCGAATACTACGACCTGGGCATCGATCACTTCCTGATCCGCGGCTTCGAACCGCTGGCCGACGCGATCGACTACGGCCGCGAACTGCTCCCGCTGGTGCGGGCGAAAGTCGCGCAGCGCGATGAACGCAAGGTCGCGCTGGCGGGCTGATCGTAGCGCTGACTTCCACCAAAACCCGTCACCCTGAACCTGGCTCAGGGTGACGAGGTATATTGGGCGGGGGTTGGGCGCTCAAACCATTGCGAAAACTCACATTTCTATCAGTCCTTCGCGTTGGTTCGCCCCCACCCCCGGGCATAGACTGGCCCCACGGACTAGGAGGACACGCCATGTCAGACAGACGGCTCAAGCTCGGTTTCATCCTGCACGGGGTCGGTCCCGGCTGGGACGACTGGCGCCATCCGGACGCCCAGGTCGATGCCAGCACCAGCCTCTCGTTCTACACCCGCCAGGCGCAGGCCGCCGAGCGTGGCAAGTTCGATTACCTGTTCGTGGCCGACAGCGTGTCGATCAACGCGCGTTCCTCGCCGCACTACCTCAACCGCTTCGAGCCGCTGACGATCCTCTCGGCCGTGGCGGCGGTGACGAGCCGCATCGGCCTCGTCGGGACCTCGACGGTCAGCTACAACGAGCCGTTCAACCTCGCGCGCCAGTTCGCCTCGCTCGACCACCTGAGCGGCGGTCGCGCCGGCTGGAACGTGGTGACGTCGTGGCTGGCCGGCAGCGCCGCCAACTACGGCAAGTCCGACCACCTCGGCCACGCCGAACGCTATCGCCTCGCCGACGAATACCTCGATGTCGTCAGGGGGCTGTGGGATAGCTGGGAAGACGACGCGCTGGTGCGCGACAAGGCGACCGGCCAGTTCCTCGATCCCGACAAGCTGCACGAACTCAACCACAAGGGCGAGTTCCTGCAGGTCAAGGGCCCGCTCAACATCAGCCGTTCGCCGCAGGGCCAGCCGGTGATCTTCCAGGCCGGCTCGTCGGAGGACGGTCGCACGTTCGCCGCGCGCCATGCGGAGGCGATCTTCACCCACCAGGACGGTCTGGCCGAGGGCCAGGCCTTCTATGCCGACCTCAAGGCGCGAGCCCGCGGTTTCGGGCGCGATCCCGAGCAGTTGCTGATCCTGCCCGGCGCCCGGCCGGTGGTCGGCTCGACCGAGGCGGAGGCCGAGCGGCTCCACGAGGAGCTGGCGGGCCTCGTCAGCCTGGAGAATGCGCTGCGTGCGCTGGGTCGTTCGTTCAACGACCACAACTTCAGCATCTACGATCCCGAGGGCGCCTTCCCGGTGCAGGTCGCCGAGGAAGGCCGCAAGAGCAACCAGAGCGCGTCCGAACGCATCCTGCAATATGCCGCGCAAGGCCTGACGCTGGGCGAGATCGCGCTCAGGGTGGCGACGCCCAAGGGCGGTTTCGTCGGCACCCCCGAACAGCTTGCCGACCGCTTCCAGCTCTGGCTCGAACAGCGCGGCTCCGACGGGTTCAACTTGTTCGAATCGCTCCCCGGCCAGCTCGAGGTCTTCGTCGACGAGGTGGTGCCGATCCTGCAGGCGCGCGGAATCTACAAGCGTGACTACGCGGGCACGACCTTGCGGGAGAACCTGGGCCTCGACGTACCCGTGAACCGCAATACCGCGGCGCGTGCCCAGCGCGTCGCCGCCTGAAACGAGAAACGAGAGGAGAATGACAATGGCCACTTCCGCTACCACCTTCGACTTCGCTGCCACCGGCCTCGTGATCCGGCCGGTCCAGCCCTCGCACGGGGCCGAGATCGAAGGTATCGACCTGTCGAAACCGCTCACCGACGACTTGCGGGCGGCGATCCGTGCTGCCGTGCTCAAGTACAAGGTCGTGTTCTTCCGCGACCAGTCGCTCGACGATGCCAGCCAGGCCGCCTTCGCCGCCAACTTCGGCCCGCTCTACACCCATCCCACCACCCGGCACGACGCGGCGAACAAGGAAGTCCACGCGATCGCCGCCAAGTACGACCGCGAGTACGAGAAGAAGCTGGGCCGCAAGCTCAAGGCGGGCGATGCCTACCACACCGACACCAGCTGGCGCCTGGTGCCGACCTGGGGCGCGGTGCTGCGCGACGTGAACCTGCCCGAAGTCGGCGGGGACACCATCTGGGTCGACGGCAACCTCGCCTACGAGACGCTGCCCGAGGAGATCAAGCAGCGGCTCGAAGGCAAGTACGTCACGCATAACTTCACCGACTCGCTGGAACTGTCGGGCCACGAATACCCGATCGTTTCGCACAAGATCGTGCGCACCCACCGCGAGACGGGGCAGAAGATCCTGTGGGTCAACTTCCAGCAGCAGCCGCAGATCCTGGGGATCGAACTTGCGGAAAGCGCCGAACTTCTCGACGAGGTGCTGCGCCAGTACAAGCGGCCCGACGTACAGGCGCGCTTCTCGTGGCGGCCGGGCACGGTCGCGTTCTGGGACAATCGTGCGGCGGTGCATTATGCTGTGCGCAACTACGGCGATTTCCCGCGCGAACTGCACCGTATCCTGATTTCCGACGAACCCTTGTGGACGGACCTGTAATTGATGCTCGATCGGCGTAACCTGCTTGCTGGATTGACGACGACCTTTGCCCTGGCCGCATGTGGCCAGGGCAAAGGCGGTGCCGGGGTGCTGCGCGTGGGCAGCCAGAAAGGCAGTACCAAGGCGCTGATGCTGGCCTCCGGCGCGCTCGACGGGGCGTCCTACAAGATCGAATGGTCGGAGTTCCCGGCCGCGCAGAACCTGCTCGAGGCGCTCGGCAGCGGCGCAGTCGATCTCGGGCTGGTTGGCGATGCGCCGTTCCAGTTCGCCTACCAGGCAGGCAGCCCGATCAAGGCGGTCGGCGCGCAGCTTACGCAGCAGGTCCGGCCGGGGTCGGTGGCGCTGATCGTCCCGGGCGCCTCGCCGATCCGCGATGCCAAGGACCTCAAGGGCAAGCGCCTGGCCACCACGCGCGGCAGCGTGGGCCATTATCTTCTGCTGCGCGCGCTGGCCTCCGCGGGACTGGGCGCCAAGGACGTGACGACGGTGTTCCTCTCGCCCAGCGATGCCCGTGCGGCGATGCAGAGCGGCGCGGTCGACGGCTGGTCGACCTGGCAGCCCTACGTCGCGACCTCGCTGGCCGAAGGCGACCGCATTGCCGTGGACGGACGTGGCCTGGTGCAGGGCTACAGCTTCGACATCGCCCCCGAAAGCGCGATCGCCGACAAGAAGGCGCTGCTCGCCGATTTCCTCAAGCGCGAGGCCAAGGGGCTCGAATGGGTGAGAGCCAACCTCGACGCCTATGCAAAGGTACTGGCCCAGGAGACCGGGTTGCCGGTGGCGATCGCCCGCCAGTTCGCGGAACTCGGCACGCGCCTGCCGGTGCCGCTCGACCAGGATCTCATCGCCCGCCAGCAAGTGGTGCTCGATACCTTCCGCCAATTTGGCGAGGTCAAGGCGGATCGGCCCTTGCGCGATGCTTTCGCAGCGGTGGGCTAGGGACTGTCCCGGCGGCTTGAACGGCAGAGGCTCCGGGCGCGGATCGACCGCCCCATCCTTCCCTTGCGCAGGCGGGACGAGGATCAAGGAAAACTTGTGAGGGGTTAAGGGATATCAATTTCTACCAAATTGGTAGACATGTCATGAGGGCCCGGACAAACCATAACCCCAGGGGCCCTTATTCCGTGAAAATCCTGAAGTCTTTTGCGTTCGGCGCAAGCGTTTCCCTGATACCTCTCTTCGTGGTTCCCTTCGCCGCGGCCCATGCCGAGGAAGCGGCCGACGACGCCGCTGCCGCCGAAGCGGAAGGCAGCGCCATCATCGTCACCGGCGCGCGCGGGCAGACCCAGCGCTCGGTGGCCGACAGCCCGGTCCCCGTCGACGTCATCGGCCCGGCCGAGCTGAAGTCGACCGGCCGTACCGGCCTCAAGGAAATCCTGGGCAACATCATCCCCTCGCTGACCATGCCCGCGCTGGGCGGCGGCGGCACTTCGGCAAGCGTGCGGCCGATCTCGATCCGCGGCCTCTCGGGCGACTACGTGCTCGTCCTCGTCAACGGCAAGCGCCGGCACACGACGTCGCTCATAAACAATCTCTCGCGCATCTCTGGCGGTTCCACCCCGGTCGACATCGACCTGATCCCGACCAGCGCGGTCGGCCGCATCGAAGTGCTCCGCGATGGCGCGGCGGCGCAATACGGGTCCGATGCGATCTCGGGTGTCATCAACATCATCCTCGATGACACCGCGACCGGCGGTGACTTGTCGCTGACCGGTGGCCAGCTCTACTCCAAGGGCGGCCAACTGGCGCAAGTCGCGGGCTCCTACGGCACCCGGCTGGGCGACGACGGCGGCTTCGTGCGCTTCGCGGTGGAGGCAAAGTACCACGATCGCGCCAAGTCGTCGGGCGAAGCGATCCCCTACCTCTATCCGCTGGTGGACGGCCAGCCCGACCCGCGCGAGGCGGGCGCCAACCACGTCATAGCCGGCGGCTACGGCCGCTCCAACCGCGACAAGATCGTCAACACCAGCTACAATGCCGAACTGCCCATCGGCGACGAGACCACCCTCTACTCGTTCTCGACGCTGAGCTATCGTGACATCAAGGACGCGCGCGGGGCTTCCGTCGCGGCCGCGACCGGCTACGGCGGGCTCGCCAACACGCAGGGCGCCTCGGTGCTGCCGCAGATCTATCCGGGCGGCTTCCAGGCCTATCGCCGGATCAAGGAGTGGGATTACCAGGCCGCCCTCGGCATCCGCACCCAGCTCGGCGGTTGGGACCTCGACCTGTCTAGCACTTACGGCAAGGACAACGTGGAACTCGGCGCGGAGAACACGCTCAATCCCTCGCTCGGGCCGACCAGTCCGACCAGCTTCTTCATGGGCCGCCAGAAGCAGGACCTGTGGGTCAACAATCTCGACGTCAGCCGTGAAGTGGAAGTGGGCCTTGCCAAGCCGCTCAACCTGGCCTTCGGCGTCGAGCACCGCTGGGAGCGCTTCCGCAACGAAGCCGGCGAGCCCGACAGCTATCGCGACGGCGGCTACGTGATCCCCGACGACGGCACGCCGTTCGGGGACCTCTACGCGGGCCGCTCGCCCTCGCCGGGCCTCGTCTCGTTCACCGGCACGTCGCCGGCAGACGCCACGAGCCTGAGCCGCAACAACCTGGCCGCCTACGTCGACCTTTCGACCGACGTGACGACGGGCTGGTTCGTCGGTGTCGCAGGCCGCTACGAGCACTATTCCGACAGCGCCGGGGACACGTTCAGCGCAAAGGCCACGACCCGGCTCGAGCTGGCCCCGGGGCTGGCGATCCGCGGTGGCGTGAACACCGGCTTCCGCGCGCCGTCGCTGGCACAGACCGGCTTCTCGACCACACAGAACACCGTCACCGTGATCGGCGAAGAGCGCGTGCTGACGACCTCGAAGTTCCTGCCGGTGAACAGCGCCGCCGCGCTGGCGCTGGGTGCCAAGCCGCTCAAGCCGGAGAAGTCGCTGAACTTCACGGGCGGTATCACGTATGAAAGCGGGCCGCTGCGCCTGACCGTCGACGCGTACCAGATCCGCATCGACGACCGCATCGTCAAGACCGAGTTCCTCGGCACCGCGTCCAACGGTGGCTCGGCGATCGCGGCGATCCTCCAGGCCAACGGGGTCGACGACGTCGACAGCGCGCAATTCTTCACCAACGCCATCGACACCCGCACCCGCGGCATCGACGCGGTGGCCGAATACACCCTCGACACCGCAAGCGTGGGCACCTTCCGCCTCAGCGCCGCCTACAGCTACAACAAGACCAAGATCCTGAGCGTCATCGACAATCCGAGCGAGTTGAGCAGCCTCAACGTCACCCTGTTCGGCCGCCAGGCCCGGCGCGACCTCGTCGCCGCGACGCCGCGGACCAAGGTGGTGCTGACCAGCAACTGGTCGTCCGGTCCGGTCAAGGCGCTGGTGCGCGCCACGCGCTACGGCAAGTACGTCGAATCGAGCAATGTCGCCGCGTCCGACCGTACTTATGGGGCGAAGTGGATCGCCGACGCGGAGATCGGCTACCAGCTAACCGAATCGCTGGACCTCGCGGTGGGGGCCAACAACCTCTTCGATACCTACCCCGACAAGAACGGTGCGATCGCCTTCGACGGTTCGGGCGCCTACGGCAGCTTCGCGCCTTTCGGCCTGAGCGGCGGGTTCTACTACGCGCGCGTCGGCCTGAAATTCTGATGGCGGGCGAGGTCCCCGTGAAAGCGGGGCCTCGCGGCGCTGCCTCGTCTCGGCTCGGACAAAGGGCGGGCGCAATGCCGATTCAAATCAACGCATCCGAGCCTAAAGGCGGCTCGCTGCTCCCGCATGAGCCGGCACGACGATGTCGGCGGCGGCCGTGCGCAACAGGCCTTCGGCCGCGGCATGCGTCTGCGCGTCGTCGACGTCGATCGCCTGGCTGCCGTCGTCCAGGATGACGGGTACGATGCGCAGCCCCAGCCTTCGTGACACGCGCTGCATGGCACCGGCCAGCGTGATTGCCCTGAACCGGAGCAGGATGAGGTCGGCCAGCCCGAACGCGCGCAGCACGCGCCAGGCATTGCCGGCGAACCGGCCGCCGCCGCGGAACACTTCGGCCGCGCGCAGGGCTTCCGGATCGGTGACGGCGTAGAGGTTGCAGGCCGCGTAGGCTGCTTCGGCGAATTCGTGGAACGACGGGGCGCCGCCCGGGTTGGTGGCGAGAACGGCCTCTCGCGGTGCCATGGCGACGGCGACTTGCGCCTTCTCCAGCGCCGCGATCATCGCGTCGATCGACGCGGCTGAAAGCAGGGCGTGGTCGGCGGTGGTGATGAGCAGCGGCCCGTCCCAGTCGTGCGCGGCGGCGAGCACGCTGTCGACCAGGTTTTCGCGCGCTTCCACCAGCTTGACGATGCCGCGTCCCGGGAGCTGCGAGAGCACGTCGAAGAGTCCGTCGAAGGCCTCGCGCTCGACCGACACGGCCAGGCTCTCGACGGCGGGATGGATCGCCGCGGTCTGGAGTACGTGGGCCACCAGGGGGCGTCCGCCAAGCGGCACGAGGCAGCGGTGCGACATGCCGAAAGCCTGCGCGAGCGGGTCGGTCCCGGCCTTGCCGCCGGCGAGCACGATCACCCGCAGCGGTGATCCGGAATGCCTGTCTCCCACCGGGAACGGCCCGGCCCGGCTTCGCGTCGATGTGTCCATGGTCGGCCCTTATCGGGACAGGATGTGACGGGGGCGTGAAACCCAGGGACGATTAAGGCGCGGTGGCGATCCTTCCCTTCGCGCAAGAGTGCATGATTTGCGCTGTCGCCGCGGCAGGAGGCGTGGCAAGTGGAGCGCCACGACAACCGGCAGGCAAGGGCAAGGATGGCAAGCGACACGGCACGGACAGGCGCAGGCTCCGCAAGGGAACTGACGCTGCGCGGGATCGCGCTGGGCGGGGCGATCACGCTGCTGTTCACCGCCGCCAACGTCTATCTCGGGCTCAAGGTCGGGCTGACGTTCGCGACCTCGATTCCCGCCGCAGTGATCTCGATGGCGATCCTGCGCGGGTTCAGGGATTCGACGATCTGGGAGAACAACATAGTCCAGACCGTGGCGAGCGCGGCGGGAACGCTGGCGGCGATCATCTTCGTGCTACCCGGCCTTGTCATGATCGGCTGGTGGCAGGGCTTCCCCTACTGGACCACGGCGGCGATCACCGGCACCGGCGGGGTGCTGGGGGTGCTGTTCTCGGTGCCGCTGCGCCGCGCGCTGGTGGTCGATACGCCGCTGCCCTATCCCGAAGGCCACGCCGCCGCCGAAGTGCTGCGCATCGGTTCCGGCTCGCGCGAGGGAGCCGAGGAAAGCGCCAAGGGGCTCTCGGTCCTGCTGTGGAACGGGCTCGTCTCGATGGGCTTTGCGATCCTCACCCAGACGCGGCTGGTGGTGAGCGAGGCTTCGGTGTGGTTCCGCACCGGGTCCGGGGCGACCGGCATTTCGGGCGGCCTGTCGTTCGCGCTGCTGGGCGTGGGGCATCTCGTCGGGCTCTCGGTGGGCATGGCGATGTTCCTGGGCCTCGCGGTCGGCTGGTGGGGACTGTTGCCGGTGCTTACCGCGCAACAGCCCCAGGCCGGCGACGTCGCGGCCTGGGCGGGCAGCGTCTTTTCGCGCGACGTGCGTTTCTTCGGCGCCGGCGTGATCGGTGTCGCGGCGGTGTGGACGCTGCTGCGGATCGCCGGCCCGGTGGTGGGCGGCATCCGCTCGGCCATGGCCGCCAGCCGCGCGCGTCACGCCGGAGAGGCGCTGGCGCTGGAGGAGCGCGACCTGTCGATCACGGTGGTGGCACTGGGCTCGCTGGCCATGCTGGTGCCGATCGCGATCCTCTTGTGGAGCGTCGTCGCGGGTGGTCCGCTGGCGGGCAGCGAAGTGGCGCTGATCGGTGGCGCGGTGGTGTTCATCGTCGTCTTCGGACTCATGATCGCGGCGGTCTGCGGCTACATGGCGGGCCTCATCGGCGCGTCCAACTCGCCGGTCTCGGGCATCGGCATCCTATCCGTGGTCGCTGCCGCGCTGATGCTGGTCGGGCTGTTCGGGCGCGACCAGGGCGCCGGGACGACCGAGGCGCTGGTCGCCTATGCGCTGATCGTCACCGGCATCGTCTTCGGCGTCGCGACGATCTCCAACGACAACCTCCAGGACCTCAAGACCGGCCAGCTCGTGGGCGCGACCCCGTGGAAGCAGCAGGTCGCGCTGGTGATCGGCGTGGTGTTCGGTTCGCTCGTCATCCCGCCGGTGCTCGACTTGCTCAACACCGCGTTCGGCTTTGCCGGCACGCCCGGCGCCGGGCCCAACGCGCTGCCCGCTCCGCAGGCCGCGCTGATCTCCTCGCTGGCCAAGGGCGTGCTGGGCGGCGATCTCAACTGGGCGATGATCGGCTGGGGCGCGGTCGCGGGCGTCGTGTTCATCGTTCTCGACGAAGTGCTGGGCGCGCTGGGCAAGTTGCGCCTGCCGCCGCTGGGCGTGGGCATCGGCATCTACCTGCCGATGGCCGCGATCCTGCCGGTCGTCGTCGGCTCGGTGATCGGGCACGTTTATGAAGGCTGGTCGGATCGAAGGAAGGACCCGGAGTTCGCCCGCCGGATGGGCGTGTTGACCGCCACCGGCCTCATCGTCGGCGAGAGTCTGTGGGGCGTGGGCTTCGCGGGGATCGTCGCCGCCTCGGGCAGCGACGCCCCGCTCGCCCTGGTCGGCGAGGGCTTCGAGGTCCCGGCGCTGGTGGGCGGCACCGCGCTGTTCCTGGTGCTGACCGCGCTGCTCTACCGCCGCACCCGTCAGTTGGTGGTGGCGCAGTAAGCGCGATCATCGAGATCGGGAACCGCCGCCTTCGCTCGATATGAACGGAGGCGGCGCGTTCGGCAGGCTGACTTTGCCAGGGTTGGGTCAAGCCCCGATCAGGGCAGGCGCGGGAACCTCAGCTCCCGGCCGTCGCCAGTGCCTCGCGGCCGTAGGCGGCGACGGTTTCCACTTCCTCCCGGTCGCCCAGGATCACGCCCACGCGCTCGTGGAGGCCGGTCGGCAGGATGTCGAGGATGCGCTCGTGGCCGTTGTTGGCGCTGCCGCCGGCCTGTTCGATGAGGAAGGCCATCGGGTTGGCCTCGTACATCAGGCGCAGGCGGGCCTTGTTGGCATGGCGATGGTCGGCCGGGTACAGGAAGACGCCGCCGCGCTTGAGGATGCGGTGCACGTCGGCGACCATCGAGGCCGTCCAGCGCATGTTGTAGTCCTTGCCGCAAGGGCCGTCCTCACCCGCCAGGCGCTCGTCGATGTAGCGCGTGATCGCGGGCGACCACTGCTTGTGCCGGGCCGAGTTGATCGCGAACTCGCAATTGCCGGCCGGGATCTTGAGCGGGCCGTCGGTCATCTTCCAGGCGCCGATCTCGCGATCGAGGGTGAACTCGTAGACCCCGGTGCCGAGCGTCAGCACCAGCAGCGTCTGCGGCCCGTAGATGGCATAGCCCGCGGCGACCTGCTCGCTGCCGCGCTGCAGGAAGTCTTGTTCGGTGACCTCGCGCCCGGAGGCATCGGCCGGGGCCCGCAGAACCGAGAAGATGGTGCCGACCGAGAGGCCGACGTCGATGTTGCTGGAGCCGTCGATGGGATCGAACAGCAGCAGGTATTCGCCCTTGGGATAGCGGTTGGGGATGCGATGGATGGTCTCCATCTCCTCCGACGCCATGGCCGCGAGGTGGCCGCCCCACTCGTTCGCCTCGAGCAGCAGTTCGTTGGCGATGACGTCCAGCTTCTTCTGGACCTCGCCCTGCACGTTCTCGCTGCCGAGGCTGCCGAGCACTTCGCCCAGCGCGCCCTTGCCGATCGCATGGTTGATGGTCTTGCAGGCGCGGGCGACGGTCTCGATCAGCAGGCGCAGCTCGGACGGCAGTGCTCCGGAGCGGCGCTGCTCCTCGATCATGAAACGGGTCAGGGTCAGGCGCTTCATCTGGCATACTCTCGTTTGGACTGCGGCGGCCTGCCGCGTTGCAGCAACTTAAGCCGTTCTTGCCCCAATGCGAAACCCCCTGCGAAACGACCAGGGTCGATGCAACCGATTTCAGGCGATTTCAGGCGATTTCAGGCACGCAAACGCTCGGCGACTTGCGGTCCGTGTGCGAAAAGCGCGGCGTCGTGGATCCTTTCCGGGCTCGGACGGATGCCGGTGTAGAGGACGAACTGCTCGACGGCCTGCAACACGATGACCTCGGCGCCGGAGATGACCGTCTTGCCGGCCTGGTCCGCGGCGCGGAGGAACGGCGTGACGGCGGGCTGGGCGACGACGTCGAAGGCGACCTGGCAGGCGGAGATATGCGCCTCATCGAAGGCGAGCGCTTCGGCATCCGCGCCGGCCATGCCGAGCGGGGTGACGTTGACGAGCAGCGCGGCGTCTCTGGCCGGGACGTCCGGCTCCCAGGTGTAGCCGTACTGCCGGGCCAGTGCGCGTCCCGCCGCTTCGTTGCGGGCGACGACGGTGCCGTAGTCGAACCCGCAGTGGCGCAGTGCGGCGACCACCGCCTTGGCCATGCCGCCGCTGCCGCGCACCACGAAGGGGAGGGCGGTGTCGATCGCCCGCTGGACGAGCAGGTCGCGCACCGCCGTGAAGTCGGTGTTGTAGCCGGTCAGGGTGCCGTCGTCGTTGACGATGGTGTTGACGCTGTCGATGGCGCTGGCCGAAGGTTCGAGGGCGTCGATCAGCGGAATCACAGCTTCCTTGAACGGCATCGAGACCGCGCAGCCGCGAATGCCCAGCGCGCGGATGCCGCCGATCGCGCCCGCCAGGTCGGTGGTGCTGAACGACTTGTAGACGTAGTCGAGCTCCAGCAGTTCGTAGAGCCGGTTGTGCAGCATCGAGCCGGCATTGCCGGGCCGGGCCGACAGCGACATGCACAGCCTCGTGTCGCGGCCGATCGGTGGCTTCATGGGTAGGTCTCCTGGGGTTTCGCGGAACTCGAATGGCGGGCGACGAGCTTTCCCGCCAGCACCACGCGACGGGCAGCAGCGTCCGGGTGGTCGAGGCGATCGAACAGCATCGCCATCGCCGCGCGGCCAATTTCCTCGACCGGCTGCTCGACGACGGTGAGGCCGCCGCCGACGAATTCCATCCAGTCCTCCTTGTCGAAGCCGGCGAGCGCAACGTCGGCGGGGACCGAAAGCCCCAGCGAATGGAGCGCGCGCAGCACCGCCATCAGCATCACGCCGTTGCTGGCGAGCAGCGCGGTCGGAGGGCGGGGGCCGGCCATCGCGGCGACGACGGCTTTCTCCGCTTCACCGGCGCCGTGGGGAACGGAGAGCGCCTGCGCCTCGAGCCCGAGCGTGGCGGCGGCGCTCTCGAACCCGAGGCGGCGTTGCAGGCCGGTGGCGCTGGTCGCGCCGAACAGGCCGGCGATGCGGGTATGGCCCGCGTCGTGCAGGTGGGCGACGAGGCCTGCCGCCATCGCCTCGTTGTCGAGCACCACGCAGTCCCGCGTCGCGCCCGGCACGGCGCGGTCGATGAGGACCATCGGAAAGTCCGTGCGGAAGCGGGCCGCGCTTTCCGATCCGGCGCGCGAGGGGGCGAGGATCACGCCGGTCACGCGTTCTTCCTGCATCAGTTGCAGGTACATCGCCTCGCGCTCGGGGTCCTCGTCGGTGTTGCACAGGATGACCCGCAGGCCGCGGGCATAGGCGATGTCCTCGATCGCGCGCGAGACGGCGGTGAAGAACGGGTTGCGGATGTCGGCGACGATCAGGCCGATGGTGTTGGAGTGGCGGGAACGCAGCCGGCGCGCCGCGAGGTTCGGGCGGTAGCCGGTCGACTGGACCGCGGCCATGACCCGTTCGCGCATCTGCGGATCGACGGCACGGCCGGCCAGGACCCGCGACACGGTGGCCGGCGAAACGGCGGCGACTTTCGCGACATCCTTGATTCCGACAGCCATCGGGAAATCGTTCTCCACATCGTTACGACAGCGTCATGCGCTGTTTGTTCGCTTATGCGAGATTGACGGTTGTCAGCGCAAGCCCCTTGACAAATTTCTGAGAAAACGTTTTCTGATGCGCAGAACAAGACTGGAGAGGCCGTTTCATGTTCGCTGAAGCCCGCAATTCGCTGGGGATCGAGGATCTTGTGCGCATCGACGCCCATGCGTCGAGCAAGGAGGACGCGATTCGTCAGGCCGGCCAGTTGCTCGTCGCGGCAGGGTGCGTGGGGGCGGGCTACGAGGAAAGCATGATCCGGCGCGAGGCCGTGGCGAACACCTACCTGGGCACCGGCGTCGCGATCCCGCATGGCCTCGGCGAGGACAAGGGGCTGGTCCGCAAGGACGGCATCGTCGTCCTCCAGTTGCGCGAGGGCGTGGAGTGGAACCCCGGCCAGGTCGCGCATCTGGTGGTCGGCATCGCCGCCAGCTCCGACGGCCACATCGCCATTCTGCGCCGCCTTACCCGCCTGCTGCAGGACGAGGCGCGGCTCGAGGGCCTGTTCGCCACCGACGATGCGGGCCTGATCTCCGCCGCCCTGCAGGAGGATACAGCGCGCGCCGTGTCGGCCGACCCCGCGCAAGACCTGGCCGAGCGGGTCGAGTGGACGGTGGACTATCCGACCGGCCTCCACGCTCGCCCGGCCACCGCCTGGAGCGAGGCGGCGAAGGCCGGGAGCGCGGCCTTGCGGGTGCGCCACGGCGACGAGATGGCCGATCCGCGCAGCATGGTCGCGCTGCTCCAGCTTGGCCTCAAGGCCGGCGATACCGTCACCATTTCGGCTTCGGGCGAAGGCGCGAAGGCGGCGCTCGACCAGTTCGTCCAGGTGGTGAGCCGGCTTTCCGCGCGCGAGAAGGCCGATGCCGCCCGCGCCGCCGAGAAGGCGAAAGCGCCCGTGCGCGGCTGGAAGCCGGTGGACGACACGACGATGATCGCCGGTGTCGGGGCCAGTCCGGGCCTGGCGATCGGCAAGGTCCACGTCCTTGCAGCAACGCAGCTCGTGGTGCCCGACCAGCCGGTCGATCTCGCCACCGGGGGCGCGCTGCTCGACGATGCGCTGGTGCGCACCCGGGCGCAGATGAAGGCGCTGGTGGACGACACCACGCGTCGGCTCGGCGCCTCGGAAGCCGCGATCTTCAAGGCGCAGGCCGCACTACTCGACGATACCGACCTCATCACCCTGACCTGCCAGATCATGGTCGAGGGGCATGGCGTCGCCTGGTCGTGGCATCAGGCGGTGGAGCGTATGGCAGGGCAACTGTCGGCGCTGGGCAATCCGGTGCTGGCGGCGCGGGCGGCGGATTTCCACGATGTCGGGCGAAGGGTCCTGGCGCAGATCGATCCGGGACTGGGCATCGGCACGCTGTCGGATCTGCCCGACGAGCCCTGCATCCTCGTCGCCGCCGACCTGTCGCCCTCGGACACTGCGACGCTCGACATCGAGAAAGTGGCCGGAATCGCCACGGCGCTCGGCGGGCCGACCTCGCACAGCGCGATCCTGGCGCGGACATTGGGCCTGCCTTCGATGGTCGCGGGCGGCACCGACCTGCTCTCGCTCGCCGCCGGAGGCACCGCCATCGTCGATGGCGACGGCGGGCGCATCTGGATCAATCCCTCGCCGGACGATCTCGTCTCGGCACAGGCCTGGATCGACGAACTCGCAAGGCTGCGGGCGAAAGAGGAATCCGAGCGTTCCAAGCCGGCACTGACCAGCGACGGCCACGAAGTCGCCATCGGCGCCAACGTCAACCGCGCCGACCAGGTTGGCTTCGCGCTGGCGCAGGGCGGCGAGGGCGTCGGCCTGATGCGCACCGAGTTCCTGTTCCTCGAACGCGGCGACAGCCCGAGCGAGGACGAGCAGTACGCGATCTACCGCGCCATGATCGACGCGCTGGGCTCCGATATTGCCGGCAAGGGGCGCCCGCTGATCGTGCGTGCGCTCGACATCGGCGGCGACAAGCAGGTCCCCCACCTCGATCTGCCGCGCGAGGAGAACCCGTTCCTGGGCGTGCGCGGCGCGCGGCTGCTGCTGCGCCGGCCCGACCTGCTGGAGCCGCAGTTGCGCGCGCTCTATCGCGCGGCGAAGGATGGCGGCGACCTCTCGATCATGTTCCCGATGATTACCTCGGTCGGCGAACTCTTGACCTTGCGCGAAATCTGCGAGGCGATCCGGGTCGAACTGGACGCGCCGGTGATCCCGATCGGCATCATGATCGAAGTGCCTGCAGCCGCCGTGCAGGCGCATGTCCTGGCCGAGCATGCCGACTTCTTCTCGATCGGCACGAACGACCTCACCCAATACGCCCTCGCCATCGACCGGCAGAACCCCGAACTCGCCAGCGAGGCCGACAGCCTGCACCCCGCTGTCCTGCGCCTCATCGCGATGACCGTCGAAGGCGCGCGGCGGCACGACCGCTGGGTCGGAGTATGCGGCGGCATCGCCGGCGACCCGTTCGGCGCGGCGCTGCTGGCCGGGCTGGGGGTGGGCGAACTGTCGATGACCCCGCGTGACGTGCCCGCCGTCAAGGCGCGCATTCGCGGCTCTTCGCTGGCGGAGATGAAAGCGCTGGCGGCCCGGGCGCTCGATGCCGGCACCGCCGCCGAAGTGCGCGCGCTGAACGCAAGCGGGGAGGCCGTCTGATGCGCGTCGTCACCGTCACGTTCAATCCGGCGATCGACCAGACCGTCACGGTCGACCGGCTCGTTCCGGGCGAAGTCCACCGCGCGTTGTCGGCCCGGCAGGACGCGGGCGGCAAGGGCGTCAACGTCGCCAGTTGCCTCGCCGACTGGGGCGTCGAAGTCTCCGCCCACGGGCTGCTGGGGAGCGACAACGCCGCCCCGTTCGAAGCGCTGTTCGCCGCCAAGGGCATCGCCGATCGCTTCGTGCGCCGCGCCGGCTCCACCCGCGTCAACCTCAAGCTGGTGGACGAGGCCGGGACCACCGACGTCAACATGGACGGCGCGCCGGCCGACCCCTACCAGATCGACGCCGTGGTCGAGGCCGTCGCCGCCGAGGCCGGGCCGGACACGCTGGTCGTGCTTTCCGGCAGCGTGCCGCCGGGATGCCGGCTCGACATCTACGCCCGCCTCGTCGAACGCGTCGACGCGCGTGTCCTGCTCGACGCCAGCGGCGCGCCTTTGCGCGAGGCGCTGGCCGCGCCGCGCCTGCCCGATATCGTCAAGCCGAACCGGCACGAGTTGTCCGAATGGCTCGGCGCGCCGGTCGAGACGCTGGCCGAGGTCCACCGCGTCGCCGCCGACCTCCACCGCCGGGGCGTGCGCCTCGTCGCGGTGTCGCTGGGCGAGGAGGGGGCGTTCTTCCTCGCGGCCGAAGGCGCGCTGACCGCCAGGCTCGTTGCCGGCAGCGTCGCCTCGACCGTGGGCGCCGGCGACGCGATGGTCGCCGGGATCGCCGCCGCGATTGCCGAAGGCGGGAACCTCGAGCGGATCGCACGCCTGTCCACCGCTTTCGCGGTCGGCAAGCTGGGCCGTGCCGGACCCCACTTACCTGACGCAGAAACCGTGGAGGCGCTGGCAGCCGGCGTCGTTCTCGAAACGGTCGCGTCGTTCGACACCAATCTTGCGGGAGAAGGCAAGTGAGCAGGATATTCGCGATCGTTCAGGCCGGCGCCTCGGGCGTGGCCGGCGTCCTTGCCGGTGAGGCACTGCGCAAGACGGCGCAGGCTTCGGGCCGCAAGATCGACATCGAAGTGCACACCGACCTCGGCGTCCTCAACCCGCTGGCCGAGCCATCGCTCGGCCCCGACGACCTCGTCCTGTTCGTCGCCCCCGAAGGCGCCGACGACGGCGTCATGAAGGGCAAGCCTCACCGCCGCCTCGATATCGAGGCCGTGCTCGCCAATCCGGCCGCCGCGCTGGATGGTGCCGGCGACGGTGCTCGCGTGGAATCCTCCTCCTCCACGCCGAGCATCGTCGCCGTCACGTCCTGCCCGACCGGCATCGCCCATACCTTCATGGCGGCCGAGGGCCTGACCGAAGGCGCACGCCAGCTCGGCTATCCGATCCGGGTGGAGACTCAAGGCTCGGTCGGCGCCGGCAACGAGCTGACCGCGCAGGAAATCGCCGGGGCCGACGTCGTCATCATCGCCGCCGATCGCGAGGTCGACCGCGCCCGCTTCGCCGGCAAGCGCGTCTTCGCCAGCAACACCAAGCCGGCCATCACCGGCGGCGCCAAGCTGATCGAGCGCGCGCTGGCCGAGGCGAAGGAGCAGGGCGGCCAGGCCGGCAGCGCCGCCGCCACGTCGACGCGCGAGGAGCGCGTCGGCCCCTACAAGCACCTGATGACCGGCGTGTCGTTCATGCTGCCCTTCGTGGTCGCGGGCGGGCTGCTGATCGCGCTCGCCTTCGCATTGGGCGGCATCCACGCCAACGAAGACGCGGCCAGGGGTACGCTCGCTCATGCCCTGTTCCAGATCGGCGCGAACGGCGGCTTCGCGCTGATCGTGCCGGCGCTGGCGGGCTACATCGCCTTTTCCATCGCCGACCGCCCCGGTATCGCGCCGGGCATGATCGGCGGGATGCTGGCGGCCAATATCGGCGCCGGGTTCCTCGGCGGCATCGTCGCCGGCTTCATCGCCGGTTACGGGGTCTACTGGCTCAATCGCCTCATTCAGTTGCCCAAGAACCTGCAAGGGCTCAAGCCGGTGCTGATCCTGCCGCTGCTGGGATCGCTGCTGACGGGCCTTCTGATGATCTACGCGGTGGGCACTCCGGTGGCCGCGCTGCTGGCGACGCTGACCGAGGCGCTGCGCTCGATGCAGGGATCGAGCGCGATCGTGCTCGGGTTGATCCTGGGCGCGATGTCGGCCTTCGACATGGGCGGCCCGGTCAACAAGGCGGGCTATGCCTTCTCGGTCGGCCTGATCGCCAGCGAGGTCTATACGCCGATGGCCGCGACCATGGCGGCGGGCATGGTGCCGCCACTGGGCCTTGCGCTTGCCACCCGGCTGTTTCGCAACCGCTTCACGCATGAGGAACTCGAAGCCAGCGGCGCCGCCGCCGTGCTCGGCCTCGCCTTCGTGACCGAAGGGGCGATCCCCTTCGCCGCGCGCGATCCCTTGCGGGTGATCCCCGCGTTGATGGCGGGCTCGGCCGTGGCGGGCGCGATCTCGATGGGTGCGGGCGTGGAACTGCGGGTGCCGCATGGCGGCGTCTTCGTCCTACCGATCCCCGGCGCGGTGTCGCACCTGCTGGCTTACGGCCTCGCCATCGTCGCCGGGACGGTGGTGACCGCATTGGTCGTGGGCCTGCTCAAGCGGCCGATCGCGCAGGTCCTGCCCGAGGCGGCCTGAGCGTAGTCGTCAACGAACGAGAATACTGGGAGTTATCATGCAGCGCTATCTTCTGCGCGCCGGCTGCCGTGCCAGCGCCATCGGCCTTGCCTTCGCGACCCTTTCCGCGCCCGCGCTCGCCCGGCAAGTCGAGGATGGCGCCGCGATTCCCCCGGCGTCCGAAGCGCCTGCCGAGCCGGCGAAGGCACAGGCGCCCGCCTGGCAGCCGCTGGCCGACGAGGGCATCACCCTCTCGCTCAGCTACACCGGCGAGGCGGCGACCAACGTCTCGGGCGGCATCCGCAGGGATGCGGCCTATGCGGGCCAGGTCTATGTCGCGGCCGACTTCGACATGGACCGGATCGCCGGGATCGCGGGCGGGGCCATCCACGTCGCGATCACCGATCGCCACGGCGAGAACCTCGCCGCCAACGCGATCGGCAACAACACCTCGGTGCAGGAGATCTGGGGTACCCAGAACACGCACCTCGCGATCCTGACCTGGCAGCAGAAGCTTCTGGACGGCGCGCTCGATATCGAGGCGGGGCGCAGCCAGGCGAACATCCACTTCCTCAACTCGCCGCTCTACTGCAACTTCCAGAGCAATTCGGCCTGCGGCAATCCCACGTTCGTCTTCAAGAACAGCAACTTCACCTACTTCCCGGCATCGAGCTGGATGGCGCACGCCAAGCTGGCGCTGACGCCGAAAGTCTGGGCCCATGCGGGCGTCTACGAGGTCAATCCCGACCGCAAGCGGCCCACCGACCATGGCTTCAACCCCAGCATCAAGAACGCCACCGGCGTGATCGTGCCGTGGGAGCTGGGCTACGGCACCGACTTCAGCAACGACGCCCGCCCGCGCCACTACATCCTGGGCGGCTGGTTCGACCGGGGCGACTACACCGATCCCTTGCGGGACGACCAGGGTGGGGTCGCCGTCGTCAGCGGCCGGCCCGGGGCGACGCGGCACGGCCGCTCGGGCATCTATTTCCGCTTCGACCAGATGCTGACCCGGCCCGATCCCCTGTCCGAACGGGGCCTCAGCCTGTTCGGCGTGGCCATGACCAACCTTTCGGGCCGCGTCGAGGAGAGCCGCTATCTCGAACTGGGCCTGGTGCAGACGGGGACATTCGCCGGGCGCGACAAGGACACCATCGGTTTCGTCCTCAACGACCAGCGCTTCAGCGACCTTGCCATGGCACGCATGAAGGCCGCGCGTGTCTTTGCCGGTGGGACCGACGGGATTGCCCGGCACCAGTACATGATAGAACTGGCCTACGGCGCGCAAATGGGGCCGGCGATCCGGCTGTCACCCAACGTCCAGTACATCGTCCATCCGGACCAGTCCTCGGTGCCGTTCCGCACGCGTGACATCCCGAATGCCTGGGTGCTCGGGTTCAAGTTCACCGTCGATGCGAATGCACTGATCGGCCGCGCGCTGCACTGACCGGAGGCGCGGGACGCCACCGGGGGGCGATCCCGGTGGCGTGAGGCGCAAGTCTCGCAGGCCGTCGGCGATTGCCGGCGGCTACCGGATCAGAAGCTTTCGGCGAAGAAGTCCACCATCGCCTGCCAGCTTCGGCGGTTCGTGTCGGGCTGGAAGCCGAACGAGGCGTCCGCGGTAAGAGGGACGCTTTCGGCCGTGAAGGCGTGCCCGGTATGGCCGTAGGCGATGAGCTGCCAGTCGACGCCCGCCTCGGTCAGTTCGGTGGCGAGGGCGGCAGTCGCCTCGGGCGGGCAGAGCGGATCGTTCCAGCCGTGGCAGACCAGCAGCTTCGCCACCATCGCGGCATTGGCGAAGGGCGGGGCATCGTAGACGCCGTGGTTGACGACGCCGGCGATGTCCGCTCCCGAACGCGCCAGGTCGAGCACGCACTTGCCGCCGAGGCAGAAGCCCACCGCCGCGACCCGTCCCGGCCTGACGCCGGGCAGCTTGAACAGTTCGGCATGGTGGGCGATCAGCTTGTCGCGCATCAGGGCGCGATCGGCGGTCAGTTCCTGGAGCAGCCCGCTGCCCGATTCCATGTCGGTGCCGCGCTTGCCCTGGCCGTAGAAGTCGACCACCAGCACCTTGAAGCCGAGGGCGGCGATGCGTTCGGCCTTGTCGAAATCCCATTCCTTGGTGCCGAGGAAATTGGGGAAGAGGAGCACGCCGGGCTGCTCGCCGGCGGCCGGGTCGTACACTTCCATGGATTCGTAAGTGCCGCCCGGTGCTTCGTAGATGCGGACGTGCCGTTCGATGGCCATCGTGAGCCTTCCTTGTATGGTCTGTAAAACCGCACCGATAAACGCCCTAGCGCCTGACGTCACCACCGCTTGCGGAGAAGGCGTCGAGTTCGTCGCGCGTGACCAGGCCCATGTCGCCGGGCTGGGTGTGCTTGAGGACGGTGTAGGCAAGGCCGGCCTCGGCCATGGCGGCGATGTCGGCGCCTTCCAGCCACTTGTGGAGCACTCCGGCGGCGAAGGCGTCGCCGGTGCCGATGCGGTCGACGATGCCGGTGACGTCGACTTCGGCGGTCTGGTGGGCGTCCTCGCGCGCGTCGATGCGGGCGGCGATGCGGTGGTGGCCGGCGTTGACGACGTGGCGCGCGGTCGAGGCGATCAGTTGCAGGTTCGGGAAGGCGTCGAAGGCGGCGAGCGCGGCTTCGCGGCGACGGTCGGAGCCGTCGCCCGAGAACGGCTTGCCGAGCAGCAGCGAGATGTCGCGGTGGTTGCCGATCATCACCGTCGCCGCTTGCATCAGCTCGGTGAGCACGCGGCGCGGGTCGCTGTCCCAGGCGTCCCACAGCAGGGCGCGGTAATTGCCGTCGAAACAGATGGGCACGCCGGCGCTGGTGGCGGCGGTGACGGCGGCTTGCGCAAGCGCGACGCCCCCACGCCCCAGCGCCGGCGTGATGCCCGACAGGTGGAACAGTCGGGCTCCCTCGAGCGCGGAGGCGAAGTCGAAATCGCCCCCGGAGGAAAGGGCGAAGACACTGCCCGCGCGATCGTAGACGATCGACGAGGGCCGCAGCCCCGCTCCGCTCTCGAGGAAATAGAGACCCATGCGGCCGCCACGGTCCTTGGACGCGCGGCTGACGTGGGTGGTATCGACGCCCGCCGCGCCGAGCGCGGCGCGGGCCTTGTCGCCGAGCGGGCCGGACGGCAGGCGGGTGACCATCTTCACCCGGTGGCCCAGCGAGGCGAGGCCCGCCGCGACGTTCGCCTCGGCGCCGCCCACGACCATGTCGAGCGCGTCGCACTGCACCGTCAGGCGATGGCCGGGGGTGGCGAAGCGCAGCAGCACTTCGCCGAAGCAGGTGACGTGTCCGGTGATGGCAAAGGTCCTCGGGTGGGCGGCCGGTCAGCCGATATTGGCGCTCATCAGGAAACGCTCGCGGCTCTCGCGGGCCTTGCGCCTGAGTTCGGAAATGGCGTGTTCCTCGGTCGCATCGAGCATCGAGCCGAGCAGCCGGTTGAAGTGCTGGCGCATCGCGAGGCGCGCGCCCTGCGGGTCGTGCCGGCGCAGCGCCTCGACGACCGCGCCATGCTCGTCCTGCCGGGTCGCGCCGTCGTGATGGCACACGCTCTCGTGGGTGTGGCGAACCTCGGGCAGTTCGGTGCGCAGCCGCCAGAGCGTGCGGATGACATGGGTGATCGCGCCGTTGCCCGAAGCCGAGGCGATGGTCATGTGAAATTCGCGGTCGATCTCGGTCGATTTCTCGTCGTCCTGCTCCACCGCCATGGCTTCGAGCAGTGCGTCGAGCCGAGCCAGCGTTGCCTCGGTGATGACCGGCGCTGCCAGCGCCGCCGCCTCGGATTCGAACAGCGAGCGGGCTTCGGTCAGTTCTAGCGCGCTGACCTTGGGCAGCGCCTCGTCGTTGCGTTCGCTGCGCTCCGCCACGTAGACGCCCGAGCCGGTCTTGATCTTGATGACGCCGACCGCCTGGAGCGCGATTTCGGCCTCGCGGATGGTCACCCGGCTGACGTTGAACCGTTCGGCCAGCTCACGCTCGCCGGGCAGGCGCGTTCCCGGGGGGAATACCCCCTCGTCGATCAGCGCGACGATCTGGTCGGCAATGCCCTGGAACAACCTGTCAGCCATCGATTTGTCTCTCTCGTTACACCTTTGCCTATAGCTTCCATGCCAAATCGAAGCAATTGCCTGACCAGTTCGTCATGACGTCATCCCGGGCTTGATCCGGGACCGTCTCCATCACAGCTTCACCCGGACCCCAGCGAAGTAACGCGAGCCGTAGTAGTGGTACTGCCGGATGCTGCCCTGCACCGGCATGTCGGTGATCTTCGGCTCGTCGAACACGTTGGTGGCCTGCAACTGCAACTGGATCATGTTGCTGATGTCGTAGGACGCGCGCAAGTCCAGCGTCTGGTTGCCGCGCACGTAACGAAGCTGCGAGTTGCCGCCGACGAAGTCCTGGTAGTAGTTCGAGCGGTAGTTGTAGATCGCCTGGAGGTTCAGCCCGCCCAGCGAATAGTAGAGCTGCGCCGAGACGACGTGCTTGGAATAGCCCGAAAGGTTCGCTGCGGGGATCATGCCGGGCGTGGTCTCGCCGGTCTCGGGATCGTAGACGGCGCCTAGGCGGATGTCCTCGTTCTTGAAGTTGGAATTGGCGTAGTTGTAGCTGACTTTGCCGCCCAGCCCGTCCAGCGGCGCGGGCAGCCAGGAGAAGCGGTTGGCGAGCGTCACCTCGAAGCCGTAGACCCGGCTCTTTTCGGTGCTGTTCTGGGTCTGGACGACGGGGATCGAATAGTTCTGCCCGCCGATTGAGAAGTCTTCGTCGAGCACCACTGGGATGAAGCCGCCGGTGAACTGCTTGTAGTAGACGGTCGCCGAGAACAGCGAATCCTTGTTGAGATAGTATTCGAGCGATGCGTCCGCATTCCACGACATCAGCGGCTTGAGGCGCGGCGATCCGTTGGCGGTGATGAGGCTGATCGCGTCTGCCACCGAGGAGAAGTTGGTGCCATCCTCCAACTGGATCGTGCGGCCGGCGCCCAGTGCGCTGGGGGCGGGGCGCGACATCGCGCGGTAGCCGGCCAGGCGCAGCAGCAGGTCGGGCTTGAGTTCGAAGATCGCGTTGAGGCTGGGCAGGAAGCGCGTGGTCTTGCTCTTGATCGTGACCGTATCGAACACGCCGCTTTCGACCAGGCGGATCGAGCCGTCGCCGTTGGTGACCACTTGCAGGTCGGAGCGCAGGCCGTTGGAGGTCACCCTGGTCTGCACCGCGCGCACGCCGAAGTTGCCGCGGATCGGCATGTCGCCCAGGTTCCCCTCGTAGTTCGCCATGGCATAGGCGGCGAGCGTCCGTTCGGTGACGTCGCGGTTGGCGACCGAGCGGACGTCGGCGTTGTGGCCAGGGTCCTCCGTGCCGAGGTAGCCCTGGAACTGGCACACCGGATCGAACGTGGCCCAGCTCGAAAGCTGGTTGCCCGGGGCGTTCGAGAGGTAATCGGTCTGCGGGAAGATCGTGCGGCAAGCCAGGTTGACGTCGCGGTCGACGGTGCGGTCGTCCTGGGTGATCTCGACGCGGTCGTCGTAGTCCGAATACGTCAGCTTGGAGAAGCGGGCGCCCACCGCCAGGCTGCGCAGGAAGCCGTCCATTTCGTAGGTGGCGTCGAGGCGGCCGGCGATGATCTTGTTGCGGCGTTGCAGTTCGTCGCGGCGCAGGCGGGCATCGTCGCTGTAGAGCGCGTGGTCGTTGACGTCGAAGCGCGGGTCGATGGTGATCGTCGGCGCGTAGCTGCCCGGCGCCACGTCGTAGATGTAGCCGACGCGCTGGTTGTTGATCGCGGTGCGGTTGCCGTAGATGTCGAGCGGATCGGTGCGCAGGCGGACCGAGCGTTCGACGTCGGTGCGGATGGTGCGCGAGTACGAACCGTCCGCCTTGATCGTGAGGCGCTCGGTGGGGCGCCATTCGACGTTCATGCCGCCGCCCAAGTACTCCTCGTCGCGTTCGAGCAGGGTGCCGACCGATTCCAGCGAGGTCTTGCCTTCGACGTGGGTGAGGACGCCATTCTCGTCGACCTGCATGTTGGTGAGGCCGTAGCGCAGTTCGGACAGGTTCAGGTCGCGGCGGTTCTCGGCGTAGTCGCGCTTGGAGTATTGCACGTCCCAGTTGATGTCGAGGGTGGCACTCGGGCGCCACTGGATCGCGCCGAACACCGCGTCGCGCTTGTCGCTTTCGCTGATCTGGCGATAGGTTGCGGCATTGGGGACCAGAGCGAACGGCGTGCCGGCGGCGGCCTGTGCGCGGGTGACTTCCGAGCAGTTGCCGGCGGGGACGGCGATGGCCGGGTTGCAGGCGACCCAGGTGGAACTGGCGGCGTACGTCTCTTCGGGGTTGTTGGTCTTGTTGCGCTGGAAGCCGACCGCGATGCCGATATCGCCCAGTGGCCCAGCATCGAACTGATCGACGTAGCTGGCGGTGCCGCGCCAGCCCCAGGCGCTCGAACCGATGATACGGTCCTGGTAGGGGCTGTAGTTGGTCTTCATTTCGAGCTGGATACGGCGCTTCTTGAAGTCGAGCGGCTTGATCGTGCCCAGTTCGATCGTGCCGGCGACGCCGCCTTCCACGAGGTCGGCCTGCTGGGTCTTGTAGATCTTGATGCCGTTGACGAGTTCGGACGGGAACTGGTTGAAGTTCACCGCGCGGTCGCCGCTCCCGTTCGAGGCGTCGCGGCCGTTGAACGTGGTGTTCGACAGGAACGAGCCGAGCCCACGCAGCGAAATTTCGGAAGCGCCGCCCTTTTCGCGGTGCGATGTGGCGCCGGTGATGGTCTGGATCGCCTCGCCTACCGAAAGCGCCGGCAGGTCGCCCACTTCGGTGGAGGAGAGGGAATCGACGATCGCCGTCTCGCGGCGCTTTTCGCTGATCGAGGTCTGCAGCGTTTCGCGAAAACCCGTGACGATGATGTCGGGCGCGGTGGCGCCGCCGAGGTCCTGCGGGGCCTGCGTGGCGGGTTCGCCAGCCTGCTCGGGCGCGGTGTCCTGCGCGAAGGCGGGGGTGGCGATGCAGGCGATGCCCACCAGCAGCGAGCGACGGATGGAGCGGCGCTGGGATGCCCACTTTGTAGACCGCGTCATGATTCCTCTTCCCTTTGGATATTTTCATGATTGCTGACCAAATTTCGCATTTGTGTCAATCCATATTTATAGTCCAATATTGGAAATATGGTCATGCAAAATTGGTATGACGATTTGCAGCCTCCGTTTTCCAGGACCTGATCCGGTACTGCAGGCAGCGCCAGGGGGCTTGAGCACACAAGCCACGCCGCAGTGGCCTGCGGTAAGCTCTCGCCCGAAGTGTACCTCACGGTCCCGGATCAGGTCCGGGATGACGGGGCTTATGGCGCGATCTGGCTGCGCAGCTCCGGCACCGCGCGGGCGAGGTCGCGGGCGACCAGCGTGGCGAAGAGATCGGCGCCGGCATCGCCGACGTGGGTATAGTCGAACTTGCGCTGGAACTGGCCGCGCGGGCCGTCGGGAGTGGTCGGCAGGTCGGGCAGGCGGGCCTCGGCGGCGGGCCGGGGCTTGAGGGTGGTGCCGGTGCGGGCTGCGTTGCGCTCGGTGTCGTTGGGGGCCGTCTGGGCCAGGGCCATGGACGGTTCGGGGCCCAACTGCTGCACAGCGGCGGCGCTGGCGGCGTTGAGGTCCACCAGCGGGACCTTGAGAGCACTGGCCACTTCGCGGACTTTTGCGGACCACGGCTCCAGCGTGTTGTTCAGCTTGCCCTTCACGAACTCGCGGCGGGTCAGGGGGGTGAGGAGGACCGGGATCGCACCGGCCTGGCGGACCTCCTCGACCATGCGGCGCAAGTTGGCGGGGAACTCTTTGTCCATCTCGGTCCAGCGTTCGGCGACGGTGGACTGGTCGTTGTGGGCGAACTGGAGCAGCACGTAGGTCCGTCGGTATTCGGGGACCCGCGCCTCGGCGAGAGCGATGTCCCAGGACCCTTCCTGACGATAGCTGCGCGTCGATCGCCCGCCCCGGCCGAGGTTGAGGCAGGCGACCGACGACTTGACGTGATGCGCGCAGAACAGCGAGGCCCAGCCGCTCATCGGCGCCATCGTGGAATCGCCCACGAGGACGATCTTGTAGGGCACCAGCTTTTCCGCGTCGGTTCGCACCGTGCGGCCCTTGCTGCTGTCCGGATCGCCGTTGGAATCCTGGGCTCCCGCCCCGGCTGCGAGCAGCGCCAGCGCCGCTGCCGCCATCCATGCCTTGCGCATCATCGTCGTCGCTCCGGTTACGAGAAGAACAGGCCGCCGTTGATGTCGAGGTTCACGCCGGTCAGGAACGCGGCCTCCTCGGACAGCAGGAAGGCGACGGCGGTAGCGACTTCGTCGGGATGTCCTTCGCGGCGCAGCGGGGTGTTGCCGGCGGTGGCGGCGCGGCCTTCGGGCTTGGAGAAGATGTCGTGGAAGCTGGTGCCGATCAGGCCCGGGCACACCGCGTTGACGCGGATGCCCTGGGGGCCCAGTTCCTTGGCCCAGCCGCGCGTCAGGGTCATCATCGCGCCCTTGGAGGCGGCATAGATCGTGGCGCCCGGGCCGCCGCCGTCACGGCCGGCGAGCGAGGCGATGTTGACCACCGCGCTGCCGTTGGCAAGGTGCGGCAGGGCGAACTTGGTGACCAGGAAGGCGGACTTGAGGTTGAGGTCCATGACGTGGTCGAAGAACGCCTCGTCCATCTCGGCCAGCGTCTTGCGCGCGACCATGCCGCCGGCGAGATTGACGACGAAGTCGATGGTATCGCCATAGGCGGCGGTGGTAGCGGCGATCAGGCCGGTAACGCCCTCGGCTCGGCTGACATCGGCCTGGTGGATGATCGCGGTGCCGCCGGCGGCCTCGATCTCGGCAAGGGTTTTTTCGGCTTCCGCGCGGTTGCTGTGGTAGTTGATGACCACCTTGGCGCCTTCGCGGGCGAGCTGGAGCGATACCGACTTGCCGATATCGCGGCCGCCGCCGGTGACGATGGCGATCTTGTCCTTGAAACGCATGGGCTTAAACCTCGTTATTTGGTTGAGAGGGGGAGGTGATCGGCGCGATCCGGCCGCCGAGCAGCCAGACGCACAGGAGGGATACGGGCACCAGCGCGGCGGCCAGCGCGAAGATCGGGGCGTAGCCGTGTTCGGTCATCACCGGGACCAGCCAGGTGGTGACAAGCGTTCCGGCGATCGCGGCGGTGCCGCCCAGGCCGGCCAGCGAGCCGACGGTGCCGCCGCCGAAGTAGTCGGCGGGCAGGGTCTGGATGTTGTTGATCGCCATCTGGAAGCCGAACAGGATCACCGCGATCAGCAGCACCGCATAGAGCGGTGTCGCGGCGGTCATCGTCAGCAGCAGCGGGGGCAGCATGATGACGCAGCCCAGCGTGATCGCGAGCTTGCGGGCGAAGTTGACGCTGCGTCCGCGCTGGATCAGCCAGCCCGAAAGCCAGCCGCCGGTGAGGCTGCCCGCCATCGCGCCGACGAAAGGCACCCAGGCGAACAGGCCGATCTGCTGGACGTCGAAGCCGAAGGTCTCGGCAAGGTAGATCGGTAGCCACGAGACGAACAGCCACCACACGGGATCGAGGAAGAAGCGGCCCAGGATGATCGCCCAGCTCTGGCGGTGGCGCAGCATCTCGGTCCAGCCGGGGGCATACCCTTGCGCCTTCACGGTGGTTTCGCCGGCCTCGTTGCCCAGGATGTGATCGCGTTCGGCCCGGGTCAGCCAGGGGTGGGCGTCGGGGTCGGCGCGGTAGAAGAACAGCCACGGCAGCAGCCACAGGAAGCCGAGAATGCCGATCACCAGGAACGTCGTGCGCCAGCCGAAGCCGGTGAACAGCAGCGCAACCAGCGGCGCCGAGACGATCGCGCCCAGCGATGCGCCGGCGTTGAAGATGCCTTGCGCCAGCGCGCGCTCCTTCTGCGGGAACCACAGCGCGTTGGCTTTGGCGGCGCCGGGCCAGTTGCCCGCCTCGCTGACGCCCAGCGTCACCCGCAGCACCGAGAGCAGCCCGATCGAGCGGACCACCGAATGCAAGCCGATCGACAGCGACCAGAACAGGATCGAGGCGGCAAAGCCCATGCGCGTGCCGATCACGTCGAAGATCTTGCCGAACACCGACTGGCCGAAGGCGTAGGCGATCATGAAGATCGTCACCAGCAGGGCGTAGTCCGACTTGTCGGCGCCGATCTCCTTGGAGACGGCCGGCCACATGACGGCCAGCGCGTTGCGGTCGATGTAGTTGATGACCGTCGCCAGCCCGATCAGGCTGATGACCATCCAGCGCATGTTCTTCACTTCACGGCCTCCAGATCGAAGCGGCTGACCGGGCCTTTCCAGCCTTGCGCCTTGCCGGCGATCTTCGCCGAATGACTGCGTGCGGGGTCGGTATCGTCGGCCAGCGCGAGCACGATCCGGCGCCCGTCGCGCAAGGTGATCGTCACCAGGTCCGTGTCGGCCTGTCGTTCGTGGACGAGCGATTTGACCGCGCTGGCGCTGCCGGTGGTGGTCTCGGCCGCGGCGTCGTAGCGGCCGTGCGGTTCGAGCAGGCTGACGAAGGCGGCATCGCGCGCGCCGTCGAGCCGCTGGATCACGAAAGGCTCGCGCCGCAGGTTGAAGCGCGGGTCGTTGGCGCCGCTTTCGCCCAGGATCATCGTCACGCCGGGCGTGGCGACGCGGTAGCTGTAGAAGCGCCCGTCCTCGATCCAGGTGACGACGCCGTCGTCGGCCCCGGGCTTGCCCGTGGCGTCGACCCACAGGTGCTGGTAGCCGTTGGCCTTGCCCAGCACCGGGCGCGTCGCGACGTTGGACTGCAGCGGGAATCCGGTGTCGATGAGGTGGCCTGCAAAGTGCAGGGGCAGGTCGTAGCGCGCCGGTTTGCCGCCCTTCACCTTGAGCAGGTCGAGCACCATCGGGCTTTTGAGGCCTTCGACCTCAACCTGCACCAGCGCGCGCCGGAACGTCACGCCCGGATAGGCGCCGGTCATCTCGGCGATCGAGGCGCGGGTGGGGCCGTCGCCGGAAAAATAGAGCTGGCGCGGGGCGAGGGTGTCGGCCAGCTTCTCGTTGCCGTCGAAGTGGCTGGCCTCGTTCACCACGAGGGTGTTGTGGGCGACGGTCTGCTTGGCCCAGCTCTCGTTCTCGGGCAGGTAGCGGCCGCCGTCCTTCGCCTCGATGTTGAGGAAGCGCGCTGCACCGTAGTCGGTGACGATCGCCTCGCCGTTGTCGTAGAGCAGCCAGTTCAGCTTGTCGAAATGGCCGTGGCCCATGCCCTGCGCGGTGTTCTTGGCGACGAGGACCTGGTCCTTGTCGCCGGGTCCGGTGCGCAGGATCGCAAGGCCGCCCCGGTCGCCGCCGGGCCCGTCGCGCAACAGCATCGAGGCGAAGGGGAAGCGTTTCGCCTTGCCCCCCGCCAGATCGCGCGCGACTTCGAGGCCCTGCGGGGTGAGCACCGTTCTTCCCTGCCATTGCGCGATCGAAAGCAGCGCCGGATCGTGCGTCATCGCATAGCCTGTGGCGACGGCCTGGTAGAGTTCCTCGGTGCGCAGGCTTTTGTCGGGCATCGCGTCGTTGAGGGGGAAGAAATAGCCGTCGTAGGTGAGTTGGATCGTCGTGCGGATGGCTTTCAGGACAATGCCGTCGCGATAGGCGAAGATGCGGCGCTGCGGTTCGTTGGCCTCGATCGCATCGGCGAAGATCACGAAGGGTTGCAGGGCATAGCGCTGGTAGTAGGGCCCTTCGGCATAATAGCCATCGGGCGAGAACAGCAGGTCGAGCTGGCGCAGGAACCCGGCCTTGCCGCTCTTGTCGAGGCCCAGCAGCGCCTTGTCGACGAGGTCCTGGTCGCGCAGGACGTAGCCGGTCATGCCGACCCCGGCATTGGCCCAGGTCGCGTGGTTGTGGATGCGGTCGAACACCTTGGGCGAGCCGGTCGAGAGGAACTGCGCCATCTTGCGGAAGACGTTGTCGTCGATCGTCTTGCGGTCCTGCGGGGTCAGCGCCTCGCGCACCGCGTCGTAGCCCTGGATGCCGTAGACCAGCCAGACGCTGTCGTTGAGGCTCTGCCAGAACAGGCGGCCGGCGGCCTGGTTGGAGGCGGCGGGGTGGGCGCCCAGTGTGGGGTAGAGCTTCGCATAAGCCAGCAGCATGTCGCGTGCGTAGTCGGCATAGCGGCGCTCGCCGGTGATGCGGTAGAGCAGGCCGGCGCCGTAGAGCGCCTGGTAGTTGCGCTTGTGCTGTTCGTGGCTGGCGCCGCCGCCGGGGTCCCTGGGGACGGGCACGTCGATGCCCTTGCCCATCGCCGCGTCCACTTCCTTGCGGGTGCGGGCGAGGTCGCCGGCGAACAGTGGATAGCGCTCGGCCTGGGTGGCGAGGGCGGAGAGCTTGCCTGCGTCCATCAGCACGGGATGGCCATCGTCAGGGGCGGCGGCGTGGGCGGTGAGCGGCGTCAGCGCCAGCAGCGCGGCGCCCAGGAAGAACGAGCGGGCAATCATGAGGCGTCTCCGCTGCGAAGGTTGTCGGACACCTGCACGTTCGGGGTGCCTTGCGGATAGAGCTTGGTGATCCTTGGCTCCGGGGTGTCGATCAACCGGTTGCCCACGATCCGCGTCTGCGGCGCGCCGACGCTGTGGGCGACGGCGATCGCAGCGCTGCGGCGGAAGGTGTTGCTCTCGATTACGGCGGACTGGACGCCCGAGAGGCCGAGTTCGCCGCCTTGCGTGACTGCATTGCCGGTGAAGGTGAACTGCGGACCGAAAGTGCTCTCGTCGGTGCCGCCGCGCAGGATTTCGGCGAGACCGCCGACGCGCTCGAACTGCGATCCGGTGATGCGGATGGCTTCGGCCGCGTAGAGGCCCTTGGCTCCGGTCTCCGCCGCCGCGGCCAGCACTGTACCGGAGAGGCCGGACACTGTGACGCCCTGCAACGCGATGTGATCGGCGAAGGTCCCGGCGGTGGTGGCGATCAGGTCGAAGCCCGGTGCGCCGTCCATGCCGGCGAAGGCGGTGCCGTCGATTTCCACCGCGTAGTTGGCGATGGTCGAGGCAGGGGCCGAGCGCACCACGGCATTGCCCGCCTGCCGCGGCGCGTCGTCGCCCCGGATGGTCAGGCCCTCGATCCGGAGGCGACCGCCTTCCTCGAGGGCGAAAAGCGTGGGCGCGGCGAAGACGATCTCAGCGTCCCTGGGCCCGGCGAGTGTCAGGGGCACCGTTATGTGCAGCGGCGCCGCGACGGCGTAGCGTCCGCTCTCGAGCCGGAGCACATCGCCCGCTTCGGCCCGGGCGACCGAATCGGCGAGCCCGTTCCGCGCTACGGCGAGGGTCCGGCCGGTTCCGAAAGCGGCCTTGTCCGCCACTTTTGCGTACCAGCTCGGCCCGACGTCACCGAGCGTCACCGGCTTGAGATCGCGCGGTGCGCCAAGCTTGGCCAGCGCGGGGTCGGTGGGATAGAGCAGGCCGTTGGACGCCCGGGCCAGCGCCACGCGGCCATGGCGAAGACCTTGTGAAAGCGCCGCGGGCACGATGGCATCGGTCACGTTATCGGCCAGCGTCATCCCGCGCATGTCGGCGTCGATGCGGAAGAGGTCGGGCGCGCCCGTCACCAGGTTGCCCTGCATCCCGCTTTGCGACGGCGGGGCCGAGCGCTCCGCATCCGCGCCTGCCCCGAGCGTGACCCGGGCCGCATCGAAGATCGAATTGCCGGCGATCGAGGCGCGCGAGACCGGATGATAGCGATTGATCGCGGAGCCCGGCACCCCGTTCATCACCGCGAGCGCGCTCGTGAAATCGGTTCCCGCCAGGCCTTCCATGTAGTTGTCGCGCACTATCTGCCGTGCGTTGATGACCCGGACGCCGCCCGTATGGAGCTTGCCGCCGCCCAGGAAGACGTTGCGTTCGACCAGGTTGCCGTTGCCGTGGCGCAGCACGACCGAACCCTGCGAGCGATAGATCAGGTTCCCCCGCACGACGTTGCCGCCCGACTTCACCGAAACGATCTCGACCTCGCCGTCACAGCGGTCGAACACGTTGCTTTCGACCACGGTTGCGGAATCCGACAGGGATTCCTCGCTGGTGCCGATGCGGATCGTCTCGCCGCCGTTGGAGCCCAGGGGCGGGCGCGGACCGAAGTAGTTGTGGTCTATGAGATGGCGGTTCGCGTCCGGTTGTCCCTTGGGCCGGATGACGGCGAGCGTGACGCCCGCGTTGCCCTTGCCCGCGAACCAACTGTGGTCGACGCGGTTGTCGTGGCCATAGAGCGAGACCCAGCGGTCCTCCTTGCGGCGGTCGGGTGGGTTGAAATGGTCGACGACGACTTCGGTGAGCCGGGAATGCGTGGCGACGTTGCGCGAATCGCGCCGGAAACTGACGACTTCGTCGCCCGGGGCGTGGCCGTTGCGGAACACCAGGCCCGACACCACGAGATAGGACCCGGACATCCGGAGGCTGGACGTGCCGGAAAGGATGACCTTGCCCTTGGTCTGGGCGGCAAGGGTGATCGGGCGGGTCGCGGTGCCCGTGCCTTCGAAGAGAACGGCGAAGTCCTTCCATTCCCCGTCGACGAGGCGGACCGTGTCGCCGGGTTTCACCCTCGCGAGGGCGGCGCGGTATTCCGCCTGGGTGCGGACGAGGTAGTCACCGGCCCATGCCTGGCCGGAAATGCCGGCGAGCAGTGCAGCGCCGCATGCAAATCTGATCGAACGGGCCTTCAACGCAAAATCCCCTTCCGTCCTGAAGCCGCCTCAAGGTCGGTCTTAGGGATTGGCCTACATCCTAATGCGGAGAAGTGCAATATATGTTCATACCTTGAATCGTATATTGGACTGAACAAATGGCATGTTAAAATGGTAAGTATGATTTGGCGGCCATGTTCCTACCGCAATCGCCCCTTCGACTGCGTCAGCGCCGCCTGCGCACCGGCTGCGCCAACGGGGAGGAGTTCGCACCGGCAGCTTTCCGGCATAGCCCGTCATCCCGCGAAAGGCGGGGTCCCACGCGTGTCGGGCTGGCTACGGTTTCGGGATGGGGGCTGGGTATGGCGCAGGGGGCACCTGGGTCCTGCTGCCGCTCGAACCGTCGGCGGTCATGCCCCGCTTGATCGGGAGAGACGCCCTTAGCTTGGCGGCACGCGGGAGAGCGGGCCGCTTTCCTGAGTGCCGCACACAGCACGAATATCTCGCCGTCGCCCGGCCGGGTTCGTAAGAATACTCAGGAATTATATTTTTGAAATGCAAGGCATATATCTGGACAGCAATTCTTCCGTTGCGGTAAACCCCACCCAAACGGGGGTGTGTCATTTCAATTCGTCGACTGCTGGTCGCGACGATGCTGGCGGGCATCGTGAGCGGTGCCGGTGCACAGGACACGGGCGTCTTGCCGCCGCCGGTTGTTGCGCAAACGCATCTGTCGGCCGCGCAAGTCTTCGCGCTGGCCGGGCAAGCGCGCGAGAAGGGTGATTTCGCCACCGCCGAGACCGCCTATGCCGCATTGACGCGCGATCCTGACATCGAGTTGCGCACCGAGGCGCGTTTCCGTCTCGGCCTGATGCTGGCCGACGATCTCAAGCGCTACGGCGATGCCGCGCTCGAATTCCGCCGCATTCTCGACGACAAGCCCGGCGCGGCACGCGTGCGTCTGGAGCTGGCGCGCATGCAGGCGATGCTCGGCAACATGGGCGCGGCCCGCAAGGAACTGCGCGCCGCGCAAGCGGCGGGGCTACCCTCGGCGGTGGAACAGCTGGTGCGCTTCTATTCGCGGGCGCTCAATGCGCGAAAGCCGCTGGGCGGGTCGATCGAAGTGGCGATCGCACCGGACAGCAACATCAACCGGGCCACGCGATCGGACACCCTGGGCACCGTGATCGGCGACTTTACGCTCGACGACGACGCCCGCGCGCAGTCGGGCGTGGGTCTCGACCTGCAGGGGCAGGGTTACTTCCGCCTGGGTATCGAGCCGGGTACCGACCTGCTCGTGCGCGCTTCGACCGATGCGAAGCTCTACCGCGAGGCAGACTTCGACGACGTGACCGTGGCGTTGCAGGCCGGGCCGCAGTACACTTGGGGCGGCAACCAGTTGACCTTTTCGGCCGGCCCGGCGCGGCGCTGGTACGGGCGACAGCTGTTCAGCACCACGATAGGGGGCGGGGTGAGCTGGCAGCGGCCGGTGGGCAAGCGCGGGCAGGTGCGCCTCGACGGCAATATCGCCCATGTAAACAACCGCCGCAACGCGTTGCAGACGGCGGACGACTTCACGCTCTCCGCAAGCTTCGATCGGGCCTTCAGTGCGCGCTTCGGCGGCGGTGTGCAGGCCTTCGGGTTTCGCGAGGCGGCGCGCGATCCGGGCTACTCGCTGGCGATGGGGGGAGCCTCGGCTTATCTGTTCCGCGAGCTGGGGCGCACGACGCTGGTGGGCACGTTGGGATACAGCCACCTCGAAGCCGACGCGCGACTGTTCCTCTACCCGAACCGGCGTGTCGAGGACCGTTACAGCGCCAGCATCGCGGCGACCTTGCGGGCGTTGCACCTGGGCAGCTTCGCGCCGCTGGTCCGCCTCAAATGGGAGCGCAACCGCTCTTCGATCGAGATATACGACTACCGCCGCGTGGCCGCCGAGTTCGGCGTGACGTCGGCGTTCTGAGCAAGGGCAAGGTTCATGACTTCGATGAGTATCGCGCGTCTTTCGGCGACGGCTTCGCTGGCCGCCCTCAGCCTCACGCTCTCTGCCTGTGGCGGCGGCGGGGGAAGCACAACCAGTACGCCCGTGCCTCCGACGCCGACGCCCACTCCCACTCCCACTCCCACTCCCACTCCCACTCCCACTCCCACTCCCACTCCCACACCGACGCCTACACCTACACCTACACCTACGCCTACGCCTACGCCCACACCTGCACCGGTCCAACCCGTCAGGAAGCCCAGCGTCACGACCAGCTTTTCGGCCGAAGCGAACCTGTCGGGTGCTACCTACGATGTGGGGCGGGTGAAGTCGGCGTCGGGCGGGAAAGCGGCCAGTGCAACCCTTGCCTACGACGCGGTCTCCGACAGCGTCACGCTCACCGCAGATGCGGAGGCAACCACCTTCACGCCCGCCGACGTGGCGATCGAGGCCTCGAACCTTACCCGATATGAGAAAACCGCAGGGGACACCACGACCAGGCTGGACCTGAACTGGGGCTATCGGTCCGAGTGGACCACTGCCCCCGAGTACGTGGCGCTCGGGCAGATGTTGGTCCGGCAGCGTGACGTGCCGACCGGCATCGACACGTTCCGCTCGATCGATTTCGCCTTCGGACTGCCCAGCGAGGCATCGACGGTGCCTCGCACCGGAGGCGCATCCTACGCGCTTTCGTTCATGGGCACCCGGACCTCGCTGGCAACCGACAGCCTGCTCCAGATGGGCGGCAGCGGAACCGCGCTGGTGGATTTCGCCGGAGGTTCGCTGGAGATCGTGGGTAAGACGTATTCGTTCAACTGGCCCAGCGGTGGCATCATGGGCGTGGAAAGCCCAGGGGACGTCAAGGCGAAGGGCACGATCGCCGCAGGCGAGAACCGCTTTGCCGGCACCTTCACCGCGACCGCGGGGACTGCAGATACCTACGCGGGCGATCTTGACGGGGGATTCTACGGCCCCGGCGCCAAGGACATCGGCGGGACGCTCTACGGTGCATCGGGGCCGCTGTTCTTCAGCCTCGCGTTCGCCGGATACGGCATCGCCAAGACTTATGCGGACGATACCCTTGCCAATCTCGAAGGAACGACCCGCTTCCGCACCGCCGAGGCATCCTTCACGCCCCAGCCGCTGGGCAATCCGCTGGGCGAGGCGATCATCTACAACGCCGTGACGCAGACCTACGTCGTCGGCGGTCAAGGAATCCCGCTGGGGTTCGGCATCACCTACGGGCCGGCGAACCGGACGCCCGACAAGGATACTCCGGACATGCGCACCTACGGCGCCGCCCAGGCGACGGTGGACGGGAAAATACAGTACACGATGGGCGTCTTCGACGGGAAGGCGCAGGGCATCGAACTGACCTACGCCAGTTTCATGCAGGTTTCTGCCGTTCGAACCGACCTCGACGGCAAAGTGATCGACCAGGGAAGCGGATACATCGGCTTCGGCAACGCCACCGCGCCGGACCAGATGCCGCGAACCGGCAGCGCCAGCTTCGCGGGCCTGCTCTTTGGCGACATCACCGACGGCAAGAAGTCGCTGGCATCGCTGAACGGCCGCTCCGAGCTGACCGCCAACTTCGCCACCGGCGCGCTTGCAGCCAGCCTGTCCCCCGTAAGGCTCGATGCGGGCGGTGGTTCGACCGCCCTGGGCAAGTACGAGTTCAACGGCGCGATCGACACCTACGCCGCGTCATTCGCGGCAGCGTGGAGCGGCGGGGCCGGGAGCCTGGCCGGCCGTTTCTATGGCGACAAGGCGCAGGAATATGCAGCGGCATTCAATGTGCAGGACCCGGTCCTGGGCCAACTTGTCGGTGTTGCCCTGGGC
The DNA here is from genome assembly GCF_044813085.1 of Novosphingobium sp. BL-52-GroH. NCBI lineage: Bacteria > Pseudomonadati > Pseudomonadota > Alphaproteobacteria > Sphingomonadales > Sphingomonadaceae > Novosphingobium > Novosphingobium sp. BL-52-GroH. The sequence goes on along the minus strand of NZ_CP171152.1, from coordinate 1,472,177 downwards.
GCTCGCAAATGATCTGGCAGGGGGACGGACGGGTCGGCGATGCCGGGTGGAGAAGAAGGCCGGTCCCTCAATCAAATTTACGATGAGCATACGAGCAGATCGGCCGAACCTGGCGTGGGTTCGGCCGTCCGAGTGAGGCAGGCAGGGATGACGATGCAACGGAATTTCATGGGCGCAGCCGCGCTAGGCATGGCACTGGCACTTTCGGCGTGCGGCGGCGGCAGCGGAGGCGTGAACAGCACGCCGACGCCGACGCCGACGCCGACGCCCGCTCCGACCCCCACCCCGACGTCCCCTGCGCTCGGCGTTACCACGGGCACCACCGCGTTCGCGACCTCATCAACGCATACGACGCAGCGCCTTGCAGAGCAGGGCGATGTGGTGACGACCTCATCGGCGCAGAGTGCGGCGCTGACCTTCCGCTACGATGCCGGTGCCAAGGCCTATTCGGTCTCCGGCAGCGGCGTTTCCTCGACCTTCGGCAAGGAGCAGTCCCTCGGTGACAACGAGACCGGCGATGCCCTCTTCAGTCGCCAGTTCGAGGGTGGCCGGGAATCACTCACCCTGTTCAACCCGCAGCGGCTGGGCGGCGGCACGCGGAGTGTTTCCCTCGGCCTGTGGCAGCGACGCACCGGCACCAGCGATTTCCAGTTCGACGTCTTCGTCTACGGCTTTCCCACCAAGACGGCCGACGTTCCCGTCAGCGGAAGCGCGACGTACGACGTCGACCTGTTCGGCGTCGCTTCTCCCATCGGATACTTCCCGCGCAGCGTCATTGGCGACGGCACTTTCTCGATCGATTTCGCCCATGGCCTTTTCGCCATGTCGGGGCAGGCGGGCGAGTACAACAACGATGCCGACTATTCGACCTGCTGCGCCACCTGGCAAGGCGCGGGATACCTTGGTTCGAACGGCGGGCTTAGCGGCTATTTCAACTTCGGCGGGCGCGAAGGAAACAGCTATCGCTCCTCGATCTCCGGCTCGCTCTACGGCCCGGGAGGCGCGGAAGTGGGCGGAACCATCCTGGGGTACGATGGATCGGACTCCACATTCACGGGCGCCTTCGCCGGCACGCGCCTGCGCGACGGCATCGACGGCAGCCTGACCGTCCTGGACCAGGGTGCGCGCAAGTACTATTCGTTCCAGGGAACATCGGCCGCTTCGCAACGAGCCGGAGCAACGTCTGCAGAGAGCGGGACCTATTACTTCCCCGCAACCTTCGGGAGCGTCGAGTTCGACGCCGATGGCGGCGTGACGCCCATGTTCCTCATCAACGATCCCCGCTTTCAGAACGTGACCTTCCGCCAGGCCGACCGGGTCGCCGCGCAGAGTGACAGCCGCTTCGACGTCTACGAGGTGCACAACGACAACGGCAATTATCGGCTCGAGATGTTCAGGCCCGGCGCCGGCAATCCCGAGATCGCGCTGACGTACAGCAGCTTCGGCCACTGGCGCGAAGATCGGCCCATCGGCGAGGTCGTGCGGCAGAGCCTGTCCACTTGGTTCTCCTACGGGGTCCGTACCGTCTACGGCACGCTGCCATCCAAGGGCACAGCGCATTTCGACGCCACCGTGTTGGGATCTGGCGAACGCCTTGCCGACATGGCGCAGCTCACGTTGAAGGGGACGTCCGCGATTGATATCGACTTCGCGACCGCCAGGATCGACGGCACCTTGAACGCGACCGCCTGGACGGCGGCGAACGAGCGTATCAACCTTCCCGCCATGACGTTCGGTGCCACGGGCAACGCTTACTCCTTCGATACCTTCCTCTTCGATGCCCCCGGGCGCAGCGGCGGTTCCATTCGCGGCAGCCTCTATGGCCCTGGAGGAGAGGAGATCGGCGGCGCGTTCGAGTTCTACACGTCGGCCTCGCCGGGCGCACCGGGGGAGACCCTGTATTCGGGTGCCTTCTTCGGCAAACGAAATTAGAGTGCGACCGTCCCCCGCTACGGGGAGCGGACGCAACGAGCGTCTTCGTGACCGAATGGGCGTACGCCGTTCACCGTGAAGGCATTCGGCAACTGCGGCACATGTGCGCCAGGGAGGGCTACGCTGCTGCAACAGCCAGGGCCTGTGCCCGGCGGCGCATGGCCAAACGCCCGACGCCAACCTTCGCGCGGAATTACATAAAAGTGCCGCCCGAGCGGCAGGAAAAACACGGACACGAGCCGGAATCGAATAAACCAATTAAACTTTTCTATTACAGGCGCTTAATTATTTGTCAGACAAATAAATCCATCAGGTGATCCATCGCTATTGTAGTTCTCGCCGGTTCGATTCTTTGTCCACTTTGGCGGTTTTGCAACTACAACGCTGTTCTGCTTTTAAATCAAAGGGTTGGGTCAGAATTTTGCCGTCAATTTTGAGGCGGTCAGCGAATCTCCGGCGTTGCTCGCGTGACAATTGATGGACAAAGGCTCCGAACCGAATTTCCGATTCCGTCTAATACTCTGAAAATATTCGATTAAGGCCGACCGCGAATGACGAGTTCCGGCGGAAAAGGATATGGGAGATGTTCGACAGACAATGCCAGCCAGCTTGGTAAAAGGCGGTGCCGATCCGAAGGCGTGGGCAAACAGTCGCTGAACGTCGGTTATTGCGAATCTCTCGCATGTTGCCTAATGGCGCCTTCGTAACAACATGGGGATGTGTCTTGGCAAAAAAGGCGCTCACTCGCCTTTATGCCGCGCATCGCCGAGGCATACGTGCGTATCTCACCAAGCGGCTGGGCGATCCGGCCCTGGCCGACGACCTGACGCAGGAAGCATTCCTGCGGATGACCGAAGGCGGTGGAGGCGCTATCGCCAATGGTCGTGCCTGGCTCTATCGGACAGCCCATAATCTTGCGGTCGATCATAGTCGGCAAAGCTTTCGCCGGCGGACTGATACGGTAGATGCAGACAGGCTCGCGGACATTCAGGACCAGTCCCCGTCACCAGAAGACATTGCCGCAGATCGGGCTGAGCTGGAGCGTCTGAGGCGGGTGATCGAGGAATTGCCGGAGCGCACGCAACAGGTCTTCGTAGCAGTCCGCATCGACGGCGCCACCTATGCCGAGACCGCTGAACGGCTGGGCATATCGGATTCATCCGTGCAGAAGCATCTTGCCCGCGCTGTCCATCACGTCATGCGGCGCATGAAGTCATGAGAAATTTCGCGCTCCATTTTACTGACACAGCCCTCTTCAGACGTTCTGGTGAAACGGGGAAAAAAGCCCGTGCCCGTCTGTCCGATAGGGAGAAACGATAGCATGTCCCGGGATCAGCAGGAAAGCGAGGCGGCCGGGCGGCAAGCCGCAGAATGGATCGTGCGCCTAAGCGACGAGTGCGTCACCCCGGCAACGCATATCCGGTTCGAACAATGGCTTGCCGAGCGCCCGGAAAATGCCGCCGCTTACAAAAGCGCTGAGTTGGCTTGGACGCAAATGGGCGCGCTGGGTCCCGATCCAGGCTCTCTCGGTCGCTTCAGCCAAAGCCAGGCCAGCCAGTCTGTTACGAAGAGGCACGGGTCGGTGGGCTGGAGATATCCCGTTGCATTATCGGCGGGCATCGCGGCGTGCCTGGCCTTTGTCACAGCCTGGGTCGGTGATCCGATCGTGTATCTCCGTGCAGATTTCCGGACGCAGATCGCCCAAAACGGATCATTCCGCCTAGAGGACGGAAGCCATGTCGATCTTGGCCCGTCCAGCGCCATTGCCGTTCGCTTCGACAACGCGGCCCGGCGCGTGGAACTCCTGTCCGGGTCGGCCTATTTCCGCGCGGTTCCCAAGGCGCGCGCCGGAAACCGCCCCTTCATCGTCGACGCGGAAAACGGCGCGTCCCAGGCCCTTGGCACCCGCTTCCAGGTCGAGCGCACCCCTGGCGGTGTCGTGGTCACGGTCATGGAGCATCAGGTCGCTGTCGCCGCCTCCAATGCCTCAACACCGATACGACAGTATGTCATATCGCCCGGGCAAAGGGTGAAATATGGCCGGGACGGACAATTTGGCGCGATCGAACCGGCCAATGCCGATCTCGCGCTGGCTTGGCGATCGGGACAGTTGGTATTCGATCGTGCGCCGCTCTCGGACGTGATTGCGGTACTTAATCGTTATCGTGCGGGCCGAATCCTCATCGTCGGCAAAGCGCTTGCGGCGCAACGGGTCAGCGGCGTGTTCGAAAGGAATGACATTGACGGCGCAATCGACGCTCTGGCCAGCGAAGTGGGGGCAACCAGGATCAGCGCGCCCCTGCTGACGGCGCTTTACTGACTGCCCCAAATCGCGGGATCGCCTAAAATTCCGGGCTGCGAAAAAAACTTTACCGACTTCCATCGCCTCAGACGTCTTGGCGGCAAGCTAATGCGAATGATTATCGCATTAGGTCACGACGTCATTTCGAAAGGGTGTTTCATGGGGGTTATCCAAAAGTCGCGCGCGGTTCAGGGCAATAGTCTGCTGGCCCTGACGGCATGTGCGGCAGCGTTAGCCGTTGGCAGCATCGCCGTGCCAAATGCCGCGCTCGCGCAGACCGCGAGCGCGCGTCAATTCGACCTCGACATTCCGGCCCAGGATCTGAACACCGCGCTTCTGGTCCTGACCCAGCGCGCCAGCCTCCAGATCGTCTATGAGGCCGACAAGGTCGCCGGCCGCCGCAGCACCGCCGTCAAGGGAAGAATGGCCCCCATAGAGGCGCTGTCCCGCCTCCTGACCGGATCCGGACTGACATTCCGGATGACGGGCGCCAACCGTGTCACCATCGAGCAGGCGCCTCAGGCAGCGGATAGCGCGATCCAGCTCGGCCCGGTGCGCGTTGAAGGCGACAGCGCGGCAGGGGGCTCCGCCTCCCTGATGCAGCAATCCGCCAGCGTTTCGCCCCCAGGCTATGTCGCGACGCGCACCGCCACGGGCAGCAAGACCGACACGTCGATCCTGGACGTGCCGCAGACCGTCAATGTCGTGACCCGTGACGAGATGGACGACAGGGGCGTGACCGACTTCAATGCCGCCATCGCCTATACGCCGGGTATCCGCGCGGTCGATTATCCGGGCGGGCAGGGGTCTCCGGATATCTATATCCGCGGCTTTCGCGCCTTCAATCTCTATGGCCTTTACAAGGATGGCCTTCGTAGCGGTTTTAACCAATATGACACCGACATCGAACAATTCGCCTATGAGCGCATCGATATACTAAAAGGTCCGGCCTCCATCCTCTACGGACAGGCCGCGCCGGGCGGGCTGGTCAACTTGATCACCAAACGCCCCACGGAAAAGCCCTATCACGAGTTGCAGCTTGAAGGCGGTAGGTTTGGCCGCAAGCAGGTGGCTGCCGATGTCAGCGGCTCCTTGTCGGGCGACGGGGCGCTGACCTATCGCCTGACCGGCCTGTACCGCGATAGCGGCACGCAGATCGACCATTCCCCGGATGATCGCATCTACATCGCTCCGGCCCTGACCTGGAAGCCCGCCGATGGCACCAGCCTCACTGTGCGGGGCAACTATCAAAGGACCGTTAAGGGCGGCGCTGAACAGAGCCTGCCGATGGTGGGTACGATCTTCCCCTATACAACGCGGACGGGCCGTTTCCCCTCCAGCCTGTTTCTAGGCGAACCGGGCATAACCCGATATGAGGTCAACAATTACACCATCGAGTATGACTTCAGCCAGGTGTTTGGCGAATGGACGTTCCGGCAGAACGCCCGCTATTCGCATGCTGATGTCGATTATGTTGCGAGCGGCTATCGCTCGTTCACGGAAACGACCGCAACTTTCGGCTTCCAGAAGCGGCCCAAGACCACCGATAGCTTCCTGATCGACAGCAATGTCGCAGGCACGGTTATGACCGGAACGATCGAGCACAACCTCATCGTCGGGCTCGATTATGGCCAATATGATGGCAAGGAGAGCCGTCGCGGCGCCACGAACCATGTGATCGACATCGCCAATCCGGTCTATGGTGCTCCGGTTGTCTGGAACGTCAACCTCACCACCGATACCCGCAGCCGGGTCGTCCAGACGGGGATCTACGCGCAGGACCAGTTGAAGCTGGGTGGTTGGGTGCTGTCGATCGGCGGGCGTCAGGACTGGGTGGGTTCGAAGGACAACAACTATCTGGCATCGACACTCAGCAAGGCGGATGATCATGCCTTCACCGGACGGGTCGGGCTGATCTATCAGTTCGAAAACGGTCTTGCGCCCTATGTCAGCTATTCTACCTCCTTCCAGCCTTCCTCGGGCGTCGATTTTTCCGGCAATAGCTTCAAGCCCACGACCGGACGGCAGTGGGAAGGCGGGCTGAAATATCAGCCGCTCGGCTTCAATGGCCTGTTCACGGCCTCGCTGTTCGAAATCACGCAGCGGAATGTGACGACCACCGATCCGGTGAACAGTGGTTACTCGATCCAGGAAGGCGAAGTGCGTTCGCGCGGCTTCGAGTTCGAGGGCAAGGCGAACCTCCTGCATGGGCTGAACCTGATGGCCGCCTACAGCTATACCGATGCGATCGTCACCGAAGACAACGCTAATGCATCCGGGATCAGCAAGGTCGGATCGCGCATGGCGTCCGTGCCTCATCATCAGGCATCGGCTTGGCTGGACCATGCATTCGATCGCGGTTTTGCCGATGGGCTGAAGCTGGGCGGCGGCGTGCGCTATATCGGCAGTTCGATGGGGGTGATGAACACGACCAGCGGCATCCAATATGACGTCCCCGGATACACGCTGTTCGATGCCGCCATATCCTATGACTTTGGTCGGCAGCTGCCCGGCGCGAATGGCCTGACGCTGACGGTCAGCGGCACCAACCTCACCGACAAGCGCTATTTCACGCCGGGCTTCTATTATAATTCGGTTTTCTACGGGAACAGGCGCGCGATCAACGCGCGCCTCAGCTACCGCTGGTAATCACATCGCCCCGGTTCATCGTCTGACGGCGCGAACCGGGGCGACCCATGGCGTCCCTCATGATGGCCTTGCCAACCACCAGTCCATGCTCCGCTTCGCCGGAATCGCAACCGATGATTGAACCGACATTGCCGACAACACGCTATGCCGACCAGCCTGTGCCATTGGACACCCGGCTCCTCGGACTGGGAGGTACGATCGGGGTCATGCTGATCGTCCTTGTCGGGATGTTCCTGACATGGACGACCTTCAGCAAAACCAAGACACAGCCGACCCTGAATGTTTTCCATGTCGCGCCATCGGCGGCACCGCCCAAGCCGGTTCGGGAAGTTCCTCCGGGACCGGAAAAAGTGAAGCAAGACGAACCCGTTCACAAAGCGCCCGAAATCGAGACGCCAAAAATCATAGTCCCAAATCCTACCCTCATCGCCGCGACGCCGCCTGAAAAGCCCAGCCTGCAGGATCCGGGCCCTCCCGTTAAGGACACTACGGCACCGGTCAGCAAGCCTGCTCCACCTGAACCACAGTTATCGAGCAGCAAGCCGACCTGGCAGGGCCTCGTTCTCGGCGCGCTCGACAAGGTGAAGCGCTATCCCCGCGACGCGCGTTTCGCGCGGCAGCAGGGCGTGCCCTATATCCATTTTGTCATGGACCGGCAGGGCAAAATATTATCGGTCAGGCTGGAGCGCTCATCGGGGTTCCTGTCCCTGGACCGGGAAGCGCTCGCCCTGCCCAAGAGGGCACAGCCTTTACCCAAGCCACCCGAGGATGTGAAAGGCGATCCCTTGGAACTGGTCGTCCCAGTCGAATTTTTCATGCGGTGACGATAAGCGAGATTGAATGAATTTTTCATGGTTTCCGGGCAAGCCGATAGCGGGGATGGCACCTCATTATGGCTCTACAATAAGCGGATCAGGGCGCGGAACGGCGGTTTCGGACCGTACCTGACATTCCCGTACCAACATGAGAACGACCATAATTAATTGCGAAGGGTTTCAGGCGCTTGCGTACGAAAGCCTCCAGTGCAGGAACCCGCGGGCCCCACGCGCTGGTCTATGGGTAAAGCGGCTTTTGGGTGGTTCGGACGGGTAAGCGATGCCGATCCGGAAGTGTCGGTTCTGGCCGGATCAACGTGACTTTGTGCGGCGTCAGAGTGCGAGCGGTGGAGGTTTTGCTGGTCGGGGTGCCCTGCGCTGGGCTCGATTCCGGAATGGGCATGCACTGGGTCATCGGCCAAGACGCGATGAGCGTGACCGTCGTGCAGCCTGAGCCATGCCGGATCATGGCGCATTGCCCCGGATTGGCGATGCCGATGATGGTGGCGCGCGGGGCTGGCACCAGCGGGCGAAGGCCTCGATGATGGTCATGTGCCCGCCGCAACATGGGCATGGCGGGCGATGGTCGGGAGGTTCTTCGGGTTCGGGCTCCTCGACCGGTACAGCAACGCCCAGCAGGCTGCGGGCCAGCGCCATGGTGTCCTTGTGGGTCGAACTGGCGAGCAGGCCGTAATGCCGGATGCGGTGGAAGCCGCGCGGCAGAACGTGGATCAGGAAGCGGCGGACGAACTCGTCGGTCTCCAGCGTCATGACCTGCTGGCGTTCAGCAGCGGGGCGGCGATAGTCCTTGTAGCGGAGCGTCACGCCGGTCTCGTCGAAGCCGAGGAGCCGCCGGTTCGAGATGGCAACCCGGTGCGTGTAGCGCGAGAGATAGGCCAGCACCGCCTGCGGCCCGGCTAAGGGCGGCTTGGCATAGACCACCCAGCGCTTCTTGCGGATCGGCGAGAGATGCCGCACGAAGGCCTTGCGTGTCGCGAGGCCAGCCAAGGTGCTGAAGAAGACCAGCTTGCCGGCATCGAACAATGCCAACAGGCGAGTGAGGAACAGACGACGGAACAAGGCGCCCAGCACACGCACCGGCAGCAGGAATGCGGGGCGCGACGAGATCCAGCGCGTGCCGTCGAGCGCGATGCCACCGCCAGGCACGATCATGTGCACGTGCGGATGGTGGGTCAGTGCCGATCCCCAGGTGTGCAGCACGGCGGTGATGCCGATCCGCGCGCCAAGGTGCCTGGGATCGGCGGCGATGATCAGCATCGTGTCCGCGGCTGCGCGGAACAGCAGGTCATAGACCACCGCCTTGTTCTGGAAGGCGATGTCTGCGACCTCGTTAGGCAGGGTGAACACGACGTGGAAGTAGCCCACCGGCAACAGGTCGGCCTCGCGCGCGGCCAGCCAGGTGCGCGCGGCGGCGCCCTGGCATTTGGGACAGTGCCGGTTGCGGCACGAGTTGTAGGCGACCCGCCAGTGCCCGCAGTCGTCGCAGGCCTCGACGTGACCGCCCAGCGCGGCGGTGCGGCAGTTCTCGATTGCCGTCATGACCTTGAGCTGGCCCAGGCTGAGGTGCCCGGCATGGGCCGCGCGATAGGCCGACCCGCTGCTCCGGAAGATATCGGCGACCTCGAGTGAGGTGCGCACCGGCGCAACCGGGAGGGGCCCTGCCTTCCATCATGGCCACGATCTGGTCGAGCGGGCTGGCCACCGCCCGCATCGTCTTGCTCGAGACCTGGGTATAGATGCCGGTCGTGTTGATGTTCACGTGTCCCAGCAGCACCTGGATGACCCGGATATCGACGCCTTGTTCGAGCAGGTGAGTGGCAAACGAGTGGCGCAGTGTATGCGGGCTTACCCGCTTGTGGATCTCGGCGCGCTCGGCCGCTTCCTGCACGACGCGGTGCAACTGGCGAGCCGAGACCGAATCCGTGCCGCTGCGGCCGGGGAACAGCCAGCCATGAGGTAGCATCACTCCGCGCCGCTTGCCTTCGCGCCACCATTGACGGAGCAAGTCCAGCAGGTGCGGTGAGAGCATGGCGTTGCGGTCCTTGCGTCCTTTGCCCTGCTCGACGCGGATCATCATCCGGGTGCTGTCGATGTCATCGACCTTGAGGTGGGCAACCTCCGAAACTCGCAGGCCCGCGCCATAGGCCACGCTGAGGGCCGCCTTGTACTTGATGCCTGGCGCAGCCTCGAGCAGCCGCGCTGTCTCCTCGACGCTCAAAACCACCCGCAGTTTGGGTGTGAAGCGAACGACGACGAGCACCAGCGCCATCTCCGGGCGCTTCAGGGTAATCCCGAACAGGAACCGCAGTGCCGACACGGCCCCATTAATCGTGGCCGGTCCCACGGCGCGCTCGTGGTGGTCGACCTGATAACGCCGCAGGTCTTCCATTGTGGCCGTATCTGGCGGACGGCCCAGAAACGCGGCGAAACTCCGGACATGCCGGATATAGTCCTTCTGCGTATGCGCCCCGAAGCCACGCATCGTCATGTCCTGCAACATCCGCTCACGCAGCGAATGGGTCGGGGCAGCGGTCGTGATAGCATCCATGGTAAGTCCCTCTCCGTTAAAGGAACTCCACCGTCGGCGGGCGACGCCGCCCCGCCGAAAGCCTCACAAATACTACGCTACGTCACCCCAAGCGACTCTCCCGCGGAGCGGGTTCGTGCGTTGGGTCGCGAGCTGCTGGAACCGGACGGCTTGCACCCAGGGGCCGAAATCTGATCGCTGAGCGTCTCATAAGGGGCGGTTGTGAAGGGCAAGGCCTTGGACATTGCCGCAATTCTCAGGCGGCGTGGATAAGGCGGCTTCCAGCCAGACAGGTCGTTCGCGATCCCGAGCGGCTGCGCTCAGGAGCCGCTCCGCAATGCTGCGATCAGCGCGACCAAAGCCGGCGGGCTTTGTCGCCGGCTCGGATGATAGAGGTAGTAGCCAGGCAGCAAGGGGCACCACTCCCGTAGTACCCGCACCAGCCTGCCGGCCTGGATGTCCTCTTCGGCATCATCATCGTAGAGATAGGCCATTCCCATACCGGCGATCGCGGATGCCCGCATCAGATCTGTATCGTTGAAGACCAACGATCCCCGGACCCGCACATCCAGCGGACGGCCATCCTCCTCGAACTCCCAGGCATAAAGGCCGCCTGTCTTGACCAGACGGTACGCGATGCAATCATGGCGGCCGAGATCGTGGGGGCTTTCGGGGGGCGGATTGGCTGCAAAGTAGGCGGGCGAGCCGACGACCGCACGGCGCCTGTCCGGTCCGATCCGAACGGCAATCATGTCCTTTCCAATGATGTTGCCGAACCGAATGCCGGCATCGAAGCGGTTGGCAACGATATCGGTCAGGTTGTCGTCGACGATCATCTCGACGGTGACGTTCGGATGAGAGCCCAGGAAGGCTGGCAGTACCGGCAGGATGACCGCGGTAATGGCATTCTTGGTCGCAGTTATGCGAAGCGGACCGGACGCAGCGGCGCCGAACGCACCAGCCTGCGCGAGACCGGACGCAATGTCCTCGAGCGCCGGGCGTAGCGAGCGGAGCAGAATGTCGCCTGCCTCTGTGGTCGACACCGACCGGGTCGTGCGCGCCAGCAAGCGCACCTTCAGCCGCTCTTCCAGACCTCGCATAGCGTGGCTCAGAGCCGACTGCGACATGCCGAGCGTCGATGCTGCACGCGTGAAACTGCCTTCGCGCGCAACCACTTCGAACGCGGCAAGATCATTCAGTTCGGTACGGCGCATATATGCAAATCTCACATAAACCCAAGCGACCCTAGGCGTCTACTCACATAGGTCCAACAGTCTATCTTGATGGGCAAGATGCTCGCGCCCGGGCAACGATCATGGACGGACCCTTGCGATGAACAATCCCTTGTTCGAACCGCTTGAATTGAGCGCAGGCCTGAACCTTAAAGATCGCATCGTCATGGCCCCCATGACGACATGGTCAGCAAACGACGACGCCACAGTTTCGGACGAGGAAGACAGTTATTGCAGGGCCCGCGTCGGCGGTGTCGGTCTCGTCATTACCGGCTGCAGCCATGTGACCCCCAACGGAATCGGCTTCACCGACGAGTTCGCATCCTACGACGATCATTTTCTGCCCAGTCTGACTCGTCTCGCCGATGCGGCCAAATGCGGTGGTGCCCCGGCAATCCTTCAAATTTTCCACGCCGGCAACAAGGCGTTGCCCACCCTCGTTCCGGATGGCGATGTCGTGAGCGCGAGTGCTGGATTGATCGAGGCCGGCGCCTTTGTGGAAGGGGGTGCACCAGTCCGTGCGCTTTCGTCTGTCGAGATCGCAGACATCATCACGGCTTTCGGTGATGCGACGCGCAGGGCGATACTGGCAGGCTTCGACGGGATCGAGCTGCATGGCGCCCATGGTTTCCTGATCCAGAACTTCCTGTCGCCGCGCTCCAACCGGCGAATCGATGAATGGGGCGGATCGCTGGAAAATCGCATGCGCTTCCCTCTCGCCGTCGTTGCCGAAGTCCGCCGGGTTATCAGCGCCGAAGCGGGACGACCGTTCGCGCTCGGCTATCGTATTTCTCCCGAAGAGCCAGGCGACGGCGGTCTGCGCATCGATGAGAGCTTCATCCTCGTCGACCGGCTCATCGATGCGGGCGTCGACTATGTTCATGCCTCGCTCGCAAGCCTGCTGGAGGATCGGCCGCTCGAAGATGCCGACGGCGTTACGATGGTGGAGCATCTCCTTGCACGCATCGCCGGGCGGATCCCGCTCGTTGCAGCCGGGCAGGTACGGACGCCGGCACAGGCCGTGCACGCTCGTAAAATGGGCTTGCCGCTGGTCGCCGTCGGTCAGGCCCTCGTGATGAATCCCGATTGGGTGGATGCAGCCGAGGCGGAGGCCGATAGCTCGGTGACGACCACACTCGAGCTGTCCCGCGCGGCCGAGCTTGCGATCCCGGCGAAGCTCCGGGCCGTCATCGCGAACATGCCCGGATGGTTTGCGCTGTCGATGAAGGGCCGCTTGCACCGGCGGCATCCTGAGCCTGCCCGGCGGATACACACGGAGACACGATCATGGTCCACAAACAGACATCCGGGACGCCCGCGCAGCGCGCCGACATCATGCTCTCCTTCGCTGAAACCGTGCGGGCTCGGCGATCCTTTCGGGCATTCAAGCCGGAGCCGGTCGCAGACGATCTCATCTGCGAGCTTCTTCTGGATGCCCAGCAGGCCCCGTCCAATTGCAACACGCAGCCGTGGAACATGCACGTTGTCAGTGGCGCCAAGCGGGACGAGCTGTCGCGCGCGCTGTACGCTGCCAATGACGCCGGCCGCCTGACGCCCGATTTCTCTCGGGATGAAGGCGGGTTTCGTGGGCGCTATGATGAGCGTCGGCGTGAACAGGGTGCGATCTACTACGGCAATCTCGGGGTGACGCGGGATGATCACGAAGCACGCGCCCGCGCGGCTTCGGTCAACTTCTCGTTCTTCGGCGCCCCGCACGTTGCCCTGCTGTTCATGCCTCTTGTTGGCGATGGTGTCCGTGTTGCGGGCGATCTAGGCATGTACGGCCACCCCGACGAGACCGCACCCGCCAACAGGGTTCGAATGGGCCGGGATGATCTGGGCCAGAGCGTCACCTTCCACACCTGATCGCCGCACCCGAGCGGCCTAACATCTGGTCCAGTGAACGAAATGGAATTGCCATGAGCCAGAATTTCGAACGCAGCGACGCACTCGCGACACACGGCGATGAACGAAGCGGGGCTCGGGCCAACGTGGACCGCCGCGGTTTTCTTGGCGCCGCTCGCCTGAAGCGATGGAGCAGGTCCTCCACGACCAACCGATCGGCCGCCTTGGTCGACCTGAGGAAATCGCCGCTGCAGTCCTTTGGCTTTGCGTAAGCGAAGCCTGAGCCCCACCTTGCGGGTGTGAGGCGCATCGCCGAGTTTCACCGCCTTTGATCAGGCGGAGGTCTTTAGTGCTATGACGATGTCATGTGACGATGCTGGCACTAGCGAGGTTCAGCGGTTCGAGGTCTTCACCGGCGCGGGGAAGCGTCGGGACTGGCCACCCGAGCTCAAGGTCTCGATCGTCGCGGAGAGCTATTCCGGCCAAGAGTCCGTCAGCGCCGTTGCTCGGCGGCACGGCATGATCCCCTCGCAGCTTTTCACCTGGCGCCGCGAACTGCGCAAGCAGATGGAAGCCCAAGGGTTCGCGCTTCCTGTTGCCCCGGCGCCCGCATCTCTCTTCGTTCCCGCAGTGATAGAACCGTCGCCGCCAAGCGAGGTGCCTGCCGTTGCCAAGCGTCCGCGGCGTCAGCGCCGATCGTCTCCGAGCGCGGTGGAGCTGGAGATAGATGGTGTGGCGGTGAGGATTGCCCGCGGTACCGATAAAGGGCTGATCGCCGCGGTGATCGAAGCGCTCAAGGCTACGCGATGATCGGACCTGGTGTTGGCGCCCGCGTCATGATCGCAACGCGGCCAGTGGATTTTCGCAAAGGGCCGGATGCTCTGGCTGCACTCGTCGGGGCCGAGTACGGCGGCGACCCCTTTTCCGGGGTCATCTACGTCTTCCGGGCGAAGCGAAGCGACCGAATCAAGCTGATCTGGTGGGACGGCACTGGTCTGTGCCTGATGGCGAAGAAGCTCGAGCAGGGCGGCTTTCGTTGGCCTGGGATACAGGACGGCGTGATGCGTGTGACGGCGGCCCAACTCGGCGCTTTGCTGGAAGGTTTGGACTGGCGCCGCGTACATGGTGGGCGCCGGCCGCAGGCGCCGCAGATTGCCGGTTGACGGGGCTTTCGCCTACTGATTCACTGCCTTCATGCTCACCGAAGCCGACCTACCCGAGGACGTTGCCACGCTACGTGCGTTGGTCCTCGAGCAGTCCCGGATGCTTGCCGAGGTGCAGGTCGCCAAGGAGGCCCAGGTCGCTGAGCTGACCCTCGCCAAAGGTGAGGCCGATGCCGAGATCGAGCGGCTACAGGCGATTATCGACGCCTTCATGCGCCACCGTTTCGGCCCCCGTTCCGAGCAGCTCGATCCTGACCAGCTCCAGCTTGGCCTGGAGGATGTCGAGACGGCGCTAGGTCAAGCACGCGCGAGCCGCGATGCGGTCTCTCAGCTCGCTCAAAGCCATGAGCCGCGCAAGACCAACCGCGGCTCGCTTCCTGGCCACCTCGAGCGGGTCGAGCAGGTGGTAGATGTAGAGGACAAGGCCTGCCCCTGCTGCGGCGGCGCGCTGCATGCGATCGGCGAGGACGTCTCCGAACGCCTCGACGTCGTGCCGACCACATTCCGCGTCCTCGTGACGCGTCGTCCACGCTACGGCTGCCGTTCTTGCGAAGGGGCGGTCGTCCAGGCGCCGGCACCGGCCCGGATAGTCGAGGGCGGCATTCCGACCGAGGCACTGATAGCCCAGGTTCTGGTGTCGAAGTACGCCGACCATGTTCCCCTGTACCGGCAGGCGCAGATCTACGCCCGCCAAGACATCAAGCTCGACCGTTCCACCTTGGCGGACTGGGTCGGCCGAGCAGCCTGGTACCTGAGACCCCTGCGGGATTGCACGCTCGAAGAGCTACGAAGATCGCAGCGCCTCTTTGCCGACGAGACGACGGCGCCGGTGCTAGAACCCGGACGTGGGCGCACCAAGACCGGCCAGATCTGGGCCTACGCCCGCGATGATCGACCATGGGGTGGCAGCGATCCGCCGATGGTCGCCTACGTCTACGCCCCCGACCGCAAAGCCGAACGGTCCGACGCCCATCTCGGAGACTTCGCAGGCATCCTGCAGGTGGATGGCTATGGCGGGTATACGGCGCTTGCCAAGCGTCGCCAGCAGGTCAGCCTCGCTTTCTGTTGGTCGCACGTCCGGCGTAAATTCTTTGAGCTCGCGGATAAGTCGCCGGTTGCGACCGAGCTTCTGCGTCGCATCGCCATTCTCTATGCCGTCGAGGATGAAGTACGGGGCACATCGGCCGAGCAGCGCCGTGCCATGCGTGCTGAACATAGCCGCGTGGTGGTGGATGACCTGAAGCTCTATCTGGAAGCGCGGCTTCGGCAGGTGAGCGCCAAGAGCAAACTGGCCGATGCGATCCGCTATGCACTAAGCCGCTGGGACGGGCTCTCTCGCTTCCTCGACGACGGCCGCGTCGATCTCGACACGAACATCGTCGAGCGGTCGATCAGGCCTCCTGCCCTAAATCGCAAGAACGCCCTCTTCGCCGGTTCAGATGAAGGCGGCGACAACTGGGCGGTGATCGCCACGCTCATCGAAAACTGCAAGCTGTCCGGCATCAACCCGCACGAATGGCTGACCCGAACCCTCGTCGCTCTAGCTAAGGGTCACCCGGCTAACCGCCTATCCGAGCTCATGCCCTGGACGGCCGTGCTCTGAGAACATCGCTTACGGCTTTGCAGTCCTGCTGCCAGTTTCGTCGCGGGCGCTGCGTTGCCTGTCGATGGTGGATTTGTGGCTCATTGAGGTCGCGCTATCGATCTGACGGCCGATATATAGCAGGCTGCCGTTTGGCCGTGGGTGACCGAGAAGGGTCGGTTTCGCTGACGGAGAGCGCCGGATCGTGGGACTTTGCTGCCTTTCCAGAGCGCCGCCGTGAATGACGCGTTCCGCCGAAACCCGTCATTTGAAAGGCCGCGATGCGAGTTCATGCCGCCCTCGGTTAGCGGCCAGCTGAGGCCATCAAGCCGCGAGACCGCATCCACCAGATCAGTTCGATGAACCAGTGGTCGCTGGTGGTGCCCTTTGGCTTCAAATCAAAACCGTGTCCACCGCGTTCATAGATATGAAGCTCAGCGGCAGCACCAGCCTGCCGCCAGCTTTGATATAGCTGCACAGGGTCATTCGGCGTGAACTCGTCGTCCGCGGCTCCGGCAATGAAGGCGGGGGACGCGTCAGCGGGAACCGGGGTTCGAAGCCCGCCATAGATCAGGCCTACAAAATCGGGGCGTGAGGCCTTGTCCCCAATGGCCAGATCGGCTGCAAGGAATGCACCCGAGGAAAAGCCAATGATCCCGATGCGCCTGGGGTCGATGCCCCATCCAGCGGCACGTTGCCGCACGATCGCCAGCGCACGCGCACCGTCCTCAACCGCATGTTTCTCGCCGGCGAAAGGTGGCACTTCCTTCGGTACGCCGCTCCTGGCTCGAGCCATGATGCCCTCCATCTCCTTCATATGGATTTCGGGCATGTGCATGGCGTCATTGGGGCTTTTGATCGTGCGGTATTTGAGCACGAACGCGGTGACACCGCGCTGCGCGAACTGATGGGCTACCGCCGTGCCGCCAGCCTCATATCCAAGGCCAACGAAGCCCCCGCCCGGGGCGATGATGACCGCCGTACCGTTGGCATGTCCGGCGTCTGGACGAAACATCTCCAGCGTGGGGTCGCTGACGTTGAAGATCATCGTCTCGCCGGTTTCGAGCGTGTCCCGTGTTTCCGGGACGCCGAGCGAAACGACTGTTCCCTTGGGGTAGAGCGAAATGATCTCTCCGCCTGCGGGCGTCTGCGCCGTAGCCGCCGTCGCGCTGAGCAGTGCTGCCGCCATCAGGGGGCCTGCCGTTCTTGCCAGATTTCTCATGAACGTCTCAACCATTAGATACGTGCCTTGAGCGTGACGAAGGCCGATCGTGGCTGATTGGGCGAGACGACCGGATAGCCCATGTAGCTGTGCGGATCCCAGGCTTTCCGTCCGCCGAGATTGACGACCGATACGCCAAGGGAGAGCTGGCCGAGGTCATAGGAGGCCTGCGCATCGATCACAGCATATCCGGGAACGGCGAGACTGTTGGGCAGCGTCAGTTCGCGCGAGGTGAAGGCCGTGATCCCGGCCCCGAACGACAGCCCCTTTGCAGGACCATTCAGCACCCGATAGCGCGCTGCGACCCGCCCGCTGCTCCTGGGCACGCGGGCAAGCGTGTCATCGGGAGCAACACCATCGTCTCGGGTGTCGGTATAGGCATAGTTTGCCAGTAGCGAGAAAGCCGGGGTCGGCTCCCAGACCAGATCGGCTTCCACGCCACTGGCGCGCTGCCGCCCGCTCTGGATGTAGAAGCCCACATTGGCGGGATCGGCCGTGACGACATTGTCATGGGTTTGCCGGAAAGCCGCGATCGTACCGGAGAGGCCAGCCGAGGGTAGCGCCAGCTTTACGCCACCCTCGATATTGCTGGAGGTTTCAGGCTTCGCCGCCTGTGTACCGATGAACCCGAACGGCGCGCGGAACGCCGTCGCATAACCTGCGAACAGAGCGATGCCCGGAACCACGTCGAAGGTCGCGCCGATCCGGGGCGAGACATGGGCATAGGTCTTGTCGTTCGCTACCCCGATATTGCTGTTCTCGATGAACTTCAGCGAGGTGACGCGCAGGCCGCCGGTCAGATGGAGCCTGCCATAAGTGGCTTGATCCTGCACATAGGCGGCGAATGTCTCGAAGCGGTCGTCCGTGTAGCTATTGACCGGCGTCTGGGGCGTGTAGCTGAGGTCATAGGCAGGATTGGAGAGATCGATCGTGCCCGATGGGCTGTCGCTGACAAACAGGCCCATGGCGCTGTAGAAGCTGGTCCAGTCGTAATTGGCGCCGACGAGCAGCGTGTGCGCGCCGCCGAGCATATCGGCCTCCACGGCGAGGTTGGCGTCGACGGTCGCCTCCTTGGTGCGGTTGACCATCGTGATCGGGAAGACATCATAGCTTGGCGCTACAGTGGTGGTCCCGGCCAGGCCGGGATAGACGAAGCTCCCGCTCTCATCGACGTCGCTGTCATAATAGCGGCCAGTGACCGTCAGTTTGACGCGATCCGAGAAGGCATGGCGCAGCATCGCCGTGCCCATGTTGTTGTCGTTTCTCGTGCGGGGCTGGCCCATCGGCGATCCGGGAAAGGCATTGCGATCGAGCATGCCAGCCAGCGCCGCATCGGCAGGCAGCCCTGAATATTCCAGCTGTCGCGACGAGCACCGCGAGGACGCTCGCGAAACCGACCCCGGAGACGATAGCGGCCACCGCGAACGGCGCGCAAAGCGCTGTCCACAAAAGCGCGAGACGCAGTAGCGTGCGCCGCCGCCACAATGCCTTTCCGCCAAAAGGCAAAGCCTCGAGCATGCGTTGCCGACCCGCCTCGCGTTCACCGGAGACAAGATCGTGACACAGCGCGATGACAAACAGCGGGGCAAGGAACACCAGTACGAAAGCGAAATCGAAGCGCCCCGGAAGCGCGAGTTCGGGATTGAAGGTATCCCCGTCGTAAATCTGCGCTTCCAGTCCCAGCGCGCGCACGCGCAGGATATAGGGCGACACATCACGCATGCCGAGCGCTGCAAAGGCCAGCGGCGACGGCGCATCCCAGGTCGGATGGAAGCTGTAATACGCGGCGCTGCCGGCGTCCTTCGACTTGTCGACCCAGCCGGCGATGGCATCGATGTCCTCTGCCTGGGCCTTGGGGATCGCGGCGATGGCGGCGTGTTGCCGGGAGACTTCCGCGAGGCCGGCGAAAAGTGCCGCGGCAGAAAGCGCCATCAGAAGAACGAGAGCGCCCGAGGCAAATCGATGGCGTGCCAATAGCCGAAACTCATGGACCCACAAGGTCATCGAAGTTCTCCCAGGCGGCGAGTGGCAAGCGCCAGCAACAGTCCGGCACCCGTAAGCCAGGCGATGATGACGGCGATCCCGGGAAACGCGCGCAAGGCTAGCGACCCGCCCCCGGGGGCCCGATAGCGAAAGTCGGGCATGGCCTTCCAGTTGGCGGCGGAAACCCGCTTGCGGCGATCGGCGTCCGCATCGGCGGCGGTGTCGTTCGCGTAGCTCACGTCCTGCGCCTGCATGCGGTTCAGGCGCTGCACCAGCGTGTAGCGGTAGGCTTCCGCCTGCTCGAGAAAGCTGCGGTGTGCAGCAAAGTCCGTCCCGGCCGCGGCCATCGACGCCGAGCGCAGCGCGATCGCTGGGCTGAGTAGCCCGGCGGCCTGAACGATGGCTTTCTGCCGCGCCTGCGCGTCGTAGCTCTCTGCTGTGTAGCGGTCGAACAGTGCGGAGGTCAGCCGCTCGCCCTCGATGCCCAGAAGCCCCTTGTAATTGACGGGAAGGTCTTCGACCCGGGTGACGCCATAGCGATCCAGCACCGACCGTTTGAAGGCGGCGAAGTGAGGGTCGTCGGGATTGTGCGCATCGCCCATGGCGCGCAAGTCGCGAGCGATGGCAATGTCGGTCTGGAGCCGGTTGGCGAGTGGAATTGCCGCGCTTGCAGCATCGGGCGCAATACGCGGCAGCAGCACCACGACGATCGCCCAGCCCGCGATCAGGATCAAAAGCGCGTCGCGGCTGCGCTTGGCCCACGCCGAAGCAAGCGCGATCAGCAGCACCCAAAGCGCCAGGTACGCGCCATAACCCAGTATCAGGGCAGCCAACGGCCAGCCTTGCGCGCCGGGCTGGCCCGATACGGCTAACAGGCCGATCAATGCGGGAAACGCGACGAGGATCGCCACCCCCCCCAGTGCCAGAAGCTTTCCGCGCATTATCTGCCCGCGGCCCGCACCCTGCATCATAAGCACGCGCAGTGTCCCCCGCTCGCTCTCGCGCGCGATCACGCCGTAGCCGAGGAAGATTAACAGCAGCGGCGCCACCGCCTGCAACACGAATGCAGGCGTCAACTGGCCGAAGCGGACCAGCAAGGAGCTTTGGCGCACATCACCGAAGTTGGCGGTGTTTTGGCGGTGTCCTTCAAGAAACATGCTGTTGCCCGTAAAGGCGTCCACCCCGGGATCGAACGCTGCGAGCGCGCCGAGCGGGCGGAAGATGAACGTGCCGTAGTGGACCATACGATGCGGGTGCCGGTCGGGCTGCGCGTCGAAAGCAGCCTGCGCGGCATGCTGGTGGCGTGCCCGCAGTTCGGTGATGCCGCGCTGGTGCGCCCAGGAACTGAGAGTCGCCACTACCGTCAGAGCGGCAAGCAGCCCCAAGGCGATGACGGCAACGCGGTTGCGCGCCATCAGCCGCAGTTCGTCGCGTGCGATGAGGGTCGTCGCGCTCACGCCGCCAGCCTCTCGCCGCCCAGGGCGAAACGCGCATGAAGCGCGCGCACGTCGAAGCGTTCGGGGCCGCTGGCGACGACGTCTTCGGCGATGCGCCCGGCTTCGAGGAAGGCCATGCGGTCGGCCACGTCGGCAGCGCTCAGCAGGTCGTGCGTCACCATCAGCACGGCCGTCCCGCGGTCGCGGACAGAGGAGACCAGCGCGTTGAAGTCCGCCGTCGCGCGCGGATTTAGCCCTGAGGTAGGCTCGTCCAGCAGGAGCACGGGCACCGCGCGCAGCAGCGCCACGGCGATCGCCACCTTCTGTCGCATGCCTTTGGAAAAGCCGCCGAGGCGCAAGTCCCAGGCGCGTTCCTGCAGCCCCTTCGCCGCGAAGGCATCGGTCACCGCGCGTCTATCCCACCGGTCGCCGGACAGCGCCAACAGGTACTGCGCGTTCTCGACCGCGCTCAGGTGTTCATAGAGCGCGACGTTTTCGGGAAGATAGGCGATCCGGCGCCGGGCCCCATCCACGTCCCTTCCCGGATCGATGCCGCAGACGGTGACGTTGCCCGATCCGGGCCGGACGAAGCCGAGCAGAGCCCCCAGCGTGGTCGACTTGCCCGCCCCGTTGCCGCCGAGCAGTGCGGTGATGCTGCCCGCAGGCACGGCCAGGGTGAGCGCATCGAGCACGCGATGCGTTCCATACGAGACGACGAGTTGCTCGATCAGGATCGGCGGTACGGAAGCGGTCATGAAGTTCCCCGGCAGTCAATTGCGGGACTTCAGTGCCCAAAAACATGTCATGTTGCAACATAACATTGACCAGGCGCATGAGCGCTGCCAAGAGCCTGCCGCACGGGGCGGACACGATCCGTTTGTCCAGTCCCGTCTTCAGGAACCCACGATGTTGCGCTTTGCCAAAGGCCACGGCCTGCTTGCCGGAAGTCTGCCGTTCGCGATGGCTCTGTCTCCACTCCCCGCCGGCGCCGAGACATTCGCCGAAGAGGAGAGCGCCGAGGACGCCCGAAAAGCGAGCAATGACGAATCGATTACCGTGACCGGCGTGCGGCAAGCTTATCGCGGTAATTTCGCGGTCGATGAGATTCCGCAGTCGATCGCTGAAATCGACGTCAAGATCCTGGAGCAGAACGGTATCCAGCGCCTCACGGATGCACTGGACCTCAATGCTTCGGTCTCGCGGCAGAATACGCTGGGCGGCCTGTGGGATGCCTTTGCAGTGCGCGGTTTCGCGGGCGACGAGAACATGCCGAGCGGCTACCTCGTCAACGGTTTCAATGGCGGACGTGGCTTCGGCGGCCAGCGCGACGTCGCCGGGATCGAGCGGGTGGAAGTGCTCAAGGGGCCAGGGGCGGCGCTGATCGGGCGCGGCGAGCCGGGCGGCACGATCAACCTGGTCACCAAGCAGGCCGAACTCGGCAATACGTTCGGCACGGCCTCGGTGCAATATGGCCGCTTCGACAAGGTGCGCGGCGAGGCCGACGTGAACCTGGCGCTTACCGGCGGCCTGACGGTGCGCCTCATCGGCTACGCCGAAGATGGTGACAGTTTCCGGGACACGGTCCACCAGAGGCGCTGGGGCTTCCTGCCCTCGATCGGGCTTGCTCTCGGCGAGCGCACCCGGCTTACTTACGACTTCGAGAAGACCCGGGTGGAAGTGCCGTTCGATCGCGGCATCGTCGTCCTGAACGGTAATTTCGACACCGTGCCGCGCTCGAGCTTCCTTGGCGAGCCGGGTGACGGCGATACGGTTGCGCGCGCCACCGGGCACCAGCTTCGCCTGCAGCACGAATTCAACGGCCGCTGGAGCCTGCTGATCGGGGCGAGCGCCCGCTCGACGCTGCTGACCGGCTTTTCTTCCGATGCCGAAACGGTCGCCTCGCGCCAGGCGCTCTACACCGACGGCGTCTCGCTCTCCCGCCAGCGGCGATCGCGGCGCTACGACGCCGACCACTATGTCCTGCGCGCAGAAATTGCCGGGGAGGTGGACACGGGCAACCTGCGCCATCGGGTGCTGATCGGGGCGGATTACGACGATTTCATCTACGATCAGGTCTTCAGGCGCTATCGCCCCCCTTTGCTGACCTCCAACCCCAGCGCGGCAGCCGGTTACGTCATCGACATCGCAAATCCGGTCTATGGCCGCTTTGCCCTGCCCACGACGAGCATCACCACCAACCGGGTCGACAAGCAGCGGGCCGCGGGCGTTTACGTACAGGACCAGATCAAACTGACCGATCGTTTGCAAGTGCGGATCGGGGGACGCTATGACCAGGTCACGCTGGAAACCGACAACCGGTTGAGCGGCGTGCAAAGCAAGCGCACGAAAAGCCGGTTCAGCCCGCAGGCCGGCATGTTTATCAACGGAATGCCCCGCTGACGCTCTATGCCGCCTATGGCCAGGGGTTCCGCTCCAATGTCGGGACCGACGTGGCCGGGGTGATCTTCGATCCTGAGACCAGCACCTCGATCGAGGCGGGGCTGAAGCTGACCGCGCTGGGCGGCGCGCTCAATGGCACCGTGTCGGTATTCCAACTGGAGAAATCCAACGTACTGGCAAGCGATGCCAACAATCCGGGGTACTCCGTCGCCATCGGGAAGGCGCGCAGCCGGGGCATCGAACTGGACGTGAACGGGCGGCTGCCCGGCGGTATCGACGTACTCGTGAGCTATGCCTATCTCGACGCGGAGGCGCGCTCGAGCGTGCTCGATCCCAACTATTCGTTCCAGATCAGCCCTGGCGATCCGCTCATCAACATCCCCAGGCACAACCTCAACATTCAGGCCGCCAAGACATTTGCCCTGGGCGAGCGGCAAGCGACGGTGGGAGCGGGCATGCAGCATGTCGGCAAGCGTTCGGGCGAGACCGGGACAGACTTCATGTTGCCTTCGCACACCCTGTTCCGCGTGTTCGGACAGGTCGAACTGATCGAAGGCGTGGAACTGTTCGGCAACGTCGCCAATCTTTTTGACGAGGAATGGTACGCCAACGGTTATTCGCCGCTGTGGGTACAGCCTGGCGCGCCCCGAACCGCCACGGTTGGCCTGCGCGCCCGCTTCTGAGCGCCAAGGATATATGAGATGCTGAAAACCGCCGCGGGTATCGCCGTGTTGTTGTCCAGCGCGCAAGTCGTGGCCGAGGCACCGCCGATGACGCTCCCCCCGGAACTGCCGTGGTCCGGTGCGAGCGAAACGCTGGTCGTTCCGTCGGACCACCCTTGGATTACTCCGGCGGAGCGGACCGGCTTCACGACGAGCCCGCGCTACGCCGAGGTACGGGCGTGGCTGGAACGGCTGCAGGCCGCGTCACCGCTCATCAAGCTGGAGACGTTCGGGCGCACCGGCGAGGGGCGCGACATGGTCATGGTGCACGCTAGCAAGGGCGGTGCCGACAGGCCTGTGGTGCTGGTGCAGGCGGGTATCCATGCCGGCGAGATCGACGGCAAGGACGCCGGGCTGATGCTGCTGCGCGACATCGCCATGCGTGGCAAGGACAAGCTCCTCGACAAGGTGAATCTCGTCTTCGTGCCGGTCTTCAACGCCGACGGGCACGAACGCATGAGCGCGTGGAATTTCCTCCACGTGCGCGGCCCCGCCGAAAAGGGAATCGAGGGCAACGCACGCGGTATCAACCTCAACCGTGACTACGCCAAGGCCGATGCCCCAGAGACCCGCGCGATGATCACCCTGCTGCGCAGGCTCGATCCTATCCTTTATATCGACTGCCACGTCAGTGGCGGTTTCGACATGCAGTACGACATCACTTACACGTACGCGGGCTGGGGCAAGTATGCGCGGCATCGTGCCACCGCTGACTGGCTGGAAACCCGTTTCGGCCCAAACGTTCAGACGGCGCTGGAAAGCAATGGCCACATCCCGGCGATCTACCCCAGCCCCGTCGATACGCGCGAGCCAACGAAGGGCATCCGCTACAGCCCCGAGGGACCACGCTACTCAACCGGATACGGCGACTTCATCGGCGTCCCCACGGTGCTGGTCGAAAACCACATGCTCAAGCCTTACCGCCAGCGCGTGCTCGGCACGTATGTCCTGCTGGAAGCGGCGTTGAAGCTGGCAGCCGAGGATGCGTCCCGCATCGCTGCGGCCAAGGCCGCCGATCGCGCCGCCCGCCCCCGGGAACTGCTGACGCGCTGGCAGCCGGCGAAGCAGCCGATCGGCTGGGTCGATGCGTTCAAGGGCGTCGCCTTTCAAACCTACCGCTCGCCTGCCTCGGGCCGCCTCGAACAGCGCTGGACGGGACAGCCCATAACCTTTCGGATGCCGATCATCGGGCAGGACCTGGTCGAGACCACCCCGCTCCCGAAGGCCTGGCTAGTGCCGGCAGCCCAAGTCGAGGTGCTCGACCGCCTTCGACTCCATGGCGTCCGCATGGAAGCAGTTCGCGAAACGCGGTCTCGATCGGTGGACCGGATCCGCCTCGTCGATGCCAAGCTGCAGAGCCCGCACGACGGGCGCATTCCGATGGCCGCCAAATTCGTTCATGAGCGGATCGAGGAAGCTGTGCCGGCCGGCACGGTCCGGGTGCCGGTGGACCAACCCCTCGGCCTGCTTGCCGCCGCGCTGCTCGAACCCGAAAGCCAGGATTCATTTTTCGCCTGGGGGTTCTTCCCCGAGGCCCTGTCGCCTGCCGCAGGGACCGAGGACTTCGTGATGGCACCGATAATGGAGAGCCTGCTTTCGCGAGATGTCGGCGTGCGAGGCGCTTTCGAGGCAAAACTCGCATCAGAGCCCGGCTTCGCCGCCGACCCCGAGGCACGTTTGGCTTGGCTATCCGAAAGGCTTGCCCGCCGGGACGCCTTCCATCTTACATATCCTATTCGGCGAGAGCTTTGAAGCTTCGAGCACCAGCAAAAGAATGGCATGGGTGCTCGGGTAGCTGGCCGGCACCTTCGGACCAATAAAAGGCTGCATTTTTTGCCAGGTCCGGATATTCGCTCCAACTCGACGAAGTCCTGATCTGGTTGGCACGTGGCCCGGGGCATTTCTGCCGATCCGGCCGTTTCGTTCCAGCGCCGTCATTACTTGCCGCGACCGATATCTCGTTGTGTCGCACACGACTTCAGGCGCCACAATGCCTCTGGTGCCGGGTGAAGCAGAGGAGGAGGCGCCGGCGGAGCGCAAAGGGCCGCACGGTATTCGGGCGTAGATCCTGCCAAGCGTCCAGCTTCGAATGAGACGGCGCTCGCAATGATGAGGTCAGTTACGTATCGAGGCCGTTCGGCAACAGTGGCGTTGCTCTGCTTCACGAGATCGAGCGCACGGGCGACGACTTTGTCGGCAATGGTCGGGTTAAGGAAGCGCGGCTTGCCCGCTCCGCCGCAGATCGTCGCGATGTCGGCCTCGTGCCGGGCGGTCTGGAGTTCGGCATTATAATCGGAAAGCTGGTCCGGAACGGCACCCAGCGCCTGCGCAACCGCGGCAACGATGTCCGCCTGAAACTTGGTCCCCGACGTAATTTGCGCTTGTACTGGAAGATGGCCTTCTCGTCGGCCCGCATTACTTCAAGCCACGCGCCGATATAATCTGCATGCCGGACCGTGGGCTGGCGACAACCTGCCGGGTGAGGGGGACAGCGTGGGGCCGGCGCATCTTCATCTTGTGACCCGGGATCGTCCAGACGCGCTTGTTCAGATCAAACTCGCTCCATTCCGCCCAGCGCAGTTCGCCGGGCCGCACGAAAACATGCGCCAGCAAACGCAGCGCGGTCCGCGTAAGCGGATAGCCGTCATATTCATCGATAGTCCGCAGCAAAGCCCCGGCTTCGATCGGCGTGGTGATTGCGGCTCGATGTGTCGTTCGAGGGGTGACGAGGGCGCCTTGAAGGTCCGAGGCGATATCGCGCTCGGCTCTCGCCGTGGCGATCGCATAACGAAAGACCTGGCTGGACGCGGTTCGTGCCCGATTAGCGGTGTCGTAGCGTTTCGTGGCCTCGATCTTCTTCAAGGCCAAAAGCAACTCATGCGCGGAGATTTCGCGGATGGGGCGCTTTCCGATTGAGGGGTAGAGTTTCGAGAGCAGCCAGCGTGCTTTCTTGAGCGTCATGGCTGCGGCGCCTTCGGCAGCTATCTTTTCGAGCCACTCTTTCGCCACAGCTTCGAAAGTGTGCGCCGCCGCGAGCATCTTCTGAAGTTTGGCATGCTCGACGGGATCGACTCCTTTGGCGAGCAGGCGCCGTGCATCGAACAGACGTTCTCGCGCCTCTCCCAGCAGCAGCTCTGGCCAACGCCCGAAGGTTATGGTTCTCTGCTTGCCGAGAAAGCGGTAATTCATGCGCCAGACGCGTAGGCCGCTGGGTTCGATCTGGAGGTAGAGCCCGTCGCGGTCACTGAGCTTGTAGGGCTTGTCTTTTGGCTTAGCACGCGACACCCAGGCGGCGGTAAGCCCGGACTTCTGCCGCTTTCCTTCCAACATGATGGTATCTCCCCATCGCTACGGCGGGGCGTACCATCGAATCTTCCATGATTGGGGTGAGATTTGGTGAAATGGCCCGAACCTGTCGGAGACATTTTACCACGTAAAAATGGCAGAAAACAGCCACTTATGCGATGCTCTCAGACCCTCTGAGAAGCAAAAATGGAGGCCCGAGCCGGAATCGAACCGGCGTGCGAGGATTTGCAGTCCTCTACGTCACCACTCCGCCATCGGGCCATCCGTGTGGAGGAATGCGCGCCTAGCAACCGATTGGAGGGAGCGCAATGGGATTCGCGCACGATCGCGGCAAATTGCTGGGATCGTTAGGCGAATGGTTCGAATGCGAGGGTGCGACGGGCCGGATCGGCCTGGGTCAGGCGCACTTGCAGCGACTCGCCGGGGAAGGCTCCCGGGGCATGGATGCCGGCGATGACGGGCATGTCTTGGAATTGCAGGCGGGCGGTGTCGCCCTGCAGGTCGGTGACGGTGGCGGTGAAGACGCTGCCTTCCTGCCCGGCGAGCATGACCGTCTCGGCGAGGTCGATGACGGCGCGCTCGATCCGGCCATCGCGGCTGGCGGCGCGCGCCATGACCTTGGGGAGGCGGGAAAAGGCCTCCTCGACTTCGGCGGCGACGGGATCGCCGTTCGCCAGCGCGAGCACCGCACGCAGGACGTAGCGGTCCGCCAGTCGCCGCAGCGGGGCGGTGGCATGGGCATAAGGCGCCGCGATCGCTGCGTGCCAGGGCGGCTCGGCCGGGTCGAACGGCTTGTAGCTGGCGCCGTTGCCGGCGCGGCGGATCGCCATCATGAATGCGGCCTGCGGAGGCGAGGACGGGTCGAGCGCGCGCTCGAACGCATCGAGCGGGACGTTCGCGGGCCAGTCGAGTCGCAGCGCCCTCGCGCTGGCCCGCAGGCGGCCGTCGGCCTTGGGGTCGGGCGGGGGCATCACCCGGAACAGGCCCGTCCGCGCCGCCAGCATGGCCTGCGCGACGGCAAGGTTGGCCGCCAGCGACAGCGCTGCATTGCGCACTTCGGACACCAGCATCGGCCGGAAGGACAGAGTGAAGCCGCCGCTGCCGTCCGCTTCCAGCACCTGCTCGGGCGGATCCACGCGCGCGGCGCCGCGGCGCTGTTCGGCGGCCCCGACCCGCTGCGCGATCTGCGCGAAGCCCTCGGGCAGGTCGGCATCGCGCACCGTCTCGTAGGCGAGCTTGGCGCGGCTGCGGACGAGGGCCCGCTCGACGCCGTCGAGGCTGGCCTCGCCCTGCGGGTCGATGCGCGTGGTCAGGATCACGGCGGGCCGGTCGACATCGGGAAGCAGGCTTGCGGCGCCTTCGCACAGCGCCGGGGGATAGAGGCTGGCCTTGTCGTCGGGAAGGTAGGTCGTGGTGCCGCGCTTCCACGCCTCGGTGTCCAGCGGATCCCCTTCGCGCACGAACCAGGCGACGTCGGCGATGGCATAGTGGAGCAGCCAGTCGGCACCGGCGGGCTCGATCGCGAAGGCCTGGTCGAGGTCGGTCGAAGCGGCCGGGTCGAGCGTGACGAAAGAACGGTCGGTCCGGTCGACGTGCTCGGCGCCGGGCGCTTGCGCCGCCGCCCGCCGCGCCGCTTCGAGCACTTCGGGCGGGAACCCGGCGGGAATCGTGAACTCGTCGCGGATGCGTGCCAGGCCTTCGCCGAGCAGGCGATCGGGATCGTGGAGAGCCTTCATGCCCCTGGTTGGAGCGCAGGACCGCCCGCTTGGCAAGGGCACAGGGGCAGCCGGGCCGGGAACCGCCGCCGTGCTGGTCGCTTCCCAATCCGGCAGGGTGCGCGTTAAGGTAGGCGCCCCTTCGATGGTTTCCTCTCGTGAAAGGCCTGTCGCATGATTCTCGGAGCTGTCCTGGCCGGGGGCCTGTCGAGCCGTTTCGGAAGCGACAAGGCGCTGGCCGAGCTGGACGGGCATACGCTGATCGCGCTGGCCGTCGATGCGCTGTCGGGGTGGTGCGAGCACGTCGTCGTGGTCGGTCGGCCCACGGCCCCGGCGCCGACCCTGCCGGACTGGCCGCACCCCGGCATGGGGCCGCTCGGCGGGCTCGCCGCCGCTCTTCACCACGCGCTCGACGAGGGCTACGAGGCGGTGCTCGCCTGCGGCGTGGATGCGCTGCTGCCGGAGGACCTGCCGGCCCTGCTGGGGGCGGCACCCGCGTGCCTTGCCGCCCAGCCGGTGATCGGGCTGTGGCCTGTCTCCGTCGCACCGCAACTGGAAGCGCTGCTGCAAAGCGAGGACCGCCATTCGATGTACCGTTTCGCCGAACTCGTCGGCGCCCGGCGCGTCGAGACGGCGGTGGCGATCCCCAACATCAACACCCCCGCCGACCTGTCGGCCCTCGGTGGTTGAGGGCCCCGGCCCGAGGCGCGCTCAGCAGGCGGCCCGGGCCGCTCCGCCATGGACGAGGCCATGCGCGGCAAAGGCCCTCTCTGAGCCTGCGATGCGGTGCTCGGGAACGGCGGCAAGGCAGTAGCCGCCTGCCGAGGCGGTGGCGATGATCCCGGACATGCCGACGAAGCCCAGCTTGCGCCGCAGCCGCGACATGTGGACCGCGATGCTGTTGGTCTCGGGCACGAAGCCCATGCGCCAGACGTCCTGGATCAGGTCCTGCTTGCTGACCGGCTCGCCCGGGTTGTCGGCCAGGCGCCAGATCAGCGCGAACTCGCGGGGATTGAGATTGAGCGACTTGCCGTGCCCGAAAGCTTCGCGGGACAGCAGGTCCAGTTCGAGTTCTCCGAGGCGGCGATGCCGTGGCAACCAGCGGGTCAGTTCGGCCAGACGGCTGGCACGGGCTTCGAATTCCCCCGCCTCGATCGTCCCGGGGACGACCTCGCCGAAGCCCGCCTGCAGCAGACGGGCCCGCTCCTGCGCCGAGGCGGCGCCGATGACCACGATGAACCGCCGGACCTCGCCGGGGAAATTGGGGACCAGGTCATCGTCGTTCCCGGCGAGATGGCCGGCGTGGATGATGCCGATGCAGTCGCTCGACGGTTCGCACCTGTCGTCGAGCGACCAGCCGCTAAGGCGTAGATCGAACGTGCTCGGGATGCGTCCCTGGCTCAACCATCGAAAATGATACGGCGCGTCGCGACGCGCATGAAAATGGACCATCTGCCCCCCATCTTAATGGCGTTTCCAATGCGATAGGGGGCAAGAATGGCGGTAATTCACCCCAGGGGACAACACGTATATTCTTACAGCCTTACTTGGGCGTTTACCCTTGGTATCGGCCGATATACGGCAAAATCTCCCTGTCGGTGCTTCAGGATGCCGGCGTATTGACGCCCATCGACGTGAGATATCGTTTCACGTTGCGGGCCGCCTGGCGCAGGCGCTGCTCGTTCTCGACCATGGCGATTCTCACGAAGCCTTCGCCGTCCTCGCCGTAGCCCACACCGGGGGCGACCGCGACGTCGGCGTGGGTGAGAAGCTGCTTGGAGAACTCCAGGCTGCCCATCTCCTTGAGTGCGGGGGGCAGGGGGGCCCATGCGAACATCGAGGCCTTGGGCGAGGGGATGTCCCAGCCGGCGCGACCGAACGCCTCGACCATCACGTCGCGCCGCTTCTGGTAGAGCTGGCGGTTGCGCTCGACGATGTCCTGCGGTCCATTGAGCGCGGCGCAGGCGGCGGCCTGGATCGGCGTGAACGCACCGTAGTCGAGGTAGGACTTCACGCGGGTGAGCGCCGCGATCAGCTTCTGGTTGCCCACCGCGAAGCCGATGCGCCAGCCGGCCATCGAATAGGTCTTGCTCATCGAGGTGAATTCCACCGCGACGTCCTTGGCGCCGGGCACCTCGAGGATCGAGCGGGTCGGATTGCCGTCGAAGTAGAGTTCCGAATAGGCGAGGTCGGACAGGATCCAGACCTTGTTCTCCTTGGCCCAGGCGACGAGGCGCTCGTAGAACGCGAGGTCGACGGTCTCGGCCGTGGGATTCGACGGGTAGTTGACGATCAGGATCGACGGGCGCGGCACCGTGAAGGCCATCGCCCGGTCGAGCGAGCGCCAGTAGTTCTCGTCCGGAGTCGTCGGCACCGAGCGGATCGTCGCGCCGGCGATGATGAAGCCGAAGGTGTGGATCGGGTAGCTGGGGTTGGGCGCGAGCACGACGTCGCCGGGTGCGGTGATCGCGGTGGCAAGGCTGGCGAGGCCCTCCTTCGAGCCCATCGTGACGACGACCTCGCTCTCGGGGTCGAGTTCCACGTTGAAACGGTTGGCGTAGTAGTTCGCCTGGGCGCGGCGCAATCCGGGGATGCCCTTGGACTGCGAATAGCCGTGCGCGCCGGGCTTCTGGGCCACTTCGCACAGCTTGTCGAGGACGTGCTGGGGCGGCGGCAGGTCGGGGTTGCCCATGCCGAGGTCGATGATGTCCTTACCGGCCTGGCGGGCTGCGTGCCTCATCGCGTTCACTTCGGCGATGACGTAGGGCGGCAGTCGCTTGATGCGGTAGAACTCGTCTTCCATGACCTCTATTATCCATATGCGTAGCGGCAGGATCGCCGCCCGGTCCCTGTAGGGTATTCCGTCCGTGGCGCAAATGGGCGATCGTTGCGAAGATCATTACGGGATTTGTCCTGCGCGCAGGCTCTCAAGGGGGCTCGACAGGAAACGTCCCCGGGGCCAAACCCGGGGTTGGACAACTAGGAGAGCGAGTGCCCATGGCGACCGACGCCGATCTTCTTAGCAATGTCGTGCGCAGCCAGGCCGAGGGCCTCGCCACCCTGTTCGGCCGGATGGTGCCGGCAGAGGGGACGCCCGAGGCCGCGGCCACGGTGCAGTGGGCCGAGATCGCGGGCCGCCTGCACTCGATCTGGACCGAGTTCCAGGTCGAGCAACTGGGCAAGGCCGGTTCGGACAAGCCGCCGCATTTCGCCGATCCGGCCCGATGGATCGCCACCGGCGAGGCGGTGATGCGCCAGCTCCCCTTCGCCAACCCGGAAGTACAGCAGAATCTCTGGAACGAGGGTCTGGCGCTCGCCACCGCGGTGTTCGGGCAGTATGGCCTGGGACCCGATGCCGGCAAACGCGCCGCGGATGCCGCCGGGGAGCCCGAGCTTCCGCGCAAGGATCGCCGCTTCGCCGATCCCGAATGGCGCCGCCAGCCGTTCTTCGCCTTCCTCCACCAGGCCTACCTGATGCTCGGCGAGCACATCATCGGGATGGCCGACGCGGTCGAGGGACTGGAGCCGGCGCGCAAGGCCCAGCTGCGCTTCGCGACCCGCACGGTGGTCGACGCGCTCAGCCCCGCCAACTTCCCGCTGACCAATCCGGTGGCGCTGGGCAAGGCCGCCGAGACTCGCGGCGAAAGCCTGGTGCGCGGTTTCGAGAACCTGCTCGACGACATGCGCAAGGGGCAGCTCACCCACACCCGGCCGGGCGCCTTCGTGCTGGGCGAGAACATCGCGGTGACGCCCGGCAAGGTCGTGTTCGAGACGCCGCTCTACCAGTTGATCCAGTACACGCCGACGACCGACAAGGTGCTCAAGACCCCGCTGCTGATCTTCCCACCATGGATCAACCGCTTCTACATTCTCGACCTCAACGCCAAGAAGAGCTTCGTGCGCTGGGCGGTGGAGCAGGGAATCACCGTCTTCATGGTTTCGTGGAAGTCGGCCGACGCCTCGATGGCGGACCTCGCGTGGGACGACTACATCGCCGGCCAGATCGAGGCGATCGACGTCGTGCGCGAGCGGCTGGGGGTGCCTTCGGTCCATGCCATCGGCTATTGCGTGGCGGGCACCACGCTGGCCGCGACGCTGGCGGTGCTGGCGCGCAAGGGGCAGGGTGACAAGGTCGCCAGCGCAACCTTCTTCACCGCGCAAGTCGATTTCGAGCATGCGGGCGACCTCAAGAACTTCATCGACGACCAGCAGATCGAGACGGTCGGGCGGCTCTCGCCGGACGGCTATCTCGACGGGCGCTACCTGGCGGCCAGCTTCAACATCCTGCGCGGCAACGACCTGATCTGGAGCTACGTCGAGAAGAACTATCTCAAGGGCGAGGACTATCCCGCCTTCGACCTGCTCCACTGGAACGGCGACGTCACCAACCTGCCGGCGCGCTGGCACCTCGACTACCTGCGCGACCTCTATCGCGACAACCGGCTGGTCGTGGCCGATTCGCTGTCCGCCTGCGGGGCGCCGATCGACCTGCACCGCATAACCACGCCGGCCTACATCCAGGCCGGGCGCGAGGATCACATCGCCCCGCCGGCCAGCGTGTGGAAGCTCACCCGCTACCTGGCAGGGCCCTGGACCTTCCTGCTGGCGGGTTCCGGGCACATCGCTGGCGTCGTCAATCCACCATCCTCGGGCAAGTACCAGTACTGGACGGCGGAAGGGCGCTCCGAGACGCTGGACGATTTCGTCGCGGGTGCGCAGGAGCATCCGGGAAGCTGGTGGCCGCACTGGGCCGACTGGCTGCGCGAGCGCGATTCGGAGGAAGTAGCGGCACGCGGCAAGCGCAAGCCGGGTGGGCGTGGCGATCGCGTGATCGAGGACGCTCCGGGGCGCTACGTCTCCGAGCGCTGACATGCCGCCCGCCGGGTCGGGCCGTACTGACACACGGTTGAAACACGCCGTGCGCTAAGCTGCCTGGGCTTGAAGATTCCCGGATGATTGCTGCGTCGCAACATATTTGTGCAGTGCAGCATAACCCTGTTGACTTCGCTTTCGCAAAAACCTATTTTGCATTGCAACAAAGAGTAGTGCGACTCGTGGATCGCACCCGTTCCGGGCTCGAGGGTTCGGTGATTTCAAGTTTTCACCAAGGCTGGATAAATAAACATGGCCGACAATGAAGACCCGAAGGACAAATCCGCTCCCGAAGCGGCGCCCAAGCCGGCTGTAGCAGCCGATGTTTCGGCCGCCCCCGACGTCAAGCCCAAGGCTCCGGTAATCGCGCCGAGCAAGCCGGTCGAAGCCAAGTCTGTGGAATCCAAGTCCGCAGACACGAAGGCCGAGGCTGCACCGGCACCAAAGGCCGTGGCGCCCCAACCGGTCGCCAAGCCGGCCCCGGTCGCAGCTGCGCCTGCGAAGGTCGAGGCCAAGGTGGACGCGCCGGCCGCCAAGGTGGACGCGCCGGCCAAGGTCGCTGCCCCGGCAGCGAAGCCGGTTGCCAAGGCTCCCGTCGTCGCTGCCCCGGTTGCCAAGGTGGCCGCGAAGGTCAAGGCCAAGCCTGGCCCCAAGCCCAAGATCAAGACCCCGCCTGTCGCTCAGGCGAAGCCGGTCGAAACAGTTGTTCCGGCGAAAGTCGCTCCGACCAAGCCGGTCATCGAGGTTGCCAAGGACGTGAAGAGCGCGATCGCGCCGCTCACTGTCCCGAAGGCGGCCATTCCCAAAGCGGCGCCAAAGACCGCACCTACCAAGCCCGTCTTCGCAGGACTACTCACCAACTTCATACTCGAGGAAACGAATATGAGCACCAACTTCGCCGGTATTCAGGACGCGATTACCCAGACCCAGGCCAAGGCAAAGGCCGCCTTCGAAAAGGGCACCAGCGTGCTCGGCGAAGTCACCGAGTTCACCAAGGGCAACGTCGAAGCCGTCGTCGAGTCGAGCAAGATCCTGGCCGAAGGCGTCCAGGGCCTCGGTTCGGAATTCGTTGCCGAAGGCCGCACCGCTTTCGAGACCATGACCGGTGACATCAAGGAACTCGCGGCTACCAAGTCGCCGACCGATTTCTTCAAGCTCCAGGGCGACCTGGTGCGCAAGAACTTCGACACCGCAGTGGCCTACAGCTCGAAGAACAGCGAAGCGCTGCTCAAGCTCTTCGGCGACTCGTTCGCCCCGATCTCGGGCCGCATGAGCATCGCCCTCGAAAAGGCGCGCTCGGTCTCGCTCTGACCAGCGAGGCCTTCCGATCGGTCGGTTGAAGCGATTCTTCCGACCATCGGTGCGCCAAATCCGAGAATGTGGACCGGGGCATCTTGTTATAAGGTGCCCCGGTACGATATTCTGGCCATCATGATTCCCCCGATCGCCGATTCCGACCTCCTGCTTCCCCCGAGCGTGCCCGCATGGACCGCTGCTGCCGGGGGCGTTTCCGTATGCGGGGCGGATGTCCTGTCCGGGCCGGACGTCATGGGCGGGCCAGACAAGGTCATGGGCGGGCCCGACAAGGATGACCCAGGCCAGGGCGGTGGCGACGATCATCAGATCGGCATTGCCACCAAGACCCGTGCCAAGCCCAAGAAACCCAGCCAGTTCAAGGTACTGATGCTTAACGACGACTACACCCCGATGGAATTCGTGGTGATGGTCCTCAAGCGCTTCTTCAACATGGACCTCGAACAGGCCACGCGGGTGATGCTCCACGTCCACCAGAAGGGCGTCGGCGTTTGCGGCATCTTCCCTTACGAGATCGCCGAGACCAAGGTGAACCAGGTGATGGATTTCGCCCGGCAGAACCAGCACCCGCTCCAGTGCACCCTGGAAAAGGCCTGACCCGTCGCCTTCATTTCCCGCGGAAACCTTCGCCAGGGATCGACGTTGTACGCCTCGCCCGGCGGAGCGTTCGCGGGCCATGCGGGGGAGGACGGAGCGACTTGTCCGTCTCGCCACAAATCGCTTTGCCCTTGTGGCTCCGAGCCGTTAAGGGCCGGGAGGGACGTTCAGTGACGCCGGTCGGAAAGTGCTCTAGTTGAAATTCATCAACGCCATCGACCGTTACATCCTGCGCCTCGTGCTGATGCCGATGTTCGGCATCTTCCTGCTCGCCGCGTCGCTGCTCGTCATGGACAAGATGCTGCGGCTGTTCGATTTCGTCGCGACCGAAGGCGGCCCGATCGGCGTCGTCTTCAAGATGCTCGCCAACATGCTGCCCGAATATGCCAGCCTCGCGATCCCGCTGGGGCTGATGCTGGGCATCCTGCTCGCCTTCCGCAAGCTCGCCACCAGCAGCGAACTCGACGTGATGCGCGCGGTGGGCCTGAGCTACACGCGGATGCTGCGGGTGCCCTACATCATCACCCTGGTGCTGGTGGTGTGCAACTTCGCCATCGTCGGCTACCTCCAGCCGCTCTCGCGCTACTACTACGAGGAACTGAACTACGAACTGAAGTCGGGTGCGCTGGGCGCCTCGATCAAGGTGGGCGAGTTCACCGCGCTCAAGGACCGCATCGCGCTGCGCATCGACGAGAGCCAGGACAATGGCCAGCGGCTGATGGGCATCTTCGCCCGCGTCGCCAACCAGAAGGGCCAGGTCCTGTCGATCTCCGCGCGCGAGGGACGCTTCCTGGCGCTCAAGGACCAGCCGGACACGATCATCCTGCGGCTGCAGCAGGGCCAGATCATCCAGGACATGCCCGGCAAGATGCCGCGCGTCCTCTCCTTCACCCGCCACGACCTGCCGATCGAACTTCCGGCGATCGAGAAGTTCCGCCAGCGCGGCGGCCAGGAGCGCGAGTATCTGCTGCCCGAGCTGATGAAGCTGGGCTGGAACAAGGACGCCACCCCCGAGGAGCGCGTCTCCAGCCAGGCGAACTTCAGCTACCGCATGGTCGAAGTGGTGATGATGCTGCTGCTGCCGCTGCTCGCTGTGGCGCTGGCGATCCCTCCCAAGCGATCGACTTCTGCGCTCGGCCTGTTCGTCTCGATCGTGATGGTGGTGGCCTATCACAAGGTCAACCAGTACGCGAACGACGTCGCCTCGCTCGGCAAGATCAACCCGATCCTGGGCCTGTGGGGGCCTTTCCTGGCCTTCGCCGCGATGATCCTGTGGATGTACTGGCGCGTCGCCTACGTGCCCGGCGGTCAGCCGCTCGGCTGGCTGGAGACGGCGTCGAGCAAGATCATGAAACGCATAAAGTCGCTGCTGCGCCGCAACCGGCGCGGCCCGATCCTGCCCGTGCCGGCGGAACAGACCTGACATGAGTTTCGAGTTCTTTCCCTCGCGCACGCTGACGATCTATCTCGCGCGCCTGTTCGTCACCCGCATTCTCGCGGTACTGGTCATGCTGGTGCTGGTGCTCCAGGTCCTCGACCTCCTGGGCGAGAGCGGCGACATCCTCGCCCATCCCGGCAACGGGCAGATGCAGCTGCTCTACTACGTGACCTTGCGCGCGCCGCAGCTCGTGGCGCGGTTCCTGCCCTACTCGGTGCTGCTGGCGACGATCATCACGCTGGCGACGCTCAACCAGAACAGCGAAGTCATCTCGATGAAGGCTTCGGGGCTGTCGGCGCATCAGGTTCTGGCGCCGCTGATCCTGACCGCGCTGGTGATCTCCGGCATCAGCTTCGCCTTCAACGAGCGCGTGGTGACGCGTGCCACCGCGCAGCTCGCGGCCTGGGAGGCGGTCGACTATGGCCCGATCCCCAAGGCGACGGGCCCCAAGGCGAACCTCTACCTGGCGGACGGCAAGGACCTGCTGCTGGCCCAGTCGCTCACCGGTGAGGGCAACGCCCTGACGCTCAACGGCGTCACCTTCTATCGCCGCGACGCCAACGACATGATCGTCGAGCAGTTGCGCGCCGACCGGGCCACGTTCCGCAATCCGGGCTGGCAAATGGAGCGCCCGGTCCGCTTCGACGTCGCCGGAACCACGACCACGCGGCTCGCCTCGGCCACCGTCGCGCCGGGGATCACGCCGGCCAAGATCTACATCTCCAAGGTCGATGCCGACGCGCAGGACATCGTCACGCTCGCCGGCTCGATCCAGGCGGTGCACGAGGCCGGGCGGCGCACCACCGACCTCGACGCAGCGTGGTGGCACAAGCTGTCGGGACCGCTGTCCTCGGCGCTGATGCCGTTGCTGGGCGCGGTCGCAGCCTTCGGGCTCGCCCGCTCGGGCGCACTGCTGATTCGCGCGGTGATCGGGATGGCGCTGGGCTTCGCCTATTTCGTGTTCGACAACGCGGCTTTGGCGATGGGGAACTTCGGCGGCTACCCGCCCTTCATCGCCGCCTGGGCGCCGTTCTTGCTGTTCGCCCTGATCGGCGAGACGGTGCTGATCCGCACCGAGGAATGAGCCGGCCGGGCTTCGGCTCGCGAATCTGACAGGTTTCGCGCTTCGGGGCGAAGCCCCCTTTTCCAACGTACCGAGCGGCTTCCGCAGCGGTCGATGGGAAAAGGAAACCGCCGGCGGCGCGGCGCAACGGCCCTCCGCGCCCCTGCGTGAAAATTCCTTCCCTTCCTCTTCCGAACCTTAGCGCACCTTCATAGTGCTGCGGGCCAGGCGACCCAGTAGCGGGGTCAGGCCGGGGTAGCTGGCCTTGCGGTAGGTGGAGGTCTCGCCCAGGTGGTCGCTGAGGCGGCGGTGGGCCTCGGCCAGCGAGTGGTAGGGCATCGAGGGCAGCAGGTGGTGCAGCGCGTGGTAGCGCAGACCCACCGGCGCCCACAGGCCCGAGAACAGCGCCGGCGGCGGCACGTTCACCGAATCGAGGTACTGCGCGGTGACCGTCATCGCCTCGCCGTCGTTCTCCCACAAGTGGGCGACGAGGGTGCGCACCTGGTTGAGGAAGGCGGTGAGCGAGACCACGCAGAGCGCGATCACCAGCGGTCGCCAGCCCCAGGCCGCGCTGGCGGCGACGACCGACAGCGCCCAGGCCGAGCAACCCAGTTCCTGCCAGGACACCATCCGGGCAAAGTCGCCCTCCGGCTTGCGGCGGCGGTACTGCGGGTTGATCGCGAGGGCCGAGGCGCGCTCCCACACGAGCGTACGCAGCGGCGGGATCACGGCTCCCAGCGGCACCAGGATCGCGGAGCGGACCAGCAGCGCCGGCGGCAGCAGGATCGCGGTGAGCGCGAAGACCGGCAGGCTCCACGGCTTCATCAGCGCCAGGGGCAGGTACTCGGGGTCCTCGATCGTGCCGTAGCGGGTGCGCGCGTGGTGCTGGGTATGGACGCCCTCGTACATGAACGAGGGGATGAGCATCGGGATGCCGACGAGCAGGTTCCAGCCGAAGCGGAAGCCGGGCAGGGCATCCTTGTGGATGTGGGCCAGCTCGTGGATGAACAGCAGGGCCCGGTAGAGCACCAGCGATGCGAACAGGCCGAGCAGCAGGGCGACCAGGGGGTTGCCGACCAGGATCGCGCCGGCGAGGGCGCCGTAGCCGACCACGGCGCTGCCCAGCATGTCGGCCCAGTAGAGGCCGGGGCGGGCGGTCGCGATGTCGCGCGTCAGTTCGACGGCGGCGCGCAGCATCGCCTTGTCGTCCGGCATTTGCGAATGCCACGTAACCGCCGGCGCGGTGTCGCGCGGGCTGGGCTGGGGCAGGTCGATCGCTTTCGGGGCATTCATCGTTCGATATTTCCAAAGTCGTCCGGATAAAAACGGGCCGGGAACGGGTTTGCCGCGAGTCGCCGCGCGGCCCGGCCGGGTAGTGGGTTGACAAGGTGCCGTTCAGCGCAGCACGTCGCGCCCACATCCTTTCCTAAGCCGAAACAAAGGCAGCATCGTGGCCATGGCCGAACTAGAGATCACTCCCGCATCCAGCAAGGCCGATCGCGCCGCTTTCGTCGACCTGGCGTATCGGCTCAATGCGCCAGATCAAAACTGGGTGCCCAACTTGCGCTCGGAAGAGATATCCAAGTTCACGCCAGGCAAGAACCCCTATTTCGAGCACGCCAGGGTCCAGTTGTTCCTGGCGCGGCGCGATGGCCGGGTCGTCGGGCGCATATCGGCGCAGATCGATGAACTGGCGCTGAAACAGCCGGTCGAGCAGGGCATGGGCCCGGGTACCGGCAACTGGGGCGCGATCGAGGCCGAGGACGAGGAGACCGCCCGCGCGCTCATCGCCACGGCCGAGGACTGGCTGCGCGCGCAGGGCATGACCCGGGTGGTCGCGCCGATGAACCTTTCGGTCTGGGAGGAGCCCGGTATCCAGGTGAAGGGCCACGATCACCCGCCGATGGTGATGATGGCGCACCACAATGCCGCCTACCAGGGCTGGATCGAAGGGGCCGGCTACGGATTGGTCAAGACGCTCCACACGTACGATCTCGACGTGCGGACCGAGTTCCCGCCGCTGATCCAGCGCATCGTCGCCTCGGGCGAGAAGAACGCGCGCATCCGCATCCGCAAGGCGGAACTCAAGCACTTCGACCGCGATGCCGCGATCATCTGCGAGATTCTCAACGACGCTTGGTCGGACAACTGGGGCTTCGTGCCGTTCACTCCGGAGGAGATCGCCTATACCGGCAAGGCGCTCAAGCCGCTGGTGCATCCCGACCTCATCCACATCGCCGAGTACGACGGCGAGCCGGTCGCGTTCATGATGACGCTGCCCGATCTCAACGGCATCCAGATGCGGGTGAACGGGCGCAACGGAAAGCCGTCGATCATCGGCCTGCTCAAGCTGCTGCTGTGGCTGCGCAAGCCGAGCCCGGCCGACATGCGCGTGCCGCTGATGGGCGTGCGCAAGTCGCTGCAGTCCTCGCGCCTCGCCAGCCAGCTTGCCTTCATGATGATCGAGTACATCCGCCGTGCCGCCGTGTCGCGGTTCGGCACCAGGCGCGCCGAGATCGGCTGGGTTCTCGAGGACAACCAGGGAATGGTGGCGATCGCCGATGCCATCAACAGCAAGGTCAATCGGGAGTATGCGATCTACGACAAGGTGCTCTGAGGCCGGCTGCGGGCAGTCCGTTCGGCGCTCGGCGCCACCGTCCGGACGGGACGCACGGGCCACGCGCCGACCGGACGCATGGCCTATTGCATTGCAGCATGAATTCTCCGATGAGGAGCTAAGTGATATTCCGGATTACGTCCAAATTTGGTCCATTACGATTTCGATGAGATGCGCAAGGCCTTGGGCCTAGGGGTTCGGGAACGCTGTATTGACTTGTCCGCAACGGCGTCAGTGCAGCGTTCCAAATTCGTGCCTGGGGGTCCACTGAATTTCTTGCAAGAATTCGGCAGTTCTCAAAAGAGGGGTTGAAGTTGAGAAAAGGTATCATTCTTGCCGGAGGGTCCGGGACTCGCCTTTACCCGCTGACGCGAGGCGTTTCGAAGCAGCTGATGCCCGTCTACGACAAGCCGATGATCTACTATCCCCTGTCGGTGCTCATGCTGGCCGGCATCCGGGAAATACTGATCATCACCACGCCGCACGACCAGGCCGCCTTCAAGAGCGTTCTGGGCGACGGGTCCAGCTTCGGCGTCGAGCTGCACTATGCCGTCCAGCCCGAACCGGCGGGCCTGGCGCAGGCCTACCACATCGGTGCGGACTTCGTGGGCGACAACCCTTCGGCGCTGATCCTGGGCGACAACATCTTCTACGGCCACGGCCTGCCCGACCTGCTGGCGAACGCCGGCGCGCGCGACAGGGGCGCGACCGTGTTCGGCTACTACGTCAGCGATCCTAAGGCCTATGGCGTCGTCTCGTTCGATGCGCAGGGGCGCGCCGAGACGATCGAGGAAAAGCCCGAGGTCCCCAAGTCGAACTACGCCGTGACCGGGCTCTACTTCTACGACAACGAGGCCGTCGAGCTGGCCCGCAACCTCAAGCCCAGCCCGCGCGGCGAGCTGGAGATCACCGACCTCAACCGCCTCTACCTCGAGCGCGGGGACCTCTCGGTCGAGATCATGGGCCGCGGCTATGCCTGGCTCGACACCGGCACGCACGGCTCGCTGCTCGACGCGGCCAACTACGTGCGGATCATCGAGGAGCGCCAGGGCCTCAAGATCGCCTGCCCCGAGGAAATCGCCTGGCGCCAGGGCTTCATCGACGACGGCCAGCTCGAGAAGATCGCCGCGCCGCTGGTGAAGAGCGGCTACGGCGCTTACCTGCTGAACCTGCTGCACAACCGCGACGCGTTCCTGGATGCGGGAGTGGGTGCGTGAACATCGTCCCGACCGACATCGAGGGCCTCGTCATCATCGAACCGCGCGTGTTCGGCGACGATCGCGGGTTCTTCATGGAAAGCTGGAACCGCCAGCTCTTCGCCGACATCGGCCTGGACCTGGACTTCGTGCAGGACAACCACAGCCGTTCGGCCAAGGGCGTGCTGCGCGGGCTGCACTACCAGCAGCCCAATCCGCAGGGCAAGCTGGTGCGCGTCACCGCCGGCCGGGCCTGGGACGTCGCGGTCGACCTGCGCGCCGGTTCCGCGACCTACGGCAAGTGGGCAGGGGTCGAGCTTTCGGCCGAGAACAAGCGCCTGTTCTGGGTTCCGCCCGGCTTCGCGCACGGCTTCGTCAGCCTCGAGGACGGCACCGACTTCCTCTACAAGTGCACCGCCTTCTACACCCCCGCCAACGAGCATTCGCTGATGTGGAACGATCCCGAGGTCGGCATCGAATGGCCGCTCGAAGGCATCGAG
The DNA here is from genome assembly GCF_044813085.1 of Novosphingobium sp. BL-52-GroH. Classification (NCBI taxonomy): domain Bacteria; kingdom Pseudomonadati; phylum Pseudomonadota; class Alphaproteobacteria; order Sphingomonadales; family Sphingomonadaceae; genus Novosphingobium; species Novosphingobium sp. BL-52-GroH. Next base: position 1,429,728 of record NZ_CP171152.1, on the reverse strand, counting down.
CCGCAGCTTTCCGCCAAGGACAAGGTCGGCAAGCCGCTGAGCGAAGTGGAGCCTTTCGCATGAAGGTCCTGATCGTGGGCGGCAAGGGACAGCTCGGCAGGGGGCTGGCGGCGACTGCCCCGGCCGATGCCGAGATCGTCAGCCATGACATCGACACGCTCGACATCACCGATCCCGCCGCCGTCCTCGCGGTGGCGCGCGAGGTGCGGCCGGACGTGATCTTCAACGCCGCCGCCTATACCGCGGTGGACAAGGCCGAGAGCGACGAGGAGGCCGCCCACGCGGTCAACGCGCTCGCGGTGGGCAACCTCGCCGCCGCCGCCCGCGACGTCGGCGCGCGCTTCGTCCACGTCTCGACCGACTTCGTGTTCGACGGACTTTCGGGCGTGCCCTACCGCCCTGACGCACCCACCGCGCCGCTCGGCGTCTACGGCCGCACCAAGCTGGCCGGCGAGGAGCTGGCCGGCGAGGATGCGCTGATCGTGCGCACGGCCTGGGTCTATGCGCCCACCGGCGGCAACTTCGTGCGGACCATGCTGCGCCTCATGGGCGAGCGCCCCGAAGTGCGCGTCGTGGCGGACCAGGTCGGCACCCCCACGTACGCGCCCGGCCTTGCCGCGGCGCTGTGGACGATGGCCGGGCAGGGCGTCTGTGGCCTCCATCACTATACCGACGCGGGTGCCTGCAGCTGGTACGACTTCGCGGTGGCGATCCAGGAGGAAGGCCTTGCGGCGGGCCTGCTGGACAAGGCCGTCCCGGTCATCCCGATCAACGCGTCCGACTATCCCACGCCGGCGACCCGTCCGCACTACTCGGTGCTCGACAAGACGTCGACCTTCGCGATCCTGGGCGGCCCCACGCCGCACTGGCGCGCCAACCTTCGTAAGATGATTGCTGAGATCAAGACCCATGGCTAATCTGATCGTCACCGGCGGCGCGGGCTTCATCGGCGCCAACTTCGTCCATTATCGCAGCAAGGTGGCGCCCGAGGACAAGATCGTCGTCCTCGACCTGCTCACTTATGCCGGCAACAAGCACAACCTCGACGGGCTGGACGACGTCCTCCTCGTCGAAGGCGACATCTGCGACACCGACCTGGTCTCCTCGCTGATCGCCGACCACGAGATCGACACGATCGTCCACTTCGCGGCGGAAAGCCACGTCGACCGATCGATCACCGGGCCGGATGCCTTCGTGACCACCAACGTCATCGGCACGCACAGCCTGCTCAAGGCGGCCAAGAAGGCCTGGCTCGACGGCGACGGCAAGCCGCACCGCTTCCACCACGTCTCCACCGACGAGGTCTACGGCTCGCTCGGCCCGAACGATCCCGCCTTCAGCGAGACCACGGCCTATGCGCCCAACTCGCCCTACTCGGCCTCGAAGGCGGGCAGCGACCACCTGGTGCGCGCCTACCACCACACGTACGGGCTGGAGACGACGACGAGCAACTGCTCGAACAACTACGGTCCGTTCCAGTTTCCCGAGAAGCTCATCCCGCTGTTCACGCTCAATGCGCTGAACGGCAAGGCGCTGCCGATCTACGGCGACGGCATGAACGTGCGCGACTGGCTGCACGTCGAGGACCACTGCCGCGGCATCGAGGCCTGCCTGCGCAAGGGCAAGCCGGGCGAGGTCTACAACATCGGCGGCGGCCAGGAACTGCCGAACCTGACCGTCATCGAGGAGATCTGCATCGCGGTCGACAACGCCTTCGCGGCCGACCCCTCGCTGGCGCAGCGCTTCCCCAACGCCCCGGCGGCGCAGGGCCGCAAGAGCGCCGAGCTGAAGACCTTCGTGACCGACCGCATGGGCCACGACCGCCGCTACGCCATCGACGAGACCAAGGCGCGCGGCGAACTGGGCTATGCCCCGGCGCGCGACTTTCCGCAGGGCTTCGCCGAGACGCTCGCCTGGTTCCTCTCCCGCGAGGACTGGTGGCTGCCGCTGCTCGAGCGGGCCGCGCTCTCGCGCTGATGCCCGCACCGACCGGGCCCGGTCGGCTTTTTCCCTTCCCGACGTTCAGCAGGCGGTGTCAATTGGCTGAGAAGCACCTTATCGTTCTAGGCATTCGCGGCGTGCCCGCCGCGCACGGCGGCTTCGAGAGCTTCGCCGAGAAACTCGTGCCGTGGATGGTCCAGGCCGGCTGGCGCGTCACGGTATACTGCCAAGGCAGCGACACCGGCGAGCAGTACGAGGATAGCTGGGAGGGCTGCCGGCGCGTCCACATCCCGGTCCGGACCGAGGGCGCTCTGGGCACGATCGAGTTCGACCTGAAGTCGACCATCGCCGCCGTCCGCGAGGAGGGCCTGCTTCTCACGCTCGGCTACAACACCGGTTTCCTGTCGGTCTATGCCCGCCTGCGTGGTCGCTTCAATCTCATCAACATGGACGGGATCGAGTGGAAGCGGGCCAAGTATTCGTTGCCCCAGAAGGCCTACCTGTGGGTCAACGAGCGCATGGCGGCGGTCTCGGGCAACGTGCTCATCGCCGATCACCCCGAGATCGCCCGGCACCACTCCTACCACGCCTCGGCCGACCGGATCGCGATGATCCCCTACGGCAGCGACAAGGTGGAGACTGCGGACGAGACGCTGCTGGCGCGCTACGGTATCGAGCGCGACCGCTTCCTGACGGTCATCGCCCGCCCGGAACCCGAAAACTCGCTGCTCGAGATCGTCAGCGCCTTCTCGCGCAAGCCGCGCGGGATCAAGCTGGTGGTGCTCGGCAAGTATAGCAAGGACCATGCCTACCAGGCCTCGGTCCTGGCCGCCGCCAGCGACGAGGTGGTGTTCCCGGGAGCGGTCTACGCCAAGCCGGACCTCCACGCGCTGCGCCTGTACAGCCTGGCCTACGTGCATGGCCATCAGGTCGGCGGCACCAATCCCTCGCTGGTCGAGGCGCTGGGCGCGGGCAATGCCGTGATCGCCCACCACAACCCGTTCAACCGCTGGGTCGCCGGCGATGCCGGCCTCTACTTCGCCAACGAAGACCAGTGCGAGAAGCGGATCGAGGAACTGGCCGCCAGCCCGACCCTGCGCGACGAATTGCGCGACCATGCCCGCCGGCGCTGGAGCGAGGAATTCACCTGGCCCAAGATTCTCGAGGCCTACCAGGCGCTGATCGAGAAGAGCGCCTGATAATCGGCAGTGCGAAGGCCGCCCGGCTCAGGCCTGGGCGGCCCATTCGCGTATCCGCTGGGCGAGGCCCGGCGACATGTGCGCGGGCAGCGCGTCGAGGGTGAAGAACCCGGCCTCGACGATCTCGCGTCCGTCGGCGCGGGGGCTGTCCCCGGTCCGGCCGAGCACGATGCGCACGGCGTTGCTGCTGCCGTGCAGGTCCTCGCCGCGGTGCATGCCGCCGCCGGGCGGCATCCACTTGTCCGAGCCGTAGGAATGGCGGATCAGCAGGACCCGGCCGTGCGCGTCCTGCACCAGCACCCGGACGCCGTGCACGTCGCGCCGCCATATCCGCCACACCTGCACGCGCAAGACATGGGCGAGCCGGTAGAGCGCGCGGTGCAGCGGCGCCGGTATCCAGTTCAGCAGAAGCAGGTGACCTTGTGGCGGGCGGCCCGCAGCAGGCGGGCGACGGGCAAGTCGTGCTCGCCTTTCGCGGCGGCGTCGAACAGGGCACGCTTGTCGGCGCCGCGGATCACGAAGACAATCTCGTCGCTGTCGACGAGGGCCGGGATAGTGAGGCTCAGGCGGTCGAAGGGCGCCTCGGGTGGCAGCGGGTCGGGCGTCAGGCGGCGTACCGGCTGCGGATCGTCGGCGCGCGGGTCGGTGTTGGGGAACAGCGAGGCGACGTGGCCGTCGCCGCCCATGCCGAGCCAGGCGATCGCGAAGTGCGGCGGCCGGGCGTCCTCGGCCAGCGGCACGATCCGCGCGCCGGCCGGTTCGAGGCGGGCGCGGATCTTGCCGACGTTGCTGGCGGGGTGATCCTCGGCCACGATGCGGTCGTCGCCCGGCCACACGGAGATGCGCTGCCAAGGCAGCTCCTCGCGCGCCAGACGGTCGAAGATCGGGAACGGGGTGGACCCGCCGGGCACGGTCACGGCGATGTCGGTGGCGACGGCCAGCGCGGCGCGCAGGCGTCCGGCAAACCAGGCGGCGATAGCGCCGTCGTCGGCACCTTCGATCAGTTCAAGCTTGGGCATGGCGGAGGCCCTAGCACTCTTGGATACCGTTTGAAAATGCGCGAAAGGGCGCATTTCGAGCGCCGCACCGGCTTCCTCGAGTCCCGAAGGAGACGAAAACGTCCGGTGGACGCCTTCGCCGAGCGGGCCGGTGCGGCGGAATGGGCAGAGCCCATTCTCAAACGGTCTCTTACGCGATGATCTCGCGCAGGAACCAGGCGCGCTGCTCGGCCTGGTCGGTCCAGTCGTCGATGATGCCGTCGGTGGCGTTGTCGCCGGCTTCGCCCGCCAGTTCCTTGGTCGCCTTGAGCGTGGCGACATAGGCGGTGTTGTCGTCGAACAGGGCCTTGACCATGGCCTGCGCGTCGAGGCTGGTGTCGTCCTCGTTGGCGATCGTGGTCTTGGCGGCGATCGCGCCGATCGAGGTCAGGGTGGTGCCGCCCAGCTTGCGCACGCGCTCGGCGATCAGGTCGGTGAGGGCGAAGACTTCGGTCGCCTGGGCATCGAACAGCAGGTGCAGGTCGTGGAACTGGGGGCCACGGACGTGCCAGTGGAAGTTCTTTGTCTTCACGTAGAGCGCGAAAGTGTCCGCCAGCAGGCCGTTCAGGCTGTCGATCAGCGCGGCTTTCGAGTTGTCCTTGGACGTCATGTCGATTCCCTCTTTTGCGGTTCGTGATGAGCACAGTTACAAATAGGCAACCCGGATGAGAAGCCTGGGTTCGATCGCAATTCTCGATCAGAGAATGCCTGATTTCGACAGGAACATCGTGATCGCCACCAGCAGGAGCAAGGCCCCGACCAGGCGCCGTGTCCAGCGCGCGGCGGGCGTGCCCAGCAGTTCCGGCCGCGCCCAGGCGAAGGTTACCAGGATGCCGCCGCCCAGCACGCCCGCGGCGCCTGCCGCCCACGGTCCCGCAAGGCCCACCCCCATGCCGAAGACGACGAAGCGGGCGGCGTCGGTGACCTGGGCCGCCAGCAGCACGAGCGCCAGCGCGCCCAGCGAGTTGGTCGGCTCGCGCGGATCGCGGCGCGGGGCCAGGACCATCGATTCCAGGCCCGCCATGCCGAGCGCGATGGCGGCGAAGATGGTGCGGGCGGGGGGCGGCAACTGCTCGAGCATGAAGCGCGCCGCGTAGGCCGCGAAAAGCGCGGTCAGCGCGGCAGTGACGATAGCGACGACCAGCACCGCCGGGCGCCGGCCCTGCCGCAGGGCGAGCCCGGCGATCGTCACCTGGTCGCGCGCGCCGATCCCGGCGAGCAGCACCGCGATGAGGGTCAGGTAGAATGCGGGCATCAGGTGGTCTTCATGCCTGCATTCCCGGATCGACGCCAGGAATTACGCGGTCTTCTGGCAGGCGACGATGGCCGTGATGACGTTGGCGGTATCGGCGGGATCGCGCACGCAGACGGTGTCGAGCCCCATGGCCTTGGCCGGATAATCGTTGCCGCCGGGGAAGATGGCATCGCCGATGAACAGGATGTCGGCTTCGGCCACGCCGCTGCGCTCCGACAGGCGCCTGAGACCCCAGGCCTTGTCGACGCCGGGCTGGGTGACGTCCACCGAGGTCGCGCCGCCCAGGTTGATCGAGACGCCGGGCAGGCGCTTGACGAGGTCGGCCTGGATCACCTTGCGCTTGGCGAAGTCCGGGTCCCAGTGCTCCTTGGCGTCGAGCGGGGCCTGCTGGCCGAGCGCCGAGAAGGTGATCTGGCTGCCGCGATCCTCGATCCGCTCGCCCCAGGTTTCCTCGGGCGTGAAGCCGGTTGCCGCCAGCGCGGCGTCGAAGGCCTCGAGGATTTCGCGCTTCTGCTCGTCGGTGAACAGCTCGGCATAGACCGCCTGCCATTCGCCTTCGCGGTGGAGGTAGAGCTTGGCGCCGCTGGTGGGCATCATCCACAGGCGCGAGACGTCGGCATGGGCGGGCAGGCGGCTGGCGACCTGCTTCTGGAACTGCGGCCAGTCTCCGCCCGAGATCACCGCCACTTGCGCCACGGAAAGCAATTGCGCCAGCAGTTCGGCCATCTCGTCGGTCAGCGGCTGCTTGCTCAGCGCCAGGGTTCCGTCGAGATCGAATGCCACGATTTTCTTCATTCCATGCCCTTCGTGCCAATACAGCCATTGTGCGGTGCGGTCGCCGGGACGCGCCGCGCCATCCAAAGCGTGCCGCGACCGTTCAGGCAAGAGCCAATGCGGTGGATCGGCCGCCGCCTGCCCCGATTTAATCCACGGGTGCGAAACGCATTCCGGCCCGCAGGAGCCGATTCCCGGCGCCTGGACCCCGTTTTAGCAGCGTTTCGGCGCGGTCTTGTTGCACTGCGGCAGAAACCCGGGGAACAAGGCGGGCCGAGGATCGTTGGGAAATGGCCCGCTTGGTGGACTGGGGCTGCCCGTCCCGTGCGCGGCTTTCGATCCGGCGCCGCCGCCACCCCGCGACCGACCATCCCGCGAACCGGAGACAAGACGAGCGACGATGAGCAACCTGGAAGCCATTCTCCCGGCCACCGCGCCCGCATCCGACGACGATCGGGCCCAAGCCCAAGTCCGCGCCCACCCCCGCGACCTCCCCCGACCCGCGCCGCTCGGCATCGGGGCGCAGGCGGCACTGTTTCTCGACTTCGACGGGACCCTCGTGGAGATCGCCGACCACCCCGACGCGGTTGTCGTCGCGCCGGGCCTGGCCGGACTGGTCGCCGCGCTCTCGGACACTTTGGACGGGCGGCTGGCGATCGTGACCGGACGATCGATCGCCGCGCTCGAGGCGCTGCTCGGGCCGGTCGAGGTCGCGGTCGCCGGCTCCCACGGCGGTGAGTTCCGCCCCCGGGCGGGCGCCTTGGTGCAGCCGCTGGCCGATCCGCTTCCCGGCGAGGTCGTGGCGGCACTCGAACGCTTTGCGGGCGCCCATGGCGACCTGCTGGTCGAGCCCAAGCCGTTCAGCGTCGCGGTCCACTACCGCCGCCATCCCGAAGCGCTCGAGGCCCTGCTGGCCTGCGCGCAGGACCTGGCTGGGGCGCGCGGGCTGGCGCTCAAGCATGGCAAGCAGGTGATCGAACTGGCCATGCCCGGCTCCGACAAGGGCACCGCCGTGACGCGTTTCATGGGCCTGCCCGCCTTCGCCGGCGCGAGCCCGCTGTTTCTCGGCGACGACGTCACCGACGAGGACGCCTTCCACGCCGTCCGGCACCTGGGCGGCCAGGGCGTTTTGGTCGGCCCGATGCGCGCCACGGCCGCATCCGCGCGCCTGCCGGATGTCGCCGCAGTCCACGAATGGCTCGTATCAGGGCTCCAGGGAGATACCCGTCGATGACTTCGCCCAATCCCAGCACGCTTGAACTCTGGCCGATCGGCAATTGCCAGGTCAGCGGCCTGATCGACGAGGCCGGCGCGATCGTCTGGGGCTGCGTACCGCGGGTGGACGGCGATCCCACGTTCTGCGCGCTCCTGCGCGGCGATCGCGGGCAGGATGCCGGCACCTGGCGCTTCGAGCTGGAGAACCAGGTCTCGGCCAGCCAGCACTACTTGCGCAATACGCCGATTCTCGTCACCCGGCTGGAAGACGCCAGCGGCGGCGCGGTCGAGGTCTACGACTTCGCCCCGCGGTTCGAGCGCGAGGGGCGGATGTACCGGCCCGTGGCCTTCGCGCGGATCGTGCGCCCTGTCGCGGGCGTGCCGCGCATCCGCACGATCCTGACGCCGATGAGCGGCTACGGCGCGAAGCTGGCGCCGATCACGCAGGGCTCCAACCACATCCGCTATCTCGTCGAGCGCAACGCCATGCGCCTGACCACCGACGCGCCGGTCGGCTACGTGCTCGACGAGCGCTGGTTCCGGCTGGAAAAGGCGCTGCACTTCTTCCTCGGCCCCGACGAGCCGTTCAACGGCAATGTCGAGCACGACGTCGAGACGATGCTGCAGAAGACCGGCAACTACTGGCGCATGTGGGTGCGCGGCCTTGCCACCCCGCTTGACTGGCAGGACGCGGTGATCCGCGCCGCCATCACGCTCAAGCTGTGCCAGCACGAGGAGACCGGCGCGATCGTCGCCGCGCTCACCACCTCGATCCCCGAGGCGCCGGGCAGCCAGCGCAACTGGGACTACCGCTACTGCTGGATCCGGGACGCCTACTACACCGTGCAGGCGCTCAACCACCTGGGCGCGCTCGACGTGCTGGAGAAGTACCTCGCGTACTTGCGCAACATCGTCGCCGAAGCGACCGACGGGGTGATCCAGCCGCTCTACGCCGTCAGCGGAGCCAAGGAGATCATCGAGTGGGAAGCGCCTGACCTTCCCGGCTATCGCAACACCGGCCCGGTGCGGGTGGGCAATGCCGCCTACTACCAGGTCCAGAACGACTGCTACGGCCAGATCGTCCTGCCCTCGATCCAGGCCTTCTGGGACCGGCGCCTGCTGCGCGTGGGCACCCAGGAGGACTTTCGCGAGCTGGAGCAGGTGGGCGAGATGGCGTGGAAGACGCACGACCAGCCCGATGCCGGCCTGTGGGAACTGCGGACCCGCACCGCGATCCATACCTATTCCAGCGTGATGAGCTGGGCGGCCTGCGACCGGCTCGGCAATGCCGCCGAGCACCTGGGCCTGCACGACCGTGCGGCGCTGTGGAACGAGCGCGCGGCGACCGTGCGCAAGCACATCGACCAGGGCGCATGGCATCTCGTCGAAGGCCACGACGCAGGGGGGCATTACGCCGCCAGCTTCGGCGGCAGCCAGCTCGACGCCAGCCTCCTTCAGATGGTCGAACTGCGCTACGTGGCGGCCGACGATCCCAGGTTCCGCGCGACCCTCAAGGCGGTGCAGAAGGCGCTGCGGCGCGGCGAGCACATGTTGCGCTATGACAGCGAAGACGATTTCGGCCTGCCCGAGACCGCCTTCAACATCTGCACGTTCTGGCTGATCGAGGCCCTCCACCGCAGCGGCGAGGACGAGGAGGCGCGCCGCATTTTCGAGGCGATGCTGGCCCACCGCACGAAATCGGGCCTGTTGTCCGAGGACATGGATTTCGAGACCGGCGAGCTGTGGGGCAACTTCCCGCAGACCTACTCGCTGGTCGGCATCATCAACTGTGCCGGGCAGCTGTCCCGGTCCTGGCGGGACTGGCGTTGAACGCGTCCGCCCCGCGAGATGGAGCGCGTCCCATCGGGCGCCTGAACACGATGCGCCGCCCTGGCGCGACCGAGGAATTGCCATGAGTCGTCTGATCGTCATCTCCAACCGGGTCAGCGTGCCCAAGGCGGCCGGCGCCGCAGGTGCGCAAGGTGGCCTTGCCGTGGCGCTCAACTCCGCGCTGCGCGAGCACCGAGGCATCTGGTTCGGCTGGTCGGGCCAGGAAACCGCCGAGTTCACCGGCCACCTCGACATGCAGCGCAACGACGACGTCACGACCGCCACGATCGACCTCGAGCCGCAGGACATCGACGAATATTACAACGGCTATGCCAACCGCACGCTCTGGCCGCTGTTCCACTACCGCATCGACCTGACCGAATACGACCGCAACTTCGGCGAGGGTTACGAGCGGGTGAACGAGCGCTTCGCCGATTCGGTCCTGCCGCTGATCGAGCCCGAAGACCTCGTCTGGGTCCACGACTACCACCTGCTCCCGCTCGGCTCGATCCTGCGCGGCAAGGGCGTGAAGAACCGGATGGGGCTGTTCCTGCACACGCCCTGGCCGCCCACGCGCCTGCTCGCGTCGCTGCCGTTCCACGAGCGGCTGGTCGCCTCGATGCTGGAATACGACGTCCTCGGGTTCCAGACCACCGAATGGCTGGAGAGCTTCCTGCACTACGTGCAGAAGGAAATGGGGCTCAAGGTCAATCTCGACAACTCGATCGACTACAAGGGCCGCAAGGTCGTCGCCCGCGCCTTCCCGATCGGGATCGACTTCGCCGAGTTCACCGAGGCCGCCGCGAGCGAGGAGGCGCAGGATGCCTACCGCCAGCTCAAGTCCAGCGTGCGCGGCCGCAAGATCCTGATCGGGGTCGACCGGCTCGACTATTCCAAGGGCCTGGGAGAACGTTTCGAGAGCTTCGCGCGCTTCCTGTCCGACCATCCCGAGATGGCGGGCGATGCGGTGCTCCTCCAGATCGCCCCGCCGAGCCGCGGCGACGTCGCCAGCTACCAGCAGATCCGCGAGGACCTGGAACGCAAGACCGGCCACATCAACGGCGCCCATGCCGACGTCGGCTTCGTGCCGATCCGCTACGTCAACCGGGGATACGCGCGTGCGCAACTGGCCGGCTACTACCGCGCCGCCGAGATCGGCCTCGTCACCCCCTTGCGCGACGGGATGAACCTCGTTGCCAAGGAATACGTCGCCGCGCAGGACCCGGAGGACCCCGGCGTGCTGATCCTCTCGCAGTTCGCGGGCGCGGCGCTCCAGCTCAAGGACGCGCTGCTGGTCAACCCGCATTCGGTCGAGCACGTGGCCGAGACGATCAAGCGCGCGCTCGACATGCCGCTGGCCGAACGCAAGCGCCGGCATGCCAAGCTGCTCGCCTCGGTGCGCGGCGAGGATGTCATCCACTGGCGCGAACAGTTCGTGAAGGCCTTGATCGGCAAGGAAAAGGAACCGGCGGGCAACGATCTGTCGCACGACGAGGCGGCCTGACCCGAGTCCACACAAATCCCGTTATGATGCGAAAGGTGTAGTTCCTCCCGATTTTTGCCACTCGCCTGAAACCGTTCTGACCTTTAGAACGATTATCAGGAGAGGGTGCGGGGCGAAGCCTCGCTGGCTGGGCGAGGCGCAAGTCCAAGACAGCCGACCGAAAATAAAAGAGGACGCCGGGCAACCGGACGGCTGAGAGACGAATGGCGATGATTCTATATGGCGAGTGCGTCAGCGCACGCGACAAGGCGCTGGTGCGCATCTGCGAACTGGCCGACCGGGGGTGCGACCTCGAAACCGATGCGCCACAAGGCGTTTTCGATGCCGACTTTTCCTTGTGGATAGGCGCCGTGGGCCCATTCGCGGCGACGGCGACGCAGCGCGATGCCCGGCGCATCGCGGTGCGCTTCAAGGAACCGCTCGACGGCAAGATCCTGCGTCACTTCACGGCCGAGTGACGGGCCCGGTCCGCGCGTCGTCGGGCTCGATCGGCGACGTTACTGCGCCGGCGGCGGGGCGACGTCCTCGGGCGTGACCGCATCGCTCACCACCTCGTCCTCGGCCGCTGCCGACGCGGCCACGTCGGGCGCGGCGGCTCGCACCGGCCCTTCGTAGAGCCCCGCATCGGGGTCCGAGAGCGTGGCCTGCGAGCGTACCGTGTCGTAGGGAAGCATGTCGTCGCCGACCGAGCGCGGGAGCAACTGGCCCCCCGCCGCGGCCTTGGGCTGTTCCTCGGCCTTCTTGCAGGCGCCGAGCGCGAGCGTGGCGCCGGCGAGGACGACGATCAGGCCCGACGCGGCGAGATGGGGCAGCTTCATGCGGCGGTTTCCTTGGGTGGGCAGGGGCTGTCGAGCGCTGCGAGGAACGTCGGGGCGCGGGCCACGAGCGCCTCGTCCCATGCCGGCAGATCGACCTCGCGGCCGAGGCGCGCGAGGCTGGTGACGCCGAATTCCTCTATGCCGCAGGGCACGATCCCGGTGAAGTGCGACAGGTCGGGCGCGATGTTGACCGAAAAGCCGTGCATCGTCACCCATTTGCGGATGCGCACGCCGATGGCGCCGATCTTCGCCTCGCGGCCGTCGATGTCCGTCGTCCAGATGCCGATGCGCCCGTCGGCGCGGAAGCCCTCGACCCCGAAGTCGCACAAGGTGTCGATCACCCAGCCTTCGAGCGCGCTGACGAAGCCGCGCGCGTCGCGGGCGCGCTTGCGGAGGTCGAGCAGGACGTAGCCGATGCGCTGGCCGGGGCCGTGGTAGGTATAGCGCCCGCCGCGCCCGGCCTCGACCACCTCGAAGCGCGGATCGAGCAGTTCGGCGATGGCGGCGCTGGTGCCGGCGGTGTAGACGGGCGGATGCTCGAGCAGCCAGATCAGCTCGCGCGCCTCGCCGGCGGCGATGGCGGCGTTGCGGGCGGTCATCTCGTCGAGCGCCTCGCGGTAGGGCACGGGCGCGCTGGAGATGCGCAGCTCGATATCACCGGGAAGAGTTGCGGGAATCGTCATGGCGCGTTGCGTGGCGTCATTCCCTGCGGTTATCAAGTGCCTTTAGGCTGGAGCGCGCATCTGCGCGGCGAAGCCGGACGTGGAGCCAAGCGATGAAGTTCGACAGCAACCGGGCCTGGGCAGACGCCATGGCCTCCGTGCGCGCCAATCGCGAGGTGCTGCTGGCGCTGGGCGGGGTGTTCTTCCTGTTGCCGACGCTGCTCTCCACCGTGTTCCTCACCGACCTCCAGACCCAGATGATGGAGAGCATGAGTGCCAACAAGCCGCAGGTCCTCAACCGGCTGATGACGGACAACATGGGCCTGCTGCTCGGCTTCGGGCTGGGCGGGATGCTGGCGCAGATGATCGGCTACCTTTCGGTCACCGCGCTCATCAGCGACCGGGGACGGCCGACCGTGGGCGAATCGATCGGCCGAGGACTGCGCGCGCTGCCCTCGCTCTTCGCGGTGGCGGTGGTCGGCTTCCTGGCGACGGTGCTGGCCACGGTCGCGCTCTCGATGCTGATCGTGGGCCTGTTCACCCTGGTCGGCGCCGGAGACGCGGGCGGCATCCTCGCGGTGGTCGTGCTGCTGTTCGCGCTGACTTATGCCTCGGTGAAGTTTTCGCTGATCGTGCCGGTCATCGTCAACGAAGGGGTGGGTAACCCGATCAACGCCATGGCGCGCTCGTGGAAGCTGACGCGGCACAACAGCCTGCGCCTCTTCGGCTTCTACACGCTGCTCATGCTGGGCTATTTCGCCATCGCGCTGGTTTCGACCTTCATCTTGGTCGGCCCGGTCATGCTGGTTCTGGGCCAGGGCAACGTCGCGGTCCTGGTGATGGGCCTGGTGTCGGGCGCGATCGGCGCCGTGGCCAGCATCGTCCTGGCGGCGGTGTTCAGCGAGACGCACGACCAGCTTGCCGGCAATGCGCCGGAGTCGGTGGCGAGCACCTTCGACTAGGGGCTGGTCCGTCTCGGATCAAATCTTCGCCATCCGCGCGAAGGCGGGGACCTATCCGACGGCGCTGCAACCCGAAAGAGGCGGTAGTCGGGTTTCCGCCTGCGCGGGAAGGGCGCCGCGTGCTTCCATCAGCAAGACGAAGCGGGACGCGCGGGGTGCTCAGCCCTCGTCTTCGTCCTTCCAGCCCCACCACATGAAGCAGGGCGGCACGTTGATCGGCTCGATCGCGTCGTCGATGCGCTTGAAGTGGCGGGCCATGTAGCTGCGCGCCTTGGGGCGGAACTGGTAGACCAGGAATGCGCCGCCCTTGCGGATCACGCGGTAGGTCGCCGCGGCGATGGCCGGGGCGACGCCTTCGGGCAGGGTCGAGAACGGCAGGCCGGACAGGACGTAGTCGGCCTTTTCGTGCCCGTGCGCGCGCACGATGTCCTCGACGTCGGCGGCCGAGCCGAGCACCGCGACGAAGCGGCTGTCGGTGATCGTGCGGCGCAGGTAGTCGATGAAGAGCGGGTTGGTGTCGATCACGATCAGGGTGCCGTCGCGCGGCAGCTTGTCGAGCACCGGCTGGCAGAACGTGCCCACGCCCGGCCCGTACTCGACGAAGAGCTTGGTGTTGGCCCAGTCCACCCGCGCAAGCATGCGGTTGATGGTGAATCGCGAGGAGGGGATGATCGAGCCGACCATCACCGGGTTGCGCAGGAACCCTTCGAGGAACACGCCCCAGGGCCCGAGGCCTTGCTTGATTTTCCGGCTGATGCGCTGGGACAGGGCCTCTCGGGCAAGCTCGGTACTGGTCATGCTGCGGGAAGCTCTCGCAAGGTTGTCATGTCTGAATTTCGCCATGCGGTGGCAGATTGCTGCCTTCATTGCAAGGCGATGACGGATCGGGATGAGACGGGACGATGGGAAAACCGTTCGTGGGTTTGGTGAACCACGCTCGTGGTCGCGGGCCGGAGGTGTCGCGGCGGGAGTGCGCCCGGTCGCCCCATCCTCGCGCGTCACCCTGGCCTTGTTTGAGGGTCCATCGTGCCATCGGCCTCGTGTTTTGCGGCCGCAAACCGACAGGGCCGATGGTGACGCGACCTCCGATCGTAGCAGCACGATGGATACCGACACAAAGTCAGGATGACGGGGTTGGCGGGGCGCCCTGCTGGTTGTCCTTAGAGAATCTCCAGTACCCGCTCCTGGGGGCGGCAAAGGCGGACGCCTTTGCCGGTCTCCACCAGCGGGCGCTCGACGAGGATCGGGTCGGCGGCCATGGCGGCCAGAACGGTCGCGTCGTCGGCATCGGGCAGGCCCCGCTCGGTCGCATCGGTGCCGCGAATCCGGAGGCCCTGCTGCGGGGTCATCCCGGCATCGCGGTAGAGTTGCGCCAGCTTGTCGGCGCTCGGCGGGGTCTTGAGATATTCGATGACCTCGACTTCCACGCCCGGCGTTTCCTCGAGGATCGCCAGCGTCTTGCGCGAGGTGCCGCACTTGGGGTTGTGCCAGATGGTTGCCTTCATGGGGTCTTTCCTTGGGCTTCGGGAACCGGGGCGGGCGCCGCGGGCGTGGCGTCCTGCGGCGGGACAACGGGGGTGGGTGCCGCCTCGATCGTCTCTTCGCGGCGGGTGACGGCGGCGGCGCGCTGCACTGCACGCACGAGGCGGGGATGCACGCCGCAGCGGCACAAGTTGGGGATCGCCGCCTTGATCTCGGCTTCGCTCGGGCTGGCGTTGCGGGCGAGGAGGGCGGCGGCGGCGATGACGATGCCCGGCGTGCAGAAGCCGCACTGGATCGCCTGCTCGGCCACCATCGCCTGCTGCACCGGATGCGAACGGTCGCGCGACAGGCCCTCGATGGTGACCACGAAGCGGCCCTCGCATTCGGCGAGGGTAAGGAGGCACGCGCGCAGGGCGGCGCCGTCCACCAGCACGGTGCAGGCGCCGCAGTCGCCCACGCCGCAGCCGTACTTGGTGCCGGTGAGATTGGCCGCGTCGCGCAGCGCCCAGAGCAGCGGCGTGCGCGGGTCCATCGCGAACTCGACCGGGCGGTCGTTCACGGTGAGCCGGGTCATGGTTTGCTCGCGCGGGGCATGCCCAGCCGGGTGCCCCGGAACGAGGCCTAGCGCAAGCCCACCTTGATCCCCGCCCACAGCGTGCGTGGGACGCCGAGGTCGATCGAGCCGCCGGAGTTGCGGGTGTAGATGGTCTCGTCGGTCAGGTTTTCCCCGCGCAGCACGATCGAGACGAATCGCCCGACGGGCACTTGCGCGAACAGGTCGAGCGTAGTCGCGGCGGGCAGGACGTCGGTTTCGAGGTCGTCCTCGAACTGCGCGCCGGTGTGGCGCAGCGTCGCGGCGAGGCGCCAGCCGTCGGCCGGCGTCCAGGCGAGCGTACCGCTGGCGGCGAGCCTGGGCACTTGTGCCGGACGCAGCCCGTCGAGGGCGGCTTGCGTGCCGCTGGCCTCGACTTTCGAATCGGTCCACGACAGCGATCCCGACAGGTCGACGCGGCCCAGCTTGAGGTCGCCGCTCGCCTCGATGCCGCGCGCGCGGATGGCGTCGACGTTCTGGCGCTCGCGAATCGTCGAACTGAGCGTGACGTTGGCGATGGCGTCCTTGAGGCGGTTGTCGAAGGCGGTGACCGAGAGCGACAGCGCCTGCGACGGGTGGAAATCGATGCCCGCCTCGTAGCCGCGCAGCCGCTCGGGCTTGAGCGCGGCATTGGCGCGGGTGGTGATCGGGAACACCACGAAGGGACGGTAGAGTTCGTTGAGCGTCGGCAGGCGCAGGCCGGTATAGGCGGCGGCGCGCAGCGAGACGACGGGGGCCAGGTTCCACACCAGCCCGCCGCGGGCATTGCCGTTCCAGCCGTCGCGGTCGGCGAAGCGGGTGTCCTGGTTGACCGCACCCGCCGCGCTCAATTCGCGGTAGTAGCCGTCGCGGATCGTCCAGCGGTCGGCCCGGGCGCCGGCGGTGAGCACGAACTGGCCCAGCGTCCAGTCGTCCTCGACGTAGAACCCGAGGTCCGACTGCTTGCCCCCGGCGCGGCGGAACGCGGTGGCCAGCCCGGTGGCGGCGCTATAAGGCATCTCCACCAGGTTGCCGCGCGAGAGGCGGATGTCGGTGCCCAGCCGCAGGACGTGGTCCTCGCCCACCGGCGGGCGCAGTTCGGCCTTGCCGCCGAGTGCCAGCGTCGGGGTCTTCTTCTGGTCGAGCGTCTTCTTGTAGCTGGTCGCGCTGATGACGACGTTCGAGAAGTCCTGCGCCTGGACATAGCCCAGGACGTCGAACTGCCAGTCGCCCCGGCCGACGAAGCGCAGCGATCCCTGCTGGCCCGAGGACGTCGAATCGGCGCCCTTGAAGCGCAAGGTGCGCTGGTCGTCGTAGACGAGGCCGGAGGCCTGGACCTCGACGGTGTCGGTCAGCGGCGCGACTGCGCGCAGCGAGCCCGAGAGGCTTTCGTACCGCGCCCGCGTCGATGCGGCGACGCGCTGGTCCATGGGCGTGGTCCAGAAGCCCTGGCCGCGATCCCACTGCACCGAGGCGACCACGAAGCCTTCCCCCAGGCGCGGCGCGGCGGTGAGCGAGCCTTGCGTCTCGCCCCGGTCGTTGACGAGGGCAGTGCCCTGCAGCAGGCCGATCTGGTCGGGCCCGGCGCTTTCCATCTCGATCGTGCCCGAGACCGCGCCGGTGCCGAAGGCCCCCATGCCGCCGCCGCGCGTGACCCGCACCGAGCCGAGGCGATCGGGCGACAGGGCGCTGAGCGGAATATAGCCGAAGAACGGATTGGCCACGGGAACCCCGTCGAGCAGCACCTCGGCGCGGCTCGAGGCATTGCCGCCCAGCGCGCGCAGGGTGACGCCCTGGTTCGACGGGTTGGATGCACGGCTGTCGGCGCGGCGGAACTGCTGGAAGCCCGCCACCGAGGCCAGAACGTCCTCGATCCGGCCCGAGGCGCTGGAGGCCAGCGTGTCGCGCTCGATGGTCTGGACGTCGTAGGCCGGCGTCGCCGGGCCATCGCCCAGCCCCCGGCCGGTGACGACGATCGGCGCGCGCGGCTCGCCCGCGTCCTCCTCGGCGCTGGCCGGAACGGTGGCGAGAGCAAGACACGGCAGGGGCATCAGCGCCAGCGCGGTGCGGCGGTGGAATGAGATCGCGGGCATCGGCTCAGTGGCATCCTTGTTTTGCGGATGTGTCCGGCAAAGCATTGCCGCTGGCAAGGCGTAGCAGGAAGGATTGGCCCAATGGCCAATGCGGGGGAGTGGGGTGGCTTCCTATCGAGGCCAAGGGCCCTTGGCCACGGTCCCGGCTCAAGTCCGGGGCGACGGCGCCTGCTCCGCCGCGCCGATCGCGAGGTGTACCGGCTCCAGCCCCTCGACCGTGCCGGCCAGCACGTCGCCGGGGGACACCGCGCCCACGCCCGCCGGGGTGCCGGTGTAGATCAGGTCGCCCGGCGCCAGGTGGTACAGGCGCGAGAGGTCCGCGATGAGTTCGGGCACCGACCAGATCATGTCCGCCAGCGAGCCGTCCTGCTTCGTCGCCTCGTTCTGGGCGAGAGTGATGCGCTGGTCGGCGATGGCGCCGAACGCCGCCGCCGGAGTGATCGCGGCGATCACCGCGCCGTTCTCGAAGTCCTTGCCGGTGTCCCAGGGATAGCCCTTGGCCTTCGATGCGTTCTGCAGGTCGCGCCGGGTCATGTCGAGGCCGCAGGCATAGCCGTAGACCGCCGCCATGGCCGCCTCGGGCGCGACGCGGAAGGCCGGCGCTCCGATCGCGACGACGAATTCCATTTCGTAGTGGCAGTTGGTGGTGCCGGGCGGATAGGGGATCGTCGCGCCGGACAGGCACAGCGCCGCCGGAGCCTTGTTGAACCAGATCGGCGCCTCACGGTCGACCGCATTGCCCAGTTCGAGCGCGTGGGCGGCGTAGTTGCGGCCCACGCAGAAGATGCGCCGCACGGGGTAGCGGCTCTCGGTGCCCAGCACGGGGACGGACGGGACGGCGGGGAGGTCGAACAGGAGGCTCATGGCGGCGGTCTTCTCATGGCGGCGGTCTTAGAGTCTGCGCGGGCGAAGGGGAAGGGCCCGCTCCATCCTGTCGCCTCAGTCGATGCGGAGGATCTGGCGTGCCGGTGGTGCTATCGATGCTTGCCGTGGCACGCGGCTTGCCTACATTGGCGGGCGTGACAGTTGAACAGTACCTTTCGGGGCGCATCCTGCTCGCCATGCCCGGCATGTTCGACCCGCGGTTCGAACGCTCGGTCAGCGTCATGTGCGTTCACGACGAGAACGGCGCCCTCGGGATCGGCATCGGCCACGTCCGGCAGGGGGTGCGTTTTCACGATGTCCTCGAGGAACTGGGCATCGACCCCGGCATCTCGCCCAATCGCGACGTCATGAACGGCGGCCCGGTCGAGCCGGGGCGCGGCTTCATCCTCCATTCCACCGACTGGGGCGGGACCGATACCATCGCCGTGGAACCGCTGTGCGCGCTGTCCGCCTCGATGGACGTCCTGCGCGCCATCGCCGAGGGGCGGGGCCCCTCGCAATGGGTGATGGCGCTCGGCTACGCGGGCTGGGGCGCCGGACAGTTGGAAGGCGAAATGCGCCACCACGGCTGGTACGCCGCGGCCGGCCATCGCGAGGTGCTGTTCCACACGGCGCCCGAAGCGCGCTGGGCGGCGACCTGGCGGGCCGAAGGCATCGACCCGGCGCTGCTGTCGAACGAGACGGGCCGGGCCTAGAGAAGGAAGCCGTCGTCCCGGACCTGATCCGGAACGATGGGGTCGGGTCACTCCACCACCGCTTCGGTGGGTTCTCCCGCCGGCGCGACCGGGGCGAGGGGACTGGGCTGGTCGACCGCCTGGCCGGTGGAATCCTGCAGCCGGTTGGGCTCCAGCATCGCTGTCGTCTCGAGCAGGTCCAGCGCCTTCTGCGTGGCCTCGAAGCGGCGGGCGTCGGCGATCCAGGTGTCGGCGGCATCGGCGCCGGGCAGGCGCTCGACCTCGCCGATGGCGCTGTCGATGCGGCGAGCGGTCAGCATGACGCGGGCGCGTTCGATGCGGGCGGCGGGCGTCGCCAGCGCGCCGGAATCGCGGCGGACCACGAAAAGCGAGGTCACTTCGTGGCGCGCCCGGTCCCACAGGCTCTCGTCGCTCTGGGTCACGGTCAGCTCGGGCGAAAGCGCTTCGAGCCGGGCGGCGAGGCCGTCGATGGTGACGGGGTTCTGCGCGAAGTCGATCACCGTCTGCACCGCGCGCGGCTGGGCGTTGGTGAAGCGCAGGCGCAACTGGTCGGCGACATGCCCCAGCGGTTCGCCGCGATCGATCATGCGCCGCGCCGCGAAGGCGATCAGCAGGCCCTCGGCACGCCCGGCATTGCCGGCGGCGGCGTCGGTCTGGAAGTCGATCCGCGAGATACGGTCCTCCAGCATGGCGAGCCGGCCTTCGACGGTGCCGATGGCGGAGAGCTGCGCGGCGGTGGCCGGCGGCGGAGCGGCGGCGGTTGTCACCGCGGGCTGGACCGGCTGCGGGTTCAGCATCGCGAGATAGCCGCGCGTCCCCAGCCAGGCGACGAGGGCGGCGCCGAGCAGGAAGGCGACCAGCGCGACGAAGAGCGTCACGCCCCGTGACCGAGGCCGGGCCGGATAGGATGTTACGGGTGCGGAAGTGTCCTGCATCAAGCCCTTGTGTGGCAACTATTGTCCCGAGGCGGCTTCTTGGCACATCCGTGCAGCCAAGGCCAGCAGTGCGGCATCCTCGGGCGTTTCGGCACTGCGCACGAGCGCCCAGCCCGCTCCGGCGCGGGCGGCGACGCGCGGCCCGATGGCGGCGAGGGCGATGCGGGTGCGGTCGATCCCGGCCTCGTCGCACAACTGGCGCAGGCGCGCGGCGGCCTCCCCCGAATGCAGCAGGGCGATGGCAGCGAGGGCGATGGCGGGCCGCGCGAGCAGGGCAGCGAGTGCCGCCGGCAGCGGCCGCAGTTCGCTGGCGTAGACCTCGCAAGCATGGAGCGCGACGCCATTGGGAACCGCCAGCGGCACGCGCTCGCGCCCGGCGAGGCGCAGCAGGCGGCGATGGCCGGGCCGCAGGGCATCGAGCAGGTTCTGCAATCCGCCCCGACCGGCGGCGACGACCTCCAGCCCGGCCGCGCGGGCGGCCTCGGCGGTCGTCTCGCCAACGGCATAGGCGGGCAGGCCGCGATAGAGGGCGAGCGCCTCGCCGGCATGGCGCAGGGCATTGGCACTGCCGAGCAGCAGCGCGTCGATGGTGTCGCGCGCGGGCGGGGTCCAGGGCAGCGGGCGGATGTCGAACAGCGGGAAGGCGTGGGCATCGAGCCCTGCCTTGCGCGCCGCCGCCAGGGTGGCACCGGCGCCGGGTTCGGGGCGCAGGACGAGGACCGGCAGGCTCATGATCCCGGCGAGATCACCGCCTCGCCCGCGAAATGCACGGTGATCGCCGGAACCGCCCGGGCGAGCAGATCGGCGGCGAGCCGGGCCGGGCCTCGCGGATCGCCGGCTGCGAAGCGGGCCTCGCCGGTGACGTGCTCGGCGCCGTCGGGGCTGTAGAGCGCGGCGCGCATCACGAGGTCGCCGTCCTCGCCGCGGGTGAGCACCGCGATCGGGCTGTGGCAGTTGCCGCCCAGCCCCGCCAGCAGCGCGCGCTCGGCCAGGACCTGGGCGCGGCTGGGAGCGTGGTCGATGCCCGCGAGCAGGGCCAGCGTGCGCGCATCGTCGGCGCGGCATTCGATCATGATCGCGGCCTGCGCGGGGGCGGGCAGCCATTGGTCGGCGTCGAGCGGGTGGCCGGTGCCGGTCTCGCCCAGCCGGTTGAGGCCGGCGGCGGCGAGGAAGGTCGCGTCGGCTTCCCCGGCGGCGAGCTTGGCGAGGCGGGTGGCGACGTTGCCGCGGAACGTGATGACCCGGCAGTCGGGCCGGGCGTGGAGCAGTTGCGCGGCGCGGCGCGGGGCGCTGGTGCCGACCACGGCGCCCTGGGGCAGGGCAGCGATCGAGGCGGCGCCGACCAGCACGTCGCGCACGTCCTCGCGCGGGAGGATGGCGCCGATCGCGAAGGCCGCGGGGCGGATCGTCTCGACGTCCTTGGCGGAGTGGACCGCGAAGTCGATTTCGCCCGCCGCCAGCCAGGCGTCGAGTTCCTTGGTCCACAGCGCCTTGCCGCCGATCTCGGCCAGCGCCCGGTCCTGGATGCGATCGCCGCTGGCGGTGACGGCAACGATCTCTATATGCGCCGGATCGATCCCGTGCGCCTCGGCAAGCCGGTCGCGGGCCTCCTCGGCCTGGGCGATGGCGAGGGGCGAGCGACGGGTTCCCAGTCGAAAGCGGATTTCTTGGTGTTTATCGTTGGTCATCGGCGGCTTGTGCTACCCGGCAATGTCGTTCAGGGGAAGATCGGATGAGGACAGTTCTCGGTATCGAATCTTCCTGCGACGAGACCGCCGCCGCGCTGGTCACCGACGGCAGGGTGATCCTTGCCCAGCGCATCGCCTCGCAGGACGACGCGCATCGCCCCTATGGCGGCGTGGTTCCCGAGATCGCCGCGCGCGCCCATGCCGAGCGGCTGGCCCCCCTGATCGCGGCGACGCTGGCCGATGCCGGCATGACGCTGGACCAGGTCGACGCCATCGCGGCCACCGCCGGGCCCGGCCTGATCGGCGGCGTCATGGTCGGCCTCGTCACCGCCAAGGCCCTGGCGATGGCCGCCGACAAGCCGCTGATCGCGGTCAACCATCTCGAAGGCCACGCCCTCTCGCCGCGCCTTGCCGACGCCAGTCTCGACTATCCCTACCTGCTCCTGCTCGTCTCGGGCGGGCACTGCCAGATTCTCCTGGTCGAGGGCGTGGGCCGGTTCAGCCGTCTCGCCACCACCATCGACGACGCGCTGGGCGAGGCTTTCGACAAGTCCGCCAAAGTGCTGGGCCTGGGCTATCCCGGCGGTCCCGCGCTCGAGCGGCTGGCCGCCGAAGGGGACGCGAGGAAGGTGGCGCTGCCGCGCCCGCTCAAGGGGTCGGAGGAGCCGCACTTCTCGTTCGCCGGGCTGAAAAGCGCGGTGCTGCGCGCCAAGCAGTCGGGCGACCATGCCGACGCCGACATCGCCGCCTCGTTCCAGCAGGCCGCGATCGACTGCCTGCTCGACCGCACCGGCCGCGCGCTGGCGAAAGTCGGCCCGGTCAACGCGCTGGTCGTCGCCGGCGGGGTCGCCGCCAACAAGGCGATCCGTGGCGCGCTCGAAGGCCTGGCCGCGAAGCACGGCCTGCCGTTCATCGCTCCGCCATTGGCACTGTGTACGGACAATGCCGCGATGATCGCGTGGGCCGGGATGGAGCGGCTGGAGCGCGGGCAGTCGGACCCGCTCGACGTGGCGGCCCGGCCGCGCTGGCCGCTCGATCCCGAGGCCGAGGTCGTTCGCGGTGCGGGAGTGAAGGCATGAGTACACCACAAGTGGGCGTGATCGGCGCCGGCGCCTGGGGCACCGCGCTCGCGCAGGCCCTGGCCAGCGACGGCAGCGACGTCCTGCTCTGGGCGCGCGAGGCGGAGCTGGTCGAGGCGATCAACCGCGACCGGCGCAACGGCCTCTACCTGCCGGGTGCCGCGCTGGCACCCACGGTGCGTGCCACCAACGAGCTTGCCGATCTCGCCGCGCTGCCGGTCCTGCTGGTCGTCGTGCCGGCGCAGTTCCTGGCGTCGGTGATCGCCGGGCTGCCCGCGGGCACGCGGGATCTCGTGCTTTGCGCCAAGGGCATCGAGGCGGGGACCGGGGACCTGATGGCCGACGTCGCCGCCCGCGCCTGCCCGGTCGAGCGGCTGGCCGTACTCTCCGGCCCGACGTTCGCGCACGAAGTGGCTGCCGGCCTGCCCACCGCCGTGACGCTCGCCTGCGGCGGCGGGCGCGCACAGTGGGAGCGGCTCTCGCCGTTGCTGGCCCGTCCGGCGCTGCGGCCTTATTATTCCGACGACGTCGTGGGTGCCGAGATCGGCGGCGCGGTCAAGAACGTGCTGGCCATCGCCTGCGGCGTGGTCGAGGGGCTGAACCTGGGCCAGAACGCGCGTGCCGCCCTGATCGCGCGCGGCTATGCCGAGATGCTGCGCTTCGGCCTAGCCCGCGGCGCCCGGGCCGAGACGCTGTCGGGCCTGTGCGGGTTGGGCGACCTCGTGCTGACCTGCTCGTCCACCTCCAGCCGCAATTTCTCGCTCGGCCTCGCGCTCGGGCAGGGGCTGACCGCCGCGGAGGCGCTGTCGGGCAAGAACAGCGTCGCCGAAGGCGCGGCGACCGCCCCGGTGCTTGCCGAGCTGGCCCGCCGCGATGGCATCCAGATGCCGATCGTCGAGGCCGTCGCCCGCCTGCTGCGGGGCGAAGTGCCCGCCGCAGAGATTGCCAGCGACCTGCTCGCGCGCCCGCTGCGGGCCGAACAGGAGCCCGCTGGTTGAGCGACGCCGTCACGCCCCCCGCGGTCGTCAGCCGAGAAGACGCGACCCAGGAGGAACGCCAGCAGCAGGACATCGCCGCCCTCGCCAAGGGCGGGCGCACCAACCTGTTCGGCTTCTTCCTGCGGCTTGCCGCGCGCATCCCGTTCCTGTTCATCGCCGGGCGCGCCGCCGCCTACGGCCCCGCCGCGCTCGGCCGCTTCGCCTCGGCGCTGGTGCTGATCGAACTTACCTCGATGCTGTGCACGATGGGCGAGAAGCGCGGCCTCGCGCAGCGCCTGTCCGAGACCGAGGGCCAGGTCCACCCCGCCAACGTCATTGCCGACGGCACCATCCTGGCAGTCATCGCCAGCGTCTCGGCCTCGGCGTTCTTCTGGTTCGTGCCGGGGCTGCTGTTCCCCGGCGGCCACTATACCTGGATCGACCGGCTGATGGTGATCGCCCTGCCGGCGATGACGATGACCGAGATCTGGCTCGCCGCGCTGGCCTATCGCCTGCGGGTGACGCCCACGGTCTGGTCGCGCGCCATCGTCGAGCCCTGGACGATCTCGATCATGGCCGGGGCGATGATCTGGGTGGCACCGGAGAGCGGGCTGTCGATCGCCTACATCGCCTCGATCTACGCCGCCGCGCTGACCGCGTTCATCCCCTTCTTCCGCGAATACGGGGTGCCGCGCGGGTGGAAGCCGCGGCCCGGCGCGATGCGTCGCCTGGCGCTGCGCTCGCTGCCGATCGCGCTGGCCGACGCCATCGAATGGGGCACCCGCCGCGTCGACATCTTCCTCCTCGGTTTCCTGGCGCCGCCGGCGGCGGTCGGCGTCTATTATGCCGCGCAGCAGGTCGCCAGCCTGCCGCAGAAGCTCAAGACCAGCTTCGAGCCGGTGCTCGGCCCGGTCATCACCCGCAACCTCAAGGAGCACAACTACGCGGCGATCGCGCGGCAGGTGTGCCAGGTCGGGTTCTGGATCACCGCCTCGCAGGCCGGCATCGCGCTGGCGCTGGGCATTCCGGGGGCGGGCGTGATGGGCCTGGTCGGTCGCGAGTTCGTGGGCGGCACCGGAGCGCTGGCGTTCCTGCTTGCCGCGGAAGTCGTCGCCGCCACTGCCGTGGTCAGCGAGGCGGCACTCGTCTACGTCGCACGCGTGCGCAACCTGTGGGTCTCGCTGGCGACGATCGGGCTGCAGGCGGTGCTGACGCTGGGCGGCATCCTGCTGATGCAGCGGCTGGGCTACAACTCGCTGTTCCAGGCCGCCGCCGCCGCCATCGCGCTGATGCTGACACTGGGGCTGGCCTCGATCGTCAAGTCGATGATGCTCTCGCGCATCCTCAAGGAGCCGATCAACAACTGGCGCTGGGCCCTGGTCTGGGCCGCCGCCCCGGCGGTGGTCATCGGCTACCTGACCAACCGCTTCCTGCCCGAGTGGGCGGCGCTGGCGTTCGGCATCCCGGCGATCCTGGGCTCCTACTTCCTGGTCATCTGGAAGAAGGCCTTCGGACCGGAGGATCGCGCGCTGTTCCAGAAGACCAAGGCCGCGTAAAAGCTGCAGAGCACGGCTGACAGCGGGGCCGCGAGGCTCTAGGCTCACGCCATGAATCCCCGTCGCGCTTCCATGATCGTCGCCGGAGCCGCGCTGTGCCTCGTCATGTCCTTCGCGGTGACCCGCGCGCGCGGCACCGCGTTCGTCGACGACCTCGCGCGCAAGGCCGTCGCCGCGCGCGACGCGGCCGGAGGGAAGGGCGTCACCCTCGCCTTTCGCGACCGCTACGGCTGGCTGACGCGCCACCCGGTCCTCTCGGGCGGCAAGGGCCTCGATGCGGTGACGCGCACGCGGGTCGCCGCTGCGGTGGCGGCGGTGCCGGGAATTGGCGGGGTCGGCTGGGCCAGCGAAGGCGATGCCCGCGCCTCCTCGCTCCACTGCCAGGACGACGTCGAGCGCATCCTCGAGACCCGCACCATCCGGTTCGGCGAGGCGAGCACCCGGCTCGACCCCAGCAGCGCACGCCTGCTCGACGAGGTCGCCCTCTCGCTGCGTCCCTGCGTCGGCAGCCTGATCGCGGTGACCGGGCATACCGACGCGGGCGGCAATCCCAAGGTCAACGTCGCGCTGTCGCTGGCGCGGGCCGAGGCGGTGCGCTCGGCGCTGGTGGCGCGCGGCATACCGGCCGAGGGCCTGCGCGCCGCAGGCCTCGGCGCTACCAAGCCGGTCGAGGGGCTCGACCCGCGCGACCCGGCCAATCGCCGCATCGAATTTTCGGTGATCTTCTCCGCCCCGGTCAAGCCGACCCCGATCGACACGCCGGGGCCGGAGTGAACGGGAACTTGCGCTTACCGTCTAGGAAAGGAGCCCGCCTTGCCGCTATGGCTTGAGATGGCCGTGTCGGTGCTGCTGACCTACGGGATCGGCTTTGGCATCGGCTGGCTCCTGTGGAACCGGAAGGGGTGAATTCGTGCTGCAAATGATCGAGGCGAACTGGCTGATCTTCATCGCCGCGCTGCTGGTGGGCATCGCCGTGGCGTACTGGGTCTTCGTGCACGGCTCCAAGCCCGCCCGGCGCGAGCGACGGCCCGACGTGCTCGACGAAGGCGCAGCCCCCGCGCAGCGCAACCAGGCGCTCATCGACGAGGCCCCGGCGGCGCGCTTCCACCTCGATCCTCCGCCGATGGCCGGGGTCATGGCGGGGATCGGCGAAGTCATCGCCGTCGCCGCGCAGGAAGAGGCGGATTCGCGCCAAGAACCGGAAGCTCCGCAGACCATCGCCGCCGAGCCGGACCCGACGCCTGCCCCTGCCGCCGCGCCGATCGCCGAAACAGCCGATGGCGAGGTCGCGACCGACGACTTGCGCAAGATCAAGGGCCTGGGCCCCAAGATGCTGACGGTGCTCCACGCGCTGGGCGTGACCAGCTACGCCCAGATCGCCGCCTGGACCGATGCCGACCTCGACCGGCTCGACACGAACCTGGGCGCCTTTGCCGGCCGCCCGCGCCGCGACAACTGGGTCGAGCAGGCCCGCCTCCTGTCGAGCGGCGACACCGGCGGCTACGAGGCGAAGTTCGGCAAGCTCTGAACCATCGACGGCGCCTCGTCATGGCGATCCCGTCGTGCACCGGGCGCGCAATGACGATCGGGGCCCGGCCCTAGCGGCTCGCCATCTCGATCACGGCCCGGGCGATCGAGACGAGTTCGGCCTCGCGGTTGACGCCGGCCTTCTGGAAGATCGTGCGGAGCTGGCTCGATACGGTCTGGACGCTGACGCCGCGGACGCGGGCGATCTCCTGCCGCGAATGGCCCTGGGTCAGCAGCGCGACGATCGCGCCTTCGGCGGGGGTCAGGTCGAGAGCGGCGGAAAGCCGCGCGGCCTGGTCGCCCGAGAAGCCGATCGGCGTCTTGAGCGTGACGATCACGGCGGGCGCGAAGCCGAAGTTCCAGTCCTGCCGGGGCAGGGCGCAGATCTCGACCAGCAGCGGTCCCCCGGCATGGTCGCGCGACGACGGCTGGAGCCAGATCTCCGAAGGCATCGCCTGCGGGCTGGCGAGGGCGAGGCCGAGCCGGATCTGCAGGTTGCGATCCAGGTCGGGGCGGGCACTGCGCAGCATGTTGCCACGTACCTGCAGCGTTTCGGGACCCAGCAGGTCCTGCGCCGGTCCGGTCACCGCACAGACGCGGCCGGTGGCGTCGAGCAGCACGGCGGCCGTGTTCAGCGCGTCGAGCGAGCCGCGCAGGAGGTCCGCGCCCTGGTGCTCGATCGCCCGTTGCAGGCGGATGGCGGCCATCACCTGCGGCGCGACGTCGACCAGCGTCTGGCGCTGCGCCTCGGTGGTGCGCCCGTCGCTGCCTGAATGGAGCGCGGCCAGGCCGAAGAAGGCGCCCGGCTCTTCCGCCAGCATCATCTGCGCGCCGTGCTCGGCATCCCAGCGGCGGACGTGCTGCATGTAGGCTTCGTTGGTGGAGGCGGCGCGCACCTGGTCGTAATGGTGTTCCCACGCGACTTGGTAAGGGCCGCGGGATGCGGCGACGCGGTAGTTCACGTCGGGGCGATGACCGCCGATCGCGAGGAAATCCTCGACGTAGCCTTCGTCGATGTCGGTGACCCAGTTGAACAGCGTATGCCTCTCGCCGATGGCGATCAGTTGGGCGCGCGACGACCCCGTCGCGCTGGCGAGCGCCTTGAGCGCCGCATCCCAGCCCGCCTCGCCGAACGGCGCGTGTGCGAACATCGCCCCCAGTTCGTCTATTCGAATGTCACGCCCCCCGACTGCGACCAAGGCAGCCAATGTGAACTCGACCTCAGCTTTGTGCAAGCCCATGGAACTGGGAGGCTTTATCGGCGAGATACCACGATCGTGGGATGCATTTTGCAGGGGGATGGCGCATGGATGACATGCGACCCGAAGGATCGGCCGTAATGCCATCCTGAGAACTTGCCTGGGAGCCTGCATGCGGGCTTCCAGGTATTTTTCCGGTAGCGATCAGGCCGCCGATTCGCGGGCGATCTCGCTCATCCCCCTGGCCCGGGCGCCGTCGCCGAGCGCGCGGGCGATGTGCTTCGCACCGTCCCGCTCCATCGCCGCATCGAGATAAGGGAGGATGCCCTACTTCCCCCACTTCTTCTGCTGCTTGCCATAGCGTGTCTTGCGGGTGCCGGGCTTGCCCTCGTTGCTCCGGCCGACCTTGGGCGCCTTGTGCTGGGCTTCCGGCAGGCCGAGTTCGGTCGCCTCCAATCGCCTGATCTCGTCTCTGAGCCGCCCGGCTTCCTCGAACTCGAGGTCCGCCGCAGCGTTGCGCATGCGCTTTTCGAGGTCCTCGATATAGCCGCGCAAATTGTGGCCGACGAGGTTGTTGTGGGCATCGTCCTCGATATCGACGATCACCCCGTCGCGGCTGGCGGTGTCGGCGACGATGTCGGCGATGCGGCGCTTGATCGTGGTCGGGGTGATGCCGTGAAGCGCGTTGTATTCCTCCTGACGCGCGCGGCGACGGTCGGTTTCGGCGATCGCCCGTTCCATCGATCCGGTCATGCGGTCGGCATAGAGGATCACCTTGCCGTCGACGTTGCGCGCGGCGCGGCCGATGGTCTGGATCAGCGAGGTTTCGCTGCGCAGGAACCCTTCCTTGTCGGCGTCGAGGATGCACACGAGGCCGCATTCGGGAATGTCGAGGCCCTCGCGCAGCAGGTTGATGCCGATCAGCACGTCGTAGACGCCCATGCGCAAGTCGCGGATCAGTTCGATGCGTTCCAGCGTCTCGACGTCGGAGTGCATGTAGCGCACGCGCACGCCGGCCTCGTGCATGAACTCGGTCAGGTCCTCGGCCATGCGCTTGGTGAGGGTGGTGACTAGGGTGCGATAGCCCTTGGCGGCGACCGCCTTGCACTCGACGATGCAGTCCTGCACCTGATCCTCGACCGGGCGGATCTCCACCGGGGGGTCGATCAGGCCGGTGGGGCGGATGACCTGCTCGGCGAAGACGCCGCCGGTCTGCTCCATCTCCCAGGTGCCCGGTGTGGCCGAGACCGCGAAAGTCTGCGGGCGCATCGCGTCCCATTCGTTGAAGCGCAAGGGGCGGTTGTCGATGCACGACGGCAGGCGGAAGCCGTATTCGGCGAGCGTGATCTTGCGCCGGTGGTCGCCCCGCGCCATCGCGCCGATCTGCGGCACCGTCTGGTGGCTTTCGTCGATGAACAGCAGCGCGTTGTCGGGCAGGTACTCGAACAGGGTCGGCGGCGGCTCGCCGGGGAGGCGGCCGGTCAGGAAGCGGCTGTAGTTCTCGATCCCGTTGCAGGCGCCGGTGGCGGCGATCATTTCCAGGTCGAAGTTGGTGCGCTGTTCGAGCCGCTGGGCTTCGAGCAGGCGGCCTTCGGCTTCCAGTTCCTTCAGGCGCTCGGTCAATTCGAAGCGGATCGCCTCGGCAGCCTGGCGCATCGTCGGGCCGGGGGTGACGTAGTGCGAGTTGGCGTAGACGCGCACTTTCTCGATCACGTTACCCTTCTTGCCGGTCAGCGGATCGAACTCGGCGATCTCCTCGATCTCGTCGCCGAAGAAGCTGATCCGCCAGGCGATGTCCTCGTAGTGCGAGGGGAAGATCTCGAGATTGTCGCCGCGCACGCGGAAATTCCCGCGCGAGAAGGCGACGTCGTTGCGCTTGTACTGCAAGGCGACGAGCTTGCGGATGATCTCGCCCTGGTCCTGCGCCTTGCCGGTCTCGAGGTCGAAGATCATCGCCGAGTAGGTCTCGACCGAGCCGATGCCGTAGATGCACGAGACCGAGGCGACGATGATGACGTCGTCGCGCTCCAGCAGCGAGCGGGTGGCCGAGTGGCGCATCCGGTCGATCGCCTCGTTCACCGAGCTTTCCTTCTCGATGTAGGTGTCCGACCGGGGCACATAGGCCTCGGGCTGGTAATAATCGTAGTACGAGACGAAATATTCCACCGCGTTGTCGGGGAAGAAGTCGCGGAACTCGGCATAGAGCTGGGCGGCGAGGATCTTGTTGGGCGCGAGCACCAGCGCGGGGCGCTGCAGTTCCTCGATGACCTTGGCCATCGTGAAGGTCTTGCCCGATCCGGTGACGCCCAGCAGCACCTGCGTCTTCTCGCCGTCGAGCGCTGACGTGGTCAGTTCGGCGATCGCGGTGGGCTGGTCGCCGGCGGGCTGGTAGTCGGACGCGATGCGGAAGGGCTTGCTGGCCCCCGCCTTGACGGGACGCTGCGGCTTGTGGGGGACGAAGGCGCCGGTCGTATCGGGTTCTTCGAGGCCGCGACGGATGATAAGCTCTGCCATGGTGGAACATATGGGGTATGTCGCCGGGCGCGGCAACCGGCTGGTGCAAGAAGAGGGGGCTCGCCGTGCCGCAGGCTTTCCCTGCCATCCCTTCGCGTCTTCGCGTGAGCCCATGCCTTCTTGAAGGGCCCGCTCTTTGACGTTGACCTGCGGCCAGGGGAATGTCAGCCCTTCGGCCCCCCTTCGATGATCGAGAAAGTGGACCCGATGACGCGCAAGTACCCGACGATCGCCCTGGCAGGCCCCCTGACGCTGGCATTGGCGCTGGCGCTCGCCGGCTGCGGATCGAAGGACGATGCGGCCAAGGGCGGGGCGGCCAACGACGGCGCTCCCAAGTCGGCCGAGCAGGTCAAGCAGGAGGCCGCCAAGCTCGACCGGCCAGAGCCCGGCGAATACCGGCAGGTCACCGAGATCACCGGACTCGAGGTTCCCGGCATGCCCAAGGAGATGGCCGAGCAGATGAAGTCGGCGGTCAAGGCCTCGCAGGAGGGGACCTTCTGCCTGACCCAGGCCGATGCCGACAAGGGCTTCAAGGACATGTTCAACGACATCGGCAAGGGCAACCAGTGCACATATTCCAAGTTCGACGTTGATGGCGGCAACCTCGATGCCCAGATGGAGTGCCAGTCCCAGCAGCAGGGCAAGGCGGTGATGAAGCTCAAGGGCACCGTCACCGACAAGGGTTCCGACGTGACCGTCGCGATGGACACGACCGGAGGTCCGCCGCCGATGGGCACGATGAAGATGACGATGCACATGACCACCACGCGCCTTGGCGATTGCAAGGGCACATGAGTTCGAGGTGAAGCGCCAAGGCCGATGGACCCGCTGAACGAGGATCAGGACCAGTTTCCCGGATCGCTGCGCGCCGCCATCGCGCGCCGCGCCGCCTTTGCGCGCGAGCAGCACCCGGAAGGCGTGGGCAAGCCGCCGTTGCAGCTCATGCTGGCGGAACTGCGCTCGCTCTACCGGGGCGGCCATCGCGGGCAGGCAGTGCGCGCGGCGGCCAATCCGATGCCGGTGATGCTGCTGCCCGGCTTCGGGTCGCACCCGCGCCGCATGCAGCCCATGGCCGATGCGCTGGGAGCGGCGGGCCATCACGTCTACGGCTGGGGCCTGGGCTTCAACTTCGGCCCGAGCGAGCGCAACTTCTCCTACCTCATGCGCCGGGTCGCGGTGATCGCGCGCGAGAGCTGGCACCCCGTCGCGCTGGTCGGCTGGAGCCTGGGCGGCCTGTTCGCCCGCGAGATCGCCCGGCGCGAGCCACAGATGGTCGCCAAGGTCATCACCATGGGCACCCCGTTTTCGGGCGATCCACGCGCCAACAATGCGTGGAAGGCCTACCAGATGGTGACCGGCCATTCGGTCGACCGGCCGCCGATCGACTGCGATTTCTCCGCCAAGCCCGCCGTGCCGACCGTGGCCCTGTGGAGCCCGCGCGACGGCATCATCCAGCCGCGTGCCGCCGCCGGCTGGCCGCACGAGCGCGACCGCGCCGTGGCGATCCGCTGCAGCCATCTCGACTTCTCGAGTTCGCCCAAGGTGGTCGCCGAAGTGCTGCGCCAACTGGACGTGAAGGAATAGGGCCCGCCTCCTCCGGCGGGAGGAAATGGCTTTTCGATTTTCCTACATGGTGCGCGCAGGGATAGGCTTGGCGCATGATCCACCTCCTTCCCCAGCGTTCGCCCATCCCGTCGCGCAAGGCAGGGCCCGGCAGCAAGGCGCCACCCTTGCGCCCTCCTGGACCGTGTAAACCGTGTAAACCTGGTGTCGCCTGGCTTACCCGGGCGGTCAGTTCACCGGCGGGCGGCGGCGGTAGCTCAGGGCCTCGGCGACGTGGATTCGCTGCACGTCCGGCGCGCCGGCGAGGTCGGCGATGGTTCGGGCGACGCGCAGGATGCGGGTGTAGCCACGCGCGGAGAGCCGCATCGCCTCGGCGGCCTGGAGCAGCAGGCGGCGGCCGGCCTCGTCGGGGGTGGCGTGACGATCCAGCAGGTCGCCGTCGAGTTCGGCGTTGCTGCGCGCAGGGTGCCCTTCGAGCCGTGCGGTCTGCACCGCGCGGGCGCGGGCGACGCGGGCGGCGACCTGGTCGCTGCCTTCCTTGGGCGGCGGCAGGGCGAGGTCGGCGGCGCGCACCGGGTCGACTTCGACGTGGAGGTCGATGCGGTCGAGCAGAGGGCCGGAGACCTTGCTCTGGTAGTCGGCGGCGCAGCGCGGGGCGCGGCTGCAGGCCAGTTCCGGGTCGCCCAGATGCCCGCAGCGGCACGGGTTCATCGCCGCGACGAGCTGCACCCGCGCCGGATAAGTCAGGTGGGCATTGGCGCGCGCGACGGTCACTTCGCCGGTCTCGAGCGGCTGGCGCAGCGAATCGAGCGCCTGGCGCTGGAATTCGGGCAGTTCGTCGAGGAACAGCACGCCCAGATGCGCCATCGAGACTTCGCCGGGCCGCACCTTGAGGCCGCCGCCGGTCAGCGCCGCGATCGAGGCCGAATGATGCGGCGAGCGATAGGGCCGCGCCCGGCTGATGCGCCCGCCCTCGAGCATGCCCGCGACCGAGGCCACCATCGAGACTTCCAGCGCCTCGGCGGGGGTCAGTTCGGGCAGGATGCCGGGCAGGCACGATGCCAGCAGCGACTTGCCGGCGCCGGGCGGGCCGACCATCAGCAGGTTGTGCGAGCCCGCCGCGGCGATCTCCAGCGCGCGGCGGGCTGTTTCCTGGCCCTTGACCTGGCGCATGTCGGCCCCGCGCAGCGGCGCCTCGACGCTGCCGGGCCGGGGCGTCGGCAGCACCTGCGTGCCCTTGAGATGGTTGAGCAGGCTGACGAGGTTGGGCGCGGCGATCACCGGGACCCCGCTCGCCCAGCGCGCCTCGGAGCCTTGCGCGGCGGGGCAGATCAGGCCCTTGTCGCCCTCGCTGGCATGGAGCGCGGCGAGCAGGACCCCCGGCGAGGGGATCACCCGGCCGTCGAGCGCGAGTTCGCCCACCGCCACGAAGTCGGCGATCTGTTCGGCATCGACCACGCCCATCGCCGCCAGCAGCGCCAGCGCCACGGGCAGGTCGTAGTGCGAACCTTCCTTGGGCAGGTCGGCGGGCGAGAGGTTGATGGTGATGCGCTTGGGCGGCAGCGCGAGGCCCATCGAGGTCAGCGCCGCGCTCACCCGCTGGCGGCTTTCGCCCACCGCCTTGTCCGGCAGGCCGACGAGCGCGAAACCGGGCATGCCCGGCGCGATCTGGCACTGCACCTCGACGGCACGCGCCTCGAGCCCGAGGTACGCGACGGTCGATACGAGTGCGACCACGAAAAGTCCCCTGATAGGAAAGAGGGGACCAGTCTAGTAACGGTTCGCCGCGCGGCGGCCATGGCGTTATTTATACCTTACGACGTTTTAACCGGGCTTGTGAGGTCGCAGGTAAGGCCGCGGGAGCCAGCGTGCGGTAATGCGCTCGCTCACTGCATGCCTCGGCCTTGCCTGCCTGTTCGCCATGACCCCCCTGTCGGCGCAGGTGATCGAGTACGAGGCCGTCGACGTGGTTGCCGACCACTACGACACAGGTGGCGAGCGCAGCCTTTACTTCACGATGCCGGCGCCCGAGCCGATCGCTGCTTCTCCGTTCTCGGGGGCCGCGTTTTCTGCAGGCCCGCTTTCCGCCACCATGCCGGACGGCCCGGCCTATGGCCCGTTCCGGGTGCTCGACGATGGCCGCGCCGCGCTGGTCGACGTCACCGACGCGCGCAGCCCGGCCCTCTTCGCCGCCATGCTGCGCGACCATCCGGGCATCGCCACGATCGAGATGGTCGAGTGCCCCGGCACCGAGGACGACCTCGCCAACTTGCGGCTCGGTCGCATGATTCGCGAGCATGGCATCGCCACGCACGTCCCGGCCGGCGGCTCGGTGCGCTCCGGCGGGGTCGAGCTGTTCCTCGCCGGCGCCCGCCGCATTGCCGATCCGGGCGCCGAGTTCGCGGTCCATTCCTGGATGGACGACACCGGCCTGGAACCCGCCGACTATGCCGCCAGCGCCCCGGAGAACCGCCGCTACATCGACTACTACCGGCAGATGGGCATGAGCCCGATCGAGGCCGAGGCCTTCTATGCCATGACCAATTCGGTCCCGTTCTCCTCGGCCCGCTGGTTCGGCGCCGGCGAGATGGGGCTGTGGGTGCGGCTGGAGGACGCGGGGGCCTGAGAGGTGCGGCAGAATGGACGAGAGCCCATTCGCAAACGCCATCCGAGGCGCCGTCAGCCGAAGATCGCCGCTAGCCAGCGACGCCGCGGCGGCGGGATCGCGCCCGATGCCTTGAGCAGGTAGTTCGCCAGGACCGTGGCCTGGCTCTTGGTCATCATGACGTGGGTGAGGAGAGGTTCCTCGCCTTCCTCCCAGGTGGCACGCTCGTAAGTCTGGATCGCGAGCATCATGCGCGCGCCGAGGTCCTGGGACGTCCAGCCCACGAGCACGCCGAAACGGTTTCCTGCGTCGTGCTGCATCGTTGCTCCCCAACTGCGGCGCCGGTCTGTCGGCGATGGCGTGGTCGCGACGCCGGCATTGCGCCGCCGATGATCCGCCATCGCGGCCAGGTTCGCCATACTGGTAAACCAGCGGTTAATTGATAAGTAGCTTGCGCCGGGGTGCCTCGCGCTCGCGACGACGTCTTCAAGTGTGCTCGGCCTTGACTCTCCCGCGGCCTTTCCGTATCGGCGCCCATCTGTTCTGCGGTCGTCCCGTTCGGGCGGCCCTTTTTGTTCAGGTCCTTCGGGACCAAGTTGGTATTTCGAGGACTGACATGAAGCGCACTTTCCAGCCCAGCAACCTTGTCCGCGCCCGCCGTCACGGCTTCCGTTCGCGCATGGCGACTGTCGGTGGCCGCAAGGTCATCCGCGCCCGCCGCGCCCGCGGCCGCGCCAAGCTTTCGGCCTGATTCGCCGATAGCGGCAGGGGTTCGCCCCTGCCTGACGGCGCCAGTCCATGCCTTCGCCATTGCGCGAGGGCATGGACTGGCGCCGTTTTGTTTTGGCGCGAATCGTTCTCGGGTCCGATTCGAGCCCGGGCGACCTTTCATTCGCATCGGTGAGTCCCTAGCTTCCCGCCATGGCAGACGCCTACACGATCCTGACCCGCCGGTCCGACTTCCTGGCTGCGAATCGCGGCCTGCGAGTCGCGCGCCCCGGCTTCGTGCTGCTGGCCAACCGCAACGACGGGCTGGGCCGGCGCGCCGGGATCACGGTCACCAAGAAGATCGGCAATGCCGTCGTGCGCAACCGCATGAAGCGGCGCTTTCGGGCGCTGCTGCGCGAGCTGCTGCACGAACATGGCCTGCCGGACACCGACCACGTCCTGATCGGTCGCGAGAACGGCATCGAGCGCGATTTCGCGGCCTTGCGCAGCGAACTGGTGGCGGCGCTCGGTCGGGCACGCGAGGGCAAGGGCGATGCGCCCAGAACGGGTGGACGCCGCCGGGGCCCGCCGAGGAAATGAAGAAGGTGTGGGCCTTCCTCGTCTCGATACCCGGCCTGCTGCTGATCGGCATCGCGCGAGGCTGGCAGCTGGGTCCTTCGGCGATCATGCCTCCGACCTGCCGCTACACCCCATCGTGCTCGCAATATGCCATCGAGGCGGTGCGCAGGCATGGTGCGATTAAGGGTGGATGGCTGGCGTTCTGGCGTCTATTGCGCTGCCAACCGTGGGGCGGGCACGGCCATGATCCTGTCCCGGACTAACTGGCCAGACTGAACAGAACGACTGAAGAGACGCAGGCGGCCTATCGCGCCGCCGCGGACCGGCAATACGAGCAGGAACAAGCCTTCGTGGAAAAGCAGCGCAACATCATCCTCGCGGTCGTGCTGACCGCGCTCGTCCTGTTCGGATGGGAAGCCGGGGTCGGCTACTTCTATCCGCAGGCCAAGACGCCGGTACAGACCGTCGCGGCAGGCGGTGCCGAGAAGGCGACCAGCCCGACCAAGCCGACCCGCGAAGGCGGCCTGCGCGATGCGGCCGAAGTGGCGCTCGAACAGCAGGACCTCAAGACCGCGCTGGCCGCGGGCGGCCGCGTTCCTGTCGCCGCGCCGGGACTGTCGGGCTCGATCAACCTGACCGGCGCCATCGTCGACGACCTCGTGCTCAACCGCCATCGCGAGACGGTGGAGAAGAACTCGGGGCCGGTGCGCATCTTCTCGCCCGCCGGCACCCCGGCGCAGCAGTTCGCGCAAGTGGGCTGGGTGGGTGAGGGCGGCACTGCCGCCCCCGGCGCTCAGACGGTGTGGACCGCGCCCGCCGGTGCGAAGCTGACGCCGACCACGCCGCTGACGCTGACCTGGGCCAACCCCACCGGCCAGCGCTTTTCGATCACTTATTCGATCGACAAGGACTACATGATCACGGCCGTCCAGACGGTCGAGAACGCCGGCGGCGGCGCGGTCACGGTCAAGCCCTTCGCGCTGGTCAACCGCACCGACCTGACTGCCAGCCTCGATACCTGGAACGTCCACTCGGGCCCGATCGGCGCCTTCGACGGTTCGGTGACCTTTGCGAACAACTACAAGGACGTGCTCGAAGCGAAGACCGTCACCGAGCCGGGTCGCACCGACTGGATCGGCTTCACCGACGTCTACTGGATGTCGAGCCTGATTCCCGTGGGCAACAAGGCCGAGGGCACTTTCCGCTCGCTCGGCAACGACGTGTTCCGCGCCGACCTCGTCTACGACCAGCAGGTCGTCCAGCCGCGCCAGCGCTTGTCGGTGACGACCAAGCTGTTCGCCGGCGCCAAGGAGCACACTGTCCTCGACGCCTACGAGAAGCAGGGCATCGCCAACTTCGGCCTCGCCATCGACTGGGGCTGGTTCCGCTGGTTCGAAAAGCCGATCTTCTGGCTGCTGACCGCGCTGTTCGCGCTGACCAAGAACTTCGGCGTCGCCATTATCCTGCTTACCGCCATCGTGCGCGGCATCATGTTCCCGATCGCCCAGCGCGGCTTCGCCTCGATGGCGGCGATGCGCGCCATCCAGCCCAAGATGAAGGCGCTGCAGGAACGCTACAAGGACGACAAGCAGAAGCAGCAGCAGGAGATCATGGCCCTCTACAAGAAGGAGGGGGTCAACCCGATGGCCGGGTGCCTGCCGATGTTCCTGCAGATCCCAGTGTTCTTCGCGCTCTACAAGACCCTGATCCTGGCGATCGAGATGCGCCACCAGCCCTTCGTGCTGTGGATCAAGGACCTCTCCGCGCCCGATCCGCTGCACGTCCTCAACCTGTTCGGCCTGCTGCCCTTCACCCCGCCCGCGTTCCTCGCGATCGGCGTGCTGGCGCTGCTGCTGGGCGTGACGATGTTCCTGCAGTTCAAGCTGAACCCGGCCCAGATGGACCCGGCGCAGCAGCAGGTCTTCATGATCATGCCCTGGTTCATGATGTT
This sequence comes from Novosphingobium sp. BL-52-GroH, assembly GCF_044813085.1. Classification (NCBI taxonomy): domain Bacteria; kingdom Pseudomonadati; phylum Pseudomonadota; class Alphaproteobacteria; order Sphingomonadales; family Sphingomonadaceae; genus Novosphingobium; species Novosphingobium sp. BL-52-GroH. The sequence goes on along the minus strand of NZ_CP171152.1, from coordinate 1,391,924 downwards.
CGTGATGGCACCGTTCGCATCGGGCCTCCTGGTCTACTGGATCACCTCGAACCTGCTCACCATCGCCCAGCAGAAGTACCTGTACAGCCGGCACCCGCAGTTGAAGGCGCAGCAGGAAAAGGACGCGGCGGACAAGGCGCGTGCACTTGAGCGCGACAAGGGCGCGAAGGCCTGACCATGGAGGAAGACCGGATCCAGGCCGACCTGATCGAGCGGGCGCGCAAGCTGTTCTCGGGGCCGGTGACGTTCCTCAAGAGCGCCCCCGAACTCAAGTTCCTGCCCGACCCCATTGCCAACGAAGTCGCCTTCGCCGGCCGTTCGAACGTCGGCAAGTCCTCGCTGCTCAATGCGCTCGTCGGGCGCAAGGCGATCGCGCGCACCTCGGTGACCCCGGGGCGCACGCAGGAGCTGAACTTCTTCGACGTGGGCGAGCCGCTCAAGTTCCGCCTGGTCGACATGCCCGGCTACGGCTTCGCCAAGGCCCCGCCCAAGGTCGTCGAGACCTGGCGCCGCCTGGTTCGGGACTACCTGCGCGGCCGGGTCGAATTGAAGCGCACCCTGGTGCTGATCGATTCGCGCCACGGCGTGAAGCCGGTCGACGCCGAGATGATGAAGATGCTCGACGAGGCGGCGGTGGGCTATCGCATCGTCCTGACCAAGGCCGACAAGATCAAGGCCAGCGAACTCGAAGCGGTCCATGCCGCCACCGTGGCCGAGGCGCGCAAGCACCCGGCGGCGTTCCCGGTGGTGCACGTCACCAGCTCGGAAAAGGGCATGGGCATCGAGGAACTGCGCGGCGCCGTGCTGGCCGACGCGGAGCTTTGAGCCTGCCACCTCGTCCCGGACTTGATCCGGGACCGCGGGCAAGGCCGCGCCCGTTTCGGCGAGGCACTGCCTGAAGCACCGCCTACCGTCCCGGATCAAGTTCGGGATGACGCGGGTTTGACTGGATCATTCGCGCGTGGACGCGGGGCCAGCGAGGCCCGATGCTGATCTTCCACCTCTTCGGGCTTTGTGACGATTGCGTGACGCCCTTCGCTCCCCTATGGGCCGCACCTTCAGCGTAAAGGGATGAAAAGGAGATCTCGCCGATGCGCCAGATTGCCGTCCTTCCCTACCGCACCGTCGGCAATGCCATCGATGCGCCGATCCAGATCCTGCTCATCACCTCGCGGCAGACGCGTCGCTGGGTGATTCCCAAGGGCGGACTGATGAAGGGCATGCCGCCTCACGCCGCCGCCTCGGTCGAGGCCGAGGAAGAGGCCGGGGTGCTGGGCGCGACGTGCCCGGTGCCGCTGGGGTCCTACCGCTACCGCAAGCGTCGCAATTCGGGTGCGTGGGTCTGGGCCGACGTCGACGTGTTTCCCTTCGCCGTCACCGAGGAGTTGGACTCCTGGGACGAGCAGCACCAGCGCGAGCGTCGTTGGTTCCCGCTTGCCGAGGCTGCACGGTCGGTCGAAGAGGAAGACCTGCGCGCACTCATCCGTTCCTTCGGCGCGCGCGAGTTTCGTGCCGCCGCCAGTCCCGCCCGCATGTTCGGCGCAATGGCCGATACCGTGGCCGACAAGACAGGGGTCAATGCCATGTTCGCCTGGTTCCAGAAGCTGCTTCCCGAGCAGGGCAATTTCTTCGACCTGTTCGAAAGGCAGGCCGCCACCCTGGTCGCCGGCGCCGACGCGTTGGCGCGCCTAGCGCAGGGCGGCGCGGGCCGCGCACAGCACATCCGCGAGATCGCCGAGCGCGAGCACGATGCCGACGACATCACCCGCGAAGTGCTGCAGACCGTGCGCCGCAGCTTCCTCACGCCCTTCGACCGTTCGGCGATCACCAGCCTCATCAACACGATGGACGATGCCATCGACGAGATGCAGCAGACCGCCAATGCCTCGGACCTCTACGAAGTGGTCGAGTTCGAGCCGGAGATGCGCGACATGGCGGCGATCATCGTCGATGCCGCGCGCCTTACCGCCGAGGCGATCCCGCTGCTGCGCAAGATCGGCGACAACGGCCACCGCCTGCACGAGCTGACCGAGCGCCTGGTGCGCATGGAAGGCCATGCCGACGAGATTCACGCCGCCGGCCTCAAGCGCCTGTTCAAGGCCGATTCGGGTCCCAACGGCGAGAAGGGCGATCCGATGCACTTCTTCGTGCGGCAGGAAATGTTCAAGCGTCTCGAGCGCGTGGTCGACCGCTTCGAGGATCTCGCCAACGAGATCGACGGCCTGGTCATCGACCACTCGTAACTGTCGATGGACCACAGTCTTGCCCTTCCGCTGCTGGTCGGCCTCGTCGCGCTGGCGCTGGCGTTCGATTTCCTCAACGGTCTGCACGATGCCGCCAACGCCATCGCGACGGTGGTGGCGACCCGGCTTCTGTCGCCGGTACTGGCGGTGCTGTTCGCGGCGGCCGGCAACTTCCTCGCCTACTTCTTCGTCGGCCTCCACGTCGCCGAGACGGTGGGCAAGGGCATCATCGACGTCGATGCGGTGACCCCGGCCGTGGTGTTCGGCGCGCTGGTGGGCGCGATGTTCTGGAACGTGCTGACCTGGATCAAGGGTATCCCCTCCAGTTCCAGCCACGCGCTGATCGGCGGGCTGCTGGGCGCCGGCATCGCGCATGGCGGCTTCGGGGTGGTGGAAAGCTCGGGGACCGTGAAGACGATAGCGGCGATCTTCGTATCGCCGGTGCTGGGCTTCGTGCTCGCCATGGTGCTGATGCTGCTGACGAGCTGGCTGTTCAAGGGCGTATCGCCCCGGCAATCGAACGGAATCTTCAAGAGCCTCCACCTGCTGTCGAGCGCGGCCTATTCGATCAGCCACGGCGGCAACGATGCGCAGAAGACCATGGGCATCATCGCGGTGCTGCTCTATTCCACCGGCCACATGACCGGCGAGTTCCACGTGCCGCACTGGGTGGTGCTGTCGTGCTACCTGGCGATCTCGCTGGGCACGCTTTCGGGCGGGTGGAAGATCATCAAGACGATGGGTTCCAAGCTCACCAAGCTCAATCACCACTCTGGCTTCTGCGCCTCGACCGCCGGGTCGATCGTCGTGTTCGGTGCCAGCGCGCTGGGTATCCCGGTTTCAACCACGCACGCCATCACCGGCTCGATCGTCGGCACCGGCGCTGCCCGCCGATCCAGCGCGGTACGCTGGTCGGTCGCGAGCCGGGTGATCGTCGCCTGGTTCGTAACGATTCCCGCCAGCGCGGCGGTGGGCGCGCTGTTCTACACGCTGACGCGGGTGTTCTGACAGTCGGTCGTCCCGGACGTGCTCCGGGACCGCTGGGGTCGTTCAACCTCGACAGCCCCGCTTCCACGCCCTAGGCCGCACATTCAGCCACCCGAGGAACGCCGTCCCGTGAAGCTCATCATCGGCAACAAGAACTATTCCAGCTGGTCGCTGCGCGGCTGGCTCGCGTGCAAGCAGTCGGGCCTGCATTTCGAGGAGATCACCGTCCCGCTGTTCGGCGAGGAGTGGGAAGCGCTCAAGCGGGATACCGACGACCTGGCGCCCAGCCACGGCAAGGTGCCGATCCTGTGGGACGGCGACGCGGTGGTGTGGGATAGCCTCGCCATCGTCGACTACCTCGCCGACAAGGTCGGGCGCGACCGTTTCTGGCCCAAGGACGATGCTGCCCGCGCGATGGCCCGCTCGATGGTGGCCGAGATGCACTCGAGCTACCTGGCGCTGCGCCGTGCGTGCCCGATGAATATCCGGGCGCGCGTAGAGGGTATGATGCTCGACGACGAGACCCGCGGCGACATCGTGCGCATCCTCACCCTCTGGGCCGAAGCACGGGCCCGGTTCGGCAAGGGCGGGCCCTTCCTGTTCGGCACCTTCGGCGCGGCGGACGTGTTCTATGCCCCCGTCGTCAGTCGCTTCCTGACCTACGGCATCGGCGTCCCCGGCTTCGGCCAGGCTTACATGCAGGCGGTGTGGGAGCACGAATGGATGCAGGCCTGGATCAACGCCGCCGAGGCCGAGGAATGGGTCATCGAGCAGTACGAGAGCCCGGTGGCCTGAGGCGGGGATGCGCACGTTCATGACGATCCTGGCCGCGCTGTCGGCCGTGCTTTCCAGCCCCGCCATGGCCTGGGGCGCCCTGGGCCATCGCACCGTCGGCGCCATCGCCATGGCCAACGTCAAGCCGGCCACCCGCGCCGCGATCCGCGACCTGCTGCGCCACCAGCGCGAGATCGACACGCCGCAGTGCCGCATGGGCACGATCGAGGACGTGGCGACCTGGCCCGACTGCATCAAGGGCGAGCGCTGGCGTTGGGCGTACACGTCCTCGTGGCACTATCACGACCAGCCGGTCTGCGGCACCTTCGACCTCAAGGCGAACTGCCGCGACGGCAACTGCGCCACCGCCCAGATCGACCGCAACCTGCGCCTGCTGACCGACCGCAAGCTGGCGCCGGTGCTGCGCCTCGAGGCGCTGTCGTTCGTCGTCCACCTCGTCGGCGACGTGCACCAGCCGCTCCACATCGGCGAGAACGAGGACATGGGCGGCAACGCGGTCAAGGCCGACTACGGCATCGCACCGGGGCGCAACCTCCATTCGGTGTGGGACGGCGTCCTTGCAGAGCGCGCGATCACGTCGGCCCACCCGCCGCTGATCCGTGTCTACAGCGCTCAGGAAAGGGCCAATCTCGCCACCGGCAAGGTCGAGGACTGGGAGCGCGAGAGCTGGCAGGTCAGCCGCGATTTCCTCTATCCGCTGGCCTTCGGCGGCAAGCTGCCGTGCGGCGTCAAGGAGCCCCAGAAGATCGTCTGGAGCAACGAGGCGATCGAGCAGGCGATCCCGGTGATCGACGATCGCATCGAACGCGCGGGCCTCAGGCTCGCAGATATGCTCGACGAAGCGCTGGGTTGATGGCTTGGTTTGTGCTGATTAAGCAGCACCGGCCGGTGCCGATCCCGCCGCAAGCGGACAGATTTTAGCCGAACGGAAACCGCACCGACCATGCCCGAATCCCGCTCCAACACGCGCGCCTTCCTGCTGCTCGGGTTCGTCATGCTGTTCTGGGCCGGCAACTCGATCACCGGACGGGCGGTGCGCGAAGAGATCCCGCCCTTCACGCTTGCCTTCGGACGCTGGCTCGTGGCGGTCCTGGTGCTGGCGCCATTCGCCGCGCGCACCCTCTGGGCCGAGCGCCGGGCGGCGCTGGCGGGATGGCGCTGGGTGCTGGCGCTCGGGTTCCTGGGCATCGTGTGCTTCAACGCCTTCATCTATTCCGGCCTCCAGTACACCAGCGCGGCCAACGCACTGCTGTTGCAGGCCTCGATCCCGGCACTGGTGCTGGTGCTCGACCGGGCGTTCTTCGGAGCCCGGGCGGGGCCCTTGCACATCGGCGGGGTGGTGCTGTCGACCATCGGCGTCGTCGGCATCGTCTTCAAGGGCGACCTCGCCGCGATGACCACGTTGCGGCTCGGCATGGGCGACGCGCTGGTGTTGTGCGGGGTGGTGGTCTGGTCGCTCTACACGGTGCTGCTGCGCAAGCGGCCGGCGATCTCTTCGTCGAGCTTCCTGCTGCTCGTCTTCGTGCTCGGCACCGTGGCGATGGCGCCGCTGGCCGCCTGGGAGTCGGGGCAGGGGCGGACCGTCGCCTGGAGCCCGCAGGTCCTGGCGGCTTTCGCCTATGTCGCGGTGTTCCCCTCGGTGCTGGCCTACTTCATATACAATGCCGCCACCGCCCAGCTCGGCGCGGCGCGCAGCGGCCAGGCGATCACGCTGATGCCGCTGTTCGGCGCGCTGCTGTCGGCCGTGCTGCTGGGCGAGCGGCTGGAGCGCTACCATCTCGTCGGCATGGCGCTGATCCTCGCCGGGATCGTGTTGTCGGCGCTGGCGCTGGCCCGGCGCGGCAAGCCGTCGATCCCGCTCTGATCGGGGCCTGCATCAAGCCCGCTTGCGCATGCCCTCGGCCATTTGTGCCAGCGCCTCGCGGCGAGGCAGGGCGCGCAAATGATCGAACGTCGCGCGGTAGTGGGCGTGAGGCACGAACGTCGGCCCCTCGCGCACGTTGTCGAGCGCCAGCTTAGCGACCTCGCGGGCACCCTGCAGGTTGGCGAGGCCGGTCATGCCTGCGGTCGCTTCCGATTCGGTCGCCCCGGGACACAGCGTCAGCACGTCGACGCCGGTGCCCAGCATCTCGCCCCAGAGCGCTTCTCCGAGCGCGACGACGAGCGCCTTCGACGCCGAATAGGCAGCCGAATAGGGACAGCCGATCAGCCCCTCGACCGAGCCGGTGAACACGATCCCGCCGTGGCCGCGTGCCCTGAGCCGGGGGATCATGCCGTGCGCGATCTGCAACGGAGCGTGGCAATTGACCGTCAGCATCTTCGCCATCGCCAAGGCGTCGGTGTCCTCGAAGGCGCCCTTGAGGTTGAAGCCGGCGTTGCTGACGACGAGGCCGATGTCCGCGCCGAGCGTCGCCTCGAGGATACGCGCGGGCGTCTCCGGGTCGGCGAGATCGGCGCCGATCACCGTGGTGCGCACCGCGTGAGAGGACAGCAGGCGCTCGGCCAGCGCGTCGAGCCGGTCGGTGCGCCGCGCGGTGAGGACGAGGTCGAAGCCGCGGTCGGCCAGTTCCTCGGCGAAGGCGAGGCCGATGCCCGAGGATGCGCCGGTCACCAGCGCGATCGGGCCGTAGGTATCGCGGAACTGCCGGGGCATGGTCTTCTCCTGCTCTCTCGTGGGCAGGAGAAGAGCGGGTGGCCGCAGGCTTGTCCAGCGTCACCGGACGAGATCGCCCGGACGTGCGGCGGTCAGAACGCGGTGAGGAACAGCCCGGCCAGCGCCGCGCTCATCAGGTTGGAGAGGCTTCCCGCGGCCAGCGCGCGGATGCCCAGCTTGGCGATGATCGGGCGCTGATTGGGCGCGAGGCCGCCGGTCACCGCCATCTGGATCGCGATCGAGGAGAAGTTGGCGAAGCCGCACAGGGCGAACGTCACCACCGCCACGGTGCGCGGGGACAGGGCGCCGTCCTTGCCCAGTTCGATGAACGAGACGAATTCGTTGAGCACGATCTTGGTGCCGAACAACCCGCCGGCATGCATCGCCTCGGTCCAGTCGGGCGTGGCGAGCAGGTAGAAGATCGGCGCGAAGACATAACCCAGCAGCGACTGGAAGGTGACGCCGGAGAACCCGAACAGCCCCGCGAACCAGCCGACGCAGCCATTGGCCAGAGCGATCAGGGCAACGAAGGCGAGCACCATCGCGCCCACCGCGACCGCCAGCTTGACGCCGGTCTGCGCGCCTTGCGACGCGGCCATGATGATGTTGGCGGGCTTTTCCTCGTCGTGCTCGCTGGCGACCGGCTCGTCGACATGGACCCCGGGCTGGTGGGTGACGTCGGCCCGGTTGAGCGCGGCGGCGGCGAGGCCGGCGGGGGGCATGGTGCCTTCGTGGATGTCCTCGTCCGTGTCGGCCGGGGCGGGGCGCGGGTCGGGCATGATCATCTTGGCCATGAAGATGCCGCCCGGCGCCGACATGAAGGCGGCGGCGACGAGGTAGTCGATGCGGATGCCCATCGAGGCATAGGCGGCCAGGATCGTCCCGGCGACGCCCGCCAGGCCCACCGTCATCACGCAGAACAGCTGCGAGGGGTTGAGCGCGGCGAGGTAGGGCCGGATCACCAGCGGCGCCTCGCTCTGGCCGACGAAGATGTTCGAGGCCGCGCACAGGCTTTCCACCTTGCTGATCCCCGTCACCTTCTCCAGCGCGCCGCCCAGCCAGCGCACCACCAGCGGCATGATCCGCAGGTAGTAGAGGATTGAGATCAGAGAGGCGAAGAAGATGATGACGGGAAGCGCCGATATGGCGAAGCTGTGGCCGCCGATCTCGGGCGCGGCCATCGGCCCGAACAGGAAGTCGATGCCGGCATGTGCATAGCCGAGCAGGCTTTCCACCCCGCCCGCGGCGCCCTGCAGGATGCGATTGCCGAACGGCACGTAGAGCACCAGCGCCGCGAGGCCCGCCTGCAGCGCGAAAGCGGCGCCGACGACCCTGAGGCGGATGGCCTTGCGGTCGGTCGAAAGCAGGAAGGCTGCCGCCATGATGAGAACGATGCCGATCAGGCTGTAGGCGACATGCATCGAGGCGGGTGGCTCCGGGGAAACGAATGACGAAGCTGCCGACCGTACCGGCGCGGGTGCGTGACGGCTAGAGCCTTATTCAAGGCCGGGCGAAACGAGGGCAGGGCGAAGGCAGGTTTACACGGTTTACACTGTCCTGGGGGCAGGCATCGTGGCCTTGGAGTGGCGCCACGCGGGCGGGGGTCGGCAGGTGGGGGTGGGTGGCCATGGCGGCATGGTATCGCGGCGGGGCGAGTGTAGGAAAGCGGCCTTTCCGGGCTCGGCCGTTCCTCCTTCTCCCGGAAGGAAGCCGTATCCGTGTTTCCCGATCCTCCCCGTCGCGCCGCGATGGGGAGGAGTGGCAGCCCCCCACCCAGCATTTTCGCCTCCCGGCCTAGTGGAAACGCGCTTTGCCGGTTACAGGGGGGTGATGGACCGACCCGCGCCCGTCATCACCCGCTCCCTTTTCGTCTTTTCGCTGCTCTACGGTGGCCTCGTCGTGCTGGCGGGGGTGCTGGGGACCAAGCTGGCCTCGCTCGGCACCTGGCCGGTGCTGGGCAATCTCGCGGTGGAATCGGGGATCTTCGCCTTCCTGCTGCTGGTGGTGCTGTCGAGCGCGGTGGCCGAGTTGCACGGCAAGGAGACCGCGAACCGACTGGTGCGCTTCGGGTTCATTCCGCTGATCGTCTCGATGAGCCTGCTGACCTTCGTGATCCACGTCGTCCCGCCCGCCGGGTTCTGGAGCGACCAGGAGGCGTTCGCCCGGCTGCTGGGGCAGGGCGCGCGGATGCAGTTCGCGGGGCTGATCTCCTACGGCGTGTCGCAGACACTCAACGTCTATCTCTTCGCGCGGATGTCCGAAGGGCGCGGACGGCTGCTGCTGGTGCGCGCGTGGATCGCCAGCATGCTGTCGCAGGTGATCGACACGGTGCTGTTCATCACCATCTCGTTCGTGGGGACGGGCCTGCCGCTGCTGTCGATCATGGAAGGGCAGATCATTTCGAAGCTGGTGCTCTCGACGATCATGGTGCCGCCGCTGATCTGGTTCTTCGTGAAACTGGGCCGCAGGCTCGACGGCTGACCTGCGGAACGGCACGATTGCACCGAAAATTCACGTAAAAACGGGTTCAAAATCGCGCGTAGCCGCGTAAAGCGCATTCCATGTCGAATCCGCATGATCCCGCCTTCCTGGTCAAGGCCGAAACTCTCGTGGACGCGCTGCCCTACATGCAGCGCTATGCCGGGCGCACCTTCGTCGTGAAGTATGGCGGGCACGCCATGGGCGATCCCGAGAAGGCGCGCGATTTCGCCGAGGACGTGGTGCTGCTCAAGGCGGTGGGCATCAATCCGGTGGTCGTCCACGGCGGCGGCCCGCAGATCGGCGCCATGCTCAAGACCATGGGCGTGGAAAGCCGCTTCGTGGACGGGCTGCGCATCACCGACAAGGCGACCGCCGAAGTGGCCGAGATGGTCCTGTCGGGCGCGATCAACAAGGAGATCGTCGGCTGGATCGCACGGGCCGGCGGCAAGGCGATGGGCGTGTCCGGAAAGGACGGCGGCATGGTCACCGCGCGCAAGGTCGAACGCACCCGCAAGGACCCTGACAGCCTGATCGAGCAGGTCGTCGACCTCGGCTTCGTGGGCGAGCCCGAGACGATCGACACCACCGTGATCGACACCATCTCCGCCGCGGGGATGATCCCGGTGATCGCCCCGATCGCCCCTGGACCGGACGGGCAGACCTACAACGTCAATGCCGACACCATGGCCGGCGCCATCGCCGCCGCGCTGGGCGCCTCGCGCCTGTTCCTGCTCACCGACGTCGCCGGCGTGCTCGACAAGAACGGCGAACTGCTGACCGACCTCACCCCCGCCGACATCGAGGGGCTGAAGGCCGACGGCACGATCACCGGCGGCATGATCCCCAAGCTGGAAACCTGCATCCACGCCGTCGAGGCCGGGTGCGAGGCCGCCGTCGTGCTTGACGGGCGGGTATCGCATGCCATGTTGCTCGAAATATTCACGCAGGAAGGTGCGGGCACGCTGATCCGGGCGGGCTGAATCTCTTCCGCATCCGTGTTCCTCGGAGGGGAACCTGCGAACTGAAAGGCGCTTCTGACCAAATGCGTATCAAGGCCGCTCTTGCAATCGCGCTCTCGGGAACCGCGCTTCTTCTCGCCGCCTGCGACAAGGGACCGCAGGAGCCGACCGGCGCGGCCAGCGCGGACGCGGCTTCGGACGTCGCCGGGCCGAGCGACGACGCCTCGGACGGCCTCGCCTCGCCGGCCGCCGCCACCAGCCTCGATACGGGCGCCCTGTCCGAGCGCCGCGATCCCGAGCGCCTGCTGCGCTACTACGTCAGCGCCATCCGCGAGGGCGACTGGGCCAGCGCCTCCAAGGCCTGGAGCCTCGATGCCGAGATGACCCCCCGGAAGCTCGAGACCGAGCTTGGCGGGACGGCGGTGCCCCGGCTCGCGGTGGGCAAGGGCGACATGGAAGGGGCAGCGGGCTCGCTCTACTACGAAGCGCCGCTGGTGGTCGATTTCGGCGACGGGCGCCCCTCCAAGCGCGGCACGATCGTGCTGCGCCGCGTGAACGACGTGCCGGGCGCCAGCGGCCAGCAACTCAACTGGCGGATCGAGCGGACGTCCACGCTCACCCAGTAGGCGAGGACGGGCGGGGCCCATCCTGCATTTTCGTCGATCCCCGTCCATCCGCGGTGGACGCGCCCTTGCCGGGGTGGCGCCTGCTCGGCTATCAGCGCGGCCTAGACGCGCACCAAAGGAGCCGGCGTTGCTGTTCTTGACCCTTTACCAGATCGTCGATTACCTCATCCAGATCATCGTCTTCGTGGTGATCGTGCAATTCGTGCTCGGCCTGCTGATCGCGTTCAACGTGGTCAACATCCACAACCAGTTCGTCTCGGCGGTCTATACCGCGCTGAACGCGATTCTCGAGCCGATGCTGCGCCCGATCCGCAAGATCATGCCCAATACCGGCGCGATCGACTTCTCGCCGATGGTGCTCATCATCGGGCTGACGATCCTGCAGATCATCCTCGGCAATCTCGCGAGGGCCTACTACTGATGTCGGGAGCTGCACTGATCGACGGCAAGGCCTTTGCCGAAGTCCTGCGCGGACGCGTCGCCGAGGTCGCCTCCCGGTTCGAGGCGAAGGCCGGCCGCAAGGCCGGCCTGGCGGTCGTCCTCGTGGGCGAGGACCCGGCGAGCCAGGTCTACGTGCGGAGCAAGGGCAAGCAGACCGTGGCCTGCGGCATGGCAAGCTTCGAGCACAAGCTGCCCGCCGAGACCTCCGAGGCCGACCTGCTGGCCGTCGTCGCGCAGTTGAACGAGGACCCGGCGGTGGACGGCATCCTCGTCCAGTTGCCGCTGCCGGCGCACATGGACGAAGCCAAGGTCATCGCCACGATCAACCCCGACAAGGACGTCGACGGCTTCCACGTCGTCAATGTCGGGCGCCTCGCGACCGGGCTGCCGGGCTTCGTGCCGTGCACGCCGCTGGGCTGCGTGATGCTGCTCAAGGACAAGCTGGGCTCGCTCTCGGGCCTCGACGCGGTGGTGATCGGGCGCTCCAACATCGTCGGCAAGCCGATGGCGCAACTGCTGATCGCCGAAAGCTGCACCGTGACCGTCGCGCACAGCCGCACGAAGGACCTGCCCGACGTGGTGCGCCGGGCCGATATCGTCGTCGCGGCCGTCGGCCGGCCGGAAATGGTCAAGGGCGATTGGCTCAAGCCCGGCGCGACCGTCATCGACGTGGGCATCAACCGGGTTCCCGGCGCCGAGGAAGGCAAGACGAAGCTCGTCGGCGACGTCGACTTCGCCTCGGCCGCGCAAGTCGCCGGAGCGATCACGCCGGTGCCGGGCGGAGTGGGGCCGATGACCATCGCCGTGCTTTTGCGCAACACCATCGTCGCCGCCCACCGCAACGCGGGAATCGAATTCGACGAGACCGCGCTTTGAGGCGGGCGCCGCTCGCCGTGGCGCTTCTGGCGCTGGCGGGCGTGGTGGCGGCCACATCGGCATCGCCGGCCCGGGCCGAGCGGCGGCGCATGCCCCCGCCCGGCACCGGCACCGCCAATCCCAGCGCGCTCGTCGCCACCGAGATCGCCTTTGCCCGGATGGCGCGCGAGAAGGGGCAGTGGACCGCCTTTCGCGAATATGCGGACGAGGAGGCGGTGATGTTCGCCCCCGGCCCGGTCATCGCCCGGGACTGGCTCAAGGGCCGCAAGGACCCGCCCCGGCCGGTGCAGTGGCAACCCCACCAGGTATGGATGAGCTGCGACGGCACGCTGGGCGTCACCAAGGGCGCCTGGCAGCGGCCGGACGGCTCGACCGGCTACTTCACGACGATCTGGAAGCGGCAGAAGAAGGGCACCTTCCGCTGGGTGCTCGACCAGGGTGATGCGCTCGCCCAGCCGCTCGAAGCGCCGGAGATGCTCTCGGCCTCGGTCGCCGACTGTCCGTCCCGCCGGGACGGCCCGCCTCCGGGAAGCGAGGGCGCCATCGTCGTCGAGACGGCCCGGGTGGCCCGGCCGCAGGGGTCCGGGCGCTCCGACGACGGGACGCTGACGTGGTCCTACGCGGTCGCGCCCGACAATTCCCGCAAGATCATGGTCTCGCTGCGCAAGGGCGGGGACATGCGCGAGGTACTTGCGCTCGACGTCGCGGCAGGGGGCCGGTAGAATGTACGAATTGTTCGTCAGCGCCTTCGTCACGCTGTTCGTGGTGATCGACCCGCCGGGCTGCGCACCGATCTATGCCGGCCTCTCGGCGGGGGCGAGCCGGCGCCAGGCGATCGTGATGGCCGCGCGCGCGTGCCTGATCGCCAGCGGCATCCTGGTCGTCTTCGGGCTGTTCGGCGAACGGCTGCTCGGCGCGCTGCACATCGAACTCGACGCCTTCCGCATCGCCGGCGGCATCATGCTGTTCATGATCGCGGTCGACATGGTCTTCGAGAAGCGCACCCAGCGCCGCGAGGAGCGCGCCGAGAAGCTCAGGGCGACCCCGGAGGTCGAGGACGTCTCGGTCTTCCCGATGGCGATGCCGATGCTGGCGGGGCCGGGCTCGATCGCGACGATGATGCTGCTCACCTCGCGCGCGAAGGGCGATGCCCAGACGCTGATCGTGCTGGGCGCGATGCTTGCCGTGATGGTGCTCAGCTTCGCCGCGCTCGCCACCGCCGGACCGCTCATGCGCGTGCTGGGCGACAAGGTCGAGGCGGTCATCACGCGGCTGCTGGGCGTCCTGCTGGCGGCGCTGGCGGCGCAGTACGTGATCGACGGGATCAAGGCGAGCCTGCTGCCCGGATGAAGTCGCCGCGATGATCCAGGCCGCCGCGATCTTCGCCGGTGCCGCCCTGGCGGAGATCGCCGGCTGCTTCGCCTTCTGGGCGTGGCTGCGCCTGTCGAAGAGCGTCTGGTGGCTGGTCCCGGGCTGCGCCTCGCTGGTGGTGTTCGCCTGGCTGCTGACGCTGGTGGACACCGACCAGGCGGGCCGCGCCTATGCGGCTTACGGCGGCGTCTACATCACCTCGGCGCTGCTGTGGCTGTGGCTGGCCGAAGACGTGCGCCCGGATCGCTGGGACCTGCTGGGCGCAGGCCTGTGCCTGGCTGGTGCGAGCGTGATCCTGCTGGGGCCACACCGACCCTGAAATTCCTCCCCGTTTCGGGAAGGAACCCTGCTACTGCAGCGTCGCGCCGTCCTCGTCGTCGTCGTTGGTGCGGCCGAAGAACTGCATGAGCTGCACCAGCAACTCGCACCGCGCGCCCAGGCCCGATGCTTCGAGCAGGGCCTGCTTGGCGGCCGGGTCGAACGGCGCGATCTGCGAGACGCCGTTTATCAGCGACAGATCGTCGAGCCGGCCGACCTGGTCCCAGTCGACCACGTAGCCCTGGGCGTCGGCGAAACGCTTGGCCTCGCGCTCGAAGCTGGCCCGTTCGATCGGGGCGAGCACTTCGTCGTCGCGTTCGGCCAGCAGTTCCGCTTCCACCTGGCGGAACGGGGTCGTCACGTCGAGTTCGCGCAGGATGCGGAAGCGCGATTCGCCTTCGAGCACGATGTTGTAGCGCCCGTCCTCCAGCGCCTCGACGTCGCCGATGCGGCCGAGGCAGCCGACGGTGTAGAGGCTGGACCCTTCGACAGGGCGCTGCGGCTGGATCATGCCGATCCGCCGGTCGCGGGCCAGGGCATCGCTCACCATCGCGCGATAGCGCGGTTCGAAGATGTGCAGCGGCAGGTGCAGCCCCGGGTAGAGCACCACACCGGGCAGCGGAAAGATGGTGACGCGCGTCAACGGGTCAGCCGAACAGGACGGTGGAGAGCTTGCGACGCGTCGCCGAGACCCAGGGGTCCTCCAGTCCGACCGCCTCGAAGATCTGCAACAGCTTGCCCCGCGCGGCGCCTTCGTTCCATTCGCGGTCGGCGGCGACCATGCGCAGCAGGGTCTCGGCGGCGGCGTCGCGCTCGCCCGCGGCGAAGGCGGCGCCGGCGAAGGCGAACTGCGCCTCCATGTCGGCCGGGCGCTCGGCAGCGGCGGCGCGCAAGGTGGCCAGTTCGCTGTCGTCGGGCTTGTCCTGCGCGAGCGAGAGCGCCTTGCGGGCGCGTTCCACATGCGGGTCGGCGGACAGGGGCTCACCCAGCGAATCGAGGACCTGGGCCCCTTCCTCCAGCCGGTTTGCGGCGATGAAGGAGCGCACGAGGCCGGCGATCACTTCGCCGTTGTCGGGCGCGACCTCGAGGATCTGCATGTAGATGCTGACGGCGCGTTCGCCGTCGCCGGCGGCCAGCGCATCCTCGCCCATGGCGATAAGCGGCACGAGATCGACTTTCGGCTCGGCACCGGCGGGCTGCACCGGGAGCTTTGCGAGCAACTGGTCGAGCATCGCCTTCAGCTGCGATTCGGACCGCGCATTGGTGAGGTCGGCGACCGGCTGTCCCTGGAAGATCGCGTAGACCGTGGGGATCGAGCGCACCTGGAACTGCGAGGCGATGAACTGCTCCTCGTCGACGTTGACCTTGGCGAGGAGCACGCCCTTGTCGGCATAGTCGGCGGCGACTTTCTCGAGCACCGGGGTCAGCGCCTTGCACGGGCCGCACCATTCCGCCCAGAAATCGAGAATCACGAGCTGGGTCATCGAAGGCTCGGCTACTGCCTGTCGGAAACGGTCCACTGCCTTCTGCTCGTCGAGATTGAGACCCATGCTGGCCAAGATCGCTGCTCCTGTATGCTAAGCGTATTGCGGATGCCGGCACCTTAGATCGGCCTTCCGGGGCGATTTGTGAAGGGACAATGCGCGGGTGCGGCGCTGCTTGCGCAAGCGATGGCAATTTCTTGCACTTCCCTCTTGCGGGCCCGTGCAACCGCTGCTAGTGGCGCCCCTCCACACGGGACCCGGCGCTTCGCCACCGGTTCCGTAAGGCGCCAGAGCGGGCGTAGCTCAGTGGTAGAGCACAACCTTGCCAAGGTTGGGGTCGAGGGTTCGAATCCCTTCGCCCGCTCCAGTTTCTCCCGACATCAAGAGAGTTCCCAGGCCCGGCACCGGGCGCGATCGCGCGTCGGTATCGGCCGAAACGTGCGTCACGAGCGCGGGGCAGGCGAAGTCCAATTGAATCCGCCGCGCTGCAGCATGATAGTGGCGCCATGCAAAACATCTTCCGAATCATGTTCTGGGCGGCACTGGTCTTCGCGTTCACCATGGCGGTGATCCCGCATCCCCCGCAATTCCCGGGCGAACCGGGCGACAAGCTGCAGCACATGGCGGCCTTCTCGACCCTCGCGGTGCTGGGCGTGCTGGGTTATCCCGGCGTGCCCAAGCTGAAGGTCGCGCTCGGTCTCGTCGCGCTCGGCGCAGGGATCGAGATCGTGCAGATGATCCCGTCGCTCCACCGCGATGCCGAGTGGCTCGACCTCCTGGCCGACACGTGTGCGATCCTTGTGATGCTGGGCGTCGCCACGCTGGTCCTGCGCACGCGAAAGACGCGCTAGGGGGCTGCGTCCGGGCGTCTTCGGGTCCTTGTCGAAAAAGGCGCGAAGACACTCTTGCGGACCCTGCCAAGCGCTGCTAGTGGCGCTCCACCCGGACCGGAGCGGCCACGCCGAACCGTCCGCAGAACGCCAGAGCGGGCGTAGCTCAGTGGTAGAGCACAACCTTGCCAAGGTTGGGGTCGAGGGTTCGAATCCCTTCGCCCGCTCCAGTTTCTCCCCGACATCGATGGAATTCCCGACGTCCCCGAAGCGGATGGCGGAAGGGGCTTTGCCAATTCGTCGGCGCCACCTCCCCATTGCCTCGCAACAGGGAGGATCGGCCGGACTTGTCGTATCCTTCTTGTCGCCCCTCAATCGCCCGCGACGGTCATGCCGTCCACGCGCAAGGTGGGCACGTTGATCGCGCGATACCATTCGAGGTCGCTGGCGGGGGTGAGCTGCGCGAACATGCGCAGCAGGTTGCCGGCGATGGTGAACTCCGCGATCGGGCCGGCCAGCTCGCCATTGACGATCCGGAAGCCGGCGGCGCCGCGGCTGTAGTCGCCGGTCACGCCGTTGACGCCCTGGCCGATCAGCTCGGTCACGTAGACGCCGTCGGCGATGTCCGACATCAGCTCCGCCGGGGACAGCGCTCCGGCGGCAAGGTGGACGTTGCCCGTGGTCACGCCCGGGGCACCGCCGCCATGGCGCGCCGCATGGCCGGTCGGCGCGGCGCCGAGCTGGCGCGCCGCGGCCGAATCGAGCAGCCAGCCGGTCACCCGCCCGTCCTCGACGAGGTTGCGCCGGGTGGTCGCCAGGCCCTCGCCGTCGAACGGGCGCGAGCGCAGGCCGCGGGGCGTGTGCGGGTCTTCGGCGATCAGGGTGCCCGCCGCGAAGATCTGCTCGCCCAGCTTGTCGAGCAGGAAGCTGGAGCGCCGGGCGATGGCGCTGCCGGTGATCGCGCCGAGCAGGTGGCCGACGAGCGAACTCGACACGCGCGGATCGAACATCACCGGCATGGCGCCGCTCTTCATGCGCCCGGAGCCGAGCTTGGCGGCGGTCCGTTCGCCCGCGAGGCGGCCGATCTCGGCGGGAGAGGGCAGGTCGGCGCCGTGGTGCGTGGTGCGCCAGGCGTTGTCGCGCTGCTTGTTGCCGCCTTCGCCGCCGACCACCGAGGCGCTGATCGAATGGTTGGTCGAGCCGTAGGCGCCGGAAAAGCCGTGGCTGGTCGCCAGCGCGAAGACGCCGAGGCCGGCGCTGGCGGTGGCGCCGTCCGAATTGGTGACGCCGGAGACCGCGCGTGCGGCATCCTCGGCTTCCTCGGCCATGGCGCGCAAGGTGGCGGGGTGCGGCTCGGCCGGGTCGATCAGGTCGAGTTCGGGCCAGGGGCCGCGAGTCAGCAGTTCGTCCGGGGCGAGGCCGGAATAGGCGTCTTCCGGCGCCGCGCGCGCCATGTCGATCGCCCGCGCCGCCAGTTCGTCCAGCGCGGCGGCGGAGAGGTCTGACGAGCCGATGCTGGCAGAGCGACGGCCCGCGAAGACACGCAGGGCGATGTGTTCGCTTTCCGACCGCTCGACGTCCTCCAGCTTGCCGAGGCGCACCTGGATGCCCTCCGAGGAACTGGCGCCGTAGACGGCGTCGGCGGCATCGGCCCCGGCGCGGCGGGCGCGCTCCACCAGGTCCAGCGCGCGGTCCCTGGCCTGTTCCGGACTGAGCATCGTGTTGGCAACTCCCGATTTGCAGATGAGCGCCCGCCCTAGTCGCCGCGCGGGCCGAGGGCAAACGGGAGTTGGGGGGAGCGGGAGTTGGGGGGCGGGACTTGGCGAACGCCGCCGCCGTTCAGGCGAACGCCAGCGCCAGTCCCTTGAACAGCGCGGTCAGGGCGAAGGGCAGGCCGATCGCGAGCGCCCACAAGGCCAGGCGGTCGCGCCGGTAGTAGGGCGCCAGCGCGGGATCGTGTGCCTGTTCGTCGGAAAGGCGGTTCCAGCGCGATTCGAAGCGGCGGCAGGCGGGGATGATCGCGACGACGAGGATGACGAGCGCGAAATAGGGCAGCAGCGATCCGCCATGGGCCTTGAGCGCGCCGACCGTCACGAAGATCTGCAGGGCAGTGTAGACGAGCAGGGCATAGGCGATGTGATCGCTCATCTTGCGGCGCCAGTCGGTGGTCGCGGTGGTCACGGCAGCGCGTTCCTTCGGGGCTCCGAAATCCTCCACGACGGCACGCCGCCGGAAGGCATCCGGCCGCGAATGCTCGGCCGCATGGGAACTGAGCGCCGAATGATGCGCTGCATGGTCCGGTATCCTGTCCATGAGGGCGACTCCTCGTCCTTTTCGTGGAGTACAACATCGAATGATATTCAGATCAAGTTCAGTTTCGTTTTCTGCAATTGCGAAGGTCCAGGCGCGCCGCAGCGGCACGAGCCAGGCCCGAAACCAGCCGGTCCTGGCGTCCAACAGCGTGCCTCGAACGTCCCGTTCCGGCGCGCCCCTCCACCTGCCTTCCCGCGACGCTGTATCCCGGATCGGAGGCCGAGCCGAGGCATGGGCCGGAACCGGGCCCGGAAGTCGCCCTTCCGCGACTTTCGAAGCGGCCTTTAAGCAGAAATGCTCGCTTGCCGGGACCCGCATGCCTGCGTTAAGTCCCCCGCGATGACTGCCAGCACCGAATTCACGCAGGACCACGCCAGCGCCACCGACTCCGCGCTTCTCGCCGCGAACGGCGGGCTCGAGGTGATCTCGATCGCCAAGAGCTACGACAAGCGGACCGTCCTTTCCGACATCTCGCTGTCGGTCGCCAAGGGCGAGGTGCTTGGCCTGCTCGGCCCCAACGGCGCCGGCAAGACCACCTGCTTCTATTCGATCATGGGCCTGGTGCGGCCGGATTCGGGCCGTATCCTGATGGACGGCGTCGACGTCACCCGCCTGCCGATGTACCGCCGCGCGATCCTGGGCCTGGGCTACCTGCCGCAGGAAACCTCGATCTTCCGCGGCCTGACGGTGGAGCAGAACATCGGCGCCGTGCTCGAACTCAACGAGCCCGACCGCGACGTGCGCCAGGCCGAACTCGACCGGCTGCTCGACGAATTCGGCCTCACCCGCCTGCGTTCCAGCGCGGCGATGGCGCTCTCGGGCGGTGAACGCCGCCGCTGCGAGATCGCCCGCGCGCTGGCCGCCAAGCCCTCGATCATGCTGCTGGACGAGCCCTTCGCCGGCATCGATCCGCTGTCGATCTCCGACATCCGCGACCTCGTTCGCGATCTCAAGACGCGTGGCATCGGCGTCCTCATCACCGACCACAACGTGCGCGAGACTCTCGACATCGTCGACCGCGCCTGCATCATCTACGGTGGCCAGGTGCTGTTCGCCGGCAGCCCCGAGGCACTGGTGGCGGACGAGAACGTGCGCCGCCTGTATCTGGGCGAAGGCTTTACGCTGTGAGGGGCTCCGCGCTGTGAGGCCGCTCACCGCGGAGCTTTGATCCGTGGCTCTGGGGCCACGCCTGGATCTCAGGCAAAGCCAGTCGCTGGTGATGACGCCGCAGTTGCAGCAGGCGATCAAGCTGCTGGCGCTGTCCAATCTCGAGATCGAGACGTTCATCGGCGAGGCGCTCGACGCCAATCCCCTGCTCGACGTCGGCGGCGGTGCGTCCGCCGATGCGGTGGAAATCCCGGGCGATCAGACGCTCGACGAGCGTCGTACCACCCTGGAAGGGTCTTCGGTCGACCAGCTCATCGGCGAGGGCCGCGCTGCCGACGACCGCCCACTCGACATCGACGCCACCGCGCTCGACCGTGACCGCGACACCGGCGACGGCGGCCTGGGCGGTGCCGACGACACCGGCTGGGGTGCCGAGCTGCGCACTGGCGGCCCCGGCGAGCAAGGTCCAGGCATCGACGATCGAGCGGCGCTCGCAGGTACGCTGGTCGAGCATCTCGAGGCGCAAGTCGGCGCTTCCACCCGCGATCCCTTCGTGGCCGGCGTCGCGCGGTACATCATCGGCCAGCTCGACGAGGCCGGCTACCTGCCGGTCGGCCTGTCGGAGCTGGCCGCCGACCTTGGCATCGCCGTAGACGAGGTGGCGGAAGGGCTGGCGCTGGTGCACACGCTCGATCCCACGGGCGTGGGCGCGCGCAGCCTGTCGGAATGCATCGCGCTGCAGGCCCGGGAGGCGGACCGCTACGATCCGCTGATGGCCAGGCTGATCGACAACCTCGACCTTCTGGCGCGCGGCGAACTGCCCCGGCTCAAGCGCATGTGCGGCGTGGACGACGAGGACTTCGCCGACATGCTCGGCGAACTGCGCGGCTACGACCCCAAGCCGGGCCTGCGCTTCGGCGGCGAGCCGAGCGGCGCGGTCACGCCCGACGTGCTGGTCACCCCGCGCGCCGACGGAGGCTGGGACATCGCCCTCAACCAGGCGACCCTGCCACGCCTGATCGTCAATCGCGGCTATTACGTCGAACTGAAGGGCGATTGTCCCGACAAGGCCGCGCGCGCGTGGCTTTCGGACAAGCTGGCCGATGCCAACTGGCTCATCAAGGCGCTCGACCAGCGGCAGAAGACCATCCTCAAGGTCGCCACCGAACTGGTGAAGCAGCAGGACGGCTTCTTCCGCCATGGCGTCGCGCTGCTTCGGCCGCTGACGCTGCGGACGGTGGCGGAGGCGATCGGCATGCACGAATCGACCGTCAGCCGCGTCACCTCCAACAAGTTCCTCAACTGCCCGCGCGGCACGTACGAGCTGAAGTTCTTCTTCAGCTCCGGCGTCGGTTCGGCGGACGGCGAGGGCGGCGCTTCGGCCGAGGCGGTCAAGGCCGCGATCCGCCAGCTGATCGATGCCGAGGACGCCAAGGCGATCCTCTCGGACGACGCGCTGGTCGAGCTGCTCAAGGCCAAGGGCTTCGAGCTGGCGCGCCGCACCGTCGCCAAGTACCGCGAGGCGATCGGCCTGGGCAGTTCGGTGCAGCGCCGCCGCCAGAAGGCCCTTGCGGGCGCGCGCTGAATATTGCCCGTGAATATTGCGGCGCAACACGAACTAAGCATGGTCATAATAACCATGCACAATTAAATACTTGGTATCCTTAGTAAAAAAGAATTCCCAAGTAAAGCGGTCGTGATATTGTCGATGCCATGAACGGTGCCGGACCTGCGATGGATCGCAGGACGCGCCCGCTTCGAGGAAAGGATGTCGATGTCCTATACCGACGGGAATTCCGGCAATCGCAACAAGAAGGTCCTGACCGGCGGCGTCGTCGCATTGATCCAGGGCGGGCTCGCGATCGCGCTGGTCAACGGCTTTGCCGTGACGTTCCTTGCCGCCGATCCGCCCCGGCACCTGCCAAGCAACCTCTATCCCACCGCGCCGATCCCGTCCCAGCCGGTCGAGACCCCCAGGATCGAACCGGAACGCCCCCTGCAAGCCGATCCCGTCGCCCGGGTTTCCCAGCCGCGGCTGCCCGCGATGCCCGACACCACGCTCGCCGTCGTGCCGGTCGGTCCGGTGCTGCCGACCGGCGGCGTCGCGACGGGCGAGCCGTTCTTCGTCACCCCCACGGCCACGGAGACGCCGGCGCGATTCACCCCGAAAGTCGCCAGGCCGCGCGGCGACGTGGCGCGCTGGGTCACCACCGACGACTATCCGACCGCCGACATCCGCGCGGGCCACACCGGCACCGTGCGCTTCCGCCTCGGCATCGACGCGTCGGGTCGGGTGACGGACTGCACCGTCACGCAATCGAGCGGTCACGCCGGGCTCGACGCCGCCACCTGCCGCAACGTCACCCGGCGGGCACGCTTCGATTCGGCGAGCGACGGGGCGGGAGAGAAAGTTGCAGGCACTTACGACGGGACCATCCGCTGGGTGATCCCGCAGGATTAAGGGGATTCGAACCCCCTGGCGGCCTTCGGGTCGCCCGGTCGGAGCGAGGCCGTTCCGCAAACAAGCCCCGCTCCGGCCGACACGTTCGCCGTTCGCGCCACCACCCTGGCGCGGCTGACACCTGTCCTTCCCGGCCGCCACCCATTGGCCGGGAAGGACCCTTCGGCATTTGCGTAGTGCCGCTTCGCGTCCGATTCACCATGCGGCCCTAGCATCCGGCATCCCAGGTCTGTCCTGTTTGCCGGCACCGGCCCGCGCCCGTCCGGCCGCAAGCGGACAGACTCCAGCCCGGCCGGAGGCGACGCGAGCATGATTCCCAAGACCTTCCACTTCATCTGGGTCGGCGACGAGACAAGGCGCCCCGACAACTGCATCGAGACCTGGCGGGTCGCCCATCCCGACTGGGAGTTGCGCCTCTGGGGCAATGCCGAACTGGCGGGGCGTGGCTGGGTCAACGCGCGCCACATGGACGAAATGGCCCCGCGCGAGCTGAACGGCGTGGCCGACATGATGCGCTGGGAGATCCTTTTCGAGCACGGCGGCCTGGTCTTCGACGCCGATTCTGTCTGCGTCGCCCCGCTTGACGACGCCCTGCTCGACTGCGAGGCCTTCGCCTGCTGGGAGAGCGAGATCGCGCGGCCCGGTCTGATCGCGGCGGGCTACTTCGGCTGCCTGCCGGGCAATCGCTTCGTCCGGCAGATCATCGACGACATCGCCGCGTTGCCCACGGTGACGCATGCCATGGCCTGGCAGACGGTCGGCCCGCAGCGCCTCACCGACAGCTATCGCGCGCACGGCTACACCCCCTTGCGCATCTACCCCAGTCACTACTTCATCCCGCGCCACTTCACCGGCGTGACCTACCAGGGCGCCGACAAGGTCTACGCGCACCAGCTCTGGGGCTCGACGCTGGGGAGCTACGAGCGGCTGCACGAGGCCGACGTCGCTGCCGTGGCGGCTCCCGCGCCCGCGCCCGCCGCTTCGCCCCTGGAACGATTCCACGCGCCCTACTTCCTCCAGCGCGTGCCGGTGAGCGCGGAACTGGCCGATCTCGGCCGGCTGGAGGTGCTGCGCGGCCTGTGCGCCGGGCAGCGGGTGCTCCACGTCGGCTGCGCGGACTGGCCGATCACCGACCCGGCGACCTCGCTCCATCTCGCGCTCGAGCCGCATTGCGCGCAGCTGGACGGGCTCGACCCCCATGCCGAGGCGCTCGATGCGCTGCGCCCCCACGTCGCGGGCGCGCTGTTCACCGACTTCGCGCAAGTCACCGCCAGCTACGACCTCGTGCTGGTGCCCGAGGTCATGGAGCACGTCCCCGACGTCGCCGGCTTCCTCGCCCAGGTGGAGGCGGTGGATGCCGCGCTGTTCCTGATCTCGGTGCCCGACGCCTCGCAATGCGCGGCCCGGCACTTCGACTACGTGGCGCGGGACGGCACGTTCCTCGAAGCGGTGCACCCGGACCACAACCACTGGTACTCGCCCTATACCTTCGCCAACACGCTGGCCAAGTACACCGGCCTGGACCTCCAGCGCATGTGGTTCTTCAACCGCATCTCTCTGCTGGCATTGCTGAGCCGCCGGGAACTTGCGGCCGCGGCCTGAGTTAGGATGGCGTACCCGGTCAAGGGCGGTCCCTCGCGGGGCCGCCCTGTTTCGTTTCGGGCGCGAGGTCTCGTACGGTCCGGGGTCCGTCCATCGGGAGAGGCTTGGCATGACCATCACCATCACCGCCTTCGAACGCTCGCCCGATCGCGGTCGCGGTCTGGCGCGGGACATGCGGGTGCGCTGGGCGCTGGAGGAAGCGGGCCTGGCCTACGCGGTGCGCCTCGTCTCCTTCGCCGCCATGAAGGAAGGCGCGCACCTTGCGCTCCATCCCTTCGGGCAGATCCCGACGTTCGAGGAAGGCGGGCTCGCCCTGTTCGAATCGGGTGCGATCGTGCTCCACATCGCCGAGCGCCACGGCGGCCTCCTGCCGTCCGCACCCGATGCCCGCGCCCGTGCGATCGGCTGGATGTTCGCCGCGCTCAACACGCTCGAACCGCCGATCGTCGACTTGTCGATGGCCGCGCTGTTCGAACGCGACCAGCCCTGGTTCGCCGCGCGCCTGCCCGTCCTGGAAGACCGCGTCCGCGTCCGGCTGGAGCAGTTGTCCGACCGCCTGGGGGATGCCGACTGGCTGGACGGGGCGTTCACCGCCGGCGACCTGCTGATGGTCACGGTGCTGCGCCGGGCGGCGGCGACGGGGATGCTTGAGGCCCATCCGAGGCTGGCTGCCTACGTCGCGCGTGCCGAAGCGCGGCCCGCCTACCAGCGCGCGTTCGCCGATCAACTGGCGGTGTTCAACGCCAGCGAGGCCCCGGGCTGACGACGCGCGGGTTCATGCGGCCCCGCGCAGAAAGCGCTGGGAGAGGCCGTGATACAGCTTTTCCTTGCAGACGCTCTTCGCCGCGAAGTCTCCGAGGAGCGCGGCGGCGAGCAGCGGCATCATCAGTCCCCTGCTCGCGGTCGTTTCCGAGATGATTATCACTGCCGTGAGAGGTGCCCGCACCACGCCGGTGAAATAGGCGACCATGCCCAGCAGCACCACGGCGCCGGGCGGGTAGGCGGGGAAGATGCCGCGCAGAAGGTCTCCGATGCCCGCCCCGATCGACAGCGACGGCGCAAAGATTCCGCCGGGCAGGCCGGAGACGGCCGTGGCCAGCGTCGTCGCGAACTTGGCCGCTGCGAACCATGGCGGGGCGTCGCGGCCGGCAATGATGCCATGGGCCGTCTCGTAGCCGGTTCCCCATGTAAGTCCCGTGGAGACACCGAGGATCGCGACCACGCCGCCGCAGATCGCCGCCAGCAGGATCGGGCGGCTGCGCAGCCATGCCATCGGCCCGGCGGTCGTGGTTCCCGACGCCAGCATGAGGCGCGAGAACAGTCCGCCCGCCAGCCCGCCCAGGATGCCGGCCACTGGCGTCGCGAGCAGGGCCTGCCGCAATTCCAGCGTCTGGCCCATCGCGCCGAAGTATATGTAGTCGCCCGATATGCCGAGGCTGACCATGCCCGCGATCAGCACGGCGGTCATGACCAGCAGCGTCATGCGTTGCTCGTAGGCGGCTGCGAGTTCCTCGATGGCGAAGGCGACCCCGGCCAGAGGCGTGTTGAACGCCGCGGCGACACCTGCCGCGCCGCCGGCGATGTAGACCGAGGACCGCAGCGGGATGCGCAGCGCCCGGTGCATGCGGCCCATGATGGCCGCAGCGATCTGCACGGTGGGCCCTTCACGTCCGACGGAGGCGCCGACCAGCAGCGCGCCGGTGGTCAGGAAGAACTTGGCGAATGCCGCCCGCGCCGAAACCAGGGTGGAGAGGGCTGCCTCCGGATTTCTCGTCGCGGCCATCACTTGGGGAATGCCCGACCCCCGCGCCAGCGGCGCCAGGCGCAGCGTCATCCACGCGATGCCGGCAAATCCGGCCGGAGTGGCGATCAGGGGCGCCCACCACCAGTGTCCCGCGAAAAGATGGAACAGGGCATTGGCCCGATCGGCCGTATCGGCGAAGACCAGCGCGACGAGGCCGACCAGCACGGCGCCGCCAAGGATGGCGACGCGGCGGCGCCAGACCAGCGCTTCCGGTCCGTGGCGACGCAGCGCGATGCGCATGCGGCGCGGGAGGAGTCGGCGTGGCAGGATCACGAGGCGGAGACTTTCGGTTGCGGGCGAAGGCATCTGGTCCGGTCGGGCGGGCCTGTACCTCCTGGAATCCTTCGCGGGGCATGTCCACCCGCATATGCCTTGCTTTCCGCCCCCCTCACAGCAACGACAACTGCCCATCCTGCCGCCGCCGGTCCTCGTTCTCGCCGCGTTCGAGGGCCGAGAGCGTCAGGCCCATCAGGCGGATCGGCTGGGGCAGGGGAAGCTGGTCCTCCAACAGCGCGTGGCCGATGGCCGCGAACTCTGCCTTGTCGGTGACGGAATGGGCCAGCGAGCGGGCGCGGGTGAGGGTCTGGAAGTCGGCGTAGCGCAGCTTCAGGGTGATCGTGCGGCCGCGCGCCTCGGCGCGTTCGATGCGGTCCCAGACGACGTCGACGATGTGGTCCATCGTCTCGCGCAGGGCCTCGGGCGCCTCGATGTTCTCGAAGAAGGTGCGCTCGGCGCCCAGCGACTTGCGCGGGCGGTCGGCGCGCACCTGCCGCAGGTCGACACCCCGGGCGGCGCGGTAGAGGTATTCGGCGAAGCTGCCGAAGTTGGCGCGCAGGAAGGCGAGGTCCTTGGTCGCGAGGTCGGCGCCGCTCTCGATGCCGAGTCGCGCCATCTTCTCGGCGCCGCGCGGGCCGACGCCGTGGAAGCGGCGCACCGGCAGGCCGGCGACGAACTGCGCGCCTTCGCCGGGGCGTATCACGCACAGGCCGTCGGGCTTGTTCTCGTCGCTGGCGAGCTTGGCGAGGAACTTGTTGTAGGAGACGCCGGCGCTGGCGGTGAGGCCGGTGTCGGCCTTGATGCGGCGGCGGATCTCCTGCGCGATGCGGGTGGCCGAGCCGATGCCCTTGAGGTCGGCGGTGACGTCGAGGTAGGCCTCGTCGAGCGAGAGCGGCTCGACGTGCGGGGTGTAGTCGAGGAAGATCGCGCGAATCTGCTGGCTGACCTCGCGGTACACCTCGAAACGCGGCTTGCGGAAGACGAGGTCCGGGCACAGGCGCACCGCCCGCGCCGAAGGCATCGCCGAGCGCACGCCGAAGCGCCGCGCCTCGTAGCTGGCCGCCGCCACCACCCCGCGTCCGGAGGAACCGCCCACCGCCACCGGCAACCCGCGCAGCGACGGGTCGTCGCGCTGCTCGACGCTGGCGTAGAAGGCGTCCATGTCGACGTGGATGATCTTGCGCAGGCCGTCGGCCTCGCCGTCTCTGGCGTCGTCCCTCGTGTGAAGATCATCCTGCGGCGACATGGCCCCCCATATAGGCCCTGATGCCCGAAAAGCGCCATCCAAGGCGTATTTTGACTGGCTTACCAATTGCAACTGCGCCATGCGCTGCGTCATGCATTCCCCCGATGCCGAACCGCGCCAGTTCCCCATGAAGGAACTGGAATTCGTCGCCATGATGGCTGCCCTGCAGGCGCTGCAGGCGCTGGCGATCGACGTCATGCTGCCCGCGCTCGGCGCGATCAGCCGGGACCTGCAGCTCGCCGATCCCAACCAGCGCCAGCTCATCATCGGCGTGTTCCTGATCTGCGCGGGGCTGGGTTCGCTGTTTCCCGGCGCGCTGGCCGACCGCTTCGGGCGCCGTCCGGTGGTGCTGGTGGCGATCTCCGCCTACATGCTGCTCTCGCTGCTCTGCGCGATCTCGCGCAGCTTCGAGCTGCTGCTCGTCGCGCGCGGCGTGATGGGGCTGGTGACTTCGGCGATGATGGTCATGCCGATGACCATCCTGCGCGACCGATTCGACGGCGACCGCATGGCGCGCACCCAGTCGCTGATCGCGATGACCTTCATGGTGGTGCCGATGATCGCGCCGATACTGGGCCAGTCGGTCCTGCTGTTCGCCGGGTGGCGCTGGATCTTCGGGATCATGGGCGGGCTGGCCGGGGGGGTCTTCACCTGGGCCTGGCTGCGCCTGCCCGAGACGCTCGACCCGGCCAATCGCCAGGCGGTCGAGTTCAAGGTGATCGCGGGCAACATGGGCCTGGCCCTGCGCGAGCGGGCCTCGCTCGGCTATTTCATCGGCGCGGCGTTCACGCAGGGCGCGATGTTCGGCTACCTCAACAGCGCGCAGCAACTGGTGGGCGAGCATTTCGGCGCGGGGACGACGTTCCCGCTCATCTTCGGGGCCATGGCGCTGGTGATGGCCTGCACCAACTTCGCGAACTCGCGCATCGTCGAGCGATTCGGCGCGCGACGCGTCTCGCATGCGGCGCTGCTGGCCTACATCGTGCTGGGCGCCGTCCACCTGATGCTCGCCTTCCGGGGCGAGGGCCTGTGGACCTTCCTCCCGCTGATGACCATGAGCATGTGCATGATGAGCTTCATGGGCTCGAACTTCCAGGCGATCTCGCTCCAGCCCTTCGCGCGGATCGCAGGCGCCGCGGCCTCGGTGATGTCGTTCGTGCGGGTGGTCTTCGGGGCGATCCTGGGATCGCTGATCGGCCAGGCCTACGACGGTACGGCGCGGCCGATCCTGGGGGCGATGGTGGTCTGCGGCCTCGCGGCGCTGGCGCTGGTGCTCTATTCGGAGCGGGGCCGGCTGTTCCGCCGCATCAATCCGCCCGAGTACTACCGCAACCAGCCGCCACCGCCGCCTGCCGTGCACTGAGCGGCCCCGCGGGGCCGCCCGGTGCTTCGCGTCATACCCCTCGACGGCCGCGGAACAGCTGCACGAGACCGACGATGATGGCGATCACCAGCAGCAGGTGGATCAGCGCGCCGGACACCTTGAAGACGACGAGCCCCAGCACCCAGAGCACGAAGAGAATGGCGGCGATGGTGAACAGCATGGGGGTTTCTCCTGAGGGTTACTCCAGGCGAAACGCGTAGGTTCGGGCAAGGCTCCCGGCATTGTTTCCGGAATGTAAGCGCCGGTCGGCTCAGGTCCGCGACGACGCCTGCGCCATGGCCACCAGTTCCCGCCGCGAGAGGGCCGGCTTCGCCGCGACCGGCGGCGCGGCCCGCGCCTCGAGCAGGGCCTTGCCGACCAGCGCGAGCTTGCGCGCCTTGCCGATGACGACGCGGTGGTCCCAGGCACCGGCGCCCAGGCGCTCCACCTCGCGGGCGATGCCGCCGTAGATGTTGGCGGCCGAGAGCACCGCCCAGCGCTGGCGGAAGGCCAGCCGTGCGGCGCCCACGCGCGCCGAGGCCTCGTAGCCGCGCGCCAGTGCGCAGGCACGCGCGACTTGCGGCACCAGCGCATGGCGGTAGTGCGGCTTGGTCACTTCGCCGGGCGGGATGTCGGCCTCGACCAGCCACTCGACCGGCAGGTAGCAGCGGCCGGCGGCGTCGTCCTCGCACACGTCGCGCACGATGTTGGCGAGCTGGAAGGCGAGGCCGAGGTCGCAGGCGCGGTCC
This sequence comes from Novosphingobium sp. BL-52-GroH, assembly GCF_044813085.1. Lineage (NCBI taxonomy): Bacteria > Pseudomonadati > Pseudomonadota > Alphaproteobacteria > Sphingomonadales > Sphingomonadaceae > Novosphingobium > Novosphingobium sp. BL-52-GroH. The sequence goes on along the minus strand of NZ_CP171152.1, from coordinate 1,362,939 downwards.
AGCGTGTCCTCGTCGCCCGCCGGCACGCCCATCACGGCGGCCATCATCACTCCCACCGCGCCGGCGACGTGGTAGCAGTAGCGCAGCAGGTCGGCCTCGCTGCGCGGGCGCCATTCGGCGGCGTCGAGCGCGAAACCGGCGATCACGTCGTCCACCATCGCGCGCGTCACGGGGGTTTCGCGCATGAGCTGGCCCAGCGCGTCGAAAGCGAAGGAGCCGGTCTCCTCGCCGGCCATCGCCAGTTCCGAAAGGGTGCGGATGGTGGCGAGGCGCGATTCGGGGTCGAGCCGGGTGCCCGGCTCGGCCGGCGCCGCATGGCCGTGGTCCTGCTCGTCGGCGATGTCGTCGCAGGCGCGGCACCAGGCGTAGAGCAGCCAGACCCGCTCGCGCGTCTCGCGGTCGAACAGGCGGCTGGCGGAGGCGAAGCTCTTCGAGCCCAGGCGGATCGATTCGTGGGCGGCGGCGACCAGGTCGGCGCGGTCAGACGGCATCCGCGCGGGCCGTTCGTTCACAGTGGCGGAGGCGCTGATCGGGTCGAGGGATCACAGCGTATCGGGGTCCATGTTGACGATCGGCACGATCGGCTCGTGCGCGCGCATGAGGGACAGCAGGGGCTCGAGCTGCGTATCGGCCAGGATGATGCCCTGGTGCGCGGGGCGCACGAAGCCGACTTCGGCCATGTGGCGGTTGAACGCCAGCAGCCCGTCGTAGAACCCGAAGGCATTGAGCACGCCGACCGGCTTGTTGTGATAGCCGAGCTGCGACCAGCTCACCGCTTCCCACAGCTCGTCCATGGTGCCGACGCCGCCGGGAAGGACGAGGAAGCCGTCGGACAGGCGGGTGAAGGCGGCCTTGCGCTCGTGCATGTCGGCGACGATGGTCAGTTCGCAGTCGTAGTTGGCGACTTCGCCGCCACGCCCGTTGCCGCCGACCAGCGCCTCGGGGATGACGCCGAGGCATTCGCCGCCCGCCGCCAGCGCCGCGCCCGCGACGGCGCCCATCAGGCCCAGCCGGCCGCCGCCGTAGACGACGCCGATGCCCTGCAGGGCCAGGGCGGTGCCCACGTCGCGGGCGAGTTCGACGTAACGCGGGTCGGCGGGGGTGGCGGAACCGCAATAGACGGCGAGGCGCTTCATTTCAGTCTTCGACTTTCAGTTTGACCACCGCGCCATCGGGCAGATCGTGCGTCTGCCGGGCAAGGTCGCCGGACAAGTGGATCAGTTCGACGAGGTCGATCCGGATCAGGTTCTCGTGCGCATAGTCGCCGCGGAGCAGCGCCGGAAGGGTCAGGCTGTAGACTTCCCCCAGCGCAGGCGGCCCGAGGCGCGCGACGGCGGCGTCGACCAGCGCATCGGCGCGCCAGACGACCTGGGTTTCCTGTTTCGCCATGTGCGCGGCGGCGGCCTTCTCGTTGCCGAGCGCGGTGACGGCGCCGAGGTCCGGGTCGACGTAGTGGAATGCGCCCTTGCGGTCGGTAACCAACATGTGCCCCATCAGGCTATGGGCGACTTTCTCGGCAAATTCCACGCCGGTCCAGCCCCAGGCCGCATTGAGGGCGTGGACCTCGCGGCTCACCGCAAGTCTTCCAGCATCAGCTTGGCGGTCGCCTTGGCACTGCCGACGACGCCGGGAATCCCCGCGCCCGGATGCGTGCCGGCGCCCACGAGGTAGAGGTTCTTGAGCTTGTCGTCGCGGTTGTGGCCACGGAAGAAGGCGCTTTGCGTCAGCAGCGGCTCGAGACTGAAGGCATTGCCCTTCCACGCGCCGAGGTCCGCCTGGAAATCGGGCGGGGCATAGTGGAAGCGGGTGACGATGCGGTCCTCGATGTCGGGGATCAGGCGGCGGCCGACTTCGGCGATCACCCGCTGCTCCAGGATCGGGCCGACTTGCGCCCAGTCGATCGGCAGCTTGCCCATGTGGGCGACGGGGACCAGCGCGTAGAACGTGCTCTTGCCCGCCGGCGCCATCGACGGGTCGGTGACGGTGGGGTGGTGCAGGTAGATCGAGAAGTCGCGCGGCAGCACGCCGTGCTCGAAGATGTCGTCGAGCAGGCCCTTGTAGCGCGGTCCGAACAGGATGGTGTGGTGCGGGATGCCGGGCCAGGTGCCCTCCAGCCCGAAGTGGACGACGAAGAGGCTGGGCGAGAAACGCTTCTTCGCCAGGCTCCTGGCCATCTGCTTGCCGCGCACCGTATCGCCCAGCAGGGTGCCGTAGGTGTGCATCAGGTCGCCGTTGGAGGCGACCGCGTCGAAGCGCTCGCGCCAGCCGCTCTCGCACTCGACCTCGCTCACCCGGTCGCCGATGGTGTGGACCTGACGGACCTTGTCGCCGACGCGCAGGGTACCGCCGAGGCGCTCGAACAGCGCGGCCATGCCTTGCGCCAGCTTGTTGGTGCCGCCCTTGGTCCACCACACGCCGCCGTCCTTCTCCAGCTTGTGGATCAGGGCGTAGATGGCGCTGGTCTTCATCGGGTTGCCGCCGACCAGCAGGGTGTGGAACGAGAGCGCCTGACGCAAGTGCTCGTCCTTCACGAAGTGCGAGACCATCGAGTAGACAGAGCGCCACGCCTGGTAGCGCGCCAGGGCCGGCGCGGCCTTGATCATGCTCGAGAAATCGAGGAACGCCTCGTGCCCCAGCTTGACGTAGCCTTCCTGCCAGACACCCGCGGCGTAGCGCACGAAGTCCTCGTAGCCGGACAGGTCCTCGGGGCTGACGCGGGCGATCTCCCGGCGCAGCGCCGGCTCGTCGTTGCCGTAGTCGAAGACGACGCCGTCGGTCCAGTTGAGGCGGTAGAAGGGATGCACCGGCATCAGCGTCACGTCGTCGGCCATGTCGCGGCCCGAGAGCGACCACAGTTCGCGCAGGCAGTCAGGGTCGGTGACGACGGTGGGGCCGGCGTCGAACGTGAAGCCCTCGCGCTCCCACACGTAGGCGCGGCCGCCCACCTTGTCGCGTGCTTCGACGAGCGTGGTGGCGATCCCGGCGCTCTGCAACCGGATGGCGAGCGAGAGGCCGCCGAAGCCGGCTCCGACGACGCAGGCTTTCTTCAAGACATGACTCCCAGATCGGCCAGCGGGCGGCTGCCACCGAGGTCCGCCAGCCGGCGTCCGGCACCGAGGTCCGCCAGCGGGCGTCCGGCACCGGCGAGACTGGCGATCGCCGCGCCCACCGGCACCGGCGGCCTGCCGGCCAGCACGCGCACCATGTCGAACGGGGTCGAGCGGCCGGAATAGAAGCGTTCGATCAGCGCTTGCGGCAGGGTGTAGAAGCGGGCGAGCATGCGCCAGCGTTCGGCACCCTCGGCCGCGCCGAAAAGCATACGGCTCAACATCCGGTAAAAGCGTCCTTCGCGCCAGTGTCGTGCGGCCCAGTCATGACTTGTCCTTGATAGGGCCTCGCCCGAGAGGTTGTCGAGTGTGGTCAGGTAGAGCGCAAATCTTACCGCATCGGGAATCGAGTATGATGTCAGTGGATGGCACAGGGCAGCGCGGGTCCCGGCGCGGGCGATTGCGCCGCCGGACTGCCAGAACGCGGCGAAATCGCCGCTCGCGATGACCGGAAGCACCCCGGTTTCCTCGTAGGCGATGCTTTCGACCTGCCAGCCGGCCCGCGCGGCATAGTCGGCGATGCGCGATCGCATCACGGGCAGGTCGAGATCCGGGGTATCGGAATAATACGTATCCTCGACGAAGACTTCGGTTGCGGAGAAAGGCAGGCAGTAGACGAAGCGGTAACCGTCCAGTTGCGCCACGGTTGCGTCCATCACCACCGGGCGGGCGAGGCCGTGCGGAGCGCACAGGCGCAGCGTGTGGCCGACGAACTTCTGCCAGCCCCCGGCCATGTGCGGCAGCCCGGAGGCGCCGCGCGCGTCGATCACGCCGCCGGCCTCGATGCGGCGACCGTCGGCAAGGACGACGTGGTTCGGCCCGGCCTCGGCTACGTCCGTCCCGGTGACGATCCGCTGCGCCGGCAGCGCTGCGCGCACTGCCGCGTCCAGGCGCGCGCTGGTGGCGCTGCGGTAGGGAGTGGCGAGGGTGCGCTCCGCCCCCGGAAAGCGCACCGCGTATCCGTCCCAGCGCGCGGCGACCAGGGGCTCGACCAGGGCCTGCGCGTCCGCGTCGGCGACGTCGCTGGCGAAGAAGGACCACACGTGGTGGCCGCCCAGCCGCTCGCCGCGTTCGAACACCATGACCGACAGCTCGGGCCTGCGCGCCGCCATGGCGAGCGCGATCAGCCCTCCGGCGAGGCCGCCGCCCAGTATCGCCAGGTCACAGGAGAGCGTTTCGCCCGAATATTGCTGCATGGCGTCACGCTTAGGGACTGCGAACGATTGCTGCAACTTGGCAGCCTGCGCGGTTTGCTGCATGTTCGTGACGATGACAGGGGTACTGACCATAGGCGACGCATCGCTCGACGATGCGGCCGCCATCGCCGAAATCTACGCGCACTACGTGCTGGAAAGCACGGCGACGTTCGAAACCGTCCCCCCGGGCGAGGACGAATCGCGCCGCCGCATCCGCGAGCACATCGAAGGCGGCTATCCCTTCCTCGTCACCCGCGACGAGGAAGGCCGCGTGCTGGGCTTCGGCTTCGCGCACCGCTACGGCCCCCGCGCGGGCTATCGCTACAGCGTCGAGACGACGATCTACGTGCGCCCCGAGAGCATTGGCCGCGGCATCGGCAGTGCGCTGCTGGGGGAATTGCTGGGCGAGTGCGAGAAGCGCGGCTTCCGCCAGGCCTTCGCGGTGATCGCCGCGTCCGAACCTACCTCGGTGGTCCTCCACGCACGCGCCGGCTTCTTCCCGGTCGGCACGCTGGCGGCGGCGGGCTGGAAGCACGGGCAGTGGATCGACGTGTTCCTGATGCAGCGCAAGCTGGGCCCCGGTGGCGATACGCTGCCCGAGGGCGATCCCCCGGCGTTCTCCAGGGATTGATCCGTTCCCGCCGGGCGCCCGATTGGACCGGTGCCGCATCCCCGGCCGCTCCATGACGAGCCTGTTGCCCCATCGGCGGGCGATCATCGCAGCGCTGCTCGTTGCCCCGGCCCTGCTGGTGACGGAACTGGCCATGGGCCGTCCCCGGTCTGCGCGTGTGGCGTAGTGCGGTTCTGGACGGGCGAGGCAGTGCGCCACTGGCAGTCGGCGAACTGATTCCCTTCTTCGCAACCGCACACGTTCCGGCGCGTTGCGGGCTGCAAGACATTCAGGGGAATTTCATGCGCCTACGCCCGATCACCACTCTGCTTGCCGCCGGCACCGCGCTGTGCGCCATGCCTGCCCTTGCCCAGGAAGCACCGGCCGAAAACGTCCTCGACGGCGATTACCTCACGGTCGGTGCCGGCGCCGTCTACGTCCCGAGCTACCGCGGTTCGGACGACTACGTCCTCTCGCCGGTCCCGCTGGTCAAGGGCCGCTTCAAGGGCATCGACATCAACCCGCGCGTCGCCGGCGTGGCGCTCGACCTGGTGCCCGACGCCAAGGATGCGAAGGTCGGCTTCTCGCTCGGCCCGGTGGCGACCTATTCGGCCAACCGTGCGGGCCGCATCAAGGACCCTGTCGTCCGTGCGGCGGGCAAGCTCGACCCGGCGATCGACGTGGGCTTCACGGCCGGCGTCACCGGCTACAAGCTGCTCAACGACTATGATGCGCTGACCCTTTCCGCCGACGTGAAGTGGGACGTGAACGGCGCCCACAAGGGCATGACGGTCAATCCCGCGATCAGCTACGCCACGCCGCTCAGCCCGGCACTGGTCGCCGTGGTCGCGGTCAGCGCCCGTCACGTCGACGGCAAATTCGGGCGCTACTACTACTCCGTCACGCCGGAGCAGAGCGTCGCGAGCAGCTTGCCGGTCTATCGCGGTAAGAGCGGCTGGGACAGCGTCAACACCTCGCTGCTACTGGCCTACGACCTTTCGGGCGACGTGCGCGACGGCGGTTTCTCGCTGTTCGGTGCGGCCAACTATTCGCGCATGCTCAACGATGCCAAGGACACGCCCTATACCTCGCTGCGCGGCGATGCGAACCAGTGGGTCATCGGTGGCGGCGTCGCCTATACGTTCTGAGCGTTCAGCACCTCGCCGACCCTTGCGCGCAGGTCGGGCAGGACCTCGGCTTCGAACCAGGGGTTGGCGGCCATCCACAACCGGCTGCGCCAAGCGGGGTGGGGCAGGGGGAACAGCCCCTCCGGCGCTTCGCGCCAGCGACGCACCGCCTCGGTGAGGTTGGGCGCGAAGCCGCGCGGCAGATAGCGCCGGTGCGCATGTTGCCCGACCAGCAGCGTGAGGCTCACGTGCGGCAGTTCGGCCAGCAGCGGCGCGTGCCAGCGCGGCGCGCATTCGGGACGCGGCGGCTTGTCGCCTCCGCTCGCCTTGCCGGGGTAGCAGAAGCCCGAGGGCATCTGCGCCACTTTCCCGACGTCGTAGAACGCCGCCTTGTCGAGCCCCAGCCAGCCGCGCAGCCGGTCGCCGCTGTCGTCGTCCCAGCCGATCCCGCTCGCATGGACCTTGCTCCCCGGCGCCTGCCCGATGAGGAGCAGCCGCGCCGAGCCACTGGCCGCCACGACCGGGCGCGGCGCGAAGCCGAGGGCATGCTCGCACAGGCGGCAGGCGCGGATTTCGCCGAGCAGGGTGTCGAGGGTGGAAGGCATGGGGGCGAGATGGCGTCGCAGGTGGCGGGGCGCAAGGCTGGCCCTAGAAGCTCCCCCCGAGGACGTCAGGCCGGCAAGCGCATGTCGATCAGCGAGGACGAGTACGGCATCACCAGCCCCCGCGCCCGCTCCCATCCGCCGTTGAGCCACAGCGCCCAGGTCGCCGGGTCGGGCGGCAGGATCACCGGCATCGTCTCGCGGCCCTGCGCGCGCAGCGCCGCGTTCGCCTCGCAGGCGAGGAGCGCGAAGGAGGGGACCTCGCTGTCCTTCCACACTGCCGCCATGGCGAAGACCGGCTGGTCGGCGCAGGCGAACCACGCCTGCCGGCGCTTGCCATCGCGCACCGACGGCCTGCCCCATTCCATGAACGCGGTGGCCGGCACCAGGCAGCGGAACTCGCTGTTGCGCAAGTTGCCGATCCAGAACGGGCTCTCGAGGTTGCGCACGCTCAGGATGCCGTGGCGGGGAGCGTCCTGCACCGTGGGCGGCGGTGGCACGCCCCACAGGCGCGGGACCATGCGGCGCGGTGCGCGGCCTTGCGGACGCGGTCCGGCGACGGCCTCGCGCCCTGCGGTTATCACCGGCGCGAACTGGCCCGGGCCGACGTGCCCGCCCGCCCAGGGATCGTCGCGCGCTTCCGCCCCGAACAGGCGGGCCACGTCGCGCGCCGCGGCGTCCAGGCGATAGAGCATCGGCATCCTCGCCGCATCTAGACCTGCGCGCCGCGGGCGTCTATCACGGTGCCACCCCGGGGAGCCTAGCAGGGTCCGACCAAGGATCCTGGGCTGAGAGGTGTGGGTATGCTCCACACGACCCGTCGAACCTGAACCCGTTAGTACGGGCGGAGGGAGTGGACGGCGTTCGTGTAGACCTGCGCCGATGATCCGCCTCCATTCCGTCCATGGAAAAGAGAGGCATCCATGGCCGACATCAATTCGAAGCTCGAAATCGGCGTGACCACCGGCCCGATCCGTGGCTCGCGCAAGATCTACGTACCCGCCCAGGCGAACCCGCAAGTGCTGGTCGCCATGCGCGAAATCCACCTCGAACCGTCCAGCGGCGAGCCGCCGGTGCGCGTCTACGATACCTCCGGCCCCTATACCGACGCCGATGCGACGATCGACATTTCCGCCGGCCTGGCGCCGCTGCGCCGCGACTGGCAACTGGCGCGCGGCGACGTCGAGGAATACGCGCCGCGCGAGGTGAGGCCCGAGGACAACGGCCAGCTCGGGCCCGACCGTTCGGGCGGCGTCCCTCCGTTCCCCACCGCGCTGCGCCGCCCCTTGCGCGCCAAGCCCGGCATGAACCTGTCGCAGATGCACTATGCCCGCCGCGGCATCATCACGCCCGAGATGGAATACGTCGCCGAGCGCGAGAACCTGGGCCGTGCGCGCCTGGCGCAGTACAACCGCTCGGGCGAGAGCTTCGGCGCCTCGATCCCCGACTACGTGACGCCCGAGTTCGTGCGCGAGGAAGTGGCGCGCGGCCGGGCGATCATTCCCAGCAACGTCAACCACCCCGAAGCCGAGCCGATGGCGATCGGCCGCAACTTCCTGGTCAAGATCAACGCCAACATCGGCAACTCCGCCGTCGCCTCGGACGTCGCCAGCGAAGTCGACAAGATGGTCTGGTCGATCCGCTGGGGCGCGGACACCGTCATGGACCTGTCCACCGGGCGCAATATCCACGACACCCGCGAATGGATCATCCGCAACAGCCCCGTGCCGATCGGCACCGTGCCGATCTACCAGGCGCTCGAAAAGGTGGGCGGCGTGGCCGAGGACCTGACCTGGGAGATCTTCGCCGACACCCTGATCGAACAGGCCGAGCAGGGGGTGGACTACTTCACCATCCACGCCGGCGTGCGCCTGCCCTACGTGCCGCTGGCCGCCAAGCGCATGACCGGCATCGTCAGCCGCGGCGGCTCGATCATGGCCAAGTGGTGCCTGGCGCATCACAAGGAGAGCTTCCTCTACGAGCGCTTCGACGAGATCACCGAGATCATGAAGGCCTACGACGTCGCCTACTCGCTGGGCGACGGCCTGCGCCCCGGCTCGATCTACGACGCCAACGACGAGGCCCAGTTCGCCGAACTCTACACTTTGGGCGAACTGACCAAGCGCGCCTGGGCGCAGGACGTCCAGGTGATGATCGAGGGCCCCGGCCACGTGCCGATGCACAAGATCAAGGAGAACATGGAAAAGCAGCTCGAGGCCTGCGGCGAAGCGCCGTTCTATACCTTGGGCCCGCTCACCACCGACATCGCGCCCGGCTACGACCACATCACCAGCGGCATCGGCGCCGCGCAGATCGGCTGGTACGGCACCGCGATGCTCTGCTACGTCACCCCCAAGGAGCACCTCGGCCTGCCCGACCGCGACGACGTCAAAGTCGGCGTCGTCACCTACAAGCTTGCCGCCCACGCCGCCGATCTCGCCAAGGGCCACCCGGCGGCGCAAGTGCGCGACGATGCCCTGAGCAAGGCCCGTTTCGAGTTCCGCTGGCGCGACCAGTTCAACCTGTCGCTCGATCCCGACACGGCCGAGAAGTACCACGACCAGACGCTGCCGGCCGAAGGCGCCAAGTCGGCGCACTTCTGCTCCATGTGCGGCCCCAAGTTCTGCTCAATGAAGATTTCGCAGGAAGTGCGCGACTTCGCAGCCAAGCAGAACCAGCCGAGCACGCAGTTCCTTGCCGCCGAGGAGGCGGAAGCGGGAATGGCTGAGATGGCCAAGGTGTTCAAGGACATCGGCAGCGAGCTTTACATGGGCGCCGGCGACCGCGAGCACGATTGAGCATCCGTCGTCCCGGGCTCGATCCGGGACCGTGGGTCGGGCTGTTTCTAGCCCACGGTCCCGGGTCGAGCCCGGGACGACGAATCTTGCTCGCGCCCGGGCTCAGGGGTGTTACCATGCGGCTTGAAGAGGAGCCCCCCCGGATGCCGCGCAACCCCACGACCGACTGGTTCAAGCTCGCCAACGACAGCTACTGGCTCTGGGCCGATTCGATGATGGTGATCGGCCTGCGCACCACCGACATGATGACCGGCCGGGGCAGCGACCGCGAGAACCGGCTGATGGTGTCCGAAAAGCTCAAGGCCGGCGCCGAAGTCGCGACCATGCTGGCGACCGCCGGCCTGGCCTCGCCCGAAAAGACCGCCCAGAAGGCCGTCACGCACTATCGCCGGAAGGTCACCGCCAACCGCAAGCGCCTGTCGCGGCCGGGCCGCAAGCCGTGAGCATCCGCGTCGGCATCGGAGGCTGGTCCTACGAGCCGTGGCGCGGACTGTTCTATCCCGAGGGCCTCGCACAGGCGCGCGAGCTTGCCTACGTGGGCGAGCACCTGACCGCGACCGAGATCAACGCGACCTTCTACGGCCGCCAGAAACCCGCCAGCTTCGCCAAGTGGCGCGACGCGGTGCCCGCCGGCTTCGTCTTCGCGCTCAAGGGCTCGCGCTACTGCACGGTCCGCAAGAACCTCGCCGAAGCGGGCGAGAGCGTCGGCAACTTCGTGGCGCAGGGCCTCGTCGAACTGGGCGACAAGCTGGGCCCGATCAACTGGCAGCTTGCCGCCACCAAGAGGTTCGATGCCGACGAGATCGCCGCGTTCCTCGCCCTGCTGCCGCCGGAGCACGAGGGCCTCGCCCTGCGCCACGCGATCGAGCCGCGCCACGAGAGCTTCGAGGACCCTGCCTTCTTCGCACTGTGCCGCAAGGCCGGCGTGGCGGTGGTCCTCGCCGATTCGCCCGATTACCCCGTGTTCGAGGACCAGGGCGCACCTTTCGTCTATGCGCGCCTCCAGAACGCCCGCGCGGACCTCGAACAAGGCTATCCCGATGCCGAACTCGACCACTGGGCGGCGCGCGCCAAGGCCTGGGCCAGGGACGGCCGCGAGGTCTTCGCCTTCTTCATCAACGGCGCGAAGGAACGCGCCCCGGCCGCCGCCATGGCGCTGATCGAGCGGGTGGGCGGCGGTTGAACGCGCGTCACGGATGCATGATGACATCCGTATGAACGCGAGTCTCAAGATCACCCCGATCGGCGATTCCGCCGGGGTCGTCCCTCCCAGGGTGGTGCTGGCGCGGCTGCGCGTGGGGCCGGGCGGCACGCTCCTTCTGGAACCGCGCGCATTGCCTGCCGTTTTCCTGCCATGAGACACATCGCCGCGTTCGCCGCACCCGCTCTGCTCGCCCTCTCGCTTGCCGCCTGTTCGGGCCCGGGGCCTGCCGATGGCACTTCGCCGACCGATGGCGCTTCGGCGACCGATGCGGTGGAAGCCGTCCCTTCCGCCCGACCGACGCCGGCCGCCGCGGCGAGCGAGGCCTCGCCTGCCGTGCCCGCCGCGAACGTGATCGGCCTCGAGGGGCTGGGCGACTTGCGCATCGGCGAGGCAGTGCCCAGGGGTAGTTCCTGGACGGAGCGCGGTGCGCAGGCCGGCGATGCCTGCCGCACCGTCAGTTCGCCCGCCTATCCGGGCGTCTACGCGATCGTCGAGGGCGGCAAGGTGCGCCGCATCACCGTGGGCGCTCGCTCGGACGTGAAGCTGGTCGAAGGCGTGGGGGTCGGTGCCAGCGAGGCGGAAGTGAAGAAGTGGTTCGCCGGCTTCCGCGAGGAGCCGCACAAGTACGAGGATGCCCCTGCCAAGTATCTCACCGCACCCAATGCCGCGAGCGGCGATCCGGCGCTGCGCTTCGAGATCGGCAGCGACGGCAAGGTCGGCCTGATCCACGTAGGGACCATGCCGGTGCTCGGCTATGTCGAGGGATGTGCCTGAGCGCGCGCGCGCAGGCCCTTTCCTCCGGGCCCGATCCTCGGCAAGGAAGGGCGATGGACCACTACATGCTCACCTATCACCTCGCACCCGACTACCTGGAGCGCCGCCCGGCGTTTCGGACGGAGCATCTGGAACTGGCCTGGGATGCCGCTGAACGCGGCGAACTGCTGCTCGGCGGCGCGGTCGAGGACCCGGTCGATACGTCGCTGCTGCTCTTCGCCGGCGAAGGGCCCGAGCTTGCCCAAGCGTTCGCGCGGGCCGACCCTTACGTGACCAACGGCCTCGTCGAGCGCTGGACCGTGCGCCGCTGGAACACCGTCGTGGGCGAGCACGCGGCCCACCCGGTCCGTCCGTGAGCGGCACCGAACTCGCCATCCGGACCCGGCGCGCGGCGTTCAACCGGGCGATCGCCGAGGGCGACGCCGCGGCGATCGGGCCTTTGCTGGCGAAGGACTGCGTGATGGTCACCGGCACCGACAGCGCGGTGATCGCGGGGCGAATCGGCCAGGTGAAAGTCTGGCGCCGCGAGTTCGCGCATCCGGGCCGCATGATCTACGTGCGCACGTGCGAGACCGTGACCGGCTCCCCGGTCGAGCCGATCGCGATGGAATACGGGCGCTGGCAGGGCACCGCAACCGGCGCGGATACACCGCTGGCCGCCGGCACTTATGCCGCCAAGTGGCGGGAGGTCGGCGGGGAGTGGGTGATCGAGGCGGAAATCTTCGTCACGCTTACCTAAGCGTAAAGCACTTGGGTCCCGTGCCGCGATCGGCTATGGGCCGGGCGCAACCCGGCGCGGGGTCGCGCCGTGGGGCTCATTGCGAGGATTCCCGAAAACGGCCGGTGTTCGCCAGGCAAGCGCGCAATTCCTGCGCGCGGGCGGGGTGCAGGAGCGTTGCGTCGATGAAGTCAGATTCCCCCGAGGCTCTTATGCGTGACGCCGGCAAGCTATGGGTAGAGGCCGGTTCGGTCATCGCCCTGAGGACCGCGCGTATCGGCCAGGCCGATCTCGGAGCAGGCGACGAAATGCTGCGCATGGTCACCGAGAAGGTCTGGGCCGGCTGGGAATGGAGCCTGGCGCTGGCGAGCGGCCAGCTCGGCCACGATCCCGGCACCGTCTGCAGCCGCACGCTCACCTACTACCGCCGCGCCGTGCGCGCCAACCTGCACCGGCTTTCCGAAAGCGCCTGATCCGCGCGGCGTGACGGCACGCTGAATCGTCGTTGCGACCCCGGCGCAGGCCGGGGCAAGCAACGAGGACGCTGCTTCCGCGCCTTGCCTAGCGGACGTCGAGGCCGAGTTCGCCGAGCAGTTGGCCTGCCTGTTCGGCCGAGATCGTCGCGCCGCGAAACAGGCGGGCGTCGGCCAGCTTCAGGCCGCCCAGGTCCGCACCGCGCAAATCCGCCCCGTCGAACCGGGCGCCGTCGACTTGCGCGTCGCGCAGGCTGCAGCCGCTGAACGTCGCCTGGCGGAAGTCGCACTTCCTGAGGTCGGCCTGCGAGAAGTCGATCCGTTCCAGTCGCGCCTTGCGGAACGAGTGGCCGGCGAGGCGGGTATCGATCAGCAGCGTCTCGTCGAATTTCAGGGCGACGGCGCGGGCTTCGGTCAGGTCGGCGCCGGTCAGCTTGCAGCGCGTGAAAGCCGCCGAATCGAGCGTGGCGCGGCGGAACGAGGCGTTGTTGAAGTCGCAGGAGACGAGCCGGGCGTCGGTGAGGTCGCCGGCTACGAAGTCGGCGAACGCGCCGCGGCACGATTGCCAGGTGGTGCCCTCGAGCCTGGTGCCGGCGAAGTCGGTGCGGCGCAGGGCGCAGCGGTCGAAGGTCCATTGCGAGAGGTCGAGCCGGGACAGGTCGGCCCCCTCCAGGTCGCAGTCGACCAGGTGCCAGGGCACGCCGCCGGGCGATGCCAGGAGCTGCTCGATGTCGGCGCGGGCGAGGGTCCGGTCGGAAACGGGATCGTTCATCGCCCGCTGTTAGCGGGCGGCGGCGCCACGGGCCAGTGCCGAAGCCTCCGGGCGGGGCCCTTTGCAGGCCACAAAACCTGAATGTCGAGCCGTCCTAGTTCGCGTGTTCGGCGGCGATGACGTCCTGCGCGGCGGCGGCGGCGCGGCTGGCGGCATCGGTCGCGGCATCCGCCTCGGCCGGGGCGGGGCCGGCGGGCGCCGGGCGGTCGGCGGAGGGAGCGATGTCGTAGCCTCCGTCCCCGTAGACGTTGCCGGCGTCGTGCGAACCGTAGTCGCGCTCGTCGTCCCGGGTCGGGGCGTAGTCGTAGGGGCCTTCGTCCTCGGGGTCGATCCGCGCGGCATCGTCGTGTCCCGAGCCATGGCCGAAGGGCCAGGCGGGCGAATCGAGGAGCGAGAGGCCTTCGTCCAGCCAGGACCGGCGGTCGGGCGGTGCGGCGTAGGCGCCCACGTCGCCTTCGCCATGCGCGCGGCTGCCTTCGGCTACGCGGTACGGGCGCATCGTTCCGGTCGTCATGGCGGCGAACGCAGCGCCGGCGAGCCCGCCCACCAGTAGCAGGACGAGCAGTTTTCCCGCAGCCAATCGAACCTCCAGAATTGAACGGACCGTCCCCGGGACGGGACTAGCCGGGCCTGGCTGTCGGCGGGCTGAACGCGACGCAAAAAGGGCGCCGTCCCGCACGAGGGGGACGGCGCCCTGTTCGGCGCTGCTTCACCCGGGCGTTGGGAGAGAGGAGGATGCCCGGGTGCGCGGCGGCGCGATCAGTTGCCCGATTACTGGCCGAGGTTCAGCTTCGAGGCTTCGGCGGTCGTGAACGAGACGTAGCGGCTGTTGTAGGTGCCCGAGACGCGGTCGCCCTTGACGTAGAGACGGAACGGCACGCCGGCAGAGGTGGCGCCGTCGATCACGGTGACCTTGCCCTTCTGCTGGGTGGTGTAGGCGTAGTTCACGCCCTCGTGCGAAAACTCGCGGGCGTCGTTCGCCTGGGCAACGGCCGGAACGGCCAGGAAGGAAACGGCGGCGGCAGCGAGAACGGTCTTGAACATGGCAAAATCCCTAAGTCTGAGAGGCAGGAAGATTGCCTCGGGCATCTCTTTTCTTGTTGCGTTGCAGCAAAAGCGGATGTGGCGACGGGGTGCAATTTCAATAGGAGAACCCATTGGTGCATATTTTGCAACAGTGCCAATATTTGCCTGATTTTTAAGCAGATGCCGAGAACGTCGTGTCCGAAAAAAATCGGCACCCGTGCCGGCATTGGTCATTTTCGCCTGCCGATGCTGGGAATCAGCGCGATGACAAGTGGCCGCGCCGAGATGATTCGCGGTGATTCGCCGTCGATCGGACTTGTTCGCCAAGCAATTCGTGGGCTAGGCCGGTGGGCATGAGCCGTCCTTCCCTGTGCCTGTCCGCGCTGCCGCTGGCGCTTCTCGCTGTTGCAGCATGCCACTCCCCGGCGGAGCGGGTGCCGGGCGATGCCAAGGACCATCATCCCTGGAACGGCATCGCCGCCGGTGAGACCGTGCGCTTCCTCGGTACCGAGCCGTTCTGGGGGGGAAGCGTGGGGCCGGAGGGACTGACGTATACCACCCCCGGCAACGAGAAGGGCGAGACGGTGCCCGCCAGCCGCTTCGCCGGGCGCGGGGGCGTATCGTTCAGCGGCACTCTGGCGGCCGGCGCGGCGACGCTGGTGGTCACCCCGGCGCCATGCAGCGACGGCATGTCCGACGCGCACTATCCGTTCATCGTGACGCTGCAGATCGGGTCCGAGACCCGCAACGGCTGCGGCTGGACCGACCGGCGGCCCCGCAGCAGCGGCGGATAGGGTTTCGCCGCCTCAGCGCTTGCGGACGAACTCGGCGCGCAGGACCAGGCCCTTGATGCCGGGGAACTTGCAGTCGATCTCCTGCGGATCGCCGGTGAGCCGGATCGACTTGATGAGCGTGCCCTGCTTGAGGGTCTGCCCGGCGCCCTTGACGTCGAGATCCTTCACGAGCGTCACCTGGTCGCCGTCGGCAAGCAGGTTGCCCACCGCGTCGCGGACCTCGACCCGGTCGGCGGCGGCGCGGCGTTCGGCGAGGTCTCCGGCCGGCAGCCATTCGCCGCTTTCCTCGTCGTAGACGTAGTCGTCGTCGTCACCGGCCATCATTGTTTCCTTCAGCGGCGCGGCGGTGATCGCCGCGCCCTAGCGCCTTGGACGATGACGGCCGGGAAAGCCAGATCGGCGGCCGGATGTGCGCCCGTCAGTCGCCCAGCGACTTCTCGAGCGTGATCTCGCAGTTCAGCAGCTTGGAAATCGGGCAGCCGGCCTTGGCCTCGTCGGCGATGCGGGCGAAGTCCTCGGGCGTGATGCCCGGGATCGAGGCGGTCAGCGTGAGGGCGGACTTGGTCACCGAGAAGCCCGGACCGTCCTTGTCGAGCGTGACGGTGCACTGGGTGTCGAGCGTGCCGTCGGCATGACCGGCGGCGGCGAGCGCGAAGCTGGTGGCCATGGTGAAGCAGGCGGCGTGGGCAGCGGCGATCAGTTCCTCGGGGTTGGTGCCCGGCTGGCCTTCGAAGCGGGTGCCAAAGCCATAGGGCTGGTCGCTCAGCACGCCCGACTTGGTGGTGATCGAGCCCTTGCCGCCCTTGCCGAGGCCTTCGTAGCGGGCGGAAGCGGAATTCGTGGTCATGGTCGGGGCCTTTCTCGTGGAAAATTCGCGGTGCGGTCCGTGCAACGCGGCCCCCGCCGGAGGGTTCCGGCAAGGCCCGACAAGCGTGATTCGGGCCGATTTCGGCGCGATGACCGCATTTGCGCCTGCAGCATGAGCATAGGCGCTTCGAGCGGGTCGTGGAAGCGGCGTCACGGTCTGCCGACCCTTCACGCGAGGAGAAAGCCACGGCGCTGCGCGGGCTTTGCCGGAACGGGGTCCCGCGCCCGGGTCTCGCAGCCTCGCAAGATCGTCGAACCATGCGGTACGCCTATCGTTTTGCGCTGCGGAAACCGCAGAAACCCTAAGGTTCCTGAGGATTGTTCGCTTCCGGGAAGCCCCGGCGGATGGTACGAATCGGCTCACGAGATGACGGACCGCAAGAAGGCTCCGCATGGGAAGGGGACAGTGGTCATGAAGCAATTCCTGGCAGCATTGCAGGCGGGCCTCGTCCTGCTCGCGATGGCGATGTCCGGAACGGGCCATGCCGCCGATGCGCGGGTGGAGCCCGGCGTCATAACCGGTGCCTACTACATGCGCGACACCCTGGTTCCCCGAGCGGACGATCTCGCCCTGCTCCAGCGCAAGCCGGCGCTCTACCTTGCCAGTTTCAACGACGGCATGGCGACGGTGGCCTATTCGCTGGTGAACGGGCGGATCGTCTACCGGGTGGTGCAGGGCGAAGTGGGCGACACCGCGCGGGCCGACATCGACCGCGCGCTGGTGCGGCTCCAGCGCAAGCTTGGCTGACGAGCGGGTACGAACAGGTTCAAAAAAGAAAAAACGCAGGGAGAACAATCGCGAAGGTCGGCTGGGCCGTCGCGAAGAACCAAGGGAAGGGGAGAAGCGCAAGGCGCGGCGGAGCCACCAACCGCCGCGCCTTGTTGCGCGTGGGGTGGATGCAGTGACGCGGCGGAATATCCTTTCGCGATCATTAAGTAACTACCCCTAAGGAAAACCTGTGTCATGGCACGGGGCCGATGGAGATCGATTCGTCCTTTCGCCGTGCCTGCCGGGGGCTGGCGCTGGCCTTCGCCGCTGCCTTGTGGCTGTGCTGTGCCGGTGGCGCCGCCCTCGCCGGCGACCTTTCGGTGGGCGGCCATCGCCTGTGCCATGCGACAAGCGCGAAGGTGGCGGGCGAGGCGTTCGTGCCGGCGTTCTCCTGTGCGGGGGAGCCCGCGGGCTACCAGAACGGCAGCTTGTGGCTGCGCGCCGATCTTTCCGGCGATCCGCTGGCCCGGGAGGAACCCGCGCTGCTGGTCCACAATTCCCGCTTCGACCGCCTTGAGGTCACTTTCACTTATGCCGATGGCGCGCGCGTGCGCCAGCAGGTGCGCAGCGGCGACTTCGGCTCGCACTGGCGGGCCGGCGCGCAGATCGCCTTCTCGGCTCCTCGCCGCGCGGTGCCGGTCGCGGCGATGACCTTGCGCTTCGACCGGCTTGCCAGCGCCAATCTCCTGCGCTTGCAGCTAGCCGGGCCGGAAGCGGAGGAACAGCAGTCGACAGTGCTGGCGGCCGTGATCGGCTCGGCGTTGATGCTGCTGCTGGTCGGGGCGAGCTACAACGCGTCGCTGGCGATCGTCGCGCGGCGCCAGTTCTCGGCCTGGCAGGCGGGCTGGGCGGCCTGCATGCTGGTGTGGGGCGCATGCTGGTCGCAACTGCTCCTGCTGGTGCTGCCGGGCATGGCCGGGGCGATTTCGGCGCAGGTCTGCACCGGGCTTGCGTGCCTGGCCGTCATGCTGGCGACCCTGAGCGCCGTCACCGCCATTGAGGAGCAACACCTGGACCCGCGCCTGCGCAGGGCGACGCTGGCGCTGGGCTGCCTCTCGGGCGCGTTGGGGGTGCCGCTGTCGCTGATGCGCAGCGGGCCGATCGACCTGATGGCGACGCTGCTCGGCGTGGTGACGCTGGCGGTGCTCGTCGCGGTGGCGACTTGCCTCGCGCAGGCCTGGCGGCGGGGCAGCCCGGAGGCGCGCAGCTTTACCGGCGCCTGGGCGGTGCCGATGCTGGTGCTGGGCGGCACGAGCATCGTCGACACCGACCACTGGCTGTGGGGCGGCGGCTCGCAGTTGCTGGTGCTGTTCTCGGCCGCCTGGCAGACGCTGTGGCTCTCGATCTCCGCTTCGCGCGCCTATGCGCGGCTGCGGATGCAGCGCGACATGGCGCGTCGCGCCGAGGCACAGGCGCACGAACTGGCGCGCCGCGATCCGCTGACGGGCCTGCGCAACCGGCGCGGCTTCTTCGAGGTTGCCGAGGCGCGGCTGGCCGCGTCGGGTGACGCGTCGGGTGGCGGGGCGGTGGCGCTGATGCTGATCGACGTCGATTTCTTCAAGTCGATCAACGACGTATATGGGCACGATGCGGGCGACGTGGTGCTCGCCACGATCGCCCGGTGCCTCGCGCGGTGGGACGGTGGCGAACACCGCGGTGCGTGGTGCGTCCCGGCGCGCATCGGCGGCGAGGAGTTCGCGATGATCGTCGGCGGGCTCGAAGGCTTCGCGCTGATGCGCTTTGCCGAGGGCGTGCGCCGCGAGATCGCCGCCTGCGATCATGGGCCCGCGATCGCCGGACGCAAGGTGACCGTGAGCATCGGCATCGCCGAGGCGGATGCGCCCGGGACGGAGGGCGGCAGGGGAGGCGGCGAGGTGATGGGCGCGCTCTACCGCAGCGCCGATGCCTCGCTCTATGCCGCCAAGCGCGCGGGCCGGGACTGCGTTGTCGTGGGCGAGGTCGTGACGGGTGAGGCAGGCCTCGCCCGCGACCACGCACGGCGCGTGCCCGGCGCCTGAGGAACGCTCCTAGCCGCGGGCCTTCTGGCGGATCAGGCGCAAGTAGGTGTCGGCGACCGCCTGGTTGATGCGGTCCCAGCTGAACTCGCTGGCCCGGGAGACGCCGGCGCGGCCGTGGGTGCAGCGCAGATCGGCGTTCTCGACATAGCCCTTGAGCGCCTCGGCGAACTGGTGGACGGCGCCGGGCGGGATCAGGCGGCCCGAGACGCGGTCGTCGACGAGGCTCTGGCTGCCGGTCGCGGCGGCGGCGACGACCGGCAATCCGCAGGCCATCGCCTCGAGCGTGACGTTGCCGAACGTCTCGGTGACCGAGGGGTTGAACAGCACGTCCATCGAGGCGACCGCGCGGCCGAGGTCCGATCCCATCTGGAAGCCGACGAAGGCCGCGCCGGGCAGGCGCTCCTCGAACCATTCGCGCGCGGGGCCTTCGCCGATCACCATCACCTTGTTGGCAATGCCCCGGCGGCGCAGCTCGTCGATGGTGTCGGAGAAGACGTCGAGGCCCTTTTCCATGACCAGGCGGCCGAGGAAGCCGATTGCGACCTCGTGGTCGGCGATGCCGTTGGCGCGGCGCCATTCCAGGTCCCGGCGACCGGGGTTGAAGACCTCGTGGTCGACCCCGCGCGACCAGATCGAGACGTCGTAGTTCATGCGCTGCTCGCGCAGAAGCTGGGCCATGCTCTCGGACGGGGCCACCAGCGCGTCGCAGCGACGGTAGAAGCGGCGCAGCATCGCCTCGATCAGCGGCTCGCCCCAGGCCATGTTGTAGTAGCGCAAGTACGTCTCGAACCGGGTGTGGACCGAGGACAGCACCGGCAGCTTGCGGCGGCGGGCCCAGGTGACGGCCTGGTGGCCGACCGGGTCCGGCGAGGAGACGTGGACCACGTTGGGCGCGAATCGCGCGAGGTCGCGGCCGGCCTTGCCCCAGAAGGTGAGGGGGATGCGATATTCGGGCCGGTTGGGGATAGGGATCGAGTGGACGCTCACGAGATCGCCGGTGGGCTCGAACGCGGGCTTGGCGACGGTGGGGGCGTAGACGCGCACTTGAGCGCCCTGGCGCAGGAGGTAGCCGACGAGGCGGTTGAGCGCCTGGTTGGCGCCGTCGCGGACGTAGTTGTAGTTGCCCGAGAACAGGGCGATGCGAAGGTCTGCGGTTTCCATGGTGCGCAGGCCCATAGCCGCCCCCGCCGCGCTTGGCGAGGGCGGTTCACGGAGCGGCTGGCCTTGCGCCGAAAGGTGCGGCTCGCGGGCAACGCCAGCCGAATCCAGGAGGTTGGAATCCGGCCGGTCGCCGACCCGCGAGTGCATCTTCGCTGGGGATCAGGACTTAGCGGCGGCGCCAGTCACGGTCGTCGCGGCGATCTCCGCGCCACTCGTGCCTGCGGTCGCCGCGGCGATCCCAGCGGCGGTCGTGACGATCCCAGCGGCGGTCGTCGCGCCAGTTGTGGCCGCGCTCCCAGCCACGGTTCCAGCGGTCGCCGCGGCTGTAGCGCTCGCGATAGTACGGAGCATAGTAGCGGTCGTAGTACCGGTCGCGGTAGTAGCGGTTCGGGCGGCCTTCGTAGTAATAGTAGTAGCCCGGCCGGTCGCGCACGGTGACGTAGCGGCGCGAGGAATAGTAGCCGCGATCGTAGTAGCGGTCGTCCCCGCGATCGGCGATGGCCGCACCCAGCGCAAGGCCGATGACGCCCGCGCCGATGGCGATCGCGGCATCGTTGCCGCCCCGGTCATAGTAGCGGTCGCGCGCCTCGGCGGGGGCAGCCGCCATCAATAGCGAAGCCGAGAGCGCGACGCCCATGGCCAGCTTTTTTCCGAAGGTCTTCAATACGGTATTCATGTCAGTCGACTCCCTTTCCGGGCCAACCGGGTAACGGCGGTTGCGGTGGGCGCGTTGGAAGGAAAATGGGCCCTGCGGACTGAACCGCGAGTGAATTTGTCACGAAGCGTATCGCGCGTGCGACAGACCGAGGGAAAACGCTGCCAACCTGAAAAACGCCCGCAAAATGCCTGTGCATCGATGTCGGGAAGCGGCCGCACACGCGAAGACGCCCGGCCAGGAGGTGGGGCCGGGCGTCTTGCCGCCGGGTGAGGGGGATTACCCGGCGACTTGGGTGGGAGGGAGGGCGCGTCCCCCCCCCTTTCCCTCGTCAGTAGCCGCGGCGGTAGTCGTCGCGGTCGTGGTCGTAGCCGCGGCGCCAGTCGCTGCGGTCCGGGCCGCGATGGTCACGGCCGTAGCGCTGGTATTCGTCGCGGCCATGGCGGCCGCCATCGCGATCCCAGTAGTAGCCGTCGCGGTAGGACCAGTCGCTGACATAGGCGCGGCCTTCGTAGCGATCGTCGTAGTAGCGGTCGTTGCGGTTGCTCGACGAGGCGGCGATGGCACCGACCGCGAGGCCCAGGATGCCCGCGCCGATCGCGACGGCGGCGGTGTTGTCGTTGCCGCGGTGATAGTCGCGCGCCATGGCCGGCGTGGTGCTGGCGAGGGCGGTCGCGGCGAGGCCGGCGGCGAGGGCGGTCTTCTTGAACAGGTTCATGAGCGTAAACTCCTTGCGGGAAGCGGCCGGTAAGGAAGCCGTTGTCCCCGTGTTGAGTTTGTTCTAGACCTCGTCGTCTGAACCGGATCGAAGCGGGTCTGGCAGATTCCATTCACGATTGTACGCAATTGTATGAACCGCGGCGATGCCGCGAGCGGGCAACACTTCGTAACGCACAGGCCCGAAACGCGACATGTGCGGTCCCCAATCTGACATCATCGATTTGTCCGATTGGAGAATACCCATGATTTCTGCCGCTCTTCTCGCCCTGGTCTCGCTTTCGTCGCCTGCCGCCGCTCCCGTGTCGGCCGGCTATGCCGGAGAGACCGTCGCTGCCATGAAGGGCCACCCCACTCCCGCCCGCGGCGCCCCCGTGGCGCGTTCGAGCGCTCCGGTCGCCTGCCATCCCGAGCCTTCGAAGGGCCGCGTGTGCCGCCACAACATCGCCCAGGCCGAACAGACCGAGCGCGCGGCGCTCGCCCAGGCCGACGCCGGCACCGCGCGCGAACACGCCCGCTGATTCACCGCATGTCGAGCATCGCCGCGCCAGGGCGAGGCGATCCTCGATACGGCGGCTAAGGGCCGCACCGCCCGCCTTTCCTCCCCGGATCGTTGTGGCGGCGGGACATTTTCCGACCGGCGCGGCTTCCCACACCGCGCCGGTTCCCTATATGGCAGCAGGAACAAGCACAGCACGATGACGGTCGCCCCCCGCTACAGGCTTTCCTCCGAAACGATGACAACCCCACCCACAATTCTGCTGGTCGAGGACGACGGAGCCCTTCGCACGCTGACGGCGCGGGCCTTGCGCCAGAGCGGGTTCAACGTGCTCACCGCCGCCACCGGCGCCGAGATGTGGGTCACCCTGCGCGAGGCGACGGTGCATCTGGTAGTCCTCGACATCATGCTGCCGGGCACCAGCGGCTTCGACCTGTTCCGGCGCCTGCGCCGCGAAAGCGACGTGCCGATCATCTTCGTCAGCGCGCGCGGCAGCGAGGAGGACCGCGTGCTCGGCCTCGAGCTGGGCGCCGACGACTATCTCGCCAAGCCGTTCAGCACCCGCGAACTGGCGGCCCGTGTCAGCGCCGTGCTGCGCCGGGGCGGCGGCCTCGATTCGGCCAGCGAGCCGGCCGTCGACGCGCGCGGGCAGGACATGATCCATTTCGAGGGCTGGCAGGTAGCGATGGCGCGGCGCGAACTGCGCTCGCCCAGCGGCGCGATCGTCGACCTGACGGGCGCGGAGTTCGATCTGCTCTCCACGTTCCTCGGCTATCCCCAGCGCGTGCTGGGCCGCGAGCGGCTGATGGAGCTTTCGCGCTCGCGCATCGGCGACAGTTCGGACCGCAGCATCGACGTCCTCGTCAGCCGCCTGCGTCGCAAGCTCCAGGCCGAGGGTTGCGAATCGCCGATCGTCACGGTTCGCGGCGTCGGCTACATGTTCAAGGCGGAAGTGACGCGCGCCTGATGGTCGGCAGGCCCGCCTGATGCTGCGCCGATGCGTGGCCCTGTTCAGGCGGATGGGCCTGCCCGAGCGGCTGCTGGCGGTACTGGTGCTCGTCGTCCTCGTCGAGTTCGCCGCCAACTGCTTCCTGTTCGACCGGGTCAACTCCTTCGAGCTGCGCCGCGACGATGCCGACCGCATCGCCGAGAATCTCGTCCTCGCCCACCGCACGCTCGAACATGCCGATGCGACGGAGCGCGGGGCGGTCGCCCAAGTGCTCAGCACCGACCGCTTCCGGCTGGTCTGGACCGCGCCGAACGACCGCCGGCGCGGTTCGCTGGGTCTCTCCAACTTGCGGGCGCAAGTGGTGGAGATCGAGCCGGAACTGGCCCACGCCGACCTCGAACTGCATCTCGAGGAACTGCCGGGCAAGGGCAATATCGGCGGCTCGTTCCGCCTTTCCGACCGCAGCGTGGTGGGCTTCCACACCCATGCCAGCGCCGCCTGGAAGCTGACCGTCGGGCGCGTGGCCAGCCTCGTGCTGCCGACCCTGCTGCTGATCGCCCTGGCCTGGCTGCTGGTGCGTGCCACCCTCAGGCCGCTGCGCGACCTCATCGGCGCCACCCGCCACCTGGGTTCGGGGCCGCCGAGCCCGGTGCCCGAGCGCGGCCCCGACGAGCTGCGCGAACTGATCCGCGCGCTCAACGCGATGCAGGCGCGCATCCACCAGTCGCTGGTCGACCGCACCCAGACGATGCTGGCGATCGGCCACGATCTCAAGACCCCGCTTTCGCGCATGCGCCTGCGCCTCGACGACGAGAGCGTCGATCCCGAAGTGCGCGAGGGGCTGTCGCACGACATCGAGGAGATGCGGCTCCTGCTCGATTCGATCCAGGCCTACGTCGACAGCGACGGCCGGACGATTCCGGCCGAGCTGATCGACATCGCGGTGATGGCCGAGACGCTGGTCGACACCGCCGCCGACCATGGCGCCGACGCGACGTATTCCGGCGTCTCCAGCCTGACGCTGAAAGTCCGGCCCGTCCCTATCCGCCGCGCCCTGTCGAACCTCATCGAGAACGCCATACACTACGGCGGCAATGCTCGCGTCACCGTGCGGCGCGACGGCGGCGGGGCCGAGATCGTGGTCGAGGACGACGGGCCCGGCATCCCCGAGGACCGCATCGCCGATGCGCTCCAGCCCTTCGTCCGGCTCGACACGGCGCGCGCGCGCGATACGGCGGGGATGGGCCTGGGCCTGCCGATCGTGCGCAAGGCGGTGCGCATGGAAAACGGCACGCTCGACTTGCGCAACCGGCCCGAAGGCGGCCTGCGCGCGACGATCCGCCTGCCGCTCGGCACCGACTGACGATCGGCGCGGCGCTGGTCTCCCCCACTGGTCTCCCCATGGGTCTCCCGCGCTGCCTGTGTCATCCTCTCCCCGCCGCGTCACCCTGAACTCGTTGCAAGGCCCATCGAGCCGCGACCCCGCTGCTTTGTGGCCGCAAGCCGACATCGCCGATGGCGACACGACCTTGCGCATGGGAGCGGGGATAGGTCCGGAAACGGGGTCAGAGTTGACGTTACGGCGGCGGAAATAGGTAAGGAAACCTAAGGGAAATCCCTGTTTCATCCTCCCGCAAAAATTCCGCTGCACCGCAGCAAGCTTTCGTTACGTTCGCGCACGACATCCGAAAATCTCACCACCTACCTTTCCGGATAAGTCGCCAGCCATGCGTCGGCGACGCCAGAACAAGAAAGGTGACAAAGGTGAACGAGCTCATCGGTCGCGTCTTCAATTTCGAGAAGACCACATTCCCCGCCAGCAGCGAGCTTTTCGGCGAACTGACCGCGAAAGGCCAGTTCCCCAAGGCGCTGATAATCTCCTGCGCCGACTCGCGCGTGGTGCCCGAGCACATCGTCCAGGCCGACCCGGGCGACCTGTTCGTGTGTCGTAACGCGGGCAACATCGTGCCGCCCTATTCGACGCAGAACGGCGGCGTGACCTCCACGGTCGAATATGCCGTCGCGGCGCTCGGCGTGCGCGACATCATCGTCGCCGGCCACTCGGACTGCGGCGCGATGAAGGCGCTCAGCGATCCGACCGGCCTTGAGGCGATGCCCAACGTCGCTGCATGGCTCAAGCACGGCGCCGCGGCGGAGCACATCGTCAGCACCTGCCACGCCGATCTCGAGGGCAAGGAGCGCGTGCGCGCGATCACCCTGGAGAACATCATCGCCCAGCTCAGCCACTTGCGCACGCACCCGGCGGTCGCTGCCGGCATCGCGCGCGGCGAGATCACGCTGCACGGCTGGTTCGTCGACATCCACGCCGGCCAGGTCCTCGGCCTCAACGGCGACACCGGCGAGTTCATCACCCTGCGCGAGGATCGCGACCTTCCCGTCGCCCTCGCCGCGCGCAGCCGCTTCGCCACCGAATACGCGGAAGCGGCCGAATGAGCGCCGCCGGCATTCAGGCAGAAGGTCAGGGAGAAGGGCGTAGCGGCCTCTTCTCCCACTTCGGCCGCGATTTCACGGCGTCGATCGTCGTGTTCCTGGTCGCCATGCCGCTGTGCATGGGCATCGCCATCGCCTCGGGCGTGCCGCCGGAGAGGGGCCTGGTCACGGGCATCGTCGGCGGCATCGTCGTGGGCATGCTGGCGGGTTCGCCGCTCCAGGTCAGCGGTCCGGCCGCAGGCCTTGCGGTCATCGTGTTCGAATTCGTCCGCGAACACGGGCTCGACGCGCTCGGGCCCGTCCTGCTGCTTGCCGGCATCCTCCAGCTCATCGCCGGCGCCTTGCGCCTGGGCGGCCTGTTCCGCGCCATCAGCCCGGCGGTGGTCCACGGCATGCTCGCCGGCATCGGCGCGCTGATCGTCATCGGCCAGTTCCACATCCTGTTCGACGAGAAGCCCCTGTCGAGCGGGCTGCAGAACCTGGCGGCCATGCCCGGCCGCGTGTTCGGCCTGGACTTCTCCAACGCCGCCTCGACCGAGATGGCGCTGGCGATCGGCGTGCTGACCATCGGCGTCATGCTGGGCTGGGAGAAGCTGCGGCCCAAGTCGCTGACGCTGGTTCCGGGCGCGCTGCTCGGCGTGCTGGCGGCCACGGGCGTCGCCTGGGGCATGAGCCTGGACGTCGCGCGCATCGAGGTCCCCGCCTCGATCGCCGCCGCTTTCACCTTCCCCACCAGCGCCGCCTGGTTCGCGCCGCTCGCCAACCCCTCGCTGGTCGTCGCCGCGCTCGCCATCGCCTTCATCGCCAGCGCCGAGACGCTGCTCTCGGCCGCCGCGGTCGACCGCATGCACGACGGCGTTCGCACGAAGTACGACAAGGAACTGCGCGCGCAGGGCGTGGGCAACTTCCTGTGCGGCCTGTTCGGCGCGCTGCCGATGACGGGCGTGATCGTGCGCTCCTCGGCCAACGTGCAGGCCGGCGGCAAGACCCGCCTGTCGACGATCATGCACGGCACCTGGATCCTCGGCTTCGTCGCGCTGCTGCCCTGGCTGCTGCGCGAAGTGCCGATGGCCGCTCTCGGCGGCATCCTGGTCGTGACCGGCTGGCGCCTCGTCAGCGTCAAGCACGTCACCCACCTGTTCAAGGCGCATGGGCCGCTGCCCGCCGCGATCTGGGCGGTGACCTTCATCCTCGTCGTCACCACCGACCTCCTGACCGGCGTGCTCGTCGGGCTGGCGCTCTCGGTCGTCGAACTGCTGCCGCACTTCAGGCATCTTCGCCTGAAGGTGAACGAGCACGACGAGGGCGAGGCCACCCGCGTGGAGCTGAATGGCGCGGCCACGTTCGTCGGCCTCACCCGCCTCAACGCGGTGCTGGAAAAGCAGCCGGCGAACCGCCCGATCCACCTCGACCTCGACCGGGTCAAGGCCATCGACCACACCACCGCGGAGACTCTCTCCGAATGGATAAGCCGCCGCCGGAAGGGTGGCCAGAACGACCGCGTCACCGGCCCCGACGCGATCCTCAGGCCCTTGCCGCTGCCCCTGGCGAGCTGAGCCGCACAAGGACACCTGGCGGGCCGGGACCCTCACACCCGGCCCCTCCACCTTGCCGGGCGGAGCGCCAACAGCGCTCCGCCCGGCTTTTCTTTTACCGGCCTGCGCTTCTTTTCACCGCAGGGCGGAGACGTCCGTTTTCCCGATGGTCAGGGACATCCGCTTCCGCTTTGTGTTGCACTGCGAACACACATGTTGCGCTGCAGAAATCAGCAACATTTCGTCACGGTACGGCAAGAGAGCGGACAACCCCGCTGCGTACCCCTGAACGAGCCGGCATGAAACGGACCCGCCACGCAGCGAGGCCCGGCGCGCAGGACGCAGGACGGAACGTGAATACAACAGCAACATGAGGGTGTTCCGAACCATGAAGTCTCGTCTCTTCGCCGGCCTCGCCGGCTCCGTCGCCGCCTGCGCCGCCGCGTTTGCCGCGACCCCCGCGATGGCGCAGGAGGAAGTTCCCAGCGAATTCACCGTTGCCGGCAGCGTCGCGCTCGTCACCGACTACCGCTTCCGCGGCGTTTCGCAGAGCGACAAGGAACTGGCCGTGCAGGGCGGCGTCTCGGTCACCCACGCAAGCGGCTTCTACGTCGGCACCTGGGGCTCGAATCTTTCGGGCTGGGGCACTTTCGGCGGTTCGAACACCGAACTCGACATCTACGGCGGCTTTTCGACCGAGATCTCCAGCGGCGTGACCCTGGATGCGGGCCTGACCTGGTACATGTATCCGGGCGGCGCTTCGGAAACCGACTTCGCCGAACCCTACGTCAAGCTTTCGGGCCAAGTGGGTCCTGGCAAGGTCCTCGTCGGTGTCGCCTATGCACCCAAGCAGCAGGCGCTGGGCCGCTGGTACGTCGACGCCGATTCCTACGCCACCGGCATTCCCGACGCGCCGGGCGCCAAGACGGACAACCTCTACATCTGGGGCGATGCCAGCGCCAGCATCCCGAGCACGCCGCTCACGGTCAAGGCGCACCTCGGCTATTCGGACGGCAATTCGGGCCTGGGCCCCAACGGCACCAGCGTCGCGCCAACCGGCAGCTACCTCGACTGGATGCTCGGTGCCGACCTCGCCGTCGGTCCGGTGACGCTCGGCGTCGCCTACATCGACACCGACATTTCGAAGTCGGAAGGGGCTTACCTCACCCCGAACTTCGCCTCGACCAAGAACGGCTCGCAGATCTCGGGCTCGACGGTCGTGTTCTCGCTTTCCGCCGCCTTCTGACCGGCTGAAGGATGTGCCCGCCCGCCCCGATGGGGTCGGGCGGGCCCTCGCTGCGACGGGCCGGGGAACCGGCCATACCTGTGTCTTTTTCGTAACATATTGTGAAATAGCGAAATTCGCCATTCCACTTCGGCAACTTATGCCGGTCTTCAACGCTTGATCCTTCCGCAGGGCCACGACGCGCCCCACTCCAGGAAGGATACTATGAAGCACTCCCCTCTCGCCCTATCCGCCATCGCGGTTGCCGCCGCCCTTTCGGCTGCGCCCGCTTTCGCGCAGGACGCGGCGCCCGCCCCGAGCGGTCGCGACAGCCACTTCGACGGTCTCTACGTCCAGGGCTTCGGCGGCTATTCCGTGCAGAACAAGGATAGCTACGACACTCTCAAGTTCGACACCGACGGTGACGGCAAGTACAACGACCAGGTCACCACGGTCACCGGCGCCGACGCCTTCGCGCCCGGCTTCTGCAACGGCCTCGCCCGCGGTTCGACCCGCGCCAACGGCGGCTGCCGCGGCGACCGCGACGGTGCCGAGTACGGCGCGCGCATCGGCTACGACCGCCGCATGGGCAACTTCGTCGTCGGCGGCCTGATCGAGGGCTCCAAGACCGAGGCCAAGGACGCGGTTTCCGGCTACAGCATCACGCCTGCCGGCTACGCCCTCCAGCGCGAGATGGACTGGGCGGCCTCGGCCCGCCTGCGCGCGGGCTACACCCCCGGCGGCGGCGCGTTGTTCTACCTCACCGGCGGCGGCAGCTACGCCAAGCTCGACCATTCGTTCTTCACCACCAACACCGCGAACTCGTTCGACGAGCATCGCGACGGCAAGAACGTGTGGGGCTGGCAGGCCGGCGGCGGCACCGAGATCATGCTGAACGACCACATGAGCCTGGGCCTGGAATACCTCTACAGCCGCTACAACGACAACAAGTACAACGTCGAAGTCGGCCAGGGCACGGCGCCTGCGACCAATCCGTTCCTGCTCGATTCGGGTTCCACCCGCATCAAGGGCAACGACAAGAACTTCGACTTCCACTCGCTGCGCGCGACCGTGGGCTTCCAGTTCTGAGCTGAGCCTTCCGGGATCGCCGGAGAGACCGCAGGTGGCCGGTGCCGCCTGCGGTCTCTGCTTGTGCGGACGGCGAGGGCACCGCGAAGGTGGAGACCCCGCTTCATTCCCGGCCCCGGAACGGAAAAAGGGCGCGACGGTCGAACCGTCGCGCCCTTTTCTTCACGCTCGAGCTGCGTCAGCGACGGCTCAGGCGCTTTCCTTCTTGCGGCCCTGCTTCTTGCGCTCGTTCGGGTCGAGGAACGCCTTGCGCAGGCGGATCGAGTGCGGGGTGACTTCGACCATCTCGTCGTCGTCGATGTAGGCGATCGCCTGCTCGAGCGTCATCACGCGCGGCGGGGTGAGGCGGATGGCGTCGTCCTTGCCGGTCGAACGGAAGTTCGTCAGCTGCTTCGACTTCATCGGGTTCACTTCGAGATCGTCGGGCTTGGCGTTCTCGCCGATGATCATGCCCTCGTAGATCTTTTCCTGCGGCTTGATGAACAGCACGCCGCGCTCTTCGAGCGAGTTGAGCGCGTAGCCCACGGCTTCACCCGTGCCGTTCGAGATCAGCACGCCGTTCTGGCGGCCTTCGATCGTGCCGCGATAGGGACCGTACTTCTCGAACAGGCGGTTCATGATGCCGGTGCCGCGGGTGTCCGACAGGAACTCGCCGTGGTAGCCGATCAGGCCGCGCGAGGGGGCCGAGAAGCTGATGCGGGTCTTGCCGCCGCCCGAGGGGCGCATGTCGGTCATCTCGCCCTTGCGCATGGCCATCTTCTCGACGACCGTGCCCGAGTATTCCTCGTCCACGTCGATGACGACGATTTCGTAGGGCTCGGTGCGCTTGCCGTCCTCGTCGGTGTCGAACAGCACGCGCGGGCGGCTGATGCCCAGCTCGAAGCCTTCGCGGCGCATCGTCTCGATGACGACGCCGAGCTGCAGTTCACCGCGGCCGGCGACTTCGAAGCTGTCCTTGTCGGCGCTCTCGGTGACGCGGATGGCGACGTTCGATTCCGCTTCGCGCGCCAGGCGGTCGCGGATCATGCGGCTCGTCACCTTGGTGCCTTCGCGGCCGGCCATCGGCGAATCGTTCACCGCGAAGCGCATCGACAGGGTCGGCGGATCGATCGGCTGGGCGTGGAGCGGCTCGGTCACCGAAGGGTCGGCAATCGTGTTCGAAACGGTTGCGGTGGTGAGGCCTGCGATCGAGATGATGTCGCCGGCCTTGGCTTCTTCGACGGGGACGCGGTCGAGGCCATGGAAGGCGAGGAGCTTGGAAGCGCGTCCGACTTCGACGACCTTGCCGTCGTTGTCGAGGGCGCGGATCTGGTCGTTGACCTTGACGGTGCCCGACTGGACCTTGCCGGTCAGGATGCGGCCCAGGAAGTTGTCGCGATCGAGCAGCGTGACGAGGAACTTGAACGGTCCGTCGACGTCGGCGGCAGGCGCGGGGACGTGCTCGATGATCTTCTCGAACAGCGGGGTCAGCGTGCCTTCGCGCGCGTTGGGATCTTCGCTGGCGTAGCCGTTGCGGCCCGAGGCGTAGAGCGTCGGGAAGTCGAGCTGCTCGTCGTTGGCGTCGAGGCTGACGAAGAGGTCGAACACTTCGTCGAGCACTTCGGCGTGGCGGCCGTCGGGACGGTCGATCTTGTTGACGACGACGATCGGCTTCAGGCCGAGGCCCAGCGCCTTGCCGGTGACGAACTTGGTCTGCGGCATCGCGCCTTCCGAGCTGTCGACCAGCAGGACCACGCCGTCGACCATCGAGAGGATGCGCTCCACCTCGGCGCCGAAGTCGGCGTGTCCGGGCGTGTCGACGATGTTGATGCGATAGCCGTTCCACTCGATCGAGGTGGGCTTCGCCAGAATGGTGATGCCGCGCTCCTTTTCGAGGTCGTTCGAATCCATCGCGCGCTCTTCGACGCGCTGGTTGTCGCGGAAGGTTCCGGACTGGCGGAAGAGCTGGTCGACGAGGGTGGTCTTGCCGTGGTCGACGTGCGCGATAATCGCGATGTTGCGCAAGGGAAGCGGGGCGGACATTCAGGTCTTCTTTCGAAAGGAGGGCCGGCGGGCAGATGCGTGCTGCACTGCAAAATTTGCGCGCCATTAGCCGATAAGAGCGATTTCGGCAAGCGTGCTGCGATGTGCCGGGTTGTGGCGTCAGTGCCACAATGGTGCGGATTGTCCGCAGTTTTCGTATGAGGGCGATTGTAGCTGCTTCCGATCCTTCGTAAAAGCGCCTTTACGATACGCGACTACGATTAGCGGCGAGACTCGCGCGAAAACGACGCGATCCACCGTGCAGGCAGGAACAGGGGATCCGAAATGAAGGGCTATTCAGCAGGCATCGTCGCGCGTGCATCGCGCATGAGTCCGGGGCTGGGCATCGGTCGCGCGGGGGCACGCACCGGCCTGACCTTGCATGGCCTGCTCGCGGGCGTGGCTTTTGCCGGACTGGCCGCCGCCCCCGCGCGGGCGCAGGAGGCCACCCCGCAGGCGGGCGAGGAATACGCCGACGTCATCATCGTCACCGCCACCAAGCGCGAGCAGACCCTGCAGGACGTGCCGGTGGCCGTCTCGGTCACCAGCGGCGCGACGCTGGAGCGGGCGCAGATCCGCGATCTCAAGGACTTGCAGTCGGTCGTCCCCAGCCTGCGCGTCAATCAGTTGCAGTCGAGCGCCAATACCAACTTCTACATCCGCGGCTTCGGCAACGGCGCCAACAACGCCGGCATCGAGCCTTCGGTCGGCCTCTTCGTCGACGGCGTCTATCGTTCGCGCTCGGCCTCGATGATCGCGGACTTCCCCGACGTCGAACGCATCGAGGTGCTGCGCGGGCCCCAGTCCACCCTGTTCGGCAAGAACGCCTCGGCGGGCGTGATCTCGATCGTGACCCGTAAGCCGCAGTTCGAGTTCGGCGGCAATGTCGAGGCGAGCTACGGCAACTACGACGCGGTCGTGGTCAAGGGCGTGGTGACCGGCCCGATCAGCGAGAACGTGGCCTTCAGCCTGGCGGGCGGGCTCAACAAGCGCGACGGCATCGTCAAGGACCTCAATACCGGCGAGCGCACCAACGAGCGCGACCGCTGGTTCGCGCGGGGCCAGTTGCTGTTCGACAACCACGACGGCTTCGAGGTCCGCCTGATCGGCGACTACGGCAAGATCGACGAGAACTGCTGCGCGGTCGTCAACTTGCGGCAGGCCACGCCGACGGCCGCGATCTTCGCGCTCGGCGGGGCCGTCACCCAGCCCGATCAGAAGTACGACAACGTCGCCTACGGCAACTTCCAAAGCTCGAACGACATCGAGAACTGGGGCCTGTCGGGCCAGCTCGACTACGACATGGGCGGCGTCAAGCTGACCTCGATCACTTCCTACCGCCGCACCGATGCGCTGACCAACCAGGATTCCGACTTCTCCAGCGCCGACCTGCTCGGCCGCAACTGGCAGGACCTGCGGATCAAGACCTTTACCCAGGAACTGCGCGCGACCTTCGAGGTGAGCGACAAGCTCTCCGGCCTCGTCGGCGGCTACTACTTCCACGAGAAGATCGACCAGGCCAACGAGGTGTTCTGGGGCGACGACGCGCGGGCCTATGCCAACCTGCTGGTCCAGAGCCTTTCGGGCGGGGCGCTCAGCGTGCCGCAGCTGGAAACCACCTTCGGCGCGCTGGAGGGCAACCCGGCCAAGTACACCGGCCGGTTCTTCGCCCCGGGCACGGGCCTGACCGAGGCCTACAAGCTGAAGGACGAGGCGTACTCGCTGTTCGGCCAGCTCGACTTCGAAGTGGCGCCGGGCCTGATCGTGACCGGCGGGATCAACTATACCCACGACGCGAAGCGCTTCGCCACCGGCACCACGTCGAACGACGCCTTCGCCGGCATCGACCTCGACGGCGCCGCCTATGCGCCGTTCCGCCAGACGCTGCTGTATCAGGGCGCGCTGTCGCAGACGGTCGGCAACCTGCTGGGGCTGGGCCGTTCGGCCACCGCCGCCGAGATCGGCGCCTTCGCGGCGGCGAACGGAGCGGCCTTCGCCCAGGTCAACGCAGGCGCCACCGCCTTTGCCGCCGGCAATGCCAACAACCCTGCCGCCAACCCGCTCGCCGGCCTGCGCGCGCTGCAGTACTTCCCGCCGTTCATGAACCTGCCCAACGCGGTCGAGCCGGGCAAGGTGAGCGACGGCGACTTCAGCTACACCGCCCGCGTCGCCTGGGACGTGACGCCCACCGTCAACGTCTATGCCGCCTGGGCGACCGGCTACAAGGCCGCCTCGATCAACCTCTCGCGCGACAGCCGGCCGACGCCAGCCGATCTGGTGGCCCTGCGTGCGCAGGGGCTGGCAGTGACCAACCTGACCTCGGGCAGCCGCTTCGCCGATGCGGAGGACGCGACGGTCTACGAGCTGGGCATCAAGGGCAACTGGGGCATCGTCTCGGCCAACGTCGCGGTGTTCAAGCAGACGATCAAGAACTTCCAGTCGAACATCTTCACCGGCTCGGGCTTCTTCCTCGCCAATGCGGGCAAGCAGTCGGCCTTCGGCATCGAGTTCGAAGGTTCGGCCAAGCCGGTCGATCCGCTGACGCTGACGCTTTCGTGGACGTACCTCGATCCCAAGTACGACACCTTCCAGCTCTCGGCTTTCGGCGACCTGTCGGGCAGTACCCCGGCGGGCGTCTCGCCGCTGTCGGTGACGTTCGGGGCCGAGTTCGTGCAGCCGGTAGGCTCGAACGGCGACCGGGTGATCCTGCGCGGCGACTATCACTACGAAGCCCAGTTCAGGCTGGTCGAGGGCCTGCCGGGGCTCGTCACCCGCAATGCGGCGGGGCAGGTCACCAGCGTGGCCGCCGCCCTGGCCGCCGCGCGCGAGTTCAAGCAGGACATCAACGACGTCAATGCCTCGCTGACCTATGCGATGGCGCGCGGGATCGAGGTTTCCGTGTGGGGCCGCAACCTGCTGAACGACCGCACCATCCTGCAGATCTTCGACAGCCCGGCGCAGCCCGGCTCGATCTCGGGCTATCCCAACCAGCCACGCACTTACGGCGTGGCGGCGCGCTACCGGTTCTAAGCCGGAGCGCATAAAGGCGCGACCGCGCCCGCGGTTCTGGGAGGAGAGGCGGGCGAGAGGATGCGCAACCTGGAACAGGGGCGCGAGGGCCAAGGCCTTTCGCGCCCCTTTTTCATGAGCCGTCTTTTTCTAGCGATCGCAAGGAATTGAACTGAGCCGTTGCCGGGCAGGCGGTTGCCCTTATAGTCTCGGCAGCAAGGCAGGTGCATGGCGCAGAAGGCGCCTGCCGATGCAGAAATAGGGGAAAGTCATGCTCGACTACATGCTGTTGCCGTTTCGTCGTTACGCCGAATTCAGCGGCCGTTCGCGCCGGATGGAGTTCTGGTCGTTCAGCCTGCTCAACCTCATCGTGGTGATGGTGCTGATGGGAGCCGCCTTCGGGTCCGGCTTCTCGTACCGGGCGCTGGTCATGGGCAACGAGGCGGCAAGCGGCATCGGTGCCGTCACGATGATCCTGTTCGGCCTGCTCGGGCTCTACGGCCTTGCCGTGCTGGTGCCGACGATCGCCGTCACCGTGCGCCGCTTCCACGACCGCGACATGAGCGGGTGGTGGTATCTGGGCTTCATCGTCCTGGGCCTGATCCCGCTGGTCGGCTGGATCGCCAGCATTGCGCAACTCGTCATCATGTTCCTGCCCGGCACTCCCGGCCACAACCGCTTCGGCGCCGACCCCAAGGACCCGAGCGGGGCCGACGTCTTCGCATAGGCGGGACCGTGCGGGCCTTACCGACCCTCACAGTTCCCTCAGCGCCCGCGCCGGTTTCGCCCGCAGCAGCGG
This sequence comes from Novosphingobium sp. BL-52-GroH, assembly GCF_044813085.1. Taxonomy (NCBI): domain Bacteria; kingdom Pseudomonadati; phylum Pseudomonadota; class Alphaproteobacteria; order Sphingomonadales; family Sphingomonadaceae; genus Novosphingobium; species Novosphingobium sp. BL-52-GroH. The sequence continues at coordinate 1,327,973 of NZ_CP171152.1, read as the reverse complement.
CAGCGAGCCGGCCAGCGCGAAGCCCAGGATCAGCGCCAGCCCGGCCCCGAGCACCGCGAGGATCCGGGGCCAGTCGGGCAGCCAGGTGAAATCGAACAGTTCGACGATTACCGCCCAGGCCATGGCGCTGCCGGCGGCGAGCGCGACGACCGCGAGCACCGCGCAGATGATCCCGTATTCGGCCATCTGCAGGACCAGCAACTGGCGCCGGCTCGCGCCCAGCACGCGCAGGATCACCGTGTCGTAGGTCCGGCTGGCCCGCGCCGCGGCGATGGCCCCCAGCAGCACCGCAAGGCCCGCGAGCACCGCCACCGATGCGGCCGCCAGGATCGCCGCGGACATCTGGTCGAGCAGGTCGCGCGCGTCGCGCAGGAGGCTGCCGGTCTCGATCACCGAGCTGGACGGGAAGGCGCGCACCAGCCGGGGCAGCAGGCCGGCGGTCGCGGCGCCGCCGGGCACCTCGATCGTGGCGGCGAGGTTGTGCGGGGCATCGGCCAGTGCGTTGGGCGAGAAGACGAGGACGTAGTTGAAGCCCAGCGAATCCCAGTCGATCCGGCGCAGCGCGGCGATGCGGGCAGTCCGCTCGACACCCAGCACGCTCACCGTCACGTAGTCGCCCACCTTGAGCCCGATCGTGGCGGCGAGGTCCTGGTCGAGCGAGACCAGCGGCTCGCCCCGATAGATTTCCGGCCACCACTTGCCTGAGGTCACGGTGCTGCCTTCGGGCACGGCGACCGAGTAGGTGAGGCCACGCTCGCCGCGCAGGGCCCAGGCGCCGTCGGGCAGGTCCTTGCCCAGCGAGGATACCTTGGTCATCGCCTCCTTCGGCCCATAGGCGAGGATGCGGCCCCGCAAGTTGGGCACCAGCTTGACCGCGGCGCCGGGCACCGTCTGCGTCACCGCATCGCGAAAGTCCGCCGCCTTGTCGCGCGGCACGTCGAGCACGAAGAAGTCGGGCGCGCGATCCGGCACGGTGCGGCGGATGTTGGCCTCCAGGCTCGTCTGGACCGCGGCGATCAGCACGAAGGCGGAAAGCCCGAAGCCGAGCGCGGTCACCAGCGCGCCCGTCTGCGCGCCGGGGCGGTGCAGGTTGGCGAGGCCGGCACGCAGCATCGGCCCGCGCGGGCGGGGCAGGCGCGCGGCCAGCTTGCGGATGCCCAGGCCGATCAGCGCGAGCAGTCCCAGCATCACTGCCGATCCTGCGAGGAAGCCCAGCGTCACCAGCGGCTGCGCGGCATTGGCGAGCGCCAGGGCGACGATCGCGGCAAGGCCCAGGCCCACCGGCAGGGCGAGCGCCTTGCGGTCGGCGGCGAGCGGCGAAACCCGCGAGCGCATCAGCGCCATCGCCGGCCAGCCGCGGGCGCGCACCAGCGGCGGCGCGGCGAACACCAGCGCCACCAGCAGGCCATAGGCCGCCGCCGTCGCCAGCGCGACGGGCGAGACGGTGAAGCCGGTCTGCACCGGCAGCAGGCTCTGCAATGCCGAGGCGAGAAGCGGGGTCACCAGCACGCCCGCCGCCAGTCCGGCAAGGCTTCCCGCCAACGCGGCGGCCCCCACCTGCAGCAGGTAGATGCGCGCAATGTCGCCGCTGGTCGCGCCCAGCACCTTGAGCGTCGCGATCGAGGTGCGCCGCGCTTCGAGGTAGGAGGACACGCCGCCGCCGATGCCGATTCCCGCGATCACCAGCGCGGCGAGGCCGACGAGCACGAGGAACTCGCCCATGCGGCTGACGAAGCGCCCGGTGGCGGGGGAGGCGCCTTTGCGGGTGCGGGTGTCGAACGCGCTCTCGCCGAAGCGGTCCTTGAGCCGGTCCACCACCGGGTCGGGATCGCGCAAGGGATCGGCGAAGCGCACGCGCACGACGCTGCGGTACATCGCCCCCGGCGTCGTGAGTCCGGCGCGGGCGGGCAGGTCGAGCGGGACGACGGCGGTGTCGCCGAGCGCGAAGCCCTCGCTCATCTGTTCCGGGTCGGCAAGGAGGATGCCGCCGACGGTGACGGGCACGCCGCCAAGGTCGATGCGCCCGCCCTTGCCGACGCCGAGCCTCGCGGCGGTGCCCCGGGCGATCCACACCGTGCCTGGAGGCGGCGCGCCGACGCGGCGGCCGTCGACCAGTTCGAGCCTTCCGTAGAGCGGCCAGGCCCCGTCCACCGCCTTGAGCGCGACTGGCGCCGTGGCCTCGCCGCGGCTGGCGATCGCCTGCATGCGCAGCCCCTGCGAGACTTTGCCGAGGCGGGCGAGGGCGGCGGTCTCGGCGCCGGTGAAGCCGCGCTGCCAGACTTTCAGCTCGATGTCGCCGCCCAGGATCTCGCGCCCGCGCGCGCCCAGTTCGCTCTCGATCGAGCCGGTCAGCGTCCCGATCGCGGCGATCGCGCCGACGCCCAGGAACAGGCAGACGAGCAGGAGCCTGAGCCCCCGGAACCGCGCTGAAAGGTCGCGCCGCGCGATGGTCCAGGCGGTCCGCCAGGGAAGGGTGGTCATTCCCCGCCGCCCGGGACGACGGCTGGCTTGACGTCATGCATGAACGTCGCTCGCGATCCGGCCGTCGGCCAAGGTCACCACGCGTTCGCAGCGTCGGGCGAGGCTTTCGTCGTGGGTGATGATGAGGAGCGTGGCGCCGGCCTCGGCGCGGCGGGCGAACAGCAGGTCGACGATCGCGGCGCCGGTGGCGGCATCGAGGTTGCCGGTCGGCTCGTCGGCGAAGACCAGCGCGGGGCGCGGGGCCAGCGCGCGGGCGATGGCGACGCGCTGCTGCTCGCCGCCCGAAAGCTGCGCGGGATAGTGCGACAGGCGATGGCCGAGGCCCACCGCGACGAGTTCCGCCTCGGCCCGCTCGCGCGCCTGGGGCATGCCGGCCAGTTCCAGCGGGGTAGCGACGTTTTCGAGCGCGGTCATCGTCGGCAGCAGGTGGAAGGCCTGGAGCACGACGCCGATCCGCCCGCGCCGGGCGCGGGCCAGGTCGTCCTCGCCCAGTGCCTTGCCCTCGGCCCCAGCGAAGCGCTGCCCGGCCACCTGGAGCGTGCCCGAACTGGCGCGCTCCAGTCCGCAGAGCACGGCCATCAGCGAGGACTTGCCCGAGCCCGAGGGGCCGAGCAGCGCCAGCGTCTGGCCCAGCGGCACAGCAAGGTCGAGCCCCTTGAGGATTTCCACCGCGCTTTCCCCGGAGCCCAGCGTCAGCCGCAGGTCCCTTGCAAGAATGGCCGGAGCCGGGTCGATCTGGGAAGGGGCGGGGGAGTGGGCAGGGCTTGTCACGATCCCCATATGGGATAGCACCATGCGGTCCGACAAGTCGCGGACGCTAAGGAGTTTGCCTTGAGCCGCGTTTCCCTTGCCCTCCTTGCCGTTTTCACCCTCGCGCTGTCCGCCTGCGACAAGGCCCCGGCGCCCGCCCCGCAACCCAGCGAAAGCGCACTCGACGCGCCGCCCCGGATCCCGGTCATGGGGCCGGAGCGGCGGATACTGGCGTTCGGCGATTCGCTGCTGGCGGGCTACGGGCTGGAGGACGGCGAAAGCTATCCCGACCGGCTCGAACAGGCCCTGCGCGCGCGGGGCGTCAATGCGAAGATCGCCAACGCCGGCGTTTCGGGCGACACCACGGCGGCCGGCCTGCAGCGGCTCGACTTCACCCTCAAGAGCCAGCCCGCCAAGCCGGAGCTGGTGATAATCAGCCTGGGCGGCAACGACATGCTGCGCTCGCTCCCCCCGGCCGAGACGCGCGCGAATTTCGAGGCGATCCTCAAGCGGCTTAAGGAGGAGAAGATTCCGGTCGTCGTGCTGGGGATGCTGGCGGCGCCGAACCTGGGGCGCGATTACGCGCAGTCGTTCAACCCGATCTACCCCCAGCTTTCCCAGAAGTACGGGGCGGTGCTGGTGCCGTTCTTCCTCCAGCCGGTGATCGACAAGCCCGACCTCATGCAGGACGACCACGTCCACCCGACCGCCATCGGCATCGACGCGATCGTCTCCGCGACGGTGGACGACGTGGCGGACGCGCTGGCGAAGGACGGGAAGAAGGTGGAGTAGGGACTGGCGGGGCGGCGACCTCAGCTCACCCGCAGCACCGCGCCCGAACGGACCTCCCAGACCGCCGCCTCGCCCGCGATCGCCTCGAACGGGGCGAGTTCGGTGCCGGTCAGCCAGACTTGCGCCGAGCCGGCGCGCAGGCGGTCGAACAGGGCTTCGCGGCGCACGGGGTCGAGATGGGCGGCCACTTCGTCGAGCAGCAGCAGGCGCGGGCGGGCCTCGCCGTCGCCTTCCAGAAGCTGCGAATGGGCGAGGGTCACCGCGATCAGCATCGCCTTCTGCTCCCCCGTCGAACAATCGGCGGCGGGTTGGCCCTTGCCGGCCATCGTCACCGCCAGCTCGTCGCGGTGCGGGCCGACGAGCGTGCGTTGAGCGGCGCGTTCGCGAGGGCGGTTGTCGCGCAGGGCCTCCGCCAGCGCCTCGGCATCGAGCGGGCCGCCCGGCAGGTAGGCGAGCGAAGGCCGGGCGAAAGGCGCGTCGGGCAGGGTCGCCAGCATGTCTTCCAGCCGGGCTACGAGGTTGGCGCGGGCGGCGGCGACCAGCGCCCCGGCCTCGGCGACTTGCGCTTCGATGGCGTCGAGCCAGCGCGGGTCGGGCGCGCGCTCGTCGGACAGCAGGCGGTTGCGTTCGCGCAGCGATCCTTCCAGCCGCGCGGCATGGCCGGCATGGCCGGGGTCGATCGCCAGCACCAGCCGGTCGAGGAACCGCCGCCGGGCGCCCGCGCCCTCGACGAAGAGGCGGTCCATCGCCGGGGTCAGCCAGCCGATCGAGAGCCATTCGGCAAGGCTGAGCGCCGAGGCCTGGGCGCCGTTGACCTGGACCAGCCGCCGACCGGGCCGATCCGCCGCGATCCCGGTGCCGAGGCGCACGGGCTCTGCGCCCGGTGCCGCGAGGTCCGCGCTTACCGCGAAGCCGCCATCGGCGCTTTCGTCGTTTCCATCCTGATTGGGCATATCGGCCAGTTGCGCGCGCCGCAGGCCGCGACCCGGCGCCAGCAGGCTGATGGCCTCGAGCACGTTGGTCTTGCCGGCACCGTTCTCGCCCACCAGCAGGTTGAACTGCGCAGTGCCTTCCACCGCGGTCTCGCGGTGGTTGCGGAAACGGGACAGGAGAATGCGGTCGAGCATGTCGCAGGCTGCCTAGCCGCACTTGCGCGGCATTGCGAGCGATGCCGGGGCTTATACCGCCTTGGTTTTTGCGAAGGGCGAGAAGTCCAGGTTCTCGTCGAAGACCTCGACGCCCTCGCGCGCCTTGAGCCAGCCGACCACCGCGTAGGTCACCGGGGTCAGGACCGCTTCCCACAGGACCTTCATGCCCCAGTTGGTGACCATCACGGTGAGGACCTGGGTGGTGGTCCAGGTGCCGAGGAAGGCGATCGGGTAGAACAGCGCGCTGTCGACCGCCTGTCCGAACACGGTCGAGCCGATGGTGCGGGTCCACAAGTGCCTGCCGCCGGTGAGCAGCTTCATCTTGGCCATGACGAAGGAATTGACGAACTCGCCGGCCCAGAATGCGGTGACCGAGGCGAGTACGATGCGCCAGGTGGAGCCGAACACGGCCTCGTAGGCCGACTGGCCGTCCCAGCCGTCGGCCGGGGGCATGGCGACGACGACGAAGCTCATGAAGGCCATGAACACCAGCGCGAAGAAGCCCATCCACACGCAGCGCCGCGCATTGGCGTAGCCGTAGACTTCGGTGAGCACGTCGCCGATCACGTAGCTGACGGGGAAGAACAGGATGCCTGCACCGAAGGTCACGCCGCCCAGCGAGGCCAGCTTGGAGGCGCCGATCAGGTTGGACAGCAGCAGGATCGCCACGAAAGCGGCCATCGTATAGTCGAAATAGCGGAAATGTCGCCGGGCACCGGCAAGGCCGTCGATTCGGGACAGGTTGGTTTGCGCGTCCGGGCTGGCATTCATGGCCTGTGCGTAACCCGGCTTTTGTGCGGCGCAAAGCACAAGTTTGCGTCGCGGCAGCGGTTTGCCAAGGCGCGCAACCGCGCTATGGGGAACTCGCGCGCGCCCGTAGCTCAGCTGGATAGAGCACGAGCCTTCTAAGCTTGGGGTCACAGGTTCGAACCCTGTCGGGCGCGCCATTTCCATTGAAAATGGTCGCCCTGTTTTCACGCGGGTGTTCGAACCGTGTTCGAACGGGCGCGCCATGTCCCCGATTCGGCCAAAGAGCTGAAAAACCCCGAACCCAAACGACAAAAACCCCGCGGATCAGGCGGAGTGCGTCGTCATGCTATCGAGGGGGAAGTCGCAGGGCCCGGCGGCGATCGACGCGCGCCGGACCCTGTCGGCCGGATTAAAGCGCTTCGGAAGCGGCTTCGCTGGGAACGTCGGTGGCATCGCCGGTCACGACTTCGTCCGGAGCATCGGTCACGGCTTCGGTCGGGGCGGCAGTGGGTTCGCTGTGGCAGGCGGAGAGAGCCAAAGCGGCAGCCGATGCGAGCGCGGCGAAAGCAATCTTCTTCATGCGTAGTCCTTTGCAAGGTTTGGTTCACAGGCCGCCGAGATGCGAGTGGCCTGCGATGGGCCCCATTTGATGCCCTGAGCAACACAGCGCAATTGATTTTTGCTGCAGTGCACGAATTCTCCTCCAATTCTGCACAAGCCGGGCTGCAGCGCATCCGGGCTGCAATCGCTTGCCCTGCCCGGAAAAAGTGCGCAAAGACACGTCCCTCGACGCTAAACGACCTTAATACCGACCTCCGGGAGAACGCGGCAATGGCCGTCATGATGGATACCAGCAGCAGCAGCACCGACTCCGGATTCGGGGAGGAAGTGCCCGGCGGCCACGTCGATGCGCCGGAACTGCGGTACTTCGTGATGGCGCTGTTCTTCATCTTCGGCGGCATCACCAGCCTCAACGACGTCATCATCCCCAAGCTCAAGGAGCTGTTCACGCTCAGCTACACCGAGGCGATGCTGGTGCAGTTCTGCTTCTTCGCCGCCTATGCCGCGATCGGCATCCCGGGCGCCATGCTGGTGCGCAAGGTCGGCTACATGCGCGGCGCGGCGGCGGGCCTGGGGATCATGATCCTGGGCTGCCTGGCCTTCATTCCCGCCTCGCAGACCGCGATCTACTGGCTGTTCCTCGCCGCCTACTTCGTGCTGGCGGCAGGGGTGGTCATCGTCCAGGTCGTCGCCAACCCGCTCATCAGCCTGCTCGGCAAGCCCGAGACGACCAGTTCGCGCCTGACTTTCGCACAGGCGTTCAATTCCCTGGGCACCACGCTCTTCCCGATCGCCGGCTCGGTGCTGATCCTGGGCAGCCTCGCCACGGTCTCGGCCAAGGACCTCGCCGGACCCGCGCTCGACGCCTATCGCAGCGCCGAGAGCCAGGCGATCGTCCACGGCTATCTCGGCATCGCCGTCGCCCTCGCGCTCGTCGCGGGCGCGGTGTGGATGTTCCGCAATCGCCTGCCGATGGAGAAGCACCAGGACAAGGGCGCCGACGGAGCGGGCCTCGCCGGGCTCGACCTGCTCAAGCGCGGCCGCTTCGGCTACGGCGCGCTGTGCATCTTCCTCTACGTGGGCGCGGAAGTCTCGATCGGTTCGCTGATCGTCAGCTATCTGATGCAGGACCACGTCCTGGCGCTGCCCGAGCAGTCCGCCGGCAAGCTGATCGGCCTCTACTGGGGCGGCGCGATGATCGGCCGGTTCATCGGCTCGGCGGTGCTGCGGGTGCTGAACCCGGGCCTCGTGCTGGTCTTCAACGCCTGCGCCGCGATCGCGCTGATCGCGCTGTCGATCACCACCACCGGCCATGTCTCGGGCTATGCGCTGCTGGCGGTGGGCCTGATGAACTCGATCATGTTCCCGACCATCTTCAGCCTCGCCTGCGAGAAGCTGGGCACCCGCGCGGCGGACGGCTCGGGGATCATCAACGTGGCGATCTGCGGCGGCGCGATCGTACCGATGGCGACCGGCGCGCTCGCCGACGCCACCGGCGGCAACCTGGGCATCGCGCTCGTCCTGCCGGCGCTGTGCTACGCCGTGATCGCCGGCTTCGGCCTCTTCGCGAGGAAGCCCGCGGTCGCTTGAGAACCGGCTTCGAAAGTCGCCGGACGGCGATTTCCGGGTCCGGTTCCGGACTTTGCCAAGGAGCCTTCGGGCAAGGGCGGCCTTTAATCGAAGTTAAACTGAATCGCGCTAGCCTCGCGCCATGACCCGCCGCATCCTTCCCCGACGTTCGCAGCGACGCTCCGTCGCGATGGCCGTCCAGTGCCGTACCCAGAGCGGGCTGCGCGACGACGGGGAGATTTCGGACATTTCCGTCGAAGGCTGCTGCCTGCGGATGCGCGGGCTCTACTTCCGGGTCGGCGCGCGGCTCATCATCCGCCCGCAAGGGATGGAAGGAATGCCCGGCGTCGTGCGCTGGATCAGCGGCGACCTCGCCGGCGTCGAGTTCGACCGACCGATCTACGGCCCGGTGCTCGAACACCTCGCGAAGGCACACGCGCTCCCCCAACGCGCCTGACGGGCAGGCCGCAGACGCCGCCGACGGCGGGCAACGTCGCCCGGGCGGATTCTCGCGCGCGGCGATCGAAAGTCCTGGCCACGGAACGAGGGCGCCCGGCACACTCCCCCCGCATGCGACCGGCGCCTTTCCGCCGGCAGACCCGGCCAATCGGGCAAGCATCGGGAGAGAGAGCTTGGCACTATCGACCAGCCCTGGAGGCGAGGGCGCGAATCACCTGAGCGCCGACCAACCGGCCCCCAACCATCCCCTGGCCGTCCGCATGGGCGTGATCGCCGGGGTCTCGCACAACATGGTCATCGGCACCGTCATGGGCTCCTTCGGGCTCATGCTGGCCTCGGTCGAGCAGCGGCTCGGCGTCAGCGCGGAGCAGGCGGCGGCGGGCATTCCGCTGGTGCTGGTGGGCTCCTCGGTGCTCGCGCCCTTCGTAGGCGTGCTGATCGCCCGGGTCTCGCTGCGCCTGCTGCTGCTGGTCGGCGCGCTGCTGACCGTGGCCGGCTACCTGACGCTGGCCTGGACGAACAGCTACGCGCTCTACCTCATGGCCTACGGGCTGTGCTTCGGGCCGGCGCTGAGCCTTGCCGGATCGATCGGCCCGGCCACGCTGGTGACGCGCTGGTTCAACCGCAACCGCGGACTCGCACTGGGCATCGTCCACCTGCCGGTTGTCATCGCCGTGGTGCCCTGGACGCTGGAGCGCGCGCTGTCGGTGACGTCGGCGGGGACCATCTACCTCGTCATCGGCCTGCTCTGTGCGGCGCTGATGCTACCGCTGGTGCTGCTGGCGATCGACCACCCGCCCGGCCAGGTCGAAAGCGTCGCTCCCGGCCCGCGCGAGAATCGCACCGCCGACGGATCGCTGAGCATGGCGCAACTCGTCGCCCGGCCACGGTTCTGGGCGATCTCGCTGGCGGCGGTGGCGAGTATGGCCAGTTCGGTCCTGCTCGGCTCGCTGCTGGTGCCCATGGGCCTGTCCTGGGGTTTCACCAGGCCCGAGGCGGCGCTGCTGCAGTCCATCATGTCGCTGGTGGGCATCGCTGGGTCGGTGTTGTTCGGCTGGATCGCCGACAGGATCGGCGGCGGCCGCGCGCTGGCGCTGATCGGCTTCGACTGCGCGGTGCTCTGGGCGATCCTGCTGCAGCACCCGCCGTTCTGGCTGGCGGCATTGGTGATCGGCCTCATCGGCATGCACGGCGCCGGTGCGATCCCGACACTGGGACGCGGGCTGTCCGATGCCTTCGGGCAGGCCAGCTACAGCCGCGGCTTCGGGCTCAACACGCTGATCGGGCTGCCGTTCATCGCCTTCGCGGTGGTCGGCTCGGCGCGAGTCCACTCGCTCACCCGCAGCTACGACGGCGCGATCCTGGCGATGGCCGGGTTCTTCGTGCTGGCGGCGATACTGGGGCTCTACGGCGCGGGCGGGCCGAAGGCGAAGGAGCCGCTGCCGGCTGCCGCATAGAGCGATTTTTTCCAATCGGATGAAATCGTCTGGCGACTAGGAAAATCGCGTGCAAACAAAGGCCAGTCCGCGCTGGGGCGGTTCACCCGCGCCGCGCGGTCGCTTTCGGCTGGCCGAGCACCGGGTAGCCATGGCCGGCGGCAATGACCAGCCATTCGCCGTCGTCGCGGTTCTCGAGAGTCGGGTGGATGCGTGCGACGGGATGCGCGGCGATGTCGGCCAGCGCTTCGGCGTGGTCGGCATAGCGTGCCAGGCGCTCGAGGTTGCGGCGGGTGGGAAAGATCACCGAGATCTCGCCGCTGTCCGCCATCTCCAGGGCCCGTGCGGCGCCGGTCCAGAACAGGCGGGTGTTCTCGGTGGCATCGACGGTGATGTCGACCGCGCCGGTGCCCAGGTCGGTCACGAAGAAGCGGGTGTCGAAGGCCTTGTCCCACAACGGGCACCAGTGCGCGAAGAACGTCAGCGCGGCGGGCTCCAGGTCCCAGCCGAAGCGGTCCAGCACGGTGCCGAGCCGGCCGTCCTCCAGCAGCAGCGCGCGCGCCGCGGCCGCTTCGGCGGCGCCTACGGGCTGGCGGGTGGCGATCATCAGGCCGGTTTCCTCCAGCGTCTCGCGGATCGCGGCGACGCGGGCGGCGGCGATCTCCTGCGCCTCGTCGGGCAGGAGGCGGCGGGCCAGCTCGTAGTCGGCGGGATCGACGCGGCCGCCGGGGAACACCGCGGCGCCACCGGCAAAGCGCATTTCCTTCGCACGCTGCACCATCAGCACTTCGAGGGGCCCGCTGGCCGTCGGGCGGCGGAAGATCACGACCGTCGCGGCAGGGACGACAGAGGGCCCGTCGGCGGGCATCGGCTGGTCTGAGGGAGCAGTGGAGGGCATCCCCCGGCTGTCGCCCGCAAGCGCCGGGGCGGCAAGGGGAATTTGCGTCGCTCCGGCGGAAAAGGGTGTCGGTGTGCTTTACACATGGTCGACACGAGGCGTTGCTCGGTGCTGCAGGACTGGCGGTTTTCGGGCGATGGTTGAAACTGGCACGCCTCGTGCTTAGTTATATTTCGTACCCTGAAGCAGTCTCGATAGAGGCGGGGCCGATCAGTCTCACGGCCCCGCCTCCCCGACTCCTTGACCTCGGTATTTCCCGATATCGCCAGCCCCGACTTGATCCGGGACCATGGGCAGGGCCGCACGAGCACGAGCGCGGACTCAGCGTCGCATTGGCCCGTCGCGCGCTATAGCCTCCACAGTGCCCCGCGGTCCCGGGACGACGGGAGGGGCGAACGCGAAAGGCCCGGGCGTTTCCACCCGGGCCTTCGAGATGCGGCGCCTGCGCGAGGGTCAGTTTTGCGCGGCGATCCCGGCGTCGGCGACGAGCTGGTGCAGCTCGCCGGCCTCGTACATCTCCATCATGATGTCGCTTCCGCCCACGAATTCGCCCTTGATGTAGAGCTGCGGGATCGTCGGCCATTCCGAGAAGGCCTTGATGCCCTGGCGGATTTCCATGTCCTGCAGCACGTCGACGGTCTCGTAGGGGACCGCGAGGTGTTCGAGGATGGCAATGGCGCGGCTGGAGAAGCCGCACTGCGGGAACAACGGGGTGCCCTTCATGAACAGGACCACGTCGTTGCTGTTTACGATGCCGGCGATGCGGGCGTTGACGTCGGACATTTTCGGATAACCTCTAACTGTATGCGACGTCAGTTGGGGACGGCGGTGGTGAGTTGCAAGGCATGGAGCACACCGCCCATGCGGCCGCCCAGCGCTTCGTAGACCAGCTTGTGCTGGGCGACGCGGGGCTTGCCGGCAAAGCTGGCGGAGACGACATGCGCGGAATAGTGGTCGCCGTCGCCGGCGAGGTCGGTGATCGTCACCTCGGCGTCCGGCAGTGCGGCGCGGATGAGGGTTTCGATTTCTTCGGAAGACATCGCCATGGGGAAAGTCCTTAACCCAGGAAGGCGCGGCGCGCCTCGACCTGCTTGGCTTCGAGCGCGGTGCGGATCTCGCCCTCGGTGGTGTCGACGCCGGCGGCGGTGAGGTCGCCCAGCAGCTTGCGGATCACGTCCTCGTCGCCGGCTTCCTCGAAGTCTGCCTGGACGACGGACTTGGCGTAAGCGTCGGTCTCGGCCGGGGAGAGCTTCATGCGCTCGGCCGCCCATTCGCCGACGAGGCGGTTGCGGCGGGCCTGGATGCGGAAGGTGGTGTCGGCGTCGTGCGCGAACCTGGCTTCTTCGGCGCGTTCGCGATCCTGGAAACTCGTCATCGGACAACCTCGAATGATAGCGTCTCGCAAGTGCGAAGGCGCGGGGTCGGTTTCAGCCGATACGTTGCGCGGGGGCCGGGTTCAATCCCGATTCGTCTCCAGCGCCGATCCTCCCTGTAGCGAAGCGATGGGAAGGCGGCAGTCGCTTGGCGGCTGAGCGAGGGCTTCTCTCCCTCCACCACGACTGCCTCGGCGGTCCCCCTCCCCATCGCGTTGCGCGACGGGGAGGATCTGCGCGTCAAGCGCTCGCCAGGGTCCTGGCCAGGAACGGCAGGCTTTCGCGGGCCTTCGCCTCGTGCGCCGCGATCGCGTCGCCCTGCGCCATCGTCAGGCCCACTTCGTCGAGGCCATTGAGCAGGCAGTGCTTGCGGAAGGAGTCGATTTCGAAGGTGAAGCGGTCCTGGAACGGGGTCGTCACGGTCTGCGTATCGAGGTCGATGTCGATCGGCTGGTCCTGCGCGACCTCCATCAGGCGGTCGATCGCGGCCTGCGGCAGCGCCACGGTGAGGATGCCGTTCTTGAACGCGTTGCCCGAGAAGATGTCCGAGAAGCTCGGCGCGATCACGCACGTCACGCCCATGTCGAGCAGCGCCCAGGCGGCATGCTCGCGGCTGGAGCCGCAGCCGAAGTTGTCGCCGGCGATGAGGATCGGCGCGCCGGCCCAGCGCTCGTCGGTGAAGACGTTGCCGTCCTCCTTCTTGATCGCCTCGAAGGCGCCTTCGCCCAGGCCGTCACGGGTGACGGTCTTGAGCCAGTGCGCCGGGATGATGACGTCGGTGTCGACGTTCTTGCGGCCGAAGGGGATCGCCTTGCCGGCGACGTGGTTGATCGCCTGCATCAGTCGGTCGCTTCGGGATAGTGCGGCGCGGTGCTGGTGGCGCCGGGCTTGGCGTCGGCCTTCTTGCGGTCGCTGCGGCGCTTCACGAAGAGAAGCGCGGCGGCGATGGCGGCGGAGCCGATGGCGGCGCCGGCGGCGAGGGCGGCCCGGGAGGCCAGCGAGTTTTCGGAATCGTCGGACATGGCGGCTATCCTATCAGTTCGCGGCGACGAGGTCGCGCACGTCGGTCAGCTTGCCGGTGACGGCAGCGGCGGCGGCCATCGCCGGGCTCATCAGGTGGGTGCGTGCACCCGGGCCCTGGCGGCCGGTGAAGTTGCGGTTGCTGGTCGAGGCGCAGCGTTCGCCCGAGGGAACCTTGTCCGGGTTCATCGCCAGGCACGCCGAGCAGCCCGGCTCGCGCCATTCCAGGCCCGCGTCGATGATGATCTTGTCGAGCCCCTCCGCCTCGGCCTGTTCCTTGACCAGGCCCGAGCCGGGGACGACGATCGCCCACTTGACGTTGTCGGCCTTGTGGCGGCCCTTGAGGACTGCGGCGGCGGCGCGGATGTCCTCGATGCGGCTGTTGGTGCAGCTGCCGATGAAGACGTTCTGCACTTCCACGTCGGTCAGCCTGGTGCCGGGGACGAGGCCCATGTATTCCAGGCTGTGCTTCACCGCGTCGCGCTTGGAGGCGTCGGCGAAGTCCTCGGGGCTGGGGACGAGGCCGCCGATCGCCGAGGTGTCCTCGGGGCTGGTGCCCCAGGTGATGGTGGGCTGGATGTCCTCGGCGCGGATGTGGACCGACTTGTCGAACGTCGCGCCGGCATCGGTCGCCAGGCTCTTCCACCAGGCGAGCGCCTTGTCCCAGTCCTCGCCGGTGGGCGCGTAAGGGCGTCCCTTCACGTATGTGAAGGTGGTCTCGTCGGGCGCGACGAGGCCGGCGCGGGCGCCGCCCTCGATCGCCATGTTGCACACCGTCAGGCGCCCCTCGATGGTCATCTCGGTAAAGACGTTGCCGCAGAACTCGATGACGTGGCCGGTGCCGCCGGCCGTGCCGATGACGCCGATGACGTGCAGGACGACGTCCTTGGGCGTGACGCCGGCGCCGAGCTTGCCCTCGACGCGCACTTCCATCGACTTCGACTGCTTGAGCAGGAGCGTCTGCGTGGCGAGCACGTGCTCGACCTCGCTGGTGCCGATGCCGAAGGCCAGCGCACCCAGGCCGCCATGGCTGGCGGTATGGCTGTCGCCGCACACGATCGTCGCGCCGGGCAGCGAGAAGCCCTGCTCGGGACCGACGACGTGGACGATGCCCTGCTCGCGGTCGGCATCGCCGATGTAGCGGATGCCGAAGGCAGGTGCGTTCGTCTCCAGCAGGTCGAGCTGCTGCGCGCTCTGGCGGTCGGCGATGGGCACGCGTCCGCCGGCCGAGTCGCGGCGGGCGGTGGTGGGCAGGTTGTGGTCGGGAACCGCGAGCGTAAGATCGGGACGGCGCACCGGACGGCCGGCGGCGCGAAGGCTTTCGAAAGCCTGCGGGCTCGTCACTTCGTGGACGAGGTGCCGGTCGATATAGATGAGGCAGGTGCCGTCGTCGCGTCTGTCGACGACGTGGGCGTCCCAGATCTTCTGGTAGAGGGTGCGCGGTTTGTTTGTCATGATGAGGCGCGATTAAGCGCGCGGGGCCTTCAATTCAAGGGGCAAGGGCGGATTCGCTCGCTGTGCGGCGGTACTTTCATGCGCCGGCAGGCCCGACCTCCTTCGCGAAGGGCCGGACCTGCCTGATTTTGCGTATTTTCGTTTCAGCCGCGGCGACGATCGCGGTCGTGGCGCTCGGCGCGCAGGGCGACCTGGACCCTGTCGACGCGGCTTTCGAGGATGCGGGTCTCCTGGCCGCTCAGGCCGCCGCGGGCGTACTGGGCGTAGAGGCGCTGGATATTGGCGGCGTCGCGGCGCAGGCCCGCGGCTTCGCGCTGCGAGATCGTGCGGCGGGCGGCGGCGCGATCGATCTGGCCGCGCAGGCCCTGGATGTCGGCGCGGATCGAGGCGTTGCGGTTGGGCGTGTAGCGCGCCGCCTCGTGGCGGGGCGCAGCCTCGGCGATGGTCGGTGCAACTGCCGAGAAGCCGAGGACGGCGACGAGGGCGGGGGCGACGAGCTTGGTGAACTTGCGCATGGTGACACTCCTATGTTTGAACCCTGGGTCGGGGAGGTTCGCGACCTCGCTTCCGATGCATTCAGGTTTAGGGTTTTGAAGCTGAACGCCAGCGATATGACCCGTCGCACAAAAGTGTGCGATTGTAAGAGAGTGTCGCAAGGCCGCGCGGGGCTGCTATAAGGCCGCCATGTCCGTCCCCGCCGTCATCGCCATCGTCGTTGCCACCGTCGCCGCCATGGAGTTCGTGGCGTGGTCGAGTCACAAGTACGTCATGCACGGCTTCGGCTGGGCCTGGCACCGCGACCATCACGAACCGCACGACAAGCTGCTCGAGAAGAACGACCTCTTCGCCCTGTTCGGCGCCGCGATCAGCATCGCGATGTTCGCGCTGGGCTCGCCGCTGGTCATGGGGGCGCAGGCGTGGGGGCCGGGGACCTGGATCGGGCTGGGCGTGCTGGTCTACGGCGTCATCTATACGCTGGTCCACGACGGCCTGGTGCACCAGCGCTACTTCCGCTGGGTGCCCAAGCGCGGCTACGCCAAGCGGCTGGTGCAGGCGCACAAGCTGCACCACGCGACGATCGGCAAGGAGGGCGGGGTGAGCTTCGGCTTCGTCCTCGCCCGCGATCCCGCCACGCTCAAGCGCGAGCTGCGCGAGCAGCGGGCCCGGGGCATCGCGGTGCTGCGCGAGGCGGTGGAGGAGCGGTGAAACCTGTCGTCGTCCCGGACCTGATCCGGGACCGTGGCGCTTCTCTACTCCAACGCCTCGTTACTCTGGCCTCGTCCAGATCCACGTCCCGATCGTCGCCAGCACCGCGACCGGGATCAGCGTCCACCAGCCGCCGGCAGTGAACCAGACCACCGCCACGCTCACCGCCATCGTCGCCAGCGCCGCAATCTTGCCCTTGCGGCTGATCGCGCGGCGGTCGCGCCAGGCGCGCAAGTGGTGGCCGTGGGTGGGGTGGTCGTAGAGTCGCTCGGCCAGTTCCGGGTTGCCCCTGGAAAAGCACCAGATCGCCAGCAGGTAGAACACGACCGTGGGCAGCAGCGGCACGAAGATGCCCAGCGTGCCGAGGCCGACGAAGACGATCCCGCCGGCGTACCAGGCGCCGCGGCTAAGCTTGTGCATAGCGCGCCGCGGTCTCCCGGATCAGCGCGATCATGTTGGGCACACCCTGGGTGCGGTTGGACGAAAGCTGGTTCTTCAGGTCGAACGGGGCCAGGGCCTCGGCGATGTTAGTGGCGGCGACCTCGGCGGCGGGCCGGTCCTGCACGCTGGCGATCACCAGGGCGACGATGCCCTTGGTGATGCCGGCGTTGCTGTCGGCGAGGAAGTGCAGGGTCCCGTCCTCGCGCGCGGTGGGATAGACCCAGACGCTGGCCGAGCAGCCGCGCACCTTGGTGGCGTCGGTCTTGAGCGCGTCGGGCATGTCGTCCAGCTCGCGGCCCAGCTCGATGAGGAGGCGATAGCGTTCGTCGCCATCGAGGAATTCGTATTCTTCGCGGATGTCGTCGAGGCTGCGCATGGCATCGGCATTTAAGCCGGAAGGTCCGCAGGGCAAGGGGAAGATTGCACGCCAATCGTCGTGGCGGGCTTGATCCGGGGCCGTGGGGGGTGCTTTAGGCAGTGCCTTGCCGTGAGTTTGTGCCTCAGGCGCTGCCCACGGTCCCGGATCAGGTCCGGGACGACGAAGGACAACGCGAACGCCATGACCGAAGACCGCAGCCATCCTTTCTATGCTCTTCACGAACACGGCTTCGTGCGCGTCGCCACGTCCACCCCCAGGGTGCGCACCGCCGACGTCGCCTTCAACCGCGACGCCGTGCTCGCCGAGGCGCGCCGGGCGCATGCGGCGCATGTCGACCTGCTGGTCTTCCCCGAACTGTCCCTGTCGTCCTACGCGATCGACGATCTGCACTTGCAGGGGGCGGTGATCGAGGCGGTCGAGGCGGCCATCGCCGAGGTGGTGAAGGCCAGCGCCGATCTCTCCCCGGTGCTGCTGGTCGGCGCGGCCCTGGCGCGCAAGGGGCGGCTCTACAACTGCGCGCTGGTGATCGCGCACGGGCGCCTGCTGGGGGTGGTGCCCAAGTCCTACCTGCCCAATTACCGCGAGTTCTACGAGAAGCGCTGGTTCGCCAGCGGCAAGGCGATGCGCGGGGCCACCATCGCGGTGAACGGGCAGGAGGTGCCGTTCGGCGTCGACCTCGTCTTCGCCAGCGAGGTGCTGCCCAATTTCCGCTTCTTCGTGGAAATCTGCGAGGACTTCTGGGCGCCGACCCCGCCCTCGTCGCTGGGGGCGATGGCGGGTGCGACGATCCTGGCGAACCTGTCGGCCTCCAACATCGTCATCGGCAAGTCGGACGAGCGCCACATGCTGGCGCGCGCGCAGTCGGCGCGGGCGATGGCGGCCTATGTCTACTGCGCCGCCGGACATGGCGAGAGCACCACGGACCTCGCGTGGGACGGGCAGGGTATCGTCTACGAGCTGGGCGACCTGCTCGCCGAATCGGAGCGCTTCTCGCTCGATCCCGAGTTGTGCGTGGCCGACGTCGACTGCGACCGCATCGTCCTGGACCGCCTGCGCGCGCCGACCTTCAACGATGCCGCCGAACTCGCCGGCCGGCCCGAGGAGACGTTCCGCACCGTCTCCTTCCGCCATGCCCCGGCGCGCGGCGACATCGGCCTCGTGCGTCCGGTCGGGCGCTTCCCCTTCGTCCCCGCCCGCGCCGACAAGCTCGACGCCGACTGTTACGAGGCGTTCAACATCCAGGTCGACGGGCTGATGCGGCGGCTGGAATCGACCGGCTCGAAGTCGATGGTGATCGGCATCTCGGGCGGCCTCGATTCCACCCACGCGCTGATCGTCGCCGCGCGCGCCTGCGACCGGCTCGGCCTGCCGCGCACCACGATCCGCGGCTATACGATGCCCGGCTTCGGCACCAGCGAGGGCACGAGGTCCAACGCCTGGAAGCTGATGAACGCGGTCGGCATCACCGCGGAGGAGATCGACATCCGGCCCGCCGCCACGACGATGCTGCGCGACATCGGCCACGCCTTCGCGGATGGCGAGCCGGTCTACGACGTCACGTTCGAGAACGTGCAGGCGGGGCTGCGAACCGACTACCTGTTCCGTCTCGCCAGCCAGAACAGTGGCTTCGTGATCGGCACCGGGGACTTGTCCGAGCTGGCGCTCGGCTGGTGCACGTACGGCGTCGGCGACCAGATGAGCCACTACGCGGTGAATGCGGGCGTGCCCAAGACGCTGATCCAGTACCTGATCCGCTGGTGCGCCACCACCGACCAGTTCAGCGCCTCGACCGAGGAGATCCTGCTGGCGATCCTGGCCACCGAGATCTCGCCCGAACTGGTCCCTGCCGGCGCCGACGGCGCGATCCAGAGCACCGAGGCGAAGATCGGGCCCTACGAGCTGAACGACTTCTTCCTGCACCACGTCATGCGCTTCGGGCAGAAGCCCTCGAAAGTCGCCTTCCTCGCCTGGCACGCCTGGCGCGAGGCGTCGGCGGGCGCCTGGCCCTCGGGCTTCCCCGATGCGAAGAAGAACGAATACGACCTGGCGACGATCCGTTCGTGGCTGGAGAAGTTCCTGCGCCGGTTCTTCGCCTTCAGCCAGTTCAAGCGCTCGGCGATCCCCAATGGCCCGAAAGTGTCCTCGGGCGGGGCCCTGTCCCCCCGCGGCGACTGGCGCGCGCCGTCGGACGCCAGCGCGGCGGTGTGGCTGGCGGAACTGGATGCAAGGGTGCCGTAACAGTCGGGAGTCGATGACGCCCGGCGCTGCCGACCGGGTTCCCGATCCCGCGTTGCGCGGTTCAATCCCGCAGTTTCTCGATCTCGCGCGCCAGGTCGTTGCCGCGCTTGTCGTCGGTGGCGATGCGTTCGAGGACGATGATGCGCTTGCGCATTTCCTCGACCTCGCGTTCCAGTTCGTGCTCGCGGGCGGTGTGGTCGTAGCCTTCGCGCGGGCCTCGCCTGTCGCCGAGGGCGCGGTAGCGTTGCGCTTTCAGCCAGGTTACGCAGCCGATCGCGAAAAGCACGACCACGGCAGTCCAGAAACTCATTGCTTGGTCACCTCTGCACGCTCGAACGCGGGGGTCTGGTCATGGCCGGCATCGCGCAAGGCCTCGATCTGGTAGGCGATGTCCCTAGCGCTGCCGCCATCCGTGATGATCCTTTCCAGCACGCGCACGCGATTTTCCAGTTCGGAATTGTGCGTCGCATACTGCGCGGCCTTTTCCGCGGTGTGCCCGGCGGTGATCTCGAGCTTGCGCTCGAGGAACGCGAGCCGCCGCTTGTAGACGCCCGCCAGGATGCCGAACACCGCCACCATCGCGCCCATGACGGCGGCGAGGCCCATGAAGTCGCCGAAGCTCATTGCCGGGTGGTCCCTTGCTTTGCGGCCTCGACCTCGCGGGTGTCGCGCAAGGCCTCGATCTGCACCGCCGTGTCGTAGCCGCCGTCGGTGATGATGCGCTCGAGCACGCGCACGCGCTCCTCCAGCTCGCGCGAGTGCGAGGCGTATTGCGCGGCCTTCTCGGCGGTGGCCTCGATCTGCAGTTCGGCGAGCTTGCGCTGGTGCCTGGTCCAGATCGCGAAGCCGCCGACGATGAACGGCGCGAGCGGTATGAGCAGCGCCAGAGTTCCCGTATCCACTGTCTGTCCCCTGTTGCCCGGATGCGCTCAGCGCAGGCTGTCGATCTCGGCGGCGAGGCGCGAGTTGCTGTTGGAATAGTGCGCTTCCATGTCCGCGATCCGGCGGTCCATGTCGGACAGGTCGGTGCGCAGGTGGCTCGACGGCACCGAGCGGCCCAGGCCCTTGCGGTTGCGGCGGCGCTCGAAGCGGCGGAGCAGGCGCATTTCCTCCTCCTCGCTGTAGAGCCCGATGGGGCGCTTGTCGGCGAGCAGGGCGATGGCGATGTAGATCGGGATCACCACCGGCGAGACGAAGATCAGCAGCATGACCGCCGCGAGGCGGACCCAGAAGCTGTCGACTTCGGTATAGTCGGCGATCCCCGCGCAGACGCCTGCGAGCTTGGCGTTCGACTTGTCGAGATAGAACTGTCCGCGTGACACTGGTTATTCCTTTCCCTGGGCTTGGCGCGTTTACTGCTCGGTCGACGTCTTGGCGGCCTGGTCCCGCGAGCCCATGGCGCGCTTCATCTCGGCCAGTTCGGCATCGATCGTGTCGCCATCGGCGAGCGCGGCGATTTCCTCGGCGAGCGTGGGCTGGCGATGGTCGGAGAGGCTCATGGCCTCGGCGCGGCCTTCGGCGTAGTCCACGCGGCGCTCGAGCTGGTCGAACCGGGCCATTGCCTCGTCCACGCGCTCGCTTGCCAGCAAGGTGCGCAGTTTGACGCGATTCTCCGCGCTCTGCAACCGTGCCGCGATCGAGGACTGGCGGCTGCGGGCTTCGCGAAGGCGCGTCTGCAGTTTCTCGATGTCGGCCTCGTAGGCGCGCAGGGCATCGTCGAGCACCAGCACTTCGCCGGCCAGTTGCTCGCCCATGTCGGCGGCCTTCTTGCGCTCCACCAGCGCGGCGCGGGCAAGGTCCTCGCGGCCCTTCGAGAGCGCGAGCTGCGCCTTGTCGGCCCAGTCGGCCTGCAGCTTGTCGAGCTTGCCGACGTGGCGGCGCAGTTCCTTCTGGTCGGCGATCGTGCGGGCACTGCTGGTGCGCACTTCCACCAGCGTCTCCTCCATCTCGAGGATGATGAGGCGGATCATCTTCGCCGGGTCCTCGGCCTTGTCGAGCAGGTCGTTGAAGTTGGCGGCGACGATGTCGCGGGTGCGGGAGAAGATGCCCATGGCGGTAGTTCCTCGTGCGAAGTTCGTGGTGAACGGGCGGGGGTTGGCCGCGCCGTTCCTATCGGAAGCGGTGTAGCGATAGGCGCGGGCGGTGGCCGCGCCTTCGCCGGGACGTTCGGGCGAATTCTGGAGGATCTCGACCTCCGCGTCGAGCCTGCTCATGCCAGCGGCGCTCCGCAGGTGTGGCTCTTGGCCCCGGCGTCGGCGGAGGCAGCGTAGGCCTTGGTGGCGACGCCGAACTGGTCGGCCATTGCGTAGAGGTTGAGCGCGCCCATCGCGAGGAGGCTGGCGATGATCGCCCAATCCAACTTCGTACGGGCCAGCCTGGTGCGGGCGAGCGTGGAGCGCACTGGCGTGGAGCGAACCTCTCGCGGTGCGGTGCTGGCGGTGTGCGATGACATGGCGGCGTTTCCTCTGGGTCCTGAACGTTGTTGCCGAGGTTATCGCAATGACCGTGCCAAACTGCACGGATGGCGAAAATTCGCGCTTTTGGCCGGGTGTCGCGCGGTTGCGACGAAAATGAATTGCCAATGAACGGGAAATTTCGCTAACATTTGGGAATGGAGCGTGAAGCCCAGTTCATCGGCCAGTCCACGGCCTTCCTCGACGCGGTCGAGCGCGCCAGCCGTGCCGCCGCCGTGCGCCGTCCCGTGCTCGTGATCGGCGAGCGCGGCACCGGCAAGGAACTGATCGCCCAGCGCCTCCACCACCTCTCGCCGCGCTGGGGCGAACCGCTCGTCACGCTCAACTGCGCGGCGCTGCCCGAGACGCTGATCGAGGCCGAACTGTTCGGCCACGAGGCGGGCGCCTTCACCGGCGCCACCCGCGCCCGCGCCGGCCGCTTCGAGGAAGCGGACCGCGGCACCCTGTTCCTCGACGAACTGGGCAACCTGTCGATGGGCGCGCAGGAACGCCTGCTGCGCGCGATCGAGTACGGCGAGGTGGTGCGCATCGGCTCCTCGCGCCCGCTGACGGTCGACGTGCGCATCGTCGCCGCCACCAACGCCGACCTGCCGCGCATGGCCGCGGCGGGCCGGTTCCGCGCCGACCTGCTCGACCGCCTGAGCTTCGAGGTCATCACTCTCCCGCCCCTGCGAGCCCGCGAAGGCGACGTGGCGGAACTGGCCGACTACTACGGCCGGCGCATGGCGAGCGAGCTGGAATGGGGCCGCTGGCCGGGCTTTTCAGCCGCGGCCATGGCGGCGCTCGAAGCGCACGAATGGCCCGGCAACGTGCGCGAATTGCGCAACGTGGTCGAGCGCGCCGTCTACCGCTGGGGGGATGAAGGCAGCGCGATCGGAGAGGTGGTGTTCGACCCTTTCGCCAGCCCCTGGCTCATGTCGCCGCCGGTCGGAGAGCGCGCGGTCGCGGCTGCGTCGATGGAGGTGGGGGAGGAGGAGGAGCCCCCGGCCTCGCTGCGCGCGGCGGTCGAGGCCCACGAACGCGCCCTCCTGCTGGCGACGCTGGAGCGCCTGCGCTGGAACCAGCGCAAGGTCGCCGGCGCGCTCGGGCTGACGTACGACCAGTTGCGGCATTGTTTGAAGAAGCACGGGCTGCATCAGGGGCGGGGGTAGGGCTCCGGTGCGCCGTTGATGGTCCCGCGGAATTTTACGACATGCGGCGATTATACGAAGCATGCCCGCTCAACAACCTGTCCGGGCTTCGGAATTGAACGGCGAAGGTGGCTTCGCTCGCCGACCACGACCTCGCCATCGGCAACGCCCGCGACACCCCGATCTCCGGCTTCTGACCGCCCGACGCCCACGCGGTCCAACCACCCCCTTGCCTTTTTCCAGAATCGCGCCTATCTGGCGCTCATCCCGACATGGTGAAACAAGGTTGGGCTGGCGCCGGTAGGGGCCGGCGCGAAACCGCGTTGTAGCGCATGTGATGATCTGGAGCGTCGTTTGGTCGATATCGTACGTCTTACCGAAGTGATCGAACCGGAGGTCAAGGCCCTGGGCTTCGATCTCGTGCGCGTGCGCGTCTTCGGCAAGAGCGAGGTCGGCGACGACGAGATCGCGCTGCAGATCATGGCCGAGGACCCCGCTACCGGGCAGCTCGTGCTGGACGACTGCGCGGCGCTCTCGCACCGGATTTCGGATCGCATGGACGTGCTCGAGGCCGCCGGCGAGACGCTGATCGAGGAAGCCTATCGGCTCGAGGTCAGCTCGCCGGGCATCGATCGCCCGCTCACCCGTCCCAAGGACTATGCCAAGTGGGGCGGCCACGAGGTCAAGGTGAACCTCGTCAATCCGATCGAGGGCAACCGCAAGGGCCTCCATGGCGACCTCGTTGGAATAGAAGGCGAAGCAGGCGCGGAACTGGTGACGGTCACGGACAAGAAGTCCGGCACCGTCAGCTTCCCGCTGGCAGACATTCAATCGGCTCGGCTTATCCTTACCGACAAGCTGATCGCAGCAAGCCGCCCGCTGGATACCAGCGGTGCAGACGACATTCTTGAGGAACAGGAAGACTAAGCCATGGCCAGTGCGATTTCCGCCAACCGCGCCGAGCTGCTCGCGATCGCCAATGCCGTCGCGTCGGAGAAGATGATCGACAAGTCGATCGTCATCGAGGCGATGGAAGAAGCTATCCAGAAGTCGGCCCGCAACCGCTACGGCGCCGAGAACGACATTCGCGCGAAGCTCGATCCGCGCACCGGCGACTTGCGCCTGTGGCGCGTCGTCGAAGTCGTCGAGGAAGTCGAGGACTACTTCAAGCAGGTCGACCTCAAGCAGGCGGACAAGCTCCAGAAGGGCGCCGCCATCGGCGACTTCATCGTCGATCCGCTGCCCCCGGTGGACCTCGGCCGCATCGACGCGCAGTCGGCCAAGCAGGTGATCTTCCAGAAGGTCCGCGACGCCGAGCGTGACCGCCAGTTCGAGGAATTCAAGGACCGCGCCGGCGAAGTCATCACCGGCGTCATCAAGTCGGTGGAATTCGGCCACGTCATCGTCAACCTCGGCCGCGCCGAGGGCGTGATCCGCCGCGACCAGCAGATCCCGCGCGAGGCCGCCCGCGTCGGCGAGCGCGTCCGTGCCCTGGTCCTGCGCGTCGAGCGCCAGAACCGCGGCCCGCAGATCTTCCTCAGCCGCGCGCACCCCGACTTCATGAAGAAGCTGTTCGCGCAGGAAGTCCCCGAGATCTACGACAACGTCATCGAGATCAAGGCCGCCGCCCGCGACCCGGGTTCGCGCGCCAAGATCGGCGTCATCAGCCACGATCACTCGATCGACCCGGTCGGCGCCTGCGTCGGCATGAAGGGCAGCCGCGTCCAGGCCGTCGTGCAGGAACTGCAGGGCGAGAAGATCGACATCATCCCCTGGAGCGAGGA
Organism: Novosphingobium sp. BL-52-GroH; assembly: GCF_044813085.1. NCBI lineage: Bacteria > Pseudomonadati > Pseudomonadota > Alphaproteobacteria > Sphingomonadales > Sphingomonadaceae > Novosphingobium > Novosphingobium sp. BL-52-GroH. Next base: position 1,303,629 of record NZ_CP171152.1, on the reverse strand, counting down.
CACCGCGACGTTCGTGGTCAACGCGCTCCAGCCCGCGACCGTCAGCCGCGTCGTCATCGACGAGGAGGAAAGCCGCATCGAAGTCGTGGTGCCCGACGACCAGCTCTCGCTGGCGATCGGCCGCCGTGGCCAGAACGTGCGCCTCGCCTCGCAGCTCACCGGCTCGCAGATCGACATCATGACCGAGGCGGAATCCTCGGAGAAGCGCCAGAAGGAATTCACCGAGCGCTCGAAGATGTTCGAGGAGGAGCTGGACGTCGACGAGACCCTGTCGCAGCTCCTGGTGGCCGAAGGCTTCAGCGAGCTGGAGGAAGTGGCCTACATCGACATCAGCGAACTGGCCGCGATCGAGGGCTTCGACGAGGAACTCGGCGAGGAACTGCAGAGCCGCGCGCAGGAAGCGCTCGAGCGCCGCGAGGAAGCGAGCCGCGAGGCACGCCGCGCTCTCGGCGTCGAGGACGCGCTGGCCGAGCTGCCGCACCTCAACGAGGCCATGCTGGTCACGCTGGGCCGCGCCGGCATCAAGACGCTCGACGACCTGGCCGATCTCGCCACCGACGAGCTGATCGCCAAGAAGCGCACCGAGCAGCGTCGCCGCGACGGCACCGTCAACCGCCGCGCCGCACGCGACGAGGACAAGGGTGGCGTGCTCGGCGAGTACGGCCTGAACGAAGAGCAGGGCAACGAAATCATCATGGCCGCACGCGCCCACTGGTTCGAGGAAGAACCGCAAGCCGAGGAGGCCGCCGATGCGGATTCCTCGCAATGAGCGCGTAAGCTCCGACATCGATGGCTCCCAGGCGGAGAGGACTTGCATCCTCTCCGGCGGGAAAGCTGCGCGGGACGCATTCGTCCGACTGGCGATCTCGCCGGACGGCCTGGTGCTCCCGGACGTCCACGCGCGTGCCCCCGGGCGCGGCGCGTGGATCGGCGTTTCTCGCGAAGCCCTTGAAAAAGCGATCTCGAAGGGCAAACTCAAGGGAGCGCTGGCGCGCGCCTACAAAGGCGCGGCGCTCAGCATCCCCGAAGACCTCGCGGACCGGATCGAGACCGCGCTGACGCGCTCTCTCACCGACCGGCTGGGGCTCGAACTCAAGTCGGGCAGGCTGCTCATGGGCTCGGACCGGATCGCGCAGAACGCGCGGGAAGGCCGGGTCGAATGGCTGGCCCACGCCGCCGATGCGAGCGAGGACGGATCGCGCAAGCTCGACCAGGCATGGCGGGTCGGGCGCGACGAAGAGGGATCGGGTCTCAGGGGTACGCGCTTGCCACTGGACCGGGACACGCTGTCTGTGGCATTGGGCCGCGACAACGTCGTTCACCTGGCGCTGAACGATCGCGGTGCGGCTCAACGAGTCGATTCGCAGCTGCAGCGCCTATTGCATTTCCAGGGTAAGGTTCCGGGCGGAGAGAACGCCGAGGGAACCGGCAGCCGGGAAACCCCGCAAGGGGACTTGAGCGCGACCGACATGGATGATGGCGACGGAGCGGCACTCGGTGCCGCTGCCGTGACGACGAACTGACCGAAGGGCGAAGACGAGAATTATGAGCGAGACCGACAACAAACCGACCCTGGGCCGCAAGCCGCTTGGGCTTAAGCGCTCGGTGGAAGCGGGTGAGGTCAAGCAGACCTTCAGCCACGGCCGCACCAACAAGGTGGTGGTCGAGGTGAAGCGCCGCAAGGTGCTCGGCGGCAAGCCCGGCGAAGGCGCCGTCGAAGCGGCACCCGTCGCTGCCGCGCCTGCGCCCGCTCCGGTGGCCCCGGCTCCGCGCCCGGCCGCTCCTCCGGTCGTCAAGCGCCCCGCGCCGTCGAACGAGACGCCGCAGGAGCGCGTAGCCCGCCTCCAGCGCGAGGCCGAGGAAGACCGCCTGGCCTCGCAGGAGGAAAACAACCGCCGCGACCAGGAAAACCGCGTGCGGGCGATCGAGGAAGAGAAGCGCCGCGTCGAGGAAGCCCGCCGCGCCGAGCAGGAAGCCGCCGCCGCTCCGGCCCCCGCGCCGGCTGCCGAAGCTCAGGCCCCTGTGGCCGAGCCCGTCGCCGCAGCGGCCGAAGCCGCGCCTGAAGCGGTCGCGCCCGTGGCCGAAGCGCCCGCCGCTCCGGTCGCCGCGCAAGCTGCGCCCGCCGCCGCCGTCGAGGCAGCCCCCGTCGAAGCCGCCGCGCCTGCAGCTCCCGTCGCCAAGGCGGCCGAGCCTGCGCCGGTAGCCGCGACGCCGGTTCCGGCTCCGCGCACGTTCACGCCGGTCCCGGCGGCCCGCCGCTTCACCCCGGTGGCGCGTCCCGAGCCCCGCAAGCCCGAGCCTGCCGCTCCCGCCCCGGCTCCCGCAGCCGCCGGCACGACGGCCACGACCACCACGGCTTCGACCGCGGGTGGCGCAGCCAAGCGTCCCGACGCGAAGAAGGGTGCCACGGCCGCTCCGGCCCGTCCGGCTCCGCAGCAGGGCGCCGAGCGCGGCAAGGGCGTCGGCGGCGATCGTCGCCAGTCCGGCAAGCTGACCGTCACCCGCGCGCTCAACGACGACGAGGGCGCCCGCGCCCGTTCGCTCGCCGCGCTCAAGCGTGCGCGCGAAAAGGAACGCCGCGGCAGCTACGGCGGCCGCCAGCAGCAGCGCGAGAAGCAGGTCCGCGACGTGATCGTGCCTGACGCGATCACCGTCCAGGAACTCGCCAACCGCATGGCCGAGAAGGGCGCCGACCTCGTCAAGTCGCTGTTCAAGCTGGGCATGATGGTGACCGTCAACCAGACGATCGACCACGACACGGCGGAGCTGCTGGTCGAGGAATTCGGCCACAACATCCAGCGCGTCTCGGAAAGCGACGTCGACATCGACACGACCACCGACGTCGATGCCGAGGAGACGCTGAAGCCGCGTGCTCCCGTCGTCACGATCATGGGCCACGTCGATCACGGCAAGACGAGCCTGCTCGACGCGCTGCGCGGCACCGACGTGGTGCGCGGCGAGGCGGGCGGCATCACCCAGCACATGGGCGCCTACCAGATCAAGACCAAGGGTGGCGACCTCGTCACCTTCCTTGACACCCCGGGCCACGCTGCCTTCACGCAGATGCGCATGCGCGGTGCCAACGTCACGGACATCGTGGTGCTGGTGGTCGCGGCCGACGACGGCATCATGCCGCAGACGGTCGAGGCCATCAATCACACCAAGGCCGCCGGCGTTCCGATGATCGTGGCGATCAACAAGATCGACAAGCCCGAGGCCAATGCACAGAAGGTGCGCGAGCGCCTGCTCGAGCACTCGATCGTGGTCGAGGAAATGTCGGGCGACGTCCAGGACGTCGAGGTTTCGGCCAAGACCGGCAAGGGCCTCGACGACCTGATCGAGAAGATCCTGCTCCAGGCCGAGCTGATGGAACTCAAGGCCAACCCCGATCGCGAGGCGGAAGCCACCGTGATCGAGGCCAAGCTCGACAAGGGCAAGGGCCCGCTCGCCAGCGTGCTGGTCAACCGCGGCACACTCAAGGTCGGCGACATCCTCGTCGTCGGCACCGAGAGCGGCCGCGTGCGCGCCATGCTCGATGACAAGGGACGCCAGGTGAAGGTTGCCCTGCCGTCGATGCCGGTGGAGGTCCTGGGCCTCAGCGGCGTGCCGATGGCTGGCGACATGCTCACCGTGGTCGACAGCGAGGCGCGGGCCCGCGAGGTCTCGTCCTATCGCCGCGAACAGGCGACCGCCAAGCGCACCGCGACGGCTCCGACGAACATCGACACGATGTTCTCGGCGCTCGCCGCCAAGCAGAGCGTCATCGAGTATCCGGTGGTCATCAAGGGCGACGTGCAGGGTTCGGTCGAGGCGATCAACGCCGCGCTCAACAACCTGTCGAACGACGAGATCAAGGTCCGCATCCTCAGCTCGGGCGTCGGTGCGATCACCGAATCCGACGTGACCCTGGCCTCCGCCAGCGGCGCGCCGATCGTGGGCTTCAACGTCCGCCCGAACGCCAAGGCGCGCGAGCAGCTCGAGAAGACCAAGACGCCGATGATGTACTACGACATCATCTACGAACTGACCGCCGAAGTCGCCAAGCAGATGGCCGGCATCTGGGGCCCCGAGCGGATCGAAACCGTCGTCGGCCGCGCCGAGGTCAAGCAGGTCTTCCCGGCCGGCAAGAAGGACAAGGCGGCGGGCCTGCTCGTCACCGACGGCTACATCCGCAAGGGCATCAATGCCCGCCTCACGCGCCAGGACGTCATCGTTTCGAAGACGCTCATCCAGTCGCTGCGCCGCTTCAAGGACGACGTGGACGAAGTCCGCGGCGGTCTCGAGTGCGGTGTGGTCCTGGCCGACACCAACGACATCAAGCCGGGCGACATGCTCGAAGTGTTCGAAGTCACGGAGCGCGAGCGCACCGTCGGCTGAGCCTTCCAGGCTTGACGCGAAGACCAGCGGCCACCGTCGGGTAAACCGGCGGTGGCCGTCTTCGTTGGAGCGCGTCCGTCGGGAATTTGGCCGCAAGGCCCTGGTGCCCACGCCTATGCATTTTTCCGGTCACGACCTGCGACGCAAAGGTGGTGATGCCATGTGAACGGGCAGACGGTGGTGCTTATGGTACTCGGCGCCGTGACCTTCGCGGTCGCGCTACCGCAATTGGTCGTGATTCTCGTCGAGCCTGGCCGCCAGTGACCGGTGAGGAGGCTGGCGCTAGAATGCCGGTGCCGGATATGTAAAGAGCCCGGACGCTGCAACGCCTTGGCTCGGAAGGCGGGATGGCTATCTCGCAGTCGTGATATGACGAATGTACCCCACTCGACGGAATTTTCCAGATGACCCGCTACTGCGCCTTCTTCGCTTCGCTCAACGTCGGCGGCAACCGCATCACCATGGCGGACTTGCGCTACGCCTTCGAGCGCGAGGAGTTCGAGAACGTCGAGACGGTGGTGGCCAGCGGCAACGTCCTGTTCGATTTCGACGAGCGCCCGACCGAGGGGCTGGAGGACCTGTTCGCGCACATGATGCTCGAGCGCTTCGACATCCGCACGTTCGCGGCGGTGCGCAACCGCGACGAAGTGCGCGGCGCCTTCGAGGACAATCCCTACACCGGGATCGGCCAGGACCATTTCGTCCACACCCTGTTCCTGGAGCGCGAGCCCGACCGGGCCGCGTTCGACAAGCTGGTGGCGGACCATGCGACGCGCGGCCCAGAGACGATCGCGATCGGCCCGCGCGCGCTCTACATCGACTATGTGGACGGGGTGGGCGAATCCAGGCTGACGAACGCCTTCATCGAAAGGCGCCTGGGATGCCGGGGCACCGCGCGCAACGTGCGTTCGCTGGCGCGCATCCTCGCCAAGATGTGAGCGGCGCACGACAGAAGGGGCGACCGCCCGAGCCATGAGCGGCCGCCCCTTCGCCTATCGGCTGGAAGGCGTTTAGCGGAACATGCCCGAGGTCACGGCCGATACGATCCCGCTGGTGATGCCGACGAGCAGGAGGTCATTGCCCGAACGGACGTAGTGATAGCCGCGCGGCGGGGCCTTCAGGTTGCGGTACTTGCGATAGTCGACCTGCTGGTAGTTGCGCGCATAGCGGCGGTCGAACTTCTGGCCCTTGCGGAAGCTCTTGTAGGTCTGCTTCTGGGCGCCGGCCTTGTCGTGGCCGCGATCGTCGTGCGACTGGGCACTGCCGCGATGGTCGTCGTGACGCTGGGCCTGGGCCATCGCCGGCACTGCGCCGAGGGTCGGGGCGACCAGGGCGGCGGCGATGAGGGCGGCGGTGAACTTCTTCATTAGGGCACTCCTTTGACGGCTCGTTCCATTCCAGATAACGCCAGACGAGCGGGATCGAGCCGTAATCAATTGTTGCAATTTGTAGCAGCAGCCTCAAATGGACCCAGACGATGGCACGCCAGCAGACCACTCCCGAGCAGCACTCCGTCCGCCTTCTCAAGGTGGGCGAGCAAGTGCGCCACATCATCTCCGAGATCCTCACCCGCCAGCAGGTGCACGACGCCACGTTGAGCGCGCATACCGTCTCGGTCACCGAAGTGCGCATGACCCCGGACTTGCGCCAGGCGGGCGTCTACGTGAAGTCGCTGCTGGGCGAGGACGAGGAGGCCGTGCTCAAGGCGCTGCGCACGCACACCGCCTTCTTCCAGCGCGAAGTCGCACAGCGCCTCAAGCTCAAGTTCGCGGCCAAGATCCAGTTCCGCCCCGACGAGACCTTCGAGGAAGCCAGCCGCATCGACGCGCTGCTCAACGACCCCCGCGTCAAGCGCGACCTAGAAGAGGCCGCGAGGGACGACGACACGGAGGATTGACCGGCACCACCTGCCGGGCCAGGGGGTTCCATCCCGTGCCATCCCTGATAGCCTCGCCGCAAAGCAGGGGCAGGGAGAGCGGGCGTGCGTGGACTGGTGTTTCTTCATGGCGGCGGGCAGGGCGGCTGGGTCTGGGACGAGACGATCGCGGCCATCGATCGGCAGTCCGGCGGATCGGCCCGGTGCCTCGCGCTCGACGCGCCGGGCTGCGGGACCAGGCGCGGGATCGATACCGCGTCGCTCGGCTTCGAGGAGACGACCCGCCAGTTGATCGCCGACATCGAGGCGGCCGGCCTGTCCGACGTGCTCCTGGTGGGCCATTCGCAGGCGGGCACGACGATCCCGCACATGATCGAGCTGGCGCCGGCCGGGCTGGTCGGCCGCGTGGTCTACGTCACCTGCTCGGCCCCGTTGGCCGGGCTCACCACCCTCGAGCAGATGGGCAACGGGCCGCATGGCTCCGATCCCGAGGCAGTCGGCCTGCCGGCAGGACCCGGGACGACGATCCCGGACCGCTATGCGCAGATGTTCTGCAACGACATGGCGGAAGGGGAGGCGGCGGCCTTCCTCGGCAAGCTCGGCCGCGACAACTGGCCGGCGAGCGCCTATGCGCGGCGCGACTGGCGCTACGACCACTTGCGCGCGGTTCCCTCGAGCTACGTCGTCGCCCTGCGCGACCAGGCGCTGCCGGCGCAATGGCAGGAGCGCTTCGCCGACCGCCTCCACGCGCGGCGCATCACCCGCATCGACGCCGGACACCAAGTCATGAACACCCGCCCGGAAGCCCTGGCGGAAATCCTGCTGGCGGAAGCGCGCGGCTGAACTCGCGGTTCGGATGGCCCCTGGGGCGAGGCTTACTCGCTCTCGAACGTCAGCGTCGCAGCGTGCCAGTTGCCGGCGACGGCGTCGGCTTCGTCGATCCAGAACTGGTAGCGGCCCGCGTCGCTCCAGCCCCATTCCATCATGTCGTCGTAGCCGAGCTGGAGCAGCAGCAGGTCGCTGCGATGGGCCTTGCGGGCGGGGCCCTGGCCGGCGGGAAGCCCGAACATCTGGTGCTGGTCGACCGGCGGGAGGCGGTAGTCGCGGTTGATGCGCGCCAGCACCGCGTCAGGCAGGGCCGGGAGGGTTTCCGGCGGGCCGGAGATCATCGCCCGCAGCGACAGCGTGGCCAGTTGCGCCAGCGACCCGGGGGCGTGGAAGCGCACCAGTTCGCCGAAGCGTTCGTGCACTTCGGCGAGGATGTCGGCGACCATGTCGCGTTCCTCGGGCGTAAGCTGCGCCCAGGGGTCGCGCCCGTCGACGAAGTTGTCGAGCGCCTCGACCATTTCGGGGAGCGCGGCGCTTTGCGCTTCCATCATGTCCAGTTCGTCGGCGAGGTAGTCCGCCGCCTCGGCGGCATGTTCGAGCGCCTCCGGATCGGCATGGGGATCGAGGCGCAGGCGCTCGAAGGCGGCGCGCTTGTCGTCGAGGGCGGCGCGGTGGACCGCAAGTGGCCGGGCGCAGGCGTCGAGCGCCTCGTGGAGCTGGTCGGCGAGGTGGATTACCGAATGCCACCACAGGGCCTCGACCGGGGCGCCGACGCCGGCGGCGTAGAAGGGATGGTCGCGCAAGGGGGCGTGGCGTTGCAGGCGCACCGCCATGGCCTCCTCGATCGCGGCTTCGCGCATGGTCTCGCGGTGCTCGCGCAAGTGGCGGGGCAGCTCGAGCGCGACCGGGGCCACCGGCCAGAAGGGGAAGAACCAGCGGGTGAGGCGGCCGGCCGTCGCCGGGAAGGGAGCGCCGCCCTCGTCGAAGGCGGGCGGGAGGTCGCGCGGGGGATCGGTGAAGTCGTGCGTGCCTTCGGGCACCGGCACGACCGCGCCGGTGCCCAGGAAAAAGGCCAGCGAGCCGGTTCGCGGCAGCGGCGTGTCGGGGCAGGCGACGGCCAGTTCGACGAGGTCGATCTGCGCGGCGAAGGGCAGCGGCGTGCCGGCGGCGTCGCGCGGCCAGGACGCGCCGCCGAGGCGGGGCAGGCCGCCGAACCAGCTACTGTCGCCGAACCAGTCGCGCCCGCGCTCGCGCGGCTTGCGGATGAGGATCACCGCGGCGGCGGGCACCGTGGCTGCAGGGGCGACCGCAGGAGCCGGTGCCGGCTCGGGCGCCGGTTCCGGCTCGGGAGCGGGCGACGTTTCGGGGAACGATTCCGCATCGGGCAGGGCGCGCCGGCGCAGGCCGGAGATCCGGTCGTCGGCGCGGGCGTCGGCGCGGGCCTCGGCGGAGGGCTCGGCCGGCGCAGGCGGCGTCCACGCGGGGACCAGTTCGGGAGCCTCGGCCTGCATCGGGGCGATGCGCGGCGGGCGCCTGCCGCCCCGTCGTGCGACGACGGCTGCGACGAGCGCGAGCACCGCACCCAGCCCCAGCAGCGTGAGGACAGCGACGGCGGGCCCTGCCACGGCCGCGAGTTGCGCCGCCGCCGCGTCGAGCGGAGCGAGCGCCCCGCCCAGCGGCGCCAGCGCGACATAGAGCGCGACGATCGCCGGTGGTGCGAAGCCCGCCAGCGCGGCGATCCCTGTCTTCATGCCCAATTCCGCTCCATCGCGCCGCGTCTCCTTTGCGGACATCCTTCTCCGCCCCGATTGTTAGGCGCAATCCCGCCGGGGAGAAGCCCGTGGATGACCGTGCGTGCGCCCCGGTGGGGTGTTATCCCCAGCATCGATGGCCAAACTCTATTTCTACTACGCCAGCATGAACGCGGGCAAATCGACGACGCTGCTGCAGGCGGACTTCAACTACCGCGAGCGCGGCATGCGCACGATGCTGTGGACCGCCGCGATCGACGATCGCAGCGCGGACCTCGGCGCGGGCCACGCGATCGAGAGCCGCATCGGCCTGCACGCCGCCGCCCATCGCTTCGTCGCCGATACCGACTTGTGCGCCGCGGTCGGCTCTGCCCACGCGGACGAGGCGTTGTCGTGCGTGCTGGTGGACGAGGCGCAGTTCCTCACGCCCGCGCAAGTGTGGCAATGCGCCGACATCGCCGACAGGCTGGGCGTCCCGGTGCTGTGCTACGGCCTGCGCACCGACTTTCGGGGTGAGCTGTTCCCCGGGGCGGCGGTGCTGCTGGGGATCGCCGACAGTCTCGTCGAACTCAAGGCGGTGTGCCACTGCGGGCGCAAGGCCTCGATGAACTTGCGCGTCGACGCCACCGGGCGCGCCGTGAGCGAAGGCGCGCAGACCGAGATCGGCGGCAACGACCGCTACCTCGCCCTGTGCCGCCGCCACTTCAGCGAGGCGCTGGGGAGGTAGAGCCGGTCTGCGGATCGGGACCTTGCCCGTCCGAAACGGCCAAGGTATTTTAATCCGGGTGGATTGACAGTTTAACCCGGGTAAATGTAGGGGCGTGCGCGAAAGGACGTCTCATGCCCGTCACCGTATTCTACAAGAGCGAAGTGATCGCGCGCGGGTCGCCGGCCGACGTGGCCGGGCCGTTGCGCGACCTTGGCCCGATCGCCCGCAGCAGCGACCTGCTGGCCTTCGACGACGACAGCGGCCGCCAGGTCGATCTCGACCTCGCCGAGCCGGCGCCGCGCCCGCGCGGTCGTCCGGCGCTCGGTGTCGAGGCGCGCGAGGTCACGCTGTTGCCGCGGCACTGGGAGTGGCTGGGCGCGCAGCCCGGCGGTGCCTCGGTGACGCTGCGCAAGCTGGTCGAGGCGGCGATGCGCGCCGGGCGCAGCGAGCGCGAATGCCTCGATGCCGCCTGCCGCTTCCTCACCGTCATGGCCGGCGACCGCCCGGGCTACGAGGAGGCGACCCGCGCGCTCTACGCCGGGGATCGCGAGAATTTCGACGCGCTGTGCGTGCTGTGGCCTCAGGCGGTGGCCGAATATGCCCGGCGCCTCGCCTGGCCCCAGGACTTTGCGCGGGAGCCGGTGTGATGCCGCACGGCTGGATCATTCTCGACAAGCCCGTCGGCCTCGGCTCGACCCAGGCGGTGGCGGCGGTCAAGCGCAACTTGCGCGAGGCGGGCTACGGCAAGAAGGTCAAGGTCGGCCACGGCGGTACGCTCGACCCGCTCGCATCGGGCGTCCTGCCCATCGCCATCGGCGAGGCGACCAAGCTGACCGGGCGGATGCTCGATGCCAGCAAGACCTACCTGTTCACCGTGCGCTTCGGCGAGGAGACCGATACGCTGGACCTCGAAGGCAAGGTGATCGCGACCAGCGAGGTGCGGCCGACGAAGGCGCAGATCGAGGCGGTGCTGGCGCGGTTCACCGGCGATATCGAGCAGGTGCCGCCGATGTATTCGGCGCTCAAGATCGACGGCGAGCGGGCCTATGACCTCGCGCGCGCGGGCGTCGACGTGGAGATGAAGTCGCGGTCGGTCACGATCCATGCCCTGCAGATCCTCCCCGAACCTCCTTCCTCGGGGGAGGACCTGGATTACGTCACTTTCCTCGCAAAAGTCTCCAAGGGCACTTACATCCGCAGCCTCGCGCGCGACATTGCGCAAGCGCTCGGATCATGCGGCACGGTGACGATGCTGCGCCGCTCGCAGGCCGGTCCGTTCGACCTCTCCGGCTCGATTTCGCTGGACAAATTGAACGAAACGGGTAAGGGCGCGCCTCTTGAGCAGATACTCTTGCCGCTGGAGGCGGGGCTGGACGACATCCCGGCCATCGACCTCGACCCGGAGCAGGCAAGGGCGGTCCGACAGGGCCGCGTTCTCACCGGAATGCCCCACGAAGACGGGCTCTACTGCGCGAAGGAGGGTCTCGTCCCGGTCGCGCTGGTGGAGCTTTCGGACGGAAACGTCCGCGTTTCCAGGGGTTTCAATCTCTCAGATGTCGCGGAGTAAATGAAATGTCGGTTACCGCTGAAAAGAAGCAGGACATCATCACGGACAACGCTCGCGTCGCTGGCGACACGGGCAGCCCGGAAGTCCAGGTCGCGATCCTCACCGAGCGCATCAAGAACCTGACCGAGCACTTCAAGGCTCACCACAAGGACAACCACTCGCGTCGCGGTCTGCTGGCCATGGTCAACAAGCGCCGCTCGCTGCTGGATTACCTGAAGAAGAAGGATGTGGCGCGGTACAACTCGCTCATCCAGAAGCTTGGTCTGCGTAAGTAAGATCGAGTTTGCGGCCCGCCATTCGGCGGGCCGTTTGCTATCTGCCGCTCGTCGTCCCGGGCTTGACCCGGGACCTTGGGCAGGGCCACACGGGCTGTCGCCCCGGCGCTACTGATCGAGGTCGCGCCCGAAGACAGCCCACGGTCCCGGGTCAGGCCCGGGACGATGTACAAATCCGGGTATCCTCGCAATTCGGCGAGGGACCCTGGGGCCTACGAAAAAGCCCCGCACCGGACCGGGACGGTATCCCGGCAGTAAGCCCCGCCAGGCAATAGGGCCGGTGGGTCGAGGAATTCACAATGTTCGACGTCAAGACCGTAAGCATGGAGTGGGGCGGCAAGACCCTCACTCTCGAAACCGGCCGCATCGCCCGCCAGGCGAACGGCGCAGTGCTCGCCACCTACGGCGAAACCGTGGTGCTGTGCGCCGTCACCGCCGCCAAGTCGGTGAAGGAAGGCCAGGACTTCTTCCCGCTGACCGTCCACTACCAGGAAAAGTTCTCCGCAGCCGGCCGCATCCCCGGCGGCTTCTTCAAGCGCGAGCGCGGTGCGACCGAAAAGGAAACGCTGACCAGCCGCCTGATCGACCGTCCGATCCGCCCGCTGTTCCCCGAAGGTTTCTACAACGAAATCAACGTCATCGCCCAGGTCCTGAGCTTTGACGGCGAGACCGAGGCCGATATCCTGGCGATGATCGCCGCTTCGGCCGCGCTGACCATCTCGGGCGTGCCCTTCATGGGCCCGATCGGCGCCGCGCGCGTCGGCTACGTCGACGGTGCGTACACGCTCAACCCCAAGCAGGACGTCGCCCTCAAGGACGGCAGCCTCGATCTGGTCGTCGCCGCCACCGGCGATGCCGTGATGATGGTCGAATCGGAAGCCAAGGAGCTTACCGAAGAGGTCATGCTGGGCGCCGTCGTCTACGCGCACGACGAGATCAAGAAGGTCGTGAACCTCATCATCGACCTGGCCGAGCAGGCCGCCGAGGAGCCTTGGGACGTCGACCTGTCGGACAACACCGCCGACATCAAGGCGAAGCTCAAGAAGGCCGTCGGCAAGGACATCACCGCGGCCTACAAGCTGACCGACAAGTCGGCCCGCTCGAACGCGCTCAACGCGGCGCGTGCCAAGGCCAAGGAAGCCTTCGCCGGCGAGACCCCGCAGACGCAGATGGTCGCCATCAAGACCATCAAGAAGCTGGAAGCGGAAATCGTTCGCGGCGCCATCCTCAAGGACGGCAAGCGCATCGACGGCCGCAAGCTCGACCAGGTCCGTCCGATCGAAGCGATCGTCGGCTTCCTGCCGCGCACCCACGGTTCGGCGCTGTTCACGCGCGGTGAGACGCAGTCGATCTGCACCACCACGCTGGGCACCAAGGAATCGGAACAGATGATCGACGGCCTCGAAGGCCTGTCGTACTCGTCGTTCATGCTGCACTACAACTTCCCGCCCTACTCGGTCGGTGAAGTCGGCCGCTTCGGCGCGCCGGGCCGCCGCGAAGTCGGCCACGGCAAGCTGGCATGGCGCGCGCTGCACCCGGTGCTGCCCGCCAAGGAAGACTTCCCCTATACGATCCGCGTGCTTTCGGACATCACCGAGTCGAACGGCTCGTCCTCGATGGCGACCGTCTGCGGCGGTTCGCTCTCGATGATGGACGCGGGCGTGCCGCTGGTCCGCCCGGTTTCGGGCATCGCCATGGGCCTGATCCTGGAAGGCAAGGACTTCGCCGTCCTGTCCGACATCCTGGGCGACGAGGATCACCTCGGCGACATGGACTTCAAGGTCGCGGGCACCGAAGTCGGCATCACCACGATGCAGATGGACATCAAGATCGCGGGCATCACGCGCGAGATCATGGGCAAGGCGCTCGAGCAGGCCAAGGCCGGCCGCGCGCACATCCTGGGTGAAATGACCAAGGCTCTGGGCTCCTCGCGCACCGAACTGTCGGCGCACGCCCCGCGCATCGAGACGATCCAGATCGACAAGTCGAAGATCCGTGACGTCATCGGCACCGGCGGCAAGGTCATCCGCGAGATCGTCGCCGAGACCGGCGCCAAGGTCGACATCGACGACGAGGGCGTCATCAAGATCTCGTCCTCCGACACCGCGCAGATCGAGGCCGCCAAGAAGTGGATCCTCGGCATCGTGGAAGAGGCCGAAGTCGGCAAGATCTACCAGGGCAAGGTCGTCAACATCGTCGACTTCGGCGCCTTCGTGAACTTCATGGGTGGCAAGGACGGCCTCGTCCACGTCTCCGAAATGAAGAACGAGCGCGTGGAAAAGCCGACCGACGTCGTCAAGGAAGGCCAGGCGGTCTACGTCAAGGTCCTCGAGATCGACCCGCGCGGCAAGGTTCGCCTGTCGATGCGCGTCGTCGACCAGGAAACCGGCGCGGCGCTCGAAGACACCCGCCCGCCGCGTGAACCGCGCGAAGGCGGCGATCGCGGTCCGCGCAGCGGTGGCGGTGATCGCGGCGGTGATCGTCGTGGTCCGCGTCGTGACGGCGGTGGCCGTGGCGGCGACCGCGGCCCGCGCGGCGGCGGCGACCGTGGCCCGCGTGGCGGCGGCGAAGGCGGCAACCCCGACCACCTGCCGGCCTTCCTCAAGGAAGACTGATCCGGGTTCGGGTTTTCCATTTTCGGAAAGCTGCAGAAAAGAGGGTCGCGCGAAAGCGCGGCCCTTTTTCGTTGGTGCGGGCGGGGTGGGGTCGAACTGGCGGTGCGGGGCTGCGTGTGCGGGGCAGGCGCGGACATATTCGGACAGTCCGGAGGCGCCCCATTGCGGTCCTTCGCTGATTTCCTAATATGCAGCGATGGTGCCCTCCTATATCTCCTTATCGTTGGCACTTTTATCATTGTCGGGCTGCAACATCGCGGAAAAACCTGAGCGTTTCCGAGGGATGGCAGTATTGGGACCGCACGGACCCGAGTTCTATCCAGAAATGGAATTCGGGATCGCACAGGACAAGATTTACCCTTGGCGTATGTCCGGGATTAGACAGGATTTTAGGCCCCGACTGGATCAAGCAGAGCGTAACGCAGTCGAACTTGGCATGTCGTCGTTCCCTTGGATCACAGTCGAATTTCTGGGTGAAGAGATCATTCCCTCGCCTGAATACGACGGCCCCGCAAAGGAAGTCAGGGTAATAGAGTGGGTGAAGGTAGAGCCGTGCGCGACAATTCCGCGCGAGTGCTTAGATCAATGACCGCATGCCACCCAAAATTGCCGATCAGCGAAGTTCCGGACACGCCCAATAGCGGACCTTGTTGCGGTGGGCTAAGAGGTCTTTATGCCGCCTGCCAACCCACCGACGCCGCTCCGCAAGCCGTGCGAACTTACCCCTGAGCAGGCATCATTCATTCGTGAAACTGCGCAACGCATCTTCGGCAGGGAAGTTGTCGTGCGCAATTACGGCACAGATTCTAAGGCTCTCCGAATCCACGTGGAAACCGATGGCCACAGCCTCGTGGTTGCCGATTTCATCGGTGCTCTTGTTACGCGCATTGATCACATTCCGAGTGTGTCGGTCACGGAACGCGGAGCAAAACCTCGGGGCGATGCAAAGATCGCCTACCGGCAGGGTGATGTCCTTTAGTACACTCACGCCCGAGGTCACAATCCACCCCTTTCCGTCATCCGGCGCACGTCGAATTTGTCCACGCGGGGTAGGGTGTTGCGTCCAATTGTATCCTCGTCATTCCCCGCGATGGTGGTGACCGGCTCGAAGCGCGATGCTGTGCGTTGGCGTACTTGCGCCATGGCGAAGGCCGGGGAAGCAGCCCAGGGGGGCTAGGCGGCCCCGGGGGTTGCGTCGCTGGGCTCGCAATGGCGAAAGGGGATCACGTCTCGCCCACGCCCCCACGCCCCCACGCCCCACGCCGCTCGTCCCGGCCTCCGGCAGCGGAAACGCCCGCGTTACCGCGCCTTCATCACCCGCCCGATCGCCGCGCGCACGTCGCGTTCGCCGTAGGGCTTGGTGACGACCGGCACTGTCTTGAACGCGCCGGACTGTAGCGAGCGCTCGCCGTAGCCGCTGGCGAAGATGAACGGGATGCCGCGCTCCTGCAGGGCGAGGGCGACGGGCTCGCTGGTGTCGCGGCCCAGGTTCACGTCGAGCATGGCGAAGCTGACTTGCGCCTTGTCGAGCACGTCGAGCGCGGTGGCCACGGAGCCGGCGATGCGGCAATCGGAGAAGCCGAAGCCGCGCAGGACGTCCTCCGCCTCCATCGCGATGATGACGTTGTCCTCGACGATCAGCGCCACGCCGCCCGCGAGATGGGCGACGAATTCGGTCGGCTCGGGCGGCTCGACCGAGGTCGTGCGGCGCGGGGCACCGGGGGTCTCGAAGCCCGAGATGTGGTCGGCCGGGATCAGGAACAGAGCGTGCAATCCCTCGGGCGGATAGATGACCGAGGCGGAGCCGCCCAGTTCGTGCGGGATCGTGCGCTCGATGATGGTCGAGCCGAAGCCGCGCCGTGTCGGCGGGGCCACGGGGGGGCCGCCTTCCTCGCGCCAGTCCAGCTCCAGCGAGCCGTCGTCGCTGCGGCTCAGCGTGATCTGGATCAGGCCGCGCGAATCCGACAGGGCGCCGTACTTGCACGAATTGGTCGTCAGTTCGTGGATGACCAGCGCCAGCGAGGTGAAGGCGCCCGGCGCGATCAGGGCGTCCGGCCCTTCGACCACTACCCTGTCGAGGCTGTGGCTGGCGTAGGCGGCAGTCTCGGTGCGGATCAGATCGTAGAGCGAGGAGGGCGACCAGTCGACGCGGGTCACCTGGTCGTGGGCACGGGCGAGTGCGTGAATGCGGCTGCCGACGATGTCGGCGAACTCGTCGATCGTGTGCGCGCCTTCCTTGCTCTGGGCGACGAGGCCGCGGATGAGGTTCAGGATGTTGCGGACGCGGTGGTTCAGCTCGGCGATCAGCATGTCCTGCTGGCGGCTGGCCTGCTCGCGCTCGGAATGGACGGCGTCGGACAGGCGCAGGACCACTTCGAGCAGGGTGATGCGCAGCGCCTCGGCGGAGGCGACTTCCTCGTCGGTCCAGGCGCGGGCATAGCCGCGCCGCTCCTCGCGCCAGATCTCGAAGCTCTTGCGCGGGGTCAGGCGGGCGCCGTTGGGGCCGAGTTCGACCGCCTTCTCGGGATTGCCGGCCCACTTCACCTCGCGCACATGCTCGGCGCGGAACAGGACGATGTAGTCGCGCGGGGCACGGCTGACGGGCAGGGCGAGCAGGCCAGCGGCCTTGTCGGCCCATTCGGCCGCGGGTTCGTAGACCGCGCCGATGTTGTCGGTGGACCACACGGTGCTGGCGCCGGCGGTGTTGAGGAAGCGGGCGAGCGGCGCGAACTGGGCCTCGTCCGGCGTCGATCCGTGGGCGAGGAAGCGGCCGTCGACCCAGCCGACGACGCCGTCGAAAGGGATCACCTGGCCGATCGAATCGGTGAACTCGTCGAAGGCCTCCAGCAGCGAGCCGCCACCGGCGACGCGGGCCATGATCTCGTCGTGGAGGCGCATCGATTCCGCGCGCTTCTCCAGCGAGAAGTCGGTTTCCTTCTGCTCGAGCAGGTAGGCGAAGAACTCGCCGAACAGCTCGGCGGCGGTGCGCACCGAATAGGACAGCACCAGCGGCGCATAGTGGTGGCAGGCCATCAGCCCCCACAGCTTGCCCCGGCGCATGATCGAGACCGACATCGAGGCGCGCACGCCCATGTTGCGCAAGTATTCGACGTGGATCGGCGAGACCGCGCGCAGGCCCGACATCGTCAGGTCGAGCGGGTCGCCGTTGGGGCTGGTGGCGGGGTAGATCGGCACCGTCGGGTCGTCGATGTCGGAGATGATCCGCAGCATGTTGCGGGTGTAGAGCCGGCGCGCCTGGGCGGGGATGTCCGAGGCGGGGAAGTGCTGGCCCCTGAAGCTGTCGACCATGCCGTTGAGGCTCTCGGCGATCACCTCGCCGGCGCCATCCGCCTCGAAGCGGTAGATCATCACGCGGTCGAAGCCGGTCAGCCCGCGCATGTGGCGCGCGGCGCCCGAGCAGAGCTGCTCGATCGTCGATGCCTGGCGCAGCCGCTCGATCATCGGGCGGACGTAGGACACGAAGTCGCGCCGCTTGCCGGCCTCGTGCGGCTCGATCTCGAGCACGAAGGATCGGCCCGAGGGGTGCACGGCGACGTCGAAGAAGCGCCCGTCGCCGACCAGGTCGATCTCGAAGATGCGCTCGACAGTGCCACCGCTGCCCAGGATCTGCAGGCGCGTGCGGATGTCGTGGAGCGCGCTCGGCGACAGGAACTCGGTGGCCGACAGGCCGACGAGGTCGTGCGGGTGGCGGCCGAACAGGTCGCCGCAGTTGAGCGAGACGTGGTTGATGATCCAGTCGCTGGAGAACGAAAGCAGCCAGCCGAAGCTCTGGATGCGGCCGATGACGTGGATCGGTTCGAGATCGCAGGTGGAAAGATCGACCGTCGGCATGTCCGGTGCATCAGCCATCGACAGGCAGCCTCTCGGCCGGGCCGAGGTCGCGCCCCAGGTCGTGACTGGCGGCAAAGGCGCGCGCGAACGTGTCGAAGGCGGCCAGTGCGGCGGCACGAGCGGTCTCGGCCGGACCGGCGGCGGGCCGCAGCCCGCGCAGCCGGGGCACCAGCGCCTTCCACGCCTCGTGGCCGCGCCCGTCGGTCATGTAGGCGGAGCGGAAGCCCTCGGCCTCGCCCCAGTAGCCCTGCTGGCGGATGACCGTGAGGCCGAGGCGCGAGCCGCAGATCACGTAGCCCACCCCGGCGGCGGCCTCGTCCGGGAGGATCGCGGCGGGCACGTCGAGCACGGGCAGCGCGTCGGGGTCGGTGCCGAGCGCGGCGAGATCGGCGCGCAGCATCGCCGGATAGTCGGGACAGTCCAGCCCCAGCTCCTCCCCGACGAACCGGCGGAAGACCGGGAACATCGGCGCCAGGCCGATGGCGTGGGCGGCGAGGAAGCGGGCCAGGTCCCGGCGCCGGGACAGCGCCAGGGAACCAAACAAGGCGTCCAGGCGCTCATGGGATGGACCCGTCGCTTCGCGCAGGATGCTGAGCATGTCGGGCAATACGGGCGTTCCGGCGTCGGCTGGCATGATGATCCGCTTAAAGGGCTTCGAGGCAGTTGCAAGCAAGCCGTCAAGCCTGCCCGGTTCCCGAACACATGTGGCTAGGGAATGTTCCTCAGTCACACACTAGCACCGGCATTTGGGCCCGTCTGTCCACTTATGACCGTTGGGGTTTGGAACCGCACGCGCCCACGCGGGTTCTCCCCTCGCGACGGTTCCGGGTCGGGCCGCGCGCTCCGAGGACGATGCTATGAGTTCCATCCCGCAATCCAGCCCCGTTTCGGCGGCGGCCATCGCCGGCAGCGACCTGCTGTCCGCGCTGCGGCAAGACGATTTCGCCCTGCTCGAACCGAAACTGGGCGAATGCAGGATGCGATCCGGCGACATCATCTACAACCCGGGCGACAACGTCGACTACTGCTACTTCCCGACCAGTGGCGCGATGAGTTCGTACTTCGTGGAAATGGACGACGGCATGGCGGTGGAGACCATCCTGGTCGGCCGCGAGGGGGCGCTGGGCGGGATCATCAGCCACGGTTCGCTGCCCGCCTATGCTCGCGCCAACGTGCTCCACGAGGGTGTCTTCCTGCGCATCGCCATGCGCGACCTCGAGAGCGCCAAGGACCGCTCGCCGGCCATCGCGCATCTCTTCGCGCGCTATGCCGACTGCGTGATGGCGCAAGTCTTCCAGTCGATCGCCTGCAACGCGGTCCACACCATCGAGCAGCGCGCTGCCAAGTGGCTCTCGGCCGCGGTCGACCGCATCGGCCGCAACGACGTGACGATGACGCAGGAACAGCTCGCCTCGATGATGGGCATCGGCCGCAGCTATGCCAGCCGCGTGCTCCAGCGCTTCAAGCGCGACGGCATGGTGCGCACCCGGCGCGGCGGCATCGAAGTGCTCGACCGCATCGGACTGAAGGACCGCGCATGCACCTGCAACGACCAGGTCGAAGGCCACTTCCGCCGGGTCCTGGGCGCCGTGTACCCGAAGGACGAGTGAATTCCTCCGCATCGCCGCGCACCGGGGAAGATTGACGCAGGGTCTTTCACCACACCGCCAAGGCATCGTCAGAAATACGCCATCGAAATGCCATCGAACTTGCGTGTTGTTGTCATGAAGCGTCCCTAGCTCTCGCCCCCGCGACCAACAACAGGGGCGATACCATGACAGACATGACCGGCTATTCCGACGGCGACGTCGATACCAACGATTCCCGCCAGGAGACTCTCGAGAGCATGGCGGCCTCGCGCTATTCGCGCCGCCAGGCCCTGTTCCGCGGCGCCGGGGCGACCACCATGGCGTTCCTGGGCACCGGCATGATCGCCGCCTGCGACAGCGACAGCAGCGGCGGCGAAGGCGTCACCGTATCGGCGGGTTCCACCGTCGCCACCAGCGCGGGCCGCGTGGTCACCCTGACCGGCAGCCCCGAGAACGGCTACGGCGGCTACACCACCGCCTGGAGCCAGGCCAGCGGCACCGCGGTCGAACTGACCGGCACCGGCAGCACCGTCACGTTCATCGCCCCGGCCGTGGCCGCCGCGACCGACCTGACCTTCACCTTCACCGCCACCTCGGTGCTGGGAGCGCCGCGCACCGCCACGACCACCGTGCGCGTGTCGCCGGCCGTGCTCGGCTTCACGGCCGTCGCCCACAGCCTCGCCGACGTCGCCGTGGTGCCGGAAGGCTACTCGGTCACGATCATGACGCGCCTGGGCGATCCGCTGACCGCCGCCACCTCGGCCTATGCCAACGACGGCACCGACGCCGACTTCGCCAACCGCATCGGCGACCACCACGACGCGCTGCACTTCTTCGGCCTCTCGGCCACCGGCACCCCGGCGCCGGCCAGCTCGACGCGCGGCCTCATGGTCCAGAACCACGAGAACATCACCCAGACCTACCTGCACCCGAGCGGCCCGACCACCACGGGCGGCGTGCGCCCGCTGGCCGAAGCGCTCAAGGAAATCGAGTGCCACGGCGTCTCGATCACCGAATATGCCGATGCCGGCAACCGCAAGTGGGGCTACGTCCAGGCGAGCAGCTTCAACCGCCGCATCACGCCCAACACGCCGATGTCGTTCCACGGCCCGGCGGCAGGCTCGGCCTATCTCGTCACCGCCTATTCGCAGGACGGCAAGGCCGGTCGCGGCACCATCAACAACTGCGCCAACGGCGTGACCGGCTGGAACACCAACCTCACCTGCGAGGAGAACTACGCCGGCTACTTCAAGCGCGAAGCCGCCGACGACGCCAAGCGCACTGCCGCGGAACTGGCCTCGCTGCAGCGCAACGGCATCACCAGCCGCTCGGGCAACTACGGATGGTCGACCGCATCGACCACCGACACGCGCTTCACCCGCTGGAACGCCTCGATCAGCGGCGCGACCTCGAAGGACGACTTCCGCTACGAGCCCAACCAGTTCGGCTGGGTGGTCGAGATCGACCCGTTCAACCCCGCCTCGACCCCGCGCAAGCGCACCGCGCTGGGCCGCTTCGGCCACGAGGGGGCCTTCGTGCGCATCGCCACCGGCCAGAAGCTGGGCGTCTACATGGGCGACGATTCGCGCGGCGAATACCTCTACAAGTTCGTCTCGACCCAGACCTGGGCCGCTGCCGACGCCACGGCCACCGATCGCCTCGCGGTGGGTGACAAGTACCTCGACGCCGGCACCCTCTACGTCGCCCGCTTCGATGCCGACGGCACCGGCAAGTGGCTGCCGCTGGTCTTCGGCTCGGTGCCGACGCGCCCGGCGAGCGGCAGCTACCCGGCCTATACCTTCGCCGACCAGGCCGACATCAGCGTCAACACCCGCTTCGCCGCCGACGCGGTGGGCGCGACGCCGATGGACCGTCCGGAATGGACCGTGGGCAACCCGGTCACCGGCGAGATCTACCTGACGCTCACCAACTCGAACAATTCGTTCCGCCCGGTGACCGGCACCAACGCCGCCAACCCGCGCTCGTACAACGACCCCAAGGGCGCGGCGAAGACCGCCCAGACCGGCAACCCCAACGGCCACATCGTGCGCCTGCGTGAAGACGGCGACACCACCAGCGCCACCACCTTCAAGTGGGACATCTACCTGTTCGGCGCCGACTCCACCGACGCCGACCCGGTCAACGTCAACGTCTCGGGCCTCACCACCGCGAACGACTTCTCGAGCCCCGACGGCGCCTACTTCTCGCGCTCGACCAACCCGGCGGGCCAGATCAATCCGGTGATGTGGATCGAGACCGACGACGGCGCGATGACCGACCGCACCAACTGCATGCTGCTCGCCGCGATCCCCGGCCGCGTCGGCGACGGCGGCGCGGTGACGATCACCAACACCAACGGCGGCACCGGCACGCAGGCGACGTTCGTGGGCGCCAAGGCCACCGCCGCCAACTTGCGCCGCTTCCTGGTCGGCCCGGCCCAGTGCGAGATCACCGGCATCGACCAGACCCCGGACGGCCGCACCCTGTTCGTGGGCATCCAGCACCCCGGCGAGGACGGCACGTACGCGGCGCCGGGCAGCCATTGGCCCTACACGCAGGACGGCAGCACGCCCGCGGCGACCGTCCGCCCGCGCTCGGCCCTGATCGCGATCACCAAGAACGACGGCGGCGTGATCGCGCTGTAAAAGGCAGCTCCCTCGGGAGGATGCAGGGGGAGGGGGCGCCGCAGGGTGCCTCCTCCCTTCGCGTTGGTGGGGCTTTGCGATCCGCCCCATCGCCCAGGCGTTGCGCACAACGCGCTCTGGAAACCGCCCGCCCCTTGGCTTAATAGACAGTGCTGTTGAATAGTCATGCCCCGCTACCATGTCCCCGGCCGAAGGGACGGGCGGGGCGCCAAGGGAGATGCCCATGAACAGGCCCGAAGCGTTCGAACCGCGGCCCCTGACGGCCGCCGACATGGACGCCGAAGTGCTCGCCACGTATCCGACCGAGGCGTTCCTCTCGCCGGACTACCTCGCGGCCGAGAAGAAGCAGCTCTGGCCCAAGGTCTGGCAGATGGTCGAGCGGGAAAGCGACCTGCCCGATCCCGGCGACTGGATGACGTACGACGTCGCCGACGAATCGATCATCGTCCTGAGGAAGGACGACGGCACTCTGAAGGCCTTCCACAATGTCTGCCCCCACCGCGGCCGCCAGCTTGTCTCGGTGCCGGCGATGCTGCCGGGCAAGATCCACGACGTGCGCGGCAGCAATCGCCGCAACTTCATCTGCGGCTTCCACGGCTGGACTTTCGACCTCGACGGGCAGAACAGCTACATCCTCGATCCGCAGGACTGGCAGCACAAGCTGACGGCCGAGATGACCTGCCTCTCGCCCGTGCAGGTCGATACCTGGGCCGGCTACATCTACATCACCATGGACCCCGATGCCGTTCCCCTGAAGGAGTGGATGGGCCGCGCGGGCGAGATCCTCTCGCACTTCGAGCTGGAGAAGATGCACTACAAGTGGCGGCAGTGGGCGATCTACGACTGCAACTGGAAGACCGCGATCGAGGCGTTCCTCGAACCCTACCACGTCGCCGGCACCCACACCCAGTTGCTCGCCTACGGCAACTACTATGCGCTCTCCAGGCAGTACGGCCTGCATTCGGTCTCTAGCTACGACACGCGCGACGACGCGTTCAAGATGAGCGAAAGCTCGGGCACCACCCGCGCGGGCAAGGGCGACGACGCGCGCCTCTCCACGTACGAACTCATCAGGGAAAACTACGAGACGGTGAACTACTCCGCCTCGACCGAGACCCTGGTGAACGCCGCCAGCCGCCTCGTCGACGAGCTGCCCGAAGGCACCCCGGCGCAGGAGGTCATCGCCCACTGGATGGCACAGGCGCGCAAGGACGACGCGGCGCGCGGGGTCGCCTGGCCCGACGTCCCGCCGGCGATCATGGCCGAGGCCGGGCTCGCCTGGGGCCTGTTCCCGAACCAGAACATCCTCCACGGCGTCACCTTCGCACTGTGCTACCGGGTGCGTCCCTATGGCGACGATCCGGACAAGTGCGTCTTCGAGAGCTACGCGCTCGAGCGGTTCCCGGAAGGGGAAGTGCCGGAGACGCAATGGACCTACGCCGACCCCATCGGCGAGCTGTGGGGCTCGGTGCTGGCGCAGGACTTCTCGAACATGCAGTTCGTCCAGAAGGGCATGAAGTCCAGCGGCTTTCGCGGACCCTTGCCCAACCCGCACCAGGAGCAGAAGGTGATCAACCTCCACCGCAACCTTGCCAACTTCATGGGCGGGAGGGGCGCGCCGACCCGGATTCCGTTCGAAGGCTCGCAAACCTGATTGCCGGATCGGAAGCCGTCGCTTCTGATCGTCCTGCACCGGCCCGCGCGAGGGCGGGGCGGGCGCGGAACCGGGCCACGCCTGCGCGCGTTTCCTCAGGGTAGTGGCGCGGCGCTTTTCGCCCCGCCGTCCCCCGAGAGGTCATCCATGTACAAGTCCCTCCTAGCGCTGGCCCTTGCCGGCACAACCCTGTCCCTGGGCGGCTGCGCCACCGACGGCTATGGCTATGGCGGCCTGCAGATGGGCTACAACGACGGCGGCTACTACGGCAGCCCTTATGCCTACGACGGCTGGTACGACGGGTACTACGGCTCGATCTACGACGGCTACTGGGGCGGGGACGACTACTTCTACTATCGCAACAACGACCGCGACCGTCGCTACCGCCGCGCCGACCGCAACCACTTCATGCGCCGCGCTCCCGAGGGCCAGCACCACTACCAGCAGCAGCGCGGCGAGTTCCGCCCGCAGCAGGGCATGCACATGCCCCAGTGGCGCGGCGGCGACCAGGGCCATGGCCGGGGACAGGGCCCACGAGGCGCGCCGGGCGTCGGCGGCGGACATGGCGGCCGGGAGGGCGGCGGCGAGCATCGCGGTCGGCGCGGAGGGAACTGAGCCGGTCCGGCCGGCCGTTCGGCACGCATGGCACGCAAGACGGGCCGCGGGCACCTTCCCCATCGGGGAGGGCGCCCGCGGCCCGCGTCGCATCGATCTGGAAAACCCGGGCCGGAAACCGGGGGCGGGAGAAGACCCGCCCCGTGGGCCTTACAGCCCGTCGAGGCCCTTGCTGACCAGGACGTTCACCGAAACGCGGCGGTTCTGCGCCTTGCCTTCGGGCGTGGTGTTGTCCGCCAGCGGGTCGGCCTCGGACATGCCCGTGGGGGTGAGCATGCGATAGGGCTTCCAGTGGCAGGCCTGCTGGAGATAGTTCACGACGCGGGCGGCGCGCTTTTCGCTCAGCACCTGGTTGAAGTCGGGATTACCCGTGGAATCGGTGTAGCCCAC
Organism: Novosphingobium sp. BL-52-GroH; assembly: GCF_044813085.1. Classification (NCBI taxonomy): domain Bacteria; kingdom Pseudomonadati; phylum Pseudomonadota; class Alphaproteobacteria; order Sphingomonadales; family Sphingomonadaceae; genus Novosphingobium; species Novosphingobium sp. BL-52-GroH. Next base: position 1,278,886 of record NZ_CP171152.1, on the reverse strand, counting down.
GACGAGAAGCAGGGCGTTGTCCATCCCCTCGGCGGCGCTGGCGGCGGCGCACAGATCGGCCTTGCCCTGTTCGGACAGGACCGACTTGCCGGTGTCGAAGTTCACGTTGGTCGTGCTCTTGATGTTGTACTTGTCGATATCGCCCATGCGCCCGCGCAGCGCCTCGGTCGCCGCCGTCTGCTCGGCGAAGCGCTGGTCGGTGCCGTTGTGGATCATCGACGCGGTCTTGAGGTCCTTGCTGGTGAGCTTGATGTCGCTCGCGACCAGGTTGCCGCCCGACTGCAGGGTCTTGACGGTCACCGGCAGGCCATTGAGCAGCGAGGTCGCGGCAAGCTTCTTGCTGTTCATGCCGAAGAGGCCCTTGCTGGCCGTGATCTTGGTGCCGTCGAAGATGGTGATGACGCTATTGGTGCCGTCGGCGGCGGTAACCTGCATCCGGTCGCCGCTGCGTGCCGAAATGATGCCCTTGACTTCGGGGCCTTCGGTCATCTGCGACCGGTTGAGCGGGGTCGTGTCGGAGACGGTGACTTCGCTCGGCTCCTGCGTCTGGGCCGATACGCTGCCGGTGGCGGCGCCGGCGAGCATGGCAAGCAGGAGAACTTTCGGGGCTTTGGAAATGACACTCATTGCGATATTCCTTCAAACTCGACCATTCGGGCCTGCGGATCGCAGCTTCTCGTCCGACTGCACGTCCGCGCGATAGCGTAGACGGCTGCCGGAACCCCCTCCATTCGGCTCCCTGGGTGCACGGCTCGAAGCTGCACCTGGAAGCAATGGAAGTTCTGCCTGTTCAGACTAACCTTGCGGGCACATGAACAACCGCGGTGGCGCCGGTGGTTGTGCGGCCGGTTCGAGTGCCGCTTGCGACGAACCGATTGTGCGGTTGTGTGTAAACAAAAGTTTATATGGGTAAAATTACGCAGCGCAATTTGAAGGCATCCTGTCCCTCGGCGAGGGGTGTTCCGGAAAATCCCGAAGGTGCGTTCGCGCGAAGAATTGAGGCGCCGTTTTTCATGCGTTTCCGAGCATTCGACTTGCGTTGTCTTGGCGACTGCTTTGCCCGGTCTTCAACGACCTGAATGCTGCGCGATGCGGGCCCGTGCGTCCATTCTTGACCCGGAGGCCCCGATCCCCTAAAGGCCCGCATCCCTCGCGGGTCTGCTCGCGGTGGACGACATAGAGCTGAACATTGCCATTCCGGCAGTTTTCCTTGGAGTTGCAGCGGCTTCGCGGCTGCGGGCGGCTTCGGGAAATGCGTTCCTTCTCCGATTCGGGGCAGGGCGGTCGGGTGGCAGAGTAATCCGGTAGCGCTCGCGCCGGGTGGAGTGTTTTTCGGCTCATGTGCGACCTTGACGGTTGCGCCATGCTTGCGTGGTCCCGGTTTCTCCGGGGCGGCGGAGGTGGCGCCCTTTTCAGGGTCGTGCGTGAACCTTCAAGCACTCTTCCTTTCGCGGCATCTGCCGGGCCCGGTTTCCAAGGCCGGGGTGCGATAGGTCCGCGCCGATCTGTTTCGGCGCGCATCCATCGCACTCCCATTTGAAAGAAGAGTATAGATGCCCACTATCAACCAGCTGATCCGCAAGGGTCGCGAGCCGCAGAAGGCCAAGTCGAAGGTTCCTGCGATGGAGCAGAACCCGCAGAAGCGCGGCGTCTGCACCCGCGTCTACACGACCACCCCGAAGAAGCCGAACTCGGCACTTCGCAAGGTCGCCAAGGTGCGCCTGACCAACAGCCGCGAAGTCATCTCGTACATCCCGGGTGAAGGCCACAACCTGCAGGAGCACTCGGTCGTGCTCATCCGCGGCGGCCGCGTCCGCGATCTTCCCGGCGTGCGCTACCACATCCTGCGCGGCGTGCTCGACACGCAGGGCGTCAAGGATCGCAAGCAGAGCCGCTCGAAGTACGGCGCCAAGCGTCCGAAGTAAGCTGGTCGCGGCCTGAAAGGGCCGCACGGTATCTATTTTACCGGCCGGTGATGCTCACGCTCCCGCCCGAAAGAACAAGGAATATCAACGATGTCACGTCGTCGTCGTCCCGAGAAGCGGGAAATCCTGCCCGATCCCAAGTTCGGGGATCTCATCCTGTCCAAGTTCATGAACAACCTCATGTACGACGGCAAGAAGTCGGTCGCCGAGCAGATCGTCTACGGTGCCATGGAAACCATGGAAACCCGCGCCAAGACCGACCCGGTCCAGCTGTTCCACGATGCCCTGAACAACGTGAAGCCGCAGATCGAAGTGCGTTCGCGCCGCGTCGGCGGTGCGACCTACCAGGTCCCCGTCGAAGTGCGTCCCGAGCGTTCGCAGGCCCTCGCCATCCGCTGGCTGATCGGCGCCGCGCGCAACCGTCCCGAGACCACCATGGCCGCGCGCCTGTCGGGCGAGCTGCTCGATGCCGCCAACAACCGCGGCAACGCGGTCAAGAAGCGCGAAGACACGCACCGCATGGCGGACGCGAACCGCGCCTTCTCGCACTACCGTTGGTAATGTGATCGTGATGCCCGGGCGGCCCTTTGCGGTCATCCGGGCGTCACACTTTTATTTCAGGGCGCAAGGTCTTATCTGAAGGCCGCTCTCGCTCCCGAAACCCTCGCTAAGGATTCTCCCATGGCCCGCAGCCATCCGCTCAATATGTACCGTAACATCGGTATCATGGCGCACATCGACGCCGGCAAGACCACGACCACCGAGCGTATCCTCTACTACACCGGCAAGTCCTACAAGATCGGCGAAGTGCACGACGGCGCCGCGACGATGGACTGGATGGAGCAGGAGCAGGAGCGCGGGATCACGATCACCTCGGCGGCGACCACCTGCTTCTGGTCCTCCGAGGGTCAGGAATACCGCATCAACATCATCGACACCCCCGGCCACGTCGACTTCACCATCGAAGTCGAGCGTTCGCTGCGCGTGCTCGACGGTGCCGTGGCCTGCTTCGACGGCGTTGCCGGCGTCGAGCCGCAGTCGGAAACCGTGTGGCGCCAGGCCGACAAGTACGGCGTTCCGCGCATGTGCTTCATCAACAAGCTCGACCGCACCGGCGCGAACTTCAAGTACTGCGTGCAGTCGATCATCGACCGCCTCGGTGCGACGCCTGCCGTGCTCTATCTCCCGATCGGCCTCGAAGCCGACCTGAAGGGCCTCGTCGACCTCGTCCACAACCGCGCGATCGTCTGGAAGGACGAATCGCTGGGCGCCGAGTTCTTCTACGAGGAAATCCCGGCCGAGATGGCCGACGAAGCCGCCGAATACCGCACCAAGCTCATCGAACTCGCCGTCGAGCAGGACGATGACGCGATGGAAGCGTACCTCGAAGGCAACGAGCCCGACGTCGCCACGCTCAAGGCGCTGATCCGCAAGGGTACGCTGGGCCACGCGTTCGTGCCGGTCGTCTGCGGCTCGGCGTTCAAGAACAAGGGCGTCCAGCCCCTGCTCGACGCCGTCGTCGACTACCTGCCTTCGCCGCTCGACATCGAGGACGTCCAGGGCGTCAAGGTCGACAGCGACGAGAAGGACAGCCGTCCGCCCAAGGACGACGCACCGTTCTCGGCGCTCGCCTTCAAGGTCATGAACGATCCCTTCGTGGGCTCGCTCACCTTCATCCGCATCTACTCGGGCACGCTGTCGAAGGGCACGTACCTGAACTCGGTGAAGGGCAAGAAGGAGAAGGTCGGCCGCATCCTCGAGATGCACGCCAACGACCGCAAGGACATCGACGAATCGTTCGCAGGCGACATCGTCGCGCTGGCGGGCATGAAGGAAACCACCACGGGCGACACGCTCTGCGCCGAACGCGCACCGATCGTGCTCGAGCGCATGGAGTTCCCCGAGCCCGTGATCGAGCTGTCGGTGGAGCCCAAGACCAAGGCCGACCAGGAGAAGATGGGCATCGCGCTCAACCGTCTCTCGGCCGAGGACCCCTCGTTCCGCGTCTCGACCGACCACGAGTCGGGCCAGACGATCATCAAGGGCATGGGCGAGCTTCACCTCGACATCATCGTCGACCGCATGCGTCGCGAGTTCAAGGTCGAAGCCAACGTCGGCGCGCCGCAGGTGGCTTACCGCGAATACCTCGGCAAGCCGGTGGACGTGGACTACACCCACAAGAAGCAGTCGGGCGGTACGGGTCAGTTCGGCCGCGTGAAGGTCAAGGTCGCACCGGGCGAGCGCGGTTCGGGCATCACCTTCAAGGACGAGATCAAGGGCGGTAACATTCCGAAGGAATATATCCCCGCGATCGAAAAGGGCATGCGCGAAACCGCTGCCTCGGGCTCGCTGGTCGGCTTCCCGATCATCGACTTCGACATCGTCCTCTACGACGGTTCGTACCACGACGTCGACTCGAGCGCCCTGGCGTTCGAAATCGCCGGCCGTGCTGCGATGCGCGAAGTTGCGCAGAAGGCCGGCATCAAGCTGCTCGAGCCGATCATGAAGGTCGAAGTCGTCACCCCCGAGGAATTCATGGGCGACGTCATCGGCGATCTCAACTCGCGTCGTGGCCAGATCCAGGGCACCGACAGCCGGGGCAATGCCCAGGTCGTCGACGCCAACGTGCCGCTCGCGAACATGTTCGGCTACGTGAACTCGCTGCGTTCCTTCACCCAGGGCCGCGCGAACTACTCGATGCAGTTCTCTCACTACGACGAAGTCCCGGCGAACGTCGCGGCCGAAGTCAAGGAGAAGCTCGCCTAAGGCGAGCGGCGGTCAAGGGGAGCCGGCCTCACGGCCAAGAGTGCTTGCCTGACAATACGATTGGTTCTAGGGGCGGCGCCTGCATCCGCGGGCTCCGCTCCGATACCCGCAGATTCGAAATCAAGACGAAAGAAGGTTTGAAACATGGCCAAGGCTAAATTTGAGCGGAACAAGCCGCACTGCAACATCGGCACCATCGGTCACGTCGACCATGGCAAGACCACGCTGACCGCCGCGATCACCAAGGTGATGGCTGAGGCCTTCGGTGGCACCGCCGTCGACTTCGCCAACATCGACAAGGCTCCCGAGGAGCGCGAGCGCGGCATCACCATCTCGACCGCGCACGTCGAGTACGAGACCGAAGCGCGCCACTACGCGCACGTCGACTGCCCGGGCCACGCCGACTACGTCAAGAACATGATCACCGGTGCCGCCCAGATGGACGGCGCGATCCTGGTCGTGAACGCCGCTGACGGCCCGATGCCGCAGACCCGCGAGCACATCCTGCTCGCACGCCAGGTCGGCGTGCCGCAGCTCGTCGTGTTCATGAACAAGGTCGACCAGGTCGACGACGCCGAGCTGCTCGAGCTCGTCGAACTCGAAGTTCGCGAACTGCTCTCGTCGTACGACTTCGACGGCGACAACATTCCGATCATCATGGGTTCGGCTCTCGCCGCTCTCGAAGGTCGCGACGACAACATCGGCAAGGAGAAGATCCTCGAGCTGATGAAGGCTGTCGACGACTACATCCCGCAGCCGCCGCGTCCGACCGACAAGGCGTTCCTGATGCCCGTCGAAGACGTGTTCTCGATCTCGGGTCGTGGTACGGTCGTCACCGGCCGCGTCGAGACCGGCATCGTCAAGGTTGGCGAGGAAGTCGAAGTCGTCGGCATCCGCAACACCCAGAAGACCGTCGTCACCGGCGTCGAAATGTTCCGCAAGCTGCTCGACCAGGGTGAAGCCGGCGACAACATCGGCGCGCTGGTTCGTGGCCTGAAGCGTGAAGACGTGGAGCGCGGCCAGGTTCTCGCCAAGCCGGGCACCGTGACCCCGCACACCGAGTTCGACGCAGAAGTCTACGTTCTGTCGAAGGACGAAGGCGGCCGTCACACGCCGTTCTTCGCCAACTACCGTCCGCAGTTCTACTTCCGCACCACCGACGTGACCGGCGAAGTGATCCTCCCCGAGGGCACCGAGATGGTCATGCCGGGCGACAACGTGACCATCAGCGTCAAGCTGATCGCGCCGATCGCCATGGACGATGGCCTGCGCTTCGCAATCCGCGAAGGCGGCCGCACCGTCGGTTCGGGCGTCGTTTCGAAGATCACGAAGTAATTCGCTGATCTGAAGCTACGGCTACAGTGATTGGCCCGGCGTCCCGAGAGGGACGCCGGGCTTTTCGCGTTACGGGGCAGGCGGCGCGGGGATGGGCGGAGGCGACCGCGACCACCGCCACCACCGGCACGTCGAAGACGGCCCGCAGTTCCGGATCAAGTCCGGGATGGCGGCGGTATGGCAGGGCGCAGGGGTGGCATTCCCGGGCGTTTTTGGTCTGGGGCACGTCATCGACCCGACACCGCCCCGGGTCTGCAAAACTATCGCTTGCCCGACTCGCCTCCAGCATGTAGGGGCGCGTCTCGAATTTAATGGGGCTTCGGCCCTTTGGCTCTTTCTCATCGGTAGTAGGTATGGAAGCTCAGAACATTCGCATTCGCCTCAAGGCGTTTGACCACCGCGTGCTCGACCAGGCGACTGGCGAGATCGCCGACACGGCCCGCCGCACCGGCGCGCTCATTCGGGGCCCCATTCCGCTGCCGACCAAGATCGAGAAGTTCACCGTGAACCGCGGCCCGCACATCGACAAGAAGTCGCGTGAGCAGTTCGAGGTCCGCACCTACAAGCGTCTCCTCGACATCGTGCAGCCCAACGCTGCCACTGTCGACGCGCTGATGAAGCTGGACCTTGCGGCCGGCGTGAACGTCGAGATCAAGCTCGCTTAAGCGGGTTTGCGGGGTAACCCTCAAGGGTTGCCCCGTTAAGTCCTTTCCGATCGGACTTTAAACGATCGAGGCATATTCGGACCTTCGGGTCCAAATGACCTTGTCGGCCCTCGCGGCCGGCTCTGCGGGGAGAAACCCGCATAGACAGCGCCCCTCGGGAAACCGGCGGGGACACAAGGGATACCTCTGGCGCCGACCTTCGGGAAAGCGCCGGGAATGCGTCCCCCGTCTCGTTTCCGCGACCCCAAGGGGTTGCAGGGAACACCTGACCCGGACGGGGTTCGTATCACACATAGGGTTGGACACGCGCACGGGGGATGGTCCTGCGTGCGCCTCTGTAAGGAGAAGGTCATGCGTACCGGCGTGATCGCCAAGAAAGTCGGGATGACCCGCCTGTTCCAGGAGGACGGTCGCCATGTGCCCGTCACCGTCCTGGCCCTGGAAGATTGCCAGGTGGTTTCGGTCCGCACCGAAGAGCGCGACGGCTATGTTGCCGTCCAGCTCGGTGCTGGCGAAGCCAAGCAGAAGAACGTCGCCAAGCCGCAGCGCGAGCACTTCGCCAAGGCCCAGGTTCCCCTCAAGATGCGCGTCGCGGAATTCCGCGTCGCCGACGACGCCCTCCTCGAGGTCGGCTCGACGATCGCAGCCTCGCACTTCGTGCCCGGCCAGCTGGTCGACGTAGGCGGCCACACGCAGGGCAAGGGCTTCCAGGGCGCTATGAAGCGCTGGGGCTTCGGAGGCATGCGCGCCACCCACGGTGTCTCGATCTCGCACCGTGCACACGGTTCGACCGGTCAGCGTCAGGATCCGGGCAAGGTCTTCAAGAACAAGAAGATGGCCGGCCACATGGGCGACCGCCAGCGCACCCAGCAGAACCTCGAAGTCGTCCGCGTGGACGACGAGCGTGGCCTGATCTTCGTCAAGGGCTCGGTGCCCGGCTCGAAGAACGCCTGGCTCACCGTTTCGGACGCCGTCAAGGTCGACCGTCACGCCGAGGCTCCGTATCCGGCGGCTCTGAAGTCGGCCGTGAACACCAACGAAACGGCTGCTGCCGAGACGCCCGCAGACGTTGCGGCTCCCGAAGCGACCGAAGGCCAGGAGGGCTAATCATGAAGGTTCAAGTCCTCAACATCGACGGTTCGGCCGCCAACGCCGACATCGAGCTTTCGGACGACGTGTTCGGCATCGAGCCGCGCGCGGACATCCTGCACCGTGTCGTCACCTGGCAGCTCGAGAACCGTCGCGGCACCGCCCGCGCCACTCGCGAGCGTTCGGAAGTCGCACGCACCGGCAAGAAGTTCGGCCGCCAGAAGGGTGGCGGCACCGCCCGTCACGGCGATCGCGCAGCTCCGGTCTTCATCGGTGGTGGTAAGGCTCACGGTGCTCGTCGCCGCGACTTCAACCCGTCGCTGAACAAGAAGATCCGCGCCCTCGGCCTGAAGATGGCTCTGTCCGCCAAAGCCCTGAACGGCCTGGTCATCGTCGACACCCTCGACGTTGCAGATGCCAAGACCAAGGTCCTGGCAGGCGAGCTGGCGAAGGCGAACTTCGGCAAGAAGGTTCTCGTCATGGACGGTGAGCAGGTCAACGAGGGCTTCGCCCTGGCTGCCCGCAACATCATCGGCGTGAACGTTCTCCCGGCTGTCGGCGCCAACGTCTACGACATCCTGAAGCACGACACGCTGGTGCTCACCCGCGCCGCTGTCGAAAAGCTGGAGGCCCGTTTCAATGGCTAAGAGCACCGTGGATATCCGTCACTTCGACGTGATCCTCTCGCCGCACATCACCGAGAAGTCGACCCTGCTCTCCGAGCACAACGCGGTCGTCTTCAAGGTGGCCGACGCGGCAACCAAGCCCCAGATCAAGGCCGCCGTCGAGGCGCTGTTCGATGTCAAGGTAACTGGCGTCAACACCCTGGTCGTCAAGGGCAAGACCAAGCGCTGGCGCGGTAGGGAATACCGCCGCAGCGACGTGAAGAAGGCGATTGTCACGCTGGCCGAAGGCCAGTCGATCGACGTCACCGAAGGCGTGCGGGGCTGATCCGATGGCACTGAAGAAATATAACCCGACCAGCCCCGCTCGCCGCGGCCTGGTCCTCGTCGACAAGTCGTCGCTCTGGAAGGGCAAGCCCCTCAAGGCGCTGACCGAAGGCAAGAGCAAGACCGGCGGCCGCAACAACAAGGGTCACGTGACCTCGCGCGGCATCGCTGGCGGCCACAAGCAGAAGTACCGCTTCATCGACTTCAAGCGTCGCAAGTGGGACATGGAAGCGACTGTGGAGCGGATCGAGTACGATCCCAACCGCACGGCCTTCATCGCCCTGGTGAAGTACACCGACGGCGAGCAGACCTACATCATCGCGCCGCAGCGTCTTGCGGTCGGTGACGTCGTCGTCGCCGGCGAGAAGACCGACGTGAAGCCTGGCAACGCCATGCTCCTGTCGCAGATGCCGGTCGGCACGATCTGCCACAACGTCGAGATGAAGCCGGGCAAGGGTGGCCAGATCGCCCGTTCGGCAGGCACTTACGTCCAGGTCGTCGGTCGTGACCGCGGCATGGTCATCGTGCGCCTCAACTCGGGCGAGCAGCGCTACCTGCGTGGCGACTGCATGGGCACCGTGGGCGCCGTGTCGAACCCCGACAACGGCAACCAGACCCTCGCCAAGGCCGGCCGCAAGCGCTGGCTGGGCCGTCGCCCGCTGACGCGTGGTGTCGCCAAGAACCCGGTCGATCACCCGCACGGTGGTGGCGAAGGTCGTACCTCGGGCGGCCGTCACCCGGTCACTCCGTGGGGCAAGCCGACCAAGGGCGCCCGCACCCGCAACAACAAGCAGACGGATAAGCTCATCATCCGTTCGCGTCACGCCAAGAAGAAGAGGTAAGTCACGATGGCACGTTCCGTCTGGAAAGGCCCCTTCGTCGACCTCTACCTTCTCAAGAAGGCTGAAGTTGCGCAGGATGCCGGCAACCGTGGTGGCCCGATCAAGACCTGGTCGCGTCGTTCCACCATTCTCCCGCAGTTCGTTGGCCTGACCTTCACGGTCTACAACGGGCACAAGTTCATCCCGGTCTCGGTCAACGAGGACATGGTCGGTCACAAGCTGGGTGAGTTCGCTCCCACCCGCACGTTCCCGGGCCACGCCGCAGACAAGAAGGGCAAGCGCAAGTGAGCAAGCAAGCAGCACCCCGCCGCGTTGGTGACAAGGAAGCTCTTGCGGTCAACACGAACATTCGTGGTTCGGCCCAGAAGCTCAACCTGGTCGCTGCCCTGATCCGTGGCCGTCGCGTCGAAGACGCGATGAACATCCTCGCCTTCTCCACGAAGGCGATGGCCGTGGACGCCCGCAAGGTTCTCGCCTCGGCGATCGCCAATGCGGAAAACAACCACAACCTCGACGTCGACGCTCTCGTCGTCGCCGAGGCGTCGGTCGGCAAGTCGATCACCATGAAGCGTTTCCACGCTCGTGGCCGCGGCAAGTCCACCCGCATCCTCAAGCCGTTCTCGCGGCTTCGGATCGTCGTTCGCGAAGTCGAGGAGGCTTGATCCATGGGTCATAAGAGCAATCCGATCGGTCTGCGCCTGCAGATCAACCGTACCTGGGACAGCCGCTGGTTCGCGGAAGGCCGGGACTACGGCAAGCTGCTTGAGGAAGACCTCAAGATCCGCAAGTCCATCATGTCGACCCTGCCGCAGGCAGCGATCTCCAAGGTGGTCATCGAGCGTCCGGCCAAGCTGTGCCGCATCTCGATCTACGCGGCCCGTCCCGGTGTCATCATCGGCAAGAAGGGTGCGGACATCGAGAAGCTGCGCAAGCAGCTCGCCGCGATGACGTCCAGCGAAGTGAAGCTGAACATCGTCGAGATCCGCAAGCCGGAAATCGACGCCAAGCTCGTCGCCCAGGGCATCGCCGACCAGCTCGTTCGCCGCGTGGCCTTCCGCCGTGCGATGAAGCGCGCGATGCAGTCCGCCATGCGTCTGGGTGCCGAAGGCATCAAGATCATGTGCGGCGGCCGTCTCGGCGGCGCGGAAATCGCCCGTGTCGAGCAGTATCGCGAAGGTCGCGTGCCGCTTCACACGCTGCGTGCGAACATCGACTATGCCGAAGCCGAGGCGCTCACCGCCTATGGCATCATCGGCATCAAGGTCTGGGTCTTCAAGGGCGAAATCCTTGGCCACGACCCGATGGCGCAGGATCGACTGATGATGGAAGCCCAGACTTCCGGCGTCCGTCCGGCCCGCTGAGCCCAGGATAGAGAAGCACCATGCTGCAACCGAAAAAGCATAAGTTCCGCAAGGCCTTCAAGGGCCGGATCAAGGGCGACGCCAAGGGTGGCACCGACCTGAACTTCGGTTCCTACGGCCTCAAGGCCCTGGAGCCCGAGCGGATCACCGCCCGCCAGATCGAGGCGGCCCGCCGCGCGATCACGCGTCACATCAAGCGCCAGGGTCGTCTCTGGATCCGCATCTTCCCGGATGTGCCGGTCTCGAAGAAGCCCGCCGAAGTCCGCCAGGGCAAGGGCAAGGGCGCGGTCGAATACTGGGCAGCCCGCGTCAAGCCGGGTCGCATCCTGTTCGAACTGGACGGCGTTGCCGGCCCGCTCGCCGCTGAAGCTTTCAGCCGCGCCGCGATGAAGCTGCCGATCAAGACCAAGGTCGTCGCCCGCCTGGGTGACACCACCCACCTGGGAGGCGAATGATGGCCGCCAAGACCGAAGACTTCCGCGCCAAGACCGACGACCAGCTCACCGCTGACCTCGTCGACCTCAAGCGCGAGCAGTTCAACCTGCGTTTCCAGGCCGCCACGAGCCAGCTCGAGCGTCCGGCACGCATCAAGGAAGTCCGTCGCGACATCGCCCGCATCAAGACGCTCCAGGCCGAGCGTTCTGGTTCGGCGAAGGCGTAAGGAGAAGCAACGATGCCCAAGCGTATTCTTAGCGGGACCGTCGTCTCCGACAAGACGGACAAGACCGTGACCGTGCTCGTCGAGCGCAAGGTGAAGCACCCGCTCTACGGGAAGATCATCCGCCGCTCGAAGAAGTACCACGCCCACGACGAGGACAACGCCTTCAAGACCGGCGAGAAGGTCCGGATCGAGGAGACGGCTCCTTACTCGAAGACCAAGACCTGGAAGGTTCTTGACCGTCTTCAGGCGAGCAAGGGTACGGCATTCGAAGCCGAGGTTTGATCCTCGGCAGAGATTGAAGCCGGAGCTTCAGGGCTCCGGCTTTGGCCTTGCCTGACGAGAGTTGACCTGAGCGGGTGAATGCGGCAAAGGGCCGCCTTCGCCCGTTACGGGCGACTCGGGCCTCTTCGGGGGCCTGTATTTTTAGGAACTGCCGGACTGGTTCCGGCAAGCCAGTTGAGAAGGACCCGGATCGATGATCCAGATGCAATCCAATCTCGACGTCGCGGACAACAGCGGCGCAAAGCGCGTCCAGTGCATCAAGGTACTGGGTGGCTCCAAGCGTCGTTTCGCCGGCGTCGGCGACATCATCGTGGTGTCGATCAAGGAAGCGCAGCCTCGTGCCCGCGTGAAGAAGGGCGACGTGCACCGTGCCGTCATCGTGCGCACCCGCAAGGATGTGCGCCGTGGCGACGGAAGCGTGATCCGCTTCGACAGCAACGCTGCCGTGCTCATCAACAAGAACGAGGAGCCGATCGGCACCCGTATCTTCGGCCCCGTGGTGCGCGAACTGCGCGGCCGTGGCTTCATGAAGATCATCTCGCTCGCGCCGGAGGTCCTCTAAGATGGGTGCCGCTAAGATCAAGAAGGGCGACTCGGTCGTCGTTCTCTCGGGCAAGGACAAGGGTCGCACGGGCACCGTGCTCCAGGTCCAGCCCAAGGACGGCAAGATCGTGGTCGAGGGCGTGAACGTCGCGACCCGTCACCGCAAGCCGACTCAGGCGAACCCCCAGGGTGGCATCGACCGCATTCCCGCGCCGATGAACATCTCGAAGGTCGCCGTTGCGGACAAGGACGGCAAGCCGACCCGCGTTCGTTTTGAAACCAAGGACGGCAAGAAGGTCCGCGTGGCCGTGAAGTCCGGGGAGACGATCGATGGCTGAGCAGTACATTCCGCGTCTGCGTACCAAGTTCGACGCTGAAATCGCGAAGGCGATGACCGAGAAGTTCGGTTACAAGAACGTGATGGAAATCCCGAAGATCGAGAAGATCACGCTCAACATGGGCGTCGGCGAGGCGAGCCAGGACAAGAAGAAGGTCCAGACCGCCGCTGCCGAGATGGAACTCATCGCCGGCCAGAAGCCCGTCATCACCAAGGCCCGCAAGTCGATCGCGCAGTTCAAGCTGCGTGAAGGCATGCCGATCGGCTGCAAGGTGACGCTCCGCCGCGAGCGCATGTACGAGTTCCTGGATCGTCTCGTCACGATCGCGATGCCCCGCATCCGCGACTTCCGTGGCCTGAACCCGAAGTCGTTCGACGGTCGCGGCAACTACGCGATGGGTCTCAAGGAGCAGATCATCTTCCCGGAGATCAGCTACGACAAGATCGACAAGGTGCGTGGCATGGACATCATCGTCACCACCACTGCGAAGACCGACGACGAAGCGCGCGAGCTGCTGCGTCTGTTCGGTTTCCCGTTCCCGGCTGAAGAGTCGGAACAGAAGGAGGCGGCGTGAGCCGCTGAAGAAGAGAGCTTAAGTCCATGGCGAAACTGAGTTCCGTGAACAAGAATGAGCGTCGCAAGAAGCTCGTCAAGAAGTATGCAGGTCAGTACGCGCGCCTCAAGGCGGTCGCTGACGATCAGTCGCTCGAGGAAACCGAGCGCCTCATCGCCCGCCTCAAGCTGGCCGAGATCCCGCGCAACGGCAACCCCACCCGGGTTCGCAACCGTTGCGCCACGACCGGTCGTCCGCGCGGTTACTATCGCAAGTTCGGCCTGTGCCGCATCGAGCTGCGCGATCTCGCCAACAAGGGGATGATCCCCGGCGTGACCAAGTCGAGCTGGTAAGGGTTAGAAAATGGCATTGACCGATCCCCTGGGTGATATGCTCACCCGCATCCGCAACGGCCAGCAGGCGAAGAAGGACACCGTCCTTTCGCCGGCCTCGAAGCTGCGTGCGCGCGTCCTGGAAGTGCTTCAGCGCGAGGGCTACATCCGTGGCTTCTCCGACGACGCGACCGGCGCCCACCCGCAGCTTCGCATCGAGCTGAAGTACTTCGAGGGCGAACCCGCCATCAAGCACATCGCTCGCGTCTCCAAGCCGGGCCGCCGCGTCTACTCGGGTTCCAAGGAACTTCCGATCGTGCGCAACGGCCTTGGCATCACCATCGTCTCGACGCCCCGCGGCGTGCTCTCGGATGCCGAAGCACGCACGGCCAACGTCGGCGGCGAAGTGCTTGCGGAGGTCTTCTGATGAGCCGCATCGGTAAAAAGCCGGTCGCGATCCCGAGCGGGGTCTCCGCGGCCATCGACAACGGCATCCTCTCGGTGAAGGGCCCCAAGGGCACGCTCACCCTGGGCCTGTCGAACCTCGTCACGACTTCGGTCGAGGGTGAGACCATCGCGGTCCAGCCCATCGGCAACTCGAAGTCGTCGCGCAGCCACTGGGGCCTCCAGCGCACCCTGGTTTCGAACCTGGTCGAAGGCGTCGTGAACGGCTTCACCAAGGTCCTCGAGATCAAGGGCGTCGGCTACCGCGCCGCTTCGCAGGGCAAGACCCTGAAGCTGCAGCTGGGCTATTCGCACGACGTCGACATCGACGTGCCGGAAGGCATCGAGGTCAAGACCCCGGACAACACCACGGTCGAGATCTCCGGCATCGACAAGCAGAAGGTCGGCCAGCTTGCGGCCGAGATTCGTCGCTGGCGCAAGCCCGAGCCCTACAAGGGCAAGGGCATCCGCTATCGTGGCGAGTTCGTCTTCCGCAAGGAAGGGAAGAAGAAGTAATGGCAAAGCTGTCTCTCTTCGCGCGCCGTGCGCGCCGCGTCCGTACCGCGCTCAAGGCGCGCTCGGGCGGTCGTCCCCGCCTTTCGGTGCATCGCACCGGCCGCCACATCTACGCGCAGATCATCGACGATGCGCAGGGCCACACGGTCGCCGCAGCGAATACGCTCGGCGCCAAGGGCACCGACATCGACGCCGCTGTCCGCGTGGGCAAGGAACTGGCCGAGGCAGCCGTGAAGGCTGGCATCACCTCGGTCGTGTTCGACCGCGGCGGCTTCCTGTACCACGGTCGCGTCAAGGCGCTGGCCGATGCCGCCCGTGAAGGCGGGCTGGAGTTCTGATCATGGCAGACGAAAACAACAACGAGCAGCCCATCGCGGCTGAAGCGCCACAGGGCGCAGCGCCGCAGGAAGCCCGCGAGGGTGGCCGTGGTCGTGGTGGTCGTGGCCGTGGCGGCAACGATCGCGGCGGCAACGACCGTGGCGGCAACCGTGGCGGTCGTCGCGACGACAACCGTCGTGGCGGTCCGCGCAACGACGACGATGGTGGCGAGGAGCTGATCGAAAAGCTCGTGCACATCAACCGCGTCTCCAAGACCGTCAAGGGCGGCAAGCGCTTCGGTTTCGCAGCGCTGGTCGTCGTCGGTGACGGCAAGGGTCGCGTCGGCTTCGGTCACTCGAAGGCGCGCGAAGTTCCCGAGGCGATCACCAAGGCGACTGCTTCTGCGAAGAAGAAGATGATCCGCGTCGCGCTGAAGGAGGGTCGTACCCTCCATCACGACGGCAAGGGCCACTTCGGCGCCGGCAAGGTGAACGTGCGTACGGCTCCGGCCGGTACGGGCATCATCGCCGGTGGTCCGATGCGCGCCGTGTTCGAGAGCCTGGGCGTCCACGACGTCGTCACCAAGTCGGTGGGTACCTCGAACCCGTACAACATGATCCGCGCCACCTTCGACGCGCTGACCAACCAGACTTCGCCGAAGTCGGTCGCCCAGCGTCGTGGCAAGAAGATCGCGGACCTGCTCGGCCGTGGTGGAGCTTCCGAAGTGGAGGCCGAGGCCGCCGCTGAAGCCATCGTGGAGTAAGCGACATGGCCAAGATCAAGATCCAGCAGATCGGTTCGCCGATCCGTCGTCCCGAAAGCCAGAAGAAGATCCTCGTCGGTCTCGGCCTGGGCAAGATGCACCGCATCGTGGAGCGTGAAGACACTCCCGAAGTGCTCGGTGCCATTGCGAAGCTGCCGCACATGGTGAAGATCGTCGGCTGAACCTTCGGGTCGGTTACGAAATCGCAGGAGGCCCCGGTGGAAACGCCGGGGCCTCTTTCGGTTTGCGGAGGGTGCGGGGCGTCGTCCCGCGTCGAGCCCGGGTCGAGCCGATCCGCGAAGTCACCATCGCGCGTCTCATTCGCGACAACCCTCTTTCCACCGCGCCCGGCTATGCTATTCGCGGGCGCTTCACGCGGCCTGCGGGCCGCCTCCATTCGGGGACAGGTCTTGATCTGCAAGCGGCTTCTGGCAGCCTCGTTTCTGTGCCTGGGCGCACTGGGCGCGGCGTCGTGCTCGCAGCGCGAGCCGGCGGGCAATCTGACCGTGGACGGCGTGTCGATCGCCCAGTGCAACGACCTGCGCGCCGATGCCGGCGTCCTCAGGAAGCAGCGAAAGGGTGACGAATCGCTGCGCCGCAAGCTGGCGAAGGGCACCGCAAACGCCGTCGCCGAGGCGCACAAGGCGCTCGACGCGGGTGACTATCGCCTTGCCGCGGCCACGACCGCGCAAGGCATCACCACCGAGCCTTACGGCGTCCAGTGCCGGGTCCTGGGTGGCCTGTCGCCGTGGACCGTGCGCGCGCTCGCCTTCGTGGGCGACGATGCCGCGGCGGGTGCGGGCAAGGAGTTGCCCGACGATACCGTCACCGGCTTCGGACGCCGCTACAATGCCGCGATCCTCGCCGACCCGCGCTATCCCTATGCCGACGTGTGCCGCGCGGTGGACAAGGCCGGCCCGGCGCCGACGCTGCCCGACAATCCCGACGCCGGCATCGTCCAGCCTTACGGCTTCGCCGAACTCGGCCCGGCGCGCATGGCCTATGGCCTGGGCGCGGCGGCGCGGCGCGGTTCGGTCTACGACATCGGGGTGCTGCTCGAGCGCGAGAAGCAGGATGTCGACGCCCCCGACATGTTCGGCCTGACGCCGCTGGCCTGGGCGGTCGCCTACCACCGCTGGCCGGCCGCGGAGGCGCTGCTGCGCGCCAAGGCGAACCCCAAGGGCGCGGTGTGCCAGTCGCTGATCGACCGCGAATCGCCATTGCAGGTGGCGCGCGTCATGCGCTGGTACGGGGTGATCCGCAGGATGCGCCCGCTGGTCTCGGAAGAGGAATTCGCCAGCCTGCGCCAGAAGCCGCGCTGGGACGACGCCAGCCTGATCGAATTCAACCACGCCCTGACCGAGTTGAAGGAGCGCTACGAGAAAATCCTCAAGCGCCAGGACTTCGCGCGCCACGACCTCGACTTCCAGGTCGACGAGCACGGCAACACCACCGAATGCAAGATGGAGCCGGCGTCGGTCTCGCCGGGCTTCGACAAGGAACTGTGCGGCCTGGCGGTGGAGATCGTCCGCTGGACCCCCGCGCGCGACGCCTTCGGAACCCGGGTGCCGGAGAGCGCCAAGCTGCTGGTCGGATTCGGCGGCGGCAGCTAGCGGCTGCGCTGTTCGGTCGGCGCCGGACCGCCCCCACACCCGACCAACCCATAGCGGACTATCGCTGGGTGGCCGGGTAGGGGTGTGGGCCGGGCACGGCTCCCCCCCAAGCCGGCAGACTCGCAAGCAGCGGAAAAGGGCGTGACATCGCGGCCGGTTTCCTCTAACGGCGCCGCTTCCTATCAGCGCGACTAAAAGCGAAAGCGAGTGCACGACTATGAAACTGAATGACATCCGCGACAACGAAGGCGCCCGTCACCGTCGCATGCGCGTCGGCCGTGGCATCGGCTCGGGCAAGGGCAAGACCTCGGGCCGCGGCCAGAAGGGCGCCAAGGCGCGTTCGGGCGTTTCGATCAACGGCTTCGAAGGCGGCCAGATGCCGCTGCACATGCGCCTGCCGAAGCGTGGCTTCTCCAACCGCAAGTTCGCCAAGGACTACGCGGAAGTGAACCTGGGCCTCGTCCAGAAGGCGATCGACGCCGGCAAGATCGACATCTCGGCCGTCATCGACCACGCCCTGCTCAAGGCCGCGGGCCTCGCGCGCGGCGGCAAGGACGGCGTGCGCCTCCTGGCCAAGGGCGAACTGACCGCGAAGGTGACCTTCAACGTCGCCGGCGCCTCGGCCGGTGCGGTTGCCGCCGTCGAGAAGCTCGGCGGTTCGGTGATCCTTCCCGCGAAGGAAGAAGCCGCGGCCTGAGCCCGGTTTCGATCTGATCTGACGGAAGAGGGCGGGCGCCGGGCGCTTCGCCCTCTTCTGCTGTGTGGGCCACGAGACTCGCGCCTCCCTGTCGCGCCGCGATGGAGGGGCAGTCCGCAGGGCCGGCGGAGGGTACAGCCGCCCCTCCATCACCCGCCAGGCGGGCGGTCCCGCTCCCGTTGGCTTGGCCAACAGGGAGGATTTGCGCCCAAACGGCCACACCCCGGGCATTTCGCGCAAGCAAGGTCTTCCAGACATCGTCCGAATGTCTATATGGCCAGTTTCCTTCCAAGGTTCGACAAGGCAGGCCACAGCCGCTAAGGGCGAATCCGATTAGATCATTCGAGGCTTCCAGAACGTCATGGCTTCACGCGCCGACAACATTGCCAGTACGCTGAGCCTGGCCAATTTCTCCAAGGCCACCGAGCTGAAGAACCGCATCTGGTTCACCATCGGCGCGCTGATCGTCTTCCGCTTCATGAGCTTCGTGCCGCTGCCGGGCGTGAACCCGCTGATCCTCGAATCGCTCTACAGCAAGACCCAGGGCGGCATTCTCGACCTGTTCAACACCTTCTCGGGCGGCTCGCTCTCGCGCATGAGCCTGATCGCGCTCGGCGTGATGCCGTACATCACCGCCTCGATCGTGGTGCAGCTCGCCGCCTCGCTCCATCCCGCGCTCGTCGCGCTGAAGAAGGAAGGCGAGGCCGGGCGCAAGAAGCTCAACCAGTACACCCGCTACGGCACCGTCGGCCTGTGCGCGCTGCAGGGCTACTTCCTGGCCGTCAGCCTCGAGGCCTACGGCGCGTCGAGCGGCCTGCAGGCGGTGGTCGACCCGGGCGTGATGTTCCGCATCGGCGCGGTCATCAGCCTTGTCGGCGGCACCATGTTCCTGCTGTGGCTGGGCGAGCAGATCACCTCGCGCGGGATCGGCAACGGCGTATCGCTCATCATCATGGCCGGCATCGTCGCGCAGATGCCGACCTTCGCCAGCAACGTCGGCCAGGCCTACAGCGCCGGCGACACCGGCACCGTGCTCATCATCGGCCTGGTCGTCCTGCTCATCGCGATGATCCTGATGATCTGCTTCTGCGAGCGCGCCACGCGCCGCCTGCTGATCCAGTATCCCAAGCGCGCGACGCAGCGCGGCATGATGCAGGCCGACCGCAGCCACCTGCCGCTCAAGATCAACACCGCGGGCGTCATCCCGCCGATCTTCGCCAGCTCGCTGCTGCTGCTGCCGCTGACCATCACCCAGTTCGCCGGCCAGTCGATGAATCCCGATTCGACGATGGGCAAGGTGGTCGTCACGCTCAACCAGTACCTGGGCCACGGCAAGCCGCTCTACATGCTGCTCTACGCAGCGGGCATCGTGTTCTTCTGCTTCTTCTACACCGCGGTCGTCTTCAATCCGGAAGAGACCTCGGAGAACCTGAAGAAGAACGGCGGCTTCATCCCGGGCATCCGTCCGGGCAAGAACACCGCGACTTATCTCGACTACGTGCTCACGCGAATCACGGTGATCGGTGCGATCTATCTCACCATCGTCTGCACGGTTCCGGAATACTTCCTGTCGATGACGGGCTTGCCGCTGCTGTTCATGGGTGGCACGAGTTTGTTGATCGTCGTCAACGTCACGGTCGATACGATCACGCAGATCCAGTCGCACCTGCTGGCGCACCAGTACGGCGATCTCATCAAGAAGGCGAAGCTGAAGGGCCGCCTGCGCTAACAGCCTTCCGCGCCGGGGGGCCGGCCGACGGAATGGCGATAACGGATATTTGAGGGGGTATAGGCGTGAATATCATTCTTCTTGGGCCGCCGGGAGCCGGCAAGGGAACCCAGGCTCAGCGGCTCGTGGAGAAGCATGGCATGCGCCAGCTCTCGACCGGTGACATGCTTCGCGCGGCGGTCAAGGCGGGCACGCCGACCGGGCTCGAGGCGAAAGCGGTGATGGAGCGCGGGGAACTGGTGTCGGACGCCATCGTCTCCGCCCTGATCGGCGACGAACTCGACGCGATGGGCCCGGACACCGGCGCCATCTTCGACGGCTATCCCCGCACCGAAGCCCAGGCCGAATCGCTCGATTCGATCCTCGATGCGCGCGGACGCCAGCTCGACCACGTGATCGAGCTGGAAGTGAACGAGGACGCACTGGTCGAGCGCATCACCGGCCGCTTCACCTGCGCCAGTTGCGGCAAGGGCTACCACGACACGTTCGAGAAGCCCCGGGTCGAGGGCACTTGCGACAAGTGCGGTGGCCACGAATTCAAGCGCCGTCCGGACGACAACGCCGAGACCGTGCGCACCCGCATGGCCGAGTATCGTGCCAAGACCGCGCCGATCCTGCCGGTCTACGAGGCGCGCGGCATCGTCGCCAAGGTCGACGGCATGGCCGACATGGACGAGGTCACCGCCGCGATCGAGGCGATCCTCGCGGGCTGACGCCTTTTCCCGTGCCTGCTGCCTCCCCGACCGGGGGAGGCGCACCGGACGGACGACGAGCGTGATGGTGGTCTGCGGACCGGGGCAGGGGGGCAGTAACAGATGAAGCATCTTGCATTCGCGCTGGCCGCCGCCTCGGCGATTCTGGGGCCGGTGCCGGCCGCCGCCAAGGTGGCGCAAGTCGACGCGAACGGCTTCGTGATCCGGCACGTCGCGCAAGTGTCCACCAGCGTCGAGGAAACCTGGGCCGTGTTGCTCAAGCCCTCGGTCTGGTGGGATTCGGAGCATACCTGGTCGGGGGATGCCGCCAACCTCACGCTCGATGCGCGGGCCGGCGGCTGCTTCTGCGAGATCCTGCCGAACGCCACTTCGCCCAAGGCCTCGCCGCGCGGCAGTGTCGAACACATGCGGGTGATCTACGTCGAGCGTCCGCGCGCGCTGCGCATGGTCGGCGCGCTCGGGCCGCTGCAGTCGGACGCGGCGACCGCGACGCTGACGATCCAGCTCAAGCCGGAGGGCAAGGGCGGCACCCAGATCCTGCTCGAATACGTGGTGGGCGGCTATACCCGCACGCCGTTCGACAAGATGGCGCCCGCGGTCGACGGGGTGCTGGGAGAGCAGGTGCGGCGGCTGTCGGAGAAGCTGGGTGGTGCCTTCTCGGCGGCGTTCCCGCTGCCGGATGCGGCGCCTGCGCCCAGGGACGGGGAGGGCGCTCCGGTCGCCGTTCCCGAGCCGGTCGAGGCGGAACCGGCGGCCGACGGGGTGATCCCGTTGTCGGATGCGCCCCCGTCCAGCGATGGGACGATCGTGGGCCGCTGACCCGCCGCGCATCACGCGCTTTGACTGGCGGCCGGATTTGCGTTAAACACACCACACAAGCTCGATCCATGCCCCGCAATTCCAGCGGGCGATGGTGGCATGTTGACGCTCCAGGCGTTGACACTCCGCGCGAATCATTCTAAGCGCGCCCTTCACTCGACAGCAACGGCAAGTCCGGCAAGGCCAAGACCGCAGTGTTTAAAGCACCCGCGCGTTTCGCCAACCGGACCTTTTGCCATTTGTTGCCCGGGTGTTCACAGCGTTGAGATAGGGGTCGCCATCGATCCCTGTGGAGCAGGAGTTTTTAAGTGGCACGTATTGCCGGGGTCAATCTCCCCACCAACAAGCGCGTTATCATCGCGTTGACCTACATCCATGGTATCGGCCGCACCAAGGCCGTCGAGATCGCCGACAAGCTCGGCATCGACCATGCCCGCCGCATCCAGGACCTGTCGGACGCCGAAGTCCTCCAGATTCGCGAAACCCTCGACGCGGAACACACCGTCGAAGGCGATCTTCGTCGCGAGACCGCGATGAACATCAAGCGTCTCATGGACCTCGCCTGCTACCGTGGCCTGCGTCATCGCAAGGGCCTGCCGGTCCGTGGCCAGCGCACGCATACCAATGCGCGCACCCGCAAGGGCAAGGCCAAGCCGATCGCCGGCAAGAAGAAGTAAGCCGCGCGGGTCGGTATCCGACCTGCGGCTTTCCCACGCGATTAATCGACAGGAACCACGAACATGGCACGCGAACCCCAGCGCATTAAGCGCCGCGAGCGCAAGAACATCACGAGCGGCATCGCCCACGTGAATGCGAGCTTCAACAACACCATGGTGACCATCACCGACGCCCAGGGCAATGCGATCAGCTGGTCCTCGGCCGGCATGATGGGCTTCAAGGGCAGCCGCAAGTCGACCCCGTACGCCGCCCAGGTGGCTGCGGACGACGCCGGCAAGAAGGCCGCCGAGCACGGCGTCCGCACGCTCGAAGTCGAAGTCAAGGGCCCCGGCTCGGGCCGCGAGAGCGCGCTGCGCGCCCTCCAGGCCGTCGGCTTCACGATTACCTCGATCCGCGACGTCACGCCGATTCCGCATAACGGCGTGCGTCCCTCGAAGCGCCGCCGCGTCTGATCGAGCACTTACGGGCGGCGAACCGGTCGTTGCCCGTCCTCGGAACGTCCCCGGGCCTTTCCACCAGGCTCCGGGGCGCAACCGCCATCACTCCCAGGGGAAGTCCATGACTGTCAACATCAAGAACTGGCAGGAACTCAAGAAGCCGAACAGCCTTGAGATCAAGCCGGGACCAGACCCCAAGCTGAAGGCGACGTTTGTCGCCGAACCCCTGGAGCGTGGCTTCGGCCTGACGCTCGGCAACGCGCTGCGCCGCGTGCTGCTCTCCTCGCTGCAGGGCGCCGCGATCACCTCGATCAAGATCGAGAACGTGCTTCACGAATTCTCGTCGCTTGCCGGCGTGCGCGAAGACGTCACGGACATCGTCCTCAACGTCAAGCAGATCGCGCTGCGCATGCAGGGCGAGGGCCCCAAGCGTCTCCAGCTCTCCGCCACCGGCCCGGCCGCGGTGAAGGCCGGCGACATCGCCGTCTCGGGTGACATCGAGGTCATGAACAAGGACCTCGTGATCTGCCACCTCGACGAGGGCGCGACGCTGAACATGGAACTGACCGCCGACACCGGCAAGGGCTACGTCCCCGCCGTGTCGAACCGTCCCGTCGACGCGCCGATCGGTCTCATCCCGGTCGACTCGCTCTACTCGCCGGTGCGTCAGGTCAGCTACAAGGTCGACAACGCCCGCATCGGCCAGGAGCTGGACTTCGACAAGCTGAACCTCACCGTCGAGACCGACGGCACGGTTTCCCCGGAAGACGCCGTGGCTTACGCCGCGCGCATCCTCCAGGACCAGCTTGCGCTGTTCGTCCACTTCGAGGACATCGCCCCCGTCGGCCAGTCGCCGATGATCGGCATGGCCGCCGGTGGTACGTCGGCTTCGGAAGAGAGCGACACCAACCAGCTCAACCGCTACCTTCTCAAGAAGGTGGACGAGCTGGAACTGTCGGTGCGTTCGGCCAACTGCCTCAAGAACGACAACATCATCTACATCGGCGACCTGGTCCAGAAGACCGAAGCCGAGATGCTGCGCACGCCGAACTTCGGCCGCAAGTCGCTCAACGAGATCAAGGAAGTTCTCTCCTCGATGGGTCTGCGCCTCGGCATGGACATCCCGGGCTGGCCGCCCGAGAACATCGAAGAGATGGCCAAGAAGCTCGAGCAGGAACTGCTCGGCTGATCGGACCTTTCGGTTTCGGAATGAAGAGGGCCTCGCAGGTGACTGCGGGGCCTTTTTCTTTTCGTCATCCTGGCCTGCGCCGAGGTGACGGTGAGGGGAGCCGGGAACGGGGAGGACGGGATGCGCTCCCCCCTTGACTCTCGTCCCCAAATCGTCTTGAGCGCCCGCTTCACGAACTGTGAGCTGGCATTGGGCGGTGGCCGAACCACATCGCCCGGCAGGCAGTACCTTGAACGGCTGCCTGACGAACGGAGTAGAAATTATGCGTCATAAAATGGGTGGCCGCAAGCTGCAGCGCAAGTCCGGCCACCGCGCCGCTCTCATGCGCAACATGGCTGCCGCGCTTATCAAGCACGAGCAGATCAAGACCACGACGCCGAAGGCCAAGGAACTGCGCCCCTACATCGAGAAGCTGATCACGCTCGCCAAGAAGGGCGGTCTTTCGAACCGTCGCCTGGCGCACGCGCGCATTCTCGACGAGACGCAGGAAAAGAAGCTGTTCGAAGTCCTGGCCGAGCGCTTCGCCGGTCGCGAGGGTGGCTACACCCGCATCATCAAGGCCGGCATCCGCGCTTCGGACGCCGCCCCGATCGCGATCATCGAGCTGGTCGACCGCGACGTCGACGCCAAGGGCCAGGATTCGGGTCCGGTCAACGCCGAGACCGAGGAATACGCCGAGGCCTGAGCCTTCGCGTCCCTTCCGGGATCACACGAGCGGTCGCGAACTTGGGTTCGCGGCCGCTTTTGCGTTGGGGCAGGCGGCGGGCGTTTCGAGGCGGCACGCAGCATGAGGCGCCGGCTCTTTTCCCCGTCCCCACATGTGCTAGAACCGGGCCAACGCCATGCAGGGTCGAGAGGATAAGCACATGCATCGCCTGCGGGCGCTGATCGGGGGCTTGCTGCTTTGCGCGGGCGCGCCCATCTGTGCAGGACCCATGTCCGACATAACCTATCCCCAGACCCGCCGCGATCCGCTCGTCGAAACCCTGTTCGGCGAGGATATCGCCGACCCCTACCGCTGGCTCGAGGCCGACGTGCGCCACGCGCCCGACGTCGCCGACTGGGTCGGGCGAGAGAACGCGGTCACCGAGGCCTACCTTGCCGGGCTCCCCCAGCGCGAGCGTTTCGAGCAGCGCATCCGCGCCTTCATGGACTACGAGCGCTTCGGCCTGCCGATGAAGGCGGGCGGGCGTTACTTCTACACCCGCAATTCGGGCCTGCAGAACCAGGCCCAGCTCTTCGTGCGCAAGGGCCTCAACGGCGAACCGCGCCTGCTGCTCGACCCCAATGCCTGGGCCGCCGACGGTGCGACCGCGCTCGACGCCTGGGAGCCGTCGCAGAAAGGCAGCTACCTGCTCTACAGCGTGCAGGACGGCGGCAGCGACTGGCGCATCCTGCGCGTCCTCGACGTGAAGACGGGCGAGCCGCTGGCCGACCAGATCCGCTGGGCCAAGTTCACCGGCCTCGCCTGGGTGGGAGAGGAGGGCTTCCTCTACTCGCGCTTCCCGGCCCCCGAGGAGGGCGCCGCGTTCCAGGGTCGCAACTACGACCAGGCGGTGTACTTCCACCGCATCGGCACCCCGCAGGACCAGGACGAGCTGGTCTATGCCACCCCCGACCATCCCGACTACGGCCACGTCGCCGAAGTCACGCAGGACGGCGGGCTCGCGCTCATCACCAGCCACGTCGGCACCGACGCGCGCTACGAGGTGCGGGTGGTCGACCTGTCGCGCCGCAAGCGCGATGGCTGGAAGGCGATGCCGCTGGTCACCGGCTTCACCGACGACTGGAAGCTGGTCGAGGGCGCCGGCCGCCGCCTGTGGTACGTCACCAACTGGAACGCGCCGCGCTATCGCCTCGTCGCGATCGACCTCGACGCCGCGAAACCGGAATGGACCCAGCTCGTGGGCGAGCGCGACGACATCCTCGAGCGCGCCGGCATCGTCGGCGACCGCCTGATCCTCAACTACATGCGCGATGCCGCCAGCCATGCCGAGATCCTCGCGCTCGACGGCAGCACCGGGCGCACCCTGACGCTCAACGGCATCGGCACCGCGTCCGGCTTTCGCGGCCGTCCGGGCGATCCCGAGACGTTCTACGCCTTCACCAGCTTCAACTGCCCCGCCTCGATCTATCGCATGGACCTGGCGACCGGCGCGAGCGTGCCCTTCGCCCAGCCCAAGATGTGCTACGATCCGGGCGCCTACGTCGTCGACCAGCGCTTCTACACGTCGAAGGACGGCACCCGGGTGCCGATGTTCATCGTGCGCAGCAAGGCGGTGGCCAAGGCGAACCTGCCGGTCCCGACGCTGCTCTACGGCTACGGCGGCTTCGACGTATCGCTGACGCCGGGCTTTTCCTCGATCCGCATGGCGTGGCTGGAGGCGGGCGGCGCCTTCGCGCTCGCCAACTTGCGCGGCGGCGGCGAGTACGGGCGCGAATGGCACGACGCCGGGCGCGGGGCGAACAAGCAGAACGTGTTCGACGACTTCATCGCCGCGGGCGAATACCTGGTGAAGGAAGGCATCGCCAAGAAGGACGGCCTCGCCATCCAGGGCGGGTCCAACGGCGGCCTGCTGGTGGGTGCGGTGGTCAACCAGCGGCCGGACCTGTTCGCCGCGGCGGTCGCGCAAGTGGGCGTCATGGACATGCTGCGCTTCGACCGCTTCACCGCGGGCCGCTACTGGGTGGACGATTACGGCCACCCCGACCGCGAGGCCGACTTCAAGGTGCTGCGCGCCTATTCGCCCTATCACAACATCCGCGAGGGTGCCGCCTACCCGGCGATCCTGGTCACCACCGCCGACACCGACGACCGCGTGGTGCCCGGCCACTCGTTCAAGTACGCGGCCGCGCTCCAGCACGCGGACCTGGGCGGCAAGCCGCACCTCATCCGCATCGAGACGCGCGCCGGCCATGGCTCGGGCAAGCCGACCGACAAGGCGATCGAGGAGGGGGCGGACATCCTCGCCTTCCTGGCGCAATGGACCGGGCTGCAACTGCCGGCGGAGACGACGATCGCGCATTCGGACACGCACGCCGCCGCCGTCACTCCCTGAGCGGCGGGGCGGTTCAGCCATGCGACAGTATGCGGCGCGTATTTCCGGAACATCAGGCGGCGCGAACCGTGCGCGCCGGGACTTGGACATTTCACCGATGCAGATTTTCCGTTCGCGTACCGCCGCCACGCTCGCCGCGCTTGCCGTGGTTTCGATGACTGCGACGCCGGTGCTGGCGCGCGGCTATGACGGTTGGGGGCGCCACCGCCACCACCGGGGCGACGGCATCGACGGCGGCAGCCTGCTCGCGGGCCTGCTGGTGGGCGGCGCGGCAGTCGCGATCGCCACGTCGGCCAACAAGAAGTCCTCGGATACCCGCGACGACGAGCCGGCACCCTACCGCTATCCCGGCGGCCCGGAAGCGGGCGACCAGGGCTACGGCGAAGCGCCGGCGGACGGCGGGGACTACGGTTCGCGCGAAGGCGCGGTGGGCGCCTCGGCAGGCAGCTTCGACGGCGCCGTGGACGCCTGCTCGGCCGAACTGGAGCGCGGCGACAAGCGGGTCGATTCGGTCGACAACGTGCGCCGCATGGGCGACCGCTACTCGGTCGAGGGCCGGCTCCAGGGCGGCAGCCCCTACGCCTGCAGCGTCGACGAGACCGGCCACATCCGCTCGGTCGCGGTGGACGGCCACGCCATGATCTAGCGTTTGTCCCGTGCAGGCGGGCGCGAGCCGCTTCCGCTCCAAGCGGACGGACTCCAAAGCCTCAGCCGTCGCCCCTGTGCGTCGGCAGGCCCAGCGACCAGTGGATCGCCGCACCGCGCAGCGCGAAGCCGCCGGCCACCGCCAATGCCCAGGTCAGTGCGGGCGACAGCCCCAGGGCAATGCCCGCTCCGGCCAGGCCCGCCGCCAGCGCCGCCGCCGTCACGTACAGTTCCGGGCGCATCAGGATCGAGGGCTGGCCGGCCAGCACGTCGCGGATGATGCCGCCGGTGCAGCCCGTCACCACCCCCATCAGCATCGCCGGCACCGGCGGCACGCCCCACGACAGCGCCTTGATCGTGCCGAACACCGAATAGACCGCCAGCCCCAGCGCGTCCGCCCATTCGAGCAGCGCCCCCTGCCACCAGCGCACCGGGGTGAACCACGCCACCAGCGCGACGGCGAGGCAGACCGGCGCCACGAACGGGTCGTGCACCCAGAACACCGGCGCCCCGATCAGCAGGTCGCGCAAGGACCCTCCGCCTACGCCGGTGATGAGCGCGAAGAAGGCGACGGTCACGAACGTCTGGCGCATCGAGGCGGCGGCCAGCGCGCCCGAGAGCGCGAAGACGGCGACGCCCACGAGGTCGAGCGCAGGGGGCAGGGCGGGGGCGATCGGGTTCATGGCGTTCTCTAGCACGCGCCACGAGCCGCCCCAATCCTTGCCTTCGCACCGCGATGGGGAGGAGCCGTGAACCGCCCTTGCGCCTTGCGCCCATCCCTCTACGCTGGCGCCAAGACCCCCCTTGCGACGGATCACCCCCATGACCTCCTTCAAGCACCTTTCCCCCGCCGTGCTGCTGCTGGCCAGTCCGGCCTGTGCCGCCGCCCAGCCCGGCACGGTGGTCCAGCCCGGCACGGTGGTCCAGGCCGGCACGGTGGCCCAGCCCGGCACGGAGGTTTCGCAAGCCGAACCCGCCTACGACCTCGCCGCCCAGAAGGACAAGCTGGCGACGATCCCGATGGAGGTCGACACGGCCTTCCTCACTCCCGAGGAGCGGGACGTCGTCAACCTGCTCATCAAGGCCTCGGACCTGATGAGCGAGGTCTACTTGCGCCAGCGCTACGCCGAGAACCCGCAGGTCCGGCGCGCGGTCTCGATGAACCGCCGCGCCGACCGCGACCTGCTGGTGGAGATGTTCGCGCGCAACTTCGGGCCGTGGGACGAGATGGCCGACCTGCACCCGTTCTGGGGCACGGCGCAGATGCCCGAGGGCGCCGGCTTCTATCCCGAGGACCTGACCCGCGCGCAGCTCGAAGCCTACGTCGCCGCCCATCCCGACCGGAAGGCGGCCTTGCTGAGCCCCTACACCGTGGTCCGGCGCGAGGGCGACGGGCTGGTGGCGGTGCCTTATTCGGTCGCCTACCGCGAATGGCTGGAGCCGGCCGCGAAGCTGCTCGAACAGGCCGCCGCGCGCACCGGCAATGCCAGCCTCAAGAACTTCCTGACCCTTCGCGCCAAGGCCTTCCGCACCGACGACTACTACGAGAGCGAACTGGCCTGGATGGACCTGACCGGCACCCCGATCGAGGTCGCGATCGGGCCCTACGAGGTCTATACCGACCGGCTGATGGGCGCCAAGACCTCGTTCGAGAGCTTCGTGACGCTCAAGGACCCGCAAGCCTCGGCGGCGCTGGCCAAGTACAAGAAGTACCTCAAGGACATGGAAGCGAACCTCCCGATCGAGGATCGCTACAAGAACTTCCAGCGCGGTTTCGAAAGCCCGATCGCGGTGGCCGAGCAAGTGCGCGGCGGCGGCGACAACGTGCCGGGATCGCAGACCATCGCCTTCAACCTGCCCAACGACGAGCGCGTGCGCGAGGCCAAGGGTGCCAAGAAGGTGATCCTCTCCAACGTGCTGGGCGCCAAGTTCG
Source organism: Novosphingobium sp. BL-52-GroH (assembly GCF_044813085.1). Lineage (NCBI taxonomy): Bacteria > Pseudomonadati > Pseudomonadota > Alphaproteobacteria > Sphingomonadales > Sphingomonadaceae > Novosphingobium > Novosphingobium sp. BL-52-GroH. The sequence continues at coordinate 1,249,691 of NZ_CP171152.1, read as the reverse complement.
ACCGCATCCTGCAGCCGATGGCGGCGCTGGTCCTCAAGCCCGGACAGGCGGCCCTCGTGGCCAAGGACTACATGCAGTACGAGACCCTGTTCCACGAGCTGTCGCACAGCCTCGGGCCGGGCTCGATCGTCGTGAACGGCGAGAAGACCACCGTGGACAAGGCGCTCAAGGAGCAGAACTCGGCACTCGAGGAAGCCAAGGCCGACGTCGCCGGGGTCTGGAACATCCTGCTGATGATGCAGAAGGGCGAACTGCCCGTGGCCGAGCGCCCGCAGCTTTTCGCGACTTACTTCACGGGCATCTTCCGCGCCGTTCGCTTCGGCGCGGTGGAGGCGCACGGCCAGGGCGCGGCGCTGCAATACGCCTACCTGCGCGCGCAGGGCGCCTTCGCCTACGATCGGGCGGCGAAGCGCTACGTGGTGGACGACGCCAGGATGGAGGCGGGGCTCAAGGCGCTGCTCCACGATATCCTGATGCTGCAGGCCAACGGCGACTACGCGGGCACCAAGGCGTTCATGGCCAAGTGGGCGAAGCTGGACGCCGAGGCCAACGCCGCCATCGCGGCGATGGGCACGCTGCCGGTGGACGTGCGGCCGGTCTACCCCGAAGCGATCTGAACAAGCCCCGTTTTGCCAGGCGCCATCGTCCCGGGCTCGACCCGGGACGACGTGACGGCGTCCCGGGCTCGACCCGGGACGACGTCACGGCCGCATCACCACCCGGCCGAACGGATGCGCCTGCGCCACGAAGCGATGCGCTTCCACCGCCTCCGCCAGCGGGAACCCGCGCTCGATCGGCATGGCGAGTTGCCCTGTGTGGACCCGCGCCAGCAGGTCGGCCAGCAGGGCGTGGACACGAGGGGTGTGCATGTCGCGCCCGAACGAGATGCCGGTCACCTGCATCGCCTTGCGGATCATCTCGAAGAACCCGAAGCTGGGGAGCGTGCCTTCGGCCGCGCCGATCACCGCATAGCGCCCGTGGGCGCGCAGCGCCTCGACCAGCGCGTCCTTCCCCGCACCGCCCGCGAGGTCGAGCACGAGGTCGACGCCCTTGCCCCCGGTGATCTGGCGGCAGCGCGCGGCGATGTCCTCGCGCCGGTAGTCGATGCCGTGGGTCAGGCCGAGCGGTGCGATGCGGGCCAGGCGTTCGGGGCTCGAGGCGGTGCCGATCACGCTGGCGCCGGCCTGCGCCGCCAGTTGCACCGCCGCGAGGCCCACGCCTCCGGCCGCGCCCTGGACCAGCACGGTCTCGCCCGCCTGCAGCCCGCCATAGGTGAACAGCGCGTCCCACGCGGTGCCGAAGGCGATCGGCACGACGGCGGCGAGTGCGAGGTCCATGCCCTCGGGCACCGGGTAGGCGTACGTCTCGGGCACGGCGAACAGCTCGGCGTGGCTGCCGCTCCAGTTGAAGCCGACGACCCGGTCGCCCTCCCGGAACCGCGTCACTTGCGCACCTACCGCCGCGACGGTGCCGGCGGCCTGGTAGCCGGGCACGTGCGGCACCCGTGCGGGCGGGGTGTGGATGCGGTTGAGCAGGTCGCCGCCCTCGATCGAGATCACCTCGACGCGGATCAGGACGGTCAGGGGGCCTACCTCGGGATCCGGCAGCGTCCCGTGGCGCATGACCTCCGGGCCGCCGTTTTCCTCGTACCAGACTGCCTGCATCGTTCTCTCCGGGATTCGCGGCCGATCCGGCCATCGACCGCTCGTGCCAGTTGCACCGGGGCACGCGCATCTGGCCAATGGGCCAGCTTGAGGCACGACCTCGCGATCGGCCGATGCGACGCCCGCCTTCATGCTAGAGCGCGGGCGGCCTTGCCCGCGGCCCCGGGGCAAGCCCGGGACGACGTCAGCGTTCCAGCGTGATCGAGGCGGTGCCGTCCGCCCACACCGGCAGGTACAGCCCTTGCCCGGAAGCCTTGATCCGGCCGGTGCGGGTGCGGGTGACTTCGGCATTGATGCGCAGGTCGCCTTCACGCTTGTCCTCGATGGCGCGGTCGATCTTGGCCAGCAGCTTGGCGTAGTCGTTCTCGAAGTTCTGGCCGAGCGCGCGGGCGATTGTGGCGGCCATGCCCGGCGTGTTGGCAAGGCGCAGGATGAGGTCGCCCCCGCGCATGTCGGTGGTGCCGCTGACCGCGAACTGGTCGAAGCCGACGCGGCGCGAATCGTCCTGGTTGACGGGCAGGCCGGTCATCCACACGGTGCCTTTGGTCGGCCCGACGCGGCGGGCGGCATCCCGTGCGGTGAACTCGACGCCGACGGCGATGCGCCCGCCACGCGTGCCGTAGATCGTCGCCTTGCGGAATTCGGCCATGACCGGGCCGACGCCGGGCACCTCGAACGGGCGGGCCGAACGCTTGCGCAGCGCCTTCATCAGCACCGGCTCCAGTTCGCGGTAGTCGGCGACGACGGGGATGAAGAAGGCGAGGCGGCCGGCCTCGGTCGCCAGCGGGCGGAGCGGCGGCAGGGGCGTGGGGGTGGGATCGGCGGGGCGCTTGCCCACGAACGTCTCGGTCACCGCCTTGACGCCGAGGCGCAGCACCAGCCGCTTGCCGTCGAGTTCGTATCCGCCGTACTGCACTTCGGTGGGCCTGACGCGCATCCACACCGGCGGGTTTTCGCGGTTGAGCGCAAGCGTGGTGAAGGCGGAGTCCCACGCGCGCTCGACCTCACGGCGGACCTGCAGTCTGCCGAGCTGGCCCGGCAGCTCGCGTTCGAGCCGCGCGATCACCGGCGCCAGCTTGCGCTCGGCCTGCTCGGTGAAATCGACGCGCTGGCCGAGGAACGCCATGTGCGGGGTGTCGGTCCAGTCGTAGCGGATGCGCACGGTGCCGCGTGGGCTCCAGTCCTGCGCGAGGTCCACCCTGATGACGGCATGGGCCATCGCGTCGGCAGTCGCGGTCTCGCGCTTGAGCAGGCCGCCGATGTCCTCGGCACGCACGACTGCGTGGAGCGGCATGTCGAGCACGATCTCGCGGCCCCTGCCGGCAAAGCGCAGCGGCCCGCGCGTCACTTCGCCGACGATCCGGCACTTGAGCGCCGGTGTCTTCACCCGGGCGATTCCGAGGTCGACGCTTTTCGAGGGCACGCAGGTCTGCCCGGGCTTGTCGATGCTCCACAGGCGGCGGGGCATCTCGCGCTCCAGCGCGGCGGCAAGGTTGCCGAGGTCGGCGTGGACCGGGACGGTGATGAGCGAGGCCTGCGGATCGACCACGATCGCGTCATGGGCGCGCGGCGGGGCACTGTCGCCGCGATCGCGGTTGCAGGCGGACAGGGCAAGGAGGGGAGCGAGGTAGAGGAATGCAGCGCGGTGGAAGATCATGCGTGGAACGCCCCGTGGAACCCTGGTCGCGGAGAAAGCCGCGAGGGCGCACAGGGTTCCCCCCTCCACCACCGGCTGCAGGTGGCGGAGGGGGTAGACGTCAGATGTGGATCGGCTTGCCGGTAACCGCCATCGCCGCTTCCTTGATCGCCTCGGAATGCGTGGGATGCGCGTGGCAGGTGTAGGCGATGTCCTCGGAGGTGGCGCCGAATTCCATCGCCTGCGCGGCCTGGGCGATCATGGTGCCGGCCACCGAGGCGATGCACCACACGCCGAGCACGCGGTCGGTCTCGGCATCGGCGATGACCTTCACGAAGCCGTCGGGCTCGTGGTTGGTCTTGGCGCGCGAGTTGGCGAGCATCGGGAACTTGCCGACCTTGACGGGCCCACGTTCCTTGGCGGCTTCCTCGGTGAGGCCGACGCCGGCGAACTCGGGCTGGGTGTAGACGACGCCGGGGATGACGTCGTGGTTCACGATGCCGGTGAGCCCGGCGATGTTCTCGGCCACGGCGATGCCCTCGTCCTCGGCCTTGTGGGCGAGCATCGGGCCGGGGATGACGTCGCCGATGGCCCAGACGCCGTCCACCTTGGTCGCGAAGTCGTGGTCGGTCTCGATCTGCGCGCGGCCGTTCAGCTCGATGCCGATGTTGCCGAGGCCCAGGCCTTCGGTGTTGGGACGGCGGCCGATCGAGACGAGCACGACGTCGGCCTCGATCACTTCGGCGTCACCGCCCTTGGCGGGCTCGACGGTGACCTTGGCGCTCTTGCCTTCCACGGTCACGCCGGTGACCTTGGTGCCGAGCTTGAGCGTCATGCCCTGCTTCTTGAAGATCTTGGCGGCTTCCTTGCGGACGTCGCCGTCCATGCCGGGGAGCAGCTGGTCGAGGAACTCGACCACGATGACTTCCGCGCCGAGGCGGCGCCAGACCGAGCCCAGCTCCAGGCCGATCACGCCGCCGCCGATGACGACCATCTTCTTGGGGACCGAGGTGAGTTCGAGGGCGCCGGTGCTGTCGACGACCACGCCGCCGGCATTGTCGATCTCGACGCCGGGGAGCGGGGTGACCGAGGAGCCGGTGGCGATGACGATGTTCTTCGCGGTCACGGTCTTGCCGGCCACTTCGACGCTGTGCGCATCCTTGAACTGGGCATAGCCCTTGAGCCAGTCGATCTTGTTCTTCTTGAACAGGAACTCGATGCCGCCGGTCAGGCCCTTCACCGCGTCGAGGCGCTGCGCCTGCATGGTGCCCAGGTCCAGCTCCGGGGTGACCTTGATGCCCATCGCCGCCATGGCGCCGTTCTTCGCCGCGTCGAAGTATTCCGACGCGTGGAGCAGGGCCTTGGAGGGGATGCAGCCGACGTTGAGGCACGTGCCGCCCAGCGTCTCGCGCCCTTCGGCACAGGCGGTCTTGAGGCCCAGCTGCGCGGCGCGGATCGCCGCGACGTAACCGCCGGGGCCGGCACCGATGACAAGGACGTCGTAGTCGTAATCAGCCATTGTAGGCCTCCTCACGCTCGTGCTTCGCACCACACGAGCGGTAATAATCGTTTCAGCGCAAGCGAAAACCCCGCCCTACCTGTGTTCGGGGCGGGCGGGGTCAGTATCTCAGAGGTCGATCAGGAGCCTGGTGGGGTCTTCGATCGCTTCCTTGATGGTCTTGAGCGCGGTGACCGCCTCGCGGCCGTCGATGATGCGGTGGTCGTAGGAGAGGGCGATGTACATCATCGGGCGGATGACGATCTCGCCGTCGCGCACCACGGCGCGGTCCTCGATGCGGTGGAGGCCCAGCACCGCCGACTGCGGCGGATTGATGATCGGGGTCGACATCAGACCGCCGAACACGCCGCCGTTGGAGATCGTGAAGGTGCCGCCCTTCATGTCTTCCATGGTCAGCTTGCCTTCCTTGGCCTTCTTGCCGAAGTCCGCGATGGCCTTCTCGATGCCGGCGAAGCCGAGCTTGTCGCAGTCCTTGACGACCGGGACGACAAGGCCGTTCGGGGCCGAGACCGCGATCGAGATGTCGACGTAGTCGTGGTAGACGATCTCGTCGCCGTCCATCTGCGCGTTGACCGCCGGGATGTCCTTGAGCGCCAGGACCGAGGCCTTGGCGAAGAACGACATGAAGCCCAGCTTGATGCCGTGCTTCTTCTGGAACACGTCCTTGTACTTCTCGCGCGCCTCGATGACGGCCGACATGTCGACGTCGTTGAAGGTGGTGAGCAGCGCGGCGGTTTCCTGCGCGGACTTGAGGCGCTTGGCGATCGTCTGGCGCAGGCGCGTCATCTTCACCCGCTCTTCGTTGCGCGCCGAGGCGGGCACCGAAGCGGGCGCTGCCGCCGCGGGGGCGGAGGCGGGCTTGTTCTTGGCCGCTTCGAGGACGTCGTCCTTGGTGATGCGGCCGTCCTTGCCGGTGCCCTTGATCGACGCGGGGTCGATGCCGTGCTCCAGGATCGCGCGGCGCACGGCCGGCGAGAGGACCGAGGCGCCGGCCGAGGCTTCTTCCGATGCCGGGGCGGCAGCGGCGGGAGCCGGGGCAGGGGCCGCGGCGGGGGCAGCAGCAGGCGCGGCGGCCGGCTTGGCGGCGGCAGGCGCGCCCGAGCCCGCCTCTATGGTGGCGATCAGCGCGCCGACGACGACGGTGTCGCCTTCCTTGGCGAGCTGCTGGCCCATGACGCCGGCGTGCGGCGACATGACGTCGATGGCGACCTTGTCGGTCTCGAGGCTGGCAATGGGCTCGTCGGCCGCGACGGCTTCGCCGGGCTGCTTGAGCCACTGGCCGATGGTGGCCTCGGCGACGGATTCGCCCAGCGTGGGGACCTTGACTTCAGTGGACATGATTTATCTCAAGCCTTCTGCTTGCGACGGAGTTCGGAACGGACGGAAAGATGCAGCGCGTCGGCGACCAGCGCCGCCTGTTCGGCGGTGTGGCGCTTGGCGAGGCCGGTAGCAGGCGATGCCGAGGCCGAGCGGCCGGCATAGCGCGGACGCGGGGCCGAGACGCCCGCTTCCTTGGCGGAGGCTTCGATGAAGGGCTCGACGAAGAACCAGGAACCGTTGTTCTTCGGCTCCTCCTGGCACCAGACGATCTCCTCCAGGTTCGGCATCTTCGACAGACGCTTGGCCAGCGGCTCGCCCGGGAAGGGGTAGAGCTGTTCGAGGCGGATGATCTGGGTGTCGGTGATCTCGGCGGCGTCGCGCGCTTCGAGCAGGTCGTAGAAGACCTTGCCCGAGCACAGGATGACCTTCTTCGTCGCCTCGTCGGCCGACCCGTTGCGGTCGGAGAGGATGCGCTTGAAGTCGCCTTCGAGGAACTCGGCGGCCGAGGACTTCGCCAGCGGATGGCGCAGCAGCGACTTGGGAGTCATGATGACCAGCGGCTTGCGGAACGGACGGCGCATCTGCCGGCGCAGGACGTGGAAGTAGTTCGCCGGGCTGGTGATGTTGCAGACCTGGATGTTGTCCTGCGCGCAGAGCTGCAGGTAGCGTTCCAGGCGGGCCGAGGAGTGCTCGGGACCCTGGCCCTCGTAGCCGTGCGGCAGCAGCATGACGAGGCCGTTCGCGCGCAGCCACTTGGATTCGGCCGAGGCGACGTACTGGTCGATGATGATCTGCGCGCCGTTGGCGAAGTCGCCGAACTGCGCTTCCCACAGCACCAGGGTCTTGGGGTCGGCGCTGGCGTAGCCGTACTCGAAGCCGAGCACGCCATATTCCGAAAGCGTCGAATCCAGCACCTCGAAGCGGCCGTGCGGCAGCGTGGTCAGGGGCACGTACTTGTGCTCGTCGGTCTGGTCGGTCCAGACCGCGTGGCGCTGCGAGAACGTGCCGCGACCGCAATCCTGGCCGGACAGGCGCACGCCGTAGCCCTCGGTGACGAGGCTGCCGAAGGCGAGCGCCTCGGCAGTGGCCCAGTCGAAGCCCTCGCCGGTCTTGAACATCTCTTCCTTGGCGGCGAGCACGCGGGCCAGCGTCTTGTGGACGGTCAGGCCTTCGGGCACCGTCGTCAGCGTGCGGCCCAGGCTCTCGAACAGTTTGGGTTCGATGCGGGTGTCGACGTTGCGGCGCGCGGTCTCGGGATCGGCGGGCTTGTGGAAGCCGCTCCACTGGCCGGAGAACCAGTCGGCCTGGTTGGCCTTGTAGGTCTTGGCCGCCTCGAACTGCTCCTCGAGGTGGGCGGTGAAGGCCTCCTCGGTCTGGGGCAGGAAGCTGTCGTCGATCACGCCTTCGCCCTTGAGGCGGTCGGCGTAGATCTTCGACACCGGCGGGTGCTGGCGGATCTTGGCGTACATCAGCGGCTGCGTGAAGCCGGGCTCGTCGCCCTCGTTGTGGCCGAAGCGACGATAGCACCACATGTCGATCACGATGTCGCGGCCGAAGGTCTGGCGGTAATCGATCGCCAGCTTGCAGGCGAAGGTCACCGCGGCCGGATCGTCGCCGTTGACGTGCAGGATCGGCGCCTGGACACCCTTGGCGACGTCCGAGGGGTACGGCGAGTTGCGCGCGAACTGCGGGCTCGTCGTGAAGCCGATCTGGTTGTTGATGATGAAGTGGATGCAGCCGCCGGTGTTGTAGCCCTTGACGCCCGAGAGGCCGAAGCACTCCCAGATGACGCCCTGGCCGGCGAAGGCCGCGTCGCCGTGGATGAGCACGGGAAGGACCTGCTTGTGGCGCGCGTTCGGGCCGACGTCGTCGCCGATGTCGTCGGCGATCACCTGGTAGGCGCGGACCTTGCCGAGCACGACCGGGTCGACCGTCTCGAGGTGCGAGGGGTTGGGCATCAGGCTCATGTGGACCTTGATGCCGTCGAACTCGCGGTCGGCCGACGTGCCCAGGTGGTACTTCACGTCGCCCGAGCCGCCCACGTCCTCGGGATTGGCGGTGCCGCCCGAGAACTCGTGGAAGATGACCTTGTAGGGCTTGGCGAGGACGTTCGCGAGGACGTTCAGGCGGCCGCGGTGGGCCATGCCGTAGACGATCTCCTTGACGCCCAGCGAGCCGCCGTACTTGATGACGGCCTCGAGCGCGGGGATCATCGACTCGCCGCCGTCCAGGCCGAAGCGCTTGGTGCCGACGTACTTCTTGCCGAGGAACTTCTCGTACTGCTCGCCGCGCACGACGGCCGCGAGGATCGCCTTCTTGCCCTCGGGCGTGAACTCGATCTCCTTGTCGGCGCCTTCCATGCGATCCTGCAGGAACTTGCGCTCCTCGGTATCGGCGATGTGCATGTACTCGAGGCCGACCTTGCCGCAGTAGTTGGCGCGCAGGATCTGCACGATCTCGCGCACGGTCGCCCATTCGAGGCCGAGGGTGCCGCCGACATAGACCTTGCGGTCCTGCGCGGCGCCGACGAAGCCGTGGAATTCGGGAGTGAGGTCGGCGGGCAGCTTGCGCTGGTTGAGGCCGAGCGGGTCGAGGTTCGCCGCGAGGTGGCCGCGCACGCGATACGTGCGGATCAGCGTCATCGCGCGGAAGGCATCGGCCGCCGCTTCGTCTATGCGCGACTGGTCGACCTTGGCGCCGCCCTTGGCGGCTGCCTTGACGATCTCGGCCTTGAGGACCGTGGGGTCGAGGCCTTGCGTCCAGTCGTCCTCGGCGTCGCCGCCGACGAGGGGCCAGGTGCCGCGCTGCCAGCTCGGGCCGGCCTGGGGTTCACCGAGGCCCTCGTCGGGGGTGAATTCGAAACTCTCGTCGCCCATAGGAATCACCTATCACCACGCCGGACGGACTTGTCCCGGCGTTGTCCTGTGTTCGCGGAGCCGACGGTTCCCGGGGAGGAGGGGCCGAAAGTCCGCTTGGAGGATGCCGCGCCGCAGCCGTATGCCCGGCGCGCGTCATGGTAAGTGCCCGGCGGCGGCGGAGTTCCGAAGAACCACCGCCGCCGGGCCTTGAATCAGGCGAGTTCCTTGAGGACTTCCACAAGGGTTTCGCCGAGCAGCGAGGGCGAGGACGACACCTTGATGCCGGCTTCTTCCATCGCCGCGATCTTGTCCTCGGCGCCGCCCTGGCCGCCCGAGACGATCGCGCCGGCGTGGCCCATGCGGCGGCCCGGAGGCGCCGTGCGGCCGGCGATGAAGCCCGCCATGGGCTTCTTGCGGCCGCGCCTGGCTTCGTCCTTGAGGAACTGCGCCGCTTCTTCCTCGGCGCTGCCGCCGATCTCGCCGATCATGATGATCGACTTGGTCTCGTCGTCGGCCAGGAACAGTTCCAGCACGTCGATGAAGTTGGTGCCGTTGACCGGGTCGCCGCCGATGCCGACCGCGGTGGTCTGGCCCAGGCCTGCGTTGGTGGTCTGGAACACCGCTTCATAAGTCAGCGTGCCCGAGCGCGAGACGACGCCGACCGAACCCTTGGAGAAGATGTTCGCGGGCATGATGCCGATCTTGCACTCGCCCGGCGTCAGCAGGCCGGGGCAGTTCGGGCCGATCAGGCGCGACTTCGAACCCGAGAGGGCGCGCTTGACGCGGACCATGTCGAGCACCGGGATGCCTTCGGTGATCGTCACGATCAGCGGGATCTCGGCATCGATCGCTTCCAGGATCGAGTCGGCGGCGAACGGCGGCGGCACGTAGATCACCGAGGCGGTCGCGCCGGTGGCGTGCTTGGCTTCGGCGACGGTGTCGAACACCGGCAGGCCGATGTGGCTAGTGCCGCCCTTGCCGGGCGTCACGCCGCCGACCATCTGCGTGCCGTAGGCCAGCGCCTGCTCGGTGTGGAACGTCCCGGTCGCGCCGGTCATCCCTTGCGTGATGACCTTGGTATTCTTGTCAATGAGGATCGACATGTTTTTGTGGTCCTTCGAAGAATTTAATTGGTCTTGCCGACAGGCAGGAGCTGAAACGTCAAGTGAACGGTCTGCTCCGCCTTGTTAAGGCCGCTGACATCAGCCTTGATACGAACGATGCGCCCATTTTCGGCAGCTCGGGTCCAGGTGGCATAGCCGTACTTGGGTTTTTCAACCCTCTTGAGGGCTGTGAAGCCGGTAGCGGCATTCTGGATGGCGTCCAGCACGCCTGCCGAGGCGGTCAGCCCCGACACCCGCAGCGTGACGTTGCACTGGGGCGAAAAACTGTCCTCGGGATCGAAGGGATGAGTGATCACGATCTGGCCCGAGTAGGTCAGCGTCGTGCGGCCCTTTATCTCCGCACTGTTTTCGCCCAGCCACAGGCTCGAACGCCCGTAGCTGGAGTGCTCCTGCGCAAACTCGACCTCGGGGACCTGCCGCGAGCCGACCAGCGGCCGGGCTGCGCTATAGCCGGACAGCACGTAGTTCGCGGTAACGAATTCCGGGGCATGTTCGGCGCGGGCGGTGTGGTAGGCGGTGCGATCGAAATTGCTGGCTATGCACAGGTTCGCGAAAAGCGAACCGATCCGCTCGCTCGTCAGCGGTGCCGCCCGCAAGGCCTCGATCGGCTCCCTGGGCAAGTCACCCGAAGCGCCGACGATATATTCGGGCCTGCCGATCTCGTCGGATAGCAGGACGTAATCGCCCACTATCCGCTCAGCCGTCGCCGGCTGAGCCTGCGATGGAGCCACGGCGAAAGCCGCAACCCCGAACGCAGTCAGAAAAAGGCAGGCGCGATACTTCACGCCAGCGAGCCGTCGATGGCCTTGCAGGCCACCAGCAGTTCCTTCACTGCGTCGACCGAGACGCCAAGGTTCGCCTTGGCTTCGTCGTCCAGCTCGATCTCGACGATCTGCTCGATGCCGCCGGCACCGATCACCGCCGGCACGCCGACGTAGAGGCCGTCGACGCCGTACTGGCCGTCGACGTAGGCGGCGACGGGCAGGATGCGCTTCTGGTCGTTGAGGTAGGCTTCAGCCATGGCGATGCCCGAGGCGGCGGGAGCGTAGAACGCCGAGCCGGTCTTGAGCAGGCCGACGATCTCGCCGCCGCCCGAACGGGTGCGCTGGACGATCGCGTCGATCTTCTCCTGGGTGGTGCGGCCCATCTTGATGAGGTCCGGCACGCCGATGCCGTTGACGGTCGAGTAGCGCACGACCGGCACCATGGTGTCGCCGTGGCCGCCGAGCACGAAGGTGTTCACGTCGCGGATCGAGACGTCGAACTCCCAGGCGAGGAAGGTCGAGAAGCGCGCCGAATCGAGCACGCCGGCCATGCCGACGACCTTGTTGTGCGGGAGCCCCGAGAATTCGCGCAGCGCCCAGACCATCGCGTCGAGCGGGTTGGTGATGCAGATCACGAACGCGTCGGGCGCGTTGGCGGCGATGCCTTCGCCGACGGCCTTCATCACCTTGAGGTTGATGCCCAGCAGGTCGTCGCGGCTCATGCCGGGCTTGCGGGCGACACCGGCGGTGACGATGATGACGTCGGCGCCGGCGATGTCGGCGTAGTCGTTGGTGCCGGTGATGCTGGCATCGAAGCCTTCGACCGGGCCGCACTGCGACAGGTCGAGCGCCTTGCCCTGGGGCAGACCCTCGGCAACGTCGAACAGGACGATGTCGCCCAGTTCCTTTTGCGCGGCGAGGTGGGCGAGCGTGCCGCCGATGTTGCCTGCGCCGATGAGGGCAATCTTCTTACGAGCCATGATCCGTGCGTGTCCTTCCCGTGGCGGGATTTTACCGGACTTCAAGGCGGCCTGCTTTCAATCCCGCAGAAGGCAGGCGCCGGGTTTGCGGAGCCGGCCCTACGCCCCTGCGTACCACATTGCAACCGCCAAACGGCAAGCCGAAGGCTCCTGACGGCACTTTTAAGTGATAATAGTTCGCAATTGCAATAGGTGCAGCAATTGGCGGAAATCAGGCGCTTCGTACATGTTCCAGCAAGGTTGTGCGGGTTTCGCCCCACCCGGAAGGGATGGTGTCGGGCATCGGGCAGGCTCGGGCAACCCCCGTCGTGCCCGACTCGTCGAAGGGCGGATAGGGGGAGCCCGATCCGCACGCGGGAAGGGCCGTTCTTCCGTGGACCCGTCACCCCGGGCTCGGTCCATGGGCCCCGAGCCCGCGGCCGGCCACCCACCTGAGTGGGGGGCGGGGAGGAAGGCGCCGCGTCAGGCCTGCAGGCGGCGCGCGGTGGCGTCGGCCATGCGGCGGTCGAGGCGGCGGCAGATCTCGAGCCAGCGCGCGCTCGCCAGGGTATCGCCCGAGGCGTGGGCGGCCTCGGCCTCGGCGCGGGCGCGAGTGGCGGCGGACAGGCCATGGCGCGCGAAGTGCATCAGCGCGGCGGCGAGGGCGGTGTCGTCCTCCGCATCCGGCGCGTCCTGCGCATCGGACACGGAGCGCAGGAGGGGGCGGGCATGCGGGTGGTTGTCGTTGACCGCGCCCAGGGGAGCGCTCAGGCACAGCGATCGCGCAATGGCCGGAGTAGTCCCGCCCCAGGCGGCGGCAAAACGGATGGTCATGGAGCGGTTGGCCTCTTGTTGCGTGGTCGTGCTTGCGCCTTTCCTAGCCGAAGAGGCGCTAAGCCATCATGAGGGGACTTGGTTTCCCAAATCTTGACCAAAGGCCCTAGGGACATTCCCCGGTACAACCTTTTGCAATCGATTGATTATCGATTGGGGGCTCGGAGTCTGTCCGCTTGCAGCGGGCCGGTGCCGCTCGAACGGCACGAACGTCAGTTTTGCGGGCTTGCGATCCAGCGGCCCGAGTTCGCGTACTCGGCCTTGACCCCCTGGGAGCCCGGCAGGTTCTGCGCGCGGTAGAGGGATTCGCCGCCGCGCTCCTCCACCTGGCTCGAATAGACGGGAGCGGTCGCGGCCGCGGCTTGCGGGGGCGGGGCGGGGGGCCTGGCCGGTTCGGCCAGACCGAAGGCGCGCTGCACCGCCAGCGGGTCGAGCGCGGCGGCGGCCGCGGCGGCGATCGCCGATTCGTCGCGGCGGTGCGGCGCGGCCACCGGCTCGCCGCCGAAGTAGGTGTAGTGGAAGGTCGCGGGGTTCCCGGCGGTGCCGCGGAACGAGTAGAAGCGATGGGCGCCGATCGTGCCCAGGTACTGCAGGCTCGGCGCCCAGTAGGGGCTGACCTGGACCGTGTGATAATGCGTGGCGAGGCCGACCGGCGCATAGACGTAGCCGGCGAGCGCATCGCGCGCGACGGTCTCGGCGCGGTCCCAGAACAGGCGCTGGGGGTGGCGGGCCAGCGCCCCGTCGCAGGTGAACGAGAACTGGCAGCCGGTCGACCGTTCCGACCCTTCGTAGACGACGCCGCACACGGTCTTGGGATAGGCCGGGTGCGCCACGCGGTTGAGCACGACCTGCGCCACCGCGCGCTGCCCGGCGTCGGGCTCGCTCGCGGCCTCGTAATAGATCGCGGCGGTGAGGCACTGCAGTGCGCGGCTGCGGTCGACGCCGGAGTTGTCGATCCTGAGCGCGCGCGCGGTCGGCCCGGTGCCCAGGGTGGGGCCGGACACGGCATCGTCGGCGTCCGAGCGGATGCCTTCGCCCACGCGCAGCGGCGCCGGCGCAGTGTCGAGGTAGTAGAAGGCCGAGCCCGGGAAGCTGGCGCCGGCCTGCTCGAAGGGCATCGGCGAAACCGCGGTCTCGGGCGAGACGGCGTCGGCGATGGCGAAGCGCTCCCACCCGGACGGCTCGGCGAAGGCAGGCAAGGCGACCGCGGCGAGCGCGGTGACGCCGAGCGTCCAGCGGCGGCGCAGCTTGACCGGATGGTGCCGCCCGACCCCGCGCACGCGGCGGGCAAAGCGCCCCGAAAAGTCGCGCGGGCGCTCGAAGGTCTCGGTTTCCCGGAATGCACCCCGCAATCCGGCCCGGAATCCGGCGTCCGCCGTCGTAGCGGCTTCGGGTCCGGAAAGGGGGAGGGATGGGGGCACTCGAATCCTGATCCAAAGGGAGGCGCATGTCTGCACCCCCGGCCTTACCGTCTATTGCGAGTGGCGCATCCTGCCATTCGGCGTCGTCCCGTTGCGGTACAGGGTGGGCGTATAGGCTTAAGCGGTTAAGATTTGGCCCCATCGTCCCGGGCCGCGCCGGGATGGCGGATGCGCAAGCTTGCAAACCGCGCACCCTCGCCCTATCGGCGCGTCACGTCATGGGTGCCCGCAAAGCCGGGCCTAAGAGGGAAGCCGGCCGCGAATCCGGCGCTGTCCCCGCAACTGTGACCGGAGAGTCCGTCTCCACGCGCGCCACTGGCCGGATTTCCTTGCGAGGGATGGGGCTGGGAAGGCGGGGACGGGCGATGATCCGGGAGCCAGGAGACCTGCCCAGACGGTCGTTCCGCAGCCGGACGGGGTGTTCCGGGTGCAGCGAGCCCACGCGCCATGAGGAAGGGCGCAGGTGCCTCCGCCATGAACGGCGAAAACGTTCAAGGTTCGGAGGACATAGAATGAAGTACCTGTTTCTGATCGGCACCGCGCTGGCTGCGAGCACTCCTGCGATGGCGCAGGACGCGCCTTATGCCGATGAAGGCGTGATGCCGACCGCGACGCGGATCGAGCCCCTCGTCGTCACCGCCAACCGCACGCCCACCCCCATCACCCAGGTCGGCCAGTCGATCACCGTGGTCACCCGCGACGAGATCGAACGCACCCAGGCGACCACCGCGACCGACGTGCTGGCGCGCATCCCCGGCATCTCGGTGGTGCAGGCGGGTGGCTTCGGCCAGCCTTCCAGCGTGTTCGTGCGCGGCGCCGAGAACGCGCAGAGCCTCGTGCTGATCGACGGCGTGCGCATCAACGATCCGGGCGACGTCGGCGGCGGCTTCGACTTCGGCGCGCTGACCATCGGCCAGTTCGACCGCGTCGAGGAGGTGCGCGGGTCCTCGGGCGTCCTGTGGGGCAGCCGCGCGATCGGCGGCGTCATCAACTTCATCACCGAGCGCCCGACCGAGCAGTGGACCGCGCGCGCCCAGGCCGAATACGGCTGGCGCGACCGCAAGCAGGCGAGCGTCTCGGCCGCCGGCCTGATCGGTCCGGTCGGGCTGACGCTGGGCGGCAACTGGCTCAAGGGCGACGGCTTCTCCGCCTTCGACGAGCGGCGCGGCGCCACCGAGAAGGACGGCTTCGAGAGCAAGAGCGCCAACGCGCGCGCCGAGGTCGAATTGGCCGAGGGCCTGTCGGTCGATGCCGGCGGCTTCTACACCAAGGCGGACTACGACTACGACAACACCGGCGCCGATGCGCTCAACCTGGGCCGCAAGCGCGATACGCTGGGCTATGCCAACGTGCGCTACACCGGCCTCGACGACCGGCTGTCGGCGCGCGTGGGCTATGGCATCAACGACACCCGCCGCGTGTCGGACGACGCCGAGTACGGCCCCTACATCACCAACGGCCGCACCGAGCGCTTCGAAGGCCAGGTGAGCTTCGCCCCCGTCGAGATGGCCAGCGTCCAGCTTGGCGCCGAGACCGAGAAGCAGAAGTTCGACGACAACTACGGTTCCAGGGATTCGACCTCGCTCGACAGCTACTACGGCAACCTGACGCTGCGCCCGCTGACCGGGCTGACGCTGAACGGCGGCGTGCGCTACGACGACCACGAGGACTTCGGCCACAAGACCACGCTGGCCGCCAACGGCGCCTGGGTGATCGGCGAGGGCATCGACGCGCCCGTACTGCGCGCCAGCTACGGCGAGGGCTTCAAGGCGCCCTCGCTCTACCAGCTCTACCAGACCGGCACCTACTACGCGTTGAAGTCCGAAACCTCGAAGAGCTGGGACGCGGGCATCGAACAGCCCTTCGCGGCCGGAACCGGGCGCTTCACGCTGACCTACTTCGATCGCAAGACGAAGAACCTGATCGACTATACGTCGACCTACGATCCCGAGAGCGGCTTCTTCCTGGGCTACTACTACAACGTCGGGCGGGCGCGGGCGAAGGGCGTGGAACTGGGCATGCAGGTGGCGAACTGGGAAGGCTTCGACCTGAACCTCGCCGCGACCTACCTCGACGCCACCAACGAACTGACCGGCGCGCGCCTCGCCCGCCGGCCGCGTACCAACTTCTACGCCAGCCTCGACAAGGCGTGGGAAGTGGGCCTCAAGCTCGGCGCGGACTTGCGCGTCGGCGGCGGGCGCTACGACAATGCGACGAACACGCAGTACGTGGGCGGGAACGTCGTCGTCGGCCTGCGCGGCGCCTTCGCGGTGACGCCCAACGTCGAAGTCTACGGCCGGGTCGAGAACCTGTTCGACGAGCACTACGAAGTGGTGCGGACATACGGCACGGCCGGCCGCTCGGCCTATGCCGGCGTGCGCGTGAAGATGTGAGCCACGGGTCGGTCCCGGCCGGCGCGGTTCCTCCCCCGGGGGGAGAAGCCGCGCCGGAAGCCCCCGTCGTCCCGGGTTCGCCCCGGACCCGTGGGCAGGGGCCGGCTGACCTCGCGGCCGGGCCCGCCGGCCGCCGTGATCGGTCGCAGGCTGTCGCCTCGGGGCTTCGCCGTCCCGGGTCTGGCCCGCCACGACGGGGGCTCGCGGCGCTGGCGGCGCTGGCGCTCGCCGGCTGCGGCCAGGATGCACCGGTCGCAGATGCGGCCCGGCCGCGGATCGTCTCGCTCAATCCCTGTACCGACGCGGTGCTGGCCGAAGTCGCCGGCCCCGGACAGTTGCTGGCGATCTCGCACTACAGCCGCGATCCGTCGGCAACCTCGATGGACATCGCCAAGGCGCGCCGCTTCGCCACGGTGTCCGGCTCGGTGGAGGAAGTCGCCGCGCTGTCGCCCGACGTCGTGGTGGCCAGCAGCTTCCTTGCCCCCGCGACGGCGCAGGCGCTGCGCGACCTCGGCATCCGCGTGGTGCTGGAGCCGATCCCGAGCGACGTCGCGGCATCGCTGGCGCAAGTGCGCAAGCTGGCCGCGCTGACCGGCAACCGGCGCTCCGGCGAGGTCCTCGCCCGCAAGATCGAGGTCGCGCTGGCCGATGCGGCGCCGAGGCCGGGGACGGCGCCGGTGCCGGCGCTGGTCTGGCAATCGGGCGGCATCGTCGCGGGCGAGCATACCCTCATCGCCGAGCTGATGGCGCGCTCCGGCTTCGTCAATGCGGCGGCGGCGCGCGGGCTGGCCCAGGCCGACTACCTGCCGCTCGAGCGGGTGCTGGCCGATCCCCCGCGCGTGATCTTCACGGTCGGCTCGCCGCTGGCCGAGGAGGACCGCATGCTGCGCCACCCCGCCCTGTCGCGGCTGACCGGAGTGACCCGCGTCCCGCTCGACAGTTCGCTGCTGTGGTGCGGCGGCCCCACCATCCCGCGCGCGCTGGGTCGGCTGGCCCAGGTTCGCGCGGGGCTGCCGACCGTCGCCTCGACAGGCATGGCGCCGGCCACTGGCGCCTCGACAAGCGAAGCGCCGTCGCGCAAGGCCCTTCCGTGAACCGCCGCCTGATCCTGATCCTCGCCGCCGCGCTGGCGCTGGCCGTGCCGCTCTCGCTGCTGGCGGGCCGCGTGTGGATCGACCCGTTCGCCACGGCGCCCGGCGCGCTCGGCCGCAATGCCGCGCTGATCCTGTTCGAACTGCGCCTGCCGCGCGCGGCGCTGGCGCTGGTGATCGGCGCGGGGCTGGGCGCCTCGGGCGCGGCGATGCAGGGCTACTTGCGCAATCCGCTCGCCGATCCCGGCCTGTTCGGCATCGCCCCGGGCGCGGCCCTTGGCGCGGTGCTCAGCTTCTGGACCGGCTATGCGGCCTCCGCCTGGCTGCTGCCGGTCTTCGCCCTGGTCGGCGCCGGCGGGGCGATGGCGCTGCTCGCGCTGATCGCGGGGCGGGAGGGTGGCATCGCGCTGTTCACCATGGCCGGGCTGATGATCGCCAGCCTCGCCGGGGCGCTCACCAGCCTGGCCATCAGCCTCTCGCCCACGCCTTTCGCGATGAGCGAGATCGTCACCTGGCTGATGGGCGCGCTGGCCGACCGGTCCTGGCGCGAGGTGGGCATCGCCGCGCCGCTGACGCTGGCCGGCATCGCCCTGCTGCTCGCGGCCGGGCGCGGGCTCGATGCGCTGACGCTGGGCGAGGCCGCCGCGCGCTCGCTGGGCCTCGAGCCGCGCAAGCTGCAGGCGCTGATGATCGCGGGCGTCGGCCTGACCGTGGGTGCGGGCGTCGCGGTGGCCGGGGTGATCGGCTTCGTCGGCCTGATGGTCCCCCATCTCGTGCGCCCGCTGACCGACCGGCGGCCGTCCTCGCTGATGGTGCCGAGTGCGCTGGCGGGAGCCTTGCTGCTGCTCGTCGCCGACGTCGCCTGCCGCCTGCTGCCGCTCACCGGAGGCGAGCTGCGGCTGGGCATCGCGCTCAGCCTGATCGGGGCGCCGTTCTTCCTCGCGCTGCTGCTGCGCTTGCGCTGGGGGGCGCCATGACCGCGACGCTGGGCACGGTCGACCTCCGGCTGGCGGAGCGCCTTCGCGACCTCACCCTCTCGGTACACGCGGGCGAGGTGACGGCGATCTGCGGGCCCAACGGCGCCGGCAAGTCGACGCTGCTCTCGTGCCTCGCCGGCCTCGTCGCGCCCGACGCGGGGGTGGTGGCGATGGGCGGCCGGCTGCTGCGGGCGGTCCCGGCGAAGGAACGCGCGCGCGGCATCGGCTACCTGCCGCAGGCGCCGGAGATCGCCTGGGACGTCACCGTCGAGGTGCTGGTCTCGCTGGGGCGTCTGCCCTGGGAGGACGCGCGCACGGCCGAGGGCCGGGAGGCGATCGAGGAGGCGATCGCGGCGATGGACCTGGCGGCGTTTCGCGATCGCCCGGTGACCCGCCTGTCCGGCGGCGAGCGGGCGCGGGCGCTGATGGCGCGCGTTCTCGCCACGCGTCCGGCCTGGCTGCTGGCCGACGAGCCGCTCGCCAACCTCGACCTGAGCCACGCGATCACGCTGATGCGGCGCTTTCGCGAACAGGCCCGGCTGGGGCGCGGGGTGGTGCTGGTGCTGCACGACCTGGCGACGGCGATGAACTACGCCGATCGCGTCATCGTGCTGGAGAAGGGCCGTCTCGCCGCCGATGGCGAACCGGGCCGCGCGCTGTCCAGCGCGGTGATCGAGCGCGTCTGGGGCTGCGATGCACGCTGGCTGGGCGAACCGGGCGCACAGGCCCTCTCGCTGGGGTAGGGCCCGTCGACCCCGGCGCAAGCGCGGATGAGCGATGCGGCACCGCGTAAACCGCAACGGGTTGCTTCCCCGGCCTGCGCCGGGGTCGCAATGGCGATCTAACGTAAAGTCATGGCTGCGGGCGCCGCTTCAGGAGCGGACGAAATGCCCGTTCGACCAGACCCGCATGTCCGCGTTCTTTTCGCTTTCGCGTACATGCTCCTCGCGCTGGCGATCGAAGATGAGCGATCCGGTGGCCCGCGCGAAGCGGCTGCGGCGGAAGGGGATTTCGGCTCCGATGTTCATGATGCTTCTCCTCTCGAGGAGACAACGCGGGCGCGGGGGTTCGGTTCCACAGGTGGGGTGCGGGAAGCGGCGTCACCGCGTTCCCACGCCACGCGCGAACTGGTCCTGCAGGCTGGCGAGCGCGCGGGGCGAAACCTGCGGCAGTTCGCGCGCCGGCTTGCCCTTGCGCAGGGCGGCGCGGTCCTTTTCGGAGGGCTCGACCACGCGAACCCGCACTGCCGCCTTGCCTTGCGCGCGCACGCCCAGCAGCTCGGCGGCGCCTTTCGACAGGTCGATGACGCGCGCCGCCTCGCCATAGGGGCCACGATCGTTGACGCGCACGACGATGCGCCGGCCGGTGTCGAGCGCGGTCACCTCGACGTAGGAGGGCAGCGGCAGGGTCTTGTGCGCGGCAGTGACCCAGCCGGGCCGGAAGCGCTCGCCATTGGCGACCTGGTTGCCGCTCTCGTTGCCGTACCAGGTGGCGTAGCCGAGCATGTCGTAGCCGGGCTGGGCGGCGGGCACGTAGGTCGTGCCCCGGACCTTGTAGGGCGGGCCGATCCGCACCGGCACGTCGCTCACCGGACGATACTTCACGCCGCCGCCGCAGGCCGCCAGCGCGGCGGCGAGGGTCAGGACGAGGGCATTGCGGATCGGGCCGGACATGGCACCAGACTAGGCGCGGGGGCCGCGCGCTCCAACGCCGCGCCGGCGCCTTTCCACAAGCGCGGCGGAACCGCGCCCGGCCCGGCCGGTTGCCCATCCCGAGAAGGAGTGCGCGATGCCGACGATCCTGCAGACGATGACCGTGGCCGCGCGCGACCGCGCCCGCATGGCCGAGGTCAGCGCGGTGGTCGCCCGCTTCGGGCTGGACTCGCTGCTCGCCCGGCTCGGTTCGGGGCGGACCGGCGAGTCCGCGCGCGAGGATGCCGACCTGCCCACCCGCACTCGCCGCGCGCTGGAGGCACTGGGGCCGACGTACGTGAAGCTCGGCCAGATCCTCGCCACCCGGCGCGACATGCTGGGCGACGAGTGGATCGCCGCCTTCGAGCAGCTCCAGAGCGATGCCCCGCGCCTGCCGTTCGAGGCGCTGCGCCCGGCCGTCGAGGCGGCGCTGGGCGAACCGCCCGAGACCGCCTTCGCCCGCTTCGACACCGAGCCGCTCGCCGCCGCGTCGATCGCCCAGGTCCACCGCGCGACCCTGCACGACGGGACGGACGTGGTGGTCAAGATCCGCCGCCCCGGCATCCGCGCGGGGATGGAGGCGGACTTGCGCCTGCTGCGCCACCTCGCCGCGCTGGCCGAGGCGAGGAGCGTGGCGGTGCGGCGGATGATGCCGGCCGCGATGATCGACCAGCTCGGCCGCGAGATCCTCGACGAACTCGATTTCACCAACGAGGGCCGCAATGCCGACCTGCTGCGCGCCGACCTCGCCCCGATGGCGCGCGTCGTCGTCCCGGCGATCCACTGGTCCTGCTCGGGCGAGGGGCTGCTGGTGATGGACTACGTGGCGGGGGTGCCCCCGCGCGACCCGGCGGCGCTGCGCGAAAACGGCATCGACCCGGGCGCGATCGCGGACCTGGGCGCGCAACTGGTGCTGGAAATGGTATTGGTCAACGGCCGCTTCCACGCCGACCCGCATCCCGGCAACCTGCTGTGCCTGCCGCCCGTCGTGCCCGGGGAGGGGGACCGGCTGGCGCTGCTCGACCTCGGCTCGGTCGGCTTCGTGTCGCCCCGCCGCCAGCACGAGTTCCTGACCTTCATCCTCAGCCTGCGCGGCAACGACCCGGGCGGCGTCGCCGACATGCTGGGCCTGTGGTCGCAGGCGGGGGACGTGCCCCGCGAACGCCTGCTGGTCGCCGCCGAACGCCTCGTCGCCCGCCACGGCACCGGGGCGCTGGTGCTCGACGCGATGGTCGCGGACTTCTTCCCGCTGCTGCGCCGGGAAGGGCTGGTGCTGCCGCCCGACCTGGTGCTGATCTTCAAGGCGATGGTGACGATGGACGGGGTGCTGTCCGGCATCGCCCCCGGTTTCGACCTGTCGCAGGCGTTGACGGCGCTGCGCGGCCGCCTCGTCGCCTCGCGCCTTACCCGCCTCGCCGCGCCCGACCGGCTGGAAGCGGTGCTGCTGGAGCTGTCCCGCCTCTCCGCCGACGCGCCGCGCCTGATGCGGGCGGCCACCGCGCGGCTGGAGAAGCCTGTGGAGCCCCGGCCCGAGGCGGCACCGGGACCAGCGATCCGCCAGGCCGGACTGCTGGTGGCAGCCGCCATCGTGCTTCACGCGCTGGCGGGAGTGGTCGCGGGGCTTTTATGACGAGGGCGGGAGGCGCGCGCGGTGTGGGAGACATTCGCCTTCGTCGCCGACCCCGACGCGCCATCCGCCCGGCCGCTCGATCGGCAGGCTGGACCCTGAAACAAGGTCAGGCTCACGACAGGTTCCGGTCGGGGCAGTCGGGAGTCATTTTGGCGGTTTTGGGTGGAAACCTGCTGTTCAAGCCGAATTTGGATAGTACAAAAAAACGCGATCAATGTCCGAGGAGGGTTTTCCGATACGGAAGATGATAAATCTATCGGTAGATATCACGCTTTTGTATATAAAATAAACATGTCCATCATTAGATGATGTTGAAGACAGATAGCTAATCTGATCGAATTCATCGGGTGTATTTATATTATTGCGACATTGTTCGATTTTTCTCGATAAAAAATCGTTCGGACGAATTGATATCTTTTTAAGATCAAACCCTCTGTCTGGTGGCGATAGTTTACTAGGGAAGTCGTCGCATGGCCTATGCTGGCAACCGCCGCTGATAAGGACAATTGCCAGTACGCTGGGATTCAATCGCATATTGAGTTTGTTCATTCTCTACCTGTGCAATGGTCACTGAATGACCGCAACGGGTGGAGGCTGTGTGAAAACGCGTTGTCTGTTTTTGAAGTAGCAGGCGCGTGGTGGCTCCTTCGGCTCAGCCTTTCATCGCCGCGATCATCCTCGGGGCGCCGAGCATGTTGATCGCGCGCTTCATGTTATAGGCGAGGACGTGGAGGCTCATTTCAGTTCCGACCTTCTCCAGGGTCCGGGTCTTGAAGTGGCTTCTTCCCATCCAGTCCTTGATTGTGCCGAACACGTGTTCGACGGTTCGTCGTCGGACGCGCATGGCGTCGGGCATGCGCTCGAGCCTTGCCTGCATCGTCTCGATCACGTGTTCGTGCTCCCACCGCTTGATCCGCCGTTCCTTGCCGGTCGTGCATTGCGGCTTGATCGTGCAAACGCCGCAATGACTGGACCAGTAGGCATGGAGCCGCAGGCCATGTTCGACTGTGGTAAAGCGGCGGGGGAGCGTTTCTCCCGCAGGGCAGCGATAGCTGTCTGTGGCCTGCTCGTAGCGGAAGTCCTGCTTGCCGAACCGTCCGTCAGCCTTGGCTCCGGAGGTAAGCGGCCTGGGACAGATCGCGGTAATGCCTTCTTCCTCGCAGGCCAGCACCTCGACGCCTGAGAAGTAGCCGCGGTCGGCAAGTACGGTCAGTTCGTTCGATCCGATCGCCGCGCGTGCCTTGCGGCCCATGTTCGCCAGTTGCGAGCGGTCATGACCGACATTTGTCACCTCATGCGCCACGATCATGTGACTGTCGGCATCGACCGCCGCCTGGAGGTTGTAGCCGACCAGCCCCGTTCCCTTCCCGGCACTTGCCATCGCCCGTGCATCCGGGTCGGTCAGCGAGATCTGACGGTCAGGTGCGTCCGCCACCACACGCTCCATCTCCTGAAGCTCGCGCATCTGGCGACGTAGCGCCTCGAGCCGTTCGCCAAGTCGCTTGGTGCGGACCTGCGCCACCACGTCCTCCTGCCGGTCAGCAGTGTCGAGCAGGCCGAGATAACGCTCGATGCTCGCCTCGATCTGCTCCATCCGCCGTCGGATTGCTCCAGGGGTGAAGTTCCTGTCGCGCGTGTTCACCGCCTTGAACCGGCTGCCGTCCACCGCCACGGTGCCGCCAGCGATCAGCCCCAGCTCGCGGCACAACACCACGAACCGGTGGCAACTCGCCCGGATCGCCTCGCCGCTGTTGCGGCGGAAGTCTGCGATTGTCTTGAAGTCGGGCGCCAGCTTGCCTGTCAGCCACATCAGCTCCAGATTGCGTCCAGCCTCGCGTTCAAGCCGGCGGCTCGACTGCACCTGGTTGAGATAGCCATAGAGGTAGAGCTTGAGCATCGTTGCCGGATGGTACCCCGGACGGCCTGTCGCCGCCGCATCGCCAAAGCCTAGCGCTGACAAGTCCAGCTCGTCGACGAACACGTCGATCACCCGAACCTGGCTGTCCTCGGCAACGTAATCGTCAATGCAGTCCGGCAGAAGCTGAACCTCCCGCCGATCACAACCCTCGATGAAACGCCCCATCTCACGCCTTCCCAAACAGGCATAAAACATAGCAGATCACCGCGTTTTCACACAGCCTCGGTGGAAACCTGCCGCTTAGAGGCATACGGTTGGTATATGAAAATCGCCGCATACGCTCTTGTCATCAGCATCGCCGGTGCTGCTTACCAGCCGACACGAGCCGAGAATTTGAGCGATAATGCGCTGCCTCATGCCTGCAGTGACGTAGTGGTAATAGGGCGAGTAAAGAACGGCGAGCAGACACCGGTCGAAAACGCTGAAGATATATTAGGACATAGTTGGGTAGAAGCGACCATGAAGGTTCGTAAGGTGGTCGTTGGTCAGAATTTGCCGCAGGTAATTCCAGTCTTGTATTTCGCGCATGTCCCGATGCGGGAAGATCGCGACTTTATGTTTGTGCTTGCCAAAAACGAGGCTGGCGCGTGGGAGATCAAGACCGGGCAGCTAATGTCCACTCGTCCTCACTTGAAGCCAAGCTGCGATTGAGTGTCTGAAAAGGGGCGTATTCGGTCAGGCCAGTTTTCTTTTCGCGCGGCGAGCACCGGACGGGCCGCTACAGAGCGCAGCGCTCGGCGTCCTGAGGTGCCGAAAGGGGTGGTTAGTTGCCTTTAGCCCTAACCGCTTTCCGTATTGCTCGGGGGATACGAATCCATGCGAGGAGCATGTTACCTCCATATAGCCATAGAAATGCAAACGTCGCGTATCTTGCAGAGCCTGCAACCCCGTCGTTTGCGAAGCCAAAGAGAAAAAATATACCGGCGGCGACAACGCAAAAAATCAAAGCATGCAAGCTGCGCAAATCATATTTAAGAATACGTCCTTGAGTGCTTTCTTCGATCCAAAATGCTCCTTTCTCATATGCGACCATTGAGAGCCAGCTTGGACCAAACGCATTCTCGAACAGAGAAGTATGAAACGCACGGTACCCGACACGTTCTTCTGTGAGAGGCTTTCGTTGCTGATCTAACAATGCCTCGATCTGGTCCAACGCTTCTTCGCCGGAGGTGTTGCCGATGTGCGTTGAGCCGCGCAGATGCCATATATTGTCCAGCATAACTGCGGCTTTACCGTGGTATCGCGATGTCCGCTATGAGGGCGGTGACGGAATTTCCGCTGTCGGCGTCGCGGAGGCCTAAAGCGGACTTTCCGCTGACGCCCCGAACCGGAAAAGTGCGCCTCGAAAGCAGGAGAGCGTCATCCACGACGCCGCGCGACGATACCAAGCTCGCCGCTGCGTGTGCCGGGCCCCATTCCCCGAGCGCAGGGCTGCATGCCCGCCAGCCCGCAGCATTCACCGGGCAGTTCGGCGATGCCCCTACCGCCTGTCGCAGCGGTCGTAATAGCCCGCGCGGCAGGCGTCGACGTCCTGGCGCCATTCGGCCATCGCGCGGTCGTACTGGCGGCGCTGGCGGGCGTAGTCCGCGCGGGCGGCGGCATAGTCGCGAAGGTCGGAGGCCGGGGCATCGTCGTCGTCGTCGCGCACGTCGCGGGTTGCGGCATGGTCGCGCCAGCCTTGCGCGTAGCCGGCGTCGCGCTTGCGGACATAGTCCAGCTGCGCGCGGTTGAGGCGGCGGATCGTCTCGCGGTCGCGCGCGGCGGCTTCCGGCGTCATCGTGGGGTCGTGCGGGTCGTCCGCCAGAACGGGAGTGGAAAGGACAAGCGCGATCATCACGCCCGCCAGCCGTATCTTGCGCGAAACCGCCATTGCACTCGAACCCCGTCAACCCCGATGGCCGATTGTGACGGCAGCGGGGCGCGAATGCAAAGCGGTTGCGACGAGCGGTTGGCGTCAGTCGCCGGAACCGGGGAGAGTGGGGTCCGCGGGGCAGCGAGCGGCATCGCCGTTCCAGCAATAGGGGTTGCGGCGTTCCCACTGGGTGCGGTCCTGGCGATAGGCCTGTTCGGCCTCGTCGTGCCGGGCGAGGGCATCGGCATAGCGCGCACCCTCGCGCTCGGACTGCATTTCGTTGAGGGCCACGGCGGTGTCGTGATGGTCTTCGCTGGCCCGGTTGGCCTCCACTTGCGCGCGGGCGGCGGCGGCCTGCTCGGCGTTGAGCATCTGGCGGCGGGCGGCGGCGTCGCCTGCATCGCCTGCATCGCCGGTGGCGGCGGCGGGCTCGTCTGCCGGCGCGCCGGCCTGCGCGAACGTGGCGGCCGGAGTGGCCAGGGCGCAGACCGCGAACGCGGCGGAAAGGTCGAACATGAGGCGCGGAAGCGTGCGCATGGGCTATCTCCTGTCGTTGATGCCTTTGCGGGAACAACGCGGTTCGTCGCGCCGCCGTTCCCCGGCCCTTGCCTCATGCCCGGGGCACCCCATCTTCTGCGAAACCCGCGCGGCCCTCTTGATGAGGGCGAACAAATCTGGAACATACCGCCTCCATGAGTCTCACCCACATCACCGTGCGCGGCGCGCGCGAGCATAACCTCAAGGGCTTCGACATCGCGCTCCCGCGCGAAAAGCTGATCGTCATCACCGGGCTGTCGGGCTCGGGCAAGTCGAGCCTGGCGTTCGACACGATCTACGCCGAAGGCCAGCGCCGCTATGTCGAGAGCCTCTCGGCCTATGCGCGCCAGTTCCTGGAAATGATGCAGAAGCCCAACGTCGAGCATATCGACGGGCTCTCCCCCGCGATCTCGATCGAGCAGAAGACCACCAGCCGCAACCCGCGCTCGACGGTGGCGACCGTCACCGAGATCTGGGACTACATGCGCCTGCTGTGGGCGCGCGTGGGCATTCCCTATTCGCCTGCCACGGGCCTGCCGATCGAGGCGCAGACCGTCTCCAACATGGTCGACCGGGTGATGACCCTGCCCGAAGGCACGCGGGCCTACCTGCTGGCCCCCGTGGTGCGCGGCCGCAAGGGCGAATACCGCAAGGAACTGGGCGAATGGCAGCGCGCCGGCTACACCCGCGTGCGCATCGACGGGGAATTCTACCCGATCGAGGACGCCCCCGCGCTCGACAAGAAGTTCAAGCACGACATCGAAGTGGTGGTCGACCGCATCGCCGTGAAGGACGGCATCCAGACGCGGCTGGCCGACAGCTTCGAGCAGGCGCTCAAGCTGGCCGAGGGGCTGGCGTACATCGACCTTGCCGACACCACGGTGGCGGAACTGGCCGGCGAACCCGCGCCGGCGCCCAAAAAGCGCGGCAAGGCCAAGGCCGCCGAAGCCGATACGGGCGAAGCCGCCACCCCCGCCAAGGGCATGAAGAATGCCGGCCTCCCCGCCAACCGCATCGTCTTCAGCGAAAAATTCGCCTGCCCCGTCAGCGGCTTCACGATCGAGGAGATCGAGCCGCGCCTGTTCTCGTTCAACGCGCCGCAGGGGGCGTGCCCGGCCTGCGACGGCCTCGGCGAGAAGCTGCTGTTCGACCCGCAACTGGTCGTCCCCAACGAGCACCTGACGCTCAAGCAGGGGGCCGTGGTGCCCTGGGCCAAGTCCAACCCGCCCAGTCCCTATTACATGCAGGTGCTCTCCAGCCTCGCCGCGCACTTCGGGTTCGACCTGACGACGCCGTGGGACGCGCTGAGCCCCGAGGTGAAGATCGTCATCCTCTACGGCACGGCGGGCAAGGCGGTGCCGCTGACGTTCAAGGACGGGCGCAAGGAATATACCGTCAACAAGCCGTTCGAGGGCGTGATCGGCAATCTCAACCGCCGCCTCATCCAGACCGACAGCGCCTGGATGCGCGAGGAGCTGACCAAGTTCCAGACCGCGCAGCCTTGCGAGACCTGCGAGGGCAAGCGCCTCAAGCCCGAGGCCCTGTCGGTCAAGATCGCCGGCGCCGACATCGCCACCGCCGCGCGCTTCTCGGTGTCGGACGGCTTCGCGTGGTTCGGCGAGCTGGAAGCCAAGCTGACCGACCAGCAGAAGCAGATCGCCAAGGCCATCCTCAAGGAGATCAACGAGCGGCTCGGCTTCCTCAACAACGTCGGGCTCGACTACCTCAACCTCGATCGCACCAGCGGCACCCTGTCGGGCGGCGAGAGCCAGCGCATCCGCCTCGCCAGCCAGATCGGCTCGGGCCTCTCGGGCGTGCTCTACGTTCTCGACGAGCCCAGCATCGGCCTGCACCAGCGCGACAACGACATGCTGCTCGTCACGCTCAAGCGCCTGCGCGACCTCGGCAACACCGTGATCGTGGTCGAGCACGACGAGGACGCCATCCGCACTGCCGACTACATCGTCGACCTCGGCCCCGGGGCCGGCGTCCACGGCGGCGAGGTGGTGGCCGAGGGCACGCTGGCGCAAGTGCTCAAGAGCAAGAACAGCCTCACCGCCGCCTACCTCAACGGCACGCGGGCAATCGAGGTGCCCAAGAAGCGCCGCAAGGGCAACGGCAGCTTCATCACCGTGGAGAACGCGCGCGCCAACAACCTGACGGGCGTGACCGCCAAGTTCCCGCTCGGCACCTTCTGCTGCGTCACCGGCGTCTCGGGTTCGGGCAAGTCCTCGCTCACCATCGACACGCTGCAGGCGGGGGCCTCGCGCCAGCTCAACGGCGCGCGGGTGATCGCGGGCGCGCACGACAGGATCAAGGGCCTGGAAAAGTGCGACAAGGTCATCGAGATCGACCAGTCGCCGATCGGCCGCACCCCGCGCTCCAACCCGGCGACCTACACCGGCGCCTTCACCCAGATCCGCGACTGGTTCGCCGGCCTCCCCGAAAGCCAGGCGCGCGGCTACAAGCCGGGCCGCTTCAGCTTCAACGTCAAGGGCGGCCGCTGCGAGGCGTGCCAGGGCGACGGCCTCATCAAGATCGAGATGCACTTCCTCCCCGACGTCTACGTGACGTGCGAGGAATGCCACGGCAAGCGCTACAACCGCGAGACGCTGGAAGTGAAGTTCAAGGGCATGTCGATCGCCGACGTGCTCGACATGACGATCGAGGACGCCGAGGAGTTCTTCAAGGCGGTCCCCCCGATCCGCGACAAGATGCACATGCTCAACGAAGTGGGGCTGGGCTACGTCAAGGTCGGCCAGCAGGCGACGACGCTCTCGGGCGGCGAGGCGCAGCGCGTGAAACTGGGCAAGGAACTGGCGCGCCGCTCCACCGGGCAGACGCTCTACATCCTCGACGAACCCACCACCGGCCTCCACTTCGAGGACGTGCGCAAACTCCTCGAAGTGCTCCACCGCCTCGTCGACCAGGGCAACTCGGTGATCGTCATCGAACACAACCTCGACGTCATCAAGACCGCCGACTGGATCATCGACATGGGCCCCGAAGGCGGCGTGCGCGGCGGCGAGATCGTCGCCGTGGGCACCCCCGAACAAGTGGTCAAGGAACCCCGCTCGTTCACCGGGCACTACCTCAAGCCGTTGCTGGGGAAGTAATAGCGAGCGGCCGGCGGGCGCAGTTCGAGGACGCCTTGCGCGTCCTCGTGGAACGGCGGATTTCAGGGGAAACGGCAGCCGCCCACGCCTTCAAGAGCTTCCAGAAGATGTGTGAACCGCCGTCGCTTGAAAAGCGGGCACAAAGTGTCGCCCGCCGTCGCGCAGCGGGATGAAATCGTCAGGACTGGAGCGTGGTGGGAGCAGTTCCTCCCGAGATGGAGAGGTGCGCCGGATTTCGAAAAAGAGCCACCTTCAGGTGTTGAGGTCGCTCTTCCAGATCTCTGGTTCTGCCAGCAGGCTATCGACGATCTGGTTGAGGCTTTGTGCGATGGTCTTGATAGCCATGACCGGAACCGGATTGACCCTGTCGTCCGGCGATTTCATTTCGTTCATGAATAAATGGGCTGCCTTCGTGCGGCTGCTTACTTCCAAACGCTCCATCGCCCGCAGCACATGATTATCGACCGTGGAAGGGGATATGCCCAATTCCCGAGCTATTTCTTTGGATTTCAGGCCTTTTCCTACCAATTTCAGGCATTGACACTGCCGCCTTGTCAGAAAAGAATTTGGCGAACTTGACATCTTTTTCCTTTTGATCTTGCTTGGATACATAATCGCCCGTGTGGGGCCGTTTACCCCATAAATTATCGTTAACAGGGCCATCCCGGAGATAAAAAACCTTTTTTAACAGTCGCAAAAGGTTAATATTAGGTAAAATTAGGTAATCACGTAGGTGCTCATCGCCAGTGCTCGAGGGGTCGGTCGCGGGCAGAATGATCCGGTGAATGGCGGATTGGCCATAGCCCCGGGGGGGCTTTGAAGGCGGGGGCGTCTTCGAAGCCTGCTATCAGTCGGTCTGCGAATGCAGACCTACCCGCTGCAACCCATCACACGGGAAAGCAGGAAGTACGGGCCTACGTGCTGGACTTCCTGCTTTCCTACACCTTCCCACATCCGATAAATAACCAGTCCCCCTCGGCGCGCGCCCAAGCCGCTCCTTGGGCTTTCGTGGCTTTCCGCTTGTGCGAGGTGGACGATGACGGATTTTTCGGACGACTTCAGTGTGAACGATGGGGCGGGGGAAGCGCCTGTGCCTCTCCACCATCCTGCAGATGGTCCCCCTCTCACGGAGGGAGAGGAACGCGTCCGGTTCGGGCGGGGGTGGATACCCGTCTCGCGCGACATCGGCCTTCCGGGCGGGGAGGCGGGGGCGTCCTTGCCCCCGGGCGCATCGGAAAAGTCCCGGGCGCGCGAGGGCGATGGCCCTCGTATCTTTTCTTCCTCCTCCGCTTCCGATCTTCTGGAATCAGGACTGCCCTTCGTCTCCCACACCGCCTGGGACCCGGCGCGCAAGGTGCGGTTTCTCGACCATCTCGCGGGCAAGGGCGACGTGCGGGCGGCCTGTGCGGCGGTGGGGATGAGCCGGACCTCGGCCTATCTGCTGCGGCGGCGCGACGGTCTGTTCGCGCAAGGGTGGGCGGCGGCGCTGGTGCTGGCGCGGGCGCATGTCGAGGAAGTGCTGGCGACGCGGGCGCTCGACGGGGTCGAGGAGGCGGTGTGGTTTCGCGGCGAATGCGTGGGCACGCGGCGGCGCTTCGATACGCGGCTGCTGCTGGCGCATCTCGGGCGGCTCGACCGGGCGGCGCAGGACATGGCCGGGGCGGTCGCGACGGGGGTGGTCGCGGCGGGGGCGGTCGCGGTGGGGCCGGTCGGGGTGGGGGCGGGCGCGTGCGAGGGTGGGGGCGAGGACCTGGCGGCGCGCTTCGACGAGGTGCTGGCGCTGGTCGCGGGCGAGCATCCGGGCGCGGATCTCGTCGATCTCGCCATGGCCGGGGAGGCGTGCGGGGAGGCGGAGTCGTTGCCGCCGGGGCGCGAGGCCTATGTCTGCGCCAGTGCCGGGGCGGCCTTCGACGCGGCGAGGGAGGCGTGGCTCAACGCGACCGAGGCGCTCGATGCAGGGCCCGATCCGGCCTGGCCGCGGGCGCCCGATCCTGCGGCGTTCCGGCGGGCGAGCGCCGGGCGCTGGGACGCGTGGCAGGCCCGCGCCTTCGCGCGGGTGGATGCGATGGCGGGGATGGAGTTCAAGTCACTCCCTCCCCGGAGCGGGGAGGACCTCTCGGAGCGGGGAGGTCCTTCCGGACGGTGTAAACCGTGTAAACCTCGGGCGCCGGGTCGGGCCTCTGGTCAGACGTCCCGGGCGCCCAGCCAGTGTTCGTTTTCGGGGGGCGTGTAGTTGACGATGCGGTCGATCATCGTCTCGGGGTCCTTCTCGACGATCAGCATCGCGCGGTGGCGGGGCTGGAGGAAGCCCTCGTCGACGACGTTGTCGATGAACTGGCGCAGGCCCGAGTAGAAGCCGCCGACGTCGAGCAGGCCGACCGGCTTGTTGTGGTAGCCGAGCTGCGACCAGCACCAGGCCTCGAACATCTCCTCGAAAGTGCCGATGCCGCCGGGGAGGGTGACGAAGCCGTCGGCGAGGTTGGCCATCATCGCCTTGCGCTCGTGCATGGTCTTGACGACGTGGAGTTCGGTGATGCCCTGGTGGTCGTGCTCGCGGGCGCGCAGGGCTTCGGGGATGACGCCGATGACTTCGCCGCCCGCGGCGCAGACCGCGTCGGCGATGACGCCCATCAGGCCGACCATGCCGCCGCCGTAGACGAGGCCGATGCCCCGGCTCGCCAGCAGGGTGCCGAACTGCTCGGCGGCTTCGCGGTACACGGGGCTGTTGCCGGCGGAAGAGCCGAGGTAGACGCAGATCCGCATGCCGTCAGCCCAGTCGTTCGGGAACGGAGCGGGCTTCCTCGACGATGGCCTCCTTGGTGCCGACCGACTCCCAGGGGAAGACGAACCAGCGCTTGTCCTCGTCGCGGTCGATGGCATCGACCCACAGCTCGGCGACGGCCTTGGAGCGGGTATTGGTGATGAGGACCGCGAAGCGCAGGTTGTCCGGTTCGCAGCCGTTGTTGCCCAGCAGGGTGCGGATGTATTCGATGGTGCCGCCGCTGTCGTTGATGTCGTCGACGAAGAGGAGGCGGCGGCCTTCGGCGCTCATCCCGGCGACTTTGCCGAGCAGTTCGTCGGCGAAGCCCGGGACTTTGGCGGAATGGTCGATCGAGAGCATCGGCAGCTCGAGCTGGTGCGAGATGTAGACCGCCGGCACCAGACCGCCGCGGCCGACGCCGATGACGAAGTCGGGCTTCCACTCGCCTTGTGCGATCTTGCGCGACAGGACGCGGACTTTGGCGAGGAAGTCCTCGTAGTATTCGAGGTAGTGCAGTTCGGGTTCGGCGCTGTGGCTCATCTCTCGCGAATCCTGTGCGGGCGATGTGGGGAAGCCCTTGCGGATATCCGTCCTGGGGCGCGAGGGCAATCGGGCGGGGGCGGTCAGTCCCCGGATTGCGCCTCGCGTCGCATCGATTCGGGGTAGCTGAGGCGGGCGAAGCCGACCTCGATCTCGGACAGGACGATGCCGGCGGCGTAGGAGGGGTTGCGGGCGGCATTGGTGCACAGCGCCAGCGTCATCGGCCGCAGCAGGGCGTCGGAGATGCGGGTGAAGGAGAGCAGGCCCGACTGCACCTCGGTGATGACGTCGAGCGAGGAGAGTATGCCGATGCCCACGCCTTCCTGCACCAGCGAGGTTATCATCTGGATGTTGTCGGAAGTGGCCTTGCGCTCGACGTCCATGCCGGTGGCGCCCATCAGGACGTCGATCTGCTGGCCGACGGCGAGGGTCTCGGCGGGAAGGATCAGCGGGGAGCCGTTGCAGGCGGAAAAGCGGGCCTCGCGCAAGTTCCCGAGCGGATGACCCGCCGGGGTGATGAAGCCGAGCACCACCTCGACGAAGGCGCGCACGGTGAGGTCGCGGTAGGACTGGGGGTCGAACAGGATGCCGAAGTCGACCTCGCCGTTGGCGACGGCCTTGCGCACGTCGTCGTTGCCCAGCACGCGCACGCCCACGGTGATGCCGGGATAGCGCTCCTGGATGGCGCGGACGGCCTTGGGGATATGGCCTTTCGACAAGGCGTTGATGATCGCCATCTCGACGTGGCCGCGTTTGAGGCCGCGCAAGTCCTCGATCTGGGCGCGGATGTCGACCATGTTCTTCTGCCAGCGGTTGCCCGCCGCCATCATGATCTCGCCGGCCGCGGTGAGCCTGAGGCCGGTGGGCAGGCGCTCGAACAGCGGGGTGCCGATGTCCGCCTCGACGTTGAGGATCTGGCGCGCGATGGCCGAGGCGGAGACGTTCAGTTCGTCCGCCGCCTTGCGGATCGAGCCGTGGCGGCCGACCGCCATGAAGTATCTCAGGAAACGCGAGAACGCGGGCATGGGGCTTTTTCCGGACCTGCTCTAATTTTTGCAACGCTGCGTGGGATTCATTGCGTTTGCTCGGCCTGAGTCAAGTGCCTTACCACTTGCTGCAACACCGAAAGGTGCGAGCCGACCGGCGCGCTGATGCTTCGACCCTCCCCGAAGCCTCAAAGCACCCGAGGAACCGCACTTTCGGACGGGGGCGCACTTTCCATCGGGTTTCCACCGACCCGCCGACTGGGCGCCCCCGATTGCGGGGTTCAGGGTACAGATGACTGCGATTCGATCTTGGGGCCTCCGGCGGGCCGGTTTGCGTGCGCTGGCGCTTGCCTGCGCGACGGGCGTCCTCGCGCCCGTGTCGGTGGCGGCTGCCGAGCCGGCGGTGCCCGAAGTGCCGAAGGTGACGCCGATCCCGGTCAAGGCGATCGTCATCGCCAACTTCGAACCGGGCGCCGACACCGGCGACGCGCCGGGCGAATTCCAGCTCTGGGCGGAGCGCGAGCATCTCGACGAGGTGATCCCGCTCAAGGGGCCCCTCCATCCGCTGCGGCGCAATGCGCAGGGGCTGTACGGCATGGTCTGGGGCAGCCCGGACACGATGCTGGGCGGGGTCGCCGAACAGTTGATGGCGCTGCTGCTCGACCCGCGTTTCGATTTTACGAAGACCTACTGGTTGTTCACCGGCATTTCCGGGGTCGACCCGCAAGTCGCCTCGGTGGGCAGCGCGGCGTGGTCGCGCTGGGTGGTTCAGGGCGATACCCTGCGCGAGTTCGACGACCGCGAGGTGCCCGGGGACTGGCCCTATGGCCTCTTCGCCATCGGTTCGGACAAGCCGAACACGTTGCCGTCGGCGACCGAGGACTTCGCCGGCTTCACCGACACCGGCAAGCTGGCGATGTCGGTCAAGCTCAACCAGGGCCTGACCTCCTGGGCCTACGCGATGACCAGGGACGTGCCGCTCCCGGACAGCGCCGAACTGCAGAAGGACCGCGCGCGCTGGAAGGGCTTCCCGCAGGCGCAGAAGCCTCCGTTCGTGCTGCTGGGCGAGACGCTGGGCTCGGTGCGCTACTGGCACGGGCCGGGCCGCACACAATGGGCGCGCGACTGGGTCCGGCTGTGGACCGGCGGCAAGGGCCGCTTTGCGATGACGAACATGGAAAGCCAGTCGATGGCGGGTGCGATGGCGATCGCGGGCAAGCAGGGGCTGGTCGATCCCGACCGCGTGCTGGTCCTGCGCACCGGCAGCAACCCCTCGATGCCGCCGCCGGGCGTCTCTGCGGTGGACAGCGTCGCCAACGAGGGTGCCGGCCAGAAAGTCGCCTTTGAGGCGAACTACCGCGTAGGCGCGCCCGTCGTCCACGAACTGTTGGCGCACTGGGACAAATACAGGGACACGATCCCGGAGGCGCCGGCACCGTGAAGCGCCTGCTGCTTTCCCTGCTGACCTTGTGCCTCGTGCTGCCGCCGGCGGCGCTGCCTGCCCATGCCGACCCGGCGAGCGAGGCGGCCACTGCCGCGCTGGTCGACAAAGTCGCCGGCAATGCCGGGCAACTGCGCGTGGTGCTCCAGGCGATGCCCAAGGGTGGCGACCTGCACAACCACCTGGGCGGTTCGGTCTATGCCGAGGACTTCCTCAAGGTGGCCGCCGCCAGGGGCCTGTGCGCCGACGAGGCGATCTCGCGCATTGCCCCGGCGCCGTGCCCGCGCGAACGGCAGGTCGCGGTCATGGCGGTGGAGGACCCGTTCACCTACGCCAGGCTGGTAGACGCGATCTCGACGCGCGGCTTCCAGCAGGGCATCGGCCCGGAGAAAGTCTCGGGCCACAGCCAGTTCTTCTCCAGCTTCGACAAGTTCGGTCTCGCCGCCGAGGGGGAAGCGCCGCGCTGGCTGGCCGACGCCTATGCCAGCGCCGGGCGCAACCATCTCGTCTACCTCGAGCTGATGTACAATCCCGAGCGCTTGTCGCGGTACATGGCGGAGGCACCGGACACGCCGCTCGACGCCGGGATGCTGGCCGCGTCCTACAAACGCGAGATCGCGACGGTCGAAGGCCTGCTGGACGAGACCGTCGCCGACGTGACGCGCAACGAGGCCGAGGCCCGGGGGCGGCTGGGCTGCGATACCAGCGCGCCGCGCGTCGGCTGCGACGTCGCGGTGCGCTACCTCTATTCGGGGATGCGCGGGGTCGCCCCGGCGATGGTCTGGCGCTCGCTGCTGGCGGGCTTCGCGCTGGCGCACAAGGACCCGCGCTTCGTCGGCGTCAACATCGTCATGCCCGAGGACGATCCGGTCGCCTTGCGCGACTATGACCTGCACATGGCGATGTTCCGCTTCCTCGAGGAGAAGTATCCCGAGGTGAAGGTGACGATGCACGCGGGCGAACTGACGCTGGGCCTCGTGCCACCGCTCGACCTCGAGGACCACATCGCCAAGGCCGTGGACGCGGGCGCGAAGCGGATCGGCCACGGCGTCGACATCGCCTACGAGGCGAAATCGCCCGAAACCCTGGCCCGCATGGCGCGCGATGGGATCGCGGTCGAGATCAACCTCACCAGCAACGCGGTGATCCTGGGCGTCGAGGGCGGCAACCACCCGCTCCGCCTCTACCGCGCGATGGGCGTGCCGGTGATGCTCTCGACCGACGACGAGGG
Source organism: Novosphingobium sp. BL-52-GroH (assembly GCF_044813085.1). NCBI lineage: Bacteria > Pseudomonadati > Pseudomonadota > Alphaproteobacteria > Sphingomonadales > Sphingomonadaceae > Novosphingobium > Novosphingobium sp. BL-52-GroH. The sequence goes on along the minus strand of NZ_CP171152.1, from coordinate 1,213,428 downwards.
CGTGCTGCGCTCGGACATGAGCAACGAATACGTGCGCGCGGTGACCCAGCAGGGCCTGCGCTATCCGGACCTCAAGGAAATGACCCGCGCCAGCCTCGAATACGCTTTCGTGCCGGGCGCCAGCCTGTGGCGCGGGCGGCATCTGGGCGAGACGGTCGAGCCTTGCGCCGCGAGCTTCGCCGACACTCGCTGCAAGGCCTTCCTGGCCGGCAGCGAGAAGGCCAGGCTCCAGGCCCGGCTGGAAACCAATCTCGATGCGTTCGAGCATGCGCTCGGCCGCTTCGAAGGCAAACAGGGATCAAAGGGAGACTAGTCTTCAATACCACTTCGCGGACGCCAAAATCAGTGCAATGATGCGCCGCAGCATATCAGGTCGACGGGAGAGGAGGGACACAAAAACCAGCTCACGGCTGGCGGGCAGGACTGCTCGATTAGCCGTATTCAGGGGGCATAACATGATGGATATGATCCGATTCAATACGCGCAAGTTCCGGGGTGCATCGCAATCCGGTACGCTTCGCAGACCGGCTTTGGCCGTCGTCACGGCACTTCTGTGCTGCACTGCAATGAGCACGCCCGCCTTCGCTCAGGCCGCCGCCGACCAGGCCACCGACGCGGACGGTAACGAGATCGTCGTCACCGGATCGCTGGGCGCGCTGCCGATCGAGGGCGTCGGTTCGGTGTTCGGGTTCGACAAGACCGTGACCGAGACGCCGCGTTCGGTCTCGACGATCAGCTCGGAGCAGATGGAACGCTTCGGCATCACCGACATCTACGACCTCGTCGCGCAGTCGCCGGGCACGTTCACCAACTCGTTCTTCGGCGTCGGCGGCGCGCTCGACATCCGCGGCACCCCGGGCGAAGTCTACTTCCGCGGCGTGCGCCGCCTCGACAACCCGGGCAACTATCCGACCCCGATCGCCGCTGCCGAGCGCATCGACATCGTGCGCGGCCCGGCCTCGCCGATCTACGGTCCGTCGAAGACCGGCGGCTACATGAACTTCGTGCCCAAGTCCGCGCGCGTGCAGGGCGGCTCGTACATGGCTAGCCCCGAAGGCAAGATCAGCTTCACCGGCGGCAGCTGGGAGAAGGCCGACATCGCCGCCGAACTGCGCGGTCCCGGCAAGCTGGGCGCGCAGGAATTCGGCTACAGCCTATACGCCGAAGTCGAGAACTCGGGCAGCTACTACGACAACATGTCGACCAAGCAGACCATCCTGCAAGCTGCGTTCGACACCGACCTGACTCCCGACCTGCGCCTCGAATTCGGCGGCATGTACCAGAACTACAAGGGTCAGCAGAACGGCGGCTGGAACCGCCTGACGCAGGACCTGGTCGACAACGGCACCTACATCACCGGTTCGGCGCAGTCGCTCGACACCAACGGCGACGGGCAGATGTCGGTGGGTGAGATCAACACGGCGGCAGCCAACAACTTCGGCAGCCTGAGCGTGTTCCTGCCCAGCCCGACGATGTTTACCGACGCGACCTTCGCGGCCTACCCGTACCTTGCCTTGACTAACGTCGGCACCGCCAAGCTCAGCCGCCGCAAGACGCTGACCGGCAAGGACGACCGCCTCGACAACAAGGCGACCACGCTCTACGCCGACCTCATCTGGACCGGTCCCGGCGACATCGAGATCAAGAACCAGCTGTTCTACGACGGCTACAAGAACATCAACGAGAACGCCTACGGCTTCTCGCAATTCCACGATTCCTACGTGATCGAGGACAAGATCGTCGTTTCGAAGACGATCGAAAACGATGCCGGCAAGTTCGCCATCCAGCTCTCGCCCTCGATCCGCTACACCAATTTCAAGCACGCGGAAGACTTCAACTACGAATACTTCCATCGCGTCGACCTGACCGTGGGCTACACCCCGGCCAGCGACCGTCTGCTGTCGACCGAGTGCAACTGCAACTACGATACTTACGTCAAGGGCCACTATACCGACCTGGGCTTTGCCGGCCTGGTCGATCTCGACTTCAAGTTCGGCCTCGATGTGACGCTTGGTGCGCGTTACGACACGATCAAGGGTGTCTCCAACTTCCAGGAGGCCTTCATGGAGGCTCCCAAGGACATTTCCGGCGCGAAGGACCGGGATGGCGCCTGGTCCTGGTCGGCCAGCGCGAATTACAAGCTGCCCTTCGGCCTGATCCCTTACGTCACCGCTGCCAGGCAGTCGGTGGTGATCGCCGGGCAGGGGGCGGAAATCGATCCGTTCAACCTGGCCGCGGGCACCTGGATCACGGCATCGAAGCTCTACGAGGCCGGCCTCAAGGGTAGCTGGCTGGACGATCGCCTCTATGCGGCGGTCTCGGTCTACAAGCAGAAGCGCACCGACTACAGCTCGCAGTCGATGACCGTGAACCAGGCGGTCGAGACCAAGGGCCTCGAAGCCGAGTTCCGCTGGTCGGTCGACGATCACCTGCTGCTGACCGGCGGTTACACCCGCACCAAGGTGTGGAACCTGACCGCGATCGAGGCAGGCTCGACCTTCAGCTTCTTCGGCATCGAGGACCTCGTCAACGTCACCAATCCGGCGCTCTACCTCGGTGGCCAGCCGATCGGCCTGGTGCCCATCACCAGCAAGAGCGACGCGCGCCGTGCCGGCATCCCGACCAACCTCTACTCTTTGACGGCCACTTACGCCTTTGACAACGGCATCGCCCTGGCCGGCAGCATGGTGTCGGTGGACTCGGTCTACTCCGGTGTCTCGCAGGCGGTGAAGTTGCCGGCCTACACCAAGTTCGACGTTTCGGCGACGTACGAGACGGGCCCGTTCGTGTTTCGCGCCGTGGTCAAGAACGTGACCGACAAGAAGTACTTCCGTGCGAACTTCACCGAGTTGTTCGGTTCGACGATCGTTCTGCCGGAGCTGCCGCGCAGCTTCCAGGGCACGGTCTCGTACAAGTTCTGACCTGAACGAGGGGAGCGCCCGCCTCGGCTGGCGCTCCCGCCTTTCCTCTGCCACGACGGCGGCGGAACAAGTTTTCGAAAGGTATCCCATGCGCTTCCAGACGCTCGCCACATTCATCGCGGGCGCCATGCTGTCCATCGCCGCGCCGGCCTTCGCGGCCGATGTTCCCGCCGCGGCGTCCATCGAGGACTGCGAGCCGGGCGGGTCTTGCGCCCACCCGCTGCCGGTCAAGGTGGTGATCGTCTCGCTGTTCGAGATCGGCAAGGACGAGGGCGACGTCGCCGGCGAGTTCCAGCTATGGAAGGCGCGCCGCGGACTGACCCAGCGGATTCCCTTCCCGCAGTCCTTCCACGACCTGTACTACAACCCCGAGACGCAGGTGCTGGGCGTGGTGACCGGCATCGGCACCGCCCGGTCGACCGCCGCGATCATGGCGCTCGGTCTCGACCAGCGCTTCGATCTCACGCAGTCCTACTGGCTGGTCGCAGGCATCGCCGGCATCGACCCGGAGGACGCCTCGATCGGATCGGTGGCCTGGGCGCGCTACGTCGTCGACGGCGACCTCGCCCACGAGATCGACGCGCGCGAGATCCCGGCCGACTGGAAGACCGGCTACTTCCCGCGCCAGACCAAGGGTCCCAACGACATGACCGGCAAGGCCGATCCTTCGGGTGGCGAGGTCTACACGATCAATCCCACGCTCGAAAAGTGGGCCTTCGACCTCACCAAGGACATCGAGCTTCCCGACAGCCCGGCGATCGCCACCGAGCGGGCGCGGTTCGTCGACTATCCCCACGCGCAGGAACCGCCTTTCGTGCTGGAGGGCGACACGCTGTCGGCGATGACCTTCTGGCACGGCGAGAAGCTGACCGACTGGGCCAACGGCTGGGTCCGCTACTGGAGCGGCGGCAAGGGCGAGTTCGTGACTTCGGCGATGGAGGACACCGGCGTCATGCAGTCGATGACCTACCTCGACGCCATCGGCCGCGCCGACCGCGACCGCGTGCTGGTGGTGCGCGCGGGCTCCAACTTCACGATGCCGCCGCCGGGCGTCGATGCCGCGACCTACCTCCTGCGCGAGAACGAAGGCTATGCCGGGCTCGAGGCGGCGGTGGAGAACCTCTACACGGTGGGATCGAAGGTCGTCGACGAACTGCTCGGCAACTGGGACCGCTACAAGGACGCGACGCCCTGATGGCCGGGGCGGAGCAGCACGAAGCCCACCTGCCTCGTCATTGCGAGCGTAGCGACGCAACCCAGGGCGGTTTGGGCCGGGCCGGGTTGCTTCGCGGCTTCGCCACTCGCAATGACGGGGGCGGGGGCCGATGAAGCTCCTTCGCCACGCCGACGTGCTGGTGTGCATGGACGATGCGCGCACCGAGATCGCCGACGGCGCGCTGGCCTGGCGCGACGGCGTCATCGTCGCCGTGGGCACCAGCGCCGAACTGGCCCCGCTGGCCGAGGACGCCGACGAGGTCGTCGATGCGCGCGGGTGCGTGGTGACGCCCGGACTCGTCAACACGCACCACCATCTCTACCAGAGCCTGACCCGCGCATTGCCGGGCGCGATCAACGTCTCGCTGTTCGGCTGGCTCAAGCGGCTCTACCCGATCTGGGCGCGTTACCGGCCCGAGGACGTCTTCGCCGCCACCCAGCTCGGCCTCGCCGAACTGGCGTTGTCGGGTTGCACGATGAGTTCGGACCACCACTACCTGTTCCCCGACGGGGTGACGCTCGACGATTCGATCCATGCCGCCCGGGAAGTGGGCCTGCGCTTCCACGCGACGCGCGGGAGCATGAGCGTGGGGACCAGCAAGGGCGGCCTCCCGCCCGACAGCGTGGTCGAGGACGAGGCGGCGATCCTGGCCGACACCATCCGCGTGATCGACCGCTTCCACGACAATGCCGATGGCGCCATGCTGCGGGTCGCGGTGGCCCCGTGCTCGCCCTTCTCGGTGAGCACCGACCTCATGCGCGACGCCGCGCTGCTCGCTCGCGACAAAGGGGTCATGATGCACACGCACCTTGCCGAGGATGCGGACGACGTCGCCTTCTCGATCGAGCGCTTCGGCTGCCGTCCGGGCGAATATGCCGAAGGGCTGGGCTGGACCGGGCCCGACGTGTGGCACGCGCACTGCGTCCAGCTCGACGCCGCCGAGATCGACCTTTTCGCGCGGACCGGCACCGGCGTGGCCCATTGCCCCTGTTCGAACTGCCGGCTGGGATCGGGCATCGCACCCTTGCGCACGATGATCGACGCCGGGGTTCCGGTGGGGCTGGGCGTCGACGGCTCGGCCTCCAACGATTCCGGCCACCTGCTCGCCGAGGCGCGCCAGGCCATGCTGCTCCAGCGGGTGACGCAGGGAGCCGACCGCTTCGACCCGCGCGAGGCGCTCCATCTCGCCACACGGGGCGGCGCAAACGTGCTGGGGCGCCGCGACGTGGGGTCGCTGGAGCCGGGCAAGCGCGCCGATTTCGCGGTCTGGGACATGGCCCACGTCGCCTCGACCGGGGCGTGGGACAAAGTCGCCGGACTGGTGCTGGCTCCGCCCACCGGCGCCCGCGACGTCTTTGTCGAAGGCCGCGCCGTCGTGCGCGATGCCGACCTCGTGCAGGTCCGCCGGACGGACGTGCTGCGCGCCGCCAACCGTTCGCTCGATCGGCTCATGACTTTCGCCTGACAGGAACCGCGTGATGACTGCCCTGACTTCCGCCGAGATCGCCGTCACCACCCCCACTGCCGGTATCGCCCCGGCCCAGGCGCGCGATCCGGACTGGTTCCCCGGCCTTCCCGCCGCCGTGCCCTTGGGCATCCAGCACGTCCTCGCCATGTTCGTGAGCAACATGACGCCGGCGATCATCGTCGCCGGCGCCGGCGGGTTCGGCTTCGGATCGGCGGACCCGTCGCAAATGATCTACATGATCCAGATGGCGATGCTCTTCGCCGGGATCGCCACGCTGCTGCAGACGATCGGCATGGGCCCGGTCGGCGCACGGCTGCCCTTGGTGCAGGGGACCAGCTTCGCCTACATCCCGATCATGATCCCGATCGTTGCGGGTAAGGGCGTGGAGGCGATGGCGGCGCTCACCACCGCGGCGCTGTTCGGCGGGGTGCTCCATGCGTTCCTGAGCGTGTTCGTCGGGCGCATCCGCTTCGCCCTGCCGCCACTCATCACCGGGCTTGTGGTGCTGATGATCGGGCTTTCGCTGATGCGCATCGGCATCCAGTACGCCGCCGGCGGGGTTCCCGCCGTCGGCACGCCCGCGTTCGGCGCGTGGCAGTCGTGGCTGCTGGCCGGGGTGGTCGTGGTGGTGACGCTGGCGCTCAATTTCTTCGGGCGGGGCATCTGGTCGACCGCCGCGGTGCTGCTCGGCCTGATGGCGGGCTACGGCGTGGCGCTGGCGATGGGGCGGATCGACTTCGCGCCGGTGGCCTCGGCCGGCCTCGTCATGGTGCCTAGCCCGTTCCACTTCGGCTTCGCCCTCTCGGCCTCGGCGATCCTGGGCTTCTGCCTGACCGGCTTCGTCTCCTCGATCGAGACCATCGGCGACGTCGACGCCATCTGCGAGGGCAATGCGGGCCGTCCCGCGACCGACCGGGAGCTTTCCGGCGCGGTCGCAGCCGACGGCGTGGGCACGGCGCTGGCCGCGGTGTTCGGGGCGATGCCGAACACGACGTTCAGCCAGAACGTGGGCCTGATCGCGATCACCGGAGTGATGAGCCGCCACGTCGTCACCGTGGGCGCGCTGTTCCTGGTGGTCTGCGGGCTGCTGCCCAAGGTCGGCGCGGTCATCACCACCATTCCGATCGAGGTACTGGGCGGCGGCGTGATCGTGATGTTCGGCATGGTCGCCTCGGCGGCGACCTCGATGCTCGCGGGAGTCGAGTGGACGCAGCGCAACATGCTGATCTTCGGCGTCTCGCTGTCGCTGGCGCTGGGGCTGCAACTCGAGCCGTCGGCGCTCCAGCATGTGCCGGAGACCTTGCGGGTGCTGCTGGGGTCGGGCGTGCTGCCGGCGGCGGTGACCGCCGTAGTGCTCAACCTGACGGTGCCGGGTCGGACGTGAGAAACACCCGGACGGGAGAAACAGATCGTCACCCCGGATCAAGTCCGGGATGGACGGTTGTCAGAAACGAAAGCCCGTCGAGACAGCCCAGGCCACGGCAACCGCCAAGACCACGCCCACCAGCGCCAACACCGGGGACCAGTGCAATTCGGCCGCGGCGTCACTGCCCTCGGCCTTGCGCCGGCCGGTTATCATCGGCCGGACGAGGTTCTGGCGCTTCCACACGAGGTAGAAACCCACCGCGACGACGTGCAGCGCCACCAGCGCGAGGATCGCGTTGAACACGGTTTCGTGCAGTTCGGCGGCGGAGCGGCCCTGGTCGAACGAGACGTAGTCCGCCAGCGGGCCGGATTCCAACCCGTCGACGTCGACCGAGAACAGCCCGGCCACCACCATCACCGCGATCACCACCAGCATGGCGACGACGCTCCAGCCACCCAGCGGGTTGTGCCCGTGCGCGGCATGGCCCTGGCGGCTGCCGAGGCGCCGGGCATAGGCGATCACCGCCCCGGGCCCGCGCACGAAGCTGGAAAAGCGCGCGGTGTGGGGGCCGGCGAAGCCCCAGAACACCCGGAACACCAGCAGCGCGAGGATCGCGTAGCCCGACAGGCGGTGCCGCTCCATGTCGTGTTGCTCGCCGCTCCACCACGAGAACGCGATGAGCACGACGAGCAGCCAGTGGAACAGGCGCACGGTCGGGTCCCAGACACGGGCGGTGGCGGAGGGCTTGCTCATGGTCGCTGTCTCAGTTGTCGGCGCGGAACTGCTTGTGGCACGAGCCGCAAGTGCCGCCCACGGCCTTGAACTGCGCGCCGACGGCATCGGCATTGCCGGTCTGGGCGGCGAGGACCAGCTTGTCGGCCTGGGCGATGAACGCCTTCATCTGGCCGTCGAAGCCGGTGCGGTTGGTCCAGATGGCAGGCAGGGCATCGGTCTTGACGCCCGAGGATGCGCCGCTGCCGTTGGGGAAGAGGGCCCCTTGCGCGCGGCCCGTGGCGGCCAGCGTTTTCGCGGCGGCGACGGCGGCGGGCTTGTCGATCGTGCCGCTGGCGATCTGGTCCTTGAGGACCTTCATCGCCCCGCCCATCTTCTTGAAATTGGCCTGGCGGGTGGTGACCGCCGTGGCGGCGGTCGATGCGGCGATGGCGCCGGTGCTGGCTACGGTGCTCGTCACGGCGACGAGGGCGGCGGACATGCCGAGGACGGCAAGGGAGAGGTGTTTCGAAAGCGTCATGGTTTTGTCGATCCCGTTCGGGTTATGTGAATCAAGGATGGGCACTCGCTAACACGGGCGTGCCCTTTTGGCCAAAGACTTGATCGTAGACTGCTTTTACCGTCGCAAGCCCGCCCTCGGCGATCTGCGCAGGGGTGGTGCCCTTGCCGTTCGCGACATCGGGCCTTGCACCGCGGGCGGCAAGCACGCGCAGCATCGGCGCGAGCTGCCCGTGCATCGGGCCACCCAGCACGAGATGGAGCGGCGTGTTGCCCTTGTCGTCGGCGACGTTGGCGTCCGGCGCGAGCGCGAGCGCCTCCTCCAGCGCAGCGACGCTCCGGCCCGAGGCGGCGGCGAGGACCACGTTGACCCCGTTATCCGCCACGAAGGCCGGGTTGGCGCCGCCCGCGACGAGCCGCTTCATCACCGCGACCTGCCCGGCCTGCGCCGCTATCAGCAGCGGCGGCGTGGGCGGCACGGGCGCGGGCGGCATGCCGAAGTTGGCTTCGGTCACCCACTTGATGCGCGAGGGGCCGGTCAGCCCGTTGGCGTCAGCGCCATGCGCGAGCAGGAGCGCGACCAGCGCCTCGTCCCCGCCTGCGGCCGCCGCGTGCAGAGGTTGCTGGCCGTTGCGGTCGCGCTCGGCGAAATCGACGTTGCCGCGCACGGCGAGCAGTTCGGCGGCGCGCCAGTTCTTCTGGTACAGCGCGAGCTGGAGGGCGCTGGTGTTCTCCGGGCCGCGATGGGCGGCATTGGCGCCGGCATCGATCAGGGCGCGGGTGGCCTCGCCTGATCCGCTGGCGATCGCGAAGAACAGCGGCGTGAAGCGTTCCTTCGTGACACGCTCTACCCTGGCGCCGGCTGCCAGCAGGTCCGCGATCGCGCCGAGGTTGCCGGCCGAGGCCGCCCACATCAGCGGTGTCTGGCCGCGTTGGTCGAGCGCGTCTGGCTTCGCGCCTCTCGCCAGCATCCGCGCGACAGTGCCGGCGGTGGAGTAGCGGGCACAGACGGCCAGCGGCGTGGAACCGTCGGGGCCGGCTTTGCGCACGTCGGCACGCGCGTCGAGAAGCTGGCCGACGATCGCCTCGCTGCCGCGCTCGCAGGCGAGGGAAAGGGGGGTGAGGCCCTCGGCGTCGGCGGTATCGGGTCTGGCGCCGTGCGCGAGGAGCAGGGCTACCATCGCCGGTTCCTGCGTCTCGATGGCGCGGGCCAAGGGGCTTTCGCCGTAGGCCAGCGGTTCGTTCGGGCTGGTGCCGGCCACCAGCGCGGCGGTCGCGCCGGGGATGTCGCCGGCGGTGATGGCCTCGGCCAGCGTGTCGGCATGGGCCGGGACGGTGACGGTCGCCAGGAGGGTTGCGACGGCAATGGGGATACCTCGTCCCGGGCCCGATCCGGGAGCCCGGGACGACGTCTCTTGGCGCATGGGATCTCTACGCATCGGTCAGTTCCCGCAAGGGGCCGGTACTGTCCCCGAAGCTTGTCGCGGGCACGCCCAGAGCGTTGAGCCCGGCCAGCATCAGGTTCGACATGCTGGTGCCCTTTTCGACCCGGACGTGGCGCCCGCCCTTCACCAGGCCGCCGGCGACGACCACCGGCAGGTCCATGTAGTCGTGCTCGTTCGAATCGCCGAAGGCCGAGCCGCGGATCACCAGCGTGCGGTCGAGCAGCGAGCCTTCGCCGTCGCGGGTCTCCTTCATGCGCTGGAGGTAATAGGCGAAGAACTCCATGTGGTAGCGGTTGATCTTCGCAAGCTGCGCCATCTTCTCGGGGTTGTTGCCGTGGTGGCTGAGCATGTGGTGCGAATCGGGCACGCCGATCTCGGGATAGGTGCGGTTCGACAGCTCGCGCCCGATCATGAACGTGCCCACGCGCGTCACGTCGGCCTGCATGGCGAGGACCTGGAGGTCGATCATCAGCTTCACGTGCTCGGCGAAGTCGCCGGGGATGCCGGCGGGCTGCCTGAGGTCGGCGGCCTGGGCGGTGGCGGGCGATGCGGCACTGCGCTGGATGCGCTTCTCGATCGCGCGGGTGGCGTCGAGGTATTCGTCGAGCTTGTGGCGGTCGGCCATGCCGAGCTGGTCGGAAAGCCGCCGGGTGTCCTCCATCACGAAGTCGAGGATCGATGACTGGCGGCGCAACTGGGCGATGCGGCCCGCCTCGTCGCCCACGTCGCCGTCGCCGAACAGCCGCTCGAACACCGCGCGTGGATTGGCCTCGACCGGCAGCGGCACGGTGGGGGTGAGCCACGAGATGCCGTTGGTATAGGCGCACGAGTAGTTGATGTCGCAAGACCCCAGCAGGCTCGCCTGGTCGATGCCCAGTTCCAGCGAGGTGAGCGGCGTGGCGTCGCCCAGGTGCGCGGCGAAGACCTGGTCCATCGATATCCCGGCGCGGATGTCCGGGCCTTCGGTCTGCCGGGCGTGGGCGCCGGTGAGGAAGGCCGGGCACGAGCGGCCGTGGCCGGCGGGACGGTCGCCCATGGCGGCGGCCTGCGGGTGCCCGAGGCCGCTGATGACGGCGATGTGCTCGCGGTGGACGCCGAGCGGTTCCAGCGTCGGCGGCAGGACGAAGTCGGTGCCGGTCGCGGTCGGCTGGAAGCCGGGCATCGTCATGCCGTTGGGCGAATAGAACACCTGGAGGCGCCTGGGCCGCGAGTCCACGTCGGCGGCGCGGGCGCTCGGCATCATCGCCTCGAGGAACGGCAAGGCCATCGCGGCACCGGCACCGCGCAGCAGAGTGCGGCGGGAGAGGGCGGGGCGGGTCACTCTCACTTCAGGAGCCTCCTGTCGTTTGCACCGAAATCGGCGGCCTTGAAGCGCTCGGGCACGCGGCGCAGGGTGAAGGCGGGGCTGGTGGCGATGCCGCGCACGATGGACTGGATGCGGTACTGGTCGGCGGCGGCACCGGCGGCGATGGCCCGGACCGCCGGCATGTCGTTGGCGCCGAGGCCCCTTGCCAGCGCATAAGTCATCAGCCGCTCGGTGAAGGCACGGGTGAACTCGTCCTTGCGGTCGAGGAGGATGCGCTGGAGGCCGGTGATGCCTTCGAAGCCGGCGCCGTCTGGCATCGTTGCCGCCGCGTCGATCGGCTGGCCGGCATCGAGGGTGCGCCAGGCGCCTACCGCGTCGAAATTCTCGAGGCTGAAGCCGAGCGGGTCCATCTTGACGTGGCAGGCGGCGCAAGTCGGGTTGGTGCGGTGCATTTCGAGCTGCTGGCGCGCGGTGAGCTGGCGGCCGTCGTGCTCGGTCTTGAGCGCGGGGATGTCCGGCGGCGGCGGGGGCGGGGCGGCGGCGAGCATGTTGTCGAGGATCCACTTGCCGCGCTTCACGACGCTGGTGTGGTTGCCGTAGGACGTGACGGTGAGGATGCTCGCCTGCCCCAGCAGGCCGCCGCGATGCCACGCAGGGTCGAGGGCGACGCGGCGGAACGCGGGGCCCGAGACGCCGGGGATGCCGTAGTGCTCGGCGAGGCGCTGGTTGAGGAAGGTGTAGTCGGCCGAGATGAAGTCGAGCACCGGGCGGTTGGCGCGCAGGACCTGGGCGAAGAACATCTCGGTCTCGGTCGCCATCGCGGCCTTGAGGCGGGTGTCGAACCGGGGGAACACCTCGATGTCGGGGCGCTGCTGGTCGAGGTTGCGCAAGTACAGCCACTGCCCGGCGAAGTTGGTGGTCAGCGCCTGCGCGCGCGGGTCGGCGAGCATGCGCGCGATCTCGGCGTCGAGCACGGCGGGCCGGCTGAGCTTGCCCTGCTCCGCGAGGCCGAGGAGGTGGTCGTCGGGGATCGAACTCCACAGGAACAGCGACAGGCGCGTGGCGAGTTCGAGATCGGAGATACGGGTGACGCTGCCCGGCATCGCGCCTTGCGCATCGCGCTCCACCACGAACAGGAATTCGGGCGAGACGAGGATCGCCTCCAGCGCGGCTTCGACACCGTGCGCGAAGTCGGACGCCTTCCGCTCGGAAGCGTAGATGCGCATGAGCGGGGCGACGTCGAAACCACCCACGGGGCGCCGCCAGGCGCGGCGGGCGAGAGTGGAAACGATGCGGGTGGCGCAGGCCTCCTCCTCGCTCGCCTTGCGGGGGTTGCAGATGAAGACGGCGCGGCGGCTGGGGGTGTCGGGGATGCCCTGCGCGTCGAACGGCCCGGCAACGTCGACCTGCAGCACGTCGCGCGGGAAGTTCTGTTGCGAATAGCGCTGGTGCATGCGGTAGCTGGGCACGCTCAGCGTCCTGGCCAGCTTGCCGTCCACCCACACGTCGAGCGGGAGCATCCTGGGTGGATCGAGCGGCAGCGGCACCTTGTCGGTGTCGTTGTGCAGCACCTGCACCGCCTCGGACGGGGCGCGGGTGCGGCGGAACGAGAGCGCGACGAGGTGCGAGCCGGCCTTCATCGGCAGGCGCAGCGACACCTTGTCCTCGACCATGCGGTCGGTCTCGTTGTTGCTGTTCGAATTGAGCCAGGCGGCGATCTCGTACGTGCCGTCGTGGCGGGCGTAGTAGCGCTGCGCGTAGCCGCCGCGCGAGGCCAGCGGCAGGTCGGCGCCGGCACGCTCGTTCCAGGCGGGGACGCCCGAGTTCTGCACCGAACCGTCCTTGGGCACCTGCCAGGTCGTCACGATCTCGCGCCGGCTGGTGAGCCCGGTCGCGAGGCGGCCGACTTTCCCGGCGACCGCGACGTAGCGCTCCATCAGCGTGGGCGAGACGCTGAGCACGTCGGCGATGTTGTCGAACCCGAAGCCGGAGTTGTCGGCCGGCAGTTCGCGGCTGAAGTCGACGTCGAGGGCGAGCAGGTCGCGCACCGCGTTGGCGTATTCGACGCGGTTGAGGCGCCGGATGGTCGAGCGGCCGGGATCGGGGTTGGCGGCGAGATAGCCGGCGCGCGAGGTGTCGAGCCAGTTGACGAAGGAGGCGCGCATGTCCGGCGCTGGCTGGGTCTTGCCGTGGGGCGGCATCTCGCCCGCGGCGACGCGGCGCAGGATCTTCTCCCAGGCCTCGGCGTTGCGGCCGGTGCGCAAGTCGTCGGCCTTGAGGTCCTCCACCGAAAGGTCGGCGATCCTGTCGATGTCGTTGTGGCAGCGCGAGCAGTATTCGCCCAGCATCGGCTCGACGAAGGCGGCCTGCTGCGGGCGGGTCATGCCGGCCGGGGAGGTGGTGGCAGGTTCGTCCTGCGCCGCCGCGTAGACGGTGGCGGCGGTGACGAGGGCGCTCAGCGCGAGCGCGGTCCGGCCCAGATTGAAATGCCCTGAAAGGCTCATGATGTATGCCCGACCCCATTTCCGGACCGCCCTTGCGCAGTTGCGGCGCGTCCGTCCCGCCATGGCGGGGTTCCTGTCGGGAGATCGGATTATCGGTCGGGGGTGTTGCCGTCCATTGCCATTAAATGGACAAGGCGCCGCGTTTTTTAGAGCGGGCGTGGCAGGGTCCGTGATCCCGGATCAAGGTCGGGATCACGGAGGATCAGAGCGTCCCGATGGCCAGGAAGCGGTCTTCGCGCTGGCGGACCAGTTCGGGGCCGCTCAGCGGTGCGAGCGCGTCCAGTTCGCGGCCCAGGGCCTCGGCGAGCGCGCGCGCGGTGGCGGCGGGGTCGCGGTGGGCGCCGCCGGTGGGCTCGGGAACGATGCCCTCGATCACCTTGAGCGCGAGGAGGTCCTGCGCGGTCACTTTCATGGCGGTGGCCGCGTCGGCCGCCTTGTCGGACGTGCGCCACAGGATCGACGAGGCGCCCTCGGGCGAGATCACCGAGTAGATCGCGTGTTCCAGCATCAGCACCGTATTGGCCGCGGCGATGGCGATCGCGCCGCCCGAGCCGCCTTCGCCGAGGATCGCGGAGACCATCGGCACGCCGAGCGCAAGGCAGGCCTCGGTCGAGCGCGCGATGGCCTCGGCCTGGCCGCGCTCCTCGGCCTCGACGCCGGGGAAGGCGCCGGCGGTGTCGACGAGCGTGACGACGGGAAGGCCGAACTTGCTCGCCATTTCCATCAGGCGGATCGCCTTGCGGTAGCCTTCGGGCTTGGCCGAGCCGAAGTTGTGCTTGATGCGGCTGGGAGTGTCGTGACCCTTTTCATGGCCGATCACCATGACCTTGCGGCCGTCCAGCGTGGCGAGGCCGCCGACGATCGCCTGGTCCTCGCCATAGACGCGGTCGCCGGCGAGCGGCACGAAATCGGTGAAGATGAGGCGCAGGTAGTCGAGGAAGTGCGGGCGCTGCGGGTGGCGGGCCACCTGCGTCTTCTGCCAGGGGGTGAGCTTGGCATAAGTCGCCGCCAGCATGCCGGCGCTCTTCTTCTCGAGCTTGCCGATCTCGCTGTCGATGTCGAGGTCGCTGCCGTCGGCGGTGGCGCGCAGTTCCGCGATGCGCGCTTCCAGCTCGGCGATCGGCTTTTCGAAGTCCAGGAACGAAATCATGCTCATCCAGTCCGTGTCGTCGGCGGGGGCCGATACCACAATGCTCTCATTCACACGTCATCCTGAACGTGTTTCAGGATCCATTTCGCCGTTCGCACGGCCGCCCGATCGGCACGATGGACCCTGCAACAAGTTCAGGGTGACGGTTTGGGGTGGGGCGGGCGCGGTGCCTGCCCCACCAACTCAGTTCGCCCGCTTGGCGAGCCACTCTTCCAGCCACTTGATCGTGTAGTCGCCCGACTGGAACTCGGGGTCCTCCAGCAGGGCCTGGTGCATCGGGATCGAGGTCTTGACCCCGTCGATCACCATTTCCTCCAGCGCGCGCTTGAGGCGCATGATCGCGCCGTTGCGGGTGCGCCCGGAGACGATCAGCTTGCCGATCATCGAATCGTAGTACGGAGGCACCCGGTAGCCCGCGTAGAGCCCCGAATCGACGCGCACGTTCATGCCGCCTGCCGCGTGGTAGTTGGTCACGAGGCCCGGCGAGGGCGCGAAGGTCCAGGGGTCTTCCGCGTTGATGCGGCACTCGATGGCGTGGCCCTTGAACTCGATCTGGTCCTGCGTGAAAGCCAGCGGCTGGCCGTCGGCGATGCGGATCTGCTCGCGCACGAGGTCGACGCCGGTGATCGCCTCGGTCACCGGATGCTCCACCTGCAGGCGGGTGTTCATCTCGATGAAGTAGAACGCGCCGTCTTCCCAGAGGAATTCGATGGTGCCGGCGCCGCGATAGCCCATGTCGGCCATCGCCTTGGCGACGATGCCGCCCATGCGGTCGCGCTCCTGCGGCGTGATGACCGGCGAGGGGGCCTCTTCGAGCACCTTCTGGTGGCGGCGCTGGAGCGAGCAGTCGCGCTCGCCCAGGTGCACCGCCGCGCCGTTGCCGTCGCCGAACACCTGGAACTCGATGTGCCGCGGGTTGCCGAGGTACTTTTCCATGTAGACGGTGGCATCGCCGAAAGCGGCCTTCGCCTCCGACCGGGCCTGGCCCATCTGCGATTCCAGTTCCTCGGCGTTGTTCACGACCTTCATGCCGCGACCGCCACCGCCCGACGCGGCCTTGATGATGACCGGGTAGCCGATCTCGGCGGCCAGTGCGCGCGCCTCGTCGAAGTCCTCGATCGCGCCATCGGAGCCGGGGACCAGTGGCAAGCCCAGCGCGCCCGCGGTGCGCTTGGCCTCGACCTTGTCGCCCATCGTGCGGATGTGCTCGGGCTTGGGGCCGACCCACTTGAGGCCATGCGCCTCGACGATCTCGGCGAAGCGGGCGTTCTCCGAAAGGAAGCCGTAGCCGGGATGGATCGCGTCGGCCTGGGTGATCTCGGCGGCCGAGATGATCGCGGCGACGTTGAGGTAGCTGTCCTTGGCCGCCGGCGGGCCGATGCAGACCGCATGGTCGGCGAGGCGCACGTGCATGGCGTCGGCGTCGGCGGTGGAGTGCACCGCGACGGTCTCGATGCCCATTTCGCGCGCGGCGCGATGGATGCGCAGCGCGATTTCGCCGCGGTTGGCAATCAGGAGGCGCTTGATGGCCATGTCAGTCCCGTTCTCAGCCGATCACGACGAGCGGCTGGTCGTATTCGACCGGCTGCTGGTTGTCGACGAGGATGGCGGTCACGGTGCCCGACTTGGGCGCGACGATCTGGTTCATCACCTTCATGGCCTCGACGATCAGCAGGACGTCGCCCTGCTTGACCGCCTTGCCGACCGAGATGAAGTCGGGCGCACCGGGCTCGGCGGCCAGGTAGACGGTGCCGACCATCGGCGACTTGACCGCGTCGACCGGCACGGCGGCCGGCGCCGCCTCGACCGGGGCGGGGGCGGCCGCCGGCGCGGCGGGGGCCGGGGCGCCGGGCGCATAGGCGGGAGCGGCGGCTGCGGCGGCCATCTGCTGGATCACCTGGCGCGAGACGCGGATCTTGCGCTCGCCGTCCTCGACCTCGATCTCGGACAGGCCGGTTTCGGCCAGCAGTTCGGCGAGTTCGCGAACCAGGGCGCTATCGATATTCACGCGACTTCCTTTCGTGCAAGGTATCCGAGCAGCGTGGCCAGCGTGCCTTTGAGGTCCTTGCGGTGGACCACCATGTCGACCATGCCGTGGGCATGGAGGTACTCGGCGCGCTGGAAGCCGTCGGGGAGTTTTTCTCGGATCGTGTCCTGGATCACGCGCTGGCCGGCAAAGCCGATGAGCGCGCCGGGTTCGGCGATCTGCACGTCGCCGAGCATGGCGTAGCTGGCGGTGACGCCGCCGGTCGTGGGATCGGTCAGGACGACGATGTAGGGCAGGCCCGCGGCGGCAAGCCGGCGGGTGGCCACGGTGGTCTTGGGCATCTGCATGAGCGAGAGGATACCCTCCTGCATGCGCGCGCCGCCGGCGGCGGTGCAGATGACGTAGGCGCAGTTCTCGGCGATCGCCGTGTTGACACCGGCGACGAAGGCCTCGCCCACCGCCATACCCATCGACCCGCCCATGAAGGCGAAGTCCTGCACGCCCAGCACGGCCCTGGCGCCCTCGATCGTACCGAGTGCGTTGGTCAGCGCATCGGGATAGGGATTGGCGGCGCGGGCGGCCTTGAGGCGGTCGGGATACTTCTTGGTATCGCGGAAATGCAGCGGATTCTCGGGCACCCGGGGAGCGGCGAGGACCGTATAGCCGGCGTCGAGCAACTGGTCGAAGCGCGCCTTGGCGCCGATCCGCCCGTGGTGCTCGCAGTTGGAGCATACCGAGAGGTTGGCCTCGAAGTCCTTGGCGAACAGCATTTCGCCGCAGCTCGGGCACTTCATCCAGAGGGTGTCCGGCGTGTCGCGCTTCGCCAGGCCGGAGAGCGAATTGCGTACCTTGTCGAGCCAACTCATTGCGGTTTCGTACCAATCCTGCAGATAATAGGGCGACGAGGCGCGGCCGGTAACCCTTTTCAGGCAGCGTCTCGGGCACGTCCGGCAGGCGACCCCGGTTGCCCTTTTCAAGGTGCCGGCGCCGGTACGAGGCGCGCCCATTAGAGGAATCCCCTCGGCCCCCGCAAGGCAAAATGGCCTTGGCTGTGGGCAAGTCGGGCGAGGGGGCATCGCCGGGGCGTAGCGGCGGGGCGATGTGGATCGGCGGATTGGATTCATTTTGGCAAAAAAATGCGATCTTTTGCGGCGATGATGGAAAATTGGATACAATCAGTCACTGGCGACACCCAAGTGCCGCTGGTCGAATTTCGTCATCCCGAACTTGATCCGGGGCCGTGCGCCATACTTCAGGCAACAGCTGGGGCTGAGGCGCTCGAATGGGAGGGCGGGCCCAAAGATTTGCCCACGGTCCCGATCAAGTCCGGCATGACGGGTGAAGGTGCCTTGCCAACCCTTGCGCTGCATCCGACATGGGCGCGACAGCCGTAGGAGCACGCAAGCTGGAACACCTCGACACCCCCGGCGCGGTCGCCCTTGCTGCCCGCCGCAGCGACTACACCGAGGCCCCCGGCGAGGCCACCACGCTCACCGCACCGGTCGAGGCGCCGGTCGCGATCGAAACCAACGGCATCGCCTATGCCGTGATGATGGCGACGCCGCTGGACCTGGCGGATTTCGTCACCGGCTTCCTGATGGCCGAAGGGCTCGCCCTGGCCGACGAAGTGGGCGAAGTGGGCATTCACGCAACCGAGAACGGCGAATGGGGCACCGGCTACGTCGCCCGCGTCACCCTGCCGCCCGAACGCCTCGGCCCGATCCTGGAGCGCGCGCGCCGGCGGGTGGGCGACAGTTCCTGCGGGATCTGCGGGATCGAGGGCGTGGAGGCGGCGCTGCGTCCGCTGCCCGCGCTTGGACGCCGTTCGGCAGCGAGCCCGCAGGTGATCAGGCACGGTCTCGATGCGATGCGCGAAAGGCAGGCGCTGGGCCGGCTCACCCGCGCCACGCACGCCGCCGCCTTCTGCGACGAGGCGGGCGACGTGCTGGCGCTGCGCGAGGACGTGGGCCGGCACAACGCGCTCGACAAGCTGGTCGGCGCGCTCGCCCGCGCCGGGATCGATCCCGCGCAGGGTTTCGTCGTGATGACCTCGCGCTGTTCCTACGAGCTGGTGGAGAAGACGGTGCGTGCCGGCTGCCCGCTGCTGGTGACGATCTCCGCTCCCACCGACCTGGCGGCGCGGCGGGCACGGGCGGCGGGGCTGACGCTGGCGGTGGTCGCCCGTGACGATGCGATGCTGATCCTGGCGCCGGGTTGAGGCGTGCGCAGTCGGATGCCGCCCCGTCCGATGGCGGCACGACCTCCCGGGCGGAACCGCGGGATGAACCCTGAAACGAGTTCGGGGTGACGGGGAGTGGGGGGAGGGCTTTCCGATCGGCCCCCCCGCCCCCGCGCGCTGCGCGAAGGTCGTCGATCCCCGTCCGCCGTTCGTCGATGACCGGCGGGCGTCCGCTTCGGGTTTCCCTTGTAGTCGGGCCGGTGCGAACATAGATTCCGGCCCCAACCGGGTTTTATCGAGGATTTGGCGTAAAATGGCGACCACTGCCACGGATACCGCAGGCGAACTCAAGCTCACTCCGCCCGATCCGGTGCCGACCGTCCAGCCCGAGCGCGCGGCGGGGCTGGTCCCCGTGGGCGAGGAAGCGAAGACCAAGCTGCAGGCCCGCGTCGCCGAATTCGTCGAGGACCTCGTCTCGCAGGATTCCGCCTCGCCCGAGTTCGGCCGCCGCGTCGACCAGATCACCAACATGGGTCGCAAGGAGATTTCCGAGGCGGCGGGCCATTCCAACCGCTTCCTGGATCGCCCGGTGCGCGCCATGGGCAAGGACGAGGGCGTCGGCTCCGACCTGGCCGAACTGCGCCGCACGGTCGAGGAACTCGATCCCTCGCGCAAGGGCAACCTGATGGCGCCGCGCAAGCTGTTCGGGGTGATCCCCTTCGGCAACAAGCTGCGCAACTACTTCGACAGCTACACCAGCGCGCAAGGCCACATCAGCGCGATCCTGGCGCGGCTGCAGGGCGGCAAGGACGAGCTGCTGATGGACAATGCCGCCATTGACGTCGAGCGGCAGAACCTGTGGGCCACCCTCGGCAAGCTCGAGCAGATGGTCTACATGTCGCGCGAGCTGGACAAGGCGCTCGAGGACAAGGCGAACGATCTCGACCACACCGACCCGGCCAAGGCCAAGGCTGTCCGCGAATCGGCACTGTTCTACGTCCGCCAGCGCACGCAGGACCTGCTGACCCAGCTCGCGGTCTCGGTGCAGGGCTACCTCGCGCTCGATCTCGTCAAGAAGAACAACGTCGAGCTGGTCAAGGGCGTCGACCGGGCCTCGACCACCACGGTCGGGGCGCTGCGCACTGCGGTCACGGTGGCGCAGGCGATGGCGAACCAGAAGCTGGTGCTCGAACAGATCACCGCGCTCAACACCACCACCGCCAGCATCATCGACGCTACCGGCCAGATGCTCAAGGACAACACCGCGCGCATCCACGAGCAGGCCGCCAATGCGACGATCCCGTTGGAAACGCTCAGCCGCGCCTTCCAGAACATCTACGACACGATGGATTCGATCGACACCTTCAAGCTCAAGGCGCTCGATTCGATGAAGCAGACCGTCACCGCGCTCGAAGGCGAGGTGGGCAAGTCGAAGGCTTATATCGCCCGCGCCCAGGGCCAGTCCGAAGGGCTGGCGAAAGGCGACGACGCGGCGGCAAGGTCGCTGCTGGAGGGTCTGGGCTAACCCGCGATGGCACAAGTCCCCGCCACCCCCACCAAACGCGGCGTATCGCAGGAGATCGTGCGCGCCGCGCGGCGACAGCGCTCGATCCGGCTCTACAACGCCCGCAAGGAGCAGTGGCGCCATCGCGGCCGCCGCCTGCGCCGCGCCTTCCTGGCGATGGCGGGCATCTACATCGCCGCGCTCGTCGCCGCCCTGGTGCTGGGCGGGATCTCGTTCACCACGACGCTGCTGACACTGCTGCTGGGCATGGCGGTCTTCGTGGTGCTCTCGATCTATCCCGCCAGCCCGCGCACCCACGTCGAGGACCTGAACGCTGCCAGCCTGCCCGAGCTGGCCGGTTCGACCGAGCTGTGGCTGGAAGGCAAGCGGCGCGCGCTGCCCAACGCGGCGGTCGACGCGATCGACCTCATCGGCGTGCGGCTCGAACAGCTTGCCCCGCAGCTCGCCGTGCTCGACGAGCGCGGACCTGCGGCGCACGAGGTCCGCAAGCTGCTGACCGAGCACCTGCCGGCAATGGTCGACAGCTACACGCGCATCCCGCCCGCCCTGCGCGGCAAGCAGGGCGCGGCGGGCACCAGCCCCTCGGACCAGCTCGTGGACGGCCTGGCCGTCATCGCCGACCAGATCGAGGCGATGAGCGAGGACCTGTCGCGCAACGACATCGACGCGTTGGCGACCCGCGGCCGCTTCCTCGAAGTGAAGTACCTCGACCGCGATTGACCGGCCGCGCCCTCCGGCCACCCCTTATCGCCGGGGCGGCGCGGCCGTGCTCCCGCGCCGTGGTATCGCCTGCCGGGAAACGACCGGGAGGGACCGCGATGGCGGCCGACGCGTACAAGATCCTGCTGTTCATGAAGCGCCGGGGGGACATTTCGCCCGAGGCCTTCCGCGACTACTACGAGACCCGCCACGCGCCCCTGGCCGGGAAGCACGCCAGCGGGGTGAGCCGTTACATCCGCCGCTACATCGAGCCGCAGCCGCACCCGGAAACCGGGGCCTTCACCGATGGTCCCGACGTCATCACCGAACTGTGGTTCGAGGACGAGGCGATCTATCGCGCCACGCTCGCCTACGTCACCACCAGCCTGATGCCCGCCGAGATAGTCGAGGACGAGAGGAACCTGTTCGACCGGGCCTCGTTCCGCATCGCCACGGTGGTGGAGCGGGAAACGGACTTCGGACGCGGAGCCTGATCTCGTCTTCTTCCCCACGTCATTGTCGCCTGCGCGGGAATGACGTGGATAGGTTCCCGGGCGCTCAGGCTCCCGCCTTCGTCGACAGCAGCCCGATGATGCCGCCGTCGACGCGGATGTCGGTGCCGCTGATGTAGGAGGCGGCCGGCGAGCAGAGGAACTCGGCGACCGAGGCGATCTCGTCGCCATGGCCCATGCGCTGCTGCGGCACCATGTCGATCATCGCGCGGAGCTGGGCGTTCTCCTCCGCCTCGGCACGGCCCATCGGAGTGTCGATGAAGCCGGGCGCGATCGAGGCGATGCGTAAGCCCCGCGCCCCGAAGGCGGGCGCCTCGCGCTCGACGAAATTGATGACGGCGCGCTTGGAGACGGCATAGCTCATCCCGGGATCGTCCATGAACCGGGCGATCCCCTCGGCATTGCCGGTGGCCACGAAATCGCGGATCGAGCCGAGCAGGACGGGATCGGCCAGCATGTAGGCCGAGACCGAGGAGATCAGCACCGCGCAGCCGCCGGGCGCGAAGCGCGGGAGCAGGGCGGCGACGAGCCGCTCGGTGGCGTGGTAGTTGACCGCGAAGATGCGCCGCCCGTCGCTCATGGTGGGCGACAGGCCGGCGGTATGCACGAGGCCCGCGAGCGGCGCGTCGCCGAGCGCGGCCGTGACTTGCGCGGGGAAGTCCTCGGCGGCGATGTCGGCGGCGAGCACGTCGATCCGGGCGTCGGCGCAGGCGTCCTGCAGTTCGCGCGCCAGCGTCGCAAGCCGGTCGGCATCGAGGTCGCACAGCAGGAGCGGGCGGCCTTGCGCGGCGAAACGCCGCGCCGCGGGCCGGCCCATGCCGCCCGCCGCTCCCGTGACGACGATGGTGCCGGGAACGGTTCCGGGAACGGTGCTCATGCTCTCTCCTTGGGTTTTCTGCGATGTCCTGAAAGCGGTGCTATCGCGGGCCCCGGTGCGGGGCCAGTGACGCGGGCAGGTCATCGCCGGGGCGGGGCGGGCGCGCTCAGCCGCCGCCGTCCTTCACCGTCTCCATCGCCACGAAAGTCGATGTGCTGGAGACGTGCGGCAGGCTGGAGATCTTCTCGCCCAGCACCACGCGATAGCGGCGGATGTCGGCGGTGCGCACCTTGAGCAGGTAGTCGAAGCTGCTGGCGATCATGTGGCATTCCTCCACTTCGGGAATGCGCTGGACCGCCCGGTTGAATTCGAGGAGCGCCGTCTCGCGCGTGTCGGACAGCTTGACCTCGGCGAAGGCGACATGGTCGAGCCCCAGCGCCGCCGGATCGACGACCGCGCGAAAGCCCCGGATCACGCCGCTTTCGGTCAGCCGCCGCAGCCGCACCTGGCACGGCGTCTTGGACATGCCGACGGCCTTGGCGAGGTCGGTGACGGTGATCCGCCCATCGGCGCGCAGCACGGCGACGATCTTGCGGTCGAGGTCGTCCAGTTCGACCGATCTTGGGGCCTTGGTCATCTTCTTTGCCTATGGAATAGATAAAAATAAGTCAGATCGATCCCATGAGTGCCTCTAAAAAGTCGGATCGACAAGCGCGAATCGGTTAGGCTCGCGTCATGACCACATCGCCCTTCGCCGCCTTCGCGCCCGCCGTGCGCGACCTGTCGCCCTTGCGTCGCGCCATCGCCGAGGCGAGACGCCGCGACGAGGCCGAATGCCTCGCCCCGCTGCTCGACGCGGCCAGCCTGCCCGCCGAGACGCGTGCCGCCGTCCGTGCCACGGCGATAGCGCTCGTCACGGCGCTGCTGGCCAACCACAAGGGCACCGGGGTCGAGGGGCTGGTGCAGGAATATGCGCTGTCCAGCCAGGAAGGCGTGGCGCTGATGTGCCTGGCCGAAGCGCTGCTGCGCATTCCCGACCACGCCACCCGCGACGCGCTGATCCGCGACAAGATCGCCGACGGCGACTGGAGCGGGCACCTGGGCGGCGGCAAGTCGCTGTTCGTCAACGCCGCGACCTGGGGGCTGGTGGTCACCGGCAAGCTGGTCGGCTCGGTCGACGACCGGGGCCTCGGGGCGGCGCTCACGCGGCTGATCGCCCGCGCCGGGGAGCCGGTGATCCGCCGCGGCGTCGACCTTGCCATGCGCATGATGGGCGAGCAGTTCGTCACCGGCGAGACCATCGACGAGGCGCTCAAGCGCGCCCGGGACCTCGAGGCGAAAGGCTTTCGCTACAGCTACGACATGCTGGGCGAGGCGGCGACCACGGCCGCCGATGCGGCGCGCTACTATGCCGACTACGAGAACGCGATCCACGCGATCGGCAAGGCGGCGGCGGGTAGGGGCATCTACGAGGGGCCCGGCATCTCGATCAAGCTTTCGGCGCTCCACCCGCGCTATGCCCGCGCCCAGGCCGAGCGGGTGATGGGCGAACTGCTGCCCGCGGTGAAGGCGCTGGCGGTGATGGCGCGTGGCTACGGCATCGGCTTCAACATCGACGCCGAGGAAGCCGACCGGCTCGAGCTGTCGCTCGACCTGCTGGAAAGCCTCGCGCTCGATCCGGACCTTGCCGGATGGAACGGCCTGGGCTTCGTGATCCAGGCCTACGGCAAGCGCTGCCCCTTCGTGATCGACTGGATCGTCGATCTCGCCCGCCGGGCGGATCGCCGGATCATGGTCCGCCTCGTCAAGGGCGCCTACTGGGACGCCGAGATCAAGCGCGCCCAGGTCGACGGGCTCGCCGACTTCCCGGTCTACACCCGCAAGGTCCATACCGACGTCGCCTACATCGCCTGCGCGCGGCGGCTGCTGGCGGCGCCCGACGCGGTGTTCCCGCAATTCGCGACGCACAACGCGCAGACCCTGGCGACGATCTATCGCCTCGCCGGGCCCGACTTCGCGGTAGGGCGGTACGAGTTCCAGTGCCTCCACGGCATGGGCGAGCCGCTTTATTCGCAAGTGGTCGGCAAGGACCGGCTCGACCGCCCCTGCCGCATCTACGCCCCGGTCGGCACCCACGAGACGCTGCTCGCCTACCTCGTGCGTCGGCTGCTCGAGAACGGCGCCAACTCCTCCTTCGTCAATCGCATCGCCGATCCCGGCGTGCCGATCGCGGCCCTGGTCGCCGATCCGGTCGAGGTGGTGCGCGCGATGGCGCGGCCGGGCGCGCGGCACGACCTGATCGCGCTGCCGGCGGACCTCTATCCGGGGCGCCGCAATTCGGACGGCATCGACCTCACCGACGAGATCGCGCTCGCCGCGTTGGCGCGGGCGCTGGAGGGCTCGGCGCAGGAGGACTGGCGGGCGCTTGCCGAAGGGGCCGAGGGGCCCGCGCTGCCCGTGCGCAATCCGGCGGACCACGGCGACATCGTCGGCACGGTGATCGAAGCGGCACCCGGCGATGCCGCCGCCGCGGTGGCGCGCGCGGCCGCCGGGACCTGGCCCTGCGTCCCGGTCGCCGAACGGGCGGCCATGCTCGAACGCGCGGCCGACGTCATGCAGGCACGCATGGGGGCGCTCATGGGCCTGGCCATGCGCGAGGCCGGCAAGTCCGCCGCCAACGCCATCGCCGAAGTGCGCGAGGCGATCGACTTCCTGCGCTACTACGCCATGCAGGCGCGCGCGACCTTCGGGCCGGAGCAGGTTCCGCTCGGCCCGGTGGTGTGCATCAGCCCCTGGAACTTCCCGCTGGCGATCTTCACCGGGCAAGTCGCTGCCGCGCTCGTCGCCGGCAATCCGGTCCTCGCCAAGCCGGCGGAGGAGACCCCGCTGATCGCTGCCGAGGCGGTGCGCATCCTGCACGAGGCCGGCGTTCCCGCCGATGCCCTGCAGATCCTGCCGGGCGCCGGCGAACTGGGCGCCGCGCTGGTCGCCGCGCCGCAAGTGGCCGCGGTCATGTTCACCGGCTCTACCGAGGTCGCGCGCCTCATCCAGGGCCAGCTCTCCTCGCGCCTGTCGCCTGCGGGCCGTCCGATCCCGCTGATCGCCGAGACCGGGGGGCAGAACGCGATGATCGTCGACAGCTCCGCGCTCGCCGAGCAGGTCGTCGCCGACGTCATCGCCTCGGCCTTCGACAGCGCCGGCCAGCGCTGCTCGGCATTGCGCGTGCTGTGCCTGCAGGAAGACGTCGCCGACCGCACCCTGGCGATGCTCGAGGGCGCGCTCGCGCAGCTTCGCGTGGGGTGCCCCGACCGCCTCGCCGTCGACGTCGGCCCGGTCATCGGCGCCGAGGCGCAGGCCGGTATCGTGCGCCACGTCGACGCCATGCGCGCGCGCGGGTGCCGGGTCCAGCAGGTCGCGATCGGCGAGGACACCGCGCGCGGCACCTTCGTGGCCCCCACGATCATCGAGATCGGCGCCATAAGCGAGCTGGAGCGCGAGGTTTTCGGCCCCGTCCTCCACGTCATCCGCTTCCGCCGCGACGATCTGGGCAAGCTGGTCGAGGCGATCAACGCGACCGGCTATGGCCTGACGTTCGGCCTGCACACCCGCCTCGACGAAACCGTCGCGCGCGTCACCGCGCAAGTCCGTGCGGGCAACCTCTACGTCAACCGCAACACGATCGGCGCGATCGTGGGCGTCCAGCCTTTCGGGGGACGCGGGCTTTCGGGGACCGGGCCCAAGGCGGGCGGTCCGCTCTACCTCGGCCGGCTGGTCGAGGAAGGCCCCCGTGTGCTTCCGGTCGCGGAGACGCCGCCGGTCCTGCTGACCGCTTTCGCGAACTGGCTCGAGGCGGCGGGAGATGATGCCGCGAGCGCCCGTGCGCTGGGCGCGGCCACGGCGCTGGGCGCGGTGCTCGAACTGCCGGGGCCGGTGGGCGAGCGCAATCTCTACGCCCTCCATCCCCGGGGTCGCATCCTGCTGCGGCCGACGACGCGCGAAGGGCTGCTGGGGCAGATGGCCGCCGTTCTCGCGACCGGCAACCGCGCGACGATCGAGGGCATGGACCTACCGGCAGGCCTGCCCGCCGCAGTGGCCGACCGCTTCCGCGACGATCCTTCCGAATCGTTCGCCGCCTGCCTTGTGGAAGGTGACGCCGCGGCGGTGCGGGCCGCCTGCGAGTCGGTGGCCGATCTGCCGGGGCAGATCGTGCCCGTCCACGCCTGGGACGGCCGCGCAAGCGGTGCGAACGGCGCGTGGCTGCTGGAAGAGGTCTCCACCTCGATCAACACGACGGCTGCGGGAGGCAATGCAAGCCTGATGATGATCGGCTGACAAGTGCCTGAACTGGAGGAAGAATCCGGGATGGCGCCCGATTCGCGCCGAAGCGGGTCGTCGCGAGCGAGGCTCGCCCCGGCAGGCGGCATGCAACCCGACCCGAAGTGCGAGCTTTGAGTCGTTGCGACTGCTTCGCATTGGGGTAGTATGTCGGCCGGGAGTAGGATGATGAGCAGACTAGTCATCGATGCCGCCGCCAGCCTCGACGGCTTCTGGGCCGATGCGCGCGGCAGGAGCGTGCTTTCCCCCGGCGACCTGCACGGATCGGGTCTCTCGGGGCGGCTGGCCGACGTTTGCGGCGCCGTGGTCATGAGCCGCCGCTCCTTCGACATCTCCGGTGACACCGGCTGGATCGGCGAGGCCTACGCCGCCCAGACGCCGGTGTTCGTGGTCGGCGAAGAGGTCCCCGTGCAGGCGATGCGCGGCTTCCGGTTTCTCGACACGTATTCGGCGGCGTTCGCCGAGGCGAAGGCCGCGGCGGGCGAGCGCGTGGTGCTCGTGGTGGGAGAGGCGGGGGCGCTCAAGGCGGCGATGGGCACCGGCGAGGCGCACGACATCTGGCTACGGCTGATGGCACGCAGGCTGGGCGACGGCGCGCCCTTGTTCGAGGACGGTATCCCGGTCGAGAACTACTTCGTCTCCGAGATGGAGACGACGCCCGACGCCGTCCACATGCACCTCGAACTGCGCCTGGACGCCTGACCTCGATGCCCGCTCTCAGGCGGGCACGGCGTCCAGCGTCTCGCGCTTGTGGAGCGAGATGGTGATGAGGAAGATCGCCAGTCCGCCCAGCGCCAGACCCGATCCGATCCAGCCGGTAGAGGTCAGCCCGTAGCCTGCGGAAATCGCGACGCCGCCCAGCCAGGGACCCAGCGCATTGGCCATGTTGAAGGCGCTGTGATGCGCCGCCGCCGCCAGCGCCTGCGCATCGCCGGCCACGTCCATGAGGCGGGTCTGCAGGATCGTGCCGAGGCCGCCACTGAAGCCGATCAGCAGGACAACCAGGCTCAGCGTCCAGATATTCCCCGCCAGCAGCGAGAACAGCGCCAGCGACATGGCGCTGAACAGCAGCGCGCAGATCGCCGCCTTGGTCTGCGCACGGTCGGCGACCCAGGCCCAGAACAGGTTGCCCACGGTCATGCCGACGCCGAATACCGCCAGCACCGCGGGGACGAGACGCTCGGAAACGCCGGTCACTTCGATCATCGTCGAGGCGACGTAGGTGTAGACGCAAAACAGGCCGCCGAAGCCGATCGCGCCGGTCAGCAGCGTCAGCAGCACTTGCGGGCGGCGCAGCGCGCCCAGTTCGCGCAAGGGGCTGGCCGCAGCGTCCGCCTTCTGGACCGGGGCGTAGAGCGCGACGAGCGCCATGGTAATCAACGCGAGCCCAGCGACGACGCCGAAGCCGCTGCGCCAGCCCAGTTCCTGGCCCAGCCAGTTGGCGGCCGGCACGCCGATGATCGTCGCCACCGTCAGCCCGGACATGACCATCGCCACCGACTGCGCGCGCTTGTTCGCCGGCACCATCGAGGCGGCGACGAGCGCGGCGATGCCGAAGTAGGCGCCGTGCGGCAAGCCGCTGACGAAGCGGCAGAGCAGCAGCAGCGGATAGCTGGCGGCGAAGGCCGACATCCCGTTGCCCACGGCGAAGACCGCCATGAGCGCGATCAGCAGGGTGCGCCGCTCGATCTTGGCGGCGAGCACCGCGATGATCGGCGCGCCCACCACCACGCCCAGCGCATAGGCGCTGATCGCATGGCCCGCCTCGGGCTCGCTCAGGCCCAGGTCGCGGGCGAAGAAGGGAACGAGGCTCATCGCGGCGAACTCGGTCGTGCCGATCGCGAAGGCGCCCATCGCCAGCGCCAGGGTGACGAGCGCGGGATGGACGTGGCGGGGAGTGGTCTGGCTGTGGTCGGTCATGCTGCACTGCAAAATAGGGACATGTCTCGATCTAGACAACCGTTGCGTCCAGGGAAGGAGCGCGGGCGTGCGTTTACTGCACCTTGCGCGTCGCTTGGAGCAACTGATCGGGCGCCAGTCGGGCGCCGTGCAGGGCCCAGGGACGGTTCGCCGGACCCGGATGACCGTTCTCGTCTGTAGATCCCCGGCCTTTCGGCCCCGGACCTGCGGCGCGATTCGCTGCTGGTGACCGATCACGGCTTCCTGCCGCACGAGCTGTCGCGGCTGGGCTACGTGCCCAAGACGATGCCGCATCCGGCTTGAGGGGAGCGGTTAGAAGACCGGATCGAACCCGGGGGGCAGCTCGCTGGCCGGGCCGTCTTCCTGGCCGGGGACGTGGATCCCGCATTCGGTCTTGTCCCAGCCCTTCCAGCGGCCCGAGCGCGGGTCCTCGCCCGGGGCGACCTTGCTGGTGCAGGGCATGCAGCCGATCGAGGGATAGCCGTCCGCCACCAGCGGATGCGCCGGCAGGTCGTGCTCCGCGATGTAGGCGGCGAGCCGTTCGGACGACCAGTCGATCAGCGGGTTGATCTTGAGGCGGCCCTGGCTGTCGGTGGTGTCGATCTCGAAGCGCGGCAGGCTGGAGCGGGTCGCGGCCTGGAACGACTTGCGGCCCGAGAACGAGGCGTCGAAGCCGGCGAGGGCCTTGGCCAGCGGCTTGACCTTGCGGATTTCGCAGCAGCCGTCCGGGTCCCACGACCAGCGCAGTCCGTTCTCGTCCTTCTTGGCGATCTCGGCGGCGTCGGGCGTCAGGTTGCGCAAGTCCTGGAGGCCGAGGCGCTCGGCCAGGAGGTCGCGGTAGGCGAGAGTCTCGGGGAAGTGCTTGCCGGTTTCCAGGAACAGCACCGGCACCCGCGGGTCCACGCTGGCGACGAGGTGCAGCAGCACCGCGCTCTCCGCACCGAAGCTGGAAACGATCGCCACCTCGCCCGCCATGCGCTCCTTGAGCAGCGTCTCGAGCATCTCGCTCGTGTCGGCGCCCCGGAACAGGCGATTGAGGCGCACCGCGTCGGCCTCGACGAACCGGGGGCCGGTGTCGATGAGGTCGCGAACGCGGGTTTCGGCTTCGGTACGGAGCATTGGGTGGTCCCTTTTGTCCGGCTCAGGCTGCGGGGTGGCGCTTGGCCCAGATAGCCGGGCGGCCGTCGACGACGGTGGCCTGGTAGACATTGTCCCAGCGGTCGAACGTGTTCTGCGCGTCCCCCGGGTTGAGCGCCTTGTCGGGCGCGAAGGCATCGAAGCCGCAGCGGCGCAAGTGGGCGATCATGTCGACGACGACATCGCCCACGGCACGCAGCTCGCCGGTGTAGCCGGCCTCGCGCAGGAGGCGGCCCGAGGAATAGCCGCGCCCGTCGGTCCAGGCGGGGAAGCTGACTTCCACCAGCGCCAGGCGGTCGAGATAGGGCAGCAGGGCGCGCGCGTCGTCGCCCGGCTCGATGCGCACGGCAGTGGCGTTCGACTGTTCGGCGAAGTTGTCGACAGTAACGGCGGGGTCGTTGACGGCCTCGTCGTCACGGAAGCGGAACTGGACTTCAACCATAGATGGCCTCCTTGAACGGCTCCATGCCGATCCGGCGGTAGGTGTCGAGGAAGCGTTCCTCGCCCTGCTTGTTGGCGAGGTAGACCTGGGTGGCCTTTTCGACCGCGTCGACGACGCCGTCCTCGTCGAAGCCGGGGCCGGTGATCTTGCCCAGCGAGGTGTCCGCGCCTTCGCTGCCGCCGAACGAGAGCTGGTAGTTTTCCAGGCCCTTCTTGTCGACGCCCAGGATGCCGATGTGGCCGGCGTGGTGGTGGCCGCAGGCGTTGATGCAGCCGGAGATCTTGAGCTTCAGCTCGCCGATCTCGGCCTGCTTCTCGGGGCTGCCGAAGCGCTGCGAAATCTTCTGCGCGAGCGGGATCGAGCGGGCGTTGGCGAGGCTGCAGTAGTCGAGGCCGGGGCAGGCGATGATGTCGCCCACGGTGTCGAGGTTGGCGGTCGCGAGGCCCGCCTCGTCGAGCGCCTGCCAGACGGTGTAGAGGTCGGCCTTGCGGACGTGGGGCAGGACGATGTTCTGCGCGTGGGTGACGCGCAGTTCGTCGAACGAGTACTGCGTGCCCAGCTTTGCCATGAGGCGGATCTGGTCGGCCGAGGCGTCGCCGGGGATGCCGCCGACGGGCTTGAGCGACACGGTCGCGATCACGTAGCCCGGCTGCTTGTGCGCGGTCGTGTTGCGCTCCACCCAGAGGCGGAAGTCGGGGTCGGTGAGGTCCAGCTCGTCGGGCGCGGCGGCGTCGAACGCGGGGTCGACGAAGTGCGCCTTGATGCGCTCCAGCTCGGCGAGCGGGGGCTCGATCGGCTGGGTGAGCAGGTGCGCGAACTCCTCCTCGACCTGGCGGATGTACTCGTCCTTGCCCAGCTCGTGGACGAGGATCTTGATCCGCGCCTTGTACTTGTTGTCGCGGCGGCCGTAGCGGTTGTAGACGCGCAGGCACGCTTCGGAGAAGGTGATGAGCTGGTCGAGCGGCACGAAGTCGCGGATCAGCGGCGCGATCATCGGGGTGCGGCCCATGCCGCCGCCCGCATAGAACTGCGCGCCGATTTCGCCGGCGTCATTGCGGACCATCTTGATGCCGATGTCGTGCAGGCGCATCGCCGCGCGGTCCTTTTCGGACGCGATGACGCAGATCTTGAACTTGCGCGGCAGGACCAGGAATTCCGGGTGGAAGCTCGACCACTGGCGCAGCAGTTCCGCGTAAGGGCGCGGATCGATGATCTCGTCGGCCGCGGCGCCGGCGAACTGGTCGGAGCTGATGTTGCGGATGCAGTTGCCGCTGGTCTGGATGGCATGCATCTCGACCGTCGCCAGTTCGGCGAGGATGTCGGGGGTCTCGTCCAGCTTGATCCAGTTGTACTGGATGTTCTGGCGGGTGGTGAAATGGCCGTAGCCGCGGTCGTACTTGTCCGCGATGTCGCCCAGCAGGTGCATCTGCGCCCCGCTCAGCGTGCCATAGGGCACCGCCACGCGCAGCATGTAGGCGTGGAGCTGGAGGTACAGGCCGTTCTGCAGGCGCAGCGGCTTGAACTGGTCCTCGGTCAGCTCGCCCGAGATGCGGCGGCGGACCTGGTCGCGAAATTCGGAAACCCGCGTCTCGACCATCTGCTGGTCGTATTCGTCATACTTGTACATCAGATCACCCAGTTCACGGCTTCGGGGTCGGACGGCTTGAGCGTCAGGTCGGGGCGCACGGTGGGGCCCAGCGCGCGGATGCGCTCCTTGATGTGGCCTGGGCGAACGCCTTCCTCGGTCTTCACGGCATCGACGACATAGGCGGCGAAGACGTTCTGGACGCCTTCCTCGCGCGCGATGATGGCGGGCCCATGGTCTTCGACGTCGGCGGATTCGTTGACGTCGAGCGACCAGCCCACGCCCGTCCACCAGATGACCGCCCCGGACTTCAGGTCGTTGCCCGTCAGGATCTTCACTTCGTTGCCTCCAGCGCCAGTGCGCGAATGGTGTTGTCCGCCCAATCACTGTCGATTGCGGCGACGTCGCCGATAACGATAAGCGCCGGGCTTTGCACCCTCTCGCTTTCGACAAGGTCGGAAAGGCCGGCCAGCGGCGCGCGCAGCACGCGCATGTCGGCGCGCGTGGCCTTCTCGATCACCGCGACGGGCACTTCGGGAGCGAGGCCGTCGGCCATCAGCTTCTCGGTGATGTCGGCGGCGGTGGCGAGTCCCATGAAGATCACCAGGGTGCGGCCCTTGCCGGCGAGGCCCGACCAGTCCTGCTCCGACAGGCCCTTGCACTGGCCGGCGACGAAGCTGACGATCGAGGCATGGTCGCGGTGGGTCAGCGGGATCTGCGCGGCGGCGGCGGCTCCAAGGGCCGAGGAAATGCCGGGCACCACCTCGACGGGAACGCTCGCGGCACGGCAGGCCTCGGCTTCCTCGCCGCCACGGCCGAAGATGAACGGATCGCCGCCCTTGAGACGGACCACGTCGTTGCCGGCGAGCGCCTCGCGCACCAGCAGGGCGTTGATCTCCTCCTGCTTCATGGTGTGGCGCGAGCGGCTCTTGGCGACCGAGACCATGCGCGCGCCGGGCCGGGCCATCGCCAGGATCGCGGGATCGACGAGCCCGTCGTGGACGATCAGCGAGGCGCCCATCAGCAGCCGCGCGGCGCGCAGGGTGAGCAGGTCGGGATCGCCGGGGCCGGCCCCGACGAGGTGGACTTTGCCGATGCGGCCGGTGGAGACGGGATTCGCTGCCATGGCGGCGCAGATGGCGATGAATCCCGCGCTGCGCCAGCGATAATGGCTTTGCTGGGGGTTAGGGCAACTTTACGGGCGTGCTGCACCGGGCGGGTTCACGGGTATGGGCCAGACGGGGCCGCGCAACGCCAAAGTGGCCCCGACAACGAATAAAGCGGCTCCTAATCGTGAATCGGGAGCTTCATTAGCACGGATGCTAACCGAATCTTAACCGCACCAGTGGACGCTTCGTACACCTTAGGAGGCGATACGAATGCCCATTGCGGCCCATTTCGAAGTAAACGAGGCAAGCGACGGGCACCAGGGGATGCAGCCGCGTGCCGAGCGGCGCCGATTGCTGCTTGAAACCCACGGCGCGCTGGAGTCCGGCGCGGAAACACAGGTCGTCGTCCACAACTTCTCGGAAAGCGGCGTCCTGCTCGAAAGCCAGGTCGACCTGGAGATCGGCGAATCCCTCGAACTCGAGCTTCCCGAAGCGCCGCAGGCCCGCGCCCGGGTGATCTGGTCCAGCGGGCGGCTCTACGGCTGCGCCTTCGAGGGACCGATCCCGCCCGGGACCCTGAGCGCGGCGCAGTTGCGCAGCGCCGTGCAGAGCGAACTGGGGCTGGGGCCGACGCCGGCGCCTGCCGGACCTTCCGCGATCGGCGGCGAAAGCCTGGGCGAGCGCCTGCACCGCCTGCGCAAGCTGCGCGGCCTGACTCAGGGCGAACTCGCCAACCGGCTCGGCGTCAGCAAGCCCACGGTCTGGGCGTGGGAACAGGGACGCGCCCGGCCGATCGAGGAGCGCATCGAGGCGATCGCCGAAGCCCTGGGCGTCGAGAGCGCCGACTTGCGGCCGAGCCGCAGCGTACCGGGATTGTCCGACCTGATCTCGCGCTGCCGCGACCAGATCGCCGCGGCCGTGGAGACGACCCCGGACAAGGTCCGGATCATGATAGAACTCTGACGCGCCCCGTCCTGTCGTCCTCCTCTGCCGGCCCTTAACCATTCTAATTGAATGCCCACCACTTTCCGTATTTCCGACTCCGTCAATCGATGGTAAACATTCTGATAAGAATAGATTAATTTAGTTCTGTTAGTTAACAAAACTAATTGTCTAAAATTAGGGTGATGGATTTACATATATTGCAGAAGGTGCGGGCATGATCTGTTTGTCTACAGCATAACAGTCGCGTTCGCATTTCGGAGCCAGTCGGTCCCGCGGTCCATTCCGCCGGGTCGCAGGTTCAGCACCTTGGGCAGGACATCCGGGACGAAGTGGGCATGGGCATGAATTTCACCTTCCAGGAAAGCTCGGTCCTCTACGGCATGCTGGCCGAGAGCACGACCGACGTGATCCTCAAGACCGACCCCAAGGGGTTCATCGTCCACGCCACCTCCGCCATCGCCGAACTGGGGCACCGCAGTTCCGGGGGCGTTTCCGGAGGCGATTGCGGCACTCTGGTGGGGCCGCACCTGCTCGATCTCGTCGCCCCCGAGGCCAAGCAACAGGTCGCGCGGGCCCATGCCCGGGCCATGGCCGGCGAGGACGTGGACTGGATCGAATTCCCCGCCGTCACCCGCGACGAGCGCAGGCGCTGGTTCGAGATCCGCCTGCGCGCGCTCTTGCGCCACGACGGGGCACCCTACGGCGTTCTCGGCGTCATGCGCAGCGTCGACGAACTGCGCTCGCTCAGCGAACGGCTGTTCACCGCAACCTACTCCGATCCGCTGACCGGGCTGACCAATCGCACTGCCTTCATCTCGATGCTCGAGCACATGCTGGAAGCGGGAATGGACGGCTGCCTCGGCCTGTTCAGCATCGACTTCTTCCGCACCATCAACATGCAGTACGGCCAGAGCGTGGGGGACGAGGTGCTGACCGTCTTCTCCGACCTGCTGCGCGAGATGCTGCGGACCGAGGACATCATCTCGCGCATCGGCTCGGAGCGCTTCGCGGTGATCCTGCCGCGCGTCACCGCGGCGGAGGCCGAGGGCATCTGCCGGCGGGTGGTGACGACGCTGGCCGAACTCAAGCAGAAGGTGGGCACCAGCCACTTCGCGATGACCGCCAGCGCCAGCGTCGCGCGGATCGGCACCAGCCTCGATTCCACCATCGAGCGCGCCGAGATGGCGCTGTTCGTGGCCAAGGCCAAGGGGCGCAATCGCCTGGAGATGGAAAAGCCCGTCCGCCTCGCCGTGGGGTGAACGCGGGCCGCCGCGCCGTCAGCTCCCGGCCCGGGCATCCCCCCGATAGGCGTCCAGCATCGGCGGGCGGTGCAGGCATTCGGAAAAGCGGAACGGACGGACCGTGAGCGGCTTCACGCCGGCGGCATCGGGGTGGGCCGGGTTCAGCAGCACGACATCCGCCTCGGGCAGCACCGCGGAGGACACTGCGGCCAGCAGCGAGCGCCGCGAATCCAGCCAGGCATCGACGTGGGAGATCTTTCCGGCCGGAGCGAGGTTTGCGGGAACGCGCTCGGGCCGGGCATCGATGTCCGTCCAGCCCAGCAGGTAGTCCGCGTCCATGCTCGCCTCGTCCGCCAGGGCGTAGCGCAAGGCGATGAGCACGGCGAGACCCGCCTCGCTCGCCAGATTGACGACCGGGCGACCTGCGGACGAGTACCGGCCACCGAACCTGAGCGGTCCCGCCCCGTCGAGCGCCAGAAAGGGTTCGCGCGTTATCCGCCACAGCTTCACGACTGTCCTCCCTCTGGGTCTCGGCGCGGCTCTGCCGGCTGGCGGAAACGGGCGCAATCCGTTTTCCTACATGGTCGGCACCGCGTAGATAGGCCGCATGACCCGGACCGGACCAGCACCGACCCATCTCCGCGAAGCCTTGCCGGCGGCGCCCCGGATCGGTGGCGCGCGCCGGCCAGGTCCCACTCGTGGGGCAAGGCGAGAAGTCTTGCTTCTGGACAGTGTAAACCGTGTAAACCTGGGCCACGTTGCGGCGGGTGGATCGGCGCCGCCGGACCCGGCGTCACCCGGGGGGCGGGGTTACCCGGCGACGAGGCCCGCTGCCGCGATGCCGGCGAAAGCGGCCTCCTCGTCCTTGTCCGAAAGATCGCCGCTGACGCCCACGGCGCCCAGAAGGGTCCCGGCCGCGTCCCTGACCAGCACGCCGCCGGCGGCAGGGATCAGCTTGCCGTTCCAGGCGGCGGAAAGGGCGGCCATGAACTGGGGACGCTCGGCGGCCATGTCGCCCAGCTTGCGGCTGGAGACGCCCATCGCCAGCGCGCCCGCCGCCTTGCCGCCGGCGACGTCGGGACGGCCGTAGCCCGAGCCGTCCTCGCGCTCCATGGCGACGAAGTGGCCGCCGGGATCGAGGACGACGACGGTGAGCGGGTTCAGGCCCATCTCGCGGCCCTTGGCGCGGGTGGCGGCGATGAGGGTGCGGGCCTGATCGAGGCTAATCATGCAAAGGGTTCCTTCATGTCGGGAGGCAAAGCGATGGTCGCGCCCTTTCCTAGCCCGCAGCGCGACGGGCAGGCAAGCATGCGATGTATACGATGATGCGCTATTCGGCGGCGTCGAGCAGCGTCGAGCGGACCGGGGCGGCATCGCCCGTGCCGCCCAGAAGGTGGCCGTAGCGGACCAGGCCGATGCGCGTGCGGCGGATGTGGAGGACGAGCGCGGCCTGGGCGGTCTCCACCTCGCGCTTGACGACCGCGTCGTAGAGCAACTGGTGCTCGATGTCGTGGGTGCGTCCGCCGCCGCTGGTGGCGCCCGCCATCGCCAGCTTCATGTAGGCGCGGCGGTAGCTCTGCGTGGTGTCCCAGACGCGCTCGACGATCTGCGCGAGCAGGGGGGTGGTGTGGCGGCGATAGGTGATCCAGTGGAACTCGCGGCCCAGCGCGATGGCCTCGTCGATGTCGGTGACGCGCTCGTTGCGCTCCATCACCGCCCGCAAGTCCGCCAGGTCGCCGTCGGTGAGGTGGGGCACGCTGTCGGCGAGGAGCAGGGGTTCGATCCGCTCGCGGATCTCGTAGGAGACCTCGAGGTCGCGGCGGGTGAGGCTGGTGACGCGGGCCCCGGCATTGGCGCGCATGGTGACGAGGCCGCGGGCCTCCAGCATGCGCAGCGCGTCGCGCACCGGGATGCGGCTGGTGGCGAGTTCTTCGGCCAGCTCGTCCTGCTTGATCCGCGCGCCCGGGGCGAGGTCGCCCGCAAGGATGCGCTCGGCCAGGATGTCGGCGACGCGCTGGCTGGCGACACCCTGGGAAACGGGACCGTTGGGGGCGATGGGCGCGTGGTCTTTGGTCATGGGCATTTCATCCGCAGGTATACGATCGGCCATAGCCGCAAGCGTCGCCGCCGCCTAGGGGGGTGTCCTGTCCAACCGCCGCGGGCCCCCGCCCTAGCCGTTCGTCTGCGTCCATTCCACGCGGTAGAGGTCGAAGCGCCGGTCCTTGAGGTTCTGCACCGCGCCCGACTGGCGCGCGGTCAGCAGCGCGTCGAGGCTCAGGTCGGCGATGGCGATGGTCTCGGTGTTGGGCGCGGTGTCCGCCGCCACGCCGTCGCGGGCGAAGGGGAAGTCGCTGGGGGTGAGAATCGCGCTTTCGGCGTAGTGGACGTCCATGTTCTCGACGTTCGGCAGGTTGCCCACGACGCCCGAGGTGACGACGTAGCACTGGTTCTCCACCGCGCGGGCCTGGGCGCAGTAGCGCACCCGCAGGTAGCCGCGGCGCTCGTCGGTGCAGAACGGCACGAACAGCATCAGCGCGCCTTGGTTGACGAGGTGGCGGGCGAGCTCGGGGAACTCGCTGTCGTAGCAGATCATGACGCCGATCGGGCCGCAATCGGTCTGGATCACGTTGGCGCCGTAGCCGCCGCGCACGTTCCACCAGCGCCGCTCGGAAGGGGTGGGGTGCAGCTTCTGCGTCTCGTGCACCGCGCCGTCGCGCAGGAAGGTATAGGCGATGTTGCGGATCTCGCTCTTGCCGCCGCGCAGCTTGACGCGGGTGGGGTGCGAGCCGCCGATGATGTTGATGTTGTAGCTGACCGCCATGCGCTGCATGAACTCGACGAAGCGCTCGGTGTAGGTCGCGACCTTTTCGATCGCCTCCACCGGCTCGAGCTTCTTCTCCTCGATCGAGAGGAGTTCCAGGGTAAACAGCTCGGGGAAGGCCACGAAGTCGCTTTCGTAGTCGGCGGCGACGTCGATCCAGTATTCGACTTGCGCTTCGAACTGGTCGATCGTCTCGATCTTGCGCATCTGGAACTGCACGGTGGCGACGCGCACGCTGGAAGGGACGCGCTCCTTGAGGCCGGGAACCGCCTTGCCGGTATCACGCGGGGCGAGCGGGTTGGTCCAGTACATCATGACTGCATTGCCGCCGCTCTCGCGGTCGGTCGGGATATAGTCGGGCAGGATGCCGCGCGGCTCGTAGCCTTCGTTGATCTGGAAGTTGATGACCTGGTCGCGGATCTTCTTGTCCTGCACCGCCTGCACGTAGGCTGCCGGATCGGGGTAGTGGCGCTTGCGGCGCGAGTAGCCCGGCATGCGGCCGGCGAAGGCGATGCCCTTCAACTCGAAGTACTGGCACACTTCCTTGCGCTTGCGGTACAGGCGCTGACCGATGCGCAGGCGCCGGTAGTCGGGATCGACGCAGACCTCGAACCCGTAGAGCACGTCGCCCTCCGGCGCGGGCGGGCGGCCGTAGCCGCCGTTGCTGATCTCCTCCCAGGTGTGCGGTTTGAAGGCGAGGTCGGCGGTGACGATCATCGTCGCGCAGTGGCCCACGACCCTGCCTTCGTACTCGGCGACGAACTGGCCCTCGGGGAAGTTGATGACCTGGCCGCGGATCTCGGCGCGGGTGAAGGCATCGGCTTTGCCGTAGACCTTTTCGGAAAGGCGGGCGATCGCGGGCGCGTCCGCGACGGTGGCCTGGCGGATGACGAGCTTTGCTTTGGTCTGGTCCATGAGGGAGCTATTACGCGCCCGGAGCCCGGCGGTTCCAGTCCGTATTTGGCGCAGGGAGACATTGGCCGGCCTGCCGCTTTTTCTTGCGGTGGCGGGATACATGCGCGCGCCGGCCCGTTGTATCGGCAAGGAAGGAGACTCATCATGAGCGCCACCCTCTTCGCCCTCGCCTTGTTCGCCTGCTCCGACGACGGAACCGCGTGCGAGCGCTTGCAAACCCCCGTCCAGACCTACGAGACACGCGCCCAGTGCAATGCGGGGCTCGACGATGCGCTCGAGACCGAGGCTGCCCGCAAGGCGGAAGCGCCCACGGTCTATGCGCAGTGCCTGAACAACCGGCAGATGGCTTCGATCGGCAGCGGCGTGATCGATCTCACGCGCGTCAACGGGGCGCGGTTCGCCAGTTCGGGCTACTGATCCGGCTGCCGACCTTCGGCCTCAGCCTCGTCCGCGATATCCCTGCACGCCCTGGTCGGGCACCCAAAGGCCTTCGGGCGGAGCGCTAGACTGCCAGAACACGTCGATCGGGATGCCGCCGCGCGGATACCAATACCCGCCGATGCGGAGCCACCGGGGTTTCATCTCGTCGACCAGGCGCTGCCCAATGCCCACGGTGACGTCTTCGTGGAAGCCGCAGTGGTTGCGGAACGATCCGAGGAACAGCTTGAGACTCTTCGATTCGACGATTGTGTCGCCCGGTGCGTAGTCGAGGACGAGATGCGCGAAGTCGGGCTGGCCGGTGACGGGGCACAGCGAGGTGAACTCCGGCGCGGCGAAGCGCACCAGGTAAAGGCTGCCGACGCGCGGGTTGGGAACGTAGTCGAGCACGGCCTGCTCGGGCGAGGCGGGAAGGGCGCTCTGCTGGCCCAGATGCAGCGGCATCGAGGATGGTGTGGGAGTCTCGGTCATGCCCGAAGCCATGCCGTCAAGCTATCGACAAGACAAGTGGCTCTACGTTTGGCGAGGGCTTGCAACGGCTCGTCGCGTGTGCCCATGGCATTAACACGCGGTTCACAGCGGATTGGGCGACGGTGGCACGGTTATGAGGGGCAACAGCACAACCTATTCGCGCGCGGCTATCGCAACCGCGCTTTGGGGCACCGCGATCTGGACCGTCGGATCGGCCGGATCGCCCGTGTTTGCGCAGTCGATCAATTCCTGGAGCCTGCCCGAGCCGACCGGCACGCCCACCGCATCGACCGTGCAGGGGCCGACCGACGGGCAGAATCCTGTGGTTCGCCCGAGCCAGGCCGCGCCGACGCCGGTTCCGACGATCACCCCTCCGGCACCGGCAGCCACCCGGGCGCCCGTCGTGCCGGCACCGCAGCCTTCGCCCGAACCGCGCGCGGCGCCCTCCGCCACGCCGGCTGCGCGCGCGACACCGGCTCCGGAACCTCGAGCATCGTCCGTCCCGCAGCCGGATGCGTCGCCGTCGCCGTCGCCAGCTGCCGCGGCGGTTTCCGAACCCCTCGTTCCCGCTGCGGCGCCGAGCGAAGCGGTGGCGATGGATGCCGCGCCGACAGCGGCGAGCCCGGATGCGCGGGAAAACTGGCCGTTCTGGTGGTGGGCCACGCCGTTGGTCCTCCTGGTGGGGCTGGGCGCGCTCGTTGTATACCTGCGCCGCCGAAGCGCCGAACCGGCGGTCGAGGAGTGGGGCGAGCCCGTCGAGGCTGAAATACCGCAGTCGCAGGCGACGCCCGCCACGGGGCGGGCGCCGACCCCGCCCGCAGCCGCTCCGGTCGTACCGCAGCCCACCTTCGCGGCGCCTCCACCCGTTGTCGCACCCGCGCTTGTCGAACTGTCGCTGGAGCCCGTCGGCCTGCGCCTGTCGCTAGTCTACGCAACCCTCCAATATCGCCTGTCCATCGGCGCCGTCACCGACCTGCCCGCCGGCCGCCTGCTGGGCGACATGATAGGCGCCCATGGCTCCATCCCGCCCGAGCAGCAACTGGCCCCCGCGCTCGATACGCTCGCCATGCTCAAGGTCATCCCGCCCCTCGCCGCGGGCGAGAGAGCGACGCTTTCCGGCGAGATACAACTCCCTCTCAATGCGATCCGGCCTTTGCAGCGCGCCGGTGCCTCGTTCTTCGTGCCGCTGGTACGCCTTTGCGTCATTTCCGATGGGGATGCGCAGAGCGGCGCGGCGATCCTGCGCCGGGTCTACACCGTGGGTATCGAAGGCGGTGGCGCCGGGCTCTCGCCGCTGCGCCTGGATACCGGCCCGCGCGAGCACCGCGAACTGGCCGCTCGCGAAGTGGAGGCCGCGCGCGATTATCCCGTGCAGCCGGTCGATCATCGCCGGGCTGCCGGCTGACAACCGCATGACCCGCAGGCGCGGGGGTTTCCTAGAGTCTAGAAGATGTCCTAGAGTCCACCCGTGCGAATACACGGAGACGACATTGGATATTACCAGGCACCCGGACGACCTGTCGGAAGCGACCCGGATCGTGGGGGCAGGGCGGCGCAGCGAATGGACCGGGGCGGTCGTCAATCCGCCCGTCTGGCGCGCCAGCACGCATCTCTACGAGGACACCGCCGCACTTTTCGAGGGGCCCCGTACCAACGAGGACGGGCGCTTCTTCTACGGCCGCCGCGGCGCGCCGACCCAGTGGGCGCTTAGCGAAGCGCTGACCACGCTGGAGCCGGGGGCGGCGGGGACCGTGCTCTACCCTTCGGGCGTCGCCGCCATCGCCGGTGTCATGCTGACGCTGCTGCGGCCGGGTGACGTCGTGCTCATCAGCGACAATGCCTATGACCCGTCGCGGGCCATGGGCAAGGGCCTGCTCACCGACTTCGGCATCGAGCCCCGGTTCTTCGATCCGCTCGACATCGCCGGCTACGAAGCCCTGTTCTGCGAACGGACCCGCGCGGTGCTGCTCGAGGCACCGGGCAGCCTGTCGATGGAGATGTGCGACCTGGCCGCCCTTGCTGCCGTCGCGCGGGAAAAGGGCGCGATCTCGGTGCTCGACAACACCTGGGCGAGCCCGCTCGGCTTCCCGGCGCTGGAGCGCGGCATCGATATTTCGCTGATGGCGCTGACCAAGCACGTCGGCGGGCATTCCGACGTCATGATGGGCAGCGCCAGCGCCGGGCCGGAACTCTACGCCCGGCTGCGGCAACGCGCACAGCAACTGGGCACAGTGGTCTCGCCCGATGACGCGGCGCTGGTCCTGCGCGGCCTGCGGACGCTGCATCTGCGGTTGAAGCGCGAGAGCGACAGCGCTTTGGCCATCGCGCAATGGCTCGCCGGGCGGCCGGAAGTGGCACAAGTGCTCTGCCCGATGCTGCCGGGCGCACCGGGGCATGAGGTCTGGAAGCGCGATTTCACCGGTGGATGCGGCCTGTTCAGCTTCGTCTTCAAGGGCGGCACGGCCGTCGCGCGCAACCGCTTCGTCGACGGGCTGTCGCTGTTCGGCATCGGTTATTCGTGGGGCGGATTCGAGAGTCTGGCGTTGCCGATCGAACCTTCGGGCTACCGCAGTCGCATGGCTTGGCCGCCGGGACCGGCGGACGAAGCGGATCGTCACGGCGTGCGCCTCGCCATCGGCCTGGAAGACCCGCGTGACCTCATCGCGGACATCGAGCAGGCGCTCGTAGCCTGGCAGGGGCGGTGAACATGCCAAGCATCGCAGCGGCGCCTGCGCCTACGTCCACCGTGGCGGCGGCGCAGCGGCACATGTCCGGGGCCGACGGGATCAAGGACGCGGTCGCCTCGCGCAGCGACGCGGTCGGCGACGTGGTCAAGACGCTCGACAGGCTAGCCGTGCAAGTGGGGACCACGCGTTTCTCGGTGTGGGACCTCGTCGTCGTGCTGGCGGTGCTGGCGCTGGTGATCTCGATCGCCTGGGGAGCGAGCCGGCTGTCCAGTCGCATGCTGGCCCGTGCGACGCGGCTCGACCTGACCCAGCGGCTGCTCATCGAGAAGATGGTCAGCCTGTTCATCTGGGTCCTGGCGTTCCTCATCGGCGTGGACGTGCTGGGCATCGACCTGACGGCGCTGACGGTATTCTCCGGCGCGTTCGGCCTCGCCATCGGCTTCGGCCTGCAGAAGACCTTCGGCAACCTGATCGCGGGCATCATCCTGCTGATGGACAAGTCGATCAAGCCGGGCGACGTCATCGCCATCACCGACCAGGGCGGCAACTACACCTTCGGGCAGATCCGCCGCATCGGCATCCGCGCCGTGTCGCTGACCACCCGGGACCAGAAGGAATACCTGATCCCGAACGAGAACCTGATGGTGAACCAGG
This sequence comes from Novosphingobium sp. BL-52-GroH, assembly GCF_044813085.1. Lineage (NCBI taxonomy): Bacteria > Pseudomonadati > Pseudomonadota > Alphaproteobacteria > Sphingomonadales > Sphingomonadaceae > Novosphingobium > Novosphingobium sp. BL-52-GroH. The sequence continues at coordinate 1,170,403 of NZ_CP171152.1, read as the reverse complement.
TCGAGAACTGGTCCTATTCCAGCCGCAACGTGCGCATCCAGGTGCCCGTGGTAATCCCCTATGCCTCGGACATCGAGCATGCCGAGCAACTGATGCTGGAAGCGGCGCGTTCGGTCCCGCGTGTGCTGGACGCGCCGCCGCCCACCGTCTGGCTCGGCAGCTTCGCCGAGAATGGCGTGGCCTTCGTCATCCACTGCTGGATCACCGACCCCGAGGAAGGCGTCGACAACGTGCGCTCCGACGTGCTCAAGACGCTGTGGCGGCTGATGCGCGAGAACGGCATCAAGGTGCCGTACCCGCAGCGCGACCTCAACTTGCGCGACACCGAGGTCATGCGCGACCTGATCGAAGCGCTGCGCGGACGTCCGGATGCGGGCGGCCATGATGCCTAGCGTTCGGTCCACTCAGATGGACCGGCACAGCACCTGATCCAGCTTCGCCGGATCAGGTTCCCAGCCTGCTTCAGACGGTCAGTACGAGGAGGTCGTCGGAGCGCGGCGGCACGGGCTGGAACGAAGGCAGCGGATCGAAGCCTTCGTCGATCACCTCGATCGCGGCAAGGCCAGCCAGCTTGAACTGCCCCAACTGCCGTTCGTCATCGCTGCGCCAGTTCTTGCTCATGTTCAAAGCGCTCAGGAACAGGTCGCCATGGCGTTCGAACAGCAGGTGCGGGGCCAGCCTGATGACGGCGCCATTGTACCGCGCCGCAACGAGTTTCTTGTGCGCGATGGCTCTCATCAGCTCAAGTCGGGTATCACTCATGGGGCGGCCTAAGTGCTGGCAAATCGATTGTGCATTGCAACATAATCGACGTTCCCCCGCGAGAATGCAAGCTTCTTCCCACCGGAGTCGGGCTGGCTGACCCACAATGGCACTACCCGTCAATGTACGGAGTGACGAATGCCTCGTCAAATGCTCGCGTTGAAAACCTCCCGGCCAGGCACCGGCATTTCCACCTTGTAGACCGTGCCAGTGCTGGATTCCGTAAAGAACAGCCACTTGTTGCCTGGCCCTCCGTAAGCCGCGTTGGTGGTGTAGCGGCCTTCAGGAACGTCGATGCGCAGCAGCGGTTCGCCACGGTTGGAGAACAGCCATACGGCGCCGAAGCCGACGTGGCAGACCACCAGGTTGTCCTCGGCGTCGATCGTCAATCCGTCCGGGCCCGAACCTCCCGACATCTGGATGTAGGTGCCGACTTTCGAGATCACTTCGCCACCGTTGACCAGCGGGCAGCGCCACACCGCATTGGCCCGGGTGACCGCTAGGTACAGCGCCGTCTCCGCCTTGTTGAGGACGAGGCCGTTGGGGCTGGGAATCCGGTCCAACATCAGTTCGAGGCGCCCGGTCCCGGCCCGCACGCGGAACAGACGGCCATTGGGATTGTGCCACCCGGACTGCCCCTGGTCGGTAAACCAGATGTCGCCGTTCCGGGCGATGGTCAGGTCGTTGCAACCCAAGAACGGCTCCAGCAGGTAGCGTTCGAACCAGGGTTCCGACTTGCCGGTCGCCGGATCGCAGATGACCATGCCCTTGTGGTGGTCGGCGACCAGCAGGCGGCCGTCGGACAGGAACTTCATGCCGTTGGGTTGGCCGTCGTATTCGAAGCCGACCTCGCATTCGCCGTCGGGCGCGATCCGGAACAGGCGACCCCAGGGGATGTCGGTGACCCACAAGTTGCCGGCCGCATCGAACACCGGGCCTTCCAGAAACACGGGCGCGGCGGCACCATGAAGCTGGACCTGCGCCCATTCGGTGGTTTCGCCGAAGCGGCGGAACCTGTCGGGAATACGGCAGAAGACCTCGGCCGTGATGGCGGGGGGCGCGGCGAACATCGCTCTCTCCTCGAAGTGATCGCCCGGACGGCAAAGGACCGGATCGGATACATGCTTGTGCCGGGCAGCCCTATTACGGGTTGACCGCGAGACAAAGAGCTTTCACGAGAAGTCTAAGCTCAACATCGCCAGATGGTATACATCTGGAGGTTTCGGGGAAGGAAAAACGTTGGGTTCCCGTGAACTCGTCTGCATAATCGATCCAATCCACCCTGCCGGCGTCGAACGCATCGCCGTGGCGCACGATGTGATCGGGATCAATGACCCCCGCGCCGGTGAAACAAGTGTCATCGTGATCCGGACGAGCCCGCTCGGCCAGGCCATTTTTGGCTCGATGTCCAACCTGAAGGCCATCGTGAAGCATGGCGCGGGAGTGGACAACATCGCCATCCCCGCCGCGAGCGCGCAAGGAGTCATGGTCGCCAACACACCCGGCGGCGGTAACTCCACCGCCGTCGCCGAGGGCGCGGTGGCGTTGATGCTGGGGCTTCTGCGTCGGACGCGCGACATGGACGCGCTGGTCCGCGGCGAGCGCTGGGACGAGCGCTGGGGCATCCGCCTGGGGGACCTGACCGGAGCCAGTATCGGCCTCGTCGGCTTCGGTCGCATTGCCCGTCATGTCGCGAAGATCTGCGGCGCCGGGTTCGGAGCGCATGTCGCCGCGTACGATCCCATGGTGCCGGAGGTGGAGATGCGCGCCGCGGGGGTGGAGCCGGTGGACCTTGCCGCGGTGCTTGCGCGCGATATCGTATCCATTCACGTGCCTCTGACCGATGGTACTCGCAACCTCGTGGATACAGTCGAACTGGGCTTGATGAAGCCGCATGCGATCCTGGTGAACTGTTCGCGCGGGGGGATCATCAATGAAGCCGCGCTGGCCGAGGCGTTGCGGTGCGGCCAGATCGCCGGCGCCGGCATCGACGTGTTCGAGCACGAGCCCCCGGGCTCCGGCCATGCCCTCTTCGACCTGCCGAACTGCCTGCTCTCGCCCCACGTCGCCGGCGTCACCGAGGCCGGGATGAAGGACATGGCGCTCAACGTCGCTGCCGTCATCGAAACCATCAGCCGGGGCGAGACGCCCGCGACGCTGCTCAACCCGGAGATTCTTGCGTGACCGTTCCCCTCAAGTCCGTGATCTACAGCAGGATCCACCGTCCCGACCCCGCGTTGCTCGAACGCGCTGCCCGGTTCGGTATAGCCGACCTGCACGAAGGCCTTGGCGAGATCGCCGGGCGCATGAGCCTCATGAGCCCCGGCATGGTCCCGATCGCACCCGGACAGAAAGTCTGCGGGCCGGCGGTGACGGCCTGGAATTTTCCCGGCGACAATCTCGCCATCCACGCAGCGCTCTATACCGCGCAGGCGGGCGACGTGCTGGTGCTGACCAACGGGGGCGGCCACCAGGGTGCGCTCTGGGGCGATGTTGCTTGCGGTTTCGCCAGGACGAAGGGCCTCGCCGGCACGGTCGTCCACGGCGCCACGCGCGACGTCGATGCAATCCGCGAACTGGGCTATCCGGTCTGGTCCACTGCCGTCTCGGTCGAGCATCCCAAGAAGCGCGGGCCGGCCGCCGTCAACGTGCCGCTGGTGGTGGACGGGGTGCTGGTCGAGCCCGGTGACGTGATCGTCGGCGATTCGGACGGCGTGCTGGTGATTCCGCGCGGCCTGCTGGAACTGGCGGTGATCAATGCCGAGGCGCGCGCGGCAAAGGAAGTCGAATTCCGCCGCCGCATCGGCGAGGGCGAAGTGCTGTTCGACATCTTGGGAATGCGCGCAATCGTCGACGATCTCGGCATAGAGATAAAGGATTGTACGTGGCAGGACGACCGCTAGGTCCCAGGCAATCACGAAGGAATGCGTCGCCGCGTCTCGATCCCGGGCGTCGGCTAGGCGCGATCTTGCGGCCACCCGCTCACGCCCCAGCCTTGGACTGCGTGTAACACCTTAGGTGAAAATCTTGCGGCACTGCACAATGAGACTTGCCGCCCCGCAACCCTGTGGTAGCCATGATGCTCAGGAGAAGGGGGAGAGGGGGACGTCGCCCCCGTCCTGGCGATAACCGGCGCCGCCCGGGCGCGCCTAAACCGGCGCTCGTGGCGGCCTGTCAAGGAGTGCTCTCATGGCCAGCGAACCCGTGTCCGACACCAAGCCAGCATCGCCTTCGGATCTCGATCAGCACATCATGCGGGTGTTGCGAAATCGCGTCGGCAAGGACGAGCGCGCCGCAAGGCAGCACGACTGGTACAGGGCTGCGATCTATGCCTTGCGGGACGAGATCATCGATGCGTGGTTCGAGTCCACTCGCCGCACCTACGACACCGAGGGCAAGCGGGTCTATTATCTCTCGATGGAGTTCCTGATCGGCCGCCTGCTGCGCGACGCGTTGTCGAACATGGGCATGACGCGCGAGATGGAGAAGGCGCTGGCCGCGCACGGACTCGATCTTGCCGAACTGGAGGAGCTGGAGCCCGACGCGGCATTGGGCAACGGCGGTTTGGGTCGGTTGGCGGCCTGCTTCATGGAAAGCCTCGCGACGCTCGACATCCCCGCCTACGGCTACGGCATCCGCTACGTGAACGGCATGTTCCGCCAGCGCATCGAGGACGGCTGGCAGATCGAACTGCCCGAGACCTGGCTCGCCCACGGCAATCCCTGGGAGTTCGAGCGGGTCGAGAGCACGTACCTGATCGGCTTCGGCGGCGAAGTGGTCGCGCAGGGCGACGGCGTCGTCTGGAACCCGGCCGAGAAGGTCGAGGCAACCGCCGTCGACACGCCCGTGGTCGGCTACAAGGGCAAGCGCGTCAACACGCTGCGCCTATGGACGGCCAATCCGATTGATCCGCTTAAGCTGGATGCCTTCAACGCGGGCGATCACTTCGGCGCACTGGCCGAGAAGGTCCGCGCCGAAAGCCTGGTGCGCGTGCTCTACCCGGCCGACTCCAGCCCGGCGGGGCAGGAGCTGCGTCTGCGCCAGGAGTTCTTCTTCACTGCGGCCTCGATCCAGGACATCGTGCGCCGCCACGTGCAATACGCCGGCGACATCCGGACCTTGCCGGACAAGGCGGCGATCCAGTTGAACGACACCCACCCCTCAGTGGCCGTGGCGGAACTGATGCGCCTGATGGTCGACGTCCACGGGCTCGAGTTCAACGAGGCCTGGGAGGTGTGCAAGAAGACCATCTCCTACACCAACCACACCCTGCTGCCCGAGGCGCTGGAAACCTGGCCGCTGCCGCTGTTCGAGCGCCTGCTGCCGCGTCACATGCAGATCATCTACGCGATCAACAGCCGCGTCCTGCGCGAAGCGCGCAAGGCGGGCCTGACCGACGGGCAGATCGCTGCGATCTCGCTCATCGACGAGAGCGGCGAGCGACGCGTGCGCATGGCCAATCTCGCCTTCGTGGGAGCGCACTCGATCAACGGCGTCGCCGCGTTGCATACCGAACTGATGAAGGAGACGGTCTTCGCCGATCTCCATGCGCTCTATCCCACGCGCATCAACAACAAGACCAACGGCGTCACGCCGCGTCGCTGGCTGCAGCAGTGCAACCCGGGCCTCACGAAGGTCATCACGGACGCCATCGGCCCCGGCTTCCTGGACGATGCGGCGAAGCTTTCCGACCTCAACGCCCTGGCCGACGACGCCGCGCTGGGCGAGCGGATCGGCGAGGTCAAGCGCGCCAACAAGGTCGCGCTTGCCGAGCATATCCGCAAGACCATGGGCATCCGCCTCGATCCCGACGCGCTGTTCGACGTCCAGATCAAGCGCATCCACGAATACAAGCGCCAACTGCTCAACCTGATCGAGACGGTCGCGCTCTACGACCAGATCCGCAGCCATCCCGAGCGCGACTGGGTGCCGCGCGTAAAGATCTTCGGCGGCAAGGCGGCGCCCAGCTACCACAACGCCAAGCTCATCATCAAACTGGCGAACGACATCGCCCGGCGCGTCAATTCCGACCCCTCGGTGGGCGGGCTGCTCAAGGTGGTCTACGTCCCCAACTACAATGTCAGCTACGCCGAGCGGATCATTCCCGCCGCCGACCTGTCGGAGCAGATTTCGACCGCGGGCATGGAGGCCTCGGGCACCGGCAACATGAAGTTCGCGCTCAACGGTGCACTCACCATCGGCACGCTCGACGGCGCCAACGTCGAGATCAAGGAGCACGTCGGCGACGAAAACATCGTCATCTTCGGCCTCACCGCCCAGGAAGTCGCGGCCAAGCGGGCGGAAGGCTACAATCCACGCGCGATCATCGAGGGATCGCTCGAGCTTTCGCAGGCACTCTCGGCCATCGCCTCGGGCGTGTTCTCGCCCGACGATCCGGCCCGCTACGAGGGCCTCGTCAACGGCCTCTACGAGCACGACTGGTTCATGTGCGCCGCCGATTTCGACTCCTATGCCGCTGCCCAACGCGAGGTCGACGCGCGCTGGGAACACGTCGCGGGCTGGCGGGCCTCGGCGATCCGGAACATTGCCAATGTCGGGTGGTTCTCTTCGGACCGGACTATCGGTGAGTACGCCAAGGAAATCTGGAAGGTCCTGTGAAGCCAACGGAAAAAGCCATTGAATCCCTGCTTCAAGGAACCAACGCAGATCCGTTCTCGCTTCTTGGAACTCATCCCGGTCCCGACGGCACGTACTTGCGAGCGATCCTGCCGGGTGCGGAGACCGTGGAGGCGTTCAGCCTCGACGGCTATCGCCTCGGCACGCTCGAAAAGGTGGACGACCGTTTCCTGTTCGAAACCCGGCTGCGCATCAAGCCTCAGCCGATCCGTTACCGTTGCACCGCGCGCGGGCATGACTGGCTCGTAACCGACCCCTATACCTTCGGCCCCGTCCTGGGGCCGGTCGACGACCTTCTGATCGCGCAGGGCACGCATTTCCGGCTGTTCGACAAGCTGGGCGCGCACCTGATCGAGCACGAGGGCGCGAAGGGCGTGCACTTCGCGGTCTGGGCGCCCAACGCTCGGCTCGTTAGTGTCGTGGGCGACTTCAACGACTGGAGTCCGGCGCGCCACGTCATGCGCAACCGGGTCGATATCGGCGTCTGGGAAATCTTCATTCCCGACATCGGGGACTACCGCGCGTACAAGTACCATATCGTCGGCGCAGACGGCTCGGTGCAGCCGCTCAAGGCCGATCCCTTCGCCTTCATGGCGGAAATCCGTCCGAACAACGCCTCGATGACCGCGGTGCCCGCCAAGCTGGACTGGGGCGACGAGGAGCATCGCGCGCACTGGGCTTCGGTAGATGCCCGCAAGGTGCCGATCTCGATCTATGAAGTCCACCCCGGCTCATGGAAGCGCGACCGTTGGAACTGGTTCCTCGACTGGGACGCATTGGCGGACGAGTTGATCCCCTACGTGGTCGAGATGGGCTTCACCCATATCGAGTTCATGCCGATCAGCGAGCATCCCTACGATCCTTCGTGGGGCTACCAGACGACCGGGCTGTTCGCCCCGTCCTCGCGCTTCGGCGAGCCGGCCGGCTTCGCCCGTTTCGTCGATGGCGCCCACCGCGCCGGTATCGGCGTCCTGCTCGACTGGGTGCCCGCCCATTTCCCGAAGGACGAGCACGGGCTGGTCCGCTTCGACGGCACGGCGCTCTACGAGCACGAGGACCCCAAGCTGGGTTTCCAGCCCGACTGGAACACGCTTATCTACAACTTCGGCCGTCGCGAGGTGTCGAGCTTCCTCGTCAACAATGCGCTGTTCTGGGCCGAGCGCTACCATGTCGACGGCCTGCGCGTCGATGCGGTCGCCTCGATGCTCTACCGCGACTATTCGCGCAAGGCGGGCGAGTGGATACCCAACCAGGAGGGCGGGCGCGAGAACTGGGAGGCGGTGGACTTCCTGCGAGCCACGAACCGGGCGCTCTACGGTCAGCATCCCGGCTTCATGACGATCGCCGAGGAATCGACCTCGTGGCCCGGCGTCACCCAGCCCGCCTACGAAGGCGACGGCAAGGCGAAGGAAACCGCGCTCGGCTTCGGCTTCAAGTGGAACATGGGCTTCATGCACGACACGCTGCGCTACATGGCGCGCGACGCGGTGCACCGGCGCTACCACCACGACGACCTGACTTTCGGGCTGGTCTATGCCTTCTCCGAGAACTTCGTGCTGCCTCTCAGCCATGACGAGGTCGTCCACGGCAAGGGCTCCCTGCTCGGCAAGATGAGCGGCGACGACTGGCAGAAATTCGCCAATCTGCGCGCCTATTACACCTTCATGTGGGGCTATCCGGGCAAGAAGCTGCTGTTCATGGGCCAGGAATTCGCCCAGCGCCGCGAATGGAGCGAGGAACGCGCACTCGACTGGGAACTGCGCGATGCGCCTTCCCATGAGGGCGTGCGCAATCTCGTTAAGGACCTCAATCGCCTCTACCGCTCCAAGCGCGCGCTCCATGCAGGCGACTGCGATGCCGAAGGCTTCGAATGGCTGGTGGTCGACGACGCCGAAAACTCCGTCTTCGCATGGCTGCGCAAGGCGCCGGGGGTCAGTCCGGTCGCCGTCATCGCCAACATGACGCCCGCAATGCGGACCAACTACAACGTGCCTCTGCCCTTGGCGGGGAAGTGGAACGAGATCTTCAACAGCGATTCCGTGCACTACGGCGGTACCGGCAAGGGCAACCTTGGCCAGGTCAAGGCGGCCGGCGGACATGCGACGGTCACGCTGCCGCCGTTGGCGACGATCATGCTCGAATACGCCGGGTAGGGCGAGGACAGGCTGTGACGGGAACACTTCGTCATCGCAAACGTAACGAAGCAGCATTGAGTGGCGCGCAGAGCCCGTGGATGGTGGCGGTCCGCCGGGCTCTAGCGGCAACGACGACGGAATTTTGGGCGATCGGACGCCGGACAAGCCGAACGATGGAGAGAGTACGATGAGAACACCGTCTGGGCCACTGGCGCGCGAGGCCATGGCCTATGTCCTTGCCGGCGGGCGTGGCAGCCGCCTCAGGGAACTGACCGACAATCGAGCCAAGCCTGCCGTCTACTTCGGCGGCAAGGCGCGCATCATCGATTTCGCGCTCTCCAACGCGATCAACTCCGGCATCCGTCGCATCGGCGTCGCCACGCAGTACAAGGCGCATAGCCTGATCCGCCACATGCAGCGTGCCTGGAACTTCATGCGGCCCGAGCGCAACGAGAGCTTCGACATCCTGCCCGCCAGCCAGCGCATCTCCGAACTGCTGTGGTACGAAGGCACTGCCGACGCGGTGTACCAGAACATCGACATCATCGAGCCGCACGATCCCAAGTACATGGTGATCCTGGCCGGCGACCACGTCTACAAGATGGACTACGAGCGGATGCTGCAGCAGCACGTCAACTCGGGTGCCGACGTCACGGTCGGTTGCCTGGTCGTGCCGCGCATGGAAGCAACCGAGTTCGGTGTCATGCATGTGGACGAAAACGATCGCGTCACCGCCTTCGTAGAGAAGCCGGCCGACCCGCCGGGCATCCCTGGGCAGGAGCACCTCGCGCTGGCCTCCATGGGCATCTACGTGTTCAACACCGATTTCCTCTTCGACCAGTTGCGCCGCGACGCTGCCGATCCCGAAAGCAAGCGCGATTTCGGCGGGGACATCATTCCCTACATCGTCAAGCACGGCTTCGCGCAGGCCCATCGCTTCACCGACAGCTGCATCCGCGCAGCCGAGGAGATGGAGGAATACTGGCGCGATGCAGGTACGCTCGATGCCTACTTCGATGCCAACCTCGACCTCACCGACACCGTGCCCAAGCTCGACATGTACGACCGCGAATGGCCGATCTGGTCCGACGCGGTGGTCGCCGCGCCCGCAAAGTTCGTGCATGACGAGGACGGTCGCCGGGGCCACGCGATCTCCTCGCTGATCTCGAACGACTGCATCGTCTCGGGCGCGCTGGCACGGCGCTCGCTACTGATGACGGGCGTGAAGATGGGCAGCTTTTCGTGCGTGGACGAAGCCGTGATCCTGCCCTATTCGAACATCGGCCGCCACGCCCGCCTGAGCCGCGTCATCATCGATTCCGGCGTGCGCATCCCCGAAGGTCTCATTGTGGGCGAAGATCCCGAACTCGACGCCCGCCGCTTCCGCCGCACCGAGAACGGCGTATGCCTCATCACCAAGCCGATGATCGACCGGCTGGGGCTTTGATGGTGAAGGCAAGTATACCCCGGCCGCAGTCCTGGCCCATCGTTACGGCGCTGAAGGCTTCCTGGCACTTCCCGGCCTCATGACCCTGAAAGTCCTCTCGGTCGCCTCCGAGGCGGTGCCTCTGGTAAAGACCGGCGGTCTCGCCGATGTCGTCGGCGCGCTGCCGGCTGCGCTTGCGCCGCATGGCGTGGAGACGACGACCCTGCTGCCCGGCTACCCTTCGGTGCTCGCATCGCTGCGCCGCCCGCGCGCGATCCATGTATGGGATTCGCTGGTCGGCACTCCGGCGCGCCTGCTGTCGGGAACGCTGGCCGGAACGCGGGAAGGCGATCACCCGCTGCTCGTGCTGGATGCCCCGGCGCTCTATGCCCGGGAAGGCGCGCCCTATACCGATTCCGCCGGGCGTGACTGGGGCGACAACTGGCAGCGGTTCGCCGCCCTCGGCCGGGCTGCTGCGGACATCGCCGGTGGCGCGGTGGTCAAGCGCGGCAAGCCGCAAGGCTTCGACCTCGTCCACGCGCATGATTGGCAGGCCGGCCTCGCCCCTGCATATCTGCGTTTCGCTCCTTATGGAGCGCAACGGGTCGCATCGGTCGTCACCGTCCACAACATCGCCTTCCAGGGCTGGTCGGGTCCCGAGGTCTTCTCGCAACTCGGTTTGCCGGACGAGGCCTGGGCCATCGACGGCGTCGAATACCACGGCGGTGTCGGGATGCTCAAAGCCGGCCTCGCTTGCGCCGATGCGGTGACTACCGTGAGCCCCACTTATGCCCGCGAGATCCGCTCGGCGGCATTCGGGATGGGCTTGGAAGGCCTGGTGATCGCGCGAGGCAGCGCCGTTCACGGCATTCTCAACGGCATCGACGCCGAGGTTTGGGACCCGTCCACCGACCCGGCGTTGCCCGCGCGGTACGGCCATCGCACGTTGGACCGGCGCCGCATCAACAAGCGGGCGCTGGAAACCGAATTCGCCCTCGATGCCGACGATGGGCCGCTGTTCATCGTCGTCACCCGCCTGACCTGGCAGAAAGGCATGGACGTCCTGCCCGAGGTCATCGACCATCTCGTGGGCATCGGCGGGCGGCTGGCGCTCCTCGGTTCCGGTGACGCTGCGCTCGAAAGGGCCCTGTTTGAAGCAGCCGGGCGCCATCCGGGACGCATCGGCATCCGCGTCGGCTACGACGAGGCCCTGTCGCACCGCATGCAGGCCGGCGGGGATGCAATCCTCATCCCTTCGCGCTTCGAGCCTTGCGGCCTGACGCAGCTATATGGCCTGGCCTATGGCTGCCTGCCGGTCGTCGCGCGGACAGGCGGCCTGGCGGACACGGTAATCGACGCCAACCCCGCCGCGCTCGCCGCAGGCTGCGCGACCGGAGTGCAGTTCGACGGCGTCACTTACGACGGTTTCGCTGCCGCACTCACCCGCACCGCGGCCCTCTATCGGCAACCCGAAGTCTGGGAGCGTATCCAGAAGAACGCGATGAAGTGCGACTTCTCGTGGAAGGCCAGTGGCAAGGCCTATGCGGACCTCTACGCCGCACTGCTCGCATGAGCTTGCTCGGTGCGCGCGTCGAAGGCGGGCAAACGCGCTTCACGGTGCGCTCGCCCCATGCCGACATGGTCTGGCTCTGCCTTTTCGAGGAGGCGGTGGAGACCCGCCATCCGATGGAGCGCGACGGGGTCGAATGGACGGTCGGGTTGCCGGGGGATCTCGCCGGCATCCGCTACGGCTACCGCGCCGCGGGTGAATGGGCACCGGAACGGGGGCTCTGGTTCGACCCGGGCAAGCTGCTGGTAGACCCCTATGCGGTCGAGCTGGACCGGCGTTTCGTACAGGATGCGCGCCTTGCCTTGTTCGGCGAGGACACCGCCGACATCGTCCCCCGCGCCATCGTTCCGGCCGCTACCATGTCCCTACCGCCCGAACCACCGCGCTTTGCGCGAGGGGGCCTCGTCTATGAGCTGAACGTGCGTGGCTTCACCATGCTGCACCCGGACGTGCCGGAAAGCATGCGGGGCACCGTCGCGGCGCTGGCCCACCCCGCGATCGTCGCGCACCTGAAAAAGCTCCACGTCACCGCCGTCGAACTGATGCCGGTCGTCGCCTGGATCGACGAGCGCCATTTGCCACCGCTCGGCCTCGTCAATGCCTGGGGTTATAACCCGGTGGCGATGATGGCGTTGGACCCGGGCCTCTGTCCGGGAGGCGTTGCCGAATTGCGCGGCACGGTCGCCGCCCTTCATGCCGAGGGGATCGGTGTGCTGCTCGACCTCGTCTTCAACCACAGCGGCGAGAGCGATACGGCGGGCGGCGTCCTGTCGCTGCGCGGCCTTGACGATTCAGCCTATGCGCGCGCGCCCGATGGACAGCTCATCAACGACACCGGCTGCGGCAATACGCTTGATTTCGCCAATCCCGCCGTGCGCCGCCTTGCCCTTGATACCATGCGCCATTTCGTCGCCGGTTGTGGTATCGATGGCTTCCGCTTCGATCTTGCCCCTATCATGGCGCGCGCGCCAGGCTTCGATCCGGCGGCGCCGATCTTCGCCGAAATCGCTGCAGACCCGCTGCTTGCCGACCGCGTGATGGTCGCCGAACCTTGGGACATTGGCCCGGGCGGCTATCAACTGGGCCAGTTCCCGGCAAATTGGCTGGAGTGGAACGACCGTTTTCGGGACGATGTGCGTCGTTTCTGGAAGGGGGAGGGTGGGATCGACGCACTGGCGACACGGTTGGCCGGATCGTCCGACATCTTCGGGGCGCAGGAACCTGCGGGCGGCTGCCGCTCCGTAAACTTCCTTGCCGCGCACGACGGCTTCACTCTCGCAGACACGGTCGCTTACGAAAATCGCCATAATTGGGCGAATGGCGAAGACAACCGCGACGGCCATGGTGAAAACTTCAGCTGGAACAACGGCACCGAAGGGCCGAGCGCCGACCCGACCATCCTTGCGGCGAGAAACGCGGATCTGAAAGCCCTGCTCGGCACCTTGTTTGCCTCCACCGGAACGATCATGCTTACCGCCGGTGACGAACTGGGCCGCACGCAACAGGGCAACAACAACGCCTATTGCCAGGACAATGCAATCGGCTGGATCGACTGGAGCGGCCGTAACCGCAACCTTGAAGCATACGTCGCTGCCCTGTCGGCCGCGCGCATGAAGTGCCTCCAATGGTACAGAAGCTTCCCCGAACCGGTTCTATGGCTGAACGAGGATGCCCGCGAGATGACCCTAGCTGACTGGCAGCGCCACGGTGAAGGTTGGCTCCATTGCGAAGCGGGCGACAAGAACATACCCTTCGCCTGGACAGTCGATCGCGACAACCGTCGGGTTAATATCGGAAGGTGAGATCGGTGTTAGCCTTGGGCCAGAACCGGCGGCTCAAAGATGTCGCCTTCCCTCCCCTCATATGTAAGAATCGATTTGGAAATCAGGGATGAGCATTTCGGCGTAGGAGATTGCGGCGCATGGCGACGGGATCATGGCCTGCGAGACGTCGATCCGCTTCTCATAGTCCCGGACCAATCGCCGCCATCGGATCATCCGGCCAAAGGTCCGCGCGACGACCCGGCACCTCGGCAGCACCTTAAAGGTAAGCGGTAAAAATCCCCCACGTGGCGGTGGAGCCGCCACGGCAGGTTTGGCGATGTAATTTCGGTGATCAAGCAGCGGTGGCGATGTTGCTCATTTCGAACATGGTTTGCCCGGCGTTTGTATTGACCCAGTTGTATGGGAGCAGGTCGTCGATTGGATCGGTGTCGGAGCGGCTGATGATCCGGGCGAGCACATCGGAGAGGTAGGCGTAGGGCTCGAGGTCCAGCATCTTGCAGGTTTCGACCAACGAGGCGATCGCAGCCCAGTTTTCGGCTCCGAGCTGGTGGCCAGCGAAGAGCGCATTTTTCCTCTGAAGAGTCACTGGCCTGATGGCACGTTCGGCGGAGTTGTTGTCGAGCTCGATCCGCCCGTCGTCGAGGAACCGACTGAAGCCGGCCCAACGTTTCAGCGCATATTTCATCGCGTCGCTTGTCGCCGAGCCAGCCATGACGCGGGGGCTGATGGCGGTGAACCAGGCGTGGAGCTGCTCGACCAGCGGACGGCTCCGTTCCTGCCGTACAGCGAGGCGTTCCTCGGGCGGGCGACCACGGATGTCCTTTTCGATGCCGTAGATCCTGGCGATGCGCTGCAACGCATCCTGCGCGATCGGAGCATCACTGCCCGCGTCGACAAACTTACGTCGCAGGTGCGCCCAGCAGTAGGATTTCCAGACGCCAGCATTGGCGCGGTCATCCTTGCCGAACTGGTCGTAGGCTTGCCAGGCATCGACCTGCAGGATGCCCTGGTAGGCTCCCAACAGCTGTCTGGCCCACATGGCCCCGCGGCCGGGCATATAGGTGTAGAGCGCCAGCGGCGGATCGGCACCGCCATGGGGCCGGTCGTCACAGACGATGACCCACATGTAGCCGGTTTTGGTCTTGCCGGTCCCCGGTGCGAGCACCTTGACGGTGGTTTCGTCTACGGACAGCCGTGATCGTGCAAGTGCATCCACGCGCATCCGGTCGACGATCGGCAGCAGCGCCGCAATGCCCCGGCCAACCCAGTTGGCCAGCGTGGCGCGGCTGACCTCGATGCCTTGCCGCGCGAAGATCTTCGACTGGCGGTAAAGTGGAAGGTGGTCGCAGTATTTGTTGATGAGAACATCGGCGATCAGCGCTTCGGTCGGCAAGCCGCCCGGCACTACGCGCGCCGGTGCTGGGGCCTGGTGTACGCCATCGGTACAGCACCGGCATGCATAGCGCGGCCGGATCGTGACCATGACGCGGTGCTGCGCCGGGATGATGTCGAGCCGTTCCGCACGGTCCTCGCCGATCTTGTGCAGCGCGCCGCCACAGGCGCATTCCAGGCTGTCGGGTTCGATCACCACCTCGAAGCGCGGCAGATGCGCCGGCAGCGATGCGCGCTGTGTATCGGCGGGCCGGCGTTTGCGAGGCACGAGGCCATGACGCTCGGTTTCTTCGTTTGTCTTAGCCTGCAGGCCCTGGGCTTCGCCAAGGGCCACGGCCTGGTCTTCCAGCGCCAGTGCGAGCTGATCGGCAGGAAGCTTCTCCGAACGCTTGCCGAAGGTCGTGCGGTTGATCAGCTTGAGGATATGCTCGAGCCGCGCTGCGCGGGCGCGCTCGGCCAGCAGCATCGCCTTGAGCTGCTCGACGTCGTCGGGAAGCTCGTCGTATCCGGCTTCAGGCCCGGTCGCTGCAGTGAGTTCTGGATGCGCCGCCACGCCTGCATTCTAGCGGATTTTGCCTCGCGAGGAACAGCCTTGCGCCAAGCAGAATCAGGCTTGCGGCCTACTGCGCATGAAGCGGTTTGGGCACGCGCGGCACGTGCACGCGCGACCAGTCCAACCCCTCGATCAGCGCCGAGGCTTGCGCCGCCGACAGCTTCATCACCCCGTCGCCCGGGCGTGGCCAACGGAACTTCCCATCGTGCAGGCGTTTGGTCACCAGCACCAGCCCGGTGCCGTCCCAAACCAGAAGTTTGATCCGGTCCGCCCTGCGCGCCCGGAAGATAAACAGCATGCCTGAGAAGGGATCGAGTCTGAGCTCACGCTCGACCAGCGAGGCAAGGCCCACCATCCCTTTCCTGAAGTCCACGGGCTGCGTTGCGACCAGCACCTTCAGGGGGCCAGGCGGGATGATCACGCGCTCACCCGCGCGGCCAACAACACCCGCTCGATGTGATCCGCGCTCACGTCGGGCGGAATGCGGATCAACAGCCCGCTTGCCTCGACGATGATCTGGCCGCTCACTGGTGGCACTGCCGCGCTGGACAACTCGTCAACCTTTCCGCGCTCGACCATCGCAGGCACAAAGGTCATCGCCTCTGCGCGCTCCCGCAATCCGCGTCGCCATGTGTACAACTGCTGCGGAAACATCCCGTGGCGGCGCGCCACCGCTGACACATTGGCGCCCGGCTCCAGACTTTCCGCGATGATCTGCGCCCGCGCCTCGGGCGTCCAGTGCCGCTTGCCCCGCGGGCTTTCGATCACGTCAAGCCGCTGCACCTGACCCGGGGCGTTCGTTTCGAAACATGTTTCGAAATCAGTTTCATCACTCACTGGTAACCTCGCCATTTATTGCGGCGAAACTACCAACCTCGGAGCATCTGAAAATGTGGGGGATTTTTACCGCTTACCCTTAAAGCCTGCTGCCGATCGCTGCATTGGATGACCTCCACGACGAAGTCCAGATAGCTGGCCTTGTTCATGAGCTTGCGGCGCTCGTAGGCGCCATCGGCGAACAGATGCTTGACCCAGGGCCGGCGTCTGCGGATGCTATCGAGGATGGTCTGGGTGCCGGCGCTGTCCAAAATATCTGCAATGTTCAGGTGAGCATCAGCAACCTTCCATCGGTATCGACGACGATGTGTCGCTTGCGCCCCACAATCTTCTTTCCAGCGTCGAATCCGCGCTCTTGCGCTTACCAGCCCTCGTCCATCGCTAGCCTCAATAAAAGCTGCGCCTTATGAATCGCGCAGTCAACGCATAGGAAATTTCAAAAATCAACATTCTGAAAAAGTAGTGTTAGGTCCTTTTGGGGAATGCACTGAAATAATATTTCATAACACGCCTCAATTCAGCCTTCACGAAACGCGCGTGCGAGCTGATCTGCAAGTGGCTTCAGAATATAGCTCAACATGGTGCGACGGCCGGTTTGAATAAAGGTTTCCGCGGGCATGCCCGGCCGCAAGCGCAGTTTGCCGAGCTTGGCAATCTCACCCTTTGTCAGCGTTACGGTGACACGGTAGAAGGCGCTGTGGGATGCCTTGTCGTCCGTCCTGTCGGCGGAGACGTGGGTGACCGTTCCGGTAATTTCGGGTGTGGTCCGGCTTGAAAAGGCGCTGAATCGCACAGTCGCTTTTTGGCCGGTATGAATCTGATCGATGTCGACCGGTGAAATAGTCGCCTCGACGATCATGTTGTCGTCGTCAGGCACGAGTTCGAGGATGGTCTGCCCTGCAGGGACTACGCCCCCGATGGTGCGATAGGCCAGTTTGTCGACGACGCCGGCTTGTGGTGCCCGGATCACCGCGCGTTCGAAATTGTCGTCGGCCGCCACTTGGGCTCGGCGAAGCTCGCTCACTCGAGAAAGCAGGTCCATCAGTTCGGCCGCGGCGGTGCTGCGCGCATCGGCTTCGATCGAGCCCATCTGCAACCGCAATTCCCCGATACGTGCGATTCCCGAGACTACGCTTTCACGCGCGCCGCTTGCCTCCGCGGTGAGACCGGAGGCGGAGCGCTCCAGGGCATTCAGCCGATCGAGCGTCGTGTAGCGCTTTTCGTAAAGCTTGCGGGTGGCACCGAGTTCGTCGTTGATGAATGTTGCCTGGTCGGTGAAGCTCTTTGCCTTGGCGCGCGAATTCGCAACGTCTGCCTCAGCCTGCGTGATCCGCTTACCCAATTGTGCTGCCATCGATCGGCGGGTGTTGCGCCGCAGACGGAAAGTCTTGCGTTCCTGCTCCATGAGCGCAGCAAGGTTGGGATCGCTTGCGCGATGTGTCAGTTCGGCGGGGAAGGTCACATCGGTGGCATTGTCCCGCTCCGCCGTCAGTCGGGCGATGCGCGCCAGCAACTGGTCGACATTCTCTCCAGTGTAGTTCGCTGCTGCGCTCGTGACTCTGGAATCGAGGCGCATCAACGGCTGCCCCTTTTTGACGTGGTCGCCATCGCGCACCATGACGTCGGCGACGACGCCGCCGGATGGATGGGCGATTTCCTTCACGTGGGACGAGACGGTGACTTCGCTGGGCCCGATCACCGCGCCGGTCATCGGCAGAAAAGTGGCCAGCCCGCCCAGCCCGAGCACGAGCGTGCCGCAAAGTACAAGGCCCATGCGCACCTCTTTTTGCAGGCTATGCTCCGGTTGGTAGACAGCGCTGCCGAAGGGTGTGGGGAGAGTGCCGGGTTGAATGACGATCTGGCTAGTCATTGGGCCTTACTCGGCTGGAGCATCTGCGGGATGCTGGGGGGCGGGATTGAAGTTGATGCGCTTGAGCATCTCCGCACGTTCGCCCATCTGCATCATCTGGCCATTGGCCATGATCATGATGTGATCGACATGCGCAAAGATGGTCGGTCGGTGGCCGACGATCACCACGATGGCGCCGCGCTCCTTTGCGACGCGAACGGCCTCGACAAGAGCATCCTCGCCCGCTGCGTCCAAATTGGAGTTGGGTTCGTCGAGCACGATCAGAAATGGATCGCGGTAGAGGGCACGGGCCAGCGCGATACGCTGTTTCTGCCCCGCCGAGAGGCCGCCACCGCCAGCCCCGCCGAGCAGGTATTCGTAGCCGCCGGGCAGCGCCACGATCATGTCGTGGACGTCGGCGGCGCGCGCTGCGCTGATGATGCTGTCAGGATCGGGATCGTTTTCAAAGCGAGAGATGTTTTGTGCGATGGTTCCTTCGAACAACTCGATCGTCTGCGGGATGTAACCGATGTCGCGACCGAGTTGTATCGGGTCCCACTGTTCGAGCGAAGCGCCGTCCAATCTTACCGCCCCGCGCAGCAGTGGCCAGGCGCCGGTGACCGCGCGCATCAGCGTCGACTTGCCGGAGCCGCTATGGCCTATCACCGCGAGTGCCTCGCCAGCGGATAGACGGAAGGATACGTTGGCGACTGTGACGCGATGCCGTCCGGGCGGCCCGCATACCACCCCTTGTACTTCGAGGCTGGTGCAGGGGCGGGGCAGCGGCATTGGGGCTTCGCGCGGGGGCACCTGCTCCAGCAAGCCTGTGAGGCGGTGCCACGCCTGGCTGGCCTCCGTCATCGGCTTCCATTGACCGATCGTCTGTTCGACAGGCATGAGCGCCCGCGCGCTCAGGATCGAGCCAGCTATGATGACGCCGCCGGTCGCGTCTCCATCGATGACGAGGAACGCGCCCACGGCCAACACGAAAGACTGCAGGAAAAGGCGGAAGGCCTTGCCGATAACCTGCATGCGTCCAGAGACACCTGCGAGTTCGTCGTAGGCGGAAATCAGGTTGAAGCTGACAGAATCCCAGCTTGCACGGCGCCGCCCGCCCATGCCGAGCACGCGCACAACTTCGCCGTTGCGGCGCACGTCTTCGGCCATCGTAAAGCGCGCAGCGGCAATGGCCGCAGCCTGAAGTGCGGGGGCACGAACCTGCCGGTCGCCCAGGATCATCAGTGCGACCATGACCAGTACGCCCACTAGCGTAGCCAATCCCAATGCCCAGTGAAACAGGGTAAGGATCAGCAGGAACATCAGGACGTATGGCAGGTCGAGCAGAGCCAGCGGGCCAGGGCCCGTGATATATCCCCGTACCAGATCTAGGTCGCGCACCGGCGCTGCGCCTGACGGCAGGGCCCCGACTTCCTGCTCATACCGGCTGATTACGTCATAGAGACGATCGCACAGGCGCCGGTCCGCGTTCGCACCTGTGTGGAGCAGGACGCGAGACCGGATCACGTCGATGGCACCCTGGAAGATGTAGGCCACTGTGACCATGAGCAGCAGTCCGGCAAGTGTCGCCCCGCTCCGGCTGGCGAGCACGTCGTCGTAAACAAGCAGCATGAAGAACGACCCGGCCAGCAGCAGTATATTGAATACCGCGCTGAACACGAGGATCGGCCACAAGACGGGAAGTACTGCCTGTAGCATTCCCCGGACGCCTGTGAGCATGTTTTCTCGAGCCGGATTCATCGAGCATTCCCTATATCGATGAGGGAAGGGCACTGCCGCTGAAGGACGGGCGGCATTATCATTGTCCTTCCGGTTCCTGCGCCATTTCGTGATTGGGTTCGGCGTCGTTTTCGATCCGTACGGGCGAAGGCCTGAATCCGCTATCGAGAGCGACGGAATCGATCGCCTCGACCAGCCAGCCAGTCGGCAGTCCGGCATAGGGCGCCGACCTGTAGACATCCGGATCGTAGGGCGGCGTGCCGGTGGCGAAGCTTTCTGCCCGCAGTTGTCCCATGGCGCCCAGCAAGAGGGCGTGCTGTACGTATAGCTGCGTTTCGGCCTGCGCCTGTGCTTGGCGCGAGGTAAGCAGATCGCGCGCGGTATCGAGAACATCCATCGCGGTCACCTGTCCGGCCAACTGCTGTTGCTGTGATCCGTCGAGCGCGCTCTGTGCTGCGGTGACGGCGCGTATGTAGGCGGGCAGGGCACGCCGGGTAGCGGAAAGCTGATCCCAATAACTGGCAATGCTTTCACGTAAGTCGCGCGAAGTCTGCTCCAGTTGCTGGCTCGCGGAATCGGCAATTTGCTTTGCTTCACGGATGCGTGCGGAAAGCAGGCCGGCGGAATAGAGCGGGACCGTGACACCAACCTGCACTTGCGCAGCAAGCTCGCGTGGATCGTCCCGCTCGATCGTCAGGGCCGAACGGGCGAGGTTGCCCTGAACTCCAACGTAGGGACGCGCGTTGCCACGCGCCTGCGCGATCCGACCTTCGGCCGCGGCAAGGTCGAATCGCGCGGCCGCGATTGACGGACTGCCTTGCAACCCCATCGCTTGCGCTTCCTCAATCGTGCGCGGCAGCGGCGGCAGTTGGGGTAGCGGAGCAAGCGCGTCGGGGTAGTGGCCCAGCAGGTTTCTGTAGGTATTGCGGCTGGCGAGCAGATTGCCTTGTGCTAGTTCAAGCTGGGCTTGGCCGCTGAAGATACGGTTGCGGGTCTGTTGTAAGTCGGTCTCGGTGGCGAAGCGTGCAGTATAGCGGGCGTTGATCTGGTCTAGCGTCTCTGTGAGTTGCGAGAGGTTAGCGCGCGCGATGTCGACCAGTTTTTCATCGCGAAGTACGGCTGCATAGGCGATGATGACGTTAGCCATCAGTTCCTGTTCGCTTGACCGCATGTCTGCGACCGAAGCGCCGTATCCAGCTTTAGCGATGTTCTTTTGCGCGGCCAGGCGACCCGAAGTGAACAGCGGCTGGTCGAGCGTGAGAGACAGTTGCGGCGTGAAACCCTGCTGCCTGAGTGCGGTCGTGCCGTTTTGAGTGACGCGCCGCCATGCGTAAAGGTAGCTGGCATCAGCGGTAAGGGTGGGGCCGAATTGCGCCTTGGCTTGTCGGATACGTTCCACTGCAGCACGCGTGGACGCGCGGGCCGCTTCGACGCCTGGGTTCTGTCGGTACGCGCTCGCCATAGCGTCGCCAAGGGTCTCGGCCGCGATTGGGCCGGACATGCAAGATGTCATCAGTAGTGCCAACAAATGGCATCTCGCTCGTAGTGGGATGATGGTCATGACTGGGCCAATCCTCGTTCGAGAGGATTCCAGGATTGCGAAACGGATGTTAGCTGAGGCGAAGCGATGTGCTTGCCTGCATGTGAGAATGCCAGCAGATCATGATGCATGAGAAAAGTCGCCCTGGAAGTTGATCCAGCGTCGGTTCTTGTCCGAAAGGCACTGTTCGTCGGACGGGCGGTTAAAGCGCGCGCAGTCCCACAGCACGATTTCGACACCGGTTCGCTTGTCGCTTACATAGAGAAATACGACCGTACGAATGACGGGGTTCTCTGGCGAGCCAAAGAGTTGCGACCGCTGATCCCAGCCGACAACCTTGCAATAGGGGCGACCTTCGCATCGTCCCAAGCCCTGCATCGCCAGCCTGCTTCCGTCACCATTACCGTCGACGAGTATGAAGAAATCGCCATCACGAGCATTCAAAGTTCGCGAGTAAGATGCTTGAAAATCGCGCTCGGCGAGATTGGTCAGATTCTCGCTTTCGGCCAATTCACTCAGGATGGGATCGCGATGCGCGAGTGAAAGGACGGCGAGCTTTGGTTCGAACGGTTCGATATTCGCATAAGCGGCCTTGAATGCGCTTATACGGCCCCAGCCGGCATGCCAGCGGAAAAAGAGATGGGAATCTACCCGGGCGATCTTGTCAAGGGAACGGCTCCAGTAAGGGTGCACCCAATCGGTGTGATAATGCGTGGCCATTCCGACCGCGGGATAGGTTTCTCCTGTGAGGAAGGCCAATGCCGCTGTTCGTGCACGATGCCATGCCGAAGCCGAAGGAATACGCCGTAAAGCGCCGTCGCAAGTGAACGTGAACTGACACCCCGTCGTGCGCTCCGAGCCTTGATAGACCACGGCGCAGATCGAATGGGGAAATGCGGGATGGCGTACACGGTTCAGCACGACCTGAGCGATAGCAGCCTGGCCGCGCCGATCATCGCCCGCCTCATACAGCATGGCGCTGGCAAGGCAGTCACGAGCGCGTGCGAATTCAGCCCTTTCGGGCCGCATGTGAAATGGTATAGGGCGATCTGCGCCGAGCGGGATAAAAGGAACGGAGGCGTTCAATTCACGCGCCGTTATGGGGTCGAGATCGGCAAAGACCTGAAGTTCGACTTTTGGCGTTTCATGCCCGAGCGCTATTGGCGCATGCCACCGCTGCTCCATGTTTGCATATGGTGCGCGGATTTCCCGTGATCCATTCGTTTGGATGAGCAGGTAGATCGGTGGAAGTATGATGAGCGCGGCAAGAAGGAGCGCCGCTGCGCTACCGCGTTGTCGGTCTATCCGCGCGGTACGAGCACAAATTGCGATTGCTCCATGCAACCAGGACAGATAGCACCGGTGCGCGTTTGCGAACCGTCGCTCCATGGCCAACTGACCAAAAGCCAAGAAAATGCGCGCACTCATCGCGATAACGTGATGGAAATTAGGCCATAGACCTGCGAATAGCCCTCGAACGGCGCCGGGCCATTCACGAACCGCCTTGCATAGCCAAGATTGGCATCTGCAAAAAGCCAGCGGTTGAAGCGAAGTCTTGGACCTGCGGAAATTTCGATGCGGCGTGCCGAATAAGGTTGCTTGGCATAATCTTCGAGCGAAAATTTTGCTGCACCAAGCCACGATATACTGCGCTGCATTTCATATTCTGCCTCGATTTTGGCTGAAGTCAGCGTGACTGCACCGACAAGATCGTAAGGGCTGGTAGTATTGCTTTGTTCGATGCTCCCGCGCACGGCAAGCAGGCGCGAGGGGAAGTAGCGAAGATGGCCCCACAGGGCGAAGCCGGACACGGCACCGAGTGCGGGTTCCTTGAAGTCGTAGCGTCGATATCCGATACCCATTTGCGCGTAGATAAGGCGCGAGATCTCGTAGCGGATTCCTGCCGTACCATTCCAGTTTTCGGCATCGCGGTTCACCAGCCTACGTGACGGGGCATAGTTGAAATGGTCATACTCGACGCCAGCGAAAATTGCCGTGCGGCCACTGACTTCGTAGGAGGCTATTCCTTGTAAGCCGTAACGCGTGACGTTGCGAAAATGCTGATCGATAGACCCGGCCGCACTCTCCACGTCTTCGTAACGCTGGGACATGCCGATGATCTGCGTGTCGAGGGAAAGGCGATTGAATTGCTTGCGGCCGGTGAGTGATCCGTGGAGAACGCGGCGCAACAGCGGCTCGCCGCCGAGAAGATCGTTTTCGACTGTGCCGCGCTGGATTGCTTCACGGCGATAGCCTAAATTGGCGGTGATTGAATTGGGACTGGTGGTACCGCGGGCATAAGTGCCTTCAAGACGGTATTCGGCCGAATTCTGGTCTGATAGCTTGAGATAGGTGCTTGTACGAAGCATCGCTTCCAAGGAAATATTGTTGAACTTGTTTTCCTTGCGGATTCGCAAGCGCGGCTCGAACTGGAGTATGACGTCGGATTTCTTGACGCTGGTTCGAGTGAATACGTTGTCATCGCCGCGCGCGCCAAACATGACCGTCGGCAGAACGTTGAATCCGGCGAGATCATAGCCGAGTGGCTTGTACTCAGGGATCACCCTGCGTCCGGGAACATCGTCAGGTTCGCTAATGAGCGGTCCTATCGTCTGGGCCTCGGCGGGATGGGCCCAGGCAATGGACAAGACTAGCGCAGCAACCCCGGTGCACATGTACCCTATGGGGGGGGCGACGATGGTCATGGCGTTATGCCCGACGGTTATGAGCGTTTGCACAAGTTTAGAACCTGCGCTCAAGGACGCGGATCGTGTCGCCCGGTTGCACTGGAGTAGTGCCGTCGAGTCGATACAGAATTTCTGCGGCACCGTCCTTGTGGCGGATGAAGACTCGGTTTTCGTCGGCTCGATAGGTGAAGCCTGCGGACTTGGCGACTGCGCTGAATACGGTGAGCCCTTCGACGAAAGGATACTCTCCTGGCGTATTGACTTCGCCCAGAATATAGTATGGACGGAAATTGAGCACGTCGATCGCGACGCTGGGGTTGTCGAGATAGCCCTTCCTGAGTGCGATGGTTAATTTTTCGGCGAGGGCAGGGGCGCTCAATCCCTTGGTCTGGACGGCGCCGATCAGCGGAAACGCGATTGCGCCCGATCCGTCGACGAGATATTCGCCGCTGAGCTTTTCCTCCCCGTACACGGTGATCCGGAGCTTGTCTCCGGAGCCCAGTGCATAGCTTGTATCGCCGCCTATGGAGGCCAGTTCTGGCAAAGCTCCAGCGCTGGCGCAACCGGAGGCCATACCGCCTGCGATCAATAGTGAAAGGATGGCCGGCAATATCCGCATTGGTCGCCTACTCGCTACTTGAATCCGGTGAATGCCAGATCCGCAAATGTCTGAAATCGTGTCGCCATTCTGGCCTACCGAGGCGTGGCTCTTCAAAGGAAGAACCATTCAATCACGATCTTTCTTACCGGTGATTGATCCGATAGAGATCAATTATAGCCAGCGTTTGGCGGTGCTGCGCTCTCGTTCGGGTATAAATTACTCTGCCCTTTCATGGGGGCGGAAAGTCTTCCAGATGGATACGGACCAGAAGCGTCTATATGGGACCGGGCCTAATTCTGAGAGCGTTCTATACTTTAATGGACGTGTTCCGAGACCCTCGAAACCCCCGTAGAGCGGGTTACGGTAACGCGACGAACGAGAGAGGTGCCGATAGCACCTCCCTCGAACGTTCCGGCAAAGTATGCTTACTTCACGGACTTCAGATGTAAGTCAGTTGTAGAAGTTGTAGTCGCCTAGTTTGAGCAGGTTTCCGTTCGTCGATCCGACGGATATGACGTAGTCGAGGCCAGTGAGAGTGCTGTGGATGGTGTAGTACTGGGCATGAACATCCCCGGTCGGGTTCGCGCTGTTGTACCCGTATCCGGTGAACGTGATCGTCGATCCTGCACCGAAGCCCGAGAGGTACAGGAAGTCGTTGTTCCCCGCTTCGTAAACTCCGGCCCCGTGGAAATCGTATATGAAATCCTGGGTCTTGGCGCCGAGAGACGCATTGCTGCTCAGCGATGCGTCGAAGTCCGACAGCTTGATGACGAAGGCGTCGTTGCCCGAGCCGCCATAGAGGCGGTCGACGCCCTTTCCGCCCACAAGAGCGTCCTTGCTGCTGGACCCAGCGACTTTGTCGTCCCCATCGGTCCCTTTATAAGTAGTCATGCCCTTCCTCCTGAGTAATAATACGTAATTCGCTCATTTTATCGGCCGAAATGAGCGAGGTATCTCCTTCTCCGCGAATCGGAGATGGAGCGACGACCGTGTGATCGTTTACGGCTTTTTAATTATAGATCTTAGAAGGTGGGAAACTCAAGTATTGATTTTATGTATTTAATGTGAGGTGATATTTAATATATCCGTTTTGGACTAGCATTGGGTTTTCGTGCCATGTTTGTCGGGTACTACTTCCGAAGGGAATGCGGTTGCGGGCAGGTGCACGTTGCCATGTCCAGCAATGTAAGGCACTCGGATGCCACTGGAGCGGCTCATAGTGTATGTGAATAGCCCCAAGCTTGGTCGCGTCCGTGACCGATGCGGATCGCCTCTCGTCGATTTGGCGGCATCGCTACGCCCACTCGGGCGCGCGCCGAGGCGTTGTAACGCCTTTGAGCCGTCAGGATCGATTTCGGGGTGCGCTTGCAAGAACATGTCCCGCCGTTTCCGGAAGGGGCGCGGTCATTGAAACTCATGCGCTACGAACCTTCGGTTCCCAATTTCGGCGACGATCTCAATACGGTGCTATGGCCGGCGTTGGCCGCTCCATTGTTCGATGGCCGGGATGGTGGTGACGGCGATGAGGCTTTCGTCGGGATCGGTACGATCGTCGGGCTCGATCCTGGCGGCTATCGCCGCCTCCATGTATTCTCCAGTGGCGCCGGCTATACTGGGGCCGGTCGCTGGGACGGCCTCGAAGTGCAGTATCACTGTGTTCGAGGACCGATAACCGCGCGGGTCCTGGGATTGTCCGCGGACCGGCAATTGACGGACGGTGCCATATTGGCTCCGCTGGTCGACCGCTTTGCATTTCCGCCGCGGAGGGACAGGCGCACACTGGTCGTTCCTCACTACGAGACGATCGCCTTTCCTGGCTGGAAGCGGGCGGTGGACTGGGCTGGCTTTGACCTGGTAGATCCCAGGCGCAATCCGGACGAAGTGATCGCTGCTTTGTCTGGTGCGCGGCTGGTCCTGACCGAATCGCTTCATGGTGCGATCCTGGCCGACGCTTATGGCATTCCCTGGCGGCCTTTTGCCGTTTCGCGCAATTTCTCGACCGCGAAGTGGGCCGACTGGGCTGCATCCCTGGACCTCCGGGTGGAAGTCTCGCTGGTGCCGCCGCCCGATCCCATGCCCTTGCTTCGTTTCGGCAAGCGCGCGGAGCCTTTCGGAAGCATGTTGGCGCTCGATCCCGAGATTGCTTTCGGTGAGTTCAAGCGCCGGCTCCTGCCTGCATCGCCCGGGCCGTTCCTCAAGGTGCAAGCGAAGCGCGTGCTGGAAGAGTTGCCGATTGCCCGTCGACTGCTCGGGTTCAGTCCGGAGCGGACCGCCCGGGCACTGACCGAACTGGCGGGCATGGAGCCGTACGTCAGTTTTGCCGGCACGCGCGAGTTGCTACGAGATGAGATGCTGCAACGGTTGGAGGCGCTTGTAAGCAACCGCTGCAGCGCAGTGGTTGGCTGATCTTATGCAATCGGTTGCGGAGTCATCCAGGGTTTGCGATTAACCAGATGCATGGAAGTGCTGGCGTATTGGCACGAGCATGCAGACGCCTCGACACGCCCTTCGATCCAAGACTTCGGTCGCTTCACGCCCCGCTCGCATCGGGGCACCGCCGATTCTCTGGCGGGGATGGTTGGCGGGTGCAGTCATCAGTGCAGGTCTGTGGGGCGGTATCGCGATGATCGTTGCGACGTGGTGAAGTCGCCATCTTCGATTTGATCGTCGATTTTGTCGAAGCGGGGCACCTGGCGTTCCGTCAATCGACGCGGCTTTGTCCTTTTCCTCACGACGATGCTGCAATAGCCTGTATTTCGGATGTACTTCGCGTTGTGATCCTTCGCTGCAACATCTAGCCTGGGGTCATCGCAATTTGCCGGCGATCTTCCGGTACTCGCACTGATCGTGTCCTGAAAAAGATTACGCAGTGCCGCGATCCCTTGGTTATGCGCAAACGGGGAACGTCTTGAGCAGGAATCTGTCCGTCTTCCTCGACCTGCTGCGGGTCGCGGCCGCGTTACTCGTTCTCGTCGGGCACATGGGCGCTGTGTACCAACTGGAGCTGCCGGATATCCTTGCGCACAGCGCCAAGGAGGGCGTGGCCATCTTCTTCATGCTTTCGGGCTTCGTCATCGCTTTCGTGACGACCTGCAAGGAGAAGGACTGGCGCTCCTTCGCACGTGCGCGGATCTTGCGGATGGGGTCCGTGGCGCCGCTCGCCATCGTGGCCCTGCTGCTTTGCCATGCCGCAGGCTCTGTGGCCAATCCCGCACTTTACGACGTCAGCCATGCCGGGGACTCGACGCTGGGTGGCGCTCTTGTCGGCGTCAGCCCGGATTGGTTTTCGGTCCTGCGCTACCTGACTTTCACCAACGAAATCTGGTTCGATCGCGCCGTGATCTCCACCGGGGCTCCGTTCTGGTCGCTCGGGTTCGAAGCGGCCTACTATGTGGCTTTCGCCATCCTAGTGTACATGCGCGGAGCCCGGCGTTGGATTTTCGCGACCCTGTGGCTGATGGTCTGCGGGCCACGCATCGTTGTGGCCTTTCCGCTATGGCTGTTGGGCGTCGCGGCCTGGCATCTCGTGCAGTTGCGGCCGCGCGTCAGGCCGCTTGTAGGGACGGCGACCCTAGCCGTGCTGGCCCTCTCGGCGCTTGCATGGCGGCGCTGGGCAGGCGTATTCGCCGTGCCGCTGTTCGAATGGCCTGGGCCCGCGATTTTGACCGCCAGCATGGTTTATTATCTGGAACTTGGCGTGCTGGTGGCTGCGATGGTCGTCGTCTTCGCCGCATGTACGCCCGACCATTCGATTTGGCCGCCCCGAGTGGAGCGGACGATCCGTTACTGCGCCGGCGCCAGCTTCACGCTCTATATCGCTCACCTGCCTGTCATGGTGCTGCTGGCGGCGACCTGGCCTGCGAGTATCGGATCGCTTTGGCGGGGGCTGCTCGCAGCCGGGGTGAGCGTGGCGGCGACATTCATGCTGGCGGAAGCGGGCGAGCGGCGCAAGGTCGCCTATGCACGCGGTGTCATTTTCCTGTCGGAATCGCTTTCTCCTTCTAAGACAAAGAATATCCCTGCAATCGATTAAAGTCCGTTTACCAGAGTCCTTATGCCAGCATTGTGAATAACGACCATATCAATTCCCCCAACATGAAGAAGCAATTCGGCTTCTGTTTCGGGGTTTTAGATAATGGCTTTTTCCTATAAGAATGCCTATGGCAAATTACTGGGTTCATCGTCTTCGGCTGTTAAGACATTCATTGGAACGTCTTCTGCGGACGTCATCATTGGCACGGCTCAAGCCGACGTCATGCGCGGTTATGGCGGGGGCGACAGCTATTATGGTGGCCTGGGTGACGATACCTACATAATCTCCTCCGAAAAGGACAAGGTGTTCGAGGCCGCGGGCGAGGGCGTGGATACCGTGCGCTCGTCGGTCTATCACATCCTTGGCGCCAACTTCGAGAACCTCATCCTCGAGGGCAATGGCTCCTGGTACGGCGGCGGCAACGCCCTGGACAACGTCATCATCGGCAACGAATACGCGCAACAGCTCAATGGCGGCGCAGGCAACGACGTGCTCATCGGTGGCGCCGGGGCGGACACCTTCATCGTCACTGCCGGCAACGGCAGCGACGCGATCGTCGACTTCGCGTCCGGGGTCGACAAGATCCGGTTCGGCGGTTACGGCGTGACCAGCTTCGGGCAGATCCAGTCCGCCGCCAA
This sequence comes from Novosphingobium sp. BL-52-GroH, assembly GCF_044813085.1. NCBI lineage: Bacteria > Pseudomonadati > Pseudomonadota > Alphaproteobacteria > Sphingomonadales > Sphingomonadaceae > Novosphingobium > Novosphingobium sp. BL-52-GroH. The sequence goes on along the minus strand of NZ_CP171152.1, from coordinate 1,141,222 downwards.
GCAGGTGGGCGCCGATACGGTGCTGCACTTCGGCAACGGCGAGGACCTGATCCTGCGCGGCGTCAAGGCCACTAGTCTGGTCGCGTCCGACTTCAGCTACGAGATCAACCGTTCGGCACTGACGCTGAACTTCGGCGACGACTTCAACTCGCTCAGCCTCTATTCCAAGGGCGGCACCTGGCGCACCGAATATGGCAACGGCGGCCCCGGTTCGGTGGCCAGCCGCACCCTGAAGACCGAATCCGAAGTCTACATGGACTCCGACTGGGCCGGAACCGGCAAGAAGGCGCTCGGCGTCAACCCGTTCACGATCAAGGACGGCGTGCTGACGATCACGGCCGCGCCGGCTTCTGCCGACGTGCTGCCTTATATCGACGGACATACCTACACTTCCGGCCTGCTGACGACCAAGTTCACTTTCGCACAACAGTACGGATACTTCGAGATCAAAGCCGCGCTGCCTGCCGGACAGGGTTTCTGGCCTGCGTTCTGGTTGCTGCCCACCGACAACACCTGGCCACCCGAACTCGACGTGTTCGAGATGCTGGGGAAGGACCCCAACGTCGTCTACCTGACCACGCACGGCTCGGAGAACGGCAAGAACACCATGGCGCAGGACCGCGCGGTGCTCGATACCACGCAGTTCCACACATATGGCGTCGACTGGAATGCCGATCGCGTCATCTACTACATCGACGGCGTGGCGGTGGCGCAGCAGGAAACGCCCGCAGTCATGAAGAAGGAGATGTACATGCTCGTCAACCTGGCCGTCGGCGGGAACGGCAGTTGGGGTGGCGCGGCGGATGCGACCACCGGCACGGGCGAGATGAAGGTGGACTACGTGCGGGCCTATCGCACCGCCGACACCGTTTCGGCCACGATCAACGGCACGCATACAGTCTATGCGCCGGCGACCGCGACGCCGGTCACGACCGCTCCCGTTACGTCGACGCCTGCCACCACCACGCCCGTGACCCCCACGCCGCAGCCTTCGACCGTCGTTTCCGCGACCGGCAAGACCTACACCGGCACCACCGGCAACGACACGTTCCGAGTCACTTCGACTGCCGATAAGGTCGTCGAGGCGGCGGGTGGCGGAACCGACACGATCATTTCCAGCGTCAGCTACACGCTGCCTGACAATGTCGAAAACCTGTCGCTTTCCACCGAGGCCGCAATCAACGGCACCGGCAATGCGCTCGACAACCGCCTGACCGGCAATGGCGCGGTCAACGTGCTCAGGGGCCTGGCGGGCAACGACTACCTCGACGGCAACGGCGGTGCGGACACGCTCTACGGCGGGTTGGGCGACGACATCTACGTCGTCAACAGTTCCACGGTCAGGGTCGTCGAAGTGGCCAAGGAAGGTGTCGACACGGTCAACAGCACGGTTACCTATACGCTGACCGCGAACGTGGAGAACCTGCGCCTGGGCGGCACGGGCAACATCAACGGCACCGGCAATGCGGAAGACAACCGCATCATCGGCAACGCCGGCGTGAACATCCTGACCGGCCTCGCCGGCAACGACTACCTCGATGGTGCCGGCGGCCTCGACACCCTGGTAGGTGGCAAGGGCGACGACACCTATATCGTCGGTCAGGTCGGCGAGCGCGTCATCGAGCAGGCCAGCGAGGGGAACGACACAGTCTCGTCCTCGGTCAAGTTCACGCTACCTGCCAACGTCGAGATCCTTCGCCTGACGGGCAGCGCCGCGATCGATGGCGCCGGCAATACGCTGGCGAACAAGATCTACGGCAACGACGCTGCCAACAAGCTGTTCGGTTGGGCCGGCAACGACTTGCTCGACGCAGGGCTGGGCAACGACGTGCTCAACGGCGGTGCGGGCGATGATACCCTTACCGGCGGCGCGGGTGCGGACACCTTCGTCTTTGCCGCAGGCTATGGCAAGGATACGGTGACCGACTTCCAGCACGGCATGGACAAGCTCGTCCTGGTCGGCGTGAAGACGGGCGCGGTATCGATCAGCCACACAGCGACATCGACCGTGGTATCGATCGGCGCGGACAAGATCACGCTGATGGGCGATGCCCAATTCGACGTCTCGGACATCAGCTTCCTGAGCACCGTCGACTACGGCAATACGATCGGCCTGATGGCCTGATTGCCACAACATAATCCAGAATGAAGCAGTCTTCCCGGCGGTCCGGTCGACCCAGCCGCCGGGGCCCTGTATCGAAGCCGTGGCACCAGGCGTGCCGCGGCTTCGGGGGCTTCAAAGGCGGATGCTTCGTAACATACAAGCCCTGCGTGCGGCGGCGGCACTACTGGTCGTCGTCGTCCACCTGGAAGTGCAGGGCACTCCCTTGGGGCTGGGGCGAGGGTTCTTCGATCCATTCGCCGTGGGCGTGGACCTGTTCTTCGTCATCAGCGGCTTCATCATGGTCCATACAACGTCGCGCCGGTATGTTTCCCCGGGTGCGTTTTTCGTCAACCGGATCGTGCGCATAGCGCCCCTGTACTGGTTCCTGACGCTCATCGTCTTCGCGCTGGCCCTGGCCGTTCCGGCTGTGCTCGGGACCACCCGTGCGGATTGGCCCGCACTGGCGCGCTCCCTCGCATTCATTCCTTACGAGCGCGCCGACGGTACCATGCGGCCGCTACTGTTCGTGGGCTGGTCGCTCAATCTCGAAATGGCGTTCTACATGCTCTTCGCGTTTGCGCTCACGGTGTCGGGCGCGGGCAGGCGGGTGGCTTTCGGCATAGGGCTGCTCGTCCTGGCCGTTACCGCGCATTTCGTGCTGGGCGCGCGATTGTCCGGTGCGCTGCGGTTTCTGACCCAGCCGATCCTGCTGGAGTTCGCGGCGGGCATGGCGATCGGCTGGATTTACCCTCGTCTGCCCGGTTCGCGCCGCGCCGGACGATGGGCCGTGATGACCGGGGGACTGGGGCTTCTCGCCCTGGTGGTGGTCGCCAGGTGGCCCTTGCCCGGTGGTTGGCCGATTTCCCTGCCGCCCGCCTGCGTCGTGGTTCTGGCAGCGCTGGTCGCGGAGAAGGCGGGGAGGGTGATCGTTTGGCGCCCCGTGCAGGTCTTGGGAGATGCCAGCTACGCGCTTTATCTGACACACCCGTTCGTGACCCAGAGCTGGACGCTGGCTGCCATGAAGGCGGGGCTGGTCACCTCCCACACGGCACCGCTCCTGATGGTCGGGACGACGGCGTGCGCGGCCGCAGTCGGTATCGGCGTGCACTACCGGGTGGAGCGCCCGCTGGGCCGATTGGCGCAACAGGTCGTTGTCAGAATGGCGTGCGTGCGCACGGGCACCCTTTCACCGTGGCAGGCCCGGGCCACAAAGTGGAGAACGTCGAAGTGAGTGCTACGCTCGCCATGCCACTGACGCCGCGCAATCGTCTTGCCGCCGCTCTCGCGGACCGCGATCTGCAGGACGGCGCTTTCGCCGCGCTCATCGTGTCCGCGCGCATTCCCGCCAGCCTGGGGATGATGGGCGGTCTTGTTTTCCTGCTGCTGGCGGGATTGTATGCGGTGGTCAGGCTGCAACAATGCCGTGATGCTTTGTGTCGCTGCTGGGTCCAACTGGCATTCCCCGCTTTCGCGATGCTGTCGGCGGTATGGGCGGTCTATCCGGCAGTGACCTTGCGCGCGGCGGTGCAGATGACGCTGACTGCCTTTGCCGGGCTCCTGCTGTCGCAGGCAGCGCGCCCGCGTGCCGTCCTGACAGGTTTCTTCGTCGCCTACGCCGGCTACACGCTCGCGTCCGTGCTCGCGGGGAATACGCATCCCGACGGGATCGGAGGCGCACTGGCGCTTTATGGCCTCGGGGGAGAGGCCAAGAATTATTTCGCGGACACCTCGGGCACAGCCGTGCTCCTGGCCATGGTCCTGTTCGCCGCCTGCATCGAGCGGCGCAGCTTCGCGCTGGCCGCGCTCGTAGTCGGCGTCGCGGTGGCATGCGTCCTGGCGACCTTGCGCGCGCACTCCGCCGGTGCAGTCGCGGCCTTGGCGCTTTCCGCCGGGCTTCTGGCCGGGTTGCTGATTTTGCGTCAGTGGTCACCTGCCCTCAAGCTGGGCTTCGCAACATGTCTGCTGGGAATTTTCGTGCTCGCCGGGCTTTTCTTCGAGCCCCTGCTGGCGATGGTCCAGGAGATGTCTGCCAAGGATTCCGGACTCACCGGGCGTGGTTACCTCTGGTATCGGGCGGACTTCATCATCGCCCAGCGGCCGTGGTTGGGGGTAGGGTACTACGGCTTCTGGAACCCGGCCAATCCCGATGCCATCGGCCTGTGGCGCTATTTCGACGTGCGACAGGAGAGCACCGGGTTCTCCTTTCACAACAGCTATATCCAGACCCTGGTGGAAACCGGCTACATAGGCCTTGCTGTCATGGTCGGGAGCTGGATCATCGGCATAGTCGCGCTGCTGCGCCGCTTCGTGTTGACGCCTTCACTCGCTACGTGTTTCTGGCTCAGCTACATGGCGCTGCAACTGAGCAAGTCTCCGGTCGAGCCGATCCGGCCCGCCGCGCTGATCGCACCGACCATCATGCTCTTCGTCGCGCTCGGGTTTGGCGGGTTTCCCGTGACGCGCCTGGTGCCGGCGCGATCCCGGGTGCCCGGGTCAGGCTGATGGTGCACCCAGTCGGCGCTCATCCTCGCGGTCGATCGCAAGCAGCGACACACCCTTGCTTTCAGTCATGCAGAGCGCCGACAACAGGCTGATCGCGCCGGCGCCCAGTATGTAGAATGCGATAGGAAGCCAGTCGTCGTACTCGCGCAGGAGCGCGGTGCCGATCAGCGGGGCCCAGGATCCGGCGAAGATCGCGGTAACCTGGTAGCCCAGCGAAACGCCTGAGTAGCGCATCCGGGTAGGGAACATTTCCGCCATGATCGCGGGCTGCGGTGCATACATCAGCGCGTGCACGACCATGCCGATGAAGATCGCGGCCAGGATCACTGCCAGGCTGCCCGTCGAAAACATGGGAAAGGCGACGAAGGGCCACGCCATGGTGAGCGCCGCGCCCAGCATGTAGATCGGCCGGCGCCCAATTCGGTCGGCCATGGCGCCGAAGGCCGGGATCGCCAAGACGTGCAGGATATGCGCGCAGAACAGCATCGTCAGGATATTGGTCGTATTGACGCCGATGTGCGCAAGGTAGGTGATCGAGAAGGTAACGACCATGTAGTAGAGAATGTTCTCTCCCACGCGCAGGCCCATGGCGGTGAATACGCCGCGCGGATAACGCCGAAAAACCTCGACCAGGCCGTAGCCTGCATCGGCGCGCTCTTCCGCCTCTGCCTTTGCCGCCTCGAATATCGGCGAGTCCGCCACTTGCGTGCGGATGTAATAGCCGATGCCCACGATCACCGCCGACAACCAGAAGCCAATACGCCAGCCCCAGGCGAGAAACTGCGCATCCGAAAGCGTGGCTGACAGGACCAGCAGTACGATCGTCGCCAGCAAATTGCCCAAGGGTACACCGGCCTGGGGGAAACTGCCCCAGAACGCACGGCTGCGGTTCGGGCTGTGCTCCGCCACCAGCAGCACTGCACCGCCCCATTCGCCCCCCAGCGCGAAGCCCTGAACGAAGCGCAGCGTCACCAGCAGGGCCGGTGCCCAATAGCCGATCCCGGAAAAGGTCGGAAGGCAGCCCATCAGGAACGTCGAGCAACCGATCAGCATGAGGCTGAACTGGAGCAGCGACTTGCGACCGATCTTGTCGCCGATGTGGCCGAACACGATGCCGCCCAGCGGCCTGGCGATGAAGCCCACCGCATAGGTTGCGAATGCGGCAATGACGCCGTCCAATTCGTTGCCGGTGGCTGGGAAGAACAGCTTGCCGAAGATCAGCGTGGCGGCGGTTCCGTACAGGAAGAACTCGTACCATTCGACGATGGTGCCTGCCATCGACGCCCCCACAACCTTGCGCAGGTAGGGCAGGTCGGCCGTCTCTTCGTGATTCATTGCATTCACATCCCGTTCCCTCGTGCGCTCCCGGCGAACAGGACTCTGTTGACCCAGCTTCGTCGACGGCACCGCGCATATGTTGCAGCGCAATCAAATCAACTCAAGTCGTTAGAATAATAGTAGCGGTTGTGGGGCCTTATGGCAGGCGACCGTGCCCTTCGGGATAAGGCCAGGCGGTGATCCGGCGGATTTCGTAGCGCCCGGGAAACCGCGTCGTCTTGTCGGGGTAACCGCCCCAGGCGCCGCCGATGGCGAGGTTCGCGATCATGTAAGCCTTCTCGACGGTGAGCGGTGGCGGCGTCGGCGCGCTGGCCACTGGCTTGCGATCGACGAACCACACCAGTGTCCGAGCGCCCCACAGCACGCCATAGCGATGGAAGTCCACCGATGCGTCGAAGGCCAGGCGTACCCGCACGGTCTTCTTCTGTTTTCCCGCGATCACGGTGCAGAAGATCGTGCGAGGATCGCCCAGGCCCTCGACGACGTCGATTTCCCCAGCGTCGGGCCAGGCGCCTTCCACCGGCATCAGCCAAAATGCCGGCCACATTCCCTTGCCTGGCGGGAGGCGGGCTTCGATCTCGAAGTAGCCATATTTTTGCGCGAAACTGAACTTGGTCGTGATCGCACCGCCATAATAGGGTTTGTTCCAGGCGATGGAGCGCAATTTCTGGGGTGTCTGCCGTGCAAGGATGGTCAGGCGCCCGCTCTTGTGGATGAACGGGTCGAGCCCCAACGGTGTCCTCCCCGGGCCCGAGGCCGTCACTCCCGCGAAGCTAGCATCGGACGCGAAGCTGCCTGCCGACATCTGGCGATTGGAGGCCGAAGCAGGCCCGCCATATCCGAACACCGTGCGCCAGCGGTGCGGTCGGGGGGGGCGCGCCTGGTCCGCGCTCCGATCGAAAGTGGCAAAGCGTTCGTCGAAAGACGGAGGTCCCAACTGGCCCTTCGCGACAGCCTGGGCGGGAGAGGCCGGGGCCGTATGGCCGGGCCGCGGTGCCGTGGCCAAAGCATTGAACGCCAACGGGCCCGCCAGAAAACAGCCCCCCGCCGCTGCCGCGATCGGGAGCCTGCTTGCGAAGTTTCGATGGAACTCAATCATCAGGGCATGACTTGCCTTGCACGATGGGTCGAAGGACGGATCGGGCTCCTCAGCCCTCAGGTGACGTTCGTATCGTACGGCAATGCGGCGACAAGGGCCGGAGTTTTGGGTCCGGAATGGAGGTCGTTGCCGTTCACCCCGCGTACGCGCTGGACTAGGATCGTCGGTGTAGCTTCCCGGCATCGAAGCCGGTTCTCACGCTTGTCGATTTCCACGCTTGTCGAGGCCGCCATGACCACGCCCCTGGTGTCGATCCTGATCGTCGCTCGCAATGCCGCCCCGTTCATCGATGCGGCGATCCTGTCCGCTTGCGAACAGACGCTGACCGATATCGAGATCGTCGTGGTAGACGATGGATCGGTCGATGGGACCGCGCAGATCGTACGAGCCCATGTCGATCGTGATCCCCGCGTACGCTTGCTCGAAGGCCCACGGAAGGGACTGAGCGCGGTACGCAACGCGAGCCTGAACGCTGCGCGCGGACGCTTCGCGGCGATCTTGGACGCCGACGATATCTTGCATCCACGGCATCTGGAATGGCTTGTGTCCAGCCAGGCGCAGAGCGGCGCCGAAGTCTGCGCTACCAACATGGTGGAGTTTCGCGAAGAGGGCGTCGCCTTCAAGACCAGGGCTTTCGCGCAGGGCCGGCGGTGGCGCAATACGCAAGTCATCCAAGCTGCAGAATTCGTCTCGCACGGAATGATCGGTGGGAAGAGCGCGTCGCTGGGCTATCTCAAGCCCTTGTTCGACATAAACTTCCTTCGGGCGCACGACATGAAATACAAGGAGCGGCTGCGCATCGGCGAGGACTTCGATATCGTCCTGCGCGCGCTGCTTGCCGGCGCACGCTATCTCTATCTTCCCCAAACCACCTACTACTATCGCAAGCACGCGGGTTCCATCTCGCACCGTCTGGCACACGCCGATCTGGAGGAGTTGCTCCTGGCGACCCGCGCCTACCCCAAGGCAGGAGAGGTCCTTGCGGCACAATTGCAGGCGCGTTGCGACAATCTCGAAGGAGCGTTGCTACACCTCGACGTCGTTGCAGCGCTAAAGAGCCGCAGGCTGCTCCATGCTCTTTGGTTGACATCCACTCACCGCGACGCCCGTCGCCTGACACTGGCAAGCCTGTACGAAGCGGTGGGCAAGCGCATCGTACAGGCGGTTGCGCGCCGGAAACCCGCCCGCACAAGCGCACTGGCACATGACGAAAGTCCGGTGGATCGCTTGCGGGCGATTGCGCAGGCCGTGCAACCTTTCGTCCTCAGCCCATGATGGAGCCGCAATGCGTCCGTTGATCTTCCTGTTTCCTCACGATCGCATGGATGTCGGCGGCAACTCTGCGCAGATCCGATTTCTCGAAGCATGCAGCCGGTTTACCCTCGCAAGCATCGCCTATTATGGGGAGCGGATAGCGGGCCAGCTGCACATAGACGATCTGCTGTCGGTAGAGACGACGCGGCCGCAACCCATCTTTGTGATCCATTGGGGGCCGGACATCGCGACTCTGCTCGAGCGCCTTGATGGTCGAGACGTGCTCTACATTGCGCACAGTACTGGCTGGGGCATGACGATGCCATCACAAGTACCGATCCTGTGCGTCAGCCGACATACCATGGCGTACTGGGGCCGTCACGCGCCGAACTCGTACATCGCCCATGTGCCCAATGTGGTCGAATTTCCCCGTGAGGCCGTGTCCGCACCTCGCGACATCGACGTACTGGTGCAAGTCCGCAAGTCTTCCCGCTATCTGTTGGAGCAACTCGTTCCCGTCTTGCACGACCGATGCCGGGTGCAGGTCCTCGACGGATGGGTGGACGACCTGTCTGCCTGGTTCCGGCGTTCGAAAGTCTACCTCTACGATTCGCTCGAACACTGGGTCGATGTCGGAGCTACCGAAGGTTTCGGGCTGCCCCCGCTCGAGGCGATGGGGCATGGCTGCGTAGTCTTCTCTAGCGTGAACGATGCGCTTGCCGATTATCTCGATCCTGGATTTAATTGCCGGAAGATACGCGTCCATTCCCTGGCCTGGGACGTGGATGCGGTGTTGCGTGCAGTTGCAGAATGCCATCCATCGCCGCCGTCGCCGGACTGGTTCATGCCTTATTCGCCGACGCAGGTAGCTGCACGACTCGAATCCGTTCTGACCGACATCCGCCGCTTCTTCGAACTGACGGCGCGAAGCGAGCCGGATATCCAAGATCTATGGGCAATTCGCCGCCCTACGGCGTTGCAGCGAGCCAAGCGCGCGGCCAGGATTTTGGCAGGCGGTTAGAGTTTGCCTGGCGAGGTACCGCCATCGGATCATTCGACGTTCCACGACAGGCTGCGTGGGAGCACTTCAATGTCCTCTCCCTGATAGCTGTTGAAGATGACCTCGACAACGAGTTCAAGGTAGGTGGCCATAGGAACCGTCGAAGACGAGATGTTTCATTCACTGCCACCGCTGACAAATGCTATCAAGGGGCGTTTGAAAGTCCGGGCTGATCGACATGGCGCTGATGGTCAGTTGTCCATCAGCAAGAGTCAGGTGGTGTGGGCAGGTGAAGGCCGCTTGCATTCTACAACCTTCCCAACCGCCGTGCCCTGCGGACGGAGTCTTGGCCGACTGACTGGCTATGACTGCGCTGGAAGTGCCTTCTCGTCTCTAAAGCTTTCTGTCCCAACTCTATGCGACGTCATGGATTGTGGAACAAGGAACTGCAGACCAGTTCGCGGAATTAGTTACGGACCGTCAACCAAGTTCCCGGATGGATAGGTGCGCCCGCCAACCAAACCCGATCGGGCAAGGTGGAAGGCAGTGTTGACGACTTCGCTCAAATCAATCTGCTGCGGGCGACCCCGCCGCTCCGGCTCGGGCACCGGGTGGTGCAATACAATCCCATTCCTTGCTTATCGATCGGGCCTCCGGAATGGCCCCTTGTGTTCTTCGCAACCTGGCTATCCCCCTCGGTTCTTCTGAGTGCACGTCCGGGAGCTAAATTTTGCTGATACCCCCTATGGCTAGGCCGGATCGACATTCAGGATTTCCAAACGGGCAAATCGCTGATTCATAGGGTTCCGTGTTGGAGCACGGAGCGGAAGATGGTGGCGAAGCGATATGAGTTGAACGATGTGCTGTGGGCGAACATCGCGCCGCTATTACCTGGCAAGGTGGCTGATCCGGGGCGCTCCGGCACGGATAACCGCTTGTTCGTGAACGGATGTCTGTGGGTATTGCGCTCCGGGGTGCACTGGTGCGACCTGCCGGAGCGCTACGGCAAGTGGAAGACCGTTCACCGACGCTTCAGCCGCTGGTGCCATGCCGGCGTGTGGGAGCGGTTGTTCGATGCGCTGACCGCCGACCGGGACAAGCAGTATCTCATGATCGACAGCACTATCGTTCGCGCGCACCAGCAGGCGGTGACCGGAAAAGGGGGCGTGCGATCATGCGCTGGGGCGTTCCCCAGGCGGACTGAACACCAAGATCCATATGCTGGCCGATTCGCTCGTAGTGAGGTGGTCCCGCCTTCTTGGACAGTTTGGCGGCTGAGTTAAGCTAATCCCGGTTATCGTTCATGCCGCCTGTTTGATCATCAGATCATGGGGGGCATGCCCCCCATGATCTGATTGTCCGATCCGCCGATAGGCCTCGAGTGGGGTTCTCCCGGCCAGGCTCGAGTGCGGACGCTGGGTGTTGTAATAGGTGATCCACCGGCCCAGGCCAGCCCGCAGTTCGGAGCCCGTCTCAAAGGCGTGGAGATAGACGCACTCGTACTTCAAGGATCGCCAGAGGCGTTCGATGAAGACGTTGTCCATCCACCGGCCTCGGCCATCCATGCTGATGCGGACCTCGGCGTCGCGTAGCACGCTGGTGAACGCGTGCGACGTAAATTGGCTGCCCTGATCGGTATTGAAGATCTCGGGCTTGCCGAAGCGGGTCAGGGCCTCCTCCAGCGCTGCGACACAGAAGCCGGCGTCCATGGTGTTCGACAGCCGCCAGGCCAGTACCTTGCGGGTTGCCCAGTCCATGATCGCTACCAGATACAGAAAGCCGCGCCGCATGGGGATGTAGGTCACGTCGGCACACCACACGTGGTTTGGCCGCTCGATCGCCAGCTTGCGCAGCAAGTAGGGATAGACCCGGTGCTGCGGATGGGGATCGCTGGTGCGCGGCCGCTGGTAGATCGGCGTCAGCCCCATCTTCGCCATCAGCCGCCGTGCCCGACGGCGACCGACCTCATGTCCTGCACGCCGCAGGTGCCGCGCCATCTGGCGGCTGCCGTACCAGGGGCAGTCCAGAAACGTCGCGTCGATCACCGTCATCAGCGCCAGCGTCTCGTCCGTTTCCGGCACCGGGGCGTAGTAATAAGACGAACGACTGATCCGCAGCAGGCGGCATTGCGCAGAGATCGACAAGCGGTGGTGAGCAGGTTCGATCATCGCCCGCCTCCGATCCACGCTCATCGACCGAAGGCTTTCGCTAAAAAATCCCGCTCGACGACCAGTTGCCCGATCTTCGCGTGCAGCTTCTCGAGCTCGCTATCGTTGGCGGTCTTGGCCACATCGCCCGCACCGGAGAACGTGCCGGCCATCCCTTCGATGGCCTGCCGCTTCCAGGATGCGATCATCGTATGGTGCACGCCATGTTTGGCGGCTAACTCCGCCAGCGTCAGGTCACCCCGGATCGCCTCCAGCGCCACCTTCGCCTTGAAATCCGCGCTGTAGCGCTTCCTCGTCGTCTTCATTCCCGTACCAATCCGTCAGGTCGGAATTAGCTTAGCATCCTGTCCAGAAAACCGGCACCACCTCAGGTGGCGCTGTGCTCGCCGACAAAGTCTATGACAGCAAAGCCTTACGCGCGATCATCGCCGACATGGACGCCGAGGCGGTCATCCCCTCCAACCACTGCCGCAAAGTCACCATCCCACACGACACAACCGCCTATAAACGGCCGAACCGCATCGAACGACGTTTCGGCCGGCTCAAGCACTTCCGTTGCTTCGCCACACGGTACGACCGCCGCACCATCCACTTCTCAGGCTTCGTCCACCTCGCCGCTGCCATGATATGGTTACGCTGAATGTTGATCCACCCTAGGCCTCCCACCGATTTTCGAAACAAACTTTGCGAAACGGCACCATGGCGCATGTTTTCGCTTTTGCCCCAATAATGTCGCAGGTTAGGTCCCCGGTTGGCTTGCAGTAGCTGCTGGTGTCCGGCGAGCAGCGATCGTGTCCTGCAACAGCCTTATGATCGTGCGATCCTGCCAAAGGTATGCAGCGAAATAGGCAATGGTGCCGAGAGGGAAGCAGATCGATATGATCGCTATCGGCGGCAATAGGCCCTCACAGACATGCACCCCGGCAGTCACGACCAGTACCATGAGTAGCGAACTGTTCAGGGCCGCGCGTAAGCTACCCATCACGTCACCAAAACGAATACCGGTATGCCGTCGCAACAGATGGAAGCCGTATGGAAGGATTAGGTAACCACGCGCCACACCCACCATCAGCATGGCCTGCCACCCCCATCGATGCACTAAGAAAGCCGCTCCCACGCCGAGCGCGATCTGGGCGGTGGTCCAGGACAGTACGATACGCGATTCACCCATGCCTGTGATTGCAGCAATAATAAGGTTGTTCATTTGCGAGGCAACCACGGCGCAGGCGAAAATGCGGATGGCGTCCGCCACGTACTCCCAGCCGGGCCCGAAGACCACCGCCACGATCTCGTGAGCAAGGGCCATGCTGCCCAAGAATGCGGGGAACATGAAGAACGCGGAAAGACGGCTGAGCCGCAAATAGGTGGCTTTCAGCGCTTCAGGGTCTTGAGCCGTGCGCGTCAGGATCGGCATTGCGATCTGCTGGATGGGCATATAGGTGACCTGGTTGAGCACTTCCACGATCCGCGATCCGGCGCGAATGAAGGCAACCGCGATGGGCCCTGCCAATGCGCCGGAAATCAGTTCGGCGCTGCGAATGTTGATTTGGTTCAGCGTGCCGGAAATCCCGATGTAGGTGCCGAAGCGGACCATCTCGATGCAGGACTTCAGCCGAAATCGAGGACGCGGGATCCACGGAAAGCTTGCCCACGCGCTTATCGCCATCGCGAGCGCCACTGCGATGCGCTGGCCTACCAGCGCCCAGGCACCGTAACCGGCAAAGGCTAGCGGCAGCCCCACTGCGGTACCTGCCAGCGATGCGGCGACATTGCGCATCGCGATCGAACGGAACCTGAGGTCACGGGTCAGGCGGGCAGTATGGATCGCGCCGAGAGGTGTGACCGCGAAAATTGTCGCAAGCGCCGTTATGATCGGCGTCAATTGCTGCTGCCCGAACAGCGATGCCAGGAGCGGTGCGGTCATGACGGTCGCAAGGCAGAAGGTCAGGCCACAGGCAAGATTGGTCCAGAACGCGGTGTCGGCGTCTGTTTCCTCCAGCGTGCGCCGCTGGATGACCGCTTCGTTGATCCCGGCATTGCTGACTGCGAGCAGCAAGTCGATAACCAGCGCGGCCAAGGCGACGAGGCCGAAGGCCGGCGCGCCAAGCAACCGCGCGAGGATTGCAAATGTAAGAAACGACAATGCCTGGGTGCCCAGGCTCGAAGCCGTGGACCAGATTAGCGGCGAGGCGATGGTCGGACGGGAAGCGGTCATTGGCAAGAATCGTGGCGGTCGGCAGTCCCGACGCGGGGACGGTTCTCCTCGAGCCAGGTGACGAACTCGGCATGACACGCCTTTGGCGAGAAATGCCGTTTCGCCACTGCCAACGCTTTTTGGGCGAGAATCAGTCGTCGGCCATCGTCCGCGAGCGTGAGTATGGCTTCGGCGAATGGGCCGGGCGCGTCTGCAAGGGCTACTGATTCAGCGCATTGCTGTTCGACACCTTGCAGGGTTACGCTGGTGGCGACGACGGCCTTGCCTTGTGCAAGGGCTTCGACGAGCTTGATCTTGAGCCCCGACCCGAAAGTCAGCGGCGAAATCACGACGCCTGCGCGCGCGTAGAGTGGACCGAGGTCGTGGACCATTCCGTGAAACATCGTGCCGGGTGGACCGCCACGCGGGAAGGCATTGGCGACCGAACCGGCTATGTCGAGCATGCAGCCGGGTGCGCGTTGCCGCACTATCGGCCAGACGTTATCGAACATCCATTCGAGCGCGACGACGTTGGGGGCCGTGTTGCTGCCTACGAAAAGCAGCCGCTGGCCATCTCCCGGCTGGGCAGCGTCGACTGGGTGTGCGGCCATGGGTGCCAGGATCGGCCGGGCGGCGGGAACATGCTCTGCCACGAAACGCGCTTCACCTGCCTGGATGGCTATGACCGCATCCGCTCGCGACAGGAGTGCGATCTCGGCTTCGCGGCTAAGCGGGGCAACCGAATCTCTGCCACCCGCCTGTGCTTCGCGACTGTGAAACAAATCGTGCATCACGATTGCGGATGGCGATGTAGACAACAGGCAAGCCGCTTCGGCTTGGAAAGCGTAGTCGGCGATGACGATATCGGCATGGCTTCGGGATTTGTTGCGGACGAATGTGCGGTCTGCGTCCGTCCATGGCGCTGCGATCGCGTAGGGGCGGGGTCTGTCGGTCACCCAAGCACATCTGAGCCCAAACATTCGACCCAGCCGCGATACAATGGCTCTTAGAGCTTCCGCGCCAACGCGAGGATCGAGTACGAAGACCCAGTCTCCGATGCGAAAAACACCACGAATTTCATGGGTTTCGAAGACTTCCATCTCGGACCGTAGTCGCAAGATCGGCCAGCGGCCCATGAGGTCAGGAGATGGCTGTAAGAGATGGGGGGTGAACCCCGCGCTACGCACTGCACCGGCCAGATCGAGCAGGTAGGCGCTGCTGCCGTTGGTCCTTCCCGCGATACGCTGCCGACTGACGAAGAGGACATGGCCTTTCGTACCGCTGGTGGCTGGTTCGCAGGTGCCATTGGGCATGGTCGATCCGTCAACGAGTGTAGTGACAGGCATTGGCTGTCCTGCCACCGCCCATGGTTTCGTAGGCTGGGGCAACGGTTGACTTGGTACCAGGTGCGGGCTGATGTTTCCCGGATTCATGCGCCACCCGAGAGGCTGGATGTGGTTGCTACGTGCGGATCAGCGGTTGTGTAAAGGCGGCATTGCCAGTTGCCCAACCAGTGTCGCAAGGCAGGGTCGATTACGGTGCCGATCAACCACGCGATCGATACGGCGCTGCAAGTCGCCACGATCAGCATGGGTGCGAAACCCAGCGGCAGGATCGTTTCGATTACATGCTTGATCGGTGCATGCACCGCGTATAGCGGATAGGAGATCATGCCCAGCCAAGCGGATGCGCTCTGCAGGCGCGGTCCTGGCTGCGCGACGCATGTAAGCATGAGCAGGACCGGTGACAACGCCGTGGCGAAAGTCAGGTCGTAGATTGCGCGGGGGGCGCCGTGGAAGTCGGGCGCCAGCAGAGCCACGCAGGCAATGAGAAGCCAGGGCAGGGGTAGACGGGGCACGCCCTTCATCCACCTGTGACGCGTGCGATGGAGCAGGGCCCCGGCAGTGAACGAAAAGATGATACGAGCCAAGGCCACCGGCCAGTCTCCAAGGGCTACGCCCCTGTCGAGATCTCCGACAAGCAAGACGGAGGCCACCAGCCCACCGAATCCGGCAAGGCAGCTTGCGGCAAGCAAAAGATTTTCCCGCATTCCGTTTGTGGAATCGGCTTCTCTCCTGACAGCGAAGGCATAAACGGCATTGGCGGCCAGTTCGTAGAAGAGCGACCAAGCCGGTGGATTGAACAGGAAGATCCCCGAGGGCATCAGGACGTTCGGAAGCATCAGGAGGTTGGCCGGAAGGCATGTCACGATGGCGAAAAGGCCCGGTGCGCCCTCGAGTCCCAGCAGGCGTTGGACCAGCGCCAGTATGAACCCGATCAATGTACCGATGGCGATTACCGGTTGCAGGCGCACGAACCGCGCGGTCATGAACGCACGAAATGGCAAGGATTTTCGAAGCCGTGCGCCATAGGCATGCGAGATGACAAAGCCGCTGAGCACGAAGAACAGGTCCACTGCGAGATAACCGCTTGCGAAGATCGGGAGGACCGCCGGGCCGTGGTGCCCGGCCCCGATGTTCCGCAGGTGGTAGAACAGCACCGCGAAGGCGGCAGCTCCGCGCAGCGCGTCGAGAGTCGGATAGCGGTGCGCATTCGCGCCGACGGCATCAATCGGCATAGTAACCCTTGAATTTCTTGTAGTACCCGAAGGCATCGGTAAGCCCGGCGCTCGCATATTCCTTGATGTTGACGAGACTGAGAGCGACGCCACCTACCTTGCTGCCGTTGTGTGAAAGCAGGTCCAGTGCGGTACGCACTGCCTTGACAGGGGTAGTCCGCCAGCGTGCCACCACCAGGGTCGTGTCGGAGAGTCTCGAGACGATACGTGTCTCGGCCACGCCCAGCACAGGGGCGGAATCGATGATGATGATGTCAAACCGCGCCCTGAGGGCAGCAATCAGTGCAGCCATCGTCTCCTCGGTTATGATGTCGTCCGGATTTGACTGACCCAGCGTCGTCAGAATCTGCAGGCTGGTCCGGTCGTCGGATGTCAACGCCTGCTCGATCGGTGTGGTGCCGTCCAGTGCGCGGAACAGACCTTCGCGATCGCGACCGGGTGCCAGGGCATCGGACGTCGAATGGTGTCGGACATCTGCATCGACTAGTACGACCTTGCGTTTACCCATCGCCAATGTGCGCGCAAGGCACATCGAAGTGGTCGATTTCCCTTCGCGAGGCAGGGGCGAGGTGATCGTCACCACGGCGATGCCGCCATTGCCGGAAAGACCGAGGTAGGTCGCGAGATTGCGTAGGCTTTCGGTAAAGAGCGACATGCTTCGGATTGTCACGTAGTCTTGCGGGGTAATGTTGCCCGCTTTCGAGCGGGTGGCGGAATCGAGTGTCGGGATCGCTCCTGCGTAGACGGCCTCCAGGCCTCCTTCGATGTCGGCGCGGGTCGCCACCGTATTTTCCATGTATTCGGCGATGGCCGTGGCGAGACCAGCAACCAAGAGCGCAGCGGCGACGCCCGCAAGGCCACTCAAAAGGTAGTTGGGCGAGGAGGGAGCCCCGGGTACGCGGGCCAGCGAGTCGATGCTGGCATCCGCATTGGGAAGCTCACCAGCTTGCGCGGTTTCCTTGGCTCGGGTGAGATAGGCGCTGTAGATCGCACGGCTGGCTTCGGCCCGGCGTTCCAGTTCGAGGCGGCCGACTTGCGCCGAGCCGTTCTGCGCCAGCGACCCCTTTGCCAGCGCGCGACTGCCCAGCAGCGAACCAAGGCGGGATTCGGCGATCTGCACATCTCCGCGGAGGCCCGAGACGATCCGGGCCAGTTCGGCGTTGAGCTGCTGACGGACGTCAGCCAGTTCGTCGCGCGCTTGGACCACTTCGGGATGCAGCGCACCATAGCGGGCATCGAGCTGGGCAAGGTGAGCACTGGCCACCGCTTCCTGCTGGCGTAGCTGGCGGATGGTTTCCGAAGCTAGGACGGAACCGATGTCCGCTCCGCCACCGCCGCGCCCGATCTGGGCCTGGGCCGCGGCGAGTTTGCCGCGTTGTTCCGCGAGTTGGGCTTGCGCATCGGCGATCTGGCGGTTGAGTTCGGATACTTCCTGTTCGGCCATGGTCGCGCCTTGAGCGCTCATCAGGTTGTTGCGCACCATGTATTGCTGCAGTGCTGCGTCATCGGTCACCGCCTGTTTGCGCAGCGCGGCTGCCTGGCTTGCAACGTATCTGGCGGATTGGGCGTTGCGCGTTTGCTTCCGGGCCGAATCGAGGTCGATGTAACGGCGAGCCAGTGCATTTGCGATTTGGGCAGCGAGGCGGGGACTTGCCGAAGAAGCTGAAATCTCGACGAGATAAGTCACGCCGACGCGCCGTACGTAG
Source organism: Novosphingobium sp. BL-52-GroH (assembly GCF_044813085.1). Classification (NCBI taxonomy): domain Bacteria; kingdom Pseudomonadati; phylum Pseudomonadota; class Alphaproteobacteria; order Sphingomonadales; family Sphingomonadaceae; genus Novosphingobium; species Novosphingobium sp. BL-52-GroH. The sequence goes on along the minus strand of NZ_CP171152.1, from coordinate 1,123,279 downwards.
CTTCGCGCAAGAAGCGCACCTGACGCTCGGCGCTCCGTCGCAGTCATGGCGATGCCTTCGCTGCTGGCGTCCGTCGGAGGGGCTAAAGCTCTCCTCGCGGGAGCGTCGCTGGCGGCCTGTCCGCCGCCGAACTCCGGCACCTGGTCCAGCCTGAGGCTACGAACCACGTCCAAGGTAAGGGTGGGCGATCGTACGATCTGCACGGCAGTGTCGATCAGATTGTCGTCCGCCGGCGCGACGAAGCCGCGGTCGTTCACTTTCACCGGCTGCGCTTCGCGCGGTTCGAGCAGGAGCGCGCTTGTCGCCGTGTAGGTGCGGGGCAGCAAGCTGATCGCGGTCACCACCAGCGCCAGTGTAACCAGGAAGGAAGTCGCGAAGATCCAACGGCGCCTAAAGAACAGGGCGCCGATTTCGGAGGGGTCGGGAAGTAAACGTTTCGACGTCTTGGCGGATATTTCGTCCGCTGCGGCGTCATGAGTCCGATTGCTCAAGACGTTCCTCCAATTAGGACATTGTACGTATTGAATAATAAATCCGCAAATGCCTAAGCATGTCGCCCATAAAGCGTTTCCGGTTCCTTAAGTACAATGCCGATGGGATGGGGCGCTGGAAATACAATTTCACTCCGTTTGCGAGCAAGTTCGGAGGTTTTCAGATGGAAACGGTTCAAAGTGGCGGCGCGGCACTCGCCTATCTGGTGCATGATCTGAACGACGCCGCGGTGCGTCGCCGCGTGGACTTGCTGGCAGGGGAAGGATTTTTGGTGGGCCTGGGGGGGTTTCACAGGCATGCCGGCGCGCTGCGGCAGCCCGCAGGCAGAGTGCTGGACCTGGGGCCGACGCAGGACGCAAGATTGGTGAAACGGGCCGTTGCTGTGATGAAATGGCTGCTGTCCCCTGGCGCGATCCGGGCCTTGAGCGCGGGCGCGCCCGTCATCGTGGCGCGCAATCTGGAGATGCTCATACTTGCGTGGCGGGTCCGCTCGCCCCAACAGCGGCTCGTCTACGAGTGTCTCGACATCCATCGCCTGATGCTGGGCGCGGGCCGCAAGTCGCGCCTGATGCGTTGGATAGAACGGCAATTGCTGGCCCGTACCGACCTCGTCATCGTCAGTTCGCCGGCCTTCGCGCGTGATTACTTCGGGAGTCGTCAGGGTCGACGGGATGGGGTGCTGCTGGTCGAAAACAAAATTCCGGTGGAACGGCGCTCGTCGGTGGGCGGTGACGTGTGTGAACGGCGCCCGGGCGAGGGGGCTGTCTGGACCATTGGCTGGTTCGGGATGCTGCGGTGTCGCAAAACGCTGGAGCAACTGGCGGCGCTTGCCCGTTCGTCACGGGTGCGGATCGAAGTGGTCATCGCCGGAATCGCCAGCCCGGCCGAATTTCCGGACTTCGAGGCGCAGGTGGCAGTGTTTCCCGGGCTGCGCTATCTCGGGCCATTCCAGCAGGATGACCTTGCTCGTCTCTATGCTGCAGTCGATTTCGTATGGGCCGTCGATTACTTCGAAGAAGGGCAGAACTCCGACTGGTTGCTTCCCAATCGGCTCTACGAAGGGCTGGCCAATGGCGTGGTGCCGATCGCCCTCGATGGGGTTGAGACCGGTCGCTGGCTAAAGCGGCACGGTGTCGGCTTGCTGGTCGATGCTCCTCTGGTGGAGTTGCCGGCGCAGCTCGTGTCGTTGAGCCGGTCGAAATATGCGGAGATGCGCGCGGCGATTGCGGCTTTGCCGGAGCGGGCGCTTTACCAGACCGCTAAAGAGCGGCGCGACATCGTCGATGCCATTGTCGGTCGCGCTCATGCTTGAGGGGAGCCGAAGCGCCGATGTGCTGATAGTCGTGCCGTGCCTGAACGAAGCGACGCATCTGCCGGCTTTGCTCGAGGGGCTGCTGCGCAATGCGAACGGGGCGCTCGTGGTGGTGGCTGACGGTGGCAGCACGGATGGTAGCCGCGAGATCGTTTCAACTCTGGCGCGCGGCCACGCCAACCTCGTCCTGCTCGACAACGCCCGGCGGCTACAGAGCGCGGCGGTGAACCTTGCGGCACGGCGCTTCGGGGCCGGTCGCAAATGGTTGGTGCGAATAGACGCCCACGCCGACTATCCCGATGGCTTCATCGATCGGCTGCGTTGGGCCGCAGCTGGCATGCGGGCGACTTCGGTTGTGGTGCCCATGGTGACGAGCGGAACGGCCTGTTTTCAAAAGGCGGTGGCAGCGGCACAGAATTCGGTTTTGGGCACCGGGGGAGCACCTCACCGCCATGTGGGGCGTGGGCAGTGGGTCGATCATGGCCACCATGCGCTTTTCGATCTTGCCTTGTTCATGGCAGTGGGCGGCTACGATGAGGGGTTTGCCGCCAACGAGGATTCGGAACTCGATCGTAGGCTGCTCGCGGCCGGCGGGCGCATCTGGTTGGAGCCGCAGGCGGCGATCACCTATTTCCCGCGGCGGACGATGGGGGCCTTGTTCCGGCAATATCGGACTTACGGATGCGGCCGGGCGCGTAATCTCAAGCGTCATCCCGCGCCCGTGAAGCTGCGCCAGATGCTGCCGCTGGCAGTGGTCCCCTCGATCTTCGCCGCGTTGCTTGGCCTCGTGCTTGCACCCGTGCGGGCGGAAGCGTTGCTGCTGGCCCTTCCGATGCTGTGCTGGCTGCTTGGCGCGCTGGCGGCAGGCCTGTTGCTGGGATGGCGCGGGCGCTCGCCGTGTGCCGCAGGCGCAGGCGTGGCTGCCGCGACGATGCACGCAGGCTGGTCGCTGGGCTTTATCGAGGAGACTTTGAGCCTGAGGCGCTTGCCGGAATCGCCGGAGCCGCTTCGGTTCGACAACGCGAGCCCATCGGCGAGGGATGGGGACGAACCGATATTCGGGAGTACCCTGATCGCCTAGCCGGGTTGGGCGTGGAGACAAGTCGACGGCGCCTTGATCTTCAGCGTACCCGAAGAACCGGTACTTCCGCGTCCGGCACGAACCTTGCCGCGTTTCGGGTTCGTTCGATGCGACCGGAACTGGGCTTCGCCTCGTGGAATGGCAACCTCCAAGCGGTGACCGCATTGCCTATTGGAGGGCCAATTCAAGTGGGTCCTGTGGCCCACATGTCGCAGTAGCCCGGTCGCGTGATCTGCCTAGTGTTGCACACTCTTGCCAGCGACGTGTGCTGCGCTGCACAAGGGCGGCTCCATGCGCATTGCCATCATCGACGAAAGCGCCGCCCGCGCGTCCATCATCCAGGAAGGTCTTGCGACCCTGGAGGACTGCGAGCTGTTCGTCATCACCGATCGGCGCGGGCTTTTGGCGCGGATAGCGCAGTTCGATCCCGATATCGTGCTGATGGACCTGGGAAATCCCTCCCGCGACGTGCTGGAGGAATACTTTGCGGTCAGCCGGGCGTTGCAGCGTCCGATCGCGATGTTCGTCGACGAATCGGATGACGAATCGATCATCGCCTCGGTCGACGCGGGGGTCTCCAGCTACGTCGTGGACGGCTTGGCACCGAACCGGATTCGTCCCATCCTCGACCTTGCGGTGACGCGCTTCAATGCTTTCTCGCGGTTGCAGAGAGACCTTGCCGAGGCCAAGGGCAAGCTTGCCGAGCGGGACGCGGTCGACAAGGCCAAGCGCATCCTGATGGATACGCGCGGGCTGCCAGAGCCCAAGGCCTATGCGGAAATGCGGAAGGCGGCGATGAACCAAGGTAAGCGCATCGTCGACATTGCCGAGGCGATCGTGACCGCGCACAATCTCATGGGAGGGATCTGATGCGCAATCGCCAGATCGACCGGCCAGCCGGGGGAGTACCCGCATGACGACCGAACTGACGATCGGATTCCTGCCGCTCGTCGACGCCTGTCTGCCGATTCTGGCGCACGAGCATGGCTTTGCCGAGGAGGCGGGTGTTTCGCTGCGCCTGATCAAGGACATGAGCTGGGCGACGGTGCTCGACCGGCTGCTCTACGGCCACAGCGATGCCGCGCACCTCGTCGCGCCGCTGGCGATCGCGACGACGCTGGGGCGGGGGCGGCCCGCGCAGCCGCTCGCTGTGCCGTTCGTGCTCGGGCTCAACGGCAATGCCATCACGCTGCGGCCCGCTCTGGCGCAGCGGGTGCGGCCGGAAGGGCGCATGGGCGAGCCGGCGCAAGTCGGTGCGGCGTTGCGCAAGATCGTGCAGGAGCGGCTAGGGGCGGGGAATCCGGTTCGGTTCGGCGTCGTCCACCGCCATTCGAGCCACAACTACATGCTGCGCTACTGGCTGGCGGCCTGCGGTATCGAACCCGACCGCGACGTCGAGATCACGACGGTCGCGCCGCCGTTCTGCGCCGATGCGCTGGCACAGGGCGATGTCGACGGCATCTGCGTGGGCGAACCGTGGAACAGCGTCGCGGTGGAGCAGGGGGCGGGCGAGATCGTGCTGTCCACGGCGCAGATTTGGCGGCGCGGGGTGGAGAAAGTGCTGGCACTGCGCGAACCCGTTCTGGACGAGAAACGCGAGGGAGTGGAAGCGCTGGTCCGGGCGTTGTGCAAGGCTGGCCGTCATTTCGTCGACCCTGCCAACTGGGAGCAGAATGCGGCTATTCTGGCGCGGCCGGAATACCTCGACGGGTCGGCCGAACTGATCCGCCGGGCGATTTCGGACCAGTTGCTGATTTCGCGAGGCGGGGCGCTGATCCATTATCCCGACTTCATGTTCCAGTACCGCGAAGCCGCGAACTTCCCCTGGGTCAGCCAGGCCGAGTGGCTCTACACCCAGATGGTGCGCTGGGAGGGCATGGCCTACGACGCTGCCGACGCGGAGCGCGCGGCGCGGGTGTTCCGGCCGGATGTCTACCGCAGCGCACTGCTGGGCAGCGGGGAGCCGCTTCCCGGCGCCAGTTCCAAGGTCGAGGGCAGCCTTGCGGCACGCACCGTGGTGGGGACGCAGCAGGGAGCGATGATGCTCGAGGCCAATACGTTCTTCGATGGCCGGGTCTTCGATCCGCACGATATCGAAGGGTATCTGGCAAGGTTGCCGTGAGGTTGGGGTGCCGCGTCCGGGCAGGGGGCTGACGGCTCGGCGGGGTCTTGTCGGTTGATGCTGAAAACCCTGGCCGAGCTTGAATGGCGAAGTGTATCGGTAAACGATTGATCTACCTAATGAATTGCTGGAGCGGGCTCGGATCGGGACGCTCAGGTTCGGGGAAAGCGGTTCGGACTTGTTCAACCGCTTTGGCTGAAACCGGAATTTGAGCAAGTCGCCTCGCTTCGGCGATTTCGCGTTTCCCCGTAATTCGATTGGCGGGCGAGCGCCGTGGCATCGCCGAAATCTTTGCGTCTTCGCGTGTTTGCGTGATCCCAAAATTCCTTTTCTTCTCCGAGCCTCCGTACCTGCGGGTGCAGCATGGTCCACTCCGAATCGTGCTGCGCTGCAAAAAGAGCTTTACGCCAAGTCCGCGAATCGCTTACACAAGGGGCAAGCAGAACGGTCGGCACCCAAGGACGGGCGCACATCAAGGTCGTTTCGTGGCTTTCAACAAACAGTGGCAACGTAGCCGCCCGATGTAGTCCATCCGGACTTTCGTCGAGGCGGTTTTTTCGCGTTTTGCCTTCAGGCGGGGTGGTTTCGATGAGCAGGATTGGGGGTCTTGGTTTCAGGCAGGCAGCGGCGGTGGTCGCGCTCATGACGGGCGTTGCGCTCGCCGGGTGCGGCAGCAAAAGCGAGGCTCCGGCGGGCAAGGTCGCCGCTGGCGCGGTCGAGAAGCCGGCGCTCAAGCTGGGCTTCATCAAGCTCACCGACATGGCCCCGCTCGCCATCGCCCGCGAGAAGGGTTTCTTCGCCGAGGAAGGCCTCAACGTCACGCTCGAGCCGCAGGCCAACTGGAAAGTCCTGCTCGACGGCGTGATCGGCGGGCAGCTCGACGGGGCGCACATGCTGGCGGGCCAGCCGATCGCGGCGACGCTGGGGCTGGGCACCAAGGCCGAGATGATCGCGCCGATCAGCCTCGACCTCAACGGCAATGCCATCACCCTGTCGAACCGGGTCTGGACCCTGATCGAGCCGGCGCTGGCCAAGGGCCCGGACGGCAAGCCGGTGCACCCGATCCCGGCCTCGGTGCTGGCCCCGGTGGTCGCCAAGTTCCGCCAGGAGGGCAAGCCCTTCAAGATGGGAATGGTCTTTCCGGTCTCCACGCATAACTACGAATTGCGTTACTGGCTGGCGGCGGGCGGGCTGAACCCCGGCTACTACCTGCCGGGGGACGTCGGCGGTACCACCGGCGCTGACGTGCAGCTTTCGGTCACGCCGCCGCCGCAGATGCCAGCCACGCTGGAGGCCGGGACCATCGAGGGCTACAGCGTCGGCGAGCCGTGGAGCCAGGCGGCGGTGAAGAAGAAGATCGGCGTGCCGGTCATCACCGACGACCAGATCTGGCACGACAATCCGGAGAAGGTCCTGGGCCTGCGCAAGGACTTCGCCGACAAGTACCCCGGCACCACCGCCGCTCTGCTGCGCGCGATCATCAAGGCGCAGCAGTGGCTCGATGCGGACGGAGGCAAGAACCGCGCCGAAGCGGTGCAGATCCTCAGCCGTTCGAACTACGTCGGCGCCGATGCGGACGTGATCGCGGCATCGATGACCGGCAAGTTCACCTTCGCGCCCGGCGATACCCGTGCGGCCCCCGGCTTCAACGTGTTCTTCGACAAGTTCGCCGGCTATCCGTTCTACTCCGACGCCATCTGGACGATGACCCAGATGCGCCGCTGGGGCCAGATCGCCGTCGACCACGACGACGCCTGGTACGCATCGCAGGCCAAGGCTGTCTATCGGCCGGACCTCTATCTCGCCGCCGCGAAGGCGCTCGCGGACCGCAAGGTCATCCCGGCCGCGGCGATCCCGCAGACCGACGGCTTCAAGCCGCTGGACACCGGGTTCATCGACCATGTGCCTTACGACGGGCACAAGCCCAACGCCTATATCCAGTCGCTCAAGATCGGGCTCAAGAACGGCCAGAAGGTCACGGCCTCCGGCGTGACCGGCGGCTGATCCGAGCCCACGAGGAGAATTGCTATGGCAACCGCTTTTGCCGATATCGAGCCGGTGGAACAGGCTCAGGCCGTAACGGAAAGCCCCATGACGGCACCAAGGACGAGCCCGGATGTTCCGGGCAGACTACAACTGGCGATTGCCCGCCACGGCAAGGCACTGTTGGCGCCGCTGCTGGGGATCGCCGTGTTCCTGGGCCTGTGGGCGGCGCTCGCGCCGATGGTGCAGACCTCGCTGGGCGCGCTGCCGGGGCCGGTCGCGGTCGCCGCGCAGGGCGGGGCATTGTTCGAGGAATGGCAGGCGGCGGGGGAGGCCAAGGCGCAGTTCTACGCCGACCAGGACGCGCGGATCGCGGCGGGCACGCAGGCCATCGCGTTCGACTATTCGGGCTCGCCGACGTTCGTGGACCAGGTGTTCACCTCGCTCGAGACGGTGGCGCTGGGCTTCGTGCTGGCGACTATCCTGGCCGTGCCGATCGGCCTTGCCGCCGGCCTTTCGCCGATGGTCAACGCCGCGATCAATCCGCTGGTGCAGATCATGAAGCCCGTCAGCCCGCTCGCCTGGTTGCCGATCGTGACGATGGTGGTCTCGGCCACCATCACCAGCGCTGACCCGATGCTGGCCAAGAGCTTCGTGATCTCGGCGATCGTGGTGATGCTGTGCTCCTTGTGGCCGACGCTGATAAACACCGCGATCGGCGCCGCCTCGATCGACAAGGACCTGCTCAACGTCGGCCGTGTCCTTCGCCTCGGGCCGTTCCAGAAGCTGACCAAGCTGGTACTGCCCAGCGCCTTGCCGTTCATCTTCACTGGCATGCGGCTGTCGCTGGGCGTGGGCTGGATGGTACTGATCGCGGCGGAAATGCTCGCGCAGAACCCGGGCCTGGGCAAGTTCGTGTGGGACGAGTTCCAGAACGGATCGAGCCAGTCGCTCGCCCGCATCATGTTCGCGGTGGTGGTGATCGGCCTGATCGGCTTCCTGCTCGACCGGGTGATGATGAGCCTGCAGGCGCTGGTCAGCCGCAACCGCACCGTTTGAGAGGGTAGGGGAGGACAGCCGAGGGGACAGAGGCGAACGCCCGCCCCTCAAGACCCGTCACCCTGAACTCGTTTCACGGTGACGGAAGAAGCGAAGAGGGGCGTGCGGGGCCTCGCCCCCACAACCACGCGCGATCAATTCAGGGAAACCATGACCATGGCCACGATCCTTTCGCTGCAGGGCATCACCAAGAGCTACACCGGCAAGTCGGGTGAGACGACCCGCGTGCTGGGCGGCATCGACCTCGACGTGGAGGAGGGCGAGTTCGTCGCGATCCTCGGGTTCTCGGGAGCCGGCAAGACCACGCTGATCTCGGCGATCGCCGGGCTGATCGAACCCGATGCCGGCGCGATCCGCCTGCGCGGCGAGCCGATCGCGGGGCCGGGCAAGGACCGCGGGCTGGTGTTCCAGTCGTACTCGCTGTTCCCGTGGCTGACGGTGGAGAAGAACGTCGCGCTGGCGGTGGACGCGGTGCACAAGGATCGTTCCAGATCGGAGCGGGAAGCGCTGGTGCGCCAGAAGGTCGAGCTGGTAGGCTTGGGTCATGCGATGGACCGCAAGCCGTCGCAACTGTCCGGCGGCATGCGGCAGCGCGTGGCGGTGGCGCGTGCCCTGGCGATGGAGCCGGAAATCCTGCTGCTCGACGAACCGCTCTCCGCGCTTGATGCACTGACGCGTTCGAAGTTGCAGGACGAGATCGAGCGCATCCGCAAGGAGGAACGGCGCACCATCATCCTCGTCACCAACGACGTGGACGAGGCGCTGTTGCTGGCCGATCGCGTCGCGGTGCTGACGCCGGCGCCCTCGGCCCGGATCGGGCGGCTGTTCACCGTGGACGTGCCGCGCCCGCGCGATCGTGAGGCGGTCAACGACGACCCGCAATTTCAGGCGCTGCGCAAGGACATCGTCGAATACCTCGGCGAACTGAACGAGCAGGACGAAGGCGTGGGCGAAAGCAGCGTGCCGCTGCCGCAAGTCGCGCCGATCGACCTGTTTGCCGGGCGGCGCGAAATCGAGCTGCCGGCAGCCTATGTCGCGGCCGGCAAGTCGGCGGTCGAGCGGCGCTACCTGGAGTTCTTCAAGCTCCACAAGGTCTACCCCACGCCCCAGGGGCCGCTGACCGTGGTGGACGATTTCAACCTGCTGATGGACAAGGGCGAATTCGTCTCGCTCATCGGCCATTCGGGTTGTGGCAAGTCGACCGTGCTGACCATGGCGGCGGGGCTTAATGCGATCAGTTCGGGCGGGATCGTCCTCGACAACCGCGAGATCGATATCGCCGGGCCGGACAAGGCGGTGGTGTTTCAGGCGCCGAGCCTGATGCCGTGGCTGACTGCGCGGCAGAATGTGGCGCTCGGCGTGGAGCGGGTCTATCCGCACGCCAGCAAGGCCGAGCGGCGCGATATCGTCGACTATTACCTCGACCGTGTCGGGCTTTCCGGGGCGCGCGACAAGATGGCGGCGGAGATGTCGAACGGGATGCGCCAGCGCGTCGGCATCGCCCGCGCCTTCGCGCTCAGCCCCCGCCTGCTGCTGCTCGACGAGCCTTTCGGAATGCTCGACAGCCTGACGCGCTGGGACCTGCAGGACGTGCTGGTGGAAACGTGGAATCGCACCAAGGTCACCGCGATCATGGTGACGCACGACGTCGACGAGGCAATCCTGCTGGCCGACCGCGTAGTGATGATGACCAACGGGCCCAACGCCACGATTGGCAAGGTGCTCAAGGTAGACCTGCCGCGTCCGCGTGACCGCAAGGCGCTGCTCGATGATCCCCGGTTCTACCAGTACCGGCAGGAAGTGCTGCACTTCCTTGCGGAGTACGATCACGGGCCGGCCAAGGCGGCGTAAACCCGCAGTCCACCCGGGCCAGGTCCGGGACCGTGGCAAGGCTGCGCCCAACGATCAGCTGGGCGCCGCGCTGCGGTGGCCCACGACGAGTTATCACTTCAAGAGTACCCCACGGTTCCGGGTCGACTCCCGGGTCGACGATTTTGGGCGGCGGCGGGCAAGGGCGCCCGGCGCTCGATGCGCGAACGACCATCACGGCGGGCAATGGCGTCTGCTTTCGGATCAACCGGCGTCCGCACAGGGAGGGCGCCGTTCGGAGGGCAAATCCATGAAAACCAATCTTTCTCTCGCCGCCATCGCGCTGTCGCTCGCCGCCGCGCCCGCGTTTGCGGCCGCGCCCGGGGCGCCGGTCAAGATCAACGACGACCTCACCATCGACCCGATCGTCGAAGGCCGCCTGCGCTGGGAATCGGTCGACCAGCCCGACCTGGGCCGCGATGCCGATGCCGTCACCTTGCGCGTGCGGGCCGGCGCCGAGCTGAAGCTGCACAATCTTTCGCTGCTGGCCGAGGGCGAGGGCGTGCTGTCGATCGCCGATGGCTACAACGCCTTCCCCTTCGCCAACGGGGCCAGCAGCCAGTACCGGCCCGGCCGCTCGGTGGTCCCCGATCCCGAGACGATCGGCCTCAACCGTCTGCAGATCGCCTACAAGGTGAAGGGCACCGGTGTCACCATCGGCCGCCAGCGCATCAATCTGGACGACCAGCGCTGGGTGGGCTCGGTCGGATGGCGGCAGGACGAGCAGACCTTCGACGCCGTACGTGGCGAGGCGAAGATCGGGCCGGTGGCGCTCGATGCGACGTGGTCGTGGAACCAGCGCACGATCTTCGGATCGGAAGCCGGGCGGCGCCAGGCCTATGGCGGCGATTTCTTCCTCGGCGGGGCAGAGGTCAAGGCCGGGCCGCTGGCGGTCAAGGGCTTCGCCTACCTGCTGGACTACGACGATCCCCTCCAGATCGCGGCGTCGAGCAAGACGTACGGCGCCCGCGCAACCGGCGCCTTCCCGCTGGGGAAGGCCGCCAAGCTCGACCTCACCGCCTCCTACGCGCGCCAGTGGGACTGGAAGACGACCGCCCGCAACTACGCCGCCGACTACCTGACGGGCGAGGCCGGCGTGACCGTCAAGGGCCTGCGCCTTGCCGGCGGCTACGAGAAGCTGGGCGCTGACAACGGCTTTTCGCTGCAGACGCCGCTGGCCACGCTGCACAAGTTCAACGGCACCGCCGACGTGTTCCTGACCACGCCGCCTGCCGGGCTGGTGGATGCCTACGCCAGCGCCAGCTACAAGTTCGGCGACCTCGGCACGCTCAAGGGCGTCAATGCCAACGTCACCTGGCACCAGTTCGACAGCGACGCGGGCGACATCGAATATGGGCACGAGTGGGACGCGCAGATCGGCTTCAAGCTCCACCAGTTCGCGGTTCTGGCCAAGTATGCGCGGTATGACGCGGTGTCCTATCCGGCCTCGGGGGACGTGGAGAAGTTCTGGTTGCAGGTGGAATTTGCGTATTGATTGAGGGGGGACCTGGGGCCATTGCCCTCACTCCGTTACCCTCGTCGTTGTTTGCGCCGCAACGTTTGCGCGATCCTTGCTGCTTGAGGCCATCATGTCTCCCGGCTCGAAGTGGCCGCGCTAAGAAGCTGCACGCGTGACTTCGACGAGAAAGGGGTCTGGGGCGATCGCCCCAGGTCTTACCTCTTCTTGCTGCACCGCAAAAAGCCGCTTGCCGCCACCCCCCCGAATCGGTTAGACAACGAGCAGCGATAGAGCGCCCGTCCACCGCAGGACGGAACCAGCGCCTCGCATCACATGACAGAACGCGTGGCAATGCAGCCGCCCGTACCTCTCCCGTCCAGGGACAGGCACGAGGCGGTTTTTTTGCGTGCGCGTTGCGGATGGAGACGTGACGTGAATGCACCGATGAACTTCGAGGGAGCAACGCCCTCCGACCCGATCCGCGAACGGCTCGTGGTGATCGGCAACGGCATGGCGGGGTGCCGCGCGGTGGAGGAAATCCTCGCCCGCGATCCCGCCCGCTTCGACGTGACGATCTTCGGCGCCGAGCCGCGCGTGAACTACAACCGCATCATGCTCTCCCCCGTGCTGGCGGGCGAGAAGACCTTCGACGAAATCGTCATCAACACGGCCGATTGGTACGACGACAACGGCATCACCCTGGTCTCGGGCGACAAGGTCGTGGCGATCGACCGCGCCACGCAGAGCGTCATCGCCGCTTCGGGTCGGATCGAGCCTTACGACCGGCTGCTGATCGCCACCGGCTCCGATCCGTTCATCATCCCGGTGCCGGGCAAGGACCTTGAGGGTGTGGTGACGTTCCGTGATCTCGACGATGTCGACGCGATGCTCGCCGCTGCCGATCGCGGTGGCAGCGCGGTCGTCATCGGCGGCGGCCTGCTGGGGCTGGAGGCGGCGCATGGCCTGTCTTTGCGCGGCATGAAAGTCACCGTTATCCACCTCATGCCCACGCTGATGGAGCGCCAGCTCGACGAGGCGGCGGCCTACCTTCTGCGTTCCGAGCTGGAGCGGCGCGGCCAGACGATCCTCACCGGCGCGAATACGAAGGAGATACTCGGCCAGGACGGCAAGGTCGCAGGCGTCCGGTTGGAGGACGGCACCGAGATCGCGTGCGACATCGTCGTCATGGCGGTCGGCATCCGGCCCGCCACCGGCCTCGCCCGTGACGCCGGGCTGGAGGTCGAGCGCGGCGTGATGGTCGACGACCACATGGTCACGTCCGATCCCAACGTGCTGGCGGTGGGCGAATGCGTTCAGCATCGCGGACAGTGCTATGGCCTCGTGGCGCCGCTGTGGGAAATGTGCCGCGCGCTCGCCGATCACGCAACGGGTGCGCCTACCGGCTACACCGGCTCCGTCACGTCGACCAAGCTCAAGGTCTCGGGCATCGACCTGTTCTCTGCCGGCGATTTCTCGGGCGGGGAGGGTTGCGAGGACATCGTCATGCGCGATGCCGCGCGCGGCGCCTACAAGCGGGTGATCGTCAAGGACGACAAAGTCATCGGCGCGGTGCTTTACGGCGATACCGCCGACGGCAACTGGTATTTCGACCTCATGAAGAAGGGCGAGGACGTCTCGCCGATCCGCGAGGCGCTGATCTTCGGGCAGGCCTTCGCGTCCGGTGGGGCGCTGACGGACCCCAATGCCGCCGTCGCCGCGCTTTCGGACGATGCCGAGATCTGCGGGTGCAACGGCGTTTCGAAGGGCACCGTGGTCGCGACCATCCAGGGCGGCGCCTGCTCGCTCGACGCGGTGCGCTCGCAATGCAAGGCCTCGGCCTCGTGCGGGTCGTGCACCGGCCTCGTCGAAAGCCTGCTGGCGGTGACGCTGGGCAGCGAGGTTCAGTCGGGCCCCAAACACTTGTGCAAGTGCACGAGCTTCACCCACGATGACGTGCGCCGCCTGATCGTGGAGAAGGACTTGCGCCTGATCCCGCAGGTCATGCAGGAACTGCACTGGAGCACGCCCGACGGCTGTTCCTCGTGCCGTCCCGCGCTGAACTACTACCTGCTCTGCGCGCTGCCGGGCGAATACATCGACGACCAGAAGAGCCGCTTCGTCAACGAGCGGATGCACGCCAACATCCAGAAGGACGGCACGTATTCCGTCGTCCCGCGCATGTGGGGCGGGCTCACCAACCCCCGCGAACTGCGCGCGATCGCCGACGTGGTCGAGAAGTACGATGCGCCGATGGTCAAGGTGACGGGCGGCCAGCGGCTCGACATCTTCGGGATCAAGAAGGAGGACCTTCCGGCGGTCTGGGCCGATCTCAATGCGGCCGGCATGGTCTCGGGCCACGCCTACGGCAAGTCGCTGCGCACGGTGAAGACGTGCGTGGGATCGGACTGGTGCCGCTTCGGCACGCAGGATTCGACCGGGCTCGGCGTCAAGATCGAGCAGATGACCTGGGGTTCGTGGATGCCGCACAAGTTCAAGATCGCGGTGAGCGGCTGCCCGCGCAACTGCGCGGAAGCGACGATCAAGGATTTCGGCGTGGTTTGCGTGGACTCAGGGTACGAACTGCACGTCGGCGGCAACGGTGGCATCAAGGTGCGCGCCACCGACTTCCTGTGCAAGGTGGCGACCGAGGAGGAGGCGATGGACATGTGCGCCGCCTTCACCCAGCTCTACCGCGAGGAAGCGCACTATCTCGAGCGAACCGCGCCGTGGATCGAGCGCGTCGGCCTGCAATACGTCAAGGACCGGCTCGCCGAAGACGGCGCGGTGGAGCGCTATGCCGCCCGCTTCCGCTATTCGCAGCAGTTCATGCAGGACGACCCCTGGGCCAGGCGCGCCGCGGGCGAAGAAGCCAAGCTGCACCAGCACCTCGCCGAGGTGCGACCCTTCCCGACATCGCCCAAGGCACAGCTGGAGAACGCATGATGATCGGCAACTGGCTCGATATCGGCCCCGTCACGCAGATCGAGGCGGGCAGCGCGCGTACGCTTCCGGTCGTCGGCGGCCATGAGATCGCGGTGTTCCACACCTTGCGCGGCGAGTTCTTCGCGCTGCGCAACCAGTGCCCGCACAAGCAGGGCCCGCTCAGCCAGGGTATCGTCCATGGCGACGTGGTGGCCTGTCCGTTGCACAACTGGAACATCTCGCTGCGCACCGGCAAGGCGCTGGGCGACGACGAGGGCTGCGTGCCGACGATCCCGCTCAAGGTCGATGCCGGAAGGCTCTACCTGCTGCGCGCGGCGGTGGTCGACGGCGCGCAGGGCCTGGCAGCATGAACGGGGACTTTCCTCCCGGCTCGGTATGGCTGGTGGGCGCCGGGCCGGGCGACGCGGAACTGCTCACCCGCAAGGCTGAGCGACTGATCGGCGAGGCCAGCGTGGTGTTCTACGATGCGCTGGTCGGCCCTGAAATCCTGGAGATGGCCAGGCGCTCGGCGCGGCTGGTCCATGTCGGCAAGCGGTCGGGGCGGCACTCGAAGGACCAGGGGACGATCGACCGGCTGATCGTCGCGGCGGCGCTGGCGGGAGAGAAAGTAGTGCGGCTCAAGGGCGGCGACCCGGCGATCTTCGGGCGCGCCACTGAAGAACTCGACGCCTGCCGCGCGGCGGGCGTGGTGATCCGCATCTGCCCGGGCGTCACTGCCGCGAGCGCGGCGGCGGCCAGCCTCGGCGCCTCGCTGACCTTGCGGGGCCTCGCGCGCAAGCTGACGTTCGTGACCGCGCATGCGAAGGCAGGCGAGGCGCTCGACCTCGACTGGGCGCGGCTGGCGGACCCGGAGGCGACGCTGGCGGTCTACATGGGCAAGGCGGCCGCCTCGGAAGTTTCGGCCCGGCTGATCGCGGCGGGGCTGCCGGCCTCGACCCCGGTGTCGCTGGTGGAAAGCGCAAGCCTGCCGGGCGAGCGCCATTTCCACACCACTCTCGGCCTGCTCCCGCTGGCCGCCCGTACCGCGCTCGGCGATGGCCCCGCGCTGCTGCTGATCGGCGCTGCCATGGCCCGCCCGTCGCTGACGGTTCCGCTCTGTCTTGCGCAGCAACATGGGGAGGTGGCGCCGACGTAGTCAGTGACGGATGAGAAATGACGGTTACTTGCTCCAGCTTTTCATCCTGGCCGCCCGCTCCTGCGCCGCATCGAGCGGTTCGCCCGACGCCATACCTTGCGCTGCGGCCATGAGGTCGCCTTGCGCGGAGCCGGCCTGGCGATAGGCGCCGGCATCGCGCGGGCCGCTGGCGACGGTGCGTTCGAGCACCCAGTCGTGCCCGGCCTTGCAGGCGATGCCGGCCGTGGCGCCGCCGTCGAAGACGCGGCAATAGTCGCCTCCCGCGCGCTTGAAGCTGGCGAGGATGCGCAGCGGCTTGCCCTCGGTGCCGGCCGAGGCCAGTTCCATGTCCAGCCCCGTAGCAAGTGCGCCCGAGGCGACCAGCGCGCCGCCACGTTCGGTGACGGCGCCACGCCCGGCGAACTGCGTGCCCAGAATCACGCCCAGCACCAGCGAGGCGGCGATGGCGGCGCCGGTGCCCCAATTGCGAGGCTGCGGTTTCTGTGCAGCCTTGGCGGCCTTGGCCTCGGCCTGCCGTCTGGCCCGCGCGGCGGCGAAGTCGAGCACGCGCGCGGGTTCCGCCCGCGGCGGCGGCGCGGGCGCGTCAGTCATGTCGCGCTCGGTTTCGTCCGCCGCGGCGGCGGCCACCATCAGGGTGAGGCTTTCGGGAACCGGCTCGGCGGCGATGGGGTCGAAGTGTCCGCGCAGCATAGTGCGCAAGCGGCGTTCGGCCTCGATCCGTGCCGTCAGCGCCGGGTCGGCAGCGATGGCCGCGGCCACCCGCTCGGCATCCGCGCCGGACAGCTCGCCGTCGGCGAAGGCCATCAGCTCGTCGTCGGTCACGTTCATGCGGTTTCTCCCAGTTCGCGCATCAGCGCCTCGCGCCCGCGCCCCAGCCGCGAGGTCAGCGTGCCTTGCGGAACGCCGATGATCTCAGCCGCTTCCTTGTAGGAAAAGCCTTCGACCAGCACGAGTACCACGGCTTCGCGCTGCTCCTCGGGCAGGCGGGCGAGAGCGCGGTCGACATTGCCCAGCTCCACCCGGTTCTCGGCGTCGCGGTCGCCGGCCATGCCGACGTTCACGCCCTCGTCCTCGTGGGAGAACGTCTGCGAACGCCGTGTCCTGCTGCGCATTTCGTCGATCCACTGGTTACGCATGATCCTGTACACCCAAGCATCGAGCCGCGTGCCTTCCTGCCACTGCTGGCGGGACCTCAGCGCGCGCTCCACGGTTTGCTGGCACAAGTCGTCGGCATCGGCCGCATCGTGCGTCAGGCCGCGCGCGAACCGCCGCAGGCGCGGCAGCAGGGCTGTCAGCTCTTCGCAAAAGGGGTTGGTGCTCATCGAATTGTCTTGCCTGCGGATGAAACGGATGGACAGCTACGTTTCATCCCCGAAGGCTGATTTTTTCGACGACGGACCAAACCGATGAACCGACGCATGCTGACCTGCCTGGCCCTGACCGCCGCGCTACTGGCTACGCCCGCCGGTGCGCAGCTCGGCGCCGGCCTGCCGATCGACCCCATGGGCGCGGTGGGCCGGGTGGGGGAGGCGGTGCGGGACATCGCCGCGCCCGCGCTCGAACCGCTGCGCGATGGCTTGCGAGACGTGCGCGCGCTGGCGCAGGAGCGGGTGCAGCGGCTTGGCCGTTTCGTCTCCGACCATCGCGACCGCGTGGAATGGGACGAGCGCCGCCAGCCCGCCGTGCGCGGCGAGGCGCTGCTGCTCGACCCCGACCCCGCCGCACTGGAAGTGGCGCGCCGCCAGGGTTACGCGGTGATCGAGCAAGGCACGCTCGAAGGGCTGGACGTGGCCTATGCGCGGCTGGGAGTGCCTGCGGGACTGCCGCTCGCCAAGGCGGTCGAGGCCTTGCGCAAGGCCCTGCCGGGGCGCGAAATCACCGCGGACCAGCTCCATTTCCCGTCCGGCAAGGCGGGGGCGAAGGCAGGGAGCACCGCGTCTTCAACGTCGGCGCTCCCGCGCGGCGGCACCGTGGGGGTGATCGACGGCGCCATCGCCGGATCGTCGCGCCTCGTTGCTCAGCGCAACTTCGCGAGTGGAGCCAAGGCCAGCGATCATGCCAGCGCCATCGCCTCGCTGCTGGCGGGTGCCGGGACGGCGAAAATCTACGGCGCCGACGTCTACGGCACTGATCCGGCCGGCGGCAACGCGCTGGCCATCGCCAAAGCACTCGGCTGGATGCAGGGCCAGGGCGTGCCGGTGGTCTCGATCAGCCTCGTCGGTCCGTCCAACCCGCTGCTCTCGCGCGCGGTCGCGGCGGCGCGGGGGCGGGGCATGGTGATCGTCGCGGCGGTCGGCAACGACGGTGCCGCCGCGCCGCCGGCCTATCCTGCCTCCTATCCCGGCGTCGTCGCGGTGACGGGCATCGACGGCGCCGGCCGCGTGCTCATCGAGGCGGGCCGCGCCACCCATGTCGACTACGCCGCGCCGGGTGCCGACTTGTCCGCGCTGGTGCCGGGGCGAGGCCGGGTGGCTTTGCGTGGCACGTCCTATGCCGCGCCGCTCGCCGCCTCGCGCATCGCCGCAAGGCTGGCCGCGTCGGCAAATCCTGCAAAGGCGCTTGCCGCGGCCGATGCCGAGGCGATCGCGGGGTCGCGCCACACCGGGCGCGGGGTGCTCTGCAACATCTGCCGATCGGGGCTGTAAAATAAAAAACGAAAAAATCTCGCCCGCCCACGGATGAAAATCGAGAGGCCACCCGTTCCTCCTTCAGACATCCCCGAGGGAGCCACACGGACCCCGGGCCTGGATCACAAACGAAGGAGCATACCCATGAACAAGCTCACTCTCGGCACCGCCCTCACCACGTTCGGCGCCACGCTCGCCCTCTTCGCCATGCCCGGCGCGGCCAATGCCCAGTTGCTCGGCGGCGGCGGCGGCGGTCTGGGTGGTGGCCTCGGTGGCAGCCTTGGCGGTTCGCTGGGCGGCACTCTCGGCGGCGTCGGCAGTTCGATCGAAGGCACCGCCAGCGGTGCCGGCGACATCGGCGCTTCGCGCACTGGCCGCAGCGTCTCTTCGCGGGCCAGTGGCAGCGGCAAGGCCAGCAAGTCGGTGAAGACCCCGGCCGTTTCCGCACCAGACACGTCGGCGGCGAACGGCGTTGTCGAGGGCGCCCGCTCGCAGGCCGGCAATCTCGTCGGCTCGGCCCGCTCGGCCGCTGGCAACGCCCCCGGTTCGCTGGGTTCGGCGAGCGGCAGCGGCACCGGCTCGGCGACGGGTTCGCTCACCGGTTCGGGCGCCAGCGGTTCGGCCTCGGGCTCCGGCTCGGGCAGCCTCACCGGCGGTTCGGGGCTTCCGGTAGATGCGGCGGGCACGGCATCGCAAGTCGCCGGCACGGCGACCGGCACTGCCAGCGCCGTCCGCTCGGCCGCGACGGAAAAGGTGCAGGGTGTCGGCAGCAAGGTGCATGACGCCGCCGGCAGCGCTTCGGATACCTCGGCCAGCGGTTCGGGCAACGGTGCGGCGACGGCGAAGGGCGGCAAGCATAGCGCCACCGCCACGGGTTCGGGCAGCGGCTCCGCCTCGAAGAGCGGCGCCAGCGGCTCGGTAAACCTGGGCGTCAGCGGCGGCAGCGACGACCAGTAAGCCTTCCGACCTGATCCGCCGCGTTACTACACCCCCCACCGATTGCGCGGCGGGCAGCGCCCCCGGGAAGGAGCCGAGGCTCTTTTCCGGGGGCGTTCCTTTGCATGGTTCGAGCAACGGAAATCCGATGGTTTCGTTTGGCCGGTCAGTTGATCCCACGGAACCACGCACGCTGCCCCATGCTGATCGACCGCATACTTGCCCGATGTGCAGGTGCATCGCGGCTGCATCGGGTATAGGATCGTGTTCTTACAGCCGCTTCGGATCTATTTCCCGGGGGGCCGTGCCGGCGGATTATGACTTTCTTAGGTGCGGGTGACGGAAGCTGCGTCCTCCGCCTACGGGATGACTTGTGACCGAACTGCAGAACACAATCCTGGAGATGATTGCGAAAGGGGAATCGCTCTCCGACACGGTCACGCGACTTTGCCGTGAAGTCGAGCGGATCGTACCGGAGGCGATCTGCTCGGTCCTGACGATAGACCAGAAAGGGTGCCTGCGGCCGCTCGCGGCGCCGAGCTTGCCGGCAGCCTACTCCGCGGCGCTGAACGGCGTGGCGATCGGGCCGGATGTCGGTGCCTGCGGAACGGCGGCATTCCTGGGGTGCGAAGTGGTCTCGCGTGACGTGGAGACCGATCCGCGGTGGCGGGAATTCAGGGACCTGGCGCTGCCGCTTGGGTTGAGGGCTTGCTGGTCCAGTCCGATCTTCGGCGATCACGATCGTCCGATCGCGACTTTCGCGTTCTATTTCCGCAAGAAACGGGGGCCGTCCGCGATCGAGCGCGGGATCGTGCAACAATCGGTGCACTTGTGCGCGATCGCATTGGATCGCCATCGCCGGGTGCTCGAACATGAGCGCCGCGCCAGCACGGATGCCCTGACCTCGCTGCCGAACCGTGCCGCCTTCGACGAGGCCCTGGCGAAGCTGGACTGCACGTTGCCCGGGACCTGGGCCCTGTGCGTCGTCGATCTCGACAATCTCAAGGTGGTGAACGATACGTTCGGGCATCGCGCCGGCGACCTCCTGCTCAAGCAGGTCGGTACCCGCCTGACCCACGCCGCCGAGCCCGACCGGGTGTTTCGCATCGGTGGCGACGAATTCGCCGCGATCGTCACGGCTCCCGCTGCACTTGCGGATCTCGATCGGACCGTGGCAGGCTATCTCGAAGCGCTGGTGCCGACGGTGGATTGCGAAGGCAGCATCATCGGCCCACGCGCGACCATCGGCTTTGCCGTGCTGTCGCATGGAGACCGCACCGCGGAGCGGGTGCGCCAGAATGCCGACTTCGCTCTCTATCATGCGAAGGAGACGGGCAGGGGCGGCTCCGTCCGCTACTGGCCAGGCATCGGCACGCGCATGACGCGCCGGTTGACCGCCATCCGGGAAGTGGATGCGGCCTTGCGGGACGGGCGCATAGAAGCCCACTACCAGCCCATCATGAAGCTCGACACGGGCGAGGTAGTGGGGCTGGAGGCCCTGTGCCGGATGCGCCTTGGCGATAATTTCGTCTCTGCCGCCTCGTTTCACGAGGCGACCACCGATGCCGGTGTCGCCAGCGCCATCACCGAGCGGATCGTTACCCAAGTGGCCGCGGACGTCCGCGGCTGGCTGGACATGGGCATTCCGTTCCAGCACGTCGGTATCAACGTCTCCTCGGCCGATTTCCACAAGGGCACGATCTACGCCTTGCTGACCGAGAAGTTCCACGAGCAGGGCGTGGCGCTGAAGCACGTCATCCTCGAGGTCACCGAATCGGTCTACATGGACGACGACGCCGGCGTGGTTCGCAAGGCGATGGCGGCGATGCGCGCGGACGGCCTCAAGATCGCGCTCGACGATTTCGGCACCGGCTATGCCTCGCTCACCCATCTGCTCACGGTCCCGGTGGACATTATCAAGATCGACAAGTCCTTCGTCGACGGCATCGTGTCCTCGGGAGCAAGTTCCGCCATCGTCGGAGGCATCGTCAGGATCGCGGACGAACTGGGCATCAAGGTCGTGGCAGAGGGGATCGAGACGGCCAGCCAGATCGGGCAGTTGACGTCACTGGGATGCTGCCTCGGGCAGGGCTTTTTCTATTCCCGGGCGATCAGCAGCCGGGAGGCAGGGCTGATGATGCTCGATCGCGCCCAGGGGATGGTGCCCGGAGCGGTCTTCGCCAAGCGTTGATGCGGGAAGGGCGGCAGGGAAGTCGGGCCCGTCCCGATAATTACCTTGGGGTATTGTGGCGATGCTCCGGGCGGGGGCTTGGTGTATGCCACCTGCCATGCGCACACACCTTGCAATCGCGACCGGCCTCGCCCTGCTGGCCGCGCCGGTCCTGGCCCAGGCGGGCCGTACCCCGGCCGGACTCTCGCCCGCGGACAAGGCGGCCGCCTTTCGCGCGGCCGGGTTCAAGCTACAGCGTGGGCAATGGCAGGCCTGCGGCGATCCGGGGACCGCAAGCTACACGCCCGGCGCGGTCGAGACGGTGAAGGACATCAACGGCGACGGCCGGCCCGAGGCTGTCCTCACCGAAGGCAGCGTCTATTGCTTCGGCAATACCGGCACCGGTTACAAGATCGTCACCAAGCAGGCGGACGGCACCTGGAAGCTGGTGACACAGAACGCAGGGATCGCCAGCTTCCTGGCGACCAGGGGTGTCGGCGGCTGGATGGACATCGAGGTAGGGGGCCCCGGCTTCTGCTTTCCCATCGAACGTTGGAACGGCCGCGAATATACGCTGAACCGGCACCAATACGAAGGCAAACCCTGCCGCCCGCAGAGGTGACGCGGCCTCGGCGGGCGGCGTCGCGACCATGGGTGCGTGACAGGGCGGCGATTGTCAGGAACGCCAGGGGCAGTTAGGCTGGGCTTGCTGCACGCGGGCAGGCTCCTGGGATCGATGGCCATTGGACATGAAATGCTGAGCGCGGCGAAGTGCATCGCCAGCGAAGGTGCGGCGTGACGCTGGAGGCGCAGGCTAGGGCCGCGCTCAAACGGGGGGACCTGTCGGCCGCCGCTGCCGCCGCCCGGACGCTCGCCCTAGACAGTCCGGAACGATCGGCGGGCTTTTTCCTGCTCGGCATGGCGGCGGCCGAGGCGGGGCAGGTAGCCAAGGCGGTCCCGCTGATAGAAGCGGCGGTGGAGCGGGGGCCGCAGGCGGAGCATCTGGCCCAGCTCGCCCGGTTGCTGATCCTCCTGCGCCGCGATGGCGAAGCCGCCGAGGCCGCGCGCGAGGCCCTGGCGCTTTCGCCCACCGACGCACTGACGCTCGACACCATCGGTTGCGTGCTGGCCCGGCTCGGCGACCACGAGGCGTCGGTGGTGCCGTTCGCGGCGGCGGTGGCGATCGAGCCCGGCAATCCGGACTTTCGCTACAATCTGGCTGCGGCCAGCGGTTTTACCGGACGGGTGGACGAAGCGCGCGCGCATTACGAGGCGATCCTGGCGCGCGATCCCGGCAATGCTCGGGTGCATTACGCGCTTGCCATCCTGTCCCGGCAAACCGCGCAGTCGAACCATGTTCCACGACTGCAAGCGGCGCTCGCGAACGCGGGGAAGCCGGAGGAAGCGCTGCGCATCCGCTACGCCCTGGCAAAGGAACTGGAGGACATCGGCAGCGCGGACGACGCCTTCCACCACCTTTCCGTCGCCAACGATGCGCACAAGCGCGCGATCCGCTACGATTTCGCGCAGGATGCCGCGATATTCGACGCGATCGAAACGCTCTTCGCGGCGGATGAGGGCGAGGCGGCGGCGGGGCTCACCGCCGAGGCACCCATTTTCGTGGTCGGCATGCCGCGCACGGGCACCACCCTGGTCGATCGTATCCTGTCCTCGCACCGCGATGTCGAGGCGGCGGGAGAGCTTCAGGCCATGCCGCTGGCCGTCAAGCAGCTCTCGGGCACGCCATCGCGCACGGTCATCGATCCGGCGACGATCGCGGCCAGCGCCGGGATCGAGCCTGCCGCCATCGGCGAGGCCTATCTGGCGCGCGCGGGCCATCACCGGCGAAGCGGCAAGACGCGCTTCACCGACAAGCTGCCCGCCAACTTCCTGTATATCGGCCATATCGCGCGCGCCTTGCCAGATGCCCGTATCGTCTGCCTGCGCCGCAATCCGATGGATACGGTCTGGAGCAACTACAAGAACCTCTTCGCCAGCCAGTCCGCCTACTATGCCTATTCCTACGACCTGATGGACACGGCCCGCTACTATGCGCGCTTCGATCGGCTGATGGCGCTTTGGGAAAGCCGGTGGCCGGGCCGAGTGCTGCAAGTGTCCTATGAAGCGCTGGTCGCCGACCAGGAAGCGCAGACGCGACGACTGCTCGCACACTGTGGTCTTGCCTGGGACGAGGCCTGCCTGTCGTTCCACGAGAACCGCGCGGCCGTGGCGACGCCCAGCGCGGCGCAAGTGCGCCGGCCGATCAATGCCGATGGCATCGGGAAATGGCGGTCGCATGAAGTCGCTTTGGAGCCCGTGCGCGCATGGTTGCAAGGGCAGGGGGTGGCGGTCGAATAAGGGGGCAGGTGCCTGTCTGTCCCTCGAGGGAGGCGACCAGCCGACGACAGCGCCCTACCGTTTTTATGTCTTCGCGGGAATGACCAAGAGAGTGTCCATCAAACGCAATCGTGGTCCTTCGCGGCCGTAAAAGGGCATCGAGGCGCTTTGCGTTTACCGGAAAGCGCCTCGATCCTTTCAGGGACGGATCAGAATTTCACGCGTCCCTCGACGCCGACGGTGCGCGGGGTCAGGACGCTCTGCCGGTAGTACCGCACGGCGACGCCGTCGTTGACGCCGATGCGCGAGCGATCCTGGCCGACCGAGACGACGGCATACTTGTCGAAGATGTTGTTCGCGAAAAGACTGATGGTGTATTTGTCGGTCTCGTAGGCCAGCGTGGCCCGGTGCAGCACGTAGCCCGGGATCTTGTCGCCGTAGCCGCGATCCCAGCCGAGCCGCGAGACGATGCTCCCGCGATAGGTGGCGGTCCAGTTGGCGATGAAGGTGCCGTCCATCACCGGCATCGTGTAGGTCGCGCCCAGGCTGCCCGAATTCTTGGCCGAGCCCGGCAGTCGATCGCCGTCAAGCGCGTCGAGTTGCGTGAACTTGGGTCGCACGTCGTAATCGTTAAGTCTCGTGCGGACGGTGATGATGCCCGCGACATCTTCGGTCAGCTTGGCATCTGTGTAGGAATACGTCCCCTGGATCGACAGTTCGGGGATCGGCTTGAGCTGGAACGAGGTTTCGAAGCCCTGCGACTTGGCCGCGCCGCCGTTGACGGTAATTCCGGTCACGCCGTAGAACGTCGCGGAATCGACCTGGATGCCCTGCCATTTGACGTGGAAGACATCGAAGTTGAACGTCAGCTTGCGGTCGAACAACTGCGCGCGCACGCCGATCTCGGCATTCTTCGTGGTATCCGGTCCGTACTGTATCTCGTTCGGCAAGGCGCAGGCGTTCTGCTGGTCGGCCGGCACCGGATCGGGGCAAGGGGCGACGCGGTTCGGGCCGCCGATGCGATAGCCCTTGCTGTAGGTGGCGTAGAGCATGAGGTCGGGCGTGAAGTTGTAGGAGGTGTTGAACTTCCACACCCAGCCGTCCTTCTTCGCCTTGCCGCCCGCAGGCGCGACGTCATAGGGGCTCAGCGGATTCTCGATGACGTCCGTGGTTTCCGGATCGTCGCCGCCCAGTGGCAGCGTCAGCGCGCCCTGTATGCTGGAGGAGTACTTGAAGTAGCGGGCGCCTGCGGTGACCTGCCACTCCGGCGTGACGCGGAACGTGCCTTCGCCGAAGATCGCCTTCTCGGTGATCTTGGACTTGGTGTAGCTGACGTATTCGAGATCGTCCGGGTTGTTCAGCGGATTGCCGTACCAGTCAGTGCCATAGAAGGCGGACAGGCCAGGCGTGTGCTCGGCATAGTCGTTGTGGTACTTCTGCTGGTTGTAGAAGCCGCCGAGGACCCAGCTGAACGGGCCGCCGTGGCGCGAGACCAGTCGCACTTCCTGGTTGAACTGCTTGCGGCGGTTGTCGCTCTCGTTCCAGCTCGAGAAGGCCGGGAACGCTTCGTAGTCGTAGTCGAGGTCGAGCAGGAGGTCGGTATTGTCGCTGCGCGAGCGTGCCCGCACGTTGGTGTAGGCGCTCGTCGACACGAGATCGGCGATGTCCGCGAGGTTGGCATTGATTTCCACGCTGGCGAGATGGGCGCGGCGGTTCATCGGCTCGGTGTAGCGGCTGGCGTTCTCGTACTTGCCCGTCCCCATCACGCCGGCGCTGTTGGACTGGGCGCCTTCGCTCTTGGTTCGCTGGAACGCATACGTGAAGATCACCTTGAGGTCTTCGGTGGTCTGGACCAGCAACTGGTTGCGCGTCGTAAAGGTCTTCTCGAAGTTGAGATCCTCGCGCTTCTTCAGGTTGGCGTTGTAGTCCGCCCCGGATACGCCGTCGGTGCCGCCGGGCTGGGGGAGCGACACCCCCGGCTCCTGGATCAGCAGCGGATAGTCGATGAAGCCTGGGTCGTAGTAGTAGCCGGTGGCCGAGCGGAAGGCGATATGATCCTTCACGATCGGAACGTTTATCATCCCGTCGACCTGATAGCCCAGATCGACGCTGTGGCTCTTGGTATAGAGGCGGCCATGCGCCTCGCCTTCCCAGGCGTCCGTGGTCGGGCGGTTCGGAATGTAGCGGATCGCGCCTGCCAGCGTGCCGAGGCCATAGAGCGTGCCTTGTGGGCCGAGCAGCGTTTCGACGCGCCCGATGTCCAGGAGCTTGAAGTCGTAATAGAGCGGGACTTCGCCCAGATAGACGCCCAGCGCGTCGTCATAGCTGGCACCGTCGGTAGCCGTGTCGGACGCGTTGAGGCCGCGCAGGACGATCGTTCCGGTGGACCTGGGCCCCGTGTCCGACATCGTCATGCCGGGCGTGAAGTCGGCGAGGTCGCGGACGTCGTCGATCCGCTGGCGCTGCAGTTCCTCGGCGCCGATCGCGGCGATGTTGATCGGTGCATCCATGATCGTCGTGGTGCGGCGCGTGCCGGTCACGATGATGGCGTTGCCCTCTTCCGAGATGCCGGATTCCTGTGCCATGGCCGGCATCGCAAATGCGGCGCTCGTGAACATGGTGGCAGACAGAAGCCCGGTTTTCAGTTTCCCTCGATATGACATAAGCTTCCCCGTTATTGTTGATATTCCCGCGCCTTGGGCTGCTCCTGCCAGCATCCCATGGGCGGTGTTGTTGGCGACTTGATCGACGCGCCGGCCATCGCTGACGGATGGTTTGCAGACGCATTTGCTGGTCTCGATGCTTTCAGAAATGCGTCGAGGTCTTCGCTTCGGAGCTGGTTCGGGCTGTCCGTTTCAGCTCAGTGGGCCGTGGAAGCGGATTCGCTGCGTTTCGCCCTGACCTGGGCGATCAGGGGCTGGAAGGGGAATATGAACTGCTCCCAGATCGACAGTCGCTTGCGGTCGTCCTGTCCCACGAGCGCGGCTTCGCCTTCGCGATAGGTGCCGAAGATGCGATCGATGAGGATCAGCGAATTGCCGTAGTTGCAGCGCGTGGCTTCGTAGTCGGTCGAATGATGAAGGCTGTGGTTCCGGATCGTGGTGAAGAAGAACGAATAGAACCTGGGCGGGTCGGAGCGCACGTTGGCATGCGCGAACGTGGACACCACACCCAGGACGTTGAACGCACAGAACTTGGCGGTCAGCGACAGGTCGAACAGGGCCAGCACGCTCAGGCTGATGAGGAACAGTTCGATCGGATTGCCCACCGCGCCTTTCGCGGCATTCAACTGGGTGATGTGGTGATGCGGGGCGTGGGTCAGCCAGAAGGGGGTCGAGTTGTGCATCAGTCGATGCATCCAGTACTGGCCGAACTCGATCACGAAGATGGCCAGCGCGACCTGGACGAGGAAAGGCAGGTGCATGGCCCATTCGGTGGTGATGCCGAGCGATTTCTTGACAGCGTCCAGCGGGTCCTCCGCCAGCGTGGTCGACACCCAGGAAATCACCGTGGATCCGAGGACCACGTAGAACAGGTCGGTGGCAAATTCGCGCCAGTTCATGCGCCAGCCGGAATGCCGTTCGTGAACGAACTCGAGCCCCAGCACGATCCCGGTGGTAAGCGAGGACGCCACGATTATGGACCATGAACTGGTGGTCCACGACTGCGGGCCATAGGCCCAGAATACGAAGACGATGGCAACGAAGGCCGGCGGCAGCAGGTTGAACAGCTTGTCCTTCAAGGTGAGGCTGCCTCGGCCTTCCGCACCCTGGGCAGGGCCGGCGGCGACCGATCGCTCATCGCTCGAGAGAACCGCATTGGAAGCCGGCAGTCGTTCCATAAGAAAATCCCCCACCTGAGCCGGAAACCCGGCTCAATGTTTCAGATCCTCTTCCCTGATTACATCGCTCTGCCCGGCGACTTCATACACGGTATGGATATTACCTTTCTCGTCAAGAGTATTATTTTCGAGCGACCCATTTTGGTCGGGAAAGCCGTGGAACGCCGGAAGACCGCCATTTCGCATGCCCGCGATGCGATCGCGGCGCGCGCGTCATCCGGCGATGTCGCCGCACGGGTGTTCCGTTGCGCAATCATGGAGGTTGCGTCGCTGCCGATTCGGAGTTGACGGTCGCAATCGTACCAGCGCTTCAGGTGTAGCGATAAGGGTTCTTGTCGATCGTCGTGGTTCCTCGCGTCTGGTTGCACAGGAAGACGGTGCCGGTGAAATAGATGCCGGGCTCGGTGATCTTCTGCGCGTGGGCGAAGGCTTCGCGCAATTGCTGCACGGTCATCTCCACGGGAGCCTCGTCGGGCTGGTAGGTCATGCCATAGGCATAGTCCTCGCCGTCCTTGCTGATCTCCACGTGGCAGCCCATCACATGCGAGACCGGGTGCGTGTCGCAGAACGCGATCAGGCGCTTCATGCTGTCGAACCAGGGTTGCCAGAAACTGATGTAGCAGCGGCCCCGGTAGAACATGTCGCCGGTATAGAGGATCTGGGTGTAGCTGTCATAATAGGCGAATTCCGAGACGACGTGGCCAGGTGATCCCCAGATCAGGATGTCGCGGCCGCCAAGGTCGAGCGTCACCCGTTCCTCCGGGAAGTTGGTCATGCCCCAGAAGCCGACCATCTCCTCGTGGGTGAGGCCCATGTAGCGGGTGTTGGGACGATCGGCGAACTGGTTGGTCGCCGCGTAGTGGTCCGCATGGAGATGGCTGAACGCGACCAGCAGTTCGAGGCTCGCGGGATCGCGGCCGTTGCGCTTGCACCAGTCCTCGATGCACTGGTCCACGACGCCGCGCAGGTCCCAGTCGTTGCGCAGTTGCACGAAGCCTTCGTCCAGCAGCAACACACGATCGTTGCCGAAATACAGGGGGGCGAACGGCGCCTCGTAGCTGTAGGCCTTGTTCTGGCGCAGGATCGCCGTATGCGCATTGTACCAGTGGACCTGCACCGGCGGATCGGTGTTGTCCATGCAGGAAGGCGAACCGCAGATCCACCGCTTGGGGAAGGTGCCCGCCGCGGGAACGTTGGCCTTGAAGTCGATCGGAGCGGGGCGGACAGCGGCGGAGGCCGCTTCGGAAAGGCTGGAAAGCGCGACCCCGGTCAGCGGGATGGCGGCCACGGCGGCGTTGTAGCTCAGGAAGGCGCGACGATCCAATTTGGATCTCCTTATCGTCAGGAGGGCATCGTCAGAGAAAGGGCGGGGTCATCAGAAGCGCGGGGTCAGAACGGGCGGGGTGGGTCGATGTTGGGCACGCCTTCGGGCCAGACTCGGGTGCGCTGGTCTGGACTCACCCCGTTGAACAGTGCGAAGTCGGGCCGAATGAGCATCATGTCCTTGCCTTGTACTTCGCGGGCATACTGTATCGCCTCGTCGATCAGGGCAGGAGTCATCTCCAAAACGCGCTCATAGGGTTTGTACGTGGCGAAGCGCGGATAGTACTTGCCCGGCACGAACATCATCTCGACATGGCCGCCGAGAATCCACTTCACCGGGCGGCTGGCGGCGAAGCCCTTCAGCCGCTTCAGCGAGACGACGAAATCGCGGTCGTTGCTGATGTTGATCTTGCCCGGGAACAGGAGGTCCCCGGTGAACAGGAAATCGCAGTAAGGATCGTAGAAGCTCACGCCGTCCCGGTGGGTGCCCGGCGTCGGGATCACCTCGACCACGCGGTCGCCCAGGTCGATCCTGCCGGTGCCGGAGGGCCAGGTGCCCTGCAGGCCGTAGAAGCGCTTCATCACTTCCAGCGGCTTGGGGACGATGGTGGTGTCCGCCCGCCCGGCGAACTGCGCCAGGCCCTGGTTCTGCGCGACGTCCTCGCCCGAAGTGAGGGCGATGGTCAGCGGCACTTTCGTGCGCCCTCGCGCCTGGGCCCAGCGGGTGACGATCGCGTCGACCGTCTCGCGCAAGGGGTATTGCTGCGCCGATGCGGTCGCGCCGGTGTCGATCAGCAGGGCGCCCTTGTTGCCGAACAGGAGATAGGTGAACGGCGCTTCCCAGTGCACGCACACGTTCTGGCGCAGGACGAACGTGTCCTCGTTGTACTGCACCACCTGCACCCGCGGATCGCGGTTCTTGGCCGGCACGTTGGAGCCATACGTCCAGCGGAATCCGAGGTTGCCTGGAGCCGGGCCGTCGCAGGCATAGTCGTGGACCACCGGGCCCTTGCGATGCAGCGGCACGGCACTGTCGGTATTGCGAACGCCCGGGGGATTGTAGCCCAGTTCGGGATTTCCGTTGGGATAGGCGCGTCCGGTCGCAGATTGCGGATTGCCGGACAATACGGGATTGTAGATCGAACCCTGCGGCACAGAATTCCCCAAATCAACGTCGAGCGGCAGAATCCGCGTCGATGTCCCGGGATGATATCGATATTACGGATTGCTGCAATGTTAATATTTGCACATAAGTGAAAGGCGCTGGACGGGCAGTGGTGCCGAAGCGGAGCCGCGCCGAACACCGGCTGTCATCATTGCCGCACATGCTATAGGGGAGGTATCTTAACGCCCGTACACCGAACCCGACCCGGCATTGCCGCGATGCGCTCGCTTCCCGTCGTTGCAGGGGCCACAGAGATGTTTAGCACTTAATATCTTGCACTTGAGGATAGTCGCAGCTTGAGCACCGATCCCGCCAGTCTCGCCCGGCTCAGCATGAGCCTTCCCGCGGACCTGTTCCGCCAGCTGGACATGATGGTCGAGGAGCGTGGCCTGCCGTCCCGCTCGCAACTCATCGCCGAACTGATCCGCCACGCGCTGGCGGAGCACGAGGCCCTGACGCGTCCCGAAGAGATGCTCGCCGGTACGATCACGCTCGTCTACCGTGGCGACCGGGGCCGGGTGCGCCAGCAACTCGCCCAGAGCCAGGCGGACTATCTGAAGGAAGTCATCTCCTCGCAGCACGTTTTCCTCGAGGACGACCAGTCGCTCGAAGTGCTGCTGGTGCAGGGGCCGGCGGCGCGGCTGAAGGAACTGTGCGATGCCCTGCGCGGGATTCGAGGCGTACACCAGTTGCAGCTCGTCACCACGACCGCGCTGCTGCCGCCGCTCCACGAACAGGACGGGGTCGGAAGCCACGACGCCGTGCGTCCGCGCAAGCACCAGGCGGGCAGCGAAGTTGCCGCCTGACGGTGGCGGGGAGTCGTGTGGGGGCCTTGCACCCCATGCGTCGCCCTGCACTCGGTCCAGGGTCGATTTCGGCCCGAGCCGGTGATCCGATGCAGCAATCCGACGGCGCCGATGATGACCCAGGCGCTTGTCATGCCGGCCCGATGGCCCCTGAAACGGGTCAGGATAACGCGCTTGGGGGGATGAGGGAACGGGGTGGATCGGGCGTCTGCCGGTTCGCGGGGCGAAACTTGCGCATCGCCTCTCCACGGGCACAGGTCTCGCAAATCAATAGTATTACAGATTCTATCTCTCGTAATATTTTCCGATGGACAACCCTCGCAAACGCGGCGATGCTGCAATGCGAAAGGGGACCGAGTCATGATCGTATCCATCCGTAAGGCAGCCGGCGCCGCAATGCTGGCCGGAGCGCTGCTCACTGCCGCCTGCTCCCAGGCACCGAGCGAGGCGCCCAAGCGCACTGAATTTAATATCGGATGGTCGATCTACGCAGGCTGGATGCCCTGGCCTTACGCGCAGCAGGCCGGCATCGTGAAGAAGTGGGCCGACAAGTACGGCCTCAAGATCAACATCGTCCAGGTCAACGACTACGTCGAATCGGTGAACCAGTACACCGCCGGCAAACTCGATGGCGTGACCGTCGCCAACATGGACGCGCTGACGATCCCCGCCGCCGGCGGCAAGGACACCAGCGCGATCATCGTCGGCGATTATTCGAACGGCAACGACGGCATCATGCTCAAGGGCGGTGGCGACTTGCGGTCGATCAAGGGCAAGAAGGTCAACCTCGTCGAGCTGTCGGTCTCCCACTACCTGCTGGCGCGCGGCCTCAGTTCGGTCGGCTTGTCGCCGCAGGACGTCGGGACCGTGAACACCGCCGATGCCGACATCGTCGGCGCCTTCGCCAGCCCCGACGTCACCGCCGCCGTGGCCTGGAACCCGCAGCTTTCGGTCATGAAGGCGCAGCCGGGCGCCAAGGAAGTGTTCAGCTCCGCCGACATTCCGGGGGAAATCCTCGACCTGCTGGCGGTCGACACCGCCACGCTCAAGGCCAACCCGAACCTGGGCAAGGCGCTCGCGGGGATCTGGTACGAGACGACGGCGCTGATGATCCGCAAGGATGCCCAGGGCAAGGCGGCGCGCGCGGCTATGGCCAAGCTGGCGGGTTCGACGCCCGAGGCGTTCGACGGTCAGCTCACCACCACCTATCTCTATGCCGATCCCAAGGCGGCCGTCGCAGCCACCTCCGCCCCCGCGCTGGTGACGACGATGACGCGCGTGCGCGACTTCAGCTTCTCCAAGGGCCTGTTCAAGGGCGCCTCGTCCGCTGACGCGGTGGGCATGTCCTTCCCGGGCGGCAAGACGCTCGGCGATCCTGCCCACGTAACGCTGCGCTTCGACGATAGCTTCATGAAGATGGCGGCCGACGGCAAGCTCTGATCGCTTCGAACAATACCGCTTCATCAAGGTGAAATGACGACATGCGTTGGGTGAATCGTCAAGTCCGGCGAAGCGACCGCCTGCTACTCGGCTCGGTGCCGTTCGTGCTGCTGGCCGTGGTCTATCTCGTCATGGCCGCCAGCCGGCATGCGGCCAATCCCTTCGACAAGATCCTGCCGCTCCCGGATGCCATGGCGCAGAGCATGTCCGCGCTGCTGTTCCAGCCGGACCAGCTCACCGGCCAACTGGTCTTCTGGGCGGATACGTTGGCAAGCCTCCAGCGCCTGGGGATCGGCCTCGGAATATCGACGCTGATGGCGCTTGCGGTGGGTCTCGCACTCGGCGTGCTGCCGCCGGTCCGAGCGACGCTGGGGCCGTTGGTGACGGGCATCGCCGTCGTCCCGCCGATCGCGCTGCTGCCTATCCTGTTCATTGCCCTTGGCCTTGGCGAAACCTCAAAGATCGCGCTGATCGTGGTGGGCATCGCACCGGTCATGATCCGCGACATCGTGGCGCACGTCGCCGCCTTGCCGCGCGAACAGATCATCAAGGCGCAGACGCTGGGCGCCAGTAGCTGGCAAGTGATGATCCGCGTGGCGCTGCCCCAGGCCATGCCGCGTCTCCTGCACGCGATGCGCCTGTCGCTGGGCCCTGCCTGGGTCTTCCTGATCTCGGCCGAAGCGATCGCGTCCGACGTCGGTCTCGGATATCGCATCTTCCTCGTCCGCCGCTACCTCGCGATGGACGTGATCCTGCCTTACGTCGCGTGGATCGCCATACTGGCGATCGTCATGGACGTGACGCTGACCTTCCTAAGCCGCAAGCTGTTCCCTTGGGCACATGGAGAGAGCCATTGAGCACGATCCTCAGCCTTCGTGACGTCTGGGTCGAATATGGCGACCGCATCGTCATCGAGAAACTCGACCTCGACATCGAAGCGCGGTCCTTCGTCTCGGTCATCGGGCCTTCGGGTGCTGGCAAGAGCAGTTTCCTGCGCCTCATCCTGGGTCAGGAGGCACCGACGCGCGGGACCATCCTGCTCGACGGCACGCCGCTGACGCCGGAATGCGGCCCCGACCGGGGCGTGGTGTTCCAGCGCTATTCGGTGTTCCCGCATCTCACGGCGCTGCGCAACACGATCCTGGGCATGGAATGCGCACAGGCGCCGCTCACCGCCCGCCTGTTTGGCGCCGCCCGCCGTGCGGCGCAGGAGGAGGCGGTGGCGATGCTGACCGCGGTGGGCCTGGGCGACAGTCTCCACCTCTACCCTGCGCAGATGTCGGGCGGGATGCAGCAGCGACTGGCGATCGCGCAGGCGCTGGTGAAGCGCCCGCGCATCCTCCTGCTCGACGAGCCTTTCGGCGCGCTCGATCCCGGCATCCGGGCCGACATGCACGCGCTCATCCGCAGCCTGTGGCGCGACTATGCGCTGACGATCATCATGGTGACGCACGACATCCGGGAAGCCTTCACTTTGGGAACCCGCGTACTCGCGCTCGACAAGCGCCGCCACGATCCGCACGCGCCGCACCGTTTCGGCGCCACCGCGATCTACGATCTGCCCCTTCGCGACCGGGTCGAACCCGTTCCCGGCATCTCCGACAGTATTACCATTGACGAGATGCGTAATAATTGAAAAGAGGGTTCCCATGAGCTCCGAATCCGCAAGCCTCGCCAGGCTCAGCATGAGCCTCCCGGCGGACCTTTTCCGACAGCTCGACACGATGGTGGCCGAACGCGGACTG
Source organism: Novosphingobium sp. BL-52-GroH (assembly GCF_044813085.1). Classification (NCBI taxonomy): domain Bacteria; kingdom Pseudomonadati; phylum Pseudomonadota; class Alphaproteobacteria; order Sphingomonadales; family Sphingomonadaceae; genus Novosphingobium; species Novosphingobium sp. BL-52-GroH. Next base: position 1,089,434 of record NZ_CP171152.1, on the reverse strand, counting down.
CCGTCCCGCTCGCAGCTCATCGCCGAACTGATCCGTCATGCCCTGGCGGAGCATGAATCGCTGACCCGCCCGGACGAGATGCTCGCCGGCACCATCACCCTGGTCTACCGCAGCGAACGTGGCCGCGTGCGCCACCTGCTGTCGCAGACCCAGGCCCATTACCTCAAGGAAGTGATCTCCTCGCAGCATGTCGTGCTGGAGGACGACCAGTCCCTCGAAGTCCTGCTCGTCCAGGGGCCCGCCGTGAGGCTGAAGGAACTGTGCGACGCCATTCGGCGGGTCCGCGGGGTGCAGCAACTCGAACTGGTCACGACGACCTCGCTGCTGCCGCCCCTCTACGAGCCCGAATCCGGCCACTCCAATCCGATCGGAGGCATCTGATGACCGACACTCTGGCGAACCCTCTCGCCGCCCGCGATCACGCGCGCGCCATGGAAGGGACCGTGACCGAGAGCATGCCCGTGCTACCCCCGGTGGCGGACGACCTGCCGGCCGACGTGGCGGCGCACGACCTGCTGTGGGAAGAGACCATCGCGGCGGGAGGCTATGCCACTCGGCGGCTTTCCCGAGGCGCCCGCCTGCGCCTGATCGACCTCAGGGGCGATGCCTGCGCCTCGTTGCTCGTGTTCAACGCGGAAATGCCGGCCGAGCGGCTGAATGTCGCGGATACGGTGAAGATCCAGTGGAACGCCTATCTCGGCGCCGGCAAGCTGCTGCTGTCCGACATGGGCCGGGTGCTGCTCAGCATCCTGGACGACGATGCGGGTACCCACGACACGTTCTGCGGCACGTCCAGCGCCGCGACCAATGCCGCCAGATACGGCGAGGGCAGCAACAGCGGACCGTATCCCAGCGGGCGCGATCGCTTCCTCCTGGGCACCGCCAAGCACGGACTTGCGCGCCGTGACGTGCACCCGTGCGTGACGCTGTTCAAGGGCACGCACATCGAGGCGGATGGTACGATCACGCCGCAGATCGGCCCCTTCGCGCCGGGTCGCAGCGTGCTGCTGCGCGCAGAAATGGACGTGATCGTCGTCATCGCCAATTGCCCACACGTTCTCGACCCCCGCGCCGAATGGACGGTGACGCCGCTGCGCGCGACCGCCTGGCGGGGCCCGGTCACGGGTGAGGACGACCCCGTCCGCACCGCCACGCCGGAGGGCCTGCGCGCCTTCCAGAACGTCGAAGACTATTTCCGTCGCTGAACAAGGACAGGCACCAATGACCGCCGATCCCCATCTGTCCGACCTCGCGGGCGCCGTGATCCACGACGTCGTCGTACCGGCCCGCGCGCCCTGGCTGCACCACATCGCCGCCGGCCAGACCCTTCGCATCGTCGACCTCGAAGGCAACCAGGCCGTCGACTTCCTGCTCTATTGCGCGGCTGACGATGCCGAGCGCTACAGTGCACAGGACACCGTCGCGGCGCAGGGCAACCTGTTCCTGCGCGCCGGCACGAAACTGCTTTCGAACGAAGGCCGGCCGATGATGACCATCGCCGCCACCTCGGTCGAGTACCACGATACCATCGGCGGCGCCTGCTCGTGCGAGTCCAACACGCTGCGCTACGGTCACCACACCAAGTCCGAGCACGCGTGCGTCGAGAACTTCCTCGAGGCCAACCTCACGCAAGGCCGGGGCAAGCGCGACATCGTCTCCAACATCAATTTCTTCATGAACGTTCCTGTCGAACCCGACGGGTCGCTGGGCATCGTCGACGGAATATCCGCGCCGGGCCTGACCGTTGATCTGCGGGCGGATATGGACGTCGTCGTCGTCGTCTCCAACTGCCCGCAGGTCAACAACCCCTGCAATGGCTTCAATCCGACGCCCGTGCGCATGATCGTCACCGCATGAGCTTCGACACCGTTCTGATCGCGAACCGGGGCGCGATCGCCACCCGTATCATCCGCACCTTGCGAACCATGGGCCTCAAGTCCGTCGCCGTCTATTCGGAGGCGGACGAGGGCTCGAACCATGTGTCCGAAGCCGACGAGGCGGTGTGCATCGGCGCCGCGCGGGCGTCCGACAGCTACCTCAACATCCCGGCGATCCTGGATGCGGCGAAGAAGACCGGCGCCGGCGCGATCCATCCGGGTTACGGGTTCCTCGCCGAGAACGTCGAGTTCGCCGAGGCCTGCGCGGCGGCGGGGATCGTCTTCATCGGCCCGACCACCGACAACATCCGCACGTTCGGCCTCAAGCACAGCGCCCGCGCGCTGGCAGAGGCCCACAGCGTCCCGCTCGCGCCCGGCACGGGCCTGCTCACCGACGAGGACGAGGCGGTGAGCGAGGCGGCCCGGATCGGTTACCCGGTAATCCTCAAGGCCACCGCAGGTGGTGGTGGCATCGGCATGCGGGTGTGCGAGGACGAAGCGGGCTTGCGCGAGGCGTTCGAAGTCGTGGCGCGCCAGGGGCTGAGCAATTTCGGCGACGCCAGTGTCTTCCTCGAACGCTACGTACGCCGGGCCCGGCATATCGAGGTGCAGTTGTTCGGCGACGGCGAAGGCAGGGTCATGCCGCTCGGCGAGCGCGACTGCTCGCTCCAGCGCCGCAACCAGAAGGTCGTCGAGGAAGCCCCGGCGCCACTGCTGCCCGAACATGTCCGGACAGAACTGATCGCCTCGGCCGTCCGCCTCGGTGAAGCGGCGCAGTACCGTTCGGCCGGCACTGTCGAATATCTCTACGACGCCGAGCGCGAGGAGTTCTTCTTCCTCGAAATGAACACCCGCCTCCAGGTCGAGCATGGCGTCACCGAGGCGGTCATGGGCATCGACCTCGTCGAATGGATGGTGCGCGGCGGGGCGGGCGATTTCAGCTTCCTCGAGCGCGAGGCACCGACCCCGCAGGGGCATTCGGTCCAGATGCGGCTTTACGCCGAGGACCCTTCGCTCGACTATCGCCCGACGTCCGGCTCGCTGACCTGCGTGCAGTTCCCCAACAACATCCGCGTCGAGACCTGGTGCAGTTCGGGAAGTACGGTCAGCGCCTGGTACGATCCGATGCTGGCCAAGCTGATCGTCCATGCGCCGACCCGTGCCGACGCGGTCGAGGCCGCCCAGGGGGCGCTCGACGCCAGCCGCGCGGACGGCATCGAGACGAACTTGCGCTGGCTGCGCGACGTGGTGCGAACCCCCGCCTTCGTCAGCGGCGAGGTTTCGACCCGCGTGCTCGACACCATCGCCTATCACCCCCGCTCGATCCGCGTCGTCAGCGGCGGCACCGCAACGACCGTGCAGGACTGGCCCGGCCGCCAGAAGCTGTGGGCCGTGGGCGTGCCGCCGTCGGGGCCGATGGACGACCAGTCGTTCCGCCTCGGCAACCGGCTGCTCGGCAACCCCGAAGGCACCGCGGGCCTCGAAGCGACCGTCACCGGGCCGACGCTGGCTTTCGTGTCGCCCGCGCGCATCTGCCTGATGGGCGCGGATTTCGGCGCCACGCTCGATGGCGTCGCCGTGCCGCGCGGAGTGCCGACCGATGTGAACGCCGGCCAGACGCTGGCGCTCGGCCGTGCTTCGGTGGGCGGCCTGCGCGGGTACATCCTGTTCGCGGGTGGCCTCGACATCGCACCGTACCTGGGAAGCCGCGCCACTTTCGAACTCGGCCAGTTCGGCGGCCATGCCGCGCGCCGGTTGCTTGCCGGCGATACCCTGCACCTGGGTGATGCCGAAACCGACGCGGGCCTCTCAGACGTCGCCCTCCCGGAGATTTCGACCGACTGGACCCTGCGCGTCCTCTACGGCCCCCACGGGGCGCCCGACTTCTTCACCGATGACGATGTCCGCTCGTTCCTCGCTGCCGAGTGGAAGGTTCACTACAACTCCAACCGCACCGGCGTACGCCTGATCGGGCCCAAGCCGCGATGGGCCCGCACCGACGGCGGCGAGGCGGGGTTGCACCCTTCCAACATCCACGACAATCCCTACGCGATCGGCGCCGTAGACTTCACCGGCGACATGCCGATCATCCTCGGCCCCGACGGCCCCTCGCTCGGCGGCTTCGTGTGTCCCTTCGTGGTGATCGCCGCCGATCGCTGGAAGATCGGCCAGCTCGCGCCCGGCGACCGCCTGCGCTTCGCGCCGGTCGACAGCACCGACGCGACCGAGGCCGATGCCGCGCAGCGCGCCTTCGTCGCCAGCGGGGCAGTGCCCGCGGCGTCTCCGCTGCGCGCCGTCGAAACGCTGTCGCCCATCCTCGCGGAGATCGCCGAGGGTCCCGGCCGCCCGCGCACCGTCTATCGCCAGCAGGGCGACCGCAACATCCTCGTCGAATACGGACCCATCGTGCTCGACATCGAACTGCGCATCCGCGTCCACGCGCTGATGACGGAGCTGGAGCGGCTCGCGCTGCCCGGCGTCGTCGACATCGTGCCCGGTATCCGCTCGCTCCAACTCCATTTCGACGGTCAGGCCATGGACCCGCGCTCGGCGCTGGCGGCGCTGGTGGCGGCGGAGGAGCGGCTCGGCGACCTCGAGGATTTCACGATCCCCTCGCGCATCGTCCACCTGCCGCTCAGTTGGCGCGACCCCGCGACGATCGAGACGATCGAGAAGTACATGGCGACCGTCCGCGCAGATGCGCCGTGGTGCCCCGACAACATCGAGTTCATTCGCCGCATCAACGGCTTGCCCGATGTCGCTGCCGTCGAGAACCTGATCTTCGAGGCGAACTACCTCGTCATGGGACTGGGCGACGTCTATCTGGGGGCGCCGGTGGCCACCCCGGTCGATCCGCGGCACCGGCTCGTCACCACCAAGTACAATCCGGCGCGGACATGGACCCCGCCCAACGTGGTGGGCATCGGCGGCGCCTACATGTGCATCTACGGCATGGAAGGGCCGGGCGGCTACCAGTTGTTCGGCCGCACCATCCAGGTCTGGAACACCTATCGCCAGACCGACGCCTTCACCGAGGGCAAGCCGTGGCTGCTGCGTTTCTTCGACCAGATCCGCTTCTATCCGGTGAGCGCGGAGGAACTGACCGACTGGCGCCGCGAGTTCCCGGCCGGGCGTCGTTCGATCCGCATCGAACCGTCCGAGTTCCGCCTGGCCGACTACCGCGCCTACCTCGCCGAGAATGCGGCCGGGATCGCGCAGTTCGAGGAACGGCGAAAGGCCGCCTTCGACGAGGAACGCGCCGAATGGCAGCGCAGCGGCGAGTTCGACCAGGTCGCCGAGGCCGGCGAAGTCGAGGCCCCCGACGCGGCGGCGATCGACCTTCCCGACGGCTCCGCCCTCGTCGAGGCACCCTACGGCGGCAGCGTCACGAAACTGCTCGTGGCTGCCGGGGACACGATTGAGGCAGGCGACAGGATAGCGGTGATCGAGGCTATGAAAATGGAATGTTCGGTCGAAAGTCCCGGCAGCGGCACGGTCGCGGCGCTCTACATGCAGGAGGGTCAGTCGTTGCAGCCCGGCGCGCCGATGCTGGCGCTGAGGCCGCGCGCATGACCGCGCCGAACCGCCAGAGCGCGGCCGGGATCGCCGCTGCCGTCAACGCCGGACGGACCAGCGCCGTCGCCGTGGCCGTGGAGACCCTGGCGCGCGCCGCCGCCTACGACGCGGTCCAGCCGCAGATCTGGATCAGCCGGGCCACGCCCGAGCAGTTCCTGGCCGCCGCGCGCGCCATCGACGCCCGCATCGCCGCCGGCGAGACGTTGCCGTTGGCAGGCGTTCCCTTCGCGGTGAAGGACAACATCGACGTCGCCGGCTTCGAGACGACGGCGGCTTGCCCGGCCTTCGCCTACCGCCCCGAAGCATCGGCCGGGGTGATCGAACGCCTGACCGCCGCCGGGGCGCTGTGCCTGGGCAAGACCAACCTCGACCAGTTCGCCACCGGCCTCAATGGCACGCGCAGCCCTTACGGAGCCCCGCGCAATGCCTCCAACCTCGCCTACGTCAGCGGGGGGTCCAGTTCGGGTTCCTCGGTCGCGGTCGCGGCGGGGGTGGTCGCCTTCGCGCTGGGAACCGACACTGCCGGTTCGGGCCGCGTGCCCGCAGCCTTCAACCACCTGATCGGGTTCAAGCCGACCAAGGGCCGCTGGAGCACGCGGGGCCTCGTCCCGGCCTGCCGCACGATCGATTGCATCACCGTGTTCACCGACGACACTACCGATGCACGCCTCGTCGATGCGGTAGTCGCGGGGTTCGATGCGGCCGATCCCTACTCCAAGGCGCTGGCGGACCGACCGCTCGGGCAGGCGCGCATCGGCGTTCCGCGCCGCGCCCAGCGCAACTGGTTCGGCGATGCCGAATCCGAATACCTCTACGACCGCGCGCTGGAAAAGCTGGCGACGCTGGGCGAGATCGTCGAGATCGACTACGCGCCGCTGCAGGAAGCCGCGCAGCTCCTTTACGGAGGTCCCTGGGTGGCCGAGCGAACCGCGGCCATGGCGGGCATCCTTGCCAGCGATCCCGAGGCGGTCGACCCGACCGTTCGCACCGTCGTCGAACCGGGCGCCGAGGTTAGCGCGGTCGAGCTGTTCAACGGCATCTACCGCCTCGCGGAGATCAAGCGCCACGCCGACGAACTGTGGACCACGATTGACATGCTGGCTTTCCCGACCACCGGCGCGACCTACCGGGTTGCGGAAATGCTGGCGGCGCCGGTCCCGCTCAACAGCGCGCTCGGCTTCTACACCAATTTCGTGAACCTGCTGGACATGGCCGCACTGGCCGTACCCGCCGGAATACGCTCGAACGCCACGGGCTTCGGCATCACCCTGATCGGCCCCGCCGACAGCGACCGCGCCTTGCTGGACGCGGCGGACACCTACCTCGCGGTCGCGGATCTCCCGTCGCCGCCGCCACTCGACCTGGAGGGAAAGATGCAGACCGTGAAACTTGCCGTCGTCGGCGCTCATTTGAAGGACATGCCGCTCCACTGGCAGCTCACCTCGCGCGATGCCACGTTCCTCGGCGCCTTCGAGACTGCGCCCAACTATCGCCTCTACGCCATGGCGGAAAGCGTGCCGCCCAAGCCTGCACTGGTCCATTCGGAAGAAGGCGCGCCGATCAAGGTCGAAGTCTATGAACTGGGCGTCGCCGAGTTCGGCAGCTTCGTGGTGGAGGTGCCAGCGCCGCTGGCGATCGGCACCGTGACTTTGGCCGATGGTTCGAGCGTGAAGGGCTTCGTTTCCGAACCGCGCGCGCTGACGGGGGCGGAGGACATCACCGACCTCGGCGGCTGGCGCGCCTACGTGGCGCGCGGGGCGTAACGTAACAGGAGGCGGCTGCGCCTGGCCAAGCGTGATCGCCTTGCAAGGTAGCGCCATGTTTCATCGAAAGAGCGATCATACGTCGTCACAACCTTAGGGGGAACACATGCGCAAGTTCGAATGGGTGGCTTTGGCAACAGGTGTCGCCTTCGGTGTGCTGGCATCGACCGCGCAGGCCGATGCGCCCGGCGAGCAGGTCATTCAGGTCCCCGGTTTCGCCGATTTCCTCGCGGTGGACGGCAAGACCGTGTGGACCACCAACAAGGGCCGGGTGGAGCAATGGTCGCGCAAGGGTAAACTCGCGCAAGTCGCCATGGCCCACCCCTGCGGCGCGATGGCGATCGCCCACGGCTCGTTGTGGGTCGCGGACTGCGACGAGCACGCCGTCAAGCGCATCGACGTGAAGACCGCCACGCTGACCGCCACCATCGCCACCGGTATCGCCTCTACCGGCGAACTCAACGTCGTGGCGGGTGACGGCTCGATCTGGGTCGCCAGCGACAACAAAGGCGTGGTCTCGCGCATTGATCCGGTGAGCAACACGGTCAGCGCCACGATCCCGGTCGATCCGGGCACCTGGTATCTGGCTTTCGGGCACGGCGCGCTCTGGGCCGTCAGCGCCCCGCAGCAATCGCTCCAGCGCATAGACCCCAAGACCAATGCGGTGACCGCCAAGATCCCGCTGGGCAAGGAGCCGGGGTTCCTCGCCGCGGGTGAAGGTGCGGTTTGGGTCCAGGAGCAGGGCGACGGCACCGTTGCCCGCATCGATCCCCTCAGCGGCGAGCTGACGGGCCGGGTCAAGGTCGGCGACAATCTCAAGTGGGGCGATATCGACACCGGCGCCGGAAAAGTCTGGCTGCGGACCACCGATGACCAGGTGTTCGTCGTGATCGATGCCGGGACACTGGCGATCGAGGCGCGCCTGGGCAAGGCGGCCGGAAGCGGGGCGTTGCGTCATACCCGTTCGGGCCTGTGGACCTCCGCGCATGACGAGCATACCCTGACCTGGTGGCCCAAGTCCGCAGTGAAGGCCAAGCCGCAGAACTGAGGCGACGGCTCGGGGCCCTGCGCCCTGGCCGCCGCGCCTCGACGGATGCACGAAGCATGGGCGATCAAATGGAGCCGACCGACCAGAAGTTCGCGAAACGTGTAGACTGGAACCTGTTGCGCACGTTCGTCGACATCGTCCGGGCCGGGGGCATCGGGGCGGCCGCCCGGCAATTGAACAAGCAGCAACCGAGCATCAGCGCCGCGCTCAAGCGGCTGGAGGAGCACGTCGGCGCTACCCTGTTGCACCGTTCGGCGACGGGAATCGAGATGACGGCGGCCGGCAAGGCCTTGATGGCCCTGTGCGAGGACATGCTGGAATCGGCGAGGATGGTGCCGCACCAGATTGCCCAGGCAACGAAGCGCGTCGAGGGACGCGTTCGCATCCAGGTTGTATCCGGCATCGTCTCCATCGAATTCGACGAGGCGATCGCCAGCTTCCACAGGCGCAATCCCGGCATCCACATCGAAATACGCGTATCTCCCTGGCGCCAGGTGCTCGATGCGCTCGAACGCGGGGAAGTCGAGGTCGGTATCGGCTATGACAGCGGCGTGCGCGGCGGCCTCGTCTACGAGCCGCTGTTCGTCGAGCGGCAGCAACTCTACTGCTCTCGCAGCCATCCCCTGTTCGGCTACCGCATCAGCCAGCTCAAGGAACTCGAGAGTGAGGGCTTCGTGCTCACCGGCGCGGACGAGATCGAGGTTCTGACCAACCTTCGCCGCCGGTATGGGCTAGGCACCAGGCAGACCGGGCTGGCCGAGGACGTCGGCGAGGCTCGGCGCCTCATCGTCAGCGGCGTTGGCATCGGTTTCCTGCCGATCTCATCCGTCGGCAGTGAAGTGGACAGGGGCGTGCTCTGGCCGCTGCTCCACGCGGACCTTGCTCCGTCCTACGACATCTTCCTCCTCGCCCGGGCCGAGCCGGCGCGCGATACGGCGACGCAGTTGTTCATCGACGAGGTCTTCAGGCGGATTCGCGCGCAACGCAGGCCATAGCCAGGATCTATGTCCTACATCGCGAATTTGCGTCTGCCGCAATGGCGATTGCCTGACCACTCTCGGAAGGGTCATTCCCCGGGGAGGCCCGCATCTTGATTGGTTGGTCTGGTCTCGTTTCGTCCGCACGGCGTCGCAAGTCGTTTCGCTTTGGCAGCAATCGCATGGTCGCCCTGGGCGGCGCGATGGTGACGGCGATCTCGGCGCCCGGCGCGATGGCGGCATCGGAACCCGGCACGCGGCTGGTTTCGTGTGGCGAGCAAAGCTGCGTTCTCGTATCCGGTTATCGCGCTGACCCGGCCTCCGCCGTGTACATCAACGGCCACCCTGTGTCGGTCGAGGGCCGGCGAGCGTGGAAGGTCAGCCTTCCGGTAGAGACGGTGCGCGAATGGTCGGCGCCGCGGGCGCGCACGATCGACGTTACGCTTTGCCGTCCGGGAGCGGACGATGAAACCGCGCGGGCCGACCTGCCCATCGGACTGCTGGGGCATGTCACAAACCTTGCCGCGCTGGTCGTCGGCAGCCGCTAGTACTCGCAGCGCCCTGCGTCGCGGATCGGCGATCCGCGCGATCGTTCCCCTAGATTGTCAACTCCTCCGTCGAGCGCTATGAAGGCGGGGTCGCCGCAGAGCGGCCTTCGATGTGTTTTCAGGAGAAGATGATGAAGATCGGTCTCATGGCCCTGGCCCCGTTCGCCTTCGCCACCGCGGCGTCGGCGGCTCCCACCGAAAATCCGTTCGCCCGGGACCGTGCGGTCGTGCAGCTCGAGGGTCTCGACCTCGCCACCGTAGACGGCCAGCAGCGACTGGCCATCCGCATGGACCAGGCCGCACGCTCGGTCTGCGGCGAGCGGCTGGCAAGCGTGCATCTCGCTCTCGAACAGCGGGCCAGCGAATGCCGGACGGCCGTCAAGGCGGACATCCGTGCGCGCATCGAAGCCCGAATGGCCGACGCTTCCAGCCCCTCGCGCGTGCAGCTCGCCTCCGCGCGCTGAGTTTCGCATCGAGAGCGTGCTCCAAGCGGATGATTTGAAGTCCCGCGGTCCGAGCCCCTACAGGACGGCCCTCGCCAGGAGCATGCTTCCGCGCGACGTTGCGTGCACCCCGCGCCTTCGGGCGCAGGGTGCTGCAATGCCCGGATCGCCAGATGCGAATCTGGCGATAGAAAACAGGGGCCTTTACGCCACTCGTGCCTTTGCCGCTGCCGCTGCGTGGAACGCCGATGGTTCGTAGTAGTAGGGCTTGATCTCGCAGCACAGGCCGTCGCGGAACGTGAACATCTCGCACAGTTCCACCGGGGCGAGGGCGGGGTCGGCGAAGCGCATCGTCAGCACCGCGATCGCCCGGTCGTTGCCGAGCGCGAGGTCGGTGCGATCGAGGGCGACGATGTCGACCATGCCCATGACCCTGGCAAAGAGCTGCTGGAACCCCTCCTTGCCGCGATAGGCGCCGGCCATCGGCATGGCATCCGCTTCCCAGGCGACGAAATCGTCGGTCAGCATGGTTGCGACCGTTTCCCAGTCACCCAGGGCACAAGTGGCATAGAGGCGATCGACGAAATCGGTAAGCTCTGCGGGGGACATGCTCATGAATCCTGCTCCGGTCTGTTTGAGCGGGAGTTTGACCATGTCGGCCCCTTCGGCAAACCTAGCGTTTAGAACAGCATTCCGCAGGTGCCCGGCACGGGTAAGCAGGCGGACATGGGAAAGGTAAGACAGATTTTGCTCGCACGGCGCCCCGAGGGGCTGCCCGTGCTAGAGGACTTCGAACTGGCCGAGGCCGAGATGCCGTTGCCCGGCGACGGGGAGTTCGTCGTCGCCATGCGCGTCGGTTCGGTCGATCCTGCGATCCGCGGATTTCTCGACGACCGGCCCAGCTACATCGAGCCGGTCGCGATCGGGGCGCCGATCAACGGGATGTCGCTGGGCGAGGTCGTGGAGTCGAACAACGCCGAATATCCAGTCGGCACCCTGGTCCGCGCTTTCGCGACCTGGGAGGATCACTACGTGCTTTCAGGCGAGAGCTGGGGGCTGGAGAAAGTCCACCAGCAGCCGGGCACGGCGCTGCATCACTACATGGGCGCACTGGGGCCGGTAGGGCTGACCGCATGGGTCGGGCTTTTCGCGGTGGGCGAGGCCAAGGCGGGCGAGACCGTGGTGGTCAGCGCCGCCGCCGGCGCGACCGGCTCGACGGTCGGGCAGATCGCCAAGGCCAGGGGATGCAAGGTGATCGGCCTCGTCGGCTCGCCCGAAAAGATGGAGGTGATCCGCGACCTGGGGTTCGATGCCGCCATCGACTACCGCGCCACGCCCGACATCGCGGCCGAGATCGCCCGAGCCGCGCCTGAAGGCGTGGACGTCTATTTCGACAATGTGGGCGGCGAGATGCTTGAGGCTATCCTGTCATTGATGCGCCTCCACGGTCGCGTCGCGGTGTGCGGCATGATCGGGCAATACAACGACGCCGACCACCCGCATGGGGTGAGGACGCTGTGGCAGTTGGTGGTCAACCGTATCAAGATGCAGGGCTTCATCACTTACGACTACCCGGACGTGCTGGAGCAGGCGCAGGCCGAACTCGACCAGTGGGTGGCCGAGGGCAAGCTGCGCCCGCTCGCCAACTTGCGCGACGGCTTCGAGACGCTGCCGCAAGCCTTCATCGACCTGATGTCCGGCCGCACCATCGGCAAGACGCTGGTGCAGATCTGAGATGACCACGACCATGAGCGAAACCTATCATCCGCTGGTTGCCGAGAGCGACTTTCCCGAGGACGGCAAGATCGCCGCGCGGTTGGGAGGCTGGAGCGTGCTGGTCGTCCGGACCGACGACGGCTTTCGGGCGATCAACGATCGTTGCACCCACCAGGCGGCCTTGCTCTCGCCTGGCCGCGTGCGGCGCGGCGCCATCATGTGCCCCTTGCATGGCGCAAGGTTCGAGGCGGCGACGGGGCGATGCATCGGTGGAGCCTATGCGGACTTGCGCGTCTTTGAATTGCGGATCGCCGACGGAATGATCGAAGTGGCGGTGCCCGATGCTCCGCCGGGACCGCACGAGCGGCCGGTCGAGGCGTGATCGCTTCCGGACGCCTGCCCCAAGGCACAGGTCCCAGCAGGACAGGCAGGCACGAGGTCGTAAACTCATAAAACGCGCCTTCAAGGTTTGAGGCGAAATGGCTCGACGCAATGATGGGTCATCTTGGTCAAATCCTTCGGGCGCCCGAATGGCTTCGATCTCGAGCACCTCGATGGTGCCTTTTAACGACTTTACGACCTAGAATCGCTCGAAATACCTGGGAGAATGCCGCAATGCCTTACACTGGCCCGTTCGAGGACCGCCTCGCCATTCGCGAATTGCTCGAGACTTACGCCGACGCGGTGACGCGCTGCGATGCCGACGCCTGGGGGGAAACCTGGGCCCAGGACGCCGAGTGGTCGCTGCCCGATTACCCCGAGATCGGCACCACCAAGGGTCGCGACGCGATCGTCGCCATGTGGATCGAGGCGATGAAGGCCTATCCCGGCATCATGTTCGAAGCCTGGCCTGGGTCGATAGAGGTCGATGGCGACCACGCGGTCATGCGCAGCTATACCTCCGAGGTCTACGACCAGGACGGCGTGACCATGCGCGATCGCGGGGTCTACGAGGACGCCTGCGTGAAGGTGGAGGGCAAGTGGCATTTCAAGAGCCGCTCGTTCCGCAACATTCACCGCCAGCACGCACCGAAGGGGGTCTGAGGATCGTCGTCCCGGGGCGAGCCCGGGACGACGCTGGATCACTGTACCGAGGTCAAATCACCACAGGCGGACGCGCTTTTCGGGCGGCAGGTAGAGCGCATCGCCCGGCTTCACGCCGAAAGCCTCGTACCACGCATCGACGTTGCGCACGGTCAGCGCGCGGTATTGCCCCGGCGCATGGGCGTTGCCGATCACCTGCCGGCGCAGGGCGCCTTCGCGGTCCTTGCTGGCCCAGCTCTGCGCATAGGCGATGAAGAAGCGCTGGTCGCCGGTCAGTCCATCGACCACCGGCAGTTCCTTGCCGCCGAGCGCCTCGCGATAGGCGTCGAAGGCGGCGACGAGGCCGGCGACGTCGGCGCCGTTCTCGCCCAGTTCCAGCTTGCCGTTGAGGTGCAGGTCGGGGAAGGCCTTGTAGGCGTCGTATTGCGCGACGAGGGCCTGGCTCTGTGTCTCGAAGTGGGCGAGGTCGTCGCTCGTCCACCAGTTGCGCAGCATGCCGTCGGCATCGACGAGGGCGCCGCTCGAATCGAAGCTGTGGCTGATCTCGTGGCCGATCACCGCGCCGATCGCGCCGTAGTTGGCGGCAAGGTCGGCGTTCGGGTCGAAGAAGGGCTTTTGCAGGATCGCGGCAGGGAAGTTCAGCGCGTTCTGCACGGGCAGGTTAACCGCGTTGACGAGCTGTGGGTTCATCCACCATTCGCCGCGGTCCTGCGGCTTGCCCAGCTTGGCGAGCTGCTGCAGCGTCTTGCCCCGGATCGCGGCCATGCGGTTGGCATAGGCCTGGCCGGGCTTGATCGGCACCATCGAATAGTCGAGCCAGGTGTCGGGATAACCCACGCTCACCACCATGCCGTCGAGCTTGGCGCGTGCTTCCTTGCGGGTCGCTGGGGCCATCCAGTCGAGCGCATCGACGCGCCGGGCGAATGCGTGCCTGATGTGGGTGGCCATCTCCTCGACCTGGGCCTTGGCGGCGGGCGGGAAATAGGCAGCGACGTAGAGCTTGCCGAAGGCATTGCCCAGGTCCGCGTTAAGCGAGGCGAGCGCGCGCTTCTGGCGGGTGCGCTGCTGCGGGGTGCCCGACAGGGCGGTGTCAAAGAAGGCGAAGTGCAGCGCGTCGATCTTCGTCGGCAGCACATCGGTGTTGGCGTTGATGCGGTGGAAGGCAAGCCAGTCCTTCCATGCGTCGAGCGGTTGGGAGGCGACCAGCGCGGCGAGGCCGGTGATGGCGGCGGGGCTGTAGGCGTCGAAGGACTGCTGCGCGGGCATGCGCGCGGCGGCGAAGTAGGCGTTCCAGTCGATGCCGGGCGCATTCTTCGCGAAGTCGGCGCGAGTCCACAGCGTACCGCCGGTGGTGAAGTCGGCGACGTCGGCCTTGCTTGCGTGGGCCTTGGCAATCCTGGTCTCGAGGTCGAGGATACGCGCGGCGCGAACCTCGGGCTGGTCGATGCCGGAGAGGCGCAGCAGGTCGGCGATATAAGTCCGGTACTGCGCGCGCACGGTGACCATGCGCGGTTCGGCCGAGAGGTAGTATTCGCGGTCGGGCAGGGCGATGCCGCCCTGGAACAGGTAGGGGACGACCTCTTCGCTCTTCAGCGCCTTGGTGACGAACAGGCCGAACAGGTTCTCGGTCGCCATGTCGTTGTTGTTGTTGAACAGGTCGAGGTCGCTCTCGGTCTGCTCGCCCAGCACACGCACGAGCTGCGCCTTGTCGGCGATCTTCGCATAGGTCGCCAGGTCGGCCTTGAGCGGGGCCATGCCCAGCCGGTCGATTGCGCGAGTGTCGAGATAGGCGCGCCAGTAATCGCGCAGCCGCGCCTCGTCGGTGCCGGCGGGTGCCCTGGAGGCGAGGACCTTGTCGATCAGCGCGAGCTGCTGGCGCTCGGTCTCATCGGCGGCGACGGTATGTGCGCCGATCCGGCTGCGATCGGCGGGGATTTCGGCCTTGGCGAGCCAGGCGCCGTTGGCGAAGAGGTAGAACTCGTCGCCGGGCTTGACCGTGGTGTCCATTGCCGTCTCGTCGATGCCGAGCGGGGCGGCGGTGGTAGCGGCGAGGGCGAGCGGGGCCGCCGCGGCGAGCAGCAGGGCGGTGAGGAGGCGGGGGGCTTTCATCGGGCGGGTCCTTTCGCGGCTCAGGCACAACGCGTGGAAGTGCCCGCCGGGTTCATGCCCGAGGACCTAGCCGCTCGGCCCGCGCGGGCCAACCGGGGAGTTTGGGAAAATTGCGCGATGGCGTAATAAAAATCCTCGTCGTCCCGGGTTTGGTTCGGGACCGTGGGGACTCTCGAGGCGAGCGCGCCTGCGATGGGCGACTGACCCACGGTCCCGAACCAAGCCCGGGACCGTGGGAGTTATCGATCGTGCGTCAGAACCGCTTGGTGACTTCCACCATCACGGTGCGCGGCAGGGTGCCGAAGCCGAGCTGGTCGGCCTTGATGCCGCCGGGCGTGCCGGTGCCGCTGCCGGTCGAGGGACCGTCGACCACGCCGGTGACGTAGAAGCGGTCGGTCAGGTTCTTGCCGATCAGCGCGATCTGCCAGTTGTCGTCCTCGGCGCCGAAGCGGATGCCGGCGTCGAGCGTCACGTACTTGCTCTGGCGCGACAGCGGGTTGCCGAAGCCGGAGGCGAGATAACTGGCCGAATATTTGCTGTCGACGTTCAGCCCCAGCTTGTTGGCCGAACCGATCGAGACCTCGTAGTTGATGCCGAGGTTACCCGTCCACTTGGGCGCCACCGAAAGCTGCGTGCCCGACAGGTCCTGGCGCGAGTTGCCGGCGAGGTTGCAGCCCTCGGCCGGGGTCTGGCCTGCGAAGCACGGCGCCAGCGGGAAGCTGGTGTAACGCGCCTTGTCGTAGTTGACCGAGCCGTGGATGTCGAAGCCCGGGATACCGTTGGGCGCGAACTGCCATTCCACCTCGATGCCCTTGGTGCGCGCGTCGGCGGTGAGCGTCTGGAACGCGAAAATCGGCGAGTTGAAGAAATCGACCTGAAGGTTCGAATACTTGTAGTTGAACGCCGTCACGTTGAAGCGCAGCTGGTTGGAGAGCAGCGTCGACTTGAAGCCCAGCTCGAACCCTTGCGACTTCTCGGGATCGAAGGTGAGGTCGGCGGTCGGATCGGTCGAGAACTTCGAGTTGATGCCGCCGTTGGAGAAGCCGCCCGACTTGTAGGCGGTCTTGAACGCGCCGTAGACCATCAGGTCGGGCGTCGCCTTCCAGGTCAGCGTGGCTTCGGGCGACCAGTTCTTGAAGTGCTGGCGCGCGGTCACTTCGCCCAGGCCGTCGGGATCGTTCTGGTCGCGGAAGATGCCCAGCACCAGCGGGTTGTTGTACGGCTGGGTGAAGAAGCTGTTCTTGGTCTCGTCCGAATAGCGCACGCCGCCGGCCAGTTCGAGGTTCGACAGGATCTTGTAGGTGAGCTGACCGAAGACCGCCATGGTCTCGCCCTTGGTGAAGCTGTCCTTGGCCGTGGTGACGTACTGGTAGCCATCGGGCGCGTCGGAGTTGGAAACGCCGCCCGTCAGCACGAACTGCTCGAAGTCGCGACGGGTCTTCTGGTAGAGCATGCCCACCATCATGTTGAACGGACCGTCGAACTGCGTGAGCGCGCGCAGTTCCTGGCTGAACGCCTTCCATGAGGAATTTTCGGTCGCCCACGTCGGGCCGATGCCGTTCTCGCTGCCGGCCGACTGGAAGTCGCAGGCACAGGCCCAGCGGTTGTTGTTCCACTGGTAGTTAGTGACAGACGAGACCTGCAGCAGATCGGCGTCATAGGTCATGTTGAGCGTGCCGCCGGCCGAGCGGTACTTGTTGTAGAGCGAGCCGTCCTTCTTCGCGAAGGGGTAGTTTGCCGCGATGTCGGCGGGCATGTTGTTCTGGTGGCTGACGAAATCCTTTCCGCAGGCGTAGCCGTTGAGCTGCGAGGTCTCGCCGTTGCCGCACTGGAACGCCACGTAGTTCCACGAGGAGTTGTTGACCGTGCTGACGTCCATCGTGCCCTTGAGGTTCACGGTCAGGCGATCGGTCGGCTCCCACTTCAGGGTGGCGCGGGCAAGGAATTCCTCCTCGCCGGGGGCCTTGCGCTTGGCGGGCTCGGCGGTGTGCGAGGTCAGGCCGAGAGTGGCGGCGTCGATCTCGGTATAGGTGATGTCGTCGGCGACGTTGCGGTAGTAGCCGCCGTCCATCTTGGTGTAGCGGGCGGCGAGGCGGATGCCGAGAGTGTCGCTGAGCGGCATCGAGGCATAGCCTTCGACGCGATACTGCTGGCTCTTGAACTCGTAGCCGCCCTTGATCATGAACTCGGGCTTTGCGGTCGGGTCGGCGGTGGTGATCGAGATCACGCCGGCGGTGGCGTTCTTGCCGAAGAACAGCGCCTGCGGGCCCTTGAGGACCTCGACGCGGGCGAGGTCGAAGAAGCCTTCCTGGATGACGCGGCCCTGGCCGTAGTAGGCGCCGTCGACGACGACCGCGACCGACTGCTCGATGCCGATCGAGGTCGAGGACGAGCCGATGCCGCGCAAGGTGAGCTGCGCGCCCGAACCGTTCGAGGCGCGGCCGACGCTGAACTGCGGGGCGATCGCGGTGATCTTCTCGACGCTGGTGACGTCGCGGTTGGCGATCTGCTCGGCCGAGATGGCGGTGACGGCGACCGGCACGTCCTGCGCGGTTTCCTGGCGCTTGCGGGCGGTGACGATGATGTCGTTGAGACCGCCGGCCTGCGTGGTGGCGCTGTCGTCCTGCGCTTCCTGCGCGATCGCGGGCGCGCCACCCAGAGCGATACCCAGCACTGTCGAGGCGAGCAGCACGGATTTGGTGAATCGCATTTCAGAAACCTCCCATGTAATCGTTATTTCCCCTTGCCTAGACCCGGGCGGGCGCGATCGCGGCCTGTGCAAACGGATAGCCCTATCAGTTTGCACAGGTGGCGGGGCGGCGTGGCCGGGCAAGGGTCGGCGCGAGGAGACCTGAATTGACGCTTTGCCGTTTCTGGCGACTGGATCGCCACCCGGAGGGAAACACCGAGTTCTCCCGCTTCCTGAGCCTGCACGAGGAGACTTGCGCGCCGCTGGCCGATGGCGAGGTGCGCATCGCGGTCGAGTGGCTGTCGATGGATGCGGGCACCCGCATGTGGATGAGTCCGCGCACCGACGGCTACCAGCCGCCACTGCCGCTGGGTTCGAAGATGGTCGGCCTGGTGCTCGGCCGGGTGATCGCCAGCGCCGACGCGGCCTATCCCGAGGGCGCGCTGGTGCGCGGCTTCGGGCAGTGGGCGGACGTGGCGACGGTGGTGCCCGCGCTTACCGGCCTGGAAGTGGTGGACGAGACCGTCGCCGATCCGCGTCAGCATTTCGGTGCGCTGGGCATGAATGCCTGGACCGCCTATGTCGGGGTCAAGGAGGTCGCGGCGGTGAAGCCGGGCGAGTGGCTGGTGGTCTCCGCCGCCGCAGGGGCCACCGGGAGCCTTGCCTGCCAGGTCGGCAGGAACCTGGGCGCGCATGTCGTGGGTATCGCCGGCGGAGCGGACAAGTGCCGCTTCCTGACCGAGGAACTGGGCGTCGACATGGCGATCGACTATCGCGGCGAGGACGTCGCCGCGCGGCTCGCCCAAGTGCCGGGCGGGGTCAATGCGTTCTTCGACAACGTCGGCGGCCCGATTCTCGACGCGGTGCTGGGCAACATGGCGCACTACGGTCGCGTCGCGGTCTGCGGCATGGTCGCGGGCTACGACAGCGATGCGCCGATGGCCGGCCCCGCGCAGTTCGACCAGGTGCTGATGCGGCGCCTGCGGATCGAGGGCTTCTTCATCCCCGACTTCCTCGAGCGCGGGGCGGAGTTCATGCCGCAGCTGCGCGAGTGGCTCGATGCGGGCAAGCTGCAGGTCCGCTTCGACGAGACGCAGGGGCTGGACAACGTGCTCGCCGCCTACGAGCGGATGCTGACCGGCAAGAACATCGGCAAGGTCGTGGTCAGGCTCTGAGCGCCTGGTTCTCCCCTTTCCGAAGCGACGGGGAGGAGTTCGGGAAGCTTATTCCCTGGCAGCCAGGCGAGCCAGCCAGGCCTGGGCCTGCTTGGGTTCGCCCACCGCCTGCGGGGCCACCGGGCCGCGCGATGCCAGAAATTCACGGTGCAGCTCGAACGGCTCCATGAACAACTGCTCGCGCGCCTTGTCGATGGTTTCGGCCAGCTCCTCCAGGTTTTTGATCACCGGGGCGATCGCCTTGCGGGTGGCCTTGTCGGCGTTGTGGTCGAACAGGCCCCACTTTCCGGCAGCGGTGACCCGCAAGGCCGCGCCGAGCGCGGCGGTATAGTCGGACTCGAGGTCCGCACGGTGCGCGTCGAGGCGCTCGAGACGATCTGCCTTTGCCATGTCGCCGGCCCTAGATCACCGGCCCGCCGCTCGCAAGGAGACACCAGGTTTACACGGTTTACACTGTCCTGGGGGTGCTTCGGGGAGGGGGCCTTGCGGCAGGCGGGAGGGGGCCGGGCGGGTCATGCGGTCAAGATATCGCAGCCGCCCGGTTGTAGGAAAACGGATTGGTCCCCTCCCGATGCTGGGGAGGATCACATCGCAGTCACGCCGCCGTCGACGGTGAACTCTCCGCCGGTGATGTAGCCGGCTTCGTCGCTGGCGAGGAACAGGTTCATGTTGGCGATGTCGAGCGGGGAGCCCATGCGCTTCATCGGGATGCCGGCGACGATGGTCTTGAATCCTTCCGGGTTGTCCGACCGCGCGACGTCCTGCATCGCCGTCTCGATCATGCCGGGGTGCACCGAGTTGCAGCGGATGGCGTCGGCCGCGCATTCCATCGCCACCACCTTGGAGAACACGCGCACGCCGCCCTTGGCCGCGGCATAGGCGCCGCACATCGGCACGCCGACGAGGCCGCCGATCGACGAAAGGTTCACGATCGAGCCGCCCTGGCCGACCTTGCGCATCAGCGCGACCGCGCGCTGGGTGCCGTAGAACACGCTGTCGAGGCATACCTTGTTCTGCTTCGACCAGTCGGCGGCGGTGAGCTGTTCCAGCGGCTTGAGCACGGCGATCCCGGCATTGTTGACCAGCACGTCGAGCCGGCCGTGGCCGGCCTCGATCGCGGCGAAGACCGCGTCCCACGAGGCCTCGCTGGTGACGTCCTGGGCCAGTGCCTCGGCCTGGCCGCCGGCCGCCACGATGGACGCCGCTACTTCTTGCGCGCCGGCAAGGTCGAGGTCGGTGACGTAGACGAAGGCGCCTTCCTCGGCGTAGCGCTGCGCGGTGGCGGCACCGAGGCCGCGTGCGTTGCCGGCCCCGGTAACCAGGGTGATCTTGCCTTCGAGACGGCCCATTCTTCGTTCCTTTTCAAAAGGGTGGGGTGCCCGGCGGGAATGGCCGGACACCCTTGGTGTGCCCGTGTTGCGGGCGGGGGTACTAGAGCGACTTGCGATCCGAATGACCGGGGATGACGGGTGCCTAGAACTTCACCCCCACGGTCGCGCCGTAGGTACGCGGCTCCAGGGCCATGCCGAACGAGAACAGCCCGGCCACGGTGAAGGCGTGCGTCGTGGTCTTCTCGTTGGCGAGGTTGCGGCCGAAGACGCGGAAGTAGGCTTCCTTGTCGCCGACGTCGAAGTTGAAGGTCAGGCTGGCATCGAGAAGATCCTGCGTGGTGGTACGCACGCGGGCGTCGTTGCCGTTGACGGTCACCGCCGTGGTCTGGCCCGCCCCGTTGAGCAGGGGTGTCAGCGAATCCTGCGAGATCTGCTCGTCATAGGGGCTGATATGGCGCCAGCCACCCGTGGCGACGATCTTGCCGAAGCTGGTCGGCACTTCGTATTCGGCGCCGAGCGAGGCCGTGAACTTGGGCGCGTAGATCAGGTTGTTGGCCGAGTAGTCGAACGGCACCAGCCCGGTGCCGCAGTCATTGGGGGCGGCATTGGCAGTCGCGCCGCAAGTGATGAAGTTGCGGAAGTGCGACTTCATGTAGGCGGCCGAAGTGGTGATGCGGAAGAACGGCGTGACGCGCAAGGAGCCGTCCATTTCGATCCCCTTGATGCTCGCGCCGCCGGGCACGTTGCCGGTGATCGTCTGGTTCCCCAGCGGGCCGCCCGGCACGGTCAGGTTCTGCTGCATGTCCTTGTAGTCGGAATAGTAGCCGGCAAAGTTCAGTTCCAGCTTGCGGTCGAACGCCGAGAACTTGGCGCCGATTTCGTAGGCGTCGACGGTCTCGGGCTGGAATGGAGTGCTGGCGGTGGCGGCGGTGGCGGCGCGGGGGCTGAAGCCGCCCGAACGGTAGCCGCGCGACCAGCTGGCGTAGAGCATGATATCGCTGTTGGGGCGATAGTCGATGCCGACCTTGGGCGTGAACTTGGTGAAGTTGGCATCGCCCGACCCGATCAGCCCGGCCTGCGCGAAACTGTTGGTCAGCTTCTTGTTGTCGTGCGACCAGCGGCCGCCGAACGAGAGGCGCCACTTGTCGGCGAAGGCCCAGTTGAAGTCGCCGAAGAAGGCGTAGCTGGTGGTCTTGCCGACGTTGGTCTGCGGGTTCTGGTCGAATTCCGTCGGCGGGACGGACGGATCGAAGCCGAAGAAGCGGGTCCACTGCGTCAGGCTGTACTTCGAATGGAAGTAATAGCCGCCCACGACGTAGTCGAAGCCGGTGAACAGGTTGCCGGCGGCGCGCAGTTCCTGGCTCCACTGCGTGTACTTCTGGCGGCGGTCGACGTAGTAGAGGTCGCTCGACGAACCGTCGAAGTCCTGGGTCTGCGCTTCCTTGGAATGACGCCAGCCGGTGATCGAGCTGAGCTTGATGCCGCCCATGTCGTAGTTCATCTGAAGGGTCGCGTTGGGCGCCTTGTAGGTGCTTTTCGCGGGCAGGGTGAAGACGGTGTAGAGATCGGTCGTGTTGTTGCGGCCGCACTCGTTGGCGGCGATCAGCCCGCAGAACAGTTCGGTGCTGTTGGTGAGGTTGCTCACCACCGGCTCGAAGCTCTGCTTGACGTTCTCCACCGTGAGCTGCGCGTCGAAGCCCGAGCCGGCGGGCTCGAACAGCAGGCTGCCGCCATAGCTGTCGGCCTTGCTGCCGCCGGCGCGGGTATCGCGGATGGCGTTGCGGTAGAAGCCGTCGGATTCGTTGTGGAAGTACCAGGCCTTGACGCCCCAGGTCTCGCCATCGCCGTAGTTGAGGATCGCCTTGCTGGCCCAGGTATTCCAGCGGCCATAAGTGAACTCGGCCTTGCCGCCGGGCTCCATGGTCGGCTTGGTGCGGGTGATGTTGATGACGCCGCCGATGGTGTTGGCGCCGAACAGGGTGCCCTGGGGCCCGCGCAGGACTTCGATCTGGGCGATGTCGAAGGCGTCCTGCAACTGCCCGGTGTTGGTGCCGATGGTCACGCCGTCGACGACAACGCCCACGGTCGGGGTCTGCGACTTCTCGATGTCGGCATAGGTCAGGCCGCGGATCGAGATGTTGGCCGCCTGCGCGCCCGAATTCTGCTGGGTGATGAGCAGGCCCGGGGCCGCGCCCTGGAGGTCGCCGATGTTGGCCGAGGCCTTGTTCTCGAGCATCGCCGCGTTGATGGCGGTGATGGCGACCGGCGTTTCCTGCAGCGTTTCCGAGCGGCGGCGGGCCGAGACGATGATCTCGTTGGGGTCCACCACCGCGTCTTCCACGGCGGCCTGGGGCGCCGTATCCTGCGCGAATGCCGGCCCGGAAATGCATGTCAGTGAACTTGTGGTGAGCGCAGCGAGCCATGCACCACGAACATATGCGGATGCCATCAGATTATCCTCCCATGCAGCCGTAGTTGTCGCGGCCGTCATTGCCTGTTCACTATGCAACGGTTTGCGCCGGAACCTACCTGTCGATTTGCACAGGTGCACCGATGCTTTCGAAGGCCGACCAGTCCGGTAGAACAAGGAGACAAGATGCCATGGCCGAAAATCGGCGCTTCCTGCTCGCGCGCAGACCGCAGGGCTCACCCGTGCCGGACGATTTCGCACTCGTCGCGCAGGCGATTCCCGAGGTTCCTCCCGGCGGGATCGTGGTGCGCAACCATTATGCCTCGCTCGACCCCGCGCAGCGCGGCTGGATGGACGATGCGGAAAGCTACATGCCGCCGATCGCGCTGGGCGATCCCGTCCGGGCGACGACGGTGGGCGTGGTGCACGCCTCCGACAATCCCGACTTCACGCCCGGTCAATGGGTCATGGGGCTGAACGCGCTCGAGGACTATTCCGTGGCGATGCCCGGCGGCTTCACGATGCCGATCGACGTCGCCGCCGTGGCCTCGCCTTCGAACTACCTCTCGGCCCTGGGTGCGGTGGGGCTGACCGCCTACTTCGGCCTGACCGAAGTGGCCAGGCCCAGGCCGGGCGAGACGTTGCTGGTCTCGGGCGCGGCGGGAGCGGTCGGCTCGGCGGTGGGCCAGATCGGCAAGATCATGGGCTGCCGGGTGATCGGCATCGCCGGCGGCGCCGACAAGTGCCGCCGCCTGGTCGAGGACTACGGCTTCGATGCCGCCATCGACTACAAGGGCAAGGACCACGACGCGCTCGTCTCCGCGATCACCGAGGCCGCGCCGGAGGGCGTGAACGTGGTGTTCGAGAACGTCGGCGGGGCGGTGCTGGAGGCGGAAGTCTTCGCTCTTGCGCACAATGCCCGCATCCTGCTGTGCGGGCTGATCGCCGAGTACAACAGCCCGGAGAAGCTGGGCCTGAGGAACCTGTGGCAGGTCCTGGCCCGCCGCGCGACGATCCACGGCTTCCTCATCGCCGACTACGCCGACCGCTTCGCGCAAGGCGGGGCGCAAATGGCGCAGTGGCTGGGCGAGGGCCGGCTGCGCGCCGACGAGGACGTGCAGGAGGGGCTGGAGAACGCCTATCCCGCCTTCATGCGGCTGTTCTCCGGCGCCAACACCGGCAAGCTGGTGCTGAAGATCGCATGAGCGGGCGGCTCGAGGGACGCCGGGCGATCGTCACCGGCGCGGGGTCCGGGATCGGCGCCGCCGTCGCGGCAAGGCTGGCGGCGGACGGGGCGCAAGTCTTCACCGCCGATATCCGGGGCGAAGTGGACTTCGTGGCCGACCTCACGGGCGCGGACGTCAATACGCGACTGGTCGCGGCGTCGGTGGCGCGGATGGGCGGGGTCGACACGGTCGTGCCCTGCGCCGGGATCAGCGCCTTCCATCCGCTCGAAGGCCACGACGACGCCTATTTCCAGCGGGTGCTCGACGTCAACCTGGTCGCCGTGTTCCGCCTGGTGCGCGAAGCCGCGGCGCATCTCAAGGCGCACGGCAGCGGACGGGTCGTCACCATCGGCTCGACCACCTCGACGTACGGGGACGAGGGCCTTTGCGCCTATTCCGCCTCGAAGCATGCGGTGCTCGGCCTGACCCGGTCGATCGCGGCGGAGCTGGGGCCGTTCGGCGTCACCGCCACTTGCGTCCAGCCCGGCGCCATCGACACGCCGATGACCGCGCCTGCCTTCGAGCAGATGCCGGAATACCGCACCTTCTGGGAGGGCAAGGCGCCGCTGCGCCGGCTGGGCCGCCCACAGGACATCGCCGACGTCGTCGCCTTCCTGTGCAGCGAGGACGCGCGCTTCGTGTCGGGCCATGGCTTGTGGGTCGATGGCGGCGCGATGGCGCGTCACTGACGTGCGGGGGACATAAAAAGGCGGCGGACCCGAGGGGCCCGCCGCACTGTTCCTCTGGAGGAGGGAACGCTCAGAAGCCGTTCGGAAAATGCCTGAATGGCATGTTCGAGCGGCGCATCCGGCTATCGCCGGATCTTCAAACGGCTCTCAGAACTGGATGCGCTTGGTGTAGCCACCGTCGACCACCAGGTTGGTTCCGGTCGTGTAGGAGGAAGCCGGGCTGGCGAGGAACACGATGCTCCTGGCGACTTCCTCCGCGCCGCCCCAGCGGCCGAGCGCGAACTGGGCTTCGGTGGCCTCGTAGAGTTCCGGCGCCATCTCGCGGATCGCTTCCCAGTTGCCGCCGGGGAACTTGATCGGTCCGGGCGAGACGCAGTTCACGCGGATGCCCTGGGCGCCCACCATCTGGCCCAGCTGGCCCGAATAGGCGATCAGCGCGGCCTTCATGGCGTTGAAGGCCTGCGGGACGATGAAGGTCTCGGTCCCTGCGGTCGAGGCCATGATGACGATCGCGCCGGCGCCCGATTCGGCGAGGAAGGGCTGGAGCGTCTCGCAGCCCAGCACGGTGCCCTTGATGTCGGCGGCGAAGCAGGCTTCCCAGTCGCCCGTCGCACCCGAGCCCGAGGCACTGGCTCCGGGGACGAAGATGTCGCAGCCGCCGAGCTTTTCCGCCGCCGACTTGAGCCAGGCGACGTAGGCCTCGTGGTCCAGCAGGTCGAGCGGCTCGCCGAAGACCTTGCCGCCGTGCTTCGAGAGCGATTCGACCGTTTCGGCGACCTGTTCGGCATTGCGCGAGAAGAACGCGATGTCGCAGCCTTCCGCCGCGAAGATTTCCAGCGCGGCGCGGCCGATGCCGCGGCTGCCGCCCGTGAGAATGACCTTCTTGCCCTTCAGTCCGAGATCCATTGCGTAGCTCCTCTGCCTAGCGCGTGTTTTTTGTACCCACGTGCTTTCGGCGCTCGGGCGCGGGGAGGCCACTATTAGTTTGGTCAGGAATGCACGGAGGCGCGGCGTGCTAGCGATCCCGTGACAAGCGAGAGGAGAGGTTGCATGGCAGGTTCCGGCAAGGGGCGTCTCGAAGGCAGGCGGGCGTTGATCCTGGGCGCCAGCAGTCCCGGCAACATGGGCCAGGCCATCGCCCGGCGACTCCTGGACGAGGGCGCGCGCGTACTCGTCTCGGGCCGCAAGGACGATGTGCTCGCCGATTTTGCTGCGCAGCACGAATGTGCCTGGGCAACTTGCGACCTCACCGACAAGGCCAGCGTCGATGCCCTGGCCGACAGCGCGGCGCAGGCGCTGGGCGGCATCGACATTGCCGTCAACGCCACCGGCTGGGGCCTGCTCAAGGGCTTCCTCGAGACCACGCACGACGAACTCATGGCGATGACCATGCTGCAGTACGTCGGGCCTTTCCACTTTTACCAGGCGATGGTGCGCAAGATGGCGCGCTCGGCCGGCGGGGAGGGTGGCTCGATCATCCAGATCAGCTCGGCGACCGCGACGATCATGCTCAACGACCATGCCGCCTACATGGGCACCAAGGCCGGCGCCGACCATGTGATCCGCTGCGTCGCCCACGAGTTCGGCAGCGAAGGCGTGCGCGCCAATTCGATCTCTCCGGGCCTGACCGAAACGCCGATGACGTCCGACGCCAGCCAGGTCCCCGGCCTGTTCGAGGCCTTTCTGGCGGGCTATCCGCTGGGCCGCATCGGCACCAGCGACGACATCGCCGCGGCGGTCGTCTGGCTGGCGAGCGACGAGTGCTTCATGACCGGCGAGAACCTGCAGGTAAACGGCGGCTTGACCTTGCGACGCAATCCCATGAAGAGCGAGATCGACGCAGCCGTCGCGGCTGCAACGGGGGCCTGATTTTTCCGTTCCTGGGGAGGAAGGGCCGGCGGCGGCGTCCATGGGACGCCGCCGCCGATTCCGGTTTTCGGGGTGGTTGGACAGGTGCGGCGATGCTTGAAATCCATGCCCGCACTCCTTCCCATCGCGTTCCGCGACAGGGAGGAACGGGCCATTACGCCGGTGCGCTGACCAGGGCCTTCACTTCCGCGCGCAGCAGGTCCTTGCGTACTTTGCCCGAGGCGGTGCGCGGGAAGTCCTCGCGGAACTCGAAGCGCTCGGGGATCTTCTGGCGCGCCAGGCCGCTGTCGGCGACGTGGGCGGCCAGGTCCTGCGCGCCGGGCGCATCGCCTGCGGCAATGATGTAGGCGCAGACGCCTTCGCCCAGCCGCTCGTGCGGCATGGCGACCACGGCGGCCTCGCGCACCAGCGGATGGGCGTGGAGCACGTCCTCGATCTCCTTGGCGGAGATGTTCTCGCCGCCGCGGATGATGAGGTCCTTCTTGCGGCCGGTGATGGTGATCGCGCCCTCGGGCGTGCGGACGCCGAGGTCGCCGGTGCGGAAGTAGCCGTCCGCGGTGATCGCCTCGCGCGTCTGCGCCTCGTCGGCGTAACCCAGCATCATGCCCGGGCCGCGAGCGAGGATTTCGCCTTCCTGGCCGTCGGCCAGGTCGTGGTCTTCGTGGTCGACCACCCGGACTTCGTAGTCGACGATGGCCCCGTCGGTGGTGGCGGCCAGCGCCTCGACGTTGGGCCAGCCGAACGTTACGAGCGGCACTTCGGACGCGCCGAAGACGCGGAAGGCGCGGCAGTGGTCGAAGGCGGCGTTGGCGGCCGGGATGAGGTCGGCCGGGACCGCAGCGCCGCCGCAGGCGAAGAAGCGGAAGCTCGGCAACCGGTTGCCGCGTTCGCGCGCCGCCGCCGCCAGTTCGACGAGGAACGGCGTCGCCGCGACAGTGCCGACCGCCTGGTGCCGGTCGATCAGCGCGAGCGCCTCGGCCGCGTTCCAGCTTTCCATCAGCACCGTGCGGGTGCCGCAGACGAACGGCGCCTCCAGCCCGTTGGCATAGCCCGATACGTGGGTCACCGGCGAGGGCATCAGTGTCGCCTCGCCCGGCATGAGCCCCCAGTAGGTGCCGCTTTCGCGCAGGATGCGGGCGATCGAGACGTGGCTGTGGAGCACGCCCTTGGGCCGGCCGGTCGTGCCGGAGGTATAGAGCACCATCTTGACGCCGAGCGGGTCGACCTTCGGCCGGGCGAACGGCAGCGCGCGCCCTTCCTCGACGAGCGCGGCATAATCGTCCGGTCCTTCGCCGCGCACCGTGAAGACATGCTCGAGATCGGGCAGCGCGGCAGCGAGTCGCTGCGCCATCGCGGCATAGTCGAATCGCCGGAAGCTGGCCGGCACGAACACCGCGCGCGCGCCGCAGTCGGCCAGCATCAGTGCGACTTCATGGTCGCGATAGATCGGCACGACCGGGTTGACGACGAGGCCGGACATCGCCGCGGCGAGATTGATGACCATGGCCTCGCGCCAGTTCGGCACCTGGAAGGCGATCACGTCGCCGGGCCGGAGGCCGCGCGCGTGGAGCGCCGCGCTCAGCGCTTCGGCGTCGGCGACGACCTGGGCCCGGGTCACGTGCGTCTCGCCTTCGACCAGCGCGACGAAGCCGGGGTCGGCCTCGGCCAGCGCGGTCGCCTGCTCGGCGATCGTGCGTTCGTCCCACAGCCCGGCGCCCGCGAAGGGCGCCAGGTGCGGCGGCAGGCCACCGGGTTGCGATTCTAGCCATGCCCACGGGGCGCTTTTCCTCTCCATCATCGCTCCTGACTGCGCTGCGCGGGCGCGCAGGCCAACTGGCCAAAATACCAAGGAGGCCGAAATGAGGCTCGTTCGCCTATCACCTTGCGCAGCTTGTCGCCACGTCCGCGCTCGCGCAGGATCGCAGCATAAGGCAATCGGGAGAAGACCGTGGAACGCGTGAAGCGCATTGGCGACGTGGCCGAGATCATGCTCGACTACGTCGAGAACAAGAAGACCTACCAGACCGACAAGCCGCTTCGGGTCCCGACCAGCAGCTATACCGACAAGGACCAGTTCAAGGCCGAGATGGAGCTGGTGTTCAAGCGCGTGCCGCTGATGCTCGCGTTCACCGCCGAACTGCCCAACCCCGGCGACTACAAGGCGATGGACGCGGTCGGCTCGCCGGTGCTCATCAACCGTGACAAGCAGGGCAAGGTCCGCGCCTTCCTCAACGTGTGCTCGCACCGCGGCGCGCCGGTCGCGCCCGACGGCACCGGCAACTGCTCGCGCTTCACCTGCAAGTACCACTCGTGGACTTACGGCGCCGACGGCCGCCTGATCGGGATTTCCGAGCCGGGCACGTTCGGCGAGGTCGACAAGGGCCGGATGGGTCTGCGCGAACTGCCCTGCGAGGAGCGCGGCGGCATGATCTTCGTCAGCCTCACGCCCAACGCGCCCATGGACCTCGATACCTATTTCCAGGGTTTCCTCGAGGACTTCGACGCGCTCGACTTCGCCAACTGGACCTATCTCGGCAACCGCACCATCGAGGGCGCGAACTGGAAGATCGCCTTTGACGGCTACCTGGAAGGCTACCACTTCAAGTCGCTCCACCCCGAGACGATCTTCCCGCGCACGCCGTCCAACTGCACGCACTACGAAGGGTTCGGGCCGAACATCCGGATCGGCTTCCCGCAGCACACCATCGCCGAGCAGCTCAAGGATGTCCCGCGCGAGGAATGGGGCAACCGCGAGAACTACGGCTACGATTTCGTGCGGATCTTCTTCCCCAACGTCTCGATCTTCATTGCGCCAGAGATCACCCAGGTCGCACAGCTGTTCCCCGGGCCCACGCCCGACCGCAACCGCACCGTGCTCAACTACCTGCGTCGCGACCCGATCAGGGACGAGGCGGACCGCGAAGGCGTCGAGGCGGCGATGAACTTCTTCCGCGACGTGACCTACGAGGAAGACTACGTCATTGGCCTGGAAATCCAGCGCGGCTTGGAATCGGGCGCCCACGACGACCTGACCTTCGGCAAGAACGAGCGGGGCAACCAGTACTTCCACGAATGGCTGAACTGGTATCTGGAAGACGACGCCTCGTTGCCCCAGCCGGAGATGTGACCGCCGGAGATGTGACCGCCGGAGTTGTCGCCTGCCGGCCGCGCTTGCGCCGGCGGGCAGGGCACGCCTTGATCGTATTCTCGTCATTTCCGTGAAGGCGGGGATGACGAGGAGGGTCAAGGCAAGATCACGCGCCGGCGCCATCGGAACCAACGGCTTGGGAGAGCCCGAACATGCACAAGTTGTCACTCGCATCGGGCGTATTGCCCGAGTTCGGCGCGGTCGACGTGATCGAGGCCGGGGCCGCCGCCGGGTTCGATGCGGTGGGCCTGTGGGTCGATCCGCTGGAATGGACCGCGCAGCATACCCGCGACGCCAAAGCCGCCCTGGCGCGAACCGCCCTGCCGGTGCTCGACGTCGAGGTGGTGTGGATCAGGCCCGACACCGCGCTCGACGATCACCGCAAGGTGCTCGATGTCGGCGCGGAGCTGGGCGCGGGCAACGTGCTGTGCGTGTCCTCGCACCCCGAGGTCGGCGAGACGGTCGCGCAACTGGCGGCGCTGTGCCGCCATGCCGAGGGTTCGGGCATGCGCGTCGCGCTTGAGTTCGGGATCTTCACCGAGGTCAGGGGCCTCACGCAGGCACTGGCGGTGCTCGACCGGGTGGCCCATCCCTTGCGCGCGGTGCTGGTCGATCCGATCCACGTCGACCGTTCGGGCACCACCGTGGCGCAGATCGCCGCGATCGACCCCGCGCTGCTGCCCTATGCCCAGTTCTGCGACGCTCGCGGCCAGCGACCGGACCCGGCCGACTTTGCTGCCGTCATCACCGACGCCATCGACTTGCGCGAACAGCCGGGCGAGGGCGTGCTGCCGCTCGCCGCGCTGGTGCAGGCACTGCCGGCGGGCATTCCGCTGTCGATCGAACTGCGCTCCGCCGCCTTGCGCGACGCGTTCTCGCATCCTGCCCTGCGTGCCCGGGCCGTCCTCGACGCGACCCGCGGCTGGATGGAGCAACTGGCATGACCGTCACGGTGATAACCCTGCTCAAGCGTCGGCCGGACATGAGCCCGGACGCGTTTCGGGCCTATTATGAAACGAGCCACCGGGTGATCGGGGAGCAAGTGCTTGCCGGCTACGCCACCCGCTACGTGCGACGGTTCCTGACGCCGATGGACGGGATCGACCAGCCGTTCGACTGCGACGTGGTGACCGAAATCGACTTTCCTGACGTGGCCACGCGCGATGCCTGCTTCGCTGCGCTCGGCGATCCGGACACGCTGGCGATGATCGTCGCCGACGAGGAGCAGCTTTTCGACCGCAGCCGGATCAGGACCTTCTCCGTCGAGGACAGCGCCTCGGTCCTGCCGGCGGTGGGCGCAGCGGCGGGCTGACCGACGATACGACCTCAGGGGCGGATGGGTGTCAGCCTGTGCGGGACGGCCGCTACTGCCCCGTACCGACTTTCGATCCCCAGCGGTTGTCGCTCGGCACGAAGCCGATTTCCGCGAGCAGGTCGATCAGGCGCTGGCCATCGGCCTGCACACGGTCGACCCAGCCGTTGTGATCGAGGTGCCCGAGTACCGAGCGCTGGAACAGGCCCGCTTCGCGAACCGCATCGCGCAGCAGCAGCGCCGAGGGCCTTTCGGGGGCGACGCTGCTTCGGCGTCGGAGCGTCGGGGTGGCATCGACCGCGCGCAAGGGGAGGCCGGGCGATGGCGGGGCGGTTCCGTCAAGGGAGGTCGGGATTGCGCGCGGCGCGCGGTTCACGGTGTCGAATTCCACTTTCAGGCTCCCGGAGACGATCACGTGACCCGGCCCAGGCGCCGGGTTCGTCCTGCCTTCTGAACCCCTTGGCGGGGATTTGGTTTCCGGGAAAAGCGCTTCAGGCCCGGATCGGCAGGATTTCGGCGGTCTCGTGGATTTCGAGGATCTCGAACACGTTTCCGAAGAAATCGCGGCAATACGTACCTGTATAGCCGTGCCTGATACCATGCTCGTCGACGGTGATCCCCTCCAGCGCGGGCGGGGTGTGGACCGGCAGGCCGGCCGCGACGATGCGCTCGTGCACGGCGGTGATGTCCTCCACCTGCAATGCCATATGGGTGTAGCCGTATTCGTTGACGCCCCGGCGGGGGTCCTGCGCGGCCTGGCGCGGGGCGTCGTACCGGAACACCTCGATCTGCAGGTTGCCCAGGCGGCAGAAGAACTGCTCGGCGGCGCTGCCTTCCAGCCCCACGATCCGGTCGATGAAGGGATTGTCGGCCCAGCGCAGCGGCGCGACTTCCTCGACCGCGCCCAGGATGTCGAGGTAGAACTCGCGGGCCTTGGCAAGGTCGGGCACGGAGACGCCGATGTGGTGGACGCCGATGACGCCGGGGAGTTTGCGCGACATGGATGGGCTCCTCGTGGCCTCGTCCCGGGTGTGACCCGGGACGAGGCGGGAATCAGGCCGGAACCTGTGCTGCCACCTCGGCGCCGACGTTGCGCTGGGCGGCGTGCCTGCCGGCAAGGTAGCCGAACACCATGCCCGGGCCGAGGGTGCCGCCGCCGCCGCCGTAGGTCATGCCCATCATCGAGCCCATCGCGTTGCCCGCCGCATAGAGCCCGCCGATCGGCCTGCCGTCGAGGTCGATGACGCGGCCCAGGGTGTCGGTCTTGGGACCGCCCTTGGTGCCGAGCGCGCCGGACTTGACCTCGGCTGCGTACCAGGGGCCGCCTTCCAGCTTGCCCAGGGTTGCCTCCTTGCTGCCCTTGTGCGCAGGGTCGCCCCAGTACAGGTCGTAGTAGCTCTCGCCTCGGCCGAAGTCCTCGTCGCGGCCGTTCTCGACCATCGTGTTCCAGCGCGCGACGGTAGCCTCCAGCGCGCCGGCGGGAATGCCCAGCGTCTCGGACAGTTCGTCCAGCGTGTCGCCGCGCGCGATCCAGTCGGCGGGGGTCTTCGTGTGCTCGCCGGCGTCGGCGGTGCCGATCAGTTGTGCGTCGAGGAAGCCCCACTTGTCGTAGAAGCTCTGGTTGAACACGCACCAGGCCGGCAGGTTCGCCCAGGAACAGGTGTTGAGGTCCTGGACGTGGAACGCGGCGCCGAAGGCGTTGTAGTTGGCGGCCTCGTTGGTGAAGCGCTTGCCGGTCCGGTTGACCATGATGGTGCCGGGCAGGGTGCGCTCGCCGGTGAACAGCATGCGGCCCATCGGGTTGAGCGGCGCCTCGACCACCGGCATCCACCACGCCTCGCGCATCGAGGACAACATTGCGCCGGCCTTCATCGCCATGCGCAAGCCGTCGCCGGTGTTGGTCCTGATCGAGACCGGGGACGTGAGGGGGCCACGCAGGAAGGCGGTCTTGAACGCCTCGTCGTGCTCGAAGCCGCCAGTGGCTATCACCAGATTCGGGGTGTCGAGCCTCGTGCCGTCGTCGAGAGTGACGCCGGTGATCGCACCGTTCTCGATCACCAGGTCCTTGCCGCCGGTGCCGAGGAGAAACTCCACGCCCCGGTCGAGGCACCCGCGCAGAAGGCGGCCGACGAGGGCATGGCCAAGGCCGCGCTCGTCGTTTTCGGCGCGGCGCCGGGCTTCCTCGGGCGGCAGCGGGTCGGGCACGGCCTGCGCCAGCGAGGTCTCGCCCACGGTAAAGTAGACGTGCGGCCAGTAGTAGGGCGAGACTTCCACCTTGTCGCGCCACTCGCCCAGTTCGCCATAAGGGTAGACGGCGCATTCGAGCGTACGGCCGCCTCGGCTGGCGGCGCCGGGCTGTTCGGGGTGATAGTCGGGGAAATGCGGCACGACCATGAACTGGACGGGGGTGTTCTGCTCGAGGAAGGCGACCATCTCGACTCCGCCGTCGACGTAGGCCTCGGCCATGGCCGGCTCGATCAGCCCGTTGGACATCGATTCGAGGTAGGTCAGCGCCTTCTCGCGGCTGTCGTCCTTGCCGTAGGCCTGCTGATGCGGATTGCACGGAATCCAGATCTGCCCGCCCGACCAGGCGGAGGTGCCGCCCAGTTTCTCGCCCTTCTCGACGACGAGCACGCTGGCGCCGTGTTCGGCTGCGGTCAGCGCGGCGGTCATCCCTGCCGCGCCCGATCCGAGCACGACGACGTCGTATGCCTTGTTGGTCATTTTCTCTCTCCCGACGGGCTCTTCGTCCCGAATGAAATCAAACCTGGCTGAAGCCTCCGTCCATCACGAGTTCGTCGCAGGTCATGAAGCTGGAGGCCGCGCTGGCGAGGAAGACCACGCCGCCGGCCATCTCCTCGGGCCGGCCGAGGCGCCCGATCGGGTGGGCGACGTTCATCGCCGCGATCGAAGCCTCGCGCGAGGGTGCCGCGCCCAGCTCGATGTAGCGATCCATGATCGAGTTCAGCATGGGCGTCTCGATCCCGCCCGGATGCACCGAGTTGACGCGGATGTTGTACTTCAGGGCGGCGAACTCCGCGCCAAGGCACTTGGACAGCATCTTGATCGCCGCCTTGCTGACGCAATAGGCGGCGTTGAAGGCCGCACCGCGCAGACCGCCGACGCTCGAGAAGTTGATGACGGATGCGCCCGACAGCCTCGCCTTGCCGCCTTCCTTCAGCAGTTCGAGCATGACTTGCGTGCCGATGATCGCGGAGTCCACGTTGATCGCGTTGACCTTGTGGAACTCGCTGAGCGGCGTGTCCTCGAACCTGGTGACGATCGAGAAGCCGGCATTGTTCACCAGCACGTCGAGGCGCCCGTACGTTTCGCGCACCAGCGCTTCGGCCGCGCGCCAGTCGGCCTCGCTGGTGACGTCGTGCCGGAGGTAGTGGTCGGCGCCTTCGATCTCGGCGCTCTCGCGCAAGTCGGTGGCGATCACGGTGGCGCCGGCGGCCTTCATGGCCTTGACGATCTCGCGGCCGATGCCGCCGGCGGCGCCGGTGACGAGCGCGATCGTGTCGGGGAGGGCGATGGTCATTTCAGGGTCTCTTCCGCTCTTGTTCTTGTCTTGTCGTCCCGGCCTGCGCCGGGACGACGGCCTCACTGCGCGGTCCAGCCTCCGTCCACCACCAGCTCCGCGCCGGTCATGTACGAGCTGTCGCTGCCGGCGAGGAAGTACACCGCGCTCGCCAGTTCCGACGGATCGGCCAGCCGCCCGATCGGCGTCTTGCTGGACATCAGGTCGACGAGGTCCTCCGCCTTCGCGGCCACGCCCTTGTCGACCCAGCGCTGGAAGCCTTCGTTCAGCAGCGGCGTTATCACGAAGCCGGGGTGCAGCGAATTGGCGCGGATCGGCATCTTCTTCTCGGCGAATTCCAGCGCGATCGACTTGGTGAACAAGCGCACCGCGCCCTTGCTGGCGTTGTAGCCCGACACCTCGCTCATGCCGACGAGGCCCATGATCGAGCTGACGTTGATGATGGAGGAGCCGCCTTTCACCTCGGCGCCGCTCGCTTCGAGCAGCGGCACGAATGTGCGGGTGCCCAGGAACACGCCGTCGACGTTGATGGACATGATCCGGCGCCAGCCCTCGAGCGAGGTCGTTGCGACCGGGCCGGTGAGGTCGATGCCGGCATTGTTGACGAGGATGTGCAGCTTGCCGTGGCGCTCGGTCACGGCGGCGAGGGCCTTGGCCCAGTCGTCCTCGCTGGTGACGTTGGCCTGCACGTAGCTTGCCGCCTGGCCGAGCCGGGCGAGCGTTTCCGCCGCCTCCTCGGGGGAGGACAAGTCGGTGAGGACCACTTCGGCGCCCTCGGCCAGGAACCGCTCGACGCAGGCGAGGCCGATGCCCCGCAAGCCGCCCGAAACCAGCGCGACGCGGCCCTTGAGCCGCTGCGAACCCAGATCCGTCATACGCCGTTCATTCCTGCAGTGGACGCGCCGTCCATGGTGAATTCGCTGCCCGAGCAGAACCGCGCCTCGTCGCCGGCGAGCCACGCGACCATGCCGGCCACTTCCTCGACCGTCGCCATGCGGCCCATCGGCGAGAGTCCTTCGTAGGCGGCGCGGGTGGCGACCGGATCGGCGGACTTGTCGATGAGGTTGACGATCAGCGCGGTCTCGACGACGCCCGGAAGCACGGCGTTCACGCGGATCTTGTACTTCTGGTTGCCGGCGTGGACGGCGGCCGACTTGACCAGTCCGATCACGGCCGACTTCGACACCGAATAGGCGCAGAAGTTGCCCATCGCCCGGTGCGCGTTCATCGAGGAGTTGACGATGATCGAGCCGACCGGCCCGTCCGGGTTCCGGGCCATCGCCCGCATCGCGTGCTGCACGGTGAGCATGACGCCGGTGAGGTTCACGCCGATGATGTTGTTCCAGCCCTCGATGGAAACGTCCTCGATGCTGCCGTCGCCGCTTTCGGTGCCGGCATTGGCGAAGGCGATGTCGAGGCGGCCGTGGGTTGCGAGGATGTGCGCCATGAGCCCGTCCCAGGCGGCGGCATCGGTGACGTCGTGCTTGACGAACTCGGCTCCGGTGGCGGCGCATAGCACATCGGCGGCCGCCTGGTTGGAACCGGTGAAAATAACCCTGGCACCTTCGGCGCAGAGGCGCTCCACGGTGCCGGCGCCGATGCCGGAGGTTCCTCCGGTGACGAGCGCCACCTTGCCTTCAAGCCGCGTCACGGCATTCTCCCAACTTGCGCCAAACTCTATACTGGCCGCACTCAACATGGCGTATCCTCGGCCCTCGACAACCTATGATTAGAGCAAGGTGACTTGGCGCCGGCGAAGGTCCAGACAGGCCTCCAAACAGGGTAATCCGTGCTTGGGAGATTGATTGCCGATGGCCGACCGTGACCCCGAAATCGCCACGAAACTGGGTGAAGACCGCAGCGAGGGCATAAGCTGGGCCGAGCTGATGGCGCAGGATTCGCGGCAAGCCCCCGCGATCCTCACCGAGGAAAGCTACACCTTCCGCGGCTCCGACCCGATCCCGGCGGAGCGCTACACCAGCGAGGCCTTCGCGCAATTGGAGCGCGAGCGGATGTGGCCCTACGTGTGGCAGTTCGTCGCCCGCGAGGAGGACCTGCCCGAAGCCGGCGACTTCATCGTCTACGAGAACGCCGGGCGTTCCTACCTCGTCAGCCGCCAGGACGACGGCTCGATCCGGGCCATGCACAATGTCTGCCTCCATCGCGGGCGCAAGCTGCGCACCGACGAGGGCACCGCCGACAAGTTCGTCTGTCCCTTCCACGGCTTCGCCTGGAAGAAGGACGGCAGCTTCGATTCGATGCCCTGCCAGTGGGACTTCCCGCACCTGGTCGAACAGAACCTCGATCTGCCGGCGGCCGAAGTGGGCCGCTGGGCGGGCTACGTGTTCCTGCGCGAGGAACCCGGCGGGCCGAGCCTCGAGGAGTTCCTCGCCCCGCTGCCCGAGCACTTCAAGCGCTGGCGGCACGAGGAATGCGCCAGCGTCATGCGCGTCGCCAAGGAAGTGCCGGCCAACTGGAAAGTCGTGATGGAGGCCTTCATGGAGGCCTGGCACACGATCGTCACCCATCCCCAGTTGCTGCCCTTCACCGGCGATTCCAACGCCGCCTACTGGACCTGGGGCGACAACGTGAACGTCAACCTCGTCCCCTTCGGGGTGATGAGCCCGCATATCGAGCAGGGCCAGGGCGAGCAGTGGATCGTCGACGAGTTCGTCAAGTACAACGGCCGCTCGGGCGACAACTACGAAGGCGAGGCTTCGGCCAACCCCATGGCGATCACCGTGCCCGAGGGCATCACCGCCCGCGCGGCACTGGGCGCCGCGATGCGACAGGCCTATACCGAGAGCACCGGCTACGACCACTCCGAGGCGACCGACGCCGAACTGCTCGACGCGCTGGTCTACAACGTGTTCCCGAACTTCGCGCCCTGGGGCGGCTACATGCCCAACATCGTCTACAACTGGCTGCCCGGAAAGACGCCCGACACTTGCATCATGGAAGTGCGGGTGC
The DNA here is from genome assembly GCF_044813085.1 of Novosphingobium sp. BL-52-GroH. Lineage (NCBI taxonomy): Bacteria > Pseudomonadati > Pseudomonadota > Alphaproteobacteria > Sphingomonadales > Sphingomonadaceae > Novosphingobium > Novosphingobium sp. BL-52-GroH. The sequence continues at coordinate 1,051,973 of NZ_CP171152.1, read as the reverse complement.
TGGCGCGCATTCCCAAGGGCCAGCCGATCCCGCGCGGCGCCCCGCTGAAGTTCCTGACGCTCGACCAGAAGTGGACCGAGGCGCCCGAACTGGGCATCCTGGGCGACGTGTTCGAGCAGGACATGGACAACCTCCCTTACGTCCAGCAGGGTCTCCATGCCTCCAAGAACGGCAAGGTGAACTTGGGCAACTACCAGGAAATCCGCATCCGCCAGTTCCAGGATACCATGATGAAATACATCGAGGGCGACCTCGGCGGATCGAAGCAGGCCTGACCCGATGAGCGACACGGAAAACGAAGCGGCGCGGCCGCCGCGCATCAACTGCGTGCTCGTCTGTGGCGGCGTGTGGCACGACATGGACTTCGCCCGGCTGGAGCTGCTCAAGCTGCTGGGCGAGGACCCCGCCGTGCGCACCCGCGTATTCGAGAACTACGAGACGCTCGACGCGCTGCGCGAGGCGGACGTGCTCGTCACGTATACTTGCGACGTCACGCCCTCGCTGGCGGCGCAGGAAGTGCTGCGCGACTGGCTGGCGGCGGGCGGGCGCTGGTATGCGCTCCACGGCACCAATTCGGTGCTGCGCCTGCTTGCCGACGGGCCCGACGCCGGGCTGTGGGACGCGCCGCGCTGGGCGCCGCTGTTCATGGACATGCTCGGCTCGCAGTTCCTCTCGCACCCGCCGATCGCGCCCTATACGGTGACGGTCGCCGATCCCGGGCACCCGCTGGTCGCCGGTATCGAGGCGTTCGAGACCACCGACGAGCTTTATCACCTCGAAACCCACGGCGATCTCCACGTCCTGCTGGAGACCGACTGCACCGAGGAGGGCACCGGCTTCGTCGAGGCCAGCGATGCGCTCGGCAAGCAGCCGGTGATGTATCTCAAGGACCATGGGCGCGGCGCGGTGCTCTACAACACGCTGGGGCATTGCCGGGGGCACTACGACCTCCAGCCGATGCTCGACTGGTGGCCGACGGTCGACCGCTGTGCGTGGGACCTGCCGGTGTTCTACGAGTTGCTGCGCCGGGGGATGGGCTGGCTCAAGCAGCGCGAGCGGTAGGGCGGGCGCCTTCGTCCCGGGCTCGACCCGGGACCGTGGGCAAGGCCGCGGGCAAAAAAGAAGGGGCGGCCCGCAAGGGACCGCCCCTTTCGTCAGGCGTGGTCTGGAAAGTCAGTTCAGCAGCCCGGCATAGCGGTCGAGCGCAGCCAGCGGGCCCTCGGGCCAGCGCGAGAGCACCAGCAGCCGCTTGTGGCCGCCGCCGATGGCCAGTTCGTCGGTGACGCCCATGCCGCCGTGGAACTGGATCATCTCGTGGCCCAGCTCCACCGAGGCCGGCGCGATGAAGGCGCGGGCGCCGTGGACGGCCGGCGCGAAGGCCTCGCTGCCCCACGATACCAGCGCGAGGTTGAGCAGGGCGCGGCTCTGTTCGATCACCGCGTACTGGGCGACCATGCGGTGCTGGATCGCCTGGAACGAGCCGAGCGCTGCGCCGAACTGGTCGCGGGTGCGCAAGTAGTCGATCGTCTCGTGCAGCAGCCGCTCCATGATGCCGAGCGCCTCGGCGCTGCGGGCGAGCGAGGCGAGGTCGCCGGTCGCGGCGATCGCGGCGAGGCCGTCGTCGGCCAGCTTGTGGCCGGCGGGGACGAGGGTGCCCTGAAGGTCCAGCGAGGTCGCGACACTGCCGTCGGCCATCGTCCAGTCGCGAGTCGAGGCCCCGGCCGTGCCGGCGGGGACGAGGAACAGCGCGACGCCCTCCGCATCGCCCGGCGCGCCGGAAACGCGGGCCGAGACGACATAGCCATCGGCGCCGCCACCGGCCGCGCAGTAGGGCTTGGTCCCGGTGAGGCGCCAGCCGTCGCCGTCGGGGACCGCGGTGGTCTCCACCCAGGGCAGGCCGTCCCGGGTGCGCGCTTCGGCATGGGCGAGGGCGAGGCGCTTCTCGCCGATCAGCAGCGCGTCGAGCCATTCGCCGCGCAGGGCTTGCGGCGCGGTCGCGGCGAACAGGCGCCCGGCCATCACCACCGCTTCCGCCAGCGGTTCCACCACGAGGCCGCGGCCCAGCGCCTCGAACACGGTGGCGATGCCGGTGGCGTCGAGGCCCAGGCCGCCCAGTTCCTCGGGGAAGGGCGCGGCGATCAGGCCGAGTTCGCCCAGCAGCCGCCAGTTGGCGCCGGAAAACCCGCCGGGCTCGGCGAGGAAGGCGCGGCGGCTGTCGTGATCGTAATGGTCGGTCACGAAGCGCTCGGTCAGGGCCTTGAGCATTTCCTCGTCTTCGCTGAGGTCGAAATTCACGTTCCACTCCCGCCAGGCCGTTCCTGGTCTCGATGCCGGTCTATCACCAAGCGGCGGGCGCTTGCCGCTGGGCAAAAGGCTAGTCACAAAAAAGGCCTATGTGCCGGTTTCAAGCGATTGTGCGGCAGGATTCCGCGAGCTAAGAGAGTGTGGAGAGGATCCCATGCAACTGTTGTCACAGGAACACATCGACGCCGTCCGCGTGACGTCGCCCCAGGGGATCCGCGCGGCCGCCGAAGCGCTGCACCGGATTGCGATGGAGCACGGCATGCGCGCGGCCCCCGCCCACGACATCGCCGACAAGCGCACGCCTGTCGATGCGGAGGGCAAGATGCTGGCGACCGAGGTGTTCGGCTGGGGGAACGAGGAAAAGGTGTGGTGGCGCAATTCGCGCATCGCCCTCGACAGTCCGCTGACCACGGCCTGCCGCTTCGAGAGCCAGCCGTTCTGGGCCAATGCCGAAGGCTTCCGCACCCGCGAGCCCAACGCCTACCTCGCCTCGATCGAAATCGGCAATTTCGAGCAGCGGGCGATGACCCGCGCGGCTATCGGCGTTCCGGTGCACCTGCCGTTCGGCCAGATCGGCGCGGTCAGCTTCAACCCGCTCGACCGCGACAAGACCGACCTCTCGGAGGAGTTCGACCGGCTCTCGGACGCGTTGGGCCTCTACGCGCGCACGTTCATCGCCACGTACGTCCAGGTCATGGGCTCGACCCAGGCGCTGCCGCCGGCCTCGCGGCTGTCCAAGCGCGAGGTCGAGTGCCTGCGCTGGGCGGCGATCGGCAAGACCGACCTGGAAATCAGCATGATAATGTCGCGCAGCCGCGCCACCGTGCGCTTCCACATCCACAATGCGGCGACCAAGCTCAACGCGGTGAACCGCAGCCAGACCGTCTTCAAGGCGGCGCAACTGGGCTACATCTCGCTCCAGAACTGACCTCGCGCCGCGCCGTCCGGGCGGGCAAGGCGACACAGGTTTACACGGTTTACACGGTCCAGGAGGAACGGGCGTCGCCTTGCGCGCGCGGCCCGTCACCTTGCGGCGGGCGGATGGCCGGGGCGTGCGCGGATGATCGGGCCGGGACATGCGGCGAAGCTACCGCGCGGCGCCGGGTGTAGGAAAACGGTTTCGACCGCGTTAGAGCGCCCGTGCCTGCCACCATCGAAAGCCCCCCGTGCAGATACGTATCGACGATCCGACCGCAGCCCATGTCGCGGCCTTGCTCGCCCATCACTTGCGCGAACTGCAAAGCGTCATGGGCGAGCACGCCTTCGCGCTCGACGCCAGCGGGCTCTCGTCGCCCGGGGTGACGTTCTGGACCGCCTGGCGCGGCGAGGAACTCGCGGGCTTCGCGGCGCTCAAGCAACTCGGGGCGGGGCAGGGCGAGGTCAAGTCGATGCGCGCCGCCCCCGCCGCGCGCGGCACCGGCGTGGGTCGCGCGCTGCTGGAGCACGTCGTCGCCGAGGCGCGGGCTCTGGGGTTGCGCGAACTCTATCTGGAGACCGGGACGGCGCAGCTGCATGTCCCGGCGATCGCGCTCTATCGCAGCGCCGGGTTCGTCTCGTGCGGGCCTTTCGCGGACTACGAGGCGAGCCCGCACAACCAGTTCATGGTGCTGGGGCTCCCTTCGTCCACCTCGGATGAGGGGGTCCACCCGCTTCGCGGCGGCTTTCCTCCTCCTGCCCGGGAGGAGTGAGCTACCCGCGATCCTCCAGCATCAGCGCTGCGCCCCTCAGGCCCAGCGCCATCGCCGGGGCATTGGTGTTGCCGGTCACATGCCACGGCATCACCGAGCAGTCCGCCACGCGCACCCCCTGCACCCCGTTCACCCGCAGCCGGGGGTCGACCACGGCCTGCGGATCGCCGCCCATGCGGCACGAGCGGATGGCGTGGAGGCCGCAGCTCGACAGGCGCCGGAACATCGCCAGGATGTCCTCGTCGCTCTCCACCTGGGCGCCGGGCACCAGTTCCTCCCCGACCATCCGGTCGAGCGGCGCGGCGTGCACGAAATCGCGCATCTTGCGCACCAGCGCGATCGCCGAGCGGCGGTCGTGTTCGGTGGTGAGGAAGTTGTGGTGGATGTCCGGCGCATCGGTGGGCGAGGGGCCGGTGGCGCGCACGCTGCTTTCGGAAGTGAGGCGCAGGAGCTGGCCGTAGATGGTGACGCCGGGGCGGGGGTCGATCTTGTCGAGCGGGACCGGGTCCTTGTCGTCGCCGACCCTGAAGGTGTAGCCGCCCAGGTAGAACTGCGCATCGGTGCGCCCGTCCGGGTGGGCGACGTTGCAGAAGGCGCCGACCTCGAACGGCCCGGTCGCCAGGACGCCGTCGTGGCGCACGAGGTAGCGCAGCATGGCGAGCGCGGCGCCGAGACCGAAGAAGCTCTTGTTGGTGCCCTTGCCATGATCGAGCCGGAACGGGATCGAGAGCGAGAGGTGCTCGATCATCCGCTCGCCCACGTCCGGCGAATGGGCGACGAGGGGAATGCCCGCCGCCGCCAGCCGGTCCGCATCGCCGATGCCCGATCGTTGCAGGAGCAGGGGGCTCTCCATCGCGCCGGCACTGACGACGATCTCGCCCGAACACGCGAAGCGGCGCGCCTGGCCGTCGACGGTCGCCTCGAGAGCCACCGCGCGGGTGCCTTCGAAGACGATCCGGGTCGCCATCACGCCGGTCATCACCGTGACGTTGGGCCGCTTGCGGGCGGCGGCAAGGTAGGTGCGGGCGGAGGAATCGCGCTTACCGTCGCGGATGTTGTGGCTGTAGTAGCCGACGCGCGGGCCGGGCCTGCCGTTGAGGTCCTCGACGCGGGCGAGGCCCAGCGTCTCGCCGGCCTCGATCATGCGCTCGGCCAGCGGGTACTTGAAGCAGGCGGGGTCGACCCGCACGAGGCCGCCGCTGCCGCGCATCGGGCCCGCGCCGGCGGCGTGGTCCTCCAGTTCGAGGAAAGCCCGCGTCATGCTCTCGCCGTTCCAGCCGGTGGCGCCGGCCTCGGTTTCCCAGGCGTCGTAGTCGGCCGGTTCGCCCCGGCTCCAGATCATGCCGTTGATCGAGGAGGAGCCGCCCAGGCCCTTGCCGCGAATCCACACTTCGCCCGCGCCGGGATCGTTGGCGCCCGGATCGCGCGGCTGGGCGACGTGGTAGGCCCACATGTGTTCGGGGCGCTTGACCAGCTTGGAGACGCCCTTGGGCAGCGTGACCCAGAAGCTGTCGTTCTCGCCGCCGGCTTCGAGCACGAGCACTTGCGACCTGCCGTCCGCGCTCAGCCGCTCGGCCATGACGCAGCCGGCCGAACCGGCGCCGATGATGATGTAGTCCCATTGTTTCGACATTATGCGTCTCTCCCGCGCCGAGAGGTCGCACGAACTAGCGCAATGGCTACCCTAGCGTTTTGGTGAGTCACAATGCGTGCGCCGGCGGGCTTAAACCGATCCCGGGACCGGACTCCAATACCGGCCGGATTGCGTTACGGAAATGGGAGCGAGATGCGCGCTATTGCACAAGGCCTGTTCACTGACGAGACGCCCGCGCGGCTGATCGGCGGCAAGGATCGGGAGACCGGCCGGATCGTGTTCCCGTGTCCCGCAAGCACCGGCTACGAGCCCGTGCCGCTGTCGCGAGAGGGCACCGTGTGGTCGTTCACCGTGCAGCGCTACCGGCCCAAGACGCCGCCATATGCGGGGCCCGACGCTTTCGCGCCCTGGGTGGTCGCCTATGTCGAGCTGCCGGGCGAAGTGATCGTCGAGGCGCGGCTGGACGAGGTCGCCTTCGCGGACGTGAAGATCGGCATGCCGGTGCGCCTTGCTCCTTCGCCGCTGGACCCCGACGACGCGGACAGCGCGCTCATCCCCGCTTTCGTGCCCGCAGGAGCAGCAGCATGAGCACAGGAACCCCCGACGTGTGCATCGTCGGCATCGGCATCCATCCGTTCGGACGCACCGACGGGCTTTCCGGCCTGGACCAGGGCGTCTTCGCGGTGCGCCAGGCGCTCGCCGACGCGGGCCTGGAATGGCCGCAGCTCCAGTTCGCCTACGGTGCCTCGGACTCGGCCGGCAACCCGGACACCATGGTCGACCGCCTCGGGCTGACCGGCATGCAGTTCATCAACGTGCGCAACGGCTGCGCGGCGGGCGGTTCGGCGCTGTTCTCGGGCCAGATGGCGATCAAGTCGGGCGAGTTCGACATCGGCCTCGCGGTCGGCTTCGACAAGCACCCGCGCGGCGCCTTCAACGCGCTGCCGAGCGAATACAACCTGCCCGACTGGTACGGCGAGGTCGGCCAGATGGTCACCACCCAGTTCTTCGCGGCCAAGATCATGCGCTACATGCAGATGTTCGGCATCTCGCAGGAGACGCTGGGCCGGGTGGCGGAGAAAGCCTTCCGCAACGCCGTGCACGCGCCCCACGCCTGGCGCCGCGAGCCGGTGTCGCTGGAGGACATCCTTGCCGCTCCGCTGGTGAGCGATCCCTATACCAAGTACATGTTCTGCTCTCCGGCCGAGGGCGGCGTCGCGCTGGTGCTCGCCAGCGAGAAGAAGGCGCGCGAGCTGGGCAAGCCGCTGATCCGCCTCAAGGCCGCGACCATGCGCACCCGCCCGCCGCACAGCTTCGAGGTGTTCGCGCCGTCGGTCGACGTGGTCGCGGACGATTCCAGGCCCCGCCCGACCGCCTCGCGCATCGCCTCGGCCGACGCCTTCCGCCTCGCCGGCATCGGCCCGGGCGACATCGACGTCGCGCAGTTGCAGGACACCGAGGCGGGCGCCGAGATCATGCACATGGCCGAAAACGGCTTCTGCGCCGACGGCGAGCAGGAGAAGTGGCTGGCCGAGGGCCGCACCGCGATCGGCGGCGCGCTGCCGGTCAACACCGACGGCGGCTGCCTGGCCTGCGGCGAGCCGATCGGCGCCTCGGGCCTGCGCCAGGTCTACGAAAACGTCGTGCAACTGCGGGGCGACGGCGGTGGCCGTCAGGTCCAGGGGAACCCGAAGACGGCCTACAGCCACGTCTACGGCGCCCCGGGCGTCTCCGCCGTCACCATTCTGGAACGTTGAAGCGAATGGACATCGAACTTTCCCCCGAGGACCGGGCCTTCCGCGACGAAGTCCGCACGTTCCTGCGCGAAAACCTTCCCGCCGAGGTCAAGGCCGGCGCGGCGGCGACGCCGTCCGTGTTCGTCGAGCCCGACATCGGCCAGGTCTGGAACGGCGTGCTCAACGCCAAGGGCTGGCTGGGCTACCAGTGGCCCACAGAGCATGGCGGCACCGGCTGGACGCCGCTGCAACGCTACCTGTTCGAGAAGGAGTGCGCCGCCGCCGGCGCTCCCAACCTCACCGTGCTGGGCCTGAAACTGCTGGCGCCGGTGATCTGGACGTTCGGCACCGAGGCGCAGAAGGCGCAAGTCCTGCCGCGCATCCTTTCGGGCGACGACTACTGGTGCCAGGGCTTCTCCGAGCCCGGCGCCGGCTCCGACCTCGCCAGCCTCAAGACCCGCGCGGTGCTGGAAGGGGACCACTATCGCGTCACCGGCTCGAAGATCTGGACCACCCACGCGCACCACGCCAACCGCATGTTCACGCTGGTCCGCACCGATCCCGAGGTGAAGAAGCAGGCGGGCATCTCGTTCCTGCTGATCGACCTCGACAGCCCGGGCGTCTCGGTGCGCCCGATCCTGACCAACGCCGGCGACCACGAGGTCAACCAGGTGTTCCTCGAGGACGTGATCGTCCCGGCCGAGAACCTCGTCGGCGGCGAGGGCCAGGGCTGGACGATCGCCAAGTTCCTGCTGGAAAACGAGCGCGGCGGCTCGTGCCACGCGCCCAAGCTTGCCTACGACCTCGACCAGGTCGAGGCCGGCGCCCGCGGCGAGAGCGACGGGAAGGGCGGATCGCTCGGCGACCAGGTCGACTGGCGCCGCCGCGTGGCCAAGGCGCGCCTTTCGGTCAACGCGCTGGAGATGATCGAACTCAAGATCATTTCCGAGATCGCCAAGGGCCGCAAGCCCGGCCCGCAGACCTCGCTGACCAAGCTGCTCGCCTCGAACCTGCGCCAGGAGATCGACCTGCTCGCGGTGGACCTCTACGGTCCGGCCGGGCTGCAACTGGAAACCGCCCGCCCGCTCTACGGCGACAATTGTCCGCCGGGCCTGCATTCCAAGGGTGCCCAGGTCGCATCGCCGCGCTATCTCAACAGCCGTGCCTGGACGATCTTCGGCGGCACCAACGAGGTGCAGAGCACGATCATCGCCAAGTCGGTGCTGGGGTTGTGATCGCGGCGCTGGTTCCATCCCGATCCGCGTCCGCATCGTCATTGCGGGGCCCGAAGGGCCGTGGCAACCCGGAGCGTCGGGGGCATCCCCCTGGGTTGCTTCGCTACCCTCGCAATGACGAGCGAGGGAGCGGTCATGAATGAAATCGATGCGGTCCGCCGCACCCACAACGAGAGGAAATCCTGATGCAGCAGAACCGCGAGGCGCTGACCCGCGCCTATCGGCAGATGAAGCTGATCCGCGAATTCGAGGAACGGCTCCACGAGGAGATCCAGACCGGCGAGATCGCGGGCTTCACCCACCTCTACTGCGGCCAGGAAGCCGTCGCCGTCGGCGTGTGCGAGCACCTGACCGAGCGTGACAAGATCGTCTCCACCCACCGCGGCCATGGCCATTGCCTCGCCAAGGGCTGCGACGTCGACGGGATGATGAAGGAAATCTGGGGCAGCCAGGAAGGCCTCTGCAACGGCAAGGGCGGCTCGATGCACATCGCCGACCTCGACAAGGGCATGCTGGGCGCCAACGGCATCGTCGGCGCCGGCGCGCCGATCGCGGTGGGCGCGGCGCTGGCGAGCAAGATCGACGGCCCCGACGCCGAAGGCAAGCTGGGCGTCTCCATCGCCTTCTCGGGCGACGGCGCCTGCAACCAGGGCACCACGTTCGAGGCGATGAACCTGGCGGTCGTCACCAAGTCCCCGGCGATCTTCGTCTTCGAGAACAACCACTATTCCGAGCACACCGGCGTCGACTACGCCGTCGGCACGGTGAACGACATCGCCAGCCGCGCCGAGGCGTTCGGCATGAAGGTGTGGCGCGGCGACGGCACCGACTTTTTCTCGGTCTACGACACGTTCCGCGAAGTGCTCGAATTCGTGCGCGTCCCCGGCAACGGCCCCGCCGCCGTCGAATTCGACACCGAGCGCTTCTTCGGCCACTTCGAGGGCGACCCGCAGCGCTATCGCGGCGACGGCGAACTCGACCGCCTGCGTGCCGAGCGTGATTGCCTCAAGATCTTCCGCAAGAGCGTGACGGGCGCAGCCCTGCTCGACCATGCGGACCTCGACACGATCGACGCCGACGCTCTCCAGGCCATCGAGAACGCGGTCCAGGCCTCTCGCGCCGCGGCTCGCCCGAGCCCCGAGAACGTCCTCGACAACGTCTACATCAGCTACTGACGGCAGGAGCGAGAACCATGGCAAAAATGATGTATCGCGACGCCATCCGCAACACGATCTTCCAGGAGATGCAGCGCGACGAACGCGTCGTCGTCCTGGGCGAGGACGTGGTGGGCGGCATGGGCACTGCCGGCGGCCCCGAAGCCATCGGCGGCATCTGGTCGACCTCGACCGGCTTCTACGACGCCTTCGGGCCCGACCGGGTGATCGACACCCCGATCAGCGAAAGCGCGATCATGGGCGCGGCTGGCGGTTTGGCCCTGGCCGGAAAGCGGCCCGTGGCCGAGATCATGTTCGCCGACTTCATCGGCGTGTGCATGGACCAGCTGTGGAACCAGATCGCCAAGTTCCGCTACATGTTCGGCGGCAAGTCGATCTGCCCGGCGGTGATCCGCATGCCCTGCGGCGCCGGCTACAACGCTGCCGCGCAGCACAGCCAGATGATCTCCCAGTTCGTCACCAACATGCCGGGCATCAAGGTGCTCATGCCGGCGACCCCGGCGGACGCCTGCGGCCTGCTGCGCCAGGCGATCCGCGACGACGATCCGGTGGTCTTCCTCGAGCACAAGTTCCTCTACGCGATGACCGGCGACGTGCCCGACGACCCGGACTTCTGCATCCCCTTCGGCCATGCCCGCCTGGCGCGCGCCGGCAAGGACGCCACCATCGTCGCCAGCGGCATGATGGTGCAATATGCCGAGACCGCCGCCGACGACCTCGCGCAGGACGGCATCGGCTGCGACGTGATCGACCTTCGCACCACCTCGCCGCTCGACGAGGAAGCGATCCTCGACTCGGTCGAAGTGACCGGGCGCGCGGTGATCGTCGACGAAGCGCCGCCGCGCTGCTCGCTGGCGACCGACCTCTCCGCGCTGATCGCCCAGAAGGCCTTCGCGAGCCTCAGGGCGCCGATCGAGATGGTGACGCCGCCGCACACGCCCGTACCGTTCGCCCGCGAACTCGAGAGCGCCTACCTGCCCAGCCCCGCGAAGATCGCGGCCGCCGTGCGCAAGACGCTCGATTACCGTTGAGAGAGGCGCTGACATGAGTCGCATCCGCGCATTCACGATGCCGAAATGGGGCATCGAAATGACCGAGGGCACCATCGCCGACTGGATGGTGAAGGAAGGAGACACCTTCAAGCGCGGCCAGACGCTGTGCCTGATCGAAACCGCCAAGATCACCAACGAGGTCGAGGCCGAATACGACGCCACCGTACGGCGCATCCTCATCGGCGGCGGCAGCGAGGCCGAACCCGTCGGCGCACTGCTCGCGGTGTTCGACGAGGGCTCGCACTCGGACGACGAGATCGAGGCCTTCGTCGCCGGGTTCAAGCCGGCCGAGGGAGGGATCGCCAAGGGGGCGGAGAAAGCCAAGGCGCCTGAACCCGCGCCTGCCGCAACCGCCGCGCCCGAGCCGGAAAAGCAGCGCGTCAAGATCGACACCAACCGCCCGATCAGCCCCGAGGCGCTGCGCCTCGCGGAAGAGGAAGGCGTCGACATCGCCGGCATCGAGGGATCGGGCCGGGGCGGGCGCATCACCCACCAGGACGTCGTCAGGGCGCTGCGCGGACCCGCGACGGCGGCACCCAAGGGCGTGCTGGCGGTGGAGCCCGACGACCTGCGGGTCCTCGCCTCGCCGCTGGCGCGCCGGATCGCCGCGCTGCACGGCCTGTCGCTTTCGGGTCTCACCGGGACCGGTCCGCGCGGCCGCATCTCCAAGGCCGACGTGCTGGCGCTGGTGCCTGCGCCGAAGGCCGCGGCGAGCGGCTTCGGCACGCCGGAATTCGTCGCCGGCGAGAACCGTCCCGAGATCGTGCCCTTCGACCGCATCCGCAAGGTCGTCGCCCAGCGGCTGACCCAGGCCAAGCAGGAACTGCCGCACTTCTACTTGCGCATGTCGGCCAGCGCCGATGCCCTGCTCGAGATGCGCAAGACCGCCAACCTGGTGCTGGGCGCCAAGGCCTCGGTCAACGACTGGATCGTCAAGGCCTGCGCCATGGCGCTGGCCAGGCACCCCGACGTCAACGTGCAGGTCCACGGGCAGGAGATCCACCGCTTCCCGCACGCCGACGTCTCGATCGCGGTCGCCAGCCCCAAGGGCCTCGTCACGCCGGTGGTGCGCCAGGCCAACCTCATGCGCATCGACCAGATCGCAAGCGAGACCCGCCGCCTGATCGACAAGGCACAGGCCGGCAAGCTGAGCATGGACGACATGGAGGGCGGCACCTTCTCGGTCTCGAACCTGGGCATGTTCGGGATCGAGAACTTCGATGCGATCATCAACCCGCCGCAGGGCGCGATCCTCGCCGTCGGCGCGGCCCTGCGCCAGCCGGTCGAGACCCCGTCGGGCGGCCCAAATGGTTCCTGGGCCTTCGAGACGCGCATCTCGGTGACGCTCTCGGTCGACCACCGCGCCATCGACGGCGCGGCCGCTGCGCAGTTCCTGCAGACGCTCAAGGGCCTGATCGAGAAGCCGGAAGGCCTGTTCTAGGCTGTGGCCGCAAACCTCCCTTCGTCATTCCCGCCTTCGCGGGGATGCCGAGGACAATACAAGAATGATCGTGCGTTGAAAGGATAACGCGATGACCGGAGAGGCAACCACCCCTGCAATCACCAGACCGGGCCCGCTCAAGCGGCTCGGCGACGTGATCCAGCTCGCCTATTTCCCCACCGACTTCGACGCTACCATGAAGTACTGGATCGGGACCGTCGGCGTCGGTCCGTTCTTCGTGCTCAACGACGTCCGCCTCGACGACATGAAGTACAAGGGCCAGCCCACCGACGCCACCTTCACCATGGCGATCGGCTACTGGGGCGACATCCAGATCGAACTCATCAAGACCGACAGCGACGCCCCCTCGCTCTACTCGGGCGAATACGCGGTGCGCGACCGGCTCCACCACGTCTGCGTCTTCGTCGAATCGATCGCCGAAGCGCGCAAGGCCTGCGCCGAGGCCGGTGCGCAAGTGATCGTCGAGGGCAAGGTCGGCGCCGATGGCGAAGTGATCTACGTCGATCCCGGCCAGGGCCCCGGCCACGTAATCGAGTACCTCCAGCCCTTGACCGGGACCGAGGGCCTCTTCCAGATGATGAAGGATGCCGCCCGCGACTGGGACGGCTCCGATCCGATCCGGGTGCTCCAGTAATGACCGACATATCCCAGCACGCACAGGACATGGCCGAAAAGGTGGAGGCCTTCGTGCGCGATGCGATCGTGCCCTACGAGAAGGACCCGCGCCGCGACCACCACGGCGCCCCGACCGACGAACTGGTGATGGAGATGCGCGCGCTCGCCCTCGAGGCCGGCGTGCTCACCCCGCACATCCGCGAGGACGGTTCGCACCTGACCCAGCGCGAGACCGCGGTGGTGCTCACCAGGTCCGGCCTGTCGCCGCTGGGTCCGCTCGCCTGCAACACCATGGCGCCCGACGAGGGCAACATGTACCTGATCGGCCACGTCGGCTCGCCCGACCTGAAGGAACGCTTCCTCAAGCCCCTGGTCGAGGGCAGGGCGCGCTCCGCCTTCTTCATGACCGAACCGGCCGACTGGGGCGGCGCCGGGTCCGACCCCTCGATGATGAAGACCACCTGCCGCAAGGACGGCAACCAGTGGGTCATCGACGGGCGCAAGACCTTCATAACCGGCGCGCAAGGGGCGCGTGTCGGCATCGTCATGGCCGCCTCCGCCGAGGAAGAGACCAAGGGCGGCGCCTGCATGTTCCTGGTCGACCTGCCCGACGAGGCCATCCGCATCGACGAGGTGCCCAACACCATCGACACCTCGATGCCCGGCGGCCACGCCACGCTGACGATCGACAACTTGCGCGTCCCCGCGGACCAGATGCTGGGCCAGCCGGGCGAGGGCTTCAAGTACGCCCAGATCCGCCTCTCGCCCGCCCGCCTGTCGCACTGCATGCGCTGGCTGGGGGCGTGCATCCGCGCCCACGAGATCGCCAGCGACTACGCCTGCCGTCGCATGGCCTTCGGCAAGCAGCTCATCGAGCACGAGGGCGTCGGCTTCATGCTCGCCGAGAACCAGATCCTCATCAAGCAGTGCGAACTGATGATCGACTGGTGCGCCGGCGTGCTCGATTCGGGCTCGCTCGGCACCATCGAAAGCTCGATGGCCAAGGTCTCGGTCTCCGAGGCGCTGATGAAGATCGCCGACAACTGCGTGCAGGTGCTGGGCGGGATCGGCGTCACCGAACGCACCATCGTCGAGCAGGTGTTCCGCGAGATCCGCGCCTTCCGCATCTACGATGGCCCCACCGAAGTCCACAAGTGGAGCCTCGCCAAGAAGATCCGCCGCGACTGGCGCAAGGCGCAGGAAGCCTTGGCGGCGAAGGAAGCCGAGCCGGCATGACCGACGTCGCCCCCGATCTTGCCGACGCCAACTCCGGCACCACCGCCGTGCGCGAGGGTTACGCCTTCGACGAGGCGGCGCTGGTCGCCTGGATGGAAGCCCACGTCGAGGACTTCGCCGGCCCGCTCACGGTCGAACAGTTCAAGGGCGGCCAGTCGAACCCGACCTACAAGCTGGTGACGCCGACGCGTGCCTACGTCCTGCGCCGCAAGCCGCCGGGCGAACTGCTCAAGGGCGCCCACGCGGTCGAGCGCGAGGCCAAGGTGCTTTCCGCGCTGCACGGCGCCGGCTTCCCGGCCGCGCGCGTCTACGGCCTGTGCACCGACGACACGGTGCTGGGCACCTGGTTCTACGTCATGGAAATGGTCGAGGGCCGGATCTTCTGGGACGCCACCGTCCCCGGCGTATCCAGCGAGGAACGCGCCGCCATCTTCGACGCGATGAACGCGACGATCGCCCAGCTCCATTCCTTCGACCCCGCCGCCATCGGCCTCGGCGACTACGGCAGGCCCGGCAATTACTTCGCCCGCCAGGTCGGCCGCTGGTCGAAGCAGTACGTCGAGGACGAGGCCGCCGGCCGCAACGCCGACATGGACGCGGTGATCGCCTGGCTCGGGGCGAACATGCCGCAGGACGACGGCGCCTCCAGCGTGATCCACGGCGACTTCCGCATCGACAACATGATCTTCCACCCCACCGAGCCGCGCGTGCTGGCGGTGCTCGACTGGGAACTGTCGACGCTGGGCCATCCCCTGGCCGACTTCGCCTATCACGCGATGATGTACCACATGCCCCCGCACATCGTCGCCGGGCTGGGCGGCGCCGACATCGCCGCGCTCGGCATCCCGACCGAGGCGGACTACGTCGCCGCCTACTGCCGCCGCACCGGCCGCGAGGGGCTACCCGACTACCGCTATTACATGGCGTTCAATTTCTTCCGCCTCGCCGCGATCTTCCACGGCATCAAGGGCCGCGTCATCCGCGGCACTGCGTCGAACGCCCAGGCGAAGGAGCGGGCCGAGGCGTTTCCCGAACTGGCGAGGCTGGCGCTGGGGTTCACGCGCTAGGACAGCGCCATCAGAACAACGTCGAGAACAACGTCGAATCGCCCGCCTACCCCATTTCCTTGACTCCTGCCGCCCCCCGGCCTATCTGCCGGCCTTTCCGAACCTTCAGATTATTTCCGGGAGTGCCCATGGCGCGCGTAACTGTCGAAGACTGCGTCGACAAGATCCCCAACCGCTTCGACCTCGTCCTGCTCGCTGCCCAGCGTGCGCGCGAGATTTCGGGCGGCGCCGAACTCACCGTCGACCGCGATCGCGACAAGAACCCGGTCGTCGCCCTGCGCGAGATCGCCGACGAGACGGTGATCCCGTCGGTCCTCAAGGAAACCCTGACCGCGTCGATGCAGCGGGTCCTGCCGGACGACGACGACGAGATGGACGAGATCGGCTCGCTCAGCCAGTCGGCCGAGGCCCTGCGCATCACCGCGTCGGCCCCGACCCGCAACACCTCGCTCGGCGGCGATTACGACGGCTGATCGTTTTCGTTGACTGTCGCGACATGACGGGCAACGATCGATGCAGTGTCCGCGAAATCGAAACTGCCTCGCATCATCGGATTTTCCGGGGGACCGCCCAACAGGGCCGGTCCCCTTGGTGCGTCCGGGACGGAACTGTCTGAGCGGCCCATGGCCGGCGCGGTAGATGCAAGCGCGACGATCGCGGTCTACAGCGTCAAGGGCGGCGTCGGCAAGACGACCTTCGCTGCGAACCTCGCCTGGTGCTCGGCCGTGGCGGGCGGGCGCAGGACCCTGCTCTGGGACCTCGACGCCGCGGGCGGATCGGCCTTTCTCTACGGACTCGAACCGCAGGACGCACAGCTCGCCGAGGAAGTCTTCGCGCGCGAACGCCCGGCCGCAGGGCTGATCCAGCACACCGCCTATGCCGGGCTCGACGTACTTCCCGCCGACGAATCCATCCGCTCCCTCGATGCGCAACTGGCACGCATCGGCAAGCGCAAGCGGCTGGCGAAGCTGACCGAGGAACTGTCGGGCGACTATGCCCGCATCATCCTCGACTGCCCGCCGGTGATGAACGAACTCTCCGCGCAGATCGTGCGGGCCGCCGATCTCGTGATCGTGCCGCTGCCGCCGTCACCACTCTCGGCCCGCGCCTTCGACCTCGTGGTCCGCGAGATCGCCGGCAACACCAAGCGCCATCCGCCGATCCTGCCCGTGCTCTCGATGCTCGACATGCGCCGCGCGCTGCACAAGCAGGCGCAGGAGGCGAACCCGAACTGGCCGGCCATCCCCTACGCCAGCGTGGTGGAGCAAAGCGCCGTGCACCGCCAGCCCGTCGGCGCCCTGGCCCCGCAGAGCCCTGCAGCGCAGTCGTTCGGGCGCCTGTGGGACGCGATCGAGAAGAAGCTGGCCCAGCGCCGGACCTGAACTCCCGGGTCGCGATGGCGATCCGGTGTGACGGCGTCATGCGCCATGCGGCGATGCAAACCGCCCACCTATCCAGAACGCGCACCAGTTGTTACCTTCCTCGCCAGTGCAAGTGGGGGCGAGCATGAGCGGCATCGACGAAGGGCTGGCGGAACTGGGGCAGGGCAGCGTCACCGCGGCTGCGGTGGAACCTGCGGCGGCGACCGCCGGGCATACCCACGAGACGACGTGCCTCAACTGCGGCACGGCGCTGGTCGGGTCGCACTGCCATGCCTGCGGGCAGGCGGCGCATGTCCACCGCACGCTCGGTGCATTCTTCCACGACCTGCTGCACGGCGTCTTCCATTTCGAGGGCAAGGTCTGGCGCACGCTGCCGCTGCTGGTCTGGCGCCCGGGCCGGCTGACGCGCGAGTACATCGACGGGCGACGCGCCAGCTACGTCTCGCCGATCGCGCTGTTCCTGTTCTTCGTCTTCCTGATGTTCGCGGTGTTCCACGCCACGCAGGACCACGAGGTGGCCGGCCCTGTCGCCGGGGGCGGGAACGTCGCGGCCAACATCGCACGGCTCGAGGGCGAGATCGCGCAGCTTCGCACGCGGCGGCAGGCCGCCGCCGACGCCGGCAGGCCGACCGACCCCCTCGACGCGCAGATCGAGGGGCGGCAGGACGTGCTAGACACCTTGCGCGACCTCGGGACCGGGAACGCGCAAGCGGGAGTCCATGCGGGCAAGCCGATCAGCAGTTTCCCCATGGTCGACAAGGCGATCCGCACGTTCCAGGCGAACCCGGAACTGGCGATCTACAAGCTCCAGACCTATGCCTACAAGTATAGCTGGGCGCTGATCCCGATTTCGGTGCCGTTCCTGTGGCTGCTGTTTCCCTTCAGCCGCCGCTTCCACCTTTACGACCACACCGTGTTCGTGACGTACTCGCTGTGCTTCATGACGCTGCTGGCGATCGCGGCGATGGTCCTCGGCGCGCTCGGGCCGAGCTGGGTGGTGCCCCTGCTGTTCTTCGCGCCGCCGATCCACATGTACCGGCAATTGCGCGGCGCCTATGGGCTGGCCCGGTTCGGGGCCCTGTGGCGCACCGTTCTGCTGCTGCTTTTCGCCACGACGGCGCTGCTCCTGTTTGTCCTGATGATCATGGCACAGTCGAGCTTCTGATCCGGCGCGGGCCTGTCGACAGGCGTGCCGGCGGCGATCCGCGGCGTTGATCGAGGTGCGCCGGCGAGAACGCGGGCTTCGTCAGGCTGCGGCCGGGCTCGCAATGACGATCAGGTGCAAAGGCGGGTGCCTCCGGAAACGGCGCTACGTGGCCGCGTTCCGCGTCTTCGAGGTCGTGGACCCGTCGTACGCATGGCCACGAACGCAAAGGGGGCGTCAGGCTCCTCACCTGACGCCCCCTCCTGCACTCTCCCGGGGGAGAACTTTAAGGTCGTATCGTGCGGCGCCCGGGGGCGCCCGGTTCAGGCGCCTTGCGGGGCGGTGCCGCCGGTGAAGCGCTTGCCCGATTTCGGGATGGCCGAGCCCGACAGCGGGCGCGGGGTGGAGGGCCCGCGCG
Organism: Novosphingobium sp. BL-52-GroH; assembly: GCF_044813085.1. Lineage (NCBI taxonomy): Bacteria > Pseudomonadati > Pseudomonadota > Alphaproteobacteria > Sphingomonadales > Sphingomonadaceae > Novosphingobium > Novosphingobium sp. BL-52-GroH. The sequence continues at coordinate 1,033,865 of NZ_CP171152.1, read as the reverse complement.
GGGTGCTGGGCCGGTCGATCGACCCGCCGGCGAGCAGGACCTTGATGTCCTCGCCCGACAGCGTTTCGTATTCGAGCATCGCCTGGGCCAGCGTTTCCAGCGCGGCGCTCTGGTCCTTGAGGATCTGCGTCGCACGGGCGTGGGCGGTATCGACGAGGAGGCGGATTTCGCTGTCGATCAGGCGGTTGGTCTCGTCCGAACCCATGGTCCGCTGCGAGCCGCCCATGCCGAGGTAGCCTTCCTGGGCTTCTTCGTACTGGAGCGGGCCCAGCTTGTCCGACATGCCCCACTTGGTCACCATCGAGCGCGCCAGGCTAGTGGCGTACTGGATATCCGACGACGCACCCGACGAGACCTTGTCGTAGCCGAAGATCAGCTCTTCCGCCACGCGGCCGCCCATCGCGACCGAGAGGTTGGCGAGCATCTTGTCGCGGTGATACGAGTAGCTGTCGCGCTCGGGCAGGCGCATCACCATGCCGAGGGCGCGGCCGCGCGGGATGATCGTCGCCTTGTGGATCGGGTCCGAAGCGGCCTCGTTCACGGAGACGATGGCGTGGCCGGCCTCGTGGTAGGCGGTCATCTTCTTCTCGTCCTCGGTCATGACCATGGAGCGGCGTTCCGCGCCCATCATGACCTTGTCCTTGGCGTCCTCGAATTCCTGCATGGCGACGAGACGCTTGTTGCGGCGCGCCGCGAGCAGCGCCGCCTCGTTGACGAGGTTGGCGAGATCGGCGCCCGAGAAGCCCGGCGTGCCGCGTGCGATGACGCGGGGATTGACGTCGGGCGCCAGCGGCACCTTCTTCATGTGCACGGCGAGGATCTTCTCGCGCCCGTCGATGTCGGGCACCGGCACGACGACCTGGCGGTCGAAGCGGCCGGGCCGCAGCAGCGCGGGGTCGAGCACGTCGGGGCGGTTGGTCGCCGCGATGATGATGATGCCTTCGTTGGCCTCGAAGCCGTCCATCTCGACCAGGAGCTGGTTGAGCGTCTGCTCGCGCTCGTCGTTCGAGTTGCCGAGGCCGTGGCCGCGATGGCGTCCGACGGCGTCGATTTCGTCGATGAAGACGATGCACGGCGCGTTCTTCTTGGCCTGTTCGAACATGTCGCGCACGCGGCTGGCGCCGACGCCCACGAACATCTCGACGAAGTCCGAGCCCGAGATCGTGAAGAACGGCACGCCCGCCTCACCCGCGATGGCGCGGGCGAGCAGGGTCTTGCCGGTGCCGGGCGAGCCGACCAGCAGCGCGCCCTTGGGGATCTGGCCGCCGAGCTTGGAGAAGCGGGTGGGATCGCGCAGGAACTCGACGATTTCCTCCAGTTCCTCGCGCGCTTCGTCGATGCCGGCGACATCGTCGAACGTGACGCGGCCCGAACGTTCGGTCAGCAGCTTGGCCTTCGACTTGCCGAACCCCATCGCGCCCGAGCCGCCGCCCTTCTGGACCTGGCGCAGCGCGAAGAACGCGATGCCGACGATCAGCAGGAAGGGCAGGGTCTGCGCGAGGATGTAGAGCAGCAGGCTGCCCTGTTCGGCTTCCTTGCCCGAATACTTGACGTCGTTGTCCTGGAGGAGCTGCGTGAGCGTGGTGTCGTTGGGGACCGGCGTGGTGGTGAACGTGTCGCCGTTCTTGAGCTTGCCGTCGATACGGTCCTCGGCGATCTCCACCGAAGCCACGCTGCCTTCGGCCACCTTGCCGCGGAAGTCGGAGTAGGGAATCGCGGGGCCGGCCGTGGTGCGGGCGCCGAACATCGACACCACCATCAGGAGCGCGAGGAAGATGCCGCCCCATACGAGCAGGCTCTTGACCCAGGGATTGCCGCTTGGCTGGTCGTCGTTCATTCGAGGAAACCGTCCTTTCAGGCCACCAATGTAGGCGTCTGCCGCCGAATCTCAAGTTACCGAAAGTGTCGGGAACGTTCGTTTTGGCGCGGACTCCATCCGACCGGACGATCCGGGCCGGTCAAAGCGCCTGATCGCTGGGTTCCGCGAGCCGTGACAGCGGCAGGTGCAGGGTCATGCAGGCGCCGGATTCGCGGTTTTCCAGCGACATTTCGGCGCCCAGTTGCTGGCTCAGCACGCGCGAGATGCGCAAGCCGATCGAATCGGTGGCCGCCGGATCGAGGCCGGGCGGGAGGCCGTGGCCGTCGTCGGCGACGCTCAGCATGATGGTGTCCCGCCGCCGCTCGACCCGCAGCGCGATCGACCCGGCGGCGCGATCGGCGAAGCCGTGCTCGAGCGCATTGGCGATCGCCTCGCTGACGATCAGTGCCACCGGCACCGCACTGTCGGGCCGCAGGACGATGTCGCGTTCCGCCTCGAGCGAGCAGGTGATGCCGGGCCGGGCGCTGGAGGCCATGATCTTGCCCGAGACTTCGGCGAGGAAGCCGTCGAGCGGGACCAGCTGGCCGTCCTGGCGGTAGAGCTGGCGCTGGATCGTGCCGATGATCTGGAGCCGCGCGGCGGCGTCCGACAGGGCGCGGCGGGCGGTCGGCTCGGTAAGCCCGCGCATCTGCAGCGAGAGCACCGCGCCGACCATCTGCAGGTTGTTGCCGACCCGGTGCTGCATTTCCTGGAACAGCAGTTCGGCGCGCTCGACCAGATGGCCGCGTTCCTCGGCGAGCTGGCGGACGTCCTCGCGAGCGGCGAGGAGACGGGCATTGGAGGCCTGCATCAGGTGGACGAGCCAGATGTCGACGGTGACGACGCCGGTGTAGAACAGCATCGCGGTGATCGTGCCCCGGTCGAAGGCGCCGCGCGGCGGGATGAACACGTACCAGGCGAACAGGCCGCAGACCACCGCGGCGACGATGCCGCAGCGCGGACCGAACAGGAACGAGCTGACGATGACGGCGGGGAAGAACGAGACGAACGGGTAGCCCGGGGGCAAGATGCCGTCGAGCGCCCAGCGCATCCACAACGCGAAGAGACACAGGGCAAGCGTCACCGTGTGGCGTACCAGCGGCTGGTCGGGAAGAAGCGGCAATCGTTCCGTGAACCGGCTCAAGCTATTCAAGTCAGGCCCCAATTGCGTCGCCGTCCGGCGTCGGCCGCGACGGGCCTTGCAGGTCTGTCGTACCGCAAGCGCGGGTCTCGGGAAAGACGCCAAGGTGCCGGCGCTGGGGATAGGACGGCTGGGTTCCGTGTCGTCCGCCCGCCTGCCCGCGCTCCTGCCCGCCCAGTCGCCCCACCGCGCATCGCGCCGTGCAATTTGCGGGAAGCCGGGGTATCGCGCCTCCCGCACATGCCCAGACGCGCCATCGGAGCAGACCCACGATGAAGACAGCCGGCCGCATTCACCCGGTCTATGCCGCCATGGAGCGCACGGTGTTCGACCACATGTCGGCGCTGGCGCGCGAGCACGGGGCGATCAACCTGGGGCAGGGCTTTCCGGACGGGCCGCCCCCCGGCCCGCTGATCGAGGCGGCGGCGCGGGCGCTGCACGAGCGGTCGAACCAGTATCCGCCCGGCCCGGGCCTCCCGGAACTGCGCGAGGCGATCTGCGGCTACTATGCGCGGCGGCAGGGACTGGAGCTGGCGGCAGGGCAAGTGACGGTAACGTCCGGCGCCACAGAGGCGATCGCCGCAGCCGTACTCGCCCTGGTGAAGCCGGGCGACGAGGTGATCCTGTTCCAGCCCGCCTACGACGCCTATGCGCCGATGGTGCGCCGGGCAGGCGGCACGGTGGTTTCGGTGCCGCTCTCGCCGCCGCACTTCCGTTATACGGCCGATGCGCTGGAAGCGGCGATCACGCCGCTGACGCGCGCGGTCATGCTCAACGACCCGCTCAACCCGGCGGGCACGGTCGCCAGCCCGGCCGAGCTGGAGGCCATCGCCGGCGCCTGCCTGGCGCACGACCTGGTGGCGATCTGCGACGAGGTCTGGGAGGACGTGCGCTTCGACGGCGTGCCCCACCGCTCGCTGATGAGCCTGCCCGGCATGGCCGAGCGGGTGGTGAAGATCGGCTCGGCGGGCAAGATCTTCGGGCTGACCGGGTGGAAGGTGGGCTGGATGATCGCGCAAGGGGAGCTGGCCACCGCGATAGCCCGGGCGCACCAGTTCCTCACCTTCACCACCGCCGTGCCGCTGCAGTGGGCGGTCGCCGAGGGGCTGGCCATGCCCGATGCCGTGCTCGACGAACAGCGCGCCGGCTGGGCAGCCGGTCGCGCCAGGCTCAAGGCGGGGCTGGAGAACGCGGGGTTCACCGTCCTGCCCAACGCCGCGACGTGGTTCCTGTGCGTCGACCTCGTCGCCTCGGGCGTGGCGCTGACCGACCGCGCGTTCAGCGAGCGGGCCGTCGTCGAGGCGGGCGTCGCCACGGTGCCGGTCGGTGCGCTCTACGCAGGGGACGCCGCGCCCGACCACATCGTGCGCCTGTGCTTCACCAAGCCCGACGCCGTGCTCGACGATGCGCTGGCGCGGCTGGCGGCATGGCGGCGCGGCTTGTGAGCGCGTTCGCGTGGCGGGCGATGCGCGATGCCGACATCGACGGCGTCGTCGCGGTCGCGCGGCTGGCCTTTCCCGATCACTTCGAGGCGCGGGCCTGCTTCGCCGAGCGCCTCGCGCTGTTTCCGCAAGGATGCTTCGCGCTGGCCCATGGCGATGCGGTGAGAGGCTACCTGATCGCCTATCCCTGGCCGGCCGGTGCGATCCCGCCGCTGGACAGCCTGCTCGGCGGCCTGCCCGAGGCGCGTGGATCGGTCTACCTGCACGACCTGGCGCTGCATCCCGCGATGCGCGGGCAGGGCCATGCGCGGCCCGTCGTCGAGCACCTGGCGCAAGCGGCGCGGACATGGGGAGCGACCACGCTCGCGCTCGTTTCGGTGAACGATTCGGTGGCGTTCTGGCAGGGCATGGGCTTCGTGCCGGTGGTCGGCGATGCCGCGATGGCGCGCAAGCTCGCCAGCTATGGCGGGGATTCGACCTACATGGTGCGCGCGCTGTAAGAGCGGGGCGGTGTGTCCTTGAAAATGCGCTTTTCGTGCATTTTCAAACGGCCGCTCAGCTATAGCGTTCCTCCGCCCAGGGGTCGCCGCGCATGTGGTAGCCGTTCACTTCCCAGAATCCCGGCTTGTCCGCGCCCAGGACGTCGATCCGGCTGATCCACTTGGCGCTCTTCCAGAAATAGAGGTGCGGGACCACCAGCCGCACCGGGCCGCCGTGGTCGCGCGTCAGCGGCTTGCCCTGCCAGCCGTGGACCAGCATGGCCCCGGGTGCGGCGAAATCGGCCAGGGGGATATTGGTGGTGTAGCCGTCGTAGCCGTGGAGCATCAGGTGGCTGGCCTCGGCGCGCGGCTGCACCGTCTCGAGCAGGTCGCCGGTGGCAACGCCGCTCCAGTCGTTGTCGTAGCGCGACCAGGTGGTGACGCAGTGGATGTCCGAGCGGCTGCGCGACTGGGGCAGGGCCATGAATGCCGCCCAGTCCAGCGTCAGCGGGCGTTCCACCATGCCGCCGACCTTGAGGCGCCAGCGCTCGCGGGTGACGTCGGGCTGGCGGCCGAGATCGAGGACGGGCCAGTTCTCGACCCGGTGCTGGCCGGGCGGCAGCCGTTCCGGCTCGGGCCGGGCGGAGCCGACCGCGTCCCCCCCGGCGCCCTCGCCGGTGATGAACTTGTGCTCGCTCGCCCAGCGCTGCTTGGAGCGGGTGAGCTTGCTTTCGGGCGGCAGGGCGTCGTCATCCATGGGCAGGGCACCTCGGGTTGGCCGCCTCCATTACAATTTCTTACGATTTGAGGCTACTTCCCGCAGCCTCCCGACCCTAGCCGGAAGGTCATGAGGAACCCACGTCCCGTTCGGCCCGGCTCGGGCATGGTGTGCATGCTCGTCGCATCGGGCGCGCTGGCGCTGCCCCTTGGCGCGCGGGCGCAGCAGGCCTCGACCCCCACCTCAAGCGCTGCGGCGGACACCGTCGCCAGCGACGAGATCATCGTCACCGGGCAAGCGGTGCCGGGCGCGGTGATCGGCGACGTGCCGCCGGAAAACCGGCTCGGCCAGGCCGAGATCGCCTCCTACGGCGTCGATTCCATCAGCGACCTGCTCGACGAGATCGCCGACCAGACCAGCAGCATCGCCGGGCGCGACGGTTCGAGCGGGCCGGTCGTGCTGGTCAACGGAAAGCGCGTCTCCGGGGTCAACGAAGTCGGCGACCTGCCGGTGGAATCGGTACTGCGGGTCGACATCCTCCCCGAGGAGGTGGCGATCAAGTACGGCTACGATTCGCAGGCCAAGGTCGTGAACATCATCCTCAAGCGGCGCTTCCGCTCGCGCGTCGCCAATCTCGGCGGCGGCCTGTCGGCGCAGGGCGGCGGCGGTCAGGGCACGGGCGCCTTCACCTATACCCGCATCCACGACAACGACCGGCTGAACCTGACCGGCAAGGTCGCGACCCAGGCCGCGATCCGCGAGAGCGACCGCGACATCGCGCCGGACCCCGATGCCGGGGTGACCGCTGCGGGGGGCATCGCCGACGAGACGGCCTACCGTACGCTCCAGGATTCGACCCGCAGCTATGCGCTCGGCGCCAGTCTCGCGCACGAGCTGGGGGGCACGGCGAACGCCTCGTTCAACCTGAAGGGCACCTATTCGACCGGCCGCGGCCTCGACGGGCTGGCCACCGGCGACCTGACGGTGCCTGCCGACAGTCCCTATGCGGACGGGACCGAGACGGCGCTGACCCGCTATCTTTCGACCAGCCCGCTGCACAGTTCGAGCAATTCGGGCAGCGTCTCGGCGGGCGGCACGCTCAACGTGGACCTCTCGACCCGGTGGAAGCTCTCGGTCATCGGCAGCTACGAGCACGCGCGGTCGCAAACCCGCTCGGACAGCGGCTACGACACCGCCGCGCTCCAGGCCGCGCTCGACACCGGCGACGCTTCGGTCGATCCCTACGGCACGCTCCCTGCGAGCCTCCTGGGCGCCATGCTGGCCAACCGCGGCACCTCCGATACCGACACCGGGAGCGCCAGCATGCTGCTTTCGGGCAAGACGCTGAAGCTGCCCGCCGGCGACCTCGGGGTCAGCCTCAAGCTGGGCGGGGACTTCACCGCCCAGTCCTCGACCACCGTGCGCGAGGGCAGCGTGAGCGAAGGGAACGCCGAGCGCACCAACGGCAGCGCCAGGCTGAGCATCGACGTACCGCTGACCAGCCGCAGCAAGGGCGTGCTCGGCGCGATCGGCACACTGAGCCTCAATCTCAACGGCGGGCTCACCCGGGTTTCCGACTACGGGACGCTCGGCACGTTCGGCTTCGGGCTGAACTGGACGCCGATCACCGGCGTCACCGTGATCGCGGCGGTCAGCCAGGACCGCAACGCGCCCACCGTCGCGCAACTGGGAAATCCGGTCGTCACCACGAGCAACCGGCGGGTCTACGACTACGTGACCGGCGAATCGGTGCTGGTGAGCAGTGTCTCGGGCGGCAATCCCGGCCTCAAGGCCGACGATCGCCACGTCTTCCGGCTGGGCGTCAGTGCCAGGCTGATGGACGAACCCAAGCTCAATTTCAGCGCCAGCTACGTCGACAGCCGCAATCGCAACGCCATCATGAGCCTGGGCGGGGTGACCGCGGCGATCGAGGACGCCTTCCCCGACCGCTTCGTGCGCGACGGCGACGGGACGCTGACCGAAGTGGATTCCCGCCCGGTCAACATCTATCGCCAGCGCACCGAGCAAGTGCGCTGGGGCTTCAATTTCTCCGCCCAACTGCGCAAGGCCAGGCGGCCGGCGCGCCCGCAGCGGCCCGGCGGGGCGGGCGGGGGAGGACCGGATGGGCAACGTGCTCCCTGGGGCCGGCAGGCCGGCGGGCAGCCGGCATCGCGCGACGGCGCGGGACAAGCCCCCGCCGCCGATCCGCAGCAGCGCCCCGCGCCCCAGGACGGGCAGGCTCCCGGCGACGAGCGCGAGATCACCGTGACCGGGAGCCGCGAGGAGGAGAGCGGTGGCGGCGGCTTCGGAGGTCCTCCCGGCGGCCCTCCGCCCGACGGTTTCGGGCCTCCGCCCGGAGACGGTCCCCCGCCGGATGGCTTCGGTCCGCCCCCGGGTGAAGGTCCGGGAGGCCCGGGAGGCCCGGGAGGTCCGGGCGGAGGTCCCGGCGGCAGGGGTGGACCCGGCGGTGGCAGGGGCTTCTTCGGCGGCAGCGACAATGGCGCGCGCCTGCTGGTCTCGGTCTACCACACCCTGATCCTGCGCCAGGAGGTGCAGCTCACCGAGGGCAGCGAGACGATCGACCTGCTCGACGGCGGTACGATCACCGGCAGCAGCACGCCGCGTCACAAGGTCACGGCGAGCCTCGGGGTCACCGACAACGGCCTCGGCGCGCGGCTCGAAGGCAACTGGCAGAGCGCGACGAAGGTCTCGGGCGACAGCCTGTCCTCGGCCAGCGGCGATCTCAACTTCGGGGCGCTGGCGACGCTGGACCTGCGGATCTTCGCCAACCTCCAGAACCGCTTTCGCGGCAAGGACTGGGCCCGCGGCACCCGTGTCAGCCTGTCGGTGGAGAACCTGTTCGACAGCCGCCAGCGGGTGACCGACGCCACCGGCGCCACGCCCTATGCCTACCAGCGGGACTATCTCGATCCGATGGGGCGCACCTTGCTGCTTTCGGTGCGTCGCATCTTCTGACAATCGGGGGCCTTGGTCGATGTTCGGCATGCAGGGCAGTGCAATGGAACGGTTCGTGGTCCTCTCGGGATGTTCGGGTGGAGGAAAATCCACCTTGCTGGCCGAACTCGGCCGGCGCGGGCATGCCGTCGTCGAGGAGCCCGGACGCCGCATCGTCGCCGAAGAGACGCTGGCCACGGGGCGCGCGCTGCCGTGGATCGACATGGCGGCCTTCGCCCGGCGCGCGGTCGAGGTCGCCCGGCGGGACCGGGTGCTGGCACGGGCCATGCCCCGGCCGGGATACGTCTTCTTCGATCGCGGGCTGATCGATGCCGCGGCGGCGCTCGACCATTCGTGCGGGCAGGCGGCCTGCGGCGCGGCGCTGCGGGCCGTTGCCGCCAGGCGCTACAACCGGCAGGTGTTCCTCACCCCGCCCTGGCCGCAGATCTATGCCTCCGACGAAGCGAGGCGGCACGGCCTCGACGAGGCGATCGCCGAATACGAGCGGTTGCTGAAGGCCTACGGCGCGCTCGGCTACGAACCCGTCGTGTTGCCCAGGGTCCCGGTCGGGCAACGGGCCGACTTCGTCCTGCGGCACTTGGTTGCACGCACCGACGGGGTGTGATTCCCCGGCCCCAGTCGCTATCGTTTCAGTCGCTTTCGAACGCCGGGCGCATGTCGTCGGGCGCGAGGTCCGAGAACTTGGTGATGCGCGCCTCGAAGCGCAGGCGGACCTTGCCGGTGGCGCCGTGGCGCTGCTTGGCGATGAGGAGTTCGGACAGGCCGGTGACTTCCTCCATCTTCTGCCGCCAGGTCTCCCACTTGTCCTTGACGTCGGGGCCGTCGGTATCGCTGGGATACTTCGGCTCGGTCGCCTTTACGTAGTAGTCCTCGCGGTAGACGAACCAGACCATGTCGGCGTCCTGCTCGATCGAGCCCGATTCGCGAAGGTCGGAGAGCATCGGGCGCTTGTCGTCGCGCTGCTCCACCGCACGGGAAAGCTGCGAGAGCGCGATCACCGGCACGTGCAGTTCCTTGGCGAGCGTCTTGAGCCCGCGCGAGATTTCCGAGATCTCGTTCACGCGGTTGTCGCTGGCGCGGCCCGAGCCCGAGAGGAGCTGGAGGTAGTCGATGATGACGAGGCCGATGTTGTGACGGCGCTTGAGGCGGCGCGCCCGGGTGCGCAGCGCGGCGATCGACAGGCCCGGCGTATCGTCGATGAACAGCGGCAGCTCGGCCAGGCGCTGGCTGGCGAAGGACAGCTGCTGGAAGTCCTCGCGGCTGATCTTGCCCATGCGCAGCGCTTCGGAACTGATGTTCGACTGCTCGGCGAGGATACGCGTGGCGAGCTGGTCGGCGCTCATTTCGAGGCTGAAGAAGGCCACCGGCGCGCCGACCGACTTCTCGTGCGGCATGCCGTCGCGCACGGTGTCGTCGACGTAGCGCTGGGCGGTGTTGAAGGCGATGTTGGTGACCAGCGAGGTCTTGCCCATGCCGGGGCGTCCAGCCAGGATGATGAGGTCGGAATCGTGCAGACCACCGATCTTCTGGTTGACCGAGGTGAGGCCGGTGGTCTTGCCGGAGATGTGGCCACCCGAATTGAACGCCTTCTCGATCGACTGGATCGCGGTGCGGGTGGCGACGCCGAAGCTCTGCGCCTCGCTCTGCGTCGCGGCGCCTTCGGCCACCTTGTAGAGCGCGGCCTCGGCGCGTTCGACCTGCTCCATCGGCTCCACCGATTCGGAAGTGTCCATCGCGCTCTCGACGAGGTTGCGGCCCACCGAGATCAGCTCGCGCAGCAGCGCCAGGTCGTAGATCTGGTCGGCCAGCTCGCGCGGGGCGAGCAGGCCCTGGCCGTCGGCGGTGAGTCGCGCCAGGTAGGAGACGCCGCCCAGCGCCTTGAGCGCCTCGTCGGCCTCGAAATAAGGGCGCAGGGTAACCGGCGTGACCACCGCCTTGCGGTCGAGCAACTGGAGGATGCGCTCGTAGATGCGGGCGTGGACGGGCTCGAAGAAGTGCGTGGGCGCCAGTTGGGTGGTCAGCTCCTCGATCACCCGGTTGTCGATGAGGACGGCGCCGAGGAACGCGGCTTCCGCCTCGACGTTGGCAGGAAGGGTGCGCACGCCGGCATCGTCGGCGCGGATGAGGAGGTCTTGCTGGGCCATAAGCGGCGCACAATGCTCCGTGGCCCTGAGTCCGGCAAGCGGGGGGTGGGGTGATATTAATCCACAAGCTGTGGATGTCGCCCGGATACCCCGGCATCGTCACAAAGCCCACTTGCCCGTCCATGCCGCAACCGCGTAAAGGCACATCGATCATGGCGGACCCGCGCATCTCCCACATCGAACTCGACGATGCGACCATCCTGTGGCGCAATGCGGACATCGAACAGGAACGGCGGATCGCCATCTTCGACCTGATCGAGGACAACGTGTTCCGGCCGGTGCGCGCCGCCGGAGCGGGCCACGAAGGCCCCTATCGCCTGCGCCTTTCGGTGCGCGACGGCCGGCTTTCGCTGGAGATCGCGGGCGACGACGGCACCGAACTGGAGACGCTGGTGCTGGGCCTGGCCCGGTTCCGCCGGCCGATCCGCGAATATTTCGCGATCTGCGAGAGCTACTACCAGGCGATTCGCAAGGCCAGCCCGCAGGAGATCGAGACCATCGACATGGCCCGGCGCGGCGTCCACAACGACGCCGCCGAAATGCTGCTGGAACGCCTGGAGGGCAAGATCGAGACCGACCACCCGACCGCGCGGCGCCTGTTCACGCTGATCTGCGTCCTGCACATCCGCGGCTGAGGGCAAGATTATGACAGCGCGAAAGGGCGGGAAATCCGCGCGGGCCAACTGGCGCCTGAGAGCGGTGGGCGCGCTCCTGCTGGTGGCGATCGTCGTCGGGGCCTGGGGCTGGTGGCACTTGCGCCACTGGACGCCCGATCGCACCGTCTACGCCGTCCAGGGCGTCGAGATCGGCGCCGACGACGGCCCGGTCGCCTGGAGTTCGCTCAAGGCCATCGGGGCCGACTTCGCCTATATCGACGCGAGCGCGAGCGCCTTTGCGCGTGATCCCCGCTTCGTGGAGAACTTCGAGGCGGCCAAGGCGGCGGGCATGGAAGTGGGCGCGCTGCACCGCTACGATCCCTGCCAGCCGGCCGGAACCCAGGCGGCGAACTTCGTCACCACCGTCCCGCGCGACGCCAAGCTGCTGCCCCCTGCGGTCGAACTGGACATGCTGGCCGACGGCTGCCCGGTGAAAGTCGGCGACGCGCGCGTCGAGAGCGAGCTGATGACGTTCCTCAACCAGGTCGAGACGCATACCGGCAAGCCCGTGATCCTCAAGGTCACCCCTGCGTTCCAGTCGCGCTATGCGATCGCCCACAAGCTCGACCGCAACCTGTGGCTGGTGCGCGATCGTTTCGAGCCGAGCTATGCCGGCCGGCCCTGGACCTTGTGGACCGTCAACCACGACCTCGCCAACGAGATTGCGCAAGGGGGGCTGCGCTGGGTAGTGATGCAGCCATGAGCGATACCCGGTCACGCCAAAGCCTGCCGAGCGCTGCCCCGCAGCGCGACATTCTTATCGCCGCCGCCCGTGCCGCCGCGAACGGCGCCTATGCGCCTTATTCGAACTTCCACGTCGGCGCCGCGCTGCTGCTGGCGGACGGCTCGGTGGTCACCGGCGCCAATGTCGAGAACGCCAGCTACGGCCTGTCTCTGTGCGCCGAGACCGTCGCGGTCGCCAGGATACTCTCGGGGGAACGGGCCGCGCTGGAGGCCGTCGCGGTGACCGGCGGCGCGCCGGGTGAGGCCGGGCAGGGGGCGCGCGTCACTCCCTGCGGGCGCTGCCGCCAGGTCCTCAACGAGATCGCGCAAGTGGGCGGCACCGACCCGGTGATCTGGTGCGACGGCGCGGACGGCGTGCTCGAACTGCGCCTGTCGGACCTGCTGCCACATGCGTTCGGGCCCTCGAACCTGCTCTAGGGCGGCTTTTGGTGGCAATGCCCTCCACGCCGCCATCGGCAGGACGCGGCATGTGGTCCATTCGCCGCAAGGCTATTGTCTATAAATACAGTTGAGATTACAAAAGCCTCAGTCGGAACGTAGACAGAGGCGAGCCCATGGCAAAGATCCGCTATTCCCAGGCGCAGGACGATACCCCGCTGATCCTTCTCGTTCCCGGCACGCCACTGGCGCCGGGACACTGGATGAGCCGCTGGGCACAGGGCAGCGAGGATTGCGAGATCGTCGAACTTGGCCTGTGGGACGAGCCGCACCGCAACACCTGGGTCAACAAACTCAACCTCGCGATCCGCCGTGCCGACCGGCCGGTGGTGGTCGTGACCGACGACATCGCCGCGCTGGCGCTGGCGTGGTGGGTCGAGTTCGAGGGCGTCGGGCCGGAAAACCCGATCCTGGGCGCGCTCATCGCCAATGTCCCCAACATGGACCTGCCGGGCAGCGACTCGCGCCTCGCCGGCTTCGGGGCCTGCCCGCGCCAGACCCTGCCGTTCACCTCGTTCCTGGTCGGCGATCTCGATCGCGACCTGGCCTATCAGCGCTCCGTGCTGCGGCTGGCGAGCGACTGGGGCTCGGCCCCGGTCAGTGGCGACACCCGCGGCGACTGGTCGCAGGGCTGGGAACTGCTGCAGTCGATGATCGGCCTGACGCTGTCCAGTTCGCTGAGCCCGCACTGGACCCGCTCGCGCCACGCGGCGGAACCGCGCCACCGCGCGAACTGAACGAACATGCCGTCGTCCCGGACGAGGTCCGGGACGACGCAGGGTTCAGGCCGCCTCGCGCTCAATCAGCCACTCAAGCAGCGCGCCCAGGCAGTCGCGGCCAAGCTGGGCGGAGCGTTCCGGGCTCCAGCCCTGGAGCTTGTCGGCGGCCGGGTTGTGGTCCTTGAACGGCATTTCCAGCGTCATCGACACCGCGCCGAAGCGCTCGGCCAACTGGTTGGTCGACATCGTCAGGTTGCTCTTGCCCGGCCGCGCGAGGGGATAGCCCAGCTTGGTCTGGAAGTCCGGCGTGCGGCGTTCCAGCAGCGCGGCGTAGCGGTTGTACCCCGCGAGTTGCGCTTCCTTGAGCGAGGGAATGCCTTCGAAGCCGGCCAGGAAAACGGCCGGTATCGCCTCGTCGCCGTGCACGTCCATTGCGAAGTCGACGCCGCTTTCGTCCATCGCATTGCGGATGACGAGGACTTCGGGAGACCGTTCGGCCGTCGGCGCCGCCCATTCGCGGTTGAGGTTCACGCCCGCCGCATTGGTGCGCAAGTGCCCGCGGCGCGAGCCGTCGGGGTTGGCGTTGGGGACGACGTGGAAGCGGCAGCGCTTGCGCAGCTCGCGCCCGACCGAACTGGCCGGGTCGGTCAGGACGTCGAGGGCGCCTTCCATCCACCACTCGGCCATCGATTCGCCGGGATGCTGGCGGGCATAGAGCCACACTTGCACTGCGCCCGCGCCCATTTCCAGGCAGTCGATCGGCTGGCCGTCGAGGGTGAGGCCCAGCGTACGGTGCGCCACGCCCTCGGACGCCGCGACTTCGGCGACGAGATCGTGGTGGCGCTCCATCGAATAGGGCGCGAAATAGGCGAACCAGGCGATGTCGCCTTCGGGCCGGTAGCGGATGGTCAGGGTGCCGCCATCGGCGCTCGCCTCGTAGCGGCTGGCGGCGCGGCCCCAGAACTGGCGGTCCTCCGACACGCAGGCGTCGTAGTCTGGCCAGCCACCCGGATAGGCCGAGGCGCCAAGGCCGGTGATGCGCAAGGTAAGCTCGCGCCCGGCAGCGCCACTGACGCGGAAGTGGAACCACTGGAAGAAGTCCGATTCGTGGTCCTTTCGGATCGCGAGGCGGGCCTCGGCGCCAGCGGTGGAGAGGACTTCGATGTTGCCGGAATCGAATGCCGACGTGATCTGGATGTCTGTCATTTGACCTGAATAGTTTCGCCCGACTGTCCCGGGAACCCCTTGAACAGCGCTTCTGCCACTTTCGCCGAACCGAGCGGGGCCTGCGCGAGCGGCGAATCGGCGCGCACCGTGAACTGGGCGCGGCCTTCCCACAGGGCGGTGGCGGCAGGCGGCGCCGCCCGCTCGCGGATGGCGACGAAGATGCGCGTGCCGACCTGGTCCTTGGGCGGGCCGGACAAGTCGATGCCGAGGCCCAGGCCCACGCCCGAGCCATAGCCGCCGGTGGCGCCGCCGACGCCCACCGACACCGGGCCGCGGCTGCGCTGGGGCTTGAAGGTCTGGCGTTCGAGCGTTAGCAGCGCGACCTGCTCGCTGCCCGATTGGCCGGGCAGCGGCTCGCTGTAGCCGACCCGGGCCAGTTCACGGGCGACGGAGGCCGCATAGGCGCGAAATTCGAGGTTGTCGGCCTGTCCGGGGGCGGGCTCGACGCGGATCGTGCCGCGGCCCAGGCGGGCGATG
Organism: Novosphingobium sp. BL-52-GroH; assembly: GCF_044813085.1. NCBI lineage: Bacteria > Pseudomonadati > Pseudomonadota > Alphaproteobacteria > Sphingomonadales > Sphingomonadaceae > Novosphingobium > Novosphingobium sp. BL-52-GroH. Next base: position 1,018,846 of record NZ_CP171152.1, on the reverse strand, counting down.
TCGGGAGCGTGGAAGCGCGTGACCTCGACCGGGCCGACCGGGGCGACGCAGGCGGAAAGCGCGGCGCTGGCGGCGAGAAGCAGGGCGGGCGCGAAGGCGGCAGCCAGTCGCCGCGGGGGCAGGGTGCGCTCGGTCATCGCCATCGGTTCTCTCCAGCCTCGTCGTCCGGGCCATGATTGGCCCTTCGCATCGGTTCTGCCTGCCGCGTGCATGTCGTGCAAGGTCGACGCGACGCGGGCTTCGACAGGGCCAGCCTATGTATAATTCCGAATGAAGGTAACAGGTTCCCTCAGCCCGCGCCCACCGGATCGATCGCGTCGGCCTTGGGGAAATTGTCGAACAGGGCGCCGGCGAGCTTGGTGGCGATCATGCCGTCGCTCCACTTGTCGTCGCCTTCGCGGGTGGCGATCGTCGCGTAGCCTTCCCACAGCACCTTGCCGCTGGCCTTGTCGACGATCCGCGCATCGAGGCGGGTGGAGACGAGGGCCGAGCGCGGCTTGGTCAGGTCGACGTTGATGCCAAGGCCATAGGACTGGCCGTACGTGCCGACTTCCATGGCCGCGGTGCCGCTGACGGGGCTTTTCTTCTCCTCGCCCGGGCTGAGCACCTGGCGCGAGATCTTGAGCCGGGTGATCTGCGGCTGCGGCACGTCGGGGTGGAGGGTGTCGTAGCCCGCGCCCACCAGCGCGTCGACGATCGCCGCCTCGAAGGTGCGGCGCATGCTCGCCTCGACCCAGGGGCCGTCACCCGATTCGGATTCGACCGAGACCGGGCCCTTGCCAAGCTCGGCCGCCGCCGGGTCGGTGGAGACGAAGCGCGTCACCTCGACCCGGCCTTCGCGCGGATCCCGGGTGTTGCGGTTGGGGTAGCGCGGCGAATCGAGCATCGAGCCGCGCCCGCCCCAGCCGTCGCCACGCCAGCCGCCGCCACCCCAGCCTGGGGCCCACTGCGCCTGCGCGGCAGGTGCCGCAAGCAGCATGGCGGCCATGCCTGCGGCGATCGCCGCGCCTTCGAGCTTTTTCATGATGGGTATCGTTTTCGTCCGAATTCGGGTGGGGTCGCGCCCGGGATGATGTTATGCGCGCATCAAGTTGCCCGCAGATGAACGATGTAGATAAGCCCTGGACGGGCAACTGCAATGTTCGCGAGACGTGCAGCCTGCTTGACTTCGCGGCTCGCTACCACTAACGGCGCCACTTCGAATTTCCGGCGGTCGGTAACCGCCAAAACACGACACGGACGAGACAGACCATGAAGATTCGCAACAGCCTCAAGTCGCTCAAGGGCCGTCACCGGGACAACCGCGTGATCCGTCGTCGCGGCCGCACTTACGTCATCAACAAGACCAACCGTCGCTTCAAGGCCCGCCAGGGCTGATTCGATTCGCCTGGGCCTGCCCTACCTGGCGGGCCGACAAGGCGGATGGTTTCGCGTCGAGTGCATGAGGCCCCCGCCAATCGCGGGGGTCTTGTCATGTCCGTCGTAAATGAATTTGCATCCGTCGAAGCTGTGGTCTTCGACGTCGGCCGCGTGCTTGTCCAGTGGGACATGCGCCGCCTGTTCGCGCAGCTGATCGACGAGCCCGCGCGGCTCGACTGGTTCATGGCGAACGTCGTCACCGAGGCCTGGCACTTCGAGCACGATGCCGGCCGCGACCTCGCCGAGATGGTCGCCGCGCGCAAGGCGCAGTTCCCCGGCAACGACGCGCTGCTCGACGCCTACGCCACGCGCTTTGGCGAGACGATTCCCGGCAACGTCCCCGGCAGCCACGAAATCGTGCGCGAGCTTGCGGCAAGGGCGGTCCCGCTCTTTGCGATCACCAACTTCGCCAGCCCGTTCTGGCGCGACTATCGTGCGGGCGAGCCGCTGTTCGACCTGTTCGGCGACGTCGTCGTCTCCGGCGACGAGAAGATCGCCAAGCCCGACGCACGGATATTCGCGCTGGCTGCGCGCCGATTCGGCCATGCCCCGGGCGCGATGCTGTTCATCGACGACAGCGCGGCGAACATCGAAGCCGCCCGCGCGCTCGGCTGGCAGGTGCACCACTTCCACGATGCCGGCGCGCTGCGCGCGGACCTGAAGGCGCGCGGGTTGCTGGCCTGATACCTCGTCCCGGACCCGATCCGCGACCGTGGGGGGGCTTTGGGCAGGGCCTTGCGCGGGGCGCCCCAACCGGAGCTATCGCCCGAAGCATTGCCCGCGGTCGCGGATCGGGCCCGGGACGACGATGCGTCCCTTCAATTCACGACCGGATCGCTCCGATTTCCTTTCGTCTGCGCATCGTTAATTTTTCTTCGCAAGTGCAGCGAGAGTGCTTGGCAAGTCCCGATTCCTGTTGCATCACTTGCGTAACAGGGAGTCAAAATGTCGGCTGAGAGCGGTACGAATTTCGACGAGATGCTCAATGCGGACGGCTCTGTTCGTCCTGCCTACGGCGATTTTCGCCAGTGGTTCGACAGCCAGGACACCACCTGGCTGAAAAGGCAGGACGCCGAGGCCGAACGTTTCTTCCGCCGCATCGGCATTACCTTCAACGTTTACGGCGACGATGCCGCCGAAGAACGGCTCATTCCTTTCGACATGATCCCCCGGATCATCACCGCGCGCGAATGGCGCAAGCTGACGCGCGGGATCGAACAGCGGGTGCGGGCGCTCAACGCCTTCCTCCAGGACCTCTACCACCGCCAGGAGATCATCCGCTCGGGCCGCCTGCCGATCGAGGCACTGCGCAACAACGAGGCGTTTCTCTCGCAGATGATCGGCTTCACGCCGCCGGGCGGGGTCTATACGCACATCGTCGGCATCGACCTGGTGCGCACCGGGCCGGACGACTTCATGGTGCTGGAAGACAACGCCCGCACGCCCTCCGGCGTCTCGTACATGCTCGAGAACCGCGAGACGATGATGGCGATGTTCCCGGAACTGTTCACCAAGATCCCGGTGCGCCCGGTCTCGGACTATCCGCGCCGCCTCGCCCGTTCGCTGCGTGCCTGCGCGCCGCCGGCCTACAAGGGCGGCAAGCGGCCGGTGGTGGCGGTGCTGACGCCCGGCATCTACAATTCGGCCTATTTCGAGCACGCCTTCCTCGCCGACCAGATGGGCGCGGAACTGGTGGAGGGCAACGACCTGCGCGTGGTCGACGGGCGCGTGTGCATGCGCACCACCACCGGCTACAAGGCGATCGACGTGATCTATCGCCGGGTCGACGACGATTATCTCGATCCGCTCAGCTTCAATCCCAACTCGCAACTGGGCGTGGCGGGCATCTTCGACGTCTACCGCTCGGGCGGGGTGACGATCGCCAATGCGCCGGGCACCGGCATCGCCGACGACAAGGCGATCTATAGCTACATGCCCGAGATCGTCGAGTTCTACACCGGCGAGAAGCCGATCCTCCAGAACGTGCCGACCTGGCGCTGCTCGGAAGCGGATTCGCTGGGTTACGTGCTCGACAATCTCGCCGACCTCGTCGTCAAGGAAGTGCACGGGTCCGGCGGCTACGGGATGCTGATCGGCCCCACTTCGTCGAAGAAGGAGATCGCCGAATTCGAGGCCAAGCTGCGGGCCAAGCCGGCCAACTACATCGCCCAGCCCACGCTCTCGCTCTCGACCGTGCCGATCTTCACCAAGGAGGGCCTGGCGCCGCGCCACGTGGACTTGCGCCCCTTCGTGCTGGTCTCGCCCGACGGCATCGACATCACGCCCGGCGGCCTGACCCGCGTGGCGCTCAAGAAAGGATCGTTGGTGGTCAATTCCTCGCAAGGCGGAGGCACCAAGGACAGCTGGGTGCTGGACGAGTGAGGGGGGGCGCACTCTAATGCTCGGACGTGCCGCCAATGGCGTCTTCTGGATGTCGCGCTACCTCGAACGCGCGGAGAACACCGCGCGCCTGATCGACGTGGGCTTCCACCTCGCACTGACGCGGGGCAACCGCCAGTCGCAGGACGAGGAATGGAAGTCGGTCCTCACCACCACCGGCCTGCTCGACGACTATTGCTCCAAGCACACCGATTTCGGCGGCACGCAGGTGTTCAACTACCTGTTGCGCGACCGCGACAACCCCGGCTCGGTGCTCAACATGGTCGAGAACGCGCGCACCAACGCGCGCGTGGTGCGCACCAGCATCACCAACGCCGTGTGGGAAACCACCAACGAGGGCTGGATGCACTTGCGCGACCTGTTGGCGCGGCCGGTGCGCGAGACCAACCTGGGCGAAGTGCTCACGCAGATCCGCCGCACCGGAACCCTCGTGCGCGGCGCGCTCGAAGGAACGATGCTGCGGAACGAGGTGTTCAACTTCTCGCGGATCGGCACGTTCATCGAGCGGGCGGACAACACCGCGCGCATCCTCGACGTGAAGTACTACGTGCTGCTGCCTTCGGCGGCCTGGGTCGGCTCCAGCCTCGACAACGTGCAGTGGGACACGCTGCTGCGCTCGGTCGCCGGCAACCGCGCCTATTCGTGGCTCAATGCCGGGTCGATGGACCCGCGCGGCATCGCCCGCTTCCTGATCCTCGACGGGCAGTTCCCGCGCAGCCTGCTGTTCTCCTACGAGAAGATCCGCAGCAACATGGCCGGTCTCGCCAAGGAATACGGGCACGAAGTTTCGGCGCACCAGTTGCTGCGCGATGCCGGGGCCAAGCTGCACCAGACCACCATCGAGGAAATCTTCGAAGGCGGCCTGCACGAATTTTTGCAGGACTTCATCGGCAAGACCATCGAGATCGCCGGCACCATCGCCGCCGATTACCGTTTCAGCGAGTAGGAGGCCTTCTCGTGCTCCTCACCGTCAAGCACACCACGCGCTACGCCTTCGCCGGCAACGTGACCCACGGGCTGCAGCGCCTGCGGCTCAAGCCCAAGTCCACGCATGGCCAGGAAGTGGTCGACTGGCACATGGAGCTGACCGGCGCGAAGCAGGAGGCGGCCTACGACGACCAGCACTTCAACCATGTCGACCTCGTTTCGATCGTTCCGGGGGTGCCCGAAGTCGTCGTGACCTGCGAGGGCACGGTGCGCACGATCGACAACAACGGCATCACCGGGCCGCATACCGGCCTGATGCCGCTGTGGTGCTTCCTGCGGCCGACCGCGCTGACCAAGCCTGGCCCCAAGGTACGCCAGCTCCTCGCCGGGATCGAGGCCGACCGTTCGGACGTGCTGGGGTTCCTGCATCTCCTGTCGGACCGGATCGCCGAGCAGGTCGAATATGTCAGCGGGACGACGGACGCGCATACCACGGCCGAGCAGGCGCTCGCTGCGGGCAAGGGGGTGTGCCAGGACCATGCGCATATCTTCATCACCGCCGGGCGGCTGCTCGACGTGCCGATGCGCTACGTCGGCGGCTATCTGCACATGGACGATCGCGACGAGCAGGAGGCCGGCCACGGCTGGGCGGAAGCGCACGTCCCTGGGCTCGGCTGGGTCGGTTTCGACGTCTCCAACGCGATCTGCCCCGACGAGCGGTATATCCGCGTAGCGACGGGTTGCGACTATGGCGAGGCGGCTCCGGTTACAGGTATTGCCATAGGAGCTGGGGAAACCCGACTCGACGTTCATTTGTCGGTAGGTCAAAATAAGGTAGGTGCGCAGCAGCAGCAGTCCGTCTCCGGTGGGCAGCAACAAGTGCAGGGCGGCTGAAAGGGCCGCTCCCGCGCGTCCCGCCATGACAGACATGGGGCGGTGCGGGACAAGAGCGGGTTTGCAAAGGCTTTTGATTCGATGACGTATTGCGTGGGCATGATGCTGGATCGCGGGCTCGTTCTGATGAGCGACACGCGTACCAATTCGGGGGTCGACAACATCTCGACCTTCCGGAAGATGTACCACTGGGAGATCCCCGGGGAGCGCATCATCACGGTCATGACCGCCGGCAACCTGGCCACCACCCAGGCCGTCATCAGCCAGCTCGAGGAACGCAACAAGGCCCCGTCGGAGCGGCACAACTCGCTGCTCGAGGCGCCGACGATGTTCAAGGTCGCCTCGATCGTGGGCAACCTGTTGCAGGACATCATCGAGGAACGGGCGACCGACAACGGCCAGAAGGCGTCCGCCGGCACCTTCAGCGCGTCGATGATCGTCGCCGGCCAGATCAAGGGCATGGAGCCGCGGCTCTTCCTGATCTACCCCGAAGGCAACTTCATCGAGGCCAGCTTCGACACCCCCTTCTTCCAGATCGGCGAGACCAAGTATGGCCGCCCGATCCTGATCCGCGGCTACGAGCGCGACATGAGCTTCGAGAGCGCGGTGAAGCTGATGACGGTGTCGTTCGATTCGACACTGAAGGCGAACCTGTCGGTGGGCCTGCCGCTCGACCTGCTGGTGATCGAGCGCGACTGCTTCACGCCGCGCCACGAACGCCGCATCGATGCGGCGGACGCCTATTTCCGTTCCGTCTCGACGAGCTGGAGCGAGGCGTTGCGCAATGCGCTGGATGGGCTTCCGGACTACCGCATGGACCCGGTGGTGAAGGAAATCGTGGGCTGAGAGGCCCGGCATCGCGGAATGACGCCTGCTGACTGAGCACTTCTGTCATCCCGACCTTCGCCGGGATGACGGGGTATTGAACGGGGCTGCCTTCGCACCCGCCGGCAAACCACCCCACCTTCTAGCCTCGCTGCGGCACGTCCCACACCAGCGGCAGGTTGCGGATCGAGAGCAGCCCCGGGAACACGCTGGTATCGGCGCCCGGTTTGACCCGGAACTCGGGGACACGCCTGAACCATTCCTCCAGCAGGACCCGCAGCTCGCGCCGGGCGAGGTGGGCGCCGAGGCAGATGTGCACGCCGCCCACGAAGGTGAAATGCCGGTTGGCGCGCCGTTCGGGGTCGAACCTGCGCGGGTCGGCGAAGCGCGCCGGGTCGAAGTTGCCGGCCGGGTTCAGGCACTGCACCGAATCGCCCTTGCGGATCTGGACGCCGTGCCACTCGAAGTCGCGCGTCGCGGTGCGGGTGGAGGAGAGGATCGGCTGAGTGCGCAGGAATTCCTCCACCGCGCCGTTGATGAGGTCCGGCCGCTCGCGGAGGCGGCGCTGGATGTCGGGTTGCAGGGCCATGCGGCGAAACATCTGGGCGATCGTCGCCGCCACCGTGTCGAGCCCGCCCAGCCACAGGAACCAGACCATGCCGATCTTCTCGTCGTCGGTCGGCGCTCGGCCCTCGATCTTGCCGTGGACGATCGCCGAGACGAGGTGCTCGTCCGGATTGGCCTCCTTCTCGGCAATGAAGGCGCGCAGGAAATCGAGCACCCCGCGCAGCGCCGCCTGCATCTTCTCCAGCGTGCCCGAGTGCAGGATGTCCCATTCCCAGTCGAGGAACTGCTCGAACATCTGCGCCGGAAAACCCATCAGGCCCATGAAGATGCGCACCGGATAGACCCGCCCGAAGTCCCAGGCCATGTCGACCTCGCCCCTGGCGGCGACCGCTTCGATCATCTCCACGACGACCTCGCGGATGCGCGGCTCGATCTCGCGAGTGATGCGCGAGGGGCTGAAGTGGGGCATCAGGTAGAGCCGGTACTTCGAGTGGTCGGGCGGATCGATGGCCAGGGGGATCGACTTGAAGGTCTCCCCGATCAGGCGCTGGAACTCGGCCGTGCCCGCGTTCGAGAAGTGGTCGTTGTCTGAATAGACGCGGTCGATGTCCTCGTAGTGCGAGACCACCCAGCTGCCGCGCCGCGCGCCCGAGATCGCGCCGAGGCCCGATCGCATCGGCGGGTTGTAGAGCAGGCGGGGGACGTCCTCGCCGTTCAGCCAGGCGAAGGGGGCATAGGGATCGACCAGGTCGTTGGGCTCGCCACCGTTGGCGAACGACAAGTCGACGATGCGGTCCCGGGGTACGTTGTCGGGCGCGTCGAACTCCACTCGAATGTCGTCAAGCGTTCGCGATTGTGTCATGATTGTCTCCCGGCCGAATGAGTGCACCACCACCATTCGGGCCGCAAGGCGAGTGACCATCGCCCCGCCGTGCCTTCGCAAATCCTCGCCAATCATCGTCGCGGCGTTGCCTTGGCCCCTGCGATTGTCATGACCCGGCCCGGTTGCGAAACGGGCACCATTATTGTTTCGGGAGAATCGCAATGGCCGATGACGACACCCAGGAGCTGGCCCAGTCGGCCCGCAAGTACTGGTCGGCGGATGGATACAAGGAAGGCGGCGTCATCCGCGAGGTGGACTACGCCTCGCAGTCGGGCGGCCTCGATCCGATGTTCGAGGGCATCAAGATCGTCGACACCGACACCCACATCACCGAGGCGCCGGACCTGTTCACCAGCCGCGCCCCGGCCGGCTGGAAGGACAGGATGCCGCGGGTCGAGCGCATCAACGGCACCGATCGCTGGTTCGTGGGCGACCGTGACTTCGGCACGCTGGGCGGCAACGTCATCCGCGCCGACAACAACAAGCTGCTCGGTCGCCTCGCCTTTCCGAAGCTGGAAGAGGCGCATCCCGGCGGGCACCAGATCAAGGAACGCCTCCAGGCGATGGACGACATGGGCGTCCATGCGCAGATCGGCTTCCAGAACTCGGGCGTGACCCAGGCCGGCTCGCTGATGAGCCTTGGCGATCCCGACCTCGCGCTGAAGGTCATCCAGATCTACAACGACGCCTCGGCCGAGTACCAGGAGATCTCGGGCCAGCGCATCTTCAACATGGCGCACCTGCCGTTCTGGGACCAGAAGGCGCTGGAAACCGAGGCGAAGCGTTGCCACGACATCGGCCTCAAGGGCTTCGTGCTGCCCGACACGCCCGAGCGCGTCGGCGTGCCCAGCTTCAACCACGACTACTGGACCCCGTTCCTGGAGATGTGCGAGGCGACCGGCATGCCGCTCAACTTCCACCTCAACGCGGCGATCGACCCCAACACGCTGACCTGGGAAGGCTTCCAGTTCGAGCAGACGCTATCCGTCGTGGCGACGATGTTCTCGATCGGCAACGCGGCGACGCTGGGCAACTGGATGGTCTCGGGCCGCCTGGACCGTCACCCGAACCTCAAGATCGGCCTGATCGAGAGCGGCGCGGGCTGGGTGCCCTTCGCGGTCGAGGCGCTGGAGCACCAGTTCCGAGAGATGCTGGCGAGCAAGCGCGACGTGCTCAAGAAGGAGCCCTGGGACTACTTCCGCGACCACTTCTTCTGCACCTTCTGGTTCGAGAAGATCGCGCCCAAGTACCTGCTGGAGATCATCGGCGTCGACAACGTCATGTTCGAGACCGACTTCCCGCATCCCACCTCGCTCTATCCGGGCGTGCAGGAGCACCTCAAGGACGTGCTGGGCGGCTACACCCACGAGGTCCGCAAGAAGGTGCTGCAGGACAACGCGGTCAGGCTCTACAACCTGCCGTTCTGAGCGGACGCTTCGCAATGACGCTTGGTTGACGCTTCGCGGCGTTTCCCGAGCGGAGGGTCCGGGCGTGCGCCGGGACGACGGCGTGGTATTTTCCTCTGGGTCAGGCCTCCGTCATCCCGGCGCAGGCCGGACCCAGCCCTCGAGAACGCCGCGAAACGTCGTCAATGCCGGTAGAACAGCGTCATGGAGGCCACGTGGTTCATCCGCACCCGTCCACGGGTCTGGTCGATGGTCTGGTTGAGATAGCCCAGTTCCAGCGTCGAGGCGCCCGGCAGCCCCACTTCCGCGCCGGCGAAGCTGCGCAACTGGTCGAAGCCGCCACGCGCGCCCCAGTCGGTGTCGTTGAGAGCGACGAAGGCCTCGGCGTAGACCAGCGCGTTCACCGCGTCGCTGCCGGCCTTCAGCGGATGTTCGTAGCGCAGCATCTCGCGCAGGCGCCAGCCCACGTCGCCGCCGTCCGAGCGCCAGCGCTGCTCCAGCCGTGAGCGCGAGGACAGTTCGCCGCCGAGCGGCTTGCCCAGCGCGAGGTTGAGCTGCTGGAAACTGCGCTCCTCGTTGACGTCGCGCCCACCCTCGACCGGGGAGATGACATGCGCGTAGCCCTGGTAGAGCGTGACCGAGGGCGACAGCTTCCACCCCACCGCACCGCGCAGCAGCAGCGGGTCGAGCCGCGAGACCCCGTCGCCCACGCGCGGCTGGAACTCGGCGAAATAGACCAGCTCGTCGGAGATCGAGCCCATCGCGGTGAGGTTCACCCAGGCCTGTTCGTCGTGGCGCGTCTCGGCCCGGGCGGTGGTCGCACAGGCGAGGGCGGCGGTTGCAAGCGCCAGTCGGGCGAGGGGCAGGAGGTTCATGCGATCCTTCGGGCACGGGGGAAACTGCTTGCCCGTTATGGCTCGTTCGTGTCCCGATGGTGTCCTGCAGGTCAGGTCTTGTTGCCAAGTCTTCCCGGTGCATGCCCGCGGGCAGTCTTCAGGCGCGGTCTTCCCGGGCAGTGAGCGCGACTCGGCCCGCGATCCCGGCATGCGCCGGGACGATGGGGTGCCTCAGCGGCAGAAATCCGCCCCGTCGGCCTCGAGATGCAGGTGATTCGCGTGGGCGGCGTTGTAGCCGGGGCCCAGCGTGGTGCCGAAACGCTTGCAGGCGCTGTCGTGGACGGTGCGCAGGAAGCGGCGCTCGGCAGGCGTGCCGCCGTTCCAGTCTTCCAGCACGGTAATTCGCCGGCCGTCGCCCAGCACGAAGCCCGAGACGTCGATGGCATTGGCGGTGGCATGGCCCGAGCGGCGGTTGGTGCCCGCCACGTTGCGGCACGAGTAGCTGCCGAAGGTCTCGATCTTCACCACGCGGCTGCCCAGGATCTGCTGCGCGGCGCGGTCCACGCCGTAGCGCGCCCAGGCGGCGAACGGGATCGCCACCGCGCAAGTCGCCGGCCCCAGGCCGGATACCATCACCGTGGCGCTGTCGGTGTTGAGGGCAGCGAGCTTGACCGTCCCGAGCGTGGTGCAGGAACTGCCGTAGTACCGGTCCTCGAGCGGGGTGAAGACCGCGTGCTGGGCTCCGAGCTGCGAGAGGCACTGGCGCACGTCGATTCGCGGCGGTGCGGCAGGGCGTTGAGCGGAGCGGGCGGGGCTTCGCCGGGACGGCTGCGGGGCGTCGATGCACCCGGCAAGGCAGGCCAGGCCGGCCAGCAAGGGGGGCAGGAAGAGCAGGACTCTGCGCATGGAGGCCCTTGTGCAGGGGGCTGGTTAACCTGAGCTTACCGGTGCGCCGGTACGTGCGCGGCTACCATCCGCAGATTTGCGCAGTCGAAGCGCATTTGCACAGGCGCGTCACCGCAAGTCGATTGACATAGCTGGCCACGCCACTAGGAGCGACGCCGGGCCACGCGGTCCCAACGCCGCGCGAGCTCTCTGTAAGGAGAGTCAGAAATGACTGATTTGATTGCCGTACCCGCGCGTAAACCTGCTCGTCCGCAGTTCTCTTCCGGACCTTGCGCCAAGCCTCCGGGCTACTCCCCCGAAAAGCTCGCCACCGAATCGCTCGGCCGCTCGCACCGCGCCAAGATCGGCAAGACGCGTCTTGCCTACGCCATCGACCTGATGCGCGAAGTGCTGCAGCTGCCCGATACCCACCGCATCGGCATCGTCCCGGGCTCCGACACCGGAGCCTTCGAGATGGCCATGTGGACCATGCTGGGCGCGCGCGGCGTGACGACGGTTGCGTGGGAAAGCTTCGGCGAGGGCTGGGTGACCGACGCGGCCAAGCAGCTCAAGCTCGATCCCACCGTGATCCGCGCCGACTACGGCCAGCTTCCCGACCTGACCCAGATCGACTTCGGCACCGACGTGCTGTTCACCTGGAACGGCACCACCTCGGGCGTGCGCGTCCCCAATGCCGATTTCATTCCGGCGGACCGCGAAGGCCTGACGTTCGCCGACGCCACTTCGGCAGTCTTCGCCTACGACATCGACTGGTCGAAGATCGACGTCGCCACCTTCTCCTGGCAGAAGGTCCTGGGCGGCGAAGGCGGCCACGGCGTGCTGATCCTGGGCCCGCGCGCCGTCGAGCGCCTGGAAACCTACACCCCGGCCTGGCCGCTCCCCAAGGTGTTCCGCCTGGTCTCCAAGGGCAAGCTCGCCGAGGGCGTGTTCAAGGGCGAGACCATCAACACCCCCTCGATGCTCGCCGTCGAGGACGCGATCTTCGCGCTCGAATGGGCGAAGGGGCTGGGCGGTCTCGAAGGGCTTCAGGCCCGTTCGGACGCCAATGCCGCCGCGCTCTCGAAGATCGTCGCCGAGCGCGATTGGCTGGGCCACCTCGCGATCGACGAGGCAACCCGCTCGAAGACCTCGGTGTGCCTGACCGTCGAAGGCGCCGACGCGGACTTCATCAAGAAGTTCGCCGCCCTGCTCGAAAAGCAGGACGCCGCCTACGACGTCGCCGGCTACCGCGATGCTCCGGCGGGCCTGCGCATCTGGTGCGGTGCCACCGTCGACACCCAGGACATCGAGGATCTCGGTCCCTGGCTCGACTGGGCCTACGCCACCGTCAAGGCCGCATAATCGTCGTCGTCCCGGACCTGATCCGGGACCGCGGGCCATCCTTGAGGCGAACGCCTCGCCGAACAGCCCGCGCCTGAAGACTGCCCACGGTCCCGGATCGAGTCCGGGACGACGTGAAGGAACATTCCCATGACCAAGCCCAAAGTCCTCATTTCCGACAAGATGGACCCCAATGCCGCCCGTATCTTCGCCGAAATGGGCTGCGACGTCGACGTCATCACCGGCGAGACGCCGGAGCAACTGATCGCCCGCATCGGTGAATACGATGGCCTCGCCATCCGCTCGTCGACCAAGGTGACCAAGGAAATCCTCGCCGCCGCACCGAACCTCAAGGTCGTCGGCCGCGCCGGCATCGGCGTCGACAACGTCGACATCCCGGCGGCCTCGGCCCAGGGCGTCGTCGTGATGAACACGCCGTTCGGCAACTCGATCACCACTGCCGAGCACGCCATCGCGCTGATCTTCGCGCTCGCCCGCCAGCTTCCGGAAGCCAACGCGCAGACCCAGCAGGGCCTGTGGCCGAAGAACGGCTTCATGGGCGTTGAAGTCACCGGCAAGACGCTGGGCCTGATCGGCGCCGGCAACATCGGCTCGATCGTCGCCAGCCGCGCGCTGGGCCTGCGCATGAAGGTCGTCGCCTTCGACCCGTTCCTGACGCCTGAACGTGCCGTGGAAATGGGCGTCGAGAAGGCGGACCTGGAAACCCTGCTCGCCCGTGCCGACTTCATCACCCTGCACACGCCGCTCACCGACCAGACCCGCAACATCCTCTCGGCCGAGAACCTGGCCAAGACCAAGAAGGGCGTGCGCATCGTCAACTGCGCGCGCGGCGGCCTGATCGACGAGGCGGCGCTGAAGGCCGGTCTCGACTCCGGCCACATCGCCGGCGCCGCGCTCGACGTGTTCCAGACCGAGCCTGCCAAGGATTCGCCGCTGTTCGGCACGCCGAACTTCATCTGCACCCCGCACCTGGGCGCATCGACCACCGAAGCGCAAGTCAACGTCGCGCTCCAGGTCGCCGAGCAGATGGCCGACTTCCTGGTCAACGGCGGCGTCACCAACGCGCTCAACATGCCTTCGCTGAGCGCCGAGGAAGCCCCCAAGCTCAAGCCCTACATGAAGCTCGCGGAAATGCTGGGCTCGATGGTCGGCCAGCTGACCGTCGATTCGGTGCCGCGCATCTCGATCCACGTCGAGGGCGCCGCCGCCGAACTCAACCAGAAGCCGATCACCGCGGCGGTTCTCGCCGGATTCATGCGCGTCCAGTCGGACACCGTGAACATGGTCAACGCTCCCTATCTCGCCAAGGAGCGCGGCCTGGAAGTGCGCGAAGTGAAGACCGAGCGCGAGGGTGATTACCACACGCTGGTGCGCGTCTCGGTGAAGACCGATGCGGGCGAGCGTTCGGTGGCGGGCACGCTGTTCAACAACGTCGAGCCGCGCCTGGTCGAGATGTTCGGCATCAAGGTCGAGGCCGAGTTGGAAGGCCCGATGATGTACATCGTCAACGAGGACGCCCCCGGATTCATCGGGCGTATCGGTACCCTGCTGGGCGAGAAGGGCATCAACATCGGCACCTTCAACCTCGGCCGCCGCGCGGCCGGCGGCGAGGCGGTGCTGCTGCTCTCGGTCGACAGCCCGGTTGCCGGCGACGTGCTGGAACAGGCCCGCGCGCTGCCCGGCGTGAAGACGGTCAAGGCGCTTTCGTTCTGACCTGACCTGATTACGGTCTCCCAACGGAAGAGGGGTCGGTGCGCAAGCGCCGGCCCCTTTTTCGTGCAGATGGTCCTCTCCGCGTGCCGGGGAGGATGGCGGCCCCAATCCCCCACTCGCCAAACCCCGCCCGTCCCGCTAAGGGCGCGCACACTATGCACGAAAACGACCGCGATCTTCTGCCCGAGGGACTGGGCGACCGTCTGCCGCAACAGGCATGGGCTTCCCAGACCGTGCGCCGCGCCGCGCACGACGTCCTGGCGAGCCACGGCTACGCGCGCGTCGAGACCCCCGTGCTCGAATTCGAGAAGGCGCTGGCCAGCCGCATGGCAGGCGTGCGCGTGCGGCGCATGTTCCGGTTCATGGACCCGGCCTCGCTGCGGCTGCTGGCGCTGCGTTCGGACATCACCGCCCAGGTCGCGCGCATCGCCGCCACCGGCCTCGCACAGGAGCCGCGCCCGCTGCGGCTGTCCTATTCGGGCCAGGTGGTGACGGTGAAGGGCGATGGTCTCGATCCGGCACGCGAGCGGCTGCAGGTCGGGGCCGAACTGGTCGGTGCCGATTCGACCGAGGCAGTGGCCGAGATCGTCGAACTGGCGATCGAGACCCTGCGCGCCGCCGGCGCCACCGGCGTCTCGGTGGACTTCACGCTGCCCGACCTCGTCGACACGCTGAGCGCCGGCGCGCTGCCGCTGCCGGCCTCGGGCATCGAGGCGGTGCGCCGGATGCTCGATTCCAAGGACGCGGGCGGACTGGTCGACGCGGGCGGCGCGGCCTACCTGCCACTGCTCTATGCGGTCGGCCCGTTCGACGATGCGATCGAGCGGCTGGCGGCCTTCGACGTCGGCGGCGTACTTGCCAGCCGGATCGGCGCCTTGCGGGCGATCGCCGCGCGGGTCGGCGGCAAGGCCCGGCTGACGCTCGATCCCTCGGAGCGGCACGGGTTCGAGTACCAGTCGTGGTTCGGCTTCACCATCTATGCCGACGGCATTCCCGGCAGCATGGGGCGCGGCGGTACTTATGCGATTCTCGGCCAGACCGGGCGCAACCCGGAAGCGGCGACCGGCTTCTCGCTCTATCCCGATCCGCTGATCGACGTGCTCGCTGCCGGCACTGCCGAGGAACGCCGCCTGTTCCTCCCCCTCGGCCACGACCGCGAGATCGCCGCGCGGCAGCGGGCGATCGGCTGGATCACCGTCGCGGCACTGGGCGAGGCGGACGACGCCCTCGCGCTCGGCTGCTCGCACCGGCTGGAAGGCGACGAGGCGGTGGCGGTCTGATTTGGCGAGGATTGGACCACGCGGAGGCCCGCAGGGGCGGATGATTTAAGGGAAGGGTTCGCGCAAAGGCGCGAAGGTGTGGCGCTTGCGGCGAAGGCACTTTGCCGATCGACGTTGCGACCCGCGCGATGGTTCGGCGAAGAACGCGCCTGCGGCTGGAACCCGCCCCTTTGCGCCTTTGCGCCGCCGCGTGAGCCTACCTTCCATCCCCCCGTAACCAAACCGCCACATATCGCCCCACGGCGCTTGCCCTTCGCCGCCGCTTCCCCTAGGGCGCGGCGGTATTTCAAACAGCAGTGAAAGCGTGAAACGTTGGCCAACGTAACCGTGATCGGCGCCCAGTGGGGCGATGAGGGCAAGGGCAAGATCGTCGACTGGCTGGCAAGCCGGGCGGATGCCGTGGTGCGCTTCCAGGGCGGCCACAATGCCGGCCATACGCTCGTGGTGGGTGAGCAGGTCTACAAGCTCAGCCTGCTGCCTTCGGGCATCGTCACCGGCACGCTGTCGATCATCGGCAACGGCGTGGTCCTCGATCCTTGGGCGCTCAAGGCCGAAGTCGAGAAGCTGACCGGGCAGGGCGTCGAGATCAATCCCGGCAACTTCGCGATCGCCGACAACTGCCCGCTGATCCTGCCGGTCCACCGCGAGCTGGACGGGTTGCGCGAAGCGGCAGCCGGTGCCGGCAAGATCGGCACCACCGGCCGTGGCATCGGCCCGGCCTACGAGGACAAGGTCGGCCGCCGCGCGATCCGCGTGTGCGATCTTGCCCACCTCGATGCGCTGGAGCCGCAGCTCGATCGCCTCTGCGCCCACCACGACGCGCTGCGCGCCGGCTTCGGCCAGCCGCCGATCGACCGCGAGGCGCTGCTGAACGAACTGCGCGAGATCGCGCCATACGTGCTGCAGTTCGCCGAGCCGGTGTGGCGCCGCCTCAACAAGGTCAAGAAGGCCGGCGCGCGCATCCTGTTCGAAGGCGCGCAGGGCGTGCTGCTCGACGTCGACCACGGGACGTATCCCTTCGTCACCAGCTCGAACACGGTTTCGGGCACGGCGGCGAGCGGTTCGGGCCTCGGCCCTTCGGCGACCGGCTTCGTGCTGGGCATCGTCAAGGCCTACACCACCCGCGTCGGCTCGGGTCCGTTCCCGACCGAGCTGGAAGACGAGACCGGCCAGAAGCTGGGCGAGCGCGGCCACGAATTCGGCACCGTCACCGGCCGCAAGCGCCGCTGCGGCTGGTTCGACGCAGTGCTCGTCCGCCAGTCCTGCGCGATCTCGGGCGTCACCGGCATCGCGCTCACCAAGCTCGACGTGCTCGACGGGTTCGAGAAGGTGAAGATCTGCACCGGCTACCGCCTGAACGGAAAGGTGCTGGACTATTTCCCCAGCCATGCCGCGGACCAGGCCGGCGTCGAGCCGATCTACGAGGAAATGGACGGCTGGGAAGGCACCACCGCCGGCGCCCGTTCCTGGGCGGACCTGCCCGCTCAGGCGATCAAGTACATCCAGCGCGTGCAGGAACTGATCGAAACGCCGGTCGCGCTGGTCTCCACCAGCCCCGAGCGCGAGGACACCATCCTCGTGCGCGATCCCTTCGCGGACTGAGGCCATGCGGGGCGTTCTCCGGTTCGCCCCGCTGCTGCTGCTCCTCGGCGTCGAAACCGCGTCCGCCGAGGCGCCGCTCGTCCTCCCCGAAATCGACCTGATCCGCGTGCGCAAGGTGCAGCGGATCATGGAACTCTACTCCGGCGACCGCCTCGTCCACGTCATCCAGCACATCCAGCTCGGCGACGAGCCGGTCGGCCCCAAGCGCTTCGCGGGCGACGAGCGGACCCCCGAGGGCCGCTACGCGATCGACTGGGGCAACCCGAACAGCGCCTACCACCTCTCGCTCCACATCTCCTATCCCGATGCCGCCGACCGCGCCTTCGCTGCCCGACAGGGCCGCTCGGCGGGCGGCATGATCATGATTCACGGCCAGCCCAACGGATGGCCGGCAGGCCGCGTCCCCGGCGACTGGACCGACGGCTGCATCGCCGTCTCCGACCAGGAGATCGAGGCCTTGTGGGAAGCGGTGCCCGACGGGACCGCGATCGAGATCGTGCCCTGAGGCGTCGTTGGCGGGGAAGGGCAGGCAGGCTCGGCAGCTCGCAGCGTAGATGCGCAAGGTGATCGTTCTGGTTTGTATCCTCGGCGTTCCCGCGCCAGCCGCGGTCGAATGGCGGTGAGGGGTTTCTTCACCCCCAGCTCCGCAGGGCGCCGCCGCAATCGCTCCCGGTTGCTTCGCTAAGCTCGCGACGACCGGGTTGGTGAATAAGCGTGCAGTCACCCGCAGCCCCATCCTGGAGAGATCTGCGCCCCCGTCTCCACCTTGCGCGAATTGCAATTTACGGCATTGCTGTATCGTGAAACGCAAACTGCCGCAGGTTGCCGATGAATAGTTAGGAGCCTAACTAACCGTTCTCATGACCGACCGAATCGCCCTGGCCCATCAACTCGCCACGCAGCTGAGCCCCGTCTCGCGCGCGTGGTGGCAGCTTGCCGACCGCATCCTCGGCTCGCTGGCGATCTCCAACTCCGCCGGCTGGGCGCTGGTCCATCTCGAACGGCTGGGCAAGGGAGCCCGACAGGGCGATCTCGCCCGCGCCATCGGCATCACCGAGGCCTCGCTGGTGCGCACCGTGCAACAGTTGGAGCGCGCCGGCCTCGTCATGCGCCAGGCCGACGAGGAGGACCGCCGCGCCAACCGCCTCCACCTCACCACCGAGGGCAGGGCGCTCGCGCGCAAGGCCGACCAGCGCCTGATCGACTTGCGTATCGAGCTGCTGGAAGGAGTGTCCGACGCCGACCTCGAAGTGGCCGTCCGGCTACTCGATCTCGTCGCCGCCCGCGCTGCCGACATGCGGGGGCGGACGTGAACAGCCCGGCACTGGCGCGCTGGGGCGTCCCGGCGGCACTGTTTTCGCTCAAGGCCCTCGCGGCGGCCCTGCTGGCGACCTACATCTCGTTCTCGATCGGGCTGGAGCGGCCGTACTGGGCCTTCCTCACCTCCTATATCATTGCCGCGCCGCTGGCCGGCGCAGTGGTGTCCAAGGCGCTGTTCCGCGTGATCGGCACGTTCATCGGCGCGACGGCGGCGGTGGTCATGGTGCCGCCGCTTTCGCACAGTCCCGAACTGCTGACGCTGGCGATCGCCTCGTGGCTGGCGCTGTGCGTCTTCGTCTCGCTGCTGGAGCGCACGCCGCGCGGCTATGCCTTCGTGCTGGCGGGCTATACCGCCGTGCTGATCGTGCTGCCCGCCGTCAACACTCCCGGCGAGATCTTCACCGACGCCTCGCTGCGGGTGCAGGAGATCACCATCGGCATCCTGTGCTCCAGCCTCGTGCACGGCGTGGTGTTCCCCAATTCGGTGTCCACTTTCCTCCTCGGCCGCGTCGCTATGATGCTGCGCGACGCCGAGCGCTGGAGCCGCGACTCGCTCGAACTGGAACCCGACGCCGCCGTCGAGGCGGAGCGCCGCCGCCTCGCCCAGGACGTGACCGAGCTGCACAACCTGTCGATCCACCTGCCCTACGAGACCAGCCGCGCCGCGCCGCGCGTGCGCACCGTGCGCGCCCTGCAGGACCAGCTTTCGCTGCTGATGCCGCTGGGCGCCGCCGTCGCCGACCGCGTCGCGGCGCTGCGCGAGCGCGATGCGCTGGGCGAGCCGGCGGCACGGCTTCTTGCCGACACGCGCGAGTGGCTCGACGCCATCGAGGGCCCGCGCGAGGAACGCGAGCGCAGGGCCGCCGACCTGATGGCACGCTGCCTTGCGCTCGAACCCGAAGTCGGTCCCGGGGCGGGGTGGGACGACCTGCTGCACCTCAGCCTCGGCTCGCGGCTTTCCAGCCTGATCGAGGCGCACCTCGATTGCCGCGACCTGGCCGAACAGCTTGGAACCCACGATCGCAAGCCGGTCTCGTCGCGCATCCCCCGCCTGCTCGAGGGCCGTCGCAACCGCGAACTGCACCGCGACGTCGCGGGCGCCCTGCGCGGCGCGGCGGGCGCGGCGGTGACGATCATCCTGGGCACCGTGCTGTGGATCGGCAGCGGCTGGAACGACGGGGCCACCGCCGTCATGCTCGCCGGCGTGTTCCTGGCGCTGTTCTCGGCGATGGACAACCCGCTGCTGCCGTTGCGCCTGTTCTTCTGGGGGACCCTGATCGCGACGGTCATCGGCTTCATCTACGCCTTCGCGGTCCTGCCACGGGTCGACGGGTTCGCCGAACTGGCGCTGGCGCTCTCGCCGCCCCTGCTGGTGTTGGGCTCGCTCATGTATTCGCCGCGTTTCGCCGGCATCGCGCTCCCGGCACTGCTGGGCATGGGCAGCCCGTTCATCATCGCCGTCAAGTACAACGACAATTTCGTGACCTTCACCAACGGGGCGCTGGCCCAGCTTGCCGGCACCCTTTTCGCCATAGTCATGGCGCGCCTGTTGCAGACGGCCGGGCTCGAAAGCGCGATCCGCCGGACCTTGCGCGCCGGCTGGCGCGACATCGCCGAGCGCAGCAACGTGATGGGTCCGCCCGACGTGCGCGGCTGGATCAACCGCATGCTCGACCGTATCGCGGTGCTCTCGCCGCGCCTCGCGCTCAGCGGCAAGCAGCCGGGCGAGCCGCTCTACGACGTGCTGCGCGACTTGCGCACCGGCGTGGCGATCGGCGAGTTGCGGCAACTGCGCCTCGATCTGCCGCCCGAGCGCACCGGACCGCTGACCAGCGTGCTCGCCGAAGTCGGCGCCTACTACCGTCGCATGGAGCCCGAGGAGCGGGCCCCTGCCGACCCGGAACTGCTGGGCGACATCGACAAGGCGCTCCACCTCTTTGCGGTCGACGAGGATCGCTCGGTGCGCCGTCAGGCCGCCCTCGCGCTGGTCAGCCTGCGCCGCAACCTGTTCCCCGACGCCGCCGCGCTGAAAGGCCTGCCATGAACGGCGAAATTTCGATCCTGGGCGTGTTCATGCCCACCATTCTCCTGCTGGCGGTGATCGCCTCGGTGCTGACGATGCTGCTATTGCGCTTCGTCAACGTCTCGGGGCTCTATCGCTTCGTCGCCTATCGCGCCCTCGTGGACCTGTGCCTCTACGTCATGGTCCTGGGCGCCTTGTCCTTCCTCGCCCCCCACATCGGTTTCCATCCATGAAGAACCTGCTTCCCGCGATCGGCCGCAGCGCCGCCACCATCGTCATCGTCGTGCTCGCCGCGTGCATAGCCTACTGGATGTGGCATCATTACGAGCGCAGTCCCTGGACCCGCGACGGCCGCGTGCGTGCCGACGTGGTGCGGGTGACGCCCGACATCGGCGGCCTCGTCACTTCGGTGGCGGTGCGCGACAACCAGACGGTCAAGGCCGGCGACCTGCTGTTCGTGATCGACCGCCCGCGCTATTCGCTCGCCGTCGAGCAGGCGCAGGCTTCGGTCGCGAGCGCACGGGCGACGCTGGGACAGGCGCAGCGCGAATCCTCGCGCGACCTGGCGCTGGGCGATCTCGTCGCCACCGAGACGCACGAGCAGAACGTCGCCCGTGTCGCCACCGCCCGCGCCGCGCTGGCCGAAGCCGAAAGCGCGCTCGACGGGGCGAAGCTGAACCTGAGCCGCACCCAGGTTCACGCCTCGGTCAACGGCACCGTCACCAACCTCGACCTGCACCCCGGCGACTACCTCGGCGCGGGCAGCCAGGCGATGGCGTTGGTGGACGACGATTCGATCCGCGTCGAAGGCTACTTCGAGGAAACCAAGCTGCCGATGATCCACCTCGGCGCGCCGGTCACCGTGCACCTGATGGGCGAGGGGCAGGCCCTCCACGGCCGCGTCGAGAGCATCGCTGCGGGCATCAACGACGACAGCCGCAGCGATTCGGGCAACCTCCTGCCCAACGTCGCCGCCACCTTCTCGTGGGTCCGCCTCGCCCAGCGCATCCCGGTACGCGTGAAGCTGACCCATGTGCCCAAGGACGTTCGCCTGATCCTGGGGCGCACCGCCACCGTCACGGTCGAGCACCCGGCCGCTGCCCGGCCGGCCGCGCGCCCCGCGCACCCTGCAAACCCTGCGCAACCCGCACCGGCGGCCACGGGAGCCCGGTGATGGCCCTTCATCGCCACTTCTGCGCCGCGGCCATGGCGCTGGCGCTCTCCGCCTGCGCCACTGCCGGTCCGGACTATCGCCCGCCCGAGCAGGCCGTCGCCAACGCGCCTGCCGCGCAAGGCGATTTCGTCTCCGGCAAGGACCCCGCCTTCGCGCAGGCGCCGTTGCCCGACCGCTGGTGGAGCCTCTACGACGATCCCCGCCTCGACGCGCTGGTCGAGCAGGCACTGGCCGCCAACGCCGACTTGCGCGCGGCCGAGGCCAACTTGCGCAAGGCCGACGCGGTGCTGCGCGAAACCGTCGGCGCGCGGGCGCTGAACACCTCGATCACCTCGGATGCCGACCTCGAACGGGACTATTCCACGCAGTCGGCCGGCGCCAACATTCCCGGCGTCGCGACGTACGACCTGGGCCTGTCGCTGAGCTACCCGCTCGACCTCAACGGCAAGCTGCGCCGTGCGATCGAGGGCAGCGAGGCCGACCGCGAGGCGGTCGCCGCCGCGCGCGACGCGGTGCGCATCAGCGTCGCCGCGTCGACCGCCAGGGCCTATGCGGGGGTCTGCGCCGCGAACTACCAGATGGCGACGGTGCGCCGGGTCATCGCCCTGCAGCGCCAGACCCTCGACGCCACCACGCGGCTGGCCAGGGGCGGGCGCGGCACCGCCTTCGACGTCAGCCGCGCGCGCACCGCGGTCGAGACCAGCGAAGCGAGCCTTCCGGCCTTCGTCGCCAAGCGGCAGGGTGCGCTCTACCTGCTGGCGGCGCTGCTGGGCCGGGCGCCTGCGGAATACCCGCAGGACGTGGCCACGTGCGCGAGCCTGCCCCGGCTCACGCGGGCCATGCCGGTGGGCGACGGCGCCGCGCTGATCCGCCGCCGTCCCGACATTCGCCAGGCCGAACGCGCCATCGCCGGCGACACCGCGCGCATCGGCGTCGCCACGGCCGACCTCTATCCCACCGTCAGCATCGGCGCCGGCGTCGCCACCAGCGGCCGGCTGGAGAATCTGGGCACCTCCGACAGCTTCGGCTTCAGCCTCGGCCCGCTCTTGAGCTGGAGCTTCCCCAACCGCCCGATCGTCAAGGCCCGGATCGAAGCCGCGAAGGCCCAGGTCGACGTCGATCTCGCCAAGTTCGATGCGACCGTGCTGGACGCCCTGCGCGGCACCGAGACCGCGCTCGAAACCTACGCCCGCGACCGGGACAAGGCCGCTGCCCTTGGCCGGGCGAGCGACAGCGCGGGGATTTCCGCGACCCAGGCGAACAAGCTGTTCCGCTTCGGCCGCGGCGATTTCCTGAACCTGCTGAGCGCGCAAGGCAGCCTGGCTTCGGCCCAGGTCAGCCACGCGGCGGCGGAAGCGGCGCTGGTCGACGACCAGATCGCGGTGTTCCTCGCGCTCGGCGGCGGCTGGCAGCAGGACGGGCAGGAGACTACGAAGTAACCTCATCCCGAATCACGTCCGGGACGACGCTGAACTCAGAAGACGCTGAACTCAGAAGTCGATCGCGATGCCCTTTTGCACCCAGTCGCCGTAGCGCGTGGGCGACAGGCCATCGGGGTCCTCGTCGTCCTTGGACTGGGGCGCCGGCTGCGGCGCGGGCTCGTTCGTCCAGTGAGCGGGCTTGGTGAAGCCCTCGGGACGTTGGGTGGCGCGCTTGATCATGGACTGCATGTGGCGACGCTGGCGGAAAAACGCAATCCGGTATAGGGGCCCGCGATGGACATTCCCGGCCTTCCGGCGCGCCGCGCCGCGCTCAACCTCATCGATGCCGTACTGCGCAGGGGCGAGACTCTCGACCAGGCCGCCGGCGGGGCTCTCGCTCGCGTCAAGGGCGATGCCGACCGGGCGCTCGCCCGCGCCATCGCCGGCGAGGCACTGCGCTGGAAGCAGGACCTCGACGAACTGATCGATTCGGCGACCAGGCAGCGCCTCCCCGACGACGCCAAGCCGCGCGCGGTGCTGCAACTGATGCTGGCGCAAGTGCTGCGGCTGGATACGCCGCCGCACGCCATCATCGCCACTGGCCTGCCGCTGCTGATGGGTGGCCCGAGGCGGCTCGCCCACGGCGTCTTCTCGACGCTGATGAAGATCGAGGCGAAGCTCCCCGAGGTGCCGACCCTGCCCGACGGGCCGATGATGCGCTGGGGCGAGCGGGCCGAGGCCATCGCCGCCGGGCTCGTCGAACCGCCGCTGCTCGACCTCGCGCTGCGCGACCCCGCTGCCACCGCCGAATGGGCCGAGCGGATGGGCGGCGTCTCGCTGATGCCCGGCCACTTGCGCCTGCCGCGCGGCTCGGCGATCGATCTGCTTCCCGGCTTCCGCGACGGCGCCTGGTGGGTGCAGGACCTCGCCGCCAGTCTGCCCGCGCGCCTGCTGGGGGCAGGGGAGGGGCGCCGCGTGCTCGACTTGTGCGCCGCGCCCGGCGGCAAGACCATGCAGCTCGCCGCGCAGGGGTGGAAGGTCACCGCGCTCGACAACGCCAAGCGCCGTCTCGAACGCCTGCGCGAGAACCTCGCGCGCACCGCGCTGGAGGCCGACGTGGTCCTCGCCGACGCGCTGGCCTGGGAGCCAGAGGAGCCGTTCGACGCGATCCTCCTCGACGCGCCCTGCACCGCCACCGGCACCGCGCGCCGCCACCCCGACGTCCTCCACCGCATCGGTCCGCGCCAGATCGCCGACATGGCGGACCTGCAGGCGAAGCTGCTCGAACGCGCCGCCGGCTGGCTCAGGCCGGGCGGGCGGCTGATCTACGCGGTGTGCTCGCTGGAGACGGCCGAGGGCGAGGCGCAGCCGGCGCCGGCCGGGCTGACCCTGTTGCCGGTCGAGGCGGCGGAATTGCCGGAAGGCCTGGCGCCGACCGCCGAAGGCACCTTGCGCACCGATCCGGGGATGCTGGCGGAAGCCGGCGGCCTCGACGGGTTTTTCGTGGCACGCTGGACCAAGGACTGACTGCCGCGTCGTCCCGCTCGATCCGGGACGACGTGTCAACCGGTCCCTGTCAGGCTGCGGCCACCCGGCGGCGGCGCCAGAACAGCAGGCCGCCCAGCGCCAGCGCGAACATGCCGACCATGCCCGGCTCCGGAACCGCGGTCCCGCCCGACGAGGACGAGGTGCTTCCGCCCGAGCTGGTCGAGGTGCCCGGATCGCTCGGCGCCTGGTAGCTGCCGGTGTAGGTGCCGATGTGCATCTCGCCGTTCTGGACGAGGCTGCCGAACACTGCCGAGCCCTGGATGTAGTTCGCGGTCGTGGCGGCGGCCTTGGGGGCCAGCACCGAGCCGCCCCAGGCGGTGCTCAGCGACAGGCTGGTCGCATCGGGGAAGTTCCAGATGACGTGCTCGCCCAGGTTCTGGGTGCCGCCCAGGAAATTGTCGTCCAGCGTGACCGAAGCACCGGTGACGTTGACGATGGCGGTGTCGGCGCCATTGAGGTTGAACTTGATCTCGCCGATCGAATCGAGGTCGGCGGCGGAGATGTTGAACACCGCTACGCCGCTGGAATCCGGCTGGGCGTCGAACGTCCCGGTGTTCCCGCTGATGGTGAGCTGGCTGTTCGAGGCCTGGGTGCCCATCGTGCTGCTGAGGCCCGTCATCGAGGTCTCGATGAGGCTCTTCTGCTGCGTCAGGTTCTGCGCGAAGGCCGGGTCGCTGGCCGACAGGCCCGAGGTCACGGTGTTCTGGTTGACGTTGGTGTTGGCGATCGAACCACCCACCAGCACCGTCTGCGCCGCGCCGTTGAGATTGAGCCCGCTGTTGACGTTGCCGCCGACCACTGCGCCCGAACCGTTGTTGAGATTCTTGGCGCCGCCGTTGACGTCGCCCACCACGGTCAGGCCGGGCGTCCCGGTGCTGGACGCGGCGATCGGCTGGATCTGGTAGTTCGACGAATTGCCGTTGAGATCGCCGCCGACGAATGTCCGTCCCTCGACCTCGGAAGAGGAGGTGAGGTCGCCGAGCACCACCAGGTTCCAGGTGCGCAGCACGTCGGTGCCGGCGATCATGCCGGCATCCGCGAGCACGGGGCTGGCGACGAGGGCGGCGGCCATGGCGGCCAGCGACAGCGAAACGGTACGGAAAGCGGCCATGGACGGATCTCGATCGGCGGAAGTGCCGAGCGCCCTAGTATCGTTACTTAGCCGCTAAGGAAGCGCGACTTTGGCGGTGTCCCTTGCCGGAACAGGTGCCAAGTCGAGGACAAGAGCATTTACGGTTTGTGAAGGAATATCGGCTCGCCCACTGCGATATTCGTCGTCCCGGGTCGAGCCCGGGACGACGATGCGTTCAGCCTTTCACTTTGTCCTGGAAGCTCTTGCGCAGCTTCATCAGCTTGGGCGGGATCACCGCGAGGCAGTAGGGATTGCGCTGGCCTTCGCCGTCCCAGTATTCCTGGTGGTAGTCCTCGGCCGGATACCACGGGGCCGGGCCCTCGATGGTGGTCACGGCCTTCTCGCCGGGATGTTCGCTGTCCCAGCGGGCGATCGCTGCGGAGGCCTCCTCGCGCTGGGCGTCGTCGAGCGGGAAGATCGCCGAGCGGTACTGCGTGCCCACGTCGTTGCCCTGGCGGTTGAGCTGCGAGGGATCGTGCGTGCCCATGAACACGTCGAGCACGTCGGCATAGGAGATCACCGCAGGGTCGTAACGCACCTCGATCGCCTCGGCATGGCCGGTCGATCCCGAGCACACCGCCTTGTAGGTGGGGTTCTCCACGGTGCCGCCGATATAGCCGCTCTGCACCGCGTCCACACCGACCACGTCGCGGAACACCGCCTCGGTGCACCAGAAGCACCCGCCAGCCAAGATTGCCGTTTCCATCTTTTCCATGTCCTCAAGTCGTAGGAGTTGGGCGGTAGATAGGTATGGGCGACGCGCTTGTCATTGGCCCGCTTGTCATTGAGCGGCGGGCAGCTAGTCTCGCGCTCTTCCGACCTCGAGGAGAACTCCATGCGCCGCGCCCTGCTGACCCTGTCCTCGCTCCTCGGCCTCGTCGCCGCGCCGCTCGCCGCCCAGGCCCCGAGCAAAAATGCCGCCGTCGAGGCCTGCAAGGGCTGCACGGCGCTGCTCGAGAAAGTCGCCGCCAGCCCGCTGCGCAAGGACGACCGCGCCCGCGACGCCGCCCGCCACCCGGTCGAAAGCCTGAGCTTCTTCCAGGTCGGCCCCGAGGCGAAAGTGGGCGAATATGCGCCGGGCGGGGAATGGTACTCGCGCTTCCTCGGCCTCTACCTCGGTCCGAAGGGTCATCTCGTCGGACTGTTCTTCGATCCCGCCAGCGGCGCCTTCAAGCCCGAGACACAGGAACGCATCCGCAAGAGCGCGACCGGCTATCCGGCGGACGTCGCCAAGTTCACCGGCATCGACGCCTCGCACTTCGCCGCCTACACGCTCGATGCCGTGCCCGAGGGCGAGAAGGGGACCTTCGACGTCATCCTGATCCCGCGCATGCTGCACAACCTGCTGAACTGGAACATCGCCGACAGCGAGATCAAGACGATGCGCGCGCTTCTCAAGCCGGCTGGCCTCGTCGGCATCGAGCAGCACCGCGCCAAGGCCGACGCGCCATATTCCTACACCGACGGATCGAAGGGCTACTTGCGCGAGGCGGACGTGATCCGCTTCATGGAAGTGAACGGCTTCGATCTCGTCGCCCGGTCCGAGATCAACGCCAACCCAAAGGACAGCGCCAACTGGCCCGATGGCGTGTGGACCCTGCCGCCCACTTACGCGCTCAAGGAGCAGGACAAGGCGAAGTACCAGGCGATCGGCGAGAGCGACCGCATGACCCTGCTGTTCCGCAAGCGCGACTGATCGTCATCGTCGTCGTCCCGGGCGCAACCCGGGACTGCGGCGTACCCTCGAGGCGATGGCGCGCCATGGGCCACCGCGGCGCAGCGGCCGGACGCGAGGTCGCCGCGGCCTTTCCCACGGTCCCGGGGCGAGGCCGGGACGATGCACTCCATGACGACCACCCCCGGCACTGGACTTCGCAGCCCCCAATCCATAACTGGACGCCATGACCCAGATCACCGTCGCCGCGCTGCAACTCGCCCTCAACTCCGCCGACGAAGGCGAAAACATCGCCGCCGTCTCCGCGCTGGTGGAAGACGCGGCGGGGCAGGGCGCGCAGATCGTGCTGCCGCCCGAGCTGTTCTCCGGCCCCTACTTCTGCAAGGTCGAGGACGAGGCGCTGTTCGCGCTCGCCCGCCCGACTGCGCAGCATCCCTCGGTGATCGCGATGCAGGCCCTGGCGGCGAAACTGAAGGTCGCGATCCCGACCAGCTTCTTCGAGCGCGACGGCCACCACTACTACAACACCCTCGCGATGATCGACGCCGACGGCCAGATCCTGGGCACCTACCGCAAGAGCCACATCCCCGATGGCCCCGGCTACGAGGAAAAGTACTACTTCCGCCCCGGCAACGACGGGTTCAAGGTGTGGGACTTGTTCGGCACCCGCATCGGCGTCGGCGTGTGCTGGGACCAGTGGTATCCCGAATGCGCGCGCGTCATGGCGCTGATGGGGGCGGAACTGCTGTTCTATCCCACCGCGATCGGCTCGGAACCCTACGACGCCACGCTCGACACCAGCCGCATGTGGCGCCGCGCCATGGTCGGCCACGCGGTCTCGAACTGCATGCCGGTGATCGCCGCCAATCGCATCGGTGCCGAGATCGAGTGCGACACCGAACAGGCGTTCTACGGCCACTCGTTCATCACCGACGAATGGGGCGACTACGTCGCCGAGTTCGGCGCCGAGGAGACCGGCGTGCTGGTCGCCACGCTCGATCTGGCGCGCGCCGCGACGCACCGCGCCGGCATGGGCTTCTTCCGCGACCGCCGCCCGCAGCTCTACACCCGCATCGCGCAGGACATCTGAACTTGGGCGCGCACCGCTACCTCGTGGCGCTGGGCTCCAACGTGCGGCACCCGCGCCACGGCTCCCCGCGCCGCGTGCTGGCCGCCGCGCTCGAAGCGCTCGACCACGGAAAGCTGCACCTCCTCGCCGCCTCGCGGGTGATCGAGACGGCTCCGCTGGGCCCTTCGCGCCGCCGCTACGCCAACGCCGTGGCGCTGGTGCGTTCGAAGCGCGATCCGGACGAACTGCTGCACAAGCTCCACAAGATCGAACATCGCTTTGGCCGCCGCCGCCGGGGCGGTGCCTGGGGCGCCCGGGTGCTCGACCTCGACATCGTGCTGTGGAGCGGCGGCGCCTATGCCGGCGCACAGGCAAGCGGGAGCCTCGTGATCCCGCATCCCGCGTTCCGCGAACGCCGCTTCGTGCTCGACCCGGCGGCCACCGTCGCCGGCCGCTGGCGCGATCCCCTGACCGGCTTGAGCATCCACCATCTACGCGCCCGCTTGACCAAGCCGCGCGCGGCCCCTAGGTGACCCCCACCTGACCGCGACGCGGCAACGGGGGCCCTTAGCTCAGTCGGTAGAGCAACTGACTTTTAATCAGTAGGTCGCTGGTTCGAACCCAGCAGGGCTCACCATCACAAAAGATGGCGTTGAAATCGTTGGAAAACCGGCAGAAGATCGGTCCCGACAGTCGCCAGTCTACGAAACCCGTCTACAGAATCACGACGTCCATCGTGGTACAACCCAAAGAAATCGTTCAGGAAATCGGCGGGATCGCGTCTACAAAAAGGGTCTACAAAAGCGTCGAAGTTTTCTCGTAGAAAAGCGGGGAGTGTTTCATGTACGAAGATGTGTCCCACCCACTCTCCGGGCAGCGCTCGGGAAGACCGAGATTTGGCGTTCACTCGGCACGGATAGCCTGCGGATAGCAGCACGTCGGTCGCATGTTGTGCTATGTGAAATCGAAGCCCTGCTCGAATCCGCGCGGCAGGATTTGGGGCAGGCCGTCGATCTCAGCTTACTTGCACCGTTTGAAGGTGAAGCTCGGAAACCATTGCTGCCCATTCCAATCCGTAGCGAAACCGGTGCCGTCGGTGCTGTGGCGAATGCTCAGTACCTTACGTTAGGTGAGATTTACGAGCGTTTTATGGATGATCCGACCCGAGGATGGTCAGCCCGAACTCGATTGGCCTATGAAACGGCACGCAGGCTTGCCCTCTCGATAATTGGCGCTGATACCTACGTGGATCGCCTTAGCCGGGCTACTTGCCGGGACTTCATGGAAACGCTGCGATTCATTCCGAAGAATGCTTCGAAGCGATATCCGCAGCTATCGCCTCGGGAAGTCGCAGTGCGCGCGAGGGCGGAAGGGTGGCCCGATCTCATCAGCCCTGCCAATGTCAATTTGTACTTGAACAAAGTGTGCGTCGTCTTGAACTGGGCAGTTCAGGAGGAATTCCTCGGAAAAAACCACATGCGGGGCCTGCGGCTGGCTGACCCAGTGGCGAAGCATGAGAAGCGGCACCCCTTCTCCGATGAGCAGTTGTGCCGTATTTTCACCGCGCCTCTGTACACTGGCTGTAAGGATGACGGAAGCGGTTATGCAATTTCGGGAGGTGCGCGCCCGAGAGGAACGCGCTTCTGGATACCACTGATAGGGCTGTATAGCGGACTCCGGCTCAACGAAATCTGCCAACTCGACATCGCCGATGTCCGGACGGTCGACGACGTCTGCTGTTTCGCAATTACCGAAAAATCCTTGGTTGGAAGCACTGACAAGAGTTTGAAGACCCGGTCCAGCGAACGGCTTGTCCCGGTCCATCCGAAATTGATTGACGTTGGCTTTTCAGCGTTCGTCGTTGAGCGAGCTTGCCGAGGGCAAGTGAAGCTGTTCGAAGATATCTGTCCGGGTCGAAATGGATTCCGTTCGACGGCCTTCTCAAAGTGGTTCTCGCTGTTCCTCACTCATGCAGGTGCATCACGTGAACGGACGAGCTTCCATTCATTTCGTCACGGATTCCGGGATGCGTTGCGCGACGCTCGGGTCGGCCGGGAAATTTCAATGGCACTGGGAGGTTGGGGAAGCGGGAGGAGTGGGGCAGATGTTTCGGACAATTACGGGCGCGGCTACCGCGTTGACGTCCTATTGCAAGAAATCTCGAAGGTACGCTTTCCGGTAGTCGATGTCGCCATTGAGACTTCGAGGAAGCCCTGAGAGCAATTTCAGCCGATGGCGTGAGCCTCGCCCCTCTCGGGGGGCAAGGCGTTCAGTGCTTTCTCTGGCAGGTCGATCAGCGCCTTCACGTAATCAAAGACAGATCGAGGGTGATTTTCTCGCCGACGCTGCGGATTGATAAGCGAGTTTACCGGATGGTCTACCTCGCGAGCGGGCAAGAGCGTATTTGCCGGCACGTAAGTACGCACGCTGATGTCGCGCCGCAGGGGGTGGATCGCAGTCAACTTGCTAGGGGACGATGCAGCATCCTTCGACGTTCGTTCGAACTCCGCACCCAGCGGATGAAATTCCGCTTCAACGCAATAGTTGATTGTCGCCGTTCGGCAGTTACCTCTTTAGGGCTGGACACCTAGCAACTGCTACTTAGATACCTATTTTGAGTGGGGCATTTTTAGGGGGCTGAAATGACTGAGGTTTTGGACTTTGCTGAGGCTCTTTCAGTTTCTGCGGAGCACACGAGGAGGCATCTCCTGCTCGGGAACGGCTTCAGCATA
Source organism: Novosphingobium sp. BL-52-GroH (assembly GCF_044813085.1). Lineage (NCBI taxonomy): Bacteria > Pseudomonadati > Pseudomonadota > Alphaproteobacteria > Sphingomonadales > Sphingomonadaceae > Novosphingobium > Novosphingobium sp. BL-52-GroH. The sequence goes on along the minus strand of NZ_CP171152.1, from coordinate 987,753 downwards.
GCCCTGAAGCCTGATATTTTTAGCTATGGCTCCTTGTTTGATAATGCTGATTTTGATGCCGCGCCTGATGTACCGGAGCTTTTTCGAGAGTTGGGGACGAATGACTTCGAGGTAGTCATTCGTCATCTACAAGATACGGCTACTGTCGTGAAGGTATATAGACCCCGCCTTCAAAAATTGATCGCGAAGCTTTTATCCGATGCAGAAGCGATTAAAGACGCTTTGGTTAGTGCGGTAGCTCGACGTCATCCAAGTAGACCTTATGATGTAACAGGTGAACAGTATTCTGCATGCCGCACGTTCCTGCACAATTTTAATCATATTTTTACACTGAACTATGACGTTTTGCTGTACTGGGCGCTGATGCACACAGATGTCGATGATTTGAACTTCGGCGCTGATGATGGCTTTCGGCATCCAGAAGACGATCCGAACCAACCTTGGGTCACATGGCAGCAAGGTAGCTCGGCGACAGTTAACTACCTTCACGGGGCATTGCACCTTTTTGATACTGGTTCGGAAATCAGAAAATATACATGGTCGAAGACCGATGTACCAATAGTCGACCAAATCCGGCAGGCATTGGATCGTAATTCATTTCCTATATTTGTAGCAGAGGGCAGTTCAGATATTAAACTTAGTCGGATAATGCACAGTGCTTATCTACACAAAGCAACAAGAAGTCTGGAAAGTTGCTGCAAAGGGAAAAACGCCATTTTCATATATGGTCACTCTCTAGCTGATAATGATGATCATATACTTAGGTATATTGCTTCCGGCACTGCGCCTGACTTGTTTGTAAGTCTCTATGGGGACCCCAACTCCGATAGCAACCAAATGATCATAGGCCGAGCAAATGGCCTCGCCGAGCGTAGAGCGGTGCTGACGGAGGGCAGGAAGTCTCTGACAATCCGATTTTTCGATGCAGCTTCGGCTCAAGTTTGGGGCTAATCGTGGAGCGATCCCGCCGATTTCCTGAACGATTTCTTTGGGTTGTACCACGATGGACGTCGTGATTCTGTAGACGGGTTTCGTAGACTGGCGACTGTCGGGACCGATCTTCTGCCGGTTTTCCAACGATTTCAACGCCATCTTTTGTGATGGTGAGCCCTGCTGGGTTCCGACGGGGCGGATTTTCGACGTCGGCAACATCGGCGGCAGGCGCATCGATTTCGTACTCAGCCTGCGGCGTTTCAGGGCGTGCGGTCATGCTGGAACTCCATGGTTGGGTTGAAGGTCGGACGGGATCGTTGAGGTGATCATGGCCGGGTAGGATGTCGGGCATCATGCCATTGATCGCTGGGCAGAAGGCTGGGATGATGATGCCGGTCTGACGATCTGGAGGATTGCTTGGGGTTCGATGATCTTGACGTGTCGCTGGTAGAAGCGGCTATCGACAGAGGCTGTGATCGTTGCGGTGCGCGTTTCCACGGCGGGCGCGTGACAGTCCGGGGTGACGAGTTGATCGGTGTGGAGTGCCGGTCCTGCGTCGATGGAGATGAGCAGGCGATGTCGGGGACCGTGCATTGATCCCTGTCGATCATGATGCCGTTCCCTGTTCCTGCCCGCTTTGCGTCGATGATGTCCCTGAGGAGATCGTCGCGAGGATCATGGAATCGGCAGCCACGCAGGGTACGTCGATGTCGAAGGAAGACTTCCTTGCATGGCTCGACGGGGTCGGCAGGGAAGGACCGCAAGCCCGCTGATGTCAGGCTGGCGGCGGTTTCACCAATGGGAGGTACTGAGTGCCAATCACCGATAAATAGGTGATGATGACACCCTTCCTCCGGGCCCTGAACGAGCGTCTGTCGCGCCACAGCCATAAAGTCGTGATCGTCGATGAAGTCTCGATCCGGATGGAAGAGGGTGATTGCCCTGACTATATCGGCGATGAACTCGCCCTGTGGTGCCATCATAAGGGCCTGCGCGCGTGGCGGATGCAGCGATCTCGGCGAGACATCGTGCGGTTCGGTTTTGAAGACGCGGACGCAGCCTTGCAGTACCGGGCGCTGTGCGGCCTGTTGGCGCGATAATCCTCAGTGGATCGTGGTCCAGCCCGAGGTGTCATCGTCGAGGAACGTGTCCATGCCCTCGGTCTCGACCGCGCGTAGGAATGCGTTGAAGGCGGCTGTGTCGGTTTCAAACGGCTCTTCCCACACGGTCGATGTCCCCTCCGCGTTGACCACCTCCAACGTCCAGCCCGCATCCCCGTCGATTTTAAAAATCGCGACCTGTACGGTGATGCCGTCTTGGCTGACGGTTTTCGACATCGGCGATTCGATGATAGGCGGATCGTTGTCGACCATGGCAGTCTCCGGGATGACGACGACGTTATAGATCAGGCCGCGAGCGCGCGGTAGACAGAGGCTCGTGCGATCTGGAGTTCCCGCGCGATGGCTGCCGGTCCCATGCCATTCTGGCGAAGCTCCTTGACCCGGTCCGGGTTGATGGTGGGCTTGCGTCCCCGGTACTTGCCCGCCAGCTTGGCCTTCTCGATGCCTTCGCGTTGACGTTCAAGGCGCAGGTCGTTTTCAAACATCGCCACCGCACCGAGAACCGAGAGCATGAGCCGCCCGGAGGAGCTATCGGTGTTGACCCCCTGTTGCGCGAGGCAGCGGAACTCCACGCCCTTCGCGGTCAAGGTCTCGATGATGCGGTGGAGATCGCCGACGCTGCGGGCCAGACGGTCGAGGCGCGTGACGACGAGGGTGTCGCCTTCACGGACGAAGTCGATGGCCATGGCGAATTGCTCGCGGTCGATGGTGGAGCGGCCCGACATCTTCTCGGTGAAGACCTTCTCGCACCCCGCCGCCGCGAGCGCATCGTTCTGGATGTCGAGGCTCTGTCCCTGCGAGCTTACCCTGCCATATCCTACCAGCATGCTGCCTCCTGTCGCATTGGGCTCTTAGACGTTGGCTCGAAGGCGTCCCGGATTTTAAAAATCATGTCATTGCGACGTGATCTCGTGGGGGCCTGCTACGTCCAGTGGTCCTTTACCCTGATGGGACACGATTCTCATGAGTACGCGGTGGAAACAAGTGTTTGATTTTGTTTCCTGAATCTGATCGCCAGCACTTCGCGTCGCTGTTCTGGACGGGCACCGCTATGGTAGTGCTCATAGGAAGCGGTTGGCTTCGTCAGGCACAATGGGTTCATGCTGCGAAGAGCGGCGTGTGTAGCGAGGACCCGGCCACGCAAGCAGGGCTTGCATGTCGTGTCGCTCGGAAAGGCAGCCGGTGCCCAGCCATCGCGACGAGCGCGATGTCTGTCACCCGCCGCCTTTCTATGCCCTTCGGGCCGGTTGCCGAGTGCGATAGGGACAACCTTCCCCCGCTTCGCTCCACGCAGTGAACTGCGTTCCCCCTCTGCCCGTTGGGCATCTCCCCCACCCAGTCGGGCGGTGGAGACCTCAAAGGGGGGCTTAGCGCATATTCCTTATAATAAAGGAGTGGGGTGCGCTAAGCACCCCCTTGGTCAGGGCGATGATTTTAAAATCACGAAGCGAATGATGGCGACGCCTCCTCGAAGCGCAAGCGGAGAGGACGGAAGCCATCATGGACGACCGCAGCATGCGGGCGGACAAAACCACGTGAGAAATTAATTGAATCAGCGATTCGCGATTCGGTATCTCTGTTTCCTCCAGCCCACGCTTACCTATGGAAGGAAATAGATGAAGTTGAAGAAGCACGACTGCGACCTGTTGGCTGCTGTCGAATCCACAGACAAGAAGCTCGTCCACCTGTTCCGCCGCGCGGCTCGGCGCGGAACGTCGAAGCTCGAAACCCTGCTCGCCGCCGATGCGGTCTCGCGCGATGATGGGCAGGTGACGTATCACTGCATGGCTCGGGACCAGTTCATCCACGGCCAAAATCATCTCGAAGCCGAACGGGTCGCTGCCGGGGACGCTCGACCTCGCGATTACCAGTTCTTCGGGAATCCGCTCATCGTAGACCCCAAGGGTTCGGGCAAGGAATGGGCGTCACCGTCATCACGCGCCACGCTGGGTCGTCACCTCATCTACACCTTCGAGTTCGACCATAACGATCCAGCCTTCCTGCTGGAGCAATGCCGGTGGGCCATGCCGCTGAAGGAATGGTGGAAGTCACAGTTCGGGAAGCTGTTCCGCGACCTCAAGCAATTCGGCGACTTCCGGCTGATGAATGTCACGTATTCGGGCGGGAAATCCTTGCACATCCATCTCGTGTTCGAGACCGCGCTCATGATGGATCGAGCGAAGACCGAGGTCTCACCTGCTGCGGTTCGAGCCGGATACCGTGCGCATTGGCTGAGGCTCCACGATGCCGTGATGGAACATCTCAGGCCTTCCGGGGGAATCACGCCAGATGATACCCTCGCAACTTCTACGGCGCTCCGTCGAACCCCTAACGGCCATCGGATCGTTGGCGACGAGCATCCGCTCGGCCTCACATCTGGAACGAAAGTGCGGCAGGTGGTGCTGTGGGAACAAGGCGTCGAGCGGAACGCTGCCGAACCGGTATTCCATTCGCCCAGCCTGTTCACGGCGAAGCCCATGCAGGCCAAGCGCGGGGGCGGGAGCACGCGCCGCACGTTGTTGACCGACGCGCAACTCACTTACGCTGAGAGTTGGCTTCAGGATTTCTACAACGGCACAGGGGTGCTTCTCGCTGGCATCGAACTGACGAATAATGGGTACGTGGCGCGCTTTCACAACTCCGCAGCCGATGGGCACCCTGCATCGATGTTGACGGAAGCGTTCGTCACGCCAGTTTTGCGCGGCCGGGGTGCGGCGAGCGTAGGGCCTATCCGACCATTGCCGCTCACCTTCGGCCAGATGCTCGATCACCTCGTCTCCGAGTTGGATGAGGCGAAGGGCTTTGACCCGGCTGCGCTTGACATCGTCCGCCACCGTCTCGCATCCTTCGTGCCGTATTGGATCGTGGGCAATGGCATGTCACTGATCCACGCTGGGGAAGGCGTGGGGAAGAGCACTTCGATCATGCGGCACATCGACCTTTCACTCGCCACCGGGCGTCGCGGACAACCGTCCATGTTCGCGTTTTCCACCTACACCGATGCCGCGCTAAAGGCTCAGGAATTCAATTCTGGCAGGGCATCCGCTTCCGATGGACCAAGCGATACCGAGTTCGTCGGCGTCGAGTGGCGATCCTTCTCACGTCTTTACTCCGACATGGCCAAGGGCGCAGAACTGCTCACCGTTGACGATGCCGACGAAGCGGATGTTACGCTTTGGTCGCTGATTCAGATGCGACAGCCTGATGTCGCTCGCGCGATGCGGGAGGAATTGGGGCAAATCTGGAGGAAGATCGAGGGGCGAACCGCTGTTCTGTTCACGGTTCATGACGTTGCGCACCAGTGGGCCGACAACACGTTCACACGACGGATGCTGTGCCCGGATTTCCTCGACGATGGCTTTGACGCCGCCGCGTCTCGGGCGCGAACAGAGCTAAATTGGCTCGTCCACGATGAAGTTTCGATATCGACATTTCTTGATCGTTTCAACGAAGGGCAGATGAAGTGGCTTCAGGGGCTCAACGCGTCGGGCGCGAGCGTCTGGTCATCTGGCGGGAGCAAGCGACAGCGGGCGGTCTACGAGAAATTCGCTGACAAAAACTATGGCGATCATGCTGTTGAGCGCGGTAATGCCCAGCGTGCGCTTCGGGCCGGACTAGAAGCCTTCGAACATGTCGTGATTTCCGATGCAGCGGAATATGGTTTTAAAAACCACACCACGACGCCCTTCGCGTGCGAGAGGCAGAGCTACTTTGTCCGCCCCCGAGACTGGTGGATGGAGGGTGAAAGGCCGGTCGCGAGCCGGATCGTGTTCCTGACGACCGAAATCGTGCCATCCCTCATTGCGCAAAATGCCGTTCGCAGCTTGGTGTACCTAAGGCCGACCACGAATATTGGCCGGGATGTGATCGATGGATATGCCGCCCGAGGGATCAATGCCGAAAACGGGCCGGACATCGCGCAGAAGTATGCTGGCACCTCTACGTGGGTGATCGCCAACAAGCTCGAAGGCGCTAAGAACACGGTCAGTCCGTTCGCGGTGAGGGGCCGAAACGATCTTGCGGACGCCGACATCGTTCAGATCGTAACGACGTTTCATCCCCATCACTACCGAGAGCTTCAGGCGCTTGGGACATGGCTCGGGCGAGATGATCTCGCTCTGCTAGCCCACGTGGATCAGATCAACCAAAGTTCGGGCCGGAACCGTGGCGCGAGGAACAACGGGGCGAGCCATAGGGTGTACATTAACCTGACGCTTTTTCGTGCGATCATGAACACCCCAGCCGTGCGCGATGAGCTTCGATACATCTGGCGGCTCGAAATGGACGAATTCCAGCGGAAGAACGCGCGCTTACGAGACGACAGGGCCGAGGACGACGACTGGAGGATCGCGTAGTCGAATGAGGTCAGTCTGATGTTGGTTTTTAAAACAGTAACATGGTTTTAAAAACCAACATCAAGAAAAATGAAAAACGCGCAGAAGTTAATTGAACGTGATGCAGACGATAACCTACCTAGTGATCTCCAAATCACTAGGAATGAAAATGAACTCTAAATTTCTCCACCTGTCCCTCGCATTTCGGAAGCTGGATAACCCAGAGGGACAGGGGCTCTGTTTCCATCACTCTGCCGCACTGGTTCTCGATCTTCCCGGTAGCGACCTTGTTATAGGAAATGTACATGGCGGTGGCGAGCGGATGATGCACGCATGGGTGGAGCATATCGGAATGGTCTACGCGCCTAGTTTGGCCCGTATTCTTGGCCGTGCTGGGCCGATTGTCCCCACCCATTACTACGAGGCAAACGACGCACGTGACGTCAGCCGCCTTCCGCATAGCGAGGTCGCTACGCTGATGAGGTCCATCGGATACCAAGCCTTCCTGCGTGCGGACCTTCCAATGAGGGGCAGGCCGCTTCCTGCTGTCATTCTTGACGCTGCGGGCTGCCAATGGGAAGACGATAGCTGCGGTGGCATTATCCCTAGTTCGGGCGTACCCATCGGGAAGGCGCGAGGGTAACTTTCGGGCGGACAGCAGCTTCGCTTATCAAGCAATGTTTGGATGCTCGACGGCCGCTCACGTAACCTGTCGGGCAACCAAAACGTCGTCGTCGAACCACGGCATGCGCACGCCCAATGAACAGCATGACCTTGCCTTCATCGGACCAGTTCGTTTAGTCGGCCCGCGATGACTAATTCGTTTAGTGAAAAGAGGGAGTACCGTCCCGGCGTCTTTGCAAGTCGAGCGCGTCGGATGGCCGATGCCCATGAACGATCACTCCCGATCCAGCGCGTGATCGAAACGATGGGGGGAGCGACCATCTCGGAGATTGTCCAGCGCCTCAAGGAAGATGGACACCGAGCAGCGAGGGGCGGTCCGGTCACCTACAACACAGTTCTGCGCGCGCTGGCTAGACTGGGCTGCGAGCCGCCGCCAGTCGTGCGCTCGCGCCAAATCCGAGCGGAATCCAAGGACATTCGCGGTCGGTCTGAACGCTACGAGGCATTTCGAACTCCAACGTATTCATATACCCCACTGCTGGACTATCGGCCAGAATGGTTCGTGGGGTCGGGATTTGATCCCAGCGCCGGTGATGGTCGAATGCTTCGCGAAATCGTTCAGCGCGGCAATCCCGGTCCACACCACGCCAATGACATCCGGGGCGAGGAACTACCGGGCCTGCTCGACATCGGTTCGGCGACGGCGCTAGATTATCTGGAAATGCGCTTCCCGCCCGCATGTGATTTCTTGATCACAAACCCCCCATTTACACGGGCGGTCGAGTTCGTGAAAAAGGCTCGGACCCACGTACGTGGGCCAATTTGCATTCTTCAATCGATTGCTTGGCAGGGCACCCGAAAACGCAGCGAATGGCTTCGTACGGCTGGGCTGGCATTTGTTCTAAATCTTCCTCGTCGCCCGAAATGGGAAGTCGATACCGGCGACAAGATCGGCAAGAACATCTGGGATTTCGCGTGGTTCGTGTTCCTACCCGGACACTCCGGAGGAACGACCATGGATTGGCTTGTCGAAACGGTGGCTTCGAAAACCGAAGAGCGCTCAAATAGCACAATCACGCCAACCGCCTCCTAGCGAACCAACGGACCTGCGGGGTCGGACCTTCCAATGCGGTGTCGACGAAGCGATTACCGCAGTGAATGAAGAGAGTACCCGCACTGCCTTCGCTCGGCTCATACTAGCGGCCGAAGGCAGGTCTGGTAACATCATCATGCAGACACCAGCGCCGCCCGCTTCGGGTCATAAATGTAGCCGGTGATCGAGCCATCACGAATGCGGTCCACCGCCTCGTTGATCACCGGCAAGGGCACGAGAAACCACTCGCGCGGCTTGACCGGGCTTCCAAGCTGGACGATCAGATCGACCTGCGCCGCCGCAAATACTCGATGGATCAGTGCTTCGAGCTTTACCCGGTTGATGTTGAAGAGGGTATAGCTCGCCACGACCTCGACGCCTGCGAAAAGGTAGGTTGCCTCCTTCGCCGCGTTCGCGATCCGGGCCTCAATGGACCCGCCCGTTACGCCGATCTTGTGGATGAGATCACGATGTTCAGCTATGGTTGGGTGATCAGATTTGCTGCGCAGGACATAGATGGTGCCACTTTCGAGATCGCCATCTTCAGCCTGCCCTGCGAATAGCGGGCCTGCGTCCGGCTCGGTGATCCGTCGTCCAGCTTCGTCCTTGTAGAGCGCCCGTTGCAGAGATCGGAGCAGCAGATTGCTCTCTGTCGCGTTCGAATAGACTACTCGCAGACGCGCGTCGGTTTCGCCGTTAGGTGCGCGAATAGGGTCTCCGATCTCCGCGACATAAGCGACCTGCCCCCCAAGGATGAAGAACTGCCCCTTGGTAATGTCGGCCTTGAGGAACCCGGCGTCCTTCACGAACGGGCGCGTCACGCGCGCGCCGGTCTCAAGATCGCGCTCAACCTGCTCGAATAGCGGCTTGAAGGCGGCGAAGTTCTCACACTTCTCGCGGTTTGCGATTTCCTCAGCCGCACGGCGCTCGTCGGCGGATGGCACATGCCGCAACACGCGAATGTCATCAGCGGCAGGATCAACCGCGATCCCTAGCTCAGCGAGGAGGGCGTCGTCGTCGATGTTCTCGACGGGCGTCGCCGCTTCCGCCTCAGCCATGCTCAACAGGCCATGGGTATCAAGCTGCGTGAGAAGCTCGCGACATTCGTCGAGTTCCCGCAGGCGGTCGAGGCGAACGGCATAGAGCCGCTCGAAGATGTCGCGATCCTCACCGTGCTGCGGCGCGCGCCCGTGCTCGTCGTGGAAACGCACGACATCCTCAAACCCCGCGATGATCCGCTCCTCACGCGGGGTGTAGGTCCGGGCCTTGGGTTGCTCAATCGCTACGCCAAGTTCGGCAAGGAGTTCGTCGTCAGATAGGTCAGCCATTCGCAGCGGCCTTTGCACGGTAGCGGGCGAAGGCGGCAACCCCCTCCGCAAGCCGCTTCTCCCATGCATCCTGCGCGTTGATGTCGGGCAGGCGTCCGCGCTCCTTCTTGAACCGCAGCGCGCGCTCGGCGAGGTCACGAGCTTCCTCGGGTGAGATTTTCACCTTTCGCGCCGAGATGACCGCCTGCACCTGCTTGAGGATGTTGGCGTCCATAGATCGGGCCAGCACCGAATATGCCGCTTCAAATGGGTTGATGCTGTCGATCAGGTCGATGTCCAGATCGCGGACATCCATCGCGAACTTGCGCACGCCGTCGATCAGCGCGGTGTTCAGCTTGGGCTCGCCATCCTCGGCTTCACCGCCCCCGGCGAGCTTCTTCGCGCGCTGGGTCAGGTTGAGCGCGGCGATGGCGTGCTGGCGAACAGCCTCCTGATCCTCGGCACTCAATTCGGGATAGCGGTCGCGCACGATCGCGCCCATGCGAAGCTGGGTGAGTTCCTCGGGCACCACTTCCTCATCGAACATGCCGCGCTCAAGGGCGGTCTTGTCCTGCACGAACTGGGTGATGACCTCGTTCAGGTCTTCCTGACAGATGCGAACGGCCTCTTCGCTTTTGGGTTCGACAAGGCCGTTGATCTCGAAGTGGAACTGGCCGCGCTCCTCATTGAAGCCGACATTGGTCTGTCCCGGCTGATAGCCACCGGGGCCATAGTCGAAGTCATCGATCGGGCCGCGATCCTTGGGGGTGAAGGTGAACCTCGGCGCGAGCACCTGCTCCATCAGCAAGCTGGCGGCGATGGCTTTGAGGGTGTCGTTGATCGCGCCGACCACTGCCGCCTCGGAAGCGTCGGGTTCGGCGATCAGGTTGGTAAAGGTGGCGGTTTCCTTCCCCGGCGCATCGCGGGTGGCGCGACCGATGATCTGGATGATCTCGGTCAGGCTCGACCGATAGCCGACCGTCAGCGCGTGCTCGCACCAAATCCAGTCGAACCCTTCCTTCGCCATGCCGAGGGCGATGATGATATCGACATGATCCCGGTCGTTGCGGTGCGTGGGGTCTTTCAGCGCTGCGAGCACCTTGGCCCGCTTCGCCGGGTCGCTGTCATCGACCAGATCGGCGATTTTGATGATCCGGCCATCTGGCAGCTTCACATGATGGAAGCCGGTCTGGGGGTCGGCACCCTGCCATTCCCCCAGATACTCCATGATCTCCTCGACCTCCTTGATCTTGTCCTTCGTGCTTTCGCGCGAATTGACCGAGGGAATGTGGACGATCGTTTTCTTTGCCGGATCAAGGACGGCTTCGATCGCGCTCAGATACCGGTTTGAGTAGAAAAAATAGCCGATGTTGAGGGCCTTGAGATGCTCATAGCCGTTCAACTGCTCATAATAGGTATAGGTGACCGGCTCGAACCGGGCCTCGTCCTCGGGCATGAGAACCGGCACCGCATCGCCCCGAAAATAGCTCCCCGTCATCGCGACGATGTGCACATTGTCGCGGCGGATGAAGTCGGCAAGCTGGCTGCCGAGCCGATTATCGGCGCTGGCTGAAACATGGTGGAACTCATCCACCGCGATCAGCCTGTCATCGAACGCCTCGACGCCAAGCTGCTCGACCGCGAAGCGGAAGCTCGCATGGGTGCAAACCAGCACGCGGTCATCGCTCGCGAGAAACTGGCCGACCGCCCGGACTTTGGAGGGATCGACGCGCTCCTCATCCGGCCCCGGCGCGTTGCACAGATTCCACTGCGGCTTCACCGTCCAGTCGGCCCAGAAACCGAATTTGGAGAGCGGCTCATCCGAGAAGCTGCCGCCTATCGACTTCTCAGGCACGACGATGATCGCCTGCTTCAGCCCCTGATTGTGGAGCTTGTCGAGCGCGATGAACATCAGCGCGCGCGACTTCCCCGAGGCGGGAGGCGACTTGATCAGCAGATACTGCTCACCCCGCTTGTTGTAGGCGCGCTCCTGCATCTCGCGCATGCCCATCGCGTTGGGCTTGGCGGAGATGCCGGTGCGGGCGGTCTGAAACGAAACGGCGGGTATGGGCTTGGCAGTGGTCATGATTTCCAGTTCTCGGCTGCAACGATCGCAGCCTTCCATGCGCGATCAACTAGTTTTGTGTCGGCGAGGAAGAATTCCCCGCCGAGCGATTTGCCCTCGTTAGCGAGCAGCTTCTTCATTTCACCTTCCCCAGCCAGCGCGTGGCGCGACGAGGGAAACGGAGATCGCTGCTCCGCATAAGTGGATTTCTCGATCTTCCATTCGAAGGCACAAGCCGGGAGTGCGCCATTATGGGCATCGCACCGGGTCTGTGGGCTTACCGAAAAGCCGACCTTTATGATCGAATGACCGGATGCCTCATAACCGAGAAACTTGTCGGCGTCCCCGTGCAGGCGGAGGATGTAAAGATGGTTCGGTCCCTCGGCCTCACGGACCATATAGCCTGATTGAGAAACTGGCCCCGGTCGGCTTGGGAGCAGCACCTGCATTGCTGGTCCGGGAAGCTGTGGTTCGACGGGGGCACCGCCGTAGACGGGAATCTCAACGAGGTTGAGGTCCAACACGCGCCGTGCTTCGGAGGGCGTCAGCCGCAAGCACATCGAGCCGATGGCCCTCGCGTTCTTGGCATTATAGGTTTCGGGTGCGAAGTCCTCGATCGATGGGCGACATTCGGGCGCGACCCGCCACCCGCGCATCAGCTTCAGCGCATGCAGCCATTTGGCTGCGCGATCGGGATCGGCGCGCTCCCCATCTACGCGCTCAGGCGCGAGGAAGTCCCACTTTGTCCCGGTGCGATGCGAAACCTGCTGGACGCCCAAAACCTTCCCGCGCAGATCGGTTGACGCTCGACCAGCGGCATAGACGACGACAAGTGCCCCATACTTGCTCTTGTTCAGGAAGGCCGTTCTCATCCTGACATCGGTGAAGCCGAGGAGGCCCCAGCTTTCAGTCGTGAAGCCATACAGGCTGATCAGCCAGACTTCTGGCGGATCACCCTCGATAGCGGTCATCGGGTTGAGCATCGGATTGTGATCCACGCCATCCGCATGCGCGCGCTCGAACGCCTCGACGCTGCCATAGGTTTGGACGACCTTGGTCGGAGCGATCTGGCTGATGACGCGACCTTCCGTGGCCCAGCCGTGAGCCTCGAACATCGGGCCAAGCCCACCATAGAAAACACTGGCGATCTGATTGATCGCCCGCTTGTCCCACCCCGGCTGGCGGTTCGGTGCGCTCACGCCATTGGCCGCCATATACTATGAGGATGTGAGGCGAGAGGCACCGTCAAGGACCGAGATCCAGACCTAAAGCCGTCGAGGATCAAAACCCGATCAAGGCCAAACAGGGAACAGGTGTGCAGGAATATCCCTGTTTTCCCAGTGTTTTCCCCGTTTATCCACCCCATTCTCACCCCTCCAATCAAAACCCGATCAAAACTTTTGTAGCGTCATGCCCAGTAAGGAACATACCCGGCGCGCGGATGCTCAGGGTCTCCGGCGCGAATCAGGTTGGCGTCCAGTGCCAATCGGATCACAGCGGAGGCTTGCGAGGCATTGCGTTCCGCGATCCCAAGCCGCTCGCGCAGGCTCGCGTTGGTCATCCGATCGCCACTGACATATCTTAACGAGGCATGCTGATAGGAAGCGCGAACCCGTTCATCCTGCGTCATCTCGGCAAAGCTACGGGGCGCGAACAGGGCCGCTCGAACCGAATGATCTTCCTCGCGGAAGTCGGGCGGCGGAAGCTGGTGGAGTTCGGCTGAGGCCAGCACTTTGTCGATCCCGGTGCCCTGTTCCTCGCAAAGCCGCATCCGGCGCATCAACGATGCCAACGCCTCATTCCGCGAACGCGGCGGAGAATCGAGAAAGCGATCCGGCTTCATCAGCGGCTGTCCCGGATTGGTGATCTCCAACCGATCCTTGAACAACTCAACCAGTGGCCCCGTACCGGTGATCGTCATATCCTGATGGATCAGCGCATTGGCAACCAGTTCGCGGATCGCGATCGACGGATAGAGCGGTTCCTCCTCGCGGAAGGCTTTGCCGATATGCTCGTTGCTCGGCAGCAAGCCGTCGATGTAGTCGGTAAGGCCCTTGAACCCGCTGGCATATCCCCGCTGCCCGTCGCGACGGTGCGTCACCGTTGTCGCGCGGTTGGTCCCCTCATAAGCGACGAACCGAACGCCCTTGCGCGCGATCGAGGGTGAGAAGTCATTGAGGTTTTTGGCGAACAGCATCGCGCCGAGGTTGGTGATGTTCCACTGGCCTCCGACATCGGCCTCGATCAGCCGATCCGCGCGGAGCTTGTCGAATATCCCGGCCCGGTTATCCGGCAGCGGTTGGGCGGTGAGGTCGAAGTAGCTGCTGTAATCGAGCCGAGCGAGAACCTCATCGCCAGTGAGAAATTGAGCGGCGACGCCGGTTTCCCACGCATAGGGCTGAATCTTCGCCCAAAGCAGCTTCTGCCGCTCGGGATGGTCCGAGAGCCGGGGTGTGGCGCTGCCGATCCGAACATAGGCCGTCCGCTCAAATTCGACCGGGCTGGTCGCCGCAGCCGGAATTTCCAGCAGCACGAGCCGCTGCCCCTGATAGTCCATGCTCTTGAAACAGAAGGCGATCGCCGGTTGCAGGCACTGGCTCAGCCAGAAGTCGAGGGGCTGGTTCTTATGCTTGGTTGCCGAGGGTTCGAACGATGTGCCAACGACTGCGTGATCGCCATCGCGGACTCCCCAAACAACATACGCAAAATGCTGATCTGCAAGCCGCGCCGCGTTGGAGAGCGCCGAGATCAGCTTGCCGATCAACTCCGGGTCCGAATTATTCTCCTTGAACTCGACCCACGCCGCCTCCGCAGGCAAAGCCCGCAGATCGTCGATCAGCGCGTGCGTCCGCGCCTGCTCGCGCTGATGCGCATCCAAGGTTACCGTGCCATCGCTCACGCCGCCGCCTTCTTGGCAGTCATCTTTGCATAGAGATCGAACAACTTTTCGAGGCGCTCGGTGTCGTTACGGAAGCGGCGACCAATATAGATGCGTTCGAGCACCTCGTCGTTTTCCTCATGCGCGCGGCGAAGATCGTTGGGCATCTTATCGGGATCATAAAGTTCGGCAATCGTAGCTGGGAAATGGGCTTCGCGCATAAGAATAATGGCCTCGGCGCAGCGAGTAAGGTCATCCTTATTTTTCTCGGTAAGTTTGGGAAGCGGAAAGGTGTTCCACGAAAGCGTATTGGAATAGTTGATCCGAGTTTCCAATTTTCCACTTGATGATTCGACCCAAAGCCAATGCATTCGTGAGGAGAGCAATGAGAAAAGATGAAACGAAGGGGAGTAAATTCCGAAGCAGCGGTTCGTTATGATACTTTTTTCGGATAAGATTACCGGGGTCAGATATTCACGGCTTTCCGAAGCCACGCACGGAATAGCAAGAAAATCTCCATCTTCTCGCCTAATTTCTGTAAAGCGATGTGGCCGGTCCGCCCAATCCTGCGTGGCCTTTTTTGTGCTTTCAAGCCGTGAATTTCGAACTATCTGCAAGCGATCCTGAATAAATTCATGTTTCATTGCGCAGTCAACGGACTCGTTTTCGACCCATATGCAGTAGCGGACTGCCCCGCTGGCAATCTCATCTGCGCCTACAAGATTACGGATAAAATGATGTTGAACTTCACTGTCGAGGACAGAATACTCACTCGACGAAAGAATCAGCCCGCCGCCACAGGTCGGCTGATTACCTTTCAGCATCACGGGAAGCGAGTTTATGGGATTTGTCGCCTTTTTAATCCACACATTCTCCATAGGAAGCAAGTATGGAGAAATATTGCTGGTCTCGCGGCAACCATCACCATCATAGAGAAAAGCGCGAGAGCCCGACTCTGTCGTCAAACCAATAATCACACAGGTTACGCCCGCATTACGGCTTGCCAGATTGGCCCACTTGAATGCTGTATGGGCGAAGAAAATGCGCACATTCTGTTCAAAAATGGATTTCCATAGCGGGTCTACCTGACTTCCCTGCGTAATGGAATTAGTCGTCACAAAAGCTGCCGACGATTGCACATTCTTCGCATAATTTAAAAATTGTAACAGCCAACCTGCCACATAATCCAAGATACGAGAATTGCTTCCGTAGGGTTGTTGCAATCGCAACAGGTCCGATTTTTGATCGGCACTTTGATCGTTGCTCCAGATGTATGGAGGATTTCCGCAGAGGTAAGTCTCTCCGCCAGCGTTTTCGAAGTCTATTTCCGATTGATTGAGGGGTGTCTCGAAGAGGTCATCTCCTCGAACCCTCACTCCTGTCCCAGTTGGCGGACAGATGTTCAGCCAATCCAGCCGAAGCGCATCACCACAAGTGATCCAATTTTCCGAGTTGAGGGGTAGGAACTCGGCCAATGCCTCCTGTTGCCCACGATGCAGCACATCGCACTGAAACTCTGCGATTATGAGGGCGAGGCGAGCTATCTCAGCAGCGAAGTCACGAAGTTCGATCCCCCGAAAGTTCGTCAGCGGTATTTCGCTGCGCCGGTCGGGTTCGCCTCGTCGCCGGTTAATCTCAGCCTCGATCTCGCGCATCTGCTTGTAGGAGATGACGAGGAAATTGCCGGAGCCGCATGCAGGATCGAACACCCTGATCCGCGCCATGCGGTTGCGCAGGTTGAGCAGTTTGCGTCCATTGTCGCCCGCCTCTTCCAGCTTCCCGCGCAGATCGTCGAGGAACAGCGGGTTCAGCACCTTCAGGATGTTCGGCACGCTCGTGTAGTGCATGCCGAGCGCGCCGCGCTCCTCGTCGTCGGCCACGGCTTGGATCATCGACCCGAAAATGTCCGGGTTGATTTTCTTCCAGTTCAGGTTGCCGATGTGGTTAAGGTAGGAGCGAGCTATCTTGGTGAAGCGCGGCACCTCAGTGCTGCCGCTGAAAAGCTGGCCATTCACATAGGGAAATTGATTGGCGTAGCGCGCGATCCCCACTGACTGGCGATCCGCGATCTTCGTGTCCATCGAACGGAAAATCTCGCTAATGACCGTATGCGTGTCCGACGAATCCCGCGCGCTCATCTGCTCCACCGTCTTGGTGAACAGCCCCTCGCCGACGAAGATGTCCGTATCCTCCGCGAAGAAACAGAAGATCAGCCGCGCCATGAAGTGGTTCATGTCCGGGCGGCGCTCGGCATTCGCCCAGTCCGGGTTATCCTTCAGAAGCTCGACATAGAGCTTGTTGAGACGGCCCGTCGCACGGATGTCGAACGAGCTTTCCCGGATTTGCTCGACAGTGGTGATGCCCGCCAGCGGCAGGAAGAAACCGAAGTGATCCGGGAAATCGGCATAGTCGCACGCGACCGTCTCACCGCTCGTCCGATCCTCGGCCTGAAAAGAATCGCCGTCCGTCGCGAGGATGAACTTGGACTTGGCCGTAGCCGTCTTCGGGCTATCGCGCAGCAGACCCAGCGTGGCCTCGACCTCACCGGCATTGCAGGTTGCGATGTGGATGTTGCTGCGCTGGAGCACGCCTCCGACATCCGACTGGTTGGTCAAGCCTGTCCGTAGCCGCTTGATGGTCGTCTCAGGGTTGCCGAAGGCGCGCAGGAACGAAAAGGGAAACTCCCCCCGGTCAAAGGGTTCAAGCGCAAGCTGCGAAACGGCTTCTTCGATCTCAACAGGATTCATCCCGACAGCATAATGACGAGGGCGGGATGCCGCCAGCAAAACGCATTCCTCGTTGCAAATTCATACCTTTCCAACCACTCTCTCAGCCAAGACATCGGGGGAACGCCGTGGGGCTTACGCGCGAGAGGATCATTGAGGCGCTGACCAGCGAGCGGGCGCTGACCCTTCAGGGTGCGCCGTTCACGGTGCTGGGTGCCGAATGGGCGGACGAGTTTATCATTCTGTCGATGAAGCCGGGAGCCGCGCGGAAGAAGGTGGCGCTGGACGAGGGGCTGGAAGGCGGGCGCATCCGCTCGGGCCGCGAGCTTGAATTCGGCGGGATCATCAAGTTTGTCGATGTCGATAACGACCGGGTGGTGGTGCAGCCGCTGGAAGGAGCCGCACCGAAGGAGGGTGACACGGCATGGGTCTTCCTCAACGACTTCCTCGGGCCGCTGATCGAGATGTGGCAAGGGCCGATGGCGGATCGAGCCGCCAAAGCGCTCAAGCAGTCGAAGGTGGATGTCGATCCTATTCAGGAGATGAGGCCCCTCCCGCCTGACTTCGCAGACCTTCGAAAACGGCAGGTCGAAGCCGTGCAGAACACCGCCTATCGATGCTCCATCGTGATCGGCCCTCCCGGCACCGGCAAGAGCTATACGATCGGTGCTATCGCCGCCTATCTGCTGCGCCGCTTCCCCAAGGCCCGTATCCTCGTCGTCGGGCCGACCAATGTCGCCGTGGATACCGCCATCCTGTCGATCGACGACTGGCTACAGCGGATCGGCAGGCGCGATCTGGCCGCGCAGGTGAAGAGGATCGGCGCGCATTTCGATCCGCGCAAATATGTCGATCGACCACATCTGCTGGCACCGGGGATCGCCGAGAAGGTCAATGAGTATCTGGTGCTCGAAGCTTCCGAACCGCCCAAGGCGAAGATCGCCGACTATGTGAAGTGGAAGGGGCGGATGGACGCCGCCCGCCAGAATCTCAGTGCTGACATCGAGACCACCGCCGCCTCCGCGCGCGTCGTCGGCGTCACCGTCGCGACGGCGGTGCGCTGGCATCACTGCCTGCAAAACCCGCGCTTTCCTTTCGTACTGTGCGATGAAGCCTCACAGGTGCTCGGCCCCGCCGCGATGATGATGGCTGCGCTGGGCGCGCAGACCATCTTTGCGGGCGATCCCCAGCAGCTTTCCCCCATCGCCAGATCAGACAGCGCGGCGGTTCGCGGGGCTCTCACCCGTACCGCCTTCGATGTGTTCGCCCATGTAAGAACCGCGCGGCTGAACGAGCAATCGCGTATGGCGCAGGCCATCTGCCACATCGTCGGCACGACATTCTATGGCGGTGACCTGCTCGTCTGTAAGAAGGCCAACCGCGACGAGAGATGGCGGGCGAGCCGTTCGCCCTTCTTCGTTAACGGTCGCGAAGTGCCGAGGGTCTGTTTTGATCCAGTGAGGGAGGAAGCGACCTTCTCGGCCAAATATGGTGGTTTCATCCGCTTCGAATCCGCTAAGCTAGTGCTTGCAGCGCTGGATGAACTGGCGGGTTCCTATGTGGACCTAAAGGACATCGTGGTCCTCACACCTTACCGGGCGCAGGTGGCCCTGTTGCGTTCAATGCTCCGCCGCGATCACGGACGAGTGAGTGTAAGCACGGTGCATCGCGCGCAGGGCAGCGAGCGGACATTGGTCATTTTCGACCCGGTCGATGCGTCGAGTACTTTCTTCAAGGGCGCTGAGGGCGACCGCCTCATCAATGTCGCGATCTCGCGCGCGAAGGCGCACGTTGTAATCCCTTATCATGTCAAAGATCTCCGTAAGCCTGCGATGAAGCAGATGTACGAGGTAGCGACAAAACTATGGCAAACTGCCGGAGCCTACGCTTCGCCTTTCAGCTTCAGGTGATCTCTTTTAGTACGTACCGCATATTGACCTGACCAATTAGCCCCGCAATCTGCGCTTTCAGCGAGATCATCAACGATCCGCGTCTGGAGCAGAATTGATGGCGATTACCGAGGATCACGTAAGGGCAGCCTTCGTTTACGTGAGGCAGAATAGCTTCGACCCTGCGCGGGAATCCACCAGATACGACGTGATCGATCCCCTGACTGGCGAACGCTTCCCTCCTAAGGTCATCCGCGAGCGAGCAGAGACCATAGCTAGGTTGCCACACGAGCCAAGGAGCGGCGGGATGGCTACCAACCGCATCTTGAATGATCTCGGCTTCTGCACTGTGTTCAAGGACGGCGCATACGGCTTGAGCGGGGACCACCATGTCGCGCGACCGGAGATGTTCGCGGTCCGCTGGCGGTCCGGTCGATCGCAAGGTTGGTCGAGCCTCTATCCAGCAAGTTGGTTTGAGAACGAGGGCCATTGGTTAAGGCGTGAACACCGCACGAACGGCCCAAAGGGCGGATCGTACGCCTCATGGTGCTCAGTCGAAGTTTGTGAGGGTCATGCCGATCTCAGCTACGGCGGAGATCACGAGAAGCACAATGAAGGGCACCTCTTTATCGGCACTGTCCGTTTAGTCTTCGCCGACGATCAGCGGATGGCAGTTGAGGAAGTATGGTGGCAATCTGATGAGCCGGGTGCCGAGTTCGTTCTTGAAGACGTGGACATCTTTCCGCTTGCGGATCGGTCTGACGATCTTGCGACATTCGATCCAACCAACATCGAGGATGGCCGTCGAAAGATCGAGCGTTTGGTCACCCTCCGGCAGGGACAACGAGCATTCAGGCAAGCGCTGCTATCCGCGTATCAAGGCCGATGTGCGATCTCGGGGTGTGATGTGGAGGAGGTCCTAGAGGCTGCGCACATCATGCCATACATGGGAGAGCACACGAATGCCGTGACCAATGGCTTGCTGCTGCGGGCTGACCTCCACACTCTTTTTGATCTCGGGCTTATAATGATCGACGCGGATTACCGCATTTCCGCGAGTGAGAAGATTGGAGGGGCGTTTTCGCTCCCTTCTCATATTACAAATTTGCCAACCAGCTTAGCGCTTCGCCCAAGTTCGGCTGCTTTGGAAGAGAAGCTTAAGCTGTACCCTGAACGGTGACGCCCATTCCTTGCCCGAACCCTTGGGGTCTACGATGAGCGGATTCCCGAAGAACTGGTAATCGCGAGGTCGAGCGTCCCCGGCAGCGACCCGTTCGGCTTCGAGATGATTTTGGCCGTGGATGAACTGGTCCCGAGCCATGCAGTGATACGTCACCTGCCCATCATCGCGCGAGACCGCATCGGCGGCGAGCAGGGTTTCGAGCTTCGACGTTCCGCGCCGAGCCGCGCGGCGGAACAGGTGGACGAGCTTCTTGTCTGTGGATTCGACAGCAGCCAACAGGTCGCAGTCGTGCTTCTTCAACTTCATCTATTTCCTTCCATAGGTAAGCGTGGGCTGGAGGAAACAGAGATACCGAATCGCGAATCGCTGATTCAATTAATTTCTCACGTGGTTTTGTCCGCCCGCATGCTGCGGTCGTCCATGATGGCTTCCGTCCTCTCCGCTTGCGCTTCGAGGAGGCGTCGCCATCATTCGCTTCGTGATTTTAAAATCATCGCCCTGACCAAGGGGGTGCTTAGCGCACCCCACTCCTTTATTATAAGGAATATGCGCTAAGCCCCCCTTTGAGGTCTCCACCGCCCGACTGGGTGGGGGAGATGCCCAACGGGCAGAGGGGGAACGCAGTTCACTGCGTGGAGCGAAGCGGGGGAAGGTTGTCCCTATCGCACTCGGCAACCGGCCCGAAGGGCATAGAAAGGCGGCGGGTGACAGACATCGCGCTCGTCGCGATGGCTGGGCACCGGCTGCCTTTCCGAGCGACACGACATGCAAGCCCTGCTTGCGTGGCCGGGTCCTCGCTACACACGCCGCTCTTCGCAGCATGAACCCATTGTGCCTGACGAAGCCAACCGCTTCCTATGAGCACTACCATAGCGGTGCCCGTCCAGAACAGCGACGCGAAGTGCTGGCGATCAGATTCAGGAAACAAAATCAAACACTTGTTTCCACCGCGTACTCATGAGAATCGTGTCCCATCAGGGTAAAGGACCACTGGACGTCACAGGCCCCCACGAGATCACGTCTCAATGACGTGATTTTTAAAATCCGGGACGCCTTCGAGCCAACGTCTAAGAGCCCAATGCGACAGGAGGCAGCATGTTGGTAGGATATGGCAGGGTAAGTTCGCAGGGCCAGAGCCTCGACCTTCAGAACGAGGCGCTCGCGGCGGCGGGGTGCGACAAGGTGTTCACCGAGAAGATGTCGGGCCGGTCCACCATCGACCGCGAGCAACTCGCCATGGCTATCGACTTCGTCCGTGAAGGCGACACCCTCGTCGTTACTCGCCTCGACCGTCTGGCCCGCAGCGTCGGCGATCTCCACCGCATCATCGAGACGCTGACCGCGAAGGGCGTAGAGTTCCGCTGCCTCGCCCAGCAGGGAGTGAACACCGATAGCTCCTCCGGGCGGCTCATGCTCTCGGTCCTCGGTGCTGTGGCGATGTTCGAGAACGATCTGCGCCTCGAACGCCAGCGCGAAGGCATCGAGAAGGCCAAGCTCGCGGGCAAGTACCGGGGCCGCAAGCCCACCATCGACCCGGATCGGGTCAAGGAGCTTCGCCAGAATGGCATGGGACCGGCAGCCATCGCGCGGGAACTCCAGATCGCACGAGCTTCGGTCTACCGCGCGCTCGCGGCCTGACGTACCGTACCCATCGTCATCCCGGAGACCGCCATGACCGACAACAACGATCCGCCCATCATCGAATCTCCGCTCTCTCAAACCTTCAGCCGCGACGGCATCACCGTGCAGGTCGCGGTTTTTAAAATCGACGGCGATGCGGGCTGGACGTTGGAGGTCGTCAATGCGGAAGGGACATCGACCGTGTGGGAAGAGCCGTTTGAAACCGACACAGCCGCCTTCGACGCATTCCTACGCGCGGTCGAGACCGAGGGCATGGACACGTTCCTCGACGATGACACGTCGGGCTGGACCACGATCCACTGAGGATCATCTCGCCAAAAGGCCGCACAGCGCCCGGTACTGCAAGGCTGCGTCCGCGTTTTCAAAACCGAAGCGCACGGTGTCACGCCGAGATCGCTCCATCCGCCATGCACGCAGGCCCGTATGATGGCACCACAGGGCGAGTTCATCGCCGATATAATCAGGGCAATCACCCTCTTCCATCTGGATCGAGACTTCATCGACGATCACGACGGTATGGCTATGGCGGGACAAGCGCTCGTTCAGGGCTCGGAGAAAGAGTGTCATCATCACCTATTTATGGGTATCGGCACCCGAAAACTGCCGCTGCACGAGTTCATTTAATTAATGCATTCCCCTTCCGCCCTTTGGTAAAGATCAACTCACGTTATCAAAAGGAATACAGAATGCATTACCTCTACGCAGACTTCCGCGAGTTTGAAAAGTTTTCAAAACCAGATTCGAAGATCATGGAAATCTCCATCGCGGGTGTTCAGACGATAGTTTTTAAGCGCCTAGACAGCGCCATAAATTACAGGAAGGAGAATGAGGGTAACTTCACTTTCTTCGAAGGGGATCATCCCAGCGTACTCAATTATTGGGCCTACATCGAGAGAAGCGAGAAAGAGATCGAGATGCAAGCGGCCATGTATCGCAAGCAGCGCGATGCCGAGTGCGAATGGTAGGCTACTGATTCAATGCATCCGCGCCTGTTCGACCTTCATAGCGATATGTCAGGCAGGCGCGGTTCGCCTCTCACGGCGACGGATCAGCCGCCGGATCGCATGCAGACAACCATAGGAGGAACTCTTCCTTCGACATCGACGTACCTTGCGAGGCTGCCGAGGCCATGATCTTCGCGACGATCTCCTCAGGGACATCATCGACGCAAAGCGGGCAGGAACAAGGAGCGGCATCATGATCGACAAGGATCAATGCACGGTCCCCGACATCGGCGGCACATCTCCATCGACGCAGGACCGGCACTCCACACCGAGCAACTCGTCACCCCGGACTGTCACGCGCCCGTCAAGATCATTGAACCCCAAGCAATCCTCCAGATCGTCAGACCGGCATCATCATCCCAGCCTTCCGCGCAACGATCAATGGAATGATGCCCGACATCCTACCCGGCCATGACCACCCCGACGATCCCGTCCGACCTTCGACCCAACCATGGAGTTCCAGCATGACAGCACGCCCTGAAACGCCGCAGGCCGGGTATCAAATCGATGCCACAGACGCCGACCTCCCCAGCGCCGAAATCCCGCCTCGGCTGAACCCAGCAGGGCTCACCATGGTTTCCGGGGTATGCACCGGGACATTACCCCACGGAAGGGCCGGTCTACCGGGCTCAGGTGAACATCCAGCAGCCGGCGATGATAAGCCCCCACAGGGCGGTGTTGATCGACAGGATCCACGGCAGGCCGTTGGTCTTGGGTTCGGCCATCGCCGGGTGCGACATCCGGTCGTGGGGGTCGGAGGGTGCGGACGTGATCTTGGGAGCAAGGATCATGGGGCGGATCTCTCCAAGCGGGCGTGTTCCATGGAACATGACACACAAGCGCCGCCGGAGTTTCGCGGAGAAAGGTTCGCGGCCGCAAATTCGCCGCCGTTTCGGTGGTTTTGCGCCAATGGCGGGAGGCGTCGCCGCCGATGGTCAGAGGCCGAGGTCCTCGATTCCTCCGTCGAAGTTGCCGCCCAGCTTGGTGGTCGCCGCCGCCAGCTTCTCCGCGGGCTTGCCGGCGAGGTAGCCGTCGATGATGCGCTGGTAGTTGCTGATCATCCCCTCGACCTGGCTGGACAGGCGCATGAACTCGAAGCCGGTGGCGTGCAGGCCCTTCTGCTGGATCGGGATGTTCGAATAGTCCTGGCGCGGGATCGGCGGGAAGTCCGGGCTGTCGTAGGGGAGCACGGTGGCTTCCATGATCGGCTCGGGCTCCTCTCCCTCCGGGAAGAAGGTCAGCGACCAGATCTCGAAGAAGCAGCTTTCCGGGCCCAGCGGGCGGATACGGTAGGCCGACATCGAGCTGAAGTAGGGCAGCAGGAAGTAGTGCGGGAACAGGAATTCGACGGCGTTGATCGGGTGTGACTGCGTCACCGCGCACAAGTCCGGGATGGGCTCGCCCTTGGCTTTCAGCCGCTCGGAAATCTGGTGCATGACCATGCCCAGCCACATGAACATGGCCTGGTTGCGGTCCTCGGGCAGGCCTTCCTCGATGCCGATCATGCTGCGCGCAATCTCGACTTCCTTCTCGTGGATCATGCCGGCCATGCCTTCGCCGAGCAGGGCCATCGACTTGACCTGGAGTTCCTGGTTCTCGGTGTGCGAGAGGTCGTCCATCGCCATCTGGGGGAAGGGGCCGCGCGGCACAGCGTACATGCTGTCGTACATCATCGGCGCGGCGTGCTGGAGCTGCGGGTGCGTCTGCTGGACGTGGTAGCCTTCCATGAAGGCCTCCATCGCGATCTTCCAGTTGGCCGGAAGGACCGCGCCGTAGCACCATTCGGCGCGCAGCTTGTCGATGTTGTGGGCGTCGAGCCGGTCGGCAAGCGGCCCGATCGACTGGCGCACGGGCAGGGCGTCGTCGTCGTGGTTGATCCACACGCAGCCGATGAACGACTCGGCACGGCAGGGAATCAGGTTAAGTTCGGCATCCTGCATCTGGCGTTCGGAGAACAGGTGCTTGCCGTAGATCCGGGTGCTCTCGCCGTCCATGTTCCAGCGCCAGCCGTGGAACGGACAGACGAAGCCGCTCCTCGCGCAGTTGCCGTGCGCGGTGGTGTGCGAGGAACCCAGGGGCGAACCGCCGGCGAACGGCACGCCGCGGTGGCGGCAGGCGTTGTGGAAGGCCTTCACCCCGGTCGCGGTGCGCACCACGATCACCGACTTGCCGACGTTCTCGTACTCGATCCAGTCGCCGACCTCGGGAATCTGCTCCTCGCGGCAAGCCATCTGCCAGACGTTGGGCCACAGGTGGTCGAGTTCCGCCTGGTAGAAGTCCGTATCGAAGTAGCGCTTCACGGGGATGCGTTCGGGATCGTCGATCGGGAACGGCACCGGCCGCAGGCCGCCGTCTGCTGATTTGAGCACTCCCATACCTCTCGCTTTGCATCTTGTTCCTGTTGAACGAATGTACAGTGTGGGGTGCGGGAGGCAATCGAAGAGGGCCGCGCGGAGATCGCGGTCACGGTAAATGCGGGGGGCTTGCTGCCCGGCACGGGGAGGGGGAGGGGGAGGGGGAGGGGGAGGGGGAGGGGGAGGGTCAGGCCGGCTTCACGAAGCTGTCGATCACGCGCTTGCGGCCGGAGTGCTCGAAATCGATCTCCAGCTTGTTGCCTTCCTGCGCGGCGACGGCGCCGTAGCCGAACTTCTCGTGGAAGACGCGCATACCCACGGCGATGTCGGCGCGGGGCTTGGCGGCGAAGCTGGCGGCGCTGCGGGCGCTTTCGGCGACGCGCTTGGGCTTGGTGTCGAACTCGGCCGCCGCCGCGCGCTGCCAGCCGGGGCCGCGGGTGACGGTGCGCGAGGGATGGGCGCGGGCGACGTCGGCGAAGGGATCGGCATGCTCCGACCACTGCGCCCGCCATAGCGAGGCACCGCCCGAGAGCGTGGTCTCTGCGTCGACGTGGTCTTCGGGCAGTTCCGCAATGAAGCGCGAGGGGATCGAGCTGGTCCACTGGCCGTAGATGCGCCTGTTGGCGGCATGCAGGATCGTGCACTTGCGCCGCGCGCGGGTGATGGCGACGTAGGCGAGCCGGCGCTCCTCCTCCAGGCTGGCGAGGCCGCCTTCGTCGAGCGCGCGCTGCGAGGGGAACACGCCTTCCTCCCAGCCGGGCAGGAACACGTTGTCGAATTCCAGCCCCTTGGCCGCGTGCATGGTCATGATCGTGACCTTCTCCTCGTTCGCGGCGTTCTCGTTGTCCATGACGAGGCTGACGTGTTCGAGGAAATCGCCGAGCGTCTCGTACTCCTCCATGGCGCGGGCGAGTTCGACGAGGTTTTCGAGGCGCCCGTTGGCTTCGGCAGTCTTTTCGGCCTGGAGCGCATCGGTGTAGCCACATTCGTCCATGACGGCGCGCAGCAGGTCCGAGGGCTTCTCGGTGGCCGACAGGTCGCGCCAGCGGGCGAAGTCGCGCATCAGGGCGAGGAAGGTGTTGCGCGGGCGTGCGGGCAGTTCGTCGCTGTCGGCGATCTCGATGGCGGCGAGGGCGAGCGGGATGTTGCGGCGCCGCGCCAGGACGTGCAGCGCTTCGAGCGCCTTGGCGCCCAGGCCCCGCTTGGGGGCGTTGTAGATGCGCTCGAAGGCGAGGTCGTCCTGCGGCTGGGCGATCACCCGCAGGTAGGCCAGGGCATCGCGGATCTCGGCCCGCTCGTAGAAGCGGAAGCCGCCGATGATGCGGTACTTGAGGCCGATCGAGATGAAACGGTCCTCGAACTCGCGCGTCTGGTACTGGGCGCGCACGAGGATCGCCATCTGGTCGAGCGGGGCGCCCTCGCGCTCCAGCCGCTCGATCTCGTCACCCACGCGGCGTGCTTCCTCGGGACCGTCCCAGACGCCGACGACGCGCACTTTCTCGCCGGCATGGCGCTCGGTCCACAAGGTCTTGCCGAGGCGCTGGCTGTTCTCGCTGATGAGGCCCGATGCGGCGCCCAGGATTTCCGGGGTGGAACGGTAGTTCTGTTCCAGCCGGATCACCTTGGCGCCGGGGAAGTCCTTTTCGAAGCGCAGGATGTTGGCGACTTCGGCGCCGCGCCAGGAGTAGATCGACTGGTCGTCGTCGCCCACCACGCAGATGTTCTGGCGGCCTTGCGCGATCAGGCGCAGCCACAGGTACTGGACCTGGTTGGTGTCCTGGTACTCGTCGACCATGACGTACTTGAAGCGCTGCTGGTACTGTTCCAGCACCTCGCGCCGGGTGCGCAGGATGTTGAGCATGTGGAGCAGCAGGTCGCCGAAATCGCAGGCGTTCAGCGCCTTCAGCCGCTCCTGGTAGAGTTGGTAGAACTTCTGGCCCTTGCCGTTGGCATAGGCCTCGCTCTCGCCCGCGTCGATGTCGGAGGGATTGAGGCCGCGGTTCTTCCAGCGGTCGATGCACCCGGCGAGCTGGCGGGCGGGGAAGCGCTTCTCGTCCACGCCCTCGGCGACGATCAATTGCTTGAGCAGGCGCAACTGGTCGTCGGTGTCGATGATCGTGTAGTTGGACTGCAGGCCCACCAACTCGGCATGGCGGCGCAGCATCTTGGCGGCGACCGAGTGGAACGTGCCCAGCCACGGCATCCCTTCCACCGCCGGGCCGATCATGTGGCCCACGCGCTCGCGCATCTCGCGCGCGGCCCTGTTGGTGAAAGTGACGCACAGGATCTCGCTCGGCCAGGCGAGGCGATTGCGGATCAGGTGGGCGAGCCGGGTGGTGAGCGCGGCGGTCTTGCCGGTGCCGGCGCCGGCCAGCATCAGCACCGGGCCTTCGGTGGTCAGCACGGCATCGCGCTGCGGCTCGTTCAGGCCCTCGATCAGGACTTCGGGCGTACCCGGGGCAGAGGGAGGGGCTTGCAGATTGTTCACCGTGAACAACTAGGGAACGGCGTGGCCCGGTGCAAGCCCGCTTCGTCGCAGGCACGGAACATTCCCCGGCCCGGATCGTCGTTCCTGCAGCGATAAAAATATCTGGAGAGTGAGAAAATGCGCAAGTTGCTGTTCGCGGGGTCCGCCATGCTGGCCCTGCTCGCCGTCCCTGCCGCCATCCAGGCGCAGGACGCCCCGCCGGCTCCCGAAATGCCCGCCGCGCCGTCCGCAGCCCAGATGCCGCCACCCGCCGCGGCGCCGTCCGCCGCGACCGCGCCGATGCTGACGCCCGAGCAGAAGGCGAAGTATGACACCTGGCCGGCCGCGCAGAAGGCCGACTACGATGCCTGGCCCAACGACTACAAGGTCTACTACTGGACGCTCAACGCCGACCAGCAGAAGGGCTATTGGGCGCTGACCGCCGACCAGCGCGGGCAGATCTACAAGATGACTCCCGAACAGCGGCAGATGGCGTGGAACTCGGTGGTCCAGCAGATGAGCGGCGAGACGCCGAGCACGCCTGCGGGTCAGGCCAACCCTCCGGGCGAAGGCATGCCGACCGCGGGGGTGCCCGATCCCCAGGCCGCCGCCCAGGCCGCCCGCCCGGCGATGCCCGCCGACGAGAACTACCAGGGCGGGCCGTACAAGGGCGCGCTGACCCCGCCGCCCGCGACCGCGATGGACAAGAAGTACCCCAAGTGCAGCAAGACGGTGACCGACAGCTGCATCAATCCGCGAGGGAAGTAAGCCACGTCGTCCCGGGCTCGACCCGGGACGATGGCCCCGTGCGGGCTATCGCTTCCAGGATGTCCCGCGGTCCCGGATCAGATCCGGGATATGCCCTTGTGCCCGATCAGCTTGCGATCCGCCGCAGCAGGTGCAGCCGCGCCTTGCCGACGTCGCGTTCGGTTTCGACCTCGAAGCCCTTGATGGCGACGGGCTCGCCCTTGGCGGTTTCGAGGCTGACCCAGGTGGTCTCGCCGATCCAGCCCAGCCGCGCCAGCTTGTCGACCGCCACGGCGCCCGCGCCGGTATCGTAGGGCGGGTCGAGCAGGACGAGGTCGAGCGGTTCCTTGGCCGGGCCCAGCGACAGCACCGATCCGGCCCGCACGTCGCTGCGCCCTTGCGCTCGCAAGTTGGCGATGTTGGTCCGGATCGCGCGGACCGCCGCAGCATCCTGGTCGACGAAGAGGCAATGCGCCGCCCCGCGCGAAAGCGCCTCCAGTCCGAGTGCGCCCGACCCCGCGAAGAGATCCGCGACCTTGAGGCCCTCGAACGTGCCCAGCCGGCTGACCAGCATCGAGAACAGCGTCTCGCGGGTGCGGTCGGCGGTGGGGCGAGTCGTGTCGCCCTGCGGTGCGGCGAGCTTGCGGCCGCGCCATTCGCCTGCGATGATCCGGAGGCCGCCGCTCAAGCTTCGCTCTCCCCGGCCTCGGTGTCTCCGGCGGTGCCGGACGCTGTGCTGGCGTCGCGTGCCGCAGTGGCCTCCCGCGCCGCATTGGCTTCCCGCGCCTTGCTTTCCTTCAGGCTGCGACGGAAGTTCTCGAGGTCCTTCTGCGACACTTCGCCGGCTGCGCCCTTGGGCAGGTCGCCCAGCAGGAACGGGCCGTAGGAGACGCGCAGCAGGCGGCTGACCTGCAGGTCGAGCGCTTCGAGCACGCGGCGCACTTCGCGGTTCTTGCCTTCGGTGAGCGTCATCTCGATCCACTGGTTGCGCCCGGTGCGGCGCTCCATGTTGGCGTTGATCTTGCCGTAGATCACGCCGTCGACCTCGATGCCCTCCATCAGTTCTTCCAGGCGGGCCTGGGTGATGTCGCCGAAGGTGCGCGCGCGGTAGGTGCGCGGCACGCCGGTGGCGGGCAATTCGAGCTGGCGCTTGAACTCGCCGTCGTTGGTCAGCAGCAGCAGGCCCTCAGTATTGAGATCGAGGCGGCCGATCGGCATGACGCGGCCGGTTCCCGGCGGCAGGGCGTTGCGCAAGGCGTTGTAGATCGTCGGTCGCCCGGCGGGATCGCGCTCGGCGGTGATGAGGCCCGCGGGCTTGTGGAACAGGAACAGGCGGGTGCCTTCCGGCTCGGCGATCGGATTGTCGTCGACGGTGACGCCGGCGAGGCTGGTCAGCACGGTCGAGGGGGTCTCGATGACCACGTCGCCCAGCTTCACGCGGCCCTCGATGATGAGCCGCTCCACTTCGCGGCGGCTGGCGACGCCGGCACGGGCGAGCAGCTTGGCGATCCGCTCGCCTTCGCGCGGGGGGAGTGCCGGGTTCTTGGGCGTGGGCGCCGCTGCGCGCGGGGCCGGGCCGGGATTGCCGATCGGGCGCGCGGCGCGCGGGGCGTCGCTGCGGCCGTAGCGGGCGTCACGCCGGTCGTCTCCGGAGCGATCGGCGCGAGGCCCTCCGCGCGAGTACGTTGCGCGCGAACCGCTTTCGCGCGGGAAGCTGTCGCGGGCGTAGGTGCCCCGCGGCGTGCTTTCCCGGGGGGCGCGGCGCGCGTCGGCGTCGCGGGGGGCGGCATCGCGGCGCTTGTCGTCACGGCGGGGAGGACGCGGCGCGGCGCCGTCGCGTGGGAAGCCGTCGCGCGGGAAGCCTTCACGTGAGGAGCCGCGCGGTGCGTCGCGCCGGGCGGATTCGTCGCGTCCCAGCTTGCCGCGGGGGGCGCCGTCGCGGGAGTAGCCGCCCTGAGAGCCATCGCGCGAACCATCGCGCGAACGACCACGCGAGCCGCCGCGTGCAGCCTCGTCACGACCCGCCCCACCGCGCGAACCGCCGGAATTGTAACGGGAATCTCCGCCGCGAGGGGCGTCGTCCCGCGCACCGCCGCGGGCTGCGCCGTCGCGTGGCGAGCCCTGGCGCGGGCCTCCGCCACGCGATTCCCCGCGCGAGGAACCGCCGTAAGAGGAGCCTCCGAACGAGGACTTATCGCGCGAGCCGCCGCCGGAAGATCCGAAGGGCGGACGACCGCGGCCGGAGCCGCCGGACTTGCTGGGAGGTTTGGACATGCGAGCGCCCATACCTGTTGATCGCCGCTTCATCCAGCCTTCCCTTCGCGCGGAGGGCCGCTAAGTTGCGGAACGGTTCATGGCACGGGCATCGGCCGGGCGTCGAACGCACATCGAGGAGACAGGCGTGGACGCCGATAGCAGTGTTGAGCGTCGCGGTGTCTGGGGCTCGGTGAAGCCGTATTTCGAGCGGGAATCGCTCGCCGCGTTCATGCTCGGCCTGTCCTCGGGCTTTCCTTATGCGATGATCGGCGCGACGCTGACGACCCGGCTGGCGCAGGACGGCATCGACAAGAAGGTCGTCACCGCCTTCACGCTGGCGTTCCTGGTCTACAACCTCAAGGTCTTCTGGGCCTGGATCATCGACGGCGTGCGCCTGCCGGTGCTGCACCGCATGGGCCAGCGCGTCTCGTGGATGCTGGTCTGCGGGCTGGCGGTGATGGCCGCGGTGGTCAACCTCGCGCTCGTCGACCCGGCCGCGAACCTGCAGGCGACAGTGATCGCCGCGGTGCTGGTGGGCGTGGCCGGCGCCAGCTTCGACATCGTCATCGACGCCTACCGCATCGAGACGCTCAAGCCCTACCAGCTCGGCACCGGCTCGGGCATGAGCCAGTACGGCTGGCGGATCGGCTCGGCCGGCGCGGGCGCGCTGGCACTGGTGCTTTCGGCGCGATACGGGTGGAGCGTGGGCTACATGGCCTGCGCGATGTTCGCACTGCCCGCCATGCTTTCCGCGCTCGTCCTGGGCGAGCCGGAGCGCCGCAAGGTGGTGGTCGAGAAGAAGGGCGTGGCCGAGGTCTGGGCCTCGGTCGTCGGGCCCTTCGGCGAGTTCTTCCGGCGCAACGGGGCGTTCCTCGTGCTGCTGTTCATCCTCGTCCACAAGATCGGCGACACGCTGGCCAACCTCACCTTCCGCCTGCTGTTCGACGACCTCAAGTTCTCCAACGACGAGATCGCCATCTACGATATCGGCCTCGGGTTCTGGGCCTACATGATCGGGGTGTTCATCGGCGGAGTCGCCTATGCGCGGCTGGGGCTCAAGCGCTCGGTGATGATCTCGCTGGTCCTGATGGGCGTGTCCAACCTGAGCTTCGCGGCACTGGCGGCGGCCGGCCACAGCAACTGGGGCATGGCGGGCGCCATCGGGTTCGAGAACATCGCCTCGGGCTATGGCGGCGTGGTGGTGATCGCCTATTTCTCGGCCCTGTGCGACTTGCGCTACACCGCCTCGCAATATGCGCTGATCTCGGCGGCGGCGAGCGTGGTCGGGCGCCTGCTCACCGGCACCACGGCGGGCGCGCTGATCGAGGCGATGGGCTACGTGAACTTCTACCTGTTGACGACGCTGGCCTCGCTGCCGGGGATCGTGCTGTTCTGGTGGATGAGCCGTACCGGGCTGGTCGACCAGGCGATGGGATCGGCGGGTGAAGTCGATCCGGACCGCGAGGAAGACGTGTTCGCCTGACAGTCAGTCCGGCAATTCGCCGTTCTCGCGCAGCACCGTGCCGGCGAGGTAGAGCGATCCTGCGATCAGCACCGAGCGCGGATTGCGTCCTTCCAGTTCGCGCAGCGCCGTCGCGACGTCGGGCGCGCTCGTCGCTTCGGTCGACCACTGCGCGAAGGCTTCGGGTGGCAGGCAGTCGTGGCCCGGTACCGGAACCAGCGTGACGCTCTCCACCAGCCGGTGCAGCGGATCGAGCAGGGCGCCGGGGTCCTTGCCCGCGATCATGCCGATGACCAGGTGCGGCGCCAGTTCGCGCTCCTCGAGGAACCTTGCCAGCGCCAGGCCCGCGTCGCGATTGTGGCCGCCGTCGAGCCAGACCGTCGTGCCGGGGACCAGCCGGGTGAGCGGGCCGTCGCCCAGCAGTTGCATCCGTGCCGGCCACCGCGCCGCGAGGATGCCCTCGGCCATGGCGTGGGGATCGATCCGCAGCGCGTCCTGCCGGCGTAGCATGGCGACCGCGAGAGCGGCATTGTCGGCCTGGTGCGCGCCGGGGATATGCGGCAGCGGCAGGGTCAGCGATCCGGCGTTGTCCTCGAAGTACAGCGCGTCGCTGGTGGCGCGGGCCTTCCAGCAGTCGCCACGCCAATAGAGCGGCACGTCCTCGGCCGCGGCCAACGCCTGCAGCACGGCGATCACGTCGCTTGGATAGGCTTGCGTCACCAGGGGGACGTGGGGGCGGCGGATGCCGGCCTTCTCGAAGGCGATGCGGGCCAGCGGCTCGGTCGGCACGCCGTCTTCGGGGGCGAGGAGGAAGCGTTCGTGGTCGATGCCCAGCGTCGCGATCCCGCAGGCGAGCGGGGCGGGCAGGACGTTGGTGGCATCGAACCGGCCGCCGAGGCCCACCTCGATCACGCAGGCATCCGCCGGATGGCGCGAGAAGGCGAGGAAGCTGGCGGCGATGGTGACTTCGAAGAAGCTGACGTGCAGGCCTTCGGCGGCGTCCAGCACTTCGGCCAGCAGTGCTGCCAGCTCGTCGTCGGACACGAGTTCGCCGGCGATGCGGATGCGCTCGTTGTAGCGGACCAGGTGCGGGCTGGTGATCGCGTGGACGCGGTAGCCCTGCGCCTCCAGGATCGCGCGCAAATAGGCGCAGGTCGAACCCTTGCCGTTGGTGCCGGCGACGTGGAAGGCCGGCGCGATCCGAAGGTGCGGGTCGCCGAGGCGGGCCAGTAGGGCGCGGATGGCGTCGAGCCCGATCCGTCCCTGTGGCAGCGACAACGCCGCGAGCCGATCGAGCTGGGCCTGGACAGCCGGGGCATCGGACACCGCGAAGTCCTTCATTCCTCCCCCCATGGGCGGGCGGAACCATGCAAGGCATGGGGGAGGGGCACGCGCGC
This sequence comes from Novosphingobium sp. BL-52-GroH, assembly GCF_044813085.1. Lineage (NCBI taxonomy): Bacteria > Pseudomonadati > Pseudomonadota > Alphaproteobacteria > Sphingomonadales > Sphingomonadaceae > Novosphingobium > Novosphingobium sp. BL-52-GroH. The sequence goes on along the minus strand of NZ_CP171152.1, from coordinate 954,272 downwards.
AGAACGAGGGGTCTCGCGCTTACGCGGGGTGGCGCTCCACCCCCGCTTCGCGGCGGTGCCCGTCCCCGTGCCGGGGAGGATCACGCTGGCTGGCGGGCCGTGTGGACGGCCCGCGCCAGCGTCGAGGTGAGGTCCTTGAGCGGACCCGCCGCCTTGTCGCCGTGCTGCTTGACGAGGTCCACCAGCGCCGAGCCGACGACCACGCCGTCGGCGACCCGGGCGATGGCGCCGGCCTGCTCGGGCGTGCGCACGCCGAAGCCGACCGCGACCGGGATCGCGGTCGCCGCCTTGAGCCGGCCGACCGCGTCCTCGATCGAGCTTTGCGCCGCCTGCTGCTGGCCGGTGATGCCCGCCACCGAGACGTAGTAGAGGAAGCCCGAGGACCCCTCCAGCACCGACGGAAGCCGCGCGGTGTCGGTGGTCGGCGTGGCGAGGCGGATCAGCGAAATGCCCTGCGCGCGCAGGGCCGGGCCCAGCTCGGCGTCTTCCTCGGGCGGGATGTCGACGCAGATGACGCCGTCGACGCCGGCCTTGGTGCACTCGGTCGCGAACCATTCCGGCCCGCGGATGGTCATCGGGTTGGCGTAGCCCATCAACACCAGCGGCACTTGCGGATGGCGGGCACGGAAGGCCGTGGCGATCGCGAAGATGTCGGCCGTTTTCGTCCCGGCGGCGAAGGAGCGCAAGTTGGCTTCCTGGATCGCCTGGCCGTCGGCCATGGGATCGGTGAAGGGCATTCCCAGCTCGATCACGTCGGCCCCGCCCGCGACCAGCGCGTCGAGGTTGGCGGCGGTGTCACCATCGCCCCCGGTGATGAAGCAGACGAGGGCGGGACCTTTGGCGAAGGCGGTTTCGAAGCGGGTCATCAGGAGAACAGCGTCTTTCCGGAAAAGCGGAGGATGGCGGCGGTCAGGCCGATGAAGACGGCGAGGTAGGCGAGGCTCATGGCGATGCTGCCCCAGTCGCCCCGGAACGCGAAAGCCCAGAAGTAGCCCGCTCCCGAGAGGTCGAAGGAGCGTGCCCGAACGAGGTCGGCAAGCACCCGGATGGCCGGGAACACCGCCATCCACAGGACGGTGGCGTCGATCAGCGACCGTTGCCACCCGCCCTTTTTCAAAGCTCGACCCCCAGCGCCTCGGCCACCGTGAAGATGTCCTTGTCGCCGCGCCCGGAGACGTTGACGACGAGAATCTTGTCCTCGTCCATCTCGGCGGTGAGCTGGGGCAGGGCGGCGAGGGCGTGAGCGCTTTCGAGCGCGGGGATGATCCCTTCGAGCGCGCAGCACAGCTTGAACGCCTCGAGCGCCTGGTCGTCGGTGATCGGCAGGTAGCGCACGCGGCCGCTCTCGTGCAGCCAGGAGTGCTCGGGCCCCAGGCCCGGATAGTCGAGGCCGGCGCTGATCGAGTGGGCCTCGGTGATCTGGCCGTCCTCGTCCTGCAGCAGGTAGGTCTTGTTGCCGTGGAGGATGCCGGGCTTGCCGCCGGTCAGCGAGGCGGCGTGCTTGCCGGTCTCGACGCCATGGCCGGCGGCCTCGATGCCGACCATCGCCACTTCGGGATCGTCGAGGAAGGGGTGGAACATGCCGATTGCGTTCGATCCGCCGCCCACCGCCGCTACCAGCATGTCGGGCAGGCGGCCTTCGGCTTCCAGCATCTGCTCGCGGGTCTCGGAGCCGATCACGCTCTGGAAGTCGCGGACCAGTTCGGGATAGGGGTGCGGGCCGGCGGCGGTGCCGATGATGTAGAACGTGTCGTGGACGTTGGCGACCCAGTCGCGCAGCGCCTCGTTCATCGCGTCCTTGAGCGTTTCCGCGCCGCTGGTCACGGGGTGCACCTCGGCGCCGAGCAGCTTCATGCGGAAGACGTTGGGCGCCTGGCGCTCGACGTCCTTGGCGCCCATGAAGATCACGCAGGGCAGGCCGAAACGCGCCGCCACGGTGGCGGTGGCCACGCCGTGCTGGCCGGCGCCGGTCTCGGCGATGATGCGGGTCTTGCCCATGCGGATCGCGAGCAGGATCTGGCCGACGCAGTTGTTGATCTTGTGCGCGCCGGTGTGGTTGAGGTCCTCGCGCTTGAAGTAGATCTTCGGGCCTTTTCCTTCCGGCGCCAGGGCGCGGTAGTGCTCGGTGATGCGCGGGGCGGGGTAGAGCGGGCTCGGGCGGCCGACGAACGTCTTGAGCAGGTCGTCGAACTCGGCCTGGAATGCCGGGTCCAGCTTGGCCGAGCGGTATTCCTTCTCGAGATCGAGAATCAGCGGCATCAGCGTTTCGGCGACGTAGCGCCCGCCGAACTGGCCGAAGTGGCCGGTCGCGTCGGGCAGGGAGCGCAAGCTGTTCACGGGCGGTTGGACTGTCATGCTACGCGCGTTGGCAGAGGGCCCGGCGCTTGTCCAGATGCCTTTGCATCGACGCCTGCGCTTCAATGGCGATGGGAACGCCCCGGCCTCGTTTCAATTGCAAAGTCTGCAACTGGGTTGCGCCAAAAGCATCATAATGTCTCAACGCTGCAGTTTTGTGACGTTTTGACCGCTCGAAGGAAATTTTCGTTCATCTGGCTGCAAGGGAGCGGGGAGCAGCGGCTGGCTTCCCGCTGAGGGGCGGGAGCAAAATACTGGAGTTTAGAATATGCGTATTGCACTTGTTTCGCTCGCCGCGGTTGCCGCCATGGCCGCCGCCACTCCCGCCCTGGCCAACGAAGCGCGCGTCGAAGCGCGCGGCGGCGTCATCTGGGACGGCAGCGACAGCGAGGCAACCGCCGGCGTCGCCGCTGGCTACGACTACGACCTTGGCGACAAGCTGTTCGTGGGCGTGCAGGGCTCGGCCGACAAGATCCTGACCGACAACACCCGCGTTTCGTGGGGTGCGGGCGGCCGCATCGGCGTCAAGGTCCTCCCGACCACCAAGGCCTATGCGCTGGCCGACTGGGAGTCGAAGAACACCCGCTACGGCAACAGCGCCGTGGGCGTGGGCGGCGGCATCCAGCAGGATGTCGGTTCGCGCTACTACGTCAAGGCCGAGTACCAGCACCTGCTGGTCGGCGACGATACCCCGGACGCCGACCGCGGCCTCGTGGGCGTCGGCGTGAAGTTCTGATCCCTCGCATCCCGGTTCCTGCCGCATGTCCCGAGTCGGCAGGAACAGGGGTGCGTTGGCGAGCGTGAGCCGGGAAGGGGCGGTCCGCAACGGGCCGCCCCTTTTCTCTGTCCGCTCGAGCGGCCGGTGCCGCTTGAACCCTACCCGACCGAGCGAACGGCGGCGCCGAATGCGGCGATGCGGCTCTCGTCCTTGACGCCGGGCGCGCTTTCCAGCCCCGAGGAGGCGTCGACCAGCGGCGTGCGGGTCTGGCGGATCGCATCGGCGACGTTGGACGGATCGAGCCCGCCGGCGAGGCCCCAGGCGACCGGGCCCTTCCAGTCGGCGACCAGGCTCCAGTCGAAGCTCAGGCCCATGCCGCCGGGCAGCGCGCCCTTGGGTGTCTTGGCGTCGAAGAGAACGAGGTCGACCGCCTGGGCGTAGGCCGCCGCGCGCTCCACGTCGCGGGCACTGGCGACGGGGAGGGCCTTCCACACGGGAATGCCGAAACGCGCCCGCAGTTGCGCCGCGCGTTCGGGCGTCTCCTCGCCGTGGAGTTGCAGCGCGTCCAGGCGTGCGGCCGCCACCGCGTCGCCGAGCGCGGTATCGTCGGCATCGACGAACAGCCCGACGCGGCCGATCCTGCCCTCGGCGCGCGCGGAAAGCTGCGCGGCCTCGGCGGGCGTGACCGCGCGCGGGCTCCGGGCGAAGAAGACGAGGCCGATGTGCGCGGCGCGGGCCTTCACGGCCGCCTCCAGTGCCTCGGGGGTGTTGATACCGCAGATCTTGATCGCCGCCGTGGGCATGGGTCCGGTCTCGCGTCCTGGGGAATTCCAGAAGCGCTATCTAGCGTCCCGCGCCAGACCTGCAATGGCGCGCACAGTCCCGCGTCGTCCCGGGCGCGCGCCCGGGACGACGAACCGTCGACGGCTGTCAGGGGGCCAGTTCGAACTGCACCGTAACGTTGACGTTCATTTCCAGCTCTCCGGCGGCGACCGGCGGGGCCGCGGCGACATCCATCGCCTGCTTGCGCACGTACATCACCGGCTGCGGGACGTAGCCGCCGCTCTCGCCGATCGAGACGATCCGCGCGACGCGCAGGCCCGAAGCCTTCGCATAAAGCTCGGCGCGCGCACGGGCGGTCTTGATCGCCTCGAGCCGCGCCTCGTCCTGCGCCGCCTCGGGCTTGTCGAGCATGAAGTTGGGGCCGTTGACCTGGTTCGCGCCCGCCGCCACGAGCGCGTCGATCACCTTGCCCATGTCGCCGAGCTTGCGCTGGCGCACGGCGACCGAGTTGTTGACCTGGTAGCCGACGATCTTCTGCGGGCCGTCCTCGAAATTGCCGTCGGGCAGCCGCTTGGGTTGGGCGTAGACCGGGGTCACGTTGAGATTGCTGGTCTGCACGTCGCGGTCGGCGATACCGGCCCGCTTGAGCGCCGCGATGACCTGGTTCATCTGCGCCGAGTTGGCGGCGAGCGCCTCGCTGGCGGTGGCCCCTTGGGTGGTCACGCCGGCGGTGTAGGTCGCCAGGTCCGGCGTGCGGGTGGACGAGCCTTGCGCGGTCACTGTCAACAGCGTGTGGCCGGCCTCGATCGCGGGGATCGGGCCATCCTGCTGGGCCATGGCGGCAGCGGGGATCATCGCTGCGCCAAGCGCGGTCGCGGCAAACAGGTTCAGGGCTTTCATTTCAGGTCGCACTCCATCCTCTTGGATCTGGAGCAACGATCTGGAGCCGGGCTGGTTGCGGCGCGCTGAACGGCGAGGCGAGCGATTGTTAAGGTGAACGGAAAGGGGCGGGGAGCCTGTAAGGCCCGTCCGGCATCTTCGGAGCGGCACCGGCCCGGTGCCGCCAATCCGGCGCCAGCCTGACTTTCTAACGGGTTCTCACAGCGTCGCCTCGATCGCCTTGGCGGCCGCGAGCGGGTCTTCCGCCCGGCTGATCGGACGGCCGATGACGAGCACGCTGGCGCCCGCGTCGCGGGCCTCGCGCGGGGTGACGATGCGCTTCTGGTCGCCATTGGCCTTGCCCTCGGCAGGGCGCAGGCCGGGGACGACGAAGTAGCCGTCCTTCCACTGCTTGTGCACGGCACCGACTTCGTGGCCGGAGCAGACGATGCCGTCGAGTCCGGCGGAATGCGCGAGTTCGGCGAGGCGCAACGCCTGCGCGTGGGGATCGGCGGCACTGACGCCGATCGCGGCGAGGTCGTCGCCGTCGAGGCTGGTGAGGACCGTGACGGCCACGACCTTGCAGCTCTCGCCGGCCGCGGCCTTGGCGTCCTCCATCATCGCCCGGCCCCCGGCGGCGTGGACGGTGACGATCGATGGCTGCAATACATGGATCGCCTGCATCGCACCGGCGACGGTGTTGGGAATGTCGTGCAGCTTGAGGTCGAGGAAGATCGGCAGGCCCAGCTTGTGCAGCTCGTGCACGCCGTGGTGGCCGTGGGCGCAGAAGAATTCCAGCCCCAGCTTGATCCCGCCGACGTGCCCCGCGACCTTGCGCGCCAGCGCCTCGGCAGCGTCGAGACGAGGGAGGTCGAGAGCGAGATAGACGGGATTCTGGTTCATGACTGCAAGGGTTCCGACGGGGTTTCGAGTGGAGTTGCGGGGGTCGGCTCGGGCGAGGTCAGCGCCGCGGCGGAGGTCGCCCGTAGGGAGTTTTCGAGACTGGCGATCCGGCGGTTGAGCCGCCAGCGCACCGCACGCAGGTAGAGCCAGACGGGAAGCATGCCGAGGCCGAAGAACAGCAGGGCGACGAAGCCGACCGGCCAGTCGAAATGGATGTAGTTGCCGTTTTCGAGCGGCCAGAAGTTCACCGGCGCCCGGTTCCAGTTCATCGCGATGAAGGCGACCAGTATTGCCGTGACGACGATCCACGCGATGGTGCGGATGACCTGCATTCTACCTCCTGCTTCCCCCCGCGGAAGTCCGTGATGCTAGGCGGGAAAAACCTGCAAGGGAAGAGTCACCGTCGTCCCGGATCAAGTCCGGGACGACCGATGCGCTCAGCCGAAGACGCGGGCGAAGATCGTGTCGACGTGCTTGAAGTGGTAGTCGAGGTTGAACTTGTCCTCGATCACGTCGGCGGGCAGCGCGGCGGCGACTTCGGGATCGGCCTTGAGCAGTTCGAGCAGCGACAGGTCGCCGTCCGATTCCCACACCTTCATCGCGTTGCGCTGGACCAGGCGGTAGCTCTCGTCGCGGCTGAGGCCGGCCTGGGTCAGCGCCAGCAGGACGCGCTGCGAGTGGACGAGGCCGCCCATGCGGTCGAGGTTCTTCTGCATCCGCGCGGGGTAGATCAGCAGCTTGTCGATCACGCCGGTGAGGCGACCCAGCGCGAAGTCGAGAGTGATCGTCGCGTCGGGCCCGATGAAGCGCTCGACCGAGGAGTGCGAGATGTCGCGCTCGTGCCACAGCGCCACGTTCTCCATCGCCGGCACCACCGCCGAGCGGACGACGCGGGCGAGGCCGGTGAGGTTTTCGGTGAGCACCGGGTTGCGCTTGTGCGGCATCGCCGACGAGCCCTTCTGGCCGGGCGAGAAATACTCTTCCGCTTCGAGGACTTCGGTGCGCTGCAGGTGGCGGACCTCGACGGCGAGGCGCTCGATCGAGCTGGCGATGACGCCCAGCACGGCGAAGAACATCGCGTGGCGATCGCGCGGGATGACCTGGGTGGAGACGGGCTCGATGCCGAGGCCGAGCTGGTCGGCGACGTACTGTTCCACGGCCGGGTCGGTGTTGGCGAAAGTGCCGACCGCGCCGGAAATCGCGCAGGTGGCGACTTCCTCGCGCGCGGCGATCAGGCGCTTCTTGCAGCGCGAGAACTCGGCGTAGGCTTCGGCGAGCTTGAGGCCGAAGGTCACCGGCTCGGCGTGGATGCCGTGGCTGCGGCCGATGGTCGGGGTGTACTTGTGCTCCTCGGCGCGGCGCTTGATCGCGGCGAGCAGGGCGTCGAGGTCTTCGATCAGGAGATCGGCGGCCTTGACAAGCTGCACGTTGAGCGTGGTGTCGAGCACGTCGGAGCTGGTCATGCCCTGGTGCATGAAGCGCGCCTCGGGGCCGACCTGCTGGGCCACCCAGTCGAGGAAGGCGATGACGTCGTGCTTGGTGACGGCCTCGATCGCGTCGATCGCGGCGACGTCGATCCTGGGGTTGGTCGCCCACCAGTCCCACAGGGCCTTGCCTGCGGAGGCGGGCACGGTGCCCATCTCGCCCATCTTCACGGCAGCGTGGGCCTCGATCTCGAACCAGATGCGATAGCGCGCTTCGGGCTCCCAGATCGCGGACATCGCGGGGCGGGAATAACGGGGGACCATGTTCGACTCCTTGGTAGCTGTCCGGCGACTGCAGCGCGCCCGCCGCTAGGCCGAGGGGCCGCGAAAGGCAAGGGCGGGACGGAACGAGGCTGCCGGGACGTCTCGCCGCGACGTCGGAAGGCGCGCCGTTTTCCATACCCTGCGGCAGGGAGGAATGTTAACGAATCACGCGCAAACGTTTGCACTGCATGTCCGCACAATTCCGTGCGGCAGGCGCCGGTGCAAGCCCGTTCCATGTCCAGCCTCCGCCTGATTGTTGCCCCCCTGCTGAGCGGGCTGCTGTGCTTCACGCTGGCGGTGGCGATGATACGGCACCTCAGCTTTGCGGGCAATCTCGCGTCGGTCTGGCCGGCCAACGCGGTGATCCTGGCGCAACTGCTGGGGCGGCCACGGCGCGAATGGGTCCGTTTCCTCGTGGCCGGCTTCATCGCCGTGACCGCGGCGGGCGCCGCGAGCCGGGGGACGCTGCCGGGCCCGCTCGGTTTCGCTTTCGCCAATACCTTCGAAATCGCGCTCGCCGCCTGGCTGCTGCGCGGCACGGTGGACGCCGACGGGAGGCTCCTGCACCACCACGCGTCGGTCGGTCGCTTCGTGGTCTGTGCCGGCATCGTCGCTCCGGCCACGGGCGCGCTGATGGGAGCGCTGATCGCGACCCTGGCCTTCGACCTGCCGATCGGCATCTCGCTGGCGACCAAGTTCAGTGCCGACGCGCTCGGGCTGATGATCTTCACGCCGTTCTTCTTCGCGATCTTCCACGGCGACTATGCCACCAGCATCCGCGCCGCCTCGCGCGCCGAGCGGGTGCAGATGCTGCTGCTCCACGCCGCCGTGCTGGTGGTGAGCCTGGGCGTGTTCGGCCAGAGCCGCTTCCCGCTACTGTTCCTGCCGATGGTGCCGCTGATGCTGGTGGCGTTCCGGCTGGGTTGGCAGGGCACCAGCCTGGGCGTCATGCTGGTGGCGGTGACCGGCGGGGTGGCGACGTTCTACGGCCATGGTCCGGTGAGCCTCTCGGCCGGGGACATGGCGGTCAAGCTGGTGTTCCTGCAGTTCTACCTTGCCACGGTGCTGATGCTGATGATGCCGGTCGCCGCCGCGCTGGCCGCCCGGCGCGACCTGATCGAGCGGCTCAGCGAAAGCGAGCGATCGCTCAAGCTCCTCGCCGACCGCTCCGCCATCGTCCTGCTGCGCTTCTCGGCGGAAGGAGCGATGACCCGCGTGGTCGGCGATGCGTCGGCCCTGATCGGCGAGGGCGCGGAGCGGCTGGTGGGCGCGCACGTCGGCGAACTGGCTGCGCCGCTGGGCCAGGCGCTGTTCGCCGCGCACTTGCGTGCTGGTGACAGCGACCGTCCCGTCACCATCGAGGTCGAGCGGCTCGGCGGGGCCTGGATCGAGGCTACCTTCCGGGCCGAGCGCGACGACCAGGGCGGCTTCACGGGCTCGCTCGCCACGCTGGTGGACGTCACTGCCCGCAAGATGCGCGAGGGCGAACTGGCGCGCCTGGCGGAAACCGACGAGCTGACCGGACTTGCCAACCGTGCGGGTTTCCTGCGCCGATTCGAGGATGCGCTGGCCAATACTTCGGCCGCGGGCCTGAGCATTGCGCTGATCGACGTCGACCGCTTCAAGTCGCTCAACGACGAACTCGGGCATGTCGCCGGCGATGCCGCGCTGGCCGAGATCGGCCGCCGCATCGCGCGCAACTTGCGTGCCACCGATCTCGTCGCGCGGTTGGGCGGGGACGAGTTCGTGGTCCTGTTGGGCACGGCCGAACCCGATGTCGCCCAGGAGATCTGCACCCGCATTGTCGCTACCGTCTCGGCGCGGCCGGTAGACCTGCCGCTGGGCGGTCAGGCCGAGGCACGGATAAGCTGCGGCCTCGTGCACCGCGCCCCGGGCCAGGGCGGCATCGAACTGCTCAACCGTGCCGACATGGCGCTCTACGCCGCCAAGCGCGGCGGACGGAACCAGTTGATCGCGGCCTAGGGTCGGTGACATTCCCGTCGTCCCGGGCCCGGCCCGGGACCGGGGGCAAGGCCGCGAGGGCTTGCGTATGAACGCGGCGCCGCAGCCGACCACTGCAAGCTATCGCCTCGAGAGTAAACCACGGTCCCGGATCACGTCCGGGATGACGAATGGCTCACCTCCAGCGGCCAGGCAAAGCCGATCCGCACCTCGCCGCTGTGCCGCCCCAGCGCATCGAAGCTGCGCTCCACGATGGTGCCGCGCCCCTGCCGATCCACCGCGACGACCGTGCTGCAGCGCGTGCCATACAGGTCGTTGCGGATGAATACCGGGGCGAAGCGCGGCTCTGGGCCGAGATCCGGATGCTCTGGCGAGGGCGCCGGCTTCTCGTCGCGCAGGGCGGCCAGCAGCGGTTCGAAATCTCCGTCGCCGACGACCAGCCAGTCCTCGATCGCATGGCCGACCTGCAGCGTCTTGGGCCAAGGTACGTCGAAGCCGCCGTTCGAGAGGCCGTGGATGCCGGGAGAGAGCGGGCGCGTCTCGGTGGCCGGGTGGTTGGTGAGGAACGAGGCGCGGCCATGTTCCACCAGGACGAGGTTGAACGGGTTCATCCGCCCCATGTCCTGCGCCGCCGCGCCCGTCAGCAGGTCGGTGACCAGCCGGCCCCGCGACGGGCGGCCGGGCTGGGCGCCTTCCGGCACGCGGTAGTTGGTGACGATGGCGAAGCGACCGGCTTCGGTCAGTCCCAGCCAGGTGCCGCCGCCGGTGAGGTCGGTGCCGGCGATAATCCCCGAACCGTCCTCCCAGCGCGCCAGCGGTGCGGCGGGGCGGGCATGGAACTCGTCGCGGTTGCCGGCGACGACCAGCAGCCAGTCGGGATGCGCGTCCCAGGCGACGGCGGCCACGCACATGTCAGATCAGGCCCTTGGTGCGCAGCGAGACATGGCCTTCGCGCCCGATCACCACATGATCGTGCACCGAAACCCCGAGCAGGCGGCCGGCCTCGGCGATGCGGTTGGTGATCTCGATGTCGGCGCGGCTGGGCTGGGGCGAGCCGGAGGGGTGGTTGTGGACGAGGATCAGCGCCGTCGCGCCCAGGTCCAGCGCGCGGCGGATGACCTCGCGCGGGTGGATCGCGGCTTCGTCGATCGAGCCTTCGCTGACGAGATCGTCGAGGATCAGCATGTTGCGGGTGTTGAGATAGAGCACCCGCACGCGCTCGACCGTGAGATGCGCCATGTCGATGGTCAGGTAGTCGATCAGCGCATGCCACGAACCGAGCACCGGCGCCTCGCGCACTTTCTGGCGGGCCATGCGGGTCGCCGCGACCGTGACGACGCGCAGTGCCGCCGCCGTCGCCTCGCCCATGCCGGGGTGCAGCGACAGGGTGCGCGGGTCGGCCTGCAGAACGCCGGCGAGCGAGCCGAAGCGTTGCAGCAGGCTGCGTGCGAGCGGTTTCATGTCGCGGCGGGGAACGGCCTGCATCAGCAGGAGTTCTATGACCTCGTGATCCCCCAGCGCCTCCGCCCCGCCTTCGAGCAACCGCTTGCGCAGGCGCGTGCGATGGCCGCTCGAATCGGTGCCGGCATCCACGGCTGCGGGACCCGAGGCGGGTGCGGGTCGTTTCGGACCGTCATCGAAGAGTGGGGGTTGATCGGGCATAGTGCGTACAAACAATTGCCTTTCCTGCGCGGCCAGCGCAAGTGATGGAGCGGATGGCGCAAGAGCAGGACCAGTCCCCGGACACCGATGAGGCTACCGCCGGGATGCCCCGCGCACTTGCGCGACGCGGGCGATGGAGAGGGCCGATGCTCGTCGTCGGCGGGCTGCTCTTGGTGGCGGCGGGCGCCGCATGGCTTTCGCGCAAGGAGATCGCCGACAACCTGATCGAGCGCGAGCTTGCTTCGCTGGGCCTGCCCGCGCGCTACGAGATCGTCAGCATCGGTCCGTCCGAGCAGGTGATCCGCAACCTGTCGATCGGCGATCCCAGGAATCCCGACCTGACGGTGGCCGAACTGCGCATTGCCACGCGGGTTTCGTGGGGCCTGCCCGGCATCGGGCGCATCACCGTGGTCAGGCCGCGGCTCTACGGCACCTATCGCGAGGGCAAGGTCAGCTTCGGCAGCCTCGACAAGGCCCTCTTCAGTGGCGAGGGCGGGCCTTTCACGATGCCCGACCTCGACCTCGGCGTGGTCGACGGCCGCGCGCTGATCGACAGCGACCTCGGCCGCATCGGCATCAAGCTGGCGGGCGAGGGCGCGCTGCGCGGCGGTTTCGCGGGCGAGGTCGCGGCGCTGTCGCCGGCGCTCCGGGTCGATGGCTGTGCGACCGGGCGCGCCACGCTCTACGGCAAGCTCACGACATCCGCCGCCAAGCCGCGATTCGTCGGGCCGGTGCGGTTGCAGGACCTGTCCTGTCCGTCCCGCGCGCTGCGCCTCGAGCACGCGGGGGCGCAGCTCGACCTGACGCTCGACGAGGCGCTCGACGGTGGCGAGGGGACGCTGGGCCTGTCCACCGGCGTGGCGCGCTACGGCGTGCAGAAGGTCGCCGGGCTGTCCGGGACCGGACGTGTCAGCTATCGCAGCCGTGCCCTGAGCGCGAGCTACCGCGTCACCGCGCGCGGCATCGAGGCGCCACAGGCGCGCCTCGCCAGCCTCACTTTCGACGGCCGCGCCCGCTCGACCGGCGGGCTGTCCCGCTTCGATCTCGACGGCGACCTCACCGGCCGCGGCATCGCGCTGGGCGATACGCTCGACCGTGCGCTGCTGTCCGCGCAGCAGGCGAGCGCCGGGACGCTGGGCGCCCCGATCGCGGCGCAAGTACGCGGCGCCCTGGCTCGCGAGACGCGCGGCAGCACGCTCGACGCCAATGTGATCGTGCGCAATTCGAAGGATGGCCTCAGCCTCGTGGTGACGCGCGGTTCGCTGCGCGGCGGGAGCGGGGCTTCGCTGCTCTCGCTCTCCCGCCTGCAGGCGCTGTTCGGCAAGGGCGCGCCGCGCGTCACCGGCAACTTCGCGACCGGAGGCAAGGGGCTGCCGCAGGTCTGGGGCCGCATGGAGACCTCGGGCGGCGGTCGCCTGACGATGCAGGTGGCGATGCCGGACTACCGCGCGGGCTCGGCCATGGTCGGGGTGCCGCGCCTGTCGCTCGTCCAGGACCGCGACGGCGCGCTCGGCTTCACGGGCCAGGTGCTGCTCAGCGGCGACCTGCCGGGCGGATCGGCGCGCAACCTGCTGCTGCCGGTGGAAGGCCACTGGGCGGCGAACGGCAACCTCGCGGTCTGGCGCGGCTGCACCGACGTGCGGTTCGACGCGCTGCGCTTTGCCAGCCTGGCGATCGACAAGCGCGACCTGACGCTGTGCCCCTCGCGCGGGGGAGCGATCCTGGAGGGACGTCCGGACAATTTGCAGATCGCCGCCGGCGCCACCGCGCTCGATCTGTCGGGCAAGCTGGGGGAGACGCCGATCCGGATCGCCAGCGGGCCCGTCGGCTTCGCGATGGGCGGCAACGCGCCCGGCGTGCTCAAGGCCAGCGCGATCAAGGTGGCGCTCGGCCCCGCGCAGACGGCCTCGCACTTTTCGATCAGCCGCCTCGACGCGCGCGTGGGCAAGGACATCGCCGGCACGTTCGACGAAGCCGACATCGGCCTTGCCGCCGTCCCGCTCGACATGAAGCAGGCGGCAGGGCGGTGGCGCTATGCCGGCGGCGTGCTCGCCATCGACGGCGCGCGCTTCACGCTGGTCGACCGCCAGCCGGTCGCCCGGTTCCAGCCGCTCGTGTCGCGCGAGGCGAGCCTGCGCCTCGTCGACAACCGCATCACCGCCCAGGCGCTCCTGCGCGAACCCACAACCGACCGCGCCATCGTACGCGCGAACATTGCCCACGACCTCACGAGCGCCGCCGGTCACGCCGACCTCGCGGTGGACGGCATCGTTTTCGACGAACGGCTCCAGGCCGACACCCTTTCGCGCACCTTGCTGGGCGTCGTCTCGGGCCTCAAGGGGCAGGTCCACGGCACCGGCCGGATCGACTGGGACGCGAAGGCGGTGACCAGCCGTGGCCGCTTCGCCACCGACGGCGTCGCCTTCGCGGCCGCGTTCGGCCCGGTCGAGGGGCTTTCGGGAGAGATCGTGTTCACCGACCTGCTGGGCATGGTCACCGCGCCGAAGCAGACCGTGTACATCGCCTCGGCCAACCCGGGCATCGAAGTGACCGGCGGCACGCTCTCCTACGAGATCAGGCCGGGCTACAACCTGCAGATCAATGGCGCGCAGTGGCCGTTCATGGACGGCACGCTCAACCTCGACCCTGCCCACATGCAGATCGGCGTCGCCGAGACGCGCTACTATACCCTGCGCGTCACCGGCCTCAACGCGGCGACCTTCATCCAGCATCTCGAGATGGAGAACATCAGTGCCACCGGCACTTTCGACGGCGAGATGCCGCTGATCTTCGACGAGAACGGCGGGCGCATCGAGAACGGCTTCCTCGTCAGCCGGGCGCCCGGGGGCAACGTCTCCTACAACGGCGCGCTGACCTACAAGGACCTCTCGGCGATGGGCAACTTCGCCTTCGATGCGCTCAAGTCGGTGAACTACAAGACCATGGAGATCGGCCTGGGGGGCTCGCTTTCGGGCGAGATCCTGACGCGGATCAGCTTCGACGGGCTCAGCCAGGGGCAGAACGCCAGCAAGAACTTCATCACCAAGCAGATCGCCAAGCTGCCGATCCGTTTCGTGCTCAACGTCAAGGCGCCGTTCTTCAGCCTGTTCGGCTCGATGCGCTCGCTCTACGATCCCAACTACGTCACCGATCCGCGCGTGCTGGGGCTCGTCGACTCGGCCGGCAAGCGCAGCGAGACCGCTCCGGATGCCACTGTCATCCCTCCGCCGCTTCCATCCACCGCCATTCAGCCTCCAGTCAGCGAGAAAAAGCCATGACGTCGTGTGAATTGACCGGAAGCGTTCCGGCTGCAAGAAACCCGGCGATGAACGACGGATACGATATCGAGCAGCAGCAGGAAGCCACAAGGTCCGGCAGGCGCGCCGTTCGCGCCACGAGGATCGCCGCGATGGCGATGACGGCGACGGGCGCGTTAGGCCTCGGCGGCTGCATACAGGTTGCAGCACCCGACAAGCCGATCGTGATCGAGCTGAACATCAACATCCGGCAGGAAGTGGTCTATCGTCTCGCCGCCGACGCGGCCAAGACGGTGGAGCAGAACGAGGGAATATTCTGATGACGCGGGTCCGAATTTCGAGCGCAGTGGGCATCGCCCTTGGCGCGGCGGTTCTCCTGGTTTCCGGGATCTCGGCCGCCAGTGCGGAGGGCCGCAGCCCGGCTTACACCGCGGCGCGCGCCGCGGGGCAGGTGGGCGAGCAGACCGACGGCTACCTCGGGGTGGTGGGCAACCAGGGCGCCGACGTGACGGCGATGGTACGCGACCTCAACAACCAGCGCCGTGCGGTCTACACCGGCGCGGCCGCCGGCAAGAGCACGATCCAGGAATACGCCTTCACCACCGGCTGCAAGCTGATCCGCGACACCAAGGCCGGCGAGAAGTACCAGGGCCTCGACGGCTCGTGGAAGACGCGCGGCGCCGGCGCCCCCGAACTCGACCCGCGCTGCCCCTGACCTTCCCCCTCGGGGGAGGAGCCGCGGCCCGATTGCCCGCGAAGCCGGGCCCGGCCAAAAGTAGTAGGCCGCCATCGTCCACAACTTCGCGGGCGCGCGATCGAATCACCACGAAACCCGAGGCGCCATCGCGCTTTCCCTCCGTTTTTCGTAGCATTTCGCGCTGTATCATGCCTGCGATATTGGCAGCGCCGCATGCGTCTGTTCTTGGCCTCGCGCGCTTCTAGGGCGCCATCCTTCACAACAATGCGGCGACAACGGGCGAAGGACCGGGCGGCCGATGGTTGACTCGGGAAAAGCCCCACCCTAAGGGGGCGGCGCTCTTGGCGGGCAGCCGTCGTTTGCGTCTTGTGTTCCTGTTGTCATGAAGAGGGGCCTGACATGACCGACGAGCCACCTGCCCAGGACCCTGTTGGTGAGGATGCGCGCATCGATTCGCTCGACGAAAGGCTCAAGGCCCTTCGCGAGCGGGAAGAGGAACGCAACCGACCGAAGGCCGGTGCGGAAACCGATGCGAGCTATCGCCTTGGAAACCGCGTCCTTTCGGAACTGCTGGGGGGTCTTGCGGGCGGACTGTTCCTGGGGTGGTTGATCGACCATTTCGCTGGTACGTCCCCCTGGGGTCTGATGGTGATGCTGTTCGTGGGAATAGGCATCGCCTTCAGGAACATAATCCGGATTACGAACCGGCGCCCGGACTGAACTCCTCCCCCGGGGGGTGGAGGAAGACAAGGGCGCTGTCGTTCGATTGGCGACAGGGAAACTCGCGTGGCAGCCGAAGCGAAGCTCGACCCGATGCACCAGTTCCAGCTCGAGAAGCTGGCGGGCGCGGACTGGAACATTGCCGGTTACAACGTCGCTTTCACCAATAGCGCACTGTGGATGGCGATCGCGACTCTCGCGCTCATCGTCTTCGTCGCTGGCGGCATGAAGCGCGCGGTCGTGCCCGGCCGCTGGCAGATGGCGGTGGAGACCTTCACCGGCTTCATCGACGGGATGCTCGCGGCCAACGTCGGCAAGAATGGCAAGAAGTACGTTCCGTACATCTTCTCGCTGTTCATGTTCATCCTCTTCGCGAACTTCCTCGGCCTGATGCCGCTGGGCGTCGTGGGCGTGCACGCCTTCACCTTTACCAGCCACTTCTCGGCAACCGGTGTCCTGGCGGTGCTGTCCTTCGGCATCGTGCTCATCGTCGGCTTCGCCAAGCACAAGCTGCACTTCTTCTCGCTGTTCGTGCCGCACGGAACGCCGGTGCCGATGATCCCGATCATCTTCGTGGTCGAGCTGATCTCGTTCCTGGTGCGCCCGTTCAGCCTCGGCCTGCGACTGTTCGTCGCGATGATGGCCGGCCACGTCCTGCTCGAGGTGCTTTCGAGCTTCGTCATCAGCGGCGGCAACAACGGACCCGTAATGTTCGTGATCGCCGGCGTTCCCAGCTTCGTCCTGATGGTCGGCATCTGCGCTCTCGAGCTGCTGGTCGCCGGTATCCAGGCCTACGTCTTCGCTCTTCTCACTTGCGTCTATCTCAACGACGCCGAGAACCTTCACTGATCTTTTTCCGCCACAACGGGTTTACCAAAGGGAGTTTTTGAAATGGACGCAGAAGCTGCAAAGCTGCTCGGAGCTGGTTTCGCTGCAATCGGCGCTGGCCTTGCCTCGATCGGCGTGGGCAACGTTTTCGCCAAGTTCCTCGAAGGCGCGCTGCGCAATCCGGGCGCCGCTGACGCCCAGCAGGGTCGCCTGTTCATCGGCTTCGCCGGTGCAGAGCTTCTTGGCCTGCTTTCGTTCGTCATTGCCGCGCTGCTGATCTTCGCCTGATCGCAACGCCTGACCGGATCGCTCCGGCCGCCTGAACCCTTTGGCCAGGCGGCCGGGACTTTCCCGGTCCAAGATTTTTTCACGGCAACCTCGAGACAGGGCTGACCCATGCCTCAGATCGCACAGCTAGGCGAGTTCTACTCCAGCCAGATTTTCTGGCTGCTGATCTTCTTCGGTATCACGTTCTTCGTCGTCGGACGCGGAATGGTCCCGAAGGTGATGGACACCGTCGCGAGCCGCGACAAGCAGATCGCCGACGACCTCAAGGCTGCCGAAGCCGCTCGTGCCCAGGCCGACGCGGAAGAAGCCGCATGGCGCACCCGTGAGAACGCCAACCGCGCCCAGGCGCAGGGGCTGATCGCAGAAGCGCGCGCCAAGGCCGCCGCCGCCACCGCGCAGCGTCTCGCCGTCGCCCAGGCCGGCATCGATGCCACCATCGCCGGCGCCGAGGCTCGCATCGCCGACGCGCGCCGCGCCGCTGCCGACGACATGGAAGCCGTTGCCGCCGAAGTCACGCGCGACATCGTCAGCCGCGTCGCCGGCCTCACGCTCGACGACGCTGCCGTGCGCAGCGCGGTGAAGGAGAACCTGGTCCATGGCTGACGCCAACGCCGCCGTAGAGCATGGGCTCGACCATGAAGGTGCCGAGATCACCGGCGCCGAGACGGCTCACACTGCCGGCACCGAGCATCATGCCGAACCGCTGTTCCTCGGCTTCGCGCCGCCGGTCGCGGTTGTCAGCACCTCGATGATCGTGCTGCTCGCGATCCTGGTGTGGAAGGGCGTGCCCAAGCTGGTCACCGGCGGGCTCGACTCCAAGATCGCCGAGATCAAGGCGCAGCTCGCGGAAGCGAAGACCCTGCGTGCCGAGGCGGAAGCCCTGCGCAAGGAATACGCGGACAAGATCGCCGGCGCCGAAAAGGACGCCGTCGCCATGCTCGACCATGCCCGCCACGAAGCAGAAGCGATCGTCGCCAAGGCCGAGACGGATGCCGTCGAGGTGGTCGCCCGCCGCGAGAAGATGGCGCAGGACAAGATCGGCGCCGCCGAGTTCGCCGCCATCACCGACTTGCGCAACCAGGCTGCCGCTGCCGCTGCCGCTGCCGCCAGGGGCCTGATCGCCGCCAACCACTCGGCTCAGGCCGACAAGGCGCTGGTCGACCAGGCGATCGCCGGGATCTGATCCGGGCCGATACCGGCAGGCAAAATGAGCCTCCGTCCAGGTGACGGGGGCTTTTTTGCGTTGGGGCCGGGAAGTTCTCGGCCGCGAAGTTTCCAGCAACAGGGTGGCGTAAAGGGAATGTTTCCGCCTCCCCGGGTAAAGGCCGTTTCGTCCGGGCGGAAGGGCCCCGGTGTCGGGCGCAACGTATCTGGCGCAACAGGGGGCAGGCCATCCGCAACACGTCGATCCTTTCCCGCCTTGGCGAAGGCCGCTGGGCTGCGTTCCTGCTGTTCCTCGCCGGCGCCCTGGTGCTTCGCCTGCCACTGCTGGGCGACTGGAACTACGAGATCGACGACCAGTTCTACGCCCTCGTCGGTCATCGCCTGGGGCAGGGCGCGCGGCTGTACGTCGACATCTGGGACCGCAAGGGACCCTCGCTCTACTACCTCTATGCCTTGTTCGACGGCATCGGGCTGGGACCTGTCGGCTACCAGCTCGCCGGCGCCCTCGCCACCGCGCTGGGGGCCTGGGCCATAGCGCGCCTCGCGATGGTCTGTGGCGGCGGGCGCGGAGCTGTGCCGGCAGGGCTTGCCTACCTGGTCCTGCTGCAGCAATTCGGGGGCGCGAACGGGCAGGCGCAAGTGTTCTACGAACCGCTCGTGATCGCCTGCGCCTGGAGCCTCGCCGCCCGCCTGCCGCTGGTGCGCGAGGGTCGGTTGGACCGCGCCCTGCTGGCGGGCTTCTTCTGCGCGGGGCTGGCGATCAGCGTCAAGCAGTCCGCCGCGATCGAGGGCCTGTTCTTCGGCCTCGCCTATTGCGCCCTCGCGCTTGGGCACGGCGCTCCCGCGCTGCGGGTGGCGCGGCATGCGCTGGTGCTGGCGCTGGTCGGAGCGCTTCCGCTGGCGGCGTGGGCGGTGTGGTTCCGAATGGGCGACGGGGCGACGGCCTTCGCGCAGGCGCTGGTCGGCTCCAACCTGGCGCGCAGCTACATGTCCGGTGGCGAACATGCGCAGCGCCTCGGCATCGCCGGACTGGAACTGGCCTTGCCGGTGGGATTCGCGGTGCTGGGTCTGGTATCGCTGCGCCGGGACGGGGCGCGGGCCGAGACCCTGTTCGTGGGCCTGTGGGCGATGGCGGCGACGGCGGCGGTGCTGGCCTATCCCAACTTGTTCAACCACTACCTGCTGACGCTCCTGCCGCCACTGTGCGTGCTGGCCAGCGGTCTCTACCGGCGCGGCGCGCTGGGCCTGATCGCGCTGGCGGGCCTCGCCGCTTCGATCCTGCCGCATGCCACTTCGCTGGACTGGCCGACCCGCGAGCGGGCCCGCGAGGCGGAGGCGGCACTGGCCCGCTATGTCGCGCAGCAGGCCGATGGCGGTCGGCTGCTGGTCTGGGGGCAGGCGAGCTACCTCTACGTTCTGGCGGATCAGGCGCCGCCCAGCGCCCTGGCCTTCGCGCCACACCTCTACGATGCCACGGAGGCGCATGCGACCGGGTTCGACCAGGACAGGGAAATCTCCCGCGTCCTCGCTCTGCGGCCTGCCATTGTCGTGCGCCAGGAGCCGCTGCCCATATCCGTCGTCGATGATGCCCTCACCGGCCGCGTCGACCGCTACTTGCGCGGCTGCGCGCGGGTGCGACGCTTTACGCTCTACGACCAGGCGGGCCCCCAGGTCCATGCCGTGTTCAGCGGTTGCGGGAAGCCGGCCACCAAGGGAGTTTGACGAAATCGAGCCAGGCTCTACGCTGTCCCTCCATAAGAAGAGGAGAGGCAGTTCATGTTCGTCAAGTTCACGGGAACCGACCGTACCGCCACCGCCATCAACGCCGCACAAGTCACGTTCGTCTCGCAAGTGTCCGAGGGCACCCGCATCCGCTTCGGCGAAGGCCGTGCGGTCACCGTGGTCGAGCCGCTCGAGGAAGTGATGGAGCGCCTCAACCGGACACAGTCGTTTCCGGAGACCTGACCGGCCGTTTGAAAATCCGGGCATAGCCGGATCAACGCATCGTCAGAACCCGTCCTTCGCGTTCCTGAGCGCCGCGAACGTTGCCACGGCATCGCCGGGATGTCCGGCCGGGGCCCAGCGGGCCTGTATGTCCGGGGCGTCGGCGCGCAGGAACGGGTTGGTTGCGAGTTCGCGTTCCAGTTTGGCGGGTACGGTGGGCAGGCCCTTCTCGCGGCGGCGGGTGATTTCCTGTGCGTAGGCCTGCAACTCGGCGTTGTCGGGATCGGCGTGGAGCGCGAAGCGGGCGTTCGCGGCGGTGTATTCGTGCGCGCAATGGATCATGGTCGCGCCGGGCAGCGCCTTCAGGCGCTTGAGCGAGGCCCAGAACTGGTCCGGCGTCCCCTCGAACATGCGCCCGCAGCCGAGCGCGAACAGCGAATCGCCGACGAAGGCAAGGCACGCACCCGGCAGGTGATAGGCGACATGGCCGTTGGTGTGCCCGCCGACGTCGATCACGTAAGCGCGGCGATCGCCGATGGTGACGACGTCGCCCTGGCCGACCGTGCGGTCGATCCCTTCGATCTTGTCGGCATCGCCGGCCGGCGCGGTCACGCGGCAGCCGGTGACGGCCTTGATCGCCGAATTGCCGCCGGCGTGGTCGCGGTGCCAGTGGGTGTTCCAGATCTGGGTGATCTGCCACCCCTTGTGCGCGGCCTGGCGCAAGTACTCGTCGGCGTCGGGCGTGTCGACGCACACGGTCTCGCCGCTTTCGCTGTCGTGGAGCAGATAGCCGTAGTTGTCGGACAGGCAGGCGAACTGGTGGACTTCGAGCATGGGACCTCTCCTTGCCATGGAGATGTAGGCGCTCGGGGGCCGTTTGAAAATCCGGCTAGCGCCGTTCAAAATGCCCTTTCGGGGTTTTCGAACAAGCGCTCAGGAAGGGTCCGGGAAGGGCAGGTTGAGCTGCCAGCTCACGCCGTGGACGTCGCTGACCCAGGTGAACAGGGCGCTGAACTCGTAGGCGTTGAGCGGCATCATCACCTTGCCGTCGCTGCCCAGCACCTTGGCGGCATGGCGTAGCTGGGCCTCGTCGTCGCAGTCGACGAAGATCGAGGTCGAGGGGGTGAAGGTGAAGGTGTGGGGAATGTCGCTGTCGAGCACATGCCACTGCGTCCCGCCCAGCGCGAAGCGGGCGCGGGCGATCTTGCCTTCGAACTCGCCGGGACCGTGGTGTTCGAGCGGGGTCACCTCGAGGTGATCGGGAAAGGCGCGCTTCCACAGCATCAGCGCATCCTGCGCATCGCCCTGGAACATCAGGAAGGGGGTGGCGTGCATGGCGGACTCCTTCGCCTCTTCCATGACACAAAGCGGGCGTAGGCGCGATTGTTCCGCGAAGAAGGGGGGGCACGCCAAGCCGCGAAGAGTTCTCGCGCAGGAGGCGCAGGCGCTTTGGTATCCAGGATGCGTGCGTGGACGAATGCCAGCGGCGCTACAGGTCCGTTTCGCGTCTTCGCGTGAGACCTTTTTTCTTTCTCGCAAAAAGCAAAAGCCCGCCCGGATCGCTCCGGACGGGCCTTGCTCGTTTCAACCTTCGATCTTGGCCGAAGGTCGATCCGATCAGCGGTTCTTGAGCGCTTCGCCCAGGATGTCGCCGAGCGATGCGCCCGAATCGGACGAACCGTACTGCTCCACGGCTTCCTTCTCTTCGGCCAGCTGGCGAGCCTTGACCGAGAAGTTCGGCTTCTTCGAACGATCGAAGCCGGTGACCATCGCGTCGAGCTTCTGGCCGACCTGGAAACGGTCGGGGCGCTGCTCGTCGCGGTCGCGGCCGAGGTCCGAACGCTTGATGAAGCCGGTGGCACCATCGTCGCCAGCCTGGACTTCCAGGCCGCCGTCGCGGACTTCGAGGACGGTCACGGTGGTGACCTGGCCACGGCGCAGGCCGCCTTCGCCGCCGGTGGCAGCAGCGCCGCCAGCCGCCGGAGCGCCACGCTCGAGCTGCTTCATGCCGAGGCTGATGCGCTCCTTCTCGACGTCGACGTCGAGAACGACGGCCGAGACCTGCTCACCCTTGCGGTGCAGGGCCAGCGCGTCCTCACCCGAGATGCCCCAGGCGATGTCCGACATGTGGACCATGCCGTCGACGTCGCCGTCGAGGCCGATGAACAGGCCGAACTCGGTCGCGTTCTTGACTTCGCCTTCAACCTGCGAGCCGACCGGGTGACGCTCTGCGAACGCTTCCCAGGGGTTCTGCTGGGCCTGCTTGAGGCCGAGGCTGATACGACGCTTGTCGCTGTCGACCTCGAGAACCATGACTTCGACTTCCTGCGAGGTCGAGACGATCTTGCCGGGGTGGACGTTCTTCTTGGTCCAGGACATTTCCGAAACGTGGACGAGGCCCTCGATCCCGGCTTCCAGCTCCACGAAGGCGCCGTATTCGGTGATGTTGGTGACCGTGCCCGACAGCTTGGCGCCCACGGGGTACTTGACGGCTGCGCCTTCCCACGGATCGCTCTCGAGCTGCTTCATGCCGAGGCTGATGCGCTGGGTTTCCGAGTTGATGCGGATGATCTGCACCTTCACGGTGTCGCCGATGGCGATCACTTCGCTCGGGTGGTTGACGCGCTTGTAGCTCATGTCGGTGACGTGGAGCAGGCCATCGATGCCGCCCAGGTCGACGAACGCACCGTAGTCGGTGATGTTCTTGACGACGCCGTCGATGACCTGGCCTTCGGTCAGCTTGTCGATCAGCTCGCTGCGCTGCTCGGCGCGGGTCTCTTCGAGGACGGCGCGGCGCGACACGACGATGTTGCCACGGCGACGGTCCATCTTGAGGATCTGGAAGGGCTGCGGCACATCCATCAGCGGGGTGACGTCGCGCACGGGGCGGATGTCGACCTGCGAGCCGGGCAGGAACGCAACGGCGCCGTCGAGGTCGACGGTGAAGCCGCCCTTGACGCGGCCGAAGATCACGCCTTCGACGCGCTTGCCTTCACCGAATTCGTTCTCGAGCTTGTCCCAGGCGGCTTCGCGGCGGGCGCGGTCGCGCGACAGCATCGCTTCGCCGTCGGCGTTCTCGACGCGGTCGACATAGACTTCGACTTCGTCGCCGACCTTGAGGCCGTGGTCGTCTTCGCCACGGGCGAATTCGCGCAGGCTCACGCGGCCTTCGCTCTTGAGGCCCACGTCGATGACGGCCTTGTCGTTCTCGATGGCGGTGACGGTGCCCTTGACGACGCGACCTTCGAAGCCGTCATCGGCGGCGCCGCCGAACTGGTCGTCGAGCATTTTCGCGAAATCGTCGCGAGTCGGATTGGCAACAGATGCCATTAAGACATTTCCTTCGTTCGATTTTCCGGCCTGGCGGTTGGTTCCGCCGGTCTTTTCTCCGTGGGCATCGCACCATGCGGCCACGGGCCAAAGGGGCCGAGCTGCCGCGGCGGCCGGATGCCGGTCGCGGCGCCCGGGGTGCGATTGCTCACTTCCCGGACCGGCGGCCCTTATGCCCGAGCGGACGGAAATGCAAGAAAAATGGGCGGGCCGAAGCGTGCGGGACATCCGGGCAAGCGCGGCGCGGGCCTTGTTTCGAAAGGGGAATGGCGGCATCAACCGGAGACCCGGAACGACTTTGCAGGGAAGTGTGATGGCGGACGCTGCTGCGACCCCGATACCCGATGCCATCGATGCCACGCTTGCGCCCAGCAAGGCGTTGATTCCCAAGCTCCCGCTCATCATGCGGTTCGGCAAATGGGCCCAGCCGCGCGTCAACCGGCTGATCTCGCGCAGTTCGCGCGTTCCCGACGTGCCGGTCTATCCGGAAGGGGCCTTCGCCTGGACGCGCTTGCTGGAGGACAACTGGGAAGCGATCCGCGCGGAGGCGGCCGCCGCGCTCCGGGACCTCGAGGAGATACCGCCTCTCGCGACGATCTCTCCCGATCATCGCCGCATCGCGCCCGCCGGCCGCTGGCGCTCGTACTTCCTCGTCGGCTACCGCTATCGCGACGAGGAGAACTGCAAGGCCTGCCCGCGCACCTCCGAACTGCTGTCGCGGGTGCCGGGGCTCAATTCCGCGTTCTTCTCGGTGCTGGTCCCGGGGACGCACATCCCGGCGCATACGGGCGTGTCGAAAGCTTTCCTGACCTGCCACCTGGGAATCCAGGTCCCGCGCGAATCCGCCAAGTGCCGGATGCGCGTGGTCGACGACTGGCTGGAGTGGCAGGAGGGCAGGTGCCTGGTCTTCGACGACGTCTACAACCACGAGGTGGTCAACGAGAGCGACGAGACCCGCATCGTCCTGCTGGTGCAGTTCAAGCGGCCGGTCGGCCCGATCGGGTGGATCGTCGGCAGCCTGTTCCTCGAAGGCGTGCGCCGCTCCCGCTTCGTGCAGGATGCGCGGGCAGGGGTGCAGCGCTGGCGCGACCGGGATCGGGGTCAGGTGACCGCGGGCTGATCCAGCCGGGCCTCGACGGCGGCGATGGCCGCCGCGATGGCTTCCTCGCGCTTGAGTTCCGATGTGTCGAGGGGAACCGCGTCGCGGGCGGCCACGAGCGGGGCGTCCTTGCGCGATCTGTCGCGTTCGTCGCGGGCGGCGAGATCGGCGGCGATGGCTTCCAGGGTGATCTCGCGGCCCTGCGCGTGCATTTCCAGGTAGCGGCGCTTTGCCCGCGCCTCGACCGAGGCGGTGACGAACAGCTTGGCCTCGGCTTCCGGCGCGATCACGGTGCCGATGTCGCGCCCGTCCAGCACGGCACCGCCCGGTTGCGTGGCGAAGGCGTGCTGGCGCTCGTAGAGGGCCCGGCGCACCGTCGGGTGGACCGAGACGCGGCTGGCGAGGCCTCCGGTCGCCTCGGAGCGCAGTTCGGGATCGAGCAGCAGGCTTTCGGGAAAGGCACAGGCGGCCAGCGCCGCCACGGCATCGTCCGGGTCGCCGCCGTCGAGCAGGCACTGGCGCCCGACCGCGCGGTAGAGGAGGCCGGTGTCGAGATGCGGCAGGCCGAAGTGCGCCGCCAGCGCCTTGGCGATCGTGCCCTTGCCCGAGGCGGTGGGGCCGTCGACGGCGATAATCATGCGGCCAGGTCCGTTGCCAACTGGGCCAGCATGCTCTCGAACACCGGGAAGCTGGTGGCGATCGGCCGGGTGTCGTCCACTTCGACGCCCGTGCGGCTCACGAGGCCGGCGATGGCCATCGACATGGCGATCCGGTGGTCGAGGTGGGTGGCGATCGCGCCGTTGGTGCCGACCAGCGGCTCGCCGCCGGTCCCGGTGATGACGAGGCCGTCCTCGCGCTCCTCGACGCGCGCCCCGGCGGCGGCGAGGGCGGTCGCCATGACTGAGATGCGGTCCGATTCCTTGACGCGCAGTTCCTCCAGGCCACTGGTGGTGGTCACCCCTTCCGCCAGCGAGGCGGCGACGAAGAGGGCCGGGAACTCGTCGACCATGCTGGGCACGATCGCCGGGTCGACCGCGATGCCCCTGAGCGCGGAATGGCGCACCAGCAGGTCGGCCACCGGCTCGCCGCCCACTTCGCGTGGGGAAACCTCCTCGATCGAGCCGCCCATTAGGCGCAGCACTTCGATGATGCCGGCGCGGGTGGGGTTGAGGCCGACGTTCTCGATCAGGACTTCGCTGCCCGGCACGACCAGCGCGGCGACGATGAAGAAGGCGGCGGAGGACGGGTCGCCGGGAACCTCGATGGTCTGGGGCCTGAGTTCCGCTTCGCCGCGGATGGAGATGACGCGGGCGCCGTCGGCATCGGTCTCGACCGTGATGTCCGCGCCGAATCCGCGCAGCATCCGTTCGGAGTGGTCGCGGGTCGGTACGGGCTCGATCACGGTCGTGATGCCCGGGGTATTGAGCCCTGCGAGCAGGATCGCGCTCTTCACCTGTGCCGAGGCGACCGGCAGGCGGTACGTGATCGGCACCGGGGTGTCGGCGCCCTTGAGGATCAGCGGCAGGCGGCCGCCTGCCGATGCCTCGAAGCTGGCGCCCATGGTGGTGAGCGGATCGATTACCCGGCCCATCGGCCGCTTCGACAGCGAGCCGTCGCCGGTGAAGGTCGCGGTGATCGGATGGCTGGCGACGAGGCCCATCAGCAGGCGCGTCGACGTGCCCGAGTTGCCCATGTCGAGCGGCGCCTCGGGCTGGAGCAGGGCGCCGACGCCCACGCCGTTGATGACCCATTCCGCCCCCGAGTTGCCCTTGTCGAGGCGCTTCACGCTCGCGCCCATCGCGCGCATTGCGGCGGCGGTGGCCAGCACGTCCTCGCCCTCCAGCAGGCCGGTCACCCGCGTCTCGCCGACGGCCAGCGCGCCGAGCATGATCGAGCGGTGGCTGATCGACTTGTCTCCCGGCACGCGGATTCGCCCCTTGAGAGGGCCTGCGGGCAGGAAGCGGCGGGGACGCATGGCGGAGGAATCATGGCTCACGGGATCAGGTCTTTCCGAAGGGCGGGGCGAAAGGCGGGGGAGGCGAAAATCCGGCCGGCTTTTGACAGCGCGTGCCGCCTATGGCAAGGCGCGCGCCCTGATGGGGCAAGTACGCGCGGTTTCGCCGTGCTTGACCTTGTGGGCCCGCCTCACCATCAAGACACGAAATTATACGCCCGCGCCATTTGGGACGGGCTAGACGAGGACTTTCCATGGCCAAGCCTGAATGGGGCGCCAAGCACGGCTGCCCGAAATGCGGCACCCGCTTCTACGACCTGGGCAAGGACGACCCGGTCACCTGCATCGAGTGCGGCAACACCTGGCACCCGGAGCCGGTGTTGAAGTCGAAGCAGCCGATTCCGTATGAGGAAATCCAGAAGAAGGAAGTCGTCGAGCGCGAGGACGCCGACCTGGCCGAAGAGGATCTGGACATCGACGAGGACGGCGATTCGCCGGACAACGACGTGGACCTCGGTGGCGACGACGACCTCGGCATCGCCTCGGCCGACGACGACAACGACATCGACAACTGATGTAGCCGTCGTCCCGGACCTGATCCGGGCCCGTGGGCAAGTCTTCAGGCGTGGCCTCGCCGAGAGCCACCTCCTGATGCTCCGCCCACGGTTCCGGGTCGAGACCGGAACGACGTTTCAGGCGCCGGATAAAAAATTCGGCGCCATCGATTTTTTCTCTTGCCAACATTTCCGACCGCCACTAGATGGCGGCCTCCCAAGCGGAACGGCCTCTACGGAACGCCGCGAAGCACGGGAAACGGTCGATCCTCCCAGGGTCAACTGCTTGAAATGATTGGGGCCTTAGCTCAGCTGGGAGAGCGCCTGCATGGCATGCAGGAGGTCAGCGGTTCGATCCCGCTAGGCTCCACCATTTCAAAAACATTGATGTTTCGCATGATTGCGACACGCTGGTTGACGAGGTTTCGTCCGCCGGCGTTTTTCGCATAAAGTCATGCACGCCGGTCAGCGAGGTTTCGCCCACCGGCGTTTTTTGCGTTTCGTGCGCCGGGCTTGATCTCCCCGGCCTTGAATGGAGTGAGCGGCCCATGTTCGACAGCCTTTCAGACCGCCTTGGTGGTGTGTTCGACAAGCTGCGCGGCCGTGGCGCGCTCAAGGAGCAGGACGTCCTCGACGCCATGCGCGAAGTGCGCATCGCGCTTCTCGAGGCCGACGTCGCGCTCCCGGTCGTGCGCCGCTTCATCGACCAGGTCACTGAAAAGGCCGTAGGCCAGAACGTCCTGCGCTCGGTCACGCCGGGCCAGCAGGTCGTCAAGATCGTCAACGACGCGCTGGTCGACATGCTCGGCGGCGACGACGTTCCCGGCCTCGACCTCGAGGCGGTGCCGCCGATCGTCATCATGATGGTCGGCCTCCAGGGCTCGGGCAAGACCACCAGCACCGCCAAGATCGCCAAGCTCCTCAAGGAGAAGCAGGGCAAGAAGGTGATGATGGCCTCGCTGGACGTGAACCGTCCGGCGGCGCAGGAGCAGCTCAAGGTGCTGGGCGAGCAGGTGAGCGTCGCCACGCTCCCGATCATCGCCGGTCAGCAGCCCACGGAGATCGCCACCCGCGCCATGCAGGCCGCGCGCCTCCAGGCGGTCGACGTGCTGCTGCTCGACACTGCCGGTCGTCTCCACGTCGACCAGCAGCTCATGGACGAGATGAAGGCGGTCGCCGCCATCTCGACCCCGCGCGAGACGCTGCTCGTCGTGGATTCGCTGACCGGCCAGGACGCGGTGAACGTCGCCCAGTCGTTCGCAGGGCAAGTCGACCTCACCGGCGTCGTGCTGACCCGCATGGACGGCGATGCGCGCGGCGGTGCGGCGCTGTCGATGCGCGCCGTCACCGGCAAACCGATCAAGTTCGCAGGCACCGGCGAGAAGATGGAGGCCCTCGAGGTCTTCCACCCCAGCCGCGTCGCGAACCGCATCCTGGGCATGGGCGACATCGTCTCGATGGTCGAAAAGGCCGCCGAAGCGGTCAAGGCCGAGGACGCCGAAGCGCTCGCCAAGCGCATGGACCAGGGCAAGTTCGACATGAACGACTTGCGCATGCAATTGAAGCAGATGCAGTCGATGGGTGGCCTGGGCATGCTGGCGGGCATGATGCCTGGCATGAAGAAGGCCAAGGCGGCGATGCAGGCGTCGGGCATGGACGACCGCGTGCTACTGCGCATGGACGCGATCATCGGTTCGATGACCCCGAAGGAGCGCGTCAACCCCGCGCTGCTTAACGCCAAGCGCAAGATTCGCGTCGCCAACGGCTCGGGCACGCAGGTTCAGGACGTCAACAAGCTGCTGAAAATGCACATGGAGATGTCCAAGGCCATGAAGCAGATCAAGAAGATGGGCGGCCTCAAGGGGCTGGCCGCGATGTTCGGCAAGGGCGGCCTCGACGCCGCTATGCCGGGGCTGGGCGGCCAGGGCCTCGGTGGCGGCCTAGGTGGCCTGGGCGGCGGTGGAATGCCCGGCCTCGGTGGTCCGGGCGGCCCCGACCTCAGCAAGTTTCTCAAGAAATAAATTCAGATATTCCGAAGATTTAGAAGAAAGGTAACAGCATGTCCGTCTCGATCCGTCTTTCGCGCGGTGGTGCCAAGAAGCGCCCCTACTACAAGATCGTCGTCGCCAACTCGCGCGCCCCGCGCGACGGCGCCTATCTGGAGCAGGTGGGCACCTACAACCCGGTCCTCGCCAAGGATGACGAGAACCGCGTGCGCATCGTCGAAGACCGCGTCCGCTACTGGCTCGGCGTCGGCGCCCAGCCGACCGACCGCGTCGCGCGCATGCTCGACAAGGCCGGGATCAAGGAGCGCACCGCCACGGTGAACCCGAACAAGGCCGAGCCGGGCAAGAAGGCCAAGGACCGCGCTGAAGACCGCGCCACCAAGCTGCGCGAAGCCGAGGAAGCCGCTGCCGAGGCCGCAGCCGCTGCTGCCGCTCCTGCAGAAGCCCCGGCCGAGGAGGCTGCGGCAGAGGAATCGACCGAGGCCTGAGCCTTGTCGACTTCCGGCAACAATCGCCCCGTCACGCTCGCCGCCATCACCGGCGCGCACGGCGTGACGGGCGAAGTTCGCCTCAAGCTGTTCGGAGAAGGCGTGGCCGCGCTCAAGCGCTACCGCGCCTTCAACGATTCCAGCCTGACGGTTTCCAAGCTGAAGGATGACGGCAAGGGCGGCGCCATCGCCCGCTTCGCCGAAATCACCGACCGCACTACGGCTGAAAAGATGCGCGGCACCGCGCTCACCGTCCCCCGCGCCTCGATGCCGGCGCTGGAGGAGGGCGAATACTACCACGCCGACCTGCTCGGCCTGCCCGCGGTGTCTGACACGGGCGAAGCATTGGGCCTGTGCATCGCGGTCGAGAACTTCGGTGCCGGCGATGTGATCGAGATCGAACGGCCTGCAGGGCCTGACGGCAAGGCAAAGCGCTTCATGGTGCCGATGACCTCCGCGGCGGTGCCCGAATGGGACGAGACGCGCATCGTCATCAACGCGGCCTTCGCGCAGGAGTGATGCGTCCGGCGGGCCTTGCCATCGCGAGACCGTTCCCCGCTTCTGCCAGGGTCTGGGGGCTGCGCGAGGGCTCGCTTTCCTATCCCAGCCCTTACGAGCACCCCGAACGCGGCCACATTGCGCAGGTGATCGAAAAGGGCCATTGGGCCGAACCATGACTTTCGCCGCCACCGTCCTCACTCTCTACCCAGACATGTTCCCCGGCCCGCTGGGCGTCAGCCTTGCCGGGCGCGCGATGGCGGAGGGGAAGTGGTCGATGACCCCCGTGCAGATCCGCGACTTCGCCACCGACAAGCACCGCACCGTCGACGATACGCCGGCGGGCGGCGGGGCAGGGATGGTGCTCAAGGTCGACGTGCTCGCCGCGGCGATCGACCATGCCCGCAGCCTCTCGCCGAAGGCTCCGGTGCTGGCCATGACGCCGCGGGGAAAACCCATCAGCCAGGCCCGCATCCGCGAACTGGCGGCGGGGCCCGGCGTCACCATCCTGTGCGGCCGGTTCGAGGGTTTCGACGAGCGCATCTTCGCCGGGCGCGAGGTCGAGGAGGTTTCGGTCGGCGACATCGTCCTGTCGGGTGGAGAATGCGCCGCTTTGATGGTTCTCGATGCTTGCATTCGCCTGCTTCCCGGCGTAATGGGCGCGGCTTCCAGCGGGGCCGAGGAATCGTTCGAGGACGGTCTTCTCGAATACCCGCACTACACCCGGCCCACCTCGTGGGAAGGGCGCGAGATCCCTGAAGTGCTGCGATCGGGGGATCACGCGAAGATCGCCGCCTGGCGGAAACGGCAGGCGGATGACGATACACGGTTACGCAGGCCTGACCTATGGGAGCGTCACAGGGACGCTCGGGTCTAGTCTGCCTCTGGCGCGCGGCATGAAAAGAGGACTTGGGTTCATGAACCTGATTCAGCAGATCGAGGCCGAGGAAATTGCCAAGGCCGGCAAGGATATCCCTGAATTCCGTCCGGGCGACACCGTCCGCGTCGGCGTGAAGGTCGTCGAAGGCACCCGTACCCGCGTCCAGGCTTACGAGGGCGTGTGCATCGCGCGCTCGAACCGTGGCATGGGTTCGAACTTCACCGTGCGCAAGATGAGCTTCGGCGAAGGCGTGGAGCGCGTGTTCCCGCTCTACTCGCCGAACATCGATTCGATCACCGTGGTCCGCCGCGGCGTCGTGCGTCGTGCCAAGCTGTACTACCTGCGTGGTCGTACCGGCAAGCGCGCCCGCATCGCCGAGCGTCGCGTCAACGACGCCAAGGCGTAAGCTGCGGCCAAGGCCCGGTCTTCAGACCGGGCCGCACAAGGAGGCGGTTCGTGTTCGGACCGCCTTTTTTTGTGCCTCGCTTCCGCATCTCGATCCGGATCGGAGGTTTTTACCGTCCGGTCCGTCGCATCGACCCGCTCGCATCGTCGAGGGACATCGCGTCCGTTTCCGCTGGTGGCAATTGCCGAAGCCCCTTGAAATGCCTCGACTGCGAGTCGATGCATCGCACTTGCGCGGATGCTGCGCCGCAGCATGTAGGTCTCTGTGAAAATGGCGGAAAAACGCGATAAACTGCGAGTTTTGAACCTGTTTAGGCCTTGCCACCTCGCGCAAAACCCGCTCAATTCCGTCGCCGCTCCAGAGGCGAATTTGAAATTGCATCACTATCCGCTCCACTGAAAGGTAAGGGGGTTCCCATAATGAACAAGAACGATCTCATCAGCGCAGTTGCCGATTCGAGCGGTCTGACCCGCAGCGACGCCACCAAGGCCGTTGAAGGCGTGTTCGACGCCATCTCGGGCTCGCTGAAGAAGGGTGACGAAGTGCGCCTCGTCGGCTTCGGCACGTTCTCGGTGGCCAAGCGCAAGGCGTCGACCGGCCGCAACCCGCGCACCGGTGAGCCGATGGAAATCAAGGCTTCGGCACAGCCGAAGTTCAAGGCAGGCAAGGGCCTCAAGGACGCCGTCAACTAAGACGGCAGGCGGCCTGTAACGCCTCGCAGGTCGACCCGAACACGCCGCGCCAGCCCCACCGGGCCGGCGCGGCGTTTTTTGTTGGGGCAGATGGGACACGCACGGGAGGAATGACACGTGATCGGGGAAGAAGAGCGGCGGGCCGTCATCGAGACGTTCGAGAAGGATGGCGGCGGGATGGCCTTCGTGATCGGCATCGACCACCTCGAACGCAGCCATTGTCACACGTACGGCTGGTCGATCAACTTCGGCCTGCCGGAACTGGTCGCCTTCGGAGTCCAGGCGACCGCCCTGCGCGTGGCGCCGCAGGTTTTCGACCTTGTCGTCGATGCGATCGAGGATGGCCGGGCCCTGGAGGATGGGCAAGTCTGGCCGATCGAATGGAACGGGCACGATATCGTCGGACGGTTCGTAAACCCTGGCCGGTTGACCGAAGATCTTTTCGAGCATGCCCTGATCTGCCGCGACAATGCCGGCTCCATCGGGCCGATGCCGGTATATCAGCTTTTCTGGGCCGATGAGAACGGACGCTTTCCGTGGGACGAGGGTTGCAGCGACTTCTGCCGGTCCATGCAGCCCTTGCTGTACGAGCCGTCCGGCTAGGTGGTCGTTTTCGGGGCGCCTCGCGCGCGGCCCCTGAGCTGCAAGGTCCTATCGCATTAGAGCGATGTCCGGTTGGATGGACGCGCATCTCGTCATTGCGGCGGGGCCAATGACGCTTCGGAGAAGGGGGAAGGGCGGCACGGCAGGACGGGACCGAGCAACTGCCTGGTAGCCTGAAGACGAGCCTTTACCGCGCGTCCGGTGCTCGCGTCCTTCAAGTATGCTGCGGGCCGGACGCCTCGCCATCTCCCGGACGTCGAGCCGTCCCGGGCATCTCAGGGGCGCAACTTCACCAATGCCGTCGGTGCGGCGGGAGTGCGGGCATTGACCTTCCACGACAGCACTTTGCCACCCGGGCCCGCGACTGCGCCTTCGTCGGTGTTGTTGGCGAGGATCTCGCCGTCGGTGACCAGGGCGAAGCTGCCGTCCGCCAGGCTGGTCGGACCTTCGCCGCTGTCGCTGCCGGGCGACATGCCCGACATCATTCCGGCCATCGCCTGTCCGCCGCCTTGTGGCCCGAAGCCCGGTGCGTCGATGCGCACGGTACCGTCCTGGCGCGCGAAGACCTGGACGAAGGCGTTGCTCATCGGAAAGCCTTCGAAGGTCGGGAACACGAAGTCGTGGTCGAGCTTGCCGGAAACGGCGAAGTCGACGTCGAACTTGCCGTCGCCAAGGTACTCGACTTTCTTCCAGCCCGCCTGGCGACGGAGCTTGGCGGCGAGTTCCTTGCCCGATTCCGGGTTGCTGGGATCGATGCCGCCCAGCAGCATCTGCGCGGCCTGTGCGTCGCTCTTCCTTTTCTCGTCGCGGGTCTTTTCCCAATCGGCCTTCTGCTGCGCCAGTTCGTCGGCGGTGCAGTCGCGTTCCTCCAGGCTATCCTCGTTGGTGCAGGCCGTGGGCTCGAAGGGCGCGGGCTTGTCCGTCTTCATCAGCGGGATCATCAGGATCTCGCCGGTATAGCGGAACGCGAATCCGCGATCCTTCCTGAGGTCGAGCTGCGACGTGAATTTTCCCGGCGCGAAGATGCATGCGGCCGCGAGCAGTGCCAGCGCGGCGACGGCCAGTGCCCGGCCGATCGGATTGCGATGCCGTGTCTTCATGTCTTCCCCTCCCATGCCCGGTGCCGCGCCCGTCCCGATGTTCCGGGGCGGACGCCGGCCGGCTTATCCGATGGTGCGCGTTGCCGCGGCGTAGAGCGCGATGGCCGCCGCATTGCTGACGTTGAGGCTTTCCATCGCCTCGCTGATCGGCAGCTTGGCGATCGCATCGCAGTGCTGGGTAATGTTGTGGCGCATGCCGTCGCCCTCGGCGCCGAGCACAAGCGCGACCGGGCCGGTGGGCAGGGCCTCGGCCAGGGTCGATTCGGCCTCACCGTCGAGACCGATGCGCCAGTAGCCCGCCTCGGCGATCTCCTCGAGCGCACGGGCCAGGTTCACCACCCTTATCCAGGGCAGCACTTCCAGCGCGCCCGACGCGGATTTCGCCAGGGTTCCGGATTCCACCGGCGCGTGGCGGTCCTGCGTGACGATGGCGCAGGCGTTGAACGCCGCCGCCGAGCGCATGATCGCGCCGACGTTGTGGGGGTCGGTGACTTGGTCGAGCACGATCAGCGGGCGCGAGGGATCGCCGTCGAGCACGTCGGCGAGGAATATGTCCTCGAGCGGCTCGCATTCCAGGACGAGGCCCTGGTGCGGTGCGTCGCGCGCGACGAGGCGGGCAAGGTCGGCAGGCTGCGCCCATTCGACCGGGAAGTTGGCGGGCAGTTCGCCGTTCAGCGATTCGACGCCTTCGCGCGTCGCCCAGAGCTTGCGGTGGCTGCGGTCCGGATTGGTGAGCGCCGCTTCCACGGCGTGGCGGCCCCACAGGCGTACCGCGCCCGAGCTGGCCCGGCCGCTGCCGCGCCCGTTCTTCATCCGGCCTGCGCGGCCGCGCAGGGCTTTCGCCGGGCGGGCATCACCCTCGCTGCCGGCTTTTCCGCCGCTACGCTTGTTCATCGATCGTCCTTTCGAAATGCGAATTGTGCAAATTTCTTGCCCCCTCTGACAGGGAGGCCATTGACAGGCAAGGCTCGCTTCGGCAAAGGCCCGGCTCCTCGGCAACGAGGCCCCTTTCGGAGCCTCGACCAACGCCGGATTTTCCTGCTTTCGCAGGGGATTCCAGCAGCCAGCAACTGGTGTGGACAGGTGGCCGAGTGGTTAAAGGCAGCAGACTGTAAATCTGCCCGTGCAAGCGTACGCTGGTTCGAATCCAGCCCTGTCCACCACCAGCTTCTTCCCGAGATACCTCGCCTCCCGCAAGGGAGGCCGCTCCCGGGGAACGGCTCAAGTTCCTGCAAGACGGAACGCCGGTTACCCTCTAGAGGGACCTTCCCGATAACAGCGCTTCCCCGCATTTATCCGCAGGCACCGCTCCCGCAAGGGAACACGGGCGATCCAGCGGCATTGCGGTAACAATGCGCACTGTCTAGATGAGAGCGATGCCCGGAGATATTCTCGATAATCAGGGCCGCGGCGAAGCGTCGTGGCAGTGGCCCTCCATTCACCCCGAAGGCCGCAAGTTCGGCGCCATAGCCGGCGTGGTCGCCCTGATCGGCTGGATTGTGCTCGGCCCTTGGGTGGGCTGGCCGCTGGCGGTGCTGACGATTTGCGTGCTCGCCTTCTTCCGCGATCCGATCCGCGTCACCCCGCAGGACGAGCGGGCGATCGTCGCGCCGGCCGACGGGCTCGTCACGCTGATCGGCAAAGTGCCGCCGCCGCGTGAACTGACCGTCGACGACGGCACCGGCTCCGCGCCGATGGCGGCAGAGCCGGTCACGCGCATCTCGATCTTCATGTCGGTGTTCGACGTGCACATCAACCGCACGCCGATCGCCGGCACCGTGAAGCGGGTGATCTACATCCCCGGCAAGTTCGTGAACGCGGACCTCGACAAGGCGAGCGAAGAGAACGAACGCCAGCACATCCTGATCGAGCGCGGCGACGGGCTGCGCATCTGCTTCACGCAGATCGCCGGCCTGGTTGCGCGTCGTATCGTGCCTTTCGTGAAGCCGGGCGACATCATCGCCGCCGGCCAGCGCGTCGGCCTGATCCGCTTCGGCAGCCGCGTCGACGTCTACCTGCCCGCCGGCACCGAGCCCAAGGTACTGATGGGCCAGAAGATCATCGCCGGTGAAACCGTGCTTGCGGTGCTCGCCAGCGCCTCGGTGATCGAGGGCATCGCCCAGTGATCGACGACCCGAGCTTGGAGGCCGGGGACCGCTTCGAACGGGGCCCGCGCCGCCGGCTTGCCGCCGGGCTGTCGATGCGCGCGATCGTCCCCAATGCGATCACCGCCGCTGCCTTGTGCTCGGGCCTCACCGGGATCCGTTTCGCGATTGCCGGCGATTTCGAGAAATCGATCCTGGCGATCATCCTTGCGGGCCTGCTCGACGGCATCGACGGGCGGGCTGCCCGGCTGCTCAACGCACAGACGCGCTTCGGGGCCGAACTCGACAGCCTGGCCGATTCGATTTCGTTCGGCGTGGCGCCGGCCCTGATCGTCTACTTGTGGACGCTGCACCAGATACCGAGCCTGGGGTGGATCTCCGCCCTGGCCTTCGCGATCTGCTGCGTGCTGCGCCTGGCGCGGTTCAATTCGCGCCTAGACATGCTCGACCAGCCGCACAAGTCGGCGGGTTTCCTGACCGGCGTGCCGGCGCCGCTCGGCGCGGGACTGGCCTTCCTGCCGATGTATTTGTGGATCGCCACGACCCGGCCGGAATTCGCTAATCCGGTCTTCGTGAGCCTGTGGATGGTGCTCAACGCCTTCCTGATGATTTCGAGCATCCCGACCCTGGGCTGGTCGCGCATGCGTCCGCCGGGTTCCCTGCGCCTCGTGGTCATCGCGCTGGTCGGGCTGACGGTCGCCGCGCTGCTGACCGAGACCTGGTTCACGCTGGCGGCGATCACGATCGTCTACCTGCTGCTGATCCCGGTGGGCCTGGTGACGTACGCCAGGATCAGGCGGCGATCTCCAGCCCCGGCCATTCCAGCCCAGCCCGTTCCGGCATACGACGTTCCGGACGCTTCCTGAGCGTGGCGAGCGCGGGGATGGTCACGCGCTCCACCATCTTCCATTCGATGGTCAGTGTCCCCGGGCAGGCTGCGAGCTGCGCCCGCAGCGCCATCGCGCTTGGTGCGAAACGCCTCGCCGTGGCGAGGACGGTCCACGCCGAAGCCAGGGCGGCGAGGGTAAAGAGGCAGGCGGCGAATGCAGTCATGACCATTCCTTTCGAACCATCGCCCGAGGCCCGCGAGAGGGCTGTGGACATCTTGTGGAAAACCCAAATCCGTTCTATCAATGTTCCCTGACGGTTCAGTTCCCTCTTTGTTCCATTCGAGTCAAGAACAATTCGCTCCGCCGCCCGGTGCCTCAAAGAAACGGGGCGATGGCACCATGGCGATCGCGCTGGCATCGGGGCATGGATCACCGGCTTTGGTCCCGCGGAACGGCGAACCCGCCCGCCGCTTCAGCCGCCGGCGGAACGCGATCGTTCAGGCGGCGTGGGCGCGATGGGCGAAGTGATGGAGGCGATGGGTGACCGGCTTGGGCTGTGGATGATGGCGGCGGGGCCTAGCGCGCGGTTCCTCGGTGATCGCGGGACGGGTGTCGAGCCGGGTGACGTGGATCACGCGCTCCTGCGAAGCCCGGGCCAGTTGGGTGCGTAGAGTCCGGACGACGGGCAGGGCGGCGGTGACGCTTTTCCAGATCGTCGACACGGCCGCGATCGCGGCGAGCGTGAAAAGGACAGATGGAAAGATGTTCATGGCGCGTTGCCTTCTTCCTGAGCCGTTCCCCCGACTGTCCACCCCGTTTCGCTTACTCGCCGATCCGGCGAAAACCCCGCCGGTTCCGGTACTTGCGCTGGTAAACAAGTTATCACCAGCAATGCTTTGGGAAAACACCCAGGCACGCTTGGTTCCCGTCCAAGCTCTTGATTTGCCCGGGAATCGCCCTTTTTGACGGTGAGGCGACGGTGGTTTGCGGCGAATTGGGGGTGGATTTTGCCGGGCGAGGGGGCTATGGGCGGCCCCGCTTGAGGGATTCAGACCGGATCGTCCGGTTCGACTCGCAGGCAATCCACATGGAAGGCGACCATACCGGTGCCGCAGCGGCCAAGGTCTTCGGACTGCCGCACGGTTCCTGTCTTCCAGAGGTCCAACCGGAAAGGAATACCATTATGGCGGCTCCCGTCGTCACCATGTCGCAGCTCATCGAAGCCGGCGCGCACTTCGGCCACCAGACCCACCGCTGGAACCCGCGCATGAAGCCGTACATCTTCGGCGCGCGCAACGGCATCCACATCATCGACCTGTCGCAGACCGTGCCGCTCTTCGCGCGCGCGCTCGACTTCGTGCAGTCGACCGTCCAGGCTGGCGGCAAGGTTCTGTTCGTCGGCACCAAGCGCCAGGCGCAGGAGCCGATCGCCCAGGCCGCTCGCGCCTGCGGCCAGCACTTCGTCAACCACCGCTGGCTGGGCGGCATGCTCACCAACTGGAAGACCATCTCGGGCTCGATCAAGCGCTTCAAGGCGCTCGAAGAGCAGCTCGCGGGCGACACCGCCGGCCTGACCAAGAAGGAAGTCCTCCAGCTGACGCGCGAGCGTGACAAGCTCGAGCTGTCGCTCGGCGGCATCCGCGACATGGGCGGCATCCCGGACGTGATGTTCGTGATCGACGCCAACAAGGAAGAGCTGGCGATCAAGGAAGCCAACGTCCTTGGCATCCCGGTCGTCGCCGTGCTCGACACCAACGTGAACCCTCAGGGCATCGCGTTCCCGATTCCGGGCAACGACGACGCCAGCCGCGCCGTGCGCCTGTACTGCGACGCGATCGCCCAGGCCGCGACCAAGGGTCACCGCGAAGGCGTGATCGACAGCGGCATCGACATCGGTGCCCTGGACGCTCCGGTCGAAGAGACCGTCGAGGCCTGATAGGCCCCGGCCGACGACACTTTCGTCATGGAATTGTCGCGCGCCGGGTCCATTGGGCCTGGCGCGCTTCCATGTTTTGAGCCCGCCCGTTTGCAAGACCGCGGGCGGCTCTGGCAATTCAGGGGCCTGCTGAAGGCCTCCATCCAACGAAGAGGATTGAGCGATGGCTTACACCGCCGCTGACGTGAAGAACCTGCGCGAGCGCACCGGCGCCGGCATGATGGACTGCAAGAAGGCTCTCGACGAGACCAACGGCGACCTCGAAGCCGCCGTCGACGCGCTGCGCGCGCGTGGTCTCGCCGCCGCCGCGAAGAAGTCGAGCCGCACGGCCGCTGAAGGCCTGGTCGGCGTTGCCGTGACCGGCACCAAGGGCGTTGCCGTCGAGGTCAACTCCGAGACCGACTTCGTCGCCAAGAACGACCAGTTCCAGGACTTCGTGCGCAAGACCACCGAAGTCGCGCTCGGCGTGTCCGGCGACGACGTGGACGCGCTCAAGGCCGCTGCCTACCCGAACGGCGGCACCGTCGCCGACGCGCTGACCAACAACGTCGCGACCATCGGCGAGAACCAGCAGGTTCGCCGCCTCAAGACGGTCGAAGTGTCGCAGGGCATCGTCGTGCCCTACATGCACAACGCCGCCGCCCCGAACCTGGGCAAGATCGGCGTGCTCGTCGCGCTCGAATCGGAAGCTCCGGCCGACAAGCTCGAAGCCCTGGGCAAGCAGATCGCGATGCACATCGCCGCTGCCTTCCCGCTGGCGCTGAACGCCGAGGACCTCGACGCCGAGCTGATCGAGCGCGAGCGCAAGATCGCCGCCGAGAAGGCCGCCGAATCGGGCAAGCCCGAAGCGGTGCAGGCCAAGATGGTCGACGGCGCGGTCGCCAAGTACGCCAAGGAAAATGCACTGCTCTCGCAGGTCTTCGTGCTCGACAACAAGACCCCGATCCAGCAGGTCGTCGACCAGGCCGGCAAGGACGCGGGCGCCAAGATCGTCCTCAAGGACTACGTGCGCTTCCAGCTCGGCGAAGGTATCGAGAAGGAAGTCTCCGACTTCGCGGCCGAAGTGGCCGCCGCCGTCGCGGGCTGATTTCTTCCGCCTTCCTGCGGGAACGGACATTGCGGGCCGGGGAGCGAACGCTTCCCGGCCCGTTTTCGTTGCCCGCTTTCCTTGGTAGCGGCCCCGGCGCTTTTGCTGTTATCGTGCCCCAGGCCGGCAAGTGGCTGAAAACCGAGCAGGGGGCTGCACATTGCGCAAGGGACTATTGAGGGCGGCCATGATCCTGGCGGCTCTGGCGACGAGCATGCCGGCGACGACGTCGGGCGCGCGCTCGGAACCGAAGATCGGCGCCATGGCGCCGGATTTCGTGCTGACGCTGGTGGATGGCAGCAAGGTCAGCCTGTCCGATCTCAAGGGGCAGGTGGTGGTGCTCAATTTCTGGGCGACCTGGTGCGTGCCGTGTCGCACCGAATTGCCGACGCTCGATTCCTATTATGCGCTTCAGCGCAAGCACGGGCTGAGGGTCTACGCCATCGCCACCGAAGGTTCGCTGCCGCTCTACCGCCTCAAGGGCCTCTTCGGTGCCATGGCGATTCCGGCGGCCAAGGGTATCAAGGGCCCCTATGGCCCGCTGACCGGCGTGCCGACCAACTTCGTCATCGATCGCGCGGGCAGGCTTCGGTACGCCAAGGCCGGCTCGTTCGATCTGGACGCCCTCAACCAGCTGCTCGTGCCGCTGCTCAAGGAGAGTCCCCCGGCTTGACGAACTGGGGCGGGCTTTTTGGCGGGCCTGGCTTTTTGGCGCGAGGCGATGATCGGCAAGCTCTCCCCTTGGCAATCCGTCTTCGCGCTCCTAAAGCCGGGCCACCCCCAATCCCAGGAGACCCAGCGGCATGTCATCCTCCCCCTACAAACGCGTCCTGCTCAAACTCTCGGGCGAGGTGCTTATGGGGAGCCAGCAATTCGGGATAGATCCCGATTTCGTGGCGGAACTTGCCAAGGAAGTGAAGTCCGCGAAAGAGACCGGACTCGAGATCTGCCTCGTCATCGGCGGGGGCAATATCTTCCGCGGCATGGCCGGCGCCGCGCGCGGCATGGACCGTGCGCAGGCCGACTACATGGGCATGCTGGCCACCGTCATGAACGCGCTGGCGATGCAGAACGCGCTCGAGCAGATCGGCGTCGAGACGCGGGTGCAGTCCGCCGTGCAGATGGACCAGGTCTGCGAGCCGGTGATCCGCCGCCGGGCCGAGCGCCACCTCGAGAAGGGCCGGGTGGTGATCTTCGCCGCCGGCGTGGGCGCACCCTATTTCACCACCGATTCCGGCGCCGCGCTGCGGGCCGCCGAGATGAAGTGCTGCGCTCTGCTCAAGGGCACCAGCGTCGATGGCGTCTACGACAGCGATCCGAAGACCAACCCGGCCGCCAAGCGTTACGATACCGTCGACTACGACACCGTCCTTGCCGACAACCTGAAGGTGATGGACGCCTCCGCCGTGGCGCTGTGCCGCGACAATTCGATTCCGATCGTCGTGTTCTCGATCCGCGAGGAAGGCAACCTTGCCACCGTCCTCGCAGGGGGCGGAACCCGCACGCTCGTCCAGAAGGGAGCCTGATACATGGCCAAGTACGACAAGGCGGATCTCGAACGCCGCATGAAGGGCGCGATCGACGCGCTCAAGCACGACCTTTCGGGCCTGCGCACCGGTCGCGCCAATACCGCGCTGCTGGAGCCGATCACCGTTACCGTCTACGGCAGCTCGATGCCGATCACGTCGGTGGCGACGATCTCGGCGCCCGAGCCGCGCATGCTCTCGGTGCAGGTGTGGGACAAGTCGAACATCGGTCCGGTCGAGAAGGCCATCCGTTCGGCGGGCCTGGGCCTCAACCCGATCAACGACGGCAACACCCTGCGCCTGCCGATCCCGGACCTCACCGAGGATCGCCGCAAGGAACTGGCCAAGCTCGCTAGCTCCTACGCCGAGAAGGCGCGCATCGCCGTGCGCAACGTGCGCCGGGACGGTATCGAGAACCTCAAGGCCGACGAAAAGAAGAAGGAAATCTCGGAAGACGAGCGCAAGCGCGGCGAAACCGAGGTCCAGAAGCTGACCGACGACATGATCAAGTCGCTCGACGAGGTCTTCGCGGGCAAGGAAAAGGAAATCCTCGGCAAGTGAGGTTCGGTTGCCTCGGGGTGAGGGAGGCCTGATGGCCAAGGAGGAATCCGTACACGCCCGTCATGTCGCCATCATCATGGACGGCAACGGGCGCTGGGCGAAGAAGCGCCACCTGCCGCGCGCGCTGGGCCACCAGCGCGGCGTGGAGGCGGTGCGCCGCGTCGTGCGCGGCGCGCGCGAGATGGGGCTGGAGGCGCTGACGCTCTACGCCTTCTCGACCGAGAACTGGCGTAGGCCGGAGGAGGAAGTCTCCGACCTCATGAGCCTGATGAAGCGCTTCATCCTCTCCGATCTCGACGAGTTCGCGAGCGCGGGCGTGCGCCTGAGGATCATTGGCGACTACAAGGCGTTCAAGCCCGACGTGGTCGAACTGGTCGAGGGTGCGATGGCGCGCACCGCGCAGAATACCGGCACCACGCTGGTCGTCGCGCTCAACTACGGTTCGCAGGACGAGATCGCCCGCGCCGCCACCAAGGCGGCCGCCAAGGGCCCGATCACGCCCGAGACCATCGCGGCCGAGCTGGACACGGCAGGCCTGCCGCCGCTCGACCTGCTGATCCGCACCTCCGGCGAAGTGCGGCTGTCGAACTTCCTGCTGTGGCAAGCGGCCTATGCCGAGATGATGTTCACCGACGTGCTCTGGCCGGACTTCACCGCCGAGCACCTGCGCGACGCGCTGGCATCTTTCACCACCCGCGAGCGACGTTATGGCGGGCGGTAGAACCCTCTCCCTTCGGGCGAGGGGAATCGCCCCGAAGCGGGGGCGGAGGGGTGCCAACGAAGTCCGAGAGGTCTCGTCGTGCCGCGCTTGCCCCTCCACCAGCCAGCGGGTGGCTCTCTTCCCCGCTGCGGGGAGGAACTGATGGCCAAGATGTCCGACCTCGGCACCCGTACCGTCTCCGCGATCGTCATGGTCGCGGTCGCGGGGGCGGCCTTGTGGCTGGGCGGTCCCGTGTGGATCGCCTTCGTATGCGCGGTCTCGGTGGGGGTCCTCTACGAATGGATACGCCTCGCCCGCCGCGCCACGCCGGGGCCGGGGGGGCGTGCAGCCTGGAACTTCGCCGGGATGTTCTATGTCGGCGTGGGGGCAGCGATGCTGCTGTTCCTGCACAACGACGCCTTCACCGCCGCCCCGATCCTGACCCTGCTGGCGACCGTGGTCGCGGTGGACATCGGTGCCTACTTCACCGGACGCAGCTTGCGCGGGCCGAAGATCGCACCGTCGATCAGCCCGTCCAAGACCTGGTCCGGCCTTGCGGGCGGCGTGTTCGGGGCGACGCTGGCGCTCTTCACGGCAGCGCGACTGTGGCAGGAAGGGGTCATCCGGCTGACGCCAGACGGCATCGCTGCCGACGCGGTCTCCTGCTTCGGCACGCAGCCGTGCCGCTATGCGACCGCCAGTCCCATCGCGCTTTTCGCGACCTGCCTGATGACCGGCGCGCTCGTCGCCGTCTGCGCCCAGGTCGGCGACTTCTTCGAGAGCTGGATGAAGCGCCGCGCCGGGGTCAAGGATTCCGGCAACCTCATCCCGGGCCATGGTGGCTTCTTCGACCGCGTTGACGGCTTGCTGGCAGTGCTGTTCGTGCTAGGGCTGATGATCCTGTTCAAGTCGTGACGAGACCCATGCGTACACTTACCGTCCTTGGTGCTACCGGATCGATCGGCGCTTCGACGCTCGACCTCGTCCGGCGCAACCGGGCCGACTGGCGGATCGTCGCGCTGACGGCGCATTCCAATGCCCTCGAACTGGCGCGCCTGGCGCGCGAATTCGGGGCCGAGGTGGCGGTCGTCGCCGACGAGGCGCACCTGCCGGCCCTGCGCGAGGCGCTGGCGGGCTCGGGCATCGAGGCGACCGGCGGTCC
This sequence comes from Novosphingobium sp. BL-52-GroH, assembly GCF_044813085.1. Classification (NCBI taxonomy): domain Bacteria; kingdom Pseudomonadati; phylum Pseudomonadota; class Alphaproteobacteria; order Sphingomonadales; family Sphingomonadaceae; genus Novosphingobium; species Novosphingobium sp. BL-52-GroH. The sequence continues at coordinate 910,847 of NZ_CP171152.1, read as the reverse complement.
GGACGCACTGGTCGAGGCCGGCGCGCGCGGTGCCGACGTGACCGTCGCGGCGATCGTCGGCACGGCCGGGCTCGCGCCGACGATGGCGGCGATCGAGCAGGGCGGTGTGATCGCGCTGGCCAACAAGGAAGCGCTGGTTTCCGCCGGCGACGTGATGCTGGCCGCGGTCGCGCGCCACGGCGCCACGCTGCTGCCCGTCGATTCCGAGCACAACGCGATCTTCCAGTGCCTGTGCGGCAACGATTCCGCCGACGTGCGCTGGATCACCCTGACCGCGAGCGGCGGCCCGTTCCGCGACTGGTCGTGGGACCGGCTCGTCACGGCCACCCCGGCCGAGGCGGTGCGCCATCCCAACTGGGACATGGGCGCCAAGATCAGCGTCGATTCGGCGACGATGTTCAACAAGGGCCTCGAACTGATCGAGGCGCATCACCTGTTCCCCGTCGGCCTCGACCGGTTGCGGATCATCGTCCACCCGCAGTCGGTGGTCCATTCGATGGTGGAGTATCGCGACGGTTCGACGCTCGCGCAACTTGGGCCCTCCGACATGCGCGTGCCGATCGCCTCGGCGCTGGCCTGGCCCGGCCGCATGGATACGCCGTGCACCGCGCTCGACCTTGCCGAGATCGGCGAACTGACCTTCCGCAAGCCCGACGAGGAGCGTTTCCCCGCGACCCGCCTGGCGCGCGAGGCGGCGCAGGCCGGAGGCGCCGTGCCGGCCGTGCTCAACGCCGCCAACGAGATCGCCGTCGCCGCATTCCTGGGCGGTCACATTTCGTTCACCCGGATTGCCGCACAAGTGGAAGACGTGCTGGGTTCCTACGCACCGCCGCCGCCCGGCTGCCTTTCCGACGTCCTCGAAGTGGACTCGGAAGCGCGGGCGAGAGCGCGTATGCTCGTGACCAGCACCTGAGGAGAGAGCTGCTTGACCGGATCACCAGGATTACTGACGACGATCTTCGCCTTCCTCCTGGTGCTGGGCCCCCTGGTCCTGATCCACGAGCTTGGGCACTACCTGGTGGGCCGCCTGTTCGGAGTGAAGGCGGAAGCGTTCTCGATCGGCTTCGGCAAGGAACTGGCCGGGTGGACCGACAAGCGCGGTACGCGCTGGAAGCTCTCGGCCCTGCCGCTGGGCGGCTACGTCCAGTTCTTCGGCGACATGAACCCCTCCAGCGCGCCGAGCCCGCGCGACGACGGGCTGACCCCGCAGGAACGGTCGCAGACCTTCCACGCCAAGCCGCTGTGGCAGCGCGCGCTGATCGTGCTGGCCGGACCGATGACCAACCTGTTGCTGTGCGTGGCGATCTTCGCCGGCTTCTACGGAGTCTACGGCCGCCTCGTCGCCGATGCCGAGATCAGCGGCTTCTCGCAGAACTCCGCGGCGCAGAAGGCGGGCCTTCGCCTTGGTGACCGCATCGTCGCGATCGACGGCGAGAAAGTCGAAAGCGCCACCGAGATCGGCGATCACACGCTCTATTTCCCGGGCAAGACCCTGTCGATCGCGGTCGAGCGGGAAGGGCGCACGCTGGTCGTGCCGGTCACGCTCGCGTCGCAGGAACTGAGCGACAAGTTCGGCAACAAGGCGAAGATCGGCGATCTCGGCGTCGAGATGCTGCCCGCCGTGGTGGGCGGCTTCTATGGCGATTCGCCGGCAGAGAAGGCCGGCATCGAAGTGGGCGACCGCATTCTCGCAGTGAACGGCGTCGCCGTCGCCGGTTTCGAGGACATTCCCCGCCTGATCCGCCCCAATGCCGGCCGCACCGTCGAAATGACCGTGCGCCGTGACGGCGAGGTCCGCATGGTTGCGGTGGCGATTGCCCAGGGCACGGTCACCGATGCGCAGGGCAAGCCGGAGAAGGTCGGCCAGATCGGCGTGCGCGCCGGCCGCCTCGAGCAGGTGGGGCCGCTGCGGGCGGTGGGGCTGGGTGTGAGCCAGAGCTTCAAGGTGATGGGCACGATGGTGACCGGCATCGTCCAGATCTTCACGGGCGACCGATCCGTGCGCGAACTGGGCGGACCAGTGAAGATCGCGCAGTATTCGGGCCAGCAGTTCAGTCTTGGCTGGGAAGCCTTCGTGTCCTTCGCGGCGCTGATCTCGATTAACTTGGCATTCATCAATCTCCTGCCAATTCCTGGCCTCGACGGCGGACACCTGGCTTTCTACGCGGCCGAACTGGTCCGTCGCAAGCCGCTGGGAGTACGCAGTCAGGAATGGGCGATCCGCACGGGTGTGGCACTGGTGCTTGCGCTCATGCTCTTCGTCACGGTCAACGATCTGGCTCAACTCCCGATTTTCGGGGGATAGCCTGGAGGTTTTATCCAGCGATCACATTGTTGCCGGGTTTTGTCTGCTTGATTGGACGCGCTCCATCGGGCAGACGGCTGCGGTTGCCTGCGGGGTTCGGTGCGCGCCCCGCTTGTCGATCCCGCCGGGGTGATCTGTTTTTGTCGCGAAAGCGAATACGGGAATTTGCGTAGAATGATCGGATGGGAAATGGTTCGCTGCACTGACGAACGCCGGGCCTCGCAGATCGCTGCAGTGCTGCTGGGGACCACGATCCTCACGGGTCTCCCGGTCGAGGCGCTTGCGCAGGCTGCGCCGAACGCCGCTGCCGCCAAGGCTCCGGCGGTACGCGGCGGCGCCCGCGCTCCCGCCGCCGCGCCGGTCCCGGCTCCGGCCCCCGTCGTCGATGCCGATGCCGGTCCGGCGATCCAGACCATCCAGGTCAAGGGTTCGGAGCGCCTCGAGCCGCAGACGGTGCTGTCCTACATCAAGCTGCGGGCCGGCCAGCCCTATACCAAGGCCGCTGCCGACGCCGCCCTGAAGGACCTCTACTCGACCGAGCTGTTCAAGGACGTCCAGATCAACAACGACAACGGCGTCGTGGTGATCCAGGTCCAGGAGAACCCGGTCGTCAACCGGATCATCCTCGAAGGCAACAAGCGCATCAAGGACGACAAGATCCTGCCCGAGATCAAGGTCTCGCCGCGCCAGATCTTCACCCGTTCCAAGATCCGCGCCGACGTCGCGCGCATCATCGAGCTGTACAAGCGCCAGGGCCGCTATGCCGCGACCGTCGAGCCGAAGATGGTCGCCCTCGACCAGAACCGCGTCGACATCGTCTTCGAGATCACCGAGGGCGACAAGTCCAAGGTCCGCCAGATCAACATCATCGGCAACGAGCACTTCTCCGAAGGCGAGCTGCGCGGCGAGATGGTGACCAAGCAGGCGCGCTTCACCCGCCTGTTCAGCTCGGGCACCAGCTACGACCCCGACCGCATGGCCTTCGACCAGCAGAAGCTGCGCCAGTTCTACCTGACGCAGGGCTATGCCGACTTCCGCGTGGTCTCGGCCGTGGCGGAGCTGACGCCGGACAAGAAGGACTTCATCATCACTTACGTGGTGGAGGAAGGGAAGCGCTACAAGTTCGGCGACGTGAAGGTCGAGAGCCAGCTGCGCGACTTCGACGGCGAGAAGATGGCCAAGAACCTCGTCATGCACAAGGGCGACTGGTACAACGCCAAGCAGGTCGAGGACACCATCGACGGCCTGAACGAGACCGCCGGCGCCTTCGGCTACGCCTTCGCCGACGTGCGGCCGCAGTACGATCGCGACAAGGAAAACCTCACCATGGGGTTGACCTTCGTGATCCAGGAGGCCCCGCGCGTCTACGTCGAGCGGATCGACATCAACGGCAATACGCTGACCCAGGACAAGGTCGTGCGCCGCGAGTTCCGCCTTGCCGAAGGCGATGCGTTCAACTCGCTGCAGGTCAAGCGTTCGACCAACCGCATCAAGTCGCTCGGCTACTTCCAGGAGAAGTTCGAGGTCGAGCAGAAGCCCGGCAGCGCCGACGACCGCATCATCCTCGAGGCCAACGTCGAGGAAAAGCCCACCGGCGAACTCCAGCTCTCGGCCGGTTTCTCCAGCCTTGAAAGCTTCATCTTCCAGGCCTCGATCCGCCAGCGCAACTTCCGTGGCCGTGGCCAGACGGTGGGCCTGTCGGGCAGCATCTCGCGCTATTCCAAGAGCGTCGAGGCCAGCTTCGTCGAGCCCTACCTGTTCGACAAGAACGTCTCGCTGGGCGTCGACATCTATCGCCGCGACTACAACAGCTTCAACTACTACAACTCCGATCGCAACACGACCTACGAGCAGTCGACCACCGGCTTCCAGGTCCGCGCCGGCGTGCCGCTGACCGAGTACCTGACCGCCGTGGGCCGCTACACGCTCAACTACGACGACGTCAGCCTGGGCAGCCAGTACTTCACGGCCGACGGCACCTGCGATCCGGTCATTGCGGGCCGCTATTTGTGCGATGCGATCGGCAAGCGCCTGAGTTCAATCGTCGGCCTGTCGCTGATCTACGATACGCTCGACAATCGCCAGCGTCCGACGCGCGGTTTCACCGCGTCGATAAACACCGACTTTGCCGGTCTTGGCGGCGACGTGAAGTATGCGCGTATTCGCGGCAACGCCTCGAAGTTCTTCAATTTGGGCAAGGGCTTCATCTTCTCGCTGTCCGCCGAGGGCGGCGCTATCAAGGGCCTGGGCGGTGACGACGTTCGCCTGACCGACCGCTTCTACCTGGGCGAGCCGCAGATTCGCGGCTTTGCGATCAGGGGTGTCGGCCCGCGCGTGTTGCGCAAGTACATCACCAACGGCGAAGTCGCGACCAGTCGCAGCGACTGGCAGGATGACGCGCTCGGCGGCAACTACTACTACATGGGGCGTGCCGAGATGGAGATTCCGCTCGGCGCTGGCGCCCGCGAAATGGGCTTGCGGCCCTCGATCTTCGCCGACGTCGGCGCGGTTTGGAGCGTCAAGAAGCCGACCCTCACGCAATGCGACTTCGCCGCCGGGGGTACCGGCAGGTGCAACCAGCTCTATACGGACGCCAGCGGCAGTTCGACCACCAGCGCTAGCACCAATGGCGTGGCGAATACGCCGGCATTGGATAGCAATGGTAACCCGACCTACGCCTACAACTTCGTCGAGGAGTTCGTGGGCGACACTTGGAAGCCGCGTGTCGCCATCGGCATCGGCGTGAACTGGAACTCGCCGTTCGGTCCGTTCCGCATCGACTTCTCGCGCGTTCTCCTCAAGCAGGAGGGCGACGATCCCAAGGCCTTCACTTTCAACGTGGGAACACAATTCTGATGAGCACCATGACCAAGACCGTCGCGCTGGCCGCTGGCCTCGCGCTCGCCACCGTTGCCGCGCAGCCCGCGCTGGCCGCCAAGAAGGATGCGGCTCCGGCAGCGGCCTCCGCTTCGGGCGGCACCATCGTCCAGGGGCTGGGCGTCGCCAGCTTCGATGCGATCATCGCCAACTCGAACGCCTACAAGGCCGCGGAAACGCAGCGCCAGACCACCTACAAGGCGCAGTTCGACCAGGCCCAGGCCCGCAACACCGCACTCAACGCGCAGATCAAACCGCTGGTCGACAAGTTCAACGCCGACCGCCAGGGCGGCAAGGTCGCCCAGGCCGCGCTCGAGCAGCAGGCCGGTTCGATCCAGCAGTTGCAGGAGAGCGGCAAGGCCGAACTCCAGCGCATCCTGCAGCCGGTCGGCCTGTCGCAGGCCTACGTCAACGAGCAGATCGAGGACAAGCTGAACGACGCGGTCAAGGCGGCGATGGGCAAGAAGGGCGTCTCGATCCTGATCTCGCCCGACGCGATCCTTGCGGTCAACGGCGGTGCCTACAACCTCAATCAGGACATCCTGAACGAACTGAACACCGCGCTGCCGTCGGCCCAGCTCGTGCCGCCGGCAGGCTGGGAACCGCGCCAGGTTCGTGAACAGCGCGCCCAGGCACAGGCCGCGCAGGGCCAGGCCGCTCCGGCCGCGCCCGCCACGGCGCCGACCGGCCGCTAAGCGACGCATCGGACGCAGGGCATGAGCGAAGCTGCCGAAACGGCTTACGATACCGCGAAGATCCTGGCGGCGCTTCCGCACCGCTACCCGATGCTGCTGGTCGACCGTGTGGTGTCCATCTCGGAAGAGGAGGGCATCCACGCGGTCAAGGCGGTCAGCTTCAACGAGGACTTCTTCCAGGGCCATTTCCCCGGCCGTCCGATCATGCCCGGCGTTCTCCAGATCGAGGCGCTGGCGCAGGCTGCGGGCATTCTCGCGATCGAGAGCCTGGGCCTCGCCGGAACCGGCAAGCTGGTCTACTTCATGGCCATCGAGGACGCGAAGTTCCGCGCCCCCGTAACCCCGGGCCACTTGCTGACGCTGCGCGCGGGCTTCGTCCAGAAGCGTTCGCGGGTCTGCAAGTTCTGGGGCAAGGCCTCGATCGACGACAAGGTGACCTGCGACGTCAACTTCACGGCGATGATCGCGGATAGCTGAGGCGGGCTCTCGCGCCGAGGGCTCAACTCATTCTTGCATTTCGGTGCCCTTCGCTGTAAGGGCGCCGCTTTCCCAAGCAGGCCGGTCGGAACCGGCCACATGCGAAAGAGACCAGACCGATGAAGGCCGATACCCACCCCGACTACCACGCGATCACCGTTCAGATGACCGATGGCACCACTTTCCAGACCCGCTCGACCTGGGGCAAGGAAGGCGACACGCTGGTTCTGGACATCGATCCGACCTCGCACCCGGCATGGACCGGCGGCAAGGCGCAGCTTCAGGATGGCGGCCGCGTCGCGCAGTTCAACAAGCGCTTCGGTGGTCTCTCGCTCACCAAGAAGTGATCGGGGCGGCTCCGGCCGCCTGCCTTCGCAAAACGAACGAGGCGGTCCTGCGGGGCCGCCTTTTTCGTGTCCGGGGGGCGCTCACTCGTCGTCCCGGGCTCGCCCGGAACCGCGGGCAAGGCATCGCAATCTTGATTACGAACGCCACGCGGCAGTGGCCCGCCGCGAAGATGCCTCACGGGTTTTGCGCGGTCCCGGATCAGGTCCGGCATGACGATCTGGGGGGCAACTGCGCATTCTCGCAGAAATCGCGGTGCCAATGCGGAACTTTCGCAAGGGCCGGGCGATTGCCTTTTGCGTCCAGCGCTTTAGCTTCGCGTCAGATCGCACCAGGGCGCGAAGCGCCCGAGAACCGGAGATACCGATGACCCGCCGCCCCCGCCGCCTTGCCGCCCGCGCCGCCGTCCCTGCCGCCGCCCTTGCGTTCCTGGCGATGAGCGCCTGCGCGCATGCCGATGCGCAACATGCCCACGCGGCAGCGGCTCCCGCCGCCGCCGCTGCGCCGGCAACAACGCCCGCACGCATGGTGCATGCCGACGTCATCGGCCTCGACGGCAAGACCCTGGGCATGGTCATGCTGCAGGAGACTCCGGCCGGCGTTCTCGTCAGTGCCGACGTCCGGGGCCTTCCGGCCGGCGAACACGGCTTCCACTTCCACCAGAAGGGGCTGTGCGACACGGCGACCAAGTTCGACAACTCGGGCGGCCACTTCGCCGGCGGCGACCACCAGCACGGCTACCTGAACGCGACCGGGCCCCACGGCGGCGATATGCCCAACCAGCACGTCGGTGGCGACGGCCTGCTCAAGACTCAGATACTCAACACCGGAGTGACCTTGTCGCCGGGGCCCAAGTCGCTCTTCGATGCGGACGGCACGGCGCTGGTGATCCACGCCGCGGCCGACGACTATTCCAGCCAGCCCTCGGGCAATGCCGGCGGCCGCATCGCCTGCGCGGTCATCAGCACGGCGAAGTGAGCGCCCGCTCCGTTTAGGGAGTGGGCGTCCCGGATTGTATCTTCGTCATTCCCACCTGCGCGGGAATGACGAAGGGTCTTGTGGACCAGGGCGCGGCGTCAGCCCCAGGTTCTTTCGCGATACCATTGCGTTATCACGTACTTGAACCCCTTGCGCACTTTCATCGCGTGATGGAGCGTCGCCGCATTGGGGCTGCCGTCCGGCCGGCGGTTGTTCCAGGCGACAAGCTTGCCGGCCTCGGGCTGAATCAGCTTGTCGATCACCCGGAAGCGCGTGGCGCCGCCGGCCTGGACGTCGTTGAGATAGAGCATGAACGTCCAGGTCCGCTGGCCCGGCACCGCGCAATACCTGTCGTAGTCCGGACTGCCCGGCTCGAAGTAGTCGGTATGCGCCTTGAATTCCTGCCCCACCTCGTAGCGCTGGCCCTGCAGCGGTTCGGCATGGGCAAGGCCGATGCCCGACAGGCGTGACAGCGCCGCGGCAAGCTCGGCGACGACTGGATGCTCGGGCGAGAGGTCGCAGGTGGAACTGGTGCGGAAAGCGTCGTCGCCGTTGTAGTCGGCGATGGTGGAGGGCCGGTGACTGGTCTCGATGAGGTCCACCAGTTGCGCGCACTGCTCGCCGGGCAGGAAATCGCGCAAGGTGAACAGGTCGAGGCGGGAGGAGGGGAAGCGCTGCACCCCGGGGTGGGACAGCAGTTTCGCTGCCGATGATTCGCCCGGTGATTCGTCAAGTCGGTCCATGGTGGCGACGTTAGCCGCGTGCCGCACACAGGAAAATCGCCCGGAGCGCCCCCGATCCGAATTTTTGCTTTGCAAGAAGCCAAACCTTGTGCAAAGGCGCGCCTCCGCACAGGTTGCAGTCCAACTGCTTTCCGGTGTGGTTCGCGAGGTTCGGCAAATGCTCCGGACATGCGCGTGTGGCGATCGTAGCTCAGTTGGTTAGAGCGCCGGTTTGTGGTACCGGAGGTCGTGGGTTCGAACCCCATCGATCGCCCCATTCTTCCACCACATGGTACGATCGCCCAATTGGCGGGTGAAAAGCGTTCGGCTTTGACGTGAGTCACTTGCCCCGCCCACCACTCACGATAGAAGCGCGATTGTCATGCACGGCTTTGCGAATCCCGCCCGTTTCCTGCGCATCGCCCGCTGGCTGATGCCGCTGTGCATGGGCGTGGGGATCGTCGTCGCCGTACTGGCGTTGGGCTGGGGCGTGTTCCTCGCGCCGGCCGAGCGGCTGCAGGGCGAGACGGTGCGCATCCTGTACCTGCATGTGCCTTCGGCGTGGCTTGGAATGGCCGGCTGGATGGGTATCGCCGGAGCGAGCTTCACCGAACTGGTATGGCGCCATCCGCTCGCCGCGATCGCCGCGCGGGCCTGCGCGGTGCCGGGGGCGGTATTCACCGCCGTGTGCCTCGTCACCGGTTCGCTATGGGGACGACCCGCATGGGGAACCTGGTGGGTGTGGGACGGCCGGTTGACCTCGATGCTGGTGCTGCTGTTCCTCTACTTCGGCTGGATGGCGCTGTCGCAGGCGAGCGAGTCTTCCGACGGTTCGGAAAACCGGGCTCCGGCGATCTTCGGTCTGGTCGGCGCGGTCAATATTCCCATCATCCATTACTCGGTGATCTGGTGGAACAGCCAGCACCAGCCGCCCAGCATCACCATGGGCAAGTCGGCGATGTCGGGCGATTTCCTCGTGCCGCTGCTCTTCGCGACGCTGGGCTTCACGCTGATCTTCGCCGGCGTCGTGCTGGCACGCATGCGGGCGATCCTGGCCGACCAGCAGGCCGAGGCGCGCCTGCGCCGCAAGGCCTTCAGCGAAATGGAATTCTGATCTCATGCGCGAGGCGATGGACCCCTGGACCTTCGTGGTCGCCGCCTATGCGGTCGGCGTGGGCGCGACCCTGGCGATGATCGCCTGGTCGCTCGTGACGATGCGCCGCGCCGAACGGCGCCGTGACGAGGCGAGGAAGCGCTGATGGTCGTCAAGGCGAAGCACCAGCGCCTCGTGCTGCTCGTGGTCGCGCTCGTCGTGCTGATCGGCGCGGGGCTGCTCGCGGCCTGGGCGCTGCGCAACCAGGCGAGCTATTTCTACGTGCCCAGCGAGATCGTCGCCAAGCCTCCCGAACCGGATCGCGCCGTCCGCCTGGGCGGCATGGTCGAAAAAGGCTCGCTCAAGACGGCGGCGGATGGCGTGACCGTCGATTTCGTCGTTCAGGACGGCAAGGCGCGGGTGCCGGTGACGTTCCGGGGCATCGTGCCCTCGCTGTTCGTGGAGGGCTCGGGCGTGGTCGCGGAAGGGCGCATGGGCGCCAACGGCACGTTCGTTGCCGACAACCTGCTGGCCAAGCACGACGAGAACTACGTGCCGCGCGAAATGCAGGACATGACCAAGGACCAGGCCAAGCAGGTGGTGGCGCAAACCCAATGATGGCGGAACTCGGACTCGCGGCGCTGTGGCTGGCCGCCGCGCTGGCCGGCCTGCAACTGGTCGCCGGCAGCCTTGGCCTTACCCAGCGCGGCGCGGCGATGGGCGGCGCGGCGCGGCCCGTCGCGATCGTGCAGGGCCTGCTGGCACTGCTGTCGTTCGCGTGCCTGATCTACGTCTTTTCGGTCAGCGACCTGTCGGTGAAACTGGTCGCGCTCAATTCGCACTCGATGAAGCCGCTGGTGTTCAAGATCGCCGGCGCCTGGGGCAACCACGAGGGTTCGATGCTCCTGTGGGTGACGGTCATGGGCATGGCCGGAGGGTTCGTGGCACTGGTCGAGCGCCGGTTGCCCGAGCGCACGATGCTGGCGACGCTGGCGGGCCAGGCTTTCGTGAGCCTGGGCTTCTATGCGTTTCTGCTGCTCGCCTCCAACCCGTTCGAGCGCCTCTCGCCAGCCCCCGCCGAGGGCAACGGCCTCAACCCGCTGCTGCAGGACCTCGGCCTCGCATTCCATCCGCCCACGCTGTACCTCGGCTACGTCGGGCTTTCGATCGCCTTCAGCTTCGCCATCGGTGCGCTTGTCACGCGCGAGGTCGGACCGGCCTTCGCGCGCGCCATGCGGCCCTGGGTGCTGGGCGCGTGGATCTTCCTGACGGTGGGCATCACCGCCGGTTCCTACTGGGCCTACTACGAATTGGGCTGGGGCGGCTGGTGGTTCTGGGACCCGGTGGAGAACGCCTCGCTGATGCCCTGGCTGGCGGCGACCGCGCTGCTCCATTCGTGCAGCGTGCTGGCTTCGCGCAACGCGCTGCGGGCCTGGACGATCATGCTGGGTGTGGTCGCCTTCTCGATGTCAATGATCGGGACGTTCCTGGTCCGCTCGGGCATCCTGACGAGCGTGCACGCCTTCGCGGTCGACCCGCAGCGCGGCACCTTCATCCTCGCGCTGCTGGCAATCTACATCGGCGGGGCGCTGACCCTGTTCGGCCTGCGCGCCTCGACCGTGACCGAGGGCGAACGTTTCACCATGGTCAGTCGCGAGGGCGCGCTGGTGGTCAACAACGTCATGCTCTCGGCGATCCTGGGGATCGTGCTGTTCGGCACGCTCTATCCGCTGGTGGCCGAGACAATGGGTGCCAAGGTCTCGGTCGGCCCGCCCTACTTCAACCCGATGAGCGCGCTGTTCGCGCTGCCGATGCTGGTGGTGCTGGCGGTCGGCCCGCTGCTGCGCTGGCGGCGCGACACGTTCGCACGCGTGGGCAGGGGGATGGTGATTCCGGCGATGCTGGTGGCCGCGGGCGTGATCGCGGTCGCGCTGATCGGCGGCGTTGCGCTGCTGCCGTTCCTCGGGCTGGCGATGGCGCTGGGGCTGGCATGGGCGAGCCTGCTGCCGCTCAAGGGCCGCAACTTGCGCCGCACGCCGCTGCCGATCTGGGGCATGGTCGTGGCGCACTTCGGCATCGCCGTCGCGCTGTTCGGGATGAGCAGTGAGAGCGCCTTCTCGGTCGAAAAGCTGGTCGCGGTGAAGATCGGCGAAATCACCCAGGTGGGCCCCTGGGGCGTGAAGCTCGACACCGTCGAGCCTGTCGCCGGACCCAACTGGACCGCGCTCGAGGCGCGCCTGCTGGTTCGCTACGGCGCCGACGGCAAGGTCACCCGCATGTTGCCGCAATCGCGCAGCTTCTGGACGCCGGTGCAGCAGACCAGCGAATCGGCCTTGCTGACGCGCTGGAACGGCCAGCTCTACGCCGTGCTTGGCGGCGAGGCGCCTGCGATCGCCGGGGCCAAGGAGGACGGTCGCTGGCAGCTTCGCTTGTGGTGGAAACCGTTCGTGCCGATGATCTGGCTGGGCGGACTGATGATCGCGCTGGGCGGGGCGCTGGCTTTGGCCGGGCACGTCCTGGCCGACTTGCGCCGCCGGATCGCGCGCGGCAAGATCGCCTACCGTCGCGAAAGGCAGGGCCGATGAGCGACACACCTCCTGCAAGCCCCCGCCGCTGGGCGATCTGGCTGCCTCTGGCGCTGTTCGCAGGCTTCGTGGCGCTGGTGATGATCGGGCTCTACCGCCCGGCCGACCGCAATGTCGCCAGCCAGCTCGTCGGCAAGCCGATGCCGGCGTTCGATCTGCCGCCGGCGCTTGCCGGGCGGCCCGGGCTCGACAGCAAGATCCTCGCCAACGGCAAGCCGCACCTCGTCAACGTCTTCGCGAGCTGGTGCATCCCCTGCCGCGTCGAGGCGCCGCAACTGGGCGAACTCGCCAAGGCGGGCATCCCCATCGAGGGCATCTCGGTGCGCGACACGCCGGAAAACCTCCAGGGCTTTCTCGAGGCCAATGGCGATCCCTTCCAGCGGATCGGCGCCGACGACGATGGCAAGGTGCAACTGGCGCTCGGTTCGTCGGGCGTGCCGGAGACGTACGTCGTCGATGGCAAGGGGCGCATCGTCTACCAGCACATCGGCGAGATCCGTCCCGAACACCTGGGTCTCCTGCTCGACAAGCTGAAGGAGGCGCAGGAATGAAGCGCCTGCTCGCCACCGGCCTCGCGGTCATGGCCTTCGCCGCGCCGGCCTTCGCGCAGGAAGAGCAGTCGACCGCGCCCTATGCCTATCGCCAGCTCGACGATCCCGCCAAGGAGAGCCAGGCGCAGGACCTGATGGAGACGCTGCGCTGCCTGCAGTGCCAGGGCCAGTCGATCGCCGATTCGGATGCCCCGATCGCCGGTTCGATGCGCTCGCTGGTGCGCGAGAGAATCGCGGCCGGGGAGACGCCCGAGGCGATCCGCGCCTGGCTGATCGAGCGCTATGGCGACTATGTCAGCTATGCCCCGCAACTGACCGGCCTGACCTGGCCGCTTTTCGCGGTGCCGGCGGTGCTGGTGCTCATCGCCTTCCTGCTGCTGCGCCGGCGGTTCACGCGCAAACCGGAGAACGGCCAGTGACCTGGGTCCTCGTGATCGGCCTCGCGCTCGTCGTGCTGGCGGTGCTGCTGTTCGTGCTCAAGGTTCCGCGTGGGGGCCGCGAGGCGGTCGCCTCGGCGCTGCTGCTGGGCATCGCCGGATACGTGACCCAAGGCTCGCCCGGCCTCGCGGGTGCACCCAAGGAAGCGCGCGAGACGGTTTCCGGCAACCCCGCCGCGCTCGTCGAGGCGCGCTCGAAGGTCACCAACAGCGGCATTCCTACGACCAACCGCTGGGTCGTGACCTCGGACGCCTTCGCGCGGAACGGCGACTATGCCTCTGCGGCCGAAGTGCTGCGCATCGCGGTGGAGGAAGATCCCAAGAGTTCGGAAGCCTGGCTCGCCATGGCCAACGCGCTTGTCGGTCATGCCGACGGGATGCTGACGCCGGCCGCGTCCTATGCCTATCGCCGTGCCATCGCGGCCGAACCGAACGCGCCGGGGCCGCCATTCTTCCTCGGCCTGGCCTTCGCGGAAGAAGGCCGCCTGGCCGAAGCGCGCGCCTTGTGGGCCGGGGTCGTCGAGCGGGCGCCCGCGGACGCCGCCTACCGCGCCCCACTGGCGGGGCAGATCGAGCGGCTCGATGCGGTGATCGCCGCGCAGAAGGCCGAATCGACGCCCGTTCAGCGCCGATAGCGGGTTCCCTGAACGGCACATGGCCGCCCCGATGTGGCATTGTAAGTATCGTTGCTAGGCCCCATCCATGCTGCTAACGGGCACAGCCTTGCCGCAGCAGTGAATGCGCTTCTGCGAGTCCATGACAGGACGCTGGAATGAGTGATGGAACTGCGGATACGTCTGACGTCCCGGCGGTAATGGACCCCGCGGCGTACGACCCTCCGGTATCGGGTCACGCGCATGGACATGGCGGCGGCCATGGCGGGAGCGGTAGCTCCGGCAATATCACCAAGCTGGCACTGGGCGCGGTGGGTGTCGTCTTCGGCGACATCGGCACCAGCCCGATCTACGCCTTTCGCGAAACCTTCGTCGGCCCGCATCCGCTGGCGATCGACGAACTGCACATCCTGGGCGTCGTCAGCCTGATCTTCTGGTCGATGACGCTGGTGGTCTCCGTTCAGTACGTCACCGTCCTGATGCGCGCCGACAACAAGGGGCAGGGGGGCAGCCTCGCCCTCGTCGCGCTGATTTCGGGCGCGATCAGGAAGTCCAGCTACGGCGGGCTCGTGGTCCTGCTGGGGGTCTTCGCGACGTCGCTGTTCTATGGCGATTCGATGATTACCCCGGCGGTTTCGGTGCTCTCGGCGGTCGAGGGCCTCACCGTCGTCCAGTCCGACCTAGCGCCGTTCGTCCTGCCGATCGCGCTGGTGCTGCTGGTCGCCCTGTTCGTCATCCAGAAGAGCGGCACCGCCAAGGTCGGCGCGCTGTTCGCGCCGGTGATGGTCACCTACTTCGTCGTGCTCGCCGTGCTGGGCGTATACCACCTCGCGCAGATGCCCCAGGTGCTGGTGGCGCTGAACCCGTGGTATGCGGTGCAGTTCTTCCTCACCGACAAGATGCTGGGCTTCCTGGCGCTGGGCTCCGTCGTGCTGGCGGTGACGGGCGCCGAAGCGCTCTATTCGGACATGGGCCACTTCGGGCGCGGGCCGATGCGCCTGTCCTGGTTCGGCTTCGTGATGCCCTGCCTCCTCGTCAACTACTTCGGCCAGGCGGCGATGATCCTGGGACTGGACGATGCGCAGGCGGCTGTCGCGATGGAGAACCCGTTCTTCAACCTCGCCCCCGAATCGCTGCGCCTGCCGCTGGTGATTCTGGCGAGCTGCGCCGCCTTCATCGCCAGCCAGGCGGTGATATCGGGCGCGTTCTCGATCACCCACCAGGCGATGCAGCTCGGCTTCATCCCCCGCCTGTCGACCCGCCACACCAGCGAGCACGAAGTCGGCCAGATATACATCCCCTTCGTCAACTGGGCGCTGATGACCGGCGTGATCGTGCTGGTGCTGGTGTTCCAGAACTCCTCGAACCTCGCCTCGGCCTACGGGATCGCGGTGACCGGGGCGATGCTGATCGACACTTGCCTGATGGCGGTACTGCTGATCGTGCTGTGGAAGTGGAAGCTGTGGATGGCGATCCCGGTGATCGTCACGTTCTTCCTGGTCGATGGCGCCTACTTCGCCGCGAACGCCACCAAGGTGCCCGATGGCGGCTGGTTCCCGCTGCTGATCGGCGGCGTCGCCTTCACTTTGCTGACGACCTGGAACAAGGGGCGCCGCCTCATGCGCGACCGGATGACCGAGGCCGCGCTGCCGCTCAACGTCTTCGCCAAGAGCGCCCACGGCAGCGCCACCCGCGTTCCCGGCACGGCGATCTTCATGGCGTCGAGCAACATGGGCGTGCCCTCCGCGCTGCTGCACAACATCAAGCACAACAAGGTGTTGCACGAGCGGGTCGTGGTGCTGACGGTGGAAGTGCAGGACGGACCCTACGTCGAGCCGCAGGATCGCTTCACGGTGGTGGAACTGGGCCAGGGCTTCTACCGATTGACGCTGCGCTACGGTTTCATGGAAGAGACCGACATCCCCGCCGCGCTCGCCCATGCGCCGATGTGCGGCGGGCCGTTCGAGATGATGAAGACCAGCTTCTTCCTCTCGCGCCAGACGCTGGTGCCGTCCGAGAAGCCGGGCATGATGATCTGGCGCGAAAAGCTCTTCGCTTGGATGATGCGCAATGCGGCCAGCGCGATGGAGTTCTTCCGCCTGCCGACCAACCGCGTGGTCGAACTGGGCAGCCAGTTGGAGATCTGAGGTTGCGTACCGGCCGGGGGTCGGTGCGCGACGGACGAAAAGTAAAAGTGCTGTTAGAGAGGGGCGGAGACGGCCGGGAGACGGTTGCCCGGCGTCGCATTGGATCGTACGCGTTGGCCCGAGCCCGAGCCCGAGCCCGAGCGCGAGGGTACGAATGACTCCACCGTACTTCCAGCAGATCATGGATGGCGAGAGGCGTGCCATCATCGCCGAGATGACGGCGGCGACCGCGCATCAGCCGTTCGGCGCCGTGGTCGACATCGCTACCGTTCGCGACAAGCCCACGCTGTTCCGGGCCAGGCATCCGGTGAACCTGGAGGCCCTGGGCGATGGTTCGTTCGTTCAGGTGACGCCCACGATCGAGGCGAAAGTGCTCTGGGTGCGCACCGACAACGACAAGTACCGCGAAAGCTACGGGCAGTTTCTCGCGCTTTTTCATCCGGGCGGTCCGGGGGCCATCCCGTCAGACCTGCATGTGGACCATCTCTACAACCGCGAGCGCGCCAGGACTTTCGCGCTCAACTATATCCGGATGGGGCTGGTCCCCGGTTCGCCCAATACCTCGCACGGAGCTGGATACGAGAAGAAGCGGACCCACGGCGTAGGAAGGGTGGGGCGTGACCGATCGATCGACACCGTGATGATGCTCAAGGCGCTCGGTTTCCGTTCCCCGCCGATGCGCGGGACGGTTACGGGCGAGATGCGCGCTTTTGCGGCGTTGCTCGGGCCGCAGATCGGCATCGAACCCGGGCAACTGCTACAGGAAATCGCCAATCTCGTCGAGGTGGCGAACTTCGAGCCTTCCGACTGAGCCGTCGGCCCGCCTCAGTCGTGGGGCGGGTTCTCGATCAGTTCTTCCTTCGCCTCCTCGCCCATGCCGTGCTTGAGCACCATGGGTAGCTGCGAGAAGGTGAAGAGGAACGACAGCACCGTGAAGCCCCAGAGCTTGGCCTGCATCCAGGTGTCGAAGCTGACGGTATAGACCAGCGCCGTGTTCAGCACCGCGAGCACCAGGAAGAACCACGCCCAGTTGCGCGAAAGCTTCATCCAGCCTTCCTCGTTCAGCCCCTCGAAGGCGGACTGGAGCAGGTACTTGAGCATCGGCTTGCCTTTCAGCAGCCCGACGAACAGCACCACCGAGAACAGCAGGTAGACGGCGGTGGGCTTGATCTGGACGTAGAACGGATCGCGGAAGATCACGGTCAGCGCGCCGAAGCCAAGGATCAGCACCGTCGTCAGCCACAGCATCGGCGAGATGTGCCCCAGCCGCCATTTCGACACGGCCAGCGCGATCACGGTAGCGACCATGAAGGCCACCGTGCCCTTGATGACCGCGGTAACGGTGCCGACCATGTTGTTCTCGTCGGTCGGCGCGAAGTGGCGGTAGGCGAGGAAGAAGACGAGCAGGGGCCCGAAATCGACGACGAGATTGACCCAGGAACTCTTGGGCTTGCTCGGGGGCTTACTCGGGCTCGGGGCTTTAACCGTTTCAGTCATCACGCGATTCCGGCGATCACCCGCGCGAGCAGGTCGGGATTGAAGGGGCGCAGGTCGTCGATCTTCTCGCCCACGCCGATGGCGTGGATCGGCAAGCCGTACTGTTCGGCCGCCGCGACGAGGACGCCGCCGCGCGCGGTGCCGTCGAGCTTGGTCATGATGAGGCCGGAGACGCCGGCGACTTCCTTGAATATCTCGATCTGCGAGAGCGCGTTCTGGCCGTTGGTGGCATCGAGCACCAGTACCACGTCGTGCGGCGCCTCGGGGTTGAGACGGCCCAGGACGCGGCGGATCTTGGCCAGCTCGTCCATCAGCTCGCGCTTGTTCTGGAGGCGCCCGGCGGTGTCGACGATCAGCGCGTCGATGCCGGTGTCGGTCGCCGCCTTGACCGCGTCGAACACCACCGAGGCGGGATCGCCGCCCTCGGGGCCGGTAACGATGGGGATCGACAGGCGGTCGGCCCAGACCTTGAGCTGGCCGATCGCGGCGGCGCGGAAGGTGTCGCCCGCCGCCAGCATGACCGAATAGTCCTGCTCCTGGAACAGGTGCGCCAGCTTGGCGATGGTGGTGGTCTTGCCCGAACCGTTGACGCCGATCACCAGGATCACCTGCGGACGCGGGAAGGCGACCACGTCGAGCGGCTTGGCGACGGGGCGCAGGATCTCGGCGATCTCGCGCGCGACGACTTCCATGATCGCGCGCTCGTCGGCCCCCTGAGCACCTGCGCGCTCGAAGCGTTCGTCCGCGAGGCGGGCGCGGATGCGGGCGGCGGCGCGGGGCCCCAGGTCCGACATGATGAGCGCATCCTCGAGGTGGTCGAGCTGCGCGTCGGTCAGGCGGGTGGCGCCGACGATGCCGGCCAGGTTGCCGGCAAGCCGTTCCGAGGTCTTGCGAAAGCCTCCGAAGAGGCGCTCGGACCAGTCGTTGCCGGTTTCGGGAGCCCCCGCGTCGCTCTGGGGTCCGTCGGTACTCATGCTTCCAGTATTCCTTCGACTACCCTTGCGGGCGTAACGCTGACCAGCGTGCCGGGCTGCGTGTCCGGGGGCACGCGGACGGGGGCGAAGTCCGGGGCATGGCCGGTCCCGCCTCGCTCGGCGAGCACCCATAGCGGCTTGCCCAGATGCGCGGCAAGCCAGGATGCCCGCACTTTCGCGACAGTTTCGCGCAACTGCGATGCGCGCGCCCGGATCGCGGCATGTTCCACTTGCGGCATCCGCGCCGCCGGAGTGCCGGGGCGCGGCGAATAGGGAAAGACGTGGCCGTGGACGACGCCCAGTTCCTCGACGATCGAGAGGTTCGCGGCGTGGGCCGCCTCGTCCTCGGTCGGGAAGCCGGCGATGAGGTCGGCGCCGATGGCGATGTCCGGGCGGCGGGCGCGCAGGGCAGCCACCAGCGAAAGCGCGTCTGCGCGGCTGTGGCGGCGCTTCATGCGCTTAAGAACGAGGTCGTGGCCATGCTGGAGCGAGAGGTGGACGTGCGGCATGACCCGCGCCTCGCCGGCGAGCAGGTCGAACAGCGTCTCGTCCACCTCGGCGCCATCGATGGAGGAAAGACGCAGCCGCCCGAGGCCCCCGAAGTGCGCGAGGATCGCCTCGCACAGGGCGCCGAGGCGCGGTTCGCCCGGGAGGTCGCCGCCCCAGGACGTGAGGTCCACGCCGGTCAGTACGATCTCGCCCGCGCCCGCGTCGAGATGCAGGGCGACGTCGGCCAGCACTTGCGCCACGCTGCGCGAGCGGCTGGGGCCGCGTCCCTGCGGGATGACGCAGAACGTGCAGGCGTGGTCGCAGCCGTTCTGGACCTGGACGAAGCCGCGCGTGTGCCGGCGCGGGGCGGGTGCGGCCGTGGCGACCGGCACGTTCCAGGCACGCGGGTCGAGCTTGGCGGTATTGGCGATCAGGCCGTCGACCTCGGGCATCGCCGCCAGCGCCTCGCGCTCCACTTCGGCAGCGCAGCCGGTGACGAGCAGGCGCGCGTCGGGACGGGCCCTGCGGGCGCGGCGGATCGCCTGGCGGGTCTGACGCACCGCTTCGGCCGTGACGGCGCAGGAATTGATGACGACGAGGTCCTGCGCGTCCCCGAGCAGTCCGCGCAGGGTTTCGCTTTCGGCGAGGTTGAGCCGGCAGCCGAGGGAATGGACCTCGACGGTCAAGCGATGATCCCGAAGTCCGCCGGATCGAAGCTGCCGCGGAATGCCTCGGTGGCGGGGCCGGTCATGACGATCGCGCCGTCTTCACGCCACTCGATCACCAGCGGCCCGCCGGGCAGGGTGACGGTCACCCGCCGGTCGACGAGGCCGCGCTTCATCGCCCCGATCGCGGTGGCGCAGGCGCCCGTCCCGCAGGCGCGGGTAAGGCCGGCACCGCGCTCCCACACGCGCAGGGTCATCGCATCCCGTGCGGTCACGGCGGCGACGTTGACGTTGATGCGCTCGGGAAACAGCGGGTCGGTCTCGATCATCGGCCCCAGGCGCGCCATGTCGATGGCGTAGGGATCGGGCACGAAGAAGATGACGTGCGGATTGCCGACGTTGACCGCGATCGGATTGACCAGCTCTTCCCAGGCGACGGGCATCGCGTGGGTGTCCATCGCGTAGCCGAGCGGAATCGCGTCCCAGTCGAACCGGGGCCGGCCCATGTCGACGCTGATGCCAGCCTCGGCGGGGGTGGCGCTGAGCAGGCCGCCGAGCGTCTCGATCCGGGCAGGGCGGCCGTGCAGCAGCCCGACCGCGCGCGTGGCGTTGCCGCAGGCTTCCACCTCGCTGCCGTCGGCATTGAAGATGCGCATGCGAAAATCGGCGGTGTCGGACGGCTCGAGCAGGATGAGCTGGTCGCAGCCGATGCCGGTATGGCGATCGGCGAGCGCTGCGGCAAAGCCGGCGTCGATCGCGGGCAGGGGCCGCTCGCGCGCGTCGAGCACGACGAAATCGTTGCCCAGGCCATGCATCTTGGTGAATTCGATCCGCATGGCGCGCGATCTAGGAGTTGCGGGGGCCAAGGTCCAGTGTTGTCGTGAGAACGGGTCCAGCCCGTCGTCCCGGACTTGATCCGGGAGCGGGGTGTACCCTTGAGGCGAGACCCTGCCATGGGCCACGGCGGCGTGGCGCCCTGACGCCCGGGCGTGATGTGGACTCGGCCTCGCCCATGGTCCCGGATCAGGTCCGGGACGACGGGTTCAGGCTCTGCGTGCCTCGGTTTCCGGTTTGATCCCCTGGCCCGCATCCAGCCACTCGCCCAGTTCGCTGGCCGGGCGCGGGCGGCCGTAGAGGTAGCCCTGGCCGGTGATCTCGCCGTACTGGCGCAAGTGGTCGAGCACGTCCTGTGTCTCGATGCCCTCGGCGGTGACCGGCAGGTGCAGGCCCTGGCCGAGCGTGGCGACGGCGTGCACGATCGCGGCGCTGTCCTTGTCGTCGATCAGGCTGGAGACGAAGCTGCGGTCGATCTTGATGCGGTCGAAGGGCAACTGGCGCAGCTGGCCGATCGAGCTGTAGCCCGTGCCGAAATCGTCGAGGCTGACGCGGATGCCCTGGTTCTTCAGGCTGGCGATGAGAGTGCGGACTTGCGTGAGGTTCTCATGCAGGCAGCTTTCGGTGATCTCGACCTCCAGCCGCCCGGCCGGAAAGTTCGCCTCCACCAGCATGCGCAGCAGCTTTTGGGCGAACCACGGGTCGCGCAGTTGGATCGGCGAGATGTTGACTGCCAGCGTCAGGTGCGGGTCCCACAGCTTGGCATCTTCCAGCGCCTGCCCGATCACGCTGTGCGACAGATCGGCGATGGCGCCGATGTCCTCCGCGACGGGGATGAAGATGTCGGGCGCGACGATGCCGAACTGCGGCGAATCCCAGCGGGCGAGCATTTCGAAGCCGGTCAGCTCGCCGGTCCGCAAGTCCACCTGCTGCTCGTAGAAAGGCACGAACTCGCCGCGCGGGATGCCCTGGCGGATACCGTTCTCCAGTTCGGCGCGGAAGCGCATTTCATCGGCCATGTGCGGCTCGAACCAAGAGAAGCCGTTCCGGCCGCGGCGCTTGGAGTGGTACATCGCGATGTCCGCCATTTCCAGCAAGCCTTGCGCATGGGCATCGACCGAATGGAGGGCCGAATCGAGGCGGTCCGACCGCGCGAGGCCGATCGAGGCGGTCACCTCGATGCTGATTGCATTGACCCGGGCACTTTCACCGATGGCATGGACGAGGATCTGGGCGATCCGGTCGACGGCTTCGGGGCGCTGGCCTTCGAAAGGAAGGGCGACGGCGAACTCGTCGCCGCCGATCCGCCCGACGAGGGCGCTGGGCGGCAGACTGGCCGAGATGCGCGAGGCGCATTCGCACAGCAGCAGGTCGCCGACGGAGTGACCGTTGTGGTCGTTGACCTGCTTGAAGTTGTCGAGGTCGATCATCATCAACGCGACGGCGCCGCCCTGGTCGCCGAAGGTGTCGATCATCGCATCGAGACCGGCGTGGAAGCTGCGGCGGTTGAGGAAGCCGGTGAGCGGGTCGGTCTCGGCAAGGCGGCGGGCCGCGCGCTCGGCGGCCTTGCGCAACACGATCTCCTCGCAAAGCTGGCGATAGCGGCTCCAGCCGAAGATGATGATCGCGATGTTGAGCAGGAAGGCGACGAGGATGAAGGTGTCCGGCCTCCGGGGGCTGCCCGAAAGGGAACGCACCACGTCGGGGCCGATCTCGCTGCCGGTGGCGACGAACAGGATGATCGCGGCGGTGACGATGCCGAGCGCGACGATATCCACCGGGCCGCCCGCGTCGTCGTCGTCACTCCCGGAAATCTGAAAATTCGCTGCGTGCAAAGCAGTGCCCCCTTGGGGTGTCGTCCTAAGGGGGAACCACTAAGTAAACGCTCTGAAATATTGGTTAATGCACGGAAAGGGGCCGGGCGAGCCGGGGCCGATCCTACTTTTTCAGCCCGATCTCGCGCAGGCGCTCCTGCAGGTAGTCGTCGGCGGTGATGGTTTCGGGATAGCGGTCGGGGTTCGTCTCGCTCACGCATTCGGGCAGGGTGACGAAACGGAAGTCGCTGCGCAGATGCAGGAAGAAGGGCATCGAGTAGCGGCTGTGCCCCGCCCTCTCGCCTTCCGGGTTGCGCACGCGGTGGGTGGTGGAGGGTAGGACGTGGTTGGTCAGGCGCTGCAGCATGTCGCCGATGTTGACCACCACCGCGCCTTCGGGCGGTGCGATCGAGAGCCAGCGCCCGTCCTTGCCGAGCAGTTCGAGGCCCGCTTCCTGCGCGCCGAGCAGCAGGGTGATGAGGTTGATGTCCTCGTGCGCGCCGGCGCGGATGGCGCCACCGGCACCATCGCCGACGGGCGGATAGTGCAGCAGGCGCATGACCGAGTTGCCGTCGTCGATCGCGGGATCGAACCAGTGGGCATCGAGGCCGAGGTCGATGGCGATGGCGGAGAGGACCTTGGCGCCGGCCTCGTCGAACTGCGCGTAGAGTTCGGTGAAGGTCTCCCGGAAGCCGGGGATTTCGCTGGGCCAGACGTTGGGCGGCATCGAGGCGGCGAGCGGCGAATCGGCAGGAACGTCGCGGCCGACGTGCCAGAACTCCTTGAGGTCCTTCTCGCTCGCGCCCTTGGCGACTTCGGTGCGGAACGGCGTGTAGCCGCGCGCCCCGCCCTGGCCGGGGATGAAATACGTCTGCTTGGTCTCGACCGGGAGGGCGAAGAACTGCGCGGTCAGGTCCCACGCGCGGTCTATCAGGGACTGGTCGATGCCATGGTCGCGAATCATCGCGAACCCGAAGGTGCGGAAGCTCTCACCGAGGCGGGCGGGCAGGTCCGCGCGGTCGGCATCGAGGCTGAGGACGGGGATTTCGGCTAGGTCCATGGTAGTGCAGTCCGTGATGAATCGGTATGCCGCCCCTTTAAGGGCTTGCGGGCCGGACACGAAACGGAAAGGCGATCGATGGCGAAAAGCTACTGGCTGATGAAGTCCGAGCCCGACGCATATGGCTGGGACGATCTCGTGGCCGAGGGCGAGGGCACCTGGGACGGCGTGCGCAACCACCGCGCCGCCAACAACCTGCGCGCCATGCAGGTGGGTGACGAGGCGTTCTTCTACCATTCCAACATCGGCAAGGAGATCGTCGGCATCGCCACCATCAGCCAGGCGGGCCTCACCGATCCGAGCGATCCGGAAGGCAAATGGGCAGCGGTGAAGCTCAAGCCCGTGCGCAAGCTGAAGCGGCCGGTTACGCTCAAGGAGGTCAAGGCCGATCCGAAGCTGGCCGAGATGGAACTGGTGAAGTTCTCGCGCCTGTCGGTGGCGACGGTAACTCACGAGGAGTGGGATTACATCCTGACGCTGGCGGGTGGGTGATTCGCGAGCATCCGAAAGCCCCGGGGCGACGAACCGTTGCAACCTTTGGCGATGCTCTGGCGTTGGTATTGCTGAAGACGGCGGATGGTTTCGTCGCCGGAAAATCAAGGAGATAACGCCATGGGTAAGCTCAAGGATACCGTGAAGGGTCTCGCCAACGAAGTCGCCGGTAACGCCAAGCAGGTGGCCGGCGATGTCCGCAACGACCCGGCCCAGAAGGCCGAAGGCGTGGCCCAGGAGAAGAAGGGCGAGCTGCAACAGGCCGCCGGAAAGGTGAAGGGCGCCTTGGGCGACCGCGTCTGACCCTCGCATCCTGAAGATCAGGGCCGAAAACGATCAAGGGCTGCCTTCGGGCGGCCCTTTTTCGTTCGTTTTCCGCCGCTTGACAGGGGTTAAATGAACGATGGCGTCCCGTTTCGGGAAGTGTGGGATCACCCGCTTTACGGAATGGTAAACAAATCGTTAAGACGTGCATTATGCGAAGCATGACACGTCGCGCACTCGTCCTCACGCAGGAGTCGGCCAGGCACTGGTTCCGCCGCTCGCTGCCGCCCCACGTCCTCGCCGACCCGCTCCCCGCGGACGCGGAGAACGTCGAGGCCGAACGTCGGTGGCGCCTGAGTGGCGGGGACTGGCGGGGCTTCCTGTCGGCTTACTGCGCCAGCGTGGTCGCGATCGGGCTGTTCATCGCCTGAGATTGGCGCGGTAGCCCGCTCAGCCCGGGACCGCGGCCTTTTCGGCGCGAAACAGCAGGTGGCCGAGCCAGGCGGAGGCCAGGCAACTCAGCGAGACCACCAGCAGTTGTTGCGCCACGGCGACGCCCATGAAGGTCATCGCACCGGTGGCCAGCGAACCCACCACCATCGCGCCCGAATTGACTATGTTGTTCGCCGCGATCGTGCGTGCGGTCTGGCTCTTTTCCACGAAAGTGGTGAGGAACGCGTAAAGCGGCACCACGAACATGCCGCCGCACACCGCTATCCCTAGCAGCGTCAGCATCAACGGAACCGCCAGCGGCTGGACCACGAAAGTCGAGACGTCCATCATCACGTCCGGCCCGCTGTGCGGCGGCCAGATGCGGCAGACCTGCTGGAACGCGACGAGGAACGCGCCCATGCCGATCACCGAGATCGGCGACCAGCGCGCCGAGACGGTGCCCTTGAGCAGCGCGTTGATCGCCACCGACCCGAAGGCGACGCCGACCGAGAAGATCACCAGGAACAGGCTCGCCACTTCCTTGCTGGCGCGCAGCATGTTCTTGGCGAGCGGCGGGAACTGGATGAACAGCACGGTGCCGATCGCCCAGAAGAAGCTGATCGCGCAGATCGCCAGGAACACCCGGCGGTCCTTCATCGTCGTGCGCACCAGGTTCACCGAGGCGCGGATGAAGTGGTAGTCGAGCGGTTCGGGCTCGCACAGCGGCGGGGCGGGCGGGACCTGTCGGCCGGCGAAATAGCCGATGATCGAGACCGCGATGACGCCGATCGCGGCATGCTCGACCTCGATCCAGCCGGCGACGATAGTGCCGGCCAGCACTGCGATGTAGGTTCCCGCCTCGACGAGGCCGGTGCCCGAGAGGACTTCGCCGTCGCGCAAGTGCTGGGGCAGGATCGCGTACTTGATCGGCCCGAAGAAGGTGGAATGCACGCCCATCGCGAACAGCGCGAGCAGCATCAGCGGGATCGCCAGGCCCTCGATCGAGACGCCCTGCCAGGCGAGCGCCAGCCCGGCGCCGCCGACCAGCATGATGACGATCTCGCAGGCCTTGATGACCCGGATCAGCTTCGCCTTGTCGCGCATGTCTGCCAGTTGCCCGGCGAGCGCCGACAGCAGGAAGAACGGGATGATGAAGATCGCCGAGGCCAGCGCGCTGAAGCGGGCCTCCTGGGCTTCCGAATGATACACCTCGTAGACCACGAAAAGGATCATGGCGTTCTTGAACAGGTTGTCGTTGAACGCGCCGAGGAGCTGGGTGACGAACAGGGGCAGGAAGCGCCGGGCCCGGATGAGTTTGGTCGTCGTGGTCATGATCGGTAAAGTGCCGCCGGCCTCGCTCTTCTGGTCGCGGCGACACTTAATGCGGTGGGGCGGGGGCACAACCCCCGTTGGGCACTTTATTCCCGTCGCATTTGCGCGCTATGGCGTTGCAACGATGCTGACGCTCCCGAACATCCTCACCCTGTCCCGAATCTTTGCGGTGCCGCTGCTGGCCTTCCTGCTGTGGTGGCCCAAGTGGGAGTTCGGCTACGGGCTGGCCTTTGTCCTTTATTGTCTGATGGGCATCACCGACTATTTCGACGGCTATCTCGCCCGATCCAGCGGCACCGTTTCCAAGCTCGGCGTGTTCCTCGACCCCATCGCCGACAAGATCATGATCGCCGCGGTGATCCTGGTCCTGACCGCGCAGGGCATCCTGCGCGGTCCCTACGTGGGGGACGCGCATGTGATCGCAGGCCTGGTGATCCTGGTGCGCGAGATTGCGGTCTCGGGCCTGCGCGAGTTCCTGGGCGGATTGCAGGTCTCGGTTCCGGTAAGCCGCCTCGCCAAGTGGAAGACGACGTTCCAGCTCGTCTCGCTGGGGGCGCTGATCCTGGGCGCGGCGACGCCATGGTGGAACGTGTGGCTGGGCTCGCTGGAGATCAACGTCCCGCATACGGTGGGCCTGACGACGCTGTGGGCCGCCGCCGCGCTGACGCTGGTGACCGGCTGGGACTACCTGCGCGCCGGCGTCAAATACATGGATTGAACGCGCGACTCTTGCACTATTGTAAACGAGGCGTGCGATCCTAGCGCTTGGTTCCCGTCCTGCGCGGCCTAAGTCGCGGGCAGGGCGGGAGAGGGACAGCAGCAAGGAGCCGACCATCACCGCAACGTCCTGCACCATCACCGAGTCACCCGTTCGCGCTCCGGCCCCCACCATGGGCAAGGGCGTGGTTTTTGCGCTCGCTGCCGCTGCCGGCCTGACGGTCGCCAACATCTACTACAACCAGCCGATGCTCGGCCTGATGGAACGCGACCTCGCGGGCCGTGCAGTCACTTACGTGCCGACCGCGACGCAACTGGGCTATGCTGCGGGATTGCTCGTGCTGGTGCCGCTGGGCGATCTCGTCGAGCGCAAGCGGCTGATCGTGATGCAGTGCCTGGCGCTCACGTTCGCGCTGGCCCTCGTCGCCCTGGCGCCAAGCGCGGGCTTGGTCCTCGCCGCATCGCTCGGGGTCGGCCTGCTGGCCTCGGTGGCGCAGCAGATCGTTCCCTTCGCCGCCAACCTCGCACCCGACGAAAAGCGCGGCGCAGTGGTGGGCACGGTCATGGCCGGGCTGTTGTGCGGCATCCTGCTTAGCCGCACGCTGGCGGGCTTCGTCGCAGGCATGTTCGGCTGGCGCGAGATGTTCTGGCTGGCGGTGCCGCTGGCGCTCGCGACCGCGGGGCTGATGGCGCTGATGCTGCCGCGCAGCCGCCCGCAGGCGACAGGCATGACGTATGGCGGCCTGCTCGCCTCGCTCTGGGGCCTGTGGCGCGAGTTTCCGGCCTTGCGGCGGGCAACCTATATCCAGTGCTGCCAGTTCGGCGTCTTCAGCGTGTTCTGGACGATCCTCGCGCTGCGCCTGCAGGAGCCGCAGTTCGGCCTCGGCCCGGAAGCGGCAGGCCTGTTCGGGGTCCTGGGCGCGGCGGGCGTGCTCGCGGCGCCGATCGCCGGGCGAATCGCCGACCGTCGCGGCCCGGGCCGCGTCATCGTCCTGGCGAGCGTGCTGACGCTGGTGTCGTGGCTGGTGTTCGCGGTGTGGCAATCGATCGCCGGGCTGGTGGTCGGCGTGCTGGCGCTCGATTTCGCGGTCCAGGCGAGCCAGGTTTCGAACCAGAGCATCATCTACGCCCTGCGGCCCGAGGCGCGCTCGCGGATCAACACCGTCTACATGGCGATAATGTTCCTGGCCGGCGCGGCCAGTTCGGGCGCGGCGACGGCGGTGTGGCACGGCTGGGGCTGGAGCGGGGTGTCGGCGCTGGGCATCGGTATTTCGGCGCTCGGCCTGGCGCTGCAGGGGCTGGGGCGGCGTACAACGAGGTGACGTGCCCGACCGAGAGCCTAGGGATCGGGAAAAGGGCAGCGTTGCCGATGCGCCAAGCCGCCACGCGATCGCCGACGAGCCCCTGGCATACCTCTGACAGCGTGCCGCCGATCGCCTGTCCACCTGCCTGACAGACGGTGCCGGCATCATCGGACACGGCCTTGACTAGCCATGCCGGAGAACGCGGCGCGTTCCTTCTATCCCGCGCGCAACTCGTCCGCCAGCATCCGGAATTCCTCGGAGCGGGGTGAGTTCTTGCGCCAGACCAGAGCGATCTCGCGGTTGGCGTTGGGGGAGATGAGCGGGCGCGCGACGACGTTGGTGCCGTTGAGGATGCCGGCGTCCAGCGCCATCTCGGGCAGCATCGTGAGGCCCAGGCCATTGTCGACCATCTGCACCAGGGTGTGCAGCGAAGTGCCGATCATCGTCGCACTGGCGCGCA
The DNA here is from genome assembly GCF_044813085.1 of Novosphingobium sp. BL-52-GroH. Taxonomy (NCBI): domain Bacteria; kingdom Pseudomonadati; phylum Pseudomonadota; class Alphaproteobacteria; order Sphingomonadales; family Sphingomonadaceae; genus Novosphingobium; species Novosphingobium sp. BL-52-GroH. Next base: position 882,687 of record NZ_CP171152.1, on the reverse strand, counting down.
GTTCCGGGCGGTTGCAGGCGGCCAGGGCATGGTCCTTGAGGCAGTGGCCGTCCTCCAGCAGCAGCAGGCGGTTCTCGTCGATGAGGTCGGGGTGGACTTCGGCCGGAGGGTTGTGCGGATAGTCGCTGGGGAAGGCGACGAAGAAGGCGTCGAGTTCGATGGTCTCCTTCTCCACTTCGCCGGTGGCGTAGGGGAGCGCCAGCAAGACGCAGTCGGCGCGGCCGTGGTGGAGCGATTCGACCGCCGCCGCGCTGGGTTCCTCGCGCAGGAACAGCTTGAGGGCAGGGCGCTCACGCCGTAGGCGGGGCAGCATCCGGGGCAGCAGGAATGGCGCGATCGTGGGGATCACGCTCATGCGCAACTCGCCCGCGAGGGGCTTGCCGCTCGACTGCACGAGGTCGGACAGTTCCTCGGTCTCGCGCAGGATGCGGTGGGCCTTGGCGACCACCGAATTGCCCAGCGGGGTAAACCGAACCGCGCGCTTGGTGCGCTCTACCAGGGTTACGCCCAGCAGCGTCTCGAGATCGCGCAGGCCCGCCGACAGCGTCGACTGCGAGACGAAGCAGGCGTCGGCGGCGCGTCCGAAATGGCCATGCTCATGGAGCGAGACGAGATACTGGAGCTGCTTGAGCGTGGGCTGGTATACGGTCACGCGAGGGCTATCGCATGAACGGTAGGCTTGGCCAAGGATTTGCTGCCGTGCGCAGTTCGGGCCGAGGCTTCATGGAGCCGCGCCCCCCGTCATCCCGATCTGTCGAGCCGGGTCCCGGTCTTTGCCGGGATGACGGGGTGTAGAGGATCAGCCCTCGGGCGCGTCCTCGGTATCCGCTTCGACCGCCGCCGCCGCTTTCGCGGCGTCGTCAACATGGGTCATCTTCAGCTTGCCGTTCTCCACCGCGAAGGCGAGCTTGCCCTCGACGAGGTCGAGCGCGTCGCGGCCGAAGACCTCGTAGCGCCAGCCTTCCAGCAGGCTGAGGTTCTTGCGCACGCCGGCCGCCAGCAGTTCCAGCTCCTCGCTGCGGGCGAGCAGGCGCGAGGCGGCGTCGATCTCGCGGGCGCGGATCTTGAGCAGCAGCTTGAGCAGGTCGGCGACGAGCGCGCCTTCCTTGCCGAGCGGCGCCCCACGGGGGGCGCGGGGAGGCATTTCCTCGTCGGACATCGGCTCGGCCTTGGCGAGCACGTTCATCAGGCGACGTCCGATGTCATTGTCCTTCCAGCCCTGCGACAGGCCGCGCACCTTGGCGAGGTCGGCCTGGGTCTTGGGGGGGTGGCTGGCGATGTCGGCCAGCGTTTCGTCGCGGGCGATGCGGCCGCGCGGGATGTTCTTGCCCTGGGCCTCGACCTCGCGCCACTCGGAGATCGCCTTGAGGCGGCCGAGGACCTGCGGGTTGCGGCCTGGCGCCTTGATGCGCTTCCAGGCCTGGCCGGGGTCGTTGCGGTAGTGCTCGGGATCGGCCAGCTTCTCCATTTCCTGGTCCAGCCACTCGCCGCGCCGCGTCTTGATGAGGCGCTTGAGCATCTTGGGGAAGATCTTGGAGAGGTGGGTGACGTCGCCGATCGCATATTCGATCTGCCGGTCGGTGAGGGGGCGACGCGACCAGTCGGTAAAGCGCGCGCCCTTGTCGATCGTCAGGCCCTGCCAGGATTCTACGAGGTTGGAATAGCCGATCTGCTCGGACTGGCTGATCGCCATCATCGCGATCTGGGTGTCGAAGATCGGGTGCGGGGTGCGGCCCGTGAAGTTGAACACGATCTCGACGTCCTGGCCCCCGGCATGGAAGACCTTGAGGACATCCTCGTTGTCCGTCAGCAGGTCCCACAAGGGTTTCAGGTCGAGACCGGGCGCCAGCGGGTCGATCGCGGCGGCTTCCTCGGTATCGGCGATCTGCACCAGGCACAGTTCGGGCCAATAGGTGTTTTCGCGCATGAACTCGGTGTCGACGGCCACGAAATCGGATTTCGCGAGCCGCGCACACAAATCGGCGAGATCTTCGGTTTTTGTTATCAGCGGGTGAATTTTCATTGAATCGAGGCGTTACGCCTAACCGTCCGGGGGATCAACGCCCCGTGTTACCGTTTTGTCGCAGTTTATTTCCGGCGCAGGAGTCGCTGGACGAGGCCGCGCACCAGCCGGGGCTTTTCGTGGGCGGCCAGCAGGGCGATGCTTTCGGGCGTGACGAGGCGGCGGCGCAGTTGCGAGCCTGTGGTGTGGATGCCCGGCGGCGGCAGGTGCCAGGCCTCGGCATCGTCGCCCGGATCGGCGTCGGGTTCGGCGAGCTGGTATAGCTCGATCAGGGCGCCGAGAGGCGGTGCGGGTTCGGTCGGCACGGATATCGGGGCGTCGGCCCATTGCGGGCAAAGGGAGCGAACGACGTTCTCGTCCTGCGCGGCCGATACTTCGGGGAGAACTTCGTCCAGCTTGCGTGCCAGCATGTTTTGTCCTGCTCGTTCTTGCGCGTCGACCCTTGCCGCGCGAGCTTAGATGCCAATTGGTTTATTTGGCGTTACCACCGGCATCGTCATCGAGGTCCCGGGGCGAGCCCGGGGCGACGAAAACCACATCTGGAAATCACGCGGCCAGTCGACTAGGGGCCGGGACTATCCGAATTTCGTATTGAAGAGCACGCACCCGCCATGACCCATCCCTATCGCTCTCACACCTGCGGCGCGCTCGGCGCGGCCGAAGTCGGCCAGACCGTCCGCCTTTCGGGCTGGGTCCATCGCAAGCGCGATCACGGCGGCGTCCTGTTCGTCGACTTGCGCGACCACTACGGCGTCACCCAGGTCGTCACCGACAGCGACAGCCCGGCGCTCGCCGTCCTCGATTCGCTGCGCGCCGAGAGCGTGGTCACCATCGAGGGTACCGTGAAGGCCCGCAGCGCCGGCACCGTGAACCCCAACCTCGCCACCGGCGAGATCGAGGTCTACGCCCGCGCCGCCACGGTCATTTCCAAGGCCGAGGAACTGCCGATGCCGGTCGCCGGCGAGCAGGAATACCCCGAGGACATCCGCCTCAAGTACCGCTTCCTCGACTTGCGCCGCGACACCCTTCATGCCAACATCGTCAAGCGCACGAAGATCATCTCGGACATGCGCCGCCGCATGGAAGGCATCGGCTTCACCGAGTATTCGACGCCGATCCTCACCGCCTCCAGCCCCGAAGGCGCGCGCGACTTCCTGGTGCCCAGCCGCATCCACCCGGGCAAGTTCTATGCGCTGCCGCAGGCGCCGCAGCAGTACAAGCAACTCCTGATGGTCGCCGGCTTCGACCGCTATTTCCAGATCGCGCCGTGCTTCCGCGACGAGGACCCGCGCGCCGACCGCCTGCCGGGTGAGTTCTACCAGCTCGACCTCGAAATGAGCTTCGTCACCCAGGAGGAAATCTGGGAGACCATGGAGCCCGTGCTCCAGGCCGTGTTCGCCGGTTTCGCCGAGGGCAAGCCGGTGACGCCTGCCGGTGCGTTCCGCCGCATCCCGCACGCCCAGTCGATGCTGGACTACGGTTCCGACAAGCCGGACCTGCGCAACCCGCTGCTCATCAAGGACGTGACCGAGCACTTCGTCGAATCGGGCTTCGGCATCTTCGCCGGCATTGTCGGCAACGGCGGCACCATCCGCGCGATCCCGGCTCCGGGCGCAGGCGCGGGCAGCCGCAAGTTCTTCGACGAGATGAACAACTGGGCGCGCGCCGAGGGCCACTCGGGCCTGGGCTACATCAACATCAAGGACGGCGTCCCCGGCGGCCCGATCGCCAAGAACCATGGCGAGGAGAAGACCGCCGCGCTGATCGCCGCGCTGGGCCTGGGCCCCAACGACGGCGTGTTCTTCGCCGCCGGCAAGGAAGAGCAGGCCGCCAAGCTCGCGGGGCTGGCGCGTACCCGCGTCGCCGAGCAGCTCGACCTGATCGACAAGGACCGCTTCGAGCTGTGCTGGATCGTCGACTTCCCGTTCTACGAGTGGGACGAGGACAACAAGAAGGTCGACTTCGCGCACAACCCGTTCTCGATGCCGCAGGGCGGGATGGACGCGCTGGAGAACCAGGACCCGCTCACGATCAAGGCGTTCCAGTACGACCTCGTCTGCAACGGCTTCGAGATCGCCTCGGGTTCGATTCGCAACCAGAGCCCCGAGCTGATGGTGAAGGCCTTCGAGAAGGTCGGCCTGTCGAAGGCGGACGTCGAGGAGCGCTTCGGCGGCCTCTACCGCGCCTTCCAGTACGGCGCCCCGCCGCACGGCGGCATGGCGGCCGGCGTCGACCGCATCGTGATGCTCCTGTGCGGCGCGCAGAACTTGCGCGAAATCTCGCTGTTCCCGATGAACCAGCGCGCCGAGGACCTGCTCATGGGCGCTCCGACCCCGGCCGAGCACAAGCAGCTGCGCGAACTGCACATGCGGGTGGTCGAGCCGGTCAAGCCGACGGCGCCGGCAGCAGGCAAGGTGGTTGCCCCCGACGCTGGGTGAAGCTCCGTCGTCCCGGGGCACGCCCGGGACGACATTTGCGCTTACCATATCCTCCCCGTCGCTTCGCGACAGGGAGGAACTGGCGGGGCGCCTTCTACGTTTCCACTCCCATGCAACCGCAGATCTCCGTCATCACCCTCGGCGTTGCCAACGTCGCGCGCGCCACGACCTTCTACAGCGAGGGTTTCGGCTGGGAGCCCGTGTTCGGGAACGGCGAGGTCACCTTCTTCCAGATGAACGGCCTGGTCCTGGGCATCTGGGGCAAGGCCGACCTCGAAGCCGACATGAACCGGCCCTGCGCCCCGGCCGGCAGTTTTGCGCTGGCCCACAACGTCGAAAGTGCCGAGGCCGTGGATGCGGCGATCGCCCGTCTGGAGGCGGCCGGCGCGCGCACGCTTCGCCCTGCCGATGCACCGCCTCATGGTGGATATCGCGGATATATCGCCGATCCGGACGGCCATGCGTGGGAAATCGCTTGGAATCCCGCATGGACCGTGGATAAGGCCGGTCATGTGCGGTTTGGCGTGTAAGCCAAGCCCCTTGCCAGCGCGCCGCCCAGTCATTAGGGCGGCTGACGAGATATCAATCCTCCGATTTTTGAAGGGGTCTATACACATGAGCGATACCGCCGATCGGGTTAAGAAGATCGTCGTCGAGCACCTGGGCGTGGAAGCCGAGAAGGTTACCGAAGACGCCAGCTTCATCGACGATCTGGGCGCTGACTCGCTCGACATCGTCGAGCTGGTCATGGCCTTCGAGGAAGAGTTCGGCGTCGAAATCCCCGACGACGCGGCCGAGAAGATCAGCACCGTCTCCGATGCCATCAAGTACATCGAAGAGAACAAGGGCTGATTCCGGCCAGCGTACCTGACCCCCGCCCGGATGACGGGCGGCCGGGGCAGGGCGCATACTCGGATTGAAATCGACAGGCTCGACCTCTAAGGGGGCGGGCCTGTCGCCGTTTTCGGGCCCCTGCATTTTGGCCATGTAAGTTTAGGCCAACAGCTTTTCGGAGAGCATATGCGTCGCGTCGTCGTAACCGGACTTGGTCTCGTCACCCCTCTGGGTGGTGACGTCGAAACGACCTGGGCCAACATCCTTGCCGGCAAGTCCGGCGCCGGGCCGATCACCAAGTTCGATGCCTCGGACCAGAAGTGCCGCATCGCCGCCGAGGTGAAGCCGGCCGACCACGAGTATGGCTTCGATGCCAACAAGCGCGTCGACCACAAGGTGCAGCGCCAGGTCGATCCGTTCATCGTCTTCGGCATCGATGCCGCGGGCCAGGCGATCGAAGACGCCGGCCTCACCGAAATGGACGAGGAAACCCGCTACATGGCCGGTTGCTCGATCGGTTCGGGCATCGGCGGCCTGCCGGGCATCGAGAGCGAATCGCTGGTTCTGGCCGCGAAGGGCCCGAGCCGCGTCTCGCCGCACTTCGTCCACGGCCGCCTCATCAACCTGATCTCGGGCCAGGTCTCGATCAAGTACGGGCTGATGGGTCCGAACCACGCGGTCGTCACCGCCTGCTCGACCGGCGCCCACTCGATCGGCGACGCTGCGCGCATGATCAAGGACGGCGACGCCGACATCATGCTGGCGGGCGGCGCGGAAAGCACCATCTGCCCGATCGGCATCGCCGGCTTCGCGCAGGCCCGCGCTCTCTCGACCTCGTTCAACGACGAGCCCGAGAAGGCCAGCCGTCCCTACGACAAGGACCGCGACGGCTTCCTGATGGGTGAGGGCGCGGGCGTCGTCGTGCTCGAAGAGTACGAGCACGCCAAGGCGCGCGGTGCCAAGATCTACGCCGAGGTCATCGGCTACGGCCTGTCGGGCGACGCCTACCACGTCACCGCGCCGCACCCCGAAGGCTCGGGTGCCTACCGCTCGATGGCGATGGCGCTGCGCAAGGCGGGGCTGGAGCCCAAGGACATCGACTACATCAACGCCCACGGCACCTCGACGCCCCTGGGCGACGAGCTGGAGCTGGGCGCGGTGCGCCGCCTGTTCGGCGATGCCATCGACAACGTCTCGATGAGTTCGACGAAGTCGGCGATCGGCCACCTCCTGGGCGGCGCGGGCGCGGTGGAAGCGATCTTCTGCATCCTGGCCCTGCGCGACCAGATCGTGCCTCCGACGCTCAACCTCGACAACCCGAGCGACGGCTGCGTGGGCGTCGACCTCGTGCCGCACGTCGCCAAGAAGCGCGAAGTGCGCGCGGTGCTGAACAACAGCTTCGGCTTCGGCGGCACCAACGCCAGCCTGGTGCTGCGCAAGGTCGATTGAGGCAAATCCGATGATGTCCCGGCGTGGATGCGTTCTGGCAACGGTCCTTGGCCTGGCCATCGTCGGTGGCCTTTGGGCCTTCCTGGGCGGCTGGTACGGTTCCGGCCCGCTCGAGCAGGAGGCGCACTTCATCGTCCCCAATGGCGCCAGCCTGGCGACCGTGGCCGAACGGCTGGAGGCCAAGGGCGTGATCCGTTCGAGCACCGGGTTCGCGCTGCGGGCCCGGGTGTTCGGCGGCGGCGGGGGGATCAAGGCCGGCGAGTTCGCCATCCCCGCCCACGCCAGTGCGTCGCGCGTGCTGGCGATCATCTCCAGCGACGACGTCATCCGCCGCTTCGTGACGGTGCCCGAGGGCATGCCCTCGATCATGGTCTACGAGCGGCTGAAAGCGCAGGCCTCGCTGACCGGCGACGTGGCGTCGCCCGACGAGGGCTCGGTCCTGCCGGACAGCTACCCTTTCGAAACCGGCGAGACACGCGAGGCGGTCCTGCGCCGGATGCAGGCGGCGATGAGCCGCACGCTCAAGGAACTGTGGGCCAAGCGTGCCCCCGGGCTCGTGGTCAAGACGCCCGAGCAGGCGCTGATCCTCGCCTCGATTGTCGAGAAGGAGACCGGCAAGCCGTCGGAGCGCCGCATGGTCGCCGGGCTCTATTCGAACCGCCTGCGCACCGGCATGCTGCTCCAGGCAGACCCGACGATCATCTACCCGATCACCAAGGGCAAGCGTCTGGGCCGCCGAATCCTCCAGTCCGAGATCCAGGCGGTCAACGACTACAACACCTACACCATGGTCGGCCTGCCCAAGCACCCGATCACCAACCCGGGCCGCGAATCGATCGCCGCCGTGCTCGATCCGGCCAAGACCGACGCGCTCTACATGGTCGCGGACGGCACCGGCGGCCACGCGTTCGCCGGCACCCTGGAAGAGCACAACCGCAACGTCGCCAAGTGGTTCGCGATCCGCCGCCAGCGCGGCGAGCTGTAGGTAAACAAGACGTCGCTGCGGGGCGAGGGGGCATCAAGCCCGCGGGATCACGCTACTGCAGCATCCCGTCCGCTGCCTTGGCGCGGGCGTAGAGCAGCGAGGCGAGGGCGATCGCGAAGATCACCGCCGGGAAGATCGCGCTCGACCAGCCCTTTGCGGCCACCATGTCGAAGCCCAGGAAGCTCCAGCCGAACAGCACGACCACTCCGGCCAGCGAGAGCGCGAACAGCGCCCAAGCCGCCTTGCGCCGCATCAGCAGCAGCACGGCGCCCAGCGTGCCTCCGCCGACCGCCACGGCATAGGCTGCCCAGGCCCAGGCCGGCATAGAGTGGAGGGCGGCGGCGGTAACCGGGTCGGTGCCGGCAATGGCGTCGAGATCGGCGGTCGCCTGCATCAGGTAGGCGGCATCGCCGATCAGGTTCCACAGCAGGATCGCAGTGGCAATGATCCAGAATCTGCGCATGGCAGCGTCTCCCGTCCCGTTTATCGCGTTGCGATGAACTTTGCGGTGCCTCGGGCATTCTGGCAATCGGGACGAATTACCTCCCCCCAAATGCCCGTAGTACCGGAGGCACCATGCTCGAACGCCAGATACCCGACGTCATCCTGAAGACCCGCGTGCGCGACGATGCCATCGGCGGCGACAACCCGTTCCGTTGGCAGGATCTTCACGTGCGCGAAGAGTTCGCCGGCAGGAAGGTCGTGATCTTTTCGCTCCCCGGAGCGTTCACGCCCACGTGCAGCAACGAGCAATGCCCGGCCTTCGAATTGCTCTACGACGACTTGCGCGAGGCCGGGGTGGACGAGGTCTACTGCCTATCGGTCAACGACGCCTTCGTCATGTACCAGTGGGGGCGGCACCTGGGGCTGTCCAAGGTGCGGCTGCTGCCCGACGGCTCGGGCCATTTCACCCGCCGCATGGGCATGCTGATCGACAAGGAGCACCTCGGCTTCGGCCTTCGTTCGTGGCGCTATGCGATGATCGTGGACGACAACCGCGTAACCGGCTGGTTCGAGGAACCGGGCATCAACGACCTCGGCGTGGACGAGGACCCTTACGGCGTCTCGTCGCCGCAGAACGTGCTGGAGGCCTTGCGCGCGGCGTGAAGGCTCCGGCTGCCGGCTGGCCCTCTCGTGACTGGCCCACTCGTGACTGGATCGCGACGGGTCCGCGAAACCCTCGTGCGCCGCTGCTGGTCACGGCGGAGCTGCCCGACGACGTGCTTGCCTGGGCGGATGCCCTGCGCCGCGCCCATTACCCGCCGGACCGCAACCGCCTGCGCGCGCACGTCACGCTGTTCCATGCGCTTCCCCCCTCGGTGGAGGAGGAGCTGGTCGAGGTCCTGCGCACGCTTGCCAGAGCTGCGCCGCCGCCGGCCCGAATCGCAGCGCTGATGAAGCTCGGCACCGGCACGGCGCTAGCCGTCGATAGTCCGGCCATGGTTGATCTCCACGGCGCGATCGCCGAGCGCATGCACGGCCTCCTGACCCGCCAGGACGCGCAGCCCCTGCGCCTCCACGTCACGATCCAGAACAAGGTCACCACCCAGGCGGCGCGGGCTCTCCAGGCCGAACTGGGTGCACAACTGCGGCCGGTTTCGTTCCGCTTCCGCGGCTTTGGCCTCTATGCGTGGGAGGACGGCTTGTGGCGTCCGATCCGGGTCGTCCCCTTTCGCGGCTGAGGCTGCGTTTTGGGTGTTGACCGATGCCGGCCTCCCCCCTAAAGGACGCGGCCTGCACCGCAGCCACGGTGCACCAGATCGAGCCGCTTCTCACGAAGCGGCCTTGGTATGGCGGAGTAGCTCAGCTGGTTAGAGCAGCGGAATCATAATCCGCGTGTCGGGGGTTCGAGTCCCTCCTCCGCTACCACTTGTTTTTCGGCGTTTTTTCCGAAAAGTGAATTGAAGCGCGCAACGTGGTTGGGCGTTTGGTTGGGAGAGACTGCTCTCTCTTCGAGCTTTCGGATGGCAGCTTCGGCCAGCGCCGGGTCCCGGTGCATGTAGTGAGTGTCGAGGATCGTCCCGACTTCCTTAAGACTGTGACCAGTGATCGCCGCGATCTCGGGTACGGTGGCGCCAGCGACCGCGAGGCGCGTTACGGCGGTTCCTCGCAGGTCGTGAAATGTCACGCCGCTCGCACCCGACTTGATGCATGCCTTGCGCCACGATGCCCGGAAACCCGATTCGGTCCATGCAGTACCGCGCTCGGTCGCGAGGATGGTTGCGGGCAACGGTTTGCCTTCGTGCCTGGCCTCGCCGGCAATCTCGAGGAAGGGCTGCGCGACGATGCCGACCAGTCGCGACGCATCACGCTGGCCCTGCCGCAATCCTGGCGTGGCTCGATATGGACCGATCGATGGACCGGAACGGCCATCGCCGCGCCCCAGGGGGGCATTCTCCTCGATTCCAAGTGACAGCCGCACGGGCGAAACGGAAATTCCTGCGCCGCCGTGCGGTGGCGCATCATCCGGAAGGCCGGCCACTGAAAGGGGCGGCGGAAAGGCAGCGACCCCTGCCACGCAGGGTTGCCCGGCGCCGCCTGCTCCTGCCCGTCGGCGTTACCGAGGACGGGGCGGTCTGCCCGTCACCACGCCTTGCGCAGCAGCCGACCCGGCAGCGCGCCGGTGAACGTGCCGTGGCGATAGGTCGTCCGGCCAGACAGGATGGTCGCGTCATAGCCGATCGCGTCCTGCGTGAGACGACGTCCGCCTGCGGGAAGGTCATGGACGGCGCGTGGCGGTTCCAGGCGCAAATTGTCGTAGTCGATGACGTTGAGGTCGGCCTTGTATCCCGGCTTCAGGTAGCCGCGGCCGGTGAAGCCAGCGACGTCGGCGGTCCTGCCGCTGATCGCGTGGACGGCCTCGGCGATGGAGAGTTTGTCGCCCTGCCGGTCGCGGGTCCAGTAGCTCAGCATGTAGGTCTGCAGGCTGCCGTCGCAGATCGCGCCGAGGTGGGCACCGCCGTCGCCCAGGCCCAGAACCGTATCCTCGCGCCGGAGCATCGCGAATACGGTGTCGAGATTGCAGGCCGTGAAGTTGCGGGCGGGGAAATAGATGATCCCGCGGCCGTTGTCGGCCAGCATCACGTCGTAGGCGACTGCCGCGGCGGTCGTGCCGAGACGCTCGGCGATGCGGTCGAAGCGCCGGTGCTCGGTCGGTGAATATTCCGGCGGATTGCCCATTGCGTAGAACAGGTGGAAGTTGCGCGTGAATGCCAGGATGGGGTCGGTCATGTCCGGCGTCTCGGCGAGAATCCGGGCACGGACCTGCGGCGTCCTCATCGCCGCCACGCGGTCGGCCAGGGGCAGCAGCGCGATCGCCTGGTAGGCCGGGCATCCCATGAACGGGTGCAGCGACAGTTCCAGACCCATCAGAACGCCCACCGGGCGGCTGGTCACCTGGCCGTAGATATCGGCACCGCCGGCACGGGCCTGGGCGCAGGCCTCGGCGATCTCCAGCCAGCGGTCGGGCGCCTCGTTGTACTGGAGCAGCGGGAAGAATACCGTCTGCCGGCTCAGTTGCGCGATCCGCTCGAGCATCCGGAACTCGGAGGAAAAGCCGTTGCCGGTGTCGAACTCGGAAGCCGACATGAAAAGACCATTGCCGACGTCGCGCATGGCGAGGGCGATGGTCGTGAGTTCGTCTTCGCTGGCGGTCGTCACCGGCAACTGCGCGCCGTTGGCGGTGCGATGGCCGATGACGCGCGAGGTGCTGAAGCCGAAGGCGCCCGCCGCCATGCCCTCGCGCACGATCTCGGCCATCTGGCGCATGTCCTCGGCGCGCGCGGGTTCGCGGTCGATGGCGCGCTGCCCCATCACGAAGACCCGCACCGGAATGTGCGGCACCTGCGTGGCGAAATCGGCGTCCATGCGGCGCTTGTCCAGCGCGTCGAGATAGTCCGGGAAGCTTTCCCAGTTCCACGGCAGGCCTTCGCGCATGACGATGCCGGGAATGTCCTCGACGCCTTCCATCACGTCGATCATGGCATCGCGCTGATCGGCACGGCAGGGCGCGAAGCCGACCCCGCAATTGCCCATGAGCAGCGTCGTGACACCGTGGCCGGTCGACGGGGCGAACTGGTGGTCCCAAGTTACCTGTCCGTCGAAATGGGTGTGGATGTCGACGAAGCCGGGAGTGACGAGACGCCCCCGCGCGTCGATCTCCTCCCGGCCTGCGGCGATCCCCCGGCCGACCTGGATGATCCGGTCGCCGACCACGCCGACGTCGGCCTCGTAAAGATCGCCGCCGGTGCCGTCGGCCACCGTGCCGCCCCTAACGACGAGGTCAAAGTCGGCCATGGCTTACCCGATGCCGCCAAGTGCGGGAAGCGCCGGGCGCATCAGAAGTCGCCCGCGGTATGCAGCGCCGCCAGGTTGGACGGGCCGCCGTTGGACTTGATGAATTCCTCGTAGCTGGGGAAGGTCCCGGTGCGCAGGGCATCGGCCTCTGAAGACCAGGTCGTCGCGAAGCCCTTCTGGAACTGCGAGGTATCGTCCTTGCGACCGTCCTCGGACCAGATCAGGGGGACCATGCGACCCTGCGGCTTCTGTCCGGGCAGCATCTCGTCGAAGCTGATGCCCGCCATGTTGACGCATTCGGGGCGCGGGTCCCAGCGGATGTCGTCGCCCATGGGACGGACCGAGACGGCGATGCGCCAGTCGTCGGTGGGGTTGCCCGAGGAATAGTGGAGGACCCAGGGATTGATGAGCAGCGCGTCGCCGGGCTCCATGTCCCACGACAGGAACGTGTAGTCGGGATTGTTGCGGACGGCTTCCCCGTCCGGCACGTTCACCCGGTCGTCCGGCTTTATCATCTGGCGCGAATTGGCGGTGGAGTTCCAGTACTTCACGTCGTGGTTGTGGGTGCCGGCGATCACTTCCAGGCAGTTCGCCTTGACGATCGGCGTCAGCGGCATCCAGAACGAGGGGATCATCTTGCCCGTGACCGGCCAGCCGGAACGATCGTTGTGCCACACCGTCTTGGCGTCGCTTTGCGGAGCCTTGGCGAAGATCTGGTCGAACAGAAAGCGGATTTCCTTCGACTGCATGACGCGTCCGCAGGCCTCGCCCAGCGGCGAATTGAACACCAGTTCGCGGAACTCGGGGATCACGCGGGTCATGAAGTTGAAGGGGCGATGCGGCAGCAGGCCCATGTCCTCCCGGCCGATGGCTATCTTACGCGCGATCGGCAGGAGACTTTCGATCCAGTCCCTGTCGAAGACTTGCCGCAGGCAAACGACCCCATCCCGGTTGTAATCGTCGATATCTTGCTGGGATATTGGTCGCAGCGGACGCCTGTTCATGATGTAGTTCCTGCGTTGGTCGTTTTGACGAGCCTTCGTATGAATTGCGGCGCCGGGGGCGTTAAGGCGGCAGGGACTTATAACCTATCGAGACGGTCTGGGATGATCCCGACGGTCACCCCGTGTCATCGTCCTGCCATTGCAGCGATGAGGGGTGGCGATGAGCCGTGTCGGTCAGGCGGATGTGGACGATCTCGCGCGGATGATGTCCGCGATGCTGATGGAATTATGGATCACGCGCGACCGGCTGGCGGTCGTCGAGCGGTTGCTCGAGGAGAGGAACTGCCTGGAGCCGGGGGAAGTCGAAGAGTTCGTGCCCGCCGCCAGGTTCGAGCAGGATCTCGCCGCTCTGCGCGCCCGGATGATGGCGCATGTCCTGGGAGCGCCGCTGGCGGAGCGGGAGCAGGGGCTGGACCAGATCCTGGCGCGGGCCGGCCATGCTTGGCCCCGGCCGTCCGATGCGCAACGGGCCGGCGCATGACGGACGCACCCGGAAAGCTGACGTTCGCGGCGGGGCGCTCCAGCCTTGGCCAGTACGGACGGGCGGGCGTCGATGCCCTGGGCTCGATGCAGGTCTTCGCCTCCAGCGCGCTGCGCGATGCGGCGGAGCGGGCCTTCGACGCGGATGCGGACGGACGGGCGCTGCACGAAGGGCCGGCCGGCGATGCCGGCGCCGCCGAGATCATGGAGTGGGTCGAACGTGCGACGGAGGTGGCGAACCGGCACGGTTCCTATCGCTGGGAGCGGTTCTTCCAGGGTTATGTCGCGCGGGCGATCTACGACTTCGGCATACCCGCGGTAGAGGCGCGCCGGGACCACTTTCCCGTGCCGCCGGCCCCGGCGCAGGCCGATGCGGGGGAGGCGGCCGAAGGCGCCCCCGCGCTTCCCGACTACTTCGAGCGCGACTGGCACTTGCGGCCGGGCGGCTGGGATGCCTACGACCTGTATGGTCCGCACGGCCTTCACGTCATCGGTCCGATCTTCCGGCTGGGCGGGTTCGCTGCAGTGCCGGTCGGCGCCGAGATCGGTCGGCACCGGATCGACGTGGCATCACAGCTCCCGCGCCGCGACTACCGGAGGATATACGAGCCGGGCTGCGGCAACGCGACGACGTTGATCGCCTTGCGCTCGGTGTTCCCGGAGGCCGCGCTGGTGGGGTCGGACCTCTCGCTTGAGCAGTTGCGCGGCGCCCGGATGCTATTGCAACGCTTCGGCGTGGAAGCCGATCTCAGGCACCGGGACGCGACGTCCAGCGGCGAGGCGGATGGTTCGTTCGATGCCGTGGCCATTTTTGCGCTGAATCACGAGCTGCCGGTCGAGACCAGTATCGCGCTGTTCCGGGAAATGTACCGAATTCTGGCGCCCGGGGGCGATATCGTGATCTCCGACCCGCCACCCTTCCGCGCCGTCGGCCCGTTCCATGCGGCGCTGCTGCATTGGGATACGGCCAACCGGGGCGAGCCCTATTTCTCGGATGCGGGAGCCGCCGACTGGGCGCGCGAACTGGCGGCGATCGGTTTCGTCGACGTCGCCGCGCGCCCGCTCGGGCCTGCCTCCTACCCGTGGGTGACCATCGCCCGCAAGCCTGCCCGAGGACGGTAAAGGAAAAACAAGATGCTGAGATACAACGCGGACGCGCTGGGGTTTCGCGCCAAGCTTGGCGTGATCGGGCCGTCGACCAACACCATCGTCCAGCCCGATTTCGAGATGCTGCGCCCGGTGGGCGTGACCAACCACTACAGCCGCATCCCGGTGGAAAACGTCGAAGGCGTCACCGACGCCGCCTTCGTGGCGGCGACCAACGTGATCGGCGACAATACGCTGGAAGCGGTGAAGTGGGCGATGACGTGCGCGCCGGACCGGCTGGTCATGGGCATGTCGGCAGTGACCTTCTACGGCGGCATCGCGGGCGCTCAGGCATTCCGGCACCGGATGGAGGACTATGCCGGAATCGAGGCGACGATCGGGTCGCAGGCTCTGGCGGCGGCGCTGGGCGCCTTCGGCAACGTGCGCCGGGTGGCCTTCCTTTCGCCCTACTTCCCGAGCGCCAACAAGGCCGTGAAAGGGTTCCTCGAGGAAAGCGGCTTCGAGGTCGTGCGGGACCTCGCGCTGCAGCGTCCGAGCTGGCTGGCGATCGCCGAGACGGGCGAGCGCGAGGTGGTCGATGCGTTGAAGGCGATCGACGGCGACGACGTCGACGCACTGGTGCAGGTCGGCACCAACCTCTCGATGGTTCGCATAGCCGCTGCCGCCGAACTGTGGCTCGACAAGCCTGTCGTCGCGATCAACACGGCGACGTACTGGCACGCCTTGCGAGCACTCGGAATCGAGGACAAGATTTATGGCGCTGGCCGGCTATTGGAACGCCATTAGAAATGCGATCGAAAGGGCCCGCGGCCACGATCGGCCGGCATTCGGTGGGGCGCTCGCGGGCCTATAGGTAGGCTCGATAACATAGACAAGCGAAGCCGATAGGGAGCGGAGCCAGTGGTGATAGTCTGCCTTGCAAAGGGGCGGGCCTCACCATCGACGGGCATGACACGGGACGCTTCGATCCGGCGTCGGCCCTTTCGCCGATGCCTGCCGAAAAAGAACACGAGGGAAGAAGCCATATGTCGCTGGCATCGAGTAAATTGCCCTGGCGCACCATCGTCGGATGGGGCCTGGGCTCAACCTGCCTTGGCGCGACCAACTTCGCCAAGATCCTGGTCCTGGGGTTCCTCGTCGACTACGTGGGCATGGCCGCGGCCGCCGCCGCGGGGATCGTCGCCGTCTCGACGCTGGTGGACGTCTTCACCAACCCGATCATCGGTGGACTGAGCGACCGGGCAAGGAGCCCGTGGGGACGGCGCCTGCCGTTCATGTTCTTCGGGGCGCTGCTGCTCTGCTTCGCCTGGGCGCTGATCTTCAACGCGCCGGCGTCCCTGACCGGGAGCAGCCTGGTGGCCTACGTGGCCTTCGCGCTGGTGGTGTTCTCGATGGGCTACGGCGCGTTCGGCGTGCCCTACAACGCCATCCCGGCGGAGATCACCGACGATTACCATACCCGCACGCTGATGATGTCCGCGCGCTCGGTGTTCTCCACCATCGGCACGTCGGCCGGCGGTTTCCTGGCCCCCACGCTGATAGCCCATTTCGGCGGGGGACGCGCGGGCCATGCGGGGATGTCGCTCGTGATGGGCCTCTTTGTCTTCGTCACCGGCGTCGTGTGCGTGCTGCTGATCGGCCGCCAGCCCAACGTCGACACCGTCAACAAGCGCGTGTCGTTCCGCCGGCAGGTCGGCTCGATGCTCGAGAACCGGCACTTCGTCGTGCTGCTCGCCTCGCACCTGTTCGGCATGGTCGGGGTGATGATGATGAACGGCGGCGCGGTGTTCTACGTGCGCCGGGTGCTGGGCGGCGACGAGAAGTGGCTGGGCAGCTTCTTCCTCTATCTCAACGTCGTCATGTTCCTGTCGCTGCCGGTCTGTCTCTGGCTGGGCCGCAAGGTCGGCAAGCGCGACACGTTCATCATCGGTTCGATCGTCCTCAGCCTGGCGAGCTTCTCGTGGTACTGGGCGTCGCTGGACGAGCCATGGCTCATTTTCATGGCCAGGGTGATCGGGATCAGCTTCGGCTCCGCAGCGATGATCGTCATGAGTTCGGCGATGCTGCCGGACACGATCGAGTACGACACCCGCCGCACCGGCTTGCGCCGCGAGGGCGTCTACGCCGGGTTCTACACGACTGCGGAGAAGGCCAGCTCGGCCCTGGGCATGGCACTGGTGGGGATCGTGCTTTCGACCTTCGGCTACGTGCAGGCGGGCGGCGATACGCTGGTCCAGTCCCCCCGGGCACTGTTCGGGGTGGTCGCGGCGTTCGGCTTCGGCCCGGGCGTGACCATCTTCATCGGCGGCGTGCTGATGTTCTTCTACGGACTCGACGAAAAGGCACTGAAATCGGCGGTCCTCGACGAAGAAGGGGAGGCCGAACCGCGCGCGGCGCTCGACAAGGAGGTCTACGCATCATGATCGAGCAGATCGCGATCCATCCCGCCGGGGATACCATCACCTGCGATCACGACCTGATCGGCCGTTTCAAGGCCCTGCTGGGGGACGAGGCGGTCCTGCTGGGGGAGGCGGACCGGCGCTTCTTTTCGGAAGACGTGTACCAGCCGGGGGTGATGCCGCTGGCCGCGCTGCAGGCGTCGAGCGTCGAGGAAGTCCAGGGCATCGTCCGGCTCTGCGCCGAGCATGGCGTGGCGATCGTCCCGCGCGGTGGCGGCATGTCGTACACCGGCGGCTACCTGCCGGTCCGCCCGCGCAGCGTGAGCATCGACACGCGCGGCCTGGACCGGATCGTCGAGATCCGTCCCGACGACATGGTGGTCACCGTCGAAGCCGGATGCACCTGGAGCGAACTGCGCACGGCGCTGGCCGCGCACGGCTTGCGCACCCCGTACTGGGGGCCGGTCTCGGGCCATCACGCGACGGTGGGCGGGGCGATGAGCCAGAACTCGGCATTCTGGGGCGCGGTCCCGCACGGCACCGCTGCCGAGAACGTGCTGGGCATGGACGTCGTCCTCGCCGACGGCACGCTGCTGTCGACCGGCGCGCGCGGCGGCCTCGACGGCGATCCGGCCTTCTACCGGCACCACGGTCCCGAACTGACCGGCCTGTTCACCGGCGACTGCGGTGCCTTCGGCATCAAGGTGCGGGTGACGCTGCCGCTGATCGACGCGCCATCGCACCACGACGTCGCCTCGTTCGGCTTCGAGGACCCCTTTGCGCTGCTCGCCGCAGTGAGCGAGATGGGCCGGCGCGAGTTGATCTGCGAGGGGGCGATCTTCGACCAGGGCCAGCAGGACGCGCGCGTCAGCGAAGCGAACATTCCCTTGCGGCAGATGATGGCCACGTTCTGGTCGGTGCTCAAGCGCGACGGTGTCGGCGCGGCCCTTCGCATGGCGGCTGCCGGCCAGCGCTTCCTCAAGGGCGTCAGCGCCAGTGCGCACCTCACGATCGAGGGCCCCTCGCGCGAGGAAATCGAGCGCAAGCGCCGGGCCGTGGAGGCCATCGCGGCGAGGCAGGGCGGCTGGTCGATCGAACCGACGATCGCCCGCGCGCTCGCGGCCAATCCTTTCCCGATGCCCGACACGATGCTCTCGACCCTGCGCTTCGTGCCGGTGCACGGCCTCTTGCCGCATTCGCTGGCGCCGACGGTCTACCGCCAGGTGCTGGACCTGTTCGAGCATTACAAGGACGAGGCCGCCCTCCATGGCGTCAAGACCGGGGTGTTCAGCGTCCCGGTCGGCAACTCGATGATCCTCATCGAGCCGACGTGGCACTGGAGCAGCGCGTTCCTGGCCTCGCATCCACGCCTCTTCGGCAAGGCCGAAAGCGCAATGCCGGCGGTGGATGCGAACCCCGAGGGCGACGCGTTGGTCATGCGCATGCGTGCGGAGGTCACCACGCTGTTCCGCAGGGCCGGTGCGGTCAATTTCCAGATGGGCAAGCACTACCCGTTCCAGCAGTCGCGCCAACCGGCCAATCTGGACATCATCGCCGCGTTCAAGCAGCGGGTCGACCCGCAAGGCATCATGAACCCGGGCGCCCTTGGATTTGGAAACTGAGATGGATATTCGTCGTCACGTCGCCACCGTCGCCGGCCGGCAGGTGCATTACCGTCGCGCGGGCACCGGGCCGGTCGTCGTCCTGCTGCACCAGTCGCCGCGCTCATCGCTCGAGATGCTGCCGCTGCTGCGGCGCCTGGCGCAAAGCTACACGGTGATCGCGCCCGATACGCCCGGCAACGGCCTGTCGACGCCGCTTTCCATCGCCGCCCCGACGATGGGCGATTTCGCCGATGCGCTCGCCGCGTTCCTGACCGAGATCGGCGTCGGCAAGGCCTTGGTCTACGGCTTCCACACCGGCGCCATGTGTGCCTTCGAACTGGCGCGCCGGCATCCCGACCGCGTGGCCTGCGCCGTCGTCAACGGCTACGTCCACCCATCGGCCGAGGAGCGGGACGACCTGCTGGCCAACTACTTTGTCCCCTTCGTGCCGGACTGGAGCGGCGCGCACCTGGTCTGGGCGTGGGCGCGGATGCGCGAGCAGTACATCTTCTATCCCTGGTACAGGAAGTCCGACGCCGCGCGCATCGCGATACCGGAACCCAGCCTCGATACGGTGCAGGCCGACGTCCTGGACCTCCTCTGCGCCGGCGACCACTATCGCGGCCCCTACCGGGCGGCCTTCACCGGCGACCTGGACACGGCCGCCAGCGAGATAGAGGCGCCGACGCTCATCATGACGATGAAGCCGGACTGGCCGCTGCGGCCCCATCTCGCCCACATGGCGCCACCTTCGCCGTCCGTCACTGTGGCAGAGCCCGATACCATGGCAGAGGCGATGGCGCTGCTCGACGCGGCTTTCGCCGCACATCGCGCGGATGCCGACCTGTCGCCGGCGGTCGCGCCGACGCGCCCGCTCGGTGACGAGGGCTGGGCGCGCGTACTTGCCCTTGCCGGCGGCGACCTCTTCGTGCGGACCTGGGGCGAGGACACCGTGCGTCCACCACTGCTGCTGCTGCACGACGTCGGGCGTTCGTCCGCCGACATGGGCGATGTCGCGCCGACGTGGGCCCGGGACCGCAAGGTGATCGCGCTCGACCTCCCGGGGTGCGGGGATTCCGCCGATTTCGGCGGCGCCGTCACACCCGTGGCCCAGGCGGCTATCCTGCGCGAGGCGATCGCCATACTGGCGCCGGACGGTTTCGATCTTGTCGGCTTCGGCACCGCCGGGCCCGTGGCCATCGAGCTTGCGCTCGCCAGCCCCGATGGCCTGTCCCATGTCTATGCCGCGCGTCCCGAAGCGCCCAGGACGCCGATGCAGCCACCGGAAGCGGGCGGGCTGCACTTGTTCAAGGCGTGGCTCGCCGAGCGGCAGAAGATCCTGTTCGAGCCCGGCGGCTCCGACGGCCGTGACGAAGCGGCGCTCGACCCGGCGCGACTGCATCGGATCGTGCTGGATGCGCTCAAGGGCCAGGCGAGCGCCGCGGGCATCATCGCGGCTGCCGTCGGCCATGCCTTCGAAACGAGCGTCGAGGCCCTGGGTACGGTGCGCTTCTCGCGGCTGCCCGATAGCCCTGCCGCGAAACACGCGCTGTCGGCGCTGCTGTGCGAACTGGAGGCCGCCTGACGTCTCGATAGCCTATAGAGCGGGCAGCGGATTGCCGCGCCTTTGCGCTTTGGGCACATTTTCCATCAAGTGACGGACGAGGGGCACGGAGCCTCTCCGATAGAGGATCGTTCGATGCAAAATCGCCAGACACCGCACGCGGCCCTGCCCAGGCCGCTGCACGACGAAAACGCCCGGCAGGACTTCGTGATGAACTTTCGCCGCTACCTGTCGCGCAGCATCGCGCCGGGGGCCTTCGGCGCCTATCACAAGCGCGTCGAGCCGGCGCTGGAAGCCTCGCTCGGCCGCAAGCCGGAGACGGCCGACGAGATCCGGCCGGGCATGCTGCGGGATCCGATCTACCAGTTGTGGAGCGCGATGCAGCGCCAGAGCCAGGAGATGGTCTGGGATTCGGTCATCGACACGATCGAGCGGTCGCTGCCCGAAATGCAGGAGCAGGCGAGCAAGGGCGGTCCCCTCGGCTCGCTCCGCCTTGCAGGAGACGACTTCGAGATCCCGCGCTACCACAGCGTCTACGACATCCATCTCCAGCCCGGCGGCTACCATGGCGAAGTGGGGCGCGACGACGTGTCGGCGGGCCTGATCTACGACATGGGCGTGCCGATCTACAGCGTGGGCATGATGGGCAAGGAGAACGCGTCGACCGGGCAGACGATCGTCAACTATGTCCGCTCCGCCCACCCGGACTTCCGCCCCTTGCGCATCCTCGACCTCGGCTGCGCGATCGGCAATTCGACGCTGCCCTGGGCCCAGGCATTCCCCGAGGCCGAAGTCCACGGGATCGACGTCGGTGCCGGGTGCCTGCGCCACGCTCACGTGCGCGCCAACGCGCTCGGGGTGGAGGCCCATTTCAGCCAGCAGAACGCCGAGGCCATGGATTTCGCCGATGGCAGCTTCGACCTGATCGTCTCCGCGCTGCTGTTCCATGAAACGTCGCGGTCGGCAGTGCCGAACATCCTCAAGGAATGCGCGCGCCTGCTCGCTCCCGGCGGGATGATGGTGCACTTCGACGGCTTCCGCACCGAGGCGATCGATCCGCTGCGAGCCTTCTTCGGCGAATGGGAAATCTACAACAACAACGAGCGCTTCCTGCGCACCGTCCATCGCCTGGACTGGGTCGGCGAAGTGGCGGCGGCCGGTTTCGAGCGCGATCGCGTCGGCTACGAAAAGACGCCGTTCGTCTCGTTCGAGGCGATCACCAAGCCGGGCACCAAGGGCTACATGACCGGCTTCGGCGACGTTCCGTTGCTCGTCGCGTCGAAATCGCCTGCGCTCGCGGGAGGACAATGACCATGAACGACCAGACCCAGATCGCGCCCAGGATGCAGCGCACGCCCAAGGGCAAGAAGCCCGTCTACTTCGACGAGACGATCGACCGCCTGCTGTCGATGATCGTCGCGCTCACTGCGGAAGTGGCGGTGCTGCGCAGCCGGCTCGATACCGTCGAACAGTTGTCCGAGAAAGGCGGTGCCCTGAAGCAGCTCGAGATCGACACGTTCGAGCTGACGCCCGAGGACGTCGCGCGGCGCGCGGCCTGGACCGAGGCCTATCTCGGCCGGGTGATGAAGGGCGTGGCCGACGACATCGAGCGCATGTCCGACAATCCCGCCGATGCCAGCGACCTGTTCGAAGGTGCCCACACGCTGTCCTGACGCCGCCAACGTCTTGCCCGTCCACAGATATCCGAAAGTGCACTCCATGCCGGCCGCCGAAACCACGCTCGAACTGCCCTATGACCTGACGCGCGCGACGAGCGCGTTCCTGCGCGCCGACGCGCCGCTGTTCATCGGCGGGGAGTGGCTGCGGCCGGCGCGATGCGAGCGTATCCCGGTGATCGACCCGGCGACGGGGCTGCAGGTCGGCACCGCGCTGGCGGGTGGGGAGGAGCACGTCGACGCTGCCGTGGCCGCCGCGCGCGAAGCGTTCGACAAGGGGCCCTGGCCGCGCATGTCTGCCGCTGCGCGCCGGGCCATCCTCAACAAGCTGGCCGATCTCATCGAAGCGGATGCCCGGCGGATCGCCGAAGTCGAGGTGCTCGACAACGGCATGGCGCTGGCGGGCGCGCTCGGCATGGCGGCGGGCGCTGCCGAGCTGTTCCGCTACTATGCCGGCTGGATCGGCAAGGTCGCGGGCGAGAACCTGAGCGTCGACAGCTGGGACCCGTCGGCCGAAGTCACCGCCTATACCCGGCGCGAGCCGCTGGGCGTGGCCGGGCTGATCCTGCCCTGGAACTTCCCCTTCGTGATCGCGGCCATGAAGCTGGCGCCCGCCCTCGCAGCCGGGTGCACGGTGGTCCTCAAGCCCGCCGAGCAGACACCGCTGGCGGCGCTGATCCTGGGCGAGCTGGCGCAGCAGGCGGGGCTGCCCGATGGCGTGCTCAACATCGTCAACGGCCATGGCGAGGTCGTCGGCGCGCGGCTGGCGGCGCATCCGCAAGTCGACAAGATTTCCTTCACCGGCTCCACCGAAGTCGGCCGCGCGATCATCGCGGCGGCATCCGGCAACATGAAGAAGGTCTCGCTCGAACTGGGCGGCAAGGCGCCTTTCATCGTCTTGCCCGATGCCGACCTGGAGAAGGCGGCGCAAGCGCTGATCCGTGCGGCATTCGGCAATCAGGGCCAGAACTGCACTTGCGCCAGCCGCATCCTCGTGCACGAAAGCGTGGCGGCCCCCTTCGAGGAGCGCGTGGTCGAGCTGATCGGTGCAATGGCCGTGGGTCCGGGCTTCGAGGCCGGGAACGACCTGGGCCCGCTGATTTCGGCCGAGCACCGTGACAAGGTGCTGTCCTACGTCGCCGTCGCCAAGGCGGAAGGCGCGGCGGTCGCCATCGGCGGGGCGGCGCTCGACCGGCCCGGCAACTTCATGGAGCCCACGCTGATAACCGGCGCGCGCGGGAACATGCGGGTGATGCAGGAGGAGATCTTCGGCCCGGTGACGTGCCTCCAGACCTTCGCGGACCTCGATGTCGATGCCATCGCCGCGCTCGCCAACGCCACCGACTACGGCCTCGTCGCCAGCGTGTGGACGCGTGACCTGGCGACCGCGCACAAGCTGGGCGCGCGGATCAAGGCCGGCACGGTCAGCATCAACGGCCATGGCCATCCGGGGATCAACGCGCCGTTCGGCGGCTACAAGCAATCGGGCTGGGGGCGCGAGTTCGGCCGCGCGGCCATGGAAGGCTACCTGGAGACCAAGACCGTCGCGGTCAACGCCTGATCCCGCGGCCGAGGAGACGATGATGGACTTTCAGCTCAAGCAGCGTGGCCGGGCGGCGATGGACTTCGAGGTTGCTGTCGCCAAGGCGGGCGGGCGGGCGATGCAGGCCGCCGAGGCGGAGATGGCAGGGATCGGGCTGGGCCCGGACCTGCTCCCCGAGGACATGGAAGAACGTCACCGCGTGATCGACGAGGCGATGGCCGGATCGAGCCCGTTTCGCCTTCGCGCACTGCTTGCCGAATACAGCGCGCGCAACCACGGCCTCGCGGCGCTCGACGCCTTCGCGGAAATCCGGGACGAGGTTGCCCCCGCGCTGACTTCGGCGGCCGAGGGGCCGACGACGATCGACTATCGCGAAGGCTTCGAGCCGCCCGAATACTGGGCCCGAAGCTGGTTCCATCGCAGCCACGGAGGCTGGGACGCGGTACCGGAAAACGGCTTCGTCCACGGCGAACTGATCCACCGCAAGTTCGTCTCGAAGATTTTCGCCGGCGACATCTACGCCAATCGCCGCGTGGTGGCGCGCGAAGCGGCCGACCGCGCCTACGATCGCATCCTCGAACTCGGAACCTCGTCCGGCCACTATACCGTGGCCCTGTCCGAGGTGTTTCCCGAGGCCGAGATCTGGGGCATCGACCCTTCGCCCGCGATGCTCGAGCAGGCACGCCGGGTGGGTAACGAACGCGGGCTGGACTGGAAGCTGTTCGTCGGCGTGGGCGAGGATACCGGGTTCGAGGACGCAAGCTTCGACATGGTCACGGCCTATGCCATCCATCACGAGCTGCCGACGGCAATCGTCGACGCCGTCTTCGCCGAGGCCCATCGCCTGCTGCGCCCCGGCGGCACCGTGCTGATCGCCGACGTGCCGCGCTATGCCGACATCGACAGGCTGGCGTCCTGGCGTTTCGACTGGGCAGCCCGCTATGGCGGCGAGCCCTTCTGGCGGGAATCGGCGATGATCGACTTCGCCGCGCACGCCGAAGGTGCCGGCTTCGTCGAGGTGCGCTCGGGTACCGTCGCGCCTTACGCCAACCCCTATTTCGTGATCGGCAGGAAGCCGCGATGAACCAGCCGCTCATTACCGACCCGCCCGAACGGCGCATCCTGGGCCTCGAGCACGTCGACGCCCTAGGCCAGGCGGTTCTCGCACTGACGCGCGAACTGTGGATCGTGACCGACCGCATGACGGTCCTGGAACGGCTGCTCGAGGACATGGGGCTGCCCGCCGGCGCCGTCGACGGGTATCAGCCCGACGAGGCGACCGAGCAGCTTCTGGCCGAACGGCGCGACAGGTTGATGCAGGTGGTCACGCAAGCCTTCGGGTAAACGCGGCGATGCCCCTCGACAGCGCGGTTTCTTGGAGTATCCCACCGATCCGAGCGGTCGCTCGTCGAGCGCCGGCACCGGAACGTTGTGAGAAGGAAACGGGCGTGGAATTACGGCAGTTGCGGCAGTTTCTGGCGGTCATCAAGCATGGCAGCATCAACCGCGCCGCGGCGGCGCTGAACCTGACCCAGCCGTCCCTTTCGCACAGCATCAAGGCGCTGGAACGCTCGGTCGGCGCGCAGTTGCTCATTCGCGGCGGCGGCGGCATCCGCCCGACCGAGATCGGCGTCGTCTTCATCCGCTACGCCAAGAACATCCTGCGCGAGGCTGAGAAGGCCCAGGCCGAAGTCTCGATGATGCGCGGCGGCGGCGTAGGCAAGCTGTCGATCGGCACGCTGTCAGTGTTCATCCCGCGCTTCATGCCCAAGGTCGTCTCGGCGTTCATGGAGACGTCCGCCGACATCGTCGTCGATGCCTTCACCTTCACCTACAACAGCGGGCAGGTGTTCAACGACATCCTCAGTTCCGAATGGGACCTCGCGCTGACGCTGATGGGGGAGGACTTCGATCCGCCGCCGGAAATCCGCGTCCAGGCGCTCGGCGACTATCCCAGCAGCGTCTACTGCTCGCCGTCGCACCCGCTCGCCGGCCAGCGCGACGTGTCGCTGGACCAGCTTGCCGCGGCCCATTGGGTCGTGACCAACGTCGGTTCGGCGGAGAACATGCTGCGCCACAAGTTCGCCGAGCGCGAGCACGAGGCGCTGATCCGCATGCGCGTCAATTCGATGAACTTCGCCATCGCTGCGGCCCGTTCCAGCGGCTTGCTGTGCATCGCTCCCGACGAGGCCGTGGCCGACGAGATCCGCGACGGCCGGCTGGTCCGGGTCGACCAGTCGACCATCGCCCCGACCGCGCAGATCGCGCTGCTGCATTCCAACCTGTCGGAGCGGACCGCGGCGATGCGGCAGTTCATGTCATGCTGCGCGTCGCATGCCGCTACGCTGAAGGCGTGAGGCGAGGGGCCCGGTCGTCGAGGCGGCTGGGCGTCGCCCACGACAGCAGGCAGGCGAGGCCGCACAGCAGAGCGCTCGTCAGGAACAGGCCGTTGAACGCCTGTGCATAGGCGGTGGCGATCGCCGGCGATATCTCCAGCGCGGCGCCTTCGATGACGACCAGCGCATGCGAGCCGGCCGGCAACAGGGCGTCCAGCCTGGCATTGAGCATGGAGCCCGCGAGGGCGACGCCGGCGGCGCCCGCGAGCGTGTTCATGAAGGTCATCGCGGCCGTGGCGATGCCGAGCTGTTCGGCCGGGATACGGCTCTGCACGACGATGACGAGAGTAGGCATGCACAGTCCGCCGCCGAAGCCTGTGATCGCGAGGCAGATTTCGAACGGCACGATCAGGCTCTGGCCCGGATCGATCCGCGACATCAGGAAGAAGCCGGCGGAGACGATCCCGCATCCGACCATGAGGGGCAGCCGCGCGTGCGCCGTCCGGGCGATCAGCCGGCCGGTCAAGGTTGCGCCGGCGATGTTGCCCAGGACGAGAGGAACGATCAGCGCGCCGGCAACCGATGCCGGCTGGCCCATCGCGACCTGGAAGTAGAGCGGGAGGTAGACGCTCGTTCCGTAGAACCCCGCGCCGATCGCGCAACTGATGAGCAAAGCCTGGTAGAACCCTTTGGCGCGCAGCATCGTCATCGGAAAGATGGGCGCCGTCGCGACGCGCTGCCAAACGCAGAACGTCGTCGCGAGGGCGGCGGTCGCGGCCGCGAGCCACAGCATGATCGGCGCGCTCCAGGGATGGCGGGTGCCGCCCCAGGTCAACAGCAGCATCAGCAGTACCGTCGTTACGCCCAGGATCAGCGTCCCGGCATAGTCGAACGGCTGGCGCGGCGAGAGCGGCTCGTGCGAGCGGTAGTGGCGGCGGATCAGTTCGAGCACCAGCAGGCCCAGCGGGAGGTTGACCAGGAACACCGAACGCCAGCCGTAGAGCGTGGTCAGAAAGCCACCGACTGCCGGCCCCAGAATGCTGCACAAGCCGAACACGGTCACGAACAATCCCTGGTAGCGGGCGCGTTCCAGAGGGCCGATGAAGTGGCCGATCGCGGCGGTGGGCAAAGTTGCCAGTCCGCCGGCGCCGATGCCCTGCAGGCCCCGCGACAGGATCAGCATCTCCATCGAGTTCGATATGCCGCTGAGCAGCGAGCCGGCGATGAAGATCAGGATCGCGATCGACAGGAGCTTCTTCTTGCCCATCTCGTCGCCCAGTTTGCCGTAGATCGGGATGGATACCCCTTGCGCGATCATGAAGGTCGAGATGGTCCACGACAGGTTCTCGATGCCGCCAAGTTCCGCGCCGATCTGCGGCATCGCCGCCGACACGATCGAGCGTTCGAACGCTCCGAGCGCCGTCGCCAGCAGCAGCGCGAACAGCACAAGGCGGAATTCGGATTGCGATGGGGCCGCGTCCGCGCCGAGAGCGTCGGCGGGATCGGGCAGGGGCGGGCAGGCGCTTTTCGTCATGGGCTGCGAACTTTCTATGTCGCATTCCTGATCGAGCGCCTCGCTGTCGAAGCACAGGTGGGTCGTTTGGATAGGTTATAGGCTGGGTGGTCGCGTGGGGCATTAGGGGGCGGGCATCGATGGTGTCCGTGATGGCGCGTTTCCGGGCCGCAAACTTGGCCGGGGCTGCAATCGCGTCGGGGGCCATCTGCCCGACCAACGCGATCTGGCTGCCCGACTATAGGTTATAGGATTTGTGTCGATATCAGGCCGCGCGAATCTATTTAACAATCGTCCCAAGCCGACCAGCCGTATCCACGGCGCGGCCACCAATTTCTGAATAAACATAAGATCTGAAGATTGCCGAAGAATGGCAATTCGATAAATCGCATAAGAATTATAATAGAAAATAAAAATGTAAGCAGGACGGGCGGACATTCTACGGAGGGTAAAATGGGGATTTTCGGTAATCGTAGTTTTAGGTTTACGATTTTTTCCGGTGTGTCGTTTGCGGCTCTTGCAGCAGTTCAACCTGCTTATGCGCAGGATTCCACGCCGGAAGCGGTTCAGAAGTCGTCGATGGATGGGGACATCATCGTATCCGCCCGCAAGCGCGACGAAACCCTGCACGACGTACCGCTGACGATCAGCGTCGTCGGCGCGGACAAGATCGAGAGCCTTGGCCTGCGCGACATGAAGGACCTGTCGGCCTTCACCCCGGGGCTCTACATCACGCCGCTGGCAACCGACCGTGCGGACCGTTCGAAGATTGAACTGCGGTTCCGCGGCCTCAGCACGGAATCGGGCGCGCCGCTGGCGACCCTGTTCGTCGACGGCATGCCGGTATCGTCCGGCCAGACGTCGGGCCTTGACGACGTGGAGCGCGTGGAAGTCATCAAGGGGCCCCAGAGCGCCTACTTCGGACGCGCCACCTTCTCGGGCGCGGTCAACGTCATCACCAAGAAGCCGTCGCTCACCGACTGGGCGGGCAAGGTATCGGGCGAGATCGGCAGCTACGGCCTGCATGACGTTTCGGCCTCGGTCGATGCTCCGATCATCCCCGGCATCATGGCCATCCGCCTGACCGCGCGAGACTACGGGACGGACGGCCAGTATCGCAACAACGCCGGCCTTACCGCCACGGAGGCAGGCACCTCGTATGCCCAGCGCCTGGGCGCCCAGAGCACGCGGTCCTATACTGCGGCGCTCTATGCCGAACCGGCTGCCGGTCTGCGCGTCCGTGGCCGCTTCAACTACTGGACCGACAAGGACGGCCCGGCAGCGAGCATCCAGGTGGGCATGGAAGGGCACAATTGCGACCTGGGTGGCACGCTTACGTATTACTGCGGCAAGATCAGCAAGCCCGCCAACTCGCAGATCGGATACGATACCGCGATCTCGCCGCTCGTGCGCCAGTACCTGATCGAGAACGCGATGGGTGCGGACCTTCCGTTCAAGACGTCGTTCCTGAAGAGCGCCGGGCTCGAGCGGCGCGCCTATCAGGGCGGGCTCTCGGTCGACTACGACGTCGCCAAGGACATCACCTTCACCGCCCAGGGGTCCTACCACAGCAACGAGTACATCGCGATCACCGGCGTCGGCCGCGACGTCACGAAGTTCGCCGCAAACCCGCTCTACGGAACCGCGGCGAATACCCCGGAACTGCAAGTCTGGCAGATCCTGCTCGAGAACGACAACCGCGACTACAGTTTCGAATCGCGCCTCGCCTCGACCGGGGACGGCCCGCTGAACTGGCTGGTGGGCGCGAGTTACATGGACGAAGAGTCCATCACCGGAAACAGCTACTACGCGCCTTACGGGTTCATCCAGTTCGCGGACGGCTATACCCGCACCGCCAAGACCCGCACGACCGGCCTGTTCGGCTCGCTGTCCTATGAGATCCTCGAAGCTCTGAAACTGAGCGTCGAGGGGCGTTATCAATGGGCCAAGGCGATCTCGCTGCCGCCGACGGGGGCGAACCTGGAGGCGACGTACAAGCGCTTCCTGCCGCGCGTGATCCTGAACTACGAGCCGACGGACGACCTCAACTTCTACCTCAACTACGCGAAGGGCAACCGCCCCGGATCGTTCAACGCGACGATCGCGGCCCTGACGGCGGCGCAGAAGGAGGAAGTCTATCGCCAGACCGGCGCGAGCGTCGCCGTGAAGGAGGAACTGCTCACCAACTACGAGGCCGGCGTGAAGGCGCGGTTCCTCGACGGGCGCCTCAATCTTTCCGCGGCCGTCTACAAGATGAAGTGGGAAAACCAGGGCACTCGGGCCACGGCCGTGCTGATTACGCCGGAAACCTCGGCCGGTGTCACGCAGGTCCAGGTGACGTCCAACGTGGGCGCCAGCGATTTGTGGGGTGTCGAGATGGAAGGCGCGTTCCGCGTCTCCGACGCGCTGACCTTTACCGGCACTTTCAACATCGCCGATTCCAAGGTCACCAACTACAACTGCACCTACTGCGTCGCCATTACCGGCACCAACAACGTGAACGGCAACCGCATCCCGCGCAATCCCAAGTATGCCGGAACGTTCGCGGTGGACTACAAGGTTCCGGTCTACGGCGACTACGACTTCTTCGCTCACGGCGATTTCGTCTACCAGGGGCGCAAGTACGAGTCCGAGTTGAACCTTGCCTATACCGGCGCGTCCAAGCGCGTGAACTTGCGGGCCGGCGTCGAGAACGAGAAGATCCGTATCGAAGCCTACGTCCGTAACCTGTTCAAGGACGAGACGATCGACAACGTCAATCGCTACTCTGCCGATCTTCTCGACCTTTCCAACTACTTCGCCCACTCCGCCATGGCGATCGCGCTGCCGGAAAAGCGGTCGATCGGCTTGCGCGCATCCTATCGGTTCTGACCGGCCGAACATGACCAGCGGGGCCGGCATGACCAATGCCCGGCCCCGTTTCCCTATCTTCGAGGAACACGCACGATGATGACGCTGGCGCTCGCAATGGGCATCACCGAGCGCGCATTCGCCCATGCGCTGGAAAAGGGCTCCAAGCCGCTGACGATCGCCGTCGTCGACAACGGCGGAGTCCCCGTCGCCCTGCAGCGGCAGGACGGGTCGGGCACGTCCCGCGCGAAACTGTCGTTCGAGAAGGCGGAGGCGGCGCTGGCGCTCGGAATGCCGACGAGTGCCCTGGCCAGCTATTTCAAGGTTGCGCCCGACATGCATGCGCTCTTGCGCGAGGCCACCGGCAAGACGCTCCTGCCACTGGCCGGCGGTGTCCTCGTCAAGGATGCGCAGCAGCGTACGATCGGTGCGGTGGGTATTTCCGGCGGCTCGCTCGACGAGGAGGAGCGCTTCGTCATCGACGCGATCCGATCGCTGGGCCTGTTGTCCGACCCGCCCCACGGCGATGCCGCGTAAGAGATACCGGACTGCACCTGCAAGGGAGAATACCATGACCGACAGGACCTATCGCCGGCGTGCTTCGCTGCTGGGAGCGGCCCTGTCGGCCGTGCTGGTTCCGGCGGCGGCCCTGGCGGGCGAAACGAACGCGGCGGCCGACTACGATGCCGTCCGCGATCTCCTGTGGGAGAAGGAGCAGGCCATCTATGCGGGCAGGGGACGTGGCGACGTTGGCCCGTACATCGAGAGCACCTCGCAACACTACGTGTCGTGGCCGCCCACCGTGGCACTGCCTTTCAGCTATGACGACCTTGCGGCGGTGGCCGGAAAGCCGGTGCAGCCGTCGCGCGAGAAGCTCGAGATGGTCTATCGGCACATGGCGCTTTCGGGCGACACCGCGGTCATCTACTATGCGACCCACATGACCGTAAGTGCCGACGGTACGCCCGTCGACCGCCGCTATCACGTCACCCACACCTGGGTCTGCGAGAACGGCGCCTGGCGCGTGCTCGGGGGCATGGCGCGGCAGGTCGAGAAATGACCGGCCGCACCGGCACTCGTCAGACGACGGCGCAGACCGTCTTCCATTCCAGATAGTTGTCCAGGGCCGCGAGCCCGCTGTCGCGGCCGTATCCCGATTGCTTGACGCCGCCGATCGGCAGGCTGGGATCGTACATGGCGTGGCAGTTGATCCACACCGTCCCGGCCTGGATCTGCCGCGAGAGCCGGTGGGCGCTGGACAGCGACTGCGTCCATACGCTGGCGGCAAGGCCGTAGGGACTGTCGTTGGCGGCCTCGACCACGGCTTCGATGTCCTCGTAGGGCTGGACGACCAGGACCGGGCCGAAGATTTCCTCGCGCACGACATCCATGTTCGGCGTGACATTGCCGATGACGGTCGGGGAAATGAACGTTCCGAACGCTCCCCGCCGCTCGCCGCCCGCGACGATGTCGGCGCCCGAGGAGCGCGCCGCCGCGATGAAGCCCTCGACCCGCGTGGCCTGCTGGACGGAGACCAGCGGGCCCATCTGCGTGCCCGGGTTCAGGCCGTGGCCGAGTTGCAGCGCCTGCGCATGGTCGGAAAGGCCGGCCATGACCCGATCGTAGATCGAGGCATGGACATAGGCCCGTGATCCCGCCACGCAGACCTGGCCGGCGTTGAAGAAGATCGCGTTGGCGGCGCCCGCGATGGCGAGGTCGAGATCGGCGTCGGGCAGGATGACGACGGGCGACTTGCCGCCCAGTTCCAGCGTGATGCGCTTTAGATTACCCCTGGAGGCATCGACGATCGCCCGGCCGGTCTGGGTGGAGCCGGTGAAAGCGATCTTGTCGACGCCCGGGTGCGCGGCGAGGGCTGCCCCGGACACGGCGCCGCGTCCCGTGACGATATTGAGCACGCCTGCGGGCAGGCCCGCCTGCATCATCAGTTCGCCAAGCCGCAATGCCGTGACGGACGTATCCTCGGCGGGCTTGAGGACCACCGTGCAGCCGGCCGCCAGCGCCGGTGCGAGCTTCATCGCTGTGAGCACCAGCGGCGAGTTCCAGGGAACGATCGCGGCCACCACTCCGACAGGTTCGCGCAGCGTCCAGGCCGCGATCTGCTTGCCCGCCGGCTGGTAGGTGATCGACGGCGTTACCGTCCGGCCCTCGATCGCCATGGCCTGCCCGGCGAAGAAGCGGAACTGCGCGACGGCGCCGGGGATTTCCGCCCAGCGCCCGACGTGAAGCGGCTTGCCCTGGTCGAGCGTTTCCAGTTCGGCGAGTTCGTCGATGTGGGCGTCGATCAGGTCGGCGATGCGGTTCAGTATGGCCGCGCGTGCGGCCGGCACGGTTTGCGACCATGCGGGAAAGGCCCTGCGTGCCGCGGCCACGGCGTCATCGACGTCCGCGGGCGAGGCGTCGGCGATCGTCGCGATCGTCCGGCCGGTGGCGGGGTCGCGGGTTTCCAGCGTGTTCCCGCCAGAGGATTGCTGCCAGGCGCCGTCGATCAGCATACCCAGGACCGCCGGTGTGTCGAACAGCGCCTGCGCGCCCGCAGTAACGGGACGGACGGCGTCCAGAATGGTGGTCATGGCTGGGTTTCCTGCGAATGGACTGGCGCGCCGGGACAGGCTGTCGGCAGGGCCGAAAGCCGTCCGGGCGTTGTCCCAGAGACATCATTTGCGCGGCCCGTCGCTAGGGCGCCGGGGTCTATAATGTGTCGACGGTATTTATATCCATCGGCAAGAACGCAGGCTCGAAGTCTGCTTGGCCCGAAAGATTCTCAGTGCAGCTTGAGGCGGGGGCGGACGATGCGGTTGACGTGGCTGACCGCGATCAGCGCCGATCCCTTGATCCAGCCATGGATCGCCAGCAGATGCATGCGGTAGAGCGACAGGTAGATGAAACGCGCCATGCGCCCTTCCACCGCCATGCGCCCGCCGACGAGGTTGCCCATCAGGGTGCCCACCGTCGAGAAGCGGCTGAGCGAGACCAGCGAGCCGTGGTCCTTGTACACGAAATCGACCGGCGGCTTGCCCGTCATCAGCCGCTTGAGATTGGCGAAGGCGGTGGCGGCCATCTGGTGCGCTGCCTGCGCGCGCGGGGGCACGGGCCTTTCGTTCTGCGGCAGCTTGCAGAACGCGCAGTCGCCGATCGCGAAAATGCGGTCGTCCGACGTGCTCTGGAGCGAGGGGCGGACAACGACCTGTCCCGAGCGGGCCAGTTCGAGTCCGTCGAGCCCCTCGGCGATGGGCTTGGCCTTCACGCCCGCGGCCCAGACCTGCAGGTCGGCGTCGATGCGGTCCCCCGAGCGCATGACCATGCCTTCGGGCGTCGATTCCACCACGGGCGTGTCGACGAGCACACGCACGCCCAGCGTCTCGAGTTCCGACTGCGCCGCGGCCGCCAGCCTGTCGGGAAGCTGAGGCAGGATGCGCGGGCCGGCTTCGATCAGCGTCACTTCCATGCGGCCGCGGTCGAAGACTTCCAGTCCGTAATAACCCAGCGCGTCGGCCGCGTTGAACAGTTCGGCCGCCAGTTCCACCCCGGTGGCGCCCGCGCCGACGATCGCGATCCTGACCCGCGCATCGCTCTGGAGGTCGTCCGTCATCGTGCGCGACACGCGCAGGCACTGGTTCAGCAACTGGTCCCGGAACCGGTCGGCCTGGCCGCGGCTGTCGAGGAAGAAGCAGTTCTCGGCGACGCCGGGGGTGCCGAAATCGTTGGTCACCGATCCGAACGCGAGGACGAGATAGTCGTAGCGGATCTCGTGGGCGGCGATGATCTCGCGGCCCTTTTCGTCGTTGATCGGGGCCAGCCTGACGCGGCGGTTGGTCCGGTCGATGCCGGCGAGCGATCCGTAGAAGTATCGGTAGCCCCAGCGGTGGCAGTGGCTGCGATAGCCTACTTCATCCATGTTGGCGTCGAGCGACCCGGTCGCCACTTCGTGCAGCAGCGGCTTCCAGATATGCGTGCGGTTGCAGTCCACCATGATGATGTCGTGGTTCTTGCGACCGTAGTGCGAGCCCAGCTTCGCCGCCAGTTCGAGGCCTGCGGCGCCGCCGCCGATGATGACGATCTGTGTCTTGCCCGGGGTCGACATAATTCTCTTTCCCAAGTTGGGGTCGTGCGGTTTTACCGAGATTGGCGAGCGCGCCATTGTGCGAGTTTTAGCGAAACCCGGCAAGCGTTCCGGCCTCGCCGGGCGGTGCAAATTGGGGCGGGACGGTTGCGCAATGAACGGGTGAGGGCGCCGTTGCCGGTGGCCCGCACCGTCTTCGGTGTCGTCAGTTCGCGGGCAGGCTCTTGCGCGCCTCCAGCGCCTCCCGCATCTTCGCCACGTCGGACTCCGCCACCGGCCTGGCGGCATTGCCCCAGGTGTTGCGCACGTAGTCGAGCGTTTCGGCGATCTGCCGGTCGTCCATCTTCCACGCGAACGAGGGCATGCCCGCGCCGGTCGGCTTGTGTCGGGTCGAGGCGGCCCTGCCGCCCACGAGCATGACCTGGATCAGGCTGGCCGCGTCGTCGGACTGGAGGCCCTGGTTGCCGGCAAAGGGCGGGACCATGTCGCCCATGCCCTCGCCGCGAACGCCGTGGCAGGCGGAGCAATTGACCTCGTAGCGCAGCGCTCCCAGCTTCATGGCAGGAGTGCCGGCCGGGATGGGGGCGGGGCGCGGCTTGTCCGATGCCGGCAGCGACTTGAGGTACACGGCCATCGCCTTGAGATCGTCGTCCGAAAGGTACTGCAGCGAATGTTCGACGGCCTCTGCCATCGGGCCGGCGGCGATGGCGGTGCTGTCGCCACCGGTCTTGAGATATTCGGCGATGTCCCCGGCGGAGCTGCGGCCGAGGCCCACATGCTCGTTGCCGGTGAGGTCGGGCGCGTACCAGTAGCCGGTGCGGGCGCCCTGGAGGTACAGGCTCGCCTTCTCGGCTCCGAGCAGGTTGCGCGGGCTGTGGCAGGCCGAGCAGTGGCCGGCGCCATCGACGAGGTAGCGCCCGCGCTCCCACCGGGCGGACCGGCCCGGCGTCGGGGCGAGGGGGGCGCCATCGTAGAACAGCAGGTCCCAGCCGGCCATCGCCAGGCGGATGCTGAACGGGAAGATCATACCGCCGTTCTCGTCGACCGTGTTCGAGACCGGCTGGACCGTGGACATGTAGGCCCACAGGTCGTGCATGTCGGCGTCGGTCAGCTTGGCGTAGGCGGTATAGGGCATGGCCGGATAGAGGAAGCCCTTCGATCCGCGGCCATGGCGCACCGCGTCGAAGAAGTCCCGCTCGGTCATCGCGCCGATGCCTGTCTCGCGGTCCGGGGTGATGTTGGAGGACAGGATCGTCCCGAAGTCCGTGTCGAAGCGGTAGCCGCCGGCGAACTCGCCCTTGGCCCCGTTGTGGCAGGCGGCGCAGTCGGCGGCGCGCATGACGTATTCGCCGCGCCGGATCGCGGCCTGGTCGGTGACCTTGGCGTCCGCAAGCGCGACCTTGTCGTCCGCCACGTTCGAGCGGGACGTGTCCAGTGCATGGCTGCCCCAGATGCCGGTGCCGACGGCTGCGACCAGGACGGCCGCGCTGGCGCCGAGCGCGATGCGTTTCCAGTTCTTCATCGATCGGCCTCAGGCAAGCGGTGCGGGATTGCGGACGTAAGTCTGGTGGATGGCCTGGGCGGTGCGGATCGCCAGGGCGCCGACGGTCCCGG
Source organism: Novosphingobium sp. BL-52-GroH (assembly GCF_044813085.1). NCBI lineage: Bacteria > Pseudomonadati > Pseudomonadota > Alphaproteobacteria > Sphingomonadales > Sphingomonadaceae > Novosphingobium > Novosphingobium sp. BL-52-GroH. The sequence goes on along the minus strand of NZ_CP171152.1, from coordinate 846,891 downwards.
TCGGGTTGTAGCCTGCGTTGTTGGGGAAGGCAGACGCACCGACGACGAACAGGTTGTGCGCGTCCCAGCTCTGCAGCCACGGATTGACTGCGGAACTGGCGGGATCGTCGCCCATCACCGCACCGCCGATCACGTGGTCGGAGGCGATGACGGCGGTGGAGAAGGGCTTGTCGGCGAAGTTGAAGCCGGAAACGTGCGCTGCGCCCATCTCGCGCGCGATCTCGACCGCGCGATCCATGGTGAACTTGGCCATGTTGCGGTCGCTTTGCGCATAGTCGTAGGTCAGGCGCAGCAGTGGCACGCCGAACTTGTCGCGATAGGTCGGATCGAGGTCGAGCGTCGCCGTCCTGGTGGGCATCGAGCAGCCCTGGTTGAAGATCGTCCCGTAGTTGCGATAGTACTTCGAGTAGGCCTTCTTGAAGCCGGTGCCCCAGCGCGGCGAGCCCGGCGGCAGGTTGTTGGCCTTGCCGATCGGGGCGCCGTCGCGGGCGAGGGTGAGGATGCCGGCGCCGCCGATGAAGTCCAGCTTCGAATGGTCGAAGTTGTCGCCGTTGTAGTCGTCGATCTGCGAGCCCAGGCCGCCGGTGCCGATGAACGGGTTGATGTGCTCGTCCTCGAACCACATGTCGGTGCCCGAGACGGTCTGGAAGCTGAAGTTGCGCCCGATCGTGCCTTCGCCGGTACGCGGATCGAAGGTCTTGCCGATCTGCGAATGGAGCAGGATGCGCACGTTGTCGACCTGGAACGCGGTGAGGCACACGACGTCGGCCGGCTGTTCCCATTCCCGGCCGTGCTCGTCGACGAAAGTGACGCCGGTGACGGTCTTGCCGTCGGCCGCCTTGTTCACCCGGGTGACGCAGGACTTGGTGATGACCTTGAAGTTGGGACGGCGCACCAGCACCGGGAAGATGCAGGCCTGCGGGCTCGACTTGGAGAAGTTGCCGCAGCCGTAGGCAAGGCAGAAGCCGCAGTAGGTGCAGGCGCCCATGCTGACGCCCAGCGGATTGGTGTAGGGCTGCGAGATGTTGGCGCACGGGATGGTGAAGGGGTGCAGGCCCATGTCCGTGGTGGCCTTGTTGAACAGCTCCATCATCCGCAGCGTCTTGAGCTTGGGCGTGGGGTACTCGCGGCTGCGCGGACCCTCGAAGACGTTGCCGCCCGGCCTGATCTCGCCCTTGATGTTGCCCGCCTGCCCGGAGATCCCGGCGATGCGTTCCCACTGGTCGTAGAAGGGCTCCAGTTCGTCATACGTGACGCCCCAGTCCTGGAGCTGCATGTCGCCGTCCTCGGCCTTGGCGCGGCCGTAGCGTTCGATGGTCCTGGAACGGACCTGGAAATCCCACGGCGAAAAGCGCCAGGCCATGCCCGCCCAGTGGAAGCCGGCTCCGCCGACGCCGCGGCCCATCTCGTAGATGCCATAGTCGCGCAAGGGCGCCGCGACCTGGTCGGCGCGGTTGCGGAAAGTCACCGTATTGTCGCGCGGCGGAGCGAGCAGTTCCTTGCGCTGGCCCCAGCGCAGCTCGTCGGGGTCGACCGCGGGGGGCGTGTGGGTGGAGGTGTCGATCCAGGGGCCGCGGTCGATCGCGACGACGTTGAGGCCGGCGCGGGTCAGTTCCTCCGCCATGAGGGAGCCGGACCAGCCGAGCCCGACCACTACCACGTCCGCCTTGGGGCGCTTGCTTGCCATGTATGTCTGCCTTGCTTGATGTCGTCGCCGAAGGGCCCCCAGGGGGAAGGGGCGAGGGGAAGGAGCCGGGCCTTCAGTCCTTGGGGATCAGGCTGACGGGTTCGAGCCCGAGGTCCTCGCCCGTCCGGTCGGCATAGAGGCGATAGTCGTAGCGGGCGCCGGGGAAGCCGATCATCTTCCAGCCGGCCATGTCCTTGTTGCCGCCGTACATCGGGTCGGCGAAGTAGCCTTCGCGCACGTTGGCGAGCATCAGCTCGAAGAAGGCGCGGGTGTTCACTTCGGGCGCCAGTTCCACGGAGCCGTCGTCCATGCCCGCGAGGATGGCGTCCTGCGCTTCCGGTTCGAGGTCGGCGAACGAGGCCTTGTGAGTACGCTGGGCGTAGGCTTCGAGCGCCCGCAGCCCGGTCTCGTACCGTTCGCGCGGGGTGGCGATGAACTGCGGCTTCTGCATCAGGGCATCCTCGCCGGGTGCCTTGGGCCCGGAGCGGTAGAGGGACGCGCCCTGGCCGAAGGTGCCGGCGAGCTGGGCATCGAGGAAGTCGACGCAGCCCGCCTGGGTGGCCGAGGGGCCGTGCTCGTCCGCGGGGATCAGCCGGTCGAAGGCGGCCGATACGGTGCGCCGGTCGATCTCGCGGGTAAGGACCTGGGGCGCACCGACCTTGGCGGGGGTCGGCACGAAGGCCTGGTCGAGCGCCATGTCGTGCGGGAAACCCTCCATCTCGTTGGCGAGGAGCTTCGCCGCCGGGACCGCGGTGATCGCGGCGCCGAGCGAGGACAGGATTTGCCTTCGTTTCATCGAATCAGCCCTTTGCATCAACCCGTGCGAGCGACCTTGCGCAGCCGATCCGGCGCAAGGGCGAGCTGCCTCGCCCCGCGGGCGAAGGCCGGCGGGGAGAAGCAATCCGTTTGCGACGGGCGTCATGTGCTGTGGATCGAGCCTGCCCCGCGCGAGGGGCGACGGCCTTGCCGGCTGCGGATGGCGCCTGCTCGTGAAGAGGCGCTCCGCATTCGGAAAAGCTGGCGGAAATCCAACGGTCGTCCGAAATCTTGTGCTTGTAGCTGCCCCTTATTTTCACGCCCATCGGGTGACAAGCAGCTTTCACGGGAATGCGTCAGATAATGAAAGAATCTCTCATTTTGGAAGACTCCCGATGCCGCCAGCAGGTCAGAACGTGATGGAAGTACGCGCGCCCACGATCACCGCGTTCGGATTGGCGGCGATGCCGCCGGGATGCCGGATCCATTGCACGTCCGGGCGAAACTGCAGGAAGCTGGTCACCTGGAAACCGTAATAGAGTTCGACCGCATTCTCGCCGGTGCCGGGCGGCAGCACCGCATGGCCCAGTGCCAGGCTTTCGCGGCGGTAGTCGGCCAGCCGGGAGTTCAGGTGGTTGTAGCTGACCGCGAGGCCCACCTGGTCTTTCGGCCGGCCGGGGAAGGGGCCGGTGTAGACCAGCCCCGAGGCAAAGGTCTGGTCGACGGAGCTGGTCCGCCGGTCTGCGAGGGTGGCGTTGAAGAAGGCGGTCAGGCTGCGTGCGTCCCCGGCGCGTCCGGTGGGTACTTTGGCGACGAGGCTGACGTAGCCGCCATAGGAACCTCCGCGTTGCAGGTAGGCCAGCCCGGTCGCCGCAGCCGGATCGCGGTTGGCGTCGAGATAGACGTCGTTGCGCGACGCGGTGCTGCGCCAGCCGCCGAGCTTGACGGTGGCCTCGCCGCGAGAGCCCAGGCGCGGGGTCCAGCCGAATTCGAACGGGACCAGCGTGCCCGTTCCGCCGGAAGGGTCGAGCGTGGAGACCAGGCCGCGCTTCAGGTTCGTGGGGTTCACCTGATAGGCACCGGCCTTCACGTAGCTGTGGGCGCCGGTCTTCAGCTCGGCGATCGCACCCCATTGGCCGATCGGGTAGTTGTACCAGTAGTCCGACACGATGTTGCCGACCTGGTTGCCGCAGTACGACAGGTTGATAAAGTTGCAGTCGAAAGCCTCGAAGTCGCTGCCCGGGTTGACCCGGCCGACCCGGATCGACAGGCGGTCGCCCAGGAGCCGCTGGTCGAGCCAGAACTGCGAAAGACGCGTGACGTTGCCGCGGCCGAAGATCTCCTGCGGTCCCAGCAGGGAGCCGATGCCGGCGCCGCTGTTGATGCTCCTGCCATCGCGGTGCGAGACCGAAACGAGGATAGAGGCACCGTCCCAGCCGACCAGCCGCGCCATGTCGGCCTGCCCGGTGAAGGAGAGCTGGCCTGCATGATAGACCTTGTCGTTGTCTCCGCCCTTGGCCGCGACGAGGTCTTCGGACGTGTAGTTGACGTCGAAATCGAAGCCGTCGCGCTTCAGGTCCTGCTTCCAGGAGCGATAGCCCGATAGCAGACCGGTATCCGCCCCGCCTGCCTTGGCCGATGGGCTTTCGCCGGTCGCGTCGGCGGCCGGCACGGCTCGCTCGTCGTCATCCGGTTGGGCCGATGCCGGGAGAGGCAGGCACAGCAGCAGGGCGGGCCATGCAAGCAGGAGGGGAAGCCGTCGCCCGGGCGCGACTCCGGATCGGACGAAGGCTGGGAGAACTGGTGTCATGGAGTGATATCCGGTGCGATCTTGAGGCGGCGGCCGCCGCGAAGCAGATTTGGCGGCCTTTTCCGGCTCCGGCGCTGGCTATCAAGCTTCTCTGACATTATCTTTCATATTGTCGCCTGGTTCACTGCAGTTTATGAGACGTATTATGAAAGATTCTGAGGGTCGCTCCGGGCCTCGCGCCACCATCGTCGATCTTGCCAATGCCGCCGGAGTGAGCATTTCGACGGTCGACCGGGTGCTCAACGGCCGTGATCCGGTCCGACAGGTGACGGCGGACCGGGTGCTCGAAGCGGCCGAGCGTATCGGCTTTCGCGGCGTCGCCGCCATTCGCCATCGCGTGGCGAATTCGCGGCCGGTGGGACGCCTGGGCTTCCTGCTCCAGTTGCGCGGGCAGCAGGAGTATCGCCTCTGGGGAGAACTGCTCGCCGACGCGACGCGCGCCAGCACGATCGTGCACGGCCGCCCCGTCGTGCGTTTCCTGGAGGACCTCTCGCCCGAGAACGTGGTCGACAACCTGATGACGCTCAGCCGCGAGGTGGATGCGGTGGCGCTCGTCGCCGCCGACCATCCCAAGATCAATCACGCCGTCGACATGCTCGCGGCCGACGGCGTGCCCGTCTTTACGCTTGTCTCGGACCTGAGCGGCAGGGGCGTCGCGGGCCATGTCGGGATCGACGACCTCAAGAAGGGGCGTACCGCGGGGTGGTTCGTCAAGGGCCTCGCCGGCGACCTGCGGCAGGTGGCGGTGCTGGTTGGCAGCCCCCGCTACAAGAGCCAGGACCTCGCCGAGGCCGGCTTCCGAACATACTTGCGCGAACATGCCCCGAGCGTCCAACTGGTCCAGACCGAAGCGACGTTCGAGGAGGATGACCGGGCCTTCGCGATCACTGGCAGGCTCCTGCGCGACGTGCCGGATCTATCGGGGATCTACGTTGCCGGCGGTGGCATCGGCGGGGTGATCGCCGCCTTGCGCAAGCGGGAGGGCGCCGGCCCGCGCCCGATCGTGGTCGTCAACGAACTCACGGACGAGACGCGCGCGGCGCTGGCCGACGGGGTGATCCAGGTCGTGCTGTCGCATCCCGCCGAGCGCATGGCGCGCACTGCCGTCGAGGTCATGGCACGGGCGCTCGTGGCCCGGTTCGAAGGCGGTCGCCAGCAGCACTTCCTGCCCTTCGAAATCTTCACTGCCGAGAACATCTGATCCCCGGGACGGCGGGCAGGCGCGGCGGTGCGCCGGGCCTGCCCGTGGGATCACATCTTGACGCGGACGGTCACGCCGTAAGTGCGCGGGTTGCCCGGGTAGCCCTGGATGATGCCGGTCGACTTGGTGTAGCCCAGCAGGTTGATGAAGTAGGCCTTGTTGAACAGGTTCTCGGTCCAGAGCTGAACGTCTAGGCGCCCCTTGTCGAGCAGGGTTCCCACGCGTGCGCTGGCGAGGGCGTAGCCCTTGATCTCGGCCGAGGGATCGAGCGTGATCGTGGTGTTCTGCTTCGAGCGCCAGTTGACGTCGAACAGTCCGTAGACCTGGGTGCTGTCGTTGATCGGTACGGTGTAGTCGACGGTGAAGTCCGCAGTCCACTTGGGCGCCCAGGCGACCTGGCGGCCCGTCAGGTCGCAGGTCAGCGCGGTCGACTGCGCGGGGCAGACCGAGTTGTGGAACGAGGAGTAGATCGCCTTGTTGTAGCCCACGAAGCCCTTGGTGTGCAGGCCTTCGAACAGCCAGGTCTGCAGTTCGGCCTCGACGCCCTTCGAGGTCAGCGAGCCGACGTTCGAGAGAAACTTGAGCGCGGTGTTGCCCACGCCGATCGCCTGGTTGGCCTGATAGTCCTTCACCTTGGTGTGGAAGGCGGTGACGTTGAGCATGACCTTGTTGTCGAAGAAGGTGCTCTTGATGCCGGCTTCGAAGTTGTCGGCGGTCTCGCCCTTGACGGTCTGCTGCGCACCCACCGCGATCGCTTGCGCGTCGGTGACGGGCAGCAGGTTGAAGCCGGCCGACTTGTTGCCGCGCGCGTACTTGGCATAGAGGAAGATGTGCGGCGTCACCTTGTAGTTGATGCCTGCTTCGCCCGAGAGCGCGCTGTCCTTGAGGCTGGTGTCGACATGGCCGAGCTGGGCGTTGGCGCCTGCCGCCGACATCGCGTTGATCTGCGCGGTGTTGAGGTTGCCCGGGTTTGAGACGACGGCGCCGTCATAGATTTCCGAGCGGCGCTCCCAGGTCTGGCGCAGGCCGACGTCGATCGAGAGGTTGCGCGCCGCATCCGGGTGCCAGGTGACGTTGCCGAACAGCGCTTCGGTGTCGGTGTGGAACACTGCCTGGCTGGCGATGCCGAAGCCGTCGACGCGCGCCGAGTAGGCCCCTTGCGCCCAGGTCTTGCCGCCGGTGGCCGGGAAGGCGGTGGCGCTCGGGTTGGCGGCCCAGATGTTGTACTGCGGCCCGAACTCGACGCGCGAGTCCACCTGCAGGCGTTGGCGGCTCAGGAAGCCGCCCAGCGTCGCTTCGACCGGCTGGTCGGCGGGTGTCGACCAGCGCAGTTCCTGGCTGAACTGGTGCTCCTTGTTGCACGAGCCGTAGTCGGTGATCGCGTCGAGCTGGGTGTAGTCGTTGTCGTTGTTGGTGAAGCACTCCCACTCCTGGTAGGCCGTGATCGACGTGAAGGTGCCGATGCCGTCGACATCGAGATTGATCTCGCCGCTTGCCGAGTTCGACTTGGTTTGCGCGTTCAGCGCGCCGTCGATGTTGACGTTGCGGTCCTTGGCATTGCTGGTCAGCAGCGTGTAGCCCGCTGCCGCCATGCGCGCCTGAAGCGCCGCCGGGTTGTAGACCGAGAGGATCACCGGGGACATCGTGTTGAAGTCCTGCTCGCCATGCATGCCGATCAGGCGGATGGAGAGGTTGTCGGTCGGCGTCGCGAGGAGCTGGGCGCGGATGCCCGAGCCCTGGCGGGCGTTCTGGTCGCCGCCGTTGTAGAGGTTCCTGTAAGTGCCGTCGCGGCTGGAATCGAAGGCCGAGACGCGGAACGCCAGCTTGTCGGCGATCAGCGGGCCGGTGACGCTGGCCTTCACTTCGCGCAGGCCGAAGTTGCCGAAGCTCACCTCGCCGCCGCCGTGCAGTTCGAACTCGGGCTTGAGCGTGTTGATGATGACCGCGCCCGCGGTAGTGTTCTTGCCGAACAGGGTGCCCTGGGGGCCGCGCAGCAGTTCGACGTCGGCGACGTCGTTGAAGTCGGTCGAGACCATGCCCTGGCGGCCGGTGTAGACGCCATCGACGAAGATGCCGACCGAACCGTCGATGCCGTCGGTGTTGAAGCCGTTGTTGCCGATGCCGCGGATGCCCAGGTTGAGCTGCTTGGGGTTCGTCAGGTAGACCGAGAAGGCGGGGAACTTGCTCTGGAAATTGGTGAAATTCACCAGGTTCTGGCGGGTCAGTTCCTCGGCCGAGATGACGGTGATGGGGATCGGGACGTTCTGGGCGTTCTCGGAGCGCTTGCGGGCGACCACGGTGATCTCGGGCGAGCCTGCCGCGTCGTCGGAAGCAGCGGCGTCGTCGGCCGAGGTCTCGGCGTGGGCGGCGAGGGGGAGCAGGCTGGCGGAGAGCAGCATGAACGCGACGCTCTTGCCAAGCGAGGCGCGGACCATGGAAACGGACATCGATTGACCCTCATTTTATAAGACGCACGCAGCCGCGCCTCCCCCGTCGACCGTCGCCGGAGGAGATGGATTGAAGGCAGTGGAGCTATGCCGTTGGATCTGTTCGCGATTGCGTTGTGGCGCCGATAGGGCTGTCCCATGTCGCTATTGTTACAGCATGTTTCTTTTTCCCGATTGCGTGCCCATGGCCGATATGCCCTGTTCGACCGCGGGCGACGCCGCGCTCTGACGTGACGTGGGCGGGGCCGTGCCCATCGTCCCGGGTCGAGCCCGGGACGATGATTCGGGGGGAGGTTCGATCCTAAACCTGAATGCCGGGCCTTCCCGCCTCCAGGGCGAAGTGGGCGATGTCGGCAATGCCCGAATCCTCGCGTTTCGCGTCGGCCAGGCCGCGATAGGTCACGTTGCCGCCGCGCGCGTCGATGTCGAGCCGGCCGTAGCCGCGCACTTCGTTCTCGGCGAAAACCAGGCCGTTGGCGGGGGCGAGCCGCTTGAAATCGGGATCGTCGCGCAGCGAGGTGATCGACCCGCCGACGAATTCGGCGGCGATGGGGGCGCCGTCCGGCCGGTCGGGATCGCGGATGTCGGCGGCGGCGAAGGCGTGGATGTCGCCGCCCAGGGCCAGCGGGTTGCTGGTCCCGGCCGCGATCCAGCGGCGGAAGATGCGATCGCGGGCCTCGGGATAGCCGGACCAGTTGTCGGCCGAGTAGTGCGGGGCGTCCGTCTTGTCCTGCGGATCGGGGACGATCGCCTGGTGCATGAGGGTCTGCTGGGCGAGGATGTTCCACTTCGCCGGGCTCGTCGCGAGGCGCTTGTCGAGCCACCGCTCCTGCGCCTCGCCCAGCATCGAGCGAGCGGGATCGTGCAGGTCCGCGCATTCGCCGATGACGTTGCGGTAGGGCTTGTGCGCCTCGACGAGGCCGGCCGGCTGGCAGGCGTGGGGGCCGCGATACTGCCGGTCGTCGACGATCTGGAGCTGGGCGAGGCTGCCCCAGTCCAGCGTGCGGTAGAGGCGCATGTCGGCACCCCGCGGAGGGCGCACGCGCAGCGGCTGGTGCTCGTAGTAGGCCCGGTAAGCGGCCGCGCGGCGGCGCAGGAAGGCGACCGGATCGCCGTTGCCCTGGTCGAGTGCGCCGGCGTAGTCGTTGGCGACTTCGTGGTCGTCCCAGGTCAGCGCCCAGGGCGCGGCGTGGTGCGCGGCCTGCAGCAGCGGGTCGAGCTTGTAGGTGGCATAGCGCACGCGGTAGCCGGCCAGGTCGACGGGTTCGGGATTGCGATGCTGGCGGACCGCGTTCTTGTGGCTGGGCGCGCCTTCGTAGATGTAGTCGCCCAGGAACAGGATCAGGTCCGGGTCCTCGGCTACGACGTGGCGCCAGGCGGCGTAGAAGCCGGCCTCGTATTTCTGGCAGGAGGCGAAGCACAGGCGCAGGCGGTCGGCAGCGGTGCCGGCAGCGGGAGCCGTCCGCGTCCGGCCGATGGGGCTGGATTCGCCGGCGGCGATGAAGCGGTAGAAGTAGGCATGGCCCGGCCGCAGTCCGGCGGCCTCGACATGGAGGGCATGGCCCCAGTGCGGTTCGGCGCGGACGGTGCCGCTGCGCACGACGCGGCCGAAGCGTTCGTCCTCCGCCACTTCCCAGCGGACGGGCACGGCGATCGCCGGCATGCCGCCGTCGCCGGCCATCGGCTCGGGCGCCAGCCGGGTCCACAGGATCACGCTGTCGGCCTCGGGATCGCCCGAGGCGACGCCCAGCGAGAACAGGCCCGGTGGCAGCGGCGTCGCCCCGCGTGCGCCGATCGACAGCAGCGCGGCGGCGGCGCCCACGCCGCCGACGACCAGCCGACGCGAGAACAGGGGAAGGCGGGGCGATTGCAAGGGGGCTACGGGCATGATGCGCGCAGGCTATCGCGGGTGCGTGTTACCGAACCATGACAGGGCGCGCCTATCGCGGATGGCGGGCGTTCAGGGCGATCCCGGCGAGGTTCTGCTCGCGCTTGATCCAGCGTACGCGGGCCGGGCGCGCTGACAGGGCCAGGGCGAGGAACCTGGCGGCATGTCCTTCGGCGGCGATACCGGTGCGCAAGGCCGCGTCGGCGGCCTGGACCACCACGGTCGAATCGCCGATCAGCTCGACGTCGTCCAGGCTCGAGGCCTGCACCAGTTCCATTGCCCGGATCAGCGCCAGCCATTCGGCGTCGGTATTGGTGCCGGTGCCGATGTCGTCGAACAGGTGGGCGATCCCCCGCACCACCACGGCGGCCTCCATGCGCCCGGGATTGGGGCGACAGCCGCCGTCGAAGAACACCTTGAGCCTGCGGCGCCTCATCGGGCGATGACCTTCATGTCATGCCTCGCCCGAAGGCTCGCCGATGTGGATCGCCAGCCAGATCGTCGGCTCGGCGGTATAGGTCACGCGGTGGGACAGGCCCGCCGGGATCAAGATGTGGTCGCCCGCCTCCAGCCTGCGCAGGCCCGCACCGTCGAGATCGAGTTCGGCCGAGCCCTCCAGCACCAGCACCCACTCGTCCCAGTCCTGCACGTAGGGTCGGTCCGGCGGGGTAGTGTGCCCGTGCGACACGATCCGCTCGATGCGGACGCCGGGGCGCAACAGCAGGTCCTCGAACAGTTCGGCGTCCCCGCGCGCGCGCTCCACCTGGAGGAGGTTGCCGGGCAGGGGGGTATTTGCGTCGGATCGTGAGGCCATGGCGCCTAGTATGGCGCCGTGTTCCCGCCAAGGGAAGCGCCCGTCGCTGCGAGCGCCGCGCGTCCCAGCCGCCGCGCCCAGAGCGCCTGGCCTTGCGCGCCGCCGATCAGGTCCTGCCGGACTTCGATCTCCACGTAGCGCAAGTTGCGCGCGATGGCGTGGAGCGGGACGGTGTAGTCGGTGTCGTCCATCGCATAAGGCACGTTGTCGCCGACATCGGGGCCCGCCTCGCCGCGCAGGGCTTCCCGAAAGGCGTGGGCGAAGTCGGTCCGGCCGGTCCAGTGCAGGATGCCGGCGTGCCAGGGGCGGGCGATGCCGTCCATCACCGGCGTGAAGCTGTGCAGCGAGACGAGCACGGTATCGCGCCCCGCCGCGTGCCGCGCTTCGAGTTCGGCGGCGATCGCGGCGTGGTAGGGGCGATGGATTGCCTCGATCCTCGATTTTCGGTCCGTATTTTCCAGGCCTTCGTTGCCCGCGATGCGAGTGCCGTCGGACACTTCGGGGATCGCATCGGGTCGGGCCGGATCGCGGTTGCAATCGATGACCAGGCGCGAATAGGCCTGGTGCACGAAAGGCGCGTCGAGCCGCCGTGCGAGCGCCTTGCCGAGGCCCAGCACGCCGATGTCGATGGCGATGTGACGCTCCATATCGACGGGGGCGAGGCCGAGGCCTCCCAGCCGACGGGGAATCGCGTGCCCGGCGTGGTCCCCGATCAGCAGGAACGGCGAGGACCCTGCTGCGTTGAACATCCCGAACGGCGCCGGATCGTCCGGACCTAGCAAGCCACCCGCCGTGCGCCCGGCCATCAGGATATGCCTCCATGCCGTTGCTGACGATCCGCCATACGACCGCCTATCGCTATCAGCAGCCGGTTTCGCTCGGTGAACATCGCATCATGATGCGGCCGCGCGAGGCGTTTGACCAGCGCTTGCTTTCGGCGCGGCTGGTCATCGAGCCGGAACCGGGCGAACTGCGCTGGCTGCACGACGTTTTCGGCAATTCGGTGGCCGTGGCCTCGTTCGACAAGCGCGCATCCCGCCTGCTCGTCACCAGCGAGGCGACGCTGGAGCATGCGCCACTCGCCCAGACCCAGGTGGACGTGGAGCCTTACGCCCGCCTGTTTCCGTTCATCTATTCGGCCGAGGACATGCCCGACCTGTTGCGCTCGATCGAGCGGCAGCACCTCGATCCCGGCCGCATCGTCGACAACTGGGCGCGCGCCTTCGTCAGCAACGACGGCAACACCGGCACCATCGCCCTGCTCACCGAGATGGCCACCAGCATCAAGCGCGACTTCACCTATGTGCCCCGTCACGAGAAGGGCACCCAGACCCCGATCGAGACGCTGAAGAAGCGCCAGGGCACTTGCCGCGACTTCGCCGTGCTGATGATCGAGGCGGTGCGCGCGCTGGGTTTCGCGGCGCGCTTCGTCTCGGGCTACGTCTACAATCCGTCTAAGTCCGAAGGCGTCGTCGGCGGCGGCAACACCCATGCCTGGGTGCGCATCTTCCTGCCGGGCTCGGGCTGGGTCGAGTTCGATCCAACCAACGGCATCATCGGCAACCGCGGCCTGATCCGCGTCGCCGTCGCCCGCGATCCGTACCAGGCACTGCCGCTTTCCGGGACCTGGTTCGGGTTGCCTGCCAGTTTCCTGGGCATGGACGTGACCGTCGACGTCCACCGCGCCGACCCCGCCCAGTTTCCCCCTTCCGGCCATGGCGCCATCAACAGCCGAAGTGCCGGCGATTCAGGAAAGTGACATAGATGCTGATCCGCTGCGGATACGATATCCAGTTCGAAACCGAGACGAAAACCGCCATGATGGCGATGCTCAGCCTGCATCCCTCGCGGCACCAGGACTTGCGCACCCCGCAGCGGCTGCTGGCGGACCCTGACATTCCGCTCTACCACTTCGAGGACGCCTTCGGGAACGTCGCCACGCGCCTCGCCATTCCGCCCGGCGGTGTCACGCTCTCGTGCGAGTTCGTGATCGAGGACGGCGGCGAGCCCGACGTCCGCCCGCCCGACAGCCTGCAGACGCCGGTCGAGGACCTGCCCGACGCGGTCATGCCCTTCCTGCTCGGCAGCCGCTACTGCGAGACCGATCGCCTGATGGACGTTGCCTGGAGCAATTTCGGCCACTATGCCTCGGCGCGCGACCGGGTGGATGCGATCGTCGACTTCGTCCACGGCCACATCGAGTTCGGCTACCACCATGCCCGGTCGGACAAGACCGCGTGGAACGGCTACCAGGAACGGCAGGGGGTGTGCCGCGACTTCGCCCATCTCGCCATCACCCTGTGCCGCTGCATGAACATCCCGGCGCGCTACTGCACCGGCTATCTCGGCGATATCGGGGTGCCCCCCGTCGACGCGCCGATGGACTTCAGCGCCTGGTTCGACGTCTACATCGACGGCGACTGGTACACCCACGACGCACGCCACAACCGTCCCCGCATCGGCCGCATCCTGATGGCCCGGGGCCGCGACGCCACCGACGTCGCCTTGACCACCGCCTTCGGGCCGGCGATCCTGCAGCGCTTCGAAGTCCATACCGAGGAGATCGACTCCATTGAATGATCCGCTCGCCAATGTGCTGCTGCGCCCCTGGGACGGCCCGCTCGGCGCGCCGCCTTTCGCGGCGGTGCAAGCCGGAGACTTCCTGCCCGCCTTCGCGACGGCGACTGCCTGGCACCGCGACGAGATCGCCGCCATCGCCGGGCAGGCGGAGCGGGCGACGTTCGACAACACGATCCTCGCGCTCGAGCGTTCGGGCGAGGCGCTGTCCCGCGTCCGGCGCCTGTTCTGGACGCTGTCATCGGCCCACGGGACGCCTGAGATCCGCGCGATCGAGGGCGAGGTTTCCGCGCTGCTGAGCGCTCATTCCATCGCGATCGGCCACGATGCCGCACTGGCAGAGCGGGTCGCCGCGGTCCACGCAGGCCGCCATGAAGATGGCCTGGACGCAGCCCAGGTCCGGCTGGTCGAAGGCAGCCATGCCGGGTTCCGGCGCGGCGGTGCCGGGCTCTCGCCCGAGCAGAAGGAGCGTTTCGCCGCGATCGACACGCGGCTCTCGGCGCTGTCGGTCCAGTTCGGCCACAACGTGCTGGCCGCGACGGCGGCATGGGTGCTCGATCTCGGGCCCGACGACCTCGCCGGACTGCCGCCCTCCCTGCGTGACGCCGCCGCTGCCCGTGCCGCAGCAGCAGGAGCGCCGGGCCGCTACCACGTCACGCTCGACCGTTCGGACTACGAAAGCTTCCTCAGCTTCTCGCAGCGCCGCGACTTGCGCGAGGAGCTGTGGCGCGCCTTCACCGGCCGCTGCGACGGTGGACCGCACGACAACTGGCCCGTCATCGCCGAGACTCTGGCCCTGCGCCACGAACGCGCAACGCTGCTGGGCTATCCCGACCATGCCCATTACGCTCTGGAAGACAGCATGGCGCACACGCCCGAGGCGGCGATGGACCTGCTCGCGCAGCTCTGGGAACCGGGCAAGCGCCGCGCCGCCGAGGAAGCCGCCGAACTCCAGGCGCTGATCGACGCCGAAGGCGCGGGCTTCGCGCTGGCCCCGTGGGACTGGCGCTTCTACGCCGAGCAGGTGCGTCGCTCGCGTTATGCGCTGGACGGCACGGCGGTGGCGCGGCACTTGCGGCTCGACGCCGTCCGGCAGGCGGCGTTCGACGTGGCGGCCCGGCTCTACGGCCTGTCCTTCACCCGCCGCGCCGACATTCCCGGCTATCACGAGGACGTGTGGGCATGGGAAGTGCGCGAGCTGGGCGGCAAGCCCGTTGGCCTGCTCTTCACCGACTACCTCGCGCGGCCGGAAAAGCACGGCGGGGCGTGGATGGGCAGTCTTCGGGTGCAGGAATTGCTCGACGGCGCAGTCCTTCCGGTCGTCTATCTCGTCGCCAATTTCGCCGCCGCGCCTCCACCCGACAGGGCCGCCACCCGCTTGTCGATCGACGAGGCGCGCACGCTGTTCCACGAATTCGGCCATGCCCTCCACGGCCTGCTCTCGCGCGTGACGTATCCCAGCCAGTCGGGCACGGCGGTCGCGCGCGACTTCGTGGAATTTCCCAGCAAGCTCATGGAAAACTGGATCGTCAGCCGCGAAGTGCTGTCCGGCTTCGGCGTTCCAGACGACCTCGTCGCGGCGATCCGCAATGCCGGCGCCTACGGCCAGGGCTTCGCGACGGTGGAACTCATCAGTTGCTCGCTGGCCGACCTCGCCATGCACCGCGGCCCGGACGCCGCGTCCGATCCCCGCGCTTTCCTCGAGGCCGAACTGGAGCGGCTGGGGATGCCGCCGGAAATCGGCCTGCGCCATCGCTTTCCCTATTTCACGCACGTCTTCGACGGCGGCTATGCCAGCGCCTACTACAGCTACGCCTGGTCCGAGGCACTGGATGCCGATGCCTTCGAGGCGTTCGTGGCGACTGGCGACATCTTCGATGCCACGCTCGCCGACCGTTTCCGGGCGGAAATCCTCAGCGTCGGCGATACCCGCGACCCGATGGAGTCGTTCGAGGCCTTCCTTGGCCGAGCGCCCGATGCCGGCGCCCTGATGCGCGCCAGGAACCTCGTTGGGGCCTAGGCGCGCCGCGCCGGGCTTGCGGGTCCGGCCATGCGGAACCATATGGGCGATAGCCGATTCCCGGCATTTCTCCCGAATGGACCGGTACGATGGCGGACGAAGGCACCGAGCGCAAAGAGAAGGGCAAATGGATATTCCATTGCGGCCTCAGGGGCCTGTGCCCGCGCTGCGGAAAGGGCCGGATGTTCCGCAAGTGGCTCAAGCTCAACGACACCTGCCCGAACTGCGGCCTCGACTATGGCTTCGCGGCGCCGGACGACGGCCCGGCCTTCTTCTCGCTGTGCATCGTCGCCTTTCCGCTGACGTTCTTCGCGGTCTGGCTGCAGGTGAAGTTCGAACCGCCGTTCTGGGTCCACCTGCTCACCTCGTTTCCCCTGCTGGGGATCGGCTGCGTGTTGCCGCTGCAGTTCATCAAGGGCTGGCTGGTGGCTTCGCAATACGTCAACAAGGCGCAGGAGGCGGGTACCGAAAAGCTCTGGGCCGACCTCAACGCACGCGCGGGCAAGGACGAGGACTGAGCTGCACTGCCGGCCAGGCCGCGCGCCGGGCAATCGCTACGGAACGGCCGTGGGGTCCACCGCCGGCGAAGGCGGGCGTATCCAACCGGGCGATTGATCTGTATGGGCCGGTTCGTCGGCGGCGGGGAATGTCCCGCATCCGCGATCGCCCGCCACCACCACGATGGCGGGCCGAGCCATGAAAGTCCCTGCCGAAAGCTTATGACAGCACCCGATCCCACCCTCGCCGACCTCGGCTGGAAACCGTTTTTCAGCACGCAGGTGTCGGCCGAGGAAGAACGGCAGTTGCTGCCCGTGCGCGTAATGGCCGTCTACCGCGGCATGGTCGCCATCGCGGGGGACGGACTGGAGCGTCTGGTTTCCTCGCGCATATCCGATCCGCGCAGCGAGGAGGACCGGCCCACCGTGGGCGACTGGCTGCTGGTCGAGCGAGAGCGCTGCGATCCGGTGCGCATCCTCGATCGCGCCAGCCTGTTCAAGCGCCCCGCGCCGGGCGACGACCGCCGGCTCCAGTTGATCGCCGCCAACGTCGACACGCTGTTCATCGTCACGTCCTGCAACCAGGACTTCAACGTACCGCGCCTGGAACGCTATCTCGTGCTGGCGCGCGAGGTGGACGTCACGCCTGTGATCGTGCTCACCAAGATCGACCTGACCGACACGCTGGACACCTTCCTGGAAACCGCGCGCGCCTTGCAGCCGGGCCTTCAGGTCGAGGCCGTCAACGCGCGCGATCCCGAAAGCGTCGCCAAGCTGGCGGCCCGGTGCGGCCCGGGCGAGACGGTGGCCCTGCTGGGATCGTCGGGCGTGGGCAAGTCCACCCTGGTCAATACTCTGCGCGGTTCGGACAGCATTGCCACCCAGGCCGTGCGCGAGAACGATGGCAAGGGGCGGCACACCACCACGGTGCGCGAGATGCATCGCCTCGACCGGGGCGGCTGGCTGATGGACACGCCGGGCATGCGCGAGTTCAAGATCGCCGACGCCGCCACCGGCCTTGCCGAAGTATTCGACGACATCGCCGCGCTGACGCTCGAATGCCGCTTCACCAACTGCACTCACGATGCCGAACCGGGCTGTGCGATCCAGGCGGCGATGGCGCAGGGTTCGCTCGAGCTGGCCCGGCTCGAACGATGGCGTAAGCTTTCCGCGGAAGACGTGGTCAATACCGATGCGATGGCCGAACGCCGTGCGCGTCCCCGCAAGACCGGAAAAAGGAAATGACCGATGGCTGATCTATACCTCAAGGCGCTGGAATCCGAGCGCAGGAGCCTGTGGGCAGCCTGCCGCCTCAAGGGTCTCGCCAAGGACACGCCCGAACGGCTGAGGATCGCGGAACTGGACAAGCTGCTGGCCGAGCACAAGGCGAAGAAGGCGGGCTGAGGCCGGCCGCGGCATCGGGGTCATCCGGCGCCGAAACACCCGGCGACCCCCGCGCAGCCCTATTGCCGCGAAGGCGCTTTCGCCAGCAGCGCGCTGACGATCGCATCTGTCTCGCCGGCCTCGATCGGGGCGCGGTAGGCTTCGCGCATCTTGTCGACGGTGGCGGTCCACTGCTTGCGGTTCAGCGGGGGCTGGTAGAGAACCATGGTCGCCGAATGGCACGCCAGGCACTTGCCGTTGAGCGTCTCGGCCTGCGGATCGTCGCCGAACGTCTGCTCGTCCGGCGGCAGGGTGATGCTGGCCGAGCGGATCGCGCCCAGCGGGGCGGGGACCGCTGCCGCTTCGCGCCTGGTCGCATCCGGCTGGCTCGAGCAGGCAGCCAGCAGGCCCAGGGCCAGCAGGGCGATATGGGAGCCGGTCCGCATCAGACGGTCTCGATCCGGCAGGCTTCCACGCAGTTGCGCATGTAGCCCCCCGGGTTCCAGTTCGCCTTCATCGGCTGGACGACGCCGTCGGCGTTGGTGCAGCGGCTCATTAGCGTGTGGGCACCGCGCGTGGCGATCGGCAGGACCGCGTCGAAGCGGCGGAAGCTGTAGCGCCCCTCGTCGGGACCCAGCGCGGCATCACGCCAGGTGGCGCCCCCGTCGGCGGAAACCTCGACTCGCCTGACGCCGCGGTCGCCGCCCATGGCGATGCCGCCTACCGGCAGCTCCGGGCGATGGGGCAGGCGGATGCCGGGCTCGATGCCGGTGATCCAGGAGCGCGGGTTCATCGCGGTGATCGCCGTCTTGGGGAAGGTGGAGGTGCCCGGCGGCACGTCGGCGCCAGGCGTGTCGGGGATCTGGTAGGCCTTGGCCATCCAGTAGTTCTTGTCGGGCACGGTCAGCAGGTCGATGTGGTTCAGCGCCTTGACCCAGTAGGTGGAGTACCAGCCGGGCACGACCAGCCGCAGCGGAAAGCCGTTGAGCAGGGGCAGTTGCTCGCCGTTCATGGCGAAGGCGACCATGACCTCGCCGTCCATCGCATGGGGCACCGCCAGCGACTTTTCGAACGGGTCCACTTCGGTCAGCGGCCGGTCGAGCCCGCCGAAGCCCACCGCGGTCGCCTCCGGGCCGACCCCGGCGGCATCCAGCAGGGTCTTGAGCGCAACGCCTTCCCAGCGCGCGTTGCCCATCGCCCCGTGCGCCCACTGCGCGCCGGGCACGCGCGGTTCGAACAGGCCGCGGCTGTTGCCCGAGCACTGGTTGACCGCCGCATAGGAGATGCGCGGCAGCTTGAGCAGGTCGGGCAGCGACAGCGAGACGGGCCGCTTGCCGCCGGTGATCGTCAGGCGGAACGCGGCGGCATCCACGTCGAGCGGGATGTCCGACCAGTGCCAGCGCACGAAGAAGCGCTCGTTGGGTGTGAAGACGCTCTCGTCGAACACGCGCATCGGCGTTTCCAGCAGCGGCGGCCGGTTGCGCAGGACGATCATCTCGCCCTTGCCGGGAAAGTCGCTGGCGAGCGGCCGCTGTTCCATGCCGCCCGCCATCGCCAGTTGCGCGAACCTGCCGCCTTGCGCCAGCGCCGCACCCCCGGCAGCGATCCCGAGGACTCCGCCGGCGAGCAGGCGCCGCCGTGCCAGGGTTTTTGCAAGCAGGGGGTCCAGACGGTCCATGGCGTGTCCCTTCGAGACGTCAGAGGGTGAGCGGCGCGTGGGCGATGCGCGGCAACACGTGCCGCGCGAACAGGTCAGCCTCTGCCGCATGAGGATAGCCCGAGAGGATGAAGGCGTCGATGCCCTCGGCCTGGTAGGCGCGCAGCTTGGCCAGGACCTGGTCGGGATCGCCGACGATCGCAGCGCCGCAGCCCGAGCGGGCACGGCCGATGCCGGTCCACAGGTTGTCCTCGACGAAGCCGTCGCCACCCGCTGCGGAGCGCAGTTCCGCCTGTCGGGTCACGCCCACGCTGGCGCTGTCGAGCGACTTCTTGCGGATCGCCTCGCCGGCCTCGTCGTCCAGCTTGGACAGCAGGCGGTCGGCGTAGACGCGGGCCTCGTCCTCGGTCTCGCGCACGATGACGTGGGCGCGGTAGCCGAACTTGAGAGTGCGGCCGTACTTCGCCGCGCGCGCGGTCATGTCGGCGATGATCTCGCGCACCTTGTCCATGGTGTCGGGCCACATCAGGTAGACGTCGCAGGCCTTGGCCGCCGCCTCGCGCGCGTCTTCGGACAGGCCGCCGAAGTAGAGCGGCGGGCACTTGCCCGAAACGGTGGATATGCGCGCCGGCGGCAGGTCGAGGTTGTAGAACTCCCCCTCGTACTTCAGGTGCTCACCGTTCAGCATGATCTTGAGGATCTGCATTACTTCGAGCGTGCGCTGGTAGCGCGCGCGGCTGTCGAGCTTCTCGCCGGGAAGGTCGGACGAGATGATGTTCACCGTCAGCCGCCCGCCCAGGATACGGTCGAGCGTGGCGATGCGGCGTGCCAGTTGCGGCGGCCAGTCCTCGCCCATGCGCAGGGCCCACAGGAGGCGGATCGTCTCGGTCACCGGGGCGATGGCGCCCGCGAACATGGTGGTGTCGATCCCCAGCGCATAGCCGGAGGGGAGCAGGATGTTGTCGAACCCGCCCTTTTCCGCCTGCAGCACGATGTTGCGGCAATGCTCCCAGCTCGACGCCAGCATCGGGTCGGGCTGGCCGAGGAACTCGTAATCGTCATCGCACAGCGCCGAGAACCAGCTGACCTCGCAGGTTTTCGCTTCACTCATGGCGTTTTCGGTCATGGCAGGGGCTCTCCTTTTGCGGCGACCAGTACCGCGTACCAGCGGGCGCGGGTCCAGCGGACCTTGAGTGCGTCGGCTGCTTCGGCGATCCGGTCGGCCTTTTGTGATCCGACGATGGGGATGATGCGGGCGGGGTGCGCCATGATCCAGCTATAGGCGGCCGCCGTGCGCGACACGCCGTACTCTTCTGCCACCGCGTCCAGTTCGGCGGCGACGGCCAGCGCGCGCTCGTCGGACGGGTTGGCGATGCGGCCACCGCCCAGCGGCGACCAGGCGAGCACCGCCATGTCCATCGCGATCGCCTGGTCCAGCTCGCCGTTTTCGATCGGCGCGAGCTTGAGGGGCGAGATTTCGGGTTGGGTCGAGACGATCGGCAGCGACAGGAACTGCTGCAACGTCGCGATCTGGCTGACGGTGAAGTTGGAGACGCCGAAGCTGCGGATCTTGCCCGCCTTGTGTGCCGCGTCGATGGCCTTTGCGATTTCCGAAGGGTGGGTGAGGATGTCGGGACGGTGGATCTGCCACAGCTCGACCGTATCGGTGCCGAGACGCGCGAGCGAGGCGTCGATGGCCGAAGTTAGGTAGGCGGCGCTGGAATCGTAGGGCACGCCCATCGAGATGCCGCCCTTGGTGGCGATCACCAGCTTTTCGCGCAGGCCCGGTTCCGCAGCCAGAGCGCGGCCCAGCAGCGCTTCCGAGGCGCCGAAGGCCTCCTGGTTGTCGGGGCCGTAGATGTCTGCGGTGTCGATCAGGTCGATCCCGGCGTCGAGCGCTGCGTGCAGCAGCTTGACTACCGCGCCGACGTCGTCGCCGCACAGGCGCCAGTTGCCCCAGGCGAGGGCGGAGACTTCGATGCCGCTCTTGCCCAGCGGACGACGGGCGGCGGGGAGGGGGAGGAGGTCCATGAAAAAGTGTCCTGTCAGGGAAGGAAGTCGGGATTGATCGTGGCTACCGACGCCCGCTCGACGAGCGCGTGCGGCAGGCGCCGGTGGGTGAGCTGAACGCCTTCGAGCAGCAGCCGGGTCGCCGCCAGCGCCAGCTCGCGCGTCGGCTGGTGAATGGTGGTGAGCTGCGGCCAGACCATGCGCGCCAGGGTGGTGTCGTCGAAGCCTGCGACCGACAGTTCGGCGGGCACGTCGAGGCCCATGTCGTGCGCCACCGAAAGCACACCGGCGGCCATGTCGTCGTTGCTTGCGAAGATCGCGGTCGGTCGGCGCCCGGCCTTGAGGAAACGGTGCGCGGCGGCGACGCCGCTGTCGAAGTCGAACTCGCCCGGGGCGACCAGCGCGGGTTCGAAGGCGATCCCGGCGCGGTCGAGCGCGCGCCGGTAGCCGAACAGGCGCTCCTCGGAAGCCATGTGGTTGGGGTGGCCCCGCACGAAGCCGATGATCCGGTGGCCCTTGTTGATGAGGTGGGTGGTCATGTCGTCGGCGGCCTGCGCGTCGTCCATGAAGACCGAGGAGGTCATCGCGTGGTTGGTGCCCGGCGAGATGCGTACGAAGGGAATGTCCATGCCCTCCAGCGCCTTGAGCACCGGCACGCAGTCGGTGACCGGGGAGGAGAGGACGATGCCGTCGACGTGCGTCTCGGTGACGAGGCCGCGCACCTGGTCGCCGACGGTCGAGTCGGTGACGTCCACCGGCTGGGCGAGCAGGCGCAGGCCCGCCTGGTGGCAGCCTTCCCAGCAGCCCATCTGGATCTGGTTCATGTAGTAGGGGCTGTGGTTGTCGTAGATCAGCGCGATCTGGCCCGACTTGGTGCCGGCGAGGATGCGCGCGGCGATGCTCGGCTTGAAGTCGAGCTCGCGCATCGCCTTCTCGACGCGCTCCTTGGTCTCGTCGCTGACGTAGCGATGGCCGTTGAGCACGCGGCTGACGGTCTTCACCGAAACGCCGGCAAGCGCGGAGACGTCCTTGATGTTGGAACGATCGTTCATGGCTTCGCCAACGACGCGAAGAGGGGGGCGAAAGCGGTTCCCGGTTGGTAGAAGACCGGCGGCTGGCCGTAGGGCGCCTCGATCACGTGGGTGCCGGGCGCGAAGTCCTCGCCGGACCAGAGGTGGCGCCACGGCCGGTCGCCGGGCAGGATTACCGAACGGGCAGTGGCATCGGCCTCCACGACCGGGGCGACGAGCATGTCGGCGCCGTAAAGGTACTGGTCCTGGACGCCGAACAGCGCTTGCTCGAAATAGTGCAGGAACAGTGGGCGCTGCACCGGCAGGCCCGTCGCCACCGCCTCGTCGCTCAGGTGTCGCACGTAGGGCGCGAGCGCGAGATGGAGACGCGACATCGCCGCGAAGTGGGCGAGGAGGTCGGCGTCGGAATCGATCTGGAGGTTGTCGTCGGGGCGGTTGCCTTCGTGGCTGCGCATCACCGGCGAGAAAGCGCCCAGCTCGCACCAGCGCTTGAGGAGGTCGACGGTGCGCACGTTGCCGTGGAGGCTGGTGTAGCCGCCGACGTCGCTGTGTGAATAGGCGTTGCCGACGAGCCCGGCCGAAAGCGCGGCGGTGAGGACGGTGTTGATCCCGTCGTGCCGGGTGAAATCGACCGACTGGTCGCCTGCCCACAGCAAGGGGCAATGCGCCTGCACGCCCGAGAAGCCGGCGCGCATGAAGAACACCGCCTCGCCGGTCAGCCCACGAGAGGCTATGGCGCGGGCGTTGGCCTCGGCCCAGAGCACTGGCCAGCGATTGTGCAGCAGCATCGGGTCGCTGCCGTCGTGGAGGCGCAAGTCGACCGGCAGGTATTCGCCGAAGTCCGCCATCCAGCCCGAAAGGCCGAAGTCGAGCATCTCCCGGCCGATCACGCGCTCGGCGAACCAGTCGAGGCTGGCGGGGTTGGTGAAGTCGACCACGCCGCAGTCGAACTCGCCGAAGTCGACGAGATAGGGTTCGTCGCTGTCCTGCCGCAGCGCCAGGTGGCCGCCTGCAAGCGCCTCCCGGTACTGCGCGCCGTCGTTCGCCAGGTACGGGTTCACGTAGCCGAGGAAGCGGATGCCTCGCGCGGCCAGCGCGGCAATGCGGGCAGGCAGGTTGGGGTAGCGCGCCTCGTTCCACGACCAGTCCCAGAACAGGCGGCGGCCAAAGCTGGTTTGCCGGATGCCGATCCAGTCCTCGCACCACAACCCGCTGACGGCCGCGCCGGCGTCGACGATCGCATCGAGGCGGGCGAAGCTGGCCTCGCCTTCCTTGAGGCCGACGATGGCGCCGCCGATCGCCCAGTCGGGCAGGGCAGGCTGGCGGCCGAAGCGCGAGGAGAGCGCACCCACCAGCGCCGGCATGGTCCGGGCGGCGAAGAACTCGAGCGAGAACGCGCCTTCCCACACTTCGATGCGGTGGCGCGCGGCGTGGGTGAAATCGAGCACCGAATAGGCGCTGGAGCCCAGGTGGCAGGCGTAGAGGCTCGAGGACAGGAACGTCGGCTGCGGATAATTGGTCCACCAGTAGTCGCCGCCGGCCATGCCCTGCTCGTCCATCAGGCGGGTCAACTGCGTCGACTTGTCGCGCCCGACACCGGGTTCGCTCGTCCAGATCGGGAAGCGGCGGCCGGACAGGTCGAGATAGCTCATCTGCTCGCCGCCGCCCCAGACATGCTCGCCGGGCTGCGCCGTCAGGTCCACCCAGACGCGGTCGAAAGCGGGGTCGAGGACGGCGACGTCGAGCGAATCGCCCGACACGCTCAGGCGCAGCAAAGGTGCAGCATCGGTGGCGGACGACAGCAGCAGGCTGTCCCCCTCGATGTGCGCGAAAGGCAGCGCGGTGCAGTCCGTCGGGGCATCGTCGATGGCGAAATTGCCGCGAACCATCCGCACGTCCGGGTTGCCGCGGGCGATCGTGAAAGCCGGGGTTTCGCCGGTGCTGCACACGATTTCGCGACCTGCCAACAGGCAGGCAAAGCCGTCTTCCCGAATGGTGAAGGTCAGCGCCAAGATCCAACTCCCTACAGTGTGCTTGTCATGCAGCAGTGCCGCCGCATTCGCCCTGTCCGATGTGACACCGCTTGACAGAAATGACAGGCTCAATCAAGAGGGCGACAACCAACAGGACCACCTGAGGTTGTGAAACCTTCGAGCTGATCCGAATTGAGGAGGGGAAACTATGATTCCGACGCAGCCCACCTGTGCCCTGAAGCGTGCCGCGCTCGTCCTGTCGACGTCCGCGCTGGCATTTGCAGGCGCCACGCCCGCCTATGCCCAGGTCGACGAGATTGTCGTTACCGCGCAGAAGGTTAAGCAGAACATCCAGGATGTTCCGATCGCCATCAGCGCCGTTACCGGCGATGCCATGGCCCGCGCCGGCGCCAAGAGCCTCGAGGACATCACCTCGATCGTGCCTTCGGTGACGTTCCGCAAGGGCACCACCAACGCCAACAGCGCGATCGTCATGCGCGGCGTCGGCACCATCAGTTTCTCCGTCGCGGCCGAGCCCAGTGTGTCTACCGTTGTCGACGGGATCGTGCTGAGCCGCTCGGGCCAGTCGTTCCTCGACCTCGTCGATTTCGAACGCCTCGAAGTGCTGCGCGGCCCCCAGGGTACGCTGTTCGGCAAGAACGCGTCGGCGGGCCTCGTCAACATCGTCTCGAAGGGCGGCACCAGGGACTTCGAGGCCGAAGCCAACGTGTCCGGCACCACGGACGACGAATACCGCGCGAAGATGAGCATCTCGGGCCCGCTGTCGCAGGACCTCACCGGCCGCTTCACCGGGTTCTACGGCAAGTACGACGGCAACCTGACGAACACCTACTACGACAAGACCGTCAACGGCTACGAGCACTACGGCGCGCGTGGCCTGATCGACTATGATGGCGAGGGCGGTCGCCTGCGCCTGATCGCGGACTACTTCAAGGCCAACGACGACTGCTGCGCGGAAGTGACCGGCGTTTCGCGCGGCGCGGTGCTCGACGGCGAACTGGGCATCGTCCCGCAGGGCGAGGACACCCGCGAGGTCAACCAGAACCTCATCACCCGCTCGCTCGACCGCCAGTACAGCTTCACGCTGAACGCCGACATCGACACCTTCGCCGACCACACCTTCAGCATCGTCACCGGCTACCGCAACTGGAAGAACACCGAGATCCGCGACGGCGACTTCCTGCCGCGCGCGATCGTAGCTACCCCGCAGTTGCATGACCGCGGCACGGTCGAGACCGACCAGGTTTCCGCCGAAGTGCGCCTCGCCTCGCCGCAGAACCAGGCGCTGACCTACCAGGTCGGCGGCTTCTTCTGGTATTCGAAGAACACGCAGGACTTCACCCGCAGCGACGTGACCTGCACCACTTCGACCTCGCCGATCGATGCGGCGACGGGCGCGCGGCCGTGCAACCTTGCGGACACCGTCAACACGCTGTTCCCGACCGCCACTTCGCGCAGCGACGTCTCGTTCCGCAACTGGGCGCTGTTCGGCCAGAGCACTTACGAGATAACCCCGGGCCTGCGCTTCACCCTGGGCGGTCGCTTCACGCACGACAGCGTGAGCTACGTCCACACCCGCGCGCCCGCGGTCAACGCGACGACGGGCCTGCCGGCGACCGGCGCGGGGCTTTCGGGCGTGGGCGCGGGCGGCACCGTGGCCACCGGCGGCAACGGCACCAACACCTCGCGCGGCAGCACCAGTGCCAACAACTTCTCGGGCAAGGCGGTGCTGCAGTACGACGTCGCCGATGACGTGATGGTCTATGGCAGCTTCACGCGCGGCTACAAGGGACCGGCGTTCAACGTGTTCTTCAACCACGTCGCGCCGACCAACTCGCAAGCCATCGATCCCGAGAAGTCGAACAGCTACGAAGCCGGCTTCAAGAGCCAGTTCTTCGATCGCATGCTGCAGGTAAACGCCTCGGCGTTCCTGGTCGACTACAAGGGCTTCCAGGCGAACAACTTCGTGCTGCTCAACGGCGCCGTCGTCACCAACCTGACCAATGCCGGCACCGTGCGTTCGAAGGGCGCCGAACTCGACGTGACTTTCGCGCCGACCTCGGGCCTGACCTTCCGCGCCAACGCCGCCTATGCCGACGCCAAGGTGCGCAAGTTCAACCCGAACCCGCTCACCAACGCCCCCGACGCGCGCGACGGCACCCGCCTGCCGCTGGCGCCCAAGTTCAGCTACACCATCGGGGCCGACTACGACGTCGATGTCGGCCCGGTGAAGCTGTACCTGTCGAGCGACTGGCACCACGTTTCCAAGCAGTTCTCCGACCTTGGCGAGAGCGGTCCGATCGATCCCTACGGCCTGTGGAACGCCAGCATCGGCGTGTCGGACCCGGACGACCGCTACCGCCTGACGCTGATGGTCAAGAACATCCTCGACGACAGCTACGTGCTGCTCAACACCAGCGCCGGCCAGCGCCTGATGATCCCGCGCGACGCCGATCGCTATGCGGGCCTGAACTTGCGGGCACGCTTCAACTGAGGGTGAGCGCAAGCACCCTGGGCTGAAGGCTCGCGAAGAACCCCCGGTGGCTCCTCCCACCGGGGGTTTTTTGGTGCCTCGATCCTCCCCTTCGAGGAAGTGGATGGAAAGGAGATCGCCCGCGCAACGGGGCGGGGGAGGGGAGGGGTAAGCTCACCCTTCGTCGTCAGCGACTGCGTCGTCGTCGTCAGCGACTGCGTCGGTGCGACCTCCCCATTGCTGCGCAACAGGGAGGCGCATAGATCAGTCGGCCGCTGCCAGCCTGGGCTGCATCAGGTGGATGAACGCCAGCGCGACCAGATAGGCCGATCCGCACACCACGAACAGCGGCGCATAGCCGAGCCCGCTGTCGAGCGACCAACCGGCGAACTCGATGATCCCGGTCCCGGTCAGGTTGCCGGCGATGGCGCCCAGCGCGATCACGGTGGCGATGCGGCGCGACGGGACGATCTCGGTCGCCATGCCGAAGATGTTGGTGGAGAAGCCCTGGTGCGCGAACAGGCCCAGTCCGATGAAGATCGCCGCGGTCCACGGTGACGAGGCGGTCAGCGCCAGCGGCATGACCAGCACGATCAGTGCGAAGGCCAGCATCGCGCTCTTGCGCGCGGCGTTCATCGACAGGCCGCGCAGCAGGAGGGCGGGATAGAGCGCGCCGCTGCTCACCGCGCCCAGCGCCGCGAGAGCGAAGATGATCGCGATCGGCCAGCCGAGCGTGCCCTGGCTGAGGCCGAACTGGCGCGAGAAGAAGTCCGGCGTCCAGAACAGCACGAACCACCAGACGAGGTCGGTGAAGGCCTTGGCGCCCACCACCGTCCAGGTGCTCCGGTCTGACAGGATCGCGCCCCATTCGACTTTGCCGCGCGTGGTGGCGGCCTGTCCGGCGATGGGCTTGAGGCGCGCCGTGTTGAAGTACCACGCCGCCAGCCACACGAGGCCCAGGCCTCCGGTGACGAGGAACGCCGCCTGCCAGCCGAAGGCGATGGCGAAAGGCGGGATCAGCAGGGGCGTGACGATGGCGCCGATGTTGGGCGCGGTGTTGATGATGCCTATGCCGATCGAGCGGCGCGCCGCCGGCAGGTAGATCGCGGCGGTCTTCATGGCGGCGGGGGTGTTGACCGATTCCGCCGTCGCCAGCACCGCGCGCGCGATCACGAACTGCTGCACGCTGGCGGCGAGCGCATGGGCCATGCCGGCCAGGCTCCAGATGGCGACCGCGAAGCCATAGGCGAAGCGCACGCCGAAGCGGTCGACGAACCAGCCCACGCCCAGCAGCGAGATGGCGGCGGAGAGCTGGAAGATCGAACCCAGATGCGCGAACTGCTGGTCGCTCCAGCTAAATTCGGCCTCCAGCATCGGCTTGAGCAGCGCCAGCACCTGCCGGTCGACGTAGTTGAGCGCGGTCGCCAGGAAGATCAGGCCGATCAGCACGTTCTGGGCGCGGGCCGCGCCGGGATCGGGAGGCGAGAGCGGCTGGGAATGCGGAGGCCATGCCTCCGGCGGTTGGTGCACTGTCATTCGGCTCTCCCATAGTCCGCCGCTTCGCCGGCGGCAATTGATGGCGAACTTGCGCAAAGCTCTTGCCCCGTCGCCTGCATCGCCATAAAGGTCGATATGACACCGCAGGACAGACAGCAAGCATCTTCGTCATAGAAGGATGCGGTCGGGAGTAGAGCACAGGTGAGCGCAGACCACGCCGGCGACCTTTATGGCGAGTTGTTCCTGAGCCGGCAGGAAGCCGCGGCGGCCGTCCGGCCCACGCGCCTCGACCGCTGGAAGCTGCTCTGGCCGGGGCTCGCCATCTGCGGCATCGCCAGCATCGCGGCGGCGTGGCTGTCCGAGCACTACGGCGCCCCGATCATCCTGATGGGCCTGCTGATCGGGCTCGCCCTCAACTTCGTGACCAGCGAGGCGCGCACCCATCCGGGCCTCGACTTCGCCTCCAAGGCCTGCCTGCGCTGGGGCATCGTGGTGCTGGGAACGCAAGTCACCATCGCGCAGATCGGCGGGCTGGGGCCGGTGCCGTTCCTGGCGCTGCTGATGGTCATGGCGGCGGCGATGGGCGCGGCGCTGCTGGTGGCGCGGCTCAACGGGGAAAGCGTGGCGATCGGGCTGCTGGCAGGCGGCGCCACGGCGATCTGCGGTGCTTCGGCGGCGCTGGCGCTGTTCGGCGTCCTGGGCCCCCGCCGCGTCAGCCAGGCGCAGTTCGCGCTGACGCTGGTGGTGATCTCCCTCGCCAGCGCGCTGGCCATGTCGTTCTATCCGCCGCTGGCCGGATTGCTGCACCTCGACGACCGGCAGGCCGGGTTCCTGATCGGCGCCTCGATCCACGACGTCGCCCAGGCGATCGGCGGCGGCTATGCCTATTCGGACGTCGCCGGCAGCTATGCCACCATCGTCAAGCTTTCGCGCGTGGCGCTGCTGGCGCCGGTGGTCGCGGTCGTCTCGATGGTGATGGCGGACGAGGACGGCGGCGACCGGCACTGGATCAGGCGCCTTGCGATGCCCTGGTTCATCACCCTGTTCCTGGCGGTGGTGGTGCTCAATTCGCTGGTGACGATGCCGGCGATCGTGGCTCATGCCAGCCTGACTTTGTCGAAGGCGCTGCTGCTGCTGGCCGTGACCGCCACCGCCATGCGCTCGCGCCTCGATCTCGTGATGCAGATGGGCTGGCGCGCGGCGATGCCGGTGGTCGCCGCAACGGCCGCGTCGTTGCTGGTCGCGCTGGGGTTCAGCCTGCTGATCCTGTGAGGGACGGCTTGTATTGTCGCACGTCCGTGATTGCGAGCGCGGCGAATGCCGCGCGAAGCGACCCCGGGGGCGAGTAAACCGCATCTGGGTTGCTGCGATGCGCTCGCAATGACGGTTCAATGCAAAGTCATGGCACGCTAGCGCAGCAGGCCGGCGGCGCGCAGCGCGTCCTCGATCACCTTGCGCACGCCCGCTCGTCTCGCGGATTTCGGAGACGCGGCTTGCGGCATCTCGATGCGCTGGAACCGGGGAGGGGCGGGCCGTGGAGCGGGAGGCGCCTCGGCGGCGACCGGCTCGAGTTCGCGCGCCCGGGCTTTCAGTTCGCCCTGCGGAGCCGCTGCAGGCCCGTAGTCCTTCCGGTCCAGTCCCCAGAAGCGGCAGATGTGGTGCGTGGAGGAAATGCCCGCCTCCAGCATGAAGGCCGCCGCCTTGCCGCAGCCGTCCTCGCCGGCCGTGGCCAGCGGAGTGCCGTGGCCGAGACCGGCGATGGTGAACTCCTCGATCACCTCGCGCCCGGCGTCGTCGCACCATGCGCGGCGCAACTGGCCGTCGACGCGATCCTGGCGGTCCGGCTCGATGTCGACGCCATGGAGTGCGCGCCATTGGCCGACGATCGCCGCAGCATTGCCGGCCGCCACGGTGGCATCGGCGGTTCCCTGCCAGACCGAGACGGTCGGCCAGGGTCCTGCGTGGGCGGATGCCCGGCGCACGCGCGCGGTCGCTTCCTCCGCGCTCGGCAGGCCGTGACCGCGCATGCGGTCGAACGCCTGCGGGACGCTGGCGGCGCAGCCGTAGGGCAGTCCGGCGATGATGGCGCCGCCGGCGAACACTTCGGGATACGTCGCCAGCATCACGGAGGTCATGGCGCCGCCGGCCGACAGCCCCGTCACGAAAACGCGGGCGGGATCGATGGGGTGGGTGGCCAGGACGGTCGCGATCATCTGGCGGATCGACAGGGCTTCGCCGGAGTCGCGCTGGCTGTCCCGGGGGGAGAACCAGTTGAAGCACGCATTGGGATTGTTCTGGCGCGTCTGCTCGGGAAAAAGGAGCACGAAGCCATGGCGATCCGCCATCTGCGACCACCCCGCCCCGATGTCGTAGCCTGCCGCCGTCTGGGTGCAGCCATGCAGCACGACCACCAGCGCGGCGCCGGGGGCCAGGTCTTCGGGAACGTAGACATGGGCGCGAAGGGCGCCGGGGTTGGACCCGAATTGCGCAAGCGGGGCTAAGCGGCCACCCTCGGCAGGCGAGACGTTCATGAAGCTGGCGGCGTCGCGCAGCGCCGAAAGCCGGTAAATCGTATCGGAAATGTTGCGCATTGCAGTATCCTTGCTGGAGGAATCCGCCGGACCGGAAAGGCGCGGCTGTTTTGCTGCACTGCACAATAAATGGGTATCGGCAGGCCTATTGCAACCCATCGGGTGTGATGGCGGAAACGCCGCAGGCGGGCGGGCGGGCAAGCTGACAAAAGGGTCGCTCCACGCAGGAGCGACCCTCGATCGGCAGCGGCTCAGGCGGGGGGAGGGATCTGCGCCGCTACGTGTCCACCTCTGAAGGGCGTTCCGACATCACAACCCTCGTGTGTCGTTTGGGTTGCGCAGTCGGTGGCGGCGGGCGAAAAATGGGGTTTCGCGCGGGTCGCGGTCGCCATGGAACGCGCATCGTCGCAAAAGTGAAAGGATGCGCCTCTAGGTGCGGCAGGGCGGGGCGCGGGCCGTACCCCTTTGCTGGCGTGACAGATGCGATTGCGATCCCTCAGGACCAGGATGACGCTGGTCGCGCTTGGTCGCGAGGGGCGGCTCGTCGCCTATTCCTCGGGCAATTTCGGCAAGGGCCTGGTCTTCGCGGGGGCGGACCTGACGATCCTGTTCCTGCTGACCGACCTGCTCGGCCTTGCCGCCGCCGAAGCCGGCACGCTGATGCTGGTGGCATTGGCGGGCGATCTCGTGTTCGACCTGCTGGCGGCGCGGCTGGTCATCCGGATGCGGCAGGCGGGACGGGGCTATCGCTGGCTGGTCATGGCCGGGGCGGTGCCTTGCGGGATCGCCTTCGCGGTGCTCTACGCCGTGCCGGCCTGGAGTGCGCGCGAGGGCTGGCTGCTCGCCTGCGCGCTGCTGGTGTTCCGCGGCGCCTATGCCGTGATCGACGTGCCGCACAATGCGCTCATGGCGCAGATGACCAGCGACAGCCGCGCGCGGGGGCGGGTCTCGGGATACCGGCTGGCGTTTAGCACCGCGAGTTCGCTGGCGGTCGCCATGGTCCTTGCGCCGCTGGTGCAGCAGGCCGGGCGCGACGGGGCTTTCGGGACGCTGGCGGCTACGGGGATCGTCGCCGGGGCGCTGTTCACGCTTACCATGGTCGTCTGCACCCTGACTTCTCGCGGCGGCGCGGACCCGCGGCGGGACGGGGCGGCGGCGCAGGACGGAATATCGATACCGCTGCGCAACCGGCTGGTCGCGGGAATGGCGCTGCTGGCGCTGCTCACCGGCTTCTCCGCGCCGACGTTCGGGCGCATGATGCTCTATATCGGGACTTACGTGGTCGGCCGGCCCGATCTCGTGCGTACGCTGCTGCTGGCGGTGGCGCTGGGGCAGTTCATCGGCGTGCTGGCATGGACCGCGCTCACCGGGCGGGTCGACAAGAGCCGGCTGCTGGCCCTAGGCCACGCCGTCACTGCGCTGGGCCTCGTGCTTTTCGGGCTATGCCTCGGGCGCCCGGAAGCGCTGCCGGTCTGCGCGGCGGTGACGGGCTTCGGCCTCGCCGGCGTGTTCATGCTGCCCTGGGGCCTGCTCGCGGACACCGTGGATTTCGTCGCCTGGCGGCACGGGCGGCGGCTGGAAACCGGGCTGTTCGCCGGTTACCTCGTGGCGGTCAAGGCGAGCGGGGCGGCGTCGACGGCGCTGATCGGCTGGTTGCTGGGCTGGCTGGGCTATGTGCCCGGCATCGGACAGACTTCGGCGGTGGAGGCCGGGATGCTGGCGCTGGGGCTGGGCGTGCCGCTGGCGGGCTCGCTGGCGGCGGTGGTGCTGCTGCGCCGTTTCGACATCGGCCACGACCGCCACGGCCGCGTGGTCGCGGCGCTTTCGCGCAGGGCGGTTCGATCGGGCGCGGCTCAGTCCGGCGCGGAGCCGGTCTCGGGGTTGAACCGGGGATTGGCGAAGTCCAGCGGCGAGGGCACGACCTTGGCCGGCGGCGCCGCGCTTTCGGCCCAGGCGCGGCAGAGCATGTCGCGCAGCATCGCCGCGCCCGCCGAGGTCCTTTCGTAGACCATCTCGCGCACGTCCCTATCGGCGAAGTCGGCGAAACCGTCGCGCTTTTCCAGCTTGTAGACCTGCTCCACCTTGTCCCCCGAACGGTCGAGGTAGGCGAGCACCGCGTCGAACATGTCGCCCTTGGCATGCCCCGGTGCCGGGATGCGCGGGGCGATGTCCTGCACGGTCAGGCCGATGCCGTCGACGAAGGTGCTTTCGAAGCGGCCGTGGACGGTGCGGTCGGTGGTGTAGCCATGCGGGTTGGCGCCGCGCCAGCCATCGCTGTTGACTGAATCGTGCATCGGGTTGGCACCGTCGCCGATGTAGTGGCCGAGGCGGAACACGTCGAAGGCGCAGCTCTGCTCGGGGACCGAGGCGTCGGTGCCTTCCGCGTGGGCGGCGCGGACCTGGCGCATGCACACGACGATGCGATCGTACGCCTCGATCGCTGCGTAGGGGAGGGTGCCGGTCCAGCGCACGTTGGTCCGCGCCGCGGTCGCGGGGTCGGAGTCCCTGATCGCCTCGTAGTGCTTGTAGAGGGCGATCACGAATTCGTAGCGCGAGCGCGGGATCGGCTTCACGAACGTGAACTGCTCGCGAAACCAGCCGTGGTTGGGGTCCTCCTCGATCTTCGAGAAGTTTTCCGAATCTCCGCGCCATGCATCGGGCTGGGTGGCGGAAGCGGCGACGTAGTCCTCGTACTTGCGCAGGAACACCGGGCCGTCGGCAGGCAGCGCCTCGATCGCGGCGCGGTCGATCACGGCATGGGCGGTGTGGCCCCAGGCGAAGGCGTCGCTCGGGATGAGAGCGATGGCGGCAATGGCGGCGAGCAGGAGGGGGCGCATGGGGGGCTCCTTTGGTTCGATGTCCCGGCCTCGCGTGAACGGAAGCTTTGCCTAGGGATCGAGCGGGTCGCGCGGGTCGATGCGGGTGGAGAGCGGCGAAGGGCGGAACTCCAGTTCGGTAGGCGAAACGCGGTGGCCGACCTTGCCGGGCTCGTAGCCCAGTTCGGCCAGGTTGCGCTGGGCGAACTGGGGGCTTTCGATGGCCGCGCTCTGGCCCGGGTTGCAGACGATGAGCGCGTCCCGGTCGAGCGGAGCGCCCATCGCCATCAGCAGGCGCGTGGCGTTGCGCAAGTTGGTGGTGGTGTGGCGGGCGTAGGGCTCGACGACGATGGCCTCGGCCGGCACCCCGTAGCGCTCGATCAGCGCGGCGCGCATCTGCTCGGCCTCGGCGAAGCGGGTGGCGCGCGGGTGAGCGCGGCCGCCGGTGACGATGATGAACGGCACGTCGCCGGCGGCGAAGCGCTGAGCGGCCAGGCGCAAGTGGACCTTGCCGAAGGGGCTGAGCGCCATGTCGTCCACTTCCGGCCCGACGCCGGTGACGATCATCGCGCTGTAGCGCCAGCGCTTCCAGTCGAGTGCCCTGGCGCGCTTGGCCGCAGGCGCGTTGAGGCCGCCGAGGAGGGGCTCGAAGCCGATGGCGTCGGTGCGGTCGCTGGCGTCGAGCAGCGCGAGCGCGAACTCCACGCTGGGATCGAGCGGCTGCGCCGAACCTTCGCGCGGGATCTGCGCGAGCCAGGCGGCGGCCTGGAGGCGCGAGCGGGCTTCCTGCGGGTCGAGCGTGCCGGCGCCGTCGATCTGGGCATAAGCCGGCACCTGGCCGAGGCCGTACGTGCGCACGATGGCGTTGATGCCGGCGATCTCGCGCGTCGCCTGGGCGACGGGGCCGTCGTCGGCGCCAGTGCCTGTAGCGGTTCCGGGCACGGCGGCTGCAAGCGTCGCCGCTTCGGGCTGGGTCCAGATCGTCGCCTGCGCCAGGCAACCCAGGTCCTGGGCACAGGCTTCGCGCCGGTCCTGCCGGGCGCGCAGCACCCCGGCGACGTCGGGGCGGCCCTTCAGCGCATCGAGCGCCGAAGGACTACGGCCCAGCGCGCCGAGCAAGGGGAACAGCCGGCCCGAGAGGCGTTCGGTCACGCTGTCGTGCACCGCTCGCGCTGCCGCTTCGGCCCCCGCCCCGGCGCCGGCCCCAGTCCCGGCCCCAGCCCCGGCACCGGCCGAAGCCGGGACGCCGCCGAGGGACATTGTCGCGCCGGCGACGATCACCGCCAAGCGTGCCGCTGCGGACTTCATCACCAGGACTTGCCGACCACGAGGCGGAAGTTGCGGCCGAAGATCGGGCGGCCGTAGATCGCCTCGGCACTGCCCTGGCCGCTCAGCGAATCGGTGCGGGTATTGCCTTCGGTCAGGCCATGGGCGTTGAACAGGTTGTCGCCCACGACCTGCAACTGCCACGTCCCGTGCCTGAGGGTGACGCCCGCGCCCACCGTGCCGTAGGCGGGCAGGGCGGTGTTGTTGTAGAGATCGACGAAGCGCTTGCCCATGTAGGTGTAGCGTCCGTAGATTGACACGTCGGTGTCGCCGGTGGTGAAGTCGAAGCTGGGGCGGATATTGCCGTAGACTTTGGGCTGGCGGACGATCTGGTTGCCTTCGGCCTGTTCCGGGTCAGCGCCGGTGGCGCTCTTGAAGCTCTTGTACTTGGGATCGCTGACGGTCAGCGCGCCGTTCAGCGTGAACCAGGGCGTGACCGACCAGGCGCCGTCGAACTCGATGCCCTTGACTTGCGCCTCGCCGATGAAGGGCACGTTCACGTCGTTGCGGCCCGTGGTCGGATCGTAGGCGAGGAACGAGGCGTTGAGCGGGTCGAAGTTGGTGTAGAACCCGGTGACGTAGAGGTACGAGCGGCCGGAGGCGAGCTTGAGGCCCACTTCGTACTGGTCGGCCACGGTGGTCAGGATCGTCGGGTTGATGCTCATGACGGTCTGCACGTTCGGCGGCGTCTCGAGGTGCGAGGCGCGGCCGTAGACGCCGATGTGGGTGTTGAAGTCGTAGTTGGCGCCGACCGTCCAGTTGGTGACGTCGGGAGAGAGCTTCTGGTCGAGGATCGCGCCCGTAAAGCCACGCGTGCTGTTGTCGGCCAGCGTGGTGGCGTCGCCCAGGTTGACCGCACCTTCGGTAACCGCGGCCCAGCCTTCGTACTTGTAGCGTTCGTGGCGGATGCCGGCGTCGATGCGCAGCCCCGGCACGATCTCCCAGGTATCGTTGGCGTAGACCGCGAACATCTTGGCGTCCGAATCGCCCTTGTTGAGCGTGGCGGCGTAGTTGAGCACGCCGTTGTCGGTGACGCTGCCGATCGCGGTGCCGGCGGCGTTGTAGGCGACGAGGTCGAGCGCGCGCGGCTCGCCCGAAACCTCGATCAGGTAGTTCTGGTAGAGCGTGCTGCTGCTCTCGCCGTAGAGGCTGCCATAGAGGCCCAGCTTGATGTCGTGGCTGCCCAGGCCGGTCTCGAACTTCCTGGCGACCGAGAGGTTCGCCTGGCCCGAATAGAACTTGGAATGGATGTCGCGGTACTGGCCCTGCATGACGAGCCCCGATGCGGCATCGGGATCGTAGACGGTGCCGGTGCCGGCCAGCACGTAGCCCATGTGGTCGACGGCGCCGAATGCGGTCCTCGCGGCGGTGAGATAGCTGCTGGCGAAGGTGTCCGCGTCGGTCGGGTTGGTGGTCGAATAGAACGCGGTGAAGTCCAGCTTGCCTTGCGTGTACCCGGCCTTGGCCGCGACCAGCCAGCCGTCGAAATCGCCCTCGTACTGCGCTCCGAAGTTGAGCATGCGCATGTGACGCCCGTCGGACAGGTCGCTGGTGCGGTTCTGGATGACGCCGGCGCCGTCGCGGTACTTGAGGTTCACGTTGCGGAACGCAGGGCTGTTCATCGTGCCGTCGAAATAGTCGATGTACTGGTCCAGCGACTTGCTGGGATCGCGCGGGTCGGCGGTCGGGATCGGCAAGTAGAAGACATTGTGGTCGTTGACGTAGTTGACGTTCAGCTTGACGAAGCCGTTGTCGAGTTCATGCCTGAGGTTGGCGCGGATCTGGCCGCCCTTGTCGTTGGGGAAGCCGTTGTCGCGGTATCCGTCGTGCTGGCGGATGAAACCGCCGACCGCGTAGTAGGTCTTCTCGCCCAGCGGACCGGCCTGGTAGGCGTCGAGGCGATAGAGGCCGGTGTCACCGAGCGTCACTTGCGCCTTGCCGCGTGCCTCGTCGCTGCCGGTGACGGTGATGGCGTTGATGATCGCGCCCGAGTAGCTGGCGTAGATTGGCGCCGGACCGCCGCGCACCACTTCGACGTGGTCGGTCATCAGGTCCTGCTTGAGGATCGCATCGCCGCGGAAGAAAACGCCGTCGTTCTCGTGGAACAGCGGCAGGCCGTCCTGCTGGAAGCTGACGAAGCCGCCGTCGTTGGGCAACCCGCGGATGCGGTAGATGTTCTGCACTTCGCCGCCGGTGATCTCGGTCTGGAAGCCGGGGAGCTGGCCGATCAGGTCGGCGAAATTGACCGGCGCGATCTTCTCGAAGTCTTCCTGCGACACGGTGTTGATCGCGTAGCTGGCCTCGAAGCGGCGCTGGGCGCGGGTCGAGCCGGTAACGATGATGTCGTCGCCCTGGGGCGCGCTTTCGGCCTCGGCGGCCGGAGCCGCGGTCGCGGTCTGGGCCTGGGCTGCGGAAACGGAGCAGAGCGCGGCAAGCGCGGTGCCGGTGGCGAGAACGGTCTTGAGCATGGTGGCCCCTCATGAATTTCGGTGCCGCCCGGTAGCGGCGACGAGGCCGCCATTGGTCGTTCAGTGTGACGTTTTTAATTATTGTTGTGAAAATAAATAATAGGTTCTAGCGGGCAGCCGTCGATCGATGGATAGCCGGCCAGCCTTGGCGTCCGTGTCGAACGACACGAACGGAGCGGAGGGAATTCGATCTGCGGGAAGGCCATTGCGTGAGGATTCATCCATGCAGATACCCCAGTTCGACAAGGACCAGCGGCGCATCATCCACGAGCTGCGCAAGGCCGGCCCGCTGTCGCGCTCGTCGCTGGCGGCTCGGCTGGAGATCAGCGGGACGGCGCTGACCCGCCTCTCGCGCGAAATGCTGACGCTGGGCGTGGTGGAGGAAGTGCCGGACGTCGAAGCGCATGGGCGCGGTCGTCCGGCGGTGCCGCTGCGGCTGGCCTCAAGAGGTGGCTATGCGGTCGGCGCGACGGCGCACAAGGGCATGCTCGACATCGCGCTGGTCGACTTCGCGGGCGTCACCATCGCCAGCCACAGCGAGGCGGTCGCGCCGGTCGATCCACTGGAGTTCGCGCGCATGGTGCGCCGGATCACGCACGACCTGGTCGACCGCCACCACTTGCTCGGCCGGCGCATGCTGGGGCTGGGTGTCGCCGTGCCGGGCCCCGCGCTCTCGCCCGCGCACGACCGTTGGAGCGTGGTCGACGACATGCCCGGCTGGCGCGGCGCGCCCTTGCACGCGATCCTCAGCGCGGAACTCGGCTGGCCGCTGTGGATCGAGAACGACGCCAACGTCGCCGCCCTCGCCGAGTTCTACCTCGGCGGCCTGATGCGCGATTTCTCGACCGTCGTGGTGCTGCTGCTGGGCTTCGGCATCGGCGCCGGAGTGATCGTCGACGGGCGGCTGGTGCGCGGCGAGTTCGGTGTCGCGGGCGAAGTCGGCTGCCTGTTCCCCGGCGACCGCCCGCGGCCCAGTCCGCTCGACCTGCTCTCGACCTTGCGCGCGAACGGCTGCGCGGTGTCCTCGGTGGCCGAGATCGACGCCGGGGCGCCAGGTCAGGGGCCCGTGATCGAGGCCTGGATGGACCGTGCGGCAAGTCAGCTCGAGGTGGTCTGCAACACGGCCTTCGCATGGCTCGACCCCGGGGCGATCGTGCTGGCGGGTACGTTGCCCGCCGGGCTGTTCGAGGGGCTGGCGCAGCGATTGCGGGGGGCCGACCTGGTCTCCACCGTCAACGACCGCGGGCCGCCGGTCCGGGTCTCGACCTTGCGCGGCTCGCCGATCGTGCTGGGCGCGGCGCTGCTGCCGATCCACGCGCTCTCGGCGCAGAGCTGACGCGAGAACCGTGTGGGTAGTCGTCCCGGGCCCGACCCGGGACGACGGTAGGCTTCGCGCGCCAATCACGCTATGGGCGCGCCATGTCGACTCCGAGCGAAGCCTTGTGCGTGGCCGCCCTCTATCGCTTCACCCGCTTCGCGGACCCCGGCGCCTTGCGCGAACCGCTCGAACGCCTGTGCCGCGAACACGGTGTCCGCGGCACCCTGCTGCTCGCGCACGAGGGGATCAACGGCACCATCGCGGGCGCGCCCGATGGCATCGCCGCAGTGCTCGATCACATTCGCGCCCTGCCGGACTGCGCGGACCTCGACGTCAAGCTGTCGGGTGCATCGGACATGCCGTTCCACCGCATGAAAGTGCGCCTCAAGCGCGAGATCGTGACGATGGGCGAGCCCGACATCGATCCGCTCGCGGTCGTCGGCACATATATCGAGCCGCAGGACTGGAACGCGCTGATCTCCGATCCCGACACGATCGTGATCGACACCCGCAACGACTACGAGGTCGCCGTCGGCACTTTCGAAGGCGCCATCGATCCCGGGACCGCCACCTTCCGCGACTTTCCCGCGTGGTTCCGCAGCGAACGCGAACGCCTGCTTGGCGGGGGCAAGCCGCCCAGGGTCGCCATGTTCTGCACCGGCGGCATCCGCTGCGAGAAGTCGACCGCGTTCCTCAAGCAGGAGGGCGTCGAGGACGTCTACCACCTCAAGGGCGGCATCCTGCGCTACCTGGAGACGGTGCCCGAGGAGCAGAGCCTGTGGCGCGGCGAATGCTTCGTGTTCGACCAGCGCGTCACCATCGGCCACGGGCTCGTCGAGGGCACCCATGCGCTGTGCCACGCCTGCCGCCGCCCGGTGAACGGGGAAGACCGTGCATCCCCGCTCTACGAAGAGGGGGTGAGCTGTCCCGCCTGCCATTCCGAGCGGACCGACGAGCAGCGCGCCTCCTATCGCGAGCGCCACCGCCAGGAGACCCTCGCCGCGGCGCGCGGGGTCGCGCATGTCGGAGCGGTGCGCGGCGTTGACTGACCCGGTCCTCTACAGCTTCCGCCGCTGCCCTTATGCGATGCGGGCGCGACTGGCGCTGGTGGCCGGCGGCACGCGTTGCGAACTTCGCGAGGTCAAGCTCTCGGCCAAGCCCGCGGCCATGCTAGAGGCCTCCCCCAAGGGCACGGTGCCGGTGCTCGTGCAGCCCGATGGCGAAGTGATCGACCAGAGCATCGACATCATGCGCCGAACCCTGGCGCGACGCGACCCCGAAGGCTGGCTGGCGCGCGACGACGCCGGCCTGGTCGCGGCGAACGACGGTCCGTTCAAGCACGACCTCGACCGCTACAAGTATCCCGAGCGCCACGGCGTCGACGCGCTTGCCCACCGCGAGAGCGGGCTGGCTTTCCTGCGCGAACTCGACGCGCGGCTGGCCGGGCAAGGGCAGTTGTGCGGTCCGGCGCGCGGGCTGGCGGACGCCGCGATCGTCCCGTTCGTGCGCCAGTTCGCGCAAGTGGACCAGGTGTGGTTCGACGGGTTGCCACTTGTGCACCTGCAGGCCTGGCTCGCCGGTCACCTCGGCTCGGAGCTGTTCGCGGCGATCATGCTGCGCGTGCCGCCCTGGTCGCCGGGGGAGCCGCCGGTCGCATTCGGCGTCTGACGCCCGGTTGGCTCGATGCCCGCCTGTCCTCGCGCGTTGCTGGACCGTGCCACGAACCGCGATATGCAGGGCGGCATGATCATCTCCAGCGATCGTGCCGGCCGCCAGGCGCAGGGCAATGCCGCCATCCTCGACGCCGCGCGCGCGGTCGTCGCGGCCAAGGGCATTGCCGGCATGAGCCTGCGCAACGTCGCCGACGAGGCGGGAACCTCGGTCGGGTCGATCAGCTATCGTATTCGGTGACCGCGCCGCGCTGATCGCCACCGTACTGGAACGCGAGATCGAACTTCTCGCCGTCACGCGGGTGCAATGGCGCGCGCGGCTCGGTTCGCTCGACCCGGTCGCCGCCGGCATCCTCCCCGACCTGGTGTGCACCTGGCTGGACGAGGGCGCGGGCGTCCGGCGCGTCTCTGGTTCGGGCGGCACCGTCCAGGCGACCGTCATCGGCAATGCCGGGGGCCTGCGCACCCGGGCGTCGAAGGCAGCCTCGTCGTGCAGCCGGTGCGCGGTCTCCAGCTATCGGGCGCGGTGACCTACACCGACGCCAAATTCACCGATTACGTCTACAACGCGACGACCAACTACACCGGCACCCGCCTGACCAAGGCGCCCGAATGGTCGGGCACCGCCTCGGTCGACTACGACCACGAGTTCGGCTCGGGACTGGGCCTCAAGGCCCATGCCGACTACGCCTACCGCAGCGAATACTGGACCGTCGTCGGATAGCCCGCGCCGAACATCTACGGCAACGCGTACCACCTCTCGCCATCGGCGCGTGGTTGGCACTGCAATGCCGTCGTCGCGAAATGCGCCGGCCGGTAGGGTCGGGGAGGTTACCCGCGCCGACCGGCCCGCAAGGCCAGCGACGCGCGGACTCCCACGGCGAGGCTGGCGAGGAGCGCGGCGGCGACCCAGCGTCGCCGCGCCGTTCGCTCCGGGCGCAATTCGGGCAAGGCTTCGGGAATACCCGCCCAGCGATCGAGTTCGTGGCGCAGGGCGAAGACGGTGGCGGTCTTGCCGCCGGGCAGGCGGTGGACCGGCAGCGCGCGGTCGCGGGCCCAGCGGATGACGGTGCTGCGGTCGCGCCCGAGATAGGCGCCGATCGCCTTCCACCCGTCGAGGCGGCCTGGTGCCGGACGTATGGTCGCCGGATGTACGATGCTGCCCACGAAAATCTGCCCCCGCCGCGAATCCTGCACAGAAGTTTAGGCGAGTGCGGGCCGGGCGGCGTCCATCATCTGTTTACCCCCCTGCAGATTAGTCGATCGCGGACCGCGCCTGCCGTCACTCGTCGGTCATGCGGCCGAAGCGGTGGGCGAGGTTGGACAGGCCGGCGAAGCTGCGGGTGCGGGTCTTGTCGTAT
This sequence comes from Novosphingobium sp. BL-52-GroH, assembly GCF_044813085.1. NCBI lineage: Bacteria > Pseudomonadati > Pseudomonadota > Alphaproteobacteria > Sphingomonadales > Sphingomonadaceae > Novosphingobium > Novosphingobium sp. BL-52-GroH. The sequence continues at coordinate 805,659 of NZ_CP171152.1, read as the reverse complement.
ACGCGGTGCAGATGGGTGCGCGTGGTCGCGCGGGCCATGCCGAGGCGGTCGCCGATGCCGGCAAGTTCGCCATGCTCGATCGCATCGCGCAGGACCTTGAGTTCCGTCGGGGTCAGGCGATAGAGTTCGGCGATCGCGTCGAACGCGATCGATCGCGGCTGGTCGAGCAGGGTGATGTGCGCGGCGTGGGTCGGTGCCGGTCCCGCGCCGAGATCGCCGAAGCGGTTGGGTTCCAGCGCGCGGATTTCGCACAGCAGGCGCAGCGCGGTGCCGTCGGCCTCGATGATTTCCGCGGCCACCGGCTCGCCCCGTTCGATCGCGCGCCGCACAAGCGCGCCGATCGCGCCCTGGCCCAGACCGTCGCCGGGGCGCAGGCGCAGACGCGCGGCCAGCGGCGGGTCGATCTCGGCGATGGTGTGATCGGCGGTCAGCAGCATCGACTGGCGGCTGGCTCCCGACGAGGCGTGGATGGCCGCGGCATGGTCGGCGGCGCGCACGAGATGGCTCTGGATGTAGACCGCCCGGCGCAAGTGCGGCACCAGCGCGGCGAGCCGCGCAGGCTCGTCATCCGTGAACGGTTCGGCCGGCGCGATGCGCAGCAGGGCCAGGTGCGCCATGATGCCCGGCCGCTTGATGAGGTTGACCGCGAGGTTGTCGACGATCCCCTGCGGCTCGAGATATTCGCGATAGAAGCGGCTTTCGCGGATCTCGGGCCGCTGCAGGTACGGATGGGCGGCCTCGCACTGGCCCTCGGGAAAGGACTGGAGCAGGGGGCGCATGACGTCGATTTCGCCGTATGTCTCGACGTAGCGTTGCAGCCACTGCGGATCGTTGCCGAACTCCGCCTGGAACCCGGCTCCGCGTTCGGTGTCACTCCAGCCGATGAAGCCGGCCTGCGCGCCGAAGGCCCCGACCAGCTTCTCGATCAGCGCGGGAAAGCGCGCGCGGTCGAAAGCCGCATCGTAGATGTCCTCCAGTCCGACCATGCCGTGATGCCCCCGCTCGCCTGCCGCCCGGGCATCACGCAGCATTCGGCAGGCGTTGTCGAGCACCCAAGACTCCGTGCAACTATTTACGACTGCCTGCCACTCCCCTCGCGGACCGGGCTTGTCCGGTCGACCGGGGGCACGGCCTTTCCGCAGCCCCTCCAAATAAGGCGCATCGCTTGCGGCAACGGTGCTAAGGGCGCCTCCTTTCCATCGCAGAAGGGACCGCATGACACCCGCATCCTTGGACAGCGCAGGCGGCAACGACAGGATATTGGGCGTCGCCTGTGGCGCGGGAGCGGGCGCGCTGTGGGGGCTGGTGTTCCTGGCGCCCGAGCTGGCGCATACGTTCAGTCCGCTGCAACTGACCATCGGGCGCTACTTGTCCTACGGGGTGATCGCGGGTGCCCTGCTGGCGCCCCGCTGGCGTGCGCTGCGGCCGGCCATCGGTCGGCGCGAGTGGCTGTCGCTGGCCTGGCTCGCCCTGGCCGGGAACACCATCTACTTCCTCCTGCTGGCAAGTGCGGTGCAGATGGGCGGCATCGCCATGACCTCGCTGGTGATCGGCTTCCTGCCCGTTGCGGTGACCGTCATCGGCAGTCGCGACCATGGCGCGGTGCCGCTGCGCCGGCTTGCGCCGTCGCTGCTGCTGTGCGTCGGCGGCGCGGTGTGCATCGGCTGGCAGGCGGTGGCGGCGCCCGCGTCCGGTTCGATCGGCGCGCAACTGGCGGGCCTTGCCTGTGCGTTCGGGGCACTGGTTTCGTGGACGGCCTATGCGGTGGGCAACAGCCGCTGCCTGGGGCGACTGGGGGGCGTGTCGGTCCATGACTGGAACCTTCTGACCGGCATCGTCACCGGCGCCCAGAGCCTGCTGCTACTGCCGATCGCACTCCTCGTGCCGGCGCGCGCGAACGATACGGCCGCCTGGACGACGTTCGCCGCCGTCTCGATCGGCGTGGCGGTGCTCGCCTCGATCGGCGGGAACGCACTGTGGAACAGGATGAGCCGGCTGCTGCCGCTCACGCTGGTGGGGCAGATGATCCTGTTCGAGACGCTGTTCGCGCTGGTCTATGGGTTCGCCTGGGAGCAGCGCCTGCCGACCGCGCTGGAGGTCGGCGCCTTCGCGCTGCTGGCGCTCAGCGTCGCCACCTGCCTTTCGGCGCATCGCCGCCCGGCTTGAGACTGGGCAGCCTGAAACCCGGCGCTCAGATCACCTTCAGGTCGCGCAGTTCCGCGATCCGCGCTTCGTCGTAGCCCAGTTCGGCCAGGATCTCGGCGGTGTGCTCGCCCAGCATCGGCGGGGCCATGCGGATCGTCGCGGGGCTCTGCGACATCTGCGCCAGCGGGCTGGCGATGAGGTCCACCATGCCGCTTTCGGCAAAGGCATGGGGCGTCGCGGCGCGCAGGCCACGGTGCCGGACCTGCGGGTCTTCCCAGACTTGCGCCAGTTCGTTGTAGCGCGCCGCCGGGATGCCGGCACCGTCGAGCCTGGCCTGGACCTCCACGGTCGGGAACCGGCGGCTCCAGGCGTTGATGATCTCCATCAGTTCGGCGCGATTGGTCTTGCCCCGCTTGAGGTTGCTGTCGAAGCGCGGGTCCCCGGCCAGTTCCGGCCGTTCCATCAGTACCGTCAGGCGGCGCCAGTGCTCGTCGGTGCCGGCGGTGAGGTAGATGATGCCGTCGGCGCAGTGGATGAGGTCGGCCGGGCCGCCGCCGTTGCCGCCGTTGCCCAGGCGCGGCGGGGCACTGCCGCTGATGAGGTAGTCCTGCATGATGTGGCTGACCATCGCCACCGAACTGTCGAGCAGGGCGATGTCGATGTACTGCCCTTCGCCGGTGCGCCCTCGGTACATCAACGCCGCCAGGATCGCGAGCGCGGTGTTGTGGCCGGTCACGAAGTCGACGAGGCTGGGCCCGGTCTTGAGCGGCCCGGCGCCGGGCTGGCCCTCGGGGATGCCCGTCACCGCCATCATGCCGCCGGTCGCCTGGAACAGCCCGTCGTAGCCGGGCAGGGCGGCCATCGGCCCGGTCTGCCCGAAGCCGGTGACCGAACAGTAGACGAGGCCCGGATTGATCGCCTTGAGGCTCTCGTAGTCGAGCCCGAAGCGGGCGAGATCGCCGACCTTGTAGTTCTCGACGAGGACGTCGGCGGTCCTGGCCAGCTCGCGCAGGATCTCCTGCCCCTCGGGCCGCGAATGGTTGAGAGTGATCGAGCGCTTGTTGCGGTTGGAGACGGTGAAGAAGCTGGAGTGGCGCGTTTCGACGCCGTCCTTGCCGGGAACCCACGAGAAGCCGTAGCCGCGCCCGTCGTCGCCCACGCCGGGCCGCTCGACCTTGATGACGTCGGCACCGAGGTCGCCGAGGATCTGTGCGCCTACCGGAGCGGCGAAGACGCGGCTCATGTCGATCACGCGGATGCCGTCGAGGGCTGCTTTCGGGGCGGAAGGTTGCGTTGTCATGGGCTGTGATTAGCCAGCGGACGGGCGGTGGCAAAGACGGGCGAGGGCAATACCGCCGGGGCGGTTCGACGCGCGTGGAGGCGGAGGTTAGAAGCCGTTCATCCCGTCCGTTCGCTCGACAAGAACGGACGGGGGCGTGTGGGCGAAAGGGACATGAAGTGAAGGTAGCGATCATCACGGGTGCGGGCAGCGGTATCGGGCTCGAGACCGCGAAGATCCTCCACGCGGAAGGCTTCGCGATCGTCGGCGTCGGCCGTTCGAAGGACAAGCTGGCCACGCTGGAGGCCGAGATCGGCAATCCCGCCCATGTCCTCGCGATCAGTGCCGACCTGACCGACCCGGGCGCGCCCGGCGCCATCGTCGCGCAGGCGCTGGCCCGCTTCGGCTGCATCGACGCGCTGGTCAACAATGCCGGCGTCGGGAGCCCCAAGCCGCTCGACGAAACCGACGATGCGATGCTCGACGATTTCCTCGACATCATGCTCGTCGCCCCGTTCCGCCTGTGCCGCGACGTCGTCCCGCACCTGGGCGAGGGGGCGAGCGTGGTCAACGTGACCAGCACGTTCGCGCATGTCGGCGGACGGCGGGGCGGGGCCTATTCGGCGGCGAAGGGCGGGCTCAAGTCGCTCACCGAGCACATGGCCTGCGAATACGGCCCGCGCGGCATCCGCTCGAACTGCGTGGCGCCGGGGGTGACGATGACCGACATGGTCCGTCATCGCTTCGAGGACGAGGGCTTCAAGCGCGCCAACGTCGAGACCACGCCCTATCCGCGCCTCGCCCAGCCGCAGGACATCGCCTCGGTGATCGCTTTCCTGTGCCTGCCGGGCAGCGAGATGATCAACGGCCAGTCGATCGTCGTCGACGGTGGCTGGACGGCCACCAAGTACCTGTCGCCGCGCGTCACCCGCACGACCTGGATCGAACCGGACGCCGCGCCGCTGTAAGGCGACGAGGCGGGGTTTCACGCGGGCGGTGGCTGCACGGAGGCGCGGGCCACCAGTTCGGACGCGAAGCCGGCCATAGGCACCGGCGCCGCGCCCGCAGCGATGCGGCGGACCGCCTCGGCGCCCATCGCGCCCCAGGGCACCCGCATCGAGGTGAGCGCGGGCAGGGCGCGCACGGCAAGGGGCGTGTCGTCGAAGCCCGCTACCGAGAGCTGCGAGGGAACCTGCACCCCGGCCTGGGCCGCGGCGTGGAGCACGCCCACGGCCATCTCGTCGTTGCCGGCGACGATCGCGGTGGGCCGCGGGCTGATCTCGAGCAGCAGGCGTCCCGCCTCGATCCCGGACTCGAACGAATCGTCGCCCGGCACGATCAGCGCCGGTCCGCGGTCGAGCCCGCTGTCGGCCATCGCGTCGAGATAACCCAGTTCGCGCTGCCGGGCGCTGGGCGAGGTTTCGGGCCCGGCGACGAGGCCGATGCGGACGTGGCCCTGTCCGACCAGCCAGACGACGAGATCGGCGGCGGCACGACGCTCGTCGCAGGCGAGGCCCGGCTGGCCGCTCACCGGACCGAGCCGCACGCAGGGTACTTGCGCGACGCCGCACACCACCGCGAGATCCTCGCGCTCGCAGAGCGGGGGGAGGAGGACGACGCCGGCTGGCCGGTAGCGCCGAAGAAACTCGCGCAGGCGCGGGGCGCAGCCTTCGTCCGGTAGCGACTGGAGGACGAGCGCGAGTTCGCTGTCGGCAACGGCTGCCGTCATGCCGTCCCGCACCAGGCCGAGAATGGCCCCGGCGCTGCCGTCATGGACCAGCGCGACGAGCGGGTTGCGCCGCTGCGCCGGGACACGGGCCGTGCGCAGGGGAGGGTCGTTCGGGAGGGGCGTGTGCGGGGCGGCGGCGTTCAGGGTTTCGGCGGGGGCGATGCCGGCGCGCTCCAGGAGGGAAGCGGTCCGGGGACGCGTTTCGAATGTGCTCATGGCCCGATCTTCGACCTGCGGGCCTCGCTTACCAACCCCTGTCTGGTCCGAAACGGCGCGGATTGCGGTTACCCTATAATACAACCCGGCGATTGCAGAGTGGTGACAAGCGGCCTATTGAGCCGGCGACAAGGCCCCCGGCGATCCTGCCTGATGCCGCTTCGCCACGGAAAGAGATGCAGCCCGCGCCGACCCAACGCCACTATGGAATGGACTGGCTTCGCGTCGGCGCTTTCGTGATGCTGATCTTCTACCACGTCGGCTTCTCGTTCACGCCCTGGGGCTTCCAGACACCCACCCGCGGCGTCGTGTCGTGGGCCGAGATCCCGCTGCTGGGTCTGAGCGCCTGGCGCCTGGCGCTGCTCTTCGCGATTTCGGGCTATGCCAGCGCGGCGCTGTACGCGCGGGAACGGGATACCGGCACCTTCCTCAAGAGCCGGCTGATGCGGCTGGGGGTTCCGCTGCTGTTCGGGCTGACCGTGATCGTGCCGCCGCAGCCCTACATGGGCCTGCTCAACAGCGGCTATGCCCACGGCTACGGCTACTTCCTGTTCCACGACGCCTTCAGCTTCCGCCGGGTGATCCACGAGAACCTGCCGGCGGTCATGCACTTGTGGTTCGTGATATACCTGCTGGCCTACACCATGGCCTTGAGTGTCGCGCTGATGCTGCTGCCCGACCGCTGGCGCACCGCCCTGCGGCAGGGCGCCCAGAAGCTGCTGGCCGGACCCTTCCTGCTGCCGCTCGGTTGCCTGGCGACGTATGCGGTGCGGGCACCCGGCGACGGCTGGACCGACACGCACGACCTGTTCACGGACTTGGTCGCGCACCTGCACTACGGCGGGATGTTCCTGTTCGGCTTCCTCCTGCGCGGCTCGGAACCGCTGCGGCAGGCGATCGCGCGGCAGTGGCGGCCTGCGCTGGTGGTGGGGCTGGCGGGCTATGCCTTCGTGGCGCTGGAAGCCTGGTACTTCCCCGGGAACGTGCGCACGCCCCGGGCCTGGATCGAGCCGCTCGACTTCGCCAAGTCGGTGCAGTGCTGGGGCACGGTGATCGCGCTGTTCGGCATCGCCGACCGCTTCTGGAACCGCGACGCCCGGTGGCGCGGCACGCTCGCCGAGGCGGTGTTCCCGGTGTTCATCGCGCACCAGACGGTCATGGTGCTGGTCAGCTACTGGCTGCGCGACAAGGGACTGACCGCGCTGCCCGAATTCCTGGTGCTGTGCGGGACGGTGGCGGGCGGTTCGTGGCTGTTCTATCTCGCCGGGCGCGAGATCGGACCGCTGCGCCCGCTGATCGGCCTCAAGCGCGCCAAGCCCTCGCGCCGGCCCAAGGCCTCTGCGCTGCCTTCGACGGTGGGGTGATCGGGGCCCTTCGTCCCTCTTATGGGGAGGAAACCGTCGCATCCCCGACCCCGCGGGAGGAGAGCCCGCGAGGCCGGAGCCGGTCTGAAGTCAGTCCTTTGCCAGCAGCAGCGCCGCGGCCAGCGGGCCGCCGCCCGATGTCGCCACCGCGACCCTGGGATCACCGGGAATCTGGCGTGCGCCCGCGTTTCCGCGTAGCTGCGTCACCGCTTCGTGCGCGAAGCCGAACCCATGGAGGCGCCCGGCGCCGAGCTGGCCACCGGCCGTGTTGAGCGGAAGTTCACCGTCGCGCGCGATCCGGCTGCCGCCCTCTACGAAGCGGCCGCCTTCGCCCCTTTCGCAGAAGCCCAGGCCCTCCAGCCAGGTGATCGGCAGGAACGCGAAGCCGTCGTAGAACTGCACGGTGTCGACGTCTGCCGGCCTGTAGTCGGTATGCGCCCATAGGTCGCGGCCGGTATCGTAGGCGGCGGGCCATTCGACCTGGTCCCACGAATAGCGGTCGACCGAACCGGACGAGGCGGCGATGCGGATCGGCTCGCACCTGATCTCGTCGAGCGCGTCGCCGGCCGAGACGATGATGACGGTGGAGGCGTCGGAGAAGCGGTCGCAGTCGTAGAGGCACAGCGGCGTCGAGATCAGGCGTGCTTCCATGTACTTGTCGAGCGTCAACTCCTCCCTGGTGATCGCCTTCGCCCGCGGGTTGAGCATGGCGTTCTTCGAGCCGTTGATGGCGATCTGGGCGAGCTGCTCGCGCGTCATGCCGTACTTGTGGACGTGGCGCGCGGCGTACTGCGCGGTCCAGCAGGCGGCCGAAGTCGCCCAGAACGGGCTGGTCCATTGCGAGGCGCCCGAGACGGTCTCCGATCGGGCCGGCATGTACTGCGCCGGGTCCGCCATGCCGCCCGCCTCGTACACGGTACGGAAGCACAGGACGTGGCGGCAGATGCCCTGCTTCACCGCCCAGGCGGCCATGGCGATGGCGGAAAGCTGCGCGGGCTGTTCCATCGCGCCCATCTGCCACTTGGACTTGATGCCGAACGCCTCGATCACCTCGTCGGTGCCGACCGGCGAGAAGGCGAGGTAGCCGTTGACCTTGCCCGGGAACGAGAACACTCCGTCGATCTGGTCGAAAGTGAGCCCGGCTTCCGCAACTGCCTCGCGCGCGGCGTCGAGGGTCAGCAGCAGCGGGTGGCGCGGCAGGCGCACGCCGACTTCGGACTGGCCGATGCCGGTGATGTAGGCTTCGGTTCTGGCCATCAGGCGACCTTCTCGAACAGGGGATAGAAAATGCCGTCCTGCTCCTCGAAAACCACTTTCACCGCATCGCCGAAAGCCACGGCCTCGACCGGGCAACCCACGATATTGGTGGTGAGGTAGACCCCCGGGACCCCGTCGAGCGCGACCCGGGCGATGACGTAGGGCACTTCGAGCCCCTTGGCCCAGGGCTGGTGGTTGATCGTGAACGTGTCGATCACGCCGGTGCCTGCGACCGCGTCCGCCGAGATGTTCTCCGACTGGCAATGACGGCACAGGACGCGCGGCGGGTGCGTGTACTGGCCGCAGTCGCCGCAATGGACGATCCTGAGCGCACCTTGCGCGCCGCCCGTCCAGAAGGCCGTGTTTTCCTGGTCCAGCTTGGGCCTTGGCCGCGGTGGGTTCATGTGACGCTCTCCCGGTTCTTGTGGTGTTCAGTCCGGTGTGGCGGGGCGATCGTCAATAGCCGTGCCCATGTCATCGCGGCCGCGTTCGGTCGGGGATGGGTGGGGAGGGAACCCGGACCCCAAAGGTCGTCGCCCTGAACCCGTGTCAGGGTCCATCGCGCCGCAGGCGCCGCCTCTCCAGCAGCAAGCCGCCCTCTCGTCGCACGACACGAAGCGCCGGGCAAACTTGCGGAACGGGCCCTGAAACGCGTTCAGGATGACGATCTGTGTCGGTCATGCCTCACTTGACCGCGGGCATGATCTCCTCGGCGACCCATTGGGTATAGTCGTAATAAGCCTGGATGCTCGGCAGGTCAGGGATGGGCACCGAACTCCAGGTCACGCCCAGGGTCCGGAACCAGCCGAGGCGGTCGATGATCTCCTGTTTCGTCTGGCCGGGCCGGGCGGTCGGATCGTCGACGACCGCATGGCCTTCGCCGACGCGGGCGGTGGACATGCCGTAGAACACGTCTGCCAACTGGCCGTTGTAGTCCGGCTGCGAGCGGATGAGGTCGATCCGCGCCGGGATGTCCTCGGGCCGGGTCAGGAATGGCCACCAGCCTTGCGCGTGGCGTGCCACCCGTCGCAGCACGGCGTCCGCGTCGCCGCCGAACCAGACGGGCAGGTGCGGTTTCTGGACCGGCTTGGGTTCGAAGGCGACGTCGCGGAAGGAGACGTACCGGCCTTCGAACTCGGGGCTGTCCTGGGTCCACAGGGCGATGATCGCCTGGATGTATTCGTCCGCCATCGCGCCACGCTCGCGGAACGGGACGCCGAGCAGGGCGAATTCCTCTTCCAGCCAGCCGACCGCGAACGTGATCGTGACCCGGCCGCTGGAGAGCCAGTCCATCGTCGAGAGCGCCTTTGCGGTGACGATCGGGTTCTGCGCGGGCAGGATCGCGATGCACGAATTGACCCGGACCGTCTCGGTCGCCCCGGCGATATAGGCCATGGCGGTATAGGCGTTGAAGTAGAAGGGGCCGGACAGGTCGACGTGGCTGTTGGGAACGACGTGGTGCTCGGGCACGGCGATCATCTCGTAGCCGAGCTTCTCCGCCCACTTGGCGAGCCGGGTCTGGTCCGCGCCGGTGACTTGCGTTTCCCACGGCTGCATCGTCGCCCTGAGCCGCAGCATGTGCGGCATCGCGAAGCCCAGTTTCACGATGTGCTCCCCCTCGAGACTGTCCTGTTCCAGCGGCACCGGCCCACGCCCGTCCCGAAGGGGGCGTGGGTCGGCGCCGGCAGGTCCGGGACTCAGGCGGAACCCATGTACCTGCCGCCGTTGGTGCTGATGGTCTGCCCGGTCATGTAGCTCGCTTCCTCGGAGGCGAGGAAGGCGGCGGCCGCGGCGATGTCGGCGACCTGGCCGAGGCGGCCGACCGGGAGCGAGGCGCCATAGGCCTCCGCGTCGATGGGCGCGCCGCGCAGCATCGGGGTGTCGATCGAGCCGGGCGGGATCATGTTGGCGGTGATGCCGGTCTTGCCCAGTTCCAGCGCCAGTGCCTTGGTCAGGCCGAGCAATCCACCCTTCGAGGCGACGTAGTGGGTCTGCGAGAACGAGCCCGACTGGGTCGAGGAGGACGTGATGTTGATGATGCGGCCCCACTGGGCGGCCAGCATGTCGGGCACGATCTCCTTGGTGACCAGCCACGGGCCCTTCAGGTTGATGCGGATGACCTTGTCGAACTCGTCGTCCTCGACGTCCATGAACGGCGTGAACGGGGCGATGCCGGCGTTGTTCACCAGGATCGTGATCGGGCCGAACGCGGCACGGGTCTGGTCCGCGGCCGCCTTGATCGCGGCCTTGTCCGAGCAGTCGGCGACGATCGCAAGGGCCTTGCCGCCCGCGGCCTCGATCAGCCTGACGGTTTCGGCGGCGCCTTCGGGGTTGAGGTCCCAGACCCCGATCGCGGCCTTGTCCTCGGCAAGGCGCAGCGCGATGCCGCGCCCGATTCCCGAGCCCGCGCCGGTGATTACGGCAACCTTGCCGTCAAGCGAACGTGTCATGTGAATGGCTCTCCCAGATCCGTATTGCTGAACATCTGAACAGCATTCCCGCCGGGAAAGTCAAACCGCCGCCGCGATACCGTCGTCCCGAAGCAAGTCCGGGACGACGAAGGCCCTTACATGCGTTCCGCGAAGCTGCCGTAGCGGCCGCGGTGGAACAGCATCGGTTCGTCTTCGCGCACGGCTTCCATGCGCAGCACTTCGCCCAGCACGAACCAGTGGTCACCCGCTTCGGTGACCGAATAAGTCCGGCACTCGATCGCCGCGATCGAATCGGCGATGACCGGCAATCCGTGATCGGACACCGCATATTCGACGCCGACGAACTTCGCCTCGCCCTTGGCTGCGACCGAGCGGCAGACCTCGCCCTGGTCGCTGGCCATGACGTTGACGCAGAAGTGCCCGGCCTTCTCGATCAGAGGCCACGAGGTCGAGGACTTGTCGGGGAAGAAGCCGACCAGCGGCGGATCGAGCGAGACCGAGGTGAAGCTGCCTACCACCATGCCGGCCGGCTTGCCTTCGTCGAGCGCGGTAATCACGCAGACGCCGGTGGGATAGCTGCCGAGAACCTTGCGGAAGGCTGCCGGATCGATCGTCGTCTCACTCACGCTTTCACACCTTTTCTCCTGCCGGGGCATCCCCGGGAACTCTGCCTTGCGGACGTGTCCGCGACGTCGGCCTTGCGGGGACCTGTCCGAAGGAATGCGCCGACGCGATATTGCCGGTCCCTAGTGCCCGTTAGCCCTGTGCCGGGCAAGAGGGGAGCGCTAATCTCGTGGAACACCCGATCCTCGGTGGCCCCGGTACCCATTGCATCCGGGGTCATCAAGGTTGCTGTTTTTGCAAGTCCGGACATTTAACCGCGCGCTTAAAAAACTTGCCTCGACCTGTTCAAAGGTGCAGTGAGCATCCTTGTAGAGGATGGCCTAACGCGCTGCGAGGGTCGATCCGGATGCCAGCTTACAGCGGGGCCGGTGCGGCCGGACACCCGCGCGGTACACACAAGGGAAGATGCATAATGGCTACTGCTGAACTCATCGCCGAAACGCCCGTCGCCGCCGAAGTCGCCGACCTCGTCGCCCGTTCGCGGGCCGCTCAGGCGCAGATCGAGAACGCCACGCAGGAGCAGGTCGACCGCTGGATCCGCGGCATGGTCTACGCCGTCTGCAAGCCCGGCATGGACGAGGAAATCGCCCGCGAGACCGTCGAGGAAACCCAGCTCGGCAACTACGAAGGCAAGTTCAAGAAGATCTCGGTCAAGACCCGCGCCACCCTCTACGACATCATCGACGACAAGTCGGTGGGCGTGATCGAGGTGGACGAGGAGCGCAACCTCGTGAAGATCGCCAAGCCCGTCGGCGTGATCGGCGCGCTCTCGCCCTCGACCAATCCCGAGGCGACCCCGGTCATCAAGGCGATCAGTGCGGTCAAGGGTCGCAACTCGATCATCATCTGCCCGCACCCGCGCGCCAAGTTCATCAATGCCAAGATCTGCAACCTGATGCGCGACGCGTTGGTGAAGATGGGCGCGCCCGCCGACCTCGTGATCCCGATCGAGCAGCCCTCGGTCGAGAAGACCAACGAAGTCATGAAGCAGTGCGACCGCATCCTCGCCACCGGCGGTACGCCGATGGTCAAGGCGGCCTATTCGTCCGGCACCCCGGCGCTTGGCGTGGGCGTGGGCAACGCGGTCATCACGGTGGACGACACCGCCGACCTCGACGACGCCGCGACCAAGATCCTGCTGTCCAAGACGCTGGACTATGCCGCTTCGTGCTCGTCGGACAACTCGGTGATCCTGCTCGACGCGATCTACGACGCGATGCTCGAAAAGCTGAAGGCCAAGGGCGGCTTCATCATCGAGGGCGAGAACAAGACCAAGCTGCAGAACGCGATCTGGGAAGACGGCGAGCACATCAACGCCAAGGTCGTCGCCCAGTCGGCCCAGTTCATTGCCGACTATGCCGGCTTCGCGATCCCCGAAGGCACCGCGTTCTTCATCGTCCCGGAAACCGGCTACGGCCCGGATCACAAGTTCTCGGGCGAGAAGATGACCGTCACCATGGCGCTCTACCGGGCCAAGGACATCGACGATGCGATCCGCCTGACCAATGCCATCCAGGGCTACCAGGGCCAGGGCCACTCCTGCGGCATCTACTCGACCAGCGACGACAACATTACCAAGCTGGCGCTGGGCACCAAGACCAGCCGCGTGATGGTCAACCAGCCGCAGTCGGCCTCGAACTCGGGCAACCTGTGGAACGGCATGCGCCAGACCTTCTCGCTGGGCTGCGGTTCGTGGGGTGGCAACGGCACCAACAACAACGTCACCTGGCGCGATCTCATCAACGAGACCTGGGTGTCCAAGCCGCTCGCGCAGAACAAGGTGATCCCTTCGGACGAGGCCCTGTTCGGCAAGGACATCATCGAGCTGGTCGGCTGATTTCCCTCGCGGCAACCGGATCGGGTGCGGAGCGTTTCTGCACTTTTATCCGGTGCCGTGAATGGAGACTACCGATGACCCGCACGCTTTCCTCTGGTTCGCTGGCTCTCGTGGCCGTCACTGCCGCGCTGTCGCTCGCAGCCTGTTCCAGGCAGCCTGAAGCGCCCGCGACGCAAGCGGCCGCAACCGAGACGGAGGAGGTGTTCCAGGAGGATGCGGGAACCGCCAGCGAGGCTCCCGAGCCTGAAGCGAGCGCGGTTTCGCTGGACGAGATTCCCGAGGCCGTGCGCGGTCGCTGGGGCCTCGTCCCGGCGGACTGCACCAGCACCAAGGGCGATGCCAAGGGCCTGCTCGAAGTGTCGGCCGACCAGCTCAAGTTCTACGAGTTTGTCGCCAGGCTCGGCACGATCAAGGAAGCGGGCGAGAGCCGCATTCGAGCGACTTTCGCCTATACCGGCGAGGGCCAGAGCTGGACCCAGGACGTCGTCCTCGACGCGCAGGACGACGGCAAGACGATGATCCGGCGCGACTACGGCAAGGACGCTATGCCCGGGCCGCTCAAGTACACCCGCTGCACGTGACCGATCACGGCAGGATGACCACACAGGGGCGAAGATGACCGAACAGTTTGGGCTGACCGAAGACCAGCTTGCGATCCAGGAAACGGCGCAGAAATTCACCGCCGACCGGATCACGCCCTTCGCCGCCGAGTGGGACGAGAAGCACCATTATCCTGTCGACGTGTGGAAGGCGGCGGGCGAACTGGGCTTCGGCGCGATCTACGTGTCGGAGGAAGGCGGCGGCATCGGCCTGGGCCGACTGGACGCGGCACTTATCATGGAGGCCATGTCTTACGGCTGCCCGTCCACCAGCGCCTATATCTCGATCCACAACATGGGCGCGTGGATGATCGACACGTTCGGCGACCAGCAGCTCAAGGACCGTTACCTGCCCGAGCTGGTGACGATGGAGAAGATCGCCTCCTACTGCCTCACCGAACCGGGCTCGGGTTCGGACGCCGCGGCGCTCAAGACCACCGCGCGCCTCGATGGCGACCACTACGTCCTCAACGGCACCAAGCAGTTCATCTCGGGCGGCGGTGTCAACGACGTCTACGTGGTGATGGCCCGCACCGGCGAGCACAAGTCGCGCGGGATTTCCTGCTTCGTGGTCGACAAGGACACGCCGGGCCTCAGCTTCGGCGCGCCGGAGAAGAAGCTGGGCTGGAACAGCTCGCCCACCGCACAAGTCGTGTTCGAGGACTGCCGCATTCCGGCCGCGAACCGCGTCGGTGCCGAGGGCGACGGCTTCAAGTTCGCGATGGCCGGCCTCGACGGCGGGCGCATCAACATCGGCGCCTGCTCGCTGGGGGGCGCGCAGCGCTGCCTCGACGAGGCGATCCAGTACGCCAAGGACCGCAAGCAGTTCGACCAGCCCATCGCCGAGTTCCAGAACACCCAGTTCCGCCTCGCCGAAATGGCGACCGAACTGGAAGCCGCGCGCGCGCTGCTCTATCTCGCGGCCGCCAAGGTGACCGCCGGCGCCCCCGACAAGACGCGTTTCGCGGCGATGGCCAAGCTGCTCGCCAGCGACACCGGCTCCTCGGTGGTCGATCGCGCCTTGCAGATCTTCGGCGGCTACGGCTACCTCAAGGATTATCCGATCGAGCGGTTCTGGCGCGACCTTCGCGTCCATCGCATCCTCGAGGGCACCAACGAGGTCATGCGCATGATCGTCGGCCGCGACCTGCTGAAGTAAGACGCCGAAGTTAAGATGAGGGTAGGGGGACCCATGACCGAAGAACTTCTGACCCGGCGCGAGGGCGTTGCCGGCATCCTGTCGCTCAACCGACCCAAGGCCATCCACGCGCTGACCCAGGGCATGTGCGAGGCAATGAGCGCCGCGCTGGCCGGATGGGCGGACGATGTCGAGGTGAAGGCGATCATCGTCGAGCATGCCGAGGGCCGGGGCTTCTGCTCGGGCGGCGACATCAACCTGCTGCGCCACTCGGCGCTTACCGATGGGGGTGAGGAAGGGCGCCGGTTCTTCTTCGACGAATACCGGCTCAACGACCAGATGTTCAACTACGGCAAGCCGCTGGTGGCCTTCATGGATGGCATCACCATGGGCGGCGGCGTCGGCATCTCGCAGCCCGCCAAGTACCGCGTGGCGACGCAGAACACCCGCTTCGCGATGCCCGAGACCGGGATCGGCCTGTTCCCCGACGTCGGCGGCGGCTGGTATCTGTCCAATCTCGAAGGGCGCGTCGGCCAGTTCCTCGCGCTCACCGGCGCGCGGCTCGACGGGGCGGAATGCCTCTGGGCGGGCCTTGCCACCCACTACCTGCCCGCCGAGGCACTGCCAGAGGCCAAGGCGCGCATCGCCGCAGGGGAAGAGATCGGCGGCGTCCTCGCCGCGCTCGCCACCACCCCGCCCGAGGCGAAGATCGCCGC
The DNA here is from genome assembly GCF_044813085.1 of Novosphingobium sp. BL-52-GroH. Taxonomy (NCBI): domain Bacteria; kingdom Pseudomonadati; phylum Pseudomonadota; class Alphaproteobacteria; order Sphingomonadales; family Sphingomonadaceae; genus Novosphingobium; species Novosphingobium sp. BL-52-GroH. The sequence goes on along the minus strand of NZ_CP171152.1, from coordinate 790,323 downwards.
CCATGCCGCCGCGATCCGCCAGCATTTCGCGTTCGATACGCTCGAGGACGTGCTCGCATCGCTGGAGAGCGATTCCGGCGAATGGGCTGCCAGGGAACTGGCGACGTTGCGCACCAAGAGCCCGCAGTCGTGCAAGGTCGCGCTGCGCCAGTTGGCGGAGTCCGCCGCGCTCGACACCTTCACCGAGAACATGGCGATGGAATACCGCATCGGCGCCCGCGTGCTGGTGCTGCCCGATTTCGCCGAGGGCGTGCGCGCGGTGATCGTCGACAAGGACCAGTCGCCCAAGTGGAGCCCCGCGAGCCCCGAAGGCGTGACCCAAGAAATGCTGGACGCGATCTTCGCGCCGCTGCCCCCTGAAGAGGAATGGAAGCCCTTATGAGCTACGAAACGATCCTGGTGGAGCAGAAGGGTGCCGTCACCCTCATCACGCTCAATCGCCCGCAGGCGCTCAATGCGCTCAACTCCAAGGTTCTCGCCGAACTGATCGAGGTCTTCGCCGCCTTCGAGGCCGACAAGTCGCAGGGTTGCGCGGTCATCACCGGCTCGGGCGAGAAGGCCTTCGCGGCCGGCGCCGACATCAAGGAAATGTCTGAGAAGCCGAGCGCCGAGTTCTATGCGGAAGACTTCTTCTCGGCTTGGACCAGCCAGATCGTCAAGACCACCCGCAAGCCCTGGATCGCGGCCGTCAACGGCTTCGCGCTGGGCGGCGGCTGCGAACTGGCGATGATGGCGGACTTCATCATCGCCTCGGAAAACGCCCGGTTCGGCCAGCCCGAGATCAAGCTCGGCGTCGCCCCCGGCATGGGCGGCTCGCAGCGCCTGACCCGTGCGGTGGGCAAGGCCAAGGCGATGGACATGTGCCTCACCGGCCGCATGATGGACGCCGCCGAGGCCGAGCGTTCGGGCCTCGTCAGCCAGGTCGTCCCGCTCGATGCATTGCTGGAAACCGCGCTCAAGTCGGCCGCGACGATCGCGGCAATGCCGCCGCTCGCCGCGACCATGAACAAGGAAATGGTCAACCTGGCCTTCGAGACCACGCTCGACACCGGCTTGGTGCTGGAGCGCCGCATGTTCCAGGTCCTCACCGCCACCGAGGACAAGGTCGAAGGCATGGCCGCCTTCGTAGAGAAGCGTCCCGGCATCTGGAAGGGCAAGTAAGATAGCGGCCTAGGCGGAAGTCGGTCCGGACCCGATCCGGGATCGCTCGCCAAGCCCTGCAAACCCATCGGCAAGGCGTAGCGCGCGCAGGAACGTCGCGCGGCCTTGCCAGCGGTCCCCGCTCTTGCGGGGACGACGAACTGGAGAGTCTTGTCATGAAGATCGCATTCATCGGCCTCGGCAACATGGGCGGCGGCATGGCCGCGAACCTCGTCAAGGCGGGCCACGAGGTCCAGGCCTTCGACCTTTCGGCCGACGCTCTCGCCAAGGCCGCCGAGAACGGCTGCACGACTTTCACCGCCGTTCCCGATGCCGTCGCGGGCGTCGACGCGGTCGTCACCATGCTGCCCAACGGCGGCATCGTGAAGGCGGTCTATACCGCCGACGTGATCGGCAAGGCGCCCGCCGGCGCGCTGTTCCTCGACTGCTCGACGATCGACCTCGCCACCACCCGCGAAGTCGCCGCCCTTGCGGTCGCGGCGGGCTACGAGATGGTCGACGCTCCCGTCTCGGGCGGCATCGCGGCGGCCAACGGCGGCACCCTGACGTTCATGGTCGGCGGCGACGAGGCCGCGTTCGAGAAGGCCAGGGCCGTGCTCGATCCGATGGCCAAGGCGGTCATCCATGCGGGCGAGATCGGCGCCGGCCAGGTCGCCAAGATGTGCAACAACATGCTGCTGGCGATCCACATGATCGGCACCTGCGAGGCGCTGGCCCTTGCCGAGAAGGCCGGCCTCGATCCGCAGAAGTTCTACGAGATCAGCTCGAAGTCCACGGGCTACTGCTGGTCGCTCAACGACTATACCCCGGCCCCCGGCATCGGCGCGGCGAGCCCGGCGGACAACGGCTATGCCGGCGGCTTCGCCTCGGCGCTGATGCTGAAGGATTTGCGCCTGGCGATGGGCGGTGCTGGCACCGCGGGCGCCACGGTGCCGCTGGGCGAACACGCGACGAAGATCTACGAGGCGTTCGTGGAAGCCGGCAACGGCGGCAAGGACTTCGGCGCGATCTTCACCACCCTGTAAGGTGTCGTCGTCGTCCCGGATCAGGTCCGGGACGACGATGCGTCTCGTCGTTCCCGCTCGAAGGCCGGAACCTTCATCCCCTTGGTTCGGCTGGTGAGGTGGAATTGCCGGCACAACCCGCAGCGGTATGGCCGCAGCGGGAAGGGGGCTTTCGCCGCAACCGCCAGCGCCGCTTCCTCGCTCGCATAGCGCGCCTTGCGCTGGCAGATGCCGGGGCGGGTGCGCATCTCAGCCCAGCAGCCCGGGCCCCAGCAGCGTGAGGAGCTTCACGTCGATGGCGTACCCTTCGTCGCGCCAGCGCTGGATGGCCTGCCCGATCCCGGCGAGGGGGACGTGGTGGACGACGATGTCCTCGTGCTCCACGCCGCCGCCGTCGCCGACCTTCAAGAGGTCGCGCGCGCGGAACAGGGTGAAGCTTTCGCTGACCATGCCGGGTGAAGAGAAGAACTCGCCGACCGTTTCCATGGTGCCGGCGCGGTAGCCGGTTTCCTCCTCCAGCTCGCGCGCGGCAGCGATGCCGGAGTCCTCGTCGGCGTTGTCGTCGTGGTCGCCCACTAGGCCGGCGGGCAGTTCGATGCAGCGCTTGCCCAGCGGCACCCGAAACTGGTCGACGAGGATGACGTGGTCCTGCGCATCGACCGCAAGGATCACCGCTGCCCGGATGCCACGCGCGCGGCTGACGTATTCCCAGCGGCCCTGGCGCTTGGTGGTGATGAAGCGGCCTTCCCACATCGTCTCGACGGGCTCTGCGGCATCGTAATGGTCGGGAAGGGTCGCGGTCATACTTCGATCAGCCTGTCGGGGAGTTCGTTGACGTCGCCCTCGAGCCGGGGGACGTGGGTGGTGAGGACGGCGCCGACCTTGCCGATCCCCGCGATCATCGCGTCGGCCGTGCGGCCGGCGCGCAGTTCGGCCAGCATGGCGTTCATGGCCTCGGCCCAGACGCCGGGCTCGACCCGGGTGGCGATGGCCTTGTCGGCGACGATCTCGGCGCGGTGCTCGCGCATCGAGAGGTAGATGAGGATGCCGGTGCGCCCGGTGGTGCGCTGCTCGGCGCCGATGCGGAAGGCGCGCAAGGCGCGTTCATGGACGCGCATGGTGCGGATCGGCGCGGGGATCAGCAGGAACTTCAGCGGCTGCCACAGTTGCAGCAACATCATCCCGGCGAACTTGAGCGTCGCCACCCCCAGCGCCAGCGAGAGGATCATCCGCGGGGTCCATTCGTGGCCCCAGTCGGCGATGAGGCGGTCGTAGAGGCCCATGTAGAAGTCGGGCGCGATGGCCAGGGCGCCCAGCGCGAGAAACGCGACCAGCGCCGACCACGCCATCGCGACGTCGGTATAGCCATCGGAACGGTCGGCGAGGATCGTCACGATCTCGCCCGAGCTGAGCAGTTCGGCCTCGGCCACGGCAGCGCTGATGCGGTCGCGGTCGGCCTCGGAAAGATACTTGGGACTTGCCATGACCTACCAGCTCCCGCTCGCGCCGCCGCCGCCGAAGCTGCCGCCACCGCCGGAAAATCCACCGCCGCCGCCGAAGCCGCCGCCACCGCCCCAGCCGCCGCGATCGTCGTCGTCGCCGAAGCCGCCGGGCATCCAGATGATCGGGCCGCCGAAGCCGCTGCGCCGTCCGCCGCCGCCCATCGTCGAGCGCAGGATCGGCAGGACGAAGAAGAAGATCACGACGAGAATGAAGATGACGGTGCCGGGCGAGACGTCGTCGCCCCCGTCCGCGCGCTGCCTGTCGGCCTGCGCGGCGATCTTCTGCGCTTCTTCGGGAGGCAGGGTGAGCTGCTTGACGATCGCGTCGGTGCCGGCCGCGATGCCGCCGGCCATGTCGCCTTCCTTGAAGCGCGGGAGGATCTGGCCGTTGATGATGAGGAAGCTCATCCCGTCGGTCAGGATCGGCTCGAGGCCGTAGCCGACCTCGATGCGTACCTTGCGCTCGTTGGGCGCGACCAGCAGGATGGTGCCGTTGTTGTCGGCCTTCTGGCCGATGCCCCAGGCCCGGCCGAGCTGGTAGCCGTAGTCGGAAATCTCGTAGCCGTTGAGGCTGGGCACCGTCGCCACCACGAGCTGGCGGCGCGACTGCTTCTCCAGGGCCTCCAGCTTCTGCGTGAGCTGCGCTTCCTCGGCGGCCGGGATGATGTTCGCGGCATCGACGACGCGGCCGGTCAGCTTGGGGAACTGGAGGGCGGTGCTGTCCTGCGCCCCGGATTGGGCCCATGCCTGTGGCCCTGCAAGCAGGGCGCACAGGGCCAGGATCGCGGCCGTCAGGACGGCCCGGATTTGGGTCACCGGATCAGATCTTGCCTTCGAGGTCCGGGGCCTTCTCGGCACCCGGCGTGACCGACTTGTAGGGCACCAGCGGGTCCGCGCCGCGCAGGCGGGCACCGATCATCGAGGGGAAGGTGCGCACCTCGGTGTTGTAGTCCTGCACCGCCGCGTTGTAGTCGCGGATGGTGATGCGGATGCGGTTTTCCTGGCCCTCGAGCTGGGTCTGCAGCATCTGGTAGTTGGCGTTGGACTTGATGTCCGGATAGGCTTCGACGTTGGCGAGCAGGCGACCGATGTTCGCGCCCAGGTTCGCCTGTGCGGCCTGGAACTGCTCCATCTTCGCCGGATCGCCCAGGTCGTCGCCCGAAATCTGGATCGAAGTCGCCTTGGCACGCGCCTCGGTGACGCCCACGAGGATGCCCTTCTCCTGCTCGGCCGCGCCCTTGGCGACGGCGGCGAGGTTGGGGACCAGGTTGGCGCGTTCCTGGAACGCGGCCTCGACGTCGGCCCACTTGGCCTTGGCGGCTTCCTGCTTGGTCGGCACCGAATTGAAGCCGCAGGCGGCGAGCGAAAGCGCTGCCGCCAGAGCCAGTACCGTGCGGCCCTTGCGGGCGGCGTTGATGAGCGACATCGGCTTCGTTCCTCCACTGGACGCCGGTAAGACCGGCAGCTTCCACGCACGATAGATAGCGACGGACCATGACGGATCAAGCGTGCCCATGAGCGCTGGTGGAAACCGACAGCGTTAACAAACGTTTGAGGGGGCGCATCGACTGTGCCAAAACGCACGCATCCGCCCAGCCCAATCCGCCGACAAGGGACCCAAGCGAATGGCAATTTTCGAGGAATTCAAGAAGTTCATCTCGCGCGGCAGCGTGCTCGACCTTGCGGTCGGCGTCATGATCGGCGCGGCGTTCGGCAAGATCGTCACCTCGCTGACCGAAAACGTCATCATGCCGGTCATAGGCTGGGCTTTCGGCGACATCGACTTTTCGAAGTACTTCATCCGCCTCGGCGACATTCCCGCGGCCTACACCGGCAGCCCGACCGACTACGTCGCGCTCAAGGGCGCGGGCGTGGCGATGATCGGCTATGGCGAGTTCATCACCCAGATCGTCAATTTCCTCATCATCGCCGCAGTGTTGTTCCTGCTGGTGCGCTCGATCAACAAGATGGTCGAATCGGTGAAGAAGGAACAGGCGGAAGCCGATGCCGCCGCCGTCGCGCCGACCGACCCGCAGCTCGAGGCGCTCAAGGAAATCCTCGCCGAACTGCGCAAGCCAAAGGTCTGAAACGCAGGTTTGGCATCTGACGGGCGCCGCCGGCGAATGCGGTGTCGCCCGTCCGATGCACGCGGTCACTTCACATTCAGGATCATTGCCCTATATGGGCACCTGCCGGCCTCGGTCGGATATGATGATAAATTGCAGCGTGCAATAGATGCAGCGGACCCGGGGGCGGTACCCGGCGGCTCCACCATCACCCGTCTCCGCAAGGAGGCTACCCTGTTGTCGCAGGGGTGATGACGGGGCCGAACTAGGATCGACGTGTGTTGAAAAGCGTTGTTTTCATCCGGGCTGAGTAACCCGTTCAAGGCTCAAAACTCATAAGTGCCAACGACAACGACGCACTTGCTCTCGCGGCGTAATTCTAGGGGCTAACGCCCTGAAGTTACAAAGTTAGAACACGGTTGGGCCCACCGGGTAACAGAAGGGATTCCAGGGGCTGGGGGCGAGCCTGTCAACAGAATCGCCCCACCTTCTCCTGTCTTTGATCGGTCATTGCCGGTTGGTCATCGTCGTCGCGGACCTGATCCGGGACCGCCGCCGTTCATCGAGGCGATTCCTCGCCGGATGCCGCTCCTAAAGACCGACGGCGCTCCCGGCCTTCGCAGCGCCGCGGGGGGCCTCGCCCAGCCTCGTGGCTTTCTCGTACTTGATGCAGTCCAGAATCTTGGCGCCGGCCATGAACACCGCGCCAGTGCAGGCGAGGAACAGCAGCTTGCCGCCGAAGCCCGGGAACCGGGTGAGATAGACGCTGCCACGCTCCACCGCGCCCAGGGCCAGCGCGTAGATGATCATGTACGCTTCCCAATTGGTCTTGATGACAAACAGGCGACCGATTTTCCGGAGCATTTCCATCCCTTTGTACTGGTCACCAATGAGCAACGTCCGTGCCAGGCACGCGTTCCCGCCGAGTCCGATGCTTAACGGAAGCTGGAATGTAAGGGTTTCCGACGCGTTATGTAAATCCGGTAAGACCCCGGAGGGCATGCTCGGTCCGGGCGAGCGACAAGTATCTGAAAAGGCGCGCGGGTCGGCGACGTGCCGGCGGGTTGCGGGGGATTTGCAAATGGGACCTTGGGCGCTGTTGCCAATCGCGCGGGCTTGCGCCATATCGCTGGCGATCCTTCCCCAGGGCAGTTTTGGTAGTTGTAATGACCGTGCGTGTCCCTCGTCGGGCATCGCGCGTTCCAAACAGTGCGAGGAAGTATGACTGACAGGGTTGATCGTTCCGGGCTCAAGGTCGACGCGGAACTGGCGCAGTTCGTCGAGGAGCAGGTGCTGCCCCCGATCGGGCAGGACGCCGCTGCGTTCTGGCAGGGCTTCGCGCAACTGGTGGCGACGTTCGCGCCGCGCAACCGCGCGCTGCTCGCCACGCGCGATTCGCTGCAGGCGCGGATCGACGCCTGGCACGGCGAACGGGCCGGCAAGCCGATCGACCAGGGCGAATACCAGGCCTTCCTGCGCGAGATCGGCTACCTCGTGCCCGAACCCGCCCCTTTCACCATCGACACCAAGGGCGTCGACCCGGAGATCGCCTCGATGGCGGGACCGCAACTGGTCGTCCCGGTCCTCAATGCCCGCTTCCTGCTCAACGCCGCCAATGCCCGCCGGGGCAGCCTCTACGACGCCTGGTACGGCACCGACGCGCTCGATGCGGCGCCGGCGCAGGGGCCGGGCTACGACCCGGTCCGCGGCGCCGCGGTGATCGCGGCGGGCAGGGCGTTCCTCGACCAGGCCGTGCCGCTCAAGGCCGGTTCCTGGGCCGACCTCGAGGACCCGGAGGTCCTCGAACTCGCCAACGAGGCGCAGTTCGTCGGCGATACCCAGGGCGGGCTGCTGTTCAGCAACAACGGCCTTACCATCGAGGTCGTCTTCGATGCCGAAAGCCAGGTCGGCAGAACCGACAAGGCGGGCATCGCCGACATCGTCCTGGAAGCCGCGCTGACCGCGATCGTCGATCTGGAGGATTCGATCGCGGCGGTCGACGCGGCCGACAAGGTCCTCGCCTATGCCAACTGGCTGGGCGTCATCCGCGGCGACCTGACCGACACGTTCGAGAAGGGCGGCAGGACGCTGACCCGCGAACTCGCCGGCGACAAGGTCGTGACCCTGCCGAGCGGCGAGGAAGCGACCCTGCCGGGCCGAAGCCTGCTGTTCGTGCGCAATGTCGGCCATCTCATGACCAATCCGGCGATCCTGCTGCCCGACGGGAGCGAGATTCCCGAAGGCGTGATGGACGCGGTCATCACCAGCGCCATCTCGACGCAGGACGTCAGGGGCCTCGCGAAGTACGGCAACAGCCGCGAGGGCAGCATCTACATCGTCAAGCCCAAGATGCACGGGCCCGAGGAATGCGCCTTCACCAATGACCTGTTCGACGCGGTCGAGGATCTGCTGGGCCTGCCGCGTCACACCGTCAAGGTCGGCGTCATGGACGAGGAGCGCCGGACCTCGGCCAACCTCGCCGCCTGCATCCATGCGGTGCGCAGCCGCATCGTCTTCATCAACACCGGCTTCCTCGATCGCACCGGCGACGAGATCCACACCTCGATGCGGGCCGGACCGATGATCCGCAAGGCCGCGATCAAGGGTTCGGCGTGGATCGCCGCCTACGAGAAGCGCAACGTCGCGATCGGGCTGGCACACGGCCTGTCCGGCGTCGCGCAGATCGGCAAGGGCATGTGGGCCGCGCCCGACCGCATGCGCGACATGATGGAACAGAAGATCGGCCATCCCCGGACCGGCGCCAACACCGCCTGGGTGCCGTCGCCCACCGCCGCCACGCTCCATGCGATGCACTATCACCAGGTCAACGTCTTCGGCCTGCGCGAGGATATCGCCGGCGAGGAGATCCCCGGCCTCGACCTGCTGCTGCAGGTGCCGCTGGCCGGCGGGGCGAACTGGTCCGAGGAGGAAGTCCGCGACGAACTCGACAACAACGCGCAAGGCCTGCTCGGCTACGTCGTGCGCTGGATCGACCAGGGCGTCGGCTGCTCCAAGGTGCCGGACATCGACGACATCGGCCTCATGGAGGACCGCGCGACGCTGCGAATCTCCAGCCAGCACATGGCCAACTGGCTGCTCCACGGCGTCTGCAGCAAGGAACAGGTGCTCGATTCGCTCAAGCGCATGGCCGCCAAGGTCGACGCGCAGAACGCGGGCGATCCGCTCTACGAGCCGATGGCCGGGAACTGGGAGACCAGCATGGCCTTCCAGGCGGGTTGCGACCTCGTGTTCAAGGGCGTCGACCAGCCCAACGGCTATACCGAGCCGCTGCTCCATGCCTGGCGCCTGAAGAAGAAGGCGGCTGCCTGAGACCGGCCCGGCGCTGCTGCCCTCGAAAGGAGCGGCGGCGCCGGGCGAATGAACCAGATTTAACGTGAAGTTAGGTATTTATACGTAGTACGTTTCCAGCTCTGGCTAGGGGACGGCTGGTATGTTCATTCACAGGCAACGCATGCTCGCTCGCACGGTCGTCGCGGTTAATGCGACCATGCGCATCGGCAACAGGACGGCGGACGTGACGCTGACCAATGCCTCGTCACGCGGGGTGCTTGCGACCGTCGAGGCGCCGCCGCCGCGCGGCACGGCGATCGAACTGGAGATTGGCGGCCATGTCCTCAAGGGCCAGGTCCGCTGGCGCGGCGCCGACCGCTGCGGCATCGCGCTGCGCAACGAGATCAGCGTCGCCGACCTGATCGAGGGCAAGGCGGTGCCGATCCACTACGTCGCCGAGCGGCCGGTTCGCCGCGGTCCCCTGGAAATCTTCCGCGCCATGCTCGGGTAGGGGTGTGGGGCCGGTGCCGCTTGAACAGGACACGTTCAGCGCGCGTCGAAATCTTCGCGCGCGCGTTCGACCTTGTCGAGATTGGCCGCGGCCCAGATCCATACGCCGCAGAAAGCCTCGCTCAGGCTGGAGCCTAGCGGGGTGAGCGCGTAGTCGACGCGCGGCGGCACCACGGCGTGGACGTGCCGGGTAATCATGCCGTCGCGCTCCATGCGGCGCAGTGTCTGCGTCAGCATCTTCTGGCTGATCTCGGGAACGCGCCGGGAAATCTGCGTGAAGCGCTGTTGCCCGTGCTCCTCGAATACCTCGAGCAGGATCATCGTCCACTTGTCGGCGACGCGGCCGATGAGTTCGGTGACCAGCGCCTCGACGCGCGGGTCGATGTCCGCGCAGGCGGGCCCCTGGAGCGGCGGCGTGGTCATGGGCGCAGTTTCGGTCTCCATCGGAGGGTCACTCTCTTTTGGGTGAGTATAAATCTTTCGGGTGCCTTCTTTCCGATCGAGTGTGAGGGGTTACATCGTTCGCGTCAACCAAGGAGGCCCCCATGAAAACGACCGGAAACACCATCCTCATCACCGGCGGCGGCTCGGGCATCGGCGAGGCGCTGGCGCATCGCTTCCACGACCAGGGCAATGTCGTGATCGTCGCCGGGCGCCGGCTCGAGGCGTTGCAGGCGGCCTGCGCCGGGCGCGACAACATGCATGCGCTGGTGCTCGACGTCGAAAGTGCCGTGGGCGTGGCGGCCTTCGCGAAGCAAGTGCTGGCCGATTTTCCCGCGCTCAACGTCGTCGTCAACAATGCGGGGATCATGCGCTACGAGCGGCTCGACCGGGCGCGCGACCTCGCCGATGCCGAAGCCACCATCGTCACCAACCTGCTTGGCCCGATCCGCCTCATCGACGCACTGGTCGACCATCTCGTCGCCCGCGGCGACGGTGCGATCGTCAACGTGACCTCCGGGCTCGCCTTCGTGCCGCTGTCGGGCACGCCGACCTACAGCGCGACCAAGGCGGCCATGCATAGCTATACCCAGTCGCTGCGCGCAATGCTGGCGGGCCGCGTCGAGGTGATCGAACTGGCGCCGCCGGCGGTGCAGACCGACCTCACGCCCGGCCAGAGCACGCGCGAGGGCTACCAGCCGCTCGAAGAGTTCGCCGCCGAAGTCCTGTCGCTCTTCGCGCAGGAGCCCACGCCGGGCGAAGTGCTGGTCGAGCGGGTCAAGCCGCTGCGTTTCAGCGAAGCGCAAGGCAAGCAGGCCGAAATCCTGGGGCATCTGACGGGAGCATCGATGCAGATGTTCGACGAACTGGGGATTTGAGGGCAACCGTCTTCCCGGGTCGAGCCCGGGACGACGGTGTTGTTCAATCCTCTTGCGGGTCGCTCAATCCTCGCGTGCGTCGAAGGTCGTGTATTCGCGGCGGGTGAACAGCCAGGCCCCGTCGATCTTCGCCAGTTCGTCGACGTAGCGGCCGCGCAGGCGGCGGGTCTTGCCGGTGGCCGGGTCCTCGAAGATCTCCGAGGTATAGGAGATCGCCGAGGCCCGGTCGCCCTCGACGCGAATTTCGCCGGGGTGGGCGACGTAGACCATCGGCCGCGCCACCGTCCCGTCCGGCCCGGCGCCGCCCAGGCCGTAGTGCTTCATCGATTCCACCCAGCCCGCGACGATCGCTTCCTTGCCGGTGAAGCCGCCCAGGTCGGGGAACTCGGGCAGAGCCCAGAAGGCATCGTCCGCCCAGGTCGCGGCCCAGGCCTCGGCGTCGCGGGTCATGACGCCGTGGGCATAGGTGTCTAGCAGTTCGCGGATGAGGATGCGGTCCTCCAGCGGGCCGGTGAATGCCATCGCCGGTCTCCTTACCAGGGGTGCTTCTCGCCGTTCCACTTGTAGAACTCGCCGGTGTCCTCGAGCGCCCAGCCGTCGGCGAGGGCGATGATGGAGGAGGCGCTTTCCTGCGGGGTGATCTCGGCGTTGGGGCCGCCCATGTCGGTCTGCACATAGCCGGGATGGATCAGGCCGACGACGATCCCGCGATCCTTGAGGTCGAACGCGACCGAGCGCATCAGGCGGTTGAGCCCGCCCTTGGTCGCCGCATAGGGCCAGTAACCGCCATAAGGCCAGGTCGAGGCGGCGAGCTGGCTGGAAAAGTTGATGACTTTCGAACCCGATCCGAGCCTCGGCAGGAAGGCATCGAGCACCCGCAGCGGGCCCTTGAGGTTGATCTCGATGGATTCGTCGAAGTCGTCCCAGTCGATCGCGCCGAACTGCGCCTCGCTCCGTCCTCCGACCCCGGCGACGTTGTAGAGCACGTCGATCGGCGCGTCGCCGGTCGATGCGGCACCGGCGGTGACCGAGGCGTTGCTGGCGACGTCGAGCGCATGGACGGTCAGCCTGCCGTCGGACGAGGCGGCGAGGGTGGCGAGGTCGGTCGCGCCGTCGGGATTGCGGACGAGGGCGAAGACCCGGTCGCCGCGCTCGAGGTGCTGCTTGACGAGTTCGAACGCGATGCCGCGCCCCGCTCCGGTGATTGCCACGTTCGCCATCAGGTTTCCTTCCTTCCTTCGATTCAGGTTTTCCGGCGCGTTACGATCTCGCCGCTTCGAATCGTTATCTAGGGGTGTTCTGGAAGAGCGCGGCGGCCCGAACACCTGTGACTTTGGAGAGAACGCGTGCCCCGCCGATCACCGCTCCTCGCTCAGCCGCTGCATGGTGCGCGCGGCGAAGCGGCGCAGGCGTTCGAGGCGCTCGCCGGTGCCGAAGACCGAAGCCTGGAGCAGCATCCCCATGTGGATCGCGCTGGTGAAGTCGTTGGCCAGCTTGAGGTTGTCCCAGTGCTCGCGCCCCGATCCCTCGCCCCATTGCGGGAAGGCCTCGATCATCTCGCTGGTCCAGATCGCGTCGTAGCGCCGCGCGGCGGGTTCGAAGATCGCCGCGAGTTCGCCGTCGGTGCGCGCGGCCAGCGCCAGCTCGACCCAGGCCGCATAGTCGCGCGTCTGTACCGAGCGCCAGTGCGCGTCGACCGCCAGTTCGATCATCGGCTCGTCCGGCCGGCGCCGGGCCACGGCCTCGAAGTAGTCCGCGAGGAACGTGCGCATGCGATGGTAGACGACGTGGTCGACCACCGCCGACACAAGCTCCATGCGCGAGGGGAAATGGTGGTGCATGGCGCCGCGGGAAACCTCGCAGGCACTGGCGACGGCGGCCGTGGTGAGGCCGGGATAGCCGCCGGCGACCAGGCAGTCGATCGCGGCGGAGACCAGCCGCTCGCGCATCAGGGCGCTCTTGCGCTGCTGCCACTTTTCGGGAGGCTCGGCATGCATCTCGGGCATGAGGGCAGCGAGCATCCGATCCTGCAGCGATTGCGTCTTCATCGTTTCTCCCCACGCTCCACCGCTTGTCGGTCCTGTCGCTGCCGATCCCACCTAGCAAAAGTCGCAGGTGAGCAAGCGGGCCGGATGGTAGCATAAAAAACCGGCAGTTGAGTCGGTTTATTTGTGATAGACTGCTGACGGGCAAGAGTGCGCAAGGATAGACGCGCTCGGCCCGGGTACGGGAGAGTGACAAGGCATGACTGCTAAGCGCGCGCATTTCGATCTTGAAGCCGAGGTCCGCGACCTTGCCGCCCGTCGCGACATCGCCGACGCCGCGGCCCGCTACATGCGCGGGCTCGACCGGCTCGACCCGGTGCTCCAGCGCAGCGCCTTCCATGACGACGCCGTGGTCGACTGTGGCCTGATGAAGGGCACGGCCGACGAATTCGTCGATTTCGCGCAAGGCTTCCTCGGCGACATGGGCGGCAGCCACCACATGCTCGGCCAGTCCCGTATCGCGATCGACGGCGATGCGGCGAGCGGCGAATGGTATTTCCAGGCCTGGCACTCCACCCGCGGCGAGGACGGCAGCCCCCGCGATCTGTTCATCGCCGGCCGCTATCTCGACGATTACGCCTGCCGCGAGGGTGAATGGCGCATCGTCCGGCGCCTGCTCGTCACCGACTGGTCGATCGACGACCCGGGCTCGCTCGATTTTCTCGCCACGTCCGGCGTGGTCCGCGGCGGGCGCCGCGGGGAGGACCCCAGCCAGCAACGTTTCCAGGAACTGACGTCTCACTGACGCGCCCCGCACAGGAATCAGGAACCAATCCATGAACATCCAGTCCACAGCCTCACGCTACTCGCCCGACTTCGACATCGCGGTGCGCGGCGACCCGATCACCGCCGACCGCTACATCTCGAAGGAGTGGATGGACGGCGAGATGAAGAACCTGTGGCCCAAGGTCTGGCACCTGGGGGGCCTCATCGCCGAACTGGAGGAGCCGGGCGACATCATCCGCCACAACTTCGCCAAGGAATCGGTCATCATGGTCCGCCAGGAAGACGATTCCATCAAGGCGTTCTACAATTCCTGCCCGCATCGCGGCAACCGCCTGATCGTGGGCGAGCAGGCCAGCGTCATGCGCATCACCTGCGCCTACCATAGCTGGACCTTCGACCTCGACGGCACCCTCGCCAAGGTCCAGGACCCCGACGACTTCGAGGGCGGCACCCCCTGCGGCCGGGTCCACCTCTCCGAACTGCGCTGCGAGACCTGGGGCCCCTTCGTGTTCTGGTGCATGGACGACGACGTCCCTCCGCTGCACGAGTGGATGGCGCCGCTGCCCGAGCGGCTCAAGGGCTACGGCGTCGACAACTGGGTGCGCGTGCTCAAGGTCTCGGCCGACGCGGACTTCAACTGGAAGATCATCCGCGACAACTTCAACGAGAGCTACCACCTCCCCACGATCCACCCGGAACTGGCGACCTTCATCAACGATGGTCTGCCCGACACGCTGTTCGAGATGTACCCCTCGGGCCACAACTCGATGTGGATGAAGGGCCATCAGGCCACCACCCGCGTAGACTACCACACCACCGAGGTTCCTGCCCCGCTTGGCGAGGTGGCGCGTGCCTGGGACATCGACCCGGACGAATACAACGGCCGCACCGGCGATCTGCGCGAAGCGGTGATCGAGGCCAAGCGCCGCCTCGGCCCGGGCCGAGGCTACACCAACTACAACGACATGTCCGACCAGCAGTTGGTCGACTACTTCCACTGCACCCTGTTCCCCAACCTCACGCTCACCATGAGCCCGGAGCAGCTACAGGTCCTGCGCACCGAACCGCACCCGACCGATCCGGAAAAGTGCGTGTTCCAGCACTGGTGCCTCTATCCGCCGGTGGAAGGCATGACGGAGGTCTTCACTCCGCTCGGCATGCTGCCGCTGGAGCACGACGCGGTGGCGCGCCACTCGGTCTACGGCGACGGCGTTTCGGTGGGCTACGTGGCCGACCAGGACCTCTCGATCGGCACCACCCAGCAGCAGGGCCTCAATTCGCGCGGCTTCAAGGGCTGCAACCTGCCCGGCCAGGAAAAGCGCATCCAGCGCTTCCACGAACTGCTCGACGACTACGTGAAGGGCGAGCGGCCGGCTTGACGATGATACCCGTTCCCGGTGTTCCCGGTCCCCATGTGATGCAGGTCGCCCTGATGGTCGAAGACATCGAGAGCGCCTGCAGGAACTGGGTGCGGACCACCGGGATCGGGCCGTTCCTGCACGTCCCGCATGTCGTGATCGACGAATACGACTACCGCGGCCGCATGGTCTCGGGTCTCGATTTCTCGGTGGCGATCGCCCAGTCGGGCGGGGTGCAGATCGAACTCGTGCAGCAGCACTGCGACAGCCCGTCCGCCTATCGCGACACGATCGCGCGCGGGAAGGGCGGCTTCCACCATCTCGCCATCTACACCGGCGACTACGACGGCGCTTACGCCGGCTACGTCGACCGGGGTTTCCTGCCCGCGGTCGAAGGCAGCTTCGGCGGCTTCCGCTTCGCCTACATCGACACCAGCGCCGCGATCGGCTGCATGATCGAGCTGATCGAGGAAAGCCCGCTGCAGGGCGACTTCTTCGCGCGCATCGCCGATGCCGCGAACGGATGGGACGGCGTCACCGACCCCATCCGCCCCGGCTTTCCCGCCGCGGCACGATAATCGACTTGCCCGGAGGATTTTCCCGAATGACCGCCAGCCCCATCGCGACATGCCCCATCGAAGATCGTCTCGCGATCCAGGACCTGCTCGTCTCGTACGCCCACGCGGTCGACAGCCTGCACGACCTCGACGGCATCTGCGACGTGTTCGTCGAGGATGCGGTGTTCGATCTTTCGGGGATCGGCTTCCCCAGCCTCGTCGGGCATGGCGAGATCCGCACGTTCTTCGAGGATACGTTCGCGGCGATGGCGGCGCATGCCCACTATCTCACCAACTTCGCGATCACCGCCTATGCGGGGGACACCGCCTCGATCCGGGCCTACGTCATCGGCATGGGCAAGTACAAGGCGGGCGGCGGCATCACCGTGAACGGGCGCTACTACTTCGACGTGGTGCGCACCGCTGCCGGGTGGAAGGCCACGCGCTACACGATGGACTTCCTGATTCCGCTGGAGGGGTAAGCTGCCGTTGTCCGGGGCTCGCGCCCCGCGACCGTGGGCAAGGCCGCCGCCTCGACGGTACGCCGCGGTCCCGGAGCACGTCCGGGACGACCTACGTGCCACACCTCAGCGCGAACCGAGGCTCACCCCGAAGATCTCCCGGCGCGGCCAGCCGTCATCGTCGTAGACCGGCTCGATGCCACTGGCGGTGTAGAGCTGCACATGAAACCCCGTCAGCTCGTAGGTTTCCAGGTGGCCGCGCATGTCGAGGTAGGCCGGGTCGGCGAAGTGCTGCAGCAGCGCCTCCTCGCTTTCCCATTCCTCGTAGACGTGGACCTGCCCGGGTTCGAGCGGGTCGACCGCCCAGTTGTAGGCGACGCAGCCCTGCTCGGCGCGGGCGGCGGCGATGTGCGCGGCGCCTCCGACGATGATTTCGGCGCAGGTCCTCTCGTCGCCAGCGAAGCGCAGCCAGCCGGCCACGATGATGCGCATGGAAATGATCCTCTCTCGGTCTTGTGGAGAGCAGGCTAGTGCGGGGGCAGGAACCGCGCCGCTGGCACTTTGCGCAGGTGCGCCGTCAGGCCGAGCGCGCCTCGTCCACCGCCAGGGTATCGGCCTGGCCCAGCACGCCTTTCCAGAACCGCACTATGTTGTGCGCATTGACGCCCCAACTGAAGCGGCTGACGTGCTCGGCGACGTCGGCCTGGCTGGGCGGGCGGGCGAGAATGTCGTTCACGGCCGAGGCGATGGCCTCGGGCGTGCGCGCGGCGATGCGGCCGGCGTTCTCGTCGCTGACGATCTCGCGCGCGCCGCCGATGTCGGGGATGACGATCGGGGTACCGCAGGCGAGGCCTTCGATCCACACGTTGGCGAGGCCCTCGCTGGCGGACGGCAGCACCAGCACGTCGGCGGCGCACAGGACGTGGGGAAGCAGTTCGTGGTCGATCAGGCCGAGGAAGTGGACGCGCTCCTCCACTCCCAGGCGCCTGGCGAGCGCCTTGAGCCGGGCTTCGTCCTCGCCGGTGCCGGCCAGGGCCAGGCGGGCGTCGGGCAGGCGGGCCAGCGCCTCGATCACGAGGCCCTGGCCCTTGCGCGGGATCAGCGCGCCGGGCGTCACCACCAGCGGGCCTTCGTCGGAAATCTGCAAATTGGGCATGGCCGAGACCAGCGCGCGGGCGGCGCCGCGCTCGATCGGGTGAAATTTCTCGCGGTCGAGGCCGGTGTAGTGGATCTCGATCCGGTCGGCCGGCATGCCCAGCGCGATCATGTCCTCGCGCAGCGCCCGGCTGACCGCGAGCAGTCCCGTCGCCTGATTGGCGGCCCGGCGCATCTGGTCGAGCGCGCGCGGGCGCTGGCCCCAGAAGTGGATGTCCGCGCCGCGCGACTTGATCGTCAGCGGCAGGCCCAGTTCCCGCGCGATGATTGCCGCGGCCGGCCCGTCGGGAAAGAAGAACTGCGCGTCGACGAGGTCGAACGGTCTTTCGGCGTGGAGGCGGCGCACCAGTGGCAGCACGGCCCGGGCGATGCGCGCCGGGTTGGTATCCCCGCCGACCTTGGGATAGGTGGTGAACTTGGGGTAATGGACGCACAGGCCTGCCGCATCGCTCACCTCGGGAATGTCCTTCAGGCGCACATAGGGTTCGCGCAGGGACAACGGCCAGGGCGGCACGCCGACGGGGCTGACCATCGTCAACTGGACTTCGCCGCTGGCGACGACCGCCCGCATCTGGTTGCCGACGAAAACCCCGAACGAGGGCTTTACCGGGTTCGGGAACAGCGTGGCTATCGAGAGGATGTGCAAGGGGCGTGCGCCTTCAGAGTTTCCGGACCAGCGTTTCGGCAACGGCCACCCACGCCGGATGTTCCACCGCGATCCGGTCCTGTCCGCTGGCCGGAGGCAGGAGCGCGACGGTATCGCCGCCAGCCTCGATGAGCCGTCCGAACGCGAAGGCGCCGCCGGGCAGGGGGGCGAGGACATCGCGGTTGAGGAGATTCGAGACCTCGGCGAAGGGGTGCTGGCGCAGCCAGACCTGGTCTCCGGTGCGGTATTCGCCGACCGACGCCTCGACCGCGAGCACCAGCCAGGGCACGTCTGCGGAAAGCGCGTTGGGCAGGACCGCCTCGATCGGCGTGCGCATCGGCTCGGCGCCCTTGCGGCCGAGCGCGGCGACGATCCGTGCCGGCTGGATCGTCTCGCTCCGCAGCAGCGTCTCGGGCTCGACGCCGAGCGCGGCGGCGATGCGGTTCATCCAGACCAGCGAGAGATTGCGCATGCCGGTCTCGAGCCGGCCGATGGTCTGCGCCGTCGTCTGCGGATCGCAGGCGAGCGCCACGTCCGCCAGGGTCAAGCCCTTCTGCAGGCGGATGTCGCGAATGCGGTTTATCATGACGGCGCCCCTAACCGATCTGGTTTTTTCGCTTTCCTACAGGCAATCCGCTTTGGCAAGCCTCCAGCCCAGGTAATTCGGGAGGTGACGGGCATGAGGCAGCAATGGGTGGAACGCGAACTGACGGCCGAGGGACCGGGGCAGAGCGGGCCCCGCCGGGGCGGGCGCAGCGTGACCGTGAACCTCGCCGAATCGCCGCTCACCTGGCTTCATGCGCGGGGACACCTCTCCGACCGGCAATATGCGGCCGGCGAACAGCTGCGCGCCGACTGGGAGCGTGCCCAACTGGCGCCGAGCGTGACCATGCGCTGGGACCCGGTGCGCGTATCGGGGAGCGGCGACGGGCAACTCACGCCCGGCGAGCGCCAGCTTGCGGCACGCGCGCGCCTCGACGGCGCGCTCGCCGCTGCCGGGCCTGGCCTGGCCGACGTGCTGTGGCGCGTGGCCTGTGCCGGCGAAGGACTGCCAGCGGCGGAAAAGGCGCTCCGCTGGCCGGTGCGGAGCGGCAAGCTGGTCCTGGGCCTGGCGCTCGACCGGGTGGCGGGTTTCTACCGGGTTCCCGGAGGAGACCCGTCGTCCCCGACCTGATCCGGGGCCGTGGGCCGTGTCTCGCAAGCTTGCACAGGAACGCCGCGCCGTAGTGGCCTACGGTGCGCCAACCCTGTTCTCCCGGATCAGGTCCGAGGGACGACGGGGTTGGACGACGATCAGCCCTCGACCTGCTCGGCCAGTTCGAGCCAGCGTTCCTCGGCGGCTTCCTTGTCGGCGCGGGCCTTTTCTATCGCAGCGGTGAGTGCCGCGAACTTCGTCGGCTCGCGGGTGTAGAGCGCGGGGTCGGACAGGGCCGTCTCGTCGCGCGCGATCGCGGCCTCGAATTCCTCGATGCGCTTGGGCAGCAGTTCGTAGTCGCGCTGGTCCTTGTACGAGAGCTTCGCCTTCTTGGCGGGCATCGGCGGCGGCGGGGCGGTTTCGGCCTTCTTCTTCGCAGCCCCCGCCGTGCGTTCGCGGCGCTTGGCTTCCCAGTCGGCATAACCGCCTGCGATCACGTCGATGTGCCCCGATCCGTCGAGGCCCAGCGTCACGTTGACGGTGCGGTCGAGGAAGTCGCGGTCGTGGCTGACGATCAGGACGGTGCCCTGGTAGTCGGCGATGACTTCCTGGAGCAGGTCGAGCGTTTCGAGGTCGAGGTCGTTGGTCGGCTCGTCGAGCACCAGCAGGTTCGAGGTCTTGGCGAACTCGCGCGCGAACAGCAGGCGCGAACGCTCGCCGCCCGACAGCGTGCCGACTTTGGCCTCGACGAGATTGGGGTCGAACAGGAAGTCCTTGAGGTAGCCCTGGATGTGCTTCCTCACGCCGACCACGTCGATCCAGTCGCCGCCTTCGGCCAGCACGTCGCGGATGCGCAGGTCCGGGCTCATGCGGCTGCGCTGCTGGTCGATCACCGTGGCGTCGAGGGTGTTGGCCAGCTTGATCTGTCCCTCGTCAGGCTCCATTTCGCCGGTCAGGATCTTGAGCAGCGTGGTCTTGCCCGAGCCGTTGGCGCCGACCAGGCCGATGCGGTCGCCGCGCTGGATGCGCAAGTTGAAGTCCTTGATGACCGTGCGGTCGCCGAAGCGCTTGGTGACGTGTTCGGCGACGATGACCGACTTGGTCTTGCTGTCGTCCGCCACCACGGCGAGCTTGGCGGACCCTTGCGGGCCCATCATCGCGGCGCGGGTGGCGCGCATCTCCCACAGCTTGGCGAGGCGGCCCTGGTTGCGCTTGCGCCGCGCGGTGACGCCGCGTTCGAGCCAGTGCGCCTCGATCTTGAGCTTGGCATCGAGCTTCTGCGCGGCGCGCTCCTCCTCGGCATAGACCTCGTTTTCCCAGGCCTCGTAGCCACCGAAGCCTATGTCCTTGCGGCGCATGCCGCCCCGATCGAGCCACAGCGTCGCATTGGTCAGGCGGGTGAGGAACGTGCGGTCGTGGCTGATGACCACGAAGGCACCGTTGTAGCGCTGGAGCCAGGACTCCAGCCAGTCGATCGCGGCGAGGTCGAGGTGGTTGGTCGGCTCGTCGAGCAGCAGCAGGTCGGGCTCGGAGGCCAGCGCCCGGCACAGCGCGGCGCGGCGGCGCTCGCCGCCCGAGGCGCTGTGTGCCTCGCGCGCGAGGTCGATGCCGAGCTGGTCGGCGATGGCTTCGACTTCATGGCGCGGCGGAGCGTCGTCGCCATGGATGGCGAAGTCGAGCAGGGTGTCGAAGCCGGTGAAGAAGGGGTCCTGCTCCAGCGTCACCACGCGGGTGCCGGGCTGGACCGAGCGGGTGCCCTTGTCGCCTTCGACGATCCCGGCGATGAGCTTGAGCAGCGTCGTCTTGCCCGCGCCGTTGCGCCCGATCAGCGCCAGCCGGTCGCGCGGACCGATGTTGATGTCGAGGTTCTGGAAGAGCCAGCCATTGCCCTGGACAAGGCCGAGGCCTTCCCAGCTAAGAATTGGTGCGAGTGCCATGGCGCCGCCCCTACAGGTGGGGGAGGGGGCAGGGCAAGCGCCGCGTCGTCCCGGACCTGACGCTGGATCGCCGGCCGTGCTCGAGGCGATGGGTCGCGTTGCAGCGCCCGGGGGTAAAGCTCGGACCGAAGTGACTGCCCGCGATCCCCGATCAGGTTCTGGATGGGGATCGGGACATTCAGGACTTGTTCAACGCTCGGGAATTAGGCACCGAAGCCGTGATGAAAAGGTTTACCGCTCCTCTCGCAGCGTTCGCCCTGCTTCCCTTGCTTGCGAGCACCCTTCCAGCCCAGGCCGATTCCGGCGGGGAGCAGGGGGAAGTGCGCAGGGAACGCCGTGCCGGCAACGTGCGTCCGCTGCGCGAGATCGAGCGCGAGGTGATCCCGCGCATGTCCGGCATGCAGTACCTCGGCCCGGAATACGACCCGGCGGCGATGGCGTACCGGCTCAAGTTCATCCAGAACGGAAAGGTCTACTTCGTCGACGTCGATGCCCGCACCGGGCGGATCATCGGGCAAAGCCGCTGATGCCGGGGCGCCTGGCCGGCGCGGGGAACCTTGGCGGCGGTCCGTCGCTTGACGCTTACGGCCTTTCAGCCCATCTCGTGCCCGTTCATAAAGGGAGGACGAACCATTGCGCATCCTGATCGTCGAGGATGAGCCCACCCTGGGCAACCAGCTCAAGACCACGCTGGAGCAGAACGGCTATGCCGTCGACCTCTCCACCGATGGCGAGGACGGGCATTTCCTCGGCTCGACCGAAGACTACGACGCGGTGATCCTCGACCTCGGCCTGCCCGAGATCGACGGGCTGACCGTGCTCGGCATGTGGCGTCGCGAGGGTCGCACGTTCCCGGTCCTCGTGCTGACCGCGCGCGACAGCTGGTCGGACAAGGTCGCCGGGCTGGATGCCGGCGCCGACGACTATCTCGCCAAGCCCTTCCAGACCGAGGAACTGATCGCCCGCCTGCGCGCGCTGATCCGCCGCGCCTCGGGCAATACCTCCAGCGAACTGACCGCCGGCGGCGTCCGTCTCGACACCCGCTCGGGCCGCGTCACGCTGGCAGGCGAGCCGGTCAAGCTGACTGCGCAGGAATACAAGCTGCTGTCCTACCTGATGCACCACAAGGGCAAGGTGGTCAGCCGCACCGAACTGATCGAGCACATCTACGATCAGGATTTCGACCGCGATTCGAATACGATCGAGGTCTTCGTCACGCGCATCCGCAAGAAGCTGGGTGCCGACGTCATCACGACGATCCGCGGCCTTGGCTACAGTCTCGACGATCCTGCCGAACCCGGCCGCGGCTGAGCCCGCGATACCCGCGAGCGCGGCGCCGCCGACCGTGACGCCGGTCGCGGCGGCCGCGCGCCGGCCGGCTTCGACCGGCTCGCTGGCGCGGCGCATGATGCTGATCGCGGCGGGGTGGATCTCGTTCCTCCTGCTCGCGGGCGGACTGGCGCTCGACCATACCGTCACCGGCATCGTCACGCGCAACTTCGACGAGCAGCTTGGCTACATGCTGACCGGCATGATCGGCTCGGCCGAGATCGGCCCGGACGGCGAGGTGTTTTTCATCCGTCCGCTCGGCGACCAGCGCTTCCTCGAGCCCAATTCCGGCCTCTACTGGCAGATCCGCGCCACCGGGCATGAGGATTTTCCCTCGCGCTCGCTGTGGGACCGCAGCCTTGCCGTGCCCGCCGGCCACTTCGACGCGCAGCCCCACGTCTACGACAGCGACCAGTTCGCGGGCGAGCCCCTGCGCGTGCTGGAACGCTCGATCATCCTGCCGGGCAGCAACACCCAGTGGATGTTCACCGTGGCCGCCAGCCGCAAGGACCTGAACGAGCAGATCAAGATGATCCGCTCGATCCTGGTCTACAGCTTCGTGGCGCTGGGCTTCGGGCTGTTGCTGATGGCGGGG
This sequence comes from Novosphingobium sp. BL-52-GroH, assembly GCF_044813085.1. Lineage (NCBI taxonomy): Bacteria > Pseudomonadati > Pseudomonadota > Alphaproteobacteria > Sphingomonadales > Sphingomonadaceae > Novosphingobium > Novosphingobium sp. BL-52-GroH. The sequence continues at coordinate 767,526 of NZ_CP171152.1, read as the reverse complement.
ATGCAAACCTGGTACGGGCTGTTCCCGCTGCGCCATGTGCGGCGCGCGATCCAGAAGCTGCGGACCACCGGAGCCGCGCGCGTCAACGACCCGCTCCCGCGCGAGGTCGAGCCGCTGGTGAACGAACTCAATGCCCTGCTCGCCCATACCGAGCGGCAGGCGGAGGAGGCGCGCACCCATGCGGGCAACCTCGCCCATGCGCTCAAGACGCCGCTGACGGTGGTGATGAACGCCGCCACCGCCAAGGCGCCGGACCTGGCCGATACCGTCATCCGCGAGGCGGCGGTGATGCGCCGGCAGGTCGATCACCACCTGGCGCGGGCGCGGGCAGTGGGCCGCCGCGCCGTCGGCATGTCGCGGGCCGAGGTCTGGCCCAGCCTGGAGGCGGTGCTGCGCGCGGTCGAGCGGCTCTACGACCAGGCCCGCTTCGACCTCGACGGCCCGCGCGACGTGACGGTCGCCATCGAGAAGCAGGACCTCGAGGAAATCCTCGGCAACCTCATCGAGAATGCCGCCAAGTACGGCGGCGGCAGCGTCTTCGTGACGGTGGACGCAGGCGAGCGGGATAGCCGCTTCTGCGAGATCTGGATCGAGGACGACGGCCTGGGCATTCCCGAGGCCGAGCGCATCCGCATCTTCGATCGCGGCGCCCGGCTCGATACCGGCAAGCCCGGCACGGGCCTGGGCCTTGCCATCGTGCGCGACGTGGTGGAAATCTACGGCGGCACCGTCCAGCTCGAGGAAAGCGACGACCTGGGCGGCCTGCTGGTCAAGCTGCGGTTGCCGCGCATCGCGGGGTAACCGATACCATTTTGGGGGTAACCGCCATCATGTGGTTGCCGTCGGTGCCGATCATGCTCAAGTGCGGCGCTTTGCACACTCAGGAGTTTTCATGTCCAAGACCATCAACGTCCCGCTGACCTCGGACGAGATCGAAATGCTGGTCGATGCGCTGGAGGTCGATCTCGAAGGCTATCTCGAATCCGCGAAGGAAGCCCGCGGCAACGGCAACCGCGAGGACGTGAAGACCTTCACCGAAGCGGCGACGCGCATCCAGACGCTGATGGCGCGCCTGCAGGATTTCGTGGAGGAGTGATCCTTCCCCGCCGGGGGAGGGGGGACCACCCGCAGGGTGCTGGAGGGGCCGCGCGCAGGCCGTGGGCCCTCGTCACCCCAAGTCCCTGTTGCGGGATGATTTTACACTGAATTGTCACTGCGAGCCCGACGAGGCGATCCATTGGCGGTCTACGCCACCCTGGTTCGCCTCGCCCGGCCTTTGCCGCGCCCGAAATGACGAAGAGGGTTTCAGGCCTCGTTCTTGGCCCGCTCGTGGTGGCGGATCACTTCGTCGATGATGAAGCGGATGAACTTCTCGCCGAAATCGGGGTCGAGGTGCGCGTCTTCGGCCAGTGCGCGCAGGCGGGAGATCTGGCGCTCCTCGCGGCCGGGATCGGAGGCGGGGAGATCGGTCCTGGCCTTGTATTCGCCCACCGCCTTGGTGATCCGGAAGCGCTCGGCGAGCATGTGGATCAGCGCGGCGTCGATGTTGTCGATGCTGGCGCGGTAGCCCGCGAGAACAGGGTCGGGTGCGCCGGTTGCCGGGCCAGTCGACGGGGGGGTGGCCGGGCCAGCGGCCAGAGATGTGTCCTGGGTCATATGGGCTCGCTCGCTAGCACGGGCGGGCGGGCTCTGCCAGATGGCTCGGAGCCTGGCGGCAGAGCGGGCACGACTTTGGCCGCATGAGTCAAGCACGGGTTCAGGCAGTCCGGTCGATCCACCATTTCGTGGCAATTGCACTTGCGTTGGCGGCGCCTTGCGCCCAAAGCGCGGGGCAATGAGTGCAGATGTCGTCGCCCTGCGTTCCCGCAGGCCCCAGCCCTCCCTTGCTCCCATGCTGGCGCTCACCGCGGCCGGTATGAACAGCGTCAACGCCGTCATTCTTGACCGCATGCAGAGCGAAATTCCGTTGATACCGGCCCTGGCCGGACACCTCATCTCGGGTGGCGGCAAGCGCATGCGGCCGATGCTGATGGTCGCCGCGGCGCAGCTCTGCGGCTACCAAGGCACGCGTCACCACAAGCTGGCGGCCGCGGTGGAGTTCCTCCACACCGCCACGCTGCTCCACGACGACGTCGTCGACGGTTCGGACATGCGGCGCGGCAAGGCCGCCGCCAACATCGTCTTCGGCAATCCGGCGACGGTTCTGGTGGGCGATTTCCTGTTCACCCGGGCGTTCGAGCTGATGGTGGAGGACGGCAGCCTCAAGGTCCTCAAGATCTTCTCCAAGGCCAGCTCGATCATCGCCGAGGGCGAAGTCGACCAGCTGACCGCGCAGCGCCGGATCGAGACGAGCGAGGAGCACTACCTCCAGATCATCGGCTCGAAGACGGCGGCGCTGTTCGCCGCGGCGACCCGCATCCCGGCCATCGTCGCCGAGAAGAGCGACGCCGAGGAACTGGCGCTCGACGCCTACGGCCGGAACCTGGGCATCGCCTTCCAGCTCGTGGACGACGCGATCGACTACGATTCGGAAAGCAGCGAATCGGGCAAGGACAAGGGCGACGACTTCCGCGAGGGCAAGATGACCCTCCCGGTGATCCTGGCCTATGCGCGCGGCAATGCCGAGGAGCGCAAGTTCTGGGAGGAAGCCATCGCCGGCTTCCGCACCGAGGACGAGGACCTCGCCCACGCCGTCACCCTGATAAACCGCCATGGCTGCGTGGAAGCGACGCGCGAGCGCGCCCGCCTCTACGCCCAGCGCGCGATCGACGCGATCGCCGGCTTCCCGGCGGGCGAGGCGCGTGCCGCGATGGGCGAGGCGGTCGAGTTCGCGGTGGCCCGCCGGTACTGAACATCCGGTAGTGAACTCCGTCGCCGGGCAGGCGTCGTTTTTGCGACACTCTGCAACATTGCGGTAATTGCGGTGCGAGCCCGGCTCGCTTATTGAGGCGCGCCATGCCCTCCGATGCAGATCGGGTCGCCACGGGCTACCAGCCCGGCTCGCCCCGCCAACGCCTGATCTCGACGCTGCTTTCCGCGGCGATCATCGTCATTGCCCTGCTGATAGCGCTCTACCAGACGACGGTGGCGCCGATGCGCGACAAGGCACGCAATCCCGTGACCTTCAACGTCGAGGGCGAGGACGCCGACAGCGGCCAGAAATCGCCCGAGAAGGCCAAGCAGGCGCAGAAGGAAGACAAGGACCTGCCAAAGCAGGACCAGGTCAGCGTCGAAACCCCGGTCACACCCGTCGAAAAGCCGCCGGTGCCGACCGAGAAGCCCGCCTTCTCGTTCCTCAAGGTCTCGCGCTCGGACATGGCCGCCGCCGACATCGGCGCGATGAAGAGCCCCGGCAGCGGCTCCCCTTCGGCCGGCGGGGGCAACAGCGGCTCGACGTACGGGCCGGGCGAAGGCCCGGGCGGGGCGACGCTCTACAATGCGGACTGGTACAAGGAGCCCACCGACGCCCAGCTCGGCGGCTATCTGCCCGCCAAGCGCCCGCCGGAGGGCTGGGGCATGATCGCCTGCCAGACGATCGAGCATTACCGCGTCGAAAACTGCCAGATCCTGGGCGAATCACCCCGTGGCTCCGGCTTCGGCCGCGCCGTGCTCAACGCCGCCTGGCAGTTCCAGGTGCTGCCGCCGCGCATCAACGGCAAGCCGCAACTGGGCGAATGGGTACGCATCCGGATCGACTACGGCGTGCGGCAGGCGGGATGAAATGCACGGGGTAACCGTTCCGGCTATCGCCTGACGGAGTACCCCACGGTCCCGGATCGGGTGCGGGACGACGCGAGCTTCACCCCGCCACGCTCCACATTTCCGCGCCGGGCTGCCGGGCGAGCCGGGCAAGCACGTCGTCCAGCGGCATGGGGCGCGCGATGAAGTAGCCCTGGGCGAGCGAGAAGCCGGCCAGTCTCGCGCTGACAAGCTGGTTCTCGGTCTCGATCCCCTCGATCACGCATTCCAGCGACAGCGAGCGCGCGAGGTGGCGGATCGCGGTTATCAGCCGGCGGCCGGCCGCCTCGTCGAGCCGGGTGGCGAAGCTGCGGTCGATCTTGACCATGTCGAGCGGGAGCTGGTGCAGCGAGGAGAGGCTCGAATAGCCGGTGCCGAAATCGTCGAGGGCGATGCGCATGCCCGTCTCGCGCAGCCGTTCCAGCGCGCTGCTGGCCTTGTCGAACTCGGAGATGAGCGAGGATTCGGTGATCTCGATCAGCACGCGGCGGGGATCGCATCCCGCCGCCGACATGCGCGCCAGCAGCGCGTCGATGGTGCCGGGGTTGCAGATGTCGTTGCCCGACAGGTTGAACGACACCCGCAGCGACGCGGGCAGGCGAGCCAGCGCGCCGAGCGCCAGGTCGAACAAGGTCAGCGTCACGTCGCGCGAGCGACCCAGTCGCTCCGCCGCGGCGATCAGCAGTTCCGGCGCGACCTGGCCCAGGCGCGGCGAATGCCAGCGGGCCAGGCATTCCACGCCGACGGGATCGAGGTCCTCGGTCGCGACGATGGGCTGGAACACCAGCGACAACTCGCTCGCAAGGTCCGCTCCCTGCAGCGCGGCGTCGATCGCCTGTTCGGTTCGGATCATCCGTTCCAGCTTATCGGAGAACAGCACGCACTGGCCGCGCTTTTGGTTCTTGGCGTGGTAGAGCGCGAAGTCGGCGCGATCGAACAGCAAGTCCACCGTCGTGGCGGTGTCGGGAAACACCGAAAGCCCCGCCGAGCAGCCGACCGATATCATCACCTCGCCGATGCGGGCCGGCTCGCGGATCGCCTTGCACAAATCGTTGGCGATGCGCTCGGCCTGCTTCGGGCCGCCCATGACGATCAGTCCGAACTCGTCGCCGCCGAGGCGCGCGACGATCGCGTCGGCCGGGCACTGGCCCATCATGCGCCCGCCGATCACCTGGAGCAGGCGGTCGCCTTGGGCGTGGCCGTGGGTGTCGTTGACCGGCTTGAAGCGGTCGAGGTCGATCAGCCCGACGCTGAAGGCATCTTCGGGGCCGCTGCGCAGGAGGAGACTTTCGAGCGTCGCGAAGAAGTAGCGGCGGTTGGGCATGCCCGTCAGCGCATCGGTCTGGGCGAGCCGGGCGTTCTCCTCGCCGAGGGCCTGGGCCTGGCGCCGCTCGAGGTTGAGGTCGCGCTGCGAGGTCTCGAGATCGACGAAGGAGCAGTACGAATCGCGCAGGACCTTGAGGATCAGGCCGGCGACCAGGACGATGTTGCAGGCGATCGCGATCAGCACCTCGGTGCCGATCCACAGGGAATAGGCCAGGAACGTGCCCAGCACGGTGACACAGACCGCCACCGCCGCCAGCGGCAGGAAATTGAGGCAGAACACGCAGCCCAGCACCGTCACCGACACGAAGACCGCGACGTGGCCGTGCTCGTAGGGGCCGCCGTACTGGTCGAGCCAGAGCGCCCAGGCGACGAAGGCCAGCGCCAGCACGACCGCGACGCCGAACGTGCGGTGCAGGCGGCTGCGAGCGATCGCCGGATCGAGATCGTCCGCCGTGACGGGCCGCATCCACGTCATCATGCGGATCATGCAGGCGGCGATGAGTATGGCGGGAAAGATGTAGACCAGCAGCGGCGGTGCCAGGTTCCGGTGGGTGAAGGCCAGCACGGCGGCATTGACCGACAGCAGCCCGTAGAGCGGCGGTATGTGCTCACGCAGTCGCAGGTACTGAGCGACGCTGAGGGGATACTGGCCGGCGCGATGCATTATGCGGATCTGCGTACAGTTGACGGGCAGGAGGCGGAGCGTGTGTCTTAGGTGCATAAGTCTTTAGGAAGAGTGGACGCGGCAGGCGGATTGATCTGTTGCGGTGCCGGCTCGACCCATGGCTTTGCGCGGATCGATTAGGCAGTTAAGGGAGCGCGCGTGACCACGCTTCCCATCCATGCCGTCCTGCCGGACCTGCTCGGCGCCCTGCGCGAGAACACCGGCGCGGTGCTGATCGCGCCGCCGGGCGCGGGCAAGACCACTGCGCTCGCCCCGGCGCTGCTGGGCGAGGACTGGTGCACCGGCACCGTCATCCTGCTCTCCCCCCGCCGCGTCGCCGCGCGCGCCGCCGCCGAGCGCATGGCCGAAGGGCTGGGCGAGCAGGCCGGCGGGACGATCGGCTATCTCACCCGCCTCGACGTCAAGCGCTCGGCGAAGACGCGGGTGCTGGTGATGACCGAGGCGATCTTCGTGGCGACGATCCTCTCCGACCCCGAGCTTTCCGGGGTCTCCGCGGTTTTGTTCGACGAAGCGCACGAACGCCATCTCGACAGCGACCTCGGCCTTGCGCTGGCGGTCGAGAGCCGGGCCGTCCTGCGCGAGGACCTGCGGATCGTGGTGATGTCGGCGACCATCGACGGCACCCGCTTCGCCCGCCTGCTGGGGGGCGAGGGAGAAGGAGGCACGCCGGTGATCGAAAGCGCCGGCAAGGCCTGGCCGCTCGCCGTCCGCTGGCTCGGCCACGCGCCCGAGCGGCGGATCGAGGAGGCGATGGCCACCGCGCTCCTCACCGCCTGGCGCGAGGAGACGGGCGATATCCTCGCCTTCCTTCCCGGCGTGCGCGAGATCGAGCGGGTGGCGGAAAGCCTTGCGCAGAAGCTGCCCTCGGCGCTGGTCCTGCCGCTCCACGGCCAGTGCGAGCCGGCGGCCCAGCGCGCGGCGATCCGGCGCGATGCGGAAGGCCGCCGCCGCATCGTTCTGGCGACCGCCATCGCCGAGACCTCGCTGACGCTCGACGGCGTCTCGGTCGTCGTCGACGCGGGCCTTTCCCGCCGCGCCGAGTTCGACAAGGGGGCAGGCGTCACGCGCCTCGTCACCCACCGCGCCAGCCGCGCCTCGGCCGCCCAGCGCGCCGGCCGCGCCGCGCGCCAGGGGCCGGGCACGGCCTATCGCCTGTGGGAAGAGGCCGCGCACGCCGGCCGGCCCGAGTTCGACCCGCCCGAAATGCTCACCAGCGACCTCGCGCCCCTGACCCTGACGCTGGCGCAGTGGGGAGCGGGCGATCCCGCCGCGATGGCGTGGCTCGATGCGCCGCCGGTCCCGGCGCTCGACGCGGCGCGCAAGGGCCTCGCCGCCCTGGGTGCGCTCGACGGGGAGGGGCGGATCACCGCGTTCGGCCGCAAGGTCGCCAGCCTGCCGATGGACCCCGCGCAGGCGGCGATGATCCTGCGCGCGAGCGAACTGGGCGCCGGCGACGTCGCCGCGCGTCTTGCGCTGCTGCTCCAGGAACGCGGCCTCGGTGGGCGCAGCGACGACCTCGTCCAGCGCCTCTCGCGCTGGGACGCGGACCGGTCGCCGCGCGCGCAGGCCTCGCGCAAGCTGGCCCAGGGCTGGGCGCGGCGGGCGCAGGGGATGGTGTCGGCCCCAAGCGCGGCCGAAGACGTGCCGCCCGGCATCCTGCTCGCGCTCGGCCGCCCGGACATGCTGGCGCGCCGCCGCGACGGTTCGGGCGAGACCTGGCTGAGCGCCGGGGGCAGGGGCTACGTGCTCGACCCCGCCTCACCGCTCGCCTCGCGCGACTGGATCGTGATCGGCGATGCGCAAGGGCAGGCCAAGGGCGCGCGCATCCTCTCGGGCGCCTCGCTGGAGACCGCCGAAGTCGAGGCCTGGCTGGCCGACATGATCGAGCGGCGCACGGTGCTGCGCTGGAACGACGACGATGCCCGCGTCGAGGCGCGGCTCGAACGCCGGCTCGGCGCGATCACGCTCGCCACCGGGCCCGATCCGTCGCCCGATCCCGACGCGATCCGCGCCTTCCTCATCGCTCGCATCCGCGCGAAGGGCCTGTCGCTGGTGCCGCTCGGCAAGGGCGCACAGGCGCTGCTGCGCCGGGCGCGCTATGCCGGGATCGCCGCGCTTTCGGACGAGGCGCTGCTGGCGGACCTCGAGGAGTGGCTGGGCCCGCTGCTGACCCGCCGCCTGGATGCGCTCGACGGCGCGGCCCTGTCGCAGGCCTTGCGCGATCGCCTCGGCTGGGACGACCAGCAGGCGCTCGAACGCCTGGCTCCGCCCAATTTCCGCAGCCCCGCCGGGACCACCCATCCGATCGACTACGAGGACGAGGGCGGCCCTTCCGTCGAAGTGCGGGTGCAGGCCTTGTTCGGGCTCGACCGCCACCCCAGCTTCGGCCAGCCGCCGCAGCCCCTGCTCCTCAAGCTGACCTCGCCTCCCGGCCGCCCGATCCAGACCACCGGCGACCTGCCGGGCTTCTGGCGCGGCTCGTGGCGCGACGTGCAGCGCGACATGAAGGGCCGCTACCCGCGCCACCGCTGGCCGGACCAGCCCTGGACCGAGGACCCCAGCCTCAAGACCCGCAACGCGTTCGAGCGCACGAAAGGCGATGGCGGCCGCAAGGAATGATTCGCGCTTGATTTCGGGCACGATTCGGGGGCAAGGCATCGGCTCATGAGCGCACGCATCTATCAACGCCCGAAGAACGCCATGCAGTCCGGCAAGGCGCTGCTCGACCAGTGGACTCTCGAGTTTACCCCGGCCGAGGCGAAGAAGCCCGACCCGCTGATGGGATGGGCCGGTTCCGGCGACATGCAGCAGCAGGTGGTCCTGCGCTTCCCCACCGCGGACGAGGCCAAGGCTTACGCCGACCGCTACGGCATCGAGGCGGCAATCCACGCCACCCCGCCGCGCCGGCTCAAGATCCAGGCCTACGCCGACAACTTCCGCTGAGCCTCTTGGTAATCGCACCAGGCGATTGCCCCAGGAAACAACGTCAGGAAATCGCATCGTCCCGGACTTGATCCGGGGGCGTGGGCAAGGCCGTGTCCGCGTTTCGGCGAGGCACTGCCTGAAGCACTGTCCACGGTCGCGGATCAAGTCCGGGATGACGAGGGCTCGAACGCATCTGCCCACTTGCATTCCTCGAAAACCCCCGCCATATGCGCGGCCGGGAGTCGGGGTGGGCGTTTGCGTCCGCCAACTTGGTCAGGTCCGGAAGGAAGCAGCCACAACGGGTTGCGGCGGGTCACCCGGCTCCTTTACAGCTTCACATCGTTACAGCTTGGGCTGAACCTCGCGCGCATCGGACTTTCTGTCCGGTGCGGCGCGAAGGCTGTGGACGGCAGCGGTTTTCCCCTGACATTCCCCGGCCCAGCCCCTAGTTTGCGCGACGATGGACGATTCACGCGACATGTTCGGCGACACGCCCCCCTGGGACGACGAGGACGAAGACCAGGACGCGCCCGACGCCGCCGAGCTGGAGGCGGCGGGGCAGCAGTCGATGTTCGGCGCGCCCGAGCCGGAAGCCGAGACCGGCCCCACCGCGGCCGAACTCGAAGCGGCGGGGCAGGCGGCGATGTTCGCCGAGCCGGCACCGGCCAAACCCACGACCCCGGCGCCCGCAGCGACCCCGGCGCCCGCGGCCGCGCAGCCCTACCGCGTGCTCGCGCGCAAGTACCGCCCGCAGACCTTCGCCGAGCTGATCGGCCAGGAAGCGATGGTCCAGACCCTCGCCAATGCCATCAAGCGCGACCGGCTGGCCCATGCCTTCCTGATGACCGGCGTGCGCGGGGTGGGCAAGACCTCGACCGCGCGCCTGATCGCCAAGGCGCTCAACTGCATCGGCCCGGACGGGCAGGGCGGCCCGACGATCGACCCCTGCGGCCAGTGCGAGCCCTGCGTCGCCATCGCCGAAGGCCGTCACATCGACGTGATCGAGATGGACGCCGCCAGCCACACCGGCGTCGACGACGTGCGCGAGATCATCGAGGCGGTGCGCTATTCGGCGGTCTCGGCGCGCTACAAGATCTACATCATCGACGAAGTCCACATGCTCTCGCGCAATGCTTTCAATGCCTTGCTCAAGACTCTTGAGGAGCCGCCGGCGCATGTGAAGTTCCTCTTCGCCACCACCGAGGTCGACAAGCTGCCGGTCACGGTGCTCTCGCGCTGCCAGCGGTTCGACCTGCGGCGCATCCCGGCGCCGATGCTCGCGGGCCACTTCGCCCACGTCTGCCGCCAGGAAGGCGTCGAGGCCGAGGACGAGGCGCTGGCCATGGTCGCCGCCGCCGCCGAGGGCTCTGTGCGCGACGGGCTGTCGATCCTCGATCAGGCGATCGCGCACGCCGACCTCGACGGCGAAGGCCGGGTGCTGGCGGACAAGGTGCGCGACATGCTCGGCCTGTCCGACAAGAGCGTGCAGCGCAATCTGGTCGCCGCGATTCTCGAAGGGCGCGGGCCCGACCTGCTCGATATCGTTGCCCGCCAGTTCGCGCTCGGGGTCGAGCCGATCGCGATGATGCGCGGGCTGATGGACCTCGTCCACCGCATCGCCGTGGCCCAAGTCGCCGGCAACGCGGCCGATGCGCATTCGACAGAGGAGCGCGAGGCGATCGAGGGCTGGGCCAGGGGCTTGCGCGCCGGCCAGCTCCACCGCCTGTGGCAACTGCTGCTCAAGGGCCACGAGGAAGTGAAGTCCGCGCCCGACCCGCTGGTCGCAGCGCAGATGGCGCTGTTGCGGATCATGCACGCGTCCGACATGCCCGATCCCGGCGCTCTGGTGCGCAAGCTGGAGGAGATCGCCGCGCGCGCTCCGGCCGCACCGGGGGCCGGCGAGGGCGTTGCGGCAGTCCCTGGGGCGCCGTCCGCATCGGCCCCGGCGGCGATCACGCCGCGCTGGGAAGCGCTTGTCGACGACGTCGAGCATGCGGGCGAAATGTCCACTGCCAACACCATGCGCATGCAAGTGCGGGTGGTCGAACTCGCGCCCGGCCTGCTGCGCTATACCCAGCCGCCCGCGTTCCGCGAGGATATCGCCGCGCTCGTGCGCGCAGGGCTGCAGGCCGCCACCGGCGAGCGCTGGCAGGTCGAGCGGGTCGATGCCGAAGGCGCGCCCACGCTTGTCGAGATCGCCGAAGTGAAGCAGAGCGCCGACGCCGAGGCGCTGCGCAGCGCGCCGCTGGTCGAGGCGACCCTGGCCGCCTTTCCGGGCGCCGAATTGATACAGGAAGACCGTCCGGCCGCGATCGGCGGCGGTCAGCGCAATTGGAGACGTTGAAATGAAGTCGATGGAAGAGATGATCCAGGCCGCGCAGGCGGCCGCCGAGACCATCCAGAAGCAGATGACCGAAACCCAGGGCAAGCTCGACCAGATGGAAGTCGAAGGCCTTTCGGGCGGTGGCCTGGTCAAGATCCGCTGCTCCGCCAAGGGACGCGTCATCGGCGTGGCCATCGACGACAGCCTGATGCAGCCCAGCGAAAAGCCGATCCTCGAAGACCTCATCGCCGCCGCCTACAACGACGCGCGCGTCAAGGCGGACTCGGTCGCCAACGAGGAACTGGCCAAGGCACAGTCGGGCATGGGCCTGCCGCCGGGCTTCAAGCTGCCGTTCTGAAAGCATTTTCCCGGCCCCGCCGCGGACCCGCCTGCGCGGGGACGGGGCGGGGCCTTCGTGCATCCGGTCCCGATGAAACTACCGGGGAACTATCCGCAACGGATCTACGCCCACATGGCCAGGCGGCGGTCTTGCGGATAATATCAAGGTGCAGGAAAAGGCTTTGCACAGTCTTTAGCCCGCAACGGATTGCATGGCGGTACATTGACCCCATATCGTCCGGGACAGCGAAGGGCGCTTCATGGGCACTCTTTGCGCGTGATGATTGGAATTTGCCTAGTGAACCTGCTTCCGCTTCTGCCTTTGCGCGACATCGTCGTCTTCCCGGGCATGGTCGTGCCCCTGTTCGTCGGCCGCGAGAAATCCGTGGCCGCGCTCGAGGCGGCGATGGCCGGCGACAAGGACATCTTCCTGCTCGCCCAGCTCGATCCGGGCTGCGACGATCCCGATCGTGACGATCTCTACGACACCGGCGTGGTCGCCAGCGTCCTGCAACTGCTCAAGCTGCCCGACGGCACCGTGCGCGTGCTGGTCGAAGGCCAGGACCGCGCCCGGCTCGAAACCCTCCGCTCCGAAACGACGGAAGAGGGCGAGATGCTGGTCGCCGGCGTCGAGATGCTCGAGCCCGTGGAGGCCGAGGGCACCGAAGTCGAAGCGATGATGCGCACGGTCGTCGACCAGTTCGCCGAATATGCCAAGCTCAACAAGAAGCTGAGCCAGGATGCCGGCGAGCAACTGGGCGACATCGAACATGCGGCCAAGCTGGCCGATACCGTCGCTGCCCAGCTTTCGGCCAAAGTGTCCGACAAGCAGGCGGTGCTGTCCGAGCCCGATCCGCTCAAGCGCCTGGAAATGGTCTATTCCTTCATGGAAGGCGAACTCGGCGTCTTGCAGGTCGAGCGCAAGATCCGTGGCCGCGTGAAGCGCCAGATGGAAAAGACCCAGCGCGAATATTACCTCAACGAACAGCTCAAGGCGATCCAGTCCGAGCTGGGCGGCGGCGAGGGCGACGAGGCCAACGAGCTTCAGGAACTGGCCGAGCGGATCGAGAAGACGCGCCTTTCCAAGGAAGCCAAGGAAAAGGCCGTCGGCGAGCTGAAGAAGCTCAAGTCGATGCAGCCGATGAGCGCCGAGGCGACCGTCATCCGCAACTACCTCGACGTGCTGCTGGGCCTGCCCTGGGGCAAGAAGAGCAAGCTCAAGCGCGACATCTCGACCGCGCAGGACATTCTCGACGCCGATCACTACGCACTCGACAAGGTCAAGGACCGGATCATCGAGTATCTCGCGGTGCAGGCGCGGACGAACAAGCTGAAGGGCCCGATCCTGTGCCTCGTCGGCCCGCCGGGCGTGGGCAAGACCTCGCTGGGCAAGTCGATCGCCAAGGCGACGGGGCGCGAGTTCATCCGCCAGTCGCTTGGCGGCGTGCGCGACGAGGCCGAGATTCGTGGCCACCGCCGCACGTACATCGGTTCGCTGCCGGGCAAGATCGTCACCAACTTGCGCAAGGCGGGCAAGTCCAACCCGCTGTTCCTGCTCGACGAGATCGACAAGCTGGGCCAGGATTTCCGCGGCGATCCGGCCTCCGCGCTGCTCGAAGTGCTCGACCCGGAGCAGAACGCCAAGTTCCAGGACCACTACCTCGAACTCGACATCGACCTTTCGGACGTGATGTTCGTGTGCACCGCGAACAGTCTGAACCTGCCGCAGCCGCTGCTCGACCGCATGGAGATCATCCGCCTCGAAGGCTACACCGAGGACGAGAAGGTCGAGATCGCCGAGCGGCACCTGGTTGCCAAGCAGGTGGAAGCGCATGGCCTGAAGAAGGGTGAGTTCACCCTGACCCAGGACGGGCTGCGCGACCTGATCCGCTACTACACCCGCGAGGCCGGCGTGCGCACGCTGGAGCGCGAGATCGCGCGCCTGGCGCGCAAGTCGCTGCGCCAGATCCTTGAAGGCAAGGCCACCGCAGTCACCATCACTGCGGAAAACCTCGCCGACTTCGCAGGGGTGCGCAAGTTCCGCCACGGTATGGGCGAGGAAGAGCACCAGGTCGGCGCGGTGACGGGCCTCGCCTGGACCGAAGTCGGCGGCGAACTGCTGACGATCGAGGCCGTGACCGTACCCGGCAAGGGCGCGATCAAGGCGACCGGCAAGCTGGGCGACGTGATGAACGAATCGATCCAGACCGCCTACAGCTTCGTGCGCGCGCGCTCGCCAGCCTACGGCATCAAGCCCAGCGTGTTCCACAAGAAGGACATCCACGTCCACATGCCGGAAGGCGCGGTGCCCAAGGACGGTCCCTCGGCCGGTGTCGGCATGGTCACCTCGATCGTCTCGACGCTGACCGGCAATCCGGTGCGCAAGGATATCGCCATGACCGGCGAAGTCACGCTGCGCGGCCGGGTGCTGCCGATCGGCGGCCTCAAGGAAAAGCTCCTCGCGGCCCTGCGCGGCGGCATCACCACGGTGCTGATCCCGGAGGAGAACCGCAAGGACCTCGCCGAGATTCCCGACAACGTGAAGCAGGGGCTGGAGATCATCCCCGTCGCCCACGTCGATGAAGTGCTGTCCCAGGCCCTGACCGAGCCTTTGACCGCGATCGAGTGGACCGAAGCCGACGAACTGGCCGCCGCCCCGCCACCGCACGCTTCCTCGGCAAGCACCACGGCTCATTGAAGCCAGGGCCGGAACCCGCCCGGTCCACGAACAAGAAAAGGGCGTCGGGTTCCGGCGCCCTTTTTCGTGTCGGTGGATGAGGGTGATGGCGCAGGCGGGCCACCCGACGGCCCTGTTCTATGGGTGGCCGGCTGGGCCCCGCGCGAGCGGACTTTTCCCCTGCGCTGCACAGGGGGCCTTGCGGCAATTTACCGGCCCGATCGGTTATGCCGGCCAGGGCGGGAGCGCGCTCTCCGCGGGTGGCGGCCCGGTGTCTCCTGAATGGGACAGCCTCGGCGCAAGACGGGTGTAGGTGACAATCGGACATCTACGCCGCCGAAACGAAGTCGAAGATATCCGGCAGCAAAAGATTGAACGCCCATCCAAAAGATCCGAAGAAGAACGCGACATTCATCGAATTGGGTGAAATACCAACATAATACCCCAAGCCCGGTTAAATTGACGAATTTCCGACCTTGACGTAACGTACTTGCAAACAACCTGCGGGGGTATGCATGGCGGGCGGATCTGCGGAATTCGGACCGGTGCGGGGTCGTGCCCGCATCGAGGTGCTCGACGTGCTGCGCGGGATCGCGATCCTGGGCATTCTCTACATGAACATCCCCTTCATGGGGACCAACGTGTCCTCGTGGATGAACGATTTCCGTCGCCTCTCGTGGAGCGCGGCGGACCAGGTGACCTGGGCGACGATCGCGATCATCTGGGAGGGGACGCAGCGCGGCCTGTTCGAATTCCTGTTCGGCGCCGGCATCCTCATTTTCACCGCCAAGGCCATGCGACCGGACGATCCGGTGGTGGTGGCGGACCTCTACTATCGCCGCAACCTGCTGCTCGTCGGCTTCGGGCTCATCGACATCTTCGTGATCGCCTGGGTGGGCGACATCCTGCTTGCCTACGGCCTCACCGCCCTGCTGCTGTTCCCGTTCCGCAAGGCGCCGCCCAAGGTGCTGCTGGCGATGGGCCTTGCGTTCGCGACCGTGATGGCGGTCGGCTGGCCTGGCGGGGGCGGGGTGATCGGCTATCAGGAGCGGATCGCAAAAATCCACAAGGTCGAGGTGCTGGAAGCCCGGCGTGCGCATGGCCAGAGGCTCTCGGCCGAAGACAACAAGACGCTGGAGAAATGGCAGGAGAAGCGCGACGCACACGACCTGTCCAAGCCGCCGGGCAAGGAAGCGCAAGCCATGATCGACGCCGAGCGCAAGGCGCGCGAGGGCGGGCCGCACAAGTACGTCGTCTACGCCTGGTTCGTCTGGAACAAGATCTTCGGAGACGGCAACGGCACGTTCTTCACGGTGCTGGAGGCGGCAAGCGGAATGTGCCTGGGCATGGCGCTGTTCAAGTGGGGCGTGATCCAGGGCGAGCGAACGGCGCGCTTCTACGCTTTGCTGGCGGTTTCGGCCTATGCGGTCGGCTGCGGGCTGCGCGGCTGGGACGTGGTGGAGGTCTATCGTTTCACCCCCTGGCCGGTATCGGGCATGATCTCCGGCGAATTTGCGAGGCTGGCCGTCACGCTGGGCCACGTCGGGCTGTTCAACCTGGTGATGAAGAGCGCGGCCGGGCGCAGGCTGCTGGCGCCGTTCAAGGCCGTGGGCCGCACGGCTTTCTCGATCTACATCCTGACCAGCATCGTGACCTTGTGGTTCGTCTTCGCGCCCTGGGGCCTGGGCTTGTGGAACCGGTTCGGGTGGACCGACCTTGTGATCGCCGCGACGGTGATCGACGTGTTCATGCTGGTGCTGGCCAACCTCTGGCTGCGCTTCTACCTCTGCGGGCCGCTCGAGTGGGTCTGGCGCTCGCTCGCCTATGGCCGGCGCCAGGCATTCGTGCGCCGTGCCGCCGGACCGGAGCCGGGCACGCTGGCGCCGGCCTGATCGGCCACTTGCCCTTCGTGTAGCGAGCCTGTAACCCGCCGCCTTCATATCGGGCGCCTTGTGCGGGCGCTGCTGGAAGGATCTTGCCATGGGTTATCGCGTAGTCGTCGTCGGAGCGACGGGGAATGTCGGCCGCGAAATGCTCAACATCCTGGCCGAGCGTGAATTTCCCGCCGACGAGATCGCGGTCGTCGCTTCGTCGCGTTCGATCGGGATCGAGATCGAGTACGGCGACACCAATCGCATGCTCAAGGTCAAGAACCTCGAGCACTTCGACTTCGCGGGCTGGGACATGGCGCTCTTCGCGGCCGGGTCCGAGGCGACCAGGATCTATGCCCCCAAGGCTGCCGCTGCCGGCTGCGTGGTGATCGACAACTCCTCGCTCTACCGCATGGACCCGGACGTGCCGCTCATCGTGCCCGAGGTGAACCCCGAGGCGATCGACGGCTATACCGCGCGCAACATCATCGCCAACCCCAACTGCTCGACCGCGCAGATGGTCGTCGCGCTCAAGCCGCTGCACGACAAGGCGCGGATCAAGCGCGTCGTCGTCTCGACCTACCAGTCGGTCTCGGGCGCGGGCAAGTCGGGCATGGACGAACTGTTCGAGCAGAGCCGCGCGATCTTCGTGGGCGACCCGCTGGTGCCGCGCAAGTTCACCAAGCAGATCGCCTTCAACGTCATCCCGCACATCGACGTCTTCCTCGACGACGGCTCCACCAAGGAAGAGTGGAAGATGGTGGTCGAGACCAAGAAGATCCTCGATCCCAGGATCAAGGTCCAGGCGACCTGCGTGCGGGTGCCGGTCTTCGTCGGCCATTCGGAATCGCTGAACATCGAGTTCGAGGACGAGATTTCGGCCACCGAAGCGCAGGACATCCTGCGCGAGGCGCCGGGCGTCATGCTCGTCGACAAGCGCGAGGACGGCGGATACGTCACCCCGGTGGAAGCGGTGGGCGACGGCGCGACCTACGTCAGCCGCGTGCGCGAGGACCCCACGGTCGAGAACGGCCTGGCGCTGTGGTGCGTGTCGGACAACCTGCGCAAGGGCGCCGCGCTCAACGCGGTGCAGATCGCGGAACTGCTTGGCCGGCGTCACCTCAAGAAGGGGTGAGCCTCGTCGCCCCGGAACCTGATCCGGGGCCGCGGGGTTTGCAACCGGCCTTGTCCGCGATATCCTCCCCGCATGACGCAGACCATGACCGGCGGCTGCCAGTGCGGCCGCATCCGCTACACGGCCCAGGTCGAGCCTGACGACGCCTACCTGTGCCACTGCAAGATGTGCCGCAAGGCGACCGGGGGCGTCTCGATCGCTTTTGCCAACGTCCCGCTTGACAAGGTGGCCTGGCACACCGAGCCGGACTGGTATCGTTCCTCCCCCATCGCGCATCGCCCGTTCTGTTCGCATTGCGGGACGCCGCTGGGATTTGCCTTCCTCGAGGGCGGGGAGAACATCGACCTCACCGTGGGCAGCTTCGACGATCCCACGCCGTTCCGTCCCCGCCGGAACTACGCCACCGAAAGCATGTTGACCGCGTGGACCGACGTGCGGCACTTGCCGGGCATGACCAGCGCGGAAAACCCGAACGTCGTGAAGCGCTGGGAGGAGGCGGGCCTCCAGCCGCCCGAGTGACGATACCGGCCGACCCGGCCCAGCGAGCGAGATTGCCGTGAACGATGTGAATACCGAATTCGTCGAGGGATTCGGCGGCGCGAAGCTGGCCGTCCACCGCATGGGCGACACCGGCGGGCGGCCGCTGGTCCTGCTCCACGGGCTGTTCTCCAGTGCCGAGGTGAACTGGATCAAGTTCGGCAATGCGAAGATCCTCGCCGATGCCGGCTTCGACCTCGTCATGCCCGACTTGCGCGCCCACGGCCAGAGCGACGGCCCGCACGATCCCGCGGCCTATCCCGCCGACGTGCTGGTGCGCGACCTCAAGGCCGTCGTCGCTGCGCAGGGCCTGGTCGACTACGATCTCGGCGGCTTCTCGCTCGGGGCGCGCACGGCGGTGCGCGGGGTGCTGGCCGGCCTCGCGCCGCGCCGGCTGGTGCTGGGCGGGATGGGGTTGACCGGCCTGTCGGGCTGGGCGCGGCGTTCCGCACATTTTGTCGATGCCATCGACCGTTTCGGAACCATCGAGCGCGGCGACAAGGCCTTCGTCGCGCAGGCCTTCATGAAGACCATGAAGATCGACCGCGTCGCCGCGCGCCTGCTGCTGGGATCGGTGGACGACACCGCGCCCGATGCCATCGCGCAAGTGGGGATGCCCACGCTTTGCGTGTGCGGGGCGGACGACCGCGACAATGGCTCCGCGCCCGAGCTTGCCGCCGCGCTGCCGGACGGCCTCTATGTCGAGACACCGGGCAATCACATGTCGTCGGTGACGTTCAAGGACATGGGGCGGGCGATCGCCGAGTTCCTGGACTAGCGGGGGCATTTCCCGGATCGTCGTCCCGGCGCGTGCCGGAATCGCCGGCAAGGCAGTGAAAGGTTGAGCCGCCGCGCCGCGTCGCGGTGGTCCATCGCAAGCTATCGCGCCAAGGATTGCCGGCAGTCCCGGATCAAGTCCGGGACGACGAACCGGCAACGGCCTTCCGGGAGGGCGCTCGTGCCTGCGGCCGTCCGCTTTCCTACAGCCATGGCGCTGCGATATCGTCACGCGATGACCCGCCCCACCCATTCTCTTCGTCCCGGTCGCCATGCGCGAGGCGACGGTTTCTGGCCCCGAGGTGACACTCGTCCCCAGGACAGTGTAAACCGTGTAAACCACTGTCACCTTGGGTCCACGGTCGGCGCAAATCGACCTGGCGGCGTTGATCTGCGGCGCAGGCGGTTTAGGGTCGCGCCATACGAAGGTTCGAAAGAGGTCCCCCCATGAAATTCGCTTCCACCGCGCTGGCAGCGCTTGCCGCCGGCCTGTCGTTTTCCGCCGTCCCGGCGCTCGCGCAGGAGACGCCGCAGGCCGCCTATCCGATGACGGCCGAGGGCGCCGCGAAGTTCGTCGCCGCCGCCGAGAAGGACCTGTTCGACTTCTCGCTCGACAACAACCGCACCAACTGGGTCAACTACACCAACATCACCGAGGACACCGACGCGCTGGCCGCCAAGTCGAACGGCGACCTTACCGAAAAGCAGGTGAAGTACGCGGTGGAAGCGGCCAAGTTCGCGCGAGTGGGCGGACTGGATGCGGACGTGTCGCGCAAGCTGGGCATCCTGCGCCAGGGCATCGTCCTGCCCGCGCCGACCACGCCGGGCGCCGCCGCGCAGCTCAGCGACATCACCACGCGCCTGTCCTCCACCTACGGCAAGGGCAAGGGCACGCTCGACGGCAAGCCGATCAACGGCTCCGACATCGAGGAGCAGATGGGCAATATCGAGCACACGCCCGCGCAGCTCGGCGAGATGTGGACCACCTGGCACGACAACGTCGGCAAGCCGATGAAGGGCGACTACGTCAAGATGGTCGGCATCGCCAACGAGGGCGCCCGGGAGCTGGGCTATGCCGACGTCGGCGCGATGTGGCGCTCGGGCTACGACATGACGCCCGAGCAGTTCGCCGCCGAGACGCAGCGGTTATGGGAGGAGACCAAGCCGCTCTACCTCGCGCTGCATACTTACGTGCGCCGCAAGCTGAACGAGAAGTACGGCGATGCGGTGCAGCCGCGCACCGGCCCGATCCGCGCCGACCTGCTGGGCAACATGTGGGCGCAGGAGTGGGGCAACATCTACCCGCTGGTCGCGCCTGCCGGAGCCGGCGATCTCGGCTACGACGTGGGCGATCTGCTGAAGGCCCAGGGCAAGACGCCGGTGGACATGGTCAAGGCCGGCGAGGGCTTCTACTCCTCGCTCGGCTTCGATCCGCTGCCGGGCACGTTCTGGACCCGCTCGATGATCGTCAAGCCCGCCGACCGCGAGGTGATCTGCCACGCCTCGGCCTGGGACGTCGACAACAAGGACGACATCCGCATCAAGATGTGCACCAAGGTGAACGCGGACGACTTCACCACGATCCACCACGAACTGGGCCACAACTACTACCAGCGCGCCTACAACAAGCAGCCGTTCCTCTACCTCAACGGTGCCAACGACGGCTTCCACGAGGCGATCGGCGATTTCGTGGCGCTGTCGATCACGCCGCAGTACCTCGTCCAGATCGGCCTGCTCGACAAGGCGCGGGTGCCCAGTGCCGACAAGGATACCGGGCTGCTGCTGCGCCAGGCCATGGACAAGGTGGCGTTCCTGCCCTTCGGACTGCTGATCGACCGCTATCGCTGGGGCATCTTCGATGGCACCATCAAGCCTGCCGACTACAACAAGGCGTGGAACCAGCTCCGCCTCGAATACCAGGGCATCACTCCGCCTTCGGCCCGGCCGGACGACGGCTTCGATGCGGGCGCCAAGTACCATATCCCCGGCAATACGCCCTACACCCGCTACTTCCTGGCGCGCATCCTGCAGTTCCAGTTCTACCAGGCCGCGTGCAAGCAGGCCGGCTGGAAGGGACCGCTGCACCGCTGCAGCTTCTACGGCGACAAGAAAGTCGGCGCGAAGCTGAATGCGATGCTGGCAATGGGCCAGTCCAGGCCCTGGCCCGAGGCCCTCAAGGTGTTCACCGGATCGAGCCGGATGAGCGCGAGGCCGATGCTCGACTACTTCGCGCCGCTCAAGACCTGGCTCGATGCGCAGAACAAGGGCGAGAAGGAGGGCTGGTAGAAAGCGCGAACGCCGTCGTCCCGGGCTCTGCCGGGACGACGCGTTTCACGCCACGGCCCGCGCCGATGCGCCCGCGCGCCTGCTTTCGCATGCGGCGCGCCACAGCGCGAAGTCCGCGGCGTAGAAGTCACGCACGAAGGCTTCCTGGCTCGGGCTGAGTGCCGGGGCCGGAGCGCTGCCGCAGCGGTTGAGTTGCGGCAGTTCGTCGAGGTCGCCCAGGCCGACGATGTCGCCGAGCTGGTCGAGTGCTTCGTAGGGAACCAGGGTGTCGATGCGGCAGCGCCCACGGGCGTCGGTGAGATACCAGTTCTGCGGCCGGAAGATGTGGTCGATGTCGAAGGGCCCGCGCGCGCAGGCGAGGTGGTCGATGGCATCGTCGATGCCGCGGAAGGCACGGTAGCGGGCGTTGAAGGGCCGGGCCACGGCGCGGTCGCCGGTGCCGCCGTTGCGGGCGTAGCGGTAGGCGGAAAGGAATCGTCCGATCGGATCGCGGACCACCGCGAAACTCGGCAGATCCAGCACGTCGGGGGCGACCATCGCGTAGTAGCGGACCGTCTCGTGCTTGATCTGGCGCCCGTAGAGGCTCTCGCACACCGAGGTGCCGGCATTCTTGGGAACGTGGATGAACAGGACTCCGCAGTCTCGGATCGCCGCGATCCGCTCGCGCCGCTTCGCATTGGGAAGGTAGGGAACGCGGCAACGCGATAGCCGCTCGGGCACGTCGCTGAGAAGCCGGACCCGCAAAGCGGAGGCGATGAGGCGGTTGAGGCGGGACTTGCAGGGGCGGGCGGAGGTCGGCTGATGCATGGTGCCGGGCCTAGCGGCTGCAGTTTAGCCGATGATTTCACGATGTTGCAGCCGGGGATGCAGCGAAATCGCGATTCGCGCGCTCAACGCAATATGCTAGGCAGACGCGAAGGAGGCGTGATGGGAGTGCTGGAAAACGAGGTCGATGCGGTACGGAAGATCGACATCGTTCCGACTATCCTGGACACCGTCTGCCGGCTCACCGGCATGGGCTTCGCCGCCGTCGCACGGGTAACCGAGGACCGCTGGATCGCCTGCGAGGTGCTCGACAAGATCGACTTCGGCCTCCTGCCCGGCGGCGAACTGAAGGTCGAATCCACGATCTGCCACGAAATCCGGCAGTCCGGCGAACCCGTCGTCATCTCCGACGTCCAGGCGGACCCGGTCTATCGCGAGCACCACACGCCGGCGCTCTATGGCCTGCGCAGCTATATCTCGATGCCGATCGTGCGGGCCGACGGCAGCTTCTTCGGCACCCTCTGCGCGATCGATCCCAACCCGGCGGACCTGGGACGGCCCGAGGTCCTGGCGACGTTCCGGATGTTCGCCGAATTGCTGGCCTTCCATCTCGACGCCTCGGACCGGCTGACGGTGTCGGAAGCCAGGCTGGCGACCGAAGTGGAGACGGGCGAACTGCGCGAGCAGTTCATCGCCGTTGTCGGCCACGACTTGCGCAACCCGCTTGCGGCGATCGACGCCGGGGTGGCGATGCTGCGCAGGTCGCCGGAACCGGAGCGCACCGAACTCATCCTCGACCAGATGCACCGCAGCGTCGAGCGCATGTCATCGCTGATCGTCAACATCCTCGATTTCGCGCGCGGCAGGCTGGGAGGCGGGCTGACGTTGGAGCGCCGCAACGAGGACGTCACGCGCATCGTACGCGAGGTCGTGGCCGAACTCGCGGCAACGCATCCCAACGGCGACCTGCAACTGAAATGCGATGCCGGCCCGGTGCTGGTGCGTTGCGATGGCCGGCGCATCGGGCAATTGCTGTCCAACCTGCTGGGCAATGCCTTCAGCCACGGCGACCTCGACCAGCCGATCATGGTGGACTGCATCGTGAGGGACGGCACGTTCGTGCTTTCGGTGACCAACGGCGGAACAGAAATCCCGCTCGCTGCTCGTGGCCGGCTGTTCCATCCCTTCGCGCGAGGGCATGACAGCGCCGGCAGCGAAGGGCTGGGGCTGGGGCTCTACATTGCCTCGGAAATCGCCAAGGCCCACCACGGCGGGCTGTCGGTCGCGTCTTCGCCGCAGCGGACGACGTTTACGTTCACGATGCCGCTGGCGTCCTAAAGTCTGTCCGGTTGGAGCGGAATCGGCCCCGGTGTAGGCCGGTGCCGATCAAATCAAATAGCCGGCCGTCCCGGGTCCAGCCCGGGACGACGGTCTTCAGCGGAACGGCGGTTCGTTGAACGCGCGCAATTTGCGCGAGTGCAGGCGGTCGCCCTGTTCGCGCAGCAGGTCGCAGGTGATGAGGCCGATCTTCAGGTGGCTGGCGATCGCCTCCTCGTAGAAGCGGTTGGCCTGGCCCGGCAGCTTGAGTTCGCCATGGAGCGGCTTGTCCGAGACGCAGAGCAAAGTGCCGTAGGGCACTCGGAAGCGATAGCCCTGGGCGCTGATGGTCGCGCTTTCCATGTCGATGCCGATCGCGCGGCTGAGCGAGAAGCGCTTGGCGGAATCGGTGTAGCGCAGCTCCCAGTTGCGGTCGTCGGTCGTGACGATCGTGCCGGTGCGCATGCGCTTCTTGAGGTTCGCGCCGCCGCCGCCGCTGACGATCTCGGCCGCCTGGGCCAGCGCCATCTGCACTTCGGCGATGGCAGGCAGCGGGATTTCGGGCGGAAGGACCGGATCGAGGACGTGGTCGTCGCGCAAGTAGGCATGGGCGAGCACGTAGTCGCCAATGCGCTGGCTTTCGCGCAGGCCGCCGCAGTGGCCGATCATCAGCCAGGCCTCGGGGCGCAGGACCGCGAGGTGGTCGGTGATGGTCTTGGCGTTCGACGGGCCGACGCCGATGTTGACCAGGGTGACGCCCGAGCGGTCCTCACGAACGAGGTGGTAGGCCGGCATCTGGTGGCGGCGCCAGGCAGTGTCGGACAAGCGGGCGCGGGCGTTGTCGACCGGCGCGTCGAGGTAGAGGCCGCCGGCGCCCGAGAGCGCAACGTAACCGTCCGAGCCGACCTGCTTGCCGGCCCAGTCGACGAACTCATCGACATAGCGGTGGTAGTTGGTGAACAGGATGAAGCGCTGGCAGTGCTCCGGGCTGGTGCCGGTGTAGTGCGCCAGCCGCGCCAGGCTGAAGTCGGTGCGCAACCCGTCGAACAGTGCGAGCGGCTGCGGCTCGTCCTCGCCGAAGACGTGGATGCCGTCGGCGATCTCGTCGCCGATCATGGCGAGGTCGGTGCTGGGGAAGTGGGTCGCCAGCTCCTGCGGGGTCACGGCACCGACGGGCACGCCTTCGAGCACGTAGGGGAAGGGGATTTCCTGGGTCGAGCGGGTGACTTCGAACTCGACTTCGTATTCCGCCTCGATCAGCGCCAACTGGTCGGCAAGATAGTCGGCGAAGAGGTGGGGACGGGTGACCGTGGTGGCGTACGTCCCGGCGACTTCGAGCCGTCCGAAGGCGCGCGAGGCCCGGGCGGCGCGCTCGGTGCCGCGATAGGTGATGCGCAGCTCCGGATACGTCCAGAGCCGTTCATCGCGGCGATCGGTGGGGGGAAGGGTGCCGTGCTCGACGAAGGCGGTGATATCAGCCTTGAGAGTGGAGACAGCGGCTTCGTAGACGCGGACCAATTCCGCGAGGGTTTCTTTCATCATCTGCATGGCCATCTATTACGCAAACCGTGTTGTGGCGCAATAGGGGGCGTCCTGGGCGGGCATGTGACGGTGCCTAGGCGGTTATGGGATATCGACGAAACACGTCGTCCCGGGCTTGATCCGGGACCGTGGGATACTCTCGGGGCGATAGCTTGCCATGGGCCATGCCGGCGTGGCTGGTCGTCGAAATCGCGTGCGGCCTTGCCGGCGGTCCCGGGTCGAGCCCGGGACGACACTGGTATCAGAGTTCCAGCGCGAGGTAGGTCACCGTCTTGCCATTCTCCAGCATCGCCTCTCCCACCGGCGCGAAGCCCAGCGCGCGGTGGAAGACTTCCGAGGGCGGGTTCGGCGGGTCCGAATTGACTTCGCACACGATCCGTTCGTGCCCGGCCGCACGGGCCGCTTCGAAGAGGTGCGCGTAGAGCTTGCGGGCGAGGCCGCGTCCGCGCGCTGGCGGCGCGGTGACGACCCGGTCGATGTAGACGAAGCTTTCGTAGCGCTTTGCGAACCACAGGAAATTGGCGCTGTCGTAGGCGGCGCCCGGGGCGAATGCGAGAAGCATGGCGTCGACCATGCCGACCCGCGCCGCGAGAAAGGCCCGCGCGACCAGCAGTTCCATGCGCGCCTCGTCGGCCCAAGAAAGCTCGACGGCATGGGCATTGTTGAGCACCAGCATCGCGGCGCGCAGGCGAGCGTCGGTGCGGTAGTCGGCGGGGGAGATGGGCGTAATCATGGCTGTCCCGTTGGATCGTCCCGGTGCATGCTGGCACCGCTGGGTACTCTTGAGGCGATGGCTCGCCAAGGGCACGGCGGTTTTCCACCTTGCCTGCCGTTGGCGTCGCCTTGCCGGCGGTGCCCGCCTTCGCGGGGACGACGGGCAAAAGAAAAGCCCCCGCTCCGGAGGAGCGAGGGCCTTTTATTCCTTGGCAGGAGCCGAAGGGAAAGCTCAGGCCTGAGCTTCGCCCTCTTCGGCTTCTTCCTCGACCGCGATCTCGCCGGGTTCGGCGTTCGGGTCGTAGGCTTCGGTGAAGCCCGAGACGTCCTGTTCGAACATCGCGGCCATCACGTCCACGCCCTGCGTCTGCAGTTCGGCTTCGTCGGGCGAACGGGCGACGTTCACCTTGACGTTGACCGACACTTCAGGGTGCAAGCTGACCTTGACGTCGAAGATGCCGAGCGTCTTGATCGGGCGTTCCAGCACGATCATGTGCTTGGCAACCTTCGCGCCGTCGGCGTTCAGAGCGTCGACGATGTCGCGCACCGAAACCGACCCGTAAAGCTGGCCCGAGTTCGACGAAGCGCGGATCAGGATGACCTGCTTGCCTTCGACGTCGCTCGAGTGGCCCTGCGCGGCGGCGCGGCGCTCGGCGTTCTCGGCCTCGATCTTGGCGCGGTTCGCCTCGAAGACCTTCTTGTTGCGCTCGTTGGCGCGAAGGGCCTTCTTGTTCGGCAGCAGGTAGTTACGGGCGTAACCGTCCTTGACCGAAACGACGTCGCCGATGGCGCCGAGCTTCTCGACGCGCTCCAGGAGGATGATATCCATGGGTCAGTCCCTCCTTACTTGACGATGAAGGGCAGGAGGCCGATGTGCCGGGCGCGCTTGATCGCCTGGCTCAGCTCACGCTGCTTCTTGGCGGAAACCGCCGTGATGCGGCTGGGGACGATCTTGCCACGCTCGGACATGAAGCCCTGCAGCAGACGGACGTCCTTGAAGTCGATCTTCGGCGCGTTCTTGCCCGAGAAGGGGCAGGACTTGCGGCGACGGAAAAATGCACGTGCCATGACGGTCAGTTCCCTTCACGTTCGCGACGGCGGGTACGCTCGCGGTCGCTCTTGCGCATCATGACCGAAGGGCCATCCTCGTGCTCTTCCACGCGAATGGTCACGTAGCGGATCACGTCTTCGTTGATCGAGGTCTGACGCTCGAGCTCGGCGACGGTGGCGCCGTTGGCTTCGATGTTCAGCATCACGAAGTGCGCCTTGCGGTTGCGCTTGATCTTGTAGGCGAGATTCTTGAGGCCCCAGGTCTCGGTCTTGGTGACCTTGCCCTGGTTCGACTCGACGATCTCGGTGGCGGCGGCGGCAAGCGCATCGACTTGCGCCTGGCTGAGGTCCTGGCGAGCCAGGAACACGTGCTCATAGAGAGCCACGGCATTTCCTTCCATCTATCTAACCGATCGCTGGCTTGTCCGCGGGATTGCGGGGCCCCTCCGGCTTTCTTTCGGGTGTTCCGCGCCATCGCATGACGACGGGGAAGGCGGGCCCTTACCGGATTCTCACGGGAATGCAAGCGCCGCGGTCCCGGGCATGCGCGACCACTCGCTCGCGATCTGCGTGCAAAGTTGCGCACATCTGCATTTTTGTTGCGTGATGAGGAGCGGGTGTTAGCAAGGCGCACTCCCGGAAAAAGCACGAGTCGCCCATGAAAACAACTGTCCGCTCCGCCACGCTGGGGCTTCTTGCCGGCGTTGCTCTCCAGGCGCTCGCGCCGCTTCCCGCGTTCGCACAGGCTTCGACGAGCCAGGGGGCCACTGCCGAGACCGTGACCACCCAGCTTCCCCGCGCCGTACGGCCCAGCCACTACGACGTGACCGTGACGCCCGACGCGAAGGCGCTGACCTTCGCCGGTAAGGCGTCGATCACGGTGGACGTCGTCGAGGCGACGAGCACCATCACCCTGCAGGCGGCGGACCTGACGATCGCCGAGGCCGCGCTCGCGAGCAGCGCCGGCAAGCAGGTCGGTGCGGCGACCGTCTCGCTGGACACCGAAGCGCAGACGGCGACGTTCACGTTCGCCAAGGCCGTGGTGCCGGGGCGCTACGTGCTGTCGATCGATTATACGGGCAAGATCAATACCCAGGCTTTCGGCCTCTTCGCGCTCGACTACAAGGCGGCGGACGGCTCGGACAAGCGCGCGCTGTTCACCCAGTTCGAGAACTCGGATGCACGCCGCTTCATGCCCTCGTGGGACGAACCGTTCTACAAGGCGACCTTCAGCCTCAGGACTATCGTGCCGAGCGACGAAGTCGCCGTCGGCAACCTGCCGGTCGAGAGCCGCAAGGACCTTGGCGATGGCACGACGCTGGTCACGTTCGGCACCAGCCCGAAGATGTCGACGTACCTGCTGTTCCTCGGCCTCGGCGATTTCGAGCGCAAGACCACGCAGGCCGCCGGCACCGAAATCGGCGTGCTGACCAAGCGCGGCGACCTCGCCCAGGCGGACTATGCGCTCGATTCATCGGCAGCGCTGCTGCCCTGGATGAACGACTACTTCGGCACGCCCTATCCGCTGCCCAAGCTCGACCACATCGCAGCGCCCGGCCGCAGCCAATTCTTCAGCGCTATGGAGAACTGGGGCGGCATCTTCTACTTCGAGAACGCGATGCTGCTCGACCCCAAGATCGCGTCCAACGAACTGCGCGAGCGGATCTTCACCGTCGTCGCGCACGAGATGGCGCACCAGTGGTTCGGCGATCTCGTCACCATGGCGTGGTGGGACGACCTGTGGCTGAACGAAGGCTTCGCCTCGTGGATGGAAAGTCGGGCGATCGAGAAGTTCCATCCGGAATGGCACCCGGAACTGACCGCCCTGGGCTCGCGCGAACTGGCCATGGGGCAGGACGCCTACCTTACCACGCACCCGATCATTCACCCGATCAAGACGGTGGAAGAAGCCAGCCAAGCCTTCGATTCCATCACCTATTCCAAGGGTGAGGCGGTGATCCGCATGCTGGAGGCCTATGCCGGTTCGGCGCAGTGGCAGGCCGGCGTGCAGGCCTACATGAAGCGTTACCAGCATGCGAACACGGTCACCGACGACTTGTGGGCCGAGATCGAGAAGGCCTCGGGCAAGCCCATCGCCCAGATCGCCCACGACTTTACGCTACAGCCGGGAATCCCGCTGGTGAAGGTATCGGCCTCCTGCCGCGCCGGGCAGACCAGCGTGTCACTGGAGCAGGGCGAGTTCACACGCGACCGCGGCGCCGACAAGCAGCCGCTCGCCTGGCGCGTGCCGGTGCGCGCGGCGGGGCTGGGGGGCGATGCCGTCGAAACGCTGCTGCAGGGCAAGGGCGCGCTGACGGTGGCGGGCTGCGCGCCCGTCGTCGTCAATGCGGGGCAGTCGGGCTATTACCGCGTGCTCTACGATCCTGCGACGTTTGCCGGCCTCGCCGGGTCCTTCGCCAAAGTGCAGCCGGTCGACCAGTTGGGCATCCTCAACGATGCCGTGGCGCTGGGCTATGCCGGGCGCCAGCCGATGGCCGACATGCTCGGGCTGGTGAAGGCGCTGCCCGTCACGACTTCCCCGCAGGTGATGGAACGGGCGGCGAGGGTGATCTCCGAACTGGGGGGCTACGCCCGCGGCGATGCCAGCCGCGAGGCCACCTTGGCGCGGTTCGCCACGGCGCGGCTGCTGCCCGTGCTCCGGCGCCTGGGCTGGACTCCGCGCGCGGACGAACCGGTCGTCGACGGCGACTTGCGCGCCACGCTGATCGAGACGCTGGGCAGCCTTGGCGAGTCCACGGTGGTCGCCGAGGCACGCCGCCGCTTCACCGCCTCGAAATCGAGTAGCTCGGCGATCGATCCGTCGCTGCGAGTGCCGATCCTCACCGTCGTCGCCAAAAACGCCGATGTACCGACCTGGGACGCGCTGCACGCGATGGCGAAAAGGGAGACTTCCGCCCAGGTCCGGACCACGCTCTATTCGCTGCTGGGCATGGCGCGCGATCCGGCGCTGGCCGACAAGGCGCTGGCGCTCTCGCTCACCGACGAGCCGGGCGTGACCACTACTCCGGTCATCATCAGTTCGGTCGCGGCCGGCCAGCCCGACAAGGCCTTCGATTTCGTGGTGGCCCACCACGAGGCGGTCATGGCCCGCGTCGACAGCTCCGGCGCGACGCGCTACGTCGCCAAGCTGGCGCAAGGCAGCGCCGACCCCGCGATGGTCGACAAGCTCAAGGCCTATGCGCAGGCGCATCTTGCGCAAGGCGCGCGCCGCCCGGTGGACGAGGCGATCGCGAAAATTCGCGACCGGATCGAGGTCAGGCAGGCGCGGATGGGCGAAGTCGGCGCCTGGCTGGCGAAGGCGGGTTACTGAAGGATACCATCGTCCCGGGCTAGACCCGGGATCGCGGGGTACTCTTGAGGCGAACGCTTGCCGCGGGCCACAGCGGCCTGGCGTTCGTACTCAGGCTTGCGCGGACTTGCCCGAGGTCCCGGATCAAGTCCGGGATGACGAGGTCCGACAGCTCAAGCCATCGCCAGGATCATGTTGCGCACCTGCGGGTAGACCTCGCGCTCCCACTTGGAGCCGGAGAACACGCCATAGTGCCCCACGCCGGGTTGCAGGTGGTGGCGCTTGAGGTGAGGGCGCAGGCTGGTGCACAGCAAGTGGGCCGCCGCCGTCTGCCCCACCGCGCAGATGTCGTCGCGCTCACCCTCGACCGTGAGCAGGGCGGTCTTGCGGATCGCGGAGCAGTCCACCTTGCGACCCCGGTGCGTCAGTTCGCCCTTGGCGAGCAGGGCCTGCTGGAAGACCTTGTCGATCGTCTCCAGATAGAACTCGGAGGTGAGGTCGAGGACGGCGAGGTATTCGTCGTAGAAAGTCTCGATCTTGTCGGCCTCGGCCTGCTCGAGGTCGGCGAGATGCTTGTAGAGCTTGCGGAACTGGCCGAAATGCCGGCCCGAATTCATCGACATGAAGGCGCTGAGCTGGATGAAGCCGGGGTATACCTTGCGCCCGGCGCCCTTGTGCCGCCAGGGAACTGCGTGGATCAGGTTGTTCTCGAACCATTCGTAGCTGTGCGCATTGGCGAGTTCGTTCACCACCGTCGGCGATTCGCGCACGTCGACGGGACCGCCCAGCAGCGACATCGTGCGCGGCTGGCAGGGATCGTCGTCCTGCGCCATCAATGCCACGGCGGCAAGCACGGGCACGCAGGGCTGGCACACCGCAAGCACATGGGCACCGCGGCGCCCCGCGTTCGCATCGGCCGGATCGGCCAGTTCCTGCAGGAACCGGATCACGTAGTCGATATATTCGTCGAGGCCGAACTTGCCGGCAGACAGCGGCACGTCGCGGGCGTTGTACCAGTCGGTGACGTAGACGTCGTGATCGCGCAGGAGCGTGTGCACGGTGTTGCGCAGCAGCGTCGCGAAGTGCCCGGAGAGCGGGGCGACGACGAGCACCTTGGGCTGCGGTACGCCGATCTCGGGCTTGGTGAAGTGCAGCAGGTCGCCAAAGGGTAGCGACAGCGCGACTTCCTCCACCACTGGCGTCACGGCATTGCCCGAGAGTACCTCATGGATGGCGTAGGGCGGGCGCTTGTGGGTTATCGCGGACTTTTCGAACGTTTCGGCAAGCGCGAAGAGGCGGCGCGCGAAAGGCATGTTGCCGGCGCCGCCCAGAACCTTGTCGCGAAATCCGGTTGCCGTGCGCGCGGCGAAGCGGGCCGGGGCCAGCGTGTCGCAATATGCCTGGTAGGCCTGGTAGAGCATCTGCAAAAAATCCCCGTACCGCTGCAGGCCCTGCCGGTCGAACGGGACGATTCGACAGGCGGGTGCAATCGGTTCTGGATTCATGCTGCGCTGCATCATAAGCTGATGCAAGAAAAAGCGCCCAGGCAACTCGAACACAGGACCCAGGCTGATGACAATAGCCGGCGAAACCGTCGCAACTCTGACGATCTCGAGCAAGACCTACTCTGCCTGGTCGTTGCGCGGCTGGCTGCTGTGCCGCCTCGCGGGGCTCGACGTGGTGGAGAAGATGGTGGCGAACGATGCCGCCAACCGTGCCGAACTGCTGCTGCTTTCGCCGTCGGTCCTGGTGCCGCGCCTGACGTGGCAGGGCGCCAGCGTGTGGGATACCCTGGCGATCGCCGAATTCCTCAACGAGCATTTCCCCGACGCCGGCATGCTGCCCAAGGACCCGATCGCGAGGGCGCACTGTCGTTCGATCTCCGGCGAAATCCACTCGGGCTTCACCAACTTGCGCTCCGCACTGCCTATGAACCTCAAGGTGCGGCACGAGAAGTTCCCCGTCTTCTCTGGCGCGCGCCCGGATATCGAACGGATCGAGGCGATCTGGATCGATTGCCTGCAGACTTACGGCGGACCGTTCCTGTTCGGCGCGACACCGACGGTAGCGGACGCGATGTATGCGCCGGTGACGACCCGCTTCGTGACGTACGCCGTCGCGCTGCCGCCCGAATGCTCGGCCTATTGCCGCACGATCGCCCAGTGGGCGCCAATGGATGAATGGGTCGCGGCGGCAAAGGTGGAGCCTGAGGAGATGGAGGAACTCGACGTCGAGTTCTGATCGTCCTATGATCGGCGCCAAAGGAGGCAACGAGACCTCCCATCGCACGAGAACCATGGATACGAATTCGCCGTGATACTGCAAATGCCCTATTGCCTCATCAATCGCCACAAGCCGAAGAAGGGCAGCGATCGATGGAACGGCAGCATGTACGTCCGGATCTGCAAGGGGTGCGGCAGTGACGTCGTCCGCCTTCCCGGAAGCCATCGCTGGATCCGTAAGTCCACCTGACGCCGTCGGCGGGGCGAAAGGCCAGGCCACGGCGCTTGTCGGTCGCCTGGCGACAGCGCCAATCGGTGCAGAGAACTCAGTCCGCGCCAACGGTCGATTTCGGGAAGGCTGGGAAACGTGTTGGTCGGGGAGACAGGATTCGAACCTGCGACATCCTGCTCCCAAAGCAGGCGCGCTACCGGGCTGCGCCACTCCCCGACCTTACGGGCGTCGATGGTCCGATGCCTCCGGAAAGAGGCAGCAGTGTCCGGCATTGGTGGGCCCGGCAGGATTCGAACCCGCGACCTAGCCGTTATGAGCGGCCAGCTCTAACCGCTGAGCTACAGGCCCACCGTACCGGACCCGACCCCATCGACGGGGCCGGACGGATGCGCGTTAGCTTGGCTTGCGCGTGGTGGCAAGCGCCTCTCGCCGAGTTTAGTCGACTTTCAACGATGTCATGATGTCGGCGACGCTGGTCGGCTTCACGCCGCGCTTTTCAAGGTGGGTGAACAGCGCGCGCCACCAGTCGTAGAGCGCGTCGAGGTCGGCGGCGTTACGGACGTAGGGCGTGTGCCCCGGCGCGAGCGAGGGGCTGTGGAACGAGAAGACCAGAACCGGCAGTCCCTCGTCGATGGCGATGTCGACGCCGCGCAGGGCTTCCTCGGCGGTGATGCCCTCCGGCGTAAGTGGAATGCGTTCCAGCAGGCCGGCACGCGCCAGCACGCCCCGCACCTGCGGCGTGCGCCACAAGTGAGGGTAGATCACGTTGCCGACCTGCCGCAGCGGACCCCAGTACACGGTGGTCAGCGGCAGTTCGAGCAGGCTGCGTTCCGGGTCAGCCCAGTAGGGATGCAGCGGATGCTCGCGGTAGTTGGGGCCGCCGGTGCCGCTGTAGTCCCAGCGCGCGCGGACGGACGTGTCGATCGCGATGCCGCATTCGCGCAAAATCTCGGCAGTGCGTGGCCCCAGTCCGTAGCGCCCGGCGCGGTAGATCAGCGGGGCGACGCCAAAGGCGCTCTCGATCCGGTCGCGTAGAGTGCGCAGCTTCTCGCGCTCCAGTTCGAAAGGGAGGTTGCCGGCGAAGCTGTTGAACTCGCCCACTTCCTCGACGAAGGGCGGGCTGACCCAGGGGTGCAACTGTACGCCGACTTCGGCGGTGCCGCGCGAGACTGCATCGCCGATCGCCTCGGTTGCGGAGGCGGAGGAGGCGACCGGCCAGTCGATGAGGTAGGACGGCACCACGCCGAAGCCCTCGCAAAACTGCTGGAACTTGCGCAGCGCCGGCACGGTGACGACGCTGTGCTTTTCACGGTCGAGCGGGGCCGACCAGTCGAACTCCTCTTCGGTATCGACAGTAACGATGAAGCGTTGCCCGAAGCCTTTGCCGAACGAGGCAAAGGCCCGCCTGCCGGGCGGCTCCAGGAGATTGGGTCCTGGCAAAAAAATTCCCCTCTGCGGGTCGCATCCGTCAGGGTGACAGGGTTGGAAGTGCTTTAGGACGAAAAGGTTGCGGAAGTGCTATTGCCTGTATTTACAGTGGTCAAGGCGGGCAGGGACAAGTGCAGGACACGGTCGACGCGCTGCAGCATTCCACCGGCCGCGGCAGCTTCGGCAAAGGCGAGGCGCAGGGTGAAGCCGATCCCGAACATGCCGGTGGCAAGGGTCTGGCCGCGTTCGCCCGCGACTGCATCGAACAGCTCGGCAGGGTCGCGCTCGGCCAGCAGGGCCGGCAGGGCGACAACCACTTCGACCATTGGCGCGTGTGCCGGTCCGCCATGGGACCAGGTCAGTTCGAGCGCCTCACCCGGCGCGGTGGAGCCGGCAAGCGCGGCGAAGAGGCGCCAGACGAGGCGTTCCACCTCGGGCCGCGCCACCCGCACCGGAAGGCTGGTTGCGGATGGGTCGGACGCGAGGGCGAAGCCGCTGCCGCGAGGCTCGGTCCAGGCGCGCAGGCGCACCACGGTCTGCGCTAGCACGCGCGCGAGATCACACTCGCCCTCGTCGAGCGGAAGCGCGCCGGTCTCCAGCTTCACCAGACGGTCCAGTTCCTCGAACCCGGCAAGGATGTGCGCGCAGTCACCGGCAATGGCGGCGGCAAGCGCGCGGTATTCGTGCGGAGCGGGGCCGTAGAGTTGCTGCTGGATGATCTCGGCGGCCACCTGGATGGCGTTGGCCGGGGTGCGCAGTTCGTGGAGCACCTCGCGCATCCGGTCTGCCTCGGCCGAGTCGGCTACCGGGGCGGCCGGGACCACGACGGGCGGCGGCGGGCGGCGCAGGCGGCCGCAGTAACCGACGAAGCTGCCTGCCTCGAAACTGGCGATGGCGTCGACTTGCCAGGCTCCGCGGACGGCGGGCGCTCCGGAAATGGTGATGCGGGCGGCGCGCAGCGGCAGGCGCTGGCGCATGGAGACGGCGAGATCGCCCGCGCCGTCCTGTGCCGCGGCGAGGTTCAGGCCGATGACCGAGGGTGCGTGAGGGCCATCGGCCCAGGCGACCCGGCCGTGCGCGTCGGTCGTGAAGTCGATCGCCTGGGCCAGGCGTACTGTGGGCGGCGCCGTGTCGCCAAGCGGCAGGCGGGGCGCATCGCTCCCGACGTCGGCACCGGAGCCTGCAGCGTTCATCGCCGCGCGCGCCTTGCGGAACTCCTCGATGCGCCGCACGATCGCACCGATGCCGGCCTCGCTGCCGGCGCTGCCATCGGCACCGGGCTTGTGCTGCGGGTCCCTGTGAAGAAGGTCTCTTTGCTGCTGGGCCGCGCGCGCCTTAGCCCATTCGCTCAGCGACGTGGGGGGCGGCGGGTCGTCCGCCATGTCGAGCAGTTCGAGCACGGCTTCGGACATGTCTTGGTCGACGGCGATGTTGCCGGTCGGGGCCTTGAAGGACGTGCGTGGTTCTTCGGGAAGCGAGGCGTCGGGATCGGGTTCGGGTTCGAAGACGAGATCGGGAACGAGGACCAGTTCCGGCTCGGCGGCTTCAAGTGCGGCGGGAGCGTTGTCGGGCAGCGCGCGGTCGCGCACTCCCAGCCGGGCGAGCAGAGCCTCGACCCGCGGCGACAGGTCGGTGCGGTGACGCAGGATGCCGCGGGCTTGAACGGGCAGGGCGGGAATCAGGACGAGCCAGGCGTCGTCGTCGAGCCGGGCGGCGCGAATCGCTGCGCCGGCGACGTCGGGCTCGGCTTCGGCGAGCCATGCGAGCAGGCGCGGGTTGACGATCGGCTGCAGGGGCTGGCGCAGCAGGCGCGCGCGATCGGGTGCCGGGATCTGCCGGCCGAGTTCCTGCAACCGTGCGAATCCGGCCTCTACCGTCGCGCTGGTCACGGGCGAATCAGGCGCGCGCCCGAGGATGTCGACGAGCTGCCGGAACTGGATGCGCGCCAAACCGTCGCCCGAAGGCGGCAGGCGCAGAACCGTGGCTAGGCGATCGTCGAAATGCATTCGGTCTCCGAAAGGCTGCCGTGTCATGGCAGACCAGTCCCTATGCCCTCCCTATGTTTACCATAAGGAAAACAACAGGGGGGACACTCTCCTAGCAAAGCCGGGGAGAAGCGGAAGGGGACAGTTGGCACTGCATGGGAGGCGTTGCAAAGCGGGACGATTACGCTATGGCATAATATTATTACGGCGCACTGGCGTTTTCGATGTGTAAGTTGCAACGCGGGGATGCGAAAGCACTCCGCCGGGGAAATTTCGAATGATTAATCTCGATGAAATCGACCGCCGCCTGCTTGCGGAGCTGCAGGCCGAAGGCCGGGTCACCAATGTCGAGCTGGCCCAGCGCGTGGGCCTGACCGCCCCGCCGTGCCTGCGCCGTGTGCGCAGCCTCGAGGAAGCGGGCGTGATTCAGGGCTATCACGCGGATCTCGATGCATCGAAACTGGGCTTCACGATCACCGTCTTCGCGCTGGTCAGCCTCAAGAGCCAAGCGGAAGAATCGCTGCGTGCCTTCGAGGACCACATGAAGGGCCTGCCCGAAGTGCGCGAGTGCCACATGCTCAACGGCGAGATCGACTTCATCCTCAAGATCGTCAGCCGCGACCTGCAGAGCTTCCAGGAATTCCTGACCAGCAAGCTGACCCCGGCTCCCAACGTCGACAGCGTCAAGACCTCGCTGACGATTCGTACCGCGAAGAACATCCCCGGCGTGCCGCTGGGCTGAGGACGGTCGAATGCGCAAGACGGGACGTTCGTGGCGCACCCCGCTGCTGGTGGCGGTGGTCCTGACGCTGGCCGCGGCGAACTTGTGGTGGTTCGTGCTGCGCACGCCTGAGCCGCCCAAACCGGCCTTCGAGCTGGGCAGAACCGATGGTTCTACGCTTGGTGTCGACGCCGCCGAGGCACTCTCCGTACCGCTTTTCGACCCTGTGCATGACCGATGGACCGTGAACGGCGCTGTCGTCACGGACTTGCCCTCCCGGGTGCGCCGGTCGCAGCCGGCTGACGACTATCATGCCGCAGGCTTCCTGATGGTCCGCATCGCCGATGATGCCGATACGGAACAAGTTCGTCGTGCGCTGCTAAGTCTCACGCAGCAGCATATTTGCTGGGTCGCGCTGGTGGATCAGGTGAAGCCCATGAGCGACGGTAAAGTGGTGCCTACCCCCGTCCATCGCATCGTCTCCGTCCGTGACAACGATGGCAATGTGGTCGCCTGTACCCGGCCCTGATCCGTCTTCCCGGACTGGGGGCGGCAACGTGGGGTACTCTTGAGGCTATAGCTTGCCGTGGTCCCCTGCACCGGATGCCAATACTCTGGCACGCATTCGTCATTGCGGCCTAAGGGACGACGCCCGGCGCAAAACGCGCCCGCTCAGAGCCCCGCGACAGCCTCCAGCGCCACCATGTAGCTCTGCGCGCCGAAGCCGGCCACGGTGCCCTTGGCGGCCATGCCGACCCAGGACTTGTGCCGGAATTCCTCGCGGGTGTGCGGGTTGGAAAGGTGGACCTCGATCACCGGGACCTTGATCGAACGGATCGCGTCGTGCAGCGCGACCGAGGTGTGGGTATAGGCCCCGGCGTTGAGCAGGACCGCGTGCGCGCCGGCATCCTCTGCCTCGTGCAGCCAGTCGACGAGGGCGCCCTCATGGTTGGACTGGCGCATGTCGATGGCCAGGCCCAGCGCCGCGCCGCGTTGCGCCAGCATCGCGCCGATATCGTCGAGCGTCTGCGATCCGTAGATTTCAGGTTCGCGCTTGCCCAGCCGGTTGAGGTTGGGGCCGTTGAGGACATAGACCAGCTTGTTCGCCATCGTTGCGCGTGTTCCCGTTGTCGATGGCGTTCGCTTTAGCGGGCTGTCCGACCGGCGCAAGCAGCAGCGATCATTGCGGGACCGGGTTTGGCGGTCCAACCGGCATCGGTTCCGCAGCCGGCGGCGGCGGAGGGGCAGGCGCAGCGTCGGCCGGGGAGGGGCCTTCGTCCTCGTCGGGTGCCTCGGCATCGTCCGCGGCGCTGTCGCCCGCGTAGAACTGTTCGAGCGACTCCCGGCTCTCAGCCGCCCGCGCCGAGGCAGCGTCGCGCTCGGCCTTGAGCGCGGTCGCTTCCTCGCTCGCGGTTGCCTTGGCATCGGCGAGCTGCTTTTCCAGATCGTCCTCGTGCGAGGAGCCGCAGGCGGCCAGCGCCAGCGCGGGCAGCGACATCAGGGCGATGCGCGTGACAATGCGAAACACTCGAAGGCTCCTTGGATGACGTGAGCGCGGCTATAGCAGGGGATGGTTAGCGTTTGCTTATAGTTCGCCTTGTTTGAACGACACCGGTGCCGTTTACGCTGCAAGCGGGCAGTCCCTAGCGGTCGGACCCCTTGGTCTTGCCCCATTGGCGCATCGCCGAATAGCCCAAGTAGCCGGTGCCGAAGAGGGCGTAGAGCGGTTCGGGAATGCCGTTGAGATAGGCGGTCATGCTCTGGCCAATGGCGCGGGCGGTCGCCGGGCTGAACGCGCCTATCAGGCCCATCGGCAGGGCCCACAGGATCATGAGGTAGATGACATAGAGAAAGCTGGGCCGTGCGCGGCTGGTCCAGGGATCGGCGGAGTTGGCCTCGGCGACGATCGCGGAGAGGCTGGCCTGGAGCATATCGAGTTCCTGCGAATTCTCGAGCTTGAGCAGTTCCAGCTTGGCGCGGTCGCGCGCTTCGGGGTCGGGGACGACCTTGTCGATGATGCGGGTGACGGGGCCGAGGAGCGAATCGAGCAGGGCCATGGCGAGTCCTTTTCCGGTGCGGATGGATAACTCGCGCTCAAATAACCATATCGGTTCATGTAGGAAAACGGAAAAGCAGTCGCGCGCCCGCTGGGCGGCAACCCTTATGTCATGGCCTCGACCGATGGGTTGATGCCGCGTTCGATCAGCGCCTGGTGCGTACCGGCGGGGTGCCAGCCGAGCGCGGCGACGCTTTCCGCCGGGTCGTAGATTGCGCGGTGGGAGCGGCATTGCCAGTCGTGCAGGCTGGAGAGATGGCGATTGGGATGGCGAATCGCGGTCTTGACGATTCCGCGGGCGAAGTCCTCCAGCCAGTAGCGCCAGATTGCGCGCGGCGCGGCCCGGACGTTCCCGCCGGAACGCGCCTGCATCGCTGCGACATAGTCGCGCGCGGAAAGCAGCGGGGCATCGGTAATCAGGAAACTGCGCGTCTCGATGGCCGGCACGTCGAGCGCGCGAACGAGGGCATCGGCGGCGTCCTCGACCAGCACGAAAGGCAGCTTGTGTCTACCGTCGCCCCAGTAGGTCAGCCGGTTCCATGCGCTGAAGCGGCCGACGCCGTAATGGATCGGGGAACTGCCGGCGCCGATCACGATCCCGAGGCGCAGGATCACCAGCGGCAGGCCCCGTTCACTCGCCATGCCCAGGAGCATGCGCTCGCAGGTCGCCTTCGATCGCGCGTAGTGGTTGCGGCGGTCGATGCGCGGGTCGAGGGCCGTCGATCCGTCGATGCGGTCCGCGGCGCTGCCGGATGCGTAGGAGTCGATCGATCCGACGTAGATGAACCGGCGCACGCCCCGGCGCAGCGCCGCCTCCGCGACCTGACGTGTCGGCTCCACGTCATTGTCGAGATATTCCTGCCAGTTGCGTCCTTCACCCTTGGCGAGATGGCAGACCGCGTCGACTCCATCGAGCGCCGCATCCAGCGTGGCCGGATCGCGGTAGCTTCCCTTTACCAGCTCGACATGTTCGCGGTGCAGCTCGGGCGGCGCAGTTTGCGGATCACGGGTGAGCACACGCGAAGCGCGCCCGTCTTCCGCCAGCCGCGCGACGAGGTGCCGTCCGACGAAGCCGGTGCCGCCGACCACGAGAACGCGCCGTGCTTCCCCCGCGAGGTCGCAAGCGGGGGTGGCCTGCGCCTCGGCGCCGTCTTGATCCAATCGTGAAGGCATGGCGACGGCGCTCTCCTCGAGGGCAGATCGGCGCGAGGCCGGCCCCGGTCCGCGGGACCAAATCGCCTCAGTGTAATACCCGGATCGCACGGTGGAATTGGCAGAACTAAGGACAGGAAAATCCGGGTTGCCTATGTTGCTGAACCGTATCAGACGTTTAGTCGAACGGTTAGAAATTGCCCCGGATTCCGGGGCCAGTTGCTTGCCGAAGCCGGGCCAGACAGCCGCATCGTCAAGAAATGCCTTATTACAGGAGGCGGGATGTCCAACAGCCTTTCTCAGAGAATATTGAATCGGCTTGGAGACAAGCCGGCACAACTTGCCTTCAACTTGTCGAACACGCCGCTGATGCGGCGCCGGCTCGGCCGACGCTATAGCGAAGCGCTCGACCGGCATCGCCCGTCGCTGCCGAAATTGGACGGCATTCATCGCGAGATCGTCGAAGGGCTGGAGCGGGACGGCATTTTCGTGACCTCGCTGGACGCGCTTGGTCTGCCGGGCTCTGCCGAAATGCTCCGCGCGGCGCAGAAGGTGGCGGGCGAGTGCACCGAAAGAGCCTGGCGCGAAGCCAGCGCCGGGCGGGAATTCATCTGTGCGCCGGCCTCGGCCACGATCGACAATCCCGAGATATTCCACTGGGGCCTGAACGACCGGTTGCTCGACATCGCCGAGGCCTATATTGGCCTGCCAGCCGCCTACGACGGCATGTCGCTCATCTATACCGTGGCCGACGGGACCGAGCTTGGCCCGCGCCAGTGGCATCGCGACCGCGAGGACCGCAAGATGATAAAGCTTGCGGTCTACTGCACCGACGTGACCGACCGCGGTGGCCCGTTCGAACTCATCAGCCGAGTCGACACCTCGCAGGGGGTCGACGATCGCTACGCCTTCGAGTTCGGAACCGAGGAAGTGCTGAACAAGCGCCTCGGCCCCGATTATTCCCGCGACATCGTCAGTTGCACCGGCCCTGTCGGAACGGTGGTGTTCGCAGACACGGCGCGTTTCTTCCACCGCGGCGCGCCGGCGCACGACAAGGATCGCGCCGCGCTGTTCTACGGCTACTTCGCCAATCGCACGCGGCACCCGTACTTCTGCGAGCGATCGGGATTGAAACGGCGCGAGATCGCCGCGCTGACGCAGGGCCTGTCGTTGCGGCAGCGCGCAAGCGCACTCTGGCATGAGGCATTGCCCCCCTGGCTCAGGCTGATCCCTTCGGCCCCGGTCTGAAACGGCCTTGCTTGTCTCCTTGCCGCAAGGGGCGGCGAGGGCGTTGTTCGAAGAACGGGAAATGAGTGCGCGATGTCGACTATGCAAACCGGGAATGACGATCGCGATGCCACGGGCGTGGTCGTAATCGGACGCAACGAAGGCGAACGGCTGCGGGCGTGCCTGCAATCGGCAACACGGGCGAGCGAGCACGTCATCTACGTGGACTCCGGTTCGAAGGACGGCAGCCCCGTTCTGGCGCGCACCTTCGGGATCGAGGTGATCGAACTCGACGCAACCTTGCCGTTCACGGCCGCGCGCGGCCGCAATGCGGGCTTTGCCCGCATGCGCGCGCTCTGGCCGGATACGCGTTTCGTCCAGTTCATCGATGGCGACTGCGAACTCGATCCCGGCTGGCTGGACGCGGCCCGCGCGGGAATCGCAAGGGACGAGCGCACTGCCGTAGTCTTCGGTCGCCGCCGTGAACGCTACCCCGACAAGACCGTCTTCAATCGCGTCTGCGACCGGGAATGGGACGGGCAGGCCGGCCCCGTCGACAGTTGCGGCGGGGACGCGCTCATGCGAGTCGAGGCGATGCTGGCGGTCGGCGGCTACGACGCCGGCCTGATCGCCGCCGAGGACGACGACCTGTGCCACCGAATGCGCCGTCGCGGCTGGAAGATCGTCCGCCTGGCCGACGAAATGACGCTGCACGACGTGGCGATGACCACATGGTGGCAATGGTGGCAGAGAAACCGGCGCAGCGGCCATGCCGGGGCGGAAGCCTGGTACCGGCGCGGCGCGGAAGACCCCAAGCTCATCAAGCACGTCGTGAGCAACCTGCTCTGGGGATTGCCACCGTTCTGGCTGCTCTGGCCCGTGCTGTGGTGGCGCGTCTATCGCCGCTCGGACGCGATCTACGCGACGCATATCGTGCTGGGGAAGATACCCCATTGCTTCGGCCTGCTCGGCTTCTGGTGGACCCGGCTGCGCGCGCGAAAGACGCTGCTCATCGAGTACAAGTAGCACGCAGGATCGCCACCTGCCTCGCGCCCACGCCCCGCCGAATGTTTCCTCGGTCGGAGCGTGGGGCGGTGTGGCCAATCCGTCAGGCAGGCTTCAGGACGTAACTTCTTCCCACCGAGTGACGTATACAGTCTGCACGATGCAAAGAACGTGACCTTTCCCCGATCATGTTCCGGGGCGACTTCGCCAATAGTCCCCAGGATGGCCGGAAACTCAACGGCCGATCGCTGCGGACAGAAATCCAAGACCGGATAAAGCAAAACGGGCGGCTTTCGCCACCCGTTTTGCTTTTGATACATCTTGAACATCTTTGGTCGGGACGAGAGGATTCGAACCTCCGACCCCCACACCCCCAGTGTGATGCGCTACCAGGCTGCGCTACGTCCCGACCGGAGCGCGGCCTATAGGCAGGTCTTTTCGGATACGCAAGCGGCTGATCGCGCATTTTTCACATGGCCGCATGATGCTTGAACGTCTCGTGCGGCGTCCTATCTGACGGCCTGTCGGTGGGGAACCGCGCCAGCCGCGCGCGTTGCCACGGGTGCGCTTTATTGCTAACCGCGCGCATCCGGTTGCGTCCGGTCGGGGATTTTTTCCGATCACGCGCATCCAGCCGACCGGCTGCCAGAATCGCCGGCCGACACGAGACAAAGAAGGCCCATCATTTCCATGCAGACCTCGATCCTCGCCCAGCTCGCCGCCGCCGCACCCGCCGGTGCGCCGCCGGCCTGGATTACGTACATGCCGTTCGTGGCCATGGCGCTGATCTTCTGGTTCCTCATCCTGCGCCCGCAGATGAAGCAGCAGAAGGAGCACAAGACCAAGCTTTCCGCGCTCAAGAAGGGCGACGAGGTGCTGACCGGCGGCGGTTTCGTGGGCAAGATCGTCAAGGTCGACGAGACGTATGCCGAAGTCGAACTGGCCCAGGGCTTCAAGGTCAAGGCGCTCAAGTCGACGATCGTCGACGTGATACCGCCCGCCGGTGCCAAGCCCGCCAACGACTGATCCGGGCCGACGATTTCCCGAGCGGGACGCCCGACGCCCCGCTGCCTGGACAGAACGCCCGTCTGGAGAGAACGATAGGCAATGCTTGAATTTCCCACCTGGAAGAAGGTCTGGTACTGGGGGCTGGCGTTCGTGCTGTGCGCGCTGTCGCTGCCGACCCTGCTGTCCCTCACCAACATGCGCTGGCCCGACAGCCTGCCCCATCCCAAGATCAACCTGGGCCTCGATCTCGCCGGCGGCTCGCGCCTCCTGCTCGAGGCGAACCGCGACCAGGTCGTCGCCCAGCGGCTGGAGGGCATGGAGGAGTCGGTGCGCACCAAGCTGCGCGGCGCCGAGCCGCGCATCGCCATCGGCGACGTGTCCAGCCGCGGCGGGCGCCTGTCGTTCACCGTGCGCGATGCCGCGCAGGTCGATGCCGCGCGCGAGGCGATCCTGCCGCTGACCACCGGCGCCGGGCTTTCCGGCCAGCGCGACTGGGACATCCAGGTCGTCAACGGCAACCAGTTCGTGCTCGCGCCGACCTCGGAAGGCATCGACCTTGCCGTCGGCAACGCGATGGAGACCGCGGTCGAAGTCGTGCGCAAGCGCATCGACGCGCTGGGCACCAAGGAGCCCGACATCCGGCGCCTGGGCGGCACGCGCATCGACGTGCAGGTTCCCGGCCTCCAGGACCCCGCCGCGCTCAAGTCGCTGCTGGGGCAGACCGCCAAGCTCGAATTCAAGCTGGTCGACGAGACCGCCGTGCCGAGCGACTTGGCTCAGGGCATCGTCCCTCCAGGCGACGAGATCGTGCCTTATGCCGATGCGGCTGCCGCTGGTGGCCAGGCTCCGGTCATCGCGGTCAAGCGTCTCGGCGGCATCAAGGGCGACGAGCTTACCGACGCCAAGCAGAGCTTCGAATCGAAGACCAACCAAGCCGTCGTCTCCATCACCTTCAATCAGCAGGGCGGTGAGAAGTTCGCCAAGCTGACGACCGAGAACGTCAACAAGCGCTTCGCCATCATCCTCGACGGCAAGGTGCTTTCCGCCCCCAGCATCAACGAACCGATCCTGGGCGGTAGCGCTCAGATCTCGGGCAGTTTCGACGTCAAGTCGGCCACCCAGCTCGCGATCGCGCTGCGTTCGGGCGCACTGCCGGTCGATCTCACCGTGGTCGAGGAACGTACCGTCGGTCCCGACCTCGGCGCGGATTCGATCAACAAGGGCGTCGTCGCGATGGGCGTCGGCACCGGACTGCTGATGATCTTCATCTTCG
The DNA here is from genome assembly GCF_044813085.1 of Novosphingobium sp. BL-52-GroH. Lineage (NCBI taxonomy): Bacteria > Pseudomonadati > Pseudomonadota > Alphaproteobacteria > Sphingomonadales > Sphingomonadaceae > Novosphingobium > Novosphingobium sp. BL-52-GroH. Next base: position 723,900 of record NZ_CP171152.1, on the reverse strand, counting down.
TCACCTATGGCCGCTTCGGCGTCTACGCCAACGTCGCGCTGGTGGTGAACCTGTTGATGATCCTGGGCGTCATGGCGGTGTTCGGCACCACGCTGACATTGCCCGGCATCGCCGGTTTCGTGCTCACGATCGGCGCGGCGGTGGACGCCAACGTGCTCATCAACGAGCGCATCCGCGAGGAGCGTCATCGAGGGCGGCGCGTCGTGCAGTCGGTGGAGATGGGCTACAAGGAAGCCAGCCGCGCGATCTTCGACGCCAACATCACCAACGTCATCGCCGCCATCTCGATGGCCTACTTCGGCACCGGTCCGGTGCGCGGCTTCGCCATCGTCCTGCTGATCGGCATCGCGACCTCGGTCTTCACGGCCGTGACGCTGACCCGCATGTGGGTCGCCGGCTGGCTGCGCAAGGCGCGGCCCGCAGACCTGAACCTGTAAGAGGAGAGGACATATGAAGCTCCTCAAGCTCGTTCCCGACCACACCAACATCCACTTCCTGAAGTGGCGCATCCCGTTCTATGTCGTCAGCTTCGTGCTGATGGTGGCATCGATCGGCCTGATCGCCACCAAGGGCCTGAACCTGGGCGTCGACTTCGTCGGCGGGCAGGTGATCCGCGTCACGTTCGAACGCACGCCCGAGGCGCCGGTGGCTCAGCTTCGCGACGAAGTCGACAAGCTGGGCTACGGCGAGCCGATCATCCAGCGCTTCGGCAAGGCGAACGAGATCTCGATTCGCATGAAGCTGCCGGACGGCACGGACAAGAACCCCAAGCTCGCCGAAGCGATGGCGACGAAGATCACCGGCAACATTCGCAGCAACCACGCCGACGCGCGGATCGACGGCGTCGATTCGGTTTCCGGAAAGGTCTCGGGCGAGCTGGGCCGCAGTGCCATGCTCGCGCTCGGACTCGCGGCGATCCTGGTGGCGATCTACATCTGGGTACGCTTCGAGTGGCAGTTCGGCGTGGGAGCGCTGTTCAGCCTTGTCCACGACGTGACGCTGACGCTGGGCATGTTCGCGCTGACGCAGATGGAGTTCGATCTCAACATCGTCGCGGCGCTGCTGACGCTGATCGGCTATTCGCTGAACGACACCATCGTGGTCTACGACCGCATTCGCGAGAACCTGAAGAAGTATCGCCGGATGCCGATGGAGGAGCTGCTCAACCTCTCGGTCAACGAGACGCTGGCCCGTACCATCGTGACCTCGCTGTCGATGCTCATCACGCTGGTGGCGCTGCTGGTGCTGGGTCCGGACGTGATCTTCGGCTTCACCGCCGCGATCGTGCTGGGCATCTTCGTCGGCACCTATTCGTCGATCTACATGGCCGCGCCGATCCTGATCTGGCTGGGGGTGAAGCCGGACAGCTTCGTCGCCACCGAGACCGCGATCGACCGCCAGGACCGCCTCGCGCGCGAGGCGACTGCACCGAAGAAGGGGTAATTTTTTCGGTCATGGACATGCGAAAGGGCGGCGCGAAAGCGTCGCCCTTTTTTTGACCCGTCGTCACTGGCTCGACTCGGGACCGTGGGCAAGGCCGCACCGAATTCCAGGCGGGGCGCCGCTTAGCCTATAACTTCCCCGACTCTTTCCGCGGTCGCGGGTCGAGCCCGGGACGAGGTAGATCTTTCGGCTTATTCCGGGCTTTGTCTGGGCTTGGTCAGCACTTTGGCGATGCTCACGAACTCCGCCACCGACAACGTCTCGGCACGGCGCTGGGAATCGATGCCCAGGCCTTCCAGCGCCTCGAGGGCGCCGGGAACGCCCTTTAGGCTCTGGCGCAGCATCTTGCGGCGCTGGCCAAAGGCGGCCTCGGTCACGCGTTCGAGGACTCGCATCGAGACGCCTTGGGGCGCCTCGGCCGGTTCGACGTGGACGATCGCGGACATGATCTTGGGCGGCGGCGTGAAGGCGCTGCGGTGGACCTTCATCGCCAGCTTGGGCTTGCTGCGCCACTGCGCCAGCACCGCGAGGCGGCCATAGGCGGAAGTATCCGGCTCCGCGACGATGCGGCGGGCGACTTCCTCCTGGAACATCAGCGTCAGCGAAGCCCACTGCAGTGGCCATGTCTCGCCCGAGAGCCAGCCGATGAACAGCGCGGTGCCCACGTTGTACGGCAGGTTGGCGACGATGTGGTAGGGCCCGTCGAACAGCGTGGCCGGGGCGAACTGCAGCGCGTCGCCCTCGATCACCTTGAGCTTGCCGGGAAAGGCCTCCTCGACTTCCGCCAGCGCGGGCATGCAGCGCCGGTCCATCTCGATCGCGGTGACGGCGGCGCCGGCGCGCAGCAGGGCACGGGTCAGGCCGCCGGGGCCGGGGCCGACTTCGAGGACGTTCCGGCCTTCCAGCGATCCGGGAATCGCGGCGATGCGGTCGAGCAACTGCTCGTCGAGCAGGAAGTTCTGGCCGAGCGCCTTGGAGGCCGAGAGGCCGTGGCGGGCGATGACTTCGCGCAGCGGCGGCAGGTTGGGCGGAGGAAGAGTGGTCATGCTGTCCTTCTGGCAGCGCATTCGCCGGCCATGCGGATCGCGGCGATCATCGCGCCGGCGCTCGCCTCGCGCTTGCCGGCGATGGCGAAGGCGGTGCCGTGGTCGGGCGAGGTGCGCACGATCGGCAGGCCGAGCGTCACGTTGACGCCCTGGTCGAAGTCGAGCGTCTTGATCGGGATCAGCGCCTGGTCGTGGTACATGCACAAGGCCACGTCGTAGCGCGTGCGTTCGTGCGCGGCGAACAGGGCGTCGGCAGGGTGCGGGCCGGTGACGGCGAGGCCCTCGGCGCGCAGCGCGGCGATGGCGGGGGCGATGACGTCGCGGTCCTCGGTGCCCATGCGCCCGTCCTCGCCCGCGTGGGGGTTGAGCCCGGTCACGGCGATGCGCGGGGCGGCAAGGCCGAAGTCACGGGCGAGGGCTCGGGCGACGATGCGCACCTTGCGCTCGATGAGCGCGCGGGTGACGAGGCCGGGTACGGCGGCCAGCGCCTCGTGGACCGTCAGCGGAACCGTGCGCAGCGATGGGCCTGCGAGCATCATCACCGCCTCGTCATGGGCAAGGCCGCAGGCATCGGCGAGAAATTCGGTCTGGCCGGGCTGGGTGAAGCCGATGGCGGCGAGTTTCGACTTGGCGATGGGGCCGGTGACGACCGCGCTCGCCGCGCCGGACACGGCAAGCTGCGTCGCGAGGGTCAACGAGTGAAGGGCAAGGCGTGCGCCGTCGAGGGTGGGGGTACCGGGCGAGGGTACGCAATCCTCGCCGCCGAGCACGGGCAGGGCAGTGTCGAAAACGTCGAAGGCATCGCCCGGCGAGGCGATCGCTGCAACCTGCAGGTCGATGCCGAGCGTCGCGGCGGCAGCGCGCAGTACGGCCGCGCCGCCCACCACGAAGAAAGGCACGAGGCCCTGTGCTTTGCGCTGGGTCCAGGCCTCGACGATCACTTCGGGCGCGATGCCCGCCGGGTCGCCCAGCGAGATCGCCAGGGGGGCGATGGTCATGGTCAGGGAACGCTTCCGCTATACTTCGACATTCCCGCCTGCGCGGGAACGTCGAAGAAAGGTGGTACGCGTCGCGAGCGGGGCGACCCCAGTCGTCGCAGGGGTCATGTCAGCCGCCCGCCCGTCGATCAGTTGTATTCGATGACGGCATCGCGACGCAGGTCGCGCAAGTAGATCTGCGCCCGCTTGTTGACGCGGTCGTCCTCGAGCTGCGCCTGGAGCTGCTCGAAGCTGGGGCCATCGTTGACCTGCGGATCGTCGCGGCCGCACAGCATGAGGATGCGTACCCCGTCGTCGAGCGAGCCGAAAGGCGGCAGGGTCTCGCCGGGCGAGAGCTGGAGCACCGAGTTCTGGATCTGCGCGGGCAGGTCGCGTGCCTTGACCTGGTCGTTGGTGACGACTTGGGCGCCAAGCCCGGTGGCGACCTTGTCGACGTCGCCGCAGCCCTTGGCGGCCTTCATCGCGGTGGAGAACGCTTCGGCGCGCTTGCCGGCCTCGGTCTCGCTGATGCCCTTGGGGAAAGGCAGCGAGATCTGCTTGAGCGCGAGGACCGCATCGCGCGGGTCGGCGGTGAGCACCTGGCGCTTGTCGATCAGGTAGAGGATGTCGAAGCCGCCGGGAACCTCAATCGGGCCGACCAGCTGGCCGGTTTCGAGGTCGCGCGCGACGGTCGCCAGCTCGCCGGGCAACTGGGCGAGGCGCACCCAGCCCAGGTCGCCGCCGACCGATGCGGTGGTGGCTTCGGAATACTGGCGGGCATAGGCGACGAAGCTGCCACCCTGGCGCAGTTGCTGGACGATCTTCGTGGCGTTTTCATACACCTGCTGGCGCGCGTCGGGTGCGGCAGACATGTAGATTTCGCCGAGCCGGTATTCTTCGGTACCCTTCGCGGCCTTGAGGCGTGCGAGGTTCTCGTTCACCTCGTCGTCCGAGACGTTGATGAAGGGCTGGACGTTGCGCTGGAGCAGGCGCTGCCACGACAGTTCGCCGCGGATCTGGCGCTTCAGCGATTCCGGCGAGGAGCCAATGCGCTTGAGGTAAGCGTCCATCGCGCCGACGTTCTGGTTGAAGTTCTGCTGCGCTACGCGGGCATAGGACTGGTCGACCTCGGCCTGGGCCACTTCGACGTCGGCGGCCTTGGCTTCCTGGATCTGCAGCGTCTCGTCGATGAGGTTGCGCAGGATCTGCAGGCGCAGGCGCTTCATTTCCTCGTCGTCGATCTTGCCCTGGTTGGCCGCGACGATGAGCGCGAGGCGCTGGTCGACGTCGGTGCCCGTGATGACGTCGCCGTTGACCACGGCGGTGGCGCGGCGGAGGTTGGGGTTGTCGTTGCCGAAGATCTTGACGTCGTCGGGGATGACGATCTCGCCTTGGGGAGCCGACTGGGCGCTTGCCGCAACGGCGCCGAGAGCCGACGCCAGCGCGGCCAGGCTGCCGACGGAAAGGAACGCGCGCCTGATGAACCTGCTGCTTTTGACTGCTTGCACCGTGATTTCAATCCCGTCTTCGACCGGCCGAAAGCCGGATCATCATCGGGCAGGGCCCTTTCGGAAATCCTGCCTTACCGTACCGCGCACCTGCCCCGCCGCGGCTTAACTGAAAATGAGCACACCCGATAGCGGCTTTGCTCGGGACTGCCAATGTTTCCGCCGCGTGAGGCCACAGGCCATCGGCCGGAGGAAGAAACCTCCGATCAGTGTGCCCCGATGTTCTTCAGGGCGAAGCCTAGCTGGAACGAATCGCCGCGCTTCACGTCGCCCAGTGCCACGTAATCGCGTCGCCAGGTGAGCGAGATCTGGATGCAGTCGTCCTCGTAGGCCGCACCCAGGCGGGTGCGCAGCGGCTGGAAGCCGTCCGAGCCGTTTTCCGGGTCCTCGCTGCGATCGGTCATGTTGACTACTGCGGAACCGAACAGCGACCAGTAGTTGGCGAAGGCGATACGGCCGGCGGCGCGCAGTTCCTCGCGGTCCTGGAGATCCTCGATATCCTCGGAGATGTCGCGATTGAGCTTGGTGTAGCCGATCTCGAGGTAGGACCGGGTGTTGCCGATCACCGCGTCGAATTCGTTGCGGCGCACCGCCAGGCTGTCCTTGTCGACGCGGAAGCGGTGGACGAGGTTGATGAAGTCGCGGTAGCGCACTTCGGTGCGGCCGACGATGTCCGAGGTCTTGTTGGCGAGGCCGGTGCCGTCGGGCAGAACCGTGGCGCGGTTGCTGAGGCGGACCGACTGGCCGACGGTGGTCTTGATCCGCCAGCGCGGCCGCTCGAACTGCCAGTCGAAGCCATACGTGAAGCGCACCCCGTCCTCGATCCGGTCGTAGCCGGGGAAGCGGTTGAGCGCGAACAGGTTGCCGGTGTCGAGTTCCAGCGCGCGCGAATCCTCGTTGGGGATGTCGAGGTTCTTGATCCTGGGGCTGGCGACGATCTGGAAGCGGGGGGTGAGCACCTGCGTGCCGCCGAAGGCCTGGCCGACGAATGGCCATTTCACGTCGACCGCGGCGGTCGCGACGCCGCGCCCCTGCCAGCCCCCGGTTCCCCGGTACAGCAGCGTTTCGGTGTCGAGGTTCTCGTCCGAATGATAGACGTCGCCACGCACGAGCCCGGTCAGCGTGACCTCCTGGCCCATTCCGGTGAGCTTGCGCAGCGACCATTGACCGCTGAGGAAGCCGCGTTGGGTATCCTGGCCATCGGCGCGCGTGATTCCCAGGGTGTTGGCCTGGATTTCGAACTTTCCGCCCAGCAGCGGGTCGTCGATGCGGCGGCGGTAGTCGATGACCGGCAGGGCGACGGGAATCTGGCCCTGGGCACGGTCCGACTGCATGGTCTGCGTGGTGTAGCCGGCGAAGGAGAAGTAGCTGTCCTCGTCGATGCGCTCGACGTCGATCATCGAGCGCAGGCGGTCGTCGCGGCTGAGGTCGTAGCGGCGCAGGAAGGTGCGGTCGGTGGCACGCCGGATCGAGGCGGTGACGCTCCAGTTGTCGTCGAGCTGGAAGCGCCCGTTGGCGAAGATGTAGCCACGGAACGCGCGCTGCCCGTTGAGCGGATCGGTGCTGGTGCCGCCGAAGATCGGGATGCGGCTGCTGGCCGTCGCATAGCCGGTAATCTGGTAGGCGCCCCGTTCGGTGAGCGCCCGATACTGGAGCGAGGCCATCGGCGCGCCCTTGGTAAAGGCGGACAGGGTGCCGGTGAGGTCGCGGTTCTTGGCGATCTGCCAGTAGTAGGACTGGGCCAGCTCGATGCCGTTCGAGGGACTGGAGCGGATGTCCGGCATCAGGAAGCCGGATACCGAACTGCCGTCGGTGCCGATGGTGAGCCCCAGCAACGGAAGCTGGATCAGGCCGAACAGCTCGATCCGCGCGTTCTTGAAGCGAACGCGGTTCTGCGTGTCGGAATAGATGACCTGCTTGGCGACGATTCGCCAGCTCGGCTTCTTGGGGCAGCCATCGTCGTCGGTGACGTCGCAGCCGGTGTAGGCCGCCTGGTTGAGGATGACGTCGCCATTGGCGATCCGCTCGCCCTTGAGCGCCGCCAGGCGGCCGCCCTCGCGCATGACGAGAAGGAGGTTCTCCATCATGCCGGTCTTGAGTTCGTCGGTCAGCTCGACCTGTTCGGTGTAGAGCTGGTTGCCGTCCTGGTCGACCATGCGCACGTTGCCGGTGGCCAGGATCTTGCCGCTGTTGCGGTCCCAGGTGACCTTGTCGGCGCGGACCGACTGGGCCTGGCCTTTGTCGTCCCGGCGGCGGAGCACGACATTCCCGGTCGCCGTGACCAGTTCGCTGTTCTGCGCATACTCGACGTCGTCCGCCTCGAAGGCGACCGGCTCGGTGTCTCCGGTGGCCGGGGGCGGGGTGGCTGGAGCACCCGCGATCGGACCGGTATCGACCTGGCGGGAAAGGTCCTGCGCGACGGCGATGCCGGGGATGGCGGAAAGGAGCGGGGCTGCGACGATCCCGAAGGCCAGCGCGCGCAAGGACAGGTGGCGCAAGCGGCGGTCCATGAGGCGGGTCGGGGCTTGCAGCGAGGTCTGCACGGCTGGGAGCATGGGTTGCCTATCGCACCGGCTGTGCCTAACTGCAATCCAGTCATGCGGTGAAGCGCACAAGTTCGGCGCTCCACCGGGGAAATCCAGGAGAATCCATGAAGATCCAGTTCCTTGGGGCGGCTGCTGAGTCGAATGCCCGCCTCGTTGCCCGTTTCGTAAACCAGGACGCGGTGCCCGCCGATATCGAGCCCGTTCTGGCCGAAGGGGCGAAGATCGCGCGGTTTTCGGGCAAGGCAGGGCAGGTCTTCGAAGGATTCGTCGAGCGCGGCGGCCAGGTGGTGCGGGTGGCGCTCGCCGGTGTGGGCGAGGCGTCGGCCAAGGATCGCAAGGGCGCCATCGAGCGCGCGGGCGCAGGCGTCGTCGCCAAGTACCTCACCAGCGGCGAAGCGGCGCTGACGCTCGACCTGACCGGCGCGGGCCTGACGGCCGAGGAGGCGGCCGGCGCGCTGCTGGGCGCGGTGCTGCGGGCGTGGCGCCATGACGTCTACCGCACCAAGCTGAGCGCCGACGCCAGGCCCAGCCTCGCCGAGATCGCCGTCGTCGGCGCGCCGGAGGGCACCGAGGCCGCGTGGGAGATCGAGCAGGCGATCGCGCAGGGTGTCTCGTTCACCCGCGAACTCGTCACCGAACCTGCCAACATCATCTATCCGGAGAGCTTCGTGGAGCGCTGCAAGGCGCGCATGGAAGGCACCGGCCTCAAGATCCGGGTCCTCGACGTCGAGGAAATGACGGCGCTCGGCATGGGCTCGCTACTGGGCGTGGCGCAGGGCTCGGTGCGTCCGGCGCGCATCCTCGTCCTGGAATGGCTGGGCGGCACCGAGGGCCAGCAGCCGGTCGCCTTCGTCGGCAAGGGCGTGACTTTCGACACCGGCGGCATCTCGATCAAGCCGGCGGCGGGCATGGAAGACATGAAGTGGGACATGGGCGGCGCCGGCGCGGTCGCCGGCACCATGCTCGCGCTCGCGCTGCGCAAGGCCAAGGCCAACGTGATCGGCCTGTGTGGGCTCGTCGAGAACATGCCCGATGGCAATGCCCAGCGCCCCGGTGACGTCGTCACCTCGATGTCGGGCCAGACCATCGAGGTCATCAACACCGACGCCGAAGGCCGGCTCGTCCTGTGTGACGCGCTGACCTTCGTGCAGCGCGAGTACAAGCCGGCCAGGATCGTCGACCTCGCGACGTTGACCGGCGCCATCATCCTGAGCCTGGCGCACGAATATGCCGGCCTGTTCTCGAACGACGACGGTCTTGCCGCCGACCTCGCCGCAGCCGGCGATGCCTCGGGCGACCGCCTGTGGCGCATGCCGATGGGCCCGGCCTACGACAAGATGATCGACAGCCCCATCGCCGACATCAAGAACGTGGGCCCCCGCTACGGCGGTTCGATCACCGCGGCGCAGTTCCTGCTGCGCTTCATCGAGAACGGCACTCCCTGGGCGCACCTCGACATCGCCGGTACCGTCTGGACCGACAAGCCCGGCGCAACCTGGGACAAGGGTGCGACCGGCTTCGGCGTGCGCCTGCTCGACCGCTTCGTGCGCGACACGCTGGAAGCTTGAGCGGGGAAACGCGGCTCATGCGCGTGGACTTCTACCAGCTGAGCCGTGACCCCGCCGAGGCGGCGCTGCCGCTCATCGCGCGCAAGGTGGTGTCGGACGGCGCGCGGCTGCTGGTCGTCTCCAGCGATCCGCAGCAGCGCGAACGCATCTCGCGCGCGCTTTGGTCGCTGGGGCCCGAGACCTTTCTCGCCCACGGTGCCGCGGGGGATGGACAGGAGGCGCGCCAGCCGATTCTCCTGTCCGACGCGGCCGACCCGGCCAACGGCGCGAGCTTCCTGGCGATCACCGACGGTCAGTGGCGCGAGGGCGCGCAGCCCTTCGCGCGGACGTTCTACATGTTCGATGATGAAACCGTGCAGCAGGCTCGGCAGGTCTGGCGCGAACTGCGCAAGCGGGAGGGTGTCGAGCACTTTTACTGGAAGCAGGAAGGCGCCCGCTGGGTAAAGGCTGGCTGAGGCGTTGCGTCGTGCCGGCGAAGGCCGGGACCGCTGGGCACTCTTCAGGCGACAACGCGCGCCGGGCCGCCGCGGCCCAGCCGTCTGCCAGGCAGATCCGGGGCGACATGCCTGTACACTTGCCGCTTTCCGGAAAGCCCGCTAGGGGGCCGCGCAACAATTCCCGCTTTCCCATCCTGCAAGGAACAGTCCCATGGCGGTCACCCGCACCTTTTCGATCATCAAGCCCGACGCCACCCGCCGCAACCTGACCGGCGCGGTGACCAAGATGCTCGAGGAAGCCGGCCTGCGCGTCGTCGCCTCGAAGCGCCTCCAGCTCTCCAAGGAGCAGGCCGAGGGCTTCTACGCCGTCCACGCCGAGCGCCCCTTCTTCAACGACCTCGTTTCGTTCATGATCTCGGGCCCGGTGGTGGTTCAGGTCCTCGAGGGTGAAGACGCCGTGAAGCGCAACCGTGACATCATGGGCGCCACCAACCCGGCCAATGCCGATGCCGGCACGATCCGCAAGGAACTGGCCGAATTGATCGAAGCCAACTCGGTCCACGGTTCGGACTCGGAAGAAAATGCGGCGATCGAGATCGCCTACTTCTTCAAGCCGGAAGAAATCGTCGGCTGAGCCTGCGATTAAATATTGGCAACAAGGACGAAGGTCGCCGGTTTCGGCGGCCTTTTTCTTTGGCACGAATCGCGCCTGCCAGTATCTTTCGCGGCGTCATGGGGCATCTGCCCCGCCGAAGGAGTTTTACATGTCGATGGGAAAGACGATCCTGATCGCCGCTTCCCTGTCGTTTCTCGGCGCAGTTCTCGTTTCGCGGGCGGCCAGCGTCACGCATGGGGCGCCTGCCGGTCCACTCCAGGCACACGCGGCCACCGTGGCGGGACCTTGAGGTGAAAGCCGCGTATGATATCGACCATGCGCTGCCTGTCCGCGGATAGGATTTGATCCGCGTCGCTTCGCTTGTACCATGCCCCCCAGAGGAGAAACGATATGCAGGGCATGGGCGAGGGGGGCGAAAACTGCCCCTTCGAATTCAATTTCGACGAAAAGACCTTCAAGGTCGGCGATACCGTGAGTTTCCGGGTCAACGGCAGCCTCGAAGGCTTCCCCTTCGTCGGCACCCTGGTCGAAGTGAATGACGACCACGTCATGATCGCGGGCGACCCGAATGACCCGGCCAAGTTTTATCGCGGTACCCGCGAAAGCCGGCCCCAGGTGGATTTCAGCGAGGTTTGATCCCGGGCGTGGCAGTCCCCGGTTCGACCGGGGATGCGATCCCGTCGTCCCGGGCTCGACCCGGGGCCGCAGGGGTACAGTTGAGGCGATAGTTCGACACGGGCCACTGAGAGGCGTCGCGTTTCAACGTAAAACGGCGCGGCCTTGCCCGCAGTCCCGGATCAAGTCAGGGACGAGGCGAGCGCTAGGTATCGCTCAGAACGCGTCCGCGGCGTCTATCAGGCTCGTCAGTTTCCTCGGCGCCACCGCGCGCCAGGAACGGGCGAGCCAGTCGCGAATCGCTTCCCAGTCGGTGTCGCCAAGGTCGAGGCGGATGCCGATCCAGCCGTCACCGAAGTAGGCAGGGCGGAAATAGCGGTCCTCGTCCTTGTCGATCAGCATCCCCTGTTCCTCGGGGCCGCTGATCTTGACCAGCAGCGCGACGCGGCCGTCGCCGTGATGGTCGGCGCTGAAGTAAGCGAACTTCTTGCCTTTGACGATGCCGAAGCAGGCCATTCCATGGCTGGTGGTCTCTTCCGCTTCCGGCATGTACATGGCGCGCTCGCGCACGCGTCCGAGCAGCCACTCGGGCCTGGTCTCCCGCGTCACGAGATCGGCGAGGCAGCGCGAATAGAGCTGGTGCTCGGCGATCAGTACGCGTGCGGCAAGGCTGTCGGCCGTGTCGCCGGGCAGGATCGCAACGGGGGTCTGGCCCAGCACCGGGCCATCGTCGAGTTCCGCCGTGACGAGGTGAACGCTGACGCCGCCGTGGCTGTCGCCGGCCTCGATCGCGCGGTCATGGGTGTGGAGCCCGGTGTACTTGGGCAGCAGGGACGGGTGGATGTTTACCATCCTGCCTTCCCATTTGCCCACGAACTCGGGTGTCAGGATGCGCATGTAGCCGGCCAGGGCGACCCACTGCGCGCCGTGGCTGCGGATCGCCGCATCCATCGCGGCGTCGTGCTCGGGCCGCTTCATGCCCTTGTGGCTGAGCGCGAAAGTCGCCACGCCTTCCGCTTCGGCGAGCTGCAGCCCCTTGGCCTCGGGGTCGTTGGCGGCGACCAGCACGATTTCGTAGGGGCAGTCGGCCGCGCGGCTGGCGTAGAGCAGGGCGGCCATGTTGGTGCCGCTGCCGGAGATGAGTACGGCGACTTTCTGGCGGGTCATTTGCGTTTTTCCCAACCGTCATCCTGAACTCGTTCCAGGATCCGTTGCGCCTCCCGGCGATACCGGGGTGTGGCGCACGATGGCCCGTGAAACAAGTTCAGGGTGACGCGATGTGCGGGGAGCTTGTCGGCCTTACCCCAGGTGCACGGCTTCCCAGGTCTCGCGTGCGGACCAGGTCTCGACCGAACCCTGCACGGTGCAGCCCTTTTCGCCCGGCTCGATGGCGCCGATCACGAAGACCGTCTCGCCCGCAGTTTCCAGCTCGGTCTTGAGTACGGCGGCTTCGTCGGCGGCGACCGCCAGGACCATGCCGATGCCGCAGTTGAAGGTACGCGCCATCTCGGCGGGCTCGATGTGTCCCTGCGCCTGGAGGAATGCCATGATACGCGGCTGGGGCCAGGCGTCCGCATCGATTCGCGCGTGGAGGCCCTTGGGCAGAACGCGCGGGATATTCTCGAGGAGGCCGCCGCCGGTGATGTGGGCGAGCGCATGGATGCGGCCTGCACGGATGAGGGGCAGCAGGCTCTTTACGTAAATTCGCGTGGGCGCGATCAGGGCGTCGATCAGCAGCACTTCGGGATCGAACAAGGCAGGGCGGTTCAGCTTCCAGCCCTTGTCCTCGGCGAGGCGGCGCACGAGCGAGTAGCCGTTCGAGTGTACACCCGAAGAGGCGAGGCCCAGCAGCACGTCGCCCGAGGCGACCTTGTCGCCGGTCAGCTGCTCGCCGCGTTCCACCGCGCCGACGCAGAAGCCCGCGAGGTCGTAGTCGCCGGCGGCATACATGCCCGGCATTTCCGCCGTCTCGCCGCCGATCAGGGCGCAGCCGGAGATCTTGCAGCCATCGGCGATGCCCGCGACGACTCGCTCGGCGATGCCGCTCTCCAGCTTGCCGGTGGCGAAATAGTCGAGGAAGAACAGTGGCTCGGCGCCCTGGACGATGAGGTCGTTGACGCACATGGCGACGAGATCGATGCCGATCTGGTCGTGTCGGTCGTGGTCGATCGCAAGCTTGACCTTGGTGCCGACGCCGTCGTTGGCGGCGACCAGCAGCGGGTCCTTGTAGCCGGCCGCGCGCGGGTCGAAGAAGCCGCCGAAGCCGCCCAGTTCCGCGTCTGCGCCCGGACGCGCGGTGGATTTCGCGAGCGGGGCGATGGCCTTGACCAGCGCGTTTCCGGCGGCGATCGAGACGCCAGCCTGCTCGTAGCTATAGCTCTTGCGAGAGTTATCGTCGGACATGTGGGCGCGCCTAGCGCTTTGTGGCTTGGATTTCCATCGCCGTTTGGGCAAAAGGCCCCCGGTTTCGACATGGCGATCACGATTTCCCCAAAAACTCCGCGGCCTGCCCGCATCAGCCCGGTCCGCCGCAACGCGCTCGTTCTCGGAGGGGTGGCCGCGCTCGCGCTCGCCGTGTTCGGTGGGGCACAGCTCGTGGCCCAGATCGAGGGCGATCGCGGCATCGCCCCGCTCGCCAATTCCGAGGACATCCAGGTCAACGGCATCCAGGTCGACGTCACCGGCAAGACCGGGGCCGAAGCGCGGATCGCGGGCTGGAAACAGGCGGAAAAGGAAGCCTGGAAGAAAGTCGGCGGGCCCGACATGCCGCTGGAATCGATCGATGCGATGGTGTCCTCGGTCGTCATCGGCCACGAGCAGGTCGGCCCCAGGCGCTATATCGCGACGCTCGGCGTCATCTTCGACAAGGCCAAGGCTGGGCAATACGTAGGCGGCGGCACCGCCGGCACCGGGCCGCGCTCGGCGCCCTTGCTGCTGATCCCGGTGCTGCAATCGGGCGGCGTCCGGCAGGTCTTCGAGGTGCGCGGCCCCTGGCAGCGCGCCTGGGCGGAATTCCAGACCTCCACCAGCCCAGTAGATTACGTGCGCCCGACCGGTTCGGGCGGCGAATCGCTGATTCTCACCGCCGGCCAGGCGGGGCGTCGCAGCCGCCTGTGGTGGCGCACCGTGCTCGGCCAGTTCGACGCGTCCGACGTGCTCAGCCCCGTCGCACGGCTGGAGCGGCAGTGGCCCGGCGGCCCGATCAACGGCACGTTCACGGCGCGTTACGGCCCCGACAACAAGTTCCTCGGCAGCTTCACGATGACGGCAGCTAGCGAGCAGGACCTGCCGCGGATGCTGGAGCAGGCCGTCGGCCGCGTCGACGGGCTCTACCGTGACGCGCTGATGCAGGGCGCGCTGCAGCCCGACCCGACGATCAATGCCGGCGGTGCCGCGCTCGACCGCGCGTTCGAGGAATTGCGGATCAAGCTGATGCCCAAGGAAGGCGAAGGCCCTGTCGCTGCCGCGCCGCAGCCCACGCCGACGATTCGCGCCGAGGATGTCTCCGGCGCGCCGACGGAAACCGTCGTAGTCCAATTCGCGACGCCCGATGCGGCTGCCGTCGATGCGGCGCTGGGCGCCGTCCGCGGCGCGCCCGGCGTACAGGGCGCCGCGACCGTGAGCCTTGCGATCGGCGGCACGTCCGTGATGCGCGTCACCGTCGCCGGGGGCGGCGAACGGCTCGCCTCGGCCTTGCGCACGCAAGGCTGGAAGGTCGCGGGCGGGGGCGGCACGCTGAGGATCAGCCGCTAGGCTGGTTTCGCAGATGAGGCAGATCGCCCTTCCGCTGTCCGCCGCGAGCGACAGTCCGCCGCGCATCGTCGTGGGCGTCGGCAACGCCGGCGTCGTCGATGCGCTGCTGGAGCCCGGCCAGTGGCCGTTCCATACCGCCATCCTTTCCGGCCCGCCGCGTTCGGGCAAGTCGTTGCTCGCACGCTGGTTTGCCCAATCGGGCGCCGGTGATGCCATCGACGACGCCCAGCGGCTCGACGAGGACGACCTCTTCCATCGCTGGAACCGGGCCCAGGAAAGCGGCCGCCCGCTGCTGATCGTGGCCGAACATCGCTTCGCTCCCGGAATTGCCGGAGCCGAGGGGGACGGCGCTGGCGCGCGCTGGCGGGTCAGGCTGCCCGACCTTTCCTCGCGGCTGGGCGCGGCGCTGGACCTGGAGATCGGCGAGCCCGACGACGACATGCTGGCGGCACTGATCGAAGTCCACGCCGAGATGCGCGGGCTGGTTCTCGATCACACGGCCACGCAATACCTTGCGGGACGCTGCGAGCGTAGCCATCTGGGCGTCGAACGCCTGGTTGCGGCGATCGACCGTCTCAGTCTGGAGCGCAAGCAGGCCCCGACAATGGCCATCTGGCGCGATGCCCTGATTGAGACTAAGGGCGGCGGCGCGATTTAAGTCGTTTTGGCGTTTAGATCGTTTTGGCAAGGCATGAGGGCAGGGCGTTGCGCAAGAGTTGCAATCCGGGCCGATTGATGGGAGTTTCCGGCAATGCTGGGTAATCTTGTCCGCTACCTGGATTCCGTCGTCGCACGGGACCCCGCGCCGCGTTCGCGGTGGGAAGTGCTGCTCTATCCGGGCGTCTGGGCCTTGTTCTGGCATCGCATCGCGCATGCGCTGTTCGAAGCGGACCTGTTCTTCCTCGCGCGCGTGGTCAACCACCTGTCGCGCTTCCTGACCGCGATCGACATCCACCCCGGTGCGCAGATCGGCCGCAACTTCTTCATCGACCATGGTTTCACCGTCATCGGCGAGACCGCGATCATTGGCGACAACGTGACGATCTACCAGTGCGTGACGCTGGGCGGTTCCAACCCGACCAACGGAGTGGGCGGCAAGCGCCACCCGACGCTGCTCGACAACGTGATTGTCGGTTCGGGCGCGCAGATCATCGGACCGGTCACCATCGGCCGCCGCGCGCGCATCGGCGCCAGCGCGGTCGTGACCGAGGACGTACCCGAGGGTGCGACGATGATCGGCGTCAAGGCCCGCTCCACGCTGGTCAAGGCGGAGACGTACGCCAAGGACTTCATGCCTTACGGGACGCCCTGCAAGGAGCCCTGCGAGCCGGTCGGCAGCCAGCGCGATCCCCGGCCGGACCATCGGGTGGACGAACTGGAGGCGCAGGTCGCACTGCTGCGCGCGCAAGTCGAGGCGCTACTGGCCGAGCGCGAGGTCCGCGGGCCCGAACGCGCTAGCGAGCCGGTGTTGAAGGGCATCTGATCTGGATGGCAGGACCGCAGGGTAGCAGTTCGATCACCGGCAGTGGCAGTGGCAGTGTCGTGGCCTTTCCCGGCGTGCAGAACGCCGGCGCCCTCCAGGTGGGCTTCGAGCGCCTCGAACTCCAGCGTATCCTCGATCTCTACGGGCGCATGGTCGCCGCGGGACTGTGGCGCGACTATGCGATGGACTTCGCCCGCGACGCCGCCAGCTTCTGCGCCTTCCGTCGCGCCGCCGAGCGTCCGCAGGCGCGCATCGAAAAGCGCCCTGCGCTGCGCGGCAAGCAGGGCATGTGGACGCTGTTCGGCGAAGTGGGCCAGGTGCTCAAGCGCGGGCACGACCTCGCCAACGTGCTCAGCCCGCTGGAGCGCAAACTGCTCAAGGTGGTCGAATAGGGCCTGCCCGCTGTCGCCGGCGGCATCTTCGCCGGCACTGAAATTTTCCTGCTAAATTGGACGGGCAGACGAGCATCATGCGCAAGACATCTCTCCTCCTCGTCGCGGCCTCGTTGTCGCTGGTTGCCGCTCCCGCGGCGTTTGCCCAGGACATGCCCGGGGGCATGGACGGCGGAATGGGCGGGGGCATGGGAGGAATGGGCGGCGGTGGTCCTGGCGGGGACGGTCCCGGCGAAGGCGGCGGCAAGCCGGCCGCGCCGCGTCCGCCCAAGCCTGTGAAGCGCAAGCAGTTTGACAAGATCGTCACTGCCATGTTCCGCGAGGCCGATGCCGACCGGAACGGCACGGTCACCATCGCGGAATTGCACACGGTGGTCGAGGCGCGGCGCGAGGCCACCATCCGGGCGCGATTCGCGGCCGTAGACAGCAATCGCGACGGTAGCGTCTCGGCGGCGGAATTCATGGCTTGGCAGAAGCAGATGGGCTCGGTCGCATCGAGCGACACGCAGGCGTCCGGCGATCGCAACGGTCCGATCGCGGATGCTATCATTCCCGCCGCCGAGGGCGAGGACGATTACCTGCTGGTCGCGATGATCGAGCCGCTCAACGGCACCACGATCGCGCGCGCCAACACCAACTACGACGCGGGCGTCTCGCTGGAGGAACTGCTGGCCTACGAGGGCAAGCACTTCGACGAGGCCGACAAGGACCACGACGGCGAACTGTCGATGCAGGAACTGCGTCCTGCGGGAGGTCCCGGCAGGGGGCCGGGCGGCCGTGGACCGGGTGGTCCCGGCGGCGCGGGTGGTCCGCCGCCGTGCCCGCCGGGCCAGAGCTGCTGAGAGACCGTTTGAGAATGGGCGCTGCCCATTCTGCGGGCCGGTGCCGCCTCAAAATGCACGCTCCCGCGCATTTTCAAACGCGCTTTTAGACGATTTGCGGCGTTCCCGCGCCGGCTGGTCGCAGCCTTCGAGGCGGCGCGTCAAACCGCGATGACTTTGGCATTGAAGCATGTTCGTCGCTACGCTCGCAGCGACGATTCCACGTAAAGTCATCCGGCTCCATGCCGAGAATGGAATTCGAGGTGATCGCGCTCAGGAGCCGTTCGGTTTCCCGTCTGGCCTGACGCAAATGCGCCTCGTCCGAGCGCAGGCTCCGCCCGATGGTCCGGCGCGTGCAATCAGTTCCGCCGCTCAGCCAGCATCGCCAGCGCATGCTGGGCCTGTTCCATGCCGTTCTCGAACACATGGTCGCCGCTCCGGTCGGAAATCTGCGACCATGCGGTCGCCACGTCCTCGGCGCTGCGCTGGTCCTGTGGGAGAAGGACGCCTTCGTTCATGGTGATCCATGCGCACTGGAAGACGCCGCCGCCTGCTGCCACGATCGCGTCGGTGGGCGCCTCGCGCGAGACGAGGAAGATTGCGGCGGGCACTACGTTGTCGGGCTCGAACGCCTTGTAGGCGTCTTCGGGGAAAATGTCGGCGGTCATGCGGGTGCCGGCGGTGGGGGCGATCGCGTTGACGTGGATGCCGTATTTCGCTCCCTCCAGGCGCAGGGTGCGGGCGAGGCCCAGCGTACCGGCTTTCGCGGCGCCGTAGTTGGCCTGGCCGAAGTTGCCGCCGAGCCCCGAGGAGGAGGTCGTCATCAGCACGCGGCCGTAAGCCTGCTCGCGCATGGTGTTCCACACTGCCTTGGTGGCGAAGGCGCTGCCAAGCAGGTGGACGCGCAGGACCAGTTCGAAATCTGCCGGGTCCATCCTGGCGAACGTCCGGTCGCGCAGGATGCCGGCATTGTTGATGAGGACGTGAATGCCGCCCCACGCCTCCTTGGTGCGGGCGGCCATGGCCTCCATCTGCGCATAGTCGGAAACGTCGCCGCCATCGGCCATTGCCTCGCCGCCGGCCGCGCGGATTTCCTCGACCACGGCGAGCGCGGTCTCGGCGTTTCCGGTGCCGTCGCGCGCTGCGCCCAGGTCGTTGACGACGACTTTCGCGCCGCGACGCGCCAGTTCGAGGGCATAGGCCCGGCCCAGCCCGGTGCCCGCGCCGGTGACCACTGCCACCTGTCCCGCAAAGGAGATGGTCATCGCTCGCAAACTCCAAGAAGGCCTGGGCGCGCAGATGACAGGTTGCGCTTTTCCGTTCAATCCCGCGCGTTCCGGCAAGCCGCGACTTGCCCCGAAGCGCCGGTGGAGTCATAGGCGCTCCCAACGAATCCGCGCCCGCAAAGCGAAAGGCCCTTCCGATGAAAGTCCGCGTCCACGTCAGCCTCAAGCCCGGCGTCCTCGATCCGCAGGGCCGGGCGATCCATCATTCGCTCGAAGGGCTCGGCTTCGCGGGCGTCAACGACGTGCGCGCTGGCCGCCTGTTCGAGCTGGACGTGGCCGAAAGCGTGACGGACGAAGCGCTCGACGACATGTGCCGCAAGCTGCTCGCCAACATGGTGATCGAAAATTACCGCATCGAGAAGGTAGCCGCCTGATGGCCTTCACTTCCGCCGTCATCACCTTCCCGGGCTCGAACTGCGACCGCGACATGGCGGTGGCGCTGGAGAAAGTCTCAGGCTTCGCGCCGCACCGCGTCTGGCACGGTGACAGCGAACTGCCGACCGGGCTGGACTTCATCGCCGTGCCCGGCGGGTTCTCCTATGGCGACTACCTGCGCTGCGGCGCCATCGCCTCGCGCTCGCCGATCATGCAGGCGGTGATCGCCGCTGCCGAGCGCGGCGTGCCGGTGCTGGGCGTCTGCAACGGCTTCCAGGTGCTGACCGAAAGCGGCCTGCTGCCCGGCGCGCTGCTGCGCAATGCCGGACTGAACTTCGTGTGTCGCGAAGTCGCGCTCGAAGTCGCCAACGCACAGTCGCTGTTCACCTCGGCCTACGAGGAGGGCCAGGTGATCCGCGTGCCGGTGGCGCACCACGACGGCAACTACTTCGCCGACGAAGCGACGCTGGACCGCCTCGAGGGCGAGGGTCGCGTCGCCTTCCGCTATGCCGAGGAGGTCAACGGTTCGGCGCGTTCGATCGCGGGTCTGCTCAACGATGCCGGAAACGTGCTGGGCATGATGCCGCACCCCGAGCGCGCGATCGAGACCACCCATGGCGGCACCGACGGGCGCGGCCTGTTCGAAAGCGCGATCCGGGGGTTGGTCGGGGCCTGATCCCGACCAATGCTCACAATGACGAGATGAGATTGGCTGGGCGAGCGTGTGCTACTTCGCCTCGCCCATCAGCCGCTTCGCCAGCAAGAGCTTGAACGCTCCGAAGCCGACCAGCCCGACCATCGCGGTCCCGGCGTGGAACAGCCAGAACTGGGTCGTCGGCATCGTCTGGAACCATGTGCCGATCTTGCCCACGGCCAGGTTGGCGCCGAAGAACGCGAGATAATAGATCCCCACGATCGAGGCGTTCAGCGCGCGCGGGGCGAGTCGGGTGAACAAGGCCAGACTCACCGGCAGCAGGTGCGAGAACCCGATCGAATTGAGCAGGTGGAACATCACCGGCCAGAACAGGCCGATCTTGCCCGTCCCCTGTGTCGCCGCGGCCATGTAAAGGCACAGTGCGCCGCCGGTGATGAACGCGCAGCCCAGGATCATCTTGCCCAGTTCGTCCGGTTCGCGCCGGGTGCGCTTGCCGATGAACGCCCAGAATGCGGCCACCGCCACCAGCATTGAGAAGCTGAGCGTCGCATCGAGGGTAATCATCCAGCTCGTCGGCAGGGTGGTGCCGAGGAACGTCAGCTGGAACTGCTGGTCGGCCCAGACGAGATAGGCGTTGAAGATCTGCTGGTTGGTAAGGAGCGCCAGCCCCATGATCGGCACCAGCATGAGGACGGCGACGAGGCGCAAACCGTCGCCCGGCTCGAACTTCGCGCGGGGCTCTGTCGACCGGGCGGACCGGGGCGTCTCGGCGGGTAGCCAGGGGCGGGCGCGCAAGTAGATCAGCAGACCCGCCACCATCACCACGCCGGCGCAGCCGAAGCCCCAGTGCCAGCCGACTTTCTCGCCCAGCGTGCCCGAAATGAGGGGCGCCGCGATCACCGAGACGTTGATGAAGATGTAGAAGATCTGGAACGCCATGGCGCGGCGGATGTCGGTGGGGCCGTAGAGTTCGCCCACCTGGCTCGCGATGTTGCCCTTGAACAGGCCGACACCGACGACGAGCGAACCGAGCGCGAGCAGGAACGCGCCCTCGAAGGCCATCAGGAAGTGGCCCAGGGACATGACCAGCGCGCCCGCGATCAACGCGGCGCGGCGGCCCAGCAGCAGGTCGGCGAGCAATCCGCCCAGGATCGGCGTGAGATAGACGAGTGCGGTGTAGAGACCGAAGATCTCGGAGGCGAGCGGCTGGCCCTCCAGACCGGAGAACAAATGGACCTTGATCCATTCCAGCCCGATCACACTTTCCTGTCGGCCGGGCAGCAGCAGGTAGTTGACCATGTAGAGCGTCAGCAGCGTCTGCATCGAGTAGTAGGAGAAGCGCTCGCAACCCTCGACCACGCCGAGGTAGCCGAGCCCTTTCGGGTGGCCGAGAAATGCGCGATCATCGTGGGTGGCCTGCTCGGGAAAGTCGAGTTCGGGGGTCGCTTCGGCTGCTGTCATGGATGAGGGCCCGTAATTATCTTGTCTTCGCGCGCAATCGTGGTGCGTGACAGAGCAATGTCACGTCGAAACACCGTCGTCAATTTCGGCATGGTGAAGGCAAGCGGAAAGGCGGCAGGCTCCGATAAAGCCTGCCGCCTCCGGTGCGCCCCGGGGGTTTCGCGCGGGACGCAGCGGCCCCCCGGCCGCGCCATGAGGCGGGATTTCAGGAAACCATGTCGGAAACGGGTAGAACGGCAAGCGCGTTCCCGTTGCCGGGGGCTTCGTCCCTCGCAGGCAACGGGGCACCGCTTCCGCCCCGATCGGGAGGATCAGCGCGCCAATTCCTCGTCGAGGAAAGCGGCGACGTCGTCGAGCGAGACCTGCTTGTCGAGATAGGTCTGGCCGATGCCCTTGAGCAGCAGGAAGGGCAAGGTGCCCGCGTCCATCTTCTTGTCGTGCAGCATGTGCCGCACGAGGCCGGCACCGTCGCAGTCCATGCCGAGCGCGCGAAGGCTTGCGGGCAGGCCCACGTCGGCGATGTGGCGGGCGACATGCTCGGCGGTGGCGCGCGGCATCAGCCCGGCCCGCGCGGAGTAGCGCGCCGCCAGTACCATGCCCAGCGCCACCGCCTCGCCATGCAGCAGGCGTTGCGAGAAGCCCGTCTCGGCCTCCAGCGCGTGGCCGAAGGTGTGGCCCAGGTTCAGCAGGGCGCGGCGGCCGGTGGTCTCGAATTCGTCCTCGGCGACGATTCGTGCCTTCGCCGCCACCGAATGCGCCACCGCGTATTCGCGCAGGGCGCCGTCGCCGGCGATCATCCGTCCGGCATTGGCATCGCACCAGGCGAAGAAGTCTGCGTCGTCGATCAGGCCGTACTTCACGACTTCGGCATAGCCCGCCAGCAACTCACGCGTCGGCAGGGTTTCCAGCACCGCGAGGTCGGCCAGCACCAGCGCCGGCTGGTGGAACGCGCCGACGAGGTTCTTGCCGGCCGGGGTATTGATGGCGGTCTTGCCGCCCACGCTCGAATCGACCTGGGCGAGCAGGGTGGTAGGCACCTGGATGAAGTTGCAACCGCGCTTGAGTACCGAAGCGCAGAAGCCGGTAAGATCGCCGATGACGCCGCCACCCAGCGCAATGACGTGGTCGCCCCGCTCGACCTCGAGGCCGAGCAGCCAGTTCACCGTGGCGGCCAGTTCGTCCCAGGACTTGGTCGCCTCGCCGGGAGGGAGAATGCGCCAGTGCGGCTCGTGACCGTTGTCGCGCAGGCTGGCCTCGACGACCGGGCCCCAGGCGGCATGGACGTTGGCGTCGGTTACGATCGGCACCCCCTGCTTGCGCAGCTTGCCTCGGCAGTGCGGTACCAGTTCGGCCAGAAGCCCGGCGCCGACGCGCACTTCGTAAGGCCGCGAAGCGATGTCGACACGAATCACAGCCATTGTGAAATTCCCTGGAGGACCTTGTTGATCGTCTGCATGTGGGGCCCGCTGCCGCTGGTGACGTGGATGGAAGCCTGGGCGTAGTGCACCGCGCGATCCTGGCGCAGCCGCGCAAGGATCTCGTGCGGGTCGCCACCGCGCAGGAGCGGGCGGTTGTGGTTGCGGGCGGTACGCTCCACGAGGGTCTCGACCTCGCTGTCGAGCCAGACGGTGATCGCCTTTTCGAGGATCAGCGCGCGGGTCTCGGCATTGCAGAAGGCGCCGCCGCCGGTGGCGATGACGATTCGGCCCTTCCGGCTTTCGCTGTCGGCAAGCAGCCGGGCGATCACCCGGCGCTCGCCGTCGCGGAAGTAGTCTTCGCCGTAAGTGTCGAAGATTTCCGGGATCGTCATCTGCGCGGACCGTTCGATCTCGTCGTCGGCATCCACGAACGGGCAGTCCAGCAGGGTCGACAGCCGCTTGCCCACGCTCGACTTGCCGACACCCATCATGCCGACCAGCACGATCGGGCGATCGATGCGGCGGCCGAGCGCCGCTATTTCCTGCGCGGAAAACCGGGTCTGTTGAACGTCCATTGCTCGATTGCCTATAGTTGCGCTAGGTCCCAGCGCAAGCATGTGAAGGAAGACGAGTGACGATCATGATGCGCAGGCGCAGGCTTGCAGGAGCAATCGCCATCGCCGTCCCGATTGCCGCCGTCGCCCTGGGGCTCGCCGCCTGGAACGACGCGGGCAGGCAGCCCGTGCAGGACCAGACGATCGCGGTGCCGCTGCCGCAAGCTGGGCCGGAGCAGTCGAAGTGAGGGCGGTCCATCTATTCGCCGGTGCGGCTCTGGCGCTGACCTCGGCGTGGGTCGCGGCGCAGGATGCGCCCGAATCGTTGCTTCCCAAGATGTTCGACGAGCCCGCCCCGGCACCCTCGCGCGCCGCGCCGCGGCCGGCGACGCCGCGCCCCGCCGCGCCGAGCAGTGCGGCCCCCGCGCCGCGTTCGGAATCCACCCCGGTGGTGCAGGCCATTCCGAGCGGCACGCCGCAGGTCCCCGTCCTCGCAGCCGCACAGCAGCAGGACGACGGCACGCTCAAGCGCATCCCCTCGCTCGAGGAGCTGGAACGGATGTCGCCCGAGGATTTCGAGGCGCTGCTGGGCGCCAAGGTCGTGATCGACATGCCCGACCAGGCCCGCCGCTCCATCGATCAGGCCGGCCTCCTCGACGAGAGCGAGGGCGGGTTGCGCCAGGATTCGCTGGCGATCCAGAACGCTCGGCTGATCCAGGTCGCGTTGTCGGGCAACCGGGGCATGCTCGTCTCGCGCTGGGGGCATATCCTGTTGCGCCGTGCGCTGGCCTCGCGCCTGCAACCGCCAAGAGGCATGAGCGCGCAGGACTTCCTGGCGCTGCGCGTCTCGCTGCTGCTGCGCATGGGCGAAACCGACGCCGCGCGCGCCGTGCTGCAGGACATGGACATCGCCGACTACACCCCGGCGATCGGCTCGGTGGTGCTCGACGTCTACGCCAGGAATGCGGACTTTACCGGCATGTGCCCCGTCATGGCGACGCAGGGCTCGCTGCGCGAAGACCCCGAGTGGGCTCTATCGCGCACCATCTGTGAGGCGTTCCGGGGCAATTCCACCGCGGCGATCTCCAAGCTGGAGCGTGATCGCAATCGCGGGACGATGGACCAGATCGACGTGCTGCTCGCGCAGAAGTACGCGGGCGCGGCCGGCAAGTCGCGCCGCGCCGTGACGATCGAGTGGGACAAGGTCACCGGCCTGACGCCCTGGCGCTACGGCCTGGCGATCGGGACCGGGCTGGAGCCGCCGACGGCGCTGATCGCCAATGCGGGTCCGTCCTATGATTACGTGACCGCGCTGGCGCCGATGGTCGGCCTCGCCCGGCGGGCGGCGGCGGCGGATCGCGCGGCGGCGGCGGGGGTGCTGTCGAACACGGCGATGGTCGACCTCTATTCGCAGATCTACGCGGACCCCGACGTCACCGGCGAATGGCAGGACCGCGCCGAATCCTTGCGCGATGCCTATACCCAGGAAGACGCCTCAGCACGGATTGCGGCGATGACAGCGCTGTGGGACGCGACCGGGCCGGCCAAGTATGCGCGCCAGGTCCTGACGGCCGCCGCCGCCGCGCGGGTGGCGCCCAGTGCCGATCTCGTCGACAGTGCACCTGCGCTGATCGCCTCGATGCTGTCGGCCGGATACGATGCCAATGCCTTGCGCTGGTCCACCGTGGTCAACGCCGGTTCGCGCGGCTGGGGCTTGCTGGTGTTGGCCGCGCCGGGCCGGGTCTCTGGCGTCGATACCGGCAATATCGATAGTTACGTCGACGACGACGACAGCACGAACAAGCGTCGTTCGGCGTTCCTCGTGGCGGGCCTTGCAGGGCTGGGCCGGGTCGACGACGGCGTTGCCGAGCGAGTTTCCGCCGACACCGGCGCGGGCATCGCCGGCACGTCGCGCTGGACCCAGGCGATCGACAGCGCGGCGCAGCGCGGCGATGCCGCCAGCGTGGTGCTGCTCGCCGGCTTCGGCATGCAGGGCGACGACTGGCAGCGCATGACCCCGCGCTACCTGTTCCACATCGTGTCTGCCCTGCGCCAGGTCGGCCTTGACGCCGAGGCGAGGATGATCGCCGCCGAGGCCGTGGCGCGGGTCTGAGGGTGGCGGGCAGGGCGTTTCGGCCAAGCATCGTCCCGGGCTCGCCCCGGGACCCGGGACAAGGCCGCGCCCACTTTTATCGGGACGCCACGTAGCGGTGCCCCACGGCAAGCTCCCGCCTCAAGAGTACGCTGCGGTCCCGGATCAGGTGCGGGACCACGGTATGCCGTTTTCCCCGGCCCGGCCGGGCCTCCGCTCACGG
Organism: Novosphingobium sp. BL-52-GroH; assembly: GCF_044813085.1. NCBI lineage: Bacteria > Pseudomonadati > Pseudomonadota > Alphaproteobacteria > Sphingomonadales > Sphingomonadaceae > Novosphingobium > Novosphingobium sp. BL-52-GroH. The sequence goes on along the minus strand of NZ_CP171152.1, from coordinate 698,631 downwards.
GGGCGGCATGCCCGTTGACACCGACCTGCCGGAGCGCTTCCTCTCGATGCTGGCGGCCGAGCGTGGTGCCGCGGCGAATACCCTGGCCGCCTACCGCCGCGATCTCGAAGCAGCCCGCGAAGTCCTGGGCGACGTTGCGAGCGCGGATACCAAGGCACTCGAAGGCCTGGGCTCGGCGTGGAGCGGTCTGGCCGCATCCAGCCTCGCACGGCGCTGTTCCGCACTGCGCCAGTTCTACGGCTTCCTGATCGACGAGGGCCTGCGTGCCGACGATCCCTCTGGCGCCTTGCCCCGCCCGCGCGCCCGTCGTCCGCTGCCGCGCCTGCTGAGCCACGAGGAAGTCGAACGCTTCATCGCCACCGCAGACGACGAAGCCGCCGCAGGACGGCCCGAAGCGGTGCGGCTGCTGGCGCTGCTCGAACTGCTCTACGGCTCGGGCCTGCGCGCGACGGAGCTGGTCTCGCTGCCGCTGGCGGCGGTGCCGCGCGATGCGCCGTTCCTGCACGTCACCGGCAAGGGCGGCCAGCAGCGCATGGTGCCGGTGAGCACGCGGGCGGCGGCGGTGCTTTCGCGCTGGCTCGCGGTTCGCAAGAGTGCCTCGCGCTTCCTTTTCCCCTCGCGCGGGGCCAGCGGCCACCTCACGCGGGTGCGGCTGTTCCAGCTCCTGCGCGAACTGGCCGCCCGCGCCGACATCGACCCGGAACGCGTATCGCCCCACGTCCTGCGCCATGCCTTTGCGACGCACCTGCTCGAAGGAGGCGCGGACTTGCGCGTGCTGCAGATGTTGCTCGGTCATGCAGATATCGCCACGACCCAAATCTACACCCATGTCGACAGCGCGCGGCTGGTCGCGCTGGTGAATTCGCGCCATCCGCTGGCAGGGGGCAAGGTGGTCTGAGGGCGTTCGGAACAAGGCGCTCTCCGTCCCGTTTTCGACTCGGGAAGAAGACTTGAAAGACAACGCGGAACGGTCACTTCCGCGCAAGAAAGGGACGGACATGGGCATCGATTCGAAACGCATGCTGCGATCCACTGCCGCGCTCGGCGTGCTGGGTCTGCTGGTGGCCATGCAGGGCGCCGCGCCGCTGGAGGCGCAAAGTGCCAAGGCACCACGGGTCTACGCGATCAGTGCCAGCGACAAGGCACAAGGGGCCAAGGCCCACCCGGACCTGCTTACCGAGTTCGGCGGCGCGGTCACCGGCACCCAGGCGAGCTATGTCGAGCAGGTGGGCAAGCGGATCGCGGTGCAGTCCGGCCTGTCGAACGCTACGGGAGACTTCACGGTGACGCTGCTCAATTCGCCGGTGAACAACGCTTTCGCGATCCCCGGCGGCTACGTCTACGTGACGCGGCAACTGACGGCGCTGATGAACAACGAGGCCGAACTGGCCGGCGTGCTCGGGCACGAAGTCGGCCACGTCGCGGCCCGGCACTCGGCGCAGCGGCAGAAGGCGGCGCAGCGTAACCAGATCATCGGCGTGCTCGGCTCGATCCTGTCCAGTGCGGTGCTGGGCGACAATGCCTTCGGGCAGCTCGGCCAGAAGGTCTTCACGCAAGGCTCGCAACTGCTGACGCTCAAGTTCTCGCGTTCGCAGGAACTTCAGGCGGACCAGCTGGGCATCACCTACCTCAAGCGCGCCGGCTACGATCCGCGCGCGATGGCAAGCGTGCTGGAAAGCCTCGCGCGGCAGAACGCCCTGGAAGCGCAACTGCGTGGCGGCACCAGCCAGACGCCCGAATGGGCCTCGACCCACCCCGACCCTGCGTCGCGTGTGCGCACGGCGCTTACCTACGCGGGCAATTCCGCGGCGGGGGCGACGAATCGCGATACGTTCCTGACCCGAATCGACGGGCTGGTCTATGGCGACGATCCCAAGCAGGGCGTCGTAGACGGGCGCAAGTTCACTCATCCAGTCCTGCGTTTCGCCTTCGACGCGCCGGACGGCTTCTTCATGGTCAACGGCAGCAGCGCGGTGTCGATCAGCGGCACGGCGGGCAAGGCGCAATTTTCGGGAGGAAAGCTCTCGGGCGGCCTCGATTCCTACATCAACACCGTGTTCGCCGGGCTGACCGAATCAAACCAGGCGCGAATCACGCCCTCTAGCATCGAGAAGACCACCGTGAACGGCATCCCCGCCGCCTATGGCGTTGCGCGCGTGCAGAGTTCGAGCGGAGCGGTCGACGTCGTCGTCTTCGCCTACGACTTCGGCAACGGGCAGGCCTATCACTTCGTGACGCTCGTTCAGGCGGGCGGGGCGGACGTGTTCACGCCGATGTTCCGTTCGCTGCGACGCATTTCGGCCGCCGATGCGGGCAGCGTGAAGCCGCGTTTGCTCGACGTGGTGACGGTAAGGGCCGGGGACACCGTGCAGTCGCTGGCAGCGAAGATGGCCTACACCGATGCCAAGGTCGACCGTTTCCTTGTGCTCAACGGGCTCCAGGCCAATGCCGCGCTGACGCCGGGCCAGAAAGTGAAGATCGTCACTTACTGAAATCGGCCGATGCGGCCTTGAAAATGCGCTCTGTCACGCATTTTCAAACGGTCTCTCACGTCCATTGCGTAATGGATCGCAAACAAACGAAAAAGGGCGGCAGGTTTCCCTGCCGCCCCAATTCGTAGTAATTGCCGTAGTCAGGCTATTACTTGATGCCTTCAGACATCTTCGACGAAGTCTTGTCGAAGGTCGACATCAGCTGCGAACCCATACCCTGCATGGCGGCAATGGCGGCAACGGCGATCAGAGCGGCGATCAGGCCGTACTCGATGGCGGTGGCACCCTTTTCATTACGGCGCAGCTTGGCGAGAAACTTCATGAATTGTCTCCTGATAAAGCAGTCTAGTGTACCCGGTCCGCCTCGCTTCAGTCTCTCTTCTGCGCCTTGGACAATTTGTTCTCTACAGTGCAATCGTTGACAAAGGTTTAAGCTTGTTTGCCCTCAGTTCGCGGTCGCTGCCTTGGAGGACTTCTCGGCGACGTCGGACCACATCTGCACGGTCTGGCTGGCCATCGCCTGGAGGGCGATCAGCATGACCAGGACAATGAAGGCGAGGATCAGCCCGTACTCGACCGAGGACGTGGCGACCTCGTCCCTGGTGATCTTCGAAAGGATGCTATGAAGCCGCATGTTCACCGTAGAGTTCGCCCGAGTGAACGCCGCAATCGCACCGCGGCGTTAAATTGCCTTTAAGCAGGAGGATAGACTGCAGGAAATCCTGACACCCATGCTGGTCGTTGCCGTGGCGCTGGTCGACGGCTCCGGCACGGTACTTATGCAGCAACGTCATTTCGATGCGGTACACGGCGGCCTATGGGAGTTTCCTGGAGGAAAGGTCGAGCCTGGCGAGACGCCCGAGGACGCCGTCGTGCGCGAACTGGCGGAGGAGCTGGGCATCGTGGTCGATGCGGAGGCCCTCGAGACTGTGGGATTTGCCAGCGGGCAGACCGTTCCGCGCGAAAAGGGCGGGAAGGGGCCGTCGCGTCCGCTGGTCATACTCCTTTACGCCTGCCGTGTCTGGCAGGGAACGCCCGCCGCGCTGGAGGCTGCCGATCTCGCGTGGCTGGTTCCGGGGGCGATCGGCGACCTTGCCATGCCGCCGCTAGACTATCCGCTTGCCGAGGCGCTTTGCCGGCACCTTTGACGCGATGAGCGGATAATCTTGCAGGAAGGCGATATAGGCGTTGACCGCACCCGATTCCCTTCCTAAAGGGCCACCTCCAACGCGCCCGTAGCTCAGCTGGATAGAGCATCAGACTACGAATCTGAGGGTCGGACGTTCGAATCGTTCCGGGCGCACCACTCCCCTTTCAGGGGTTTCCGTGGTGTAGTTGGTATAGTGATGGTCATGTGCGCCCGTAGCTCAGCTGGATAGAGCATCAGACTACGAATCTGAGGGTCGGACGTTCGAATCGTTCCGGGCGCACCACCATCACCATGCAAGACCCCGCCACTGGCGGGTTTTTTCGTATCCGGGCCGGCTCAAAGAAAACCCGAACGCAAGAAGGGCCGGGAAGCCGACGTTCAAGTCGGTCCCGGCCCTTGCGATTCCCGCGCCTGGGCGCGGAAATTACGAAGTTACTGTTCGGTGCCTTCGGTCGCGGCGGTCGTGCCGCCGGCGGCTGCACCGGCCTCGGTGCTGGCCTGGGCGGAGCCCGCAGCCTGGGTCGCCTTGGCGAAGTCGGCGGCGGTCATGCCCAGTGCGAGCGAACCATCGGCGGCAAGGCCGATGTACGACTTCTTGAGCGCGGCGGCGGAGCCGTTGCTCAGCGCCACGGTCACGTCTTCGCCAACTACCTTGGTGACGGTGCCGATGACCACGCCGTCGCTGCTCTTGATCGGGGCATCCGCAACGATCTTGGCATCCTTGGCAGCGCCGTTCTCGGCCTGTGCGCCGTTCACGGCGGCTTCCAACTGGGCCTTGTTCATGCCGATGGTGAGACCCTTCTCGCGCGAGACGAAGGCGCTCTTGGGAAGTCCGGCGCGGGCGGTGCCGGTAGAAACCGTCACGATGTCGCCGGCGACCGATTCGACGGTTCCGACTTCGCCGCCTTCCGCGTCGAAGACCTTTGCGCCAACGGTTGGTGCAGCCGCGGCGGCTGCCGGAGTTGCTGCTTCCTGGGCCATGACGGCGGCAGGCATGAGGCTGGCGGTGGCGATCGCGGCGGCAATGAGCGTTTTCTTCATAGCGTACTCCTTCTTGGCGGGACCGTGGGAGGGCGGTCCCGGGACAAGCCCCCTGTCGGGGCGCGAAAGGCTGTCCGGGCTGCAACGCGCGTCCGGACCTTGGACCCCGGCCTGCCGTCACGTGGCATTTTCGCACGAAAGCAGGCGAGGTAACCGATGGGTATAAGTCCCAAATGCATCGCCGGGTGAACGGTTGCTCATGCGAGGGGCGAGTCGACCGATATGCGCGGCGAACGGCCCTCCGCTCTATGGAAAATGGCGGATTTCGGTCGCTGTGCGATCAGAAGCGGACCGCCAGAAGAGAATCGCCGTGCGTCGCGAGGCCTGCGCTACGGGCAAAAGGGAACATATCGGGCCTTCACGGCTTGATCGCGCGTGGTGGAAGCTCCAGCAAGGTCGACGATGGAACAGCATGCGGGAGAGGGCGCGCTCGCGCAGGCGAACCCTCGCGAAAACGAGGTCGGAGACGACTACGACGAGGGCGTTTCGCCCTCGGTCTGGCGCTATGCGAAAGCGAGGCGGGCCTATGTCGTCATCGACGCCGCGGATTACTTCGAGGTGATCCGCGAAGTCATGGACGAGGCGCGCCAGCGCATCTTCATGATCGGCTGGGATTTCGATTCCCGCATCCTGCTCTCGTCTGGCAGGCGCTGGTGGCAGCGCGGGCGGCGGCGCAAATTCCCGGCGCGGCTCGGCTCCTACATGCTTTGGCTGGTCAGGCGGAAGCCGGGGCTCGAGATACTGCTGCTGAAATGGAACTTCGCCATGGTGAAGTACCTGTTCCGCGGCACAATGCTGTTCGACGTGGCGCGCTGGGCGGCCCATCCGCGTATCGACTTCAAGTTCGATTCCGCTCACCCGGTCGGTTGCAGTCACCACCAGAAGATCGTGGTGGTCGACGACGTCGTCGCGGCCTGCGGCGGCATCGACATGACGTCCGACCGCTGGGACACCCCCGACCATGTCCCGCAGGACCCGCGACGCCGTCGCCCCACCGGCCGCCTCTACGGTCCCTGGCACGACGTCACCATGCTGCTGGAGGGCGAAGTCGCCGCGGCCCTCGGCGAACTGGGGCGAGAGCGGTGGAAGGTCGCGGGCGGGGACGACCTTGCCCCGTGCCGCCCGCAGCAGGAATCGCCCTGGCCCGACGGGCTCCGCGCCGAGTTCGAGAACGTGGAGATCGGCATCGCCCGCACTCGCGCCGAACACGAAGGCTGCCCGCAGGTCTCGGAGATCGAGCAGCTCTTCGTCGAGCAGATCCGCCGGGCCAGGCGCTTCATCTATGCCGAGACGCAGTACTTCGCCTCACGGGCCATCGCCGAGGCCGTCTGCGAGCGCCTCGCAGAGGACGATCCGCCCGAGTTTCTCATCATGAACCCGCGCGAGGCCGACGGGTGGCTGGAACAGAAGGCGATGGATACCGCGCGAGTCGAACTGGTCGAGGCCTTGCAGGAAGCGGACCATCGCGGGCGCTTCCGAATCTTCAACCCGATGGCCGCCGATGGCACGCCGATCTACGTCCACGCCAAGCTGATGATCGTCGACGACGAGATCCTGCGCGTCGGTTCGGCGAACATGAACAATAGATCGATGGGGCTGGACAGCGAGTGCGACGTCTTCATCGACATGGCCCGTCCGGGCAACGCCGGGATCGGTCCGGCGATCACCGCCTTGCGCCTGCGCCTCCTGGCCGAGCACTGCGGCATTCCCGAAGCGGAAGTGGAAGCGGGGATCGGGCGGCACGGCTCGATGGCGGGAATGATCGATGCCTTGAATCACGCTACCCCGCGCACCGGCAAATATTGCGAGCCCTTGCCCTTGAAACAGTTGTCGGAAGCTGAAAGAGCGCTGGGCAAGAGCGGGGTTCTCGATCCGGAACGCCCCGGCGAAATGTTCGAGCCCATCGAGCGGCGGGGGTTGTTCCGGCGCAAGGGACGGCTGATGCGCATGCGCCTGATGAAGACGCTGAGAAGGAGCAAGAGGGATGAGCAGTCTGGTCGGTCCCGATGAGGACGATCCCATGGACGGCGCGCTGGGCAAGCCTGCCGTGCCCGGGCACGTACAGGACGCCATCCGCACCCTGATCGAGTGGGCGGGGGACGATCCCTCGCGCGAGGGCTTGGTCGACACCCCCAAGCGCGTCGCGCGCGCCTGGCTGGAATATTGCCAGGGCTACAAGGAGGACCCGGCGGTCCACCTTGCCCGCGTGTTCGAGGAAGTGGGGGGCTACGACGAGGTCGTGCTGCTCAAGGACATCCCGTTCCAGTCGCATTGCGAACACCACATGGCGCCGATCATCGGCAAGGCGGCAATCGCCTACCTGCCGCGCAACCACGTCGTGGGTATCTCGAAGCTCGCGCGGGTGCTCCACGGTTTCGCGCGCCGGTTGCAGATCCAGGAGCGCCTGACGGCCGAAGTCGCGCAGTGCATCTGGGAGCACCTCAAGCCCCAGGGCGTCGCCGTGGTGATCGAGGCCAACCACGCCTGCATGACCGCGCGCGGCGTGCGCACCCCGGGAGTGGGCATGATTACCAGCCGCATGATGGGCACCTTCCTCGAGGACGAGCGTTCCCGCAAGGAGGTGCTCAGCCTGATGGGCTACTGATCGACGGGAGAGTCGGCATGGGACAGGCGCAGGTTCAGGAGGGCGGATGCCGCTGCGGGCGTGTGCGCTTCCGCCTGACCGCGCCTCCCTTGATCGAGAGCCTGTGCCACTGCTCGGGCTGCAAGCGCATGACCGCCAGCGCTTTCTCGACCACGATCTCGGTGCCTACCGAAGGTTTCGAGCTTATCTCGGGTGATCCCGAGATCGGCGGCCTTCACGGCGACGAGGCGCGCCATCACCATTGTCCCTGGTGCAAGTCATGGGTGTTCACGGAGGTGGACCCGGCCATGGGCTTCGTGAACGTGCGCGCCACGCTGCTGGACGATCCGCGCGCGTTTTCGCCTTATGTCGAGATGCAGGCGGCGGAGAAGCTGCCATGGGTCGAGACGCGGGTTGAGCGCAGCTACCACAGATTTCCCGAACTCGACGAATATCCGGGACTCATCGCCGAATATGCGCAGTGGCGGGCAGGGCGTTAGCAACCGATCCGTAGTCTTCGTTCACAAGGCGCTTGAACCTCGCCCCGGCTGCGGCAAAAGGCGGGTCGATCCGGGGCGTACAGGTAGATTGCAGTGCAAGGTCGCGTTGACGATGACGGCAAGGTGAAGCGCGGCTTGCGCCTGGAGCATCTGCTCGCGCTGGTCCCGGCGGGAATGCTGCTGGCGTTGCTGCTGCGCACGGTCTGGGACGTTGACATCTTCTGGCAGCTCAAGCTGGGCGAGCTGATCCTCGACCACCGGGGGCCCGTGACGCGCGAGCCTTTCTCGGCGCTGCATCTGGGAGAGCCGTTGCCGACGGTCGCATGGGCCGGGCAGGCGGCGATGGCGTTCGTCCGGCGGATCGGCGGATGGAACCTGCTGCGGGTGGTCGACGCGCTGTGCTGGCTGGGCGGTTTCTGGACCGTAGCCGTGGCCTGCCGCAGGCGCGGGGCGCCGATGCCGGCGGTGATGTTCGCGCTGCTGCTGGCGTTTCTTGCCGCGCTGCCCACCGCCAGCATTCGGCCGCAGAGCTTCGCATGCCTGTGCTTTGGCCTGTTGCTCGCACTCCAGCGCCTAGGCCTCAAGCCAATGCCGACGATCGCGCTGGGCGTGCCGTTGCTGGTCGCCTGGCAGAACCTGCATCCATCGGTGAGCGTGGGGGTGCTCGCGATGGGGCTCGTCGCCCTGCCGGGCTGGATTGCGTGGCTGCTCGACCACCGCCGCCCCGTGCCGCTGGCGCCGACGGTCCTGGCGCTTGCCGGCATCGCGGCGATCTTCGCAACGCCCGACGGCGGATCGATCCTCCATACCTCCGCCGTCAATGCCGAGGCGAGCATGGCCATCGGCGCGAGCGAATGGATGCCCTTGTGGATCGCCGCCAACCATTCGAACGCCGTGCCGGTCGTGGTGGTTGCGCTGCTGGCCCTGAGGCTGGTCCTGCGCCATCGCTCGCGGGTGGATGCGGGGGAACTGGCGGTCGCGATCGGGTTGCTGCTGCTGACGCTGACGGCCTATCGCTTCGTCCTGTTCTGGGCCGTGGCGATGGTCCCGGTGATCGCCCGCGCCGCCGGGGACGCCGAACGCGAACCTGTGCGCACTCCCGCGACGGTGCTGATGCCGATCCTTCTCGTCGCCGTGCTCGCGCCGTTGCTGGCGCCTACGCGCTTCGCTCCGACGCTGCCGCGCGCGGCGCTGGAGCGGCTTCGGCACGAGGGGCTGCGCGGCACCGTCTATGGCGACTTCCCGTTCGGGGGAGCGATCATCGACGCCGGCTATCCGGCCTGGCGCGTCGCCTACGACGGGCGCTACTACCGCTATTCGCGTCAGGAATGGCAGTACAACGGCGGCATCGAGAACGGCATCGTCCCGCTGGTCGACGTGATCGCCAAGTGGCACCCGGCCGCCTTCGTGCTCGACGCAAACCACAATGCGCCGCTGGCGGGGGAACTCGCCCGCAGCCGCAACTGGCGCTGCATCTGGGCACGCGACGGCATCGTCGTCTACGTGCGGCGATCCCGGTGATCGACGCATTCCCTTAGGGTTTGAACGCAGTCCTCACCCCGCGTCATCCGCTTGCAGGCGGGGTCCGGTCGGTCGGGCCGGTGCAGCTTGAGCAGGACAGAATCTAGCCGCCGCGCGTGACCGGAATCAGCGCCCCGGTGAGGGCCCGGGCGGCGGATGAACTGAGGAAACCGATGACGTCGGCGATGGCCGCCGGCTGGACCCAAGTGGAAAAATCGGCATCGGGCATGTCGGCGCGGTTGGTCGGCGTGTCGATGATGCTGGGCAGGACCGCGTTGACGGTGACGCGGGTGCCGGCCAGTTCCTCGGCCAGCGCTTCGGTCAGGCGGTGGACACCCGACTTCGACGCGGCGTAGGCGCCCATGCCCATGCCGGCCTTCACCGCCGCCCCCGCGCCGATGTTGACGATGCGTCCGGCGGCCGACGCCTTGAGCGCTGGCAGGGCCAGTTGAGTGATCGTCGCCGCGGTGAGCAGGTTCATCGCATGCATTCTCGCCCACGCATCGATCGAGCCGTCTTCCAGCGTTTCCCAGGTGAACCCGCCGGCGACGTTGACCAGCACGTCGATCCCGCCATGTGCAGCAGCGATCCGGTCGAGCGCGGCGCCGGTAGAGGCGGCATCGGTGAGGTCCACGCCGCCGAGGTCGAGCGCGTCGCTGAGCGCACACTTTGCCTCGGGTGCGAAGTCGATGCGGGCGACTTTGTCGCCGGCATCGAGGAAAGCCCTAGCCACTGCCTCGCCCAGGATGCCGAAACCGCCGGTGACGATAACCGAACGTGCCATGATGCTTTCCCTGCCAAACGCCTGTCGAACGAAGTCGCGGTGCTACCGTGGGGGCGGGCGGCCGACAAGGAGCCCGGGGGCTCCAACGCCCCGCCGATGTTGTAGGTCCACACGAAAGGGCGGCCTTCCCGGTCGGGAAAGCCGCCCTTGGCGTTCAGGAGAGGCCTGGGATCAGAGTTTGCCGAGCAGGTAGTCCGCCGAGCTGACCTCGAACGTGCCGGGCGCCTCGACGTTGACTTGCTCGACGACGCCGTCGTTGACGATCATCGAGTAACGCTGGCTGCGCGTTCCCATGCCGAAGCCCGAGCCGTCCATCACCAGGTCGACGGCCTTGGCGAAGTCGGCGTTGCCATCGGCGAGCAGGGTCACGCCGCCCGCTTCGGTGGACTTGCCCCACGCGCCCAGCACGAAAGCGTCGTTGACGGCGGTGCAGACGATCTCGTCAACGCCCTTGGCCTTGAGTTCCCCGGCCTTCTCCACGAAACCGGGCAGGTGCTTGGCCGAGCAGGTCGGGGTGAAGGCGCCGGGAACGGCGAACAGCGCGACCTTCTTGCCAGCGAAGTATTCGGACGACTGGACCGGCTCGGGGCCGCTCTCGCCGACCTTGATGAGCTTTACGTCGGGCAGCTTGTCTCCAACGGCGATGGTCATGAATTCGTCCTTTCGATGCGAGTGACTCGGGTCGCGGGAGATATAGGGAGGCGCGCCAGCGCGGCAACGCTTAGAGTACGGTGAATTTCGCCCTAGGCCCGATTGCACCCATTAGTGCCCACGACTCGAAACGCTGCCGCATGAGGTCTCATCGACCTTGTGAGTCGTGAAAGCACGAAGTGTGTGCGCAATTCTGCTTTCCGCCCCATTATTGTCCGTATAATTCCGTTTACCATCAGCGATTTGCGTTCACTATTGCGCATTGATCAGGTCAATTTGTGGCAATTTCGCAGCTAAAGCGGATGGTAAATTTCGATTTACGACGGAACTTCAGATCTGGGTAAATGCAATCGATGTCATTTCGTTCCCGCGGGTAATTAACTTGCGGGGAAAACGGCAAAATGCGTATTTTTGAACATAAGGGTCACAAGTGGTTTTCAGCGGCTGCGGGCGCCGTCGGCTGTATCGCAATGGCGATGCCGGCGAATGCCGCCGAAGGCGATGCTCAGAAGCTGCGGCGGATGGACATCATGCTGATGGTAACGGGCCTGAGGTGCCGGACCACGGCGGACAACTTCATCGAGGACTACGGCCGCTTCACCAGCAGCCACATGACCGAACTGAACGAGGCGAACCACGAGCTTCGCACCCAGCTTGCGGCAGAAGCGGGAGAGGAAGGCGCGGAGCGCGCGCTCGACCGGATGAGCGTGGTCATGGCCAACGAGTATGGCGGCGGTCACCCTTGGCTGACGTGCCACGACCTGCGGCAGGTCGCGCAGAGCCTGGCCCTGGTGAAGGGGCGCGACACGCTGGTCGAGGCGGCCGGGCAGCTGCTCGAGCGCCAGCCGCGCCCGCTCCTGGCGCTCGCGGGGCGCTGAGGCAAGGATGCGGCGGTTGGTTCGCAAGGCATATAAAGATATCTTTATATTTGCCACCAGAAGGCGAAAACGCTAGGGACGCGTCATTGTCGGCGCTGCGTCGGGCTCGTCCCGGCTGCGGCGCCGACGTGACACCTTCCAGGAGCTTTCCCTTGGCCACTGCCTCGATCACCGCCCAAGACTACGCCATCGCCGATCTGTCGCTCGCCGACTTCGGCCGCATGGAAATCGACATCGCCGAGACCGAGATGCCGGGCCTGATGGCGCTCCGCGCCGAGTTCGGCGACAGCAAGCCGCTCAAGGGCGCGCGCATCACCGGTTCGCTGCACATGACGATCCAGACTGCTGTGCTGATCGAGACGCTCGTGGCACTCGGCGCCGAAGTGCGCTGGGCGACCTGCAACATCTTCTCGACGCAGGACCACGCCGCCGCCGCAATCGCCGCGCAGGGCATCCCTGTATACGCGATCAAGGGTGAATCGCTGCACGACTACTGGGATTACGTCGGCAAGATCTTCGACTGGGCCACCGAAGAGAACCCCGACCTCACCGCCAACATGATCCTCGACGACGGTGGCGACGCCACCATGTTCGCGCTGTGGGGCGCGCGCGTCGAGGCCGGGGAAGCGCTGTTCGAGCCTTCCAATGCCGAGGAAATCGAGTTCGTTCGTGCCCTCAACGCCTTCCTCAAGGCCAAGCCGGGCTACCTCACCCGCTCGGTCGCGGCGATCAAGGGCGTCTCGGAAGAGACCACCACCGGCGTCCACCGCCTCTATCACCTCGCCAAGGATGGCAAGCTGCCGTTCCCCGCGATCAACGTGAACGACAGCGTCACCAAGTCGAAGTTCGACAACCTTTACGGCTGCCGTGAATCGCTGGTCGACGCGATCCGCCGCGCTACCGACGTGATGCTGGCCGGCAAGGTCGCCTGCGTCGCCGGATTCGGCGACGTCGGCAAGGGCTCGGCCGCCAGCTTGCGCAACGGCGGCGCCCGCGTCCTGGTTACCGAGATCGACCCGATCTGCGCCCTGCAGGCGGCCATGGAGGGCTACGAGGTCGTCACCATGGAAGACGCCGTCAAGCGCGCCGACATCTTCGTGACCGCCACCGGCAACGAAGCCGTCATCACCGGCGAGCACATGGCCGCGATGAAGGACAAGGCGATCGTCTCGAACATCGGCCACTTCGACAGCGAGATCCAGATCGCCGCGCTCGACAACTACGAATGGAAGGAAGTCAAGCCGGGCACCGACCTCGTGACTTTCCCGGACGGCAAGCAGATCATCGTCCTGGCGAAGGGCCGCCTCGTGAACCTGGGCTGCGCCACCGGCCACCCCAGCTTCGTGATGTCGGCCAGCTTCACCAACCAGACACTGGCGCAGATCGAGCTGTTCTCGAAGAACGACGAGTACGAAAACCGCGTTTACGTGCTGCCCAAGCACCTCGACGAGAAGGTCGCCGCGCTTCACCTCGAGAAGCTGGGCGTCAAGCTGACGGTGCTGTCCAAGAAGCAGGCCGACTATATCGGCGTTCCCGAGGCCGGCCCGTTCAAGCCGGACCACTACCGCTACTGATCCACGCGGTACTTTTCGATCGAACGCGAGCCCCGTGTCCTTTCCCAAGGACGCGGGGCTTCGTCCATCGTCGTCGCGGACTTGCTCCGGGACCGCGCAGTCCGCTCTAGGCGATGGCTTGACGCGCGGCGGGCGCGGCCTTGACCGCGCCGCTCCCGGGACGGCAGGTTCCTGCCTCTGTATCTACCAGATTCGCAGCATCCCCCATTGTCAGCGCTGCGCCCGCGCACCATAGCTTTTCGCGATGGAATTATCGCGCTTTCTGCCTCTCCTGATCGGCCTCCTGCTTGGCGCATGGACCATTGCCGCGGCTTGGGCCGTGCTTGCGGCCCGCGGACGGCAGCAGCGGGCGGAGGCGCAGCTGCGCTCGGCCCGACGGTTGGGCAAGATGGTCGAGGAATCGCCGGCGCTGCCGCTGCTGGTCCGCACCGATGGGCGGATCGAGGCCAGCCCGCGCCTCGGGCAATGGCTCGGCCTCGACGGCATGCCGCAGTACCTTTCGGAGTTGGATGGCAATGGCAAGGGCTTGCCCACTGAAAAGCTGGCCGAACTGACCGAGGCCGTGCGGCGCTGCCAGAAGACCGCCGCGCCGTTTCGCATGGTGGCGACCCCGCACGGGTCGAGCCGCAGCCTGGCGTTGCGCGGCCATCTCGCCGACCCGCAGGTTTCGCCCGGCGGCGCGGCGATGGTCTGGGTCTTCGACTTCAGCGACAGCGAAACCGAACTCACCCGCCTGCGCGATGAGGCGGCGAGGGCGAGGGGCGACTTCCACGCCCTCGTCTCGCTGATCGAGGCGGCGCCGATGCCTATGTGGTTCCGCCGCCCGGACGGGGAACTACAGCTCGTCAACCACGCTTATGTCGCCGCGGTCGGAGCGGAGAGCGCGGACGCGGTGGTGGCCAAGGGCACCGAACTGATCGAGGCGGTCGACGGCCTCGCCCCCGGTCAGGTTGCGAGACAGGCGATGGAGAAGGGCACGCCGATCGAGCGCATCGTCTCGACCACGATCGCTGGCCAACGCCGCGCCCTGCGTGTCAGCGACTTGCCGCTGGGAGAGGATGGCGTTGCGGGCTACGCGGTCGACATCGAAGACCTTGAGGAGATGTCGCGCTCGTTCCGCGCCTTCCGCGAGGCGCAGCGGGCACTGCTCGACCAGCTTTCCGCAGGCGTCGCGCAGTTCGACGCCCGACGGCGCCTGACGTTCGCCAACCAGCCGTTCCAGCGCCTGTTCAAGCTGCCGGCGCGGGTGATGCAGGACCCGCCTGCCTTCGAGCGCCTGCTCGACGCCGCGCGCGACGCCGGCCGCGTTCCCGAAGCGCGCGACTTTCCGGCCTGGCGTCGCGAGAAGGCCGCCTGGTTCTCTGCCGGCAGCACGCAGGAGGAAGCCTGGGCGCTGGCCGACGGCACGCACATGCGCATCGTTGCGCAGCCGGTGCCCGATGGCGGGTTGCTGCTTATCGTCGAGGATCGCACCGAGCAACTGCGTCTCTCGGCCATGCGCGACACGCTGTTGCGGACCCGCACGGCGACGTTCGACAGCCTGTTCGAATCGATCGCGGTCTTCGCACCGGACGGTCGCATGCAGATCTGGAACCGCCGCTTCGCCGCCGACTGGGGACTGGACAGCGATTTCCTCGACACTCACCCGCATATCGAGAGCCTGCTGCGCAAGATCGCCGCGCGCCTCAAGCGTCCGGTCGAGGCCGAGACGGTCGGCAACGTCGTGCGTGCCGCGACGCTCGATCGCACGCAGACGGGAGGGCGCATCGCGTTGGCGGACGGGCGGATGCTGGAATTCGCCGGCGTGCCGCTGCCCGACGGCAACGGGCTGCTCGCCGTGCTCGACATCACCAATTCGCAGAAGGCCGAGGATGCCTTGCGCGAAAGCAACGCAGCGCTCATCGAGGCGGATGCGATCAAGACCCGCTTCCTTGCCAACATGAGCAAGGAACTGCGCACCCCGCTGACCTCTATCGGCGGCTTTGCCGAGATGCTCGAGATCGGCCTCGGCGGTGAGCTGAGCGAGGCCGGCAAGGACTATGTCGTTTCCATCATCAGCGCCTCGGCGCAGCTTGGCGAACATATCGACAGCCTGCTCGACCTATCGCAGAGCGAGGCGGGACTGCTGCCGCTCAAGCTGGAGGAGATCGACCCGATGCCCTTCGTGCGCGCCGTCGTCGAGGAGCGGGGAGCGCGCCTGCAGAAAGCCGGTCTGACGCTCGACCTGCAGGCCAACGGGCTGATGCGGCCTCTGGTAGCCGATCGGCGCCGACTGGCGCGCGCGGTCGGGCACATCGTCGACAATGCCATCGCCGCCTCGCCGCGCGGTGGACGCATTCTCGTGCGCCTGTCGCGTCGCAAGGCGTCCTCGGGAGACGGTGATGCCCTGCAGATCCTGGTGCAGGACAAGGGTCTGGGGATGGACAGCCGCAGCCTCGCTCGCGCGCTCGACGGCATGAAGGTGAGCGCCGACGGCAAGAGCGTCGACCGCCTGCGCGGTCTCGGCCTGCCGCTCGCCCGGCAGCTCGTCGAGGCGCATGGCGGCAACCTGCGCCTCGTCTCCGAGCCGGGCAAAGGCACCAGCGCAGTGATCGAGCTGCCATGACCATCGCCCTGCCTGATCTCGCCGCGATGGATCGTTTCGGTCGGGCGATCGCACGGGAACTGCGTGCCGGCGACGTCGTCGCGCTTGCCGGCGGGCTCGGAGCGGGCAAGACCACGCTGGCCCGCGCGATCATCGCCGGCCTGGGCCACGAGGGCGAGGTTCCGTCCCCCAGCTTCGCCATCATCGAAGTTTACGATCCGCCGCCCCCGGGTCGGCCGGGCGTGCGCCTGCCGCTGGTCCATGCCGATTTCTATCGTCTGAAACATCCCGACGAGGCGCAGGAGATCGGCCTGGACGACTATCGCGAAGGCGCCGCGCTCCTTGCCGAGTGGCCCGATCACGCCGGCGGCTTCGCACATGAGGCGGGATGCCTCTCGATTACGCTGGAAGTTGCGGAGGAAGGCAGGATCGCCATTGCCCGGGGCGGGGCGGATTGGCTAGGGCGGATGCCACGATGACGCAGAACCCAGTCACCTTGCCCGCGGGCCTCGACGTATTTCTCGCAGCCGCCGGTTGGGCCAGCGCGGAGGTCGAGCCATTGCCCGGCGACGCCTCGTTCCGCCGCTACTTCCGCATCCGCAAGGCGAGCGGCGATACTGCCATGCTGATGGACGCACCGCCGCCCAACGAGGACCCCGGCCCGTTTCTGCGGGCCGCGCACTGGCTCGAGGACAACGGCATGCGCGCCCCGCGTATCCTGGCCGAGGATGCCGCGCAGGGCCTCGTCCTGCTCGAAGACTTCGGCGAAGCGCGGATGCGCGACTACCTCGACCAGTGGCCGGACGACGAAACCGCGATCTACACCGCCGCGGTCGGCGAACTGGCGAGGCTCCACCAGTTGCCGCCCGGCCCGTTCCTCGCCTATTCGCTCAGCGAGTACCAGCGCGAGGCCCGGCTGTTCGTCGACTGGTACTGCACCGCGCAGAACCTCTACGTCGATGCCGCCGGCTTCGTAGCCGCCTGGGAGCAAGTGCTGGGCGAACTGCTCGCCCGCCAGCGCCCCGGAGTGACCGTGCTGCGCGACTATCATGCCGAGAACATCATGCTGCTGGGCAGCCTGGAGAAGCAGGGCCTGCTCGACTTCCAGGATGCGCTGGTCGGGCATCCGGCCTACGATCTGGTTTCGCTGCTGCAGGATGCGCGGCGTGACGTATCGCCCGAGCTGGAAGCGGCGATGTTCGACCATTACGTGCAGCGGTCCGGTGCCGATGCCGATACCCTGCTGGCCGACTACGCGCGGCTGGGCGCGCAGCGCAACACCAAGATCGTCGGCATCTTCGTGCGGCTGTGGCGGCGCGACGGCAAACCGCGCTACCTCGACCTGATCCCGCGCGTCTGGGCCCTGCTGGAGCGCGACCTCGCGCATCCCGCGTTGGCGCCGGTCGCGGCGTGGTTCGACGCCAATATTCCGGCCGCCTTGCGCGATGCCGACGGGGGCACGTTCGACCGATGAGTTCCAAACCGCTCGCCAGCGACACGGCGATGATCCTGGCGGCTGGGCTGGGCAAGCGGATGCGCCCGCTCACCGCCACGCAGCCCAAGCCGCTGGTACGCGTCGCCGGCAAGTCGCTGATCGACCATGCGCTCGACAAGCTGGGCAGCGCCGGGGTCGGCAAGGCGGTGGTCAACACGCACTACATGGCCGATGCGCTGGAAGGGCACCTGAAAGTCCGCAAGACCGCGCCGCAGGTCACCGTGTCGGATGAGCGCGACCAGTTGCTCGAGACCGGCGGCGGCATGGTGCGCGCGGCACCGCTGCTGCCCGAGCCGTTCTTCTGTCTGAACAGCGACAACATCTGGCTCGACGGCCCGACCGACGTCTTCGCCGAACTGTCGCAGGGCTGGGACCCTGAGCGCATGGACGCGCTGCTGCTGATGGTCCCGCATACCCGCGCGCTCAATTATCGCGGCGAGGGCGATTTCCACCTCGATCCCAACGGCCGCGTCACGCGCCGCCGTGCGGGCCGCGTCGCGCCGTTCATCTATACCGGCATCCAGCTTGTGTCGCATCGCCTGCTGCGCGACGCGCCCCAGGGGCCGTTCTCCACCAACCTCCTGTGGTCCCGCGCGATCGAGGAGGGGCGCCTCTACGGTATCTCGCATATGGGCTTGTGGTTCGAAGTGGGCGAGCCATCGGCGATCAAGCCCACCGAGGAGTGGATGACGCGTGCCTGAAAGGGCGAGGCCGAAAGTCTACTCGATTGCCGCCCATCGCGGGTTTGCCGATGCCCTCGTGGCGGGGCTCGTCCCGCGCTATTCCCAAGGAGAGCTGGGCCTCGCCCGGTTGACTCTGCTGCTGCCGAGCCGCCGCACGGTGCGCACGGTGACGGAAGCGTTCGTGCGCCATTCGGGCACGGGAATGCTGCTGCCGCGCATGGTCGTCGTCGGCGACCTCGATCTCGACGAGACTCTGGGTCCGCTGCTCGATCCGCTCGGCGCAGCCGACATCGCGCCCGCGGCGGACCCGACGCGCCGCTGGCTGCGGCTGGCGCACCATCTGCGCGTGGTCGAGGGCGACGCTGCAGGGAAGGGGGCGGCCCTGCTGCGCCGCGCCTGGGAAATCGGGCGCACCATGGACCGCCTCATGGCCGAGGGTATCGCCCCGATCGATCTGCTCTCCGACCGCGTGATCGGGATCGTCGGCGAGATGGCCGGGCACTGGACGGACAACACCCGCACTTTCCTGATGGTGCAGCAGCACTGGATCGCCGAACTTGCCGGCCGTGGCGAGATCGACGCGCCCGAACGCCGCAACCTGTTGTTCGACCACGCCGCTGCGCGATGGCGCGAGAGCCCGCCCCTATATCCGGTCGTCGCGGCGGGCGTGACCGGCGCCTCGCCTTCGCTGGCGCGGTTGCTGCGGGTGGTGAGCGAAATGGAACAGGGCAGCGTCGTGCTGCCCGATCTCGACTTGTCGCTCGATCCGCAAGTCTGGGACGAACTGGGCACCGCAGGTGATCCCGCGCAGCATGACGACCCCCCGTTCGCCCGGGCGGACGCCGTCACGCATCCGCAGTACCACCTCAAGCTGCTGCTGAACCGCATGGGAATCGCCCGTAGCGAAGTGCAGCATTGGCATCGTTCGGGCCTTGCCGCCGCGCCGCCGGAACGTAGCCGCGCGATTTCCAACCTGTTCCTGCCACCCCGCGCTTCTGCGGCGTGGGTCGATCTCCCGGCCGAACATCGCCGCCTCTCCGGCGTGCGCCTGATGGAAAGCACCCATCCGGGCGAGGAAGCCCAGGCCATCGCGATCCTGATCCGCGAGGCGCTGGAGACCCCGGAACGCCGTGTCGCGCTGGTCGCGCCCGACCGGGGCCTCGCGGCGCGTGTCGTCGCCCACCTCGAACGCTGGGGCATCGAAGCGGACGACACGGCCGGTCGTCCGTTGCCGCAGACCGCGGCCGGGCGCCTCATGCTGCTGCTGGCCGAAGTGGTCGCGGAGCAGGCGGCACCGGTGCCGCTCGTCGCGCTGCTGGTCCATCCGCTCGCCGGTGCCGGCGAAGGCCGTGCGCGCTGGCTCGAAAACGCGCGCCGCCTCGATCTCGCCCTGCGCGGTCCGCGCCCCGGTGTCGGCCTTACGCCGATCGAGGCGCGGGCGGAGACGGCGAAGCTGGGCGAATGGTGGCGCGGGCTCGCAGCGATGCTGGCGCCGCTCTTCACCTTGGCCGAGACCGAGCCGCTGGAGACGTTGCTGGGCCTGCTCGCCGAAGTCGCAGAGAAATTGTGCGGTGACATGATCTGGAGCGGGCCCGACGGGCGCGCGCTCAGTGCGTTCGTCGAGGAACTGCGCGTTGCCGCCGGCGCAGCCGGAACCTTGCTCGACCCGCGCGAACTGCATGCCGTGCTGCGCGATGCAATGGATCGCGTCTCGGTGCGCCCGCCCTGGGGAGGTCATCCCCGCGTGGCGATCTACGGCTTGCTCGAAGCGCGCATGAGCCGTGCCGACCTGGTGGTGTGCGGCGGCCTGGTCGAAGGTGTCTGGCCCGCCAGCCCGGCGCAGGATTCGCTGCTGCCGCCGGCCGTACTGCGAGCGCTCGGCGTGCCGGGGGCGGACTTCCGCATCGGCCTTGCAGCGCACGACCTTGCCGCCGCCTTGGGCGCGCCCGAAGTCGTGCTGAGCTGGGCGCAGCGGGACGAGGGCGGTCCCGTCATTCCTTCGCGTTTCGTGCTGCGCGTGCGCGCGATGCTGGGCGACCAGTTGGAACGCCATGTCGAGCGCGGGGCGCTGCGTCTGGCCCGCCTGATCGACGACGCCGCATCGGTGCCGCCGCATCCGCGGCCGCAGCCCATGCCTTCGCCGGAGCAGCGCCGCGTCGACCTTTCGGTGACCGGCCTCGACCGCCTGCGGGGCGATCCCTACCAGTTCTACGCCAGCGCCATCCTCGGCCTGCGCAGCATCGACGGGCTCGATGCCGAGCCGAGCGCCGCCTGGAAGGGCGAGGTCGCCCACCTCATCATGGAGCGGTGGCACCGAGCCGGGGAGCCCGAGGCGGGCCTCCGTGCCATCGCGCAGGAAGTGCTGACGGAGCAGAACGCCCATCCGTTGATGCGCGCGCTGTGGTGGCCGCGCCTCTCGGCCGCGCTGCAGACGTTCGAGCGCAGCATTCTTGCCGCAAAGGGCAGGGGGCGCGAGGTGTTGGCGGTCGAGGCCTGGGGCGACATGCGCCACCGCGACGTCCGCATCCACGGCCGCGCCGACCGCCTGGACCGGCGGGAGGACGGCAGCCTCGCCGTGGTCGACTACAAGACCGGCCAGCCGCCGACCGGGCGGCGGGTGCAGGAAGGCTTCGCGCTGCAGCTTGGCCTCGTCGGGCTGATCGCCGAGGCTGGCGGCTTCGAAGGGATCGACGGCAAGGCCAGCGCCTTCGAATACTGGTCGATGGCCAAGGCCAAGGACGGCACGATGGGCTACGAATTCGAACCTGTGCTGGAAGGCCGCAAGAAGTCCGGCATCCCCCGCGAGGATTTCCTGCCCGAGACGCAGCGCTATCTCGACGATGCGCTGGACCGCTGGATACTGGGCGAGGAAGCCTTCACCGCACGACTCAATCCCGAACTGGGCAGCTATGCCGACTACGACCAGTTGATGCGGCTCGACGAGTGGATCACGTCTCTGGGCGGCAGCGGTGCGCATGGCGAACCGGAGCCGGGCAGGCCAAATCCCAGCGGGGAGACCGCGGCATGAGCGGCCCGGCCACCGTCCATCCGCTGCACGGCAACCAGATGCGCGCGGTCGATCCGCGTGAGACGGTGTGGCTCTCTGCCTCTGCCGGCACGGGCAAGACCCAAGTCCTATCCTCCCGCGTGCTGCGGCTCCTGCTCCAGCCGAGCGTCGAACCTTCGCAGGTATTGTGCCTGACGTTCACCAAGGCCGGCGCGAGCGAGATGGCGGCGCGCATCAACGGCACGCTGGCGGAATGGGTGCGCCTCGAAGACGACGCGCTGGGCATGCGGCTCGCGGCGATCGGGGCGACGGCTACGGACGAGAACAAGGCGCGCGCTCGCACGCTGTTCGCCTCGGTGCTCGACAGTCCAGGCGGTGGCCTCAGGATCGACACCATCCACGCCTTCTCGCAATGGTTGCTGGCGACGTTCCCGCAGGAGGCGGACCTCATTCCCGGCAGCCGCCCGATGGAGGAGCGCGAGCGTGAACTTCTGGCCCGCCAGGTGCTGGCCGACCTGCTGGTGGGCGCGCAGGACGATGCCCTGGGCGATCCGGACTTGCTGCGCGCGGTCGAGCAACTTTCGCTGCGGCATGGGCCCGATGCGGTGCTGGGCTTCCTGCTGCGCTGTGCATCTGCACGCTCGGCATGGTTCGGGCCGGGCGGTTGGCAGGCGGGCGACATGCGCGCCAACGTGCTGCGCCTGCTCGGCCTTTCGCCCGATGCGGATTGGGACTGGCTTGCGGGCCAGTGCGGGGACGATGCCTTCGACGTCGCGTCGCTGCGCCGTTGCATGGAGGTCAACCACCAATGGGGCACCAAGACCGGTCTTGCGGCGGTCGATGCGATCAGCGAGTGGCTGCTGGGCGATGCTGCGCAGCGACTGGCCGGGATCGACGTCCTCGCGCGGGAATTCCTGACCCAGAAGGGCGAGCCCAAGGCCAGCAAGTCGCAGGACAAGATCGACCCGGACTATGTCGGTCATTGCGCCCGCGTGGTCGAGTGCATCTCCGGCATCCGCGCGATCCGCGGCCTGCTGTCGCTGGCGGACCGGCTGGTGCCGGCGCTGCGGCTGGGCCGTGCCTTCGCTCTGGCGTGGGACGAGGCCAAGCAACGCGAGGGGCTGATCGACTTCGACGACCAGATCCGCCGCGCCGCCGACCTGCTCGGCAACCGCGCCCAGGCCGACTGGATACGCTACAAGCTCGACCGCCGTTTCGATCACATCCTCGTCGACGAGGCGCAGGACACCAATGCGGCACAGTGGGACATCATCTTTGCCATGGCCGGCGAGTTCTGGGCCGGGCTCGGGCAACACGAAGGTATGCACGGTGGCCGGCACGGGGAACTGATGCGCACGCTCTTCGTGGTGGGCGACTACAAGCAGGCGATCTTCCGTTTCCAGGGCACCAGTCCCGAGAACTTCCGCCGGGCCGCCGACCGCGTGCGGCGCGAGATGGGCGAGGCGGCACAGAACGCGCAAGAACTGCGCAGCAACCTGACTCCGCGCAACTTGCTCGAACTGGGCCTCGACCGTTCGTTCCGGACCGCGCAGACCGTGCTGGATTTCGTCGACGACGCCATCGCCGGGGTCGGCCATGAGAATTTCGGGCTCGATCGGCCGGCAGAGCCGCACAAGGGAGAGGATCGCCCGGGCTATGTCGCGCTTTGGCGCCCAGTGAGCGAAGGCGGCGACGTCGAGGACGAGGAGACCGGGGAGGACGAGGACGGTACCGCGCCGAACTGGCTGTCGCGCCCCGATCGCCAGATGGCAGAGCGCATCGCGCTGCAGGTGCGCGAGTGGCTGCACCCGCAGGGGCCGGGCTTCACGCTGGCCAAGGGCGGCAATCGTCGAGCCGGGGCGGGCGACATCATGGTGCTGGTGCGACAGCGCAAGGAACTGGCGGGGCTGATCGTGGCGCGGCTCCATGCAGCCGGCGTGCCGGTGGCGGGGGTCGACCGCCTGCGCCTGGGAGCACCGCTGGCGGTCAGGGACCTGGTCGCGGCGCTGCGCTTCGCGGCGCAACCGCTCGACGATCTCAACCTGGCCGCGCTGCTGGTCTCGCCGCTGGTCGGGTGGAGCCAGGAGCAGTTGCTCGCGCATGCCTGGAGGCCGAAGCACACCCACTTGTGGGAGCACTTGCGGCGATCGCGCGAGCCTGAAGTGGGCGCGGTGATGGCGCAACTGGGCGAACTGCTTGCGCTTGCCGACTACGATCCGCCCCAGGACCTGCTGCACTGGCTGCTGGTCGGCCCGTGGCAGGGGCGCCGCCGTCTGGTGGCGCGCCTGGGGACCGAGGCGAACGATCCGATCGACGAACTGGTCAACGCCGCGCGCGCCTATGTCGTGACGGGCACGCCCAGCCTGGCCGGGTTCCTCGCCTGGTTCGATGCAGGCGACGGCGAACTGAAGCGCGAGGCGGACAATGCCGCCGGGCTGGTGCGGGTGATGACCGTCCACGGCTCCAAGGGCCTTCAGGCACCGATCGTCATCCTGGCCGACGCGACGAGCAATCCCGACAACGCGCGCGAGCGTGGCCTGGACTTGCCCGACCCCGCCCACACGGCACGCGGCATTCCCCTGCCGCCGCTTTCGAAGGACGAGAAGCAGGGCCGCATCGCCACTTACATCGAGGAGGCCCGCAGCGCCGACGAGCAGGAACACTGGCGCCTGCTCTATGTCGCCATGACCCGCGCCGAGGAAGCGCTGTTCGTCGGCGGGGCGCTGGGCGCCAGGGACCGCGACGGACCGAGCCCCAAGAGCTGGTACGCCCGGCTGCGGGACCTCTTCCCGCCCGAGGCCGAACTTGCCGATCCGATCTGGGGCGCTCGCTGCGAGCATGGCAGTCCGGGCGACCCGGTGCCGGTCAGGGCGAGTGCGCCGCAGCTGGACTTGCGTGATCCCCTGCCTGCATGGCTGGAGCGCAGCCCGCCCGCCGAACCGCGCCCGCCGCGTCCGCTCGCTCCGTCGGCCCTCGGCGAGGAAGACGCACCCGATCCACCGTTTCCGCCCGGCGCCGGGCGCGACGCGGCACGGCGCGGGACATTGGTGCACAAGCTGCTCGAGCGGTTGCCCGAAGTTTCCGCATACGGGCGTGAGGACGCGGGCCTGGCCTGGCTGGCGCGCCATGCCGCGGACCTTTCGCCCGAAGACCGCAAGGTTCTGCTGGCAAGCGCGATGGCGGTGCTTGCCAATCCCGCGTGGGCGGACCTGTTCTCGCCCGACAGCCTTGCCGAAGTTCCGGTGGCGGCCGTCGTCGGCGGGCAGGTGGTGGCGGGCACCATCGATCGGCTGGTGATCGAGCCCGGCCGGGTCCGTCTGGTCGACTACAAGAGCGCGCGCCGCCCGCCCGAGACGATCGACAAAGTGCCGCGCGGCGTGTTGCGACAGATGGGCGCCTATGCCGCCGCACTGGAAGGCACGTTTCCGGGGCGCACGATCGAGGTCGCGCTGCTCTACACCGCCGTGCCGCGGTTGATCGAGGTGCCAGCGCGCGTGCTGGCGGAGCACAAGCCGGATTTGGCGCCCCGCGAGTAAAGCTTTCGTCCGCCACCGTTGCGTCCTTCGGTTTCGTCCCTAGATTGCAGCTCAACCCGTTTCGAGGAGTCCCTTTCGATGTCTACCATTGCCGTTACCGACGCCAGCTTCGAGGACGACGTCCTCAAGTCCGACAAGCCCGTCCTCGTCGATTTCTGGGCGGACTGGTGCGGTCCGTGCAAGATGATCGGCCCGGCCCTGGAAGAGATTGGCGAGGAACTGGCCGACAAGGTCGTCATCGCGAAGATGGACATCATGGCCAACACCGGCATTCCGGCGCAGATCGGCGTGAAGTCGATCCCGCTCCTGGTGCTGTTCAAGGACGGCCAGCCGGTCGCCCAGAAGCTCGGCGCGGCGCCCAAGAACGCGCTCAAGGGCTGGCTCGAAGGCGAACTGTGATCGCCTGACCGACAGGTCGCATATCAGGATGAGCCCCCGTCGCTGCGAAGCGACGGGGGTTTTCTTGTTCGTTCAGCCGGCTCTCGAATTACTGCTCTATCTGCGCCACGATCTGAGCGAAGGCGTCCCACAGGGCCGGGCTTGCCGCGCCGATGAGGTCGCGGCGTTCGTATTCGTCGGCGCGGTAGGGGCTGCCGTCGGGACGGGCGGCCTTTCCGCCGGCTTCGTTGAGGAACAGCACGCCCGCCGCGTGGTCCCAGGGCAGGGTGCGGTTGAACACGGAGAGGTCGTTCACTCCGGTCACCAGGCGCGGGTACTGTTCGGCGGCGCAGCGGGGGATGTCGACGAGGCGATAGTGCGGCGCGATGTGCGCCCGCACTTTCTCGCGCGCCTCGGGATCGAGGAACAGCGTGGAGATCGCAGCGACGGGAGGCTCGTCGCCGGTGGTGCGCGCGCTGATCCGCTCGCCGTCGATCCAGGCGCCGGTGCCCAGGCCCGCCTTGCAGAACCGGCCGGAAAGGCAGTCGAGTATCCACCCGCCGAGAATCTCGCCCTTGTCCGCGAGCGCGACGAGTACGCCGAAGGGTGGCTTGCCGGCGGCGAAGTTGTTGGTGCCGTCGAGCGGGTCGACGATCCAGCACAGCCGGTCCTTGAGGCGTTCCATCACCGAGGCGTCTTCGAAGACGGCCTCCTCGCCGACCACCGCAGCTTCGGGTAGAAGCGCGGCGAGGCGTTCGGTGAGCATCGCCTCGGCCTCGCGGTCGGCCACCGTGACGAGGTCGTCGATCGCCTTGTTGTCGATCTCGCTGGCGGCGAGCGACTGGTAATGGGGCAGGATCGCGCGGTCGCTGGCTTCGCGCATGATCGTCTCGACGGCGGCGTGGAGGGCAGGCGTCATCATGTCAGCGGGATCATGACCTGGCTAGCGAAGCCCGGCCGCTGCCGGATGCGGGCATACCAGTCGGCCACGGCGGGAAACTCAGGCTTTTCGAAGGCGAGGCTGAACCACGTATAGGCATAGACGCCCATGGGGATGTCGCCGATCCCGAATTGGCCGCCCGAGAGCCAGGGCTTCTCGCCCAGGTACTTGTCCATTACCGCAAGGTGGCGGGCGCATTCGTCGATACCGCGGGCGATGGCGTCGTGATCCCAATCCTGGCGGGGGATGCGGGCGTGGCTGAGGAAAGGCACGCCCTGCGCGGCGGCGTAGGTGAACTGCCAGTCCATCCAGCGATCCGCGAGCGCGCGGTCGATCGGATCGCGGGCGAACCAGCGCTCGCCGCCGTATTCGGCCGCCATGTAGCGCAGGATCGCGTTCGATTCCCAGAGCACCACCTTGCCGTCCTCGATCGTCGGGATAAGCCGGTTGGGGTTCTTGGCGAGATAGTCCTCGCTGAAGCCGAACTGCCGGCCGACATCGTGGCGCACGTAGGCAAGCCCCAGTTCTTCGGCGAACCAGGCGACTTTCTTGACGTTGTGGGAGTTCAACCGGCCCCAGATCGTGAATGCGGGTGCGGTCATTCTCAGCTCCGGTAGTCGGCGTTGATCGAGATGTAGCCGTGCGTCAGGTCGCAGGTCCAGACCGTCGCGCTGCCTTCGCCGAGGCCCAGGTCGACCTCGATGGTGACGTCCTGGCCCTTGAGATGGGCAGCGACGGGGGCTTCGTCGTAGTCGGCCAGCGGCAGGCCCTCGCGCGCTGCCCAGGTGCCACCGAATCCGATCGAGAGCTTGTCGCGATCGGCCGGTTCGCCCGCCTTGCCGACAGCCATGACGACGCGGCCCCAGTTGGCGTCCTCGCCGGCGATGGCGGTCTTGACCAGCGGCGAGTTGGCGATGGCCATGCCGACCTTGCGGGCGCTCTCGTCCGAGACGGCGCCGGTCACGGCCACGGCGATGAACTTTTGCGCGCCTTCGCCGTCGCGCACCACGAGGTGGGCGAGTTGGCGGCACACGTCATGGATGGCCGCCGCGAAGGCGTCCGCACCGGGGCTCTCGAAGGAGGCGAGGCGGGTGTTGCCGGCCTTGCCGGTAGCGAAGGCGAGCACGGTGTCGCTGGTCGAGGTATCGGAATCGACCGTGATGCAAGAGAACGTGCGCTGGTTCGCCGCCGAAAGGCACTGTTGCAGGAAGCCCGGCTCGACCGCGGCATCGGTGAAGAGGTAGCCCAGCATCGTTGCCATGTCGGGCGCGATCATGCCCGAACCCTTGATGATGGCGCTGATCGTGATTTTCGTGCCGCCGATCATGGCCGTGGCCGTCGCACCCTTGGGGAAAGTGTCGGTGGTGGCGATGGTGTTCGCGGCGTCCTCCCAGCTGCAGGGTGCGGCTTCGAGGGCCTTGGCAACGCCTTCGCGCGCCTTGTCCTTGGGCAGCGGCACACCGATGACGCCGGTGGAGGAGACGAAGACCTCCTCCTTGCCGCAGCCCAAGTGCACGGAGACTTGCTCCATGATCTGCTCGACCGCCTCGCGGCCCCTGTACCCGGTGAAGGCGTTCGAATTGCCGGCGTTTACCACCAGCGCGCGGGCGCGGCCCGATGCCACGTTCTCGCGGCCCAGTTCCACCTCGGTCGAGCAGCACAGGTTTCGTGTGAAGACGCCGGCGACGGCCGTGCCTTTCTCGAACGCGACGTAAGTCAGGTCGCAGCGGCCCCAGTCCTTGTACCCGGCGCGCACGACGTGGGGCGTGACGCCCGCGATCTCGGGCAGGGCGGGGAAGGGCGAGGCGAGCGGGGAGACGGGGTAGGCCATGGCCTGAGCGACTAGCGCATGGTTGTGACAGGTCAAGCGTCGGCGAACGATGCGCGCGGCGATACCGGGGTGTCGGCGGCGGGGCCCGCGCGCCGGCCGGAGACCATGGCGAGAAGCGTGGCCAGGGTCAGGGCCATGGCGGCGGCGACGATCCTGCCGGGAAGGTCGCCCAGATGGTTGCCGAGAATGAGGATCGGCATGTGCACCGCGTAAAGCGGGAAGGAAATCGCGCCTAGCGCGGCGAGCGGTCGCCGTGCCCAAACCGGGGGGCTTGCCGCGGCGGCCATCCAGAACACGGTCGGGAACACGAGCATGACCACCGCGACATCGCGAAGCCAGTCGGGGCCGGGTAGGAACGGCAGCACGCAGACGACCACCACGGGCAGCACCAGGCAGACGCGCCAGTCGGCCAGTCGCGCGGGCGGAGCAACACGCCAGCGGCGGGCGAGGATCACGCCGAGGATGTACGACCACCCGGTCCGCGCCACCGCCGCGGGGAACTGGCCTCCTGTTAAGCCGAGGTCGAGAGTCCCCGCTTTGGCTGCGAGCAACATCATGGCGATCGCGCTCGCCGCTGCGATGGCCAGCAGGGTGCGGCTGCGCAGCCGATGCAGCAGCACCGCATGCAGGGCATTGGCCATCAGTTCGAGAAACAGCGACCATTGCGGCCCGTTGACCGGAAAGATCGGCCCCCGCGAGGGAAGCGGGATCATTCCGACGCCGAGCGCGAAGGCGGCGAGGCTCAAACTCAGCGGCTGCCCGCGCGCGACCAGCCCCAATATGCCCAGCGACGCGCCAACGAGGATCAACGGCCGGAAGCGGCTCAGGCGCTGGGCGAAGAAGCGGCCCACGCCAAGGCCCCTCGCGAAGCGGGGTTCGAACGCCAGGGTGATGACGAAGCCGGACAGGAGGAAGAACAGGTCGACGAACAGGTAGCCGCGAGAAAACGCCATCGTCACATCGTCGAACTGGACGTGAAACAGCACGACACCGATCGCGGCGAGGCCGCGAATGCCGTCCAGCAGAACCATCCTGTCCGCTTGCCCGCTCTTCATGAGCCCCCCGTATCCGATGACCCGCTCCTAGCGAAAAATGCTTAATGACGCGTAAGTGAGATTCGTCGGGGTGACGGGTGAGAGGAAAATCTGTTCGCGGCATACATCTGTCTGGTGGACACGTCGGATGCTCGTCCTTATCTGGTCTGCGATGGTCCATCGCCTGTTCCTGACCCTGCTTGCCCTGCTGACGGGCCTGGCCGCACAGATCGGCCCGGCGGAAGCGCGCCTGTCGCAGGCGACGAGCGTGCAGGTGGTCGCGTCGCGCGAACTGGTCGCGGCCAAGGCGCCGAAAGCGCCCGTCGCACTGGCGCGGCTGCCCGAACCGGGCTTGCGCAATACCCGTCTCCATGCCCCGCCGCGCATCGTCGCGCCGGCCCCGGTCGTCGTGGCGACCGTGCTTACAGGCATAGACCGCGCCCGCGAATAACGCGGAAAGCTGCGCAACATTTCGCTTCCTCGCGAGCTTTCGACGCGCCTGGGCAATGGTCCCGGCGCGCGACTTTCGATCATACGCATTCACGAAATACAGGGGTTTCCCGCCATGCTCGGCGCACTCGTCAAGTCCATCTTCGGCTCGTCCAACGAGCGTTACGTCAAGTCGCTCGACAAGATCGTCGCGCAGATCAACGCCTTCGAGCCCGCGCTGGAAGCCTTCAGCGACGAGGAACTGGCGGCGCAGACGCCCAAGTTCCGCGAAATGCTGGCGAATGGCTCCACGCTCGACGACCTGCTGCCCGAAGCCTTCGCCACCGTGCGCGAGACCTCCAAGCGCGTGTTCGGGCTGCGCCACTTCGACGTGCAGTTGATCGGCGGCATGGTGCTTCATCGCGGCGAGATCGCCGAGATGCGCACCGGCGAGGGCAAGACCCTGGTGGCAACGACCGCGACTTACCTCAACGCGCTCGAAGGCAAGGGCGTCCACGTCGTCACCGTCAACGACTATCTCGCCCGTCGCGACGCCGAGCAGATGGAGAAGCTGCACGGGTTCCTGGGCCTCACGGTCGGCGTGATCGTGCCCAACCTCAACGAGTGGGAGCGTCGCGAGGCCTACGCGGCGGACATCACTTACGGCACCAACAACGAGTTCGGCTTCGACTACCTGCGCGACAACATGAAGCACGAGCGCAGCCAGATGGTGCAGCGCCCGTTCAACTTCGCCATCGTCGACGAGGTGGACTCGATCCTGATCGACGAGGCGCGCACGCCGCTGATCATTTCGGGGCCCACCGACGACAAGAGCGAGCTCTACGTCCAGGTCGACGCCATCGTGAAGCAACTGGTGCCCGAGGACTACGAGGCCGACGAGAAGACCAAGAACATCTCGCTCACCGAGGACGGCGTCGAGAAGGCCGAGCGCATGCTCGAGGCCGCCGGCCTGCTCGAAGGCTCTAACCTCTACGACGTCGAGAACACCCAGGTGGTCCACCACCTCGACCAGAGCCTCAAGGCGGTGGTCATGTTCAAGCGAGACACCGACTACATCCTCAAGGACGACAAGGTCGTCATCATCGACGAGTTCACCGGCCGCATGATGGATGGCCGGCGCTGGTCGAACGGCCTTCACCAGGCGGTCGAGGCCAAGGAAGGCGTGCGCATCGAGCCCGAGAACCAGACGCTCGCCTCGATCACCTTCCAGAACTATTTCCGCATGTACCCCAAGCTTTCGGGGATGACCGGCACCGCCGCGACCGAGGCGGGCGAGTTCTACGACATCTACAAGATGAACGTCGTCACCATCCCGACCAACGTGCCCGTCATGCGCGTCGACGAGGAGGACGAGTTCTACAAGAACACGCTCGACAAGTTCGCAGCCATCGCCAAGCTGATCCGCACCAAGTACGAAACCGGCCAGCCCGTCCTCGTCGGCACTGTGTCGATCGAGAAGTCGGAACTGCTGTCGGACTTCCTCAACAAGGAAGGCGTCAAGCACTCGGTCCTCAACGCCCGCTTCCACGAGATGGAGGCGCACATCGTCGCGCAGGCCGGTTCGCTCGGCGCGGTGACGATCGCCACCAACATGGCCGGGCGCGGCACCGACATCCAGCTTGGCGGCAACGTCGAGTTTCGCGTCGAGGACGAACTGCGCGACGTGCCGGAAGGGCCGGAGCGCGACGCCGCCATCGCCAAGATCAAGGCCGAGGTCGGCGAACAGAAGCGCCTCGTGCTCGAAGCCGGCGGCCTGTGCGTGATCGGCACCGAGCGCCACGAAAGCCGCCGCATCGACAACCAGTTGCGCGGTCGTTCGGGTCGCCAGGGCGATCCGGGCCTGTCCAAGTTCTACCTGTGCCTGGAGGACGACCTCCTGCGCATCTTCGGTCCCGACACGCTGTTCTCCAAGATGATGAACAACAACCTGGCCGATGGCGAGGCGATCGGGTCGAAGTGGCTGTCGAAGGCCATCGAGACCGCGCAGAAGAAGGTCGAGGCGCGCAACTACGAAGTGCGCAAGCAGGTCGTCGAATACGACGACGTGATGAACGACCAGCGCAAGGTCATCTACGAGCAGCGCG
Source organism: Novosphingobium sp. BL-52-GroH (assembly GCF_044813085.1). Classification (NCBI taxonomy): domain Bacteria; kingdom Pseudomonadati; phylum Pseudomonadota; class Alphaproteobacteria; order Sphingomonadales; family Sphingomonadaceae; genus Novosphingobium; species Novosphingobium sp. BL-52-GroH. The sequence continues at coordinate 667,434 of NZ_CP171152.1, read as the reverse complement.
CCGACATCATGGACGCCGAGACGGTCGACGACGTCGTCGTCGAGATGCGGCAGGACACCGTCAACGCGATCGTCGCCGACGCCTGCCCCGCGGGCTCCTATCCCGAGCACTGGAAGGTCGAGGAACTCAAGGAGCGCGCCAAGGATATCCTCAACCTCGACGCGCCCATCGAGGCGTGGATCGAGGAGGACGGTATCGAGCCGCAGGATATCGAGGAACGCCTCGCCGCGATGGCCGACGAGCACATGGCCGCGAAGATGGCGCAGGACGATCCCGCGATCTGGCGGCAGGTCGAGAAGTCGATCCTTCTCGATCGCCTCGACCATTTCTGGAAGGAGCACCTCGCCACTCTCGACGCGCTGCGGCAGGTGGTCTTCCTGCGCGCCTATGCGCAGAAGCAGCCGATCAACGAATACAAGCAGGAAGCCTTCAGCCTGTTCGAGCGCATGCTGGAAACCATCCGCGAGGACGTGACGCGGATCATCTCGGTCAGCGAACTGCGCATGCCCGAGCCCGCGCAACTGCCCGAACTGCCGGACTTCCTCACCGGCCACATCGATCCCTTCACCGGCCTCGACGATTCCGTCGATGGCGACGGGTCCTCGCTCAACCCCGCGCTGTTCGGCTCCTTCGCCGGAAGCCCGCAGGGTATCGCGCCGACGGAGGCCGGGGCCGCGCAGGGCAATCCCTACGCCGACCTGGCGATCAGCCGCAACGCGCCGTGCCCTTGTGGTTCGGGCAACAAGTACAAGCATTGCCACGGCGTGCTGGCCTGAAAGTCAAAAAGTGAACACAAGGCGCCGTCCGGTCTCGAGCCGGGCGGCGCCTTTTTATTTGAACTACGTAATTTTCACCAAGGTGCAAATTGAAGTAAACTTCTGTGCAGTTTGTGTTGTTAATAATTTAACAACTCTTGTAATATTTATAACGACGTTGATTACTACCAATGATCCTTTCCGTAGATTAGCTCCGTCGTAGAAGCATCAGGGCTTCTATGAGGGGGAACTCATGTTTGGTAGTGCGACACCTAACTCGTTGGGCCTGAAGGGCGCGGGCATAAAGTCGGCCGTCTCGGTCACCGCCCTTGGCATCTCTCTGGCGCTGGCGGCGCCGGCCCTTGCCCAGAGCGTCGTCAATCCCGGGTTCGAGACCGGCGATGCGAGCGGATGGGTTCTGAGCGGAGGCACCTGGACCAGCACGGCGGTCTGGCCGCCAGTGGATTCGACCTGGGCCGGTGCGCCCAACTCGGTCACCATCACCAATGCCGGGGACGTCGATCCCTTCACCGGCACGCCCACCGTCTTTGCGGGCAACCATGCGATCCGCCTCAACGACTTCACGCCGAACTACGGCGTCACCGCGCTGGCGCAGACGGTCAACGGCTATGCCGGCAACAAGCTATATTATGCCTGGAACGCGGTGCTGGAACCTTCGCACGGTCCCACCGACAGCCCTTCGTTCATCATCAAGGTGGTCGACAAGACGACCGGCAAGGTCATCAACAACATCGCCTACAGCGCCTACACCGCGCAGAACACCACGATCTTCCGCACCGCCGGTCGCTACGTCACCAGCGACTGGAAGGTCGAGGACATCGACATGATCGCGGGCCACGACTACGATCTGCTCTTCGTCGCGCTCGACTGCCCTTACGGTGCCCACTCCGGCTACGTCTACGTCGACGGCTTCGGTAACGCGATCCCGGGTGCCAACGCCAACGTCGACTTCGATCCGCTGACCGACATCACCCGGGGTTCGGACGTGCTGATCCCGATCCCCGGCGGCAATACGCCCGACATCGACCTGGCCAAGTCCTTCTACACCACGACCGAACTGACCGACGGTGACGTCAATCCCAACTTCGTGGGCGGCACCCTGCAATCCGATACCGGCGCTGCGATCAGCACGGCGCTGACGGTGCAGACCCAGGGCGGCACGATCGACACCAACGGCTTCGACGTCGACCTCACTGGTGGCCTCACCGGCGCGGGCGGCATGACCAAGGTGGGTGAAGGCACGCTGACGTTGTCGAACGCCATCAGCACGATCAACGAAGGCTTCGCGGTCAACGCGGGCACCCTGGCGGTCAACTCGGCGCTGTCGAGCCTGAACGTCACGGTCGGCTCGGGCGCGACCCTGGGCGGCACCGGCACGATCGTCGCCGACGTCGCGGTGGGATCGGGCGGCACGCTGGCGCCGGGCAACAGCCCCGGCACCCTGGTCGTCGCGGCCGGCGACGTCACGCTGGCCGACGATGCGACGTTCGCGGTGGAAATCGACGGGCGGACCTACGACGCGGCCGGCGGGGCGGGCACTTACGATCGTCTCGCCCTGACCACGGGCGCGACCTTCGAGCCCAACGGCGTGGTCGCGCCGACCCTGCGCGGGATCACCGGCGGCAACAACACCTTCACGCCCGTTGTGGGCGATACCTTCACCGTGGTCGAAGGCGGGGCGGTGGGCACCGGGGCGTTCGAATTCGGTCATCCAGCCCACGTCGGGACTGGCGGCGAACACGCGCTTCGACGTGATCTATCGCCCGACCAGCGTCACGCTGGCGACGACTCCGATCAGCTACGCGACGTTCGGCACGGCCAGCGGCTGGAAGCGCAACGCAATCTCGGCCGCGGGCGGGCTCGATCCCTTCCGTCCGGCAGCGGGCGCCCGCACGGGTGCGTTCCTGCCGCTCTACGACGGGCTCTACGGGTTCAACGGCGAACAGCTCGGTTATGCCTTCTCGCAGATCAGCGGCGAAATCCATGCCGATACGCTGCAGATGGCGCTGGCTTCGGCGCGGGACGTCAGCCAGACCGCGCTCACCGCCGCGCAGGAGCCCTGGGGCTGCCCGCCTGCGGTCCAGACGCCCGGCCAGTTCACCGAGCCGGCTCCTGAAAGCGCGGCGCAAGGGTGCGGCACCGATTCCACGAGCAAGGGCGCGACCGTTTGGGGGCGCTACCTCGGCCAGTCGACCGACGTCGGCGAGGACGGCACCGCCTATGGCTACAACCGCAACGCCAAGGGTCTGGTCGCCGGCATCAGCGTGGTGAACGTCGATGGGACGCGGCTGGGCATCGGCGGCAGCTTCAGCGACGGCGACATCGGCAGCGCCGTCGGCAGCACGGCCGACATCGATACGGCATCGGTCTTCGCCTATGGCGCCCATCGTTTCGGCAGCCTGTCGCTGGGCGGCGTGATCGGCTACAACAAGGCCAGCGTCGATACCGTCCGCACGGTCGGCCTGACCACAGGAAGCCTCCAGGCCACCGACAGCTACAAGATCAAGACCTGGACGGCGGCGCTCGAGGCGAAGCTGGACCTGAAACTGGGCGATCGTTCGGTGATCCGGCCGGTCGCCGGGATCGAGATCGCCCGCAGTTCGGCCAATGCCACGTCCGAAGGCGGCTCGGCCACGGTCGCGCTGACGCTCCCCAAGGAGAAGTGGACCAGCGCGAGGACGAAGCTGGGCGCCGAACTGGCGATCGGCGTGGGCAACCCGGTGGAGGCCGGGCTGTTCGGAAACTGGCGCCACGAACTCAAGGACGCGACCGCGGTGCGCGTCGCTCAACTGGGGGCGGCGAACTGGCTGGTCTCCAGCGTCGAGGCCGACAAGGATTCGTTCGAGGCCGGCGCACTGCTGGGCATCAAGGCGAGCAACGCGATCAAGCTGCGCCTCGAATACGCGATCGTACGCAACGGCGATTACCACGCCGATCGTGCCACGATGGGTGCATCGATCAAGTTCTGACCGCCAACGCGCGGTCCGCGATTGAAGGGGGCGTGGCGAGAGCTGCGTCCCCTTCGTCGCGCTGGCGGTGGGGATTCGCATGTCGATCTGAGTGGACGCCGACCGGGCGGAACCGGGTGGGCGAATATCGGAAATATGTGCATTGCAGCACACAACGAGCAGTGTTAGCTCCTCCCCCGCACGAGCAGCTTATGGCGGTAACTGAGTGCTTCGTTTTTTCATGAACGTCTTCGGGGCGAGACGTTCAAAGGGGAAGAAATGCCAGTTTTATCCGCTATTTATAACGGTATTCGCTGCAAGCTCGGTCGACATGCCCCGAACCGTCGGATGGTGACTTGGGATGGATCGCATTTTGTCGGCATCTGCCAATGCTGCAATGCGAAAATCCGACGCCATGCCCGATCCAAATGGCTCGCGGACGGCGGTGAATGACGGTCGTCCGTCGCTTTTCCCGGCATTAGTGCCATCGGGGCACCCGCAAGCATGCGGACATCCGACCCAGGCGCCGCTTGATAATGAAAATGATGCGCATTACGGCCTGACGAGGAGTTACGCCGAGGGGACCTGATGCGCATGCCTGGATTCGCCGTTCGATGGCCGTCGGCTGACCACCGCTGATGTCGGGCGACGCTCTGCTCATCCTCGCCGTAGCGATTTCGTTGGTCGGTGTCGCCGTGCTGCGCGCGGCATGGTCCCGGCCGCGCCGTTCGCTCGGGCTCAACGGTGCGGGGTGGGGTGCGCTGCTGGTCGGCGCTGCCTGCGGCTGGGCGTCGGCCGGCGCCTGGGGGGTGGCGGTAGCGGCCTTGTGGGCGATGGGCGCTGCCTTCCTGGTCCTGGCCGCGGCCGGGCTTTCCTCTCGCTCCGGCAAGACTCCGGCGTCCAACCGGCGCGTCGGCATGTTGCCGGAAGGGTCCGAGCCGCTGCGCATCGCCGGGCGTCTGTTCACGTTCGTGCTGGTGGCCATAGTCTCGGCATTGTTGGCGGTCGGAGCATCGCTTGCAGCGAGCGCGCTCGGCCTCTGGGCCGGGTGGGGTGCCGCCGATGCCTACGCCACCGCATTCTTCCTCGCACCGCTGGCATGGGGCCTGATCGCCTATGCCGTGCTGATGCAGCCGGCGCGGAAGGGCCAGTTCAAGGTGCTGGCGATCTCCAGTCTGCCCACCTGGCCGATGCTGGCAACGGGAATCCTGTCATGACCACGGCGCCCGAACCGTCCACCGTGAAGCAGGCGCTGGCGGGCCATGCCGCGATCGGCCTCGTCGCCGGCGCGCTGCTCTACATCGTGTGCCTGACGGGCACGATCGCGGTATTCTACCCCGAGTTGCAGCGCTTCGAGCAGGCCGACGCGCCCGAAATGGCGGCGGTCACGCCAGGTGCCGTCCAGAGGGCCGTGACGTCCGTGCTCGATTCCGAGCGCGGCAAGCCGAAGACGACGCACCTCTACGTCCACCTGCCGGTCGAGGACCTGCCGCGCACGACGATCACCACCGATACCCAGGCCGTCCACGTCCGTCCTGACGGAAGCCTGGCGGGGCCCGAGGAAATCGCCTGGTCGGACTTCCTCGTCGCGCTGCACTACACGCTGAGCATTCCCGACGTATACGGCATCACTCTCGTCGGGGCTCTTGGCGTGATGATCCTGGCCCTGGCGCTCTCGGGCGTGATCGCGCACCCGCGCATCTTCCGCGATGCCTTCCGCCTGCGCGCCCGCGACAGGGGTGGCCTGGCCCTGGCCGACTGGCACAACCGCATGAGCGTGTGGTCGCTGCCGTTCTCGATCGCGCTTGCGCTGACCGGCGCGGTCATCGGGCTCGGCACCGTGACGGCCTACGGGCTTGCGGTGCTCAACCATGGCGGCAACCTCGAGGCGGTGTACGAGCCGATCTTCGGCGAGGAAGGCAAGCCCGACAAGCGGCAAGCCCCGGTGCCCGATGTCGCCACCGCGCTCGCCTACATGGCCCGGCACTACCCCGGTGTCACGATCACCTATGCCACGCTCCACGATCCGCTGACGGCGGGTCAGGAAATTCAGGTCTCGGCGACCCATCCGCGCCGCCTGATCTTCGGCGAGACTTATCGTTTCGACGCACGCGGCAGGTTCCTAGGCACCGCGGGCATATCCGACGGTGCGATCGGCCAGCAGGCGGCGGCGTCGAACTACGGGCTGCATTTCGGCAACTTCGGCGGCTTGCCGGTCAAGCTGGCCTACTTGCTGTTCGGAACCGGGCTGACGGCGATCTGCGCGACCGGGACGTACATCTGGCTGGGCAAGCGTCGCCGCCGTGGCCTTGACGAACCGCGCCTGCTCAAGGCGTGGGATGCGGTCGTCTGGGGCGTGCCGCTGGTCCTGGGGCTGACACTGGCCGCGCGCTTCACGCTGGGGAACGCAGCGCCGTTCGTCGCGATCTTCTGGATCGGCTCGGCGCTGATCCTGGCAAGCGCTTTCGTGCCCTTGCCGCCCCCCCGCTATCGCGCGGTGCTGCAGGTGCTGGCGGGCCTGGCCAGTCTCCTCGCCGGAGCGCTCTACTGGGTTTGACGACTGCAATCGTCATTGCGACCGCAGCGAAGGGGCCCTTGGCGATGACGCACCGTCCTCAATCGAGCCACGCCGGTCGCGCGGCGTTGCCAGGGCGGCGATGCGCGACCGGCCGCGGGCCTTGGCTTCGTAGAGCGATTCGTCGGCACGGCGGATGGCGCCGATCAGGGACGTCTCGTTCGTGAGCACATCGCCGACCCCGACGCTCACGCTCCATCCCGACGTGGCTTCCCCGACCGCGCGCAAGCGAGCCTGGAGCATCGCGGCGAACGTGCGCGCTTCGCTGCCGGCCGGCAGCAGGACGATGAACTCGTCGCCGCCGATCCTTGCGACCTGACCCGCATAGTCGCCGGCAAGCTGGCGCGCCTCGCGGCCGATGGTGGCGAGGACTTCGTCGCCGGCGGCATGGCCGAAGCGGTCGTTGATCGTCTTGAAATGGTCGACGTCGAGCGCGATGGCGGCGGCGCCCGGAATTGAGAAGCTGCGGTTCAGTTCGTCCAGACCAGCCCGATTCCAGGTCCCGGTCAGGGGATCGCGCAAGGCTGCGTCGCGCAACTGGCGCTGGACCTGCTCGACCGGGATCGCGAGCAGCCCGAGATTGAGGACACCCAGCAGCACCTGGTCCGATAGCATCGCGAGCAAGGCGATCCACTCGGCACCCGGCAGCGACCAGATCGCGAAGACAATCGGGAGGATATAGGCCGGGAGGTATCCGAGCATCGCGACACCGGCCATGCGGCGCCCCGAATATCGTGCAGCGCCAGGCCCGAAGCCGAGCGCCACGCCGCACGTTGCCATCGACACGCCAAGTCCCAAGGCATCACCCGCTGTCTGCCATGCGCTATTCGCAGCTATCAGTTCGAGGTCGGTCAGCACGATCGGCAGGCCGTGGCCAAGCACGGTGCTAAGCAGGGGCAGGAGCATCCACGGCTGGTATGCCCGCTGGCCGTCGAGCAGGCGGGCGCCGGCGACGCATAGCACGTTGGTCAGGCCGAGGAGCGCGTAGAGCAAGGTCATCATGCCCGCCGCTCCGGGCGGCGTCACCCCGTATGCGAGGATGACGCCGCCATAGAGTAGCGACGACAGGCCCCACAGGGCGAAGTGCCGGTCCGAACCGTTGCGCAGCCACAGCGTCGTGAAGACGAGCCCGAACGCGCTCGAGGCGAGCACGCTGCAAAGGCGGAGTGTGTCGACGTCTGGCAAATGCATACCCAGCCCCTGATTGGCAGGCAGGCCTTGACATCAAGGTGTTAAAAAATCCGTCACTCCGGCCTTGCGGTGCGTCGATCTGCGGAAGGTGTCGGACGATCGGAGGGAAGGTCCACCCGGATATCCACGCGCCGGTTCTTTGCCCGGCCTTCGGGATCGTCGCTGCCGTCGAGCTTGCGGTTGGGCGCCACGGGGCGGCTCTCGCCCAGCGGGATGACGGTGATGCGGCCTCGTGCGACGCCCTTGCCCTCGAGATAGGCGCGCAATGCCTCGGCGCGGCGGCGCGATGCGGCCAGGTTATCGGCATCGGAGCCGCGTGAATCGCTGTGGCCCCAGATGGTGATCGGCCCGCCGGCCTTGAACGCCGGACCGGCGATCAGCCCGTCGACCAGCGCAAGGCCGGCCGCATCGGGGTCGCCTCTCGCCGGGAACGGCACGGTGATTTGCGCGGGTTCAAGCGGTGGTGCTTCGGCCGGGCCGGTATCCACTTCGGCGCGGATGATCGATTTCTTGACGATGGTATCGTCGGGGGCATCGTCGGGCGCATTGCTGGCCGCGACGTCGTCCAGGGTATCGGGCGCGGCGGCCCGGCTAGCGTCGTCGCCGGAGGGCTCGCTCGGCTGGCAGCCTGCCAGCAGCAACGGTGCGACGATCAGTGCGGACTTTGCGGACATGCCTCTCATGCGGTCGCCTCCTTCTTCGGGGATTGGCGGGATGGGTCGGGTTCGCCGTGGCGCGAGGGGCCGTAGGATACGACCACGTCGCCGGGTTGCGGCGTCGGGCGCGAAGCGTGGGTGAAGAAGCGGATCTTGCCGTCCTTGCGCAGGACGAAGAGCATGTGGGCTTCGTCGGGCAGGGCTGCCTGGGCATCCGCGAAATCGAACTGGTCGCTGATGCGGGTCTTGCGGAAGGCCCAACCGGCGCTTTCGCGCTGCAGGATCTCCTCGACACCGAGCCCGGAGGCGAACATCGCCCGTCCGCGCAGGGCTTCGGGCAGACTGCGATGGTCCTCGTCGTCGCCCATGCCGCCGAGCTGGTAGACCGAATCGCGGCCGATGTCGGGCGCGAACTCGCTGCAGACGAGGGCGTTGTAGGCCTCGTTCTCGGTGGTCGCGACGAGCACCTGGAACTGCGTGAGGTCGAGGCGCTCCTCGGTCGACTCGGCCAGGATCTCGCCGTGGTAGGTGTCGATACCGGCCTGGCGCGGCGCGGCGAGTCGCTGCCAGCTAGTGTCCGAGATCATCACCGGCAGTTCGAGCTGACGCAGCTGCCGCGCCAGCGAGAGGCTCCACGAGGTGCTGCCGACGATCAGCAAGCCCTTGTGCGGCGCCCCGGTTACGTCCAGCCAGCGCGCGACGTGGCGAATGCTGAAGCCGTGGGCGACGATCGTGGCGATGACCACCGAGAACGACAGTGTCACCAGGATCGAGCCGTCGCCGTAGCCCAGCTGGTCGAGACGCAGGGCGAAGAGGCCCGAGACGGCGACGGCGACGACGCCGCGCGGGGCGATCCAGGCGACGAGCAGGCGCTCGTTCCAGGGAATCTTGCTGAAGGCCAGGCTCGCCAGGACCGTCGCCGGGCGCACGAGGAACAGCAGGGCGAGGAGGAAGGCGATGAAGCGCCACTCGAAATGGCGCAGTACCTCGAGGTCGAGCGAAGCCGAGAGCAGCACGAAGACGCCCGAGATCAGGAGGACCGTCACGTTCTCCTTGAACGGGTGGATGTCGCGCAAGGAATCGAGGCGCATGTTGGCGATCGCGATGCCCATCACCGTGACTGCGAGCAGGCCGGTTTCCTGCTGGATCAGGTTCGAGAGCACGAAAGTGCCGATCACCGCCACCAGCAGCACCGGCGCCTTCAGGTATTCGGGCACATGGCCGCGGGGGAAGGCCCAGGCGATCGCCCGTGCCACGCCGTAGCCTATCAGGCCGGCGACCACGGCTGCGGCCAGCAGCGCGGCGACCACCGAAAACAGCGTGCCGCCTTCGGCCGAGCGGCGCAGGTATTCGTAGGTGATGACGGCGCACAGGGCGCCGAACGGATCATTGACGATGGCCTCCCACTTGAGGATCGCGCGGGGGCGGGGCGCGACGTTGCTCTGGCGGAGCAGCGGGATGACGACGGTGGGTCCGGTGACGACGAGGATGCCGGCGAACAGGATCGCAACCGGCCACACCAGCCCGGCCACGTAATAGCAGGCCAGCGAGCCGAGCACCCAGCCCAGCGGGATGCCGATCACCATCAGCCGAGTGACCGCGCCGTCGGTCTTGCGCAGTTCCCGGAAATTGAGGCTGAGCCCACCCTCGAACAGGATCAGCGCCACCGCGACCGAGACCATCGGCTTGAGCAGTTCGCCGAAGGTCTGCTCTGGCATGACGAGGCCGGTGACGGGCCCCGCGAGGACGCCGGCGGCGAGCATGAGGGCGATGGCCGGCCAGCCGGTACGCCATGCGATCCACTGCGCGCCGATGCCGAGGATGCCGATCAGCGCGAAGACGAGGGCTTGTTGCTCCATATGGTGGGGCATAACCAACGAGGGCGCACAAGGTAACCGCCTATGGCCGGATTTCCGCGCACGCGCCGTGTCGATTGCCGCAACGCGCGCGCGGTCGTGCCGGTTACTCTGCCATCATGTCCCGCACGCGGGACGCCAGCGTCTCGACCACGAAGGGCTTGGTCAGGACCTGCATGCCCGGCTGCAGGTGGCCATTGCCGATCACCGAGTTTTCCGCATAGCCTGTGATGAAGAGGACCTTGAGATCGGGGCGCACCTGCCGACCGGCATCCGCCATCTGCCGCCCGTTCATGCCCCCCGGCAAGCCGACGTCGCTGACCAGGAGGTCGATGCGGATGTCCGACTGAAGGACCCTGAGGCCGGAGGCGCTGTCCGCGGCCTCGATCACGGTATAGCCGAGGTCCTCCAGGATGTCGGTCACGAGCATCCGTACACTGGGTTCGTCGTCCACCACCAGGATCGTCTCGCCCGCTTCCGCGGCGGCCAGCGGCGCTTCGAGGGGGCTTGCGGTTTCCCGGGCTTCGTCGCCGTAGTGGCGGGGCAGGTAGATGCACACCGTCGTGCCGTCGCCCACTTCGGAGTAAATGCGCACCTGTCCGCCGGATTGCTTGGCAAAGCCATAGATCATCGACAGGCCGAGGCCGGTCCCCTGGCCGATCGGCTTGGTGGTGAAGAACGGGTCGAAGGCCTTGGCGATGACGTCGGAGGTCATGCCGGTCCCGGTATCGGTGACGCAGAGCGAGAGATACTGGCCCTCGGGAATGTCGTGGGTGCGGGCGCCGTTGCGGTCGAGCCACTTGTTCGCGGTCTCGATCGTGATCCGGCCGCCGTCGGGCATGGCGTCGCGGGCGTTGATGCACAAGTTGAGCAGTGCGTTCTCCAACTGGCTCGGATCGACCAGGGTAGACCACAGTCCGGCGGCACCGACGGTCTCGACCCGGATTGCGGGACCGACCGTGCGCTGGATCAGGTCGGTCATCCCGTTGACCAGCGTATTGACGTTGGTCGGCCGCGGATCGAGCGTCTGGCGGCGCGAGAAGGCGAGCAGCCGGTGCGTCAGTGCGGCGGCGCGGCGTGCGGCGCCCTGCGCGGCGACGAGGTACTTGTCGACATCCGCCAGCCGTCCCTGGCTCAGCCGCGTGCCGACCATCTCCAGTGCGCCGGATACACCCGCCAGGAGATTGTTGAAGTCATGCGCGAGTCCGCCGGTGAGCTGGCCCACCGCTTCCATCTTCTGGGCCTGGCGCAGTTGTTCCTCGGCCTGCATGAGTTCGGCCGTGCGCGCGGCGACGCGTTGTTCCAGGGTCTCGTTGAGCGTGCGCAAGGCGGCGGCGGCACGATCGCGCTCCTCCTCGATCGTGCGGCGCTGCTCGATGTCCAGCACGACGCCGGGGAAGCTCAGCGGCGTTCCGTCCGGCGCTTGGTCTACCCGGCCATTGGCCTCGATCCAGTAATAGCGCCCGTCGGCGCGCCGCACTCGGTACTGGTGGGCATAGGCACCACCCCGTTCGATCGCTTCGCGGATCGCGGTGCCGAGGCCCTCCCGGTCGTCCGGATGGACGGTGGCGACGATCTGGGCGAGGCTGAGGCCGTCTCGCCCCAACGCCGGATCGAGCCCGAAGGCACGCGCGAAGGCCTCGTCGACGGTGAAGCGATCCTCGGGCAGGTCCCATAGCCAGGTACCGATGATGGCCCCGGCGGACAGCGCGAGCTGTACCCGGTCGATATTCGCGCGGGCCAGCGCCTCGCTGGCGCGAAGGGCGTCCTGGGCCGTTTTGCGCGTTTCGATGTCGCGGAACAGGACGGACACCTGCCGGCGCTCGGGCGGCTCGACGCGGGCGGCGGATACCTCGATGTGACGGCCGGCGGCCGTGAAATAGCGCTCGAAGCGGATCGGCTCGCCGGTGCGCAGCACGTTGCCGTAGAGTTCGGCCCAGCCTTCGGCGTCATCGGGTTCCAGTGCGCGCAGGGTCATGCCGACCACGCCGGAAATGCCAGACTGCCGTTCGTAGCCCGCGTTCGCTTCCACATGGACGTAGTCGCTCGCCGGCCCATGCGGTCCGTCGAAGAACTCGATGATGCAGAAGCCGTCGTCGATCGCCTCGAACAGGGCGCGGTAGCGCTCCTCGCTTCGCGCCAGCGCGTCGAGGGCGGCGCGCTGGTCGGTGATGTCGCGGGCCACGCCCACGAAACGAACCGGAGCGCCGGCCTCGTCGAACTCGACCTTGCCGGCGCGCGAAAGCCAGCGCACTTCGCCTGTTTCAGGGTGGCGGACGCGATATTCCAGTTCGCCGGCGGCCTTGCCCCGCCGGCGCGACTCGGCGGGCGTGACGAGGAACTGGTCTTCGGCGACGACTTGCGCCTCGAACGCGCTGGCCGGATACTGCTGTTGTACCGGCAAGCCGTGAAGACGGCAGAATTCAGCCGTGGGCATCACGACATCGTCGGCGAGTTCTAGTGTGAAAAGGCCGATCCCACCCGCTTTCTGAGCCTGGCGCAGACGTGCTTCGGCGGTGTGCAACTGCTGCTCTGCAAGGTGCTCGTCGGTACGGTCGCGCAGGACCTTGACGTAGCCGATGTGTCGTCCGGCATCGTCGCGCAGGGGAGACGTCTTGCCGCTGCCCCAGAACCGTTCACCAGGCTTACCCCGCGGGTGCCAACGCTCGTCCGAGCCGCGTCCGGCCTCGAACGCGTGCGCCATTTCGTTTTCCGGGATGCCGGCGGTCCGGTCCTCGTCGGTATAGACCGCAGCGATCGACGTGCCTGCCATCTCGGCCTGGCTCCAGCCGAAAACGGTGCGGGCGCCCTCGCTCCAGTCGGTGATGACGCCTGCGAGGTCCGTCACGATGATCGCGTAATCGACCGCGCTGTCGACGATGGCGCGGTGACGGGCCCTTTCGTGGTCGGCCGAAATGGCGGCGCGGCGAAGTTCCAGGGTGGTCATGGTCTGCCGCGCGAGTACGCGCAGCGCCTGTTCCTGCAAGGTATCCAGGTCCCGTGGCTCGTAGTCCAGCACGCACAGGGTGCCGATCGGGGTGCCGTCCCCGGTCTTGAGCAGGGCACCTGCGTAGAAGCGCAAGTGCGGTTCTCCGGTGACCAGCGGGTTGCAGCCGAAGTGGCTGTCCAGGCTGGCATCGGGGACGACAAGGAATTCGTCTTCCTGCAGGGCGCGGATGCAGAACGAAGTTTCCAGCGGCGTCGTGCTCACGCCCAGGCCGACTTCCGCCTTGAAGAACTGGCGGTCGCTGCCGACGAAATTGACGACCGCGATCGGCGTACGGCAGATCGCCGCGGCCAGTTGCGCGATCTCGTCGAACGCCTGCTCGCGCGGGGTGTCGAGGACGGCATATTGCGCGAGCGCTTCGTCGCGCCGGGCATCAGGATGGGAGGCGTCGTTCATTCGGATCGGCTCTTGTCATTCCTACAGCGCGAAGAAAGCTGCGTCAGCCGCCCACCGAAGCCAGCTACCGTGCATTGGGCTGAAAGTATATCGCGGCCGTTCCGTTCCATGACTTCCGCCGATAACCGCAAGTTGCCACGGGGAGGGCGGAACCGGCGGCGTGGAAAACCGGGGGAGGGGCATGGACGGGACCGCATCCGGGTCGGTAGCGGCGACGCCATGAGCATCATCGCCACCATCATGAATTCGTCGACCGGCCAGCCGATCCAGAAGATGACCTTCGGACGCATGCCCAAGCCGTGGGCCTCGTTCAACCTCGCGACCGGCGAACTGGTCACCGCCGATCGCGTCAACGTCGGCAAGCCGGCGCCCGGCAAGTTCGTTGCGCCCGTGGAGGTATGGGTCACGCCGAAGGCTTGAGCCCGCCTGGAGACCTTTTCTCTAACGCCCGATCAGCCCCAGGGCATGGCGGATGAAGGCGTCGCGGTCGGTCACCCATTCGGCGCCGGCGGGCAGGTCCGGATCGGTGTAGGTCCAGCCCTCGCCCGAATAGGCCCGCTTCAGCGTTCCCGAGGTGTTGAAGGCGATCGAGACCATGCGCTGCTGGGCACGGGCGGTCCGCTCGTTGCCCTCGACGGTATTGGTGCCCGGAACCATGCCCGTGCCTTGCGGCCTGAGCGCGAAGACATAGGGCTCGGTGCGGAAGCTCTGGACCGACGTGTTCAGGAACACCGACAGATAGACCTTGTCCAGAGCCGAGAGGGGGGACGCCGGCATGCGCCAGCTACCGTCGGCGAGCAGGCTCCAGGGATAGTTCTCGGGCGTGCCGTAGACAATCTCGGTGCGCAGGTCGACGAGTGCGTCGCGCGGAGCCTGGGCGGGAGCGACGCGCTGCAGTCGCAGGTTGTTCGACCAGGTGAAGCCGTAGGCGGAGGCATCGATCAGCGGCATCGCCGAAGGCGTCGAGGCGTTCGGCCGGTTCGAGACCGTCACGTTCTCGTAGATCCGCAAGTAGGCCTTGTCCTTCAACTGGTGGCCGCTGGCGATGTTCTCCCACGCCTTTTGTCCGTGCCACGTCGAATTGCGCAAGTGCGAGACCAGGATGCCGTTGATGTAGGTCGAATGTTCCTGGTCGGAATTGGTGCCGACGTTGCCGGCGATCTCGCTGTCCTCGATGTAGAGCATGGTCTGGCCGCCGGGTACGAACAGCGCGTTCTTGCCGCCGAACAGCTTGGACCTGCGGATCACTGCCGTGATCAGCCCGGGCCTGGTTGCGCCGGTCGTCTCGAGATGGACCGCGCCCATCGCCTGGATTGCCCCGGGGAAGTCCAGTTCGATGTCGCGCATCTCGAAATGGACCCGCTGCGGCCCGATCTCGAACATGCGCAAGTCGATGGTCGCCCATTGATCCGGGGTGCGGAACGTCACTCGCCGGCCCGGTATCGACGAGCGGAAGATGTACTGTGTCCCCTGTAGCGAGCCGACGATCTGGGGCATCCACGGGGCGAACGGGTAGACGCAGGGTTTGCCCGTGCCGTCGAGCGCTTCGTAAATGAACTCGTAGCCGCCTTCGGCGCGCCCGTAGAGCGAGGCGGCGTCGCGCCCGTCGTAGACTTCGCGCCCGGCCGCACGGGAGGCATCGCATCGGATCTTCAGCTTGACGGCTGGCGCGCGCAGGCCCGCCATCGGCATGTAGAACGGATACAGGTTCTCGAGCGATTGAGGCGGCGCCAGCGGAGCTTCCATCTCGATACTGCCCGGGTGCACGACCTGGGACGCGCCGGCTTCTCCTGCGGAGCCCGCGGCCTGGATCGGTCCGGCGATTCCGAACAGCAGCGGGAGCGCCAGCGTCAGTGCGGATCGGCAGCAATGGAACGCGGACACGAGGATTCTCCGTCGCAAGGGTGAGCGTGGACCTCTCTGCCGCAAAAACTCGACCAAGAGATGAACGGCCGCGAGGTCACGGTGATGATCAGGCCGTGAGCGGGCGCCGGGACAGCATGTTGTCCACTACGGGTCGAATTGAAATCAAAGTTTTGAAGGTCCGGACATAAGCTTCGTCGCTGAGTTCCTCGCGAGTGAAGATGTCGTAGGCCTCCATCGAGGGCACCTGAACGGTGAGAAGAAAGTCGTCGTCGCCCGTGACGTTCCACGCGGCAACGACTTCCGGGCGCCGGGCGATGGCCTTGGCGAAGCTGTCGGTGCGGGCGTGGCCGGCATTGTCGAGCTGGACCAGCACATGCATCGTTATCGCCGCGCCGGTCAGCGCCGGATCGACGATCGCAACGTCCGCGACGATGATACCTTCCGCCCGCATTCGCCGCAGCCGGCGCAGCACGGACGATTCGGACAGGCCTACTCTCTCCGCGAGATTGCGCGCCGGCTCCAGATTGTTGCGGCGGACAAGGTCGAGCAGTTTGCGGTCGAAGGAGTCGAGGTTGGCTGATTTCATCAGTTTCGTAACCATCGTGACGAATTTCGGCACATGAATGCCGAAATTCGGCGGCACCCGCAATCGCGATTCGGCTATTTGATTCGCATGACGACGCCCGCCCGCCTTTCCGGCCCTCGCGCGGATTTCTCCGCGATCGTGCCCTATCTCGCCTTGGCCGGGGCGATGATGGCGTTTGCGACGGGCAGTTCCGCTGCGAAGCAGTTGTTCCCGATCGTGGGGGCTGCCGGCACGACGGTCTACCGGGTCGGTTTTGCGGCCCTGCTGCTGATGGCCATGTGGCGCCCGTGGCGTCGCCGCTGGACGCGTGCGGACATGCTCCTGCTCGGTCGCTACGGGATCGTGCTCGGGGTGATGAACCTGAGCTTCTACCTTGCCTTGCGGACGATACCGCTGGGGCTGGCCATCGCCATCGAACTGCTGGGGCCGCTTGGCGTGGCGCTGTTCAACGCGCGCAGGCTCGTCCATTTCCTGTGGATCGCGCTGGCTTTGGCCGGCCTCGCCTTGCTGCTTCCGATGGGCCAGGTGGGCGGCGGGCTCGATCCCGTCGGCATCGGCTTCGCGCTCTGCGCCGCGCTGTGCTGGGGCCTATACATCATCTTCGGCAAGCAGGTCGCCCACTTCCATCCCGGCGAGGCGGTGGCCGTGGGCATGGCCTTCGCCACGCTGGCCGTCGCCCCGATCGGGATCGCCAGCGTCGGCGCGGGCCTCCTGAACGCCCACGCCGTCATGCTCGGCTTGATCGTCGCGGTGCTTTCGAGCGCCTTGCCCTATTCGCTGGAAATGATCTCGCTGCGGCACATCCCCGAGCGCACTTATGGCGTCGTCCTTAGCGTCGACCCGGCAATCGGGGCGATTGTGGGTTACTTCCTGCTGGGCGAGGTGCTGACGCTTCGCCAGTTAGTAGCGCTGTCCTGCGTGGTCGCGGCGGCGATCGGTGCCGTCCTGACCCGCGATCCGGCGCTGGCGCCGCCGC
This sequence comes from Novosphingobium sp. BL-52-GroH, assembly GCF_044813085.1. NCBI lineage: Bacteria > Pseudomonadati > Pseudomonadota > Alphaproteobacteria > Sphingomonadales > Sphingomonadaceae > Novosphingobium > Novosphingobium sp. BL-52-GroH. The sequence goes on along the minus strand of NZ_CP171152.1, from coordinate 650,601 downwards.
GCTGCGTCGAAGCCTGATCGCGGGCGGACATCATCCCCCGCGCGGCGAACAGTCCGTCGATTGCCAGATCGTCGTGCGATAGTGATCGGCGCTGGACAGCCACTGCGTCCTGGGGGGCAACTGGCCGACGCGGCGGAACCAGCCCGAGTCGCGTATGACCTCGTCGCAGACCGGGTTCACGTAAGCGATGCGCAAGGGGCGCCTGGCACCTGCGGTCCGCCGGTCGTGCCGGGCCTTGTCCAGCACTTCGGCGACGATCTGGTGGCCGAAGCTGTGGAACATGTAGCACAGCGTCGTCGCGCTGATGTCGTGATCGATCACGTTGCCCTGGATGAAGGCGATGTCCTTTCCTTCCAGGCGCGTGCGGGCCCGGTTGTCCTGCGCCTGGCGAGCCAGCGCCGGAATCAGTTCCACACCCTCCGCCCGCCGGGCGCCGCGATGGCTGGCGGCGAAGACGACGCGTCCCAGTCCGCAGCCCAGGTCGGTGAAGACGTCGTCGCTGCGCAACCCGGCGATCTCCAGCACATCGAAGATGTCGCGATAGGGGGAGGGGATATAGTGCATGTACCATTCGCGCTCTCCCGGTCCGCCGGACCCGGGATGATGGCCGAAGGTACTGATGCCCAGCCGCCGGTCCCACAATTCGTCGGCCGGCTGGAGCAGACGGGCGCTGAGGTTGCGGTTACGCAGGCCCGAAAGCATGGGGCTGCCTCCCCGTCACGGCGCGGAGCCGCCTAGAAGCGCAAGGTTTCCAGCCATCGCGTCGGAGATTCCGGTCAGCATGTCGTAGCGGCGGCGGTAGAGGCTGCGCTTGCGGGGCGGCATCTGCTCGGGTGTCCGCAGCGTCGCCTGCACCGGCAGTTCGAACATCGTCTCGTCGATGCGCACAGCGCCCCGCTCGAGCCAGACACTGTCATAGCAGGTCCGCACGTCTTCGCGGCTGCGGCCGAAGTAAGGATCGCGATGTTGCTGGTATCGGTCCGATACCAGCAGGATATGCGAAACCGAGAGCTGGGCGCAGAGCGTGCGGAACAGTTCTATAAGAAGGTCGCGGGGCCGCATGCCCTGGGCCGCGCGCGTAAGCTCGCGATAGATATCGAGGATATCCGGAAGGTCCTTGGGATTGCGCCCCTGCACGGCACCGACGTGCGCGACCAGGCAGCCTTCCTCATCGCGCAACGCGAAGGCGATCGAGAAGATCCGGTCCGTGCCGAGGAAGAGGCTGAGGACCAGGGGGCCTTCGTTCTTGAACCAGATGGCCTCGTCCAGGACGAGCCGCAGCCTGGGGTCGATGCCCGGCAAGGGGCAGAGCACGACTTCGCTCTGCTCGTGAGGGTCGAACAGCCATCGCAGCCGGACCATGGCTTCGTAGTGGGCGCGCAGCTTCGTCAGCCGGGTGCGGGTGTTCCAGTTGGTTGACTGGTACGGGCGGATGACCGCGTCCAGGATCGTGGGCCGGGCCTTCAGCCTTCTGCCGAACGGGGTGTCCCCGGCAGTGTCATGCTCGGGGCAGAGCAGATCCTGGTGGCGCCATCCGGCATAGATGAACTTGATGCGCTGCAAGAGCGTGCTCAGGATGCCGCCCTTGGCGACGATGGTCGAGGAACGGCAAAGCCAGCCCATATAGAGGAACATAGCGGAAAAGCTCGACTCCATGGCCAGCCTGCTAACGACGATCTGATTGGTGATCTTGATGAACCACATGAGTTCGTTCTTGAGTTCCCTGACACCAGTCTTGCGATTTGGCCAATTCGTCGAACCACCATCGTGACATCACAAACCGTGTCCGGCATGCGATGACGACGGGGTGAGTTCAAATCATCAACCGGTTCAGGGTCGCACATGATCGAGGCGGTCGATATACCGTGAATTTACCACCAACATTATCGCATGATTTTGAGTGAGTATTCGCAAAAGTCGGCGGTTTGGGCGAGCAGGCAGTGAATGCGGTTCCGCAAACCGGGTATTGCAGGCCGGGCGACGGGCCGGGAGCCGCCCTTGCATATTGCATCGCGAGCCCCCATCTCAGAAGTATCGAAGCCATCTCCATGGTAGGCAGTTCTTCGACTGAGAGCCCATTGTGCTCCCGCTTACGCAGTGGAGCTTTATGATGGGCCTCGTTTTCCTTCATTCACCTCGTGCACGTACTGTCGCCAGGGTGGCGACACGATGAGCCGCGCGATCAACGTCAGCCTGCCGGAAGCGGACGTGGCTGCGATGTGCACAAAGTATGCCGTGGCGGTCAGCGCGATGGAGCCATTGCCCTCCGGCGGGACCCACCTGGTCTGTACGACCAGCGAAGGCGCGCAGGAGATGCGGGTGCGGCTCAAGTCGCATGTCGTCGACGGTGTGGTCCGGCGTTTTGCATTCTATCGTGCGAGGGGCCCCTGGTAGGCTCCGGCACCCTGGGCGCCACCGCCGGCACACAGCATCGCGACCAGGGCGGGCATTTTGATGTCTATCGCACAGAAACCATCAGCGTCACGCCCATCCTGTTCGCAGGCGGCGACTGGCACTGGCGGCTGACATCGGGTGCTGGCCTGTTGCTGGTGGATTGCGGTGGCTACCGAAACCGTGCCGACGCGCTGCTGGAGGTCGACGTCTTGCGTAGCGACGCATGGTCCGCGACGGCCCCGACCCCCGCTTGGGGTATGACCTAGCCTGAACACTCCTCGTCACTCCTGCCTTCGCGGGAATGACGAGGATACTGCCTAACGATCACGCTGGCGCCCGCCGCTCCTTGCGGGCTCGGACATACTCATACGAAAGCTTCCTGATGCTGATCCGCGCCGGATACGATATTGGCTTCAGGTCGGAGCAGGCCGTGCCGATGCTCGCCAACCTCAGCATTCACGCCACGCGCAACAAGGACCTGCGTACCGCCCAGCGGATATTCACCACGCCCGACGTGCCGCTCTACGACTACGTCGACGGCTTCGGAAACATCTGCACGCGACTCATCATGCCGGCGGGCGGTATCACCATATCGTGCGGCTTCGTGATCGAGGACCCGTTCGAACCCGATGCCGTCGTGCCGGGTGCATCGCAGGCGGCGCTTCCCGAACTTCCGGACGACGTGCTGCTCTATCTGCTCGCCAGCCGCTACTGCGAGACCGACCGGCTGACCGAGGCTGCATGGGACCTGTTCGGCGGCGTGCCGCGCGGTGGTCGATGGCACAGGCGATCGTCGATTACGTCCACGCCCATATCCGGTTCGACTACATGGCCGCGCGGCCGACCAAGACGGCGTGGGACGTCTTCCACGAACGCGTGGGCGTCTGCCGCGATTACGCGCACCTGGCGATCACCCTGTGCCGTTGCATGAACATTCCCGCGCGGTACTGCACCGGATACATGGGCGACATGGATCTTCCGGCGCTGGTAGGCGACATGGACTTCTCGGCCTGGTTCGAGGTGTGGCTGGGCGGACGGTGGTACGTGCTGGATGCCAGGCACAATCGCCCGCGCAAGGGCCGCATCCTGATGGCCCGCGGGCGCGATGCGGCGGATGCTGCGCTGACCACGACGTTCGGTCCGGTAACGCTGTCGCGCTTCGATATCTATACCGACGAGGACCGCCTGGGGTGATCGGTCAGCTCCGGTCCTGTACGCCTTGCGAATTGATGCGGGGAGTGGCCGGGAACGGTGTTAAGGCTCGCCCATCGCGAGACTTACGATCCCGAGCTTCTCGCGGCTGAGGGATGCAACGTGCCCCCGCTTGAAGGTGGAGCATGCCTCATGGCCAAGTCGCAGAAGCGCAGCAATCGAGAAGTCCGCAAGCCCAAGGTCGAGAAGGCCAAGGCATCGTCACCCGTCGGGCTCGCCCAGGCCTCGCCAGTCATGGCTGCCATGCGCAAGCCCAAAGACAAGCTCTGACCCGCAGGCGGCGTTTCGCGCCGCCCTGGGGTTCGCGTACGCACCTGCTCACACAAGGCCGTTGGCGATAGCGAATGCGACCATGTGGGAGCGGTTGCGCGTGCGCGTCTTCAATCGGATGTGGTCGATGTGTCGCTCGACCGTGCGCGGAGCGATCTGTAGCTGCTTGGCTACTTCCTTGGCGGAAAGGCCCTGCGCGATGGCGCGCAGGATTTCCGATTCCCGTTTGGTCAGGCCCTCAATTGTTGCGCCAGGCTGATCGTCCATCTTCGTTGATCCAGTTCATAGTGGATTGACGCAACCCATCTTCTTCTTGTCGAAAGTTAAACGATGTTCACGGGAAGAGGCTCCTGATGCAACGGCAATAGATGTACGTAAAAAACGGACCGAGGACAAAACCTGTTCCGGAACATCAACCTGTGTTAGATAAATATACCAATAGGAAATTCCCTAGGTCGCCCCAGAAAAATACCAGGTAAACAAATGTTCGTGTAACCAAAGGTTGCGGATTTTTGTCGTGTTTTCATACACATAGGGGGAGACTTTTATGGACAAATTGTGCAATTTGCAACTCACTGTCAGGGAATCTGAAGTTGTCGGCCTGGTGGCACGCGGAATGTCCGCGAAAGAGGTCGCACTAACTCTTTCGATCGCACCGTGCACTGTGGAACGCCACGTGGAAAACGTTCGTCTCAAGACCAGGACGCGCAACCGCGTTCACATGATTGCTTATGTAATTCGTAACGGCATGCTGGGTGACGCGTCTCCCGGCTACATCGTCCACGCTGCCTGATCTCTACATTGGTTAACAACGTCTTCGGCCTGCCCATCCTGCCCGCCGGGTCCCCGCATTGCCCTAAGGGCAGGGCGCCGGCCAAAGGGCGGCGGCAGGTTGCCGAGGATCGCTGGCAGGGGCGGTCATCCGCGCCCAGGCAGCGGTAAAACCAGGGAGAGGAGGGCATCCGCCCACCTCGAGCAATACCTGCCCGTCCATCCGCACGGGCTTCCTGCCACTCAATCCGGAATGCAACAGCGCCGCGGGCATGGTCAGGCCGTGCCCGAGCGCCTTGAGGCAGGCCTCCTTGCGGGTCCAGCCCTGGAGGAAGCCGGTGCCATGGCGCACCGGCCCCGCCAGGCTGGCCAGCGCACGCTGTTCGCGGGGATGGAAGTGCAGGGCGCTGAGCTCGTCCGCGTCGGGGATCGGCCGGTCGCTCTCGATGTCGACGCCGACCGGGTTCTCGCAATCGACGCCGACGAGAGCCACGTCGCCGGCATAGCTGAGGCTGAAGTGGCAGTCCGGCAGATCGGCGAGGGACGGCTTGCCGTCCGCTCCCAGGACGAAGCGCTGGCGCCTTGCGGCAAAGCCGCAATATTCGGCCAGTACCAGCCTCAGACCGATATGGGCGTTGAAGTAGCGTTCCCGGTAGCGGGGGAAGGCGAAGCGCGCTGCACGGGCTCGTTCCTCCTCGGATAACCAGGGGATCGCCTCAGCCGGCGGCATCCCGGAAAGGTCGAGCAGCCACAGTTCCAGCGGCATGTCTCCCACCAGCGGGCGGGCCATGGACAGGACGTCGATCTTGGTAGCCATCGTCGTCTCCAGGCTGGCGTTCGTCAGGTCGTTCGCGTTCCGTGGAAGAGTGCGGAACGGGCGATGAAGTCGCGCAACAGGAACGGGACGATCGTGTCCCGCCGCGAACGGAAGCGCCGCAGCCCCCGCCAAACGAGGTGTCCCGCCAGCCACGCCAGGTCGGCCAGCATGGCATAGCCCTGGCCATGGTTGACGATGAAGTAGCGCCGTCGGGACTCGAACCAGTAGCGCGGGATACGGGACTGCTGCGCCTCGCTCATGCCGGTGCTCTGCCCGGCGATGTGCACGACGACCGCCGAGGGCAGATACCAGCAGGCCCAGCCGTGCTGTCCCGCCTTTCGGCAGAAATGGGTTTCCTCGAAGTAGAGGAAGAAGCTCTCGTCCATGAGGTCGGTGGCCTCCAGCGTAGCGCGCCGGACGACCATGCTGGCGCCCGATACCCAGTCGACCCGCTCGGGCGTCTCGCCCATGGCTATGGGCACGCGCTGGTTCTTGAGCATCCGGCTCACGAGGCCGCAGCAGGCTCCGCGCTCCAACTCGCTCAGCGCGGACGGAAAGCGGAAGGCGAAGGGCCAGGGCGTCTCGTTCCCCAGAAGAAGCATGCTGCCGACGATCCCGGCTTCGGGCGTATCGCGCATGAAATTCAGGAACCGGCCCAGCGTGCCGGGCTGGACGCGGGTATCGGGATTGAGCAGCCAGAACAGCTCCGACGGCGACGGTTCGGCCAATGCCGCCCGGATCGCGAAGTTGTTGCCGGCCGCGAAGCCGCCATTGACCGGAGAACGCACGAGGCCGGCCCAGTCGGCCCAGCCCCGCTCGGCGATCGCGGCGGTGATGACCTCGGCGGAATCGTCGCCGGATGCATTGTCGACTACGGTAACCCGTGTCGCCGGGTAGGCAGCAACTTCGGCCGCGAGACTGGCGAGGCAGTCCACCACCAGGCGACCGGTGCGGTAGTTCACGATGACGACCTTCAGCGTCGGCAGATCCGGGGCGCCCATGGTTCGTGCCTCCCGTTTCACAGCGACTGCAGGGCAGCCACGGCGGGCGTGCGGCCGAAGTCCATCTCGGCGGTCGGCGGTGCCTTCAGCGGGATCGGCAACGGGGTGACAAACTCGGTCGGGCAGGCGCGGACGATGGCTTCGCGCATGGCGCTGGCAAGGACGTCGACGTTGGCTTCCTGCAGCACGCTGGTATGGCCACCGGGCACCGAAACGACGGTGACGTCGCCGGCGACGCGCTTGCCCCAGCCGAAGATGCAGTCGGTATAGAGATCGATGTAGGGGACGTCGTCGTCGGCTCCCGTCCCGCGCGTGGCCTTGAACAGGACGACCTCGCCGCCGTCGAAAAGCCCGGTCGGACGATGAGCCCGGTGCGCGACTTCGTAGAGGTGCAGGAAAGAAAGGTTCGCGGGCGTCGCACCGGCATCCAGGGACGCATCGTCGTTCACCCCGACGGGGGCGTCCGCCATCCGCGCCACGGTACGGGTGCGGCGCATCCATTCGAGGCGGGTCGAAACGTCGTAGACCACGGCGTTGACGGCGCGGCGGGCGAGTAGCGCCATCGTCGGCGTCTCCCCGGCCGTGTCGCCGCGCAGGAGCGCGCGGACGCGCTGGATGCGGGTACGGGTGATGTAGAACGACTTCTTGTGCGCCTCCACGTCTGCCGCGTCGATGATGCCGACGAACGCGGTGGTCTCGCCCATGTCCTGAAGCTGGCGTGCCATCTCGAAGGCGATCACGCCCCCTGCGCAAAGGCCGGCGACAAGGTAGGGCCCGTGCGGCTGGACCGTCTGCATCCGGGCGATGTAGGCGCTCGCCATCTCGGCGATGCCGGTATGCAAATAGGTGCCACCGGGGTAGCGGTCGGGCTCGATGCCCATCACCGGGCGGTCGGGGTCCATGCGCATCGCCAGCGCCCGGTAGAGCAGCGTCTCGCCGAGCCCGTCGTGGACCAGGAAGAGCGGGGTCTTGCGCGAGCCTGGCCGGATAGTGATGATCTTGCGGCTGGCCGGGGCATCGGTCTCTTCGGGGATCGCCGTGCCCGCGCCCTGGCCGACCTCGTCCGCGGCGCCGTCCGGGTCTATCAACCGTCCCAGCTTCTCGACCGTCGCCGTTTCGAGCAGGGTCGCCAGCGGCAACTGCTTGCCGGTCCGCTTGCGCAGGCGGTTCATGAACTGCACGCCCAGCAGCGAGTGGCCGCCCAGGTCGAAGAAATCATCTTCGCGCTGGATATGCCGCACGCCCAGCATCTCGCTCCAGATCTCGGCGATGATCCGCTCGGCCGATGTTACCGGGGGATTGTCGCCGGGCGCCTCGTCGTCGCGCTCGATCGCGGTTTCGGGCTGGTAGGGTGCGCGCATGCGAGCGAGGGTAGGGGCCAGTTCGGTCGGCGATACGATCAGGTGGCTGGCGCGGCCGCCGGCGAGAAGACGCTCGATGATGGCCAGCCCCTCGGCGGCGACAAGTCCGTCAGTGGCCGGTTCGATCGCGGGCGGCCGGTTCGTCGCCCGCGTCGGTGCGGTGTCAGCGATGGTCAGGCGCGCGGTGTCCGAGATCCTCAGCATCGTGAATTCGGTGATCTCGGCGATGATCCGGCCTTGTCCGTCAGCCAGGGTGACGTCGAATATGGCGACGTTCTCGCTGGTGGCGGGACGGCAGATCACGTGGCTGAACAGGCGCTTGGGCAGCGCATCGTACAGCCGGATCGAGCCGTAGGAGGCGGGGGCGAAGAAGTCGGCCCCGGGCCGGCGGCCGGGGATCAGGCACTGCGCCCCTGCCGTCGCGAAATCGAGCAGGGCGGGGTGCAGCGCGATGAGGCCCAGGTCGCGTTCGAACTGGCGGTCGAGCACGAGTTCCAGCACCGCCTCGGCGTTTCCGACGTGCAAGTGCCGGACGGAGTTCCACCGTGGTCCGAAGTGCATCAGCGAGGACGCGTCCATCAGCGCTCCGGCATCGCCTTCGGTCGGGCAGCGCTGCATCAGCGCCTCGAGGTCGAGGGGCTTGGAGGCTGGTTCCGCCAGACGGCGGACGACGCCGCGGACATGTTCGGTCCAGCCCAGGTCCGCGGGCGCATCCGTCGCGCGGCCGAGGATGGCGAAGCGCCAGTCCCCGTCGCCGCGCAAGTGCATGTGGATGCGCAAGTCCCGGCTCTGGCCATCGGCGACCGCGAAGGGCGACAGGAAAAGGATCTCGCCGAGTTCGACGGGTCCGGTCTCGACGCCTTCGAACGCGGCCCGGACCAGTTCCAGGAAGCCGGTGCCGGGGACCAGCGCCGAACCATCCGCCATGCGGTGCTCGTCGAGCAGCCAGTGGCGATCGGGCGTCAGCGTGGCCTCGACCACCAGTTCCGAAGTCGCCAGCCGGTGCATGGTGTCGAGGAACGGGTGGTTCATCTTCGAGCCGCTGCCCAGTGGCCCGGTCGCCCGGTCGGAAGCGGCCTGGTCGGCGAGGTCGGCGGCCATGCCCACGTCCTGCCAGCGGCTCCAGCCGATGGAGACGACATTGGTGGCGTCGTCCCGGCGGCTCTGGGCGTAAGCGTCGAGGAAGGCATTGGCGGCAGCGTAGTCGGCCTGTCCCGGCAGGCCCGCGAACGCGCTGATCGAGGAAAACAGCATCAGGAAATCGGGGTGTTCCTCTTCCAGCGCGGCATGCAGGGCGAGCGTTCCGTGCAGCTTGGGCGACAGCACGCGCTCCATCGAGGCGCGGGTCTTGAGCTGGAGCAGCCCGTCGTCGATCACGCCTGCGGTGTGGAACACCCCGTCGATCGGCCCCCAGTGCCTGCGGATCTGACGGACGGCCCGCTGCATGTCGCGCACGTTGCAGACGTCGGCGACGATCAGCATGACTTCGCCGCCGGCGGCCTCGATCGCGCGGATCTTGCGGATCTTCTGGGCGAGCGGATCGGCTCCGGCGCGGGCCATGATGTCCTGCCACTGGGTGCGCGGAGGTAGCGGCTTGCGGGCCACCAGCGCCAGCCGGGCACTGCAGGTCTGGGCGAGATGGCCGGCGACGACCAGGCCGAGCCCGCCGAACCCGCCGGTGATGAGGTAGACGCCTTCCTGCTTGGGGCGGCAGTCGGTGGTGATCGGCGAGATCGGCGCCACGCCGGCGGCGCGGGCAGGGGCGAAGTGCCCGACCCACCGCTCGGACGCGCGATAGGCGACGACGTCCGCGTCATCGGGCTGGGCGAGTTCCGCCACCAGCATGTCGCGCAGGGCCGGCCAGGCGGGGCTGCTGCGGGGCGGCAGCCGCAAGTCGACGTTGCGCAGGCTGATCTCGGGGTACTCGCTGGGGATGACGCGGCTGGGGCCCAGGATCGTCGCCTTTGCGGGCACCAGCCCACCTTCGTCGGACACACGCTGGACGCCGTCGGTGACCACCGCGATGGCGATGGGTCCGGTGTCCCTCTCGCCAAGGGCCTGGGCCAGGAAGACGAGGCTGTAGAGGCCGCGGTCCTGGAGGGTGGCGACGTCGTGCGCCTTGTCGCCGGTGACGAGCCAGAGATGGTGGATGTGGCCAGGCATCAGGTCGCGGTTGGCGAGCACGGTGACCAGGCGGCTATAGTCCTCGGCCGCGCGGATGTTGATCTCGAAGTTGCCGTCTTCCAACGCGCGGAAGCGCCGGCCCGGCCGCACCGTCACGACCCGGCCCCCCCGGCTGCGCAAGCCCGCGCCCAGGCAGGGACCGAGCCCGGCGTCGTCCTCGAAGATCAGGGTCACGGGCGCGACTTCCGTGGTCGCCTGCTGCGTCGAGCGCTGCCAGATCGGCTCGTAGAGCCAGTCGCCGAGGTCGGTGTGCCGGGGCAGCGGCAGGTCGGGCGAGAAGTCGTCGTGCCCGGCGGCAGCGAGCGCGGCGGCGCCCGGCTCGAACCAGTGGCGCTGGCGGTCGAAGCGGTAGGTCGGCAGCGGTACGCGCAGGCGGCGTTCGGCGGCCCAGTACGCATCCCAGTCCGGAGCCACGCCGGAAGCCCACAGGTTGCCCAGCGTTTCGAGCAGGTGGGCAAGGTCCGAGGCCTTGTGCTCGTCCTTGTGGCGCATCGAATTGAACGCCGGCTGCTCGGGGGAGCGGTCGGGGTGCTGGCGCGCGAGGCTGGACAGCACGCGGCCCGGGCCGACTTCCAGGAGGACCCGCTCGGGGTCTTCCAGCAGGCGCGAAAGGCCGTCGGTGAAGCGCACGGGCTGGCGCAAGTGCCGGACCCAGTATTCCGGATCGGTCGCCTGCGCTGCCGTGATCCAGTCGCCGGTCAGGTTGGAGACGAAGGCGAGAGCAGGCGCCTTGAGGGTGACGGAAGCGAGGACCTGCCGGAACCGCTCGAGGATCGGGTCGAGCATCATCGAATGCGCGGCGACCGAGATGCCCACCCGTTGCGTTTCCACCTCCAGCGCGGCCAGCCGCGCGCCGAGGGCTTCGACCTGCGGGGTCGGTCCGGAGACGACGACCAGCTTGGGACCGTTCACCGCCGCGATCGACAGCTCCGGCGGCAGCATCGGCTTGAGGTCCGCCTCGGTCATGGGGACACTGAGCATGCTGCCCTTGGGCAGCGTCTCGAACAGGCGGCCACGGGCGCGCACTACCGTCAGGGCATCGGCGAGGCTGAACACCCCGGCGAGGTGGGCGGCGGCATATTCACCCGAGCTGTGGCCGATCATCGCCGATGGAGCGACGCCCCACGACATCCACAGCCGCGCGAGGGCGACCTGAACGGCGAAGAGCAGGGGCAGGGCGATGGACGGGCGCTGCATCGCCTCCTCGGCTTGTGCGGCGTGCTGCTCATCGGGATGGAGCCACTGCCGCAGCACGTCTCCTTCTTCCTTCGCGATATGCGCCAGGCACTCGTCGATCACGGCACGGAACAGCGGCTCGCTGGCATAGAGGTCGGCGCCCATCCCCGCATATTGCGCACCGGCGCCGCAGAACTGGAACGCGACCCGGCGATCGGTGCCGGCCTGGACCGGCTTCTGGGGGCGCGCCGAGGTGGGCGGGCGGAGCGCTTCCACGGCCCCGGCGCCGTCGCGGGCGACGACGATGCGGCGATGGGGTAGGGCCTTGCGGCCCGTGCCCAGGGTATAGGCGACATCGGCGAGATCCGCATCCGGGTGGCTGGCGAGATGCGCGGCCAGCGCGGCGGCGTTCGCCTCGAGGGCGGTCGCGGTCTGGGCCGAAAGGGTGAGCAACTGCCACGGACGGCTGGCGCTGCCCGGTGCGCGCACCGGCGCTTCCTCCAGCACGACATGGGCATTGGTGCCACCGACTCCGAGCGAGCTGACGCCAGCGCGGCGTGGACGGCCGGGAAGGCGGGGCCAGGACTGGAGTTCGCCGGCGACGGCGAAGGGGCTGTCCGCGAAGTCGCAGGCCGGGTTCGGGCTGCGGTAGTGCAGCGTCGGGGCAATGGCGCCATGGCGCATCGACAGGGCGACCTTGATGACGCTGGCCACCCCGGCGGCAGTGTCGGTGTGGCCGATGTTGCCCTTCACCGAGCCGATGCGGCAGTAGCCGGTGTCGCCGGTGTGGCGGCGATAGGCCTGGCTCAGTGCGGCGATCTCGATCGGGTCGCCCACGCGCGTTCCGGTGCCGTGCGCCTCGACGTAGCCGATCGAGCGCGCGTCGACTTGCGCGACGTCCAGCGCCTCGCTGACGACGCTGGCATGGCCGTCGACGCTGGGGCTGAGGTAGCTGACCTTGCCCGAGCCGTCGTTGTTGACGGCCGAGCCGCGGATGACGGCGTGGATGTGGTCGTTGTCGGCGATGGCGTCTTCCAGCCGGCGCAGCACGACGATGCCGACCCCGCTGCCGAACACGGCGCCGGTGGAATCGGCATCGAACGGCCGGCAGTGGCCGTCGGCGCTGGTGATCTCGCCTTCCTCGTAGAGGTAGCCTTGCGCATGCGGCAGTTCGATCGAGGCGGCGCCGGCCAATGCCATGTCGCACTCGCCGTTCAGCAGGCTCTGCACGGCCGTGTGGATGGCGACCAGCGAGGTCGAGCAGGCGGTCTGCACGTTGACGCTGGGGCCCTTTAGGTCGAGCAGGTAGGATACGCGGGTCGACAGGAAGTCCTTGTCGTTGCCGGTGTGGCGCAGCAGGAACGGACCCACGTCGCGCAGCAGCTTGGGGTTGCTCAGCAGGTTGCTGAAGAGATAGGCGTTGTGTCCGGTCCCCCCGAACACGCCGATCGCGCCCGGGACCCGGTTCGAGACATGGCCGGCGTCCTCCATCGCCTCCCATGCGCATTCCAGGAAATGGCGATGCTGCGGGTCCATGATCGCGGCATCGCGCGGGCTTAGACCGAACAGCGCTGCATCGAAGCACTCCATGTCGGCGAGGGGGGCGCCGGCACGGATGTAGTTGGGCCGGGCCAGCATGCGCGGATCGACGCCCGCGGCAAGCAGGGCGTCTTCGGAATAGTGCTCTATGCCCTCGATTCCGCCGCGCAGCATGTCCCAGTAGGCCTCGAGCCCGCGCGCGCCGGCAAACCGGCACGACATGCCGACGATGGCAACCGCGTTCTCGATGCCGCCACCCTGAGCCGCAGGAAACTCGCCTTCGAAGTGCTCATCGTTGCGATACATGGCTTTGTCCCACCCTGATTATTGTGTTGCGAGCGGCGCCCTGGTGCCCCGACGCCGTTCCAGTGCCGCCCTGCGACCCGCTGCCCGAGCCTGACCCTGCTGCGTGGCCACGTCCCCGTCGCCGCTACCGGAGAGGTGCGCGCTGAGCGTCTGCACGGTCGGGAAACGGAAGATGTCGGTCAGCGGCAGCGGCCGGTCCAGTGCCGCGCGCAAGGCGCGGTGGACCTGCACCGCAAGTAGCGAATGCCCGCCGATGTCGAAGAAGTTGTCGCGGGTGCCGACCCTGTCGAGCTTGAGTACCTCGCGCCAGATGCCCGCGACTTTCTCTTCCATGGCGTCCCCCGGGGCGACGTAGTCGCCGCCGGGGGAGCTCGCATCGCCTTGCGGGGCGGGCAGGGCGCTGCGATCCACCTTGCCGTTGGGTGTCCTCGGCAGGGTGCGCATTTCCATCAGGAGGGCAGGAACCATGAACTCCGGGAGATGTGCGCGCATATGGTCACGCAGCGTGTCCACAGGGGGTGTGACAACCGTTGCTGGCACGTAGTACCCGACCAAACGAACATCCCCCGGAGTGTCCTCCCGTGCAGAGACAATCGCTTGCTCCACATCGGGGTGACTGCTGAGGACCGCCTCGATCTCGCCGAGTTCGATGCGATATCCCCGTATCTTGATCTGGTGGTCCAGCCGGCCCAGGAACTCGAGCGTGCCGTCCGCCCGCTGCCGGGCGAGGTCGCCGGTGCGGTAAGCGCGCGCGCCCGGCCTGAAGGGGTGGGCGATGAAACGCTCCGCCGTCAGTTCGGGCCGGAACAGGTAGCCGCGCACCACGCCCTCGCCGCCGATCACCAGTTCGCCCGGAATGCCCGGAGGGCAGGGCTGCTGGCGGCCATCGAGGATGTAGACCTGCTGGTTGGCGAGCGGCCGACCCAGCGGCACCGCGCCGGGTGCCCCGTCGAGCTTGTGGACGGCCGACCAGATGGTGGTTTCGGTCGGCCCGTACATGTTCATCACGGCGTCGCCGGCGAGTTCGTGCAGTTCGTGCGCCAGGGCGGGCGGGAAGGCCTCGCCGCCGATCATCAGCCGGGTGAGGCCGGCCAGACGGGTCCGTGCGGCCTCCTCGGCGACGAGCATGTGCGCCATAGAAGGCGTGCACTGGAGATGGGTCACGCCGTGCCGCTCCATCAGCACGGGCAGGCTTGCCGCCTCGACCTGCGGCGGGTTCGCCAGCTGGCGCAATGCGTCGAGCGCCGGAAGGTGGTCGAGCACCTGCTGCACTGGTAGGCCGAAGTCGATCAGGCAGCCTATCTCGTCGACACCGGCGCCGCGCACGCGGCCGACCATCTCCAGGCAGTCCTGCGGGGTGCCGAACAGGCCGCTGGTCTCGTAGTAGCGATCGAAGGCATATTCGAGGAGCGCGTCCATCTCATCGTCGGTGATGCCGGACAAGTCGGTGTGGGCGCTGGATTCCTCCATGCCGGGGCGGCGCTTGAAGGCGGGGAAGGACCAGGCGAACTTCTTCACGAGGTCGGTAGAGGTGCGCAGATACGCGATCATCGGCGCCCGCACGGCCTCCTTGATCGCTTTGGCGTCATGGCCCACGAAGCTGTGCAGCATCAGCGTGACATGGCCCTCGCCAGCATGGCCCGCGGCTTTCCAGGCGGCGCGATAGCGCGCGATCTTGACCGCCAGTTCCTCGACCGTCTGGCCGAGCAGATGGGTAAGCAGGAAGGTGCCCGCCGTGCCCGCTGCGGCGAACGTATCGGCATTGCCGGCCGAGGTGATCCAGGTCGGCAGTTCGCGCTGCACTGGCCGGGGATAGATGCGGGTCTCGACGTCGCTTCCGAGCGGCCCGGGGAAAGGCCGCGCCTCGCCGCGCCACAGGGCGCGCACGGTCTCGATCCCGCGCATCATCGCGCCGTTGCGGTCGGCGAAGTTCTCGGGCTTGAGCACGAAGTCGTTGGGCTGCCAGCCGGCGGCGAAGGATATGCCCACGCGTCCGTTGGACAAGTTGTCGACCAGCGACCACTCCTCGGCCACGCGGATCGGATGATGCAACGGCAGGACCACGCTGCCGCCGCGGATCTGGACCCTGCTGGTGATCGCCGCGATCGCCGCGCCGGCCACCGAGGGGTTGGGATAGAGGCCACCGAATGCGTGGAAATGGCGCTCGGGGGTCCATACGGCAGTGAAGCCGTGGGTGTCGGCGAACCGCGCGCCTTCCAGCAGGAGTCGATACTGGTCGGCGGCGCTGGCGGCGTCGGCGCTGGGGAAGTAGAAGAGGCTGAACTCGACCGGCGCCTCGGGCGCTTCGGCCACGGGCGCGGCCTTGATATCGTCGTTCGTGGCCAGGACGACGTGGAAGCCGCGCGTCAGGGTCCAGCACAGCTCCAGCACCGAGATGTCGAAGCTGAGGCTGGTCACGGCGAGCCAGGTTCCCGGGGCCTCGATCTTGAGGTCCATCCCGGCGAAGAAGTTCACGGCATTGCGGTGCTCCACCATGACGCCCTTGGGCTTGCCGGTGGAGCCCGAGGTATAGATCACGTAGGCGAGGTGCTGCGGGCCGGCCAGCGGCGCGACCGGATCGGTCGGCCGGGTGGAGATGAAGGGCCAGTCCGTGTCCAGGCACAGGATCGTCGCCTCGGTCGGCGGTAGTGCGGGGACCAGGGCACTGTCGGTGATGATGATCGCCGCGCGCGAGTCCTCGATCATGTAGGCGATGCGATCGTGCGGGTAGGTCGGGTCCAGCGGCACGTAGGCGCCGCCCGCCTTGTGGATGGCGATCAGCGCGACAAGCAGGTCGACCGAGCGGCCGGCGTGGAGGCCGACCAGTACGTCGGGCCCGACGCCGAGCGCGCGGAGCTGATGGGCGAGCTGGTTCGAGCGGGCATCTAGTTCGGCGTAAGTCAGCGCCTTGCCCCGGCAGGTGACGGCGAGGCTTTCGGGCGTCCTCGCGACCTGTTCGGCGAAGAGGTCGTGGATGCACAGCTCGCGGCGGGTTTCGACCTCGGTGGCGTTCCAGTCCTCGACGACGCGGCGCAAGTCTTCGGGTGCCAGCAGCGGCAGTTCGCCCACGGGCGCGTCCGGCGACACTTGTGCCGCCGCCAGCAGAGTCAGGAAACCGGCCTGCATCGTGCCGATGGCGGCGGCGTCGAGCTTGCGCGGATCGTGGAACCAGCGCGAAGCGCTGTTGTCGGCGAGCAAGGCGACGGTCAAGTCGGCGCCGGGCCGCGGCGCAGCCTCGTCGAAATCCTCGACCACCACGACCGCGACCGGCAGCGTGGAAGGATCGTCGCCATTATCCGTGCGCAGTTCCGGGCTGCGTGCGAAGATGTCGGCGGCGTGGCCGATCCTGCGACGGATCTGGCGGATTTCGGCGCAAAGTCCTTCGCGCAGGTCCGTGAGGCCGCGCGTGAAATCGACGGTGACGCCGAGCGGCAGTTGTGGCGAGAACCACGCCGCCAGTCCATCGTACTGGCTGGTGAGAATGGGATCGGCATAGCCCAGGTCGAACGACGGCTTGTCGGCCACGCGGGCGAGGCAGGCGACCAGCGCGGCCATGACGGTGCGGTCGGTCGGCGGGTTCGCTATCGGCAGGTCGACATGGGCGAGGCGCGGCGCGGCGTCGATGCCGCTGCGGTCGACCTGAGGCAGTTGCAGGGGTTGCCGCCGGGCCAGCCGGCGGCGCCACCACGGTTCGAACTTGCCGACCGCGGCGTTCAGGGCCGAAAGATCCTCGCATTGCCGGGGCGAAGGCGAATCGAGCCGCACGCCGGGGGCGAGACCGTGCTCGCCCGGAGGGACCGCCCGGATCGGCGTGCCGCCGCACGTCGTCAGGCCGCCGATGCGCAGGTCCTCGCTCGCCGTCGCGACGACGAGGCCGTCCTCGTCAATGGCGACGATGGTGCCGGGTGCCTGCTCCGACCGCCAGGAGAGAACCGAGGCGGTGCCGACCAGCATCACCTTGCCGTTGAGGCTGGTCTTTGCCGCGCCCAGCGGATTGGCATACGTGCCATGGTCGAGTGCCCGCACCAGGCGCGCGATGTCTCTCGCGTCGGTGCTCCAGTCGATCGTTCCGGCAGCGGCGGGGCGGGCGGCGAGGCCGTAGAGACGGCCGGTCGCGTCGCCCTGTCCGCGCGGGGCGAGCGTGTCGGATTCCAGCCCGGCGACCAATGCATCGAAACTGTCGATCGCGGCGACGAAGCACTTGGTATTCACCGAAAGGGCGCTGTCGTCCGCATCGAGATCGAAGGAGCGGGTCAGCAACAGGTCACCGGCGTCGATGTCCGCGGTCATCAGGTGCCAGGAGATGCCGTGCCGTGCCTCGCCGTTCATCAGGGCCCAGACTGGCGTGTTGAGGCCGGCATAGTCCGGCAGCAGGCCGTCATGGAAGTTGATCGCCGCGCGTGTCGGCATCTCGATCACTTCGGACGACAGCCGGCGCAGGTTGGTTATGCTGAACAGGTAGTCGAACGGGGGCAGGCCGGCGGCGGGCAGGGCGCCCGGACGGTCCAGCACGGGGATCTGTTCGCCGCGCGCCCAGTCGAGGATCGGCGCCTGGTCGGTGATGATCGCGAGGATCTGGTGGCCGCGGTCCTGCAGCTTGGCGGCGCATTCGATCAGCAGCCGTTCCGAGCCGACAAGAACGCACCGCAGCGGGCTTGGCGCGAAGGAAGTCATGCGGTCACCGTGTGGCCGGCACCCTGGCGGGCTACGAATCCGGCGAACTGCGCGGTGTCGGCTGGCGCAAATCCCCCAGTCGGCGATATAATCTGGATCGCAAGGTGCATTAATTCCCCCCATCGCACGCAGTGCGTTTGCATAGAGTTCCCGATATTCCAGAAATCTATTCAAGTTTCATATGATGGCTTGGAGATCTGTGTAATTTCACGTTTTACGGTATCACAAATCACCACTGTGCATTTTTTACTCTTATTCTATCAGTTGTTTGCGATTTTAAATGGCATAAGCCCAGTATTCGAGTCCGTTTGAGGCAGGGTTGCCGGTCAGGGCTTGCGACTGGTCCGCACCCACAAGGTCTGCCGGTCGCCGGCGAGCCGCCGGTAGATCGGCAGCTTCCACAGCAGGTAGCGCGGCAGGTAGGCGGCCATGGCAGGCGGGAGCACGTCCCGTCCCAGCCGTAGCCAGGTGAAAGCGAGCGCCGCGATCGCGACCGCACTGATCGCTGTCAGCACGAGCAGGGGCGCGGCGTTACCCGTCAGCACGGCCAGCAACCCCAGCGCCAGCCAGATCGCCATGTCGATCCCGGCGAGCAGGGCGAGAGGCGGGATCGAAAGGTCGGCCGCAAGCACCAGCAACGCCGGACGACCCAGCAACCCCGCCCGCAGCAGGCGCGGCACGTAGGAGCGCGCGGTCGCGATCGAGCCATGTTCCCATCGCGTGCGCTGCCCTTCGGTGGCCGACTGGCCACTCGCCGAACTGGTGAAGACCGAACCGGAATCGAAGCGCACCGGCCGCCCCGCCAACCGCAGCTCGAGGCCGAGTTCCAGGTCCTCCACCAGCGAGGCGGTTTCCAGCGGGGCGGTATCGAAGACCGGCCAGGGGAACGCCATGCCGGTGCCTTGCAGCAGGGCGCCGCCGCCCAGTCGCTGAAGCCCGCGCTGGCGAACGAGGTTCTTTATCATGAATGCGAATGTCGAAAGCCGCACCAGCGGCGTCGCGTCGGCGGGGACCTTGAGCAGGTAGCATGCCTGCACGGTGGCGCCATGGCCGGCGGCATGCGCCGCCAGACGGGGCAGGGCACCGCGCGTGGGCACGCAGTCCGCATCCACGACGATGACCAGCGCGGTCGGCTGCGCGCGCAGGACCTCGCGACCGAAGGCAAGCGCATAGGCCTTGCCGCGACGCTTGGGATCGTGACGCTCGACCACGTCGGCGCCGCAGGCGGCAGCGATCGCGGCGGTGTCGTCGGTGCAGTTGTCGGCCACCACGAGCACGCCGTCGCAGGGCCGCAGTTGCGCGCGCACCGCGCGTATCACCGCAGCGATGCCGTCCGCCTCGTCGTGTGCGGGGATCAGGACAGTGAAGGGCGGCGGCAGGACGTAGGGGGACTTGATCCTCGGGTTCGAGCCCAGAATGCATTCGGCCGCGAGCATCAGCAGCGGAAGTCCGGCGGCGGCGGCAAGCGCCCAGGTGAGAAGGCCCAGCATCGGCTAGGCCAACGGACGCAGGAGATCGGCGAGATCGGGTACGTTCTCGTCGATGTCGTGCCCCGCCCTGACGCGCTGCCGGCCGGTCTCCCCCATGGCGCGCAACTGCTCGGTCGGCGTAACCAGAGCCGCGATCATGGCATTGACGAGCGCGGTCACCGAGCCGGCCGGTATGACCCACCCGGTCTCGCGATCGACCAGTTCGGGTATTCCGCTGATCGCCGTGGCAATGACCGGGCGCCCCATCGCCAGAGCTTCCATGATGACGACCGGAAGGCCCTCGGCGAAGCTCGGCAGGACGAGCGCGCGCGAGGCGAGCAGTTCGCGCCAGATGCTTCGCCGGTCCAGCCAGCCGCTCAGGGTGACCACGTCCTCCAGGCCGTGGGCCTCGATCTGTGCTTCCAGTTCCGCGCGCATCGGTCCGTCGCCGATGATGTTGAGGTGGAACTCGTGCGTCTGCGCGACGATCGCCGCAGCTTCGATCAACAGCATGATCCCCTTTTGCGGGCTGAGCCGGGCCACGCAGACGAGGGTATTGTCGGTCAGCCCGGTATCGACGATGGGCGTGACGTGATGCATGAACAGCGGATCGCTGCCACACCGCACCACCGCGATCTTCGACCAGTCGGCGGGATCGGACCAGCGCATGATCTGGCTGCGCCCGAAGGCGCTGATCGCGATGACGAACCGCGCGTCGGCGACTTTCGTGCCCAGTTGGAGCCCTTCCGGTGCGTCGAACTCGTCGGGGCCATGCATGGTCAGGCTGTAGGTTATCGCGCCGAGGCGGCTGGCGATCCGGGCGACGGTCGCGGGATTGGTGCCGAAGTGGACGTGGACGTGGCGCAGGCCGTCGCGCTCCATGCGGTCGGCGAGGCGGCAGGCCTCGAGGAAATAGGCCGTGCATCGGACCAGTCCCTGCGAGCCGCGCCGGAACGTCGCCGCGGCGACCCCCATGGCCTTGAAGAAGGCACGCGGGCTCTTCACCAGCCTGCCGATCGCAGACCACAGCATCGCGACAAGGTTGCCGTCGAGGAGCGCTGTCGTATGCGTATTCTCTTCCTCGTCGGCCGGGTCCGCGAAGGCGTCGGGCGAGCGCCGGATTGTCAGCCGGGTGACCTCGAAGTCCATCCGTTCCAGCGCCAGGATCTCGTTGCGGATGAAGCTGTGGCTGATCTTGGGATAGACGTTGGTGAGGTAGGCGATACGCGTCGGCGCCTGTTCCGGCACTTCCGGTGTGAGGCGGCCATCACGCCGCTCTTCGCGAGCCACCCGGGTCATTCCCGCCAGCCGTGGAGCAGTGCGGCCGGGGTCGTGTGGCGGGATCGATGGCGCGGCATAAGGGGGCTCTTCCTCTACGCTTCAAGCGGCTGGCACGGCGTGTAGGGCCGGAATTTTGCGCTTTCCGGCAGCTTGCGGCCATCCGACCTTATCGCCCCCCGAAACGCGGTGGTGTTCAGGCCCTTCCGAGATTGGCCCACGTAGATCGCAGTCTGGGGCGCGGGCCGGATGGCGGATAGCGTAGGGCTGCCGACATCGCCGGGGGAATGCTGCCGAGATGGCGCAAGGGCGGGCGTCCGGCGGAGATCGACATGCGCATCCTGATGGTAGCCGAAAACGCCTCGCTGCGGCTGAGCGGCGAAACCCTGCTGCCCTGCTGCTACTTCGAGCAGTTCGTCGCCGCCGGGCAGGACGTACGCCTGCTCTGCCACGAACGGGTCCGCGAGGACTTGCGCGCCGACCTGCCGCCCGAACAGTTCGCCAGGGTACGCTTCGTGAAGGATTCGGCGCTGCAGAAGCTGGTGTTCCGGCTCGGCCGCCATTTCCCGTATCGCGTCGAGGACCTGGTGTTCAACCAGCTTATCCAGATGCTCACCCAGCTGCGGATGCGGGGTATCGCTCGCGACATGGTGCGCGCCTTCGACATCGACGTGGTGTTCCAGCCGGCGCCGATCGCGGCCAAGACGGTCAGCTTCCTGCACGGGCTTGGCGCGCCGGTCGTCATCGGCCCGATGAGCGGGGGCATGGACCTGCCGCCTGCGTTCAGGCGGATGGATGGGCCTTTCAGCCGGCTGGCGATCGCGGCGGCACGTCGCGGATCGGCGTTGCTGCACCGCCTGTTTCCCGGCAAGCTGCGTGCGCAGGCGCTGATCGTCGCCAATGCGCAGACGCGGGCCGCCTTGCCTCCCGGCGTACGCGGCAAGGTACACGAAGTCATGGAAAGCGCGGTCGACCTGGAACGTTGGAAGGCCCGGCCGGAGACGGCGCCGGTGCCGGGCGCGCCGGTCTCGTTCATCTTCTGCAGTCGCTTCGTGGACTGGAAAGGCATCCGGCTGCTGGTGAGCGCTTTCGCGCCACTGGCGCGGTCGGGAGGCGCCATGCTGCACCTGGTGGGCGACGGCGAGCTGTTCGACGAGATCAGGCAGCAGGTATGGCGTGAGCGGCTGAGCGGGCAGGTCATGCTGCACGGCCGCCTGAGCCGCGAACGGTACCAGGACATGCTGCGCGAAACGGACGTCTACGTCACGCCGTCGCTGCGCGAATGCGGGGGCATGGCGATGATGGAGGCGATGGCGGTAGGACTGCCGGTGATCGGCATCGATTGGGGCGGGGCGGCGCAATATGCCTCGCCGGACTGCGCCCTCTTGGTCAAACCGGCTTCGGAGGCGGAGGTGATCTCCGGCCTGACCGCGGCGATGGCGCGGATGGCGGCGTCGCCCGAAATGCGTCGTTCGATGGGAACCGCCGCACGGCGCCATCTCGAGGCGGCGGGCCACGGCTGGGCCGACAAGGCGCGGCGGGTGCTCGAGGTGCTGGAGGAAGCCGCCGCCGATGCCGACCGCGCACGTCTCCGACCAAGCCGGGCGCCTACCGCCGGTATCCTCCAGGCGGTGCGCTGAGATGGCGACCCGCGCGGACAGCCCCGAAATCCTGTTCTATACCCGCCAGTTGCACAACGGCGGCGTCGACAGGGTGGTGTTCAACCTCGCCGGCGAATTCCTGCGCCGCGGCATCCGATCGTCGATCGTGGTCGACGTGGACAATCCCCACTCGCCCTTTCGCACGCTCATCCCTGAAGGCGTTGGCTACGACGTGCTGGAGGCCCGCGGGCCGATCGCGCGCCTGCTCAAGCTGCGGCGCTACATCCGCGAGGCCAGGCCCAGCGCGGTGATGTGCGCCAGCTTCGGCTTCCCCAATCTCTACGCGGTGGTCGTGCGCTGGGTGGCGGGGGTCAAGTTCCGCCTGATGCTGACCGAGCACTGCTTCCCATCCGTCGACCACGCGGGGCCCAAGCCTTGGCAGTCGCGCTTCTGGTTCTTCCCGTTGGCGCACTACCTCTATCCCTTCGCCGACCGGATCGTCGCGGTTTCGAAAGGCACAGCGCTCGACCTCGCCAAGGTGATCCGCATCGATCCCAAGACGATAGCCTGCATCTACAACCCGCTCGTCAGCGACGGCCTCATCGCCCAGTCGAAGGAGCCGGTGGACCATCCCTGGTTCGCCGGCGACGGGCCACCGGTCGTCATCGGCGTGGGACGGCTGGAGCCGCAGAAGAACTTCTCGCTGCTGATCCGTGCTTTCGCGAAAGCGCGCGCGCGGATGCCGGCGCGGCTGGTGATCCTGGGGAACGGATCGGAACGGCAGATGCTGGAGGACCTCGTCGCCGAACTCGGCCTGCAGGAGGACGTCGTGCTGCTGGGCTTCGTGCCCAACCCGCATGCCTACGTTGCCAAGGCCGACCTTATGGTGCTGTCGTCCGATTTCGAGAGCCTTGCCAATGTCGTGATCGAGGCGCTGGCGGTCGGTACGCCGGTGATCGCCACCGACTGTCCCTCGGGACCGGCCGAGGCGCTCAACCACGGTGCCTGTGGCACGCTGGTCCCGGTCGGCGACGTGGACCGGATGAGCACCGCCATGCTCGAAGTCCTGTGCGAACGGCCGCCGCCGATCGCGCGTGGCTGGCTCGACCAGTTCAGCGAGCGCGAGGTGGCGGACCGCTATCTCGACCTGCTGGCGATGGATGCGAGGTGATGGGTGACCGCACCGCGTCCGACTTCGCAACCGGCATCCCTCGAGCAGCTTACCGGCTTGCGCTTCGTGGCGGCCTTCGCGGTGCTGCTTTCGCATCTGGACTTCCTGGCGCAGGAGCCGGGAACGCCCAGGTGGTGGATCTACGAGACGCTGCTGCGCCAGGGCTACTGCGGGGTCTCGTTCTTCTACCTGCTCTCGGGCTTCATCCTGTCGCACGCCTATGGCGACAAGCTTGCGAGTGGCGCGATCGGGCTGCGCTCGTACCTCCTGCTGCGGGTATGCCGCATCGGCCCGCTGCACTGGATCATGGCGTTGCTGTTCCTCGCGTGGCTGGTCCTCGCGGGCGGCGTGCCGGGCGCGGGAACGATCGCGCTCAACCTGGCGCTGCTTCATGCCTGGGTGCCGAACGTCGAGGTCCATTATTCGCTGAACGGGCCGTCGTGGAGCCTGTCCGACGAGTTGTTCTTCTACGCGATGTTCCCCTGGCTTTCCCGATTGCCGGCACGGGTGCTGGCGACGTGCCTGGGCTGCGCGGTGCTGCTGATCGCCACCGTGGCGATGCTGACCATCGGCACGCCGGGCCAGTTTTCACCGACGGCGGAGTGGTTCTTCTACGTGGCGCCGCCGGTCCGGCTCGTCGATTTCGTGGCGGGCATGCTGCTGTACCGGCTGTACCGCGCGGGACACGGCCGGCGCCTGGCAGGGACCTCCTCGGAGATATGCGTAACCCTGGCGATCCCCGCGGCGATGATCGCCTACTCGCTCGCGGACCTGCCGATGCCGCTGCGCTGGCAACTGGCTTACCTGCCGCCGATGGCGCTCGCGGTGCTGGTCTTCGCGCACGGCACAGGGACGCTTTCGCGCATCCTGTGCAGCCGGTGGGCCGTGCTGCTCGGCGAGGCGTCCTTCGCGCTGTACCTCACGCATCGGCCGCTGGTGACGCTCGCGGCCCGGGTGTGGAACGACGCTCCGATTCTCGCGCTGCTGTTGCCGCCGGCCTGCATCGCCTTTTCGATCACGACTTTCCTGTGGTTCGAGCGGCCGCTGCTGGCCCGCCTGCGCCGGAGTGTGCGGGCATATGACCAAGCGAAGAGCGGGCTGAAAGCATGGCAACCGTCGTAGAGCAACCGCCCTGGCGGCGGGTGGTCCTGAGCAGCGTCAGTCTGGTCGCGATCACGATCGTCGCGTCCAACGTGTTGCGCATCGCCAGCACCCTGATCCTCACCCGTGTCCTCTCGCCGGCCGACTTCGGCGTGGCGGGGCTGACGGGCGCGATCCTCAACATCCTGCTGATGATTTCCGACGTCGGGTTCGCCGTCTACATCGTGCGCCATGCGCGCGGCGACGACCCGCGTCTGCTCGACGTGATCTGGACGGTGCGGCTGTTGCGCGGCGCGGTGCTGACGGTGCTGATGGCTGCCTGTGCCGGGCCGCTGGCCGGCTTCCTCGGCAAGCCGGAGCTGCAACTGGCAATCGCCGTCACGGCAATCAACTTCCTCCTCGATGGCTGCGCCTCGCTGTCGTCCTTCACCGCGGTGCGGCAGGAGCGGCTGGCGATGCTCAGCGTGCTCGACATCGCCAGCGCGGTCACCCAGACGGTGGCCGGGATTCTGCTGGCGCTGCTGCTGCGCAGCTATTGGGCAATCATCTTCGCGGGCCTGATCGGCGCCGCACTCAAGGCGGTGCTGAGCTACATGATGTTTCCCGGAGCCGCGCGCCGCTTCGCCTTCGACCGACAGGAGGCCGGCGACCTGTGGCGCTTCGGGCGGACGATCGGGGGAGCAAACACCATCCATGTCCTGCTGGGCAACGTCGACAAGATCGTGCTGTCGCGCATCTTCCCGCTTTCGCTCTTCGGCCTCTATTCGCTGGCCTCCAACTTGTCCGGCGTCGCCTCCGGGTTCACCACGCTCTATCCCAGCCGCGTGCTGCTGCCCGCCTTCGCCCGCGCCCATCGCGAGGAGCCGGATACCCTGGCGCATGTCTACTACGGCAGCCGTCGCAGCCTGACCCTGCTCTACATGATCGCGATGGGCGGGTTCATGGCCATGGCGCCCGCGGTTGTAGACCTGCTCTACGACCCTCGCTACCAGGCCGCGGCAACCTACCTTCGACTGCTCGCCTTTGCGCCGGCGATCGCGATGAACAACTACGCCGCGCGCGAAGTGCTGATCGTCGTGGGCCGGGTAAGCTCGCTGCTCTATGCCAACCTGGTGCGACTGGGCTGGCTGCTGGGCGTGGGCACTGCCGGGTTCCTGGCCTTCGGACCGATCGGACTGGTGGCCGCGGTTGGCGCGATCGAAGTACCGGTGCAGATCTACTGCTGGTACGAACTGCACCGCGCCGGAGTGTTTCGCTGGAAGCAGGAAGCGCTGATCGTCGCGGCCCTCGTCGTCGGCATGGTGCTCGGCGTCGTCGGCAACCGGCTCTACTTCATGATCGTGGCGGGCTGACGGACCAGGTTCGGCTGGCTGATGGGGATGGCGGCGCGCGCCGTGACCCGGCCGACCAGCCCGGCGGCAGCGGCGAGCAGCATGACGTAAGTGGTCTCGTTGCGGCCGTAGCTGGTGGTGACCAGCGCGGCCATCAGCCCGACCAGTCCGGCGAAGCAGGCCGTCGCCGAGGCGTTGGCCTCGCTGCCGAGGCGCCTGCCGCGCACGAACAGGAAGCCCAGCGCACCGAGCAGCATCGCATAGTAGAGCCCGGTGCCGAAGACGCCGCCGCGCATAAGGATGGTCAGCGGCTGGTCGACGAGGTCGATGATGCCCTCGCCCTGGCGCAAGTGCTCGAGCCTTGCGTAAATGTCGTCCATGCCGAGGCCGGTCGCCCAGTGCTCGCGTGCGAGCGCAAGGCCCGAGTGCAGCAGTTCCGAGCGGTAGTCGACCGAGCCGGCGGCATCCTCGCCGGTGCCGATCGAGGCGGCGAGGGTCGGAATGAAGCGTGACGCCACCAGCAACATGCCACCGACGAGGGGCAGCGCCAGCAGCATGGCGAAGAGGCCGGACCATCTCCGCTCCTGCACCATGCAGGCGATCAGCCCGGCGACCACGACGATGTAGCCGATCCGTGCGAGCGTGAAGAACACGCCCGAGGCCAGCAGGGCCATCGCCGTCCAGAAGGCCAGCGCCGAATTCAGGTGTCGGCGCAGCGCGACCAGCAGCACGACCTGCATTCCCAGCAGGAGCGAGAGGCCGGTCGATTCCGGGAAACTGGCACGGGCGCGCAACAGGCCGCCGCGCTGCTTGACGTAGCCGGAGCTGAGTTCCGGATCGGCGCCGATGCTTTGCGGCATGGTGTCGTAGAGCAGCCAGTGGCGGGGTGCCTCGAAGGTCGCGATCAGCGCCAGGATGCAGCCGCCCAGTATCACCGAGAGCATCAGGTCGTTGGGCGATTTCGCGCGCACGAACGCGCGGCTGACAGCGAGGTACGGCAGGCCGAGGTTCAGCACCACCTGGTTGCAGGCGCGGACCGAGTACGTCAGGTCGTTGCCGCGACAGTCCATGAACGCCTGCACGATCATCATCAGCGCAAAGACGAGGTCCCAGCCCTGCAGGCGGGCATCGATAAGGCGCTCTCCCGCCATGGCCATCGCCAGCAGGTAGCCGATGCCGAGCAAGTGGACGTAGTTTATCTGCGCGAAAGTCAGGCCGCCGATGGCGATCGTGTAGAACATCAGCGGCATCAGCGGGAGACAGAGCAGGTAGAGCCGGCTCCGCAGTTCCATGGCGTTCGCCGCGGGCAGGACGAGGCCGGCGCGGCTGATGGCCGGGGCCAGCGCCAACAGCAACACGACTCCCACCGCGAAGATCGCGTAGTGCAGCCCGAAGGTGCCGAGCAGCGGCAGCGCCAGCGCCAGTGTTGCCTGGTGGGGGCCGGAAACGGAGCCCAGTCGTCCGGGCAGGCGGGTCGCGCACCACAGCACCATGGCGGTCAGGATGAGGATCACTACGAAGGCCATCGTTCAGACCTTTGCGAGGGAGGAGAAGGGCATCAGCGACGGCCGCGGGCCACCGTCGCGGACCCAGTCGTAGACCTTTAGGATCTGGTCGGCCTTGCGGTCCCAGGTGAAGATCGCCTCGATACGGCGGACCGCCGCGTCGCCCAGGCGATCGAGTATGGCCGGGTCGGCCTGCACCTGCTCGAGTACGCTGCGCAGGCCCTTGATGAGGCTGTCGGGGCCGGAGAACGGCACGCGGATGCCGGTGTCGTCGTCCATCAGTTCGATCGGGCCGCCATAATCGGCGACGATCGGCGCGACCCCCAGCGCCATCGCTTCCAGCACGACCCCGCCACCGAACTCGCGGATACTGGGGCAGGCGAGGAAATCGCAGTCGACCAGCAGTTCCTGCACGCGCCGGTGCTCCACCGCGCCGTGCAGCGTCACGGCCGATCCGACGCCCAGGCTGTGGACCAGTTCGGCGATCGCGTCGCGCTCGGGTCCATCGCCGATGATGTCGAGATGAAGGGCATTGCTGCGCAGCATTTCGCATGCGGCGAGGATCAGCATGTCGGCGCACTTGTAGGGCACCAGCCGGCCCACGAAGGCGCCTCGCAGCGGCGTCGTGGCCCGGCGCGTCCGGCGCAGGGTGAAGCGGGCGGGGTCGATGCCGTTCTCGGGCAGATGGAAGCTGCGAGGCCGGGCCCGGGGCGGCAGTTCGGACAGGGTATGGCGTGAACCAGCGAGTATCGCGGCGGCGTCGCGCCGGGTCGAGGCATAGCCGGGCATCAGCTTGTAAGCGCCGCGCAGTCGCGAAAGCCATTCGCGTTCGCGCAGCATGCGGTCGGCGAAGCCCGGCGGCCAGGGCAGTCCGCCGTTGAGAGGTCCCACGACAAGCGGCACGCCGAGGCGCTTGAGCCGCCGCGCGAGCATGGAGGGTGTGGTCGGGCTCATCGGCGTCAGGCGGTGGACGATGTCGTAAGTGCCAGCCTTCAGGTCGGGCCCGAAGCGTTTCCACACCGCCTTCTCGAACGCGTAGCAGCCCAGCGGCGCGAGGGCCTGGTAGATCGTCCAGCCGCGGTTGTCGCTGGCGCCGAGCAGGCGCGCGACGCGGAAGATCCAGCGGACCGTGGGCTCTGTGTCGATGATCGAGAAGTCGCGTCCCTCCTGCCAGCCCATGGCCTCGATCGCCTCGCGGTTGCGGATGTGGGTGACGAGGTGGACGTCGGCCTGCCGGGCCAGCGCCTCGGAGATGCACCAGCCGATCAGGGGCACGCTCACCATCTCGGGATTGGCGATCTCGGCGAGGAGCAGGATGCGATGTCTCGCCTTCGGGGCCGTCGCCGTCGCGGCGGGTGCCCAAATCTGCCCGGTACTTTCGACCACCATAATACGGATACCTGTCGGGGTTGGATCGGGCGGGTAAAATCGCGGCGGAAGAACGTCTTCCGGTATCCCCGGCAGTATAGGACCGCCGC
This sequence comes from Novosphingobium sp. BL-52-GroH, assembly GCF_044813085.1. Taxonomy (NCBI): domain Bacteria; kingdom Pseudomonadati; phylum Pseudomonadota; class Alphaproteobacteria; order Sphingomonadales; family Sphingomonadaceae; genus Novosphingobium; species Novosphingobium sp. BL-52-GroH. Next base: position 621,962 of record NZ_CP171152.1, on the reverse strand, counting down.
TCGCAACATCCGATCATGCCCATTGGGAAGGGAGAAGCGCGTGGGGAGATTTCAGGTGACCCGGCCGGCGCCGCGATGGAAGGCGGGAGCCTTGGTGCTGGTACTGCTCGCGGCCGCTTGCGGGGAGGGCGGCCTTGCCGCCGCGCAGGGCGACGATCCTGCAGTAGCGGGGGCGGAGGCGACTTCGGAGCCCATGGCGATGGGCACCAATCTCGACGGCCTGGCCTACTGGAGCACGGCCTTGCCTACGCTCGACATCGTGAAATCCTCGGGGCCCTGGTTGCCGCAGGAGGAAGGCACTTACGATACCGGCGAGACCGTTGCGCTCGACCGCGAAGGCTGGCCGCTCCCCGGCACGGCATCGCACCGCTATCGCTCGCTGGTGGTGAACGTGCTCCACGACAACCCCGCCGCGCCGCCCCAGGCCGCCTACGTAGTCCTCTACGAAGGGGAGGGCGCGATCACCGCGCTCGACGTCGACGGCGCCAGCGTGGTTTCGCGCGCGCCGGGCGAACTGCACGTAACTTCCGGGCGGGGCGGCAGCCTCTATCTGCGCATCGAGGCCGATGGCGCGACCAAGGGCGGCGACCCGATCCGCAACGTCCGGGTGATCCGCGAGGAATACCTGCCGCTCTATCGCGCGGGGCTGACGTTCGATCCTCAATTCCTGTCGCGGATCAACCCGTTCCAGGTCCTGCGCTTCATGGACTGGATGAACACCAACGCCTTGTTCGCGCCCACAGGCGGGCCGCTGACGGGGGACGCGGCGATCGAAGGCGCGCCGCAGCTTCGCTGGGCGGACCGGCCGAAGCCTGGGTCGATGCGCTGGGGCGACGGCAGCCGCGGGGTCCCCGTCGAGGCGTTGGTCGAGATGGCCAACCGTACCGGCGCCGAGCCCTGGTTCACGATGCCGGTCAATGCCAGCGATGATTACGTGCGCGGTTTCGCCGCCTATGTCCGCGCCAACTTGCGCCGCGACCTCAAGATCCACGTCGAACTTTCCAACGAGGTGTGGAACTGGATATTCCCCCAGGCCCGCTATGCCCAGGCCCGGGCCCGCGAGGTCTTCGGGCCCGATGGCGAGTGGCTGGAATGGTACGGCATGCGCGCGGCGCAGGTCGGCATGATCTGGAAGAAGACGTTCGGCGAGCCGGAGCGCGGCGACGGGGGGCAAGGGCGCGTGTCGATGGTGTTCGGCACCCAGTTCGCCTGGCGCGGCCTGGAGGCGACCGGCCTGGAAACCAAACACTGGCGCGATGCCGGCGGCAAGCCGGTCCGCGCGGCCGACTACTTCGACGAATACGCGATCACCGCCTACTACGACGGGACGATGAACGTCGACGAGGCGGTGGGCCAGGTCCAGACCTGGTGGAAGGACCCCGATGGCGGCTACGCCCGTGCGGTGAGCGCCCTCGACAAGCGCATTACGGAGTTCAACGCTCCGCTTTATCGCTACCATGCCGAGCAGGCGAAGGCCCACGGGATGCGCCTCGTCAGCTACGAAAGCGGCTTCGGCGAATACACGCCGATCTCGCAGCATGCCAACGATGCCTACACCGAGTTCCTCGTGAAGCTGCAGCGCCGTCCCGAGTTCAAGGCATTGGAAACCGCCAACTACAAGGCCTTCGCGGCGGCGGGCGGAAGCCTGTTCATGAATTTCGGCATCATCGGTACGCCTTCCAAGTGGGGAAGCTGGTCGGCGCTGGAATCGGTGCGGCAGACGGGGACGCCGCGCTACGATGCGCTGATGGCCTGGCTCCAGGCGCATCCGCCGGCGGCATCGCGAGGGCCTCGCGTCGCCTTCGAGGATGCCCGGATCGCGATCGGCGGCAGCAAGGGAGCGACGTTCGAGGCGACCCCACATGGCTACGACGTACTGGTCGGCGGCAGCGGCGACGATCGCTTCATCGGCGCAAGCAGCGCGGGCACCCGGATCGACGGCGGCGGCGGCGCCGACACGCTGTTGCTGCCGGGCCGGCGCGAGGCCTATCGCTTCATCGGCGAGCCGGGACAGGAGGTGGTGCGGATCGAAGGTCCCGGCGGCGCGCAACGGGTCTCGCGGATAGCCGTCGTGCGCTTCGAGGGCGGGGACCCGGTCCCGCTGGCGCAACTCGTATCAAAGCGGGGCCGGTTTGCCGACGTAGAACGGGTTGGTGGCGTCGTGGCGCCGAAATAGCCGTGGCCAGAGCAGGCGCAGCTTCGCCCATTTCAGCCAGGTCATCGCGCTGCCGTGGTCGCGCCATTGCAGGTCGCGCTGATAGGCGAGGTAAGTCGGCACGAAGTCCTCGCTGACGTAGCTGCGGCAGGCCTCGACGGTCAGCGGCCTTTCACCGCGAGCGTAGTCGGCGACGAAGGTCGTCGCGATCTGCCGGAGCCGTTCGGCGGTATCCTGCCGCATCCCCCTTGGCCGCACCGTCACGTCCACGGGGCGTCCGTGCAGGATCGCAGTCGTCACCAATGCGACGTAGTAGACGCCTGCCGGCCGCAGGTGGACGTCGTCCCTGAAGATTGCGGCGAGGATCGACTTTGCGTCCGGCCCCTCCAGGCCGGGTATAGGGCGGGACGACGTGGCCTCCTCGACCAGTGTCGCCAGTGCCGACGCGGCCGGTATCGTCGTCAGCCGGTCCGGTCGTCCCGCAGCGGCGAGGTCATGGTTGATCCGTTCGGCCATGCAGCGCCAGATCGGCGCGGCAGCTCGTTCGTAGGCGATCCACCGGGCGGGATCGTCGAGGTCGAGGACGTTCATCCAGGCAGCGAAGAGATATGTCCGCGCCTGCGGGTCGAGGGCGATCACCCGATCGTGGAAATCGCGCAGCAGACGCAGGCTGTCGTTCCACACGATACTGCCGAGCACGGTATGCTGTTCGGTGATGATGAGGGTGTCGTAAGACGGGCCGGGCCGCTGCAGTTCAGCGCGGACGTCGAGCGGGTGGCCGGCCTTGTCGATGCCCGCCGCATAGCCGGTCCACGGTGCCGGGCCGTTCCCCATGCTGCGGTCCTTCACCGAGGAGCCCACCAGCCCCTGCATGTTCCATTCCAGCGGCCATCCCAGATCGGCCGCAATGCCCTCGAGGTATTCCGGGAAGGGGTGGTTCGTCAGGCTGTGACCGGACACGAACAACCGGCGGGGAACATGCGGAGCGAGACGCGGCGCTGCCGCCTGGTAGACCTGTGCGGGTGCTTCGATCATCGGAGTCGCCGGTCCCATTGCGAACAGCGCGAGCACCGCGCAGGCGATTGTCGCGCAGCCGTCGCCCCGTCTCATCGCCTTGCGATGCCGCTCGTCATGCCCGTCGATGCCGCCATTCGCGCACGATCTCGAAGATCAGCGGTCCTTCCACGAGGTAGCGGCGCCACAGACGCTTGGGATCGCTGAGCAGGCGGAACAGCCATTCCAGGGACAGTCGCTGGAAGATCCGCGGCGCGCGCATCTGTTCGTCGGTCAGGAACTGGAGGCTGGCACCAATACACAGGCCGACGCCGGTAGCCTGCCCCGTCCGCGAAATGCGGTAGGCGAGGATTTCCTGCTGCGGCGAGCCGACCGCCATGAAGGTATAGCGCGCCTGCGCATCGATCGCGAACTGGACGGCCTCCTCGGTCGCCGCGGCATCGTTGATGAAGCCCATCGGCGGGTTGTGGTGGACGAGGTTGGTCAGGCCGAACGTGCTGCGCAGCTTCTCGATCAGGGGCGTGCTGCCGCCGATCACTGCGATCCTGTCGTCGGGATGGATGACTTGCCGGAACATGGCGACGGTCAGGTCGCTGCCGGGAACAATCGGCAGCGACATGTCGGCGCGCTGGGCCAGGCGGCCCAGGATGCGGCTGTCGCACAAGGTGATCCAGGCATTGCGGTACATCGGCCACAAGTCCGACCGCGCGTGCTGGATACGCACGACATGGTCGACGTTGGGAGTCACGATATAGGCAAAAGGTGCGGCTTCGTGGCGCTGCTCGATGTCGCGCAGGACCTGCCCCTGGTCACGCCAGGCGAACGACAGGTCGATGAATTCCGACGTGCGCAGCTGCGCACCCGACCGGCGCGCGCCGCGCGACTGGGGCGCGCGATAATCGTACGTCATTCCTGTGCTTCCGTTGGGCATCGCAGACGAAGCCATGAAATTGCCCTCCCATTTTTTCGGCGATCTGCGCCTGTTTTCAAATTTTGATGAAAGTATTTCGAAGTAATGACTCCGATATACAGGATCGCCGCCCGCATATGTTCATTCTTAGTTTGAACCGATTACCATCCGCGAAATTCTACCTACGGGATTCGGGGAATACGGAAGTCCCCCTTGAAGGGGGTGGTGAGAATACGGACCATCCTTGAACGAATGACGTGCAATCCCTGTTGCTCGTACACTGGGCACTCAACAGCGGGGATTATCGAGATGCTCTGCAATCGAGCCGGAACGGCGAGCCGCAAGGGCCTGGCGGGCCTGCTGATCGCCCTATGCGCCTATCCGCCGATGCCTGCCCTGGCCGCCGCCCAAGGGGTGACGGCGGTAGTCCAGTCGAGCGTCGTCGATCCCGAATACAGGGTCAATCCAGGCGACGAGCTGGACATCCTGGTCTGGGGCGACGAGCGGCTGCAGCGCGTGGTCCGGGTGCTGCCCGACGGCACCCTCAGCTTCCCCCTTGCCGGTCGGATCACCGCCGCCAATCGCACCGTGGGCGAGATCGCCGGCCAGATCCGCGACAACCTCGCACCCAACTACCGGGAAGCGCCGCCGAGCGTCACCGTGGCGGTGCGCGAGGCGACGGGGATGCGCTTCTACGTCATGGGCAAGGTCCGCACGCCCGGCGGTTTCGCAAGCGGGGGCCGCGCGGTGAACGTGGTGCAGGCGCTCAGCATGGCCGGGGGACTCGCGGAATTCGCCGACGTCAAGAATGCCGTCATCCTGCGCCAGACACCGCAAGGCCAGACGGTCGAGCCGGTGCGCCTTTCGCGCATTCTCAAGGGTGCGCGCAAACTGGACGCAGGCAGGCTCGCCGTGCCGCTGCCCGTGCTGGGAGCGGGCGATGTCCTCGTCATCCCCTGAATGCGTGTGCACGATGGACCGCTGCCGCCAGCTTCCGTCCGTGGCTTTCGCACTGGTCCTGCCTGCGCTTGTCGCGACACCCGCGCAAGGGCGGACCGAGCCCAGCCTGACCGTCGACATGTCGGTCTTCGCCTCGCCCGATCCGCTGCTGCTTTCCGGGAGCGGCAACGGCGCGGTGATGTTCGAGATCGCGGCCTCGCCCGGCGTCACGATCACCACCGACCGGGGATCGACGATCGCGCTCAACGGAACGTTGAAGCGGCGTGATTTCAGCCGGCTCTATGGCCACTACCTGCTGGGCGATGCCACGGTGGAAACCCGCTATCGCGACAGCGAGTACCTGACGATCGGCGGTTCCGCCGGTTTCGACAGGGCGCTGGCGATCGACCTGCTGTCCACCAGTGCCGATCTCGCGGTCGATCCCGGTGCCATTCGCAACAGCTGGTTCGCCGGTTTCGACGCCGACTGGCGGCCCAATGCCTTCGAGCTGTTCCGGCCGGAGATACGCTTCGACGAGACCTTCTATTCCGGTGGCGAACTGCTGCGCGATTCGCGCGCGCTGGCGGTCGGTCTTGCCTATTCCAAGCGGATCGGCCCGCGCACCAGCGTCGGCGTCCGGGTACGCGACACCGTGAACCGGGTCGACGGCATGGCGAGCATGAACAGCATCGCCGCCTACGGCACGTACAATCGCCGTTTCAGCGGCAACGGGCGTTTCATGCTGGAACTCGGCGCGGAGCGGGCTGGACGCCAGATCGAGACGATCGGCGGCATGGCGATGCGGCGTCCCGGGCGGACTCTGCTGGCCGGCCGGGTGGACTTGTGCCGGGATGCCGCCACGGGCTCGCGAGGAATGACTGCCTGCCTTTCCGGCACGCTCAACACCGAAGTGAGCGGCGTCGGTGGTCTTCGGCGCAACGCGACGGTTTCGGCTTCGCTGATGCAGCCGCTCGGCGAGAAGTTCGTGCTGCGCGGTTCCGGCGACTACCGGCGCTCGACGCTGGTGGGCGGTTCGCGCGCGACCGGGCCGCCTGATCTCGAGCGCAGCGGCCCGACCGATGCCATGCGCGGTACGGTGGCGCTGGACTGGAAGCCGCGCCGGGACTTCACCGTCACCGCGAGCGTCCAATACCTTCGCCGCCAGGTCGTTACCGGACAACGCATCGGCGCGGCCTTCTTCGGAATACAGCTCAGTTATAGACCAGGGGAGCGCAAATGAGCGAAGAAGCGACGTCGAACGCCAGCGTCATCAGTCCGCTGGAGATATTCGCGATCTTCTACCGACGACGCTGGTGGATCGTTCTCCCGGCACTGGTCGGCACCGCGCTCGCAGTGGCGGCCGCCCTGCTGATGACGCCGGCCTATCGTTCGCAGGCGACGCTGCTGATCGACGCACCCCAGATACCGACCACGTTCGCGCCGGCGCAGACCGCCAACTACGCCAACGAGAGCGTGGGCAAGATCCGCCAGCAGATCATGAGTTGCGCCAGCCTCACCAAGCTCATCCACGAGGCCGGCATCTATGCGCGCGAGCAGGACGAGATGTCCTTCGACGACCTGCTGGCGATGATGCGCAAGTCGATTACCGTCGACCTCGTCAGCGCCACCGGGCGCCAGGGGCCCGGCGCCGCCAACGACACGATCGCGTTCGACCTCTCGTTCACCTATTCCGACCGGACCGCGGCCCACGCCGTGGCCGACCGGCTGGTCACGATGTTCCTCGCCGAGGACAAGCGGCTACGCACCGAGAAGGCGGCAAGCACGGCTGCGTTTCTGACGCGCCGCGTCGACGAACTGCGGGGGCAGATGGTCGAGCTGGAGGGCAAGCGCCGCGAGGTCGAGAGCCGCTACGCCGGGGCCTTGCCGGATCAGGTGGCGCTGAGCGCCCAGTCGGGATCGGCACTGCGCGCGGAAGTGTCGCGGATGGATGCCGAGACCCAGGGCCTGCTGCAGCAGAACAGCCTGCTGGCGACGCGGAGCGAGGAGATCGCCGCCGCCCCCAAGCCGGAATTCGAAGCGCTCAACCGCGCTGAGGAGCGTCTCGCGCAGCTCAGCGCGATCTATTCCGACAGCTATCCTGACGTCGTTGCCGCGCGCGCGGCGGTCAGCCGGCAGCGCCAGAATGTGTTGCGGGCGACCGCACCGCCGCCCGGCAGCGGTGCCGTGGCCTCGGCGATGGAGGCGGCGCAGTCGCGGATCGCGTCGCTGGCGGCGCGACGCGGGGAACTGGTCGGCTCGATCTCGCACATGGAGCGGATGACGGCGATGGCGCCCCAGGCGACCTACGAGCTGAACAACCTCGAGCGCGACTACGACAATCTCAAGCGCCAGTACCAGGACGTGCGCGACAAGCAGATGGAAGCGCAAGTCACCGCCAACCTCCAGGCCGAGGACAAGGGCGAGCGTTTCTCGGTGGTCAACGCTGCGAGCATGCCGAGCGATCCGATCCGTCCCAAGCGCATGCAACTGGTGGCGGCCGGCCTGTTCGGTGGGCTCGCGCTGGGCTTCGTGATGGTAGTGGTTTGGGAAGTCCTCGCAGGCCCGATCCACGGTGTCGGCGCGGTCACCCGCCTGATGAATGCGACGCCGCTGGCGGTCGTGCCGGTGCTCACGCCCGGGCTGACCGCACCGCTGTTCGAGCGCTTCCGGCGCTACATGCAGAAAGGGCGCCGCCGGTCCTATCCGCGCCGCGCAGGAGCACGATGATGATTACGGTCGGCAAGGAAGTCCCCCTGGAAGATATCGAGCCGCGCACCGGCGGCGGCTGCACCGTCGTCGACCTCGATCGGCGCCGGGTCAGACTGGACCGCGCGCATCTGCTCGAAAACAGTATCGTCGGGCTGGAACACATGGACCAGCGCGCACGGACCTTCATTCTGCTGCGCTCGCAGATCATGAACGGGTTCTACGCCTCTGGCGGACGCATCCTCGTGGTCACCTCGACCCAGGCGGGCAACGGCAAGACCTTCGTCACCGCCAACCTCGCCTGCGCCCTCAGCCTGATCCAGCCGACGATGCTGGTCGACCTGGATCTGCGGCGACCGACGATGGCGGATCGCTTCGGCCTGACGGTCCACGCCGGAATAGACGACTACCTGCTGGGGGACTGCGAGTGGGACGACGTCGGCCAGAAAGTGGCCGGCTACGACCTCACCCTCTACCCGGTGCGCGAGGCGCGCAAGGATTCCTCGACGCTGCTGTCGCTGGACCGGCTTCCGGCGGCCATGCGCGCCGTGCAATCCGCGCCGTTCCAGCCGATCTGCATCGTCGACACGCCCCCGGCGCTGGTGCTGGACGACGTCATGCTGATCTCGCGCAATGCCGACGGCGTGCTGATGGTGGTGGAGGAGGGACGCACGACGTCCCGGGATCTCAAGGAGGCGATGCGCCTGATCGGACCCGTGCCGGTCGTCGGCACGGTGCTCAACAAGTCGATCACCAGCGGGCGCTTCCGCTACGGCTACGACTACTATGACCCCGCGTGAATGCAGGCGCTGGTCGGCGATGGGGGTCTGCGAATGCCCCACGGGTTTCGCTGTCTGCGCGCGCCCGCGCCACTCGATTATGCTGCAAAGCACATCGCCGCAGCCGCGTTCCGGACGTCGGCGCCCCCTTCCAGCAGAGGTGAAGACGGACGCATGAAACTCACCGAAACCACTCCCGCCATGCCCGCCCTGGCCCGCCTTCCGCAGGTCGCCCCGGTCGAGCGGCCGACGCCGGTCACGCAGCCTTTCATGCCCCCCCTGGGCGAATACCTGCCCTACCTCGAGACGATCTGGTCCAACCGCTGGTTGACCAACTCGGGCCCCTACCATCAGGAGCTTGAGCGGGCGCTCGAGCAGCACCTGGGCGTGGAGCACATATCGCTCATGTCGAATGGCACCGTCGCCCTCTGGACCGCGCTGCAGGCGCTGAAGGTGAGCGGGGAGGTCATCACCACGCCCTTCACTTTCGTCGCCACCGCCCACGCGCTGCGCCTCGCCGGAGCCACGCCGGTGTTCGTCGACATCGACGAGCAGGACTGCAACATCGCGCCGGCCGGAATCGAGGCCGCCATCACCGAGCGCACCAGCGCGATCCTGCCGGTCCACTGCTTCGGGCACCCTTGCGAGGTGGACGCGATAACCCGCATCGCCGAGATCAACGACCTCAGGGTCGTCTACGACGCGGCCCATGCCTTCGGCGTGCAGGTCGACGGGCAGAGCATCCTGCGCCACGGAGACCTTTCGGTCCTGAGCTTCCACGCGACCAAGGTGTTCAACACGTTCGAGGGCGGCGCCATCGTCTCTCCCGACGGGCGCACCAAGGCCCGGATCGACCGCTTGCGCAATTTCGGTTTCCACGGGGATACGATCATGGCCACCGCCTCGATCAACGGCAAGCTGAACGAACTGCAGTCGGCGTTCGGGCTGCTCCAGTTGCGCTACATCGACGGGCTCATCGCGCGGCGGGCGCAGATCAGCAGGCGATACCACGCCGCTCTCGCCGACATCCAGGGAATCGCGCCGTTCCGGGTCGAGGGCGTGACTCTCAACCATTCCTATTTCCCGATCCTCGTCACCGACGAATATCCCGTGCCCGCGGATGCCTTGTGTGCCCGCCTGACCTCTGCCGGAATCCTCGCACGGCGCTATTTTCACCCGCTGATCTGCGACATGCCCGGCTATCGCGACCTGCCTTCCGCGCAGCAGCCCCTGCCGGTCGCGCGCCGGATCGCCAGGCAGATCCTGTGCCTGCCGATCCACCCCAATCTCAGCGACACGCTCGTCGAGCGCACGATCGACATTCTCGCCAATGGCTGAATCGCGTCTGAGTTCGACAGCCAGATGGATGCGCGACCTGCCGGCGCGCACGGCACTGCGCTGTGCCAATTCGGAGATCGTCAACCGCCACCTGATGCAGCGGCACGAATCTGCGCTGGCGCTCCATCGCGACCATGTGCCCCGTCTGTCCGGGCTGGACCTGCAGATCGTGGAAGGCCTGCGCCGTGATGGCATCTACGTCACCAGCCTTGCCGAACTGGGCCTGCCCGGATCGAACGAAATGCTCTCCGCAGGGCAAGAGCTTGCCGCGGGATTTGCGGCCGAGGCGCGCCGCCGGGCCGCACAGGGGCAGGAGTTCGTCATCGTCTCGCCCGATGCGATCGCCTCGCGGCCCGAGATATTCGCCTGGGGCCTGAACGAAAGGCTGCTCGACATCGTCGAGGCCTATCTCGGCCTGCCGGTCGCCTACGACGGGGTGAACCTGATCTACACGGTCGCTGACGGCCGCGAGGCCGGGCCGCGCTGCTGGCACCGGGACTGGGAGGACCGCCGGACGATCAAGGTCGGCATTTATTGCAACGACGTCGCTGCCGGCGGCGGTCCGTTCCAGATGATCCGCCGGCGAGAGCCGGGGCACGGCGGCGCGAACGGCTATCGCTACATGCTGGCGGACGACGCGGCGCTAGCGCAAAGGCTGGGTGCAGACTACGCGCGGGACCTGGTCAGTTGCGAGGGGGCGGCCGGCACCGTGTTCTTCTGCGAGACGGCTGAGCACTTCCATCGTGGCCAGCCCGCCCACTACGCCGATCGCGGCGCACTGTTCCACAGCTACTTCGCCCGGTCGCCGCGACACCCGTTCTTCTGCGAGCGCTCGGGGTTGAGCCGGAGCCAGGTCGCCCGGCTGGCCGGACCACTGAATCCGCGCCAACGTGCCTGCGCGCTCTGGCGGCGCGAGTTGTCCCTGCCGGCGAAACTGGTGCCTCCGGCCGGGTTGTGAATCGAGCCAGGCAGGGGCGTTGCCCTTGCCCTCGGTGTCAGGCTGTCGTGGATGGATGCCGGCGCGAATGGCGCGTCGAAAGACGGGCAGGGATGCCGCGTGCGCCGGACATCCTTATTTCGGCGATTTCCTGGAAGATGTTGGCTCCCCGAGTAGGATTCGAACCTACGGCCATTCGATTAACAGTCGAATGCTCTACCGCTGAGCTATCGGGGAGCAGCCTGTCGATGTTACCACCGCCGGGCAGGGGTGCGCCTATAACAGCGCCAGAAAGATTGGCAACCCCGTATGCCAGAAATTTGGATCAAATTTTCGCAACCTGCGTACACCTGCGGATCAGACCTGGAACTGCTCGGCGAAGATGCGCTCCTCCAGCGTGAAGCCGGGATCGAACAGCAGGGTCAGTTCCTTCTCGGCCGAAGCGACGATGCGGACCATCGCGACGTCGCGCACTTCCTTCTGGTCGGCGACGGCGGCGACGGGGCGCTTGCCGGGCTCGCGGATGCAGAATTCCACTTCCGCGCTCTCGGGAAGGATCGCGCCCTTCCAGCGGCGGGGGCGGAAGGGGCTCAGCGGGGTGAGGGCCAGCATGCGGCAGCCCAGCGGCAGGATCGGACCGCTGGCAGACAGGTTGTAGGCGGTGGAGCCGACCGGTGTCGCCACCAGGATGCCATCGCCCGCCAGTTCGTCCATCCGCACGCGCCCGTTGATGCGGATTTCGACCTTGGCGGTCTGGCGCGTCTCGCGCAGCAGCGAGACTTCGTTGATCGCGTAGTAGCTGTATTCCCGCCCGTCGCGGCCGGTGGCGTGCATGACCAGCGGGCGGACCGGGACGCGGTGTGCATCGGCCACGCGCTGGGCGATCGGGACGTGGTCGTGCGGACCGTTCATCAGGAAGCCCACGGTGCCCAGGTTCATGCCGTAGACCGGCTTGATCGGATGGCCGTCCAGCATCTCGTGCAGGACGTGCAGGAGGAACCCGTCGCCGCCCAGCACGACCAGCACATCTGCCTGCTGCGGCGTGACCCAGGGGTGCGATTCGCGCAGGGCGACGGCACCGGCCTGCGCCTTGGCGCTGTCCGACACGATCAGCGCCAGTTTCGCATCCATGCTCATCACGTCTCCGCAGCGTCCTGTTCCGGGACCAATACCGCTTCGGGGCTGTAGAATTTTGAAGGGATTTGCAAGGGCTTTGGGGTATGGCGACGCGATGGGCGTAAAACCACATGACAAGGTCCACAGCCATCCCAAGGGGATAGCAGATCGGCTGACCGGCATTCCCGGGCTGGAGGCGGTGTACGACCGCATCGCCGCCTGGCGCGAGGACCCGGTGCTCATGCCGCACATGGCGCATGTCCACGCCATGCTGCTCAGCCTGCGCCGGCTCGATGCGATCAACATGGCCTATGGCGCCGCCGCCGGCGACGGCGCGCTGGAGGAAGTCGCCGCCCGGATCAGCCACTTTGCAGAAGAGGAACTCGACGGTCCCTGGCTCCTGGCCCGCGCCGGCGGTGGAAGTTTCGTGCTGGTCGCCAACGAAGCCTGTAGCCGCGAGCGCTGGCAGCTCGTCGCCGACCAGCTTGCCGACATGATCGCGCGGCCAATCCCGGTCTCCTCGGGCATCCTGCGCCTTAGCCCACGCATCGCCCTTATACGCGCACTGACTGGCGAGAGCGTGGAATCAATGCTCGACCGCCTCGGTCACGCGCTGGGCGACGCGCACGAGCAGCACGGCGCCCGCCTCGCCTGGGCCGACGGCGAGGTGACGCCGCCCGGCCGCTCTGCCCAGCAACTGGAGGCAGACCTCCTCGTCGCCATCGACCGCGACGAGATCGAGGTTCTGTTCCAGCCCCAGTTCGACCTCGGTGACGACAGCCTGACCGGTGCAGAGGCGCTGGCGCGCTGGAACCACCCGGAGCTTGGTCGCATCGGCGCCGGGGCGTTGTTCGCCATCGCCGAGCGTGCGGACCACGTCGGCCCGCTTTCACGCCACATCGCCCGCAAGGCGATGTGGGCGGCGAAGGGATGGCCGGGGTCCTTGCGGCTCTCGATCAACGTCACGGCGGCCGATCTCGCCTTCGGCAGCTACACTCGCCAGATGCTCGACCTCGTGCGCGAAAGCGGTTTTCCACCGCGCCGGCTGACGCTGGAAGTGACCGAGCAGACGCTGATTGGCGACATCACCCTTGCTGCGCAGACAATGGCGGAGTTCTCCGCGCAAGGCATCCGCATCGCACTGGACGACTTCGGGGCGGGGTTCTGCAACTTCCGCTACCTCAAGGTCCTGCCGATCCACTACCTCAAGCTCGACCGCTCGATGATCGACGGCATCACCACCGATCGCCGCGACGTCGCCGTGTTGCGCGCGATCGTGGCGATGGCGCGCGCACTGGACCTCCAGGTGATCGCCGAAGGCATCGAGGACGAAGGCCAGCGCGAAGTCGCGGCGCGCGAGGGTTGCGCCTACTTCCAGGGCTTCCTGAGAGCGCAGCCGATGAGCGCGGCTATGTTTGCCAAGCTGGCGCGGGTTGAGGAGGATGTAGAAGTGGACGCAGGCCGGGGAGCATAACTCCGGATCGCGTCCGGTACGAGCAAGGACGGTCTTTATCCCTTGCGCGCCACTGCGCTCAAGCCCTTGGTCAGTTGCAGCAACCCGTTGAGCCGGCTCTTGGGATCGCCCCAGGCCCTTTGCAGCACCATCTTGTTGTCCGGGCGTAGCTTGATCGCGCCTTGCAGTCTGTCCGCATAGGCGATGAGGCCGGCCGGGTTGGGGAAGCTGTCGTTGTGGAAGCTGACCAGGGTCCCGCGCGGGCCGACGTCGATCTTGGCGATATGCGCCTCGATCGCCTGGCGTTTGATCTGGATGAGCTGGATGAGGTTGGCGGTAGGCTGCGGCAGTTCGCCGAAGCGGTCGATCATCTCGGCGGAGAGGGACTCGATCTCGGCGCGCGAATCCGCATCGTTGAGGCGGCGGTAGAGAGCCATGCGGACCGCCAGATCGGGCACGTAGTCCTCGGGGATCATGATCGGCGCTTCGACGGTGATCTGCGGGGACAGGCCCGAGGTGTCCTTTTCGAGGCCGACGCCGCCCGCGCGTGCAGCGAGGATCGCGTCTTCCAGCATCGACTGGTAGAGTTCGAAGCCCACTTCGCGGATGTGGCCCGATTGCTCGTCGCCCAGCAGGTTGCCGGCGCCGCGGATGTCGAGATCGTGGCTGGCGAGCTGGAAGCCGGCGCCCAGCGAATCGAGGTCGCCGAGCACCTTGAGGCGTTTTTCGGAAATTTCGCTCAGCGCCTGGTTCGGCGGCGTCGTCAGGTAGGCGTAGGCGCGCAGCTTCGAGCGTCCGACGCGGCCGCGCAGCTGGTAGAGCTGGGCGAGGCCGAAGCGGTCGGCGCGGTGGATGATGATCGTGTTGGCGCGCGGGATGTCGAGGCCCGATTCGACGATCGTGGTCGAGAGCAGGACCTCGTACTTGCCCTCGTAGAAGGCGCCCATGCGTTCTTCCACTTCGCTCGGGCTCATCTGGCCGTGGGCGGCGATGCTCTTGACTTCGGGGACGTGCTTGCGCAGCCAGTCCTCGACCTCGGGCATGTCCGAGATGCGCGGCACGACGATGAAGCTCTGGCCGCCGCGATGGTGTTCGCGCAAAAGGGCCTCGCGCATCACCATGTCGTCCCATTCCATCACGTAAGTGCGCACCGCCAGGCGGTCGACCGGCGGGGTCTGGATGGTGGACAGTTCGCGCAGGCCCGACATCGCCATCTGCAAGGTGCGCGGGATCGGCGTGGCGGTGAGCGTCAGCACGTGCACGTCGGCGCGCAACTGCTTGAGCTTTTCCTTGTGATTGACCCCGAAGCGCTGTTCCTCGTCGACGATGACGAGGCCGAGGCGCTTGAAGCTGACCGACTTGGATAGGATCGCGTGCGTGCCGCACACCACGTCCATGGTGCCTTCGGCAAGGCCGTCGCGCGTGGCCTTGGCCTCCTTTTCGGGGACGAGGCGCGAGAGACGGCCGACGTTGAGCGGGAAGCCGGCGAACCGCTCGGCGAACCCGGAATAGTGCTGGCGCGCGAGCAGGGTGGTGGGCGCGACGACGGCGACCTGCTGGCCGGCCATGGCAGCGACGAAAGCGGCGCGCAGCGCCACCTCGGTCTTGCCGAAGCCGACGTCGCCGCACACGAGCCGGTCCATCGGGCGGCCCGAGGCGAGGTCTTCCAGCGTGTCGCCGATGGCGGCTTCCTGGTCCTCGGTCTCCTGCCACGGGAAACGGTCGATGAACTGGTTGAAACTGGATTCGTCCGCCGCCAGCACCGGAGCCTCGCGCAGCGCGCGTTCGGCGGCGGTGCGCATGAGTTCTCCGGCGATCTCGCGGATGCGGTCTTTCAGCTTGGCGCGGCGCTTTTGCCATGCCTCGCCGCCCAGCTTGTCGAGCGTGGCCCCTTCGCTCTCGCTGCCGTAGCGCGAGAGGACGTCGAGGTTCTCGACCGGGATGTAGAGCTTGTCGCCGCCGGCATAGGTCAGCATCACGCAGTCGTGAGGGGACTTGCCTACCGGGATCGACTGCAGGCCCTCGTAGCGGCCGATGCCGTGGTCCATGTGGACGATCAGGTCGCCCGGCGTCAGCGCCGCCAGTTCGGCGAGGAAGGCGTCGGAGTCCTTCTTGCGCTTCTTGCGGCGCACGAGGCGGTCGCCGAGGATGTCCTGCTCGGTGATGACCTCGACGGAATCGTTGGAAAAGCCGGTTTCCAGCGGTAGCACCAGCGCGGCGGAACGGCCCTGCACGGCAAGGCCGAGCGCTTCCTGCCAGGTATCGGCAAGCCGCGGCTCAGGGCTTTCCACTTCGCCCAGGATCGAAGCGAGGCGGGCGCGGCTGCCGGTGGAATAGGCAGCGAGGATCGCCTTGCGGCCGGACTTGGCGATGGCCTTGAGGTGCTTGGCGGCGGCCTCGTAGGCATTGTCGCCGCGGGCACGCTCGGCAGCGAAATCGCGCGCATTGCCGAAGCCGAAGTCGATCACCCTGGCCGATTCGGGCTGGGCGAAGGGATCGGCACGGTGGACCGGGAGCGCGGTGACGGCGAAGTCGAACTCTTCGCGGGTGAGGTAGAGCGAATCGATCGCCAGCGGGCGGTAGGACCCGGCCTTCTGGCCCGAGGTGTCGAGGCGCGCCTTGTGGTAGTCGGCGATGTCGGTGAAGCGCTCGTCGACGGCGCCCAGGGCAGGGCTGTCGATGACGATCAGGTCGTCGTCGCCGAAGTGGTCGAACAGCGTGACCAGCCGGTCTTCGAAAAGCGGTAGCCAGTGCTCCATGCCCGCAAGCCTGCGCCCGTCGCTGACCGCCTGGTAGAGCGGGTCGGCGGTGGCGTGCGCGCCGAACATCTCGCGGTAGCGGGTGCGGAAGCGCTTGACGGTGTCCTCGTCCATCAGCGCTTCGCTGGCGGGCAGCAGCAGATGGTCGGGCACGGTGCCGCTGGAGCGCTGGGTGCCGGTGTCGAACAGGCGCAGCGTTTCCAGCTCGTCGCCGAAGAAGTCGAGGCGCAGGCCGCCCGGGCCGTCCTCGCTGCCCAGGCCCGAGGGCACGATGTCGAAGATCGAGCCGCGCACCGCGAACTCGCCCGCGTCGATCGCGGTGTCGCTGCGGTGGTAGCCCTGCCGGCGCAGCAGCGCGATCAGGCTTTCGTGGCCGATCTCCATGCCAGGCTTGAGCAGCCGCACCGATTCGCGGATGCGGAACGGCGTGAGCACGCGCTGGAGCAGGGCGTTCGTGGTGGTGACGAGAAGCTGCGGGCCCTGCCGTTTGAGCTGGAGGCGGTGCAGCGCGGCGAGGCGCCGGGCGCTGACAGAAAGGGCCGGGCTGGCGCGGTCGTAGGGGAGGCAGTCCCAGGCGGGAAACTCGATGACGTCGAGCTCGGGCGCGAAGAACTGCGCCGCTTCGGCGACCGAGCGCATCGCAGCTTCGTTGTCGGCGACGAAGACCACGCGCCCCTTTGCGGCGACGGCCCTCGCGAGGTCGGCCATGACCAGCGGCTGGCTGCCACGAGTCACCGAAGCCAGCGTCAGTGGCGTCGTTGCGGAAAGGATGCGGGAAAAATCAGGCATGAATATGCCGGGCGAGATATGCGGTAGTTGCCGTAAATTCAATCGCCGTGTGCATCCTCGCCGATACGGGGAGGGGGATCGCCGCGCTGCGGGGGTGAGAGGCACAGGCAGTATAAACAGAGGTCGGCCGGTTCGGCCGCATCAACGAGAAGTCATGCCATCCGGCGCGTGGACCTTCGCCGTCCTGCGGATGGCCCCCGCAGGACAAGCGCATACGAAGTTCCATTCCAGGCCCGTCATCCTGAACTCGTTTCAGGATCCATCGGGCAGATGCAACCGGACGGTCGTGTCACCATCGGTGCCGTCGGTTTACGGCGCGGCAGACCCTAGCTGGGGCACGATGGACCCTGAAACAAGTTGAGGGTGAGGTGGAAAACAATGCACGGATCAGGTCGATCCGTAGTCGATTGACTTACCCCGCGGTGGGAGGATTCAGCGCGGGATCACCACGTAGTCCAGCTGCATCATCCGCTTGACCAGCGGTCCCCGGTATTCCTCGGGAATGCTCAGGGTGCCCAGCGCCCAGCCCATGATGTCGACGTCTTCCTCGTCGATCATCCGCTCGAACAGCGCGATATCGTCTTCGGACCATTCGGCGTGGAAGCGATCGAAGTAGCAGCCGATCATGTAGTCGGCCTCGCGCGTGCCGCGATGCCAGGCGCGGAACTTCAGGCGGGCGAG
This sequence comes from Novosphingobium sp. BL-52-GroH, assembly GCF_044813085.1. Taxonomy (NCBI): domain Bacteria; kingdom Pseudomonadati; phylum Pseudomonadota; class Alphaproteobacteria; order Sphingomonadales; family Sphingomonadaceae; genus Novosphingobium; species Novosphingobium sp. BL-52-GroH. The sequence goes on along the minus strand of NZ_CP171152.1, from coordinate 604,386 downwards.
GCGGGGGGACAGTTCGCTCATCCCCGCGCCGTTACTATGCGGCGCGGGTCTGGGCAAGGCGTGGCCTCAGCCGTGCAGCACGCGCACGATCTCGGCACTGGAACGACCTGTCAGGGTCTTTGGCACTTCGCCGACCAATACGTCCTTGAGCTGCTTGTGATAATGCCGGCGCATCTCTCCCAGCGAGCGGGGGTCGGCGACGACGACCAACTGGTCGATCTCCTTCGCCAGCACCTGCTGGTTCAGCCAGCCGGTGACCGCCGCTACGTGTGCCGCTTCGTCGAGCGCATCGCGGCTGCCGTCTCCGGTGCGCGCCTGATGACGGGTCTGGCCGTCCTGGCGGCGGAAGCCGGCACTGAAGTTGGTGGCTTCAAGATCGGGCGCATCCATCGAGGTGAGCCGCGGTTCGGCCTCGGGCCCGGAGTTGCGATAGAGCTCGAAGTTCTCTCCGTCGACGATCGCGAATACGGTTCCGTGCGGCAAAAGCATGGACTTCTCCTTGGGGTTGGGGATCTGCTAGGACTTCGGCAACGGTGCATGTGGAAGGCAGTTCCGCCGCGTCTGGCGAAACGGGGCACACTCGCGCTAAGAGGCGCGCATGCGGCCTGAAGCGCTCAATTCCCTGTTCGTCGAAACCGATGCCCTCGAAGGGGTTGGGCCTAAGCTCAGGCGCCCGCTCGAGAAACTCGGGCTTACCCGTATTCGCGACCTCGCCTATCACCTGCCCGACCGCTTCGTCGAACGCCGGGCGATCGCCAATCTCGACGAGGCGAGCGTGGGCGAGAACGTCATCGTCGCGCTCACGCCGCGCGAACATCGCTCACCCAGCGGCCGGGGGCCGTTCCGGGTGCTGGCGGAGGATGCGATCGGCAACATTTGCACGATCACCTACTTCGGCCGCGCGTCGTACACCGCCAAGAAGCAGCTTCCGGTGGGCGAGTTGCGCTGGGTGGCGGGTCGGATCGACCAGTACGGGCAGATGCTCCAGATGGTGCATCCCGAGCATATTTCCGAGGATTCGGCCGCGCCGATCGGCAAGCTGTGCGAACCGATTTACCCGCTTTCGGAAGGTCTGACGCAGGGGCGCATCGGATCGCTGGTGGCCCAGGCGCTCAAAGGCCTGCCCGAGTTGCCCGAGTGGATCGAGCCGGGTCTCAAGGCCAGGACCGACTGGCCCGCCTGGCGCGAGGCGCTGGGCGAGGCGCATCGCGGCGTCAACGCCCTGGCGCGCGATCGGCTGGCTTACGACGAATTGCTGGCGAACGCGCTGGCGCTGATGCTGGTGCGCGAGAGCAACCGGTCGCAGCGCGGGACGCCGCTGGCCGGCGACGGCAGCTTGCGTGCCAAGCTGCGCCTGCCGTTCGCCCTGACCGGCGCGCAAGTCCGCTCGATCGGCGAGATCGAGGGCGACCTTGCGCAGCCCTCGCCGATGCTGCGGCTGCTGCAGGGCGACGTGGGGTCGGGCAAGACCGTGGTGGCACTGTCCTCGATGCTGATCGCGGTGGAAGCGGGCGCGCAGGCGGCGCTGTTGGCGCCGACCGAAATCCTCGCCCGCCAGCATTATGAAACGCTCTCGCGGATGCTCCAGGGCACCGGGGTCGAGATCGCGCTGCTGACGGGTCGCGACAAGGGCAGGGCGCGCGAGGCGATACTGATGGGACTGCTGGGCGGTTCGATCCAGATCGTCGTCGGCACCCACGCCATTTTCCAGGACAGCGTGTCGTACCGCAATCTCGCGCTTGTGGTGATCGACGAGCAGCACCGCTTCGGCGTCGGCCAGCGGCTGATGCTGGCGCGCAAGGGCCGTCGGGTGCCGCACACCCTGGCGATGACCGCGACGCCGATCCCGCGCACGCTGACCTTGGCGCAGTACGGCGAGATGGAAGTCTCCAAGCTCGACGAACTGCCGCCGGGGCGACAGGCTATCGACACCCGCGTGGTCGCGGTCGAGCGGATGGGCGACGTGGTCGGAGCGCTTGCCCGGCACATCGAGACCGGGCAGCAGGCCTATTGGGTCTGCCCCATGGTCAACGAGAACGAGAACGAGGACCTCGCCGCTGCCGAGGCGCGCTACGGTGCCCTCAAGGAACGCTTCGGGGATACCGTGGCGCTGGTCCACGGCCAGCTTCGTCCCGAGGCCAAGGACGCGGCGATGGAGCGCTTCGCGCGCGGCGAGGCCAGCCTGCTGGTCGCCACGACGGTGATCGAAGTTGGCGTCGACGTGCCCAACGCCACGCTCATGGTGATCGAGCAGGCCGAGCGCTTCGGCCTCGCCCAGTTGCACCAGTTGCGCGGGCGTGTCGGGCGCGGTTCGGGCAAGTCGACCTGCCTGCTGCTGCGTGGCGACAAGCTTTCCGAGACCGCCCGCCAGCGCCTGGCCCTCATGCGCGAGACGCAGGACGGCTTCCGCCTCGCCGAGGAGGACCTGCAACTGCGCGGCGGCGGCGAACTGCTGGGCACGCGCCAGTCGGGCGACACTCCGTTCCGCATCGCCAGCCTGGAGCAGATCACCAAGCTTCTGCCCCTCGCCCACGACGACGCGCGCCTGCTGATCGAGCGCGACGGCGGCCTCAATGGTCCGCGCGGCGAGGCGGCGCGGCTGCTTCTGTACTTGTTCGAGCGTGACTGGGGCGTGCAACTCCTGCGTTCGGGGTGACGAGGCCCCGGCGGCAATGGTGCTTGACTGATCGGCAGGGCGGCTTGCCGGCCACGGCGCGCGACTGGTAATATCTCCTCTCGGAAAAACGACAAATCGGTCGGATCGCAGGGAGAGTGGCCGTTGATCCGGGAGCAGGGGAAGGCCGACGGGGCCGGGCCGGACGAACCGCAGGCCCCGCGCCTCTATCGCAAGGTGGCCGCGCGGCTGACGGATGCGGTGCGGGCCGGCCTATATCCCGTCGGCGCGCGCATGCCGGCCGAACGCGAACTGGCCTTGCAGATGGGTGTCAGTCGCCCGATCGTGCGCGAGGCCCTGCTGGCGCTCGAAGTCATGGGCATCGTCGAGGTGAAGGTCGGCTCGGGGGCCTATGTGCTGCGCCTGCCCGACGATGGGCCGCCTGCCGGCGAAGCATCCGAGGTCACGCCGATCGAACTTGCGCAGGCTCGCCTCATTTTCGAGGGCGAGGCGGCAGCGCTGGCGGCGGTCAACATCACCGAGGAGGAACTGGCGCTGGTGGAGCGGGCGGTTGCCGAAATGCGCCGCGAGGACGGCACCTTCGAGGACTGGCAGGCCGCGCTCACGCTGTTCCACCTGACGATGGCCAGGGCCACTCGCAATACCGCAGTGGAACGCAGCGTGCGCAGCCTGTGGGAGATGCGCGAACGCTCGGGCGAGTGCCGCCGGATGCTGGAGGAGGCGCGCAACCAAAACTATCGCTACAGTCTGGAGCAGCATGTCGAGATATTGGCAGCGTTGAAGGCGCGCGATGCCGCAAGGGCGCGCGCTGCCGTGCGGATGCACCTGGAGGGCTCGATCAATCATGTGCTGATGGCGTTGGAAGAACGCGCCGTGGCCGATGCGCGCGCACGCATGGCTGAGATTCGCGCGCGCTATTTCACCTGAGGCTGATGGCACGGAACGACAAAGGGCGCGTCCGTGAAGACGCGCCCTTTGCGAATAAATGGTCGGGGAAAGAGGATTCGAACCTCCGGCCCCTGCCTCCCGAAGACAGTGCTCTACCAGGCTGAGCTATTCCCCGACCGGAGGGCGATCCGAAGACCGCCCGGGGCAGGAGCGCGCCTATATAGGGCGACTCCGGGGGTGGCAAGGGGCTTTGCGGAAAATGTTCGAGCAGTCGTGCGATAGGTCGAAATGCCGCGATACTGCGCAGATGCATGGCGTCCCCGCCGAGCCGGGGAAGACGCGGCGCGGCGGCTTTCCATGGATCGCTCGCGCAGGTAGGCTTGGCGCATGACCACCACGACGCTCCGCCCCGAAGCCGCCACTGCCACTGCAAGGTCGCACTGGGAGCATCAGTATCTCGACCTCATGCGGAGAATCTGGACGCAGGGCGACGAGCGCAGCGATCGCACCGGCATCGGCACACGCTCGCTTTTCGGGGAGACGATCCGGTTCGACCTGTCGGGTGGGGCGATGCCGCTGCTCACGACCAAGCGCGTCTACTGGAAGACCGCCACGCGCGAGATGCTGTGGTTCCTCACCGGCGACACCAATATCCGCAAGCTCTGCGCGCAAGGCGTGGAGATTTGGACCGACTGGCCGCTCGACCGCTACCGGCGCGAGACGGGCGAGGCGATCGAGCGCAAGGCGTTCTCCGCGCGAATCGTCGCCGACGAAGCCTTCGCGGCCCGGTGGGGAGACCTCGGCCCCGTATACGGCAAGCAGTGGGTCGACTGGCCGACCTACGAGCCGGCAGGCGAAGGCCTGTTCCGTAGCGGGCCCGGCATCAATCAGGTCGCTCAGGTGGTGGAGAGCATCAAGGCCAATCCCGGCAGCCGCCGCCACATCATCGAGGGATGGAACGTCGCCGAACTCGATTCGATGGCCCTGCCTCCGTGCCACAAGACCTACCAGTTCCACGTTTCGGGCAACCGGCTCTCGTGCCTGCTCTACCAGCGCAGCTGCGACCTGGGACTGGGCTTCGCCTTCAACATGTGGTCGCTGGCCTTGCTCACGCGCATGATCGCGCAGCAATGCAACCTCGAGCCCGGTGAAGCCGTTTGGACGGGTGGTGATGTCCACTTGTACCTCAATCACGCGAGCCTCGTCGAGGAGCAGCTTTCGCGCGCACCCGAAGGCGAGGCCCGGCTGGCGATCGTGCGGCGTCCGGAGACGATCTTCGACTATCGAATCGAGGACTTCGAAGTGACCGGATATACCCCCCAGGCGCACATCGCGGCGCCCGTTGCGGTGTGATTGACATTACCAAGGTTTGAAATATTATGACCTAACCGTGGAATTTTGATACTCAAGGTTCTTGCGGCCCGACCTTGGCGGGAGAGCAATGAAAATGGCCGAAGGCCCCGTTAGACCTGGAACGCCGCGCGGCAATCTGCCGCCCTTGGAACTGTACGTACCCGAGCCGAAATACCGGCCCGGCGACGTGGTCGACTATTCGCATCTGCCAGTACCGCCCGCCGGCCTGCTGGCGCGGCCCGACGAAGCCTGCGCGGCCAGCGAGACCTGGCCCCTGACTCTCGACATGATCCGCGTGCTGGATGACAACGACCGTGCCATCGGCCCGTGGAACCCCGGGCTCGATGCGGAAACGCTGCGCCGGATGCTGCGCACGATGGCGCTGACCCGCGCTTTCGACGATCGCATGTATCGCGGCCAGCGGCAGGGCAAGACCAGCTTCTATATGAAGTCCATCGGCGAGGAGGCGATCTCGGTCGCGTGCGCGCTTGCCCTTGCGCACGACGACATGGTGTTCCCCACTTATCGCCAGCAGGGCATCCTGATCGCGCGCGGCTATCCGCTGGTCGACATGGTCAACCAGATCTACTCGAACCGTGCCGACCCGCTGAAGGGCCGCCAGCTCCCTGTGATGTACTCGGCCAAGGACTACGGGTTCTTTTCCATCTCGGGCAACCTCGCCACGCAGTTGCCACAGGCGGTGGGTTGGTCGATGGCGAGCGCGATCAAGGGCGACACCCGCATCGCCACCGCCTTCGTGGGCGAGGGATCGAGCGCGGAAGGCGACTTCCATGCGGCGATGACGTTCGCGGCGGTCTACAACGCGCCGGTGGTGCTCAACCTGGTCAACAACCAGTGGGCGATCTCCAGCTTCTCCGGCTTCGCGGGCGGCGAGCGCACGACGTTCGCGGCACGCGCGACCGGCTACGGCATCGCGGGCTTGCGGGTGGACGGCAACGACGCGCTGGCGGTCTACGCAGCCATGGAGTGGGCTGCCAACCGCGCCCGCGCGGGGCAGGGCCCGACGCTGATCGAACACTTCACCTATCGTGCCGAGGGTCATTCCACCTCCGACGACCCATCCGCCTACCGCTCGGCGCAGGAGCGCGAGGAATGGCCGCTGGGCGATCCGATCATGCGGCTCAAGAAGCACCTGATCGGCATCGGCGAATGGTCCGAGGAGCAGCAGGAGGCGATGGATCGCGAACTGGTCGAACAGGTGAAGGTCGCCACCAAGGAGGCCGAGAAGAACGGTGTGCTGGGCCACGGCCTGCACCATCCGTTCCACACCATGTTCGAGGACGTCTTCGAGGAGCTGCCCTGGCACCTGGAGGAGCAGGCGGCACAAGCCATCCGCGAGCGCGAGATCAAATGGCCGGAATGGAAGGAGCAGGGCTGATGCTCGAAGAACAACCCGTCAGCCTGTCCGAGGCTCCGACCCGGTCGATGAACATGATCGAGGCGATCAACGATGCGCTCGACATCATGATGGCGCGCGATCCGGACATCGTCATTCTGGGCGAAGACGTGGGCTACTTCGGCGGCGTGTTCCGCGCCACCGCCGGCCTGCAGAAGAAGTACGGCAGCAACCGCGTGTTCGATTCGCCGATCAACGAATGCGGCATCGTCGGCGCGGCGGTCGGCATGGCCGCCTATGGGCTGCGCCCGGTGCCGGAGATCCAGTTCGCCGACTACATCTATCCCGGCCTCGATCAGCTCGTCTCCGAGGCGGCTCGGATGCGCTATCGCTCGGCAGGCGAGTTCACCGCGCCTTTGACGATTCGCTCGCCCTTCGGTGGCGGCATCTTCGGCGGACAGACCCACAGCCAGAGCCCCGAGGCGATGTTCACCCACGTCGCCGGCCTCAAGACCGTGATCCCCGCGACCCCGCACGACGCCAAGGGCCTCCTGATCGCCGCGATCGAGGACAACGACCCGGTCATCTTCTTCGAGCCCAAGCGCATCTACAACGGACCTTTCGACGGCTACTACGACAAGCCCTCGCGCACCTGGAAGGGCCATCCGGGCGCGGACGTGCCGGAAGGGTACTTCAGGATCCCGCTCGGCAAGGCGCGGATCGTGCGCGAGGGGGCGGCGCTTACGGTGCTGTCCTACGGCACGATGATCCACGTCGCCGAGGCGGTGCTGGCCGAAAAGGGCATCGATGCCGAGATCATCGACTTGCGCACGCTCGTCCCGCTCGACATCGAGGCTGTGGAAAAGTCTGTGCAGAAGACCGGGAAATGCCTGGTGATACATGAGGCCACCCGCACGTCCGGATTCGGCGCCGAATTGTCCGCGCTCGTGCAGGAGCGCTGTTTCTACCACCTCGAAGCGCCGGTGGAGCGCGTGACCGGGTTCGACACGCCTTATCCGCACAGCCTCGAGTGGGCCTATTTTCCCGGTCCCGTCCGCATCGGCGAAGCGGTTGACCGCCTGATGAAGGACTGACCAGATGGGACGCTACATTTTCACGCTTCCCGACATCGGGGAAGGCATCGCCGAGGCCGAGATCGTCGCCTGGCACGTCAAGGTCGGCGATACCGTCGAGGAAGACGGCCGCCTGGCCGACATGATGACCGACAAGGCCACCGTCGAGATGGAGAGCCCGGTCTCGGGCACCGTCGTCGAAGTGGCGGGAGCGGAGGGCGACGTCGTCGCGATCGGCGCGCCGCTGGTGGTGATCGAGGTCGACGGCCTGGACGATGGGGCCGCCCACGACGCACCGGCGCCCAAGGCAGCCGTTGTCGAGGAGCGGATCGCGGTCGAGACGCCCGATGCGGGTGATGTCGACCGGGCGGTGGCCGTTGCCGGGCCTGAGCCGGAATCCCCGCCCGAGCCCAAACCCGCTCGGGCCGAACCTGTCGAAGCCCGGGCGGTCGCCCCATCGGCAAAGGTCCTTGCCAGCCCTGCGGTGCGGAAACGTGCGAAAGACCTCGGAATCGACCTCTCCGAAGTCCGCCCGGCCGAAGACGGGCGCCTGCGCCATGCCGATCTCGACGCCTTCCTCGCCTACAACGCCTCGGGCGGCTTCCAGCCCGCCGGCGGCAAGGGCAGGGACGAGCAGGTTCGCGTCATCGGCCTGCGCCGTCGCATCGCCGAAAACATGGCCGCATCGAAGCGCAACATCCCGCACTTCGCCTACGTCGAGGAGTTCGACGTCACCGCGCTGGAGGAAACCCGAGCACAGCTCAATGCAGGCCGCGGGCCCCATGCTGACGGGCGGCCAAAACTGACGATGCTGCCCTTGCTCATCACCGCGATCTGCAAGCTGATCCCCAAGTATCCGATGCTCAACGCGCATTACGACGACGAGGCGGGCGTGGTGACGCGCTACGGTTCGGTGCACCTGGGCATCGCGGCGCAGACACCGGGAGGCCTCATGGTCCCGGTGATCCGCGACGCGCAGGAGCGCAACCTGTGGCAGCTCGCAGCCGAGATCACGCGTCTTGCCCAAGCCGCGCGCGACGGGTCGGCCAAGTCGTCCGAGCTTTCGGGTTCGACGATCACCGTCACCTCGCTCGGGCCGATGGGCGGCGTTGCGACCACGCCGGTCATCAACCGCCCCGAAGTCGCCATCATCGGCCCCAACCGCATCGTCGAGCGGCCGATGTTCGTGAAGGACGCCAGCGGCGCCGAGCGCATCGAGAAGCGCAAGATCATGAACATTTCGATGAGCTGCGATCATCGCGTGGTCGACGGCTGGGACGCGGCGAGCTTCGCGCAGGATCTCAAGAAACTGATCGAGGCTCCGGCGCTCATTCTGGCGGGGTAAGGAGATGCCATGAGCCGGGACGCGCGTGTCGACGCCTACATCGCGGGGGCAGCGGCGTTTGCGCGCCCGGTTCTCGAACATCTGCGCGATCTCGCACACCGGGCTCTCCCCGATGCCGAGGAGGCGATCAAGTGGGGGATGCCGCACTTCCTGGTGAACGGCAGGAACGTGGCGGGCATGGCCGCCTTCAAAGCGCACTGCACGTTGGTGATCCACGGCGACGGCCGGCAGGGCGATGCCATGGGCCAGTTCGGCCGGATCACTGCGATCACGGACCTTCCCATAGAGTTGGTGCTTACGGCCAGACTCCAGGTCGCGCGTGACAGGATCGCGGCGAGGGGCACGGCGCAAAGAGGCGACGGCGTAAGGCGGCCGAAGCCCGAAATCCCCATGCCGGACGATTTCGCGGCCGCGCTGGATGCGATGCCGGCAGCGCGCCGGACCTTCGATGGCCTGGCGCCCGGACAACGCCGCGACTATCTCGAGTGGGTCACCGAGGCGAAGACCCTGGCCACGCGTGAAAAGCGCATGGCACAGTCGGTGGAATGGTTAGCCGAGGGCAAGAAACGCTACTGGAAGTACGAGAAGTGCTGACGTGAACGTTGCCGGACACCTGGTCTATGTAAGGCCATGAACCGGAAGCATCTGGGCCGCATGCGCAAGCGAAGAACAGCGCTTAAACGGCACCAGAATTTGCCCGGGCCGTCCGGGCACAATACGCCTCGATCAGATCGTCCCGCAGCCCTTCCACAGGCCGGTCGCAAAAAATCTGCGAGGCCCCGGCAAGGCGGTTGACAGCCCCGAGTGCCTGGCCTAGTGGCGGCGCTCCCAAGCGGACGCAACCGCAAGAACGCGGGTGTAGCTCAGTTGGTTAGAGTGCCGGCCTGTCACGCCGGAGGTCGCGGGTTCGAGCCCCGTCACTCGCGCCACTTGGGAATTTCCTTCTGCCACGGCAGCGGGAAGCATTCCATGCCCCTGACAAGGCAAGGAATTCCGGGTAACCGGAGACAATTCGAGGTCGGGCTTGTCTCGGCCTTTTTTCATCGCTGCGCGGGTGTAGCTCAGTTGGTTAGAGTGCCGGCCTGTCACGCCGGAGGTCGCGGGTTCGAGCCCCGTCACTCGCGCCACTTCCTTTAGGGGAAGTGGCAAATCGCCCAGCATGAAAACAGGTATGCCTTGTCGTCCCGGACTTGACCCGGGATCGCGGGCCTTCCCGGAGCTTAGCCTCTCCGATACATGCCCATCCAGATCGACTACGTGGCTTCCATCGCAGGCGCCGTCACTCTGAAATCGTGTCAGGGTTCCATGAAGAGGCAGGCGTAACTTTGCGCGACCCTCTGCATCTATAGCGGAAGGATTTGCGCAAGCTCGTCATTGGGACCGTGCGTAAACGCAAAGTGATCCCGCTCTACGGCGATTCGGTCGCCTCTGCAGGCACGCTCCAACGGCCGGTTTCCATCCACATCAGGTAGCGCTTGAGCGGAAAGATCCACACGATCCCCAGGACGACGTAGACCGGCGTCTGCGCCAGCGCGTTCCAAGTCCCGATCAGCGGTGGCACGAGGCTGGCGACGGCGATGCCGTAGACCCCCAGCGCGACGACGAGGGCAAGGACGCCGACCGGGATTCGCCAGGTCGGGGTTGCGCGCGGATCCGTCATGTCTCCTCCGCGGGTTGCATCTGGTATATCCGCGTCGGCGTCACCACGGCCGCGAGGGGGCGATCGTGGCTCTCGACAGGCAGGTCCTCGGCGATCTGGCAATCCCAGGCGAGGCCGATGGCGGGAACCTGGGGATGTGCCTCGAGCCAGCGGTCGTAATGCCCGCCGCCCTGGCCGAGCCGGTGGCCGGAAGTCGTAAAGGCCAGCAAGGGCACCACCACGAGGTCGGGGATCACCGCTTCGGCGTCCTTGCGCAACTGTTGCGCGCGCCACGGACCTGGGGACAGGGCGGTTTCGTCCCAAGGATTGTCCCAAATGCGGAATTCCATCGCGGCGGTGCGCGAGGCGAACCAGGGTAGGGCGACGCGGCGGCCGGTCTCGGCGAGCCATCGCGCCCAGCCGAGCGTCGGCGCCTCCGAGCCGGCGGGATGATAGACGCCGACGGTGGCGTTGACGGGAATCATCTCGACGAGCGGTGCAGGCGGCCGATTGAGCATCAGCGCGCGCAGTCCGGTGGGCAGGCCATCGACGTGCTCGGCCCTTGCCTGGCGGTAGGACCGCCTGAGTGCTGCTTTCGCATCGGCAAAGGGAATGGCGCCGGGAGAACCGGTCCCAGCGGAAGTGGCCTCGGGAGAAATGGGGGGTGACGGGTCCACCATGGGTCGTTTCCTAGAAATCCTCTGACGCCTCGACGTCAGGTGGGGACCATGTGCTTCGGACCAGGGTCCGGGCAGGGACAGCCCCCTTTGGATTGCTTATAGCCTCAGGGATGTTCGAACGGCACGTGCCGGGCAGATCCCGTCACGTCCCTATCTAGGCGCTTGCGGCCTCGCTCTCAAGGAGGGATGCGAGATTTTCGACATGCGATGCGATCCTGCCCAGCCTTTCGGCCAGTTCCGCGGGAATTTCAGGTGTCGACGGGCGGTTGCGCAGCTCGTGCAGCTCGTCGGCGAGCATCAGCGAGGCGAACAGCAGCATCCGCGTCTCGGTCTGCCCGGCGGCGCCGGATGCGGCGGCCTTCTCGTCGATCAGGCGGCCGAGGCGGGCGACGTGCGCTTCCTCGCCGTCCGCGCTGGCGAGAGTGAAGCTGCGACCGCCGATCGAGAGAGTGACGTTGCCCATCGTCAGGACTGTTCCCGTTCCGCCAGCAGCTGGTCGAGCCCGGCGAGCGATTGCGCCACGCAGGCCTTGAGGTCCTCGTGGCGGCGGCGCAGGTCCGCGTCCGGGCGGGTCTTGAAGCGGCGGGCAGCGGTTTCGATCCGCGCCAGCGCTTCCTCGATCCGGTCGAGGGCGAGCAGGGCAGGGGCCTCGTTCATGGTTTATCCGCTGGTCGCATAAGGGGCTCGTGGCAACCACTTGGCCACTTTTGTTCACAATCTTGTCACGCGTCTGCGATCGATTGATGGCCGGGGTGCGATGGACTGCACCTGCATCGCAATTACTACAGGCTGGTGGCGTGAAAACCGGCGCTGAACTTGACGGGACGCCGGCTCTCCCTAAAGGGGGTCGCAAGTTACGAATCGTCCCGCAATTCCCGTCTACCCGGAGCATCCCATGACCCTTTCCCCCGACCGCCTCGCGCCGATGGCCAATGCCATCCGGGCGCTGTCGATGGATGCGGTCCAGGCAGCCAACAGCGGCCATCCCGGCATGCCGATGGGCATGGCCGACGTTGCCACCGTGCTGTTCGCCAAGTTCCTCAAGTTCGACCCCGCCGCGCCCAAGTGGGCGGACCGCGACCGCTTCGTGCTGTCGGCTGGCCATGGCTCCATGCTGATCTACTCGCTGCTGCACCTGACGGGCTATGCCAGCCCGACGCTGGACGACATCCGCAACTTCCGTCAGATGGGCTCGGTCTGCGCCGGACACCCCGAGAACTTCCTGATCGAAGGCGTCGAGTGCACTACCGGACCGCTGGGCCAGGGCCTGGCGATGGCGGTCGGCATGGCGATGGCCGAGCGTCACCTCAACGCGACGTTCGGCGACGAGCTGGTCGACCACAACACCTGGGTCATCGCCGGAGACGGCTGCCTGATGGAAGGCATCAACCACGAGGCGATCGGCCTGGCCGGCACGCTCAAGCTGGGCCGCCTCAAGGTGCTGTGGGATAACAACAAGATCACCATCGACGGCGACACCTCGCTGTCGACCACCGAGGACATCGCGGCGCGCTACCGCGCTTCGGGCTGGGACGTGTTCGACTGCGACGGTCATGACTTCGCCGACATCGAGCGCGCGCTGGCGCAAGCCGCCGCTTCGGACAAGCCCTCGCTTGTGTCGTGCCGCACGCTGATCGGCAAGGGCGCGCCCAACAAGCAGGGCGGTCACGACGTCCACGGCTCGCCGCTGGGCGCCGCCGAGATCGAGGCCGCGCGCGAATACCTCGGCTGGACGTCGGCTCCCTTCGACATTCCGGCCGAGATCGGCGCGGACTGGCACCTGGTCGGCAAGCGCGGTACGGCCACGCACGACGAGTGGAACGCGCGTCTCGCCGCGAACCCCAAGGCCGCCGAGTTCAACCGCCGCATGGCCGGCGACCTTCCCGAGACCGACGGCATCCGCACGGCGCTGGCCGAGTGGCTTGCGGGCGATTCGACCGTCGCCACCCGCAAGGCTTCGGAGAACTGGCTCAATGTGCTGGCCCCCGCGATCCCGGAAATGATCGGCGGCTCGGCGGACCTCACCGGCTCGAACAATACCAAGGCCAAGTGCCAGACCCCGTTCACGCCTACCGACTACGCGGGCCGTTACGTCTATTACGGCATCCGCGAGTTCGGCATGGCCGCCGCGATGAACGGCATGGCGCTGCATGGCGGAGTGATCCCTTATGGCGGCACGTTCCTGATCTTCTCCGACTACTGCCGCAATGCGATCCGCCTGTCGGCGCTGCAGCAGACCCGCGCGATCTACGTGCTGACGCATGATTCGATCGGCCTTGGCGAAGACGGCCCGACCCACCAGCCGGTCGAGCACGTCATGTCGATGCGCCTGATCCCCAACCTCTACGTGTTCCGCCCGGCCGACGCGATCGAGACGGCGGAATGCTGGAACCTTGCGCTCGAAGCCAGGGAAACGCCTTCGGTGCTGGCGCTCACCCGCCAGAACCTGCCGCAATTGCGCACTTCGGGCGACATGCTCTCGGCCCGCGGCGCCTATACGCTGCGTAGCGCCGAAGGAGATCGCAAGGTCATCCTGATCGCCACCGGCTCGGAAGTCGAACTGGCCGTCAAGGTTCGCGACGCGCTTCAGGCCCAGGGCATCGGCACCGACGTCGTCTCGATGCCGTGCATGGAACTGTTCGCCGCCCAGGACGAGGCGTACCAGCGCGAAGTCCTGCCGCACGATCCCTCGATCCTGCGCGTGTCCATCGAAGCCGGCATCACGCAGGGCTGGGAACGCTACACCGCATTCAGCCGCAACGGCGGCCTGAACATCGGCCTGGACCGCTTCGGCGCGTCGGCCCCGGCCAAGGTCCTGTTCGAACGCTTCGGCTTTACCCCCGAAGCGATCGTGCCCAAGATTCTGGACAAGCTCAGCGTCTAACTAGGAGGAGAATTACATGGCGACCAAGGTTGCGATCAACGGTTTCGGACGTATCGGGCGCAATGTCGCCCGCGCCATTCTCGAGCGTACCGACCATGACCTCGAGCTGGTGTCGATCAACGACCTCGCGAGCGCCAAGGCCAATGCTCTCCTCTTCCAGCGCGACAGCGTCCACGGTCCGTTTGCGGGCACCGTGGAAGTCGACGGCGACGACCTGGTCATCAACGGCAAGCGCATCAAGGTGACCGCCGAGCGTGACCCGGCGAACCTGCCGCATGCCGCCAACGGCATCGACATCGCGCTGGAATGCACCGGCTTCTTCACCGACAAGGCTTCGGCCTCGAAGCACATCGAAGCCGGCGCCAAGCGCGTGCTGATTTCGGCCCCTGCCAAGGGCGTCGATCTCACCGTCGTCTACGGCGTGAACCACGACAAGCTGACCGCCGACCATCTGGTCGTCTCGAACGCCTCGTGCACCACCAACTGCCTGGCGCCGTTCGCCAAGGTCCTGCACGAAGCCATCGGCATCGAGCGCGGCCTGATGACGACGATCCACTCGTACACCAACGACCAGAAGATCCTCGACCAGATCCACTCCGACCCGCGCCGTGCGCGCGCGGCCGCGATGAACATGATCCCGACCAGCACCGGCGCCGCCGTTGCCGTCGGCCTCGTGCTCCCGGACCTGGCCGGCAAGCTCGACGGTTCGTCGATCCGCGTTCCGACCCCGAACGTCTCGGTCGTCGACCTGACGTTCGTGCCGAGCCGCGACACCACGCTCGAGGAAGTGAACTCGCTGCTCAAGGCCGCTGCAGAAGGCGAGCTGAAGGGCGTGCTGGGCTACACCGACGAGCCGCTGGTCTCGATCGACTTCAACCACGACGCCCACTCGTCGACCATCGACAGCCTCGAGACCTCGGTCCTCGAAGGCAAGCTGGTGCGCGTGCTGTCGTGGTACGACAACGAGTGGGGCTTCTCCAACCGTATGGTCGACACGGCCGGCGTGATCGGCGGCCTGCTCTAAGACCCGAATGGGGACGGGCCACCTTATCGGCATCGCGCGGAGGGCCAGGCCCCGAGCGCCGATGGAGGAATTGCGGTCCGTCGCCGTTACTGCCGCCGCGGGAGTCCAGGGGGACTTTCGCGGCGCGGTGCGTCAGGGGAAGAAGCCGCGCCGCCAGGTCTCCCTGATGGAGATCGAAAGCTGGCGCGCGGCGCTGGACGAATTGACTATCTGCGGGGGCCTGTTCGGTTTCGACGTGCCGCCATGGCATGCGCGCCGGGCGAACCTGCTGGTCGAGGGACTGCGTGTCCCCCGGGAAACCGGCTATGTCCTGGCGATCGGCAAGACCCTGCGCATCGAAGTCACGATGGAATGCGATCCGTGCAGCCGCATGGAGGAAGTGGCACAGGGCCTCAAGGGGGCGCTCCTGCCGGATTGGCGGGGCGGCGTCCTGGGTACGGTGCTGGACGACGGCGAGATCGCCCTGGGCGACGAGATAAGGATCGAAAGATGAGCGCTTTCAAGACTCTGGACGACCTTGGTGACGTGAATGGCAAAGTCGCGCTGGTGCGCGTCGACCTCAACCTGCCGATGCAGGACGGCGCCATCACCGACGACACCCGTATTCGCGCGGCACTGCCGACGATCCTCGAACTGTCGGGCAAGGGCGCCAAAGTGCTGCTGCTGGCCCACTTCGGACGCCCCAAGGGTGAGCGATCGTCGACCCTGTCGCTCTCGATGGTGGTCGGAGCGGTCGAGAAGGCGCTCGGCAAGGAAGTGATGTTCGTCCCCGAGGTCGCCGGTCCGGTAGTCGCGCAGTCGGTCGGCATCCTGCGGGCCGGCGACATCGCGATCCTGGAGAACACGCGCTTCTGGAAGGGTGAGGAAAAGAACGACCCCGAACTCGTCGCCGCGATCGCCGCCAATGCGGACTTCTACGTCAACGACGCCTTCTCCGCCGCGCACCGCGCCCACGCCACCACCGAAGGCCTTGCCCGCGTGCTTCCCGCCTATGCCGGCCGCTCGATGCAGGCTGAACTCGAAGCGCTCGAAAAGGCGCTCGGCAACCCGGTGAAGCCGGTCGCTGCGGTCGTCGGCGGCGCCAAGGTGTCCTCCAAGCTCGACGTGCTCAAGCACCTCGTCACGCTGGTCGACCACCTCATCATCGGCGGCGGCATGGCCAACACCTTCCTCGCCGCCAAGGGCGTGGACGTGGGCAAGTCGCTTTGCGAGCACGACCTGACCGACACCGCCAACGAGATCCTCGCCAACGCCGAGGCTTCGGGCTGCACCGTGCACCTTCCCTACGACGTCGTCGTCTCGAAGGAATTCGCGGCCAACCCGCCGTCCTTGCGTACCTGCAACGTCCACGAGGTCGAAGCCGACGAGATGATCCTCGACGCCGGCCCGGCGGCTGCCGAAACCCTGGGCGACGTGCTCAAGACCTGCCGCACGCTGGTGTGGAACGGCCCGCTCGGCGCCTTCGAGATGGCACCCTTCGATGCCGCCACCGTGGCGCTGGCCAGGACCGCGGCGGCGCTGACCGTCGAGGGTTCGCTGGTCTCGGTCGCGGGTGGCGGGGATACCGTCGCGGCGCTCAACCATGCTGGCGTGGCGCAGGACTTCACCTATATCTCGACGGCCGGCGGCGCTTTCCTCGAATGGATGGAAGGCAAGGAACTGCCGGGCGTGGCGGTGCTTTCGGCTTGAGTTCATCGTCGTCCCGGATCTGATCCGGGACCGTGGCGGTCTTCGGGCGTTTCCTTGCGCCGAGTGCCTGGCCGATGGCTATTGCTTCAAGGACTGCCCACGATCCCGGACCAGATCCGGGACGACAAGAGAAAAATGCGCCGCGCATGACCCAACGTGATTCATCCACCCCGCCCTGGCACGGGCGCCACGTCACCCTCGACGGAATGCGCGGTATCGCCGCGCTGGCGGTGGCGTTGTTCCACTACAACATCTCGCAGGCGCCTCACGGCTACGTTGCGGTCGATTTCTTCTTCGCGCTGTCCGGGTTCGTGCTGTGCAAGACCTACCTGCCGCGCTGGCAGGCGGGACTGACGACCTGGGCATTCATGAAGCAGCGGGTGATCCGGCTCTATCCATTGTTCCTGGTGGGCATCGTCGTAACCACGCTCTCGGCGATCTCGAACCACTTCACCGGGCAGGGCGACGTCTACAGCTACGGGATGATGGCGCGTGCGCTGCCGTTCAACCTGTTGATGCTGCCCTCGCCGGTGACCAACACGCTGTTCCCGCTCAACGTGCCGGCGTGGTCGCTGTTCTTCGAGCTGGTGGCCAACCTGGGGCTGCTGCTGGTGCTGTTCCGGCTGCCCCGGATCGCCCTGTTGGCGCTGACCATGGCGGCGGCGTGGTGGTTCTCGCTTGCGGTACTGGCGAACGATGGCGGCAATCTCGGTGCGGTGTGGCACCAGGTCGGCATCTCGATGGTCCGCACGACCATGTCGTTCACCGCCGGCGTGCTGCTGGCGCGCCTGCCGCTGCCGACCGTGCGCCGCGCCGGGTGGCTGGGTATCGCATGTCTTCTGGCCATCGCCGCGATGTTGATGGCGAACCTGGCCTCGGTGCCCGACGCTTACTACGATCTCGTTTGCAGCATCGTCGTTTCGCCTCTGCTGGTGTGGCTTGGTGCCCGCTGCGAGCCGTCGCGCGTGCTGGCACCGGCCGCCTGGTTCCTGGGTGAGATTTCCTACGCAGTCTATGCCGTGCACTGGGCCCTGATGGAGCCCCTACGCTACTTCAAGGACGACCTCGGCTACGATCCCGTACTGATGGGAATAGTCTACCTCGCGTGTTGCGTCGCGCTGGGGTGGGCTGCCGTGCGCTGGGTCGACGTCCCGATGCGGGCGAAGATCGGTGCCATGTTGCGCGAAAGGGCCTTGCGCGCCCTGCCGCTGAAGGAGAGCGCCGCGACGAACTAAGCCATGCCGCAGTTGCGAAATAAGGGGTCGCAGCGTAGGTTCCAATTCAAGTGCTGAACAACTCAGGAGGAGAAACCATGCAGTATTCAGACATGACCGCCAAGGTGGCCGAAGGTGACGGATTTATCGCCGCGCTCGACCAGAGTGGCGGTTCCACCCCCAAGGCCCTCGCGGGTTACGGGATCGAGGATGGCGCATGGTCGAGCGAGGAGGAGATGTTCGGCCTGATCCACGAAATGCGCGCGCGGATCATTTCGTCACCTGTATTCACGGGTGAAAAGGTCCTGGGGGCCATCCTGTTCGAGCGCACCATGGACGGCCTCGTCAATGGCGTGCCGACCCCCCAGGCGCTGCTCGCCAAGGGCGTGGTGCCCTTCATCAAGATCGACAAGGGTCTTGAGGACGAGGCCGACGGCGTCCAGCTCATGAAACCGAACCCGACGCTCGACACGCTGCTGGCGCGGTCCAAGGCGCTCGGCGTGTTCGGCACCAAGGAGCGCTCGGTCATCAACTCGGCCAATCAGGCCGGCATCGCCGCCGTGGTCAAGCAGCAGTTCGAGATCGGCCTGCAGGTTCTCTCGCACGAGATGATGCCGATCATCGAGCCCGAGGTGAACATCAAGAGCGCGACCCGCGCCGAGTGCGACACGATCCTGCTCGCCGAGATCCTCAAGAATCTCGACGAGCTGCCCGAGGGCAAGCAGGTCATGCTCAAGCTCTCGCTGCCGGTGGTGCCGGGCACGTTCGACGCGCTGGTCGATCATCCCAAGGTCCTGCGCGTCGTCGCGCTGTCGGGCGGCTACGCACGTCCCGAGGCTTGCGTCGAGCTGTCGAAGAACAAGGGCATCATCGCCAGCTTCAGCCGCGCGCTGCTCTCGGACCTGCGCTCGCAGATGAGCGACGAGGAGTTCGACGCGTCGCTGGGCGAGGCGATCGACGCGATCTATCTGGGTTCGACCCAGAAGGTGGAAGCGACGGCCGCGGCCTGATCTTCCTGCTGATTTGCAATGCGAAGGCGGTGCCCCTGCGGGCGCCGCCTTTTTCCTGTCGGTGGTGGAGGGCGCGATCCGTCACTTGGCCATGCCGTCGTCCCGGCCTGCCTTGACGAAAAGGCCGGGAACGACGGGGCTTCAATACCCGCCCATGAACCGGAAGCCGAAACGGTAGTCCGCCGCCTTCACCGAGCCGTGATTGTTTCCGCCGGCGACCTTGTCGGGCCGGACTTCGACCAGTTCCAGCGTGCCGTCCGCAACGGTGATCGGCTTGCCCGACGTGAGTTCGACTGTCCCGCCGGTGCCGCTCTCGATCCGAACCCGCAGGCGCAACTGGCCGGCCCAGACGCAGCGGGCGTTCATCGGGCAGCGGCTGTCCTCGAGCACTTCGAGCGGGGTCAGGCGCGGGCCGTCAACCGTCACGGTCTGGCCAAGCGCGGCATAGGTGAGCGAGGCAGCCGGCTCGGGTCGGCTGCGCGGTGGAGGCATCTGCGGCGGCGGCGTGTACGGCGCCGCGGGCGCGTAGACAGGCGCCGGGGCGGGGCCAGGCGCAGGTTCGGCTGGGGGCGCATATTGCGGGGAATAGGCCGGCTGGGTCCGCGCGGCGTCTGCAGCCGGGATGATGGTGCAGCCGGTCAGCGCGAAAGCCGCCGTTACGGCAAGTGCGATTGGGGTCCTCATGGCGCACGAAGCAACACGTTCGCGCCTGAATGGTTCCGGAACGCTAGGGGCCAGAATGCTTGGCGCCAGAATGCTTGGCGGACGCGCCCTGCGCGGCTACAGCGCGCAGCATGACTGATGAAATCCCCCGCGAACCCACGCAGCTCTACCTGATCTCGCCACTCGACGTCGGCGGGGCCTTTCCCGACCGGCTCGCCCGTGCGCTCGATGCCGGGCCGATCGCCGCGTTCCAGTTCCGCGTCAAGGACATCGACCAGCACGAGGCCGCACGCCTGGCCGAGCCGCTGCTGCGCGTCTGTTCGGATCGCGAAGTCGCCTTCATCGTCAATGATTCGATCGGTCTCGCCAAGCGCCTCGGCGCCGACGGGGTCCATCTCGGGCAGGACGACGGCTCGATCGAGGAAGCGCGCGATGCACTGGGCCGCGACGCGCAGATCGGTGTGACCTGCCACGACAGCCGCCACTTCGCCATGGAAGCCGGCGAAGCGGGTGCGGACTACGTCGCTTTCGGGGCGTTCTTCCCGACGACCACCAAGGAAACCAAGCATGTCGCCGGGCTCGACCTGCTCGAATGGTGGCAGGGGATCTTCGAGATTCCCTGCGTCGCCATCGGTGGCATCACGCCGGACAACTGCGCGCCGCTGGTGCGCGCCGGGGCGGACTTCCTCGCGGTGTCGGGCGCAGTATGGAACGGTGACGAGGAAGCGGCCGTGCGCGCCTTCAACGCGGCGATCAAAGCGGAGTTCTGAGCGACCGTCGATCGCCTTGGCGGCAATTCAGGCGGCCTCGTCCAGCAGAGCGCGGGTAGCCGCGATGATCGGTGACAGGCGCTGGACAGGACCGATGCCGGCGGCGGCCTTGCCCGCTTGCGGCACTTCGATACCGATGGTGCAGCCGGGCGGGGTTGCCGCGAGCAACCTGGCCAGAGGCAGGTCGCCTTCGCCCGGGCCGAGCCGATCCTCCCGCGCTTCCTGCCCGTAATCAGGCGTTCGCGCAGGCATCGGCACGTCGCAGACCTGGACGTAGCCGATGCGGTATGGATCGGCGGCGGCCAGTTCGTCGACCGTGCTGCCGCCGCGAAAGAAATGCATCGCATCGACGAGCACGCGCGCCGCATCCGATCCGCAGGCGTCCACGAAATCTAGGGCCTGTGCGAACGAGGCCGGCGGCATCAGCGGCAGGAACTCGACCGTCGCCAGCATCCCGCATTCGCGCGCCATCTCGGCGAAGCGGCCGAAGGGTTCGGGCGAACTCGCCATGTTCACCGCATTGACGACCGGGGCGCCCAGTTGCGCGAACAGGTCGAGCAAGGGCGCCAACGTTCCGGTATCCAGCCCGTCGCGAAGGAGGAAGCCTTCGCCAAGCGAGACCTGCACCCCGGTATCGGCCATGGCCGCCAGCGTCTCGCGCCGCAGGGCCGGATCGGCCAGCAGGTCCCAGTCGGGATAGGCGTGCGGGTTGGCAGTGATCGGTCGGGGCGAAAGGCCGATGCGCCCGATGCCCAGCTCCTGCGCAAGGCGCACGAACTCGACCGGCGGCAGGCCGAGCACGCTGATGAACTCGATCGCGAGGCGGTCGGCGCTTGCCGGCATCAGAAGTCGATTCTGGCGATCACGTCCTCGCCGAACTTCTGCGCCTGCTCGAGGTATTCGGCGCGGGTCTGCGTGTAGATCGTCGCCCCCGAGCCGTCGACGCCGAGCGACTTGAGGTTGGCGAAGTGGTCCAGCGCCTCCTGTGCGTTCCAGCCCGCCTTCACCGAGTAGGTGGATGAGGCGATGACCTTGGGCGGAACCTCGCGGCCCACCTTGACGCAATGCTCGGCCATGTAGGCGATGGCGGCGAGGATGTCGTCGTCGCCCTCGAGGTTGGCGGTGCGGGCCGTGTCGGTGATCGCCTTGGGGACGAAGAAGGGGTGCCAGGCGTCGCCCAGTTCTACTGCCCGGCGCAAGGCGCGCTTGGAGTTGCCGCCCACCAGCAGCGGCGGGTGCGGGGTCTGCAGGGGGGTAGGCAGCACGCGGTTGCCGAGTGCGGTGTAGCCATTGCCCTCGAACGCGAAGTCCTCGCCCGTCCAGGCCAGCTTCATGGCCTTCATGTATTCGTCCATGATGTCGTTGCGACTGTCGAAATCGACGCCGAGCGCCTTGTATTCCGCCTTCATGTAGCCCGCGCCCAGGCCCAGGATCACGCGCCCGCCGGTGAAGTGGTCGAGGCTGGAGACGGCGCGCGCGGTGATGAACGGGTTGCGATAGGGCAGGACGAGGATGTTGGTCTGAAGCCGCAGGGTGGTCGTCGCCGCACCCAGCATCGAGAGCATCACGAACGGGTCCTGCGCATAGTGCCCGCCATTGTCGAGCCAGCGCGAGGAGGGCACCGGATGGTCGGTGACGGTGCCGGCATGGAACCCTGCCGCCTCGACCGCCTTGGCGACCTGATGCAGCGCCTCCATGGTGCCCCACTCCTGCGGCTTGTCGATGTGGTCGAAAGGCAGGCTGGTGCTGAGGGTGAAGGTCATCGCGTGTCCGTTCGGTTGTCGTGGTCTATCGGTCGGGGGCGTGCAGGGCTCGGTATCGCTTCCCCGTCACGCTGAACTTGGTTCAGGGTCCATCGTTCTGCGAGCGCCCCGGGCTGCGGCCGTAGGAAGCCCGCGCGGTGCCGTGGCACCAGCCGTCGGCTCGCGCTGGGGAGTGGGTCCTGAAACACGTTCAGGATGACGAGTTTTGTGGGGATGGGTCGTGGTCGGAAGGACAAGCGCGCCATGCCCTATTCCGAGACTTCCGGCGGCAGCACCCACCGGTCATCGCGATCGCGCACCCAGCCGCCCGAAGCCCACGAGCCGCCGTCGACGGGGATGATCGTGCCCGTCACGTAGCTGGCCATCGGCGAGGCGAGGAACACCGCGACGCGTCCGCATTCCTCGTCGATCCCGGCCCGGCCGGCGGGGATGCGCTTGCGGATGCCTTCGACTTGCGCGGCGCTGGGTCGATGCCAGACGCTTTCGTCGACCGGGCCGGTGAACTGGCCTCGCGTACCGGGGGTCACCGTATAGTCGGGTGCGATCGTGTTGACGCGGATGCCGTGCTCGGCGAATTCGAGGGCAAGGGTGCGCGTCAGGTTGTTTATGCCCGCCTTGCATGCGGCATAAACGGCATAGCCGGGGGCCGCGCGGCTCGCCTCGATGCTGGTGACGTTGACGATCGCGCCGCCACGCTTGCCGGCGATCATCACCGGGACCACGGCCTGCGTGGCGGCGAGGTTGCTGACGAGATTGAGGTCGATGTGCCGCCGCCAGTTCTTCTCGGCAAGGTCGAGGAAACCGCGCCGGGTTACGCCGCCTGCATTGTTCACCAGCACGTCGAGCCTGCCGAAGGTGTCGGCGGCCTTCGCCACGGCATCCTGCAGTACCGCCACGTCCATGACGTTGCCGGGGATGCACAGGGGCCGGCGGCCGCGTTCCTCGACCATCCGCGCGACTTGCTCGCAGCGCTCGGGCACCGCCTCGATGATGGCGACGTCGGCGCCCATGTCGGCCATGCCCAGCGCGATGGCGCGGCCTATGCCGCCGCCGCCGCCGGTCACGAAGGCCACCTGTCCGGTCAGGTCGATGTCGCTAGCCTGCACTGTCCCTCTCCGCCGTGTGGTGCCGTGCTCGGCATCCGTCCGCCTCAGGTCGTGAGGCTGAACATGTGTGCAGCATCAGCGAGATCGCCGGGCTCGTCTATGTCTTTCTCCAGCCCCGGCGCGGTGATCGTCACCGCGTTCAAGCCGAGGATCGCCACCTCGTCGGAGTGCCTCGCGGCGCTGTCGAGGCCGAAGCGGAAGCGGAAGCCCGCGGCTTCGGGCAAGGGCAGCGACAGGGCATTGGTGCCGCACCCGTGCCGGTCGGGCGCGATGCCGATGCAGCCGGGCGGGACGTGCGCCAGCCGCACCACGTCGGCTGCGGCGAGGCAGGGAAGGTCGGCGGGGATGACGATCAGGCGGGCAGGGGCATCCTTCCGTCCAGCCACTTCGGCAAGCGCATGGGCCAGCGCGGCGTTGAGCCCGCCGCCGGCATCCTCGATCCGTTCGAGGTTCGCGACGACGCCCGCGCGCGCGGGCCCCACGGCGAGCGTGCGGGCGACCGTCCTCTCCATTTCCGCGACGACATGGGCCAGCATCGCCTCGACCAGCCAGTCGCGCTCGCCTGCGGACAGCACGCCGGCGAGGCGGGTCTTGCCCGCCCCCCGCCCCTTGATCGGGATGAGGGCCCAGGTGGCCGGAGCTGGCGTCACGGGATCGCCGGAGCCTCCGCCAGGTTGGTGAAGCGGATACCGGCGCCGTCGCCCTTGTAGGTCTTGTTCATGTAGATGAGGATCGAGGTCAGCGCCTCGGCCGCCGCCGAATTGGCGAGCGCGCCCCCCGACAGCCCGCGAATCCCCATGCCCGGGCACAAGTCGACCACGACCTTGCGGGCCTCGATATCGTCCGAGAACACCAGCACGTCGCAGTCGATCGCATGATCGGAATCGAGGTGGTGTGCCGACACGTTGTGGAACGCCGTCACCAGCCGCACGTCGGGGCCGAGGTGCTCGCGCGCCTGCAGCGCGGCGCTGCCCTCGGCAGGAAGCTGGACGCGCATCACCTTGGGAGGAACCAGCGGCACGGTGGTGTCGACCACCACCGCCTCGCCGACGCGTCCCCTGATCTCCCCGAGCGTGTCGCCCTGCGAGGCATGGGGCACGGCGACGATCACCACGTCCTTGCCCTCGGCCGCATCGGCATTGGCGGCGTAACCGGCGGCGCCCAGTTCCTGCGCCGTCGTCTGTGCCTTTTCGGCCGAGCGCGAACCGATCGTGACCTGATGCCCGGCCGCCACGAGCCTGCGGGCGATCCCCTTGCCCAGCGCTCCCGTACCGCCGATGACTGCGATGTTGGCCATGATGCTTAGTCTCTCCCATGAATTTTTGGCGCTTGCGATTGTCGGCGACGGCGGTGGACGTATGGTGCGGGCCGGGAGGATCGATGACCACAATTCCAGAACTTACCGTGCGCCCGCTGCCCGGATTGCCCATGTTCGCGCCGGGCATGTCGATTGCGCAAGCGATTTGCACCGCGCTTGCCGCCGCCGGGGACGCCTTACGCGACGGCGATATCTGCGTGATCGCGCAGAAGATCGTCTCCAAGAGCGAGGGGCGCACCGTGGACCTGGGCCAGATCGAGCCCGGGGCGGCGGCCGCGGATCTCGCCGCGTGCACCGGCCGGGACCCGGCGATGGCGCAGGCTATCCTCGACGAAAGCGCGGAGATCATGCGCCCGCACCCCGCCGCGATCATCGCCCGGCACAGGACGGGGCACGTCCTTGCCAATGCCGGGATCGACGCCAGCAACGTCGAGGGGGCGAATGCCGGCATCGTGCTGCTCTGGCCGGTCGATCCCGACGCTTCGGCGCGTGCGATCCGTGCCGCGCTGAAGGAGGAGAGCGGCGCGCGTGTCGCCGTCGTCATCGCCGATTCCATGGGCCGTGCCTGGCGCATCGGCACCGTCGGCACGGCGATCGGCTGCGCGGGGCTGACCGTGCTGGAGGATCGGCGCGGCCGGGCGGTCGACCTTTACGGGCGTACCTTGCAGGCGACCGTGATCGCGATAGCGGACTCGGTCGCGGCGATGGCGGCACTGGCGATGGGCGAGGGCGACGAGGGCACCCCCGTCGCCCTGGTGCGCGGCGGCGCGCGCTGGACCGGTGACGCAGACGGACCCGGCGCGGCCAGCGGGTTGCGGCCGATAGAACAGGACATGTTCCGATGACGAAGAAGCACGTTCTGGCGCTGTCCGGCGGGGTTGGCGGGGCCAAGCTGGCGGCGGGGCTGGCGGCGGTGCTCGCGCCGGAAGACCTGACGATCGTCGTCAACACCGGCGACGATTTCGAGCATCTCGGCCTGACGATCTGCCCGGACATCGATTCCGTCACTTACGCGCTCGCCGGCCTCAACGATACCGTGCGCGGCTGGGGTGTGAAGGACGAGACCTGGCAGGCCATGGCGATGTTGCGCGGCCTCGGCGAGGCGGACTGGTTCAACCTCGGCGACCGCGACATGGGGATGCACATCGCCCGCTCGTGGCGGCTGCGGAAGGGTGAGACGCTGTCGCAGGTGACTGCCCGGCTGACGCGCAATCTCGGTATCGCGCACGCGATAGTTCCCATGAGCGACGCTCCCTTGCGCACCCAGGTCGGCACGGCGGAGGGGTGGCTGGACTTCCAGCGCTACTTTGTCGCCGAGCAGTGCCGCCCGGTCGCCACGGGGGTGCGTTTCGAGGGTGCGCCTGGCGCCGCGCCGTCGCCCGCCTTCGCCGCTGCACTGGCGCGCGAGGACCTCGGTGCGATCGTCGTATGTCCCTCGAATCCGTACCTCAGCGTCGATCCGATCCTCAGCGTGGACGGAGTGCGCGCGGCGATAATGGCACGGCGGGTGCCGCTCGTCGCGGTGTCGCCGCTGGTGGGGGGAACCTCGCTCAAGGGGCCACTCGCCAAGCTGCTAGGGGAACTGGGCAAGCCGGTAAGCAATGCCTCGATCGCCGATCACTACGGCGATCTTCTCGATCACCTGGTGATCGACGCGGGCGATGCGGATGATGGGGGGGACTTGCGAGGCCGCGGGCTTTGCGTCACCGTTACGCCAACAGTCATGTGCGACGCCGAGGATCGGGAGCGGCTTGCGCGCGTAGCACTGACCGCAGCCCGTATCGAAACAGGATGAACATGGCTCGCGACGACGAAGCACTGATAACCCGACTCCTGACCACGCCGCTCGACGATCTCATGGCCGAGGCGCGCGCCTGCCGCGATACCCGCCACGGGCCGCTGACACCGGCGCGGATGACCTATTCGCCCAAGGTCTTCATCCCGCTGACGCGCCTGTGCGCGGACGTGTGCCACTACTGCACCTTCGCCACCACGCCCTCCCGGCTGGAATCGCCCTATCTCTCCGAGGATGAAGTGCTGGCAATCGCCCGCGCCGGAGCGGCGGCGGGGTGCAAGGAAGCGCTGTTCACGCTCGGCGATGCGCCCGAGCGGCGTTACGCGGCGGCGCGAGAATGGCTGGCCGAGCGCGGCTTTGCGCGCACCATCGACTATGTACGCCACTGCGCCGGACGTGTGCTGGAGGAAACCGGCCTGCTGCCGCACGTCAACGCGGGCGTGCTGGACGAGGAGGACTGGCGCATGCTGCGCCCGGTCGCGGCCTCCGTGGGGCTGATGCTGGAGAGCACGTCCGACGGGTTGATGGACAAGGGCATGTGCCACCATGGCTCGCCCGACAAGGTGCCGGCGGTGCGCCTGGCCTCGCTGGCAGCGGCGGGGCGCGCCAAGGTCGCGACCACCAGCGGTGTGCTGATCGGCATCGGCGAAACGGCGCGCGAGCGCATCGAGGCGCTCGTCGCCCTGCGCGACCTGCACGGGGGCCATGGCCACCTGCAGGAAATCATCGTCCAGAACTTCTGCCCCAAGCCGGGTACGAAAATGTCAGGCGCCATCGAGGCGAGCGGGGCGGATTTCCTGCGCACCATCGCAGCCGCGCGGATCGTGCTGCCGCCCGAAGTCTCGGTGCAGGCCCCGCCCAACCTCAACGACGAGCGCCTGGCCGAACTGATCGAGGCGGGGATCGACGACTGGGGCGGCATTTCCCCGGTGACGCAGGACCACGTCAATCCCGAGGCCGCCTGGCCCGAGATCGCCCGCCTCGAAGCGATCTGTGCGAAGGCCGGGATGCCGCTGGTCGAGCGACTGACCGTCTATTCGCGCTTCGTCGAGGAGAGCGGCTGGCTCGACCCGGCGATCCGACCGGCGGTGCTGCGCCTTGCCGATTCGGAGGGACTCGGCCGGGACAGCTCGTGGAGCCCCGGCATGGCGCAGGCGACGCCCGGCAGCGTCCACGCACCGCTGGGCCGCCGGTACCAAGGGCCCGTGGCCAGCCGCATCCACCGCATCCTCGATCGTGCCGCAGGCGGTGGGGGGCTGGGCGAGGACGAGATCGCCGCGCTGTTCGCGACGCGAGGGGCAGCGGCGCAGGCGGTCGTGGAAGCCGCCGACGCGCTGCGCGCGCAAGTCAGCGGCAACGACGTGACTTACGTCGTCAACCGCAACATCAACTACACGAACATCTGCACCCACGCCTGCTCGTTCTGCGCCTTCAGCAAGACCAGCAGCAAGGCAGGCCTGCGCGACAAACCCTACAACCTCGACCTTGCCGAGATCTCCGGGCGTGCGCGCGAGGCGGTCGAGCGCGGCGCTACCGAGGTGTGCCTGCAAGGCGGCATCCATCCCAGCTATACCGGCGACACCTACCTCGCGATCCTGCGCGCGGTGAAGGATGCGTGCCCTTCGTTGCACGTCCATGCCTTCTCGCCGCTCGAAGTCAGCCAAGGCGCGCGGACGATGGGGATGCCGGTGTCGGATTACCTTGCGATGCTGCGCGATGCCGGACTGGGCTCACTGCCCGGTACGGCCGCGGAAATACTATGCGACGACATCCGCGCGCAGATATGCCCGGACAAGCTGACCACCGGCGAGTGGCTCGACGTCGTCGGTACGGCGCACCGGGTTGGCCTGCCGACCACTTCGACCATCATGTTCGGCCACCTGGAAAGCCCGCAGCACTGGGCGCGGCATCTGCTGGAACTGCGCCGCCTGCAACTCGACACCGGCGGGATCACGGAGTTCGTACCGCTGCCGCTGGTCCATATGGAAGCGCCGTTCTACCGCAAGGGCCTCAGCCGCAGGGGCCCGACATGGCGCGAGGCGGTGATGATGCATGCCGTGGCGCGACTGGCGCTGCACGGGGCGATCGGCTCGATCCAGGTATCCTGGTGCAAGCTGGGCATGGACGGCGCGGCAGCGGTCCTCGCGGCTGGCGCCAACGACCTCGGCGGCGTGCTGATGGACGAAAGCATCAGCCGCGCGGCAGGGGCCTCCCACGGGCAGTTGGCCGACGTGGCCGACATGCGCGCGGCGGCCCAGGGCGTCGGACGGCGGCTGCGGCAGCGCACGACGCTCTACAAGGACGTGGTGGCTGACGTGATGGCGTGAAGCGCTTTTTCGCTTCGCCGCAGGTGCTACATGTTTGCGCCTTCGGCTTCGCGCGCGAGACGATCTTTTGCCTCTTCTTTTGGCCGTGAAATCACATCGCCCGGATGTGCTGCCACACCGGCTCGGGCATCCAGGTGTACTCGATGTAATGCCCGAATACCTTGCGGGCATCGAGGTACAGGAACTTCAGCCCGTCCTCAGGCTCGCCCGCAAGATCGCGCTCCATGGCGACCGGGAACTCCTGCGCATCGACGCGGGCGCGGAAGTCCGTCCAGTCCGGCACGCGGAAGCAGACGTGGTGGAAGCGCAAGGGGCCGCCGTTCGACAGGCAGTTGGCATAGATGCCGACTTCGTCGATCTCGTTCTCGATCAGCTCGTACTGCAACGCGCCGATCCAGATGAAGCAGATGCGACCTTTCTGGCGCCTGGGGCCATCGGGCGTCAGCACCGTCTGGTCGACCGGGATGATGACCGGCTCCCGTTCGAGGCCGCGCCCCCGGAACAGGTCGATGCCGGCCTCGATATCGTCGCACATGTAGGCGTTCTGGTAGTGGATGCCCTCGAGCATGTTTATCTCCCGTTCGTCGTCCCGGACCTGATCCGGGATGACGATGATCGCCTTTACCCCTCCCGCGCGACGTCGTAGCGCGACAGGTAGCGTTCGAAGAGCGGCTCCAGTTCCGCCTTGCTCAGCCCGTACTGGGCCAGCTTGTACTCGTGGCGGCCGAACTTGTCCTGAGGGTTGTCGTCGACCCACTTCTGGACGCCGGCCTCGGCCTCGGCGGTCCATTCGTCGCCGAGCTGGGCGTAGACTTTCTTCGTTGCGCCCACCGGGTCCGCGACGATGTCGGCGTAGTGGACGTCGATGATCTTGTCTTCGCCGAACCGGTCGCGGAAGTCCATGATCCGGTTGGCGTGCTCGGCCGCCTGCCAGGGATAGTCCTCCTTGAGCCATTCGGCGTCGATCCGGCCCATGTGCGCCATGTGGCTGAGCGAGATCACCGAGCACAGCGACCCGGTGGCGGTGAACGGATCGCGGTGGGTCCAGATCACGCGGGCATCGGGATAGACCTTGAAGATCGTCTCCAGCCACAGCGAGTGGCTAGGCTTCTTGACGTTCCATACGCCGGTCGTGTGCTGCTGAAGAATCTGCAGGAACTTCTTGTGATACTCGTAGGCGCTGGTCATGTCGCACGAGAAGATGAAGTCCTTGTAGGCCGGCACCTTGCCCTTGGACTCGATCATCAGCGTCTTGAAATCGTGCGCCATGAAGAACACGCATTCGTTGGGATAGACTGCGGAACCGCGGTAGTACTTGCCCATGCCGGGGTTGGCTTCGAGCGCGGCCTTCTCCTGGGCCAGACGGGTCACTGCGCGCGGGTCGGTCGTGAGCAGCGCGTTCGAGGCGACCGGGGGCACGGGATCGTCGATCTCCCAGGTCAGCGGCGAGCGGCGGGCCGGGTCGGCGGCGAGGAGGTTCGACATCAGCGTGGTGCCGGTCCGCGGCACACCCATCACGAACACGGGGCGCGTCACCGGGCGGTCCAGCACTTGCGGGTTGTCGCGCAAGTACTGCGACACCTTGAGGCGACCGCGCAGGTAGTGGAGCGTGTCGCTGCGGGCGCGGGCGATGCCGCCTTCGCTCATCCAGCCCCGGGCAATGCCGTCGTTGAACGAGGCGGTGAAGACGTCGAGGCCTTCGCGGTAGGTGTCGCTGTCGAAGGTGTCGATGCCGGTTTCCCTGATCGCCTGTTCGATGAGGGCGTCGGCGACGAGCCGGTCGGTGCCAGTGGTGGTGGCGGAGCTGGCCATTATAGTGATCCTCTTCCCATCGGGCCGCTCGGCGACCGTTCATGGGCCGCAATAATCCGCGCGGGGCAGGGGTTGGCAATGCGCGTGGGCCGTCACATCGGGCCGTTATGTCGACTTCGGGTCAAGACCGGCCGAGCCCACACCCTCGCCATGCCGGACTCGATCGGGGATGACGGGGTCATGCCAGCACTCGGCCCTGTCGCTGGCGGAACGTGCTGGGGCTGGCCCCTACCGCCCGCCGGAACGCGAACGTGAAGCTGGAGGGCGAGGCGAAGCCCATCGAGAAGGCGATCGTCTTCACGCTCTCGCCCTCCATCAACAGGCGCTTGGCCGCTTCCATGCGGCGCTGTTCGACGTAGTCGCCGATCGAACAGGCCCGGCTCACCCTGAAGCCCCGCGTCAACTGGCGCACCGACAGCGCACACAGCGCCGCCAGCTCTTCCAGCGAAGGCGCGGCGAGATCGTCGGCTAGGCGCTCGTCGATCAGCCGCAGGCGCCATCCGGCGAGCCCCCCGGTGATGGGCCTTTCGGCGACTTCGAGGCAGTGGCGGCCCAGCTCGATCGCCAGCTCGCCGCCGAGAAATCCAAGCATCCGCTGGGCGGCGAGGCCGGGATGGCGCACTTCGGCCGTGATGCGGAACAGAAGCGCGCGCATCTGCGCGGAGCCGATGTCGAGCGCGGCGGCGAGGTGCGAGTTGTCCCAGGTCAGTTCGCGGCCGACGAGGTCGTGGACCATGCGCGCATCGATGGTGCAGATTAGCGAGGCCTGCCGTCCGCTGCCGCCCTTGACGAACAGCTCCTCGCCCGGCGGCAGCACGAAGATGTCGCCCAGCCGTTCCAGCCGATGCGGCCCCCAGCGGCGCCGATAGCCTCCGCGCGATTGCAGGGGGCGCGGGGTGAGGCACATGTTGACGTGGTAGCCTTCGCCCACCGAATGGCGGCCATCGGTCGGCTCGGGAATGTCGTAGCGCACGATCTGGGCGAGGACGCCGCTTGTGGCGAGCTGGGCGTCGAGGCTTGCCGTCGGGCGTGGGGCCGCGCTTGAGGCCATTTGCGTCTCTCCCGTGGCGGGCGGCTGCAATATGTCCCGGACGCCATCTTAGGTCCTGAATTCTACGGCCCGCACGCTTGCCCGGCAAGCCCGTGGCGAGGAACATCGCGCCCACGAAAGCGCCGCTAAGGCGTATGGATCGGGATCGAGGGAAGACACATGGCTAAGGGCCTTTTCGACTGCACGGGCAAAGTGACGGTGGTCACCGGCGGCAACGGGGGCATCGGCTTCGGCTTCGCGATGGGGGTAGCCAAGATGGGCGGCGACGTCGCCATCTGGGCTCGCAATGCCGAGAAGAGTGCGAAGGCCAAGGCCGAACTCGAAGCGGCCGGCGCCGGCAAGGTGATCGCCTATCAGGTCGACGTCTCCGAGGAGGCGAACATCGTCGAGGGCTACGAACAGGTCATGGCCGACTTCGGCCGGCTCGACTGCGTCTTCGCGAACTCGGGAGCTTCACCGCGCTACAATTCGGTTTTCGACATGCCGACCGAGCACTGGCACGAATTCCAGAAGACCGCGCTCCACGGCGCTTTCTTCACCTTGCGCGAAGGAGCGCGGTTGATGAAGGCCCGGGTCGAGGCTGGTGACGAAAGTGGCGGCAGTCTCGTCGCCTGCGGCTCGCTCTCGCTGTTCCAGGGCATTCCCGGCAAGATGGAATACGCCGCGTCCAAGGCGGGCATCGCCGCTGCCGTGCGGTGCCTGGCCATCGAGCTGGCGCCGTTGGGCATTCGAGCCAACGTGGTCGCGCCCGGCCTCATCATGACGCCGATGATGGGCGAGGGCGCGCGGGCCGACGCCGTCGCACAGCACTTCGCACCGACCATCCCGATGCAGCGCACCGGCTTCCCGGCCGACTTCGAGGGTATCGGCGCGTACCTGTGCTCCGACGCCAGCAGCTTCATGACCGGCGAGACGATCACCATCGACGGCGGATACATGGTGCGCCCGTAGGCGCCCTTCCTTCGTCATCCCCGCGTAGGCGGGAACCTATCTGATGGTGGCTGGAAAAGAAGCCTCGGACGATGGGCCCCTGCTTTCGCGGGGATGACGAGAGAATAAAGCATCAGGAGAGAAGCGATGAAGCGGTTGAACATCCACGGTGTCGGCGACGTCCGCCTCGATGCATACGAACGCCCCGAGGCCGGCCCGAAGGACGTGGTCGTGCGGATGAAGTCGGTCGGCATCTGCGGCAGCGACCTGAGCTACATCAAGGTCGGCGGCATGCCGGCCGAGCCCGGCGGACAGACGGCCCTGGGCCACGAAGGCGCCGGCGAAGTGCTCCAGGTGGGCGCCGAGGTCAGCGGCATCGCCGTGGGCGACGCAGTGATCGTGAATCCGATGATGACCCCCAGCAACATCGGCTCCGGCGGCCCCGAGGGTGCCTTCACCGAGGAACTGCTGGTCCGTGAGGCGCAGCTCGGCACGTCGATCCTGCCGATCCCCGAAGGCGTCGACTACGACGTCGCCGCCATGTGCGAGCCGCTGGCGGTCGCCATGCACGGCGTCAACCGGGCCGAGGTGAAGCCGGGCGACAAGGTCGTGGTGTTCGGTTGCGGCCCGATCGGCCTTGGCATGCTCTTGTGGCTCAATGACCGGGGCATCACCGAGGTGGTGGCGTTGGACCTGTCGGAGGAGCGGCTGGAACGCGCCCGCGCCATCGGCGTCCAGGCCGCGTTCGATCCCAGCAAGGTGGACTTGCGCGCGGAACTCGCCCGCCTCCACGGGGAAGTGCCCAGCTATGGCCGCGTAGGCGTCGGCACCGATGCCTACATCGACGCGGCGGGCGCGCCGCACATCCTCAGCCAGGTCATCATGATGGCCAAGTTCCACGCGCGGCTGGTGATTACGGCCGCCTACATGAAGCCTCTGGAGTTTCCCGCCGGCCGCATGCTCACCAGCGAGATGACGATCACCACGGCGGTCGGCTATCCCACCGAGATGCCCGAGGTGATCGCCGCGATGCCGCGCCTCAAGGACAGGATCGCTGCGATGATAAGCCATACGCTGCCTTTCGACGACGTCCTCCACGGCTTGGAGATCGCAGCGACCCCGCAGTCGGCCAAGGTCATGATAAAGTTCGAGGACGCGTGACCATGAGCGACGTGAAAGACGCGCCCGCCGGGGCCGGCCCCAAGCTCGCCGGCCTGGTTCGCTCGGGCGACGAGCAGGCCGAGGCCATTGCCGTCACCGACTTCATCTTCCAGGCGAACGACATCTCCAACGCCTATCTCGTCACCACGTCGCAGGGCGACGTGATGGTCAACACCGGCTTCATGGACAATGCGGAGCGCACCAGGCGACTGCTGGCGCCGCACCGCACCGGCCCGCTGGCCTTCGTGATCCTGACCCAGAGCCATGCCGATCACTACGGCGGGTTGCCAGAGTTCCTGGAGGAGGGCACCCAGGTCGTCGGCGGTCCCGGCTTCAACGAGGCGCTGGCCGACATGACCCGCCTGCAGCCGTTCTTCGGGCCGCGGAGCGGCAAGCTCTGGGGCTCGACGCTCAAGCGTGGCTCGGCGCCCAAGGCGGCGCCGCACGTCGAACTCGATATCCTCGTCGACCGTCGCCTGACGATCGAGCTTGGCGGCCGGACTTTCGAGCTGATCTCCACTCCCGAAGGTGAGACGGTGGACGCGCTGACGGTTTGGATGCCGCAGGAGAAGATCGCTTTCACCGGAAACGTCTTCGGGCCGGTGTGGCTGTCGATGCCTTTCCTCAACACCTTGCGCGGCGACAAGCCGCGGCTGGTGCGCAACTATCTCAAGTCGCTGGAGGCCATCCGCAACCTCGGCGCCGAGATCGTCGTCACCGGGCATGGCGAGGCGATTCGCGGCGCTGCGCGGATCCGCGCCGACCTCGACAAGCTCCACGCCGCCGTCAGCCATGTCCGCGACTATACGCTCGATGGCATGAATGCAGGGCGCGATGTCCATACCTTGATGCGCGAATTCGCCTGGCCGGAAGGGCTGGAGATCGGCGAATTCCACGGCAAGGGAAGCTGGGCGGTCAAGTCGATCTGGCGCGAGTATTCGGGATGGCTGCATTACGAGGACGGTACGAGTGCGCTCTACGGCGTGCCGCGTTCTAGCGTCGATGCCGACCTCGTCGAACTGGCCGGCGGCGCGGCGAAGTTGGCACAGCGGGCGCAGGCGAAACTGGACGGCGGCGCGTTGCTGGAGGCCGTGCACCTGACGGACATCGCCCTCAATGCCGACGCCGCCAACGTGGACGTGCTGAAAGTCCGCAAGGCCGCGCACGAGGCGCTGCTGGCGGCCAGCGGCGGCCGCAATCTGTCCGAGACGATGTGGCTGCGCTCCGAGATCGCGGCGATGGAGGCGAAGCTGGGGTGATCTTCGCGCCTCCAGCGAACGGCAGGCGCGTTCAATCCGTGTCGATCAAGCCTTTTTGTCCCGTCCCGCCGTTCACCGCCAGGGTCTCCCCGGTGATGTAGCTCGCGGCGTCGCTGGCGAGGAAGACGACGGCCTGCGCGATCTCCTCGGGTCTGCCGGCACGGCGCAGGGCGAAGGCGGTGGTCGCGGCCCGGGCCGCATCGAAGCCGGTCTTCGCCCAGCCCTTCTGCGCCAGTTCGGTAGCCACCATGCCTGGCGCGACGCAGTTGACGCGCACGCCCGCGCTGCCCCATTCGGTCGCCGTCACCCGGGTGAACATCTGTAGCCCTGCCTTGGCCGCCGAATAGGCACCGCAGCCCGGTGTCCCGGTGAGGCCGGCCTGCGACGAGATGTTCACCACCGCCCCGTTCCCGCTCGCCTCGAGATACGGGAACGCCGCAAGGGAGCAATAGAAGGCCGCGTTGAGGTTCAGGCGGATGTCCTTGTCCCAAGTCTCGGGCGCCATCTTCGAGATGGCGGAAAAGCTCGACTTGCCGGCATTGTTGACCAGGATGTCGATGCGCCCCAACCGTTCGACCGCGCCTTGGATCAAGGCTTGCGCGGCTTGCGCGTCGGTAACGTCGGTGGGCAGGCATTCAACCTGGCGGCCGGTCTCGCCACGGATTTGCACGGCGGTCTCCTCGAGTCCCTCGATCCGCCGCGCGGCGATGACGAGATCAGCCCCGCGCCGCGCCAGCAGCGAGGCGATCGCCCGGCCGATTCCGGTGCCGCCCCCGGTCACCACGGCAACCCGTCCGGCAAGGTCGAATCCGTCGAGCATCGTTCTCTCCTCTCGTGGCCGCCTCCCCAGCGTCGGCGCGATATCGGCCGGCGGGGGATGGATCGGGACCCGGCAATTCGTAGGGTCGCAGCTTCGGTGCCCTGCGGCGCCGGTGGACGGGCAGGGGATGCGGCCTCCGTGAAACTCGACACCACATAGATAGTATATGCTATCTATGTGGTGTGCAACGACAATGGGAGCGGATGAAATGGGTACACACGATCTTCTCGACCTTGCCGGCCAGGTCGCCGTCGTCACCGGCGCGGGGCAGAACGCCGGCCGAGGCATCGCGCTTGAACTGGCGCGGCACAATGCGGGCGGCATCGCCGTCAACGATTTCGTGCCCGAGCGGGCCGAAGCGGTGGCGGCGGAAATCCGCGCCATGGGGGTGCCAGCGCTCGCGGTGCCGTTCGACGTGGGCGACCTCGATGCGATCCGCGCCGCCAACGCCGCGATCACCGAAAAGCTCGGCGCGGCGACGATCCTGGTCAACAATGCCGGCATGGCGGGGCCGGGCGGCTCGCTGCGACCCACGCTCAACTTCTGGGAGGAGGACCCCTCGGCCTGGGACCGCTACCTGCGCACCAATCTCTACGGTGTCTACAACGCCTGCTTCGCCTTCATTCCCAACATGGTGGCGGCGGAGCAGGGGCGGATTGTGACCATCGTCTCGGATTCAGGCCGGGTCGGAGAGCCCAAGCTGGCGGTCTACGCCTCGGCCAAGGCGGGCGCCCAGGGGTTCGTGCGGTCGCTCGCCAAGGAACTGGGGCGCTACAACGTCACCAGCAACGCGGTGTCGCTGTCCTCGCTGATGCCCGACATGCCCGAGGAGAAGCTCGCCGAGGTCATGGCGAGCGATCACGCCAAGGCGCAACTGGCGCGCTATACGATCCGCCGCTACGGCAAGTCTGCCGACGTCGCCGGGCTGGTGACCTTCCTGTGCTCCGGCGCGGCGGAGTGGATCACCGGGCAGACCTATCCGCTCAATGGCGGGTACGCGCCCTCGATGTAGGGCGGACGGCGGGTGCGGTGGTCATGCGACTTCCCGCGTCTCGCCGTCCAGCCACTGGCGCACGACGAGATAGCGGCCGTGCAAGGCGCCGCGATCGTGGATGCCGAAGCCGAGTAGGGTTCCTTCGTGGCCCTCGGCGGCGGCGAGCCACTTCACCTGCTCCAGTCCGATGCGCAGGCCTTCGCGCGACAGGTCGGTGGCCCGGGCCAGGCCCTCGGCGACGAGGCGGCCGATGTCGTGGCCCCGGGCGACGGCGAGCGCCCGCTGGCGCGGCGCTTCGAGCAGTGCCATCTGCGCTTGCAGGGTGGCATTGGTGTCCGAGTGCATGTCGATATAGAACCAGCCGTCGCAGGTGCGCGCGAAATCGCCGCGATAGCCCCGCTGGCCGGCGCTGTTCATGATGTTGGGGCCGTCCCATCGGGTCTGCGACAATCCCCGCGCGAGGGCAGGGGCGGAAACGCCGAGGCCGAGGTAGACGATCCCGTCGGGCGCCTCCTCCACAAGCGCGTCGACCGCTTCGCCGGCTTCCTCGGCCATCGGCGAGAGGCCATGCCTGGCGACGATCCCGACGCCTAGCCGCTGGGCCTCGTCCTCCAGGTATTTGAGGTGGCGGGTGCCGATCGGCGAGATGTCGTAGGCGACCGCGAGGCGACGGCAGCCCAAGCCCGCCATGTGTCGCGCCATGACGAGCGATTCGTCCTCGTGGCTGCCGACTTGGTGGTGGAACATGTAGCGGCCACGGGCGCGCTCGGCGCCGGCCAGGTTGATGGTGGGAATGCGCAACTGTTCGGCGAGCGGGGTCGCCACCAGCGCATTGTCGCCGATGCCCGGCCCCACGATCAGCATGGCCCCGGCATCGGCCAACTGGCGATAGGCCTGTTCGACCGCCTCCGCCGTGCCGGAGGGCAGGCCCAGGCCATAGGCATGGACGAACTCGACCGGGGCGGTCAGGCGACCGGCCTCGCGCAGGACGCCGATCTCGCGTTCGATCCAGCCGGTGACGTCGCTATCCTCGTCGAGGTCCGAAAAGTCGGCCATGTCGTTGAGAATGCCGACCCTGACTGTCCTGGCCCCGCTTGCTGGCACGCATTTCCTCCCGGCGGAAGCAGGCGCGCACGATTGCGTCCGCCTGGTCCGTCGCGGCTAGCAATGAACCAGCAGGGAAAAGGCTGCTTGGTGCTCGCGGGAAAGACCTGGGCTGGGAGTCATGTCCGGGCGCCGCGGGCGAAAAGCCGGTCCGTGCAGACCGCATAGCTGGGGTCGCGTTCGCCAAGGCCACGCAGCCCGCCGCCGTCGAAGGGGCGGCGCAGCCTGAAGTCGTAGGTCACCACGCGTTTGGCAAAGCGCCAGCGGCCGTCGGCGCAGCGGCGGTAGTTGTCGATGTAGCGCACGGCCATGAAGTCCTCCTCGCGGCCGCCGTCCCGCGTGGGGATGAGGTGGAACGCAAGCGCGTAGACTTCGCCGCTCGCGTCGTCGCCGTCGACCGCGACCAGGTGGTTGCAGACGTGGTGCCCGGAGTAAGGCATGTGGGGGAATGCGCTCTCGATGAAGGCGCAGTAGGCGTCGGCCGGGCCGTCGAAGCTGTCGCCGTGGGTGTCGGTGGCATCGGGCGTGTACAGATCGCGCAGCAGGGCGGTGTCCTGGCGGTCGATGGCGCGCGAATAGAGCAGCACGAGTTCGCGGATCGCGTCCTTGTCGACCAGGGCCTGGAATGCGGCTTCGTCGATGGCCATTCGTCTCTCTCCCCTTTTTCCTCGGTTTTTCGCCGAATCAGAGCAGCGCGCCGCCATCCACCGGATAGACTTGGCCGGTGATGAAGCTGGCGCGGCCCGAAGCGAGGAAGGCGACCATCGCCGCCATTTCCTCGGGCGCGGCGAAGGGTCTGCCCACGAAGGTGCGACGCTGGCGCAAGGCGCGGTCCTCCTCGCTGACGCTGGCCGCCCCCTTGGAGAACAGCCCGGTCTCGGGATTGAAGCGGCTGCCGGCGCTCAGGCTCGCCGGATCGGTGGGGATCGTCGCGTAAGGGGCGATGGCGTTGACGCGGATACCGTGCCGGCCGACTTCCTTGGCGAGCACCACGGTGAAGCTGTGCACCGCGCCCTTGGCGGCGGAATAGACCGGCAGCATGTAGTCGCCCACGATCGCCGCAGTCGAGCCGACGTTGACGATGGCGCCGGCCTTGCGCTCGATCATACCGGGCAGGACCGCATGGGTCATGCGCAGCACGGTGCCGAAGTTGAGGTCGATATCGGCCATCCATCTGGCGGGGTCGGAATCGACGAACAGCCCCTGGTCGACGTTGCCGCCCACGTTGTTGACCAGCACCTCCACCGGGCCCAGCGCTTCGGCCCCCTCCAGCACCCTGGCGGGCGAGGCGGGATCGAGCAGGTCCGCCGCGACAAACACGGCCGCCGGCGCGCCGCGCGCCTTGCAGTCCGCCACCAGCCGCGCGCCGGCCTGGGCATCGCGGCCGACGAGGACGAGGATCGCGCGCTCCGCCGCCAGGTCCAGCGCGACGGCGCGCCCGATGTTGGCGGTAGCGCCGGTGACGACGGCGACTTTGCCGTCAAGCTGGAAATCCATGGCCTGCTCCCGGTCTTCGTTTACCGCCGAGCTATGTCAGGCCCGGCTCGCAGGGCAAACCGCGGGAGCGATCAAGGGAGAGCGCCTTCGAGATGGCGCAGTCGCGCTAACGGGAGGGGCTTTGGCAAAGCGGCGGCCAGGCCCCGCGAGGGCCGGTCACCGCCCGCACCGGGCTCAACGGTGCGAAGTGAGCACGCAGCGCATTTCGCCGTCGCTGCCGTCTTCCTTCACCTGGCGCAGGAACGTGCTGGAGATGCGGTGGAGCTTGAGGCCCTTGAGCGTGCCGCCGGTCATCGTCACCCGGTCGCCCACGAACAGGTAGCTGCCGCGCACCGCGCCGACCTTGTAGCTGGAAGAATTGACGATGCGGAATTCGTGGTCGGCCACCGGCTTGCCAGGCGCGCCGCCGGCGTCACCCGGCATTTCGCAGGTGTAGGTGCCCAGCGGCAGAGTCGTGATCGGCCCTCCCGACACGGGTGGCGGCGGGGGCGCGTCGGCGGCGCAGCCGGTGCCGACGAAGGCGAGGGTTGCGGCGAGGAGGGCGAGGGGAGGTCTGCTGGGAGCGCGCGTCATGGCGATTGGCTAGCATCGGCGCGAAGCAATTGCCATGCTTCGCTGCCTCGTCTAAGGGCGCAGGCTTTCCAAGGGTTGCCACAGGGTCGCGTTGCGGCTCGATCGGCGTTCGCCCCACCCTCTAGCTCTTTCGCATTGAAGGCAAAGCACCATGAAGATCAGCGGCGTCGACATCCGTCCCGGCAATATCCTTGAGTACGAAAAGGGCATCTGGAAGGTTGCGAAGACGCAGCACACCCAGCCCGGCAAGGGCGGTGCCTTCATGCAGGTCGAGATGAAGAACCTGATCGATGGGCGCAAGACCAACGTGCGTTTCCGCAGCGCCGACACCGTCGAGCGCGTGCGCCTCGACACCAAGGACTTCCAGTTCCTCTACGCCGAGGGCGAAGACCTGGTGTTCATGGACATCGAGACCTACGAGCAGATCAACCTGCCCGCCGACCTCCTGGGCGACGCTGCCGCGTTCCTTCAGGACGGTATGCAGGTCCTCCTCGAAATGTGGGAAGAACGCCCGATCTCGGTGCAACTGCCCGAGCAGGTCGAGGCCACCATCGTCGAGGCCGACGCCGTGGTGAAGGGCCAGACCGCCTCGTCCAGCTTCAAGCCCGCCATGCTCGACAACGGCGTGCGCGTGATGGTGCCGCCGCACATCGCCAGCGGCACCCGAATCATCGTCGACGTCTACGAGAAGTCCTACGTGAAGAAGGCCGACTGATGCGCAGGCTGGCTCTCACCCTCGCCGCCGCCGGTCTCGTTCTGGGCGGCACCCCCGCGCTCGCCGCGCCCGCCAAGAAGGCGGCGGCCAAGGCACCTGCGGCCGCTCCGGCGAAGGCCCAGGCGGCGCAGTCCGAGCATGCGGTGCTCTACCTCAAGGTGCTCATCAGCGCGCTGCAGTCCGACGAAGTCAAGGAAGAGGCCAAGTCCACCCTGGTGGGCTGCCTCTACGAAAATCCGCTCGGAAAGATCAGTGAAGGCATGGACAAGGTCTTCGCCGAGAACGCCGACAAGGTGCATCGCGACAAGCCCGCCGAGGTCTTCGCCGTGCTCGCCGCCGTCTGCGGCTACAAGGGTGATCCCACCCAGCCGGCGAAGAGCCCCACCGGCGGCCGATAATCAAAGGCCGGCGCCACACGGCGCCGGACACAGGAGCAAAGTACAGTCATGGCCGCCATTTCCGGTCTCATCCGCGTCATCGAGAAGGCCGCCCGCAAGGCCGGCAGCCGCCTGCGTCGCGACTTCGGCGAAATCGAGCACTTGCAGGTCAGCCGCAAGGGCCCGTCGGACTTCGTCTCGAAGGCCGACCAGGCTTCCGAGCGCACGATCTGGGACGAGCTGCGCGCCGCGCGGCCGGAATGGGGCTACCTGTTCGAGGAAGCCGGCGAGATCGAGGGCGACCCGACCAAGCCGCGCTTCATCGTCGACCCGCTCGACGGCACCACCAACTTCCTCCACGGCATCCCGCATTTCGCGATCTCGATCGCGGTGCAGGAACCGCGCCTCGACGGCAAAGGCTGGGGCGAAGTGACCGCGGGCCTCATCTACAATCCCGTCACCGACGAGAGCTACTGGGCCGAGAAGGCTCGCGGCGCCTGGCTGCAGGACCGCCGCCTGCGCGTTTCCTCGCGCCGCCACCTCGACGAGAGCGTGATCGCCACGGGCATTCCCTTCGCCGGCCACGGCGACGCGGGCCAGTGGACCAAGATCTACCATGCACTCGCCCCGCAGGTCGCCGGTATCCGCCGTTTCGGCGCGGCGTCGCTCGACCTCGCCTGGGTCGCCTCGGGCCGCTACGAGGGCTTCTGGGAAGCCGATCTCAAGCCCTGGGACACGGCGGCGGGCTGCCTTCTGGTGCGCGAGGCCGGCGGCTTCGTCTCGGATTGGAAGGGCCGCTCGCAGGCGATCTGCGACACCGAAGTGCTGGCCGGCAACGACGCATTGCACTCGCGCCTGCACAAGCTGGTGACAACTGCCCTCAAGGCCTGAGAATTAGACTTGAGAGCCGGCGGCGGCGCGGCT
The DNA here is from genome assembly GCF_044813085.1 of Novosphingobium sp. BL-52-GroH. Classification (NCBI taxonomy): domain Bacteria; kingdom Pseudomonadati; phylum Pseudomonadota; class Alphaproteobacteria; order Sphingomonadales; family Sphingomonadaceae; genus Novosphingobium; species Novosphingobium sp. BL-52-GroH. Next base: position 562,636 of record NZ_CP171152.1, on the reverse strand, counting down.
AAGCGTGCCGCCTGACCGGCTCAGTGCCCCTGTGGCGGAATGGTAGACGCGAACGACTCAAAATCGTTTGTCGAAAGGCGTGCCCGTTCGAGTCGGGCCAGGGGCACCATTCAGGCAGCAATGCCTTTTCCTGCGGAAGTCGCGGAAATCCGCGACCGCAGACCGAACCTTCGGTATTATCCCGTAGCTTGGTGCGGATTGCTTAACCATCTGGCGTTAATCGGTTGCCGGCGAGGCGGGGGACCGAATGGCAGTCTACAACAAGCTGTGGCTTATTTCACTTTCGGTCATCGGAACAAGCTGCCTCATGCTGGTGTGGCAGGGCATCGGCGCCACGTCCGCCCCGCGTTTCCTGATGGTGATCGCCTCCGCCATCCTGAGTTGGTACGCCTGTTCCCGGCGTGACCACTTCGAGACCTCGTTGGGGCGCACTGCCGTCACGATCGTGCACGGCGTCAGCCTGTTCGCCGCGATCAGCTTCGCAGGCGCCATCGCGACATACGCCCTGGCAGCACGCAGCACGGGTTGGGTCGATGCCCCGCTGCGGGACCTCGATCTGGCCATCGGCTTCGACTGGTTGGCGCTATACCGGGTCTGGACGAGCCATCCGTTGCTGATGGCGCTTGGCCGTACCGCCTATACGACCATCTCGCTCACGCCTTTGCTGCTCGTCGCAGGGCTGGTGCTCTACCGTCGCGAAGACGTGCTGCAGCGCTTCATGGTAACCTTTGCCGTTGCACTGGCGATCACGGTTGCGATCTTCGCCGTGGCCCCGGCGAAGGATGCATTCGCGCATCTTCTTGGCGACCGGGCCGGCTACCTGCCGATCACGCGCGACCTGCACGTTCATGTGATCGAGGCCCTGCGTTCGCGCACATTCGGCGCCGTCGACATCGCGGCGGTGATCGGCCTTATCGGCTTTCCCAGTTTCCACACCACCGCAGGCGTCCTGTTCGCCTGGGCCGCCTGGAGCATTCCCGTCTACCGGGTGCCGCTCCTGGCCCTGAACGCCGCCCTGATCGCCGCGACTCCGATCGAGGGCGCGCATTATCTCGTGGAGGTCATCGCCGGCGGCGCGGTTGCGGCCATCTCCATCGCGCTTTGCACATACCGCGTTCCGCAAGACTGGCGGGTGCATGTCCAGCTGTGGTGGGCGCCGTCCCGGGCCAGGCCCGGGACCGTGGGCGGCCTTTAGGCCCGACCCGGCGACGTTCAGTTCAGGTCCGTCAACCAGTCCGCGATCGCCGCGCGGCCTGCGGCCACGGCACCGGGGCCCAGTTCGTCATGGGCACGGCGCAGGGCCCTGGGGCAACCGCCGGCCTCGATGACGGCTTCGGGCCACTGCTCCATCCAGGCGTCGAATCGGGGATCTTCGCCCATCTCGGCGTGGAACTGGAGCGCCAGCAGGTTGCGGCCTCGGCGGAACGCCTGGTGCTCGTAGAGCCGGCTCGATGCCAGGATTTCCACGCCTGCGGGGCGCGTGAAAGTGTCGCCGTGCCAGTGCAGCACCGGCACTTCGTGCAAGTGGCGCAACGGGCTGCAAGCAGCGTGCTCGTGGATCTGGACGGGGTGGAAGCCGACTTCCTTGGCGGGGCCGGGATGGACCCTGGCGCCGAGCGCGCTTGCCATCATCTGCGCGCCGAAGCACACGCCCAGCGTCGGGCGGTCAGCCTCGAGGCGCTGCGCGAGGCGGCGTAACTGGCAGCTTATCCAGGGATGGCGGTCCTGTTCGTAGACGCCCATGGGGCCCCCCATCATGATGAGCAGGTCCGGCTCGCGCAAGTCGAGCGTCGAGAATTCCGGGTCGGTCACGTCGATGCGCGACACGTCGTAGCCCGCGTCTTCGATGGGCTGGCGGTAGCCGGCGACCCCTTCGTGGGGAACGTGACGGATGATGAGTGCGGTCTTCACTGGGCTTTTCTGGCACAACTCAGGTTAACGGGCGACATCGAAGGAGAACCTGGAGAGCACAACCTTCGATGCCGCCCGATTTCGTCATCGGCGGGTCACAGACCGAGCCGCGACCAGAAGTCGCCGGCACTGCGTATCGCGGCGTCGCCGTCGCTGGGTCTCGGCTCGAAGCTTGCGCGCCACGAAGGATGCGTGAAGCGAGGGCTCGCCGCGGGTCTGGCACGCAGGACCGTGGACTTGGTGCGGGAAATCGTATCGAGCATTTCGTATCTCCTTACGGGAGGCACGAAGCCGGCGTTGTCGCCTTTGGTTTCGTGCGCTTTAGCGGTTGGTTACGCGGAGCAAGCTGACAGCCATCAAATGCCGCGGAGCGAGAGGCTAACCCTTCGTTCGAGGTTCAATCTATGCATTCGGTAGAGAATGTCGATTGGGGGATTCTATCGGGTCTGCGAGAAAAACTTCATCACCCGCCCGGGAACCGTGATTGCCGTTCATCGGCGATTGCCGCGCCGGAATCGGTGACGTAGCTTGCGCGCATGCGCATTCCCCTTCTCGCCCTCGCCGGCCTTCCCTTCGCCAGTCTTGCCTCTGCGGCTTTCTCGCTCCCGGCCCACGCCGAGGCGGTGCAGGAGGCGGTGTCGCGCGACATGCCGGGGCTGATGGCGATCTATCGCGACCTGCACGCCAACCCGGAATTGAGCTTCCAGGAACTGCGCAGCCCCAAAATCATGGCCGACGCTGCGCGCAAGGCGGGCTTCACGGTTACCGAGAAGGTCGGCAAGACCGGCATCGTTGCGGTGCTGCGCAACGGGGAGGGGCCCACCGTCCTGATCCGCGCCGACATGGACGGCCTGCCGGTGACCGAGCAGACCGGGCTGCCTTTCGCCTCGACCAAGCGCGGCATCTCGCTCGCCGGGGTGGAGAGCGGGATCATGCACGCCTGCGGCCACGACACCCACATGACGGCCTGGATCGAGACGGCGCGGCTTCTGGCGGCGCGCAAGGGCGAATGGTCGGGCACGCTGGTGATGATCGGCCAGCCCGCCGAAGAATCCGGGGCCGGTGCGTTGGCGATGCTGGAGGACGGCCTCTATACGCGCTTCCCCAAGCCCGACTACACGCTGGCCTTCCACGACACGCCGGAACTTCCTGCGGGCACGGTCGGTGCGGCGAAGGGCTGGGCGCTGGCCAATGTCGACAGCGTCGACATCCTGGTCAAGGGCGTGGGCGGCCACGGCGCCTATCCCCACACCACCCGCGATCCCGTGGTGCTGGGCAGCGCCATCGTCATGAAGCTGCAAACCCTCGTCAGCCGGGACACCAACCCGGTCGATCCCGTGGTGGTGACGGTGGGGTCTTTTCATTCCGGCACGCGGCACAACATCATCCCTGACGAGGCGCGGCTGCAGCTCACCGTGCGCAGCTATTCGGACGAGACCCGCGATCGGCTGATCGCCGGCATCCGCCGCGTCGCGCAGGGCGAGGCGATCGCCTCGGGTCTCACCGAAGCGCAGATGCCCCAAGTCACCGTCAAGGAACCGCACACTCGCGCTACCTGGAACACGCCCGAGTTTACCGAGGAGGCAGTAGCCGACCTCAAGGGCAAGCTCGGCGCCGACAGGGTGCTGTTCACGCCCTCGGTCATGGGCGGCGAGGATTTCGGCGAATTCCGCCGCGCCGACGAGTCCCACATCAAGTCGCTGATCCTGTGGGTGGGCGGCGCCGACCCGGCGAAGCTGGCGGCGGCCAAGGCCGGCGGCACGCCGATGCCCTCACTGCACAGCCCGTTCTGGGCGCCCGTCGCGGACCAGGTGATCGGGGCGGCGGCGCAGGCACTGACGTTCACGGCACTGCGGCTCATGCCGAAATCCTGAGGGCGGAAAATCGGCTCCATCGACGGTTGTAAGATGTGCCGACAGCGCATGCCGTTACGCAAGCGCGCCCTTCGCGGTTTGCGCTGTCAAGGTAACCGACAGTTCACGCTTTTGCTCTAGGCCTCCTCGCAGAGCCGTAATCCGGCAGCGAAGGATGGCGTAAGCGACGATGATTCGTCTGTTCAAACACTACATTCCGCACGCGGTGGTCCTGCTCTGGCTGGTCGACGTGGCTCTGCTGGCGATTGCCAACGAGACGTCCTGGCGCCTGCGCTCCGAACAGATCGGCATCGATCCCGGCATGCTGGTCGAGAGGCTGGGCGCCCATGCTGCCTTCGCGGCGGTGATCTCGCTCTCGATGATCTCGGTCGGCGTCTACGGCGGCGAGGCGCTGCGGTCCAAGCGCTTTGCCGCGGCCCGGCTGCTGGTCGCCATCTCGCTGGGCGTGATCGCGCTGTCGTTCGCCGATTTCCTCGTCGGCGGGCAGAACTTCTGGCGCTCGACGCTGGCCTATTCGATGGCCTTCGCGATCGTCCTGCTGATTTTCAACCGCCTGTTGCTGGGAGCGTTCCTCGGTACCAGTTCCTTCCGCCGCCGTGTCCTCGTGCTCGGTGCCGGAGAACGCGCGCAGCGATTGCGGCTGCTGGGCGACCGGCCCGAGGCGGGCTTCGCGATCGTCGGCTACATCATGATGAGCGATGGCCAGCCAGTCATCGAGGAAGCGATCTCGCGCTCGGCCATCCACAATCTGACGCGCTACGTCGAGAACCTGGGTGTCAGCGAAGTGGTCCTGGCACTGGAGGAGCGCCGCAATGCGCTGCCGCTCAAGGACCTGTTGCGGATCAAGACGGCCGGCGTCCACGTCAACGAGTTCTCCAGTTTCCTCGAACGCGAGACCGGCCGCGTCGACCTCGACACCGTCAACCCGAGCTGGTTGATCTTTTCCGACGGCTTTTCGTCCGGCCGCGCGATTTCCAGCGCCGCCAAACGCGTGTTCGACATCGGTGCGAGCGCGCTGGTCCTGGTCGCCACGGCACCGGTCATCGCCTTGTTCGCGGCCCTGGTGAAGATCGACAGCCGGGGCCCGGCCTTCTACCGCCAGCCCCGCGTGGGCCTGTTCGGCGAATGCTTCGACGTCATCAAGCTGCGCTCGATGCGCACCGACGCCGAGATCGCCGGCGCCCAGTGGGCTTCCAAGGACGACCCGCGCGTCACCCGCATCGGCCGCTTCATCCGCAAGGTGCGCATCGACGAACTGCCCCAGGCCTGGACCGTGCTCAAGGGCGAGATGAGCTTCGTCGGCCCACGTCCCGAGCGCCCGGAGTTCGTCGCCGATCTCGAGGAACAGCTACGCTACTACGCCGAACGGCACATGGTGAAGCCGGGCATCACCGGCTGGGCGCAGATCAACTACCCTTACGGCGCCTCGATCGAGGATTCGCGGCACAAGCTCGAATACGACCTCTACTACGCCAAGAACTACACTCCGTTCCTCGACTTCCTCATCATCCTGCAGACGTTGCGCGTCGTGCTGTGGAGCGAGGGCGCGCGCTGATGGCAGCGCTTCATCCAGCGGTCTGGACGACGATCGGCGTCGCGCTCGACCTTTCCGGCGCGATCGCGCTGGCGAGCGTGGGCCTGTGGCTCGCCACGCGGCGCGACCGTTTCGGGCAGGCCGGCACCGCGGTCGTCTTCGCGCTGTTCCTGACCGCCTTGTGGAGCCTTGCCTGCGCGGCGGCTACCGCCTCGCCGGCGGCGGTGTTCGCGCCCTCGCTGGCCGAAAGCGCGCGCAATCTCGGGTGGCTGGTCGTGATCTATCGCCTTTTCGCCAGCGACGGGCGGCACGCCAGTCTCGCGCCGATCCGGCCGGTGATCCTCTCGCTCGGCTTCGTCGAACTGCTCCACCTGGGCGTCGACTATGGCCTGTCGCGCCTGGCCATCGACCGTGACGTGCTGCAGGTCGCGTTCGAGTTCAACGTGATGTTCCGCCTGCTGGTGACGGTGGGCGGGCTGGTGCTGGTGCACAACCTCTACGCCGGGTCCCCACGCGAATCGCGCGCCGCCCTGCGCTGGCCTGCCGTCGGGCTGGCCGCGCTCTGGGCCTTCGACCTCAACCTTTACACGATCGCCTACCTCGCAGGCACTTGGCCCTACGAGATCGCCGCCCTGCGCGGGATCGCCACGGCGGCGCTGGCGGCCTGCATCGCCATCGCGGCGGCGGGCAACCGCGACGACCTGCGCCTGCGCCCCTCGCGCGCGGTAACGTTCCAGACCTTCTCGCTGCTGGTGATCGGCGTCTATCTCGTCGCCATGGTCGCGGTGGCGCAGTGGTTGTCCTATGCGGGCGGCAACTTCGCCCGGCTGATCGAGCTGGCCTTCCTGACGCTGGCGAGCGCGCTGGCGCTGGTGGTGTTGCCTTCGCGCCGCGTCCGCGCCTGGCTCAAGGTGACGCTTGCCAAGCACTTCTTCCAGCACCGCTACGACTATCGCGAGGAATGGCTGCGCTTCACCCGCACCATAGGCAGCGGCGGCGACCAGTCGGCGCCGCTGGGCGAGCGCGTCGTCCAGTCCATAGCCGATGTCTTCGAGAGCCCGGCCGGCCTCCTGCTGACCCCGGGCGACCAAGGCGAGCTGACCCTCGCCGCGCGCTGGAACTGGCCCGAGATCGAAGTCCCCGCGATCGCCGTCCCGGTCACCAGCATCGGTCATTTCGAGCGCACCGGCTACATCGCCGACCTCGACGACGTGCGCGCGGGCCTCAAGTCGGGTGCCGCGGACGGCGAGGGCGAGGTGCCGCGTTGGCTGCTCGATCATCCGCGCGGCTGGGCCCTGATCCCGCTGGTCCATTACGAACGCCTCGTCGGCATGGTCGTACTCGCCCGCCCGCAACTGGCCCGCAAGTTCGACTGGGAGGATTTCGACCTCCTGCGCGTCATCGGCCAGCAGGTCGCCAGCTATCTTGCGGAGAATTCCAGCCAGCTGGCTCTTGCCGAATCCGCCCGGTTCGAGGACTTCCACCGCCGCATCGCCTTCGTGATGCACGACATCAAGAACCTCGCCAGCCAGTTCAGCCTGCTTGCCCGCAATGCCGAACTCCATGCCGAGAAGCCCGCCTTCCGCGCCGACATGCTGGTGACGCTGCGCAATTCATCGGACAAGCTCAACGCGCTGCTGGCCCGTCTTTCACGCTATGGCACCGGCGCGGTCGAGAAGCTGGAGCAGGTGCCGGCGGCCGAAGTGCTCTCGGTGGTGATGGACCGCTTCCGCGCCAATGCGCAGGTCGTGCTGGCCGAGACCCGCGACGTCGCCATCACCGCCAACCGCCATTCGCTCGAGCAAGTGCTCATGCATCTCGTCCAGAACGCGATCGATGCCAGCCGTCCGGAAAGCCCGGTCTTCGTCTCGCTCACGCTCGACGGGCTCAACGCCCGCTTCGAAGTGCTCGATTCGGGCTGCGGCATGAGCGCCGACTTCGTGCGCAACCGCCTGTTCAAGCCGTTCGTGTCGACCAAGACCGGGGGCTTCGGCATCGGTGCCTTCGAGGCACGCGAACTCGTACGGGCGATGCGGGGGCGGCTCGACGTCGAATCGCGCGAAGGGCTGGGCTCGCGCTTCGTGGTGCGCCTGCCGCTCGCGGCTGCCGGCGACCTCTACCAGATCCTCGCAAACCCCGACCAGAAGGTAGCTTGATGACCGATACCGCCGCCAAGCTGCCCAAACTGCTCATCGTCGAGGACGACGCGGGGCTGCAGGCGCAGCTCAAGTGGGCCTACGAGGACTTCGAGGTCATCGTCGCCAGCGACCGGCCCACCGCGATCGCCCTTCTGCGCTCGGAAATGCCCGACGTCGTGACGCTCGACCTCGGCCTGCCACCGGACCCCGACGGCACCACCGAAGGTTTCGCCGTGCTCGACGAGATCATGGCGCTCAAGCCCGACACCAAGGTCGTCGTCGCCTCGGGGCACAACGCCCGCGAATCCGCGCTCCAGGCGATCGCGCGCGGTGCTTACGATTTCTATCAGAAGCCGGTCGACATCGACGCGCTCGGCCTCATCGTGCGGCGCGCACTGCAACTCCACCAGCTGGAAGAGGAGAACCGCCGTCTCGCCGGCAGGGTGGAGAAGGACGAGAAGGTCCTGGGCCGCATGATTACCGCTGCGCCCGAAATGGTCCGCGTCGCGCGCACGATCGAGCGGGTGGCCAACACCAACGTCTCGGTCATGCTGCTGGGAGCCAGCGGCACCGGCAAGGAACTGCTTGCGCGCGGCCTCCACGATGCGAGCGGCCGGGCCAAGCGCGAGTTCGTCGCCATCAACTGTGCGGCGATCCCCGAAAACCTGCTGGAAAGCGAGCTGTTCGGACACGAGAAGGGGGCCTTCACCGGCGCCGTCAAGACGACCCCGGGCAAGATCGAGCAGGCCGCCGGCGGCACCCTGTTCCTCGACGAGGTGGGCGACATTCCGCTCCAGCTCCAGGTCAAGCTGCTGCGCTTCCTGCAGGAGCGCGTGATCGAGCGAGTCGGCAGCCGCGAATCGATCCCGGTCGACACCCGTATCGTGTGCGCCACGCACCAGGACCTGGAGGCGATGATCGCCGAAGGGCGCTTCCGTGAGGACCTTTATTACCGCCTGGCCGAAATCGTCGTGCGCATTCCCAGCCTGGCCGAGCGACCGGGCGATCCCACGCTGTTGGCGAAGGCCTTCCTCAACCGCTACGCCAAGGAAATGAACCCGCGCGTGCGTGGTTTCGCCGCCGACGCGCTGGCCGCCATCGATGCCTGGGCTTGGCCCGGCAACGTGCGCGAGCTGGAGAACCGGGTGAAGCGCGCGGTCATAATGGCCGACGAGAAGCTGGTCAGCGCCGCCGACCTCGACCTCGCCGAACCCGACGAGGACGTCGTCAACGCGCTCAACCTCAAGACGGCGCGCGAACAGTCGGACCGCAAGGTCATCCGCCACGCGCTCGCCCGCAGCGAGGGCAATATCTCCAGCACCGCCAAGATGCTCGGGATCAGCCGACCCACTCTCTATGACCTGCTCAAGCAGTACGATCTCCAGTCCTGAACCGGCCGGGCGCGGGGGGCGTCGGGCGCGGAAGGGCGGCGGCAAGGCACGGTGGCTCGCACTGGCGCTGCCGCCGATGCTGTGCATCGCCAGCGTCGTCCTTTTCCTGTCGCTGGGGGCGGTGCCGGCGCATGGCGAGCGCGCGCAGCGCAGCGTGCTCCTGGACGAGGCCCGCCGGGCCATCGGGCGCGGCGACGGCATCGATGCCGAGATGAAGCTGCGCGCGGCGCTCGAACGCGGGGCTCCCGCCATCGAGGTCAATGCCCTGATGGGACAGGCGCTGATGATGCAGGACCGGCGCGACCGCGCGCGGCCCTGGCTGGCGGCCGGTCGCTTCTCGCCCTCGACCGCCGCCGCAGGCTGGCGCTCGCTAGGGCTGCTCGAACGGCTCGACGGCCACTTACCGGCATCGGGCCGTGCTTACGACAAGGCGCTTGCGATCATTCCCGGGGACGCCTCGCTGTGGGTCGAGATCGGGCATTTGCGCTACGCGGGCGGCGAGCATCGCCTCGCGATCGAGGCGGCCGACCACGCCCTTGCGCTCGACCCCGCGAGCGTGCGGGCGCTTGAGTTTCGCGGCCGGCTGGTGCGCGACCGCTACGGCCTGCTGGCCGCGATCCCGTGGTTCGAGCGGGCTGTCGTCAACGACCCGAAGGACGTTGCCGTCCTGCTCGAATATGCCGCGACGCTGGGCGAACTGGGCCGCGCCAGCGAGTGCCTGACGGTGACGCGCCGGGTCCTCCAGCTCAGCCCGAAGAATCCGCGTGCCTATTACCTGCAGGCGGCGTTGGCGGCACGGGCTGACAACTACGCGCTCGCCCGTGGTCTGCTACAGCGCACGAAAGGCAAACTCGACGGCCAGCCCGGAGTGCAACTGCTGCGCGGCGTCGTCGAGATCGCGGCCGGCAATCCCGGCGCCGCGTCCGAGGCGCTGGAAGCCGTCCTGCGTGCCCGGCCCGACAACCTGCGCGCACGCGAACTGCTGGCCCGGGCCATCGCCATGGGGGGGCAGTACCGCTACGCGACCTTGCGCTTCGCGGCGGACATCGCCGACGGCGAGGCGTCGCCCTACGTGCTGACGAGCGTCGCGCGCGCCTTCGAGGCGCTGGGCGATCGCCAGCGCGCCGGCGAACTGCTCGACCGGGCCGCCCGCCCTCTGGTAGCCGCGCTGCGGGTACTGGGCGATGCGGGGCGCATCGGGGCGCTGCTCGCCCTCGGGCAAACCGGCTCGGCCCAGGCGGCGGCGGAGGCAACGCGCAAGTCCGATCCGGGCTTCTACGATGCCCAGGCACTGGCCGGAGACGTGCAACTGGCGATGGGTCACGCGCGCGAAGCGCAGGCGCGCTATGCGCTGGCGGCGGAGATCCGGATGCCCGAGACCCTCTTCCTGCGGCGCTTCGCGGCCTATGCCATGGCGCGGGACCTGAAGGGCGGGCAGGAACTGGTCGAAGGCTACTTGCGCCAGAACCCGACCAGCCGGCCGGCCCTGCGCGCGGCGGCGCAGATCGCCACCGGCACCGGCGACCCTGGCCGCGCCCGCGCCATCCTGGCGTGGCTGCGCGACAACGGAGGGGAGGGCGACGTCCAGTTGTTGTCCGACCTGGCATTGGCGGAAGCCGGCACGGGCGATTTCGAAGCGGCGCGCGACAATGCGTTGGCGGCCTACCGCCTGCAACGGGCCAGCCCGATGGCTACGCAGGCCCTGGCCTACAGTTACGCAGCGCTCGGCGACCGTCCGGTGGAGGCGCGGGCGCTGCTAGACAAGGCGCAGGCGATCGTGGGCGACACCCCGCTGATCGCCGATTCACGCGCGAGGTTGCGCGCTCCCGGATAATCGCCGGTTCCGGCCTGACCGCGCTACTTCGGCTGGTAGGTCTGCTCCACGCCCGGGAAGCTGCGCTCGCGCACTTCCGCCGCGTACCGTGCCGCGGCGTCCGACACCAGGCCGGCCATGTCGGCATAGCGCTTCACGAACCGCGGGACGCGCTCGAACATGCCCAGCATGTCCTCGGTCACCAGCACTTGCCCGTCGCACTGGGCCGAGCCGCCGATGCCGATGGTGGGGCAGCCGATCGCCCGGGTCGCCTCGATCGCGATCGGCTCGACCACGCCTTCGACAACGATCGAGAACGCGCCCGCATCGTCCAGCGCCCGGGCGTCGGACACGATCTTCTGCGCCTCGGCATCGCTGCGGCCGCGTGCATTGTAGCCGCCCAGCACGTTCACCGCCTGCGGGGTCAGGCCGATATGGCCCATCACCGGGATGCCGCGTTCGTTCAGGAACCGAACGGTTGCGGCCATCGCCGCGCCTCCTTCGAGCTTCACGCCGGCGCACCCGGTCTCCTTGAGCAGCCTTGCGGCGTTCTCGAACGCCTGCTGCGGCGACTGCTCGTACGTGCCGAACGGCATGTCGACGATGACGACGGCATGATAGCTGCCGCGCACCACGGCGGCGCCGTGGGCAATCATCATCTCCAGCGTCACCGGCACGCTGGACGGCAGACCGTAGATCACCTGGCCAAGGCTGTCTCCCACCAGCAGCAGGTCGCAGTGCGCGTCGAGAAGCTGGGCCTGGCGCGCAGTGTAGGCCGTGAGCATGACGATCGGCTCGGCGGTCGCGCCGTCCTTCTTGCGGCGGCGGATCGCCGGCACGGTCAGGCGCTTCATCGGCGCGGGCGTGGGATTGGCACGGCTGGTCGCGGTGTCGAGTTGGAAGGTCGTGGACATGGGACGGGCTTCTAGCGCGCCGTGCTCTCGTTGCAAAGGCACGGGCGATTTCGCTAAGTTGGGTAATCGCGCGCGTTCCCGCTTGCCAAGCGGCTGCTTGTCGTTAGCCTCCGCCCATTAAAAAAATGGGGGTCCATTGATGTTCGGACGCGTAAAGCCGCTCGACGCCATTTTGGCAACGGCGGAAAAGAAATCACTTCACCGATCCTTGGGCGCATTCCAGTTGACCATGCTGGGCATCGGCGCGGTCATCGGCACGGGTATCTTCGTCCTGACCGCCGAGGCCGCGCAGAAGGCGGGTCCCGGCATGATGCTCTCGTTCGTCATCGCCGGCTTCGTCTGCGCCGTGGCAGCTTTGTGTTACGCCGAAATGGCGGCGATGGTGCCGGTCTCGGGTTCCGCCTACACCTACAGCTACGCGGTGATGGGCGAAGTCGTCGCCTGGATGGTCGGCTGGGCGCTGATCCTGGAATACGCGATCGCGGCGGGCGCCGTTTCGGTCGGGTGGTCAGGATACTTCATCGGCTGGCTCAATTCGAGCTTCCACATCGACATCCCGCTGGCGCTGGTGCGGGGACCGTTCGACGGTGGCATCATCAACCTGCCGGCCATGCTGATCGCGGCTCTGGTCACCGCACTGCTCATCAAGGGCACCAAGGAAAGCGCCACCGTCAACGCGGTGCTCGTGGGCATCAAGATCCTCGCGCTCGCGTTCTTCGTCGTGCTGACCATCCCGGTCATCAAGTCCGGCCAGTTCACCCCCTTCGCGCCGCTCGGCTTCGCAGGCATTTCGGGGGCGGCGGCGTCGATCTTCTTCGCCTACGTCGGCTTCGACGCGGTCTCGACCGCCGCGGAAGAAACCAAGAACCCCCAGCGCAACATGCCCATCGGCCTCATCGGCAGCCTCGGGATCTGCACCATCTTCTACATGCTCGTGGCTGCCGGCGTGATCGGCACGGTCGGGGCGCAGCCGGTCTTCGGGCCGGGCGGTGAAGTGCTGTCGCCGGGAACGCCGTCGCTGGCTCAGGCCTGCTCCTCGATCCAGGACGCGGCGGTCGTGTGCTCGAAGGAAGCGCTGGCCTGGACCCTGCGTCAGGTCGGCTACCCGTTCGTGGGCTGGCTCGTGGGCGCCGCCGCGATCATCGCGCTGCCGTCCGTCATCCTGATGATGATGTTCGGCCAGACCCGCATCTTCTTCGTGATGAGCCGCGACGGTTTGCTGCCGGAATTCTTCTCGAAGGTTCACCCGCGCTTCCACACCCCGCACGTCATCACCCTGCTGACCGGCATCTTCGTCGCGATCTTCGCGGCGTTCTTCCCGGTGGGCCTGCTGGCCGACGTGTCCAACTCGGGCACGTTGTTCGCCTTCGCGGCCGTCTCGATCGCGGTGATGGTGCTGCGCCGCACCGATCCCGATCGCAAGCGCCCGTTCCGCACGCCGGCGGTGATGGTGACCGCCCCCGTCGCGATCCTGGGATGCATCTACCTCTTCTTCAGCCTCTCGTTCCACACGATCGCGCTGTTCGTGGGCTGGGCGGTGATCGGGCTCATAGTCTACTACGCCTATAGCCGCAGCCGCAGCCATGTCGGTCGCGGCCATGTGGAAGTGCACGAAGGAGACCCCGACGTGCCGCCGCAGCCGGTTCCGCCGGTGGTCTGAACGCCGCCGTCATCGCGTAAACGAAAGGGGAGCGCCGCAGCGCTCCCCTTTTTTTGTCCCTAGGATCTGCCCGGCTTGTCCCAGGCTTATCCACAAGCTTGTCGACATCGCCTCAGAGCGTGCCCATGGCCAGGGTATCAGCGGTGAGCGCATCGATCATGCCTTGGCGCGCCTCGATTTTGCCGCCGCTCAGGAATGTGATGAGATCTTCCGAGAGGCGCTGCGTCTGCGTGGCGAAGACGCCGTGCGGTTCGCCCTCGTATTCGACCAGATCGGCCGAGGGGACTTGCGCCGCCACCACCCGCCCGGTTGCCTCGATCGGCACAGTAGCATCGGCGGTGCCATGGATGACCAGTGTCGGCACCCGGAAGTGCGGCAGGTCAGGGCGGAAGTCGGTATAGGCGAAGGCGGCAGCCGCCTGCAGCGTGGCGTATTGCCCGGCCTGCATCGTCGTCTGCCAGGCCCAGCGCAGCTCCTCGTCGCTGACCGGGTGGCTGAGCAGGCCGACGCCGTAGAACTCCTTGAAGAATCCGGTGAAGAACTTCCGGAAATCGTTCTTCATGCCCTCGGTCATCTCCTGAAAGACGCGGTCGGGTACGCCCTTGGGATTGTCGTCGGTCTGGAGCATGTAGGGTACGACCGAGGAGATCAGCACAGCTTGGCTGACCCCGCGCCCGCCATGGCGGGACATGTAGCGCGCGACTTCACCGCCACCCATCGAGAAGCCGACAAGGGCGACGTCGTCCGTGGCGCCGGTTGCCTCCATCACGTCGGCGAGGTCGTCGGTGAAGGTATCGTATTCGTAGCCCCTGGGCGGCTGGTCCGAGCGCCCGAAGCCGCGGCGGTCGTAGGCGATGGCGCGATAGCCGTTCTCGGCAAGGGCGATCATCACAGGATCCCAGGAATTGGCCGAGAGCGGCCAGCCGTGGATCATCACGACGGGGCGACCTTCGCCGAGCGTCTTGACGCGCAGATGGGTGCCGTCGCGGGTCTGGATCATGGTCATGGGGCAGTCCTCCTTCGACGATGAAAGCGCGGGGAAAATCTTGGCGTTCCGAAAGGCGCGCGTGGCATCGGACGCAGCGTGGCGCACATACGCCCAGGCGAGCGACGGCGGAGGCGCTAACGACGGCTTAACCAGCGCATGCTAGGACTACCGACAAGTGCGAGATCGTTAGAGGTGGAATGCCATGGCTTTCTTCAAGGCCCTGATCCCGGGAGCGCTGCTGACCTGGATCGTTTCAGGCGTAATCGGATCGAACGGGTCGCGCGGGGGCATGCTGGCGATCGAGCATGTCATGGTGCAGGGCCACGGCTTCTACTGGTCCTGGGCGCTGTTCATCGCCGCCACCTGCCTCGCCTGGGCGATCTTCGCGATGATGGACTAAGGCGGGCGGCGCGGGCCGACCGGTTGAAACGAACGGGACCGCGACGACTTGTCACCGCATGGCCTTTGCTCCGCTCGATCGCATCGTCCTGACCCTGCTGCTCGGCGGTTGCCTGCTGGTGGCGGGCAGGGCCTGGCTGCGCGACCATCCGGAGCACGACCCGTGGACACCGCTCGCTCTCGACGACCCGGCGGGCTGGGCGACCTCGCGCAAGATCGCCGCGCTGCGCACCGAACGGGCGGTTTGCCGCGCATTTCTCGGGCGGAGCGGCATCGATGCGACTGCGCTGGCGCCGGCCGGCGAAGGCTCTTGCCGCAGGGATGATCGCAAGGCGCTGGCGGCCCCGGCGTGGCTCGACATCGCGTTGCGGCCTGGCGGCGCGCAGGCGACGTGCGCAATCGACGCCGGCCTCGCCTGGTGGCTGCACAATGGCGTGCAACCCGCCGCCGTGGCCACGCTGGGCACGCGGGTCGTGCGCGTCGAGCACCTGGGCACTGCCAACTGTCGCCGGATCGGTGGGGGTGACGAGGGCACCTGGAGCGAGCACGCGACCGGAAACGCGATCGACATCGCCGCCTTCGTCCTCGCCGATGGGCGCCGCATCAGCGTTCGCCGCGACTGGCGCGCGCGGGGCACGTCGGGCGTGGAAGCCTCGGCGTTCCTCCACATGGTGCGGGACAGCGCCTGCGCCGGCTTCGCCACTGTCCTGTCGCCCGATTACAACGCCGCCCATGCCGACCACTTGCACCTCGATCAGGCTCGCCGCGCCGGCGGCTGGAGCGCCTGTCGCTGACGAGGCGCTATGCGCGCGGCAGGCGCATCAGCCATTGTTCCACCAGCGCCATGTGCCCGGCCCAGTCCGGGGGCGTGTACTGCGCCAAGGCGCGGAGCTGGCGTTCACGATCCGGGCCATCGCCAAGGTATTCGCGGACCGCGTCGCACCAGCCCGCCACGTCGTCGGGATCGAGCAACAGCGGGATGCCGGCGGCGATCTCGCGGTAGACCTCGAGATGGCTCGCGATCACCGGCGTCCCGCGCGAAAGGGCCTCCAGCACCGGCAGTCCGTAGCCTTCGACGCGGCTGGGCATGAGCATGGCGCGGGCATGGTCGATCCAGCCGGCGAGGTCCCGATCGCTGCAATGGCCCAGCTCGATCACGATGCCGTGCCGGGCGGGTGGAGCGTCGAGCAGCGCGAAGGTTTCCCGCGCTTTCCATCCGCGCTGCCCGATCAGCACGAGGTCGGGAGTGGCGGCGCCCAGATCCTGGCGCAGGCGGTCCCATGCCCGCAGCAGGAGCATGTGGTTCTTGCGGCCTTCGATCGTGCCGAGACTCAGGAAGTAGGGCCTCGGGTGTGGACTGCGCCCGGTCGCGGGGAAGAGCCGCTCGATGCCCAGAGGCGCGACCAGCAGTGGCGGCATGGCCAGCCCCTGGTCGGCGGCAAAGCGGTCCAGGTGGGTTCCGGTGTCTGCCGAGTTGACCACGATCCCGCTTGCGCCGCGCAGGGCATTGCGCATGCGCTGCGTGTGTTTCGCTGCCTCGCCGGCGCGGCAGAATTCGGGGTGGGTGATCGGGATCAGGTCATGCACCAGATGGACCGGGCGCAGTCCGGCGCGCCGTAGCCAGCCGGGCAGGGTATCGTCGTGGAGCCCGGTATGGCCGACGTTGAGGTACACCCGCCCGCCGAGACTCGGCCGCTGCGCGAGTGCCGCGGGAATCGCGCGGGCGAGCAGCACGACCAGCCGCTTGCGGGAAAGGCCGCTGGCGCCGCTTCGGGCAAGCAGGGCGAACAGCGCGTCGCTGTCCCGCTCGCCCAGCACCGCCCGGTAGCCGCGCCATTGCAGCAGCGCCAGCGAGCGGCTTGCGAATGCCTCGAGATAGGCAAGGCAGACGCGGTCGATCCCGGTCGGCAGGCGCCGTCGCCAGAGCCGCCATACGAGCCGGCTCACGTCGAGCACGACGGGCCGCTCGGAACCTTCGGGCGAGGGGGCAGACACAGGGTGGGGCAGAGGCAAGGTGCGCGCTTTCCGTGATCGTCCCGGGCGTGCGGGCATGGCTTTGCGCCTAGCAAGCCACTGTCGCGATTGGCAAGCGGGCGGCAGCGGTGTAACCCGGACGGATTATGGCGTTGCAAAAGCTCCTGTTGGCGACCTTCCTCGCGTCTTTGGGCCTTAACCTCGCTTTCGCTCTGGCCGATCCGCACTGGCTGGCGATCCCGGCGATGCTGGCGGCGTGGTACGCGGCGGACCTGCTCTCCGGCCTGATCCACATGTACATGGACTATCGGGCCTGCCGGCCCGGCATGGGGTTGGACGCGGTGTTCTTCTACCCCGGATCGCGAGAGTCCGAGGAGTACCAGCGCCTGTTCCGGGAACGGATGGCACGGCTCAATCCCTTCGAGCGCATCTCCTACGACTTCAAGAACCATCACCCGCGGCCCGATGCGCTGGGCCGCCGGCAGTTGTGGCGCCTGATCGGCTCCACGGTGGTCGCCGGCGCCCTTCCGCTTTCGGTCCTGCTGAACGTGGCGGCGCTGGCCTGGCCGGTGCCGGGATGGGTGACGGCGGGCTGCTTCGCGTTCCTCGTCGGCGGAGGCTTTGCGCAATACTTCCACGGAACCCTGCATCGGCGGGACAACCCCTGGTTCATCTTGACGCTGCGTAAGCTCGGCCTGTTGATGAGCCCGGAGGCGCACCAGATCCACCACGACACCCTCCAGCGCGACTTCGCCACCAATTCCGGCTGGTCGAACCCGCTGGTGAACCGCTTGTTCAATGTCCTGCGCGCCCGCGGCCGCCTGCCCGATGCGAACCTGGAGCCGTCGTCCTAGAATCTCATCCGCGCGGACGGATGACGCTCATGGCGATCAATTGAACAGCGCGCGGATGCGGCGGCGGATCGCGGGGCCGTCGGGCGCTTCGACCGGCACGAGCAGGCGCTCGACGCTGTTGTCCACCAAGGTCTGCGTCGCGGACTCGCTGGCAAGGCCGCCGCGCACAAGGCACTGGGCATGCAACACCTTGCGGAAGGCCTCGTATAGCGCCGCATCGGGAAGTTCCGGCTTCGTCCAGAACCGATCGAGCGAGGCCTGGTGGGTGATGCCGGGGACGTCGTATACCGCGTCGCCCAGCACGATCACAGGCATTCCCGCCGAAAGCGCCAGTGTGCCGGAAGTGCTGTTGACGCAGACGACACCTTGCGAATGCTCGCAGAGGGCCTGGAGGTCTCCCCCGTCGATGTGCATCACGCGCCCCGCGAGGCCATGATGCGCGCTACGGCGGCGGATCGTGCGGCGCCAGTTACGGTAGCCGACGTCGAGGGGATGCTCCTTGACCACCAGCAATGCGCTCTTCGGCGCGTGGCGCGCGAAACTGTCTAGCACGTAGTCCAGCGCCATCGCCATCGACAGGAACGGCGAATGCGCGCGAATCTGGTAGTCGCCCGAAAGCTGGAGCGGGAAGAGGAAATACGGCCGGCCCTCGATCGTCTCGAGCGTTTCGCGCGCCTGTCGCGCTCGCCTGTCGCGTAGCTGGAACCGACGAATCCAGCCGATGCCCTCGGCGATGATCGAGCCTGGCCGGTGCGTGCGATAGAACGGGAAGCGCAACAGCAGACGACCCGTCACCACGTTGTGGTAGTGCCAGTAGCTGTCCCGCGCGCGACGGTTGAACGAAGCCGTTATCGGCGGCAGCGAGGGAATCTCGGGAAGCAGGGCGGCAGCGGCAAGCAGCGCCTGCGGATCGCGCTCGAAGGTGGAATGGCCGTTCACGCCATCGCGCTCGAGCGTCATCCAGTCGGGCCGGATATAGCCTTCCTCGAATACGTGGATATGGATGCCCCGCAGTTGCGCCAGGCGTGTGGCCCGCATGTGGACGGGGCGGCAGTCGCCATAGAGGACGACGTCGGTGATGCCGTTCTCCTGCACGAAGCGGTCGAAGAACAGCGGCCAGTCGTGCATGAGGCCGCGATAGCTTTTTGCCCCGTCGGGCCAGTCGCGCGCATCGCCACCGGACAGGTTGATGCGGTGGACCACGGCGCCGCGTTCCGTCAGGGCGCCGCCGAGCCGTCGGAAGAACGGGCCGGGCGGGCCTTGCAGGAACAGGAAACGCCGGGCACCGGGGGCGAGCATCATCGGCTTCATGCCTGGAACGTCCTGCCCATGAGGCGCTTCATCCGGCCCTGCATCTCGCGCAGGCGGATCAGCGGCGAACGCACGACCGCCTGGCCCGCGGCGATGCGCTCCACCAGCAGTTCCGCCTCGCACGGCAGGCGCGTGACCGGGTCGAGGTAGCGGGGGTAGAGGATCAGGGTCGCGGCCACCAGTTCATCCAGACTCCTGCGGCGCGAGCGTCGGTCCGGCACCGGCCCCATGTCGCGCGTCAGCCCCCAGCCCGCATAAAAGGGAACGCCGTGGGTGACAACCTCGCAGCCGCGCATGAGCGCCTCGAACCCCGCGAGCGAGGTGAGGACGTGGATCGCGTCGATCCGGTCGAGCAGGGCTGCGATCGACGACGAGCGGTCGATCTCGTCGGCCAGCCCAAGCGCCTGTGCATCGGGGACGCGGCCCTTGCGATGGCCGGCCTCGACGTCGGGATGCGGTTTGAAGACGATGTGCGCGTCCGGTTCCAGCGCGCGCGCGCGGCGCAGCAGTTCGAGGTTGTCGAGCCCGCACCCTCCGCTCAGGACCGAGCGGTCGTCCTCGACCTGCCCTGTGACGAGGACCCGGCGACGACCGTCGGCGCGCCCGGGGGCGACCGCATGGGCCTGATCCTGCCCGTACTTGCTGATCCCGGCGCGGACCAGCGTTTCGCGCAGCGCCGCGGCGCGGGCGAGCAGGGTTTCGTCGATGTCCACAGTTTGCAGGATGGTTTCGAGTTCGCTCGCCTGCGCGGGATCGAAATGCGGCCCGGCGGCATCGACCACGATCGACAGCGGCGGCACGCAGTTGGCGCCCAGCCCGGTTGAGCGGATCATGCCGTCCTCGATTTCGCCTATGCGCACGCCGTGCGCGGCCATTGCAGCCAGCGAATCGGCATCGCTGCGTGCAACCCACGCGGCCACGCAGGCGCCCGTAGCGGGCAGGGGTGCCCGGCCGCCGGCGTGGCGGACGGGCCCGGCGCCGTCCCATAGCAGCGCGTCGGCGGTGACCTGCTTCCACCGCGCGACGCCGTGCACCTGCACGAAGCGCCGGTTGGCCTCTATCATGGTCCGCCACCGCCCGAGCATCGCAATCGCCTCGACTGCGGAGAGGGCAGTGCCATGGAAGGGGTCGCGATATCGCCAGCCTGCACCGACCTCGCGCTCCAGCACCTCGTCGAGTGAGGCCGGGTTCGCCAGCGCGGCGAACCGACCTTCGCCCTCGATGCGAAGCGGGGTCCCCACCAGCGCGGCGACCAGTGCGATCTCGCTATCGGCATCGACGAGCACCAGCGATGCGCCCTCGCAGGCGGCCCAGGGATCGCTTTCGTTGGCGAGGCCGGGCATGCTTTCGAAGCCTCGAAGGGGGCCCAGGGTGACCGCGCGATCGGACAGCCCTTCCGCTGCCACGAAGGCCATGAGCGCGGCTGCCCGCCGGGCCGAGGAAGCATGGACCAGAACATCCCGTCCCGTTGGCAGCGTCGGCGCAGGACCCCAGAAAGTTCCGCCCACCCGCGCCCGGCGCAAGGCGGCGGCGACGTTTCCGCCGGCTTCCCCCGGTCCAGGATTGCCCAGCGCAGGCGCGCGATGGCGAGGGAAGGGGGGGATGCGGAGGAAGGCCGCCGTCACCTGGATGGCCGTCACGCGGATGGCGGCCGGCCGGCCGCGCGATGCGAAGGCAGCGCTGGATTGGCGGCTCGACGCGGTTCCCGCGCTGCCGTCCACCGTAGTTGGATATCGACAATCATCACGCGTCCAGTAGACTCAATTGCCCAGGCGGCCCGTCGTGTCGTAGCGCAGCGATGTGTATGGCACCTGAAAATAGTCGAGGAACGAATAGGCCGCCTTGCCGACCCTGGAGGTCGACTTGCCGAACAGCAACTCGCCCAGGTTGAGGCCGACGCCGACGAAAAGGTGGCGCTTGGGCTCGATGCCCGCCGCGCGGTCCGACAGCAGGAAGTCGGAGGCATAGTACCCGAGTTGCAGGTCGAGGTAGCGAAGCGGCGAATTGTCGAGCTCCCTGAAGCCCGATCCCTTCAGCGAGAACATGAACCGTTGCTGCGCATAGTGCTTCTTGCCGACGTGGCTGTAGATCTGGTCGTTGGGAATGACTTCGATCTTGAACGAGACCTTCTCCTTGAGGCCGGGAACCGTGTTGCGCAGGACCGAGAATCCCGCTCCGCCCAGGTTCATCAGCACGTCCTGGACCGACCAGCCGGAATCGACCTCGATGCCGTCCGAGAACTCGTTGAAGATCATGAGGCTCGAGGCGATGATCGCAGCGGTCACGGCGTCGCCGTCCGAGGCGCCGGTGCGCCTATGGATGCGGTTGTGCAGGAATTCGGCCAGGAGGTAGGTGTTGAAGGCATGGGTCAGCTTGTCGACCCCTATGTTGTCAGTGTCCTTGCCGAACCAGCCTTCGTTCTTGAAATGGAAGGGCTTGGTGTCCTTGAACAGCTTGTTGCCGCTCATCACGCCGAAATAGCCCAGGAAAACAAGCGATTCGGTCTTCACGGAGCCGACCTGCTTCCAGAAGCCGTAATCGGATTCGACATGGTCCGCCCAGTTCGGGTCGGTTCCCGCGCCGACGGGCCGGCAAGCTAGTCCGCAACCTTCGTCAGTGAGGCGATAGCGATTTTCGTCGGACGCCGGCCCGACTGGCTCGAGGGCGGGATAGGCCCGCGGTGCCTGGGTCAGGACCTGATCGGAGCGGGCCGTGGCGAGGCTCCAGTGCGCCATCTCCGCCGCGTCATCCGCGAGGGGGGCGGCAGGGGCCGTTCCCGCAACACGGCAAGAACCGTCTGCGGCGAGCACGCAAGGGTCCTGCGGGGCGGCCGGAGCAACGAATCCATGCGACGCGAGACGGCCGAAGGGTGCGGCGACGACGATGGGGTCCGACGGGGCCAGCTTCGGGTCCACGAGCCCGCCGGGCGCCGGCAAGTCGACGGACTGGGCCAGCGCCGGAGCCGATCCGAGCGCCGCGACCAGGGCCAGAAGCGGCCCGCAAATAACCTTCATCGTTGCTCCCTGACGGCATTTGTGCCCGCTTGTTGACGGCGCCGTGTAATCGTGTGCAGCATTGTAGAGGCAAACCGAAAGCGGTTGCAACATCGAGCCGTATGGCCGATCTGAAACTGTCCCGGCATCTGGTAGCCTTTATTCATGAATGTTCTCAAGCCGATACGGATCATCTTCGCATTGCCGATGTGGATCGTGCAACTGGGAACCTCGGCCAAGAGCTTCCTCGACAACCCGCTGCTCGGATCGCGCCGGCTCAACCGCTGGGGACTGCACCGCGCCCGGGTGAGGCTGGCGGCGGCGATGTGCGGATGGCGGCGGAGGCGCCTCGCCGGCGCGGTCCGTCCTGACTGGCGCGAGGCATTCGACCGGGACGGCTTCGTCGCGATTCCCGAGATTGTGGCGGCGGAGGAATTTGCGCGACTGCGGCAGGCGATCCTCGATTATGAAGGTCCCGCCCGCGAAATGCGGCAGGGTGACGCGATCACGCGGCGCCTGGCTGTCGGCCCGGACATGCTAGCGGCCATCCCGCAACTGCGCGTGCTTCTCGCTCGCGAGGATATCCGCGCGCTGTTCCATTACGTCGCCGGCTTTCGCATCGAGCCGCTGCACTACATCCAGACCATCGTTACGCACGATGGCGCCAACGATGCCGATCCGCAGGAATCGCTTCACGCGGACGCCTTCCACTCGTCGCTCAAGGCCTGGCTGTTCCTCAATCCGGTGGAGGCGGACGAGGCGCCTTTCCGTTTCGTGCCGGGCTCGCACCGCATGGAAGGGGGCCGCCTCGCGTGGGAATATCGCCGGAGCTTGGCCGATCCACGCGCCATCGACCGGCTCTCGGCTCGTGGATCGCCGCGTGTGGGCCCTTCCGATCTCGCGGAGATGGGCCTCCCCGGCGCCACTGCCCTGGCCGTGCCTGCCAATACGCTGGTGGTCGCCGATACCGTGGGTTTCCATGCGCGCGGGGCCTCGGTGCGTCCCGTGGAGCGCGTCGAGATCTGGTCGTACAGCCGGCGCAACCCATTCCTTCCGTGGCTGGGTGCGGACGTGCTCAGCCTGCCGGGCGTCGCGGAGCGCCGGGTCGGATGGTTGTGGTCTGCGCGCGACCGCTTCGAGCGGTGGGTGGGCCAGCCCTGGAGCCTGGTCGGCATGCGCAGGCCGGTCGACGGGAAGCGGCGCTAGCCCCCGGTTCGCGGGCTGATCGCATCCGTTTCGAACCTATTACCAAGGCGCGCGCTGGTCGTCTCCGTCTAAGCTTCGAAAGGCGCATGAGGGAAAGTCGGCCGGCTGGCCCTCCATGCCCGTGGCGACGGGGCCTGGAGATGTTCGGGGGCGTTAAAAGATGTTCACGCGCAATCCTCGTCTGGAGGACGGTGAGGATGGGTGGCAAAGCCCGATGCGGCCGCACTTTATGGAGTTTTGCGGCGGAAGGACATGTAAAATGGCCGAACTCGACTTCTCCCGGACTATCGCCCGGGGTCTCGTTCGTTTACCGAATTACCGGGGGTGTGCGCCTGGATGGTTGACTAGGGGCTTTGCCGAAGTATTTGATCTTCCCAAGGAATACTGTACCCCCGCTTCTCCGGTCTCCGCTCGTGGCGGCTTACGGCTGAAGCTTAAAGTTGGAAAATCACGTTTGTCTTCGCCAGTAATACTCAAGACTCGCGGGTCGTCCGAAACCATTCTCCTTCGCGCGCGCGAAGTCATCGATGTCGAGGCACGCACCCTGGATTTGCTGGCGGCGTCGCTGGGAGATGCCTTCGTCAGGGCCTGCAAGCTGCTCTATTCCGCGCCGGGGCGCATCGTCGTGGCGGGGGTCGGCAAGTCGGGTCACATCGGCCGCAAGATCGCCGCGACCCTGTCCGCGACGGGATCGCCCGCGATCTACGTCCATCCCGGAGAGGCGGCGCACGGCGATCTCGGCATGGTGATCCCCGGCGACATCGTCCTGGCCCTGTCGAATTCGGGCAACACGCCGGAACTGCGCGCGATCTTCGATCACGCCCGGGTGCTCGACATTCCGATCGTCGGCATGACCTCGGCCGCCGGTTCGCTGGTGGACCGGCGGGCCGACATCTGCCTGCTGTTGCCTGAGGCGCAGGAGGCCTGCCCGGTCAACATCGCGCCGACCGCGTCCACCGCGCAGCAGCTCGCTCTCGGCGATGCCATCGCCATGGTGCTGATGGACATGCGCGGTTTCGGGCGCGAGGAGATCAAGTCGCTCCATCCCGGCGGTGCGATCGGCCTGCGGCTGGCATCGGTCAGCGAACTGATGCACGGCAAGGACAAGCTGCCGCTCGTGCGCCCCGACCTCAGGATGGACTCGGTGATTTCAACGATGACGGGGATGGGCTTCGGCATTGCCGGGGTCGTCGACCGTGCGGGACGGCTGCTGGGGATCATCACCGATGGCGACCTTCGCCGTCATTTCAGCGTGCTGGGCGAAGTGACCGCGCAGCAGGTGATGACGCAGAACCCCAGAGTCCTGCGGGCGGGCATGGCGGCGCAAGATGCCTTGCGCATGCTTAACGACGCCCAAGTGACCTGCGCCTTCGTGATCGCCGACGACGAGCCCAGCTGCGCCGTCGTCGGAAGCGAATACAGGCTGCACCCGCCGGTGGGGATAGTCCACGTCCACGACTTCCTGCGCCTCGGCTTGTCCTGAATACAGGTCCGGTCATGACTGCCGCCAGTTTCGCGATCATCATTCCCGCGCGCCATGCGTCGACGCGCTATCCCGGCAAGCCCCTGGTCCCGCTCGTCGGCGCGACGGGCGAGGCGCGCACCTTGATCCGCCGCAGCTGGGACTGCGCAATGCGCGTCGAAGGTGCCGTCGGGGTATGGGTCGCCACCGATGACGAGCGGATCGCGCGCGAGGTCGAAGGTTTCGGTGGCCAGGTAGTGATGACATCGGCGTCCTGTGCCAACGGCACGGAACGATGCGCTCAGGCCATTGCCACGCTGGGTCCGGTGGCGGACGTCGTCGTCAATCTTCAGGGCGATGCGCCCCTGTCCCCGCCCGAAGTGGTGGGGCGGCTGGTGGCGCGGCTCGACGAGGACCGCGAGGCTTTGGTGGCGACGCCGGGCGTGCGAGCCTCGCGCGGGGTCTACATCCATCTCGTCGAGGACCAGGCCCAGGGCCGGGTCGGCGGCACGACCGTCGTGATCGACCGACACGGGCGGGCCCTGTATTTCTCGAAGCGAGTCATTCCCCATCTCGATGCCGCGGCATCGGCTACGGCCTTCCCGCCGGTTCATCTTCACCTCGGCCTTTATGCGTATCGGCGAAGCGCCCTGGAGGCGTACTGTGCGGCCGGACCATGCGAGTTGGAAGCCCTTGAAGGGCTGGAGCAGTTGCGCTTCCTCTACACGGGTCTTCCGGTTTCGGTGGTCACCTCGGAGCCGCTGGAATGGGATGCGATAGAATTAAACAATCCCGGCGACGTGCCCGTGATCGAACGCATCCTGCGCGAGCGCGGCATCGTGTGACCAGCGGGCATTTTTTCGCCGGCTCGGGAAAATCCCGCTAATAATCGCGCGTTCCCGCAAGATCACGTTCACGACCTGGCTTGCGCAAACCGCTTGACCCGGCTGTCCGCGGGCGTGATCGGACCTGTTTCGACAAACTGTTCACGAGCCATCCCATGCAGCATTCCGTTTCGCTATCCAACGGCATCACGTTCGCCAACGATGCGCCGTTCGTGCTCATCGGGGGCATGAACGTCATCGAGAGCCGGGACACGGTGATGGAGGTGGCTGCGGGCTTTGCGCAGGTCACGGCAGAGCTGGGCATCCCCTACGTCTTCAAGGCCAGCTTCGACAAGGCCAACCGTTCGTCGACCGGGTCGTTCCGCGGGCCGGGGCTGGATAAGGGCCTGCAGATCCTGGCGGACGTAAAGGAGCGGTACGGCGTGCCGATCCTGACTGACGTGCACGAGGCCTTCCAGGCCGATTCCGTAGCGCAAGTCGCCGATATCCTGCAGATACCCGCCTTCCTGGCACGCCAGACGGATCTCGTGGTCGCCGTCGCGCGCGCGGGCAAAGTCATCAACGTCAAGAAACCGCAGTTTCTCGCTCCGCACGAGATGCGCCACATCATGCGCAAGTGCGAGGATGCCGGGAACGACCGGATACTCCTGTGCGAACGCGGGACGGCGTTCGGCTACAACAATCTCGTCGTGGACATGCTGGGGATGGACGAAATGAAAGCTCTGGCACCAGTGGTGTTCGACGCGACCCACGCGCTCCAGCGCCCCGGAGGGCGGGCCGACAGTGCCGATGGCCGTCGCGCCCAGGTGACCGCGCTTTCCCGCGCAGGGATGGCCATCGGTATCGCCGGTCTCTTCGTCGAAGCACATCCCGACCCGGACAGCGCACTTTGCGATGGCCCTTGCGCACTGCCCCTGGAGCGGCTGCGCGCGTATCTCGAGCAGATTCAGGCTATCGACCGCCTCGTTAAGCAGTTCCCGCAAATCGAGACGGGTTGAGGCCCGATCGATCCTCGGGCCTGCAGGCGGGTCGCGCTCCGATCAGGTCAAGTCGCCGCATCGATCGGCGATGCGCTTCAGCCGGAGCGGCAAGCGAAATTTTCCGGATCATGGGGAGCATCGCCAAAGGCATGAACGCTGTGCGCGTGGCGAAAATGGTGACCCCTACGAGAATCGAACTCGTGTTTCAGCCGTGAGAGGGCCGCGTCCTAACCGCTAGACGAAGGGGCCGTTAAGCCATTTTCGGTTTGCCTCACCATCCAAGGAATGGTGACCCCTACGGGAATCGAACCCGTGTTTCAGCCGTGAAAGGGCCGCGTCCTAACCGCTAGACGAAGGGGCCGTACCGGGTTGCGCCGGAGGCAGGACCGGCCCTCTAGCGGGGGTCCGCGGGGTGGTCAACCCCTTGCTCGCGAGAAAATTCACATTGTCTTTTCAGTCGCAGAAAGCGGCGTCGTCGAGGTGCAGTTCGGCCTGGGGGCGACTGCCCCAGTCGTCGATCCTGGCGCGCCCTGCGAGCCACAGGCGACGCCCCTGTGCAGCATGGAGGAGGGCCTGGCCCATCTCTGTCTCGGCCGAGCGGAATGCCATCGCCTTGAAGCGGCCGCCGTCGGGACCGCTGACGATCAGGCGCAGGTGATCGGCCCCGACGACGTCGGCCTTGACGATGCGCACGGGGCCTACCGCGACGCGCGGGCCGGGCCAGCCCATGCCGAAGGGGCCGGCGCTCTCCAGCGTCTCCACCAGCGCGGGGGTCAGCCCGCCGGGCGACAGCGCGAGGTCGAGAAGCATCGCCTGGCCGGCGCTGGCGCGCGAAACGTCGGCGGCAAGTCGCTCGTCGAGCCAGTCGGACAGGGCTTCCAGCTTGTCCGGAGCGATCGTTAGGCCTGCCGCCATCGCGTGGCCGCCACCCGCCATGAGCAGGCCGGCTTCGCGCGCGGCGATGATCGCAGCGCCCAGGTCTACTCCCGGGATCGAGCGGCCCGAACCCTTGCCGTTGCCAGCCTCGTCGGCGCCCAGGGCGATGACGAGGGTGGGCTTGCCGGTCTTTTCCTTGAGCCGTCCGGCGACGATGCCGATGACGCCGGGATGCCAGCCATCGCCCGCGACCACGATCACCGCGCGGTTGTGCTGGCGACCGAGCTGCAGGTCGGCCATTTCCTGCACCGCCTGTTCGATCGAGCGGCGCTCGTCGTTGAGGCGCGAGAGCTGTGCAGCGATCTGCTGCGCCTCGTCGGCGTCGGTGGTGGTCAGCAGGCGCACCCCGAGCGTCGATTCGCCGACGCGCCCGCCGGCATTGATGCGCGGGCCGAGCGCGAAGCCGAGGTCCGAACAGGTGGGCGCGCGGCTGAGGCGGCTGGCGTCGATCAGGGCCGCCATGCCGACGTTGTCGCGCTTGGCCATGACCCTGAGACCTTGTGCCACGAAGGCGCGGTTGAGCCCGTGCAGAGCGGCGACGTCGGCGACGGTGCCGAGCGCGACGAGGTCGAGCAGGGCGAACAGGTCGGGCTCGCGCCGGCTCTCGAAATAGCCTCGCCGGCGCAGGGTGCGTACTGTCGCCACCGCCAGCAGGAAGGCGACGCCGACGGCGGCGAGATGGCCGTGGCCAGCGGCGAGGTCGCTCTCGTCGAGGCGGTTGGGATTGACCAAGGCCGCGGCGCGGGGAAGCTGCGGCGAGCACTTGTGATGGTCGACGACGATGACGTCGACGCCGGCCTCGTGGGCCATCTCCAACGCCTCGTAGGCCATGGCCCCGCAGTCGACGGTGACGATCAGGCTCGATCCCTCGCCGGCGATGCGCACGAGCGCCTCTCCGGACGGGCCGTAGCCTTCGAGCAGCCGGTCGGGGATGTAGTAGCGTGCGTCGTGCCCCAAGTCCCGCAGGAGCAGGATGAGGAGTGCCGCGCTGGTGGCGCCGTCGACGTCGTAGTCGCCGTAGACGGTGACGGTCTCGCCGGTCATGACGGCCTGGGCAACGCGCTCGGCCGCCGCGTCCATGTCGCGGAAGGCGGACGGGTCGGGCAGGAAGGCGCGCAGCGAGGGATTGCGGTGACGCTCCAGGTCTTCGCGCGGGACGCCGCGGGACAGCAGGAGCTGGGTGACGATGTCGTCCTCGAGACCGGCCGGACCATCGCTGAGGTCCATGTTGCCACCGCGCCAGCGCCAGGCCTTGCCTGTCAGCGAGCGGTCGATCCCGAAAACACTTGCGGATCGTGATTCCATGAGAACCGCGTTACTCCATGCGCTTTGCGGCGGGAAGGGCCGGGCTCGGTCGGTCCCCGCCTTTCAGGACCGATTCCGCGGTGATTTCTCGATTGCCTCGGTGGCATGCGGGGCGGAGTCGGGGATATGATGGGGTGAGGCAACAAGGACTGCTGATTCTTTGCTCGCGATTCTCTGGCACAGCCGTACCGGCGCCGCTCGCGCCATGGCCGAGGCGATCCACGCCGGCGCGGAAGGCCATGCGCGGCTGATCGCGGCAGCCGATGCCACGAGCGACGATCTGCTGGCGGCCCCGGGCTACCTTTTCGTCTGCCCCGAGAACCTGGGCACGATGACCGGCATGATGAAGGAAATGTTCGACCGCTGTTATTATCCGCTGCTCGGCCAGGTCGAGGGGCGACCTTATGCTACGGCGATCGCGGCAGGTTCGGACGGGCGGGGCGCGCAGGCGCAGATCGATCGCATCGTGACCGGCTGGCGACTGCGCCGGGTGGCCGAACCGTTGATCGTCAATCTCGGTGCACAGGAGCCCGAGGCGATCCTGGCCGAAAAGCAGGTGCCGCAAGCGCAGTTGCAGGCATGTCGGGACCTGGGTGCGGCCTTCGCCGAGGGCCTTGCCATCGGCATATTCTGAACGGGGGAGGAGCATGGTGAACGGACTCGACGCCGCACTAGAATTCGGGCCTATTCGGTCGCACCGCCAAACGGACGTGGAGCACGAAGCGCTGCCGCATTCCTCGCAGTATGAAGTTTCCGGCTCGGGACTGTCGCTGTTGTTCAGGGCAGGCGAACGCCCCGAAGCTGACGACATCGCGCGGCTCGTCGCATCCGCTCGGGAATCGGGACTGCCTGCAATGGTCAGCCATCGCCCCGCATCGGATGCCGGCTGGCTCGAGATCCTCGCCAGCGGCCTGACTTTCGACATCCGCGGCCTGGCGCCGGCCGAACCGACCGGGGCGGTCGCGGTCGAGCACCGTTTCGGTTTCGAGGAGGAAGGAGATGGCGGCGCCTACGAGCCTGTCGAACTGGTCCCCTCCGGCCACATTGCGGCGGGCGCGGGCCTGCAGCCCGCATTGCGCACGATGATGGGGCTGGCGGCCAATCTCGCGTTCGAACTGCCGGTTACCGGCCTATACTGGCAGCCGGCGCGCACGCTCATGGCACCGGACTACTTCTCGCGCATGGTGCTCAACTGGCTGGGCGGCGGCGCGTTTCCCGCGCTGGGGCTGACGGCGCTGCTGCGTGCCGGGGACGGCAGCGTGGCCAGCCGGGGACTGGCGCA
Source organism: Novosphingobium sp. BL-52-GroH (assembly GCF_044813085.1). Taxonomy (NCBI): domain Bacteria; kingdom Pseudomonadati; phylum Pseudomonadota; class Alphaproteobacteria; order Sphingomonadales; family Sphingomonadaceae; genus Novosphingobium; species Novosphingobium sp. BL-52-GroH. The sequence continues at coordinate 532,866 of NZ_CP171152.1, read as the reverse complement.
CTTCACGGGCCAGGAAATGCAGATTGAGGGCAGGGCGGGCGAACCTCCGGCCGAGACCATGAAGCTGGCGATCCGGGTGATCGACCACCTCGTCCGGCAGGGGCTCATCTCCGAGGCGCAGGGAATCGGCACGGGTGCGGACGCCTTGCTGTTCGAGCCGTCGCAGGTGGGCAAGCTGGTGCTCGTCTGGCGAGGGGAGTAGCGTTTCCGCAGGAGCGCCGGCTGAGGGCCCACCTTTCCTTTCGCGCCGTCAACCGCAACGACCGGCCCGGCTACGATCCGGGACTGCAGCGCCATCACCTGCTGCCCCGCCAACTGCTCGGCCATGGCGCGTTCGCTCGCATGTTCGAGAGCATCGGCGGCGAGCGCTATCGCTTCGAGGATTTCCGCGAGAACGGCCTGCTGCTGCCTTGTGACGAGCCTGCCGCGCTGCGCATGGGCCTGCCGCTCCACCGGGGGCCGCACCGGCTCTACAGCCAGCTGGTGATCGAGCGGGTGGGGCAGATCGAGGCGGCCTGGGCGGCCGGCCGCGGCACCGATCCGCTGGGCGCGGCGATGCAGGCGCACATGCGGCTGGACCTGCTGCAGCGCGCCCTGCGGCGCTACTTGCTGGACGGGCAGCGTCGACGCCTGCGGCTCAACCGCCACGATCCCCTGGGCGTAGGGGTGGACTTCACCGAACTGGACGCGATGGTCGATGCGCTGTGGGGTTCGACCCGCGAGGTCGCCGCCTCGTCCTCTGCGTCGGTTCAGCCGATGCCGATTCGTCCGCGCAGTTCGTCCTTCGCCGACTGATACTGCGCCGCCAGCGCCGCGACGCGGTCCGCGACCGGCTCGACCGTACCGATCGCGCCGATGCCCTGGCCTGCGCCCCAGATGTCCTTCCAGGCCTTGGCGTCCATGTTGCCGCCCGAGCCGAAGTTCATCTGGCTCTTGTCGCCTGCGGGAAGGTTGTCCGGGTCCATGCCGGCCGCGACGATCGAGGGGCGCAGGTAATTGCCGTGAACGCCGGTGAAGAGGTTGGAATAGACGATGTCCGCCGCGCGCCCGGCGACGATGGCCTGCTTGTAGTCCTCGGCAGCATTGGCTTCGGTCGTGGCGATCCAGGGCGTGCCGATGTAGCCGAAGTCCGCGCCCATGGCTTGCGCGCCGAGGATCGAGCGGCCGCAGGCGATCGCGCCGGAAAGCGCCACCGGGCCGTCGAACCACGACCGGATCTCCTGCATCAGCGCGAAAGGCGACTGCTGCCCGGCATGGCCGCCGGCACCGGCCGCGACCGCGATCAGGCCGTCCGCGCCCTTGTCGATCGCCTTGCGCGCGAAGGTGTCGTCGATGACGTCGTGGAGCACCAGGCCGCCCCAGCCGTGTATGGCGGCGTTCACTTCGGCCTTGGCGCCCAGCGAGGTGATGGCGAGAGGAACCTTCCACTTTTCCAGCACCGCAAGATCCTCGTCCAGCCGCGGATTGGTGCGGTGGACGATGAGGTTCACCCCGAAGGGGGCGGCGCAGCCGCGCGTCTCCTCGGTGATGCGGTGGAGCCATTCGTCCAGCTGGCTCGTCGTGCGGGCGTTGAGGGCGGGAAAGCTGCCGACGATGCCCGCGCGCACCTGGGCCACGACCAGTTCCGGGTTCGAGGCGATAAACATCGGTGCGGCGATCACCGGGAGGCGCAAGGACTGGAACAGCGCGGGAAGTGGCATCGAGGCATCCGTTTAATCGTTCGGTTAAAACGGGCATAATGGCGCCGGCCCGACCTGTCGAGGGTGGATCGCCATACCGCCCGTGCGTTGACGTGGCGTCCGTCCGCAAATGGGCGTGACGTTGTACTCGCTCTGAAATAGACACCATTGTCGATTAGTTGTGGCCCGTACAAGCGGGCCGAAAAAGAGAGGATCAGCCCCGATGGCAAACCCCGTGTCAGACCTGGCGGAACAGGCGTTCGATTGCTCCGATATCGATCAGTACCTCGGCAAGGTGATCGACAGTTCTCCGATCCGAGAGCCTCTGGGTAACAACGATATCCGTCGGTGGGTCCAGGCGATGCACTACCCCAATCTCGCGCATTTCGACCCTGCCTATGCCGCGCAGAGCCGCTGGGGGAAGCTAGTGGCGCCACAAAGCTTCCCGATCGTCATGGACGACAGCCACGGCACTTCGGCCTCGTGCATGGGTCGCATCGCCGAATCGCACCTGCTCTTCGGTGGCGACGAATTCTGGCACTACGGCCCGCGCGTGTTCGGTGGGGACGTCATCGTCAACGAGCGCATTCCCTACGACTACACCGTCAAGCAGACCGGCTTCGGCCCGACCTGTTTCCAGCGCGGAGACAACTACTATCGCAACCAGAATGGCGAACTGATCGCCAAACAGCGCTCCACGGCGATCCGCTATCGTGCGGCGGCCGGCGGCGACACCGTCAACAAGGACGAGTTCGAGGAGCCGGAATGGACCGACGCTGAACTCGCCGCCCTGGAGGAGCGCAAGTTCGCCTGGGTCCAGATGCTGCACGATCTCGGCCATGGCGAACGCTGGTGGGACGACGTCACGGTCGGCGACCAGTTGCCCGAGCGCGTGTTCGGGCCGCATACCGTCGCCAGCTTCACCACCGAATGGCGTTCCTACCTGTTCACGGTCTGGGGCACGCTGGACCGTCGCCAGATCGACCTCGAGGCGCTGGGCTTCACCAAGGAGATGGCCGGGCATGAAAACGACCCGGTGATGGAGCGCATCAACCCCGCGATCACCGACGGCGCCTACTATGGCCCGTCGCGCGGGCACCTGTTCCCCAAGTACGCGCGCAAGATCGGCATGCCGCGCGCCTACGGCTACGGCGCGTCGATGGGCGCCTGGGTAACCGACTATCTCGCCGGCTGGGCGGGCGAGTGGGGCATGGTCGTGCACTCGACCGCCAACTATCGCGGCCCGGCGCTCGCCGGCGACGTGACGATCCAGACCGCCGAGGTCGTGGACAAGATGGTCGACGAGGAAGGGCGTCACCTGGTCCAGGTCAAGCACCTCATGCAGAACCAGAAGGGCGTGAAGATGTGCCTCGGCATTGCCGAGATCGAGTTGCCGAAGAAGCCGGGGTAATCCGCGCCGGGTGCTCCAACGGCAAGCGCAGCGGACACGGATGTCCGCTGCGCCGGTCAGGCCATCCGGGTTGCACGGTGGCCTGGTCCCCTCCCGCGTTCAGGGGAGCACGAAAAGCCAGCCGCCGGTAAAGACGCTCTGCGCGCCCGAGGCACCGGTTGCGCCCGCAGCGTTGGCGTTGTGCGAACCGGCGAAGCCGAGCGAGGCCGTGGAGCCCTGCTGGGAGGTCCACGACGAGTGGGTCGACGAGCTGTTGGTGTTGTTGCCGTTCGTCAAAACGGTGCCCGAACCGTTAGAGTTCGAATTCGCGCTGGATTGCTGGACGGTCGTGCCGAAGATCGCGGAGCCGCTGCTGCCGACGCTGCCCGCGCTGGCGTTGCTGCTGGACGCGGTCGCGCCCTGGCCCAGGACGAGGCCGAACTGCGCGGCCATCGCCGGGGAGGCCAGTGCCATGCTGGCAGCGATGCAAACGAGAGCCTTCTTCATCATGATCCTTCTCCGTTTCGAGGGGGCCTGTTCTCCTGTCGCATCACGATCCCGGCCCCTTTCCTGGGATCGCGAAACCAAACGGTTCGGTTACTTGGTTACCAGCATCTCGGGCCGGGGCGCCGCCGCGACCATGGGAGGCTGGCGGGTGACCGCCTCGGGCGTGGGATAGTCCGCCGAGGTGCGCACGGCCGGTTCGGGCGCGGGGGCGGGCTCGGGCTGAGCCTGTGCGGGTTGGGTCGTCGCGGTGCTGCCCAGCAATCCCGCCACACCGCAGGCCTGCGCAGTGGACTTGTCGGACTTGGGGCCGCTGCTGTCCGACGTGCAGATCGACCAGATCATCATAGACATCAGCCGGCCTGCCAGTTCGGGCTGGCCCAGGTTGGCAGCATTGGCCGCGGCCATGCCGAACTTCTCCGCTCGTCGCAGCGACTGGCAGGACTTGTCGAAGACCGGACCGGCTCCGCCGATGCTGATCCCCAGCGGGGCCGCGCTGGCGCCGCCGCTGGCGGTGCCGCCGCAGTAGTCGCTGCTGAAGCTGCTCGACGCGGCCAGCGGCACGGCATTGTTGGTGTAGAACTTCTGGGTCCTGGGAGTGGTGGAATTGAAGGTCAGGCTGACCCCCTGCTGGTTGGTCGCCATCTGGCCCTGGGTCTGGTTCTGCGCGTTGTTCGCCTCCTGTCCCTGGGTCTGGCCCTGTCCCTGCGTCTGGTTGGAATCCGAGTTCGATCCCGAGTTCGATCCCGAGACGGCATTGGAATTCGACTGGCTGGTGGAGGTGAGATTGCCCTGCTGGTTCACCGGGGCGTTTACGTTGGTGGGATTGCTCTGCGAGGCGGCCTGGGACGCTGATCCCGAATTGGCCGTCGAGTTACTTCCGCTTTCCAGACTCGTCTGCGCCTGGGACGGTAACGCTACAGACAGGGATAGTATAAATGGAAGAGTATGAAGATACGAGCGTGTGCTTCCTTTCATCGTCGTCACCCCTGTTCGTACCCTTGCGGGCGTTTGGACGAGCATCGGCGCCATGCACCCGGCCCGGATGACCGAAGCGCACGATGGCCGTTCCCGGAATAAATCCGGGATATGCAGTGGCTGAGGCACGGGTGTCTGAGGCGCGCAGTGCCAGAGCACGGAACAGTGCGAGACGCATGGCGTCGGGCGCACGGCGTGTCTTGCGCACGGGTGTCGGAGGCACGGAGTGTCCAGGGTACAAGTCAAAACCAACCAGAATACTGGTTGAAAAAGTAAAGTCTATTTCCCGAAAATTGGTAATTATTATGTTGTTGCCAATTTGTAAGGATGGACTGCGCCGATTTGGGGGCGGTGTCAAATTGGTCAATTTAGGGAATATATAAGTACCACCACTTAGGCGAGCGGCGCGGAAAATCGGCCTTCCTGCCATTGTTCCGCATCGCCCTGTCCCGCTTCTGGACGATACCGCGATAGACCGCCGAATTGCGAATTGCTGCTTATCCAAGTCAGCTAATAGGCTTAGAAAGTCACGATAACATAAGACGAAGAGTGAGTCGGGGCAGGGGCGAAAGGGGTCCAAACATGGACGGCTTTTTGGGTGAGTACGAACATCTCACATCACGAGAGGTGGAGGTGTTGGAATTGGTGGCGATGGGCCTGTCGGCAAAGGAAATAGCGATCCGCCTCGACATCGCGGCCTGTACGGTCGCCCGCCACGTCGAGAACGTCCGCCTCAAGACACGGACGCGAAACCGCACGCACATGATCGCGCACGTTCTCAGCAGGGGCCTGATCCATCTGCAGGTCGAAGCGCCGGCCGACGACGAGGCGGGGGGGATCTAGGGCAGGTGACTTCGACGGTGACCTGCGCTCGCAATGACGAAGTACGGGAAGCTCAGGTCATTCCAGATTGATCTCCATCATCACGACCGCTCTCGGAGCGTGCGATGTCGGGAGCGTCGGACACGAAAAGGGCCCGACCATGACGGCCGGGCCCTTTTCGTATTCCCGCCGAGAGAAGTCTCAGGCGGCGTTGGCGGCGCTCAGCACGGCGCGAACGCTGGCGGTGGCGACGTCCTCGTCGATGCCCACGCCCCAGACGGTGCGACCGTCCGGCAGCACGCATTCGACGTAGGCGGCGGCGCGTGCGTCAGTGCTCTTGCCCATCGAGTGTTCGGCATAGTCGCGCACGTCGAGGCTGACACCGAAGCTCTCCGCGATCGTCGCCGTCACCGACGAGATCAGGCCGTTGCCCTTGCCGGAGACCGACCGTTCCTGACCGTCGACGCCGATCTTGCCGGCGAAGACGCGGGCACCGTCGGCACCCTTGGCCTCGTCCCAATCGATCAGTTGGAAGCGCTGGCCGTCCTCGAGGCGATAGGCCTTGCGGAACACGCTCCAGATGTCGGCGGCCTGCAGTTCGCGGCCCAGATCGTCGGCCAGTTCCTGGACGTGCTTGGAAAAGTGCGCCTGCATCCGCTTGGGCAGCTTGAGGCCCTGGTCCTGCTCGATCACCCAGGCGAAACCGCCCTTGCCCGACTGCGAGTTGACGCGGATCACCGCCTCGTAGTCGCGGCCCAGGTCCGCCGGGTCGATCGGCAGGTAAGGTACGGCCCAGATTTCGTCGTTGCGCTTTTCCTGCGCCGCGAAACCCTTCTTGATTGCGTCCTGATGCGAGCCCGAGAACGCGGTGAAGACCAGTTCGCCGCCATAGGGATGGCGCTCGGCCACCTTGAGCTGGTTGCAGTACTCGACCGTCTGGATGACTTCGTCGATGTTCGAGAAGTCCAGTTCGGGATCGACACCTTGCGTGTACATGTTCAGCGCGACGGTGACGAGGCAGCAGTTGCCGGTGCGCTCGCCATTGCCGAACAGGCAGCCCTCGACGCGGTCGGCGCCGGCCATCAGGCCCAGCTCCGCCGCCGCGACGCCGGTGCCGCGATCGTTGTGGGTGTGCAGCGAGATCACCGCGCTCTCGCGGTTGGGCAAGTTGCGGCAGAAGTATTCGATCTGGTCGGCGTAGATGTTGGGCGTCGCCGCCTCGACCGTTGCCGGCAGGTTGAGGATGATCGGGTGCTCGGGCGTCGGCTGGAGAATGTTCATCACCGCCTCGCAGCACTCGATCGAGAAATCGAGTTCGGCAGTGGAGAAGGTCTCGGGGCTGTATTCGAAGTGCCACTTGGTCTGCGGGTACTTCGCCGCCTGATCGCGCAGGACCTTGGCGCCGTTCTCGGCGATGCCGCGAATCTCGTGCTGTTCCATGCCGAACACGACCGTGCGCCACAGCGGCGACACGGCGTTGTACAGGTGGACGATCGCGGCGTGGACGCCGGCCAGGCTCTCGAACGACCGCTCGATCAGGTCCGCGCGCGATTGGGTCAGCACCTGGACCAGCACATCCTCGGGGATGCGGTCATTGTCGACCAGCCCACGGATGAAGTCGAACTCGGTGGCGCCAGCGCTGGGGAAACCGACTTCGATTTCCTTGAGGCCGACATTCACCAGCAGGTCGAAGAAGCGCGTCTTCTTTTCCGCGCCCATCGGGTCGATCAGCGCCTGGTTGCCGTCGCGCAAGTCGGTGGAGAGCCAGCGGGGGGCCTTGGTGATGACCTGCGAGGGCCACTGCCGGTTTTCCAGCTTGATCTGCGGGAAGGGGCGATACTTGACCGAAGGGTCTTTCAGCATGGTCATGGGGTATTCTCGCTCGGTAATTCGTCTGCAGTTCGGGTGATGTAGTAGGTCCCCTTGAGCGCCGAGCGCGCCGCAGGACGACGCGTCACCTCACGCCCAAGGGCGGATAAGTCGCAGGGTAAGGCCGAGACGAAAGGTCATGCGCCAGCCTATGGGCATGACGAGCCGCGATGTAAAGAGGCAATCCGGCCGGGCTGGAGCAATTTGCCCCGCCTTGCGAGCGGGGCCGGTCGCCGCGTCAGGTGCAGCGGAAGGCCTTGATGACGCCGTTGGCATCGACGTCGACATTGAGCCGGTCGGGGCGGTAGTCCATCGTCACGGCCGTGTCGGGCTTGATGACCCGGACCGATTTCGCGCCGCTCGCCCGCCCGATCGCGGTGACCACGTCGTCCGTGGCGTTGTGCCCGACATAGCTCACCAGCTTGTCCGCGCCGCAGCTCGGTTCGAGGTCTGCCGCAGGCGGCGCGGCGGGTTCCGGCGGCGGGGTCTGTGCGCTGCAAGCGGCAAGCGCGGCTGCCAGCATGGCGGGCAGGGCGAAAGGGACGGTTCGTGACATGGCTCTCTCCTTGCCGGTCCGCCTAGGTTAGCGAAGCTGAACGCCGGCGCAACCGGGCTGGGGTTTGTCCGTTCGCAGCCGAGTCGGTGTCGCCAAGTAAACAAACGTCACCTCGCGCAGCCGCTGAACACCGTTTGGACCTGTGCGCCGTTGTGGTCGTAGACGGTGAAACGGCGGGCCTGACGGCACTGGCGGACATAAGCATCGACTAGGCGCACCGTCGCTTCGTTGAGCGGCGAGGACGGCAACGGCGTTTGCGCGACCACCGTTTCGGGGCGGGCGGCGAGGATGTGGCGAACTTCGCGCGCTTCGTCGAGGCCGGTCCACTCGCGCCCTTCGTAGAGATGCGGCGAGAACGCGAGGGCGCTCACCGGGTCGGCATCGACCAGCGAGTAGAGATAGTTGGGGGCACCCCAGACCAGCAGCCGCTTGTGCGGCGTGACCAGGCGGACGCAGTCGACCAGAGCCTGCGCCGCGGGGCGGGCACGCCAGCGATCGGCGACGTGGAAGGTTCCGGCCAGCGCGAGGCTCAGCCCCAGGATCGCGACGAGGCCCGGCCAGACCGGGCGGCGGTGGGCGAAATAGCCCGTGCACAGGATCGCCAAGGGCGCCAGCGCGGACTGGGCATAGTGCACGTAGATGTTGGGGAAGGAGAAGATCAGCGCCAGCGCAACCAGTGCCCAGAGCGTGACCAGTCGCACCACCGCCTTCTGCTCGGGCGCCGCGCTGCGCAGGGCGTGCAGGCCGATGCCGGCAAAGACCAGCGGTATGCCGAGCATCCCGGCCATCGTGAATATCCGCTTCACGCGGATCGCGGGATCGGCATATCCGCGCGCGAAGTTGGAGGTGACCATCGCGTTCCACAAGTCGGGGAAGTGACCGTCGGCCCAATAGAACAGGGCCGTCGCCAGCATCGGCAGCGCGCCGGCGAGCGCGAGCAGTCCGGCCTTCCATGCGATCTGGACCGGCGGGCGACCCGCGCGCCACAGCATCGCGAGCGCGGTCAGTCCGAACAGGGCGCCTTCGAATGCGACGGTCTGCTTGATCGCGATGGCGAGGCCGGCGCAAAGGAACCCGAGCACCAGCGCCGCGTCAATCCGGCCGGCGCGCAGCAGGGCGAAGCGCGAGACCAGCAGCCAGGCGGCGGCGATCATCAGCGTATTGAAGAACACCCCGGCCTCGAGGTTGTCGCCTTCAAACCGGCTGAGCAGCGCGAGGTAGGCGAGGCCTGCCAGGAGGGCGCTTGCCGGCGTCGCGATGAGCCGGGCGATGCGATTGACTCCATAGGCACCCAGCGCCGCGGAGAAGGTTGCGACAAGCTGGTAGGCGAGCATGGTCGGCGACAGCAGCCCGATGCCGGCGAAGATCAGGTAGAGCAGCGGGCCCTTGCGATCCCAGACGTCGACGTAGAGCAGGTCTCCATGGCGCAGGCGATCGCCGACGAGTGCGTAGAACTGGTCGTCGATCCCGAAGTTCCACTCGCCATAGGCGGGGCAGCGGATCAACAGCGCGAAGGCCAGGAGGCAGGCGATCTGGGTCAGGCGGCTGTGGGCGAGGGTCTGGGCGAGAGTCTGGGCGAGGGTTTGGGCGCGGTCGCCCAACCTCCCGCTTGCCTGTGCCGCGCCCGTCATTCGCAAAATTCCCCGCAAGATCACGGGGCTTCATAGTCAAGAATGTCTTACGATTCGACAAACCCGCATTGTGTCCCTCGTCCCGGATCAGGTCAGCATGACGACATGCGCCTATAAGCAAAGGGCGCCGCCGGTTTCCCGGCGACGCCCTTCCGAAACGCATGGAGCGAAAAGGCTCAGCCTTCGACGTGCTCGGCCAGCACGGTCAGGCCGGCATCGCCGACTTCGGCGAAACCGCCGGTGATGCGGATTTCCTCAGGCGCGCCGTTCTCGGTTTTGTAGACCTTGAGCGCGCCGTCGGCGATCGTCGACATGAAGGGCGCATGGCCCGCGAGCACGCCGAATTCGCCTTCCGTGCCGGGGACGACCACCATGTGGACTTCCTCGGAGCGGACGAGCTTGGCCGGCGTGACGAGTTCGAAGTGCAGGGGCATCGGTCAAAACTCCCCCTCCGCTTGCCGGAGGGCCTCATGTCTCCCCTCCCGCGTGCGGGAGGGGCTGGGGGAGGGCCTGTTCTGCTTTCCCAGGGGTGGGTGGCCCTACAAGCCCTCCCCCGGCCCCTCCCGCACGCGGGAGGGGGGATTGATGTGCGCCGACGCTTTCGCGTGGCGCGCCTCGTCAGGCGTCCGCAGCCAGCTTCTTGGCCTTCTCGACGGCTTCGTCGATGCCGCCGACCATGTAGAAGGCGGCTTCCGGAAGGTGGTCGTACTCACCGTCGACGACGGCCTTGAACGACTTCACGGTGTCTTCCAGCTGCACGAACTTGCCCGAGATGCCGGTGAAGACTTCTGCGACGTGGAACGGCTGCGAGAGGAACTTCTGGATCTTGCGGGCGCGGGCGACGGTGAGCTTATCTTCTTCCGAAAGCTCGTCCATGCCCAGGATCGCGATGATGTCCTGCAGCGACTTGTACTTCTGCAGGGTCTCCTGGACGCGGCGGGCGGTCTGGTAGTGCACGTCGCCGACGACGCGCGGTTCCAGAACGCGCGAGGTGGAGTCGAGCGGATCGACCGCCGGGTAGATGCCCAGCTCCGAAATCGCGCGGTTCAGCGTCGTCGTCGCGTCCAAGTGGGCGAACGATGCGGCCGGTGCGGGGTCGGTGAGGTCGTCCGCGGGGACGTAGATCGCCTGGACCGAGGTGATCGAACCCTTGGTGGTCGAGGTGATGCGCTCCTGCAGTGCGCCCATGTCGGTCGACAGGGTCGGCTGGTAGCCCACCGCCGAAGGAATACGGCCCAGCAGAGCCGACACTTCGGCGCCGGCCTGGGTGAAGCGGAAGATGTTGTCCACGAAGAACAGCACGTCCTGGCCTTCCTGGTCGCGGAAGTATTCGGCCATGGTCAGGCCCGAGAGCGCGACGCGGGCGCGGGCGCCCGGGGGCTCGTTCATCTGGCCGAACACGAGCGCGACCTTGGAGCCTTCCGAGGTCGCATTGCCGTCGGCGTCCTTGGCGATGACGCCGGCGTCGAGGAACTCGTGATAGAGGTCGTTGCCCTCGCGGGTACGCTCACCCACGCCGGCGAAGACCGACACGCCGCCGTGGCCCTTGGCGATGTTGTTGATGAGTTCCTGGATGAGAACCGTCTTGCCGACGCCGGCGCCGCCGAACAGGCCGATCTTGCCGCCCTTGGCGTAAGGGGCGAGAAGGTCGATGACCTTGATGCCGGTGACGAGGATCGCAGCTTCCGTCGACTGTTCGATGAACGGAGGTGCTTCGGCGTGGATCGGCGCGAACATGTCCGAACCGACCGGGCCTCGCTCGTCGATGGGATCGCCCACGACGTTCATGATGCGGCCGAGCGTCTTGGGGCCGACCGGCACCGAGATCTGCTTGCCGGTGCTGCGCACGGACTGGCCGCGCGTCAGGCCGTCGGTGCCGTCCATGGCGATCGTGCGGACGGTGTTCTCGCCCAGGTGCTGGGCGACTTCGAGGACCAGCTTCTGGCCGTTGTTCTCGGTCTCGAGAGCGGAGAGGATGGCCGGCAGTTCGCCTTCGAAGGTCACGTCGACGACTGCGCCGATGACCTGGCTGATCTTGCCGTTGGTAGTAAGGTTGAGCACGGGTGCGGTGGCCATTTTGATGTCCTTGCCTGCGGTTTCTTAGAGCGCTTCCGCGCCCGCGGATTGGGTTGTTGCTACAGCGCTTCCGCGCCAGCAATAATTTCGACGAGTTCGGTGGTGATCGCAGCCTGGCGGGTGCGGTTGTAGACGATGGTCAGCTTCTTGATCAGGTCACCGGCATTGCGGGTGGCGTTGTCCATCGCGGTCATCGACGCGCCCTGTTCCGACGCCGCGTTTTCGAGCAGAGCGCCGAAAAGCTGGGTCTTGAGGTAACGCGGGAGCAGCGCGGCGAGGATTTCCTCCTCGTCGGGCTCGTATTCGGTGACGGCGTCGGTCGTCGCGGCTACGGCCTTGGGAGCCGGGACCGGGATGATCTGCTGGTCGGTCGGTTCCTGAACGAGCGCGGAGCGGAACTTCGCGTAGAACAGGTGGGCCACGTCGAACTTGCCGGCCTCGTACATCGCCACCAGTTCGTCGGCGACGCGCTCGGCTTCGTTGAAGCCGGGATAGCGCACGTCCGTCGTGTCGAACATGTGGGCGATCTGCGAGGGGTATTCACGGCGGATCACCGGGCGACCCTTGCGGCCCACCAAGTAGAAAAGCACGGTCTTGCCCTGCGCTTCGAGCGCCTGCGCCTTGACGCGGGCGGCCTTGACGATGTTCGAGTTGAACGCGCCGCACAGCCCTTTGTCCGAGTTCATCACCACGAGGAGGTGAACCTTGTCGCTGCCCGTCCCTGCGAGGAGCTTGGGGCTGTTCTCGGAGACCGTGATCTTCGAGGCGAGCGAGCCCATCACTTCCGCCAGACGCGCAGCGTAGGGACGCGCGGCCTCGGCAGCGGCCTGCGCCTTGCGCAGCTTGGCCGCCGAGACCATCTGCTTGGCCTTGGTGATCTTCTGGGTCGACTTGACCGAGTTGATGCGGCCCTTGAGTTCCTTGAGCGAAGCCACTCGTTGTTCCCCATTTACTGCCCCGGCGGCCCGTTCGGACCGGCCGGGTCAGTGGTCATCTACTTAAGCGAACTGCTTGGCGAAGGCGTCGAGCGCGGCCTTGGCCTTGCTCTTGGCTTCGTCGCCGAAGTCCTTGGTGGTGCGGATCAGCGCCAGGACGTCGGCATGTTCGGTGTGCATGTAGGTGAGCATTTCGGCTTCGTAGGTCGTGACCTTTTCCACCGGCAGCGCATCGAGGTAGCCGTTGGTGCCGGCGAAGATCGACAGGGTCTGTTCTTCGAAGGCGAGCGGCGAGAACTGCTTCTGCTTGAGCAACTCGGTCAGGCGCGCACCGCGGTTGAGCAGCTTCTGGGTCGAGGCGTCGAGGTCCGAACCGAACTGCGCGAAGGCCGCCATTTCGCGGTACTGCGCCAGCTCCAGCTTGATCGAGCCGGCAACCTTCTTCATCGCCTTGGTCTGGGCCGCACCGCCGACGCGCGACACCGACAGACCCACGTTGATGGCCGGACGGATGCCCTGGTAGAACAGGCCGGTCTCGAGGAAGATCTGGCCGTCGGTGATCGAGATCACGTTGGTCGGGATGTAGGCCGAAACGTCGCCCGCCTGGGTTTCGATGATCGGCAGGGCGGTAAGCGAACCGGCGCCCTGTTCGTCGTTCATCTTCGCGGCGCGCTCGAGCAGGCGGCTGTGGAGATAGAACACGTCGCCGGGGTATGCTTCGCGGCCCGGAGGACGACGCAGCAGCAGCGACATCTGGCGATAGGCGACGGCCTGCTTGGAAAGGTCGTCGTACACGATGACGGCGTGCATCGCGTTGTCGCGGAAGAACTCGCCCATCGCGGCGCCGGTGTAGGGCGCGAGGTACTGCAGCGGCGCGGGCTCGGAAGCGGTCGCGGCGATGACGATGGAGTATTCCATCGCGCCGTTCTCTTCGAGCTGGCGGACGATCTGCGCGACGGTCGAGCGCTTCTGGCCGACGGCGACGTAGATGCAGTAGAGCTTCTTGCTCTCGTCCGTGCCCTGGTTCGCTTCCTTCTGGTTGATGAAGGTGTCGATAGCCACGGCGGTCTTGCCGGTCTGGCGGTCGCCGATGATCAGCTCGCGCTGGCCACGGCCGACTGGGACGAGGGCGTCGATCGCCTTGAGGCCGGTCTGCACCGGCTCGTGCACCGACTTGCGCGGGATGATGCCCGGAGCCTTGGCTTCGACGCGGGCGCGCTTTTCGGCGACGATCGGGCCCTTGCCGTCGATCGGGTTGCCGAGCGCGTCGACGACGCGGCCGAGCAGGCCCTTGCCCACGGGAACGTCGACGATGGTGCCGGTGCGCTTGACGACGTCACCTTCCTTGATCTCGGCGTCCGAGCCGAAGATCACGACGCCGACGTTGTCGGCCTCGAGGTTGAGGGCCATGCCCTGAACGCCGTTCGAGAATTCGACCATTTCGCCGGCCTGGACGTTGTCGAGGCCATGAATGCGGGCGATGCCGTCGCCGACCGACAGAACCGAACCGACTTCGGAAACCTGTGCCTCGGTGCCGAAGCTGGCGATCTGGTCCTTGATGACCTTCGAGATTTCTGCTGCGCGGATATCCATTGTTCTGCCTTTCTTAGCCCTTCATGGCCTGGGCGAGCGAATTGAGACGGGTGCGGATCGAGCTGTCGATGCGCTTGGAACCGATGGTGACGACGAGGCCACCGAGCAGTTCCGGGTCGACGCTGGTCCTGATCTTGACGGAGCGGCCCTCGCGCGCTTCCAGCTTCTGCCGCAACTGCTCGACCTGTTCGTCGGACAGCGCGTGGGCGGAAGTGACCTGCGCGGTCGCTTCGCCGCGCTGGGCGGCGGCGATCGCGGCGAAGGCGCTGATGATCTGGGGCAGCGCGGAAAGGCGACGATTGCCCGCCAGCACGCCCAGGAAGTTCTTCGTGAGCGGCGAGAGGCCCAGCACGCCGGCCACGCCGTCGACCGCAGCAGCGGCTGCTTCGCGGCTGACCTGCGGGTTGCGAATCAGGCTGGCGAACTCAGGGCTCTCCTTGATGGCCTGGCCGATCGCCTCGAGATCGTTCTCGACCGTCGAGATGGTGCCGTTTTCGCTGGCGAGATCGAACAGCGCCGAAGCGTAGCGACCTTGCAAGCTGGCTTTGATGCCCCCGGAATTCTCCACGCGCGTCCTATCCTTACATCGAGTGGGCGGGCCACTTGGGGCGCATTGCAACAGCGTGCTCCCCCGGCCCGCAGACGGGGCGCGCATAGCGACGATACTGTCATGATGCAAGGTGCCCCTTGGTCCCCGGCGACATTGCTCAGGTCTTGGGTTTAAAAGCAACAGGCGGGAAGCCTTTGAAATCGCGGTGGTGCAATGCATCCGACGAATTCGCAAAGGAGATTTTCCAATGGCCTATCGAATCGCCGGCATGCCGCGCACGGCCTTCGCGAAGTATTTCGGCAGGACCGCAGAACAACTGGCCGCAATGGATGGGAAACGGGTCGTCGCGGACGACGATCGCACCGTTCGCCGGTCCGCCGGTCGGGGATATCTCCGCAAGAATGAGGGAGTGATTCTGTCCGGCCGTTCGAGCGGCGAGATCGCCAATCCCCATCGCAGCGCCTATGCGATATATCCTTTAGAACACAGCGGGCCGCCTCGGGGCGATGGAGAAGGAGCGTGAGCGTGGCGGCGATGGAGGTCAGCGAGGATCGCGCCTGGCAGGCCGTGCTCGCCCGCGACCGGGCTTTCGATGGCCGCTTCGTCACCGGGGTGCTCTCGACCGGGATCTACTGCCGTCCTTCGTGTTCGGCGCGTCATCCCCGGCGTGAGAACGTGCGCTTTTTCGATCGGCCGGAGGCCGCCGAGGCGGCGGGCCTGCGGGCGTGCCTGCGCTGTCGGCCGGGCGATCTCGCCCGTGACGAGCAGGCCGTGGCGCGGGCGCTGGCGGCACTGGCCGATGTTGAGGCATCGCCGTCGCTGGCGGGGCTGGCGGACGAGGTCGGTTACAGTCCGACGCATTTCCAGCGTGTGTTCAAGCGCGCGGTCGGCCTCTCGCCGGCGGAATATGTCCGTGCCCGTCGTATCGACCGTGCCGGCGAGGCGCTCAGCCAGGGCGTCAGCGTGACCGGGGCGATCTACGAAGCGGGCTACGGCGCCGCCTCGCGCTTCTACGAGGCCAGCCGGGAGCGCATGGGCATGGCTCCTTCCGCCTGGCGCGAGGGCGGGCGCGGCGTGACGATCCGCTGGGCCGTGGTGGCGACGACGCTGGGCGCCATGCTCGTCGCCGCGACCGACAGGGGCATATGCCGCCTGTCCTTCGCCGAGGGACGCAAGGACCTCGAAGCGCGATTCCCGAATGCGGAGCTGGTCGAGGGCGGGGTGGAATTCGCAGCCTTGCTGGCCGAGGTGGTGGGTGCGGTCGAGCGGCCCGGGCAGTCGCGCGTCATCCCGCTCGACGTCCAGGGAACTGCCTTCCAGGAAGCCGTCTGGCGCGAGTTGCAGCGCATTCCCGCCGGCGAGACGCGCACTTATGCCCAGATCGCCGCCGCCGTCGGCAAGCCCGGCGCGGTGCGGGCGACAGGTTCGGCGAACGGGGCCAACAACGTGGCGGTGTTGATCCCGTGCCATCGCGTGGTTCGCTCGGACGGCACGCTCGGGGGCTATGCCTATGGGGAGGCGATCAAGCAGGAACTGCTGCGGCGCGAGCGGGCAGGGGACTAGCACAAGTCCCGCCCGGCTCTCGCGTGGCCGGCCTCGACAACCGGGGAAACTTGGGCTTCACTTCGCGAGTAGGGAGAGGGCGACATTCCATGGCGACGGTGATCGAGGATGCGGGCGAGCCGCCGGAACCCGCGGCTCCTTCGCGCATGCGGTGCTTCTTCGCGCATCCGCTGGTCCTGCTGCCGATCGGCGTGGCCATGGTAATGCTTGGCGCCGTCCTGCCCGGCATGGCGCTGCACTTCGCGCCCGTGCCCCGCACTTCGATTCTCCAGGCGACCAGTGGTTTGCTGTACGGGCTGTGCGGGCTGCTCGCCTACTTCGCGTTTCGCCGGTGGGTGGAGCGCGCGCCGCGCGCTGCCATCCAGCCGCGACGGGCCTTGCGCGAACTGGCCGGCGGCGTGCTGGCGGGTTTCGCGCTGTTCAGCCTTGCCACCGGCGTGGTCGCGCTGCTTGGTGGCTTTGCGGTCGTAGGCCTGCGCGGCGAGGGCGACTTGTGGTACTGGCTGGGCGTCGCGTTCTACAGCGGCATGGTAGAGGAGGCGCTGTTCCGCGGCGTCATCCAGCGCCAGCTCGAAGCGATGTTCGGAACCTGGGCGTCGCTGGCGACGACCTCCGCATTCTTCGGCCTGGCGCATCTGATGAACCCCGGTGCCACCTACTTCGCCGCTTTCGCCATCGCCTGCGAGGCGGGCGTCCTGCTCGGCGCGGCCTATCTGGTCACGCGGCGCCTGTGGGTACCGATCGGGCTGCACATGGCCTGGAACTTCACGCAAGGATGGGTCTATTCTATCCCTGTGTCGGGCAGCAGGCCGCCGATCGGCCTGCTGGAAACGCGCCTTTCCGGCCCGGAATGGCTGACCGGCGGCGCCTTCGGGCTAGAGGCTTCGGCCGTGGCGCTGGTGGTGGCGAGCGTGGCCGGCGTGGCGTTGCTGGCCGTCGCGCATCGCCAGGGTGGATTCCTGCCGCCGCGCTGGAAGCGAGGCCAGGGCGTGAGCTTGCCTGGTTGAAACCCCCCGTGGTTGATCGAAACGCACGGGGGAGGAGGTTCTCGGACCTTTTTACACGAAGCTGTAGGGATCGATGTCGATGTTCACCCGCACCCCGCGTGGGAACTCCAGCGGGTCGAGCCATTCGCGCAACGTCTTCTGCAGTTCCGCCGAGCGCCGGGCGTTGATGAGCAGGCGGAACCGATGCCGCCCGCGCAGCAGGGAGAGTGGCGCGGCGGCCGGGCCCAGCACCAGCATGTCGGGAAGGTTCGGCGCCGTGCCGCCGATCGCGCGGGCGGCGGAAAGCGCTTCGGCCTGGTCCTCGGAGCTGACGATGATCGCCGCCCAGCGCCCGAACGGCGGCGCTCCGGCGTCGCGGCGGGCCTCGGTCTCGGCGGCGTAGAAGGCGTCGCGGTCGCCGTTGGCGAGGGCCTGGATCACCGAGGCTTCCGGGTGGCGGGTCTGGATCAGCACTTCGCCCGGCTTTTCGCCGCGCCCGGCGCGCCCGGCGACCTGGGCGACCTGCTGGTAGGTTCGCTCCGCCGCCCGCAAGTCCCCGCCTTCGAGGCCGAGGTCCGCGTCGACCACGCCCACCAGAGTCAGTTCCGGGAAGTGATAACCCTTGGTGACGAGCTGGGTGCCGATGATGATGTCGACCGCGCGCCCTTCCGCCATGGCGACGAATTCGCCGATCGCCTGGGGCGTGTTCATGGTGTCCGACGTGACCAGCGCGGTACGGGCCTCGGGCAGGATTTCCGCCACTTCGTCGGCAATCCGCTCCACCCCCGGACCGCAGGCGACGAGGCAGTCGCCGGTGCCGCATTCGGGGCAGGCGTCGGGTACCGCGACTTCGTGACCGCAGTGGTGGCAGGCCAGCCGCTTGGAAAAGCGGTGTTCCACGAGCCAGGCGGTGCAATTGGGGCACTGGAAACGGAAGCCGCAGTGGCGGCACAGCGTCAGCGGCGCATAGCCACGCCGGTTGAGGAACAGCAGCGACTGTTCGCCCTTGGCCAGCCGGTCCTTCATCGCCTCCACCAGCCGGGGTGCCAGCCAGCGGCCACGCTCGGGCACTTCGCTGCGCAAGTCGAGGATCTGGATGTCGGGCAGGGTGGCGCCGCCGAAACGGCTCGGCAGCTCGATCTTGCGGTAGACCCCGGCGTCGGCGAGCTGCATCGATTCGAGCGCCGGCGTCGCGCTGGCGAGCACCACCGGGATGGCCTCGAACTTGGCGCGCATCACAGCCACGTCGCGGGCGTTGTAGCGCACCCCGTCGTCCTGCTTGAACGAGATCTCGTGCGCCTCGTCGACGACGACGAGCCCGAGGTTCGCATAAGGCAGGAACAGCGCCGAGCGCGCGCCGACGACGACTTGCGCGGACCCCTGCACGATGGCGCGCCAGGCCCGCCGCCGCTCGCTCGACTTGAGCGAGGAGTGCCACAGGATCGGCGGCACCCCGAAGCGATGCTCGAAGCGGCGCAGGAAGTTTTCGGTCAGCGCGATCTCGGGGAGGAGGACCAGCACCTGCCGTTCCCGGGCCAGGGCCTCGGCCACGGCCTCGAAGTAGCATTCGGTCTTGCCCGATCCGGTGACGCCGTCGAGCAGGAAGGGGGCGAATTTCCCGTCGCGCACGGCGCCTACGATTATGTCCGCCGCCGCTTGCTGGTCCTCGCTGAGGTCCGGCGCTGCGTGGTCCGGGCGTGCCGGGGGGTAGGGCCGGTCGAGGTCGACCGTCACCGCCTCCAGCAGTCCGGCGCCGACCATCCCGCGCAGCACCCCTTCGGAGACACTGGCCAGTTCCGCCAGTTCGCGGATCGAGGCCTGCTCGCCCTGCAGCGCGTCGAGCGCAGCGGCGCGCTGGGGCGTCAGGCGCGCGGGCTCCTGTCCCGTCAGGCGATATTCGGTTGTGCTCCCGCCGCCGCGCAGTGCCGCCATGCTGCCCAGTGCCATACGCGCGACGGACGATAGCGGGGCGCAGTAGTAGTCGGCGGTCCACTCGATCAGGCGGCGCAGGCGCTCCGGCAGCGGCGGCGCGGGCATCACGTCGAGCAGAGGTCGTAGTTTCGATTCAGGCACTTCAGCGCCACCCAGGCGTTCAGGCTCCCAGACGATGCCGAGCACCTGGCGTGGACCGAGGGGGGCGACGACGATCGATCCGAATTCGATCGCCATCCCCTCCGGCACGCGATAGTCGAGGACGCCGAGCGCGGCGTTGAAGACGAGGAGTCGGACACGTTTCATCTGGTGCCCATATAGGCACTGGCGGATTGGCTCGTGAAGGAGTTGAAGATGGGCAATTGGGGATCGGGCGTGGATGGAATGAGCCGACGGACGGTTCTGGCCGGGATTCTGGCGACTGGCGTACTGATCTCGCTGCCTGGCTGCACGACGATGGGCGGGGTGATGGGCCGGCCGACCCAGACCGAACTGGTCGAGCGCCTGCTGATGATCTCCACCCAGCGCGCCTTCGCCCGGCTGACCCAGCCTGACGGTTTCTGGGACAGCACCGTCGCGCGCATCGACCTGCCGGTCCTGTTCGGCAGGCCCGGCTCCACCGCCGAGAAGATCCTGCGCTCCCCGCTGTTCCGCGAGAAGCTGCAGCACCAGCTCAACGTCATCGCAGAGGACGGCGCCCGCGCCGCGGCGCCGCTGGTCTACGATGCCGCGCGGAGCCTCACCGTCACCGACGCACTGGCGCTGCTGCGCGGCGGCAACACGGCGGCGACCACGTACTTGCGGCAGTCGATGGGGGCCTCGCTCGTCAACGTGATGATCCCCGAGCTTGGCCGAGTGATGCAGGCGACCCATGACCCGATCTTGAACCAGGCGATTTCTGCGCTCACCGGCGTCAACGTGAACGACGCTGCGCACGCCCTCGCGCTCCAGGCCGACAACGCCATCTGGTACGAGATCGGTGCCCAGGAAGGCGAGATCCGCGCCAATCCCGAGACGACCAACGACCCTGCGCTGATCGCCGCGCTCAAGCTGCTGAGGTGATTTGGCCGAACGGGTGCTGGTCCCGCCGCCGGGCATTCCCTATAGGGGCGGCCAGAATCGCTGCCCCATAGGACAACGCACCATGAAGTTCTTCGTCGACACTGCCGAAATCGCCGACATCAAGGAGCTGGCCGACACCGGCCTGCTCGACGGCGTGACCACCAACCCCACGCTGATCGCCAAGTCCGGCCGTGACTTCCGCGAAGTCACGGCCGAGATCTGCGGCATTGTCGATGGTCCGGTCAGCGCCGAAGTCGTCGCGCTCGACCATGCCGGCATGATGCGCGAGGCCGAAATCCTGCGCAAGATCGCCGACAACGTGTGCATCAAGGTGCCGCTGACCATCGACGGTCTCAAGACCTGCAAGAAGCTCACCAGCGACGGCACCATGGTCAACGTGACGTTGTGCTTCTCGGCCAACCAGGCGCTGCTCGCCGCCAAGGCCGGCGCCACCTTCATCTCGCCCTTCATCGGCCGCCACGACGACAACGGCTTCGACGGCATGGACCTGATCGCCGACATCCGCCTGATCTACGACAACTACGCCTACGAGACGCAGATCCTGGCCGCCTCGATCCGCCACGGCGTCCACGTCCTGCAGGCCGCCAAGATCGGCGCCGACGTGATGACCGCTCCGCCCGCCGTCATCAAGGGCCTGTTCAAGCACGTCCTGACCGACAAGGGCATCGAAGGCTTCATGGCCGACTGGGCCAAGACCGGCCAGACGCTCTGAGGCAAACGCCCGGCCTCACATTGACAAACTGCCCGTCATCCTGGCCTGTGCCGGGATGACGGGAGGGCGTGCAACGCACGATTGCCGCTCTCCTATCGCATAGCGCATTTGAGCCCCGGGCCGTCATGCGCTAGCTGGACGTCATGTCCGACGAATCCCCCGCAGACCGTTTCAAGTCCGTCCTCGCCGGCGCCTCGCGCGCCATTGCGCAGGAACAGGAGATCGAGGTCAACTGGACCTCCGACGCGCCCAGTTCCACCGGCACCACGTTCCGCGTGCCCATGCCGGGCCGCAGTCTGCCGCGCGCCGCTGCGATGCAGGCCCGCGGCTATGCCGACAGCTTTGCGCTCAAGTTGCGCCACCACGACGACAAGCTGCACATGCGCAAGGCCCCGTCCGAGCCTTCGGCGCGGGCGGCCTACGACGCGGTGGAAGCCGTGCGCTACGAGGCGCTGGGCGCCAATGCCTATGCCGGCATGGCCGAAAACCTCGATGCCGCGCTGATGGCGCGCATCGCCTCGGACCCGATCTCCCGCGCCGACACGCCCGACGCGGTGCCGGTCCCCGCCGCGCTGGCGCTGTTGCTGCGCGAGAAGCTGACCGGCCAGCCGATCCCCGACATCGCCGTGCCCGGCGTCGACCTCGTGCGCAAATGGATCGAGCAGAAGGCCGGCAAGGACTTCGAAGCTCTCGCCAATTCGCTCGACGACCAGCAGGCGTTCCAGAAGCTGTCGCTCGACATGCTCCAGCATCTCGAGCTGACCCGCGCCGAGGAAATGCCTCCTGAACCCAACGAAGCCGACGACATGGACGGCGACGAGGAGACGGAAGAGCAGGAAGACGGCGGCGAGCAGGGGCAGGACCAGAACCCCGCCGAAATGGCCGCCGAGCCCTCCCAGGGCGAGGACGAGGGCGACAGCGAATCCGAAGGCGAGACCTCCGACGACATGGAGGAGGGCGACGAAGGCCAGGAAGGCGACGAGGGAATGCTCCCCGTGCGCCCCAACCGCCCCTGGACCGACATCCCGGACAGCTTCGACTACAAGGTCTTCACCGAGGCGTTCGACGAAGTCGTCGGCGCCTCGGACTTGTGCGACGAGGAGGAACTGACCCGCCTTCGCGCCTATCTCGACGCGCAACTGAAGGGCCTGCAGGGCGTCGTCACCCGCCTTGCCAACCGCTTGCAACGCCGGTTGATGGCGCAGCAGAACCGTTCCTGGGACTTCGACCAGGAGGAAGGTTTGCTCGATGCCGCGCGCCTGGCACGCGTTGTCGTCTCGCCCGGGCAGTCGCTGTCCTACAAGATCGAACGCGACGTCGAGTTCAAGGACACGATCGTCACGCTGCTGCTCGACAATTCCGGTTCGATGCGTGGACGGCCGATCTCGATCGCCGCGATCAGCGCCGATGTGCTCGCCCGCACGCTGGAGCGCTGCGGCGTCAAGGTCGAGATCCTGGGCTTCACCACCCGCGCCTGGAAGGGCGGCCAGAGCCGCGAGGCCTGGCTGGCGAACGGCAAGCCGGCACACCCGGGCCGCCTGAACGATCTGCGGCACATCGTCTACAAGAAGGCCGACGAGCCCTGGCGCCGTGCCAAGAAGAACCTCGGGCTGATGATGCGCGAGGGCCTGCTCAAGGAGAACATCGACGGCGAGGCGCTGCTCTGGGCGCATAGCCGCATGCTCGCACGACAGGAGGACCGGCGCATTCTGATGGTCATCTCCGACGGTGCCCCGGTGGACGATTCGACCCTCTCGGTGAACTCCGCCGGCTACCTGGAAGCGCATTTGCGCCGGGTGATCGAATGGATCGAGGCCAAGTCGCCCGTGCAACTCGTGGCGATCGGCATCGGCCACGACGTGACGCGCTACTACCGCCGCGCCGTGACGATCATGGACGCTGAACAACTCGGGGGCACGATGATCGAGCAGTTGGCGGGACTGTTCGAGGAAGAGTAGGCTGAACAGGCTGTCGTCCCGGATCGCTGGCATAGCTTGAGGCAATAGTTGTCAGGTGCACAGGCCAAGGTGGTTGTTGACCGCCAGCGGCCCCGGATCAAGTCCGGGACGACGAGGATTGACCTCGCCTTGACGGGCCGCTTATGCGCGAACGCATGACCGACGCATCCAACCTCACGCTGTTCAACAGCCTGACCCGCCAGCTCGAACCGTTCGAGCCCGTCCATCCCGGCGAGGCGCGCGTCTATACCTGCGGGCCGACGGTCTACAACTACCCCCACATCGGCAACATGCGCGCCTACGTTTTCGCCGACGTGCTGGGGCGCACGCTGACTTACAAGGGCTACACGCTTACCCACGTCATCAACATCACCGACGTCGGCCACCTCACCGACGACGCGGATGCCGGCGAAGACAAGATGGAGAAGATGGCGAAGGCGCAGGCCCAGTCGATCTGGGACATCGCCGCGCATTACACTAAGGCCTACTGGGCCGACATCGCCGCGCTCAACATTCGCGCGCCGGCAAAGTGGTCGATCGCCACCGACTACGTGCCGCAGATGATAGAATTTGCCGAGAAGATCGCGCCAACTCATTGCTACGAATTGGAAAGTGGGCTTTATTTCGACGTCTCCACGGTTTCCGATTACGGTCGCCTCGCCCGCGCGGTGACGGACGAGGGGGAGGGGCGCATCGACGCGGTCGAAGGCAAGCGCAATGCTGCCGACTTCGCGATCTGGCGCAAGACGCCGCCGGGCGAGAAACGGCAGATGGAGTGGGATTCGCCTTGGGGCCCGGGCGCCCCAGGCTGGCACCTAGAATGCTCGGTGATGAGCGGCGACCTGCTCGGCTTTCCGTTCGACATCCACACCGGCGGCATTGACCACCGCGAGATCCACCATCCCAACGAGATCGCCCAGAACCAAGCATTCTGCTGCAAAGCGGGAGATTCCTGCAGTCTCGACGTGCCCGCAAATTCGGGCGCTAAAGTATGGATGCACAACAATTTCCTGGTCGAGCGCTCGGGAAAGATGAGCAAGTCCTCGGGCGAGTTCCTGCGACTGCAACTGCTCGTCGACAAGGGTTACCACCCGCTCGGCTACCGCATGATGTGCCTCCAGGCGCACTACCGCAGCGAGCTGGAGTTCAGCTGGGAGGGCCTGGCCGCAGCGCTGGTGCGCCTCAAGCGGATGATTATCGTGGCGGAACGGCTTGCCGACGTGGAAGCGGGCGATGCGGCTCATACCAAGCTCGCGCCGATGCTCGAAACGTTCGAGAAGGCGATCGGCGAGGATCTCAACACCGCCATCGCGCTTACCGCGCTGGAGGACGTTCTGGCTGCCAAGAAGGTCGAGCCGTCGGCCAAGCGCGCCGCGGTCGAAGCGATGGACGCGGTGCTGGGCCTCGACTTGTTCGGCACCTCGCGTGCCGACTTGCGCTTGGCTCCGAAGGCTGCGGCGATCACCGAGGCGGAGATCGAGGACGTCCTCGCCCGCCGCAAGCAGGCCCGCGCCGAGAAGGACTTCGCGACTTCCGACGCCCTGCGCGACGAGCTTGTCGCCAAGGGTGTCGAGGTGATGGACGGTGATCCGCTCGGTTGGGAATGGAAGCTGGGATGAGCGCGCGGTGGTCGGCGCCTATCGCCGGGGCACGACCAACAGCCTGTAGGGCATGTAGAGCAGCACTTCGGACAATCCGGCGCGCGCCCATTCCACCGGGCGGTTGAGCCCTTCGATCTCAACGCCGTAGTCGGGGCCGAGGCGCGCCGCCATGGCCTTGCCATCGGCGGCGATGGCATCGGCGATGGCGCCGCGATACTGGTCGGGCGCGACGACGGACAAGGTAAGGTCGTCGGATTCGGCCATCTGCGCGCGGCCCACCGGCTTCACGGCCTTGACGAACGCGGTGATAGCCCCTTGCGCGCCCTGGGCATCCATCGTGCCGGTCAGCGGCACCTTGACGAGGAACCGGGCCCGTTGGCTGTCCGGTCGCCCATCGCCGCTCAGCGTCAGTTCGCGATAGTTGGCGAGGCTTAGCGGCTGGAGGGTGCGTTCGCCATAGGCGAGCTGCACCCCGGCGCGCGGCGCGGCGGCTATCGCGGCCCGGATCATATCGTAGATTTCGCCCTCGCGCTGGGCCTTGTCGCGACTGTCGCCCATGACGGAGACTTGCGCGACGGCGAAGTCGGCCTTGCGACGCAAGCCCACCGCCGGCATGTCGGCGGTATAATCGTCGGCCTCGCGGCGCATGGCGGTGACGACCACTTCGCCGACGCCTTCATCCTGGGCAAAGGCTGCGGGTATGCCTGCGAACATGCCCAAAACGGCAATAGCCGATGCGAATCGCGCTCTTGTCACCCCATTCTCCCTGCCCGACGTTCCGGTCTTGCAGTTCTTGCCCATTCTCGGAGCCAGTCAATGACCCTCGCCCTTCTCAACGCCGATCTGCGCCCGTGGCTGGAAGGCAAGCTTCCCGACGGCGTCGAGGCGCTCTGGTTCGCGGGCACCGACGAACTTCTGGCGCTGGCGCCTCGCGCGCAGATCGCCTGGCTCGACATGATCGCGCCGGCTGTCGCGCGCGAAGCGATCGGTCTCATGACGGAGCTGCGGTGGTACACCGCGATGTCCTCGGGCGTCGACTGGCTGCCGCTCGACGCGTTGCGCGAACGCGGCGTCCAGCTCACCAACGGCGCTGGCATCCACGCGCAGTCGGTCGCCGAGTTCGCGGTCATGGGCATGCTGACGATGGCCAAGGGGTGGCGCGAGGTCGTGCGGGCGCAGGATCGGCACGAGTGGCTGGCGCAGCCTCCCGGCAAGCGCGAGCTGCTCGATGCGCAAGTTCTGGTGATAGGCGCGGGCGAGATCGGTTCGCGCATCGCCGAGATGCTGCGCGTGTTCGGCGCGAAAGTGACAAGCGCGCGCCGCCGGCCGGGGCCGGGCGACCTCGGCCAGGACGAATGGCAGGGCGCGCTCGGCCGGTTCGACTGGGTGATCCTGATCGTACCGTCGACGCCGCAGACCACCGGCATGTTCGGCCCTGCGCAGTTCGCCGCGATGAAGCCGGGGGCAACGCTGCTCAATTTCGCGCGCGGAACGGTGGTCGACCAGGACGCGCTGCTCTCGGCGATCGATACCGGGCATCTGGGCGGCGCTTTCCTCGACGTCACGACACCCGAGCCGCTGCCGGCCGACCATCCGCTGTGGTCGCGCGAGAACGTGCATATCTCCATGCATTTGTCGGGCCGGGCGCAGGATGCGCTGTTCGCGCGGGGGGCGGCGCGGTTCCTCGACAATCTGGCGCGCTTTTGCCGCGGCGAGGCGCTGGAACACCGGGTGGATTTGGCCGCCGGCTATTGATCCACCCGTCCCGTGCCAGTGGCGCGACGACGGTTTCCTTGCGCCCGCCTATTAGTTTTGTCAGGAGGCTATTGAATTCATCAGGGCAGGGCCTGTGGCAAATCGCGTATCAGGCGCGGGCACGACCGGATGTCGAACAGGCTCCGGCACCGAAATGTGGGGAAAGCGGATCATGGCTGAAGGCGACAAGCGCAAGGCGTCGGACTTGTTCATCGAGTGTCTCGAACAGGAAGGCGTCGAGTACATTTTCGGCGTACCAGGCGAGGAGAACCTCGACTTCCTCGAATTCGCTCTCGCGCTCGACACAGATCAGGCTGATCCTCACCAGGCACGAGCAGGGCGCGGGCTTCATGGCAGCCACTTACGGTCGCCATACCGGCAAGGCCGGCGTGTGCCTTTCGACGCTGGGCCCGGGCGCGACCAACTTCGTGACGGCCGCGGCCTATGCGACGCTGGGCGGCATGCCGATGCTGATGATTACCGGCCAGAAGCCGATCAAGAAATCCAAGCAGGGCCGCTTCCAGATCCTCGACGTGGTCTCGATGATGCAGCCGATCACCAAGTACGCGCACCAGATGGCGTCCTCGGACAACATTCCCAGCCGCGTTCGCGAGGCGTTCCGTATCGCGGAGGAGGAAAAGCCCGGCGCCACCCATATCGAACTGCCCGAGGACATCGCCGACGAGCACACCGACTCGCGCCCCGTCCCGCGCTCCATCGTGCGGCGGCCGACGGCGGACGTGAAGTCGATCGTCCAAGCGGTCGACGCGCTGCAGAAGGCGAAGAAGCCGGTGCTGGTGATCGGCGCCGGTGCCAACCGCAAGATGACCAGCAAGATGCTCGGCGAGTTCGTCGAGAAGACCGGCATTCCGTTTCTCACCACGCAGTTGGGCAAGGGCGTGATCGACGAGCGCCACCCCGGCTTCCTGGGCTGCGCGGCGCTTTCGGCCGGGGATTTCGTCCACCGCGCGATCGAGGATGCGGACTGCATCGTCAACATCGGTCACGACGTCATCGAGAAGCCGCCGTTCTTCATGCACAACGACGGCACCAACGACGACCGCGTGGTGATCCATATCTCGACCAAGACCGCCGAGGTGGACCCGGTCTACTTCCCGCATATCGAGGTGATCGGCGACATCGCCAACGCCATGTGGCAGCTCAAGGAAGCGATCACGCCCTCGGAGAAGTGGAACTTCGAATCGATGCTGCGCTATCGCCGCGCCGAAGTGGAGCATACCTCGAAGCTGGCCGCCGACGAGCGCTTCCCGATCTTCCCGCCTCACGCCGTCCACCAGGTGCGCGAGGCGCTGCCCGACGATGCGATCATCTGCCTCGACAATGGCATCTACAAGCTATGGTTCGCGCGCGGCTATTCGGCGCGCGGGCGCAATACGGTGCTGCTCGACAATGCGCTGGCGACCATGGGGGCCGGGCTGCCTTCCGCCATGGCCAGCGCGATGGTCTATCCCGACCGCAAGGTCTTCGCGGTCTGTGGCGATGGCGGCTTCATGATGAACAGCCAGGAACTGGAGACCGCGGTGCGCCTCGGCCTCGACCTGACGGTGCTGATCCTGAACGACAACGCCTACGGCATGATTCGCTGGAAGCAGGCGAACATGGGCTTTGCGGACTTCGGGCTTTCGTATGGCAATCCCGACTTCGTGAAGTACGCCGAGGCTTACGGCGCCAACGGCCACCGGGTGGAAAGCGCGGCGCACCTCAAGGAATTGCTCGTCCATTGCCGCGATACGCCGGGCGTTCACATCATCGACTGCCCGGTGGACTATTCTGAGAACGACCGCATCCTCAATATCGAGATAAAGGAGCTGTCGCGGGCGCTCTGAGCGCCGGCGGAGCATTCTGATCCAAGCAGCAAACGGCGTTCTCGCGCAGGCGGGGGCGCCGTTTGCTTATTATCGGAGCAGGGTACAAGGAGCGGGGCCCGGGCGGGGCGACGGAGCGAGGCCGGGTTCCATGGAGCAGGTCCGCCCGGCCCTTCCGCCGGCCCTTAGTATTCCTCCAGCAGCAACAACTCGGCCTCCACGGTCATGCGGGGGGCGGGCAAGAGCTGGTGCTCGACTGCCACCACCATAGCGTCGGCTACCAGTTGGCCGACGATGGTGAACTCGTGTTCAGGCAGGGCTGCCACATAGGCTTCGCCCTCGACCACCCCGTCGACGCCCCCGAACGCCAGCACGACGCGGTGCCGCGACCCGGTAAAGGTCGCGCTCGACCATGATTTCTCCGTGTGGCGCAGGAACTCCGCGCGGGGTCCCGCCAGTTGCAGCATTTCCGCGAGCAGCCGCAGCCAGGGGCCGCGGTGGGGGCGGGTCGGTGCGACGGCCGGGGTCTCGAAGCGCGCGGTGGGGGCCGCGTTGCGAAGGGCATCAGAGGGCATGACCGCTCTCCATCGCGCCGGCGAGATAGGCTTTCATGAAGCATTCAACTCGTGCGGCGGTGCGGTCGCGCGGCACGCGGCCGTTGCGAAGGTCCGCCACGAAGCGCGGATCTTGGGCGGCGAGGCGGCCGAACTTGGTCCACGGCATATCCGTTTCGCGCAGGAAGCGTTCGATCTGGCGCAGGAGCATCCAGGCAGGTCCTTTCGTGGATTGACTGTTTGTTCCGTTTATGTTCCGTTCCAAATCCTACTTGTCTAGGAAATTTCCTACGCATATGGATTACAATATGGAAAGCGATCCAGCCCGCACCCGCCTGCTTCAACTAGCCGATGAACGGCGTGTAAGCCTGTCGCGCCTGTCACAGATGCTGGGAAAAAATTCCAGCTATCTCCAGCAGTTCGTGCGCAAGGGAAGCCCTCGCAGGCTAGAGGAGCAGGACCGCGGGATGCTGGCCCGGTTCTTCGGCGTCGATGAACGCGAACTCGGCAAGATGAAGGAAAATTCCTACGTCATTCCGGACCAGTCCCGGAAGCGCGACTGGATTGACGTGCCGCGTCTCATGGTTGGTGCATCGGCGGGGCCGGGGGCCGATCCCGACGGCGAACTGGTGTTCGACACGATTCGTTTCTCGTGGCGCTGGCTGCGCTCGATGGGCCTGCAGCCTGGGCATCTTTCCACCATCGTGGTCAGCGGCGATTCGATGGAGCCCAGCTTGCGCGATGGCGACGAAATCCTCGTCGACCGCACGCTGCGGCCGCTGCGCGACGGTATCCACGTCGTGCGAGTGGGCGACAGCCTGCTGGTCAAGCGCCTCGATACCGGGAGACCCGGCAAGATCATGCTGATCAGCGACAATCCGGCCTATCCGCCGGTCGAGTGCGCGGCACCGGACGTCGAGGTGATCGGCCGGGTGGTGTGGAAGGGCGGGCGGATCTAGGCGCCGCGGGCAGGTGGGTTGGGCGATCGGGAGCCTCGTTGCCCGCCCGGTTGCATTTGCGCGCCGCTACCGCCATTTTCGTGGGCATGACCGAAAGCACAGATACCGTCGCCGAGCAGCAGATGCGCGTGGGCATCATCCCCGTGACGCCACTGCAGCAGAACTGCTCGCTCCTGTGGTGTACCAGGACGATGCGCGGTGCGCTCGTCGATCCGGGCGGGGATTTGCCCAAGCTCAGGCAGGCGATCGAGAAGACCGGTGTGACGATCGAGAAGATCCTCGTCACCCATGGCCACCTTGACCACTGCGGGCAGGCCGGGGTGCTGGCCAAGGAACTCGGCGTGCCGATCGAAGGCCCGCACGAGGAGGACCGCTTCTGGATCGCCCAGCTCAGCGACGACGGCCCGCGCTGGAACATGGAAGCCCATACCTTCGAGCCCGACCGCTGGCTCGAGGACGGCGACACGGTCACGGTCGGCGAGCTGGAGATCGACGTCGTCCATTGCCCCGGCCACACTCCCGGGCACGTCGTGTTCCACCATGCGCCCAGCCGCTTCGCTATGGTAGGGGACGTGCTGTTCCAGGGGGGCATCGGCCGCTGGGACTTCCCGCGCGGCAATCTCGACGATCTCGTCGATTCGATCACCCGCAAGTTGTGGCCCCTCGGCGACGACGTCACGTTCGTGCCCGGGCACGGCCCGATCAGCACGTTCGGGCAGGAGCGCCGCACTAATCCCTATGTCGGCGACGACGCACTCGAAGGCGGCCGGCCGGGCCAGGGCCTTTATCGTTAGGAATATCTGGTGGGAAAGAACGTCGCCCGCAAGCGCGGGGCGACGTATATATAAAAAGTCTAGGCTTCAGAACCGCCCCAGCGCGATCAGCACGGCCATGACCGACAGCCCCAACAGGACCAAGAACGTCACCGAGGCGCCGATGCCGCGCAGGGCGGCGGGGGCGGCCTTGTCCATGCCGAAGGCGTGGAAGACGCGCGCCAGCATATAGACAGAGCCGACCGCCGCCAGCCACGTCCCACCCTTGCCGGTCAGTTCGATCGCCGCGATCAGGATCAGCACGAAGGGCGTGTACTCGACGAAGTTCGCCTGTGCGCGCATGCGCTGAAGCAGCAGCGGGTCGCCGCCGTCGCCGTGCCAGACCTTGCTGGCGAGGCGCGCCTTGCTTATGCGCACCGCCAGCCAGAAGTTGAGCACGCCCGCCGCGGCGGCGAGGCTCAGGGTGGTCTGCAGAATCATTCGGTCGTACTCCGATGGGCGCTGGGGTTCGGCGCGGGTTGGTCACCGCGTTCATGGGCGAGGGACTAACGGGTTGCAACTCGCCTGAAATGAGGTATAGGCGCGCCTTCGCAAGCCGCCGCGCCCTTCAAAGGTCACCGGCGGCCTTTTTGACAAAAACGCATTTCCAGGAACAGGTGCCGAAATGGCTGTCCCTAAAAGAAAAACCACCCCTTCCCGCCGTGGCATGCGTCGCAGCCATGATGCGCTGACGCCTGCCGCGTACCACGAGTGCTCGAACTGCGGCGAACTGAAGCGTCCGCATAACCTGTGCAACGCTTGCGGCCACTACAACGGTCGTGAAATCGTCGCGGTCGAAGTCTAAAGACACCTGACGAATTTCGGAGAGAGCCCATGAGTTTGCCGCGTATCGCCATTGACGCGATGGGCGGTGACGAGGGCGTGCGCGTCATGATCGATGGCGCCGCACTCGCGCGCCGCCGGCACGACCGCTTCAAGTTCCTGCTTGTCGGTGACGAGACGCGGATCAAGGCTGCGCTCGAAACGCACCCCAACTTGCGGGCAAGCTCCGAGATCCTTCACACCGAAGGGGTCATCAGTGGCGAGGACAAGCCGAGCCAGGCCTTGCGTCGTGCCAAGGGCACGTCGATGGGTCGCGCCATCGAGGCGGTGAAGCTCGGCCATGCCGGGGCTGCCGTCAGTGCCGGGAATACCGGCGCGCTCATGGCGATCGCCAAGCTCTCGCTGCGCACGATGCCCGGTATCGATCGACCCGCGCTGGCCGCGTTGCTGCCGACGCTGGGCGACAACGACGTGGTCATGCTCGACCTCGGCGCCAATACCGAATGCGACAGCCGCAACCTCGTGCAGTTCGCGATCATGGGCGCCGCCTATGCCCGCGTCGCCACGGGGCGTGAGCAACCGCGCGTGCGGCTGCTCAACATCGGCTCCGAGGAAATCAAGGGCACCGACGAAGTGCGCGACGCTGCCGCCATACTGCGCGCGGCGGCCGACCTGTCGATGTCCTTCGATGGCTTTACCGAGGCGGACAAGATCTGCCGCGGCGATGTCGACGTCGTCGTCACCGACGGGTTCTCGGGCAACGTCGCTCTCAAGGCGGTGGAAGGCACGGCGCGGTTCGTCGCGGACCTGCTGAAGCGCGGCTTCTCCAGCTCGCTGCGGTCCAAGATCGGTTTCCTGATCTCGAAGCCGGCGACCGAACTGCTCAAGCACCATCTCGATCCCAATAATCACAATGGCGCGGTCTTCCTGGGCCTCAACGGCATTGTCGTAAAGAGCCACGGTAGCGCCAACGCTGCCGGAGTGGCCAATGCCGTGGCGGTGACCGCCCGGCTCCTGGAGGAAAACGTGACCGAGCGTATCATCGCCGACCTGGCCCGCGTGGGCGGGTCGAACCTGCGCAAGCCCCGCAAGGTGCCGGGCGTGCAGGAAGAGCGCGCCTGATGATTCGCTCCGTCCTGATCGGAACGGGCTCGGCACTGCCGCGCCAGGCCGTGAGCAACGCCCAGCTCGCGGAGCGCGTGGACACCAGCGACGAGTGGATCGTCGAGCGCACCGGCATCACCAATCGCTACATCGCCGCGCCCGACGAGACCACGACGACGCTTGCCACCGACGCCGCGCGCAAGGCTATCGAGGCCGCCGGGATCGAGGCATCGTCGATCGACCTCATCGTGCTGGCCACGGCGACGCCCGACCAGACCTTTCCGGCCAGCGCCACGCTGGTGCAGAGCAATCTCGGCTGCCGCGGCGGCATCGCCTTCGACGTTGCCGCTGTATGCTCGGGCTTCCTCTATGCCCTGGGGGTCGCCGATTCGATGCTGCGCACCGGCATGGCCAAGCGCGCGCTGGTGATCGGCGCGGAGACTTTCAGCCGGATTCTCGACTGGGAAGACCGGACCACCTGCGTCCTGTTCGGCGACGGTGCCGGCGCCGTCGTGCTCGAGGCGCAGGAGCAGGAGGGTGAAACACAGAGGGGCATCCTCGCCACGCGCCTCCATGCCGACGGCGCGCACAACCAGTTGCTCTATGTGGACGGCGGTCCCTCGACCACCGGAACAGTTGGAAAACTGCGCATGAAGGGCCGCGAGGTGTTCCGCCACGCCGTCGTCAACCTGGCTTCGGTTCTCAAGGAAGTCCTTGATGAAGTTGGTCTTTCTACCGACGACATCGACTGGCTCGTGCCGCACCAGGCCAATGCGCGCATTCTCGATGCGACTGCCAAGAAGCTGAACCTGAGCCCCGACAAGGTGGTCGTGACGGTCGGCCAGCACGCGAATACCTCGGCCGCCTCGGTGCCCCTCGCACTCGATCAGGCCGTCCGCGACGGGCGGATAAAGGCAGGCGATCTGGTCATGCTGGAGGCCATGGGTGGCGGATTTACGTGGGGTGCGAGCCTGATTCGCGTTTAGACGTTCCCTACATTCGTCCATTTACGTTCAATATTGGACGCAGGATTGCTTTCTTCCCGGTTTTTCATATTATCCCCTCATCGGCGCACGAAGGGGATGCGGGCTTGATGCGCTCAACAGATACTTTGACACGGGCAGAAATTGCCGAGGCCATTCACAGGAAGCTGGGCATATCCAGGGCGGAGTCGCTTGCCATGGTGGAAGCGATCCTGCAGCACATGTGCTCGGCTCTCAGCAGTGGCGAGAACGTGAAGATCTCGGGCTTCGGCACGTTCCTGCTTCGCGACAAGGGCGAGCGGGTAGGACGCAACCCCAAGACCGGCGTGGAAGTGCCGATCACCCCGCGACGGGTCATGACGTTCCGCGCCAGCCAGATGCTGAAGGACCGTATCGCCCAGGATTGAAGGGAAAACCCTTCGGGATAAGGCAGATATGACCAGTCCAGAAACCCCGTTGTTCGACGCCGTCCCCGTTTTCGAGGATGGCAAGGACGCGCAGGCCCTGCGCACCATCGGCGAAGTGGCCAAGGCGCTGGGGATCCGTCCCCACGTTCTGCGCTACTGGGAAGAACAGTTCCCGGCGCTGAGCCCCATCAAGCGCAGCGGTTCACGCCGCTACTATCGTCCCGAGGACGTGGCACTGATCGTAGAGATCGACCGCCTCGTGCACCGCGAGGGATATACACTGCGTGGCGCGGCCAAAGTGATCGACGACAAGTTGCCGCCGCCCTCGGCAAGTATTGCCAAAAGTTCGCCCGAAGAAGCGGTGCCTGTGGTGGATGACGAGTTCTTGACCAAACTTGCGGCCATCCGTGCCGGGCTGGCTGCAGGGCTGGCCGCGGCCTGAAGCCGTTCTGGAACCTCGTCGTCCCGGACTTTGTCCGGGCCCGTGGGCAAGGCCACTCTGGACTGACGGCTTGGCGGTTGGCCATGGCAGGCTCCCGCCTCGAGAGTACTCCGCGATCCCGGATCAGCTCCGGCAGGAAAGTGTTATCGATTCCGCGCCTCAGTCCGTCAGAGCCGGCCCCAGCGACGGGTCGAGGTCGCGCGGTCGCACGAGATGGACCAGTCGGCCGCAGCCTTCGCCCAGGTCTGCCCAGTTTTCGATGTCGAACTCGATCACGGCATAGGCCGCGGTCGGGAACTTGTCCTCGACGATGTCGCGCAGCGGGTTGCTGCCATCGTCGGGGACGAGGTCGAAGATGAGATCCTCGAGTCCGGGATTGTGGCCGACCAGCATGATCGTGCGGGGAGCGCCATGTTCGTCCTGCTCGCGCAGCACGTCCATCAGGGTCGCCGAGTTGGCGAGGTAGATGCGCCGGTCCCAGGTGATCGGCGGGGTCTCGCCGGCGGCTTCGCCGGCGATCTCGATGGTCTGGGTGACTCGCACGGCAGGCGAGGCGAGCACCCGCTTCCAGCCGACCCCGTGGTCGCGGATGTGCTTGCCCATGACGCCCGCGCCCACTCGGCCGCGCTTGTTGAGCGGGCGGTCGAAATCGCGCAGGCGCGCATCGGTCCAGTCCGACTTGGCGTGGCGGAAGATGCCCAGGGTTTTCATGCAGGCGTGTTCATGAGTAGCGGGCCAATCTCGTGCGGGTGCGGATCAGAAAAGCGGACGCGGGTCTTCGGCCGGTTCCGCCGTGGCCCCTGAAGCATGGCCGGCCACGCGCTGTAAAGCCTCCTCCAGCGAAATGCGGCGGATCGGCGTGCCAGCCGGGAAGGCTGAGAGCAGGCGCGAGGGGAAGGCAGGCGAAAGCACCACGAAATGCCCCCGGTCCTCGCGGCTGCGGATAAGCCGACCGAAGGCCTGTGCGAGCTTGGCGCGGATCAGCGTGTCGTCGTAGGCACCGCCGCCGTTCGCCAGCCGCCGGGCGCGGTGCAGGATCGAGGGGCGCGGCCAGGGGACTTGTTCCATCACCACGAGTCGCAGCGAATGACCGGGCACGTCGACCCCGTCGCGCAGCGCGTCGGTGCCGAGCAGCGAGGCGGCGGGATCGTCGCGGAATATATCCACCAGGGTGCCGGTGTCGATCGGGTCGACGTGCTGGGCATAGAGCGGCAGGCCACCGCGCGCGAGGCGGTCGGCGATGCGGCCATGGACCGCGCGCAGCCGGCGGATCGCGGTGAAGAGGCCGAGCGCGCCACCATTGGAGGCTTCGATCAGGCGGCCATAGGCTGCGGCGAGGCTGGGGATGTCGCCTCGGGGAACGTCGGTGACGATCAGCACTTCGGCCTGCTCGGCATAGTCGAACGGGCTCTGGTGGGTGGAGAGGCGCGGAGCCACTTCGATTTGAGCGGCGCCGGAGCGGGCCACGGCCTTGGTCCAGTCGTCCCCGTCGCGCAACGTCGCCGAAGTGACGATGACGCCGTGGGCCGGCTCCAGCACGACTTTGGCGAAAGGCTTCATCGGGTCGAGCCAGCGGCGGTGGATGCCGATGTCGTACTCGCGCGCTTCCGAGCGATCGACGGCGAGCCAGTCGACGAACTCGGGATCGGCAGCGCCGCCG
Source organism: Novosphingobium sp. BL-52-GroH (assembly GCF_044813085.1). Taxonomy (NCBI): domain Bacteria; kingdom Pseudomonadati; phylum Pseudomonadota; class Alphaproteobacteria; order Sphingomonadales; family Sphingomonadaceae; genus Novosphingobium; species Novosphingobium sp. BL-52-GroH. The sequence goes on along the minus strand of NZ_CP171152.1, from coordinate 497,163 downwards.
AGGCGATTGAGCAGGGCTTCCCAGGCAGCGAGCGTGTCGACCCGCCAGGTCAGCGAATGGCGCGCGCCTTCGAGGCGGGCGCGGCCCTGGCCGTCGAGCCAGTCGGGCGGTTCCTCCAGCAGTGCTTCGAGCCTCATTCCGAGGCGGATCAGGGGCTGGCGCAATTCGGCAAGCGCCATGCGCGCGGCCTGCGCCACTTCGACGAAGGCGCCTTCGAGGCCGGCGGCCTCGGTCTCCAGCGCGTAGCCGGCATCCTGCCCGCCGCTCTCGTCGCGTGCGTAGACGGTGGCGCGCACGGCGGCGAGCAGTTCCTCCAGCGGACCGGAGGCGGCGCTCTCGCCGATGCGCTGCATCCAGCCGTCGCCGGGGAGGGCTTCGGCGGCGGCGCGCGCGTCGGTGATCGCCTTGCCGCCGGTCTCGTCGTAGCTGGCGATGTCGGCGAGGCGCGCGGACAGGCCCCTGCGGCGGCCTTTCGAGGCTTTCTCCGGGCCGATCACCCAGCGCCGCAGTTCTATCGCCTCGGCGCCGGTGAGAGCGGCGGCAAAGGTGGAGTCGGCGGCGTCGAAGACGTGGTGGCCTTCGTCGAAGACGATGCGGGTGGGGCGTGAGGCGGGATCGCGTCCCCTCGCGGCATTGACCATGACGAGGGCATGGTTGCCGATCACGAGGTCTGCCCCGACGCTGGCGCGGGTCGAGCGCTCGATGAAGCATTTGCGGTAATGCGGGCAGCCCGCATAGACGCATTCGCCGCGCCGGTCGGTCAGTGCCGCCACACCGCGCTGGCGGAACAAGGTGCCGAGCCAGCCGGGCAGGTCGCCGCCGATCATGTCGCCGTCGCGCGAATAGGCGGCCCAGCGTGCGACCAGTTGGGCGAGGATCGCAGCGCGGCCCGAGAAGCCCCCCTGCAGCGCGTCCTCGAGGTTGAGAAGGCACAGGTAGTTCTCGCGGCCCTTGCGGACCACCACGGGGCGCGTGCCGTCCGGGCGGCGCTCGGGCCAGGCGCGGCGGCTTTCGTGCCGCAACTGGCGTTGCAGGGCCTTGGTGTAGGTGGAGACCCAGACGGTGCTGCCCGACTGTTCGGTCCAGAGCGAGGTCGGGGCGAGATAGCCCAGCGTCTTGCCGATCCCGGTGCCGGCCTGCGCCAGCAGGACATGCGGATGGCCCGACCGTTCGCGCGGCGCGAAGGCGAAGGCGGCTTCGGCGGCATAGGCGCGCTGGCCGGGGCGCTGCTCGGCGGTGGCGCCGGTCAGCTTTGCAAGGCGCGCCAGCACTTGAGCCTCGTCGAGGACGACCTGGCGCGGTTGTGGTGGCTCGGGGCTTTCCTCCCATTCGGGCAGGCGGGTGAACAGCCAGCGCTCGGCGCGCTCGGGCCGGCCGATGCGCGCGGTGAGCAGGGTCGCCCAGGGCCAGCGCATGCGCACGAGCGACTGCAGCGAGGTCCAGGCGCCTTCGCGTTCCGGCCAATCGGGCCTCTCGCACATCTCCAGGAGGGCACCGGCGGCTTGCTGGAGGAGACGCGGCACGTCGGGATCGCCGTCGGGCTCGGCGAGGCCCAGCGCATGGGCGAGACCCTTTGGCGTGGGCACCACGAAGCGGGCCGGGTGCACGAAAGCGTAGAGTTCGAGCAGGTCCAGGCCAGAAAGGTCGGGATAGCCCAGCCGCGTCGCCAGCAGCGGTGCGTTGAGGATCAATTGGGGCGTGTCGGCCGCCGCCATGACTGCCTCGCCCTTGGAAATCGGGCGCGTCGCGGAGCCTTCGCGCAGCCAGCTACCGCCGTGACTGGCATGAAGGGCGGGGAGGGGCGGGGCGGCCATGAAGCCCGTCTTAGGGGTCGCGGACGAACTTGAAAACGGCAGGCGGACCGATGCGCACGCAAAAATTACCTCCGGATACACTTTCGGACCTTGCGTAAAATCAATCGAGATATATCTTAGAGCAATCATGAAAGATATGGAACCAACGATGAGAAGCATGAATCAAGACAACGAACGTGGCCACGGCCACCATGGACATGGGCGCAGGGGGCGCCGTTTCGGCCACGGCCTCGACCGCGCGGTCCTGCTGGCCGCGGCCAGGGGCGGCATGGACGAAGTCCGCGCGATGTTCGGTGGCCGGGGCCGGCCCGGCATGGAGCGCGGGAATTTCGGCATGGGCCGCGACGGCTTCGGGGAAGGCTTCCCCGGTGGTCCTGGTGGCAGGGGGCGTGGCGGCAGTGGCTGGGGCATGGGTCCGGGCGCTCCCGGTGGGCCGCGCGGCGGTGGCCGTGGTCCCGGCGGCGGACGGCGCAAGCGCCTGTTCGACCAGGGTGAACTGCAGGCCCTGATGCTCGCACTGATCGCCGAAAGCCCGCGCCACGGCTACGACCTGATCCGCGCGATCGAAGCGCTTTCGGGTGGCGACTATGCGCCGAGCCCGGGGGTGATCTACCCCGCGCTGATCTACATGGAGGAATCAGGCCTGATCGCGCCGCTCGCCGACGACACTGCCCGCAAGGCCTTCGACGTGACCGACGAGGGCCGTGCCAAGGCGCAGAGCGACGAGGCCAGGGTGGCCGAACTCAAGGAACGGCTCGGCGCGCTCGCCGCGCAGCGCGACAAGGTCGATCCAGCCCCCGTGCGCCGGGCCTTCCACGCGCTCAAGACCGCGGTGTTCGACCGTCTCTCGGACGAGGGCGCCGACCGCGACTTGATCCTGCAGGTGGCCGACGTTATCGACGAGGCCACGCGCAAGATCGAAAGGATCGAACGTTGAGCACCATCGAAGCCAGGGTGAGCACGCAAAGCGGCGGTAAGTATATTCGCCAGCTCTGCAAGCACTGGAGTCACAAGCTGGAGACGCAGGTGGAGGGGGATACCGGCACGGTGACCTTTCCCAACGCCGTGGCGACCATGGCGGCCGACGACAGCGGCATCGCCATCGCCATCACCGGCGAGGACCGCGAGGCTATCGAGCGGCTGACCGGGGTGGTGGCGGTCCACATCGACCGCTTCGCCTTTCGCGAGGCGCCGCTTACGTACGAGTGGGCCTGGCGCGATTGAGTAACACAGCGGGTACGGCATCAGCGTTACCCCCAGCGCCCCGTCATCCTGAACTCGTTTCAGTATGACGGGACGGCGGGACATCGCCAATGCAACGCCACGCTGACGGTTGGCGGGTCCGGCCACTGCGCTTGCGGCCCGATGCCCCCTGAAACAAGTTCAGGGTGACGAGGCCTGGTGTGCCAGGGTAGGTCGCGACTACGGCGAACCACTCCACCCTTGCGAAAATCGCGCTTTTCGCCAAAGAGCGCGGCCATGACTGAAAATGCCCTGATCGAAGCCGCCCGCGTGTCCAAGGCCTGGCCCTTCCAGGAGGCCCAGAAGCTGCTCAAGCGCTATCCGCAGGGAAAGACCGGCCCCGATGGCCAGCCTGCGCCTGTGCTGTTCGAGACGGGCTACGGTCCCTCGGGCCTGCCGCATATCGGCACGTTCCAGGAAGTGTTGCGCACCACCCTGGTACGCCGCGCCTACGAGGCGCTGACCGGCGGTGCGCCGACGCGCCTCGTCGCCTTTTCGGACGACATGGACGGGCTTCGCAAGGTGCCCGAGAACCTGCCGAACCGGGACCTGCTCACCGCCAACCTCGGCAAGCCGCTCAGCCGCATTCCCGATCCGTTCGGCACGCACGAGAGCTTCGCGCACCATAACAACGCGATGCTGCGCGATTTCCTCGATCGCTTCGGGTTCGACTACGAATTCGTCTCGGCGAGCGATCGCTACAATTCGGGCGGCTTCGACGCCGCGATGGGTAATGTCCTCGCGCATTTCGAGGGCATCATGGGCGTCATGCTGCCGACCTTGCGCGAGGAGCGTCGCAAGACGTATTCGCCGGTGCTGCCGGTCTCGCCCACCAGCGGCGTGGTGTTGCAGGTGCCGGTCGAAGTGATCGACGCCGCCACCGGCCTGATCCGCTTCACCGACGAGGACGGCACCGTCGTCGAGCAGTCGGCGTTCGGCGGGCAGGCCAAGCTGCAGTGGAAGGTCGACTGGGCGATGCGCTGGTACGCGCTGGGCGTCGATTACGAGATGTGCGGCAAGGACCTGACCGATTCGGTCACCCAGTCTGGCAAGATCGTCCAGATCCTCGGCGGCCGCCGGCCCGAAGGGCTGATCTACGAACTGTTTCTCGACGAGAACGGCGAGAAGATCTCCAAGTCCAAGGGCAATGGCCTCACCATCGAGCAGTGGCTGACCTACGGCACCGAGGAATTGCTCAGCTTCTACCTGTTCCGCGAACCCAAGAGCGCCAAGCAGCTCCATGTCGGCGTGATCCCCAAGGCGGTCGACGAATACTGGCAGTTCCGCGGCAACCTCGCTGGCCAGGCGCTCGACAAGCAACTCGGCAACCCGGTGTGGCACCTGCTGCGTGCCAATGGCGAACGAACGGGCGTCGAGGGGCACGGTGGCGATACCCTGCCGGTCACGTTCGCGCTGCTGCTCAACCTCGTCGGCGTGCTGGGTGCGGATGCGACGCCCGAGCAGGTCTGGTCGTACCTCGGCAACTACGTCGCCGACGCCACGCCCGAAGCGCACCCCGCGCTGGCCGACATGGTGCGTGCCGCGCTTGCCACCAACCGCGATTTCATCGCGCCGACCCTCCAGCGCCGTGCGCCCTCCGCCAGCGAGGCCGCGGCGCTGCAGGCGCTTGACGCCCAGCTCGAGGCCGCCGGCCCCGAAGCCACGGCGGAGGAACTGCAGAACATGGTCTACGAGATCGGCAAGACCGAGGCCTACGGCTTCGAGAGCCTGCGCGGCTGGTTCAAGGCGCTGTACGAAACGCTGCTCGGCTCGTCGCAGGGGCCGCGCATGGGCAGCTTCATCGCTCTTTACGGGGTGCCCGAAACGCGCAAGTTGATCGCCCAAGCGCTCGAAGCAGCGGCCTGACCCGAAAGACGAGGCCCGATGCACAGTCCCCACCGATCACCCGAGGACCTCTGCGAGGAACTGCTCGGCCGCAAGCTGGCCGACGTTGACGCCGAGGAACGGCGGGTGCTCGAGCGCATCGCCTCGGGCAGCGTGATGGGCCCGGATGCGCAGGAGGAAGCTGCGCTCCACGCCACCTTCCCCGACCGGCTGGCCGACAAAGTCGCGGCGGTCGGTGGATCTTGGGGCTTCATCATCGCCTTCGGCGTGGTGCTGTTCGGCTGGATGCTGGTCAACAGCCGGCTGCTGGAGATCTTCGGGCTGCATCCCTTCGACGCCTATCCCTACATCTTCCTCAACCTGATGCTTTCGACGCTGGCGGCGATCCAGGCGCCGGTCATCATGATGAGCCAGAACCGCCAGTCGGACAAGGATCGCATCGCCGCGCGTCACGACTACGAGGTGAACTTGCGCACGCAGCTGGAGATCATCCGCCTGCACAAGCGCATGGACCACCTGTTCGAATTCCTCGCCACCCGGGCGAGCGCCGAGGCGGGCGAGGAAACCTGAAACTCCCCGTCGTCCCGGGCGCCACCCGGGACCGCGGGCCGTGCCGCGCCCACCTCCCGGCGTGCCGCGGTTCAGATCGATGACGAGCGGTAAATATTGGTCTCCGTCACTCTACCGTTCGGTCCGTGCCGCGATCCAGCGGTCGACCACGGTTTCCAGCACCGGCAGCGGTAGCGCGCCCGATCCCAGCACGGCCTCGTGGAACCCGCGGATGTCGAAGCGATCACCCAGTTGGCGGCGGGCCTTGTCGCGCAGGCGCTGAAAGGTGAGCGCGCCGATCTTGTAGGAGAGCGCCTGCGCCGGGGTGGCGATGTAGCGGTCGACCTCGCTCTCGGCGTCGCTGCGGCCCATGCCGGAGTTCGCCAGCATGTAGTCGATCGCCTGCGCGCGTGACCAGCCCTGGGCGTGGATGCCGGTGTCGACCACCAGGCGCATGGCCCGCAGCATCTCGTCGTCGAGCGTGCCCCAGTGCTGCAACGGGTCGGTGTAGAGGCCCATGTCGTAGCCCAGGGTCTCGGCGTAAAGCGCCCAGCCTTCGACGAAGGCGCTGTTGTCGCCATAGCGCTGAAACGGGGGCAGTTGCGCATTGGCCCGTGCGAGGCTGATCTGGAGGTGATGGCCCGGCACCGCCTCGTGGAGGTAGAGCGTGGTCATCCCGCTGAGGAAGCGGTGCGACAAGTCGTAGGTATTATAGAAAAACACCCCCGGCCGCCGGCGCTCGGGATCGCCTTCGGCATAGGAGCCGCCGGCCTCGTAGCGGGCACGGTAGGCGGGGTAGGGCTCGATCGCCAACGGTGCGGCGGGGCCTTGCGCGAAGAAGCGCGGGAGCGCGGCATCGACCTCGGTGCCGATGCGGGCGAAGCCTTGCGCGAGTTGCCGTGCCGATTTGGGGTGGAAGCGCGGATCGTCCCGCAGCCGGTCGAAGAACAGGTCGAGGTCGCCCGATGCACCCAGTTCGCGTTGCACGCCTTCCATCTTGCGGCGGATGCGCGCCACTTCGGAAAGGCCGAGGCGGTGGACGGCATCGGGTTCGAGCGGGAGCGTCGTCTCGCGCCGGATCAACAGGCGATAGAGGTCGCGGCCGCCCTTCATCTGCGACAGGCCGACGTTGTCGCGTGCCGAGGGCAGGTATTCCTCGGCGAGGAAGGCGCGCAGGCGGCGGTAGGCGGGCGTAACCTCGCCGTCGACCGCGCTGGCGAAGGCGGCGCGCAAGGCGGGTCGGGCGCTTTGCGGGACCGCGTCCGGGAATTGGGCCAGGGACTGAAGGAAAGGTGATTCCGGCCCGCTGCGAGCGAGGATGGCGTCGATCTGCCCGATCATGTTCTCGACCGTCAGGCGCGGATCGACGACGCCCGAGGCCAGCCCTTCCCGAAAGCGCAGGATGGCGTTGTCGAGCATCCGGGGGAACACGCGGTAGAGCGCCAGGGCCGCCTGATAGTCCTGCTCGTCCTCATAGGCGATGACGCCGCCCGGCGCGACCAGCGAGGGGAACTCGACGTGGAGGCCGCCGAAATGATTGAACGGGCGCACCGCCGTCAGCGCGCGCACCTCGGGCCGCAGCGAGGCGAGTTCTTCGTCCTTGAGAGCAGCGAAGACGTCGTAGGAGATCTGCAGGTCGGGTGAGAGCGCGGCGCGCCGGATACCGGCCAGGGCATCGCGGCTGCGGTGGGCGGAGGCGAGTTGCTCGCGCTCCAACCCGGCGGTGTAGATGCGCGCGAGGGCGGCGGTGTCGGCGATGTCGCCCCGATAGAGCGCGGACAGGGGATCGAGCGCTTCCTCGCGCCCGGCGTCGTCGGCGAAGAGGCGGCGCAAGTTGTTGGCCTGGACCTCGCTCGCCGCGCCGGTGGTCGCCGCGGCCACCTCGCGCGCAAGGGCGGGCGTGAACGGGCCTGCGGGCGCGCAGGCCAGCACGCAGGCCAACGCGGGCGCCGCGATGATCGAGCCGGACGGGCGCCTCATTGCCAGGTGCGCGTCCGGAACCACTTGGTAACGACGTATTTCACCCCGCGCACCACCGGCCGCGCCGCATGCATCGTCCAGGGGTTTGGCGTGCCGTCGGGCAGGGCGTTGTTCCACAGCAGGAGGGTGCCGGGGCAGGGAGGGACGCTGAGCGCGACACGGGTGAAGTCGGTCAGGCCGCCTTCGTCGACGGTGTTGAGATAGACCATCGCCGTCCAGCTTCGCTGTCCGCCGCAGCGCCGCTCGCGCCGCCAGTAGCTGGAGGCGGTGTCGAACCAGTCGCAATGCTCGTGGAAGAACTGGCCGCACTGGTAGCGCTGGCCCTGCGGTGTCTCGCCGCGCGTCGCGGCGATGCCGGTGACGGTGGAGATGCGCGCCTCGAGATCCTGCACGCAAGTGTCCATGGCGTCGAGGTTGCCCGAGTAGCTGGTGCGGTAGTCAGGCCAGTCGGCGGCGTCGATGAGATCGGAAGGGCAGGCGACCGCGTCGATCAGGCCCATGAGGCGGGTGCAGGCATGAACGGGCAGGAAATCGTCGATCGCGTAGATTTCCGCGCGGTCCTCCGGCAGGCGACGGGCCGCGGGATCGTCGGCCAGACGCTCGCGAACCGAGGCGCCGATCCTGGCAAGGGCCTTCTGGTCGGGATGGGCGAGCATCGTCATCTGCATCGCAGAGTACCTGCCCGGGCGCCCAGATCAATCGCCGCACCTGCAAAAGGCTCGGGACAAAGCAAAACCCCCGGGCTCGAGCGAACCCGGGGGCTTTTCGTCGTGCGCTTCTTGCCGGACTTACCAGAAGAAGTCGTAGATCACGTCGACCACTTGGCCGCTGTAGATGTCGACCAGCAGCACGTCGTCGTAGTAGCGGACCCAGCGATAGGGGCCGTAGACTTCGGGCAGGCGGTACTGCCAGGGATTGTTGATCCAGTAGCGGTTGCCGTAGAACATCGAACCCAGCGAGAAGCCGATGCCCAGGCGCCGGTACGAGTAGTTCTGGTAAGGCGCATAATAGCGGCCGATGCGGTAGGTCGAGCGGTTGCGGTCGCGGTAGCCCTGCCAGTCGTAGCGATTGTCGCGGCGCCAGCCGTTGCGGTCCCAGTTGCGGCTCTGGTTGTTGCCGTTGCCGCGCCAGCGGTCGTTGTCGCCGCGCCGGTCGTTGTTGCCCTGCCAGCCCTGGCCGCGATCGTTGCCGCCGCGTCCGTCGTTGCCGCGCCAGCCTTGGCCGCGGTCGCGGTTGTCGCCGCGGCCATTGTCACCGCGCCGGTCGTCGTTGTCCCGCCAGCCTTGGCCACGGTCGCGATTGTCGTCGCGGCCCCGGTCACCGGCGCGATCGTTGCCACGGTCCACGCGCACGTCGTTGCCGCGCGCCGGGTTGGTACGGCTCACCGGTTCGCCGTTGCGGGTACCGCCGGCCCATCCCGGAAGACCGCGTCGGACTTCGTTGGCATTGCCCGGCGCCTGTTGGGGACGGGCCTGCTGGACTGGTGCCTGCCGGCCTTCGCCGCGTTGCCAGTTGCCGCGCGCACCGTCATTGCCGCGCTGGCCCTGACCCTGTTGCCCCTGAGGACGGGGTGCTTCGCGCTGGGCGCGCATCTGCGGGGCGGGATTAGCACGGGGCTGCTGTTGTTGCTGAGCGGGAGCGGCCCGCTGCGGCCGCTCGCCACGGTCGTCGCGCTGCGCGAAAGCCGGGCTCGACATTCCTGCGACTGCCAGCGCCATGACGCCGGCCGTGAACAGTACACCTGCTTTTATCTTTATCGTTCTAGCCACTTCCGGTCTCCAAAACCGAATTTGCCGGACGGCGATCACGGCTCTTTCGTTACTTGTCTGATAAGCGCAATGCGCTGTCCGGCACCTGAACCGCGATGTTGCTCGCCATTCATTTTCCAGAGTACGAAAATGAACGAGCCGCCGTTCCGTTCCCGGAACGACGGCTCGTCGAGGTCCGTGCCTGAAACGGCGCGTCAGCGCGTCAGTTTCTTGTAGGCCAGCGCGGTCGGACGATCGGCGGCGTCGCCCAGGCGGCGGCGCTTGTCTTCCTCGTAGGCAGCGAAGTTGCCTTCGAACCATTCGACGTGGCTGTTGCCCTCGAACGCGAGGATGTGGGTCGCGAGACGATCGAGGAAGAAGCGATCGTGGCTGATGACCACGGCGCAGCCCGCGAAATTCTCGATCGCCTCTTCCAGCGCACCCAGCGTTTCCACGTCGAGATCGTTGGTCGGTTCGTCGAGCAGCAGCACGTTGCCGCCCAGCTTGAGCATCTTGGCCATGTGGACGCGGTTGCGTTCACCGCCCGAAAGCTTGCCGACGTTCTTCTGCTGGTCCGCACCCTTGAAGTTGAACGCGCCGACATAGGCCCGCGTCGACATCTCGTGCTTGTTGACGGTCATGTAGTCGTGACCCTCGGACACTTCTTCCCACACGTTCTTCTTGGGGTCCAGATGGTCGCGGCTCTGGTCGACGAAGCCGAGGTGGACGGTCGAGCCCATCTCGATCGTGCCGGTATCGGGCGTCTCCTTGCCGGTGAGCAGCTTGAACAGCGTCGACTTGCCGGCGCCGTTGGGGCCGATTACGCCGACGATGCCGCCCGGCGGCAGGATGAACGAGAGGTTTTCGAACAGCAGCTTGTCACCGTAGGCCTTGGAGATGTCCTTGACCTCGATGACCTTACCGCCGAGGCGCTCGGGCACCTGGATGACGATCTGCGCCTTGCCGGGCTTGCGGCCGGCCTGGGCATCCTGAAGCTGCTCGAACTTGCGGATACGCGCCTTGGACTTAGTCTGGCGTGCGGCCGGGGTCTGGCGGATCCACTCGAGTTCTTCCTTGAGCGCCTTCTGGCGCCCGGATTCCTCGCGGTCCTCCTGCTCCATGCGCTTGGACTTCTTCTCGAGGTAGGTCGAGTAGTTGCCCTCGTAGGGGAAGTATTTCCCGCGATCGAGTTCGAGGATCCAGCCCACCACGTTGTCGAGGAAGTAGCGGTCGTGGGTAATCATCAGAACCGCGCCGGCGTATTCCTTGAGGTGGTTTTCCAGCCATTCGACGGATTCGGCGTCGAGGTGGTTGGTAGGTTCGTCGAGCAGCAGGATCGAGGGCTTCTGGATCAGCAGGCGGGTCAGCGCGACGCGGCGCTTCTCACCGCCCGACAGGCTGTCCACCGGCCAGTCGCCGGGCGGGCAGCGCAGGGCTTCCATGGCGATCTCGAGCTGGTTGTCGAGCGTCCAGCCGTCGGCGGCGTCGATCTTGCCCTGCAGGTCGCCCATTTCCTCCATCAGCGCGTCGAAATCGACGTCTTCCGGCGGGTCGCCCATGATGTTCGAGATCTCGTTGAAGCGATCGACGAGGTCGGCGATTTCGCGCGCGCCGTCCTTGACGTTCTCGAGCACGGTCTTGGTCGGGTCGAGTTCCGGCTCCTGTTCCAGATAGCCGACGGTGATGTTCTCGCCCGCCCAGGCTTCGCCGGTGAAGTCGGTGTCGATGCCGGCCATGATCTTGATAAGCGTGGACTTACCAGCGCCGTTCGGGCCGACGATGCCGATCTTGGCGCCCTGGTAGAACTGGAGCGAGATGTCGCTGAGTACCGGCTTGGGAGCGCCGGTGAAGGTCTTGGTCATGCCCTTCATGACGTAGGCGTACTGGGCGGCCATGGGCGTCCTTTGGATGGAAATGGCAACAGGATACTTCTTGGGATCGGCCCTTACAGGCCCGCAGGTGCGCCCGCAAGATGCGGCTGGTCAGATGGGAGGAGCCGGGCAGGTATCAAGTCGGGACGCAGGCGAGGTGGGTGCTGCCCGGTGAGGTCGAGGGTCTCCGGCCGCGGCGATTGAACGTAACTAGGGGGCGGGGCGGCGACGCAGGGCATGGACCAGATCGAGCACGAGGCGGGGAAGGAACGCAAGGCCGGCCATGACGGTCGGCGTGACGAGGATCGCCCAGTAGAAATTCACCGGCCGCGCAAAGACGGCAAGCAGCACGGCGATGGCGGCGAGCCAGGGCAAGGCCAGCCGGGCAAGCGCGGTCGGAGCGCCGAGGAAGCCCACCAATGCCAGCAGCGCGGCAAGGTATGCCAGGGGCTTGGGCAGCAGGTTTATCAGCGTCACCTCGGCGATGTCCTGGAACGGGGCGGCGGCTCCGCGCATCCCGCCCCACCCTTGCGACAGCGCGTCGCCCTGCTGCGAGAGCGGCATGACGGCCTGGCGGTGCAGGTAGAGCGCCACCGCGTAGACGCTGAGCAGGGCGATCCAGGCGAAGACCTCGCGCCGCCTGCCGTCCTTGAGCGCCCAGAGCGCCGCGACGAACGCGAAGGGCAGCGCCAGTTCTCGGATCGCTAGGGCGCCGGCGATGGCGATCACGGCCGGAAGCCATAGCCCGCGCACCAGCAGCGCCGTGGCCAGCGCGACGAGGACGCCGGCCCACAGTTCGTGCGTCACCACCAGGTCGGCACCGGCGACCATGGCGCCGCCGGCGAGGATGAGGAACGTCGCACCCACCCGCTCCGGTGCGCTTGCCAGAGGGCGCAGCATTGCGAACCAGGCTAAGGCGGCCGCCGCGAGCAGTCCGGCCAGGAGGCCTTGCGTCGCCTTCCAGCCCAGCTCCGCCTCGATCCACGCCAGCGTCGGCAGGCGGACGGTGAAGAAGGGGCGGGTGGGAAAACCGTGCGCACGGTGGAGGCGAGTGGCGGCGTGGTAGTAGTCCTCGCCGCCGGCCAAGGCACCGGCGATGTCCTTGTAGAGCCGCACGTCGGAATACGTGCCGTCGCCGGTAATTGCCGCCCCGCCTTGCGGTGCCGGCCGGATGGTCAGCGAAAACACTGCGAGCAGCACGATCGCCAGGGTCACGGCCAGGGCCTGGAAGCGGGAGAGCGAGGCGAGCATGGCGCGGTTGTGTTCGCTAGGGTCCCGGGTCGCAAGCGGGATCGACGCTTTTCCACATGGGGAGCCCGGCCGAGCCAATCGCTCCTCCACGGCACAGGGAAACCCTGCCTTGGCAGGACCTTGCGGCTCGGTTAGCACTCGCACGATGAAGACCGCCACCACGCTGCGCGCCGCACTCGTTGCCACTGCGCTTTCCACCGCCGTTCCGGCCCTTGCCACTCCCGTCGACGGGTCGGGCGTCGCTTGGGACATTGTCGAGGGGCTGACCACCGAGATCGGCCCGCGCCCCGCCGGCTCCACCGCCGAGGACCGCGCGCGCGACTGGAGTGCGGCCAAGCTGACCGCGCTCGGCTTCCGGAACGTGCGGGTCGAGGAATTCAAGACCCTCGCCTGGCAGCGCGGCCCCGAAAGGGCTAGCCTGACTGCACCTTATGCGCAGCCGCTGGCGATCACCGCGCTCGGCTTCTCGGTGCCCACGCCCAAGGGCGGGCTCAAGGCGGAGCTGGTCTATTTCCCGACGCTGGCCGCGCTGGAGGCGGCGCCGGAGGGCTCGCTCGCGGGAAAAGTGGCCTTCATCGACCATGCCATGCGCGCGGCGCAGGACGGTTCCGGCTACGGGCCCTACGGCAATGTGCGCCGTGAAGGGCCGACGATCGCCTCGCGCAAGGGCGCGGCGGGTGTCGTCATCCGCTCGGCCGGGACCGACGGGCATCGCAACCCGCATACCGGCGTGACCACGTTCGCCAAGGATGTGAAGCCGATCCCCGCCGGCGCGGTCTCCAATCCGGATGCGGATCTCATCGCTCGCACCGCGGCGCGCGGCAAGCCGATGGCGATCGACCTGACGCTGATGGGCAAGCCGTTCCCCGATGCGACTTCGGGCAACGTGATCGCCGACCTGCCGGGGCGCGATCCCTCGTTGCCGATCATCGTCCTGGCCTGCCATCTCGATTCGTGGGACCTGGGCACTGGCGCGGTCGACGATGCCTCGGGCTGCGCGATCGTGAGCGCGGCGGCTCTGGCGGCGCAGGCGGGCGGGCAGACTCTGCGCACGATCCGCGTGCTGTGGTCGGGCAACGAGGAGATGGCGCTTTCGGGCGGCGGCGGGGAGCACTATGCCAAGCTGCATGGCGCCGAGCCCCACGCCATCGCGATGGAGAGCGATTTCGGCGCCGACCGGGTCTGGCAGGTCAATTTCAGCCACGCCCCCGAGAACAAGGCGCTCGCGGACAAGGTCAACGCCGTGCTCTGGCCGATGGGCGTGGTCCCGCACAAGGGCAGGGCCGAGGGCGGCGCCGACGTCGAGGCGATCATCGCCGCGCAGAAGCTGGCAGTGATCGACCTCGGGCAGGACGGCACGCATTACTTCGACCTGCACCACACCCCCGACGACACGCTCGACAAGGTCGATCCGGCGGCGCTCCAGCAGAATGTCGATGTCTGGACGGCAGTGCTCAAGGTGATTGCCAACGAGGCGGGGCCGATCGGCAAGTTCGAGGCAGCGCAATAACGGTTGCGCCCATCGTCCCGGATGGACCGGGGACGATGGGCGGCCCGGGGCTTCAACCCGCTGCGGCGATCCGCTCGGACACCGACATCAGCCGCCGCGCCTGTTCCAGATGCAGCAGTTCGGTCATCTTGCCGTCCACACGGATCGCGCCCTTGCCTTGGTTTTCGGGCGCCGCGAAGGCTTCGATCACCGCATGGGCCCAGGCCAGGTCCGCTTCGCCCGGAGAGAACACCGCGTTGCACGGATCGACTTGCGCAGGGTGGATGAGGCTCTTGCCGTCGAAGCCGAACAGCAGGCCCTGTCGCGCCTCGGTCTCGAAAGCGTCGAGGTCGCGGAATTCGTTGCACACGCCGTCGAGCACGGCGACGCCGTGCGCACGCGCGGCGGCGACCGCCATCGACAGGAACGGCAGGAACGGCGTCCGCTCCGGGGTCAGTTGCGCGCGCATTTCCTTGGCGAGGTCGTTGGTGCCCATGATCCACAGCGAAAGCCGGGTGGAACTTGCCATCGCCGCGATCGGCTCCAGCGCGAAGACGCTGGCGCAGGTCTCGATCATCGCCCAGAGTTGCATCGCGGCGGGAGCGCCCTCCAGCGCGGCTTCGTAGCGCACGATGTCGTGCGGACCGTTGACCTTGGGCACGAGCACGGCGTCGGCCTTCGATGCGGCGATGGCGGCAAGGTCGGCCGCCCCCCACGGGGTGTCGATCCCGTTGGCGCGTATGGCGACCTCGCGGTGGCCGAAGCCGCCTTCCGCCACGGCGGCGACGGCGGCGGCGCGGGCCTCGTCCTTGGCCTCGGGCGCAACGGCATCCTCGAGGTCGAGGATCACCACGTCGCAGGGCAGGGTGCGCGCCTTGGCGATGGCCTTGGCGTTGGAGGCGGGGAGGTAGAGCGCGCTGCGGCGGGGACGGTCAATGATGGTCATGGCAGGTTCCCGTGATCGGAGAAGTCCCGGCTCCCTTGCGGCGGGCAAGGCCTTCCGGTCAAGCGCGCGGAGGCAAGGGTCGATCGCGCTTTGCCTCGCGTATCCGTGCGTTTCGGTAGGTCCAAAGTACGATATGTATACGTTTGTTGCGTAGGTAGGATGGAGTGCTGCAAGTGGTCGCCGCGCATCGCGATCATGGCGAGGAGAATTCTTCCTCCTCCTCTCCACGGCCATGGCGGCAGCCCTTCGTGGGTCGCACTCGCCGCCCCGTGACCGTTCCCCGGGAATGGCGCGGGGCGGCATATTTCCGTTCTCAGAGCGTTTCGAGGATGCGCTCGCTTTCCTGCCACAGGCGGGCCGCCGCCTCGTCGTCGCGGGCCTGGGGCGTAGGTTCCGCCTCGGCGAGGTCGAAGAAGTAGCGTCCACCGTTCTCGCCCGCTTCCGGCGCGGTCGCCAGCCAGGCGATGGTGCGGGCCGGTCGCTCGGGGGGAATGAGATCCTGCGTCGCCATGTAGGCCTGCAGCGAGGCCTCGCCGTAGCTCGAGAAGTTCGAGCCGACCTTCCCTGGATGCATCGCCTGCGCGACGATGCCCTTGCCCGAAACCCTGCGATTCAATTCGCGCGTGAACAGCAGGTTGGCGAGCTTGGCCTGGCAATAGGCCGGTCCTGCCGCGAAATCCTGCAGCATCATCAGATCGTCCCAGCGCATGCCCTTGCATTGCGCGTGGCCCAGCGAGGACACCGAAATCACCCGCACCGATCCCGGCTGGCTGTCCCGCACCGCCCGTTCGAGCAGCGGCATGAGTTCGCGGGTGAGCAGGAACGGGGCGAGGTGGTTGGCCGCGAACGTCCATTCCAACCCTTCGGACGAGGTGTAGAGCCCATCCCGCACACCGCCGGCATTGTTGACGAGAACGTCGACGCGCGCGGTCAGGGCGGCGATCTCGGTGGCGATACGGCGCACTTCGGCCATTTCGGAGAAGTCGCCGCGCAGGAAGTCGACGCGGCCGCCGTCCGCTGCGGCGGCGCGCAAGTCGGCTTCGGCGGCGGCGCAGCGCCCCGGGTCGCGGCCGGTGCCGATGACGTGCCAGCCCGAACGGGCGAAGGCCTCGGCACTGGCCCTGCCGATGCCGGAACTGGCCCCGGTGACGACGACGCAGCGTTCGGGAGCGGTCATTTCAGGTTTCCTCTCATACCCTGGGATTTTCAGCGCGCCCGTTTTGCCGGGCCGCGCAGCGAGTGGGGTCACCGCGGTTCGGCGCCTTTCAGGAACAGGCCGATCGCAAATCGGACGCGCCGGTCGATGTCGTCGCGGTCAAGTTCGTTGCCGGAAAGGATGAAGCGCACCGGGCCACTGACGACCATGCTCATGAACACGTTGGCTGCGAGCAGAGGGTCCTCGATCGCCAGGCGTCCGGCGGCGGTCTCCTGCTTCAGGATGTCCGCCAGGAAGCGTACCGTCGGCAGTGCGGCGATGTCGTAATAGGTCTGGAAGATGTCCGGGAAGCGGTAGGATTCGGTGTTGATGATCCGCTGCAGCTTGGCTCCCGCGACTTCGCCGACGAGGTCGATGCGCAACATGGCGATGGCGACGAGGGTATCCTCCAGGCTGTCCCGCCGCGTCGCCGCGATGACCTGCGGCTCCACCGCACGGGCTTGCGTTCCGTGGCGGATCGCGGCGCGGAAAAGGGCGGCCTTGTCGGCATAGCGCGCATAGACGGTGCGCTTGGTCATGTTCACGTCGGCGGCGATCGCCTCGATCGTGGCGCCTTCGTAACCCTTCTCGAGGAAGTGTTCGAGGGCGGCATCGAGCAGGGCGACCTGGCGGGCCCGCGCCTGATCGCGGGTGGGCCGGCCGGCACGGATGGCAGGGGTTTCATCGAGCATGCTCCCGTTGGAACCGATTTGCCTTGCGTCGCCAAGGGTCTCGTGAATAATGAAACGCATGAGATGCCATTAATTGAGTCGCGTGGGACTGTCCAGCAAAAGGGACGGCCGGCGCGGCCTCTTGGAGAGGAGACGAGCCGATGGGCCAAGCTGCCGACAAACTGATGGCCCTGGTGGCCGACCCCGACCGCTTCACCTTCGCCGCCGACGAACTGCGCGAAACGCAGGTGGCCGCGCTCGACGAGCGGCTCCAGGAACGCCGGGGCTCGATCAAGCTGCTGGCGCTGCGGGCCCGCGACGCGGGGATCGAGCGGATCGGAACGATCGCCGACGTGGTGCCGATCCTGTTCCCGCACACCGCCTATAAGTCGTACCCCGAAAGCTACCTGATGGATGGGCGCTGGGACCGCCTGACCAAGTGGCTGCGCACGGTGTCGGCCTATCCGATCGAGGGCGTGTCGCTCGACGGGATCGCCGGGATCGACGACTGGATCGCGAGGCTGGCCGAGCGGGGCCACTTCATCTCCTGCTCGAGCGGCACGACGGGCAAGGCCGCCATGTTGATCGCTTCCCAAAAGGACATGAACTGGTCGAAGGTCGATACCGTCAACGTGTTCTCGTGGGGCTCGGGCGTGGCGCCGGCGCGGGACCGCCAGCTCGTCGGCTGCGCGCCGGTCGCCACGGTGCCCAAGAACGCGACGATCGCGCAGGCGCAGTACGATGCCTTCGCCAATCCCGACTGGCCGCGCTGGAACTATCCGGTGCCGCCGATCACCGTGGGCTCGCTGACGTCCATGGTCGTCATGCGCAAGAAGATTGCGGAAGGCACCGCCCGCCCGGACGAGATCGCCGCTTTCGAGGAAACTTCCGCCGAGCGCGGCAGGGCCGTCGCCGATGCCTTGCCCGCCACCGCCCAGTTCATCATCGAGAACCGCTACCGCAAGCTGCAGGTTTCGGGGCTGTGGAACGGGCTGTGGCAGGTAGCCAAGGCGGTGCGCGATGCGGGCTACGGACGCGAGGACTTCCATCCCGACAACTCGATCTACGTCGGCGGCGGTCTCAAGCGGGCGCAGCTTCCCGCTGACTACCAGGAATACGTGTTCGAGACGTTCAACATCGCGCCCGAACGGCACTTCCAGAACTATTCCATGCAGGAACTGAACTCGGGCATGCCCAGGTGCCGCGAGGGCGGGCGTTATCACGTGCCGCCATGGATCGTGCCGATCCTGCTCGACAAGGCGGGCGACGCCGCGCTCGACCATACCTGCGGCGAGATGGAAGGGCGCGCGGCGTTTTTCGACCTCTCGCTCGACGGGCGCTGGGGCGGGGTCATCACCGGCGACAGGATCGCTCTCGACCATGGCCCCTGCGCCTGCGGCAACCAAGGCCCCTCGATCCGCGACGACATCGCCCGCTACGCCGACCTGGAAGGCGACGACAAGATCGGCTGCGCGGGCACCGTCGATGCTTACGTGCGCGGTGTGGCATGAACGAGATCGCGCAAGCGCGGCCGGCCGAAGACCTCGTCTCCGCTCCTTTCTTCCTGCGCGGCGAGGTGCTGCACGGCACCGACGTCATCCAGACCTCGCGCGACCTCGGCGTGACGTTCGCGACGCCCAGGATACCCTTCGACCGCGCCGTGCCGCCGCGCACCGAAGTGCCGCCGCTGCTCAACGTGCCGCTGGCGGAGATCGTGGACTTCCTCGTCGAGACCGGCCAGCGACTGGTTGCCCCCGACAACGACCACATGGGCGAATGCATCGAGCGCATGTGCCGCACCCACATCCTGCCGCGTGCCGTCGTCGAGAACACTGCGCGTCATGCCGCCGCTTACCTCGACAGGCGCGTGCTCATGGCCGAGGTCGCGCAGAATTTCCCCGATCCGCGCGCGCTCGACGAATGGGTGCCCAAGCAGGACTTCACTGGCCGCAAGAGCTTCGTGCGCGCCTTCGCGCCGCGGCTGATCCACGTGCTGCCGGGCAATTCTCCGGGCGTGGCGGTGAAGTCGGTGGCGCAAGGGGCGATGGTCAAGGCGATCAACCTGTTCAAGATGAGCAGTGCCGATCCCTTCACGATGGTGGCGATCCTGCGCACCATGGCCGACATCGACCCCGAACACCCGATCGTGAAGTCGATGTCGGCGGTCTACTGGCGCGGCGGCGACGATGCGACCGAGCGCGTGCTCTATCGCCCGCAGTACTTCGACAAGATCGTCGCCTGGGGCGGGGGCGATGCCATCGCCAATGTCGTCAAGTACCTCGGGCCCGGCTTCCAGCTCGTCTCGTTCGATCCCAAGACCTCGATCTCGATGATCGGGCGCGAAGGGCTTGCCGATGACGCGACGATCGACCGGGTGGCTGACCTGTGTTCGGCAGACGTGATGACGCTCAACCAGGAGGCCTGCGTCGCCAGCCGCTTCCAGTTCGTCGAGGGAGACCAGGAGCAGGTCGACCGCTTCTGCGAGCGCCTGCACTTCCACGTCGCCCGGCGCGCCGCCGAGAGCGGGGACGTACGACCGCTCGACATGGACATGCGCGAGGCGGTCGAGATGATGATCCTGATGGACGACGAATACGGCGTGTGGGGCTGCACCGACGGCAATGGCCTCGTCGTGCGCTCGAACGAGCCGGTGGATTTTCACCCGATCAACAAGACCGCCAACGTGGTGCGCGTCGACAGTCTCGAGGATGCGGTGAAGTGGATCAACGTGGCGACACAGACGGTGGGATTTTATCCTTTCGACCGCATGGCCGACTACCGCGACCGATTGGCCGCGGGGGGAGCGCAGCGGGTGGTGCACCTGGGCGAGGCCGGCCCCTCGACCATCGGCAACCCGCACGACGCGATGTACCCGCTCCACCGCTTCGTGCACTGGATGGCGCACGAGGATGGGCGCGGACAGGGGTGATGAGGGCGGATTGGCAAGGACGGAATTGATACCATCGTCCCGGGCTTGACCCGGGACGATGCAGTCGATCGCGTCGGGATGCAACGTGGCCGCGGCTCATGGCAAAGGCGCCGGAAATATACCCCGTGGTCCCCGGTCAAGCCCGGGAAGTCGTATATCCTCGAGGTACGTCTTTGGCGGATATGCCGGCCCGGTTCGACGTCTCAACATCGCCGAGACGGATATGTGCGCCGCCCGCTTGCCTGCCTCGAACAGTGCGCTACCCATCGCGCACATATGGGCCGTTTGCCGGCCCCAACCTGAGGAACCCGAAACCCATGGCCGTTGAAATCCTGCTCCCGAAGATCGGCTTCTCGATGCAAGAAGGCCAGATCGCCGAATGGCTCGCAAAGGACGGGGACAAGGTGACCGAAGGCCAGCCGCTGTTCTCGCTGGAAGCCGACAAGTCGACCAACGAGGTCGAGGCGCCGGCCACCGGCACGCTCAAGATCACCGCCGCGCTCGGCGAGACTTACGAGGTCGGCACGGTACTCGGCTGGATCGAAGTCGAGTAGTCCTGCGCAATCGGCTGGACAGCGCGATGTCGTCCGGCCAGACTGCGGCAATGAACAGGACCATCCTTGCCCCGCTCGCCGCTGCCGCCGCCCTTTTCGGAGCCGGCACCGCCCACGCCAGCCTTCCGGTCGGCGCCAAGGCCCCGGCCTTCGTCACCAAGGGCGCCAAGCGAGGCAAGGTCATGGCCTTCGACCTCAAGCAGGCGCTGAGGCGCGGGCCGGTGGTGCTCTACTTCTACCCCAAGGCCTTTACCCAGGGCTGCACGCTGGAAGCCCACGCCTTCGCCGAGGCCAGCGACGATTTCGCGAAAGCCGGCGCCACTGTGGTCGGCATGTCGGCCGACGACCTGCCGACCCTGCAGAAATTCTCGACCGAAGCCTGCCGCGACAAGTTCGCCGTGGCCGTCGCCACGCCCGGCATCATCAAGGACTACGACGTCGCCCTCAAGCGCGAGGGAGCGCCCGCGGGCATGACCGACCGGACCAGCTACGTGATCGCCAGGGACGGCAGGATCACCCTTGTCCATTCCGAGCTGGACTACCGCGATCACGTGAAGCTGACGCTGGAAGCGGTGAACAAGCTGAAGAAGTAGCTGCCGATTACCCGTCGTCCCGGACCTGATCCGGGACTGCGGACAATTCTATGAGCGCCAGCTCGCCGTAGGCCACTGCGACGCCGCGTTAGTAACCAGGCTCGGGCGGCTTTGCCGACGGCCCCGTAGCAAGTCCGGGACGACGAGATCGCCGCCGCCGCCGCTTCCTACCAAGCCGCTTGAACATTCCCCCCTCCTGCGGGTAATAGCGCCGCCTTCCCGCGTGCGAATTTTCCGTGCGCTTTACATACGCCCTCGCGACGTTATGCGCGGCAGGCGTAGCAGTTTCGTTTGGAGAATTCCGTCATGCGTGCCGAGGGGCAGGCCCACATTGTTCGTATCGAGAAGGCCCTCGCACTGGTCCGCAAGTTCCTCGACTGGGACCGCGCCTTGCGCCGGTTCGACGAGTTGAACGCGCGGGTCGAGGACCCGACTCTCTGGGACAAGCCCAAGGAGGCCGAGGCGGTCATGAAGGAGCGCCGTCGGCTGGAGGCCTCGATCGGCACTGTCAACGAGATCAGCCGGGAAATGGCCGATGCCGCCGAATTCGTCGAACTGGGCGAGATGGAAGGCGACGAGGACACCATCAGCGAAGGCCTCGCGACGCTCAAGGCGCTGGCCGACCGTGCCGATGCCGACAAGATCCAGGCCCTGCTGGGCGGCGAGGCTGACAGCAACGACACCTATCTCGAAGTCCACGCGGGCGCGGGCGGCACCGAGAGCCAGGACTGGGCCGAGATTCTCCAGCGCATGTACACCCGCTGGGCCGAGCGTCGCGGCTACAAGGTCGAACTGGTCGACTACCACGCGGGCGAAGCCGCCGGCATCAAGAGCTGCACCCTGCTCATCAAAGGCGAGAACGCCTATGGCTATGCCAAGACCGAGAGCGGCGTCCACCGCCTGGTCCGCATCAGTCCCTATGACAGCGCGGCGCGCCGCCACACCAGCTTCTCTTCGGTGTGGGTCTATCCGGTGATCGACGATACCTTCGAAATCGACATCAACCCGTCGGACCTGAAGATCGACACCTATCGCGCTTCGGGCGCGGGCGGGCAGCACGTCAACACCACCGATTCGGCCGTGCGCATTACCCACCAGCCTTCAGGCATCATCGTCGCCAGCCAGATCGACCGCTCGCAGCACAAGAACCGCGAGATCGCCATGGGCATGCTCAAGGCGCGCATGTTCGAAGCCGAGATGCGCCGTCGTGAGGAAGCAGCCAGCGCCGAGCACGCCAGCAAGAGCGACATCGGGTGGGGGCACCAGATTCGCTCCTACGTGCTGCAGCCGTACCAGCAGGTGAAGGACTTGCGCACCGGCGTGGTCTCGACCGCGCCCGACGACGTGCTCGACGGCGAACTCGATCCCTTCATGGCGGCCGCGCTCTCGCAGCGCGTCACCGGCGAGAAGGTCGAGGTGGAGGACGCCGACTGATCGATTTTTCCGTCATCCCGGTGAAGGCGGGGAGCGACGGGGCGATCGGAGGCGAACGGCTTGCCAGCCGTTTCACCACGGGACACGGCTGGCGATCGATGCTTCCTCAAGGGTTTTGCCAACGCGGCCTCGAGTCGCTAAGGGGCCGCATGTTCCGCGCCTGCCACCTTGTTACCGCTGTCTTGGCGCTGGCGCTCAGCGCCTGCCACCAGCCTGCCGTCGACGACGGCCGGGCGGCGAGTTCGCGCGGCTTTCCGAGACCTGACCGGGCCGTCTCGAAGACCGGCGGCGGCACTTTCGCCTCGGAAGTCCAGCGCGACAAGGTCAACGAGGCCAATGTCGTCATGGACCTGGCGAAGATCGTGCCCGGCATGAGCGTCGCCGATCTCGGCGCGGGCGAGGGGTATTACACGACCCGGCTGGCCCAGCGCGTCGGCAAGCGCGGGCGGGTGCTGGCCGAGGACATCGATCGTGGAGCCACCGAACGACTGGGCGCGCGCGTCATGCGCGAGGGCATTGGCAACGTGTCGATCACGCTCGGTGCCGTGGACGATCCCCGCCTGCCGCCCGCCAGCTTCGACCGCATCTTCTTGGTCCACATGTATCACGAGGTTTCCGAGCCCTACGCGTTCCTGTGGCGCATGCGCTCGGGCCTGCGTCCGGGGGGACGGGTGATCGTGGTCGACGTGGACCGGCCGACCGACGCGCACGGCATCGCGCCGTCGCTGCTGTTCTGCGAATTCGCGTCGGTGGGATTGCGGTTGACGGAATTTGTTCGCAAGCCGGAACTGCAGGGCTATTATGCACAGTTCGAGGCCGTGGGTTCACGGCCGCCGGCAACGCAGATCAAGCCTTGCCGCATGTCAGGCGAAGCGCCGCCGAAGACCGATGGACTGCAGGGCTGAGCGCCATGCCTGGGGAAAGACGAAAGAGAAGATGAGTTTCAAGGGTCTCAAGCCGATTCTATACGGCGGTCGCGAAGTCTGGCCTCTGGTCGAAGGTGGCAAGGGTGTCGCCGCCACCAACCATATGAGTTCGGGCGCCTGGGCGGCGGCGGGCGGCATCGGCACCGTCAGCGCGGTCAATGCCGACAGCTACGACGCTGAAGGCAAGATCATCCCCCAGATCTACAACGCGCTCACGCGCAAGGAGCGGCACCAGGAACTGATCGACTACGCCATCGACGGCGCTGTCGAGCAGGTGCGCCGCGCCTACGAGATTTCGGGTGGCAAGGGTGCCATCAACATCAACGTGCTGTGGGAAATGGGCGGCGCGCAGACGATCCTGGAAGGCGTGCTGGAAAAGACCCGTGGCATGGTCACCGGCGTCACCTGCGGTGCCGGCATGCCCTACAAGCTGTCCGAGATCGCGGCCCGCTTCAACGTCAACTACCTGCCGATCGTCAGCTCCGCACGCGCGTTCCGTGCGCTGTGGAAGCGGGCCTACCACAAGGTAGCCGACCTGCTGGGCGCGGTCGTCTACGAGGACCCCTGGCTGGCCGGTGGCCACAACGGCCTGTCCAACGCCGAAGACCCGCTCAAGCCCGAGGACCCCTATCCGCGCGTCAAGGCGCTGCGCGACACGATGCGGGCCGAGGGCGTTTCCGACGACGTGCCGATCGTCATGGCCGGCGGAGTCTGGTTCCTGCGTGACTGGGAAAACTGGATCGACAATCCGGAACTGGGCTCGATCGCCTTCCAGTACGGCACCCGCCCGCTGCTCACCCACGAAAGCCCGATCCCGCAGCAGTGGAAGGACGCCCTGCGCGAGATCGAGCCGGGCGACGTGCTGCTCCACCGATTCTCGCCGACGGGCTTCTACTCCTCGGCGGTGCGCAATCCCTTCCTGCGCAGCCTCGAAGCGCGCTCGGAACGGCAGATTCCCTATTCCAAGGTCGAGGCGGGCGAGCATACCGTGCGGCTCGACGTCGGGGTCAAGGGCAAGAACTTCTGGGTCGCGCCTAAGGATCTCGACCGCGCGCGCGCCTGGTCGGCGCAAGGCCACACCGACGGCTTGCGCACACCCGACGACACGATCGTCTTCGTCAGCCCCGAGGAACGCGACGTCATCCGCCAGGATCAGGCCGACTGCATGGGCTGTCTGTCGCACTGCGGGTTCTCCTCATGGAAGGACCACGACGACTACACCACCGGCCGTCTGGCCGATCCGCGCAGCTTCTGCATCCAAAAGACCCTGCAGGACATCGCCCACGGCGGCCCGATCGACGAAAACCTGATGTTCGCGGGCCACGCGGCCTACAAGTTCAAGCAGGACCCGTTCTATTCCAACGGCTTTACGCCGACGGTGAAGGAACTCGTCGACCGCATCCTGACAGGCGACTGATCGTACGGGCCAGCGGTGCCCCGGCTTGATCGGGGACACCGCTGGGTGCGATGACGATCTACGTCTGCAAAGCGCCGCCGCCCGCATCCGCAGGGGCGACAGGGGCCACTACCGGGGCCTCTGGACCGAAGCGATTGTCTCCGCTGGTCCCGCGCCACGCGACCAATGCAACGAAGGCCGCCACGGCGGGTAGCGTCAGCAGCCAGTCGACGTAGCTGAGCACGCCCTCGATCGCACTGCGTACCGTCCAGCCGGCGGTCAGGCCGATCAGGTCCAGAACGAGCGCGCGGCCGATCAGGACCAGCAGGGGGATGCTCCACCAGCCGCTGCGGCCGAAGTCGTGGAAGCGACGCACGCTCAGCGCGAACAGGGCGCCGCTCACGCAGTAGACGGCGGCGAGCGTGATCGCATCGGCGACTTGCGCGGGGGCGAACCAGCTGGCGGTCCAGTGGAGCACCATCAGCGGCGCCTGCGAGAGGACCACGTATACCAGGAACTCGGCGCGGCTGGCGCGGCCGCGAAAGTCGAACGTACGCAGCGCGGTGCGGCCGGCTTGCCGGAAATAACCCTTCATCGCCTCATTTCCGGTGCGCGTCGCCTGCACGTCAATCGAAATCCCATGCGCGTTCGCCCAGGCTGGCGGCGTCGAGCCCATCGCGCTCCGCATCCTCGGACACGCGCATCGGGAAGGCGAGCGAGGCCATCAGTGCCAGGATTACGCTGCCGACCGCCGCCCAAACCGCGACGACGGCGAGCCCGGCTGCTTGCGCCACCAGTTGCGCGATCGGGTTCATGCCCTCGCCATAGCCGATGCCGCCGAGCCCTTGCGACAGGAACGGCGCGAGCAGCAGCGAGCCGAGCATGCCGCCCACCCCGTTTACGGCGAAGATGCCCAGCGCATCGTCCACCTTGAGCTTGCGACGCACCAACTCCATCGCGAAATAGCAGGCGAGGGCGCCAGCCACGCCGAACAGGATCGCCGCTCCCGGCGAGATATAGCCGGCTGCCGGGCTGACGGTGGCGATACCGGCGATGGCGCCGGTGGCGAAGCCGACCGCGGTGGGCTTTCCTGCGGTAACTCGCTCGACCAGCAGCCAGGCCAGTGCGGCCGAGGCGGCGGAGACGTGCATGGCAAGGATCGCGGCGGCGGCATCGTCGTTGGCCGCAAGCGCGGAACCTCCGCTCAGGCCCAGCCAGCCGATCCACAGCAGTGCGGCTCCGGCGATCGTCAGGGCCGGGCTATGCGGTATCACGTGCCCTAGCGGCACGCCCTTACGGCGCCCGAGCATGATCGCGATCACCAGCGCGGTGACGCCTGCGCTCGTCTGGACGACGATGCCGCCGGCCCAGTCCAGCGTGCCCACGCTTTCGGCCAGCCAGCCGCCGCCCCAGACCCAGTGGGCGACCGGCGCGTAGACGACGAGGCTCCATAGTCCGCCAAAGACCACGACCCAGCCCAGCCGGGCGCGCTCCGCCCAGGCGCCGGCCATCAGCGCCGGGGCCAGTGCGGCGAAGACGAGTTGGAACAGCGCGAAGACGCTTTCCGGCACGGCCGTGCCCTGGCGCACGTTGCCGAGGTCGATCAGCATCCAGGCGTTGCCCTTGCCCAGCCAGCCGCCGCCCACTTCTCCGAAGCCGAGGGTATAGCCGACGACGATCCACAGGATGGAGGCAAGCGCGAAAATCGCCCCGCACTGGACCATCACCGAAAGGACGTTCTTGCGCCGCACGCGTCCGGCATGGAACAGGGCGAGCCCCGGCAGCGCCAGCATCGCCAGCGCACAGGAGGCCAGCAGCCAGGCGGTGTCGCCGCCATCGGCGACGTCGATCCGCCCGTCCTGGGCAAGCGCGGCGCCCGGTAGCAGGGCAAGCGCGGCGGCAATCGGCAGCAGGCGCTGCTTGGTCATCAGGTGGTATCCCCTTGAGATTGGCCGCTGATACGACCCGACCTCTTTAC
This sequence comes from Novosphingobium sp. BL-52-GroH, assembly GCF_044813085.1. NCBI lineage: Bacteria > Pseudomonadati > Pseudomonadota > Alphaproteobacteria > Sphingomonadales > Sphingomonadaceae > Novosphingobium > Novosphingobium sp. BL-52-GroH. The sequence goes on along the minus strand of NZ_CP171152.1, from coordinate 470,752 downwards.
GAGGGGTTAGATCAGGAAATTAATCGGAGACAAGCCGTTCCGTCATTTCGCACCCGATCGGGCATGACGCGCATGCGCTCACGGCAGTTGCGGCAGCACCATGTCATGCGGGCGGTGGCCATCGACCCAGAAGCGGATGTTGGCGATGACCCGCTCGCCCGCCGCGCCGCGGCCTTCGTAAGTGGCGCTGCCCAGGTGCGGCATGGCGACGAGGTTCGGCAGTTCGAGCAGTCGTGGATCGACCTGAGGTTCGCGCGCGAAGACGTCGAGTCCGGCGCCGCCGATGCGGTTTTCCGACAGCGCCGCGACCAGCGCTTCCTCGTCAACGAGCTGGCCGCGGCCGGTGTTCACGAGACAGGCGTCCGGTTTCATCAGGGCTATGCGGCGGGCGTCCATGAGGTGGGTGGTTTCCGGGCCTGCGGGGCAGTGGAAGGTGAGGATGTCGGCATCTGCGATCAACCTGTCGAGGTCCGGCTCATGGCGAGCCGAGACCATGTTCTCCACGGCGGCGGGCAGGCGGTGACGGTTGTGGTAGCGGATGTCCATGCCGAAGGCACGGGCGCGGTGGGCCACCGCCTGGCCGATCCTGCCCATGCCGACGATCCCCAGCGTCTTGCCGCCCAGCGCGTGTCCCAGCATCACCGAGGGACCCCAGCCGGCCCACCGGCCTTCGCGCAGGGTCCTCACGTTTTCGCTGAACCGGCGCGAGACGAGGATGATGAGCGCCAGCGTCAGGTCGGCGGTGTCGTCGGTGAAGACGCCGGGCGTGTTCGTGACCATGATGCGATGAGCGCGGGCGGCGACGATGTCGATGTGCTCGGTCCCGGCGCCGAAGCTGGCGATCATGCCGAGGCGTTCGCCGGCCTGCGCGATCATCGCAGCGTCGATGGTGTCGGTGACGGTGGGCACCAGAACATCGCATTCGCGCATCGCCGCCTCCAGTGCCGCGCAACTCATCGGCGTGTCGTCCGGGTTGAGCACGAGGTCGAACAGCTCCGCCATGCGCGCCTCTACGGCCGGCAGCAGCCGCCGGGTGACGATCACGCGGGGGCGCGGCGGGATGGGGCGGGCGGTTTCGCTGTGCAGGGCCATGGACCGGGGCTATGCCGTCCACAGGGTCGCGGTCAAGAAGCCTTGAAGCGGCCATGCGCTGCGCGGTAAGGATCGCGCGATGACTACCCGCAAAACCCTGCTGCCGCCCGCCGCGCTCGGCCTCGCGCTCTGCGCACTCGGCCTTGCCGTCTCGACGCCGGCGCGTGCCGCCGATGACGACAAGGTGCCCTACTGGGCTTCGGTCGATGCGGAGATCGCCAACTTGCGCGTGGGACCGGGTGATTCGTACAAGATCGACTGGGTCTACCGCCGTCCGCACCTGCCGGTGAAAGTGCTGCGCCGCGAAGGCCCCTGGCGTCTGGTCGAGGACCCGGACGGCAGCAAGGGCTGGATGCGTGACCTCTTGCTCTCCCGCCAGCGGGCCGGGCTGGTCAAGGATGGCGGCCTGATCGAGATGCATGCCGAGGGCAAGAGCGGCTCGCCCATGCTGTGGCGCGTGGAGCCCGGCGTGGTCGGCCTGCTGGGCCCGTGCAAGGATGGCTGGTGCGGGTTCGATGCCAGCGGCCACAAGGGCTTCGTGCGCGAGGATGCGCTGTGGGGAACCGGCACGCCGTAAAAGAGACGGGCCCGGTCGCGCTCGGCAAATCCGGCCTTCCCCCCGCTCCGCTTTGCCCCCATATCTGGCGCATCCATCAAGGAGTACGGCACATGGGACTTTTCGACGGCATTCTCGGCCAGGTCAGTGAACACGCCGACATCGCCAATCTCGCAAGCAAGCTCGGGATCGAACCCGCCGTGGCCGAAAAGGCGATCGCGGCGCTCGGTATCGCACACCAGCAGGATGGCGACACCGCCCAGCTCGCCTCCGAGCGTACCGGGCTCGACCTCGGCACGATCCAGCAGGTGATCCAGCAGATCGGCGGCGAAGGCTCGCTCACCCAGTTCGCCAGCGCCGTCGCGGCCGATCCCGGCAAGGTCGCCAGCTTCTTCGACAAGGACGGCGACGGCAGCGTCATCGATGACCTGACCGGCATGGCCAAGGGTCTGTTCGGGAAGGGCTGAGGGTATCGCACGTCGTCTCCGACCGTCTCGGGGACGACGTGTTGCCGTGAACGTTATCCTTTCTTGCCCGAGATATAAGCCTCGACGTTGAGCGCCAGCACGTCGAGCGGGACATTTCCGCCATCGACTACCGCCTGGTCGAAATCGCGCAGGTCATAGGCAGATCCCAGGGCCGCCTGCGCCCGGGAGCGCTGGGCGACGATCTGCGAGTGGCCCATCTTGTAGCCGCAGGCCTGCCCCGGCCACGAGCAGTACCGGTCCACCTCGTTGACCACTTCCTCGCGCTTGTTGCCGTTCTTTTCCATGAAGAACCGCACTGCCTGCTCGCGCGTCCAGCCCTTCGAATGCAGGCCCGTGTCCACCACCATGCGGCAGGCGCGGAACGCCAGCGACTGCAGGTAGCCGAGCCTGCCTACGACATCGTCGTCGTAGGCGCCGAGTTCGTCCGCGAGTTGCTCGCCATAGAGCGCCCAGCCTTCGGAATAGGCGTTGAACGCCAGGATCGAGCGGACCAGCGGCAGGCGGTTGGCATATTCGCCCTGCCAGACGTGGCCCGGGATCGCCTCGTGGTGTACAAGCGTGGGCAGGTCGTACTTGCGGTGCAGGTCGGTGGTGCGCAAGTTGATCCACATCTTGCCCGGCACGGTGCCGTCCTTGGAACCGGCACCGCCATAGGCGGTCGGCGCGCCGGGCTCCTCGGAGAGGGGCAGGCGGCGCACTTCGACGTTGCCGGGCACCAGTTGGCGGAAGGCGCGCGGCATCTGCGCGCGAATCCAGTCGACGCGCTGGCGGATGAAGGCGAGGATTTCGGTGCGGCCGGGATCGCCTTGCGGGAACTGGAAGCGCTTGTCTTCGCCCAGCGCCGTCATGCGCGCGCCGACGGTGCCGGCGGTATAGCCGAGCGACTTGAGGATCGGGTCCATGCGCGCGTGGAGTTCGGCCAGTTCCTGCAGCCCCCGCTGATGGATTTCGTCTGCGGGTACGGGCGTGGTCGTGCTGGCGCGCAAAGCCCAGGCGTAGAATTCCGCACCTCCCGGGCGCTCGCGCATGCCGGGATCGCCCTTGGCCAGCGTCCGCTGGCGCTTGAGTTCGGCCAGTTGCCGTTCGAGCGCAGGCACCACTTGCGCTGCGACGATCCGCTTCGCGTCCGCGCCCCAAGTGCCGGTCATCGCACTGGTGCGGGTTTCGATCGATGTGACGAGACCACCGCCATCGGCCCTGGCATCGGTGATCGTGCTGGCCATCTGCGCGATGGCGCGGTCGAGCAGGAAGTCGGGCGGCACGAGGCCCATGTCGGTAGCGGCGCGGATGCGTTCGAGTTCGCCATCGAGCTGGCGGTCGAAGCGGGCGAGGCGGGCGACGTAGGCGTCGGCATCCTCGCGCGTCTTTACCGGATGGTCGGCGTCGAGGAACTTGGGGGTATCGAGATAGGCACCGACGTTCTGGATGACGACGTAGGGCGTGTTGCGCCAGCCACCCACGGCGACGTCTCCATAAGGCAGCGCGAAGCCGTCGAGCGCGGTGGAGAACGCGCTCCTGACGACCGCGAGGCTGGTGCGGGTGGAATGGTCGAGGCCAGTGGCGTCGAGGGCCCGGACCGCGGCGAAGCCCTGGCGCAAGGTGGCGGCATAGGCCTGGCGGCCGGCCTTCGAGCGATCCTCGAGCCGTCCGCGCAGGCCGGCATGCGGGCCGACGTCGACGCCGAGTCCGGTCGCGCCTTCGGGGACATGTTCGAGCAGGCTCCAGGCGATGCCGTCCAGTACGGCGTCGGCGGCGGGCGGCGTAGCGGTGGTGACGGCGTGCGCAGGCAGCGCCAGCGTGGCGGTCCCGGCGGCGAGGAGCTGGAGGGCGTTTCGGCGCGACAGGGGGGCGCGCGGATCGAAGGAGGTTTCGTGCATGCCGGGACGATGGCGGCGCCTGCCGATGCTGTCAAACCGCCTCGCGCAGCGCCGCAGGTTGGGCTAGGGAAGCGCCATGAACATCGCGCTTTCGCTCGTCGTGCTTACCGCCATCGCACTGGTCGTCGGTGCCGTTGTACTGTTGCGGCGCGGCGGTCATCGCAAGCAGGCGGTGCTGATGCTGGTGCTGGCGGCGGTGATGATCGGCAACGCCGTCATCGTGACGCTGCCCACGCCCGATGGCCGCTCGCTCTCAGGCGAGGCGCAGAAAGGCGACTGAGCCCATCGTCGTCACCGCGAATGCCGGGGGAACTGGCGGAGGTTTGCGCCCTATCCGTCACCCGGAACTCGTTTCAGGGGCCATCTTCCCGCAGCCGCGGTGCCTGCCGTCGCAAACCGACCTGACGGCTCTGCCTTCAAGCCATCGATCCTAATTACGCAATGGATACCGGACCAAGTTCAAGACGAGGTGAGGCCTGCATTCGCTGGCGAACGCAGGCCTCACGTTGCGTTACTTGATCGGGCAGTCCGGCGCGAGGCGCATGTCTAGGTAGTTGTCTACCGACTTCATCAGGTCCACCACTTCGTTCTCGAAGAAGTGGTTGGCGCGCGGAATCTCGTCGTGGTGGATGGTGATGTGCTTTTGCGTGCGCAGCTTGTCGACCAGCTTCTGCACCGCATTGGGCGTGACCACCGTGTCGCCGGTGCCCTGGACGATGATGCCCGAGGCGGGGCAGGGTGCCAGGAAGCTGAAGTCGTACATGTTGGCGGGCGGAGCGACCGAGATGAACCCGCGAATCTCCGGGCGACGCATCAGCAACTGCATGCCGATCAGCGCGCCGAACGAATAGCCGGCAATCCAGGTGGTCGAGGCCTCGGGGTGGATCGACTGTACCCAGTCGAGCGCGGCCGCCGCGTCGGAGAGTTCGCCGATGCCGTTGTCGAAGCTGCCCTGGCTGCGACCGACGCCGCGGAAGTTGAAGCGCAGCGTCGCGAAGCCGCGGGCCACGAAAGTCTTGTACAGATGCTGGGTGATGCGGTCGTTCATCGTGCCGCCCGCCTGCGGGTGCGGGTGGAGGATCATCGCCACCGGCGCGCGCGGACGCGGCGCGGGCTGGAAGCGACCTTCGAGACGACCTTCGGGACCGGGAAAGATGACTGCGGGCATGTGCGTTTGCGGCCTGACTTGTTGAAACTCCCGCGCGGCGGCGTCATGCCGGCCATCGCGGGAGTGCAAAAGGGAACGACCGCTATATAGAAACTATTGCTCCGAAGACAACTTTGCAGGCGGCCACCATTTCCAGCACCAGTTCCCGCATCTATCTCGACCATGCAGCGACGACGCCGATGCTGCCCGCCGCGCGCGACGCCTGGCTGCAGGGCGTCGCGATCTGGGCGAACCCGTCGAGCCCGCACGCGCCGGGCCGCGCAGCGCGGGCGGCGCTGGAGGAAGCCCGCGCGCGGGTGAAGGCGGCGCTGGGCTGGGATGGCGAAGTGCTGTTCACCTCTGGCGCGAGCGAGGCACTGGCGATCGGGCTCGGCCGGGCGAAAGCGGAGCGGCGGCTGGTTTCGGCGGTGGAGCACGACGCCGTGTTCCGGGCCGCTCCGGATGCCGAGGTCTTGCCGATCGGCGCGCGCTGCCAGGTCGACCGGGACGTCCTCGCCCGCTTGCTGGGAGCCCCGGGACGTGTTGCGGTAGCCATCCAGCACGTCAATTCGGAGACCGGCGTGATCCAGCCGGTGAGCGAATATGCCGCGATGATCCGCGAGGCCGGTGGCGTGCTGCTCAGCGATTGCTCGCAATCGGCGGGTAAGTTCCGTCTCCCGGACGCTGACATGATCGTGGTGTCAGGTCACAAGCTGGGCGGGCCGGTGGGCATCGGTGCGCTGCTGGTGCGAGATTTCGCCATGCTGGAGCCCTCGGGCGGGCAGGAGCGCGGTTACCGGGCAGGGACGGAGAACCTGCCCGCGGCAATGGCGTTCGCGGCCGCGCTCGAAGCACGCAGGATCGCCACCAAGACAGTGGGTGAAGGCATGGACATCGCTGCGATAGAGGGATGGGCGGACTGGGTGACTCGCGCCAGCCGCGCGTTCGGCGACATCGAATACGGGATCGATCGCCTGGGGGGGATTTTCCAGGGCGTGGAGGCGACCGACTGGGACCCGTCGATCCTCTCGATCACGATGCCGGGCGTCAGCGCCGCGGCGCAGTTGATCCAGTTCGATTCGGCAGGATTTGCCGTCTCCGCCGGCAGTGCCTGCTCTTCGGGGACGCTCAAGCAGAGCCGGACCCTGCTCGCTTTCGGGGTCCCCGAAGAGGAGGCCAGAAACACCATCCGCATGAGCGCCGGCTGGAACACCAGGTACGAAGACGTCATCGCTTTTGCCCGGACCTGGGGCGAGATCGCGTCGCGCGCGGGAAAACGCTCGTGATCTACCTCGACTACCAGGCGACCACCCCGCTGGCTCCCGAGGCGCGCGAGGCGATGTTGCCATGGCTGGGCGGACCCGGGACTGCCGGCTTCGCCAATCCCCATAGCCCGCACCGGCCGGGACGGGCGGCCGCCGCGGCGGTCGAGGTCGCGCGCGATCGGGTTGCCGCGCTGCTGCCGCCGGGCGGGCGGGTGATCTTCACCTCGGGGGCGACCGAGGCGATCAACCTCGCCATTCTCGGCAGCGGCGCGCGCGCGCTGGCGGTTTCGGCGATCGAGCATGCCGCAGTGCTGGATACCGCAAGCGCGCTCGATCCGGGTCTCATCGTCCTGCCGGTCGATAGCGAGGGGCGCGTCGATGAGAATATGGCGCTGCCGGCGGGAACGGGGCTCGTCGCCGTCATGCAGGTCAACAACGAGATCGGCACGATCCAGCCGGTGGAGTCGCTTGCCGATCGCGCCCATGCCGCAGGGGCCCTGTTCCTGTGCGACGCGGTTCAGGGCGCGGGCAAGATCGCGCCGCCCGCCAATGCCGATCTCATCGCCTTGAGCGCGCACAAGCTCTACGGGCCGAAAGGCATCGGTGCGCTATGGGTGCGCGACGGACTGGAACTTGCGCCGCTGATCCGGGGCGGCGGGCAGGAGCAGGGTCTGCGGTCCGGTACGCTCAGCCCGCTGCTTTGCGCGGGTTTCGGTGCGGCGGCGCTCGTTGCCGCCAAGTGCATGGAGACGGATGCCGCCCACGTCGCCGACTTGTGGCTCGGCGCGCGCGCGATACTCTCGCGCTGGCAGCTCAACGGCAGCGCCACGCAGCGCTGGCACGGAAACCTCAACCTGCGCTTGCCGGGACTGGATGTCGCCCGGCTCATGTCGGAGGTGCGCGACGTGGCTTTTTCCGCAGGATCGGCTTGCGCCAGCGGGTCGGGACGACCCAGCCACGTCCTGCGCGCCCTGGGTCTTTCGGATAGTCAGGTCAAAGCCTCTATCCGTCTTGGATTTGGGAGATATACTGAACGTCGGGAACTTGAGGATGCCTGCGCCAAAATCGAAGCCGCCGCAGCGGCGCAGGGAGTATGACTTGGTTAACGTCCTGTTCGTGAACATAGATGGGTCCAGTGTGACGGCGCAGGCCGCACCGGGATCTCGGCTCCTGGAAGTGGGCCAGAACGCCGGAATGCCGCTCGAGGGAACCTGCGAGGGGCAGATGGCCTGTTCAACCTGCCATGTCATCGTCTCGCCGGACTGGTTCGACAGGCTGCCCCCCGCCTCGAACGAGGAGGAGGACATGCTCGACCTCGCGGCGGGAGTGGGGCGCACCAGCCGTCTGTCGTGCCAGATCGAGGTGACCGAGGCGCTTGACGGCCTGGCGGTACGCATCCCGGGTGTCGTGCGCGACATGCAGATCGGGTGACGTTTCGCCTGAAAAAGGCCAGTCCTGCTTAACCGGCACCGGCCCGCTCCCTCAGCCCACCGCCCGACGATAGTGCCCTATGGGCTGTCGGGTGGGGGAGCGGTTCCGCTTGCAGCGCGCAGACTTCAGGTTTTCGGAATTCCAAGGGAATGATCGGCGGAAAAGTTCGGACCCGCAGGTTCCACTCCATCCATCTCGTTGCTAGTGCGTTCCGGCCATGGTGACTACGACCGACGACGAATCCGATCCGTTCGACGCCATCGTCGACGCGCCCTTCGATGCAGCGCTGTCGGAGCGCTACCTCGTCTATGCCCTGTCCACGATCACCGCCCGGTCGCTGCCGGACTTGCGGGACGGGCTGAAGCCGGTACACCGCCGCCTGCTGTGGGCCATGCGCCAGCTCAAGCTCGACCCGGCGAGCGCCTACAAGAAATCCGCGCGCGTCGTCGGCGACGTCATCGGTAAATACCACCCGCATGGCGACGTGGCCGTCTACGATGCGATGGTCCGCCTCGCACAGGACTTCTCGCTGCGCTATCCGCTGGTGCAGGGACAGGGCAACTTCGGCAACATCGATGGCGATAACGCCGCCGCCTACCGATACACCGAAGCGCGCCTGACGCGCACGGCGATCCAGCTCATGGCAGGTCTGGACGACGGCACCGTCGACATGGTGCCCACCTACAACGGCGAGGATGCCGAGCCGGAAATCTTCCCCGGCCTGTTCCCAAACCTGCTCGCCAACGGCGCCATCGGCATCGCCGTGGGCATGGCGACCTCGATCCCCAGTCACAACGTCGCCGAGATCATCGACGCGACACTGATGCTCATCGACAACCCCCACGTCGAGCACGCGCAACTGATGGAGGTTTTCCACGGCCCCGACTTCGCGACCGGCGGCTTCGTGGTCGACAGTCCCGAGGCGATCAGCCACGCCTACGAGACCGGCAAGGGCGCCTTCCGCGTGCGCGGCCGCTTCTCGACCGGGCGCAATGCGGATGGGAAGTGGGAGGAAACCGGCGTCGAGAAGCTGGGCGCCGGCCAGTGGCAGCTCGTCGTCACCGAAATCCCCTACATGCTCCACAAGGGCAAGCTGATCGAGCAGATCGCCGCGCTGATCGGCGATCGCAAGCTGCCGATCCTCGAAGACATCCGTGACGAGAGCGACGAGCAGATCCGCCTCGTCCTCATTCCCAAGAGCCGCAATGTCGATCCGGACCTGCTGAAGGAAAGCCTATACCGGCTGACCGATCTCGAAAGCAGGTTCAGTCTCAATCTCAACGTCCTGGATTCGCACCGGACTCCAGGCGTGCTGGGGCTCAAGCTGCTGTTGCAGGAATGGGTCTACAGCCAGATCGACATCCTGCTGCGCCGTACCAATCACCGGCTGGAGAAGATCGCCGCGCGGCTGGAACTGGTGTCCGGCTACATCATCGCCTACCTCAACCTCGACCGGATCATCGAGATCATCCGGACCGAGGACGAGCCCAAGCTGGTGATGATGGCGGAGTTCGAGCTGACCGACCGCCAGGCCGAAGCCATCCTCAACATGCGCCTGCGTTCCTTGCGCAAGCTGGAGGAGATGGAGCTGCGCAAGGAGCACGCCGAACTGCTCAAGGAGCAGGAGGAGCTGAACAAGCTGCTCGAAAGCCCGGCCCGCCAGCGTACCCGCATCAAGCGCGACCTCGCCAATCTGCGCAAGGACTACGCCGAGGACACCCCGCTCGGCCGCCGCCGCACCACGATCGCGCAGGCGCAGAAGACCGTCGAGTTCTCCATGGACGCGATGATCGAGAAGGAGCCGGTGACGGTGATCCTCTCGGCGCGCGGCTGGATCCGGGCGGCCAAGGGGCATGTCGCGCTGGATGGCGACTTCAAGTTCAAGGACGGCGACGGCCCCGGCTTCGCCTTCCATGCACAAACCACCGACAAGGTGCTGATCGCGCTCGACAACGGGCGGTTCTACACGCTCGGCGCAGACAAGCTGCCCGGCGCACGCGGTTTCGGCGAGCCGATCCGCACCATGGTCGACATCGACACCGAGGCGCACATCGTCGCCGCCATGCCTTACAAGGCCAAGGCGCAGCTACTGCTTGCCTCGAACGTGGGCCGCGGCTTCGCGGCGGAGACCGACGAACTGCTGGCGGAAACCCGCAAGGGTCGCGGCGTCATGACCACCAAGCCAGGCTCGCGCCTCGTCACGGTGCGCGAGATCCCGCCCGAGCATGACCATGTCGCAGTGGTGGGCGACAACCGCAAGCTGGTGATCTTCAGCCTAGAAGAACTGCCGGTCATGGCCAAGGGGCAGGGCGTCACGCTCCAGCGCTACCGCGATGGCGGCATGGCAGACATCATCACGCTGCGGCTGGAGGATGGCCTCTCGTGGACGATGGGCGGCGAAAGCGCCCGCACCCGCACCGAGAAGGACATGACCTTGTGGAAGGTGGCGCGCGGCGCTGCCGGCAGGCTGCCGCCCGTGGGCTTCCCGAGGGACAACAAGTTCCAGGGGTGAAGGGGGGAATGCGAGGCCTGGTCGTGGCCATTGCCTTCTCGGCCTGCTTTCCGACCAGCGCCTTCGCCTGCGCGCCCCCGTCGACGGAACCGAGCCGCTTCACTGCCGAACAATCGGCTCGCACCAGTGTCCGGGAGGCCTCGGTCATCATGGACGCCGAAGTCGTGGCGATCGTGCGTCCCAACACCATCAATGGCTACACGCGACTGAAGCCGATGCGCATCTTCAAGGGACCGCATCGGCCATTCTTCGATGTAAACGTGCTCAGTGCGTGCGCGCCTGATCTCGTCCCCGGGGTCCGGTATCGGGTGCTTCTCATGGGAGGGCCGCCGATATATCGCGTACTAAATGAAATGAATCTCCCGTCAGGCGTGAATCCATACCGCTTCCTAAGGGAATTGGATCGCCTTCTTGGTCATCGGCGGCCTCCGGGCATCGAGATTCCGGGTATCGTCTTGCCACCCGAGCCCAAGAAGCGGCGTTAGGACGCGCTCAAACCTCGTCCACCTCTTGCGGATGGTGCGGCACCAGGATCAGCGTCCGGCCTTCGACCCGCCAGCTTGCCAGCCGCGACAGGACGTTCATGCCGATGACGTTGGTGTCGCCCATGCCCGGCGCGACGACCGCGTCGAGCTGGCGCGCCACCACGTTGCCGATGCGCAGTTCGTCGATGGTCGCGAGTTGCGCCTCGATCGTCCCGTTGGCGGTGCGCATCAGCACCGAGCGGTTGAGCGGATTGGCCTTCAGCTCCGCCGCCTGTGCGGTCTGCGGGGAAATCGCGGTCAGCGTCGCGCCGGTGTCGACGAGGAAGTCGCGCTTCACCCCGTTAACCGTGGCGGTGATCCAGAAGTGCCCGTCGGGGTGCATCGGCACGCGGGTCTCGCCGCCTTCCACGGTCTGGCGGACGAGCCCCACTTGCGGGAAGGCGAAGTCGGCGCCGGTGGTCAGCCGGGTGACTTGCGCGATCGTCAACAGCATCGCCGCCAGCAGCCCGAGATTGCCCATGCCGCGCACGAATCCGCCCAGCAGCGGCAAGGGGCGGCGCAGCACTCCACCCACCATCACGGCGGCGATCCCGGCCACGGCCAGCGCCAGCAGCGGCTGGCCGGCAAGGAAGTTCACGATTTGCGCAAGGTCCATGCGCGCGGTGTAGCACGGATCAGCTTTCGGATCGCTGACTGGCGGTGCTTCAGCCTTCCTTCGGGACGAGGATCAGCCGGTTGCCTTCTACCCGCCAGCCGGCAAGCTGCGAGAGCAGGCTCATGCCGATCACGTTGGTGTCGACTTCGCCGTCGGGACCGATGGCGACGGGCAGGGCGTTGGCCTCGATGCCGCCGAAGCGCAGCGAATCGGCTTCGGCCATGCGCGCCACGATCGGGCCGTTGGCGGTCTCGAGGATCACGCCTGCATCGTTCTCGTCGGGCTGGAGGCCGACGTGCTCCGCCACTCGGCGGGACACGCCGGTATAGGTCGCGCCGGTGTCGACCAGGAATTCGACCGGAGTGCCGTTGAGCTGGGCCTCGACCCAGAAGTGGCCGTCTGCGCGCAGGGCGATGACGGTCTCCTTGCCGACGATCTCGGCGGGGCGGGTGCGGTCGAGCCAGAGCGCGGCTTCGGAGCGGCTGTTGTGGCCGGCGAGCTGCGCCACCGTCAGCAGCAGCACTGCGACGAGACCGAAGTAGGCCGTGTTGCGCATCGCCTGCCCGAGGCGCGGGCGCGTGGCGGTGAACATGCCGGCGCCGACCGCGAGCAGGATCGCCCCGATCGTCAGCGCAAGGAGGGGCTGGTCGAACAGGAAGCGGGCCAGTTCGCCCAGGTTCACGCCGGGCGCCCCGCCAGGATTTCACCGAGCAGGGCCTCGACCCGGGCGGTATCCGGGAAGCCCTCGGCGATCCAGGCGTCAACGACCTGGTGCAGGATGCGGGCGACCTCGGGGCCGGCACCCACCCCGCGCGCGACGATCTGGCCGCCCTTGAGGGGCAGTTGCGGGATATCCCAGCCATCCAGGGCGGAGGCATCGATGCCGGCGATCAGCAGGCGATCGAGCGCGGGCTCGCGGCCGAGTTGATAGGCAAGGGCACGAGGTTCGCCGGGCTCGCCCTCTCGCGAGGCTGCCAGCGACAGACGCTTCTTCTGCGCCGCCGAGAGCCGGAAGCGGGCGGCGACCTGCTCCGCCAGCGCGGGTTTCGCCGGCAGCAGCGCGGCGAGGCGGCGGATCGGATCGGGGCGATGGCGCTGCGCGGTCTCGGCGGCGACAAGTGCGGCAAGGCCCTCGGGATCGGCTTCGGGCAGGATCACCGCCAGCACGCCCAGCTGCGCCATGCGCCGCACCGTGGGGGCGGGGTCGGGCAGGCCGAGCAGGTTCATCGTCTCCATGCCCACCCGCTCGCGCGATAGGCCCTTGAGCGTCGCGGCGAGGTCGGCGCAGGCGCTCTCGGCCTCGTCGTCGGCAGGGGTGGAGCCGAAGCGCGCCTGGAAGCGGAAGTAGCGCAGGATCCGCAAGTGGTCCTCGCGGATGCGCTGGCGGGCATCGCCGATGAAGCGTACATGGCGTGCATCGAGGTCCGCGCGGCCTCCGAACCAGTCGAAGATCTCGCCGTCCAGCGGATCGGCGTAGAGCGCGTTAATCGTGAAGTCGCGCCGCGCGGCATCTTCCTGCCAGTCGCTGGCGAAGGCGACCGTGGCGCGGCGGCCGTCGGTCGCGACGTCATGGCGCAAGGTGGTGATCTCGACCGGGCCGCCAGGCAGGACGGCCGTGACGGTGCCATGCTCGATCCCGGTGGGAACGCTGCGGATGCCGGCCGCCTCGAGCCGCGCGAGGACGGTTTCGGGGTGGAGGACGGTTGCCATGTCAATGTCCTTGACCGGAAGGCCGATCAGGCTGTCACGTACGGCGCCGCCCACGTAGCGGGCATTCCCAGGGCCCAGCGCGGCGACGAGTTCGGCGAGGTCCTTGCGGTGCATCCACGCGACGTCGAGCCGGTCAGCCATGCCAGTTCAGCCTCGCCGACAGGTTGTGCAGGATCGCACCGGTCACCCCCCAGATGACGTGGTCCTGGTGCCCGTCGCCCCAGGTGATCTCGACGAAGCTGTGCTTGCGGTCCTCGTAGTCGATGGTGCGGGTCCGCTGGTTGGCGGGGTCGAGCACGAAGTCGACCGGCACTTCGAACCACTGCGCCACTTCGGCAGGGTTGGGCTGGATTTCGAGGTCGGCGGGAACGACACCGACCACCGGAGTGATCTCGTAGCCGCTGCCGGTGCGGTAGACGTCGCTGGTGCCGACGACGCGTACGTCCCCGGTGCGGATGCCGAGCTCCTCGTTGGCTTCGCGCAGGGCCGCCTCGACGGGATTTTCGCCCGGATCGATGCGGCCGCCGGGAAAGGCGATCTGGCCGGGATGGGCGCGCATCGTCGAAGGGCGATGGAGCAGGAGCATCCCCGGGCGCGGGCGCTCGGTCAGGGCGACCAACACGGCGGCGGGGGTGAATCGCTCGACGTGCTGGATGCGCGGGTCCGACCACAGGCGCGGAGGCGCCGCGGCGTGGCCGGCCTCGAACCTGCGGGAGACGTCGTCGAACAGCGCGCTCATGCGGGTATCAGCGGGAAGCGTACGCCGGCGCTTTGGACGGCGAGGTCGTCTTCCCAGCCCTGCTCGTTGCCACCCTGCTCGATCGCGATATCGACAAGTTGCGCGTAGGTGCTGCGATTGAGCCTGGCTCGCGTTCCATGGCGGACGGCAAGGTAGATCGCGGGGGTCTGGGGATCGCCCTCGGCATGGATCGGATGATCGGGCCCGGCGATCACGAGGTCGTCGGTGTTGAGGCGCAGGACGAGCATGTCGCCCTCGCGCTTCACGTCGATGGCGATGAAGGCGGCGTCCTCGACCTCGATCGAGAGTTTCTGCGACGGGGTGACCAGCCAGTGCTGTCCGGACTCGTCGCGCAAAAGCAGCGAGGCGAAGGCGCGGACCATGGCCGGGCGACGGATTTCGCCGTCCTGGTGGAACCAGCGCCCGTCGGCGGTGATGCGCATCTCGCTGTCGCCCGTCTCGGCGGGGGACCACTGGTCGACCGGGGGCAGCTTGCGGGAGGCGACCAGTTCGGCCACTTCACCCAGCGAGAGACCGGCTAGTTCGGGGGGCGGTTCGTAAGGCATCGTCTCGCGATGCCAGATAGGGTGCCGCGCGCCAAGGTCCAGTGTGAGAAAGCGGCATCCCTTGTCCTGAACCGGGCCTTGTCCTGAACCGGGCCTTGTCCTGAACCGGGCCTCGTCCCGAACCTGGTCCGGGACGGCGGCTTATCGCAGCCAGGGACCCAGCGTGCCGGTTTCGGGCAGGACTGCCGGATTGGCGCTGCGCACGAGCAGGCGATGGCGCTCGAACGGGCCGGGAAGGGCCCAGCCGCCGGTATGCTCGTTGGAGAAGCCCCAGAAGCGGCCGTAGTATTCCGGATCGCCGATCATCACTTGCGGCAGCGGCGCGCGGTCGTCGATGCCGGCCATGCTCGCCGACATCAGCGCCTTGCCGTAGCCCATGCCCTGATGCTGGGGCAGCACCGCAACGGGGCCGACCATGATGAGTGGATGGGCACGCCCCGAGGGGTCGTTGAGCGCGACCGGCCAGCACTGGATCGAACCGACCAGCATTTCGTCCCCGTCGAGCGCGGCGAAGCTCAGGCCGGGCAGCCAGTCGGTCCCTTCGCGCACCTTGTAGGCCGTGCGCTTGTGGCGCCCGGGCTCGAAGGCTGAGTCGAGCAGGGCCTCGACGAGCGCGGGGTCGACGTTGTCGAGCGGGATGATGGTGGCGGTTTGCGCGCCGGTTTCAGGTAGGGTCATGGCGCGCGCCCGATAGGCGGGCGGGGAGGCAAAGTCGATTCAATTCGCGGTTCTGGTCGCAGGGCCGGCAGCGGCGCGGGCCTGCTTCGGCGACAACCGGAGCAGGTGGCCACTGTCGGATTCCTCGCCATCCTCGATCAGCCAGATCGCGCCGTCGGGTCCCTGGACGATGTCGCGGATGCGCTTGTCGAAGGGATAGCGCGCTTCCTCGATCGCCTTGTCTCCGTCGATCCGCACCCGCACGAGGCCGGAGCCGACCATCGCCGTGATGATTGCCTGGCCCTTCCAGGCCGGGAACCCGGCGCCGTTGTAGAAGATGAAGTCGCCGGGCGCGATCACCGGGTTCCAGCTTATCGCCGGCTGGGCGAGATCGGGCCGGGTGGCGTTGCGCGGGATCGGCTTGCCGTCGTAGTGGTCCCCGTCCGAGACCAGCGGCCAGCCGTAGTTGGCGCCGGGCTTCACCAGGTTCAGCTCGTCACCGCCCCTGGGGCCGTGTTCGAGGTCCCACAGCCGGCCTTGCGGGTCGAAGGCGAGGCCCAGGACGTTGCGGTGGCCGTAGGACCAGATCTGGTCGGCCGGCGTGCTTCTGCCGGCAAAGGGATTGCCTGGTGCGGGAGAACCGTCGGGCAGCAGGCGCACGATCTTGCCGAGATTGGTGCCAAGGTCCTGCGCGGGCGTGAACTTCTGCCGCTCGCCCGAGCTGACGAAGAGGTACTTGCCGTCAGGCGAGAAGGCGAGGCGGTGGGAGTAATGGCCGCGCCCGGTGACCTTTGGAGCCTGGCGCCAGATTACCTTCAGGCCATCAAGCCGGCATTGCAGCGCGTGCGGGCAAACGAGATCGGCCTTGCCGACCACCGCGCCGCGCGTATCGCCGTCCCCCGCCTCGACCCAGCTCAGGTAGACTACCCGGCGGTCGAGTTTCGTCCCATTCTGGCCGGGGGCGAAGAGAATGTCGCCGAGACCGCCCTGGCCGCCGTAGTCGACCTTGGGGACGCCGCTCACCTGGCCGATCTTCCGGTCGGGCGTGAGGAAGCGGATGGAGCCCTTGCGTTCGGTGACGAAGAGCGTGCCGCTGCCCGCATCCAAGGCCATGGCCCAGGGCTCGTCGAACTGCGCGTAGCTCTCGACCACGAAGGGCCGGTCGCCTTCGGCCGCCGCTTTTTCCCCTGTAGCCGCATTGCCGCAGCTTGCGAGCGTGAGGGCAAGAGGCGATAGGGCGATCAGGAGATGTCTAGCGTTCATGACGAGCCCAATGCCTAGCCTGTCGACCGGTTCCCTCATCATCGGCGTCGACGAGGCAGGACGCGGCCCTCTGGCGGGGCCGGTCGTCGCCGGCGCCGTCGTGCTGTGCAAACCGCGACCATCGGGACTGGACGATTCCAAGAAGCTTTCTCGCTTGCGCCGGGCCGAACTGGAAGCGACCATCAAGCGCCGCTGTCGTTGGGCGGTGGGCGTGGTCGACGTCGAGGACATCGACCGGCTCAATATCTTCGGCGCGACGATGCTGGCGATGACGCGCGCGGTCCTTTCGCTATGCGAGGCGATCGGCGAGGAGCCGGGCGAAGTACTGGTCGACGGCAACCTGACGCCCTATGGCCGCCACGAGGAATGGCGCTGGAAGGCGCGGGCGATCGTCGGCGGCGATGCGATCGAGCCGTGCATCTCCGCCGCCTCGATCATCGCCAAGGAACACCGCGACCGGCTCATGCGCGACCTTGCGCTCGCGCATCCGCATTATGGCTGGGAGCGCAATGCGGGCTACGGCACCGCAGAGCACCTCGCCGCGCTCCGGAGCCATGGGGCCACGTGCCATCACCGCCGCAGCTTCGCGCCGGTCGCGCAGCTCGAGATGTTGCTCTAGGCCAGCCACCTAGAGCCAGGCAGCCTCACGCCGCGAGCGGAATCCGCTCGGGTGCGGCCTGCTCCGGAGCGGCGTCTTCGATAACGGGCTGCTCCGCCGCCTGCGTTGCTGGCCTTTCCGCGAGCCCCGCGACATGATGCTGGGCAAGAAGGATGTCGGCGCGCGCGGCAAAGCACTGGGTCAGGAAGGAGAACATAGGTAACCTCGGGAATGAAAGAATTGCTGCAATGCAGCATCGAAGTCCCCTTAGAGTTGCCGGTCCGCTTGCCGCAAATGCAAGCTCCTGGACCGCACTTGCACAAAACGCGGGCCACCGGCGCTAAGGGTGGTGCGGCTGGCGCAAAAAGTTTTCCACGAGTCCCGGTGGCCACACCCACAACATCTTGAGTCTCGGAAATTCGCGGGGATCGACATCTTGTGGCGGATTCGTTTTGTTCCCACGCGCTGAACATGTGAATCACTAGGATTCTTCACGAGTCGCGGGTTGACGCGGAGTCTCGGATGACTCACCCTAGGGGCCTATCCACAGTTATTCTTATTCGGAGCGATCATGGGGCAGTTACTGGTCAAGGAACGGATTCGGGCACGGGCGCCGGCGCCCACCCCGAAGGAACTGCTTCCCCTCGGCCACATCATTCCCGGCGATTGCATCGAGGCGATGCGCACCATTCCCGACGCCAGCGTCGACATGGTCTTCGCCGATCCGCCCTATAACCTGCAGCTCGGCGGCGACCTCGCGCGGCCTGACGGCAGCCACGTCGACGCGGTCACCAACGACTGGGACAAGTTCTCGAGCTTCGCCGTCTACGACCAGTTCACGCGCGACTGGCTGACCGAAGCGCGCCGTGTGTTGAAGCCCGAGGGTTCGCTGTGGGTGATCGGCTCGTACCACAACATCTTCCGCCTCGGCGCGATCATGCAGGACATGGGGTTCTGGATCCTGAACGACATCGTCTGGCGCAAGGCCAACCCGATGCCGAACTTCAAGGGCACCCGCT
Source organism: Novosphingobium sp. BL-52-GroH (assembly GCF_044813085.1). Taxonomy (NCBI): domain Bacteria; kingdom Pseudomonadati; phylum Pseudomonadota; class Alphaproteobacteria; order Sphingomonadales; family Sphingomonadaceae; genus Novosphingobium; species Novosphingobium sp. BL-52-GroH. The sequence goes on along the minus strand of NZ_CP171152.1, from coordinate 452,692 downwards.
TCACCAACGCGCACGAGACCCTGATCTGGGCGAGCATGGGCGAGAAGTCGAAGTACACCTTCAACTACCGTGCGATGAAGACGCTCAATGACGAGCTGCAGATGCGCTCGGACTGGGTCCTGCCGATCTGCAACGGGCCCGAGCGTCTCAAGAAGGACGGCCGCAAGGTCCACCCGACGCAGAAGCCCGAGGCCCTGCTCTATCGCGTGATGCTGGCGACCACCAACAAGGGCGACGTCGTGCTCGACCCGTTCTTCGGCACCGGCACCACCGGTGCCGTCGCCAAGCGCCTTGGCCGCGAATGGATCGGCTGCGAGCGTGAGAGCGATTACCGCGAAGCCGCGATCGAGCGCATCGAGATGGCGCTGCCGCTCGACGAGAGCGCGCTCAAGACCATGCAGTCCAAGCGCGCAGCGCCCAAGGTGGCCTTCGGCACGCTGGTCGAGACCGGCTGGATCGCGCCGGGTACGCAAGTCTTCGACAAGAAGAACCGCCATGTCGCCACTGTGCGCGCCGATGGCTCGCTGATGGCGGGCGACGTGACCGGCTCGATCCACGGGGTCGGCTCGACCGTGCAGGGTGCGCCTTCGTGCAACGGCTGGACGTTCTGGCATCTCGAGCACGAAGGCCAGGTCAAGCCGCTCGACGCGCTGCGCCAGCTCTACCTGCTCGCCACGGAGCCGTGACCACAGTCCGTACGTCGTTCCGAGCTTGATCCGGTACCGGGGCAAGGCCACGCGGATTTGAGTCCGAACGCGGCGTCGCAGCGGCCCGCGGCGAGCGATCGCTTCGAGAATGCCCTGCGGTTCCCGCCTGCGCCGGGACGACGATCGGTTTCAAGACGGGTTCTGCATCACCGCCATAGACGCTAAGGCCGCGCCATGACCCGCAAGCTCTACATCCGCCCGATCGCCTTCGCCGAAAGCCCGCAGAGCGAGGAAGGCCAAGCCGTTCGCCTCGGCGGCGCGATGGTCTGGGCGAGCCGCTTCGCGCTGATCGTACGCGAGGACGGGCGCGTCGTCTCGCGCGAGCGGGTCGAGGCGGGACACATAGCCTCGGCCCTCGCCGCGCTGCCGGCTGACCTCGCCGCGGCGGGCGAGGCGCAGTGGGCGAACTTGCGCAAGGTCCACGCCCCGATCCACTGCGGTGCGCGCACCATCCGGCTCGACCAACCGCAGGTCATGGGCATCCTCAACATGACGCCCGACAGCTTCTCAGACGGCGGCCAGTTCCTCGACGATGCGCAGGAAGCCTCTGCCCATGCCTCGGCGATGCTGGAGGCGGGGGCGGCGATCATCGACGTTGGCGGCGAATCCACACGTCCCGGCGCCGGTGCGGTCTGGGAAGGCGACGAGATCAAGCGCGTCGTGCCGATGGTCGCGAAACTGGCAGCGATGGGGGCGGCGATCAGTCTCGACACGCGGCGCCCGGCGGTGATGGAAGCGGGGCTCGCGGCGGGCGGGCACGTCATCAACGACGTCTCGGCCCTGCGCTACGACCCGCGCAGTCTCGACCTCGCCGCGGCCACCGGAGCCCCCGTGGTGCTCATGCACGCGCCGGGCAAGGCTGACGACCTGCATTCGCCCGCCGGCTATGAAGACGTCGCCCTCGGGGTGTTCGACTGGCTGGAGGAGCGGCGCGACGCTGCCGTCGCCGCCGGCATCGCGCCGGAGCGCATCGTCCTCGACCCGGGCTTCGGCTTCGGCCTGACGCTGGCGGAAAACCTGGCGCTGTTCAATGCGCTGCCGCTGTTCCACGCGCTGGGCCAGCCGCTGCTGGTGGGCGTCAGCCGCAAGCGCATGATCGGCGCGCTCGCCAACGAGGCGCCCGCGCACCAGCGGTTGGGCGGATCGATCGCACTGGCGGTGAAGGCGATGGAGGCCGGCGCGCACATCCTGCGCGTCCACGACGTTGCCGAGACCGTCCAGGCCGTCCGCGTATGGCGCGGCCTTCGCGATGCGGCGCTGACGGACTTTTCGCAGCTTCCGGCCTGATACAAACCTGCACCGCCGATGAATGCGGCCGGCACGACTGTGTGATCCAGTCATCACAACCCCGTCACGTCGCGCCTGCGGCCCGATTCGTCCTGCGGGCTGGGGCTAATTGCAATTGCGGCCGTTTTCCCTGCGAACCGCCGAGGCAATCCCGCCCGGCCTGGAAAGCGAAAAGGGAATCTCACCCATGAAGCAGACCAAGATCATCACCGCTGCCGTGCTGGCCGCTGCTGCCGTCCCTACCGTCGCCATGGCTGTCGTGCCGGCGATGTACGAGGAGCGCGTCGCCCGCGCCGAAGAGGAGCGTATCGTCCAGTCGCCCATCGGCGGTATCGAGGGCAAGCATTGGTACAACTACCGCGCCAACGTGAACGAGACCCAGAAGGAACTGTCGAGCGACTTGCGCCATGCCAGCGACATCGAGGACCAGCGGGACGCCTGGGAGGAATACGGTACGGAACTGCGCGGTGAACGCGGCAAGTACGTCAAGGCGATGGCGAAGCGCGGCTATCGTGTGCCGACCGTCTACATCGAGGGCCTTTGATCCCACAAGCCGCTGCGGCGGATAACCGAGGCCGGGTCGTGCATGGGCATGGCCCGGCCTTGCTGCGCAGAGGCACGGCGAGGACGGGATAGTCCCCGACAAGTCATCCGGCCCGGACTTCCCCTGCGGCTCCGCATTGCCTATCTGCACGCCATGGCGCGAACACCTGCCGGCACTCCCGACAACCCCCAGGGCAACGAACGATTCAACGAGGATCGGGCGACCACCACCATACGCGGCTCGGACCAGCCCGACCTCCAGGCCGGGGTCGAGGTGATCCGCGACACCGTGCGCACGCTGCCGCCCAAGCCGGGCGTCTACCGCATGCACGACGCGCGCGGCGAAGTCCTCTACGTCGGCAAGGCGCGGGCGCTGAAGAACCGCGTGGCGAACTATACCCAGTGGGAGCGGCTGCCGGGCCGTCTGCAGCGCATGGTCAGCCAGACCCGCTCGATGACGATCGTGACGACCAATTCCGAAGCCGAGGCGCTGCTGCTCGAAGCGCAGCTCATCAAGCGCTTCCGCCCCGCCTACAACGTGCTGCTGCGCGACGACAAGTCGTTCCCGTTCATCCTGCTGCGGTCCGACCACGCGTTCCCGCGCATCATGAAGCATCGCGGCGCGCGCAAGGCCAAGGGCAATTACTATGGCCCCTTCGCCAGCGCCGGATCGGTCAACACCACCGTCAACGCTTTGCAGAAGCTGTTCCTGCTGCGCTCCTGCACCGACAGCTTCTTTGCCCGCCGCGACCGGCCCTGCCTGCTCTACCAGATCAAGCGCTGCTCGGCCCCGTGCGTGGGCCGCATCGACGAGGCCGGCTACGCCGAACTGGTGCAGGAGGCGAAGGACTTCCTTGGCGGCAAGTCCAGCGCAGTCCAGCGCAAGATCGAGGCGCAGATGGCCGAGGCCGCGCAGGATCTCGATTTCGAACGCGCCGCCATGCTGCGCGACCGCCTGCGTGCCGCCACCTTCATCCAGGGCAGCCAGGCGATCAACGCCGAAGGTCTCGACAACGCCGACATCTTTGCGATGGCCACCAAGGGGGGGCAAGTCGGGGTGCAGGCCTTCTTCATCCGCGGCGGCCAGAACTGGGGCCACCGCGCCTTTTTCCCCACCCATACGGAAGGCCTGAGCGAGGAGGAAGTGATGCAGAGCTTCCTTGCCCAGTTCTACGAGGAAGTGCCGCCGGCGCGCTGCATCCTGGTCGACCGGCTGCTGCCCGAGGCGGACCTCATCTGCGAGGCGCTACGCGAAGGCGCGGGCGGCAAGGTCGAGATTTCGGTCCCTCAGCGCGGCGCGCGGCGCAATCTGGTGGCGCAGGCCACGCGCAACGCGGTCGAGGCGCTGGACCGCCGCCTGGCCGAGCGCGGCACGCAAGCCAAGACTTTGCGCGAACTCACCGATTTCCTCGAACTGGCGGACCTGCCAAAGCGCATCGAGGTCTACGACAACAGCCATATCCAGGGCACCAAGGCGGTCGGCGCGATGGTTGTGGCGGGGCCAGAGGGCTTCCTCACCAACCAGTACCGCAAGTTCAACATCAAGACCGCGCAGAGCGACGACGACTTCGCGATGATGCGCGAGGTCATGACCCGTCGCTTCGGCCGCGTGCAGGAGGAGGACCCCGAACGGCAGGGCGGCACCTGGCCGGACCTCGTGCTGATCGATGGCGGCAAGGGCCAGATGAACGCGGTCAAGGATGCGCTGGAGGAACTGGGCATCGAGGACGTGGCGCTGATCGCGATCGCCAAGGGCCCGCACCATGGCCGCGAGGGGCGCGAGGTATTCCACTTCCCCGACGGGCGCGAGAAGATGCTGCCGGTGAACTCGCCGGTGCTATTCTACCTCCAGCGCCTGCGCGACGAGGTCCACCGCTTCGTCATCGGCGCTCACCGCGCCAAGCGCAGCCGCGCGATCAGCGCCAGCCCGCTCGACGAAATCCCCGGCATCGGCCCGGCCCGCAAGCGGGCGTTGCTGCTGCACTTCGGCACCGCCAGCAAGGTCCGCGCGGCAAGCCTGGGCGATCTCCAGCACGCGCCGGGTGTCAGCGCCGCCGTGGCGCAGACGATCTACGACTTCTACCACCCGCGCGGGTAAGGGGCCTGCCCGTGTGGGGGCGGCAAAGGGCAACCGACCTGGCGTACCGTGACGGCCCTGTCCGGCGTGGCGCTAAATTCCGCTATCGTCCGGCCGCGACACGCGGCGAACGGTTGAGAGCTGCGAAACTTGGGCGTCCCGGACGGTGTTGAGTTCTTGTGCGAGGGGGCTTGCCGAACGGGAGAAGCCTAGTGAACGCCCTTAGTCCCTTTGCCCTTGCTATCGGACTTGTCCTGCTCGCCATAATAGTCGCCTTGGTCGTGACGTTTTCTCGCAACCGTCGCAGCGCGGCGCTGCGGGACCGTTACGGCGAGGAGTACGCCCGCACCGTCGAGAAGGCAGGCAATCCGTACGAGGGGGAAGCCCTTCTCCAGGAGCGTGTGAAGCGGGTTGCTGCCTTTCATATCCGCCCGCTGGCACCTGCCCAGCGTCACGCCTTCATCGACGACTGGCTGAGCATCCAGGCGCGCTTCGTGGACGATCCGAGCGGCGCCGTCATTCGCGCCGACGTGCTGCTGAGCGACGTCATGCTGGCGCGCGGATATCCGGTCGCCGAGTTCGAGCAGCGTTACGAGGATCTGTCGGTCGACCACGCCGAAGTCGTCGCCCATTATCGCACCGCGCACGCCATCGCGGGCAGTCATGCGCAGGGTGAAGCCCGGACCGAGGAGCTGCGCCGGGCAATGATCCACTACCGCACCCTGTTCGACGACCTCGTCAACGAGCCGGAGGATTTCAGTGGCGTCATCGAACATCGCGAGGGGCGTATCCACGACTTGTTCAAGGAAACCACGCGTCGGGAGTGAACGAGCGCCGGGTTCAGATCGGGGTGCGCTTCAGCTTTGCGGCCATGATGTGCCAGCCTTGCGATCGGCCCATCCCGCGGTTGATCTGCCGCAGGTCGTAGCTTCCGGTGAAGCGCTGGCGTCGGCCGTCGGCGAGTTCGGCATCGATGGTCACAGGCACCGTCACGTAGATCGATCCCGCGCCCCCCTCGACCTCGGAGACCTTGCCGATCTCGACATGCGTGCGACGGGTATCGCGATAGCCCTTGGTGAACTCGTCGAGATTCTGCTCGGGATTGCCGTCGGGCCCCCAAAGCGTCCAGGCCGAGGCGTAGTCGTGCGCGTTGATGGCGGCGTAGAAGCGCTGTACGAGGTCCGCGGCAGCTTCCCTGCCGATCGGGCTAACCGCGCATTCCGGCGTGGTGTCAGCGTCCGCGTCCAGCAGGGCGCAGCCGCGGGCGATTTCGTTGCGGATCATCGCGCAGGAATTCGCCGCATTGCAGGGCGGGTGCGTGGCGGGCGAGACAGCGCGGCATTGCGCCACCAGCTTTTGCGCAGCGCTTTCGCCAACGTCGGCGGCGCATGAGATCGGCCCGGTCGCCGGCAGGGCTGGCGACTGGAGGGCGGCGGTCGATTGCTCCGGTGCCGGCTCGATCGCGGCGGGTGCGCTCACGGCCGGTTCGCTCACGGCCGGTCCGGTCACTGCCGTCGCCGCGCTGCTCGCCGCGGGGGAGGGCGCCTGTTCTGGCGTTTCGCTCCCGCAAGCCGATGCCAGCATGGAGATGGCGCTCGCGAAGGACAGGGTAAGGCGGCGGCGCGATGTCATCCGGCTATCTTTGCAACGATGGTTTTCCGGCGAGGCGGGAAGGTCGCCGACCGAGCCAAATATCGGGTTGGCTTGGCCGGCGCCGATACTATCGCTTGGGCGCCGGCTGCTTCACGTCGGGCTCTGACTTGAAGGCGAGTTCTTTGTCGTCCTTGTCCCGCTTCTTGCTACCCTTGGCGTCCTTCTTCTTCTCCAGCGCCTTCATTTCTTCGAGGCGGGCCTGGACGACATGAGCGGGCGCGGGCGAGGCGGGGTAGCGGCAGCCCTTCGCCGCGCCGATACCCTTCAGGAAGCCGCGGCGGGTCAGACCGGCCTGGATCGCCGCATTGACTTTGCGGTCCTGTGCGTTTGCGCCCGAGACCTCGCGGATGAGCCCGCGGAAGGGTATGAACGAGGCAACCACCCACTTGCCCACGCGGCCCGCACTGATGCGGTCGCGTTCGGCCTGTGGCAGGTCGATGTCGGGACCGAGCACTTCGTCGAGTTCCTGGATGGCGCCCGCGATCTGCCGGCACTTGCCCAGGCCCGCCAGTGCATAGGGCTCGGCGGTTGCCTTCACGAGGAGCGGCGGGATTTCGCCGTCGCGTCCGACGTTGAGGTCGCTGATCGGCGTCTTGGCGACGTCCATGGCGTTGGGATCGCGATCGGTGATCGCCTTTTCTTCCTGTCCCGCGATCGCGGGGCTAGCCACCATGGCCGCCATCATGGCGGCACTCAGCCAGTATCTGCGCATCCCTGTTCTCCTGTTCGCCCGTCGCGGTGCTCTGCAGCCGGGAAAGGCCAGTGAGCCGCACCGTATCGTTTCAATCAGGTGAACGTATCACAGGCATCCTCGTTCCCGGTTTCCAGCCCGCGCTTGAGCCAGCGCATGCGCTCGGCGCTGGAGCCGTGGGTGAAGCTTTCCGGATTCACCGACTGCCCGGCGTTCTTCATCAGCGTGTCGTCGCCGATCGCGCTGGCGGCGGTGAGGCCTTCCTCCATGTCGCCGGGCTCAATCAGGTCGCGGTGCTTGCCCGCCCAGACCCCGGCGTAGCAGTCCGCCTGAAGCTCCATCCTCACCTGCAGCGCATTGGCCTGCGACGGGTTCTGCTCCTGCTCCTTGCGGACTTTCGCATTGAGGCCCAGCAGGCTCTGCACATGGTGGCCGTACTCATGGGCGATCACGTAGTAGCGCGCGAAGTCGCCCTTGGCGCCGAGCTGCTTGTCGAGCTGGTCGTAGAAGCTGGTGTCGATGTAGATGCCCTGGTCGGGCGGGCAGTAGAACGGCCCCATCGCACTTTCCGCCGCACCGCAGCCGCTGGTGGTGCCGCCGCTGTAGAAGTGCAGCGTGGGCTGGTCGAAGGCGATCCTGGCCTGCTCGAACAAAGGCTGCCAGGTGAGGTTGAGCGAATCGAGCGCATTGCACGATTCCAGCGCATAGGCATTGGCCGAGCACAGTTGCTCCTCGCTCTTCGCGTCGGTCTGCGGCGACGGTGCCGAGGTCTGTTGCTGGACGCCTTGCAGGGTGCCGATCATCTGGCCGGGATCAATCCCGAAGACCAGAGCGCCGATAAGCGCGATCACCAGTGTGCCGCACCCCAGCTTGCCTCCACCCCCGCCGGGAAAGCCGCCGCTGCTACCGCCGGTGACGCGGATGTTGTCGGGATCGAACCTGGTGAGCCGCATCGGTGTCTTGTCCTTCCCTCAGATCGTACCGGCGTAGCCTTGTTGCCGCCTGCGGATCAATCCTCGATCGGCGCGCGAGTTCCGCTGCCTCGCCCTGGTACCGGGCGTGGCCAGTGTTGCGCCGGCGCGTCACGTCGCGAGCGCGGCGGCAAAAAGTGACTGTAATGATGCATCGCGGCGGAGATTTTCCAACCGCCGCCGGATTTGTGTCGTATAGGTGCGGCACGATGAAGGCGGGCTTATTGGGAACAGGGACTTGGACGTGGGGGACGGCTGCGTTCTCTATGCTCCTGGCCGTTTCTGCGGTGGTCGCCTTCGTCGTGGCCGCTCCCGTCGTCGCCGCCAGCGTCAGCCGTGCCGACCGCGAGATCGAGGCGCGCCTGCGCGGCCACATCGCGATCCTCGCCAGCGACGATTTCGACGGTCGCGAGCCCGGCACCGAGGGCGAAGCGAAGACGCTGCGCTACCTTGCGCGCCAGTGGTTCGACATCGGCCTCGTCTCCGGCACCAACGACCCCGGCAACGAATGGTTCGCTCCCGTGACCCTGGTGGCGCGCGCGCCGTCCACGGGTACTGCCCAGTTCCTGCGCCGGGGCTATCGCACCACCATCGCTCCCGGCGACGTCCTGGTCCTGACCTCGGGCAAGCGCAGCCTGGTGCGCAATGCGCCGCTGCTGTTCGTGGGCAAGGCGCGCAGCCAGGACTTCTCGCGCACGGAACTGGCGGGGCGCATCGCGGTGGTGCTCGACGGCGATACGCCCGACAGCGCACGGCAGAACGATCTGCTGGCGCAAGGGGCCTCGGCGGTGCTGACCGTGCTGGACGGCGAACGCAGCCTCGAGCAGGTCGCGGCACGGAGGCAGCGCACCGGCTATGCGCTGTCCGAGGATTCGCTGGGAGGAGACCTCGAAGCCTTCATCGGCCGCGCGACGATGGAGACGCTGCTCAAGGGCACAGCGCATACCCTTGCCTCGCTCGAAGCGGCGGCATCGGGGGACGACTTCGTGCCGGTCATGCTCGACGTCACCGCCACGCTCGAGGCGACCACCAACGAAACCACTATCCGCACCCACAACCTCATCGGCAAGCTGCCCGGCCGCAGTCGGCAGGCAGGCGCGGTGCTCTTCGTCGCCCACTGGGACCATTTCGGAGAGTGCGGCGAAGCTCCGGCCGAAGACCTGATCTGCAACGGCGCGATCGACAACGCCAGCGGCGTCGCCGCGCTGACCGAGATCGCGCGGCGCCTCGCACGCACTCCGCAGATGGACCGCGACGTCTATTTCCTCGCCACCACCGGCGAGGAACTGGGCCTGCTGGGCGCCCATGAGTTCGCGGAAAACCCTCCGCTGCCGCTGGAAAAGATCGTCGCCGCCTTCAACATCGATTCGATCGCGATCGCCCCGCGCAAGACCCCCTTCGCGATCGTCGGACGCGGCATGACCGGGCTCGACAAGGACATCGCCCGTGTCGCCAAGGCCGAAGGCTTCCGTCTGCGGGAAAACGACGAGGCGAACGAATTCGTCAAGCGCCAGGACGGCTGGGCGCTGCTCCAGCACGACATTCCCGCCGTCATGGTCACGACTGCCTATGGCGACATCGACCGCATGCGCGCCTTCTTCGACGGCGACTACCACCGGCCCACCGACGACCTGACCCGTCCGCTGCAACTTGAAGGCGCGGTGGACGACGTAAAGATGCTCACAGCGCTCGGCCGGTGGTTCGGCGATGTGCGCAAGGTGCCGGTCGGCGGCGCAGTGAAGCCGGCGATCCCCCCGAAGTAGGCGTCCTGCCGGAGGGGCAGGGCGGTGCCTTCGTGGTCCTGCCACCGTTTCGGCCTTCACTATGCCCGGACCCCTGCGAACCAGCCACGAAAATTCATGCCGATCAGGCTCTAGCCCTCGCGGCCCCCTTTGATTACATGGGCCGCCACGATTCTCCCCCGTAAAGGCATTGGTGGCGCACATGGATATCCAGCTCGGACTCACTTTCGACGACGTATTGCTGCGTCCCGCCAAGTCCGACATCGTGCCGACCCAGGCCGATACGCGTACCATGCTGACCCGCACGATCGGGCTCAACATCCCGGTGATCTCCTCGGCGATGGACACCGTGACCGAGGCCGACATGGCCATCGTCATGGCGCAGATGGGCGGCATCGGCGTGCTCCACCGCAACCTCACCATCGAGGAACAGGTCGCCGCCGTCCGCCAGGTCAAGCGCTTCGAGAGCGGCATGGTGGTCAATCCCATCACCATCGATCCCAATGCCACGCTGGGCCAGGCGCAGGCGCTGATGCAGGCGAACCGGATCAGCGGCATCCCGGTGGTCGAGGCGTCGGGCAAGCTGGTGGGCATCCTCACCAATCGCGACGTGCGCTTCGCCGACAATCCCAACCAGCCCGTGCGCGAACTGATGACGCACGAGAACCTCGCCACCGTCAACGTCAACGTCGGCAAGGACGAGGCGCGCCGCCTCCTGCACCAGCGCCGGATCGAGAAGCTGCTGGTCGTCGACGAGGGCTTCCACTGCGTCGGTCTCATCACCGTCAAGGACATCGAGAAGGCCGTCACTTACCCCGACGCCACCAAGGACGGCGCCGGCCGCCTGCGCGTCGCCGCCGCCACCACGGTGGGCGACAAGGGCTTCGCGCGAACCGAGGCGCTGCTGGCGGCAGAGTGCGACGTGGTCGTCATCGACACCGCGCATGGCCATAACCGCGACGTCGCGCTGGCGGTCGAGCGGGTGAAGCGCCTGTCGAACTCGGCGCAGGTCATCGCCGGCAACATCGCCACGGCCGAGGCGGCCAAGGCGCTGATCGACGCCGGTGCGGATTGCGTGAAGGTGGGCATCGGCCCGGGCTCGATCTGCACCACGCGCATCGTCGCAGGCGTCGGCGTGCCGCAGCTCACCGCCGTGATGGAAGCCGCCGAGGAAGCCGACAAGGCGGGCGTTCCGGTTATCGCCGACGGTGGTCTGCGCACCTCCGGCGATGCCGCCAAGGCGCTGGCCGCCGGTGCATCCACCATCATGGTCGGCTCGATGCTGGCCGGCACCGAGGAAGCGCCGGGCGAGACGTTCCTGTACCAGGGGCGCGCCTACAAGTCGTATCGCGGCATGGGTTCGGTGGGCGCGATGGGCCGGGGTTCGGCCGACCGCTATTTCCAGGGCGACATCAAGGACCAGATGAAGCTGGTGCCCGAGGGCATCGAGGGCCAGGTCGCCTACAAGGGCCCGGCCAAGGACGTGATCCACCAGCTCGTCGGTGGCATCAAGGCGGCAATGGGCTACACCGGCTCGGCCACCATCGAGGACATGCGCCGCAACTCGAAGTTCATCCGCATCACCAACGCAGGTCTGCGCGAAAGCCACGTCCACGACGTGACGATCACGCGCGAGGCGCCGAACTATCCGACGCGCTGACCCCTCCGTCAGCGCCTGCGTCGCTGCCCCTGCGCCGCGCAGCGGCGTGGTGGAGGGGGCATGACTCCCGCCGCCCGCGTCCAGGCCGCGATCGAGATCCTCGACCTCGTGATCGAGGCGGCCCGCGCCAACGGTGCCCCGGCCGACCGCCTGATCGCCGACTGGTTCCGTAGCCGTCGCTTTGCCGGCAGCGGCGACCGGCGCGCGGTGCGTGAATTCGCCTACCGGGCGATCCGCGCCTGCGGGGAAGTCCCCGCGACCGGCCGCGCCGCGATGCTTCGCGTCGCCGGGCAGGACGAGCACCTCGCCGCCCTGTTCGACGGATCGGCCCACGCGCCCGTGCCGATCGGCCCGGACGAGGCGGAGGCGGCCGGCGGGGTCGCGCCGCAATGGCTGCTCCAGCAACTGGCCAACAGCGACGTCGGGGAGGCCGAAGGCGAGGCGCTGCTTGGGCGCGCGTCGCTCGACATTCGCGTCAATACGCTGCGGTCCGGCGCGCTCGACCTGCCCGAAGGCGGGGAGCGCACGGTCGCGGCCAATGGCTGGCGCTACCCGCCCGAAACCCGCATCGAGCAGGCCAGCGCCTATCGCGAAGGCCGGATCGAAGTGCAGGACACCGGCTCACAGCTCACTTGCGAGGCCGTGGCCGCGCGTCCCGGCGAGACAGTGATCGACTTGTGCGCTGGTGCTGGAGGAAAGACCCTCGCGCTCGCCGCGGCGATGGAGAACACCGGCAGGCTGGTCGCGTCCGACGCCGATCGCGCCCGCCTGTCCCGCCTCGCACCGCGCGCCAAACGCGCCGGGGCAACCATCATCGAGACCCTGCTGCTCGACGCCAACCGCGAACTTGAAGCGCTTGCCGACTTCGTCGACAAGGCGGACGCCGTGCTGGTCGACGCACCATGCTCGGGCACCGGCACATGGCGGCGCAATCCGGAAGCGCGCTGGCGGCTGACCGAAAGGCAACTGGAGCGCTACGTCGCCGTCCAGGGTCGCCTGCTCGACATCGCCGCGCGATTGGTACGGCCGGGCGGCCGGCTTGTGTTCGTCACCTGCTCGCTGCTCGACGTCGAAGGGGCCGAACAGGCGCGGGACTTTCTCGACCGGCATCCCGGCTGGCGCGCGGAAACGCCCGACCTGCCGGCGGGGCGCCCACGCGGACCGGGCCTGAGATTGTCTCCATATCATGACGGTACGGACGGCTTTTTCGTCGCACGCTTCGTTCGGCTGTGATAGCGTCGCGGCCTATGATGAGGACGACGACCTCGGCCAAGGACCTGCTGATGCGCTACACGCCCGTTGCTGTTGCTCTTTCCCTTCTTGCGGTCATTTCATCCAGCGTCACGCATTCCCAGTCGCCCGAAGCGCTCGACCCGCGCGCGGCGGCGCTGGTGGCGGAAGGCCGTTCGGCGCTGGCCGGTGGCAACGTGAACGCGGCGATCGATGCATATGAATCCGCGCTGACGGTCGAGCCGGGCAGCGTCACCGTGCTGCTCTCGCTGGCCGAGGCCACGCGGCGCCAGGGCATGCAGGGCAAGGCTCTGCATTACTACCGCGTCGCCCTGAACACCGATCCGCGCAACCTGGTCGCCATCGCCGGCGAAGGCATGGCGCTGGCGGAAAAGGGCGCCACCGAGAAGGCGAGCCGCAACCTCGCGCGCCTGCAGACGCTTTGCGGCAAGTCCTGCGCCGAGACGCAGAAGCTCGCCGCGGCGATCGCACAGGGACCGTCACCCCGCATGGTCACTGCCGATGCGGTGACTCCCAAGACGGTGGTATCGGAGAACTGATCCGTCGCCCCGGCGTTGATCCGGGACGACGATGCTCAGATCAGCGCGCGGAATTCTTCCAGCACAGCGCGGTAGACGCGCTTCTTGAACGGCACGATGAGGTCGGGCAGCAGTTCCGCATCGACCCACTTCCACTCGGAAAACTCGGCCGGCTTGTGGGCGTTGAGGTCGATCGCGTCGTCGCCGCCGTCGAAGCGGGCCAGGAACCAGTGCTGGCGCTGGCCACGGTACTTGCCCTTCCACAACTTGCCGACCAGTTCTTCCGGCAGGTCGTAGAGCAGTTCATCCTTGGTCTGGCTGAGCAGCTTGACGTTGTCCTGGGTAACGCCGGTTTCCTCCCTCAATTCGCGGTAGGCGGCGGCCTTGAGGTCCTCGCCATCGTCGACGCCGCCTTGGGGCATCTGCCACCAGTCGCCCTCGCGATTGTCGATTCGCTTGCCGACGAAGACCTTGCCGTCGGCATTGACGAGCATGACGCCCACGCAGGGACGGTAGGGCAGGGACGAGAAGTCGTTCATCGAAATGCGAAAATCCAGACTGAAAGGGAGGGGTGCTCTACGCGATTCGGCGGAAAAAGCACCGGAAAGAAAGCCATGCCGGCAGAATGGCCCAAGCCTGCGCCCTTGACTAGCAGGTATTGAAGTCCATGCTCGATGGCGGCGGAAATGAGATGTTTGTTCGCCCAATGGAAAACTAATTTGTCACCGGGAGGCCGGGTCCGCACCTTCGGGCTGTGAACGAAATCCGGCACAGACCGGGCGAAGAGGATGGAACCATGGCGACCGCTGCTGCCAAATCCGAATCCGTCATCGACCAAGGCGCTTCTCAGGTCGGACCCGAGGCGGTCGTCGTCCGCTTCGCCGGCGATTCAGGCGACGGCATGCAACTCACCGGCGGGCAGTTCACGTTGTCGACCGCGCTGGCCGGCAACGATCTCGCCACGTTCCCCGACTTCCCCGCCGAGATCCGCGCGCCGCAAGGCACGCTGTTCGGCGTCTCGGCGTTCCAGATCAACTTCGGGTCGAGCGAGATCACCACCGCCGGCGACGCGCCCGACGTGCTGGTGGCGATGAACCCGGCGGCGCTCAAGACCAACGTTCAGGGGTTAAAGCCCGGCGGCCTGGTGATCGCCGACAGCGGCGAGTTCACTAGGCGCAACCTCGACAAGGCGAAGTACGAGGCAAGTCCGCTAGAGGATGGCAGCCTGGCCCGTTGGGACGTGCTGGCCTTCGACATCTCGGCGCTGACGATGGAGGCGGTGAAGCCCTTCGGCCTCGGCATGAAGGAAGCGCTGCGCTGCAAGAACATGTGGACGCTGGGCCTGGCCCTGTGGATGTTCGATCGCGACCGCCAGCCCCTGGTCGACTGGCTGAGTGCCAAGTTCGCGAAAAATCCGGTGCTGGCGCAGGCCAACATCGCCGCGCTCAATGCCGGCCATGCCTATGGCGAGACGGCGGAACTGGCGGGCCCGCTCAGGAAGCTGCACCTCGATCCGGTGCCGTCCGAACCCGGCCTCTACCGCACGATCACCGGCGCCGAAGCGGTGAGCCTGGGCCTTGTCGCCGGGGCGCAGCTTGCCGGCCTGCCGATGTTCTTCGGCGGGTATCCGATCACCCCGGCCTCGGCGATCCTGCACAATCTGGTCCGGATGAAGGAGTTCGGCGTAACGACCTTCCAGGCCGAGGACGAGATCGCCGCGATCTGCGCCGCGATCGGTGCATCCTATGCCGGACAGCTCGGCGTCACGTCCTCCTCGGGCCCCGGGATCGCGCTCAAGGGCGAGGCGATGGGGCTCGCGATCATGACCGAACTGCCGCTCGTCATCGTCAACTCGCAGCGCGGGGGTCCTTCCACCGGCCTGCCGACCAAGACAGAGCAGTCCGACCTCTACCAGGCGGTCTACGGCCGCAACGGCGATGCACCGCTGCCGGTGATCGCGGCGCGCTCGCCCGCCGATGCGTTCGAATGCGCGATCGAGGCCTGCCGCATCGCCACCCGCTTCATGACCCCGGTGATCCTTTTGACCGACGGCTATATCGGCAATGCCTCCGAGCCGTGGAAAGTGCCCGACCCCGCCACTTTCACGCCGTTCCCGGTCAGCTTCCTGGAGGAGAGCAACAACCCCGGAGGCAAGGTCCTTCCCTACAAGCGCGACGCTGACGGGGTGCGCCCCTGGATCAAGGCGGGGACGCCAGGCCTCATGCACCGGATCGGCGGCATCGAGAAGGCGATCGACACCGGCAACATCGACTATGCCCCGGACGTGCATCAGGTGCAGACGGATGCGCGGCAGGCCAAGATCGAGGGAGTTGCCCATGCCGTGCCGCCGCAGGACGTGGCGCTGGGCGAGGTGGGCGGCAGGCTGGCGGTGGTCGGCTGGGGGTCGACTTACGGGCCGATCCACCAGGCGGTACGCCGCGCGCGCCGCAAGGGGCTGGACGTCAGCCACGTCCACGTTCGCCACCTCTGGCCGCTGCCGGCGAACATGGGCGATCTGCTTGCGGGCTTCGCGCATGTGCTGGTCCCCGAGATGAACACGGGCCAGTTCAAGACCGTGCTGCGCGACCGCTTCCTGATCGACGCCGTGCCGCTGAGCAAGACCAGCGGCCAGCCTTTCGCCATCGCCGAGATCGAGGCGGCCATCGCCCGGTTCTTCGATGGCGTTCCGGGCAACGAGGGCGGCGAGGTCGCGGTCAACGATACCCAGCTTCCCGCCCCCGAAATCGAACGCCCCTGAGCGCCTGGAGCCAAGATCATGAACGACATGAGCCCGATCCAGACCACGCTCAAGGACTGGGAAACCGACCAGGAAGTGCGCTGGTGCCCCGGCTGCGGTGACTATGCGATCCTCAAGGCGGTGCAGCGCACCCTGCCGATGGTCGGAGCCGATCCGAAGAACACCGTGTTCGTTTCGGGCATCGGCTGCTCCAGCCGCTTTCCCTACTATGTCGAGAGCTACGGCTTCCACACCATCCACGGACGCGCCCCTGCCTTCGCCACCGGGATCAAGCTCGCCAATCCGGCCCTCGACGTCTGGCTGGTGACCGGCGACGGTGATGGCTTGTCGATCGGCGGCAACCACACGATGCACGTCCTGCGCCGCAATCTCGACTGCCAGATACTGCTGTTCAACAACGAGATATACGGCCTCACCAAGGGCCAGTATTCGCCGACAAGCCGCGTCGGCACGCCTTCGCCGACTTCGCCGATCGGCTCCGTCGACCGCCCGGCACTGCCTTGCGCCTTCGCGCTGGGGTCGGGCGCGCGGTTCGTGGCGCGGAGCTACGACGTGTCGAAGGATTTGCCCGAAGTGCTGGTCGCCGCCTATCGCCACAAGGGCGCCGCCTTCGTCGAGATTTTCCAGAACTGCATCGTCTATAACAAGGACCGCTTCGACGACTTCACCCAGAAAGCGGTCGCGGCCGACAACCAGGTGGCGTGCCGGGACGGCGAGCCGCTGCTGTTTGCCAAGGGGACGAAAGGCCTGTCGCTCGATCACGATACGCTTTCGCTGAAAGTGGTCGACGTGATCGACGGCGACTGGCAGGCGGCGGGCGTGGCAGTCCACAACCCCCGCAACCGGGGTCTGGCGCACATGCTGGTCGAGATGCCCTTCGGGCCCTTCCCGATGGCGCTCGGCGTGATCTACGACGATCCCGCGCCGACTTTCGAAAGCGCCGTCGTTGCCGAGCGCGCCAGCCTCGTCGCCGGCAAGAGTGCGGACCTGGGCAAGCTGTTGTCCAGGGGCCAGACCTGGACAGTGGCCTGAGCTTGCATCGACGGTTAGGATTGAGCGGCAGCAGGCACAAGGACGCTCCAACCGTCCTATCCTCAAACCGACGCTCCGTCGAAGGCGGGCCCTCGCTTTTTGCTCCACCTCCGCGACGCGAGCGGGATACCCGCCTGTAGGATGCAAAGCTGCCGTCGCCGCCTTCTGTTGCGCAGCAATGGGTGGATCGGGATGGCGCTCGAAGCCGATCGAGCAGTGCCATCCCTGATCCAGCGCGGGCTTACAAATCTCGCCGAGCCTTGCGCAATGGCATTGCCGACCCGATAAGCCGGGCATGCAACTCCCCCCAATCCATGGATAATCTCACCCACAGCCTGGTCGGCTGGGCGCTTGCCGAGGCGGGCCTGAAGCGTCGTACCCGCAAGGGACTTGCCGCCTGCGTTCTGGCGGCCAACATGCCCGACATCGACGTGTTCTTCGGTTGGGCCGCCTGGGCGCCGTTGGCGATGCACCGCGGGTTCACGCATGGGCTGTTGGGCGGCGTCCTGCTGATGCCACCGCTGCTGGCGGGGCTGTTGTGGCTGCTCGACCGCTGGCAGTCCTCGCGCGGGGCGGTGTCCGCCAGCGGGCCGCGCATGCATTTCGGCTGGCTGTTGGCGCTATGCTACCTGGGTGCGTTGACGCATCCTTTGCTCGACCTGCAGAACGTCTATGCGATCCAGCTACTCTCGCCGATGAGCTCTGAGTGGTTCCATACCGACGGGCTGTTCATCGTCTCGCCGTGGTTGCTGGCGATGTTGGGTGCCGGGCTGTGGCTCTCGCGCAGGCGGAGCGCTCCCGCGCCTGCCATCGCGGCGCTCGGCGGGGTGGTGCTCTTCATCGCGCTCAATATCGGAATTTCCGCTATGGCCCGGAACGCGACGGGCGGACATCCGGATCGGATCTTCGCCTCTCCCGAACCGCTGCTGTTCTGGCGCCGCGACATGATCTGGCGAGAGCGAGGGCAGGTCTTCCATGGCCGTTACGATCCGCTGCACGACCCCGGCGCGCTACTTGGGTCCGGGGTGCCGACGCCTGACGAGATGACCGATCAGCTGGTGCGTCATGCCGCCGTCGCGACGCCCGAGGTGGTGAAGTTCCTCGCCTGGTCGCAGATGCCGGTGGCGCGGATCGAGCGGCACGGCTGCACGTCGCGGGTGACGTTCGGGGACGCACGCTTTTCGGGGCCGGCGCTCAGCCGCAATTTCGACACTTCGGTTACTGTGGCCGGCTGTCCTCCCCGCTGATGGCCTCGGCGGCGTCGACCGTGGCTCTGGCCGGACGGTAGAGGAGAGCGCTTGCCAGGAAGGCCCAGCCGCAACCACCCAGCCATCCGGCCAGCACGTCGCTGGGCCAATGGACGCCGAGCCACACCCGGCTTCCGGCGATGGCAAGACTGATCGCGATGGCAGCGCCGATCACCGTGCAGCGCACGGTCTCCCTGCGGCTCAAGGCCGCGAAGGCGAGGGCCATGGCGATGTAGACAACAGCGGCGTTGAAGCTGTGCCCGCTCGGGAAGCTGTTGCCGCCCGCTTCCGTGAGGTGCGGCACGATCTGCGGCCGTGCACGGCCGACGAGGCCCTTCAGCGCGCTGTTCGCCATCCAACCCGAGGCGACCGTGAGGGCGAACAGCACCGCCTCGCGGCGCAGGCGCAGGAACAGCAGCGCGACCACGGCGGCGATCGCGAAGAGGTTGCGCAGAAGCACCCCGCCCAGCGCGGTGACGTCCCGCACCCCCTCCAGCAGTTTGGTCGAACCATCCGGCTGGAGCGTGTCGTCGCGCCAGAACAGCAGGCCTGCCCGGTCAAGCACCTCGGCATGGCCGCTGCGCACGGCCCAGGTGGCCAGCGCCACACCCGACCAGCAGGCCAGCGCCACCAGCAACGCCTTGCGCGGATCGATGCGATAGCCGCGCGAAGGCAGCACGAGGGTTTCGGAAGAGAGCACCATTGCGCTAGGGAACGCCGCATTCGAAAAGGCGTTGCGTGCTCATGAATTCCCCGATCATCGTCTGGCTGCGGCGCGACCTGCGCCTGTCCGACCAGCCTGCCATCCTCGAGGCCGCACGAAAAGGCCCCGTCATCCCGGTCTACGTCTGCGACGACGAGACGCCCAGGCATCGGGCCATGGGCGGCGCCTCGCGCTGGTGGCTGCATCATTCGCTCGCCCGGCTCGACGAAGCGCTACGTGAAAAGGGGTCGCGCCTGATCCTGCGGCGCGGGCGCAGCGACGAGGTACTGGCCAGCATCGCAGAGGAGACCGGCGCCACGGAAGTCCACGCGCTCCACCACTACGAGCCGTGGTGGCGCAATGCCGAGAAGGCGGTGGGCAAGCACCTGAAGCTGTGCCTGCACCATGGCAATTACCTCGCCCCGCCGGGCTCCGTAACCACGGGCGCCGGCGGGCTCTACAAGATCTACACGCCGTTCTGGCGGGCCCTGCGCGAAAGGATGCCCCCCCATCCGCCCGAGCCGCGCCCCCGCGAGATCGCCGCACCCTCGACATGGCCCAGGTCCGACAAACTGGACGACTGGGGCCTGGTCCCCTCGAAGCCCGACTGGGCCGGTGGCCTGCGCGACATGTGGGAGCCCGGCGAAAAGGGGGCCAGGAAGCGCCTCCAGGCCTTCGTCGAGGAAGCCTCCGCCTACGAATCGCAGCGCAACCTGCCGGGAGTGGAGGGCACCTCGATGCTGTCGGCCCATCTCCATTTCGGCGAGATTTCGCCCGCGCAGGTCTGGCATGGGGTGGCGGACGCGGGTGGTTCGGTGGCGACGTTCCTGGGGGAGCTGGGCTGGCGCGACTACGCGCAGAACGTCATCCTGCAGTTCCCCGACTACGGCAGCAGGTACGCCCGCGATCCCTTTGGCGACTTCCCCTGGCGCACCAGCAAGGCCGACCTCGCAGCGTGGCAGCAGGGCCGCACCGGCTATCCCATCGTCGACGCCGGGATGCGCCAGTTGTGGCACACCGGCTGGATGCACAACCGCGTCCGGATGATCGCGGCGAGCTTTCTTGTGAAGCATCTCCTGATCGACTGGCGCGAAGGCGAGCAATGGTTCTGGGACACGCTGGTCGACGCCGACTATGGCAACAATGCCGTCAACTGGCAGTGGACCGCCGGTTCGGGGGTCGATGCCAACATGTTCGTGCGGATCATGGCACCGCTCACACAGTCGGAAAAGTTCGACGCCGCCGCCTATATCCGCGAATGGGTGCCCGAACTGGCCAAGCTTTCCGATGCCGAGATCCACGACCCGTCGCCCCGCGCCCGGCCCAAGGACTATCCCGACAGGCGCATCGACCACCGCGAGGCCCGCGAACGTGCGCTGGCGGCCTGGCAGGTGGCGAAAGCGGCGTCGTCGCAAGCCTGATCGGGGCGAGGGGGTGATCGTTTGTCTTCCCCGCCGCCCCCAAACTTGTTTAAGGGCCCAATCCTCCGCCGGCCGATGGCCCATGCGGCAGAAACCTGCTGGCGGTTTGCCGCCGCGGACTCTGGACCTGCGGCGAGATGAACCCTCCAACGACTTCAGAGTGACGCGGGCAGAAAAGGCCTTTCGGGAAACAGGCTCGGCCTGTGAAATGGGCGGCGCTCGGGGGTGCGAGCAGATACAGCCGCGGTCGCTCAGTAGACAATTGCCCGTGCCCGCGTTCGAGTCCATATCAGCCCCATGAACGCAAATGTTCCGGGCCGGGGCGGGGACCTCGTGGAAGGTGGACGCGCCATTGGCGTCGGGCCGCAATGGCTGGCGCGCCTGTGGTCGGGCGGGGTGCACCGTATCCTCGACCGCATCGACGCGGGCCTTGTGCGCGGCTCGATCACGGCGACGCTGCCCGGCGGCGAGACGCGGCTGCTGGGCGGGCGCGAAGCGGGGTTCGACGCGGTGGTCCAACTCAAGAGCTGGCGCGCGCTGCTGCGGCTGGCGACGGCGGGCTCGGTCGGCTGGTATCAGGCCTGGGAGGCCGGCGAGTGGGACAGCCCCGATCCGGTGCCGCTCTTCGCGCTGTTCATGGACAATGCGGTAGCGCTGGGCGGCGTCGCCCGCGCCCACGGGCCCTGGCGGCTACTGACGCGGCTGGTCCACGCGCTCCATCGCAACACACGTTCAGGCTCGCTGCGGAACATCCACGCGCACTACGACCTGGGCAACGATTTCTACGAGCAGTGGCTGGGCGAGACGATGCTCTATTCGAGCGCGCTCTATTCGGACCGGGAACGCGGGCCCAATGCCTTCAGCCAGTTCGTGACCGAACTGGACTGCGCGCAATCGGCCAAGGTCGGCGCGATGGTCGAGCGGCTGGAGGTCGGCGCCGGCGACAAGGTGCTGGAAATCGGTTGCGGCTGGGGCACGCTGGCCGCGTTCCTAGCCAGCCACGACGGCATCCAGGTCGACGCCATCAGCCTGTCGGACGAGCAACTGGACTATGCTCGGCGGCGCTGGGCGGTCGATTGCGCGAACGTCGATTTCCGCAAGCAGGACTATCGCGATGTCGCCGGGCAATATGACGGAATCGTCTCGGTGGAGATGGTCGAGGCGGTGGGACGCGACTACTGGCCCGATTTCTTCGACTGCCTGGCGCGCAACCTCAAGCCCGGCGGGCGGGCGGCGATCCAGTTCATCTCGATCCGCGAGGAGATATTCGAGCAATACGCCCGCAGCGCCGACTTCATCCAGACTTTCGTGTTCCCCGGCGGCATGCTGGTCAACGAGAGTGAATTCCAGGCCCTCGCCGCCGAGCGCGGCCTGACTTGGGAGGATCGCCGCGGCTTCGGCCAGGACTATGCACGCACCCTGTGCGAATGGCGCGCCAGCTTCGACGATGCGGTCGAGGAAGGCCGCCTGCCGCAAGGCTTCGACGAGCGCTTCGTGCGGCTTTGGCGCTATTACCTGATGTACTGCGAAGGGGGGTTCCTGGGCGGCGGCATCGACGTCGCGCAAGTGACGCTGGTGAAGGGATGAAGATCCCATCCGGGACTGGGAGCCGCCGCCCTCCGGGATGACGGTCAACCAACGCCCAGCTTCCTCGCCACGCGCCAGCCCAGCGCCTTGGCCCGGTTGTTTGCGGGCCAGCGTCCGGGCGGCGACGGGTTCAGGCCAAGCTTGCGCAGCAGACCGTTGAAGGCCCGCGCGTCCGCTTCGGCGAAGCTCCATTCCGAACGCCAGGTGATCGACAGAGAGACCGAGGGTTCCGGGCCGTTGCGCACGAAATGTGGGGCCATGACCGGCACGTATATCGCCTCGCCCGGCTCCAGCGGGAATGCGCGGCCGCCCGCCAGCAGGTCCTCCCGCCAGCGCAACTCGCGCCCGCCGCCGGTGTGGTAGGTCTCGTGGACCGAGTCGGGTGCGTAAGTCGCGTCGCCCGCGGGAAATTGCGTCATCACTTTCGAGCCGCGCACCTGCATCAGGATATTGTGCTCGGGATCGAAGTGATAGGGCGTCACCCCGCCGGCGGAGGTCACGAAGACGAACCCTTGCGTCTTGAGCATGCGCCCCGTCCGCGCCTCGATCGCCGGGCGGATCTCGGCCAGCAGCCCGGCCAGCAACGCGGCATAGGCGGGGTCCTGCTCGACGTTCTTGAGCACCGCCCAGGAGCGGGTGGTCTCGATCTCGCGGATGGTCCTGCCGATGGGGATGCCGGTGGGCGCAGGCTTGCCGTCGACGCCTATGGGCTGGTCGGCGGCATTGTATTCGATCGAGGCGGCGGGCAGCGCCTCGGCCAGCGCGGCGAGCGATTCCAGTTCCATCAGCGGATGGGCGCCGAGGGCATGGGCCAGCTTGTGAGGCACTTCCGGATAGCTGGCGGCGAACGTGTCGCGTGCCGGACCGGGGAAGACCTGACCGGGCAGGAGGTGAGCCTGTGCATTCATGGCGGAGGTCCAGCAGGATTGCGCGCGATCTCGGCGCGCACGAAGCGTCGGAAGGCGGCGCGGCGCAATCGCCCGCCGATGGCGATCGAGAGCCGGCCGATGCCGCGCCGCTCGCGCCAGAGGTGATCGATCATGGGGTGGTCGGCGCTGGCGCAGCTGTCGCTCCACGCCACGTCCGCGCGCTCCAGCACCGCCAGGTTCTCGCGCTGGAGGAGGACGCCGGGGGAGAAGCGCGCGAAATCCTCGGCGAAGGCGGTCTTGTAGGAATAGGCGCCGGGGGGCGTCAGGAACGTCGCCAGCATGGCCAGCGGGCGGCCGTCCAGCGTGAGGGTGAGGCGCTCCAGCCGTCCGCGACGGGCGGCGCCCTCGAGGCCCTCGCAGAACATCCGCGCGGTGCCGTCGGCGCAGGCGAGCGCGGAGCCGGCCTTGCCTTTCCAGCCCGCCTGTTCGAGCGCCAGGAATGCCTCGCACCACGCGGCGATGCCCCCGTCGTCGGTACGGCGTTCGAAGGCGATGGTGCCTTCCTCGGCGAGGCGGCTCGACTGGCGGCGCAGTTCCTTGCGTTTCTTGCCCGAAAGCGACGCTTCTAGGTAGGCATCGGGAGAAAGCTCCGAGGCCAGCATCGCGCGGGCCTCGGCATGGACGACCTCGACCTGGCGGCCGTCGCGGGCAGCCGCGGCACCCAGTGCGAGGTGCAAAGGACCGCCGAGCACCATGCCTCGCAAGTGCATGAACAGCGCGGCGCCCGGCTGCCCGTCGGCCCAGTGCAGCACTGCGTGCCAGAACCGCATTTCGGCGCCGTTCGCCACCAGCGGAACGCCGCAGAAGCAGTTGGCGTGGAGCCAGCTCGACAAGTGCGGCACCGGCCAGCGGTAGTAGCGCCCGGCGCGGACCATCGGCAGCAGGCCGGCGAGTTCGCCGTCCTGTTCGTAACGCAGCACCCGGACCGCATCGGTCTCGGGCAAATTGCGCAGCGATGGCAGGAGATACCAACTCTCGAAGAAGGGATTTGGCTCGCTGGCATTTCGCGCGAGGCGATCCCAGGCGTCGATCTCGGCTTCGAGGTCGCGCCAAGGGACGAACGTCAGGCGCGATGCCTGGCCGGAGACGGCCACGCGCGTGGCAGCAGCAGCAGCGGGTGCCGGCGGCGCCATCCTGTTGTGTGCCTCGAATGCCACTTGGGCCAGGTTCCCGATTGCTCTGGCAGAGTGCCGATCGGCCAATGCGATAGCGGGCATCCCTCAAGGAAATGCTAATGAGGACCATGTCGTCCCCGGCTTGCCGGGGACGACATCCCTTTTACCCCGCCGCCAGCGCTGCCAGCAGCAGCAGCGCGACGATGTTGGTGATCTTTATCATCGGGTTGACCGCCGGGCCCGCGGTGTCCTTGTAGGGATCGCCCACGGTGTCGCCGGTCACCGCCGCCTTGTGGGCGTCGGAGCCCTTGCCGCCGTGATTGCCGTCCTCGATGTACTTCTTGGCGTTGTCCCAGGCCCCGCCGCCCGAGGTCATCGACAGCGCCACGAACAGGCCGCTGACGATCACGCCGAGCAGCAGTGCGCCCAGCGCCGCGAAACCGTTGGCGCGGCCGCCGACCCAGCCGATCACGAAGTAGACCGCGATCGGCGCCAGCACCGGCAACAGCGAGGGGACGATCATCTCCTTGATCGCCGCCTTGGTGACGAGGTCGACGGTTCGGGCGTAGTCGGGCTTTTCCTCGTACGTCATGATACCCGGCTTCTCTCGGAACTGCTCTCGCACGTCGATCACCACGTCGCCTGCCGCGCGGCCTACCGCCGTCATGCCCATTGCCCCGAACAGGTAGGGCAGCAGCGCGCCGAGCAGCAGCCCGACGATGACGTATGGGTTTTCGAGGCTGAAGTTCACGTCGAGTTCGGGGAAGAACTCGCGCAAGTCGGTGGTATAGGCGGCGAACAGCACCAGCGCGGCAAGCCCTGCCGAGCCGATCGCGTAGCCCTTCGTGACGGCCTTGGTGGTGTTGCCCACCGCGTCGAGCGCGTCGGTCTTGAGGCGCACGGCATCGTCGAGGCCGGCCATCTCGGCAATGCCGCCGGCGTTGTCGGTGACCGGCCCGTAGGCGTCGAGCGCGACGACCATCCCCGCGAGCGCCAGCATGGCGGTTGCGGCATAGGCGATGCCCAGCAGCCCGGCGAGCTGGTAGGCGATGATGATCCCCGCAACGATGACGATCGTGGGCAGCGCCGTCGCCTCGAGGCTGATGGCGAGGCCCTGGATGACGTTGGTGCCGTGGCCGGTCTCTGACGCCTTGGCGATCGAGCGGACCGGGCGGTAGCTGGTGCTGGTGTAGTACTCGGTGATCCAGATGATGAGCCCGGTGATCGCCAGGCCCAGCATGGCGGACCAGAACAAGGCCATCCCGGTGACGCCGCCGGAGCCGCCGATCGCCACGTCCATGCCGCTGCCCAGGGTGTAGCTGATCGCCCACCAGATCGCCGGGATCGAGAGCAGGGCAGTCACCAGGAAGCCCTTGTACATGGCGCCCATGATGTTCTGAGTCTTGCCGAGCCGGACGAAATAGGTGCCGATGATCGAAGTGACGATACACACGCCGCCGATCAGCAGCGGGAGCGTCAGCAGCCTGAGCAGCAGGGGTTCGGCAAGCCCCTTCACCAGCAGCGCGGTGAGTACCATCGTCGCACCGACGGTGACGACGTAGGTTTCGAACAGGTCGGCGGCCATGCCGGCGCAGTCGCCGACGTTGTCGCCCACGTTGTCGGCGATGACGGCGGGGTTGCGGGGGTCGTCCTCGGGAATGCCGGCCTCGACTTTGCCGACCAGGTCGGCGCCGACGTCCGCTGCTTTGGTGAAGATGCCGCCGCCCAGGCGCGCGAAGATCGAGATCAGCGAAGCGCCGAAGGCGAGCGCGGTGAGAGCCTCGACCACGGTGCGGTCCTCGCCGCCGACGGTGTGGCCGGCCACGGCGGTCAGATACCAGAAGAACACCGAGATCGCGAGCAGCGCGAGGCCCGCCACCAGCATGCCGGTGATGGCGCCTGCGCGGAAGGCCAGCGTCAGGCCGTCCTGCAGCCCCTTCTGCGCGGCGGCGGCGGTGCGTACGTTCGCGCGGACCGAGATGTTCATGCCGATGAAGCCCGCCAGCCCCGACAGGATCGCGCCGATGACGAAGCCGGTCGCCGAGATCGTGCCGAGCGTCACCGCCAGGATCACCGCGACGACGACGCCGACGACGGCGATGGTGGAATACTGCCGCTTGAGGTAGGCCTGCGCGCCTTCCTGGATGGCGGCGGCGATCTCCTGCATCTTTTCGGTGCCTGCCGGAGAACTCAGGACCTGACGACTGGTGACGAAGCCATAGACGATGGCGAGTAGTCCCAAGACAATTGCGATCGTGATCAAGTTCACTGAACGCCCCCTTCCCAATGGGTTATTATTATTTCGACGAGTTTTTCCCGTTCGAAGGGGCAAGGGCTATAGACAAGCCGGGAAACTGGCAAGCGCCCATCTGTGCCGTCGCGGTCCGGTATCGGGAGTTTTCCGGCATCGGGTGATGGCCCGACAAGTGGGCATATGTACCAGTCGTCGTCCCGGACTTGATCCGGGACGACGTCAATGTTGGTAGCCCAGCTTCTCTGGGAGCGGCAGGGGGCGGCCCGCGTCGGTCAGGGATAGCCCGCTTCCCGTGCTTACGGTGCCGATGGCCGTCACTCGCAAGCCCAGGACCCTTGCGGTTTCGCGGATGAGGGCCGTGTTTTCGGACGAGGCGGAGAACAGGAGTTCGTAATCGTCACCCGCCGTCATTGCCGCCAGCCGAGCCTTCAGCGCTCCGCCCGCAGTCGAGAGCAGGGCATCGGACAAGGGCACTGCATCGACCGCAAGGGCAATGGCCACGCCGCTCGCCGCGCAAATCCGCGCCGCATCGACGAGCAGCCCGTCCGAGACGTCCATCATCGCATGGACCAGTGGCGCCAGGGCGACGCCGAGGCGCGGTTGCGGTATCGGCCGGCGATAGCGGGCGAGCAGAGCCTCGACGTCTCCGCGTGCGCCCTCGAGATCACCGCGCGCGGCGGCCAGGCCGAGCCCGGCATCGCCGATGGTGCCGCTCACCCACACCCGGTCGCCGACCTTAGCGGCGGTGCGCGACGGTACGGGACAATCCTTCGTGCCGGTGCCGAGCGCGGTCAGCGAAAAACTGCGCGGCGCTCCCTGGGGCATCCGCACGGTATCACCGCCGAGGAGGGGAATGGCGAAATGGCGGCAGGCTTCGTCCAGTCCGGCGAGGAACGCGGCGTCCCAGCCATCTTCGTCCAAGGCGTGCGAATAGAGGCAACCGACCGGCGTCGCGCCCTTGGCGGATAGGTCGGAGACGTTCACCGCGACCAGCTTCCACGCGACGTCGCCGGGGGGATCGTCGGGCAGGAAGTGGACGCCCTCCACCACGGTATCGAGCGTCAGCACCAGCGTCTCGCCACCGATCGCGAGCACGGCGGCATCGTCGGCCAGTGCGCGCGCGGCGGGGTCGGTCGCGATCGCGCGAAGGGCTTGTATGAAAGCGAATTCACCGGACATCGACGAAGCCCTTTCCTTCACCCTCGCCCTGAGCGTGTTTCAAGGCGGCGAGGCCTTTGGCGCAGGTGCGCGCGTAAGGTTCGCCCGGTCAGCGAACCGACTTCGCCACCGCATCCAGCACGCCGTTGGCGAACTTGGCTTCGCGCGGGTCGAAGAAGGCGTGGCAGACGTCGAGGTACTCGCTGATCGCGGCGCCGGTAGGTACGTCGGCGCGGGCCATCAGTTCGTAAGAACCTGCGCGCAGGATCTGGAGCATCGTCTTGTCGAGGCGAGCCAGCGACCACCCTTCCGAAAGCTTGGACGAAAGCAGTTCGTCGATCTCGTCGCGGCGGGCGACGACGCCCTTCACCACGTCGTCGAAGAACGCGACGTCCGCCTTGGCGAACTGCGCGTCGTCGATCTCCATGCCGAGGCGGTGGCGATGGAACTCGTCGAGCAGGATCGGCAGCAGCGTGCCTTCCATGTCGAACTGGTAGAGCGCCTGAACGGCGGAAAGACGGGCGGCCGCACGGGCCTGCTTCGCGTTTGACATTATTGGCCGAGCCTTACGGATATGGAGCGCGCATGCGCGGGAAGCCCTTCCGCATCGGCAAGGGCGACGGCGGCGGGGCCGATGGCCTCCAGTGCCGCCTGGTCGAGCTGGATGAAGCTGGTGCGCTTCATGAAATCGAGGACCGAAAGCCCCGAAGAGAACCGCGCGCGCCGCCCTGTGGGCAGGACGTGGTTGGGGCCGGCGACATAGTCGCCCACCGCTTCGGGGGTCATGCGGCCGAGGAATACAGAGCCGGCGTGGCGGATGCGGCGCATCAGCGCCTCGGGATCGTCGGTGGCGATCTCGACGTGCTCGGCGGCCAGTGCGTTGGCGAGCGCGGGGGCCTCCTCGAAGCTGGCGACGTCGATGACGACGCCGTTGTCCGACCAACTCGCGCGGGCAGTGGCTTGCGTCGCCAGGGTGGACAGTTCGAGGTCGACCACCCGTGCCACGGCATCGGCGAAGGCCGCGTCGTCGGTGATGAGGATCGATTGCGAGGTCGGGTCGTGCTCGGCCTGGCTGAGCAGGTCGGCGGCGATGCGGCGCGGCTCGTTCTTCGCGTCGGCGATGACGAGGATTTCGCTCGGGCCGGCGACCATGTCTATGCCGACGACGCCGTAGAGCTGGCGCTTCGCTTCGGCCACCCAGGCGTTGCCGGGGCCGGTCACGACGTCGACCGGCGCGATGCGGGGCGTACCGTAGGCCAGAGCGGCGACGGCGTGTGCCCCGCCCACGCGCCACACCTCGTCGACGCCGGCAAGGTGGGCAGCGGCGAGGACCAGCGGGTTGACGTCACCCTTCGGCGTCGGGGTGACGACGACGAGGCGTTCGACGCCTGCTACTTTGGCGGGGATCGCGTTCATCAGCAGCGAAGACGGATAGGCGGCGCGTCCGCCTGGCACGTAGAGCCCGGCGGCGTCGACCGCGTTCCAGGTGGCGCCGAGGCGCACCCCGGTCGCGTCGGTGTAGTCGCGGTCCTCGGGCAACTGCGCTTCGTGGTAGGCGCGGATGCGGGTGGCGGCGAGTTCGAGCGCTTCGCGCAAGGACGGGTCGAGCGCGTCGAAGGCGGCCTTGCAGGTTTCGGCATCGACCTGCCAGCCGGTCGTGTCGAGGTCGTGGCCGTCGAACTTCGCGGTATAGTCGGCCAGCGCCGCGTCGCCGCGTTCGCGCACCGCCTGGATGATCGCGGCGACGTCGGCGGCGACGTCGACCGCGCTCTCGCGACGGTCGGAGACGACGCGGGCGAAGGCCTCGGCGAAACCGGGCTCGCTGCTGGAGAGCCGCTGCATCAGGCCGCCTGTGCTTCGGTCACGAGCGCGCGGAAGGCGTCGACCAGCGCGGCGACACGCTCGTCGGTCTTGAGCGCGGCCCGGTTGACGATCAGGCGCGCGGAAATGTCGAGGATGCGGCTGGTCTCGACCAGGCCGTTTTCCTTGAGCGTGCGGCCGGTGGAAACGAGGTCGACGATCCGGCTCGACAGGCCGAGCGAGGGCGCCAGTTCCATTGCGCCGTTCAGCTTCACGACTTCGGCCTGCACCCCCAGCTTCTCGAAGTGGCGGCGGGTGAGGTTCGGGTACTTGCTGGCGATGCGCAAGTGAGAGGGCAACGCTCCGCCGGTCTCGCCTACGGGCTCGGCCACCGAGAGGCGGCAGTGGCCTATATC
The DNA here is from genome assembly GCF_044813085.1 of Novosphingobium sp. BL-52-GroH. NCBI lineage: Bacteria > Pseudomonadati > Pseudomonadota > Alphaproteobacteria > Sphingomonadales > Sphingomonadaceae > Novosphingobium > Novosphingobium sp. BL-52-GroH. Next base: position 423,172 of record NZ_CP171152.1, on the reverse strand, counting down.
GAGGTCCACCGGCGCGTAAAGGTCGGAGTAGGCGAACTCCTCGACCACGTCGGAGCCGACGATGCCGACTTGTGCGGCGCCGTGCGCAACGAACGTCGCGACATCGAAAGCGCGCACGCGGATCAGGCGCATGTCGCTGTTTTCGCAGGCGAACGAGAGCGCGCGCGACTTCTTGTCGTGGAACTCCGCCTCGGGCGAAACGCCGGCACGCGCCATCAGCGGCAGCGCTTCGTCGAGGATACGGCCCTTGGGCACGGCGAAAGTCAGGGGTTTCGGCATGGTGCGCGCATTTAGGCGCGGTGGTCGCAAAGGGCAATGGCGAAGGCGGGACTTCGGATTCGGGTTTCACGCGAAGGCGTGAACCAAACCTTCGCCTGTTCTTGATCCGCGTGAGACCTTCCGTTCATTCCCCCGGTGCGCGCGCCCTGATCGCCACCGCATGGACGCGATTCCCGGGGATGTCGCCGAGCGCCGCGTTCACCATGCGCTGGCGTTGCAGGCGCGAGACGCCGGCGAATTGCGGGCTCTCGATCAGGATCGTGAAATGCGATTCGCCGCTGCCGTCGTCGCCGGTGTGGCCCCGGTGCGTGGCGGAATCGTTGACCACGTCGAGCGCGGTCGGGGCGAAGGCGGCGGTCAGCAATTGCTGCATTTCGAGCGCGAGGGGTCCGGTCATGTCTTCACTTTAGGCGATCCTTGCCCCATCTTAAAGCCGGTGAGACAGCATAGATTTCATGGCAGGGTCGAATCCGGCGGGCGCGAATGCACCTGGCCGGGGTGCAGGGAAGCGGGCGAGTTCCGGGCGCCGGGCGGGCGTCCGTCGGGGTTCGACGGCCCCGGCGACTACCGCTGGTTCTGCCTCGACCACGTTCGCGCGTTCAATTCGGGCTACGACTACTTCGAGGGCATGGGCACCGAGGAAATCCTGCGCGCGCAGTCGCCGTTACACGGCTGGGAGACGCAGACCCGCGCTTTCCGACCGGACGCAGGCGTCGACGGGGCGCCGCACTGGGCAGACTTCGCCGATCCGCTGGAAGCGATCCAGGCGCGGGCCCGGGCGCATGTCAACCGTCGCCGGGCGGAGATGAAGCCGGAGGTCGCCCGTTTTACGGCGGACGAGCGCCGCGCGCTGGGGGCGTTGGGACTGGAGCCCGATGTCGACCGCAAGACCTTGCGGATGCGCTATACGCGGCTGCTGCGGCAGTATCATCCCGATCACAACGGCGGCGACCACAGCCATGCGGTGAAGCTGCAGGGCGTGGTGGAGGCATACCAGGTGCTGAAAAAGGCGGCTGCGTTCGAATAGCGAGCCTGGATTAGGCCGCGCCCGAACCTCAGCCGGGCGGCAGTCGAAGGGTGGCGGTCCGAGATCCGGCGCCTCAAGAGTGCGCTGCGATCCCGGGGCGCGCCCGGGACGGCGGTTGTCGGCGAACGATCGACCTTCGGGGAGCTACCCCGCTTCCTTTTCGCAGATCGCCGCAAGCTGGTCAGCGCAGGCGCCCCAGCCTTCCGCGAACCCCATATCGGCGTGCTGCTTGCAGGTTTCCTCGGTCCAGTGGCGGGCGGTGGCGGTGTAGCGGGTGCCGTCAGCTTCGGGGGCAATTTCCCAGATGCCGATCATGAACGGGCCGTTGGGCTGGAAATCGTCTACCACCGCGTCGGTGGTGACGAAGCGGCGGCCTTCCTCGAAGGCCAGGTAGATGCCGTTCTGCGGCATCTCCTCGCCGTCGGGGCCGAACATCGTCATCTTGCACACACCACCTGGGCGTCGGTCCTGAACGTCGACTTCGGCGCGCCAGGGGGTAGGGCACCACCATTCGTTCTGCCGCTCGGCGAGGACTTCCCATACTTTCGCGGGAGGTGCGGCGATGAAGCGGGTGATCGACAATTCGTTGGACATCTTCGCTCTCCTTCAGTCTCGATCAGGCCTTCAGTCTCGATCAGGCCTTCAGTCTCGATCAGGCGCGCCGAGCGGGAAGCCGGCGCGATAGGGGCGCGCCGCCTCGACGCAGGCGGCGACGGGCGGCAGGGCCAGCAGGTGGGCGCGCCAGGCGCGCAGGCGGGGCAGGATTTCGGGGATCGGGTGGACCCAGTCGGCATAGAACAGCGCCGGTGCCGCCGCGCATTCGATGAGCGTGACCTGTCCTTCGGCCGGGTAGAACTGCAGCCAGCCTTCGAGCCAGGCATAGGACCGCTCGAGCCGTGTGCGGGCCTCGGCGACGCGCGCCAGGTCCGGGTTTGCGGCGTCGCGCAAGTACTCGTTCACGATGTCCTGCATCGGGCCCATGACATAGTTGTCGAACACCCGGTCGAGCATCCGTGTGCCGATCGCGCCATCCGGGTCGGACGGGATCAGCATGTCGGCCTCGGCATAGTGCAGCGCGATATATTCGATGATCGAGGTGGTCTCGAACAGCAGGGTATCATCGTCGCGCAATACCGGAAACTTGCCTTGGGGGCCCGCAGTCTGGATCACCGCGGCGTTTTCCGGGTGGTCGACGTCGATGATGTGGAAGTCGAACTCCAGCCCGGTGGCGAGAAGCGCGATCTGCGCTTTCCAGGTGTAGGAGGAGAAGGGGTGGCCGTAGAGCGCCAGGGTCATGCGTCGTTCTTTCCGGGGAAGCCGCCGTAGGGCACGGTCAGCGCCTCGAGGACGTGCCCGTCGGGGTCCTCGAAGTACAGCCCCCGGCCACCGTCGTTGTGGTTGATCTCGCCCGCGCGGGTTCGTGCCGGGTCGGCCCAGTAGGTCAGGCCTCGCGCCTCGATGCGGGCGAGGATGCCGTCGAAGGCGGCCTCGTCGACCAGCATGGCGTAGTGCTGCGCCGCCACCGGGCCCTCCTTGTCCGCGAAGTCGAGCGAGACGCCGTTGGCGAGCTTGACGACGCGGAAGCGGAACAGGTCGAACGGTTCGGGCAGGCCGTAGATCGCGGCGAAGAAATCGGCCGAGACATGCCGGTCGCGACACCAGACGATCGTGTGGTTCAGGTCGACCGCCATGGCCGGCTCAGGCCGCTTCGCCCGCGAACGCCGCTTCGATCTTCGCGACGTCGATCTTGCGCATGGTCATCATCGCTTCCATCGCGCGCCGGGCGGCGGCACGGTCGGGGCTGGACATGGCGTCGGTGAGGGCGCGCGGGGTGATCTGCCAGGAAAGGCCCCACTTGTCCTTGCACCAGCCGCACATGCTTTCCTGCCCGCCATTCCCGACGATGGCGTTCCAGTAGCGGTCGGTCTCCTCCTGGGTGTCGGTGGCCACCTGGAACGAGAACGCTTCGGACTGCGGGAACTGGTCGCCGCCGTTGAGGCCGATGCACTCGATTCCCATCACCGTGAACTCGACGACGAGGACGTTGCCCTGCTTGCCGTCCGGATAGTCCGCCGGTGCCCGCTGGATCGACTGCACGGAGGTATCGGGGAATACCGAGGCATAGAAGTTCGCCGCCTCTTCCGCCGTGCCGTCGTACCAGATGCAGACGCGGTTCTTGGCTTCTCCCGTCATTTCTTCATCTCCTCTATCAGCTTGCCGTCGATGGCCTTGGCCGCCTTGTAGGCGGGGCGGGCCTGGCAGCGCTCGGCATAGCCGACCAGCGAGGGCAGGGGCGGCATGATGCCGAACGTCAGGCCCCAGTCGATCGCGCTGCCGACGTAGACGTCGGCCATGGTGAAACGATCGCCGCAGACCCAGTCGGTCGCGGTCAGTTTCTCGTCGATGGTGTGGATGGTGCGCTCGAAGCTGCCCCAGCCGGCCATCATCTCCTGGTCGGGCAGCGGTTCGAACTTGAGCGCGCGCGAAGTGATCGCCTGCTCGATCGGGCCGGAGGCGAAGAAGGTCCAGCGATAGTAGTCCGCCATCTCGCCGTCGTTGGGCAGTAGGCCCGCCTCGGGATGCATCTCGGCGAGGTAGAGGCAGATCGCGGCGGCTTCCGTCACTACCCGGTCGCCACCTTCGCCCTTGGCCTTGGCGACATGGTGGATGATGGTCGGCACCTTGCCCATCGGGTTGGCGGCGAGGAACGCCGCCGGCTTCTCCTTCCAATCGACGATCACCTGTTCGTACTGCGCGCCGGCTTCGTGCAGGGCCCAGCGGGCGATCTGGCCGCGCGACATCGGGTTGGTGAAGAAGGTGTAGTCGGCCATCTGAAGTGCTCCCGCTGCGGTGTCGATCGACGGAACGTTGATGGAACATCGGGGCGCCGTCAATCGGCGCCCGTGTTTTCCAGAGGGGTTATCGTCGCGGGCCGACCAGCCCGAAGTAGGCGCCCTGCGGGTCGAAGGCGTGGACGGTATATTCGCCGGTGGGGATCTGCTGGGGATCGCCCTGCGGCCTGCCCCCGCCGTCCTTGACCGCAGCCAGGGCGCGATCGATGTCATCGACGCCGATGTAGTAGGTCCAGCCCGGCACTGGCATGAAATCGGCCTTCTTCATCAGCGCGCCGATCGGGACGCCCTCCGACTGGAGGAAGCGATAATCGCCGAGCGGGCCCATCGGCATCGCGCCTTCCTGGGTCCAGCCGAAGTGCCGGGTATAGAACGCCACCGCTGCGTCGTCGTCCGGCGTGACGAGCTCGTTCCAGCGCACCGTCTGCGGTTTGTCGACGGTGAAGACGTCGCTCGTCGCATCGGGATCGTTGGCGGGCGGCTGCGGGGTCATGAGGTAGAAGGCCGCGCCGAACGGGTCGGTGACGAGCGCGAAGCGGCCGACGCCTTCCATGCTCGTGGCGGGCACGTGGACCTGCCCGCCTTCGGCCACGATCGCGTCGACCTCGGCGTCGACGTCGGCGACGTAGATATAGCCCAGCCACGCCGGCTTTGCGCCCTGGGCCACCATTTCCCCGGTCAGCTTGAAGACGCCGCCGGAAAAGCCGCAGGCGGAGCCGCCACCGTCGAGGCGCTCGATCATGCGATAGTCCATGGGTTCGCCCGAACCGGCGTCGGCAAAGGCGTTGGCGCCGATCCGCCATCCCACGACGTCGCCGTAGAACGCGGCCGCCGCGTCGGGGTCGCTCGTCATCAGTTCGTACCAGATGAAGCTGCCGACCGGATTGCCCATGGCTAGCCTCCCAGGCTGACGACGGGGGTGAAGCCGCCGTAGATCATGCGCATGCCGTCAAAGGGCATCGGGTTCTTTTCGGGGTCCATGCGAGGATCGGTCTTCATGAGGTCCTCGATCCCGGACATTGCCTTGTCCCGGGTCGTCTTGTCGGGCCATTCGATCCAGCTGAAGACGATCGCCTCGTCTTCCGTGGCTTCGACGGCGCGGAAGAAGTCGGTCTGCTTGCCGTGGGACACGTCGTCCTGCCAGCATTCGACTATGCGAGTGGCGCCCTGGTCGATGAAGACGGAATCACCCATCTCGGCGTGCTTGATGAACTTGTCCTTGTTCGCCTTGGGAACGGCGAGCAAAAATCCGTCGATGTAGGTCATGGCTCAGGCTCCTTCCTTCTGCTTGCTTGGGTCGTGTTCGGCAAAGGGCGCGAGTTGGGCTGCCAGCGCGCGCTGGAATGCGGGGCGGGTCGTCGCCCGCTCGACATAGGCGGCGAGGGCGGCATGGGCGGCAAGGACCGCCGGGTCGGGGAGGGCGCGCAGGATCGAGGCCATGGCGATGTCCGCGATCGAGAACGCACCCGCCAGCCACGCGCGATCGCCCAGCGCGGTCTCCAGCCGGGAAAGCCGCCCGTGAAGCGTCTCGAGCAGCGAGGGCTGGCGCAGCGGCGCCCAGTCCTCCGTGCGGGAGAACACCGCGCAATTGACGAATTCCATGACGAAAGGCTCGATCGAATTGAACGCGGCCAGCAGCCAGCTCAATACGCTGGCGCGTTCCTGGCTGCCGACGGGGGGCAGGGCGCCGGCCTTCTCGGCGATATGGATCAGCGTGGCGCCACTTTCGAAGATGCCGACCTCACCGTCGCGCACGAAAGGCACCTGGCCCCAGGGCTGGTCCTGGAAGTACCATTCGGGCCGTTCGATCGCGCTGACGAGGCGCACCTTGTAGGGCAGGCCATATTCCTCGCAGGCCCAGCGCGGGCGCAAGTCGCGGACCTGCCCCTGGGCGAATCGGGGCACCCATTCGAAGGCGGTAATTTCCAGTTCGGCGGTCGGATCGATCGGCATCGTCTCGTCTCTCCCGAGGGTATCGTCGTTATTCCAGGCTCATGCGGTCTGCTGCACCTCAGCTTCGCCCGAAGCGGCGGCCGGGTCCATCCACATAACTTCCCAGACGTGACCGTCGGGGTCGGCGAAGCTGCGGCTCATCATGAAGCCATAGTCCTGCGAAGGATTGATGTCGGCAGTGCCCGCATGGTTCCCGGCCGCGTCGGCGAGAGCATTCACTTCGTCGCGGCTTTCGCACGAGAGACACAGCATGACCTCGCTCGAAGCGGTGTCGGGGATCGGGCGGCTGGTGAAGGTCTTCCACTTGTCGTGGGTGAGTACCATTACGAAGATCGCCTCGGACCAGACCATGCAGGCGGCCGTATCGTCCGAAAAGCGGGGTTCGTTGACGAAGCCGAGCGCGGCGTAGAACGCCGTGGCGCGGTCCAGGTCGGTGACGGGCAGGTTCACGAACAGCATGCGGGTCATCGCGGTCTCTCCTTCGTGGGCGGCGCGTCTGGCGACTCGCTTCTTGCCCAAACCTGACGATGGTGGTAACTAAATGCAACGATGAAGTTACAAAAAGAAACGAAACGGGGCGAATCCGCGTCCGACGGTGAAAAAGCCCGGGCGCACGGCCGCTGGTATGGCGATGCCTGCGGCGCCGCCTTCGCCATGGAACTGATCGGCGAGCGCTGGGCGATCCCGATCATTCGCGAGATGATGCTGGGCCCCAGGCGCTTCGGCGAAATCCGCGCCGAACTCCCGGGCCTCAGCGCCAAGACCCTCACCGAGAGGCTGGAAAGCCTCGAGGAGACCGGCATCGTCGCGCGTGAGACGCTGCCGCCACCAGCCTCGGTGCAGGTCTATCGCCTCACCGAATGGGGCCTGGCGCTGGAGCCCGTCCTGCAGGAACTAGGCCGCTGGGCGGTGCGCTCGACGCTCCACGATCCGACGCTGCCGATCACGCCGGTATCGCTCATGCTGTCCATGCGCACGATGATCGTGGCGGAGAGGATCGGCGACCTCGACCTGACCGTCGCGCTGGACGTGGGCGGCAAGTCCTTCACAGGCAGGCTGGCGGGCGGCGATCTGGCGATCCGGCCGGGCGATGCTCACGATGTGGCTCCCGACTTGCGGTTTGCGGCCGATGCCGGCTTCCCGTTCCTCGCGGTGTTCTATGGCAAGTGGCCGGCACGGGAAGTGGGACTGCGGATCGAGGGCGATACAGCCCTCGCGCAAAGGTTCGTCGACTTGTTCAGCCTGCCGCCGAAAGTCGGCGGCTGAAGGGTATCAGACCCTCCAAACGACCAGCCCCGGTCCAAACCCTGTTGCGGTGCCGCGCCCGGTCCATTAGGCGATAGCCTGCAATGACAGAATCCAAGATCCAGACCGCCGAGAACCGCGACGCCACCGTCCTGGCCGCTCCCGACATCGAAGTCGACGTGCGCGAGACCTTCGGGATCGACATCGACATGAAGGTCCCCGCCTTCTCGGTGGCGGACGAACGCGTGCCCGACCTCGACGAGACTTACGTGTTCGATCCGGACACCACGCTCGCGATCCTGGCGGGCTTTGCCTACAACCGCCGCGTGATGGTGCAGGGCTACCATGGCACCGGCAAGTCGACCCACATCGAGCAGGTCGCCGCGCGCCTCAAGTGGCCGTGCATCCGCATCAACCTCGACGCGCACATCAGCCGCATCGACCTGATCGGCCGCGACGCGATCGTCCTGCGCAACGGCATGCAGGTGACCGAATTCCGCGAGGGCCTGCTGCCCTGGGCACTCCAGCACCCGGTCGCGCTGGTGTTCGACGAATACGACGCCGGCCGCCCCGACGTGATGTTCGTGATCCAGCGCATCCTCGAGACCGAGGGTAAGCTGACCCTGCTCGACCAGAACCGAGTCATCCGCCCGGACAAGCACTTCCGCCTCTTCGCCACGGCGAACACGGTGGGCCTGGGCGATACCTCGGGGCTCTATCACGGCACCCAGCAGATCAACCAGGGCCAGATGGACCGCTGGAACATGGTGGTGGCGCTCAACTACCTGCCTGCCGGTACGGAAACGGCGATCGTCGCCGCCAAGGTACCGCAGATCGATGCGGGCACGATCGCCAACATGGTCAAGGTCGCCGACTTCTCGCGCCAGGGCTTCATGAATGGCGACATCTCGACGGTGATGAGCCCGCGCACGGTCATCACCTGGGCGCAAAACGCGGCGATCTTCAACGACGTGGGCTTCGCCTTCCGCCTGTCGTTCCTCAACAAGTGCGACGAGACCGAGCGCATGCTGGTGGCCGAATACTACCAGCGCGTGTTCGGGCAGGACCTGCCGGAAAGCGTCGTCGCCAAGGCCTGATATACGGGGCTCCGGCCTGACGGAAAAAGGCGCGCTTCCTGGCGGAGGCGCGCCTTTTTCGTAGGCGCGCGAATCTTTTCCGCCAAGCAGGGGGCCGCCAAGCAGGGGGGCGTGCGGGCCGATTGCGATGCCGGCTCCCATTCGGTTCATCCACCCTTAAGCGGGAGTCGGGCTGGTCTCAGCCTTGTCCGTCCGCCCACGTTCTCCTGGAAATACCGAAATGTCATCGATGCGGCCATCCGGCCCCATGCCCGCCGCAGTCGCCGTCGTGCGGCCGCAAGCGACGCCCATCCCGTCCCTTGCCGAAGACAAGCAGTCCGCCCGGCCCTCGATCCGCCGCCACCTGCTGGTGGCCCTGCTGCTGACCCTTGCCCTGTTCGCGGCGCTGATGCACCTCGCCGAACTGCAGATCGATCCGCGAAATCCGGGGAACATCCCTATCTATCTGGCGGGCACGGCCTTGCTGACCCTGCGCTTCGGCCTGCCCTGGACCCGATGGCGCCACGCCGCGGCGCTCGCGGATTTCTGTGAATACGTGGCGATCTTCACCCTGATCTCACTGATGGGGGCCAGCATGAGCTACCCCGTCGCGGCTCTGACCCATGGCTATGCGGACGTCGCGCTGCAGCGGATCGACGCAGGCCTGGGGTTCGACTGGCTGTACTGGTATCGCCTCGTCGCCGCCCATCCCCTGCTCCAGGCGCTGGGCACGGTGGCCTATCGCAGCATCTACGTCACGCCCGCACTGCTGCTGTGGTGCGCCGCGCGGTCCGGACAGCGCGAGCGGGCCTATACCTTCATCGCGGGGTTCTGGCTGGCGACCGTCATCACTCTGGCCCTGTTCAGCCTGATGCCGGCGGTCGGCCCGTTTTCCCATCTCTGGCACGCGCCGATAGCCTACATGCCCGAAAGCGAGCTGTGGCAATCGGGACTTATCCCGGCGCTGCGGGCGCACGAGGTCCATTTCGTCGATCTCGGGCACTTGCGCGGCATCGTGTCGGCGCCCAGCTTCCACACGGCCGCTGCGGTTCTCTACGTCGTCGCTGTCTGGCGCATGGCCGCGCTGCGTTGGCCCATCGTGGCGCTCAATGCGGCGATGCTGTTGTCCACCCCGGTCGAGGGTACGCATTATCTCGTGGACATGATTCTGGGCGTGCTGGTGGCGGGCGTCTCGCTCGGCCTGATCGCGTGCTATGAGCGACTGCTCGCCCGCCGCGGCGGCGCGGCCGGTCAGCTCTCGGGATAGACCGCGCGCACGAAGTAAAGCCCGTCCGGCGGGGCGTTCAGCCCCAGCGCCTGCCTATCCCGCGCCGCCAGGGCTTCGGCCACCTGCTCCTCGCGCCAGCGCCCCATGCCGACGAGCGCGAGGCAGCCCACCATCGAGCGAACCTGATGGTGCAGGAAGCTGCGCGCTTCCGCTTCCACCAGCACCATGCCGCCTTCGCGCCGCACCGCGAGCCGGTCCAGCGTCTTGAGCGGCGATGCCGACTGGCAGTGGGCCGAGCGGAACGTCGTGAAGTCGTGCCGGCCCACCAGCGCCTGCGCGGCCCGGTGCATCGCCGCCGCGTCCAGGGGTTTGGTGACCTGCCAGGCCTTGCCGCGCTCCAGCGTCAGCGGCGCGCGGCGGTCGGCGATGCGATAGACATAGGCGCGGCCGATGCACGAGAAGCGGGCATGCCAGTCGTCCGGCACCACCGCGCAGTCGAGCACTGCGATCGGGGCAGGGCGCAGCAGGGCGTTCAGCGCCTCCATCAGCCTGAACGGCGCGAACGGCTTTTCCACCTCCACATGCGCCCGCATCCCCAGCGCATGGACGCCGGCATCGGTGCGCCCGGCCGCGTGCATGACGACTTTCTCGCCGGTGACCGCGAAGGCAGCATCCTCGACCGCCTGCTGCACCGAGGGGCCGTGGGACTGGCGCTGCAGGCCCATGAACGGGCCGCCGTCGAATTCGAGAGTGAGCGCGAAGCGGGTCATAACCGCCCCGCCGATACAGGACTGGCGCGCGGGTTCAATGGGCTTGGCGAAGCGGGGCGCCGATGGCACCATCCTCGCCTGACCGGGAAAGGAGCCGAAAATGGCCGACCAGCAACGCCCCCGCTTCGAGATATTTCGCGGTGCCGAGGCGCCGACGCTCGATGATTGCGCCTGCATGACCTACGAAGGCGAGACGCCGAACCTGGCGGCCGCGCAGCCCCGGATTGCCGAGGCGATGGCGGTACGCGGCGAATATGCCGACGTCCCCTATCGCCGCGAGGGCATGAGCCTGGCGCGCCTGTGGGTGAAGAGCGGTTTTCCCTTGCCGCTCCACAGCCACGATTGCGACTGCCTATACTACGTCGTCGCCGGATCGATCCGGATGGGCACCGAATCGCTTGCTGCAGGCGACGTTTTCTTCGTCGGCAGCGAGGTGCCCTATGCCTATACCGCAGGCCCGCAAGGGGCCGAGGTGCTGGAATTTCGCACTACCGATCGCTTCAACATCAAGGTCAGGGACAAGCCGGTGGCTGCCTGGGAGAAGCTGGCGAGCACGCTTTGCGAAAACCACGAACGCTGGGCCGACGAGCCGCCTCCGGTGCGCATCATGCCCGACAAGGCGTAGCGGTCGTCCTGTTCAAGCGGCACCGGCTCAAGCCTTGTGCCGATTCCTCTGCAAGCGGACAGGCGCTAAAACTTACCCCAATCGCGTCCCCGCCGGAATCGGCCGACCGCGCAGCAGTTCGGCCGCCTCCATCGCCGGCTTGCCCGCACGCTGAACGCGTCCGCAACGGATCGCGCCGACTCCGCACGCCACCGTCAGCGCATCGTCGAGCGTCGTGCCGGGCTCGCCAATGCCCTCGACGACTTCGGCCGCCAATACCTTGTAGCGCTCGCCATCCAGTTCGAAGAAGGCGCCGGGCACCGGCATGAATGCTCGGACCTGACGCTCCACCGCCTCGGCGCCTTGCGTGAAGTCGAGCCGGGCCTCGGTCTTGTCGATCTTCTTCGCATAGGTCACCCCGTCGTCGGGTTGGCGGACGGCACGATGCACGGCGAGGTCCCGCAGCGTGCCGATCAGCAGCTGCGCGCCCCGGTCCGCCAGTTCGGCGGTCAGTTCGCCGGTGGTCTTGCGGTCGACGGTGGTGCGCAAGGTCGCCAGCATCGGCCCGGTGTCGAGCCCTGCCTCCATCTGCATGATGGTGATCCCCGTCGTCGGGTCGCCGGCCAGGATCGCACGATGGATCGGCGCCGCCCCGCGCCAGCGCGGCAGGATCGAGGCGTGGATGTTGAGGCACCCAAGGCGCGGCGCGTCGAGCACCGCTTGCGGCAGGATCAGCCCATAGGCCGCGACGACCGCGATGTCCGCCTCCAGCGCCGCGAAGGCAGCCTGCTCGTCTGCTCCTTTCAGCGAAACCGGGTGGCGCACCTCGATCCCGCGCACTTCGGCTTCCTTGTGCACGGGCGAGGGGGTCAGTTCCTTGCCGCGCCTGCCGCCCGGACGCGGCGGCTGGGTATAGGCGGCCACGACCTCGTGCCCGGCCTCGACCAGCGCGACCAGCGCGGGCACCGCGAAATCGGGTGTTCCCATGAAGATGATGCGCATGATGTGGGGAACTCTCCGACGGGCTTCCTAAGGACAGGCGCAGGCCCTATCTCCCGTTCCATGGCATCGCAAGAGATCGAGACGCTGACCGCCGCCCTGTCGCGCCTGCCCGGGCTCGGACCGCGTTCCGCGCGCCGGGCCGTGCTGTGGCTCATCAAGCGGCGTGAGACGGCGCTGGTGCAACTGGTCGAAGCGCTCGGCGCCGTTCGCGAGGCGCTCGTCGAGTGCGGGACTTGCGGCAATGTCGATACCACCGACCCCTGCGCGATCTGCGCCGATCCGCGGCGCGATGCCCGTTCGCTCTGCGTGGTCGAGGAAGTGGCCGACTTGTGGGCGCTCGACCGCGCGCGGCTGTTCACCGGGAAATATCACGTCCTGGGCGGCCGGCTTTCCGCACTGGACGGCGTCCGCCCGGAAGACCTTGCCATCGACGGCCTCATCCGTCGCATTGGGGCGGGCGGGATTGACGAAGTGGTGCTGGCGATGAACGCAACGCTGGAAGGCCAGACCACCGCGCACTACATCGCCGAGCGTCTCGAGGACTTCCCGGTCCGGGTCACCCAGCTCGCCCACGGCCTGCCGGTCGGCGGCGAACTCGACTATCTCGACGAGGGCACTCTGGCTCAGGCGATCCGCGCGCGCAGGCCGGTCGCCTGATCCGATTGCAGTGATCGGCGCGCGCAATCTTGCGAAATTGCCGCAGCGGGATTATCTGGCCGGAATGGCTATCCGCGAAATCCTCGAAGTTCCCGATCCGCGCCTCAAGCAGATATCGGTCCCCGTCGAAACGTTCGACGACGCACTGCGTACCCTCGTCGCCGACATGTTCGAGACGATGTACGCCGCTCCCGGCATCGGCCTGGCGGCGATTCAGGTCGGCGTTGCGCAGCGCGTCCTGGTGATCGACCTCCAGCCCGACGACGAGGACGCGGAGCCGGAAGTCTGCCATTCGCATGGCGACCATCACCACACGCACCAGCCCACCAAGAAGGAACCGCGGGTCTTCATCAACCCCGAGATCCTCGATCCCTCGGACGAATTCATCGTCTACCAGGAAGGCTGCCTCTCGGTGCCCGAGATCTTCGCCGACGTGGAGCGCCCCTCGCGGATTCGCGCGCGCTGGCAGGACCTCGACGGCACCGTGCACGAAGAGGACATGGAAGGCCTGATGGCGATCTGCCTCCAGCACGAGATGGACCACCTCGAAGGGATACTATTCATCGACCACCTGTCGCGTCTCAAGCGCCAGATGGCGCTGAAAAAGCTGGAAAAGCTGCGCAAGGCGGCCTGAATACCGCCCCCGTTTGCGGGAGGGGCGTGGAAAACTGGGCTGCGGGACTGGCGTTCCTGAAACGTTCCGTTTAGGTTCGGCTTATGGAACCTGTCGTCGCCACGATTCTCGCTCTCGTCATCGGCCTTGCCGCCGGTTGGTTCTTCGGTTCGCGCCCGGTGGTGCAATGGCGCCTCCAGGCCGAGGCACGGGAACGGGAGGCGCGCGAAGGCGACGCCAAGTACCTGAGGACGTTCGCCGACCTCGAAGCCGCGCGCGAACGCGCCAGCCGGGCGGATGCGCTGGGCCAGACGCTGGAACGCACCCGCGCCGATCATGAGGCGGTGTGCGAACGCCTGCGCCAGGAAGGCGCTGCGGCGGCCGACCGCGCGCGGTCGGAACTGACGGCGATCCTCGAAAAAGGTCGGGGCGAACATGCCGCAGTGGTCGAGGGGCTGCGCCGCGAACAGCGTGAACTCGCTTCGGAACTGGCGACGCTCCGCGAAAAATCCGCCAATTTCGACGAGCAGAAGCGCCTGCTGATCGAAGCGCAGGAAGCATTGCGCAAGGAGTTCGAGAACGCCGGGGCCAAGGTGCTCGAAGGCGCGCAGGAAGTTTTCCTGCGCCGCGCCGGTGCGCGCTTCGAAGAGAGCGAGAAGGCCAATGCCGAACGCATCCGCCTGATCCTCGCGCCGGTGGGGGATCGCCTCAAGAGCTACGAGGAACAGGTCGGGGCGCTCGAAGCCAAGCGCATGGATGCCTTCGGCCAGCTCAATGGCCAGATCGAGGCGCTGCGCGTGGGTCAGGAGCAGGTGCGGGCGGAGGCCGTGCGTCTCGGCAATTCGCTGCGCAACGCGCCCAAGGCGCGGGGGCGCTGGGGTGAGCAGCAGCTCAAGAACGTCCTCGAGCAGTGCGGCCTGACCGAGCATACAGACTTCGAGACCGAGCAATCGGTCAACACCGAGGAAGGCCGCCTGCGTCCGGACGCGATCGTGCGCATTCCGGGCAACAAGCAACTCGTCATCGACGCCAAGGTTTCGCTCAACGCCTATCAGGATGCCTTCGAGGCCGAGGACGAGACGCTGCGCGCCGCGTTCCTCGATGCCCATGCCGCCTCGATGCGGAACCACATCCAGACGCTGGGCAACAAGAGCTACCAGAGCCAGTTCGAGAACGCGCCCGACTACGTTATCATGTTTGTCCCGGGCGAGCATTTCATCGCTGCCGCCCTTGAGCATGATTCCGGGCTGTGGGACTATGCGTTCGACCGGCGCGTACTGCTCGCCAGCCCGACCAACCTTGTCGCCATCGCGCGGACCATCGCGCAAGTCTGGCAGCAGGAAGGACTCGCCCGCGAAGCACGGGAAATCGGCAAGCTGGGCAGCGACCTTTACGACAGCCTCGCCAAGACGCAGGACGACCTCGGCAAGGTCGGCATGCACCTGGGCCGCGCGGTCAACAGTTTCAACGACTTCGCTCGTACTTATGAAGGCAACGTGATGAGCCGCGCGCGGCGTTTGAGCGAAAAGCACATCAAGATCGGCAAGCGCGAGATTTCCGACGAAGTTCCCCTTGTGGAGTCCGCTCCGCGTTTCGCCGAAGCCGTCGGCCGGATCGAGGAGCAAACCGAGGATAGGGCCGAGGCGGCGGAATGAATTGGGCCGTCCAGGGCTCTTACCGGAGAACGGGTGCAGCGGCTTGGGAACGCAGCCGGCAGCGTAAGTGGTGTATGTCGGATGGGTTGTTCGGCACTCGAAGCCTTCGGCGCACCGCGTAGGCCGGGTCTCGCGTCCTGCGCTACGCTACTCCAGAAGCACCTAACGGGGACACCGCCGGGTTCCGTCCATCGGGGAAATTCGGGTCGGAGGTTCATCGCCGGTCCCTGTCCCGAGCCTTCCCGATCCGGGATGGCCTGAGGCGTCAACCGAACCCTATGAGCCTGACCCAGCGAGTTCCGGTTAGGCGCGTGCGGTGCTCGAGCATTTCCAAGGCGTGATGCGTCAACAGCGTAGCGGCTTGGGATCAATGGCTTTCGACGCGCACCAGTTCGGCGGTATGGCCGCTCGATTTCAGCGTCATCCGATCGCCTTCCACGGCCACGCGGGGGGTGGCGACGACGAGGGCGTTGACGGCGTTGCCCTGGTGCCACGACGGATCGGCGCAATCCTTCTCGCTCTGGTCGAGGGGGCCGGCGACGAGGCGGTCCGAATCGATGCGCCAGGGGCCGCCAAGGCTGCTGCAGCCGACGTCGATGCCGATCCGGCCATCCGCGAAAGTGATGCCGGAGGCTTGCGAAACGGGGCGCTCTCCGTCGATCCGTTCGAAACGCCAGCTGCTCTCGGCCAGGTGCGAATGGTCGCGATTTTCGGAACATCCGGCGAGAAGCGCGGGGCAGAGGAGAAAGGCGAGTCGTCGGATCACCCGCTCACCTTGCCACACGGCAACTGAGGATCGGATGAACGACCGCTGCCGGATTTTACGGTGCGCTCAGGTCTTGCGCAGGTGCGCGAGCGCTTCGTAGGCAAGTACCGCACCGGCGACGGCGGCGTTGAGGCTGTCCGCGCGGCCGAGCATCGGGATCGTGACGCGCAAGTCACAGGCTTCTTCGTAGGCGGCGGGCAGGCCTTGCGATTCGTTGCCGACCATGAGGAAGCAGGGCCCGGCATAAGGGGCCTCGCGATAGTCGGTCGGATCGCGCAGCGAGGCCGCGACGAGTTGGCCTTCGCCGGCGCGCAGCCAGCTTACGAATTCGTCCCAGCGGGCGATCACCAGCTTCTGGGTGAAGATCGCGCCCATGCTCGCTCGCACTGCCTCCACCGAGAAGGGGTCGGCGCAGTCGTCGATGAGGATCAGCCCGCCGGCACCGACGGCGTCACCGGTGCGCAGCATGGTGCCCAGGTTTCCGGGGTCGCGCAGGGCTTGCGCCACCAGCCAGATCGGTGAGGCGGCGCGGTCGAGGCCCGCCAGGCTTGTGTCGAACTCAGTAAACACGCCCGCGACGGCCTGGGGGTTGTCCTTGCCGGTGACCTTGGCAAGGATCTCGACGTCCATCTCGACGACTTCGCCGCCAGCCGCCGTCACTGCGTCTTCGAGCGCATCGAGCAGCGGGTGCGGGTCGCGGCCGATCGCCATGACCAGCATTTCCGGCACGATACCGCATTCTCGCGCATCGGTGAGCAGGCGCAGGCCTTCGGCGAGGAAGCGTCGTTCGCGCTTGCGATGCTTCTTGTCGCGCAGCGAGCGCAGAAACTTGACCAGGGGATTGGAAAAGCCGGTGATGGTGCGGCGCGAGCTTTCGTTCGGCCAATCTTGCGAGGACACGTCTTTCGGGGACACGGAAATCAGTTCGCCTGCTTCACTCTTCGCCGAAGCCATCGCGCACGAGGCCGGCGAGGACTGCGAGCGCATCTTCGGCGCCGTCGCCGGAGCAGACGATCTCGATCGTATCACCCTTCGCCGCGCCAAGCATCATCAGCCCGAGGATCGATCCACCGGCGGCGCTGGTGCCGTCCTTGGTGACGTTGACGATCACGGTTGCCGGCAGTTCCGCAACGTGGTTGACAAACTTGGCGCTGGCGCGGGCATGGAGGCCGCGCTTGTTGACGATGAGGACCGAGTCGCGACAACCGATCATGCGTCCTGCCCCAGATATTCGCTGGCGATGGTGATGTAGTTGCGCCCCGCATCGCGCGCGGCGGCGACCGCCTCGCGCACCGGCATGCAGCCGCGCGCCTTGGCAAGGCGGATCAGCATCGGGAGGTTGATGCCCGCGATCACTTCGACCTTGCCGGCCTGCATCAGCGAGATGGCGAGGTTGGAGGGGGTGCCGCCGAACAGGTCGGTCAGGACGATCACGCCTTCGCCGCTATCGACCTTGACGATGGCGTCGGCGATCTCCGAGCGGCGGCGTTCCATGTCGTCGTTCGGGCCGATACAGACGGTCGCGACGTCGGCCTGGTCGCCGACGACGTGCTCCATCGCGTGTACGAACTCCTCGGCGAGGTTGCCGTGGGTAACCAGAATCATGCCGATCATGCCGGGAGGACGCTCCGAAATTCCTGCAATCGCGCCCGGGCGCTGTCTTCATTTTTCACGCCGCAGACCTCCTTCCAGAAGATCGGCTGCCCGCGAGCCCAGGTTGCGGTGCAGCAATGTGGGCGAAAATCCGGATTGACGCAAGGCCGCTGCGATTTGCTCCGCAGTAAACACGGAGCGGTGTCTCCCGCCGGTACAGCCGAAGGCGATATGGACGTAGGCCTTGCCCTGGAGGCGATAGCGCGGAAGCAGCATCAGGACGAGGTCGCGGATGCGGGCAAAGGCTTCCGCGTAGGACGGGTCCTTGCGGATATAGTCGCCCACCGCCGGGTCCTGCCCGGTCTGCGGGCGCAAGTTCGCATCCCAGTGCGGGTTGTCGAGGAAGCGCATGTCGAAGACGAGGTCGGCGACCGGTGGCATCCCGCGCGAAAAGCCGAAGCTGGAAACGGTTACGATCAATTCGCCCGGTTCGCTGGAGGCGAAGCGCTCGCGAATCACCCGCTGCAGGTCGTTGGAGGTGAACTCGGTGGTGTCGATCAGCATGTCGGCCCAGCGACGCAGCGGGGCGAGCAGTTCGCGTTCTGCCCGGATGCCGGTGGAGACGGGCGAATCTCCCGCTAGGACATGGCGGCGCCGGGTCTCGTTGTAGCGACGCTCCAGCTCGTTGCTGGCACAGTCGAGGAACAGGGTGGTCAGTTCGATGTCGCGCCGTTCGGTGAGGCTCTTCACCTGACCGATGACCCGTTCCGGGTCGAAGCCGCGAGTGCGCGAATCGAATCCGATCGCGAGGGGGGTGGGGTCGACTCCGGCGCCGTCGGGTGCGCCGTCGATCAGGGCATCAAGCATGCGGATCGGGAAATTGTCGACGATTTCCCAGCCCAGGTCCTCCAGCACGCGCAGCGCCGTGGTCTTGCCCGCGCCCAGCATTCCGGTGACCAGCAACACGCGCTGGCGTCCCGGTCCCGTTTGTGGCGCTGCTTGCGATGTCGGTCCGTTCATTCCGCTTCATTCCCCATCCGGCCTCTCTGCGCGCAGCGGGCGCGAAAGGGAAGGGGGCGAAAGATGCGACGCCCTTATTGGGACAATCCGTAGCGACGCAGTGCCAGTTCGGCCTTTAGCGCGAGCGATCCACCCGCGGGCCAGAGGCGGACCAGCGGCAGTTCGATGCCGTCGATGCCTATGCGTTCGGCCTCCTCGATATAGCGCGGGGCCTCGGTATCCAGCACCAGGACCAGCGCCACCGGGGCAGCCTCGATGCAAGGGAAGGGCAGGAGGCCCAGGTTGCGCACTTCCAGCAGGCCGCGGGTATTGGGATGGGGCCGGGCGACGAGACGGGTCGCTTCGATTTCGAGCATCACCGCGTCATCGCCGACCAGCATTGCGCCGCGATCGAGGAGCGCGAGGGCGAGGCTCGATTTGCCGGTGCCGGGCGGTCCTTCGATAAGCAGCGCGCGCCCGTCGATGGCGACGCAGGTGGACTGCCGCGAGGTGGGCGCGCTCATCCTTCCGGCTGCCACGCCGGGAGCGAGATGACGAGGCGCGCTCCCGGGCCGCCATCGGTGCGGTCGGTGGCGACCAGCCTGCCGTAGTGCGCCTCGACGATGGTGCGCGCGATCGCGAGGCCGAGGCCGCTGTGCTTGCCGAATTCCTCGCTGGAAGGCCGCAACGAGTGAAAGCGTTCGAAGATGCGTTCGCGGGCGACTTCGGGAATGCCGGGGCCATGGTCGGCGACCGCGATCTTCACGCGGTTGTCGACCCGGCTGAGGGAGACCTCGATCGCCCCCCCGGGCGGGGAGAACGACACCGCGTTGTCCAGCAGGTTCTGCAGCACGCGCTCCAGCCTGGGCGCGTCGCCGGCGACGGTCAGGTCGGCGCCGTCCGCGCCGATCCCGTCCTCGCGGATGATGATGACCGGGCAATCGCCGTTGACGCCGCGCTGGTCGCGTTCGGCGACGAGGGCGCGCACGAGTTCGTCCATGCCGAAGGGTTCGAACGTGGTGCGGCTGAGCTGGGCGTCGATGCGGCTCGCGTCGGCGATCTCGGTGACGAGGAAGTCGATCCGGCGCACGTCGTCCTGGGCGATGCCGATGAGCTGGCGGCGCAAGTCGGGCTGCTCGACGCGGTCGAGGCTTTCGAGAGCGCTGCGCAAGCTGGTGAGCGGGTTCTTGAGTTCGTGCGCGACGTCGGCGGCGAAGCTCTCCACTTCGTCGATGCGCTGGCGCAGGGCGCCGCTCATGTCCGAGATGGCGCGGGCGAGCAGGCCGACCTCGTCGCGCCGGTCGGGCAGTCGGGGGACGACGACGCTGCGATCGCGGCCGAGGCGCACGCGCACGGCCGCGCGCACCAGCTTGCGCAGCGGCTCGACGATCGTGCGCGCCAGGAACAGCGAAAGCAGGATCGACACACCGAGCGCGCCGCCGACGATGATGGCCAGCGTCTGGCGCGCCATGCGCACGTTCTCGGTGATGTCACGCGCGTTGCGGGTGGCGAGCAGGGCCCAGCCGTCGCGGCCCACCGGCGTGGCGGCGATGATGACGGGGGTGCGGTCGGGAGCGGCCTTGTGGTTGATGAGTGTCTCGCGGCCGGAAAGCGCAGCGGCGACTTCGGGCCAGGCCGCGGCATCGCTGCGGAGCGGGTCGCGATAGTCCGGTATCGGTGTCGCACCCAGGATGAAGTCCATGCCCCGGTCGAGCACGCGCGCTGCGTCCTGATACCAGGGCTCGCTTGCCGGATCGATCAGCGCGTAGGACGGTCTCGCCAGTGCGAAGCTGTCTCCCACGAGATGGCCCGAGGGGTCGAACAGGCGCAGGCGCAAGTCCTGCTCGGTGCCGATGCGGGCGATCAGCGCCAGGCGGCCGGGAACGTTCTCGTCCGCGAGAGCATCGGCGGTGATCTCCGCTTCCGACTTGGCGAGGCGGTAGCGTTCGGCGAGCAGTTCGTTGCGATAGCTGTCGATGTAGAACAGCGAGCCGGCGAGCAGCGCGAGCGCGATCACGTTCACTGCGAGGATGCGCGCGGTGAGCGAGATGCTCCACGACAGCCCCAGTCGCACGGCGACGCGCGGGCGCGGCTTGGCACGGGTCCTTTCAGCCATCGGTGAAGGAGTATCCGGCGCCGTAGAGCGTGTCGATCGCGGCGAATTCCGGGTCGACCGCGCGGAACTTGCGGCGCAGGCGCTTGATGTGGCTGTCGATGGTTCGATCATCGACATAGACATCGTCGCTGTAGGCGGCGTCCATCAACTGGTTGCGGCTTTTCACCACGCCCGGTCGCAGGGCCATGGCCTCCAGGATCAGGAATTCGGTGACGGTGAGCGAGACCGGCCTTGCGTCCCAGGTGACCTGGTGACGCGCCGGGTCGAGCGTAAGGCGGCCGCGCACGACCGGGTCGGGCAGGTCGGCGGGGGCCACCTCCTCGGGTTCGGCCCGGGCCAGTTCGCTGCGCCGCAGGATGGCGCGGATGCGCGCGACGAGCAGGCGCTGGCTGAAGGGCTTGGCGATGTAGTCGTCCGCTCCCATCGCCAGCCCCAGCGCCTCGTCGGGTTCCTCGTCCTTGGAAGTCAGGAAGATCACCGGCAGGCTGGACTGCGCGCGTAGGGCCTGGAGCAGGTGGAGCCCGTCCATGCGCGGCATCTTGATGTCGAAGATCGCGAGGTCCGGGGGGTTCTCCAGCAGTGCCTTGAGCGCTGTCTCGCCATCGGCATAGACGCGGGTCGCGAACCCCTCGGCGTGGAGGCCGATCGAGAGCGTCGTCAGGATGTTGCGGTCGTCGTCGACCAAGGCAATCGTTTGCTGGCGCGCGAGCGCGGAAACCGGCGTCTCGTCCGGCGAGGCGGGGGGAGCGGGAGCATCGGCCATGGGCGCGCGCAATTTCCCTTATGCTACATGGAGCGATGCTGCCTAGCGGCTGCGGACGCGGATGACAATCGGCGGCCAGACGGTCCAGTGCGTTGCTCCTTCGCGATTAAAACTCGCCTGAACAGATCCTTGACGGTTCCAATTGCTACCAATTTGACGGAAAAGAGACTGCTACCTATTTCGTGGCCCGATTCTTGCGCAGGAATCGCGAATGCGTCAGCGGGAATACCCGTAACGACGCCATCTTTTGGAGGAGATGACATTGACCACTTCGCTAAGCTATCCGCTCGACAAACAGGGCATTGAGACGAAGGCTCAGATCTTCGCGAACCTCGGCACGGCCCCCCTGGTCGAGCATGCGGTGAAGAACGGCGAGGGCGTGCTGTCGGCAGACGGCCCATTCGTCGTCGCCACCGGCAAGCACACCGGCCGCTCGGCGAAGGACAAGTTCATCGTCAAGGACGCCGAGACGGAATCGACGGTCTGGTGGGGCAAGACGAACGTGCCCATGACCCCGGAGCACTTCGCCGCCCTCAAGGAGGATTTCCTGGCCGCGCTCGCCGCGAAGGATACCCTCTACGTGGCCGACCTGTTCGGCGGCTCTCAGCCCGAGAACCGCGTCAACGTGCGCGTCGTCAACGAATTCGCCTGGCACAACCTGTTCATCCGCACCCTGCTCGTGCGTCCGACCGAGGATGAACTCGCCGGCTTCGCGCCCGAGTACACGATCATCGACCTGCCGAGCTTCCGCGCCGATCCCGAGCGCCACGGCTCGCGTACCGAAACGGTGATCGCGGTAAACTTCTCCGAGAAGCTGATCCTGATCGGCGGCACCGCCTATGCGGGCGAAATGAAGAAGTCGGTCTTCGGCATCCTCAACTACCTGCTGCCGGTGAAGGGCGTGATGCCGATGCACTGCTCGGCGAATATCGGGCCCGACGGCGACACCGCCGTGTTCTTCGGCCTGTCCGGTACCGGCAAGACCACGCTTTCGGCCGACGCCAGCCGCACGCTCATCGGCGACGACGAGCATGGCTGGTCGGACACCGCCGTGTTTAACTTCGAGGGCGGCTGCTACGCCAAGATGATCCGCCTGTCCGAAGAGGCCGAGCCGGAAATCTACGCCACCACCCGCCGCTTCGGCACGGTTCTCGAAAATGTCGTGATCGATCCCGTGACCCGCAAGATCGACCTGGAGGACAACTCCCTGGCCGAGAACAGCCGTGGTTCCTATCCGATCGACTTCATCCCGAACTGCTCGGAGAAGAACCTAGGGCCGGTGCCGCAGAACATCATCTTCCTGACCGCCGACGCCTATGGCGTCCTGCCGCCGATCGCGCGGCTGACACCCGACCAGGCGATGTATCACTTCCTCTCGGGCTATACCGCGCGCGTTGCCGGCACCGAGATCGGCGTGACCGAGCCGGAAGCGACCTTCTCGACCTGCTTCGGCGCCCCGTTCATGCCGCGCCACCCGTCGGTCTACGGCAACCTCCTCAAGGAGCGGATCGCCAAGGGCGGGGTGAAGTGCTGGCTGGTCAACACGGGTTGGTCCGGCGGCAAGGCGACCATGGAAGGCATCAAGCGCATGCCGATCAAGGCTACCCGGGCCCTGCTCAACGCCGCGCTCGACGGCAGCCTCAACGCCGCCGAGTTCAAGGAAGACCCGAACTTCGGCTTCGAAGTCCCGGTTGCCGTCGCCGGCGTGGACAGCAAGCTGCTCGACCCGCGCGGCGCCTGGGCCGATCCGCTCGAGTACGATCGCACCGCGCAGACCCTGGTGAAGCAGTTCATCGACAACTTCGAACAGTTCGAGGAGCATGTCGACGAAGGCGTGCGCAAGGCGGCCCCGGTCGCCGCCTGAGCGGTCTCGCATGACAACAGGGAAGGGCTCCGGAGCAGTGGTTCCGGGGCCCTTTTCTTTTGGCGGAGTTCGGTGGAGCAGGGAAACGGCCCACGCTGCCGCTGCCGCTTTTCTTCATTCCTTCGGAACAGGGAAGAACGCGGAGTCGTCAGGCCCCACCCCAAACGAAAACCCCCGCCGGTGAGGGCGGGGGTTCGCGTAGTTGCCGGTCGGGCCCGCGTGTCAGGCCAGTTCGATCGCCACGGCCGTGGCCTCGCCACCGCCGATGCACAAGCTGGCGACGCCCTTTTTCAGGCCCTTTTCCTTCAGGGCGTTGACGAGGGTGACGATGATGCGGGTGCCCGAAGCGCCGATCGGGTGGCCCAGGGCAGTGGCGCCGCCGTGGATGTTCACCTTGTCGTGCGGGATGCCGAGGTCGTGCATGGCAAACATGGCGACGCAGGCGAAGGCCTCGTTGACCTCGAACAGGTCGACGTCGGAAAGCTGCCAGCCCACCTTGTCCATCAGCTTGGTAATCGCGCCGACCGGTGCGGTGGTGAACTTGGCGGGCTCCTGGGCATGGGCGGCTACGCCAACCACGGTGGCGATCGGAGTCAGACCCTTGGCTTGCGCCACGCTTGCCCGGCTCAGCACCACGGCGGCGGCGCCGTCCGAGATCGAACTGGAGCTGGCGGCGGTGATCGTGCCGTCCTTTGCGAAGGCGGCGCGCAAGGTCCTGATCTTGTCGGGGTTCCCCTTGGGCGGCTGCTCGTCGGTGTCGACCACGACTTCGCCCTTGCGGCTCTTGACCGTCACCGGGACGATCTCATCCTTGAAGGCGCCGGTGGTGATCGCTTCCTGCGCACGGCGCAGCGACTCGATCGAGTAGTCGTCCTGGTTCTCGCGGGTGAGCTGGTATTCGTCCGCAGTGACCTGGGCGAAGGAGCCCATCGAGCCGCCCTCGTAGGCGTCTTCCAGGCCGTCGAGGAACATGTGGTCGTAGATGGTGTCGTGGCCGGCGCGGGCACCCGAGCGGTGCTTCTTGGAAAGGTACGGCGCGTTGGTCATCGATTCCATGCCGCCGGCGATGACGACGTCGAGCGAGCCCGAAGCCAGCGCCTCGGCACCCATGATAACCGTCTGCATGCCAGAACCGCAGACCTTGTTCACCGTGGTCGCCTGGACGGACTTGGGCAGTCCGGCCTTGATCGCGGCCTGGCGCGCAGGGGCCTGGCCGAGGCCCGCGGGCAGGACGCAGCCCATGTAGATGCGCTCGATGTCGTCGCCTGC
This sequence comes from Novosphingobium sp. BL-52-GroH, assembly GCF_044813085.1. NCBI lineage: Bacteria > Pseudomonadati > Pseudomonadota > Alphaproteobacteria > Sphingomonadales > Sphingomonadaceae > Novosphingobium > Novosphingobium sp. BL-52-GroH. The sequence continues at coordinate 398,841 of NZ_CP171152.1, read as the reverse complement.
CACTCCCGAACGTTCGACGGCGGCCTTGACGGCAGTGGCACCCAGATCGGTTGCAGAAACGTCCGCGAAGACGCCCTGGAGCCCGCCCATCGGCGTGCGCGCATAGGAAAGGATGACGATCGGGTCTGATGCGGAGATCTGGGCCATTTAGTATGCCTTTCGCACTGGAACTAGTGAGACTTGACGACCGGATAATGTTGCGATGCGTCAATTGCAATGATGCGACGCTTTTACGACGGATCGGGCAACCACTTCATCGCCGTCCCGGGTTTTCCAACTGGCGGGTCGAGCCCGTCGGTCACCAAGATGGGAGCCCCCGTCGAATTGCCAAGTGATGTCGCGATCGTTTCGCAATTACCTCGCCCATGGTTGCGAAAATCGCCGAGGACAATTGCGGATTTCTGCACCGTCCGGCTCATGTCCGGAAATTCCGCGGGGCAAGGGCAGATGCGTGTTGCAATGCAACGCAGGTAGGACATTTTATCATATTGAACACCTTGCAGCGCCTCCGGCCGTGGCCTAAGAGCGCGCCAACTTGACGGCTTTCGCCCATGACCCTTCGAGTCCGTCAACGTCGCATCCGGTATGAGGCACGAGACCATTGACCGATCTGTCACAATACCTGCCGATTCTGATTTTCCTGCTGGTCGCGGTCGGACTCTCTTCCGTCCTCGTGTTCCTGCCGATGGGCGTCGCGCGCCTGACCGGCACGCACCAGCCTAGCGAAGACAAGAACAGCGAATACGAATGCGGCTTCCCCGCGTTCGAGGACCCGCGCAGCCAGTTCGACGTACGCTTCTACCTGGTCGCGATCCTGTTCATCATTTTCGATCTCGAAGCCGCCTTCCTGTTCCCCTGGGCCGTCTCGCTCAAGATGACCGGCTGGGCCGGTTGGCTGACGATGATGGTGTTCCTCGGCGAACTGGCCATCGGCCTCGCCTATGCATGGAAGAAGGGAGCTCTGGACTGGGAATGAGCACGCTCGTCAACAGCGCCGGACAGCCTCTGGCCCCCGCAGGCGGTGCGATCACCGCGCCCGATCAGTCCTTCTTCAAGGACCTCAACCAGGAGGTCTCTGACAAGGGTTTCCTCGTCACCAGCACCGAGGAGCTTTTCCAGTGGGCCCGTACCGGCTCGCTGTGGTGGATGACCTTCGGCCTAGCCTGTTGCGCGGTCGAGATGATCCACGTCAACATGCCCCGCTACGACATGGAGCGCTTCGGCGCCGCGCCGCGCGCTTCCCCGCGCCAGTCGGACGTCATGATCGTGGCCGGTACGCTGTGCAACAAGATGGCCCCGGCCCTGCGCAAGGTCTACGACCAGATGTCGGAGCCCAAATACGTCATCTCGATGGGCTCGTGCGCCAATGGCGGCGGCTACTATCATTACAGCTACTCGGTCGTGCGCGGCTGTGACCGGATCGTGCCAGTGGACATCTACGTGCCCGGTTGCCCGCCGACGGCGGAAGCGCTGCTCTACGGCGTGATGCAACTGCAGCGCAAGATCCGCCGCGTGGGCACGGTCGAGAGGTAAGGACAAGATGCCCGTTCTGCATTCCGCACCGAAGATCGCCTCGAACGAGGGCGTCCTCGACGCTCTCGTCGCCGCGCTTGGCTCGAAAGTCGTTGCCTCGAAGGAGGAGCACGGCGAGATCGTGCTCACCGTCGCGCGCGACGAGATCGAGAACGCCTTGCGCGCGCTGCGCGACGACCACGGCTACCAGCAACTCATGGAAATGGCGGGGGTGGACTATCCCTCGCGTCCCGAGCGCTTCGACGTCGTCTACATGCTGCTTTCGGTGACGAAGAACCATCGCCTCATGGTGAAGGTGACGGCTGCCGAGAACACCCCGGTGCCGACGGTGACGACGCTGTGGCCCAACGCCGGCTGGCTCGAGCGCGAAGTGTTCGACATGTATGGCGTGATCTTTTCCGGCAACCCGGACCTGCGCCGTATTCTCACCGACTACGGCTTCGAGGGGCACCCGTTCCGCAAGGACTTCCCGCTCACCGGTTATGTCGAGCTGCGCTATTCCGAGGAGGACAAGCGCGTCGTCTACGAACCGGTCAAGCTGGCGCAGGACTTGCGCAGCTTCGACTTCATGAGCCCCTGGGAAGGCGCCGAATACGTTCTTCCGGGTGACGAGAAGGCGGCGGCAGCCGCTGCCCCGCCGCCGGTCGCGACGCCGAAGGTCACCGAGACCAAGGCCGACACGGGCGCCGGTGACAAGGCGAACGACAAGGCCGCCGAGAAGTCCGAGAAGGGAGACGCCAAGTGAGCATGCAGCTTGAGACGTCGCCCACCACCGGCGACGAGGTCATCACCAACTACACGATCAACTTCGGTCCCCAGCACCCGGCCGCGCATGGCGTGCTGCGCATGGTCATGGAGCTGGACGGCGAGATCATCGAGCGGATCGATCCGCACGTCGGCCTGCTCCATCGCGGCACCGAGAAGCTGATCGAACACAAGACGTACCTCCAGGCGCTGCCGTACTTCGACCGCCTGGACTACTGCTCGCCGCTGGGCATGGAGCATTCCTACGTCCTGGCGATCGAGAAGCTGCTCAACCTGGAAGTGCCGCTGCGCGGCCAGTACCTGCGCGTGCTGTTCGCCGAGCTGACCCGCATCTGCAACCACATGATGAACATGGGTTCGCACATCATGGACATCGGTGCGATGACGCCGAACCTGTGGCTGTTCGAACTGCGCGAGGACTGCCTCAACTTCTTCGAGCGTGCGTCCGGCGCGCGCATGCACTCGGCCTGGTTCCGCCCCGGCGGCGTCCATCAGGACGTGCCGCTCAAGCTGCTGACCGACATCGCCGACTGGCTCGACACGCGCGTGCCGCGCCTGTTCAACGACGCGCTCAGCCTGGTGATCGACAACCGCATCTTCAAGCAGCGGAACGTCGACATCGCCATCGTCTCCAAGGAAGACGCGCTGGCGTGGGGCTTCTCTGGCCCGATGATCCGCGCCGCAGGCATCCCCTGGGACATCCGCAAGAGCCAGCCCTACGACGTCTACGACCGCATGGACTTCGAGATCCCCGTCGGCACCGCCTCGGACTGCTATGACCGCTTCATGGTCCGCGCCGAGGAAGTGAAGCAGTCGGTCAGGATCATGAAGCAGTGTCTTCGCGAGATGCCGGAAGGCCCGGTGGCCTCGACCGACCGCAAGGTTTCGCCGCCCAAGCGCGCCGAAATGAAGTCGTCGATGGAATCGCTGATCCATCACTTCAAGCTCTACACCGAGGGCTTCCACGTCCCGGCCGGCGAGGTCTACGTCGCCACCGAAAGCCCCAAGGGCGAATTCGGCGTCTATCTCGTCTCGGACGGCACGAACAAGCCGTACCGCTGCAAGATCCGGCCAACCGCGTTCAGCCATCTGCAGGCCATGGACTTCATGTCCAAGGGCCACATGCTGCCCGACGCGACCGCGATCCTGGGGGCCATGGATATCGTCTTCGGGGAGTGCGACCGTTGAGCAACCTCGACACCGCCAAGGCCATGATCGCCGCCTACAACGCGCAGGACGTCGACACTTACGTCTCGTACATGACCGACGAGGCGAGCGAGGCGAACTATCGCGGCGCCGTGGTGCGCGAAGGCAAGGAGGGCACGCGTTCGGGTCTGGCCGCAGCTTTCGTGCGCTGGCCGCAGAACCATGCGGAGATCGTCGAGGCTCAGCAGATCGGCACTTACGTCCTGATGCGCGAGCATGTGACGCGGGGCCCCGCGAGCGACGGTTCGGAACTGGTCGAGCCGTTCGACGTGATCGCCGTCTACAGTTTCGAGGGCGATCTGTGCTCTCGGGTCGAATTCATCCGGTAAGCGTGGGAGTGGGGCCGATGACCAAGTTCAACACTGTCGACATGATCCGCATATGGGCGAGCCTCACCGGGCTGTTCCTGATCGGGCTCTATTTTGCCGTGCTGTGGCTGGGGATCGCTCCCTCCCCGATGATCGCGATGCTCGCGACCGCCGTTGGCGGATTCGAAATTTTCTTTTTCGGCCAGGACAAGTGGCTGAAGCGCAGAGGTAAGCATGGCTGACCGCTATATCGAACCCGATACGCCCGAATTGCGGGCCCGTTGGGGCAATTTCGCCTGGACTGAAGCCAACCTCGCCAAGGCGAAGGACATCCTCGCGCGCTATCCCGAAGGGCGTCAGCGCTCGGCGGTGATGCCGTTTCTCGACCTTGCCCAGCGCCAGGTCGGCGCGGAGGAGAACACCCAAGGCTGGCTGCCGATCCCGGTGATGGAGTTTGTCGCAGCCCAGCTCGACATGCCGATCATCCGCGTGGTCGAGGTCGCCTCGTTCTACACGATGTACAACATCGCGCCGATCGGCCGCTTTCACGTCCAGGTCTGCGGCACCACGCCGTGCATGCTGCGCGGGTCCGACGACATCATCGAGACGTGCAAGAAGCGCGGCATGAAAAAGGGCCACACCACGGCAGACGGCCTCTGGTCGTTCACCGAGGTCGAGTGCATGGGCAACTGCGCCTCGGCCCCGATGGTCCAGATCAACGACGATAACTTCGAGGATCTGACGCCCGAGCGCATGGACGCCGTGCTCGACGCGCTCGCCCGCGGCGAAAGCCCCAAGGCGGGAACCCAGGACCCGGCGCGCCACACCGTCGAGCCGGTGGGCGAACCGACCAACCTCGCGGCGATGATGACCGCCAACCATGACTATCGGAGTGAGTGGTAATGGCTCTCGCTGATAAGGATCGCATCTTCACCAACGTCTATGGCTTCCAGCCGTGGAACCTGAAGGAAGCGCAGGCGCGCGGCGCCTGGGACAACACCAAGGCGCTGATCGAGCGCGGATCGGCCGCCATCATCGACGAGATGAAGGCTTCTGGCCTGCGCGGTCGCGGCGGTGCGGGCTTCCCCACCGGCATGAAGTGGTCGTTCATGCCCAAGCAGGCGCCGCTCGACCAGAACGGCAACCCCAAGCCCAGCTTCCTCGTCATCAACGCCGACGAGTCCGAGCCCGGTTCGTGCAAGGATCGCGAGATCATCCGCCACGATCCGCACCTCCTGCTCGAAGGCGCGCTGGTCGCGGGCTTCGCAATGGGTGCGCGCGCGGCCTACATCTACATTCGCGGCGAATACATCCGCGAGGCCGAGACCCTGTTCGCGGCGCGTGACGAGGCTTACGCGGCGGGCCTGCTGGGCAAGAACGCCTGCGGTTCGGGCTACGACTTCGACGTCTTCGTCCATCGCGGCGCGGGCGCCTACATCTGCGGCGAAGAGACCGCGATGATCGAGAGCCTCGAAGGCAAGAAGGGCCAGCCCCGCCTCAAGCCGCCATTCCCGGCCGGCGCGGGCCTCTACGGCTGCCCGACGACCGTGAACAACGTGGAATCGATCGCGGTCGCTCCTACTATCCTGCGGCGCGGCGCATCGTGGTTCTCCTCCTTCGGGCGCGAGAACAACAAGGGCACCAAGCTGTTCCAGATCAGCGGGCACGTGAACCGTCCCTGCGTGGTCGAGGAAGAGATGTCGATCCCGTTCAGCGAACTGATCGAGCGGCATTGCGGCGGCATTCGCGGCGGTCGCGACAACCTGCTGGCGGTGATCCCCGGCGGCTCGTCGGTGCCGCTGGTGCCCTCGGCCGACATCTGGGACGCGCCGATGGACTTCGACGGCCTCAAGGCGGTCGGCTCTGGTCTCGGCACCGCCGCCGTCATCGTCATGGACAAGTCCACCGACATCGTGCGCGCCATCAGCCGCATCTCGTACTTCTACAAGCACGAGAGCTGCGGCCAATGCACGCCGTGCCGCGAAGGCACCGGCTGGATGTGGCGCGTGATGGAGCGCCTGCGCACCGGCGACGCGCACGTCGACGAGATCGACATGCTCCAGCAGGTGACCAAGCAGGTCGAAGGCCACACCATCTGCGCCCTGGGCGATGCCGCCGCTTGGCCGATCCAGGGCCTCATCAAGCACTTCCGCCCCGAGATCGAGCGCCGCATCGAAGCACGCTCTGGCTCGCTGCAAGAGGCTGCCGAATAATGCCAAAAGTCAAAGTAGACGGCATCGAGATCGAGGTCCCTGCAGGCGCGACCGTGCTGCAGGCGGCCGAGCTTGCCGGCAAGGAAATCCCCCGCTTCTGCTATCACGAGCGCCTGAGCATCGCTGGCAACTGCCGCATGTGCTTGGTCGAAGTGAAGCCCGGACCGCCCAAGCCGCAGGCAAGCTGCGCGCTGCCTGCCACCGAAGGCCAGGAAATCCGCACGGATTCCGAAATGGTCAAGAAGGCGCGGGAAGGGGTGATGGAGTTCCTCCTCATCAACCACCCGCTCGACTGCCCGATCTGCGACCAGGGCGGCGAGTGCGATCTGCAGGACCAGTCGGTGGCCTATGGCCGCGGCGGCTCGCGCTATCACGAGCACAAGCGCGCGGTGACCGAGAAGTACATGGGTCCGCTCATCAAGACCACGATGACGCGCTGCATCCACTGCACCCGCTGCGTGCGCTTCTCGGAAGAAGTCGCCGGCGTGGACGAGATCGGCGCGCTCTATCGCGGCGAATCCATGCAGATCACGACTTATCTGGAGAAGGCCGCTCACCACGAGATGAGCGCCAACGTGATCGACTTGTGCCCGGTCGGTGCGCTTACGAGCCGCCCTTATGCGTTCGAAGCGCGTCCTTGGGAGCTGAAGAAGACGCTCGGCATCGACGTCTCGGACGCCACTGGCGCCAACATCCGCATCGACAGCCGGGGCCGCGAAGTGCTGCGCGCGCTGCCGCGCAACAACGACGACGTCAACGAGGAATGGATCAGCGACAAGGCGCGTTACCAGGTCGACGGCCTGACCAAGCGCCGTCTCGACAAGCCGTACCTGCGCCGTGACGGCAAGCTCGTCGCTGCCACCTGGAACGAGGCTTTCGCCGCGATTGCCACGCTGAACCCCGGCGCGTCGATCGCCGCCGTCGCCGGCGACCTGGTCGATTGCGAGACCATGTTCGCCGCCAAGGCGCTCGTCGGCGCGCTGGGTTCTACCCTCCTCGAGGGTCGCCAGACCGGCATGGACTACGATACGTCCAGCCTGTCGGCCGTGAACTTCAACACCACGTTCTCGGGCATCGAGACGGCGGACGCGATCCTGATCGTCGGCTCGATGGTTCGTTGGGAAGCGCCTTCCGTCAACGTGCGTCTGCGCAAGGCGGTCAAGCGCGGTGCCAAGGTTTTCCTGGTCGGTCCCGAGTGGGAAACCACGTTCGGCGGCGAATTCCTCGGCGAGGACCTGTCGCTGCTGGGCAACCTGCCGGGCCACGTCGCCGACGCGCTCTCGGGCGCCAAGCGGCCGGCGGTGATCCTGGGCGGTGCGGCTCTCGGCCGTGGGGGTCTGGAAGCAGGTCTCGCGCTTGCCGGCCAGTTCAACCTCGTGCGCACGCTCGAGGACGGATCGGCCTGGAACGGTTTCAACGTCCTGCACATGGCGGCTGCGCGCATGGGCGGCCTGATGCTTGGCTACGCGCAAAAGGGCGGAATCGCCGACCTGGCGGCCGCCAAGCCCAAGGTGCTGATTTCGCTCGGCGCCGATGAGGTGGACTACGCCAAGTTCGCTGGCTCTATGATCGTCTACATTGGCCATCACGGCGACAAGGCGGCCCACGCTGCCGACGTCGTGCTGCCCGCCTCGGCTTATACCGAGAAGGCGGGCACTTACGTCAACACCGAAGGCCGCGTGCAGTTCGCCGACAAGGCCGTCTTCGCGCCCGGCGACGCGCGTGAGGACTGGACGATCCTGCGCGCGCTGGCCGATGCCTTCGGCGTTGCGGTCGGCTTCGACAGCTTCGACGAGTTGCGCGCCGCGATGGTCGCCTCCGTTCCCGCTCTCGGGCAGGAAGGGCTGGCCGATTACGGCACGGCCCTTGCCTCTGGTGGCGGTTCGGCTTCGGGCGCGATCGCCTATCCGATCAAGGACTTCTACATGACCAACCCCATCGCGCGCGCCAGCGCGACGATGCAGCGCTGTTCGGCTGAACTGCTGCACGGCGAGGAATTCGCGGAGGCGGCGGAATGACTGCGTTCTTCCAGTCCCTCGGGATGACGTACGAGTGGGCGTGGTTCGTCTCGACGATCTGCGGTATCCTGCTGATCGCGTTGCCGCTGATGCTCAGCGTTGCGATGATCATCTACGGCGACCGCAAGATCTGGGCCGCCATGGCGTTGCGCCGTGGTCCCAACGTGGTGGGCCCGTTCGGTGTGCTGCAGTCCTTCGCGGACGGCCTCAAGGTGTTCCTCCAGGAAACGATCGTCCCCTCCGCTGCGAACAAGGGCCTCTTCCTGATCGCGCCGGTCCTGACCTTCACCCTGGCGCTGATGGCCTGGGCGGTGATCCCGTTCAATTCGAACGGCATGCTGGCCAACATCAACGTCGGACTGCTCTATGTCCTCGCGATCAGCTCGCTGGGCGTCTACGGCACGATCATGGCGGGGTGGGCCTCGAACTCGAAGTACCCGTTCTTCTCGGCGATGCGCGCCTCGGCGCAGATGATCTCCTATGAAGTCTCGATCGGCTTCATCCTGATCTGCGTCGTGCTGTGGGCCGGCACGTTCAACATGAACGGCATCGTGCTGGCGCAGAAGGGCCATGTCCTCGGTATCATCAACGGCTTCGTCGCGAACCCGCTGCTGTTCCCGATGTGGGTTATGTTCCTGATCTCGAGCCTCGCCGAAACCCAGCGCGCGCCGTTCGACCTGACCGAAGCGGAAAGCGAACTGGTCGCCGGTTACCAGACCGAATATTCGTCGATGGCATTCGCCGCCTACTGGCTCGGCGAGTACGCCAACGTGCTGCTGATGTGCGCGCTCAACGCGACCCTGTTCTGGGGTGGCTGGCTGCCGCCGCTCGACATCCCGTTCCTCTACATCGTGCCGGGCTTCGTCTGGTTCCTGCTCAAGATCCTGTTCTTCTTCTTCGTATTCAGCTGGGTGAAGGCGACGGTTCCCCGTTACCGCTACGACCAGCTGATGCGCCTGGGCTGGAAGGTCTTCCTGCCCGTATCGCTCGCTTTCGTCGTGATCGTCAGCGGCTACCTCATGGCTATCGGACACTTCGCATGACCGTCGCATATCTCATCAAGAGCTTCACGCTCTGGGAGTTCGTGAAGGCGCATTGGCTGACCCTGAAGTACTTCTTCAGTCCCAAGGCGACGATCAACTACCCGTTCGAGAAGAACCCGCTTTCGCCCCGCTTCCGCGGCGAGCACGCCCTGCGCCGTTATCCCAACGGCGAGGAGCGCTGCATCGCCTGCAAGCTGTGCGAGGCGATCTGCCCGGCGCAGGCGATCACCATCGAAGCGGCTCCCCGGGCCGACGGTTCGCGCCGCACCACGCGCTACGACATCGACATGACGAAGTGCATCTACTGCGGTTTCTGCCAGGAAGCCTGCCCGGTGGACGCAGTCGTCGAGGGCCCGAACTTCGAGTACGCGACCGAAACGCGCGAGGAACTGCTCTACGACAAGGCCAAGCTGCTGGCGAACGGGGACAAGTGGGAGCGGGCCATCGCCGCGAACCTTGAAGCCGATGCGCCGTACCGTTAACCGGCACGCGCAAGGAAACGGGCACCCATGATACACGTAATCGCCTTCTACCTCTTCGCGGTGATGACCGTCGCTTCGGGCGCGATCACCATTCTGTCGCGCAATCCGGTGCATTCGGTTCTCTGGTTGATCCTGGCGTTCTTCAACGCCGCCGGCCTGATGATCCTGGTGGGCGCCGAGTTCATCGCGATGCTCCTCGTCATCGTCTACGTCGGCGCGGTCGCGGTGCTGTTCCTGTTCGTCGTCATGATGCTCGACATCGACTTCGCCGAACTGCGGGCGGGCTTCGTGCGCTACTTCCCGTTCGGGGCCCTGGTCGCGATCGTGCTGCTCGCCGAGATGGTGCTGGGCATCGGCGCCTACCGCGCCGGTTCGCTCGCGCTGGGCACGCCCGACGGCACCGCCGCGACGCCTGCTGGCGCTTCGAACATCGAGGCGATCGGCGGACTGCTCTACAGCCGCTACCTGTTCCTTTTCGAATCCGCCGGCATCGTCCTGCTCGTCGCCATGATCGGCGCGATCGTCCTGACGCACCGGCAGCGTGGCGGCACCCGCGGCCAGAATATCCGCAAGCAGAACATGCGTCGTCCGGAAGAGGCAACCTTCAACGTCAAGCCGGAAGTCGGCAAGGGGGTTCAGCTGTGATCGGCATCGAACACTATGTCGTGGTAAGCTCGATCCTCTTCGTGCTCGGTGTCCTCGGCATCTTCATCAACCGCAAGAACGTCATCGTCATCCTGATGTCGATCGAACTGATCCTGCTTGCGGTGAACATCAATCTCGTCGCGTTCAGCGCCTTCCTGCACGACCTCACTGGCCAGATATTCGCCATGTTCGTGCTGACGGTCGCCGCCGGCGAGGCCGCAGTGGGGCTCGCTATCCTCGTGATCTACTTCCGTGGCCGCGGCACCATCGCCGTCGACGACGTCAACCGGATGAAGGGATAAGGCCTTGTCTATCCTCTTCATCGTCTTTCTCCCGCTTCTGGCGTCAATCCTTGCCGGGTTCGCCAACAAGTCGCTCGGCTTCGTACTGCCCAAGGTGCTCACCACCGGCGCGCTGTTCATAGCCTGCGCGCTTTCCTGGCCGATCTTCATCGGCTTCCTGGGCGGTAACGCCGAGGCGCACGTCGTCCCCGTCCTCAAGTGGGTGTCGTCGGGTTCGATGACCTTCGACTGGGCACTGCGGGTCGATGCGCTCACCGCCGTCATGCTGGTGGTCATAACCTCGGTCTCCGCGCTCGTGCACCTCTATTCGTGGGGTTACATGAGCGAGGAGCCGGATCAGCCGCGCTTCTTCGCGTACCTCTCGCTGTTCACGTTCGCCATGCTCATGCTGGTGACGGCGGACAACCTGGTGCAGATGTTCTTCGGTTGGGAAGGCGTCGGCCTGGCGTCGTACCTCCTGATCGGCTTCTGGTTCCGCAAGCCTTCGGCCGGCGCTGCCGCGATCAAGGCCTTCGTGGTAAATCGCGTCGGCGACCTCGGCTTCATGCTCGGCATCTTCGCGACGTACCTGGTCTTCGGCACCGTCTCGATCCCGGCGATCCTCGACGCGGCTCCCTCGATGGCGGGCTCGACGATCGGCTTCCTCGGCCATCGTTTTGACACGATGACGGTGATCTGCCTGCTGCTGTTCGTCGGCGCCATGGGCAAGTCCGCGCAGCTGGGTCTCCACACCTGGCTTCCCGACGCGATGGAAGGCCCGACCCCGGTGTCGGCGCTGATCCACGCGGCGACCATGGTCACCGCCGGCGTCTTCATGGTCTGCCGCCTCTCGCCGATGTTCGAGCAGAGCGAGACCGCGATGCACGTCATCACGTTCGTCGGCGCCGCCACCTGCTTCTTCGCTGCCACCGTCGGCTGCACGCAGTGGGACATCAAGCGCGTCATCGCCTATTCGACCTGTTCGCAGCTGGGCTACATGTTCTTCGCCGCCGGCTCGGGAGCCTACGGCGCGGCGATGTTCCACCTGTTCACCCACGCCTTCTTCAAGGCGCTGCTGTTCCTGGGTGCCGGCTCGGTCATCCATGCGATGCACCACGAGCAGGATATGCGCTTCTATGGCGCGCTGCGTAAGAAGATCCCGATCACCTTCTGGACGATGACGGCGGGAACGCTGGCGATCACCGGCGTCGGTATCGCGGGTGTCGCGGGCTTCGCAGGATTCCACTCGAAGGATGCGATCCTCGAGGCGGCCTTTGCCTCGGGCGCTTCGGTCGGCACATTCGCCTTCTGGATGGGCATCTTCGCTGCGCTGATGACCAGCTTCTACTCGTGGCGTCTGGTGTTCCTGACCTTCTTCGGCAAGGCGCGTTGGAACCAGTCGGAGCACATTCAGCACGCCATCCATGACGCGCACGATCACGGTCACGACGACCATGCTCATGACGCACATGCGCACGACGATCACGCGCACGACGATCATGCGCACGACCACCATGCCCACGCCGCACCGGATCTCGGTTCGCGCGGGCCGGACTATGCCGACCATGGCGATGGCACGGGTGGCTATCACCCACACGAGAGCCCGCTGGTGATGCTGCTGCCGCTGCTGATCCTGTCGCTGGGCGCCGTCTTCGCCGGATTCGTGTTCGAGCACTCTTTCGTGTCGGACGGCGAGGGTGCCTTCTGGAAGGGCTCGCTGGTCTTCCCCGAGCACCTGATCCATTCCATGCACGGCGTCCCGGTCTGGGTGAAGTGGGCGCCGTTCACGGTCATGGCCATCGGCTTCCTGACCGCCTGGTACGGTTACATCCGCAACCTCGACTTCCCCAAGGCAGTCACCGAGCAGCTCGGCCCGGTCTACCGCTTCGTCTATCGCAAGTGGATGTTCGACGAGCTGTACGACATCATCTTCGTCAAGCCCGCGTTCTGGCTCGGCAAGGTGTTCTGGAAGGTGCTCGACATCGGCGTCATCGACCGCTTCGGTCCTGACGGCGCCGCCTGGGTCGTCGCCCGGGGTTCGACTTACGCGCAGAAGGTCCAGTCGGGCTATCTGTACAGCTACGCTCTTGTCATGCTGCTGGGCCTCGTTGGCGCCATCAGCTGGGTGATCGCGGGATAAGATGATGAGTGGTTTTCCGATCCTCAGCCTGATGCTGGCCGTACCGCTGCTTGCAGCGCTGGCCTGCCTCTTCCTGGAAGCGAAAGCGGCGCGCAGCCTTGCGCTGGTCGCCACGCTGGTGGACTTCGCCCTCGGCGTCGTCCTCTGGCTCAACTTCGACATCGGTGGTGCCCAGTGGCAGTTCACCGAACGCCTCGAGATCTTCTCGGGGTTCTCCTGGGCCCTTGGCATCGACGGCATCGCGCTGTTGCTGATCATGCTCTCGGTCTTCCTCATGCCGATCTGCATCGGCGCGAGCTGGAACTCGATCGAGAAGCGCGTCGGCGAATACATGGCCGCGTTCCTGCTGGTCGAGACGCTGATGATCGGCGTCTTCGCGGCTCAGGATATCTACCTGTTCTACATGTTCTTCGAGGCCGGCCTGATCCCGATGTATCTCATCATCGGCATCTGGGGCGGGGCGGATCGCATCTACGCCAGCTACAAGTTCTTCCTCTACACGCTGCTCGGGTCGGTGCTGATGCTGGTGGCGATGCTGTGGATGGTCCACACCGCCGGCACCACCGACGTTCCCACGCTGATGGCCTACGACTTCGATCCCAAGGTCCAGACCTGGCTGTGGCTCGCGTTCTTCGCCAGCTTCGCGGTGAAGATGCCGATGTGGCCGGTCCACACCTGGCTTCCCGCCGCCCACGTCCAGGCGCCGACTGCAGGCTCGGTCATCCTGGCCGGCGTGCTGCTGAAGATGGGCGGCTACGGCTTCATCCGCTTCTCGCTGCCGATGTTCCCCGAAGCCTCCGCTTATTTCGCGCCGCTTGTGTGGGGCCTGTCGATGGCCGCCGTCGTCATCACCTCGCTGATCGCGCTGGTGCAGAGCGACATGAAGAAGCTGATCGCCTATTCCTCGGTCGCGCACATGGCGATCGTGACGATCGGCCTGTTCGCCTTCAACGTGCAGGGCCTCGAAGGCTCGATGCTGGTCATGCTCAGCCATGGTCTCGTTTCGGGTGCCTTGTTCCTGTGCGTCGGCGTCATCTACGATCGCCTCCACACCCGCGAGATCACCCGCTACGGCGGTCTTGCCATCAACATGCCGCGTTACGCGCTGTTCTTCCTGCTGTTCACGATGGCGTCCATCGGTCTGCCGGGCACCAGCGGGTTCGTCGGCGAATTCCTGAGCCTCGGCGGCATCTACCAGGCATCCACGTGGGCGGCGCTGATCTGCACCACCGGCATCATCCTGGGCGCCGCCTACATGCTCTATCTCTATCGCCGGGTCGCCTTCGGGGACCAGAAGAACGCCGATGCCGCCGCCATGCCGGACCTGGACCTGCGTGAACTGCTGATGGTGGTTCCGCTCGGCCTCGCGGTCCTGTGGATGGGTGTCTATCCCGAGAGCTTCATCGCTCCGATGCGCGCCGACATCGCCGCGCTCGATGCCCGCCTCGCTCGTGCGAAGCCGGCCGGGGACAGCACGCCGACAATCGGAAAAGCTAAGCCTGCGCACGAACAAGCCGCTGCGCACGAGGGGTCACACTGATGGACTGGTCGCACTCCCTGCGCCTGATCGCGCCGGAAGAAACGCTGAGCATCGCGGGCCTCGTCCTGCTTCTGATCTCCGCCTGGGGCGGTGATAAAGCCAGCCGCCTGATCTCGATTCTCGCCGTCGCGGCGCTCGTCGCGGCCATGGCGCTGGTTGCGCCCGCCCTTTGCGGCGGGGCGATGGGTCCGGATACTTCGGCCTTCTTCGGGCAGTATCGCGCCGACGCTTTCGCCAGCTACGCCAAGATCCTCATCTACCTTTCGGCCGCCGCCTCGCTCGTGATCGCGCCGGCCTTCTTCGAACGGCTCGGCGCCATGCGCGCCGAGTATCCCGTGCTCGTGGTGTTCGCTGCGCTTGGCATGGGCATCATGGTCTCCGCCGGTGACTTGCTGACGCTCTACATCGGCCTCGAGATGAACTCGCTCGCCGCCTATGTGCTTGCTGCGTTCCTGCGCACCGACGGGCGTTCGGCCGAAGCGGGGCTCAAGTACTTCGTGCTGGGCGCGCTGGCCTCGGGCATCCTGCTGTTCGGCATGAGCCTGACGTATGGCTTCACCGGCACCACCTCGTTCGACGGCATCAACGCCGCGCTTTCGGGTGGCCTTGGCCACGGCGCGCTGTTCGGCATCGTCTTCATGCTCGCCGGCCTTGCGTTCAAGATCAGCGCAGTGCCGTTCCACATGTGGACGCCCGACGTCTACGAGGGCGCGCCGACTCCGGTGACGACGTTCTTCGCGACCGCGCCCAAGGTCGCCGCATTGGGCCTGACCATGCGCGTCATGCTCGACGCTTTCGGCGGGCAGGCGGCAGCCTGGCAGCAGATCATCGTCTTCGTGGCGCTAGCCTCGATCGTGGTGGGTGCCCTGGGCGCCATCGGCCAGAAGAACATCAAGCGCCTGATGGCCTATTCGTCGATCAACAACGTTGGCTTCATGCTGGTCGGCCTCGCTGCAGCGACCCCGCAGGGCGCCGCCGCGATGCTGTTCTACCTGACGATCTACGTGGCCATGACGCTGGGTGGTTTCGTCGCCATCCTGATGCTCAAGGACGAGGACGGCAACGCGGTGGAAGACATCGCCAGCCTCGCCGGCCTGTCGCGCACGCGCCCGGCTCTGGCGCTGGGCTTGGCGATCATCATGTTCAGCCTCGCCGGCATTCCGCCGCTGTTCGGCTTCTGGGGCAAGTTCCTGGTCTTCCAGGCTGCCGTCGACGCGAACCTCATGCCTCTGGCGGCCATCGGCTTCGCGGCTTCGGTGATCGGCGCCTTCTACTACCTCAAGGTCGTCAAGGTCATGTACTTCGACGAACCGGCCGACGCGGTGAAGGGTGAAAGCGACGTGTGGCACAAGGCGATCCTGTTCGTTTCCTGCCTGTTCATCTCGCCGCTCGGCTACCTGCTGACCAAGTGGCTGGGTGGACTGGCCGGCACGGCGGCGACGGCGCTGTTCTTCGCGTCTTGATCCATACCGTACCGGAAACCGGCTCCACCAACGCGGACCTTGGTGCCCGCATCGGAGCCGGGGAGTACGTGCCCGAAGGCGACTGGCTGGTCGCCGACCGCCAGACCGCCGGCCGGGGCCGCCTCGGGCGCGTTTGGAACGATGGCCTCGGCAACTTCATGGGATCGACCGTGGTGCGCGTGGCGCCCGGCGATCCCTCCCCCGCCAGCCTCGCTCTTTTGACCGGCCTTGCGGTGCACGAGGCGCTGGCCCCATTCGTGCCGCAGAGACGGGACCTCCTGCTCAAGTGGCCGAACGACCTCCTGCTTGATGGCTGCAAGATCGCCGGCATCCTGCTGGAAATGAAGACCGGCGTGGTCGTGGTCGGCATTGGGGTCAATCTCGCGCAGGCGCCGTCGCTGCCCGACCGCAAGGCCGCGGCGCTCGCGGATTTCGGCCCCGCGCCGAGTCGTGACCACTTCGCCGGGGCGCTGGCCACAGCTTTCGATCTCGAACTGCATCGTTGGCGCTCTGTCGGCCTTGCCCCGCTGCTGCGTCGCTGGCAGAGTGCCGCGCATCCGCAAGGAACGGCCCTCAGGGTGCTTCCGCCCGGAGAAGAGCCCGTGGAAGGCACTTTCGCCGGGCTGGGGGAGGACGGAAACCTCCGTCTCGCTCTGGCCGACGGGGCCATTCGCACGATCCATGCCGGCGATGTCCTGCTCGCCCAGACCTGAGTATCGAGGAACCAGAAAGCCCATGCTGCTCGCCATCGACGCCGGCAACACCAATGTCGTCTTCGCGCTCCTGGACGGCCGCGTCATCAAGGGGCGCTGGCGCATTGCCACCGATCCACGCCGCACGGGCGACGAATATGCGGTCTGGCTGATGCAGCTGCTCGCCATTCGCGGGGTCGAGGCAAAGGCGATCGACCGGATCATCATCTCGACGGTCGTGCCACGCGCGTTGCACAACCTCGAAATCCTCGCGCGCCACTACTTCGACGTCGAGCCGCTGATCGCAGGCATCGGCGATGCGAGCTACGGCATCGACATCGACGTCGACGAGCCCCGTTCGCTGGGCGCCGACCGCGCTGTCAACGCCATCGCCGCGCATGCCAAGCACCCGGGCGACCTCATCGTCGTCGACTTCGGCACTGCCACGACTTTCGACGTCATCGACTTCAACGGCGCCTACAAGGGCGGCATCATCGCGCCCGGCATCAACCTCTCGCTCGACGCGCTGGTCGGCAATACCGCCAAGCTCCCGCGCATCGCGATCGAGGTGCCCAAGACGGACAGCGTCGTCGGCCGCAACACCGAGGACCAGATGCTGATCGGCGTGTTCTGGGGCTACGTGGCGATGATGGAGGGTCTGATCGCCCGCATCCGCGCGGAGATCGGCCGCCCGGCAAAAGTCATCGCCACCGGCGGTCTTGCCGTCCTGTTCCACGAAGCAACCAACATCTTCGACGCCGTCGACGCGGATCTCACGATCGACGGCCTCGCCATTCTTGCGCAAAGGGCCGCATCTAAGTGATTCCAGGTAAAGAACTGCTGTTCTGTGCGCTCGGCGGCTCGGGCGAGATCGGCATGAACGTCAATCTCTACGGCTGCCAGGGCAAGTGGCTCATGGTCGATCTCGGCATGACCTTCTCGGGCAATGAATACCCCGGCGTCGATCTCGTCTTCGCCGACCTCGAATTCATCGAGAACGAGAAGGAAAACCTCCTCGGCATCGTCCTGACCCACGCGCACGAGGACCATATCGGCGCAGTCCCGTACTTCGCGCAGGAACTGGGCGTGCCGCTCTATGCGACGCCGTTCACCGCCAAGCTAGTCGCGGCCAAGCTGGAAGAAGCGGGTATTCTCGACGACGTCGAGTTGAACGTCGTCGACGACCTCGAGAATTTCGACATCGGCCCCTTCGGCATCCGCTACGTACCGCTCGCGCATTCGATCGCCGAGGGCAACGCGCTGGTCATCGAGACGCCCTATGGCCGGATCTTCCACACTGGCGACTGGAAGCTCGACGACGAGCCGCAAGTGGGCACTCCGGCGACCCAGGCCGAACTTACCGCCATCGGCGACGAGGGCGTGCTGGCACTGGTCTGCGATTCCACCAACGTCTTCAATCCCGAGGCCTCGGGCTCGGAAGGCGAGGTCTACCGCGGGCTGATGGCCGAAGTGAAGCGGCACAAGGGCCGCCGCGTGGTGGTGACGACCTTCGCGTCCAACGTCGCGCGCCTGCAGACGCTGGGCGATGTCGCGAAGAAGACCGGGCGGCAGCTCTGCGTCGCCGGCCGATCGCTCGACCGGATCATCGCGGTGGGCAAGTCGTGCGGATATCTCAAGGACCTGCCCGAGATGATCGACGTCGACACGGCGATGGACCTGCCGCGCGACGAAGTGCTGATCGTCGCCACCGGCGGGCAGGGCGAGCCGCGCGCCGCGCTGGCCCGCATCGCCGATGGCAATCACCCGATCAAGCTGGAGCGCGGCGACGTCGTGCTGTTCTCCAGCCGCCAGATTCCCGGCAACGAAATCCAGATCGGCCGCATCCAGAACCGCCTGGCGGATTCCGGCATCGTCGTCGTCACCGACCGCCAGAGCCCGATCCACGTCTCCGGCCACCCTGGACGGCCGGAACTTGAGGCGCTCTACAGCTGGCTGCGTCCTCAGATCCTGATGCCGGTGCACGGCGAAATCCGCCACATGAAGGAACAGGCGCGCCTCGGTGTCGCTTGCGGCATCCCCAAGGCGATCTTCCAGAAGAACGGCGACCTCGTGCGTCTTGCACCCGACCATGCCGGCAAGTTCGGCGAAGTGCGCGCCGGGCGCTTGCTTCTCGACGGCGACATCATCGCGCCCGCCGACGGCGATGCGATGGTCATGCGCCGCCGGATCGCATCCAACGGCGTCGTCTCGGTGGCGGCCGATCGCAAGGGGCATGTCGAGGTGTCGGCGCTGGGCCTGCCGCTGGACGAGGACTACGATGACTTCGTGGCAGAGGCGAAGAAGGACGTCGCCGACGCGCTGGGGCGCGCCAAGAAGGCCGACCGGGCCGTGCGTGTCGAGGCTGCGCGCCTTGCCGCCCGCCGCGCCGCGACGCGCTGGTCGGGGAAGAAGCCGCAGGTCTCGGTACTGCTGCTGGAGGATTGACGCGCCGTGGCGATGAACTGGACCTCGATGCTGGCGATCTACACCCTGTTCTGGGTGCTGAGCGCGTTCCTCGTCATGCCGTTCGGACTGCGCACGCCCGACGAGGTGGAGGGCCACGAGGTCGGGAAGGGCCACGCCACGAGCGCGCCGGTCAACTTCCGCCCCAAGCTGATCGCGCTGCGGGCGACGGTGCTCGCAGCGGTGTTGTTCGGCGCCTACTACGCGAACTACGCCAATCAGTGGATCACGACCGACGACCTCAATTTCTTCGGGAAGCCCCCGGTCAAGGACTTGGGATATTGAGACCCTGGTGATTGCGATGGGTCTCCCGGTCCGCGGGGAGACCCATCGTAAGCGTGGCGCATCTGGACCGCGTGCTCAGCCGCCTAGCGGCACGATCTCCAGCGTTGCGATGTTGCTTCCCCTGGTGAACCAGGCGTTGCTGCGTGCGGCTTCCGCACGCATTTGAGCAGTCTGCGTGCGCAAGTCCTCGATCGAATCCGCGAAGAGCACGCGCACGATGTACTTCTGGCCGTTGGTCAGGCCACGGGGAAGCGGGTGCAGGGTTGGAATGCGCTTTACGGCGCGCATGGTGGCGTAGTCGAGGTCGCGATGGCCCGATGATTTTTGCAGTTCTATCCCGGCCGGGGACCCCGTCTCGCTGGCGTTGAACTTCACGGCGACGATGCCGGTGTGGACCGGCATGCCCGCGAGGCTCGAGGGATACCGGATCTGCCGGTTCAGGTCCTTGAAGACCCGTTCGGACCAGGCTTCCAGCGAGGGTGAGACGACGAGGATGGAGTTGTCATCCATCGGCGCCGGGCCGGCAACCACGGGCGAGGGCAAGAGAAGCCCCATTACCGAGGCGGCCAAGAGAAGTCGGCGTTGCATTTCAGTAACCTCCCAAAGTAGCGCCATCGGCAGACTTCGAGGGACGGCGCAGGTGCCATGATGTCATGGGCATGATTTAATGATCGACCCTCGTTGACGGAGTCGTTTGCGACCAAAGTGCTGATTGAACCTGCACTGGCAAAGAGTCCACGAAGTTCGGGGTAACTTTGTTACCCAAAGCGAATAAATCAATGAACGAGCATTGGTATTTTTTACGGCGATGAATTGTTCGCATTCGCAGCAATATGCATCGGAAAACAGTATGGATAAGCGCCCCGTCTGCACATTCGTGCAGGACTGACCCGATCGGTTCCCAATCATCCGCGCATCGAGCAGCGCAGCGGCGCCGAAGGTCGCTTGGCAACCGGAATGCTCGCTGTTAGCGCCGGTCCGTCCGGGGTCGACGCAACCCTCCGGTCAGGCGCAGCGGGTGCCCAAGTGTTGCTTCTTTACCGGCGCTTGCCGGTCTAAGGAGCCGTTCATGCCTTTGGTCCGTACGTCTTTTGCTTCCTGCATCGCTTTCGCCCTGTTCCCGTCGGCCGCGCTGGCGGACAGCCCGACGCTGCAATCGGCGATCGGCAATCCCGGTGACTTCAAGCTTTCCGGCAGCGTTCGCGCCCGTTACGAAACGCTCGACGGGCAGCCACGCGCGGGCTTCAACCGCCACGACGAACAAGTCGACTTGCGGACCACGGTGCTGGCGGAATATCGTAGCTCCCGTCTGCGCATCGGCGCCGAGATGTACGACAGCCGAGCCTATCTCGACAAAACCGGAAGCGCGGTCAGCGCCAACGAAGTCAACGCGCTCGAACTGGTGCAGGCCTACGTCGGCCTCGATCTCGCCGATGCACTCGGGACGGCCACGTCGCTGCAGTTGCAGGCCGGGCGGATGATGCTCAACCTGGGTTCGAGGCGCCTCGTCGCGGCGGACGACTATCGCAACACCACCAATGGCTACACCGGGCTTCGGGCCGACGTGAAGGGCCGGGACGGCACCACTGCGACGTTTATCTACGTATTGCCCCAAGTTCGCCGCCCGGACGACCAGGCATCGGTCCGGGAAAACAGGGTGCAGCGCGATCGCGAAAGCTTCGACCTGCAATTGTGGGGGGGCATCGTCGCGCGGCCCCGGACGGTCGCCGGCGCGAGTGTCGAACTGAGCTATTTCCGCCTGCGGGAAGCCGACAGCCCCGGCCGCCCCAATCGCAACCGCGATCTGCACACGGTCGGCGGCAGGATCATGCGCGACGCCAAGCCGGGTAAGTTCGATTTCGAGGCGGAGGGTTTCTACCAGTTCGGCGCAATCCGGGCGAGCCTTGCCGCCACGGCACCAAAGCTCGACGTCTCGGCCTACTTCGTTCACTTGGATGCCGGCTACAGCTTTTCAGGCCCAGCGCGGCTGCGGGTCTCCGCGGAGTACGACCTGGCCAGTGGCGACGGCGGCGGGAAAGCGTTCGGCCGGTTCGACACCTTGTTCGGGATGCGCCGGGCAGACCTTGCACCGGCCGGCATCTACAATGCCATCGGCCGAACCAACATCAGCACGCCGGGGCTACGGGTGGAGATCGCGCCCGGCAAGCGCTTCAATGCCTTTGCCGGCTATCGTGCCATGTGGCTGGCAAAGCGCACCGACGCCTTTTCCACGACCGGAGTGCGCGATGCCACGGGGCGCAGCGGCAGCTTCGCAGGGCATCAGGTCGAAGCCCGCATGCGCTACTGGCTCATGCCGGGATTGCTGCGCGGGGAAGTCGACGCGGTCTGGCTTGCCAAGGCACGCTTTCTCGAATCGGCGCCGAACACGCCAACGGCCAGCGACACCCGGTACTTCTCAACGGCAGTGACGGCGACGTTCTGAGCCTGCTCCGGCAGGTCTCGGAGCACTTGCCGCGCGGGCCTCAGCTTCGCAGGCGCTCGATCCCCTGGGCCAGCGCGACGTAGAGCTTGCCCATGTCGGACGACAGCAGCGTGACCCCCAGCGCGTTGCCGTCGCGGGTGGAGAGGACCTGGCGCAGGATCGCTTCGAAATCGTGGATGTAGCGGCTGACGTTGGCCCTGAAGGCGTCGTCGCGCTCGAAGACCTGCTGGATCGCCTTGACCTCGCCTGCCTCGAGCAGGCTCACGGCGCGGCGGGTGAAGATGCCGCGGTCGCCGCGAAGGTAGGCAGCCCAGGCGGTATCGGCGATATCGCCGGAGAGCACCGAGGCGATGTCGATCGCGTTGGAGTTGAGTGATTCGGTGATGATTGCGGCGCGGCGCGAGAAGTCGTTGTCGACCTGCTCCTCGGCGCGGCTGCGCGCTTCGGCGACGCGGTTCTCGAGATTGCCGACCAGTTCCTCGACTTTGGTCATCTGGTCGCGCAGTTGTCCGCTCGCCTCGCGGGTGACGCCGGACGAGTGGGCGACGGCCTGTTCGAGTTGGCCCGAGATTTCGGCGACCTTGGTGCGCATGGCCTTGTCGATGGCGGCGGCGCTCTCGGCACCCAGGGCCTGGGCGACGCGGGTGATCCGCTCCGCGCTGTCGCCCTCAATGGCGACGACGGCCTCTTTCATGCTCCTGTCGAGCGCGGCAATGGCGTCGGTCAGGGCGCCTCCAGCCTTGTCTGCTGCATGCTGGGTGGCGGCGTCGATCTCTCCTACCGTCGAGCGGAGATCGGCGAGCAGGGCAGCGTGATCCGCGCCGCGCCCGGCGATCGCGGCCTGCGCCTGCGCGAGGCCGGCGATGAGCGCATCGAGATCACGGCCCGATGCACCGATTCCGGCGGCCAGGCCTTCGCTGTTCTGGGCCGACTGGCGGAGCTGTCCGAGCAGGTTGCCCACGCCTTCGTGCAGGCGTGCCAGGCGGTCCTCGGAAATCGAGAGGGCTTCGGGCAGGACATCGTGCGTCTGGCGGGCGCTGGCCTGGACCAGTTCGAGCAGGCGCACGCTGTCGGCCGTCAGTTTCTCGACATCGCCGTCGGTGGCGGCCAACGTGGCGCGCGCGGCGGTCAGGCGCTGGGTAAGCGCTCCGAGGCTGGCGGCGAGGCGCATTTCCGAATCGCCCGTGGCCTGCGCGATGGTGGCGAGCCGGTTTTCGTACCGCGACAGTTCTTCGGTCACCGCGCCGGCGCGTTCGGCCAGCACGGTCGCCTGGATACGATGGCGTTCGAGGCGCTCGGCGATCGTGCCGTCGAGTTCGCCCAGCATGTGTTCGATGCGGGCGATGGCGTGGCGTTCCTGTTCGACCTGGCGCGACTGGCGCTCCTCGGCTTCCATCGTCAGGCGCTCGGCGCGCAGGCCGATCGATTCGTCGATCTGGCGCGTTTCGGAGGCGATGGTCGCAAGGCGGCCGGCAAGCGCGTCGATCGCGCTCTGCTGGGCGGCGACGATGGTCGCACTGGCAGCCGACTGTTCTTTCGACAGGTTGGCGAGGCCTGCGCGCAGCGATTCTCCGGCGCGATCCTCGGCCTCCCTCAAGGCGCGCGAGACGACGTCGCTTTCGTCGCGCAGGCCAACGAGGCGGGCGCGCAACGAGGTCAGGCTCTCGGCCTCGTGCTGGTCGAGCTGGCGACGGGTCGCCTCGATCTCTTCCGAAAGCGCCTTGGCCCGGTTGCGGATAGCGGCGAGGGCGTCGACCTCGTGCTTTTCAAGCTGGGTGCGGAAATCCTCGCCCCGCTCGGCAAGCGACGCGAACCGTGCGGAGGCGACGGCTTCGAGCTGTTCGCACTGCCGGGTGAAGCCGTCCAGCGTCTCGCCCACCTGGTCGCGCAGCATTGCAACCTGCCGGGTGCTGGCCGAGCCGAACTCGTTGAGGCGATTGAAGCCTGCGACCATGTCCTCGAGCTGGGCATGGGCGGTGCGCCCGGCATTGGCGATGTTGTTGGTGACGTCCTTGGCGGAGCTGGCGATGACGGGAAGTTGCCCGCGCAGCTTCTCCATGTTCTCCAGAGCGGCATTGCTGACGGTGCTGATCGAATCAACTCGTGCGCCATTTTCACGCACGAGGTCCTGCAGCCGCTCGGCGTTCTGGGACAGGCGCTCGGCGGCGATGCGGCCCAAAGCCTCGAGATCGCGCGACTGCGAGGCGACGAATTCGCGCGCGAGGCTGAGTTCGCGGTTCACCGTGGTCAGGCGCTTTTCGAGCAGCGCGGATTCGGTCGAGAGGGTGCGGGCGATACGGCCGAACCGGCGACCCTCGCGCGCGCTTTGCCGCATGGCGAGCAGCCAGACGACCGCGATCAGCAGAACCGGCACGCACCATTGCATGACGAGGCCGGGAACTTCGGCGAACGGCAGGCCGGCGGCAAGGGCCGGAATCCGGGCGGCCAGGAACAGCGCGGTCCAGGCCGCCGCGGCGATGCCGGCCAGCGCCGGCGCCAACCAGTCGCGGGATGCGGGCGGGGGAGCCGAATCGGCATCGTCCTCGCCTGCGACCCATGCGTCGTCCCAGCTTTCCTGAGAGGTCGCATCGATGGCGGTCTCGGCGGGCTTGTCGCTCCCCGAACCTTCACCATTGCCTGCGCCGAATGCGATGATCCTGTGTTCCCCAACCATCCAGGCAGAATACCACGAGCGGCGGGGCAATAAACCCCGACTTAACGCATTGCCCACTATCCTGGGGAAATGGCTTATGAAGCAGGCGCCCTCGAAGCTACTCTCGCCGCCGCCGCCGGTGGTGATCCCGTCCTCATGGCCGAATTGCGCGCGGCCTTCGTGGACAGTGTCGCACGGCAGGTCGACTTGCTCGAACGCGCGCGGTGCGACGGCAACTGGGTGGTGGCGGCGATGCGCCTCAAGGGCCTGGCGGCAAGCTTCCATTCGGAGCGACTGCTGTCGATGGCCGACCAGGCACTCGACGCCGCTCCCGGCGAGCCGACCGCAGTGCGGCGTCTCAAAGCCTTCCTATCGGAGTTTTCCGAAGACTGATCTCCCGCTTTCGCTTGGCACCCGCCCGACACCTGCCTACATCAGGAAAGGGTCTGGAGTTGGAATTTGCGGATAGCATTGCTGGCCATGACGGAACCTGCCGGGGCAGGGCAGCCGTTTCCGCGCGCGTTCCTGCGCGTCGCGGGGGCGAGCGTCGCCCAGCACCAGCTCGGAATGGCTCTCGCGCTCGACTGCCAGCGGGTGATCTGCATGGCGCGCGGGACTTCGCCGGACCTGATCGCGCTCCAGCACGACGCCGAAGCCGCAGGGCTCCAGTTCACCATCGCCACGGGCCCGGGCCAGCTTGCCGGGCTGGTGACCGCCGGTGACGAGTTGATCGTGATTTCCGAGGGGCTGTTCGCCGACCCCGCGCAGGCGGTCGCCTTGTTCGAAGGGCGCGCACCGCTCGTGCTCGTACAGCCGGTGGAAGGTGCGCTGGCCGCAGGGTTCGAGCGAATCGACATCAACCGGGCCAGCGCCGGGCTGATGCGGGTGCCGGGCCAGATGGTGGAACGGCTTCACGAACTGCCCGCCGATTGCGACGTCATCTCCTCGCTCACGCGGATCGCGCTCCAGACCGGCATCTCCATGCGTGAAGTGCCGGCAGCGGCGCGCAGCGGTTCGGGCTGGCGGATGATCCGCAGCGAAGCCGAGGCCTACGCGCTCGAGGACGAATGGCTGCGCTCGCGCTTCGGCGAGGGAAGTTGCAGTTCGCCGGGACGGGCCGTGGCGCGCTTCGGAGTGCTCAGTTTCGGTTCCTCGCTGTTGCACGCGGGCAATGCCAGCAACGTGGTGTCGGCCGCGGTGCTTGCGGCAATCGCCATCGCGGCGGTGCTGGGCTGGTTCGGGCTCGTCTGGGGCGGCTTCGTTTTCGTCGCGATCGCCTGGCTGCTGGTCGAATCGAGCCGCCTGCTGCGCGCGGCCGAGCGGCATGCGCTGGGCCAGCCGTCTCCCGCCATTCCCCGTGCGGACGTGCTGGTGTGGCTGGTCGACCTCGCTTTCGCCTTCCTGATCCTGCTCGACATGCCCCGTTTCCCCGGCGAGCCGGTGATCGCGTGGCTGTGCACGCCGGCGATCCTGATGATGCTGCTGGTCCTCCTGCCGCGCATCGCCGGCGGCACCATCGCCGGATGGGTGGCGGACCGCGCATTGCTTGGGCTCGTTCTCGCGTTGGCGTCCGGCTTCGGGCAGATCCTGCTCGTCGTCCGGCTACTTTCGGCCGCCCTCGTGGCCGCGGCGCTCCTGCTGCCGCCGCGGCGGCACGGCTAACCTCGAATTAACCAGATGACGGTTAGACGAGTTAGATGATCGACCAGGCCGTTCCTCCGGCAGACACCGAAACCGTCGTAGCCGCATTGCGCGACGACTTGGCGCGGGGCGACGCCGTGGCCGGGACGGTCGCGCCGATCCTGCGGCACCTCGTCGCGGCGGGAGACGTGTCGGTCTTCAGCGAGGAAATTCTCGCCCGGGTCCGCGCCATGCTCGCGGACCTCGCCATCGCGCTGCTTGACGCGCTTGTCGGCACGGAAAGCCGCCGCGTGCATTCGGCCGGTGAAGTGGAAGTGGTGGGCCGCGCCCTGCTCGACAATCCGGCGCTGCTGACCCACCTTCATTCCCTCGCCCTGGAATGGCAGCTGACCGAGCGAATGCAGGCGCGCTTGGCTCTCGATCCGGTGATGTCGCCCCTGTTGCAGGGCTTGCTTCCCAACGACCAGGGCCTTGCGGCGGCGTTTGTAGGAGCCCAGGCACGTTGGTGCCAGGCCCAGCGACAGATGAAGCTGGCGCTGCGCGAACTGCCGGCCGAGTTGCTGAACGTCGCTCTCTATACCTTGCGCATGCTGGCAGGTGCCGAGCCCGAACTGGCCGCGCGCGCCACCGTCGCCGAGACCGAAATCCGCGCTTCCTACGATGAGGCATCTAGCCGCATGGGCCTAGCGGCCAAGCTCGTCGCGGGTCTGGGCGACGGCGCGTGGACCGCACTGGTGCTGGCGCGGGCCGGGGTCCCGCTGTTCCTGACCGCGATCGCGCAGGGATCGGGGCAGAACCGCGATGCGGTCGTGCTCTCGACCCACGAAGCCCAGATTGCGCGGCTTGCCCTTGCGCTGCGGGCCGCGGGACTGGAGCCGTGGCTGGTGGAGGAGCAGATCCTCGCGCTTCATTCCGAGATGCTGCTTCCCGAAGGTTTCGAGCGCATCGGTTCGGAGCAGGCGGCGACGATCCTGTCCTTGCACCCCGGACAGCCCGCCTGATGTTCGAATATGGCACTGTCCTGGCCTTCGCCACCAGCGACGTCGACGACCGGCTGCTGCGCGCGGACGAGCCACTGGCCGGGCTGCAGGTGCGGTGCGGCGGCGAACTGCCCGGCACAATCGCGGTGCCGGAACTGCTCGAACTGGTGCGAAAGGCGCGCCACTCGCGCTTCCGCATCGCCCGTTCGATCAACGCGCAGGACGGCAGCGACGCGATCTGCGCCTGGATCGAAGTCGAACCCGGCGCCGAGGGAGAGGGTTGCTCGATCCGCGTGCGCACCTGGCAGTCGTCGCCTGTCCTCCAGGAAGAGGGGGCGCTGGCGGAACAACGCCGCGCGGCGACAGACCGCCATCTCGCCGAACTGTCCGCCTATCTCGATGCCGGCCAGCGCGTGCTTGCAGCGACCTCTGAATCCCCCGAACTGGCGGAGCTTGTCTCGGCGATGGAGGCCGGTGTCGGCCAGGTCTGGACCGAATTTCTCGCGCCCGAGAACGTCACTCACCAGCAGCCCCTGCACTGGCGCCTGCTCGACGGGACCCGCGTGATCGTGCCGGGATCGCAGCGATCCTGGCGGGTCTCCCTCGTTCCGCACATGGCGCCGGGCTTCGAGCCTTCCGGGTTCGAACTGCTGCTGCTGTCGGACCAGCCTGCCGGCCAAGGTCCCACTGTCGTCGAGCCGGCCATTCGGCCGCCACGGCGCAGCCTGGTCGGTCAGGACCTGGCGCCGGTGCTCAAGCAGCCGATCGCGCGCATCATCGCCAATGCCGAGACCATCCGTACCCGTCTCGCAGGACCTTTGCCCGACGCCTATGCCGAATATGCGGGCGAGATCGCCAGCGCAGGCACGCTGTTGCTCGGCCTGCTCGAGGACATGGCGGACCTCGAGGTCGTCGAGTCCGACAGCTTCACCACTTTGCCCGATCCGATCGACCTGTCCGAAGTCGCCCGCCAGGCCGCCGGCATTCTGGGCGTGCGTGCGCGGGAGAAAGGGATCGTCATCGACCCGCCGCCGTTCGAACAGACGCTTCCCGCGCTGGCCGAGTTCCGGCGCGTCCTCCAGGTGCTGCTCAACCTCGTCGGCAACGCGATCCGCTATTCGCCCGAGAATTCGCGCATCGCGATCCACCTGCAAGCCGCGGGCGAGCGCGCTCGGGTGATCGTCTCGGACCAGGGGCCGGGCTTGAGCGAGCCTGAACAGGCGCGCGTCTTCGAGAAATTCGAGCGCCTTGGCCGCAGTGGCGACGGTGGCTCGGGCCTAGGCCTCTACATCTCGCGCAGCCTTGCCCGCGCGATGGGCGGAGACCTGACGGTGGAGAGCATGGCCGGGCAGGGTGCGCGCTTCATCCTCGAAGTCCCGGCCGACCCGGGGGCCTGACGCCGCACCCGGCCGTGCTTCGCCTCAGCGACCGCGGCGAGCGAGCCAGACGACGATCCCGCCGACCATGGCCAGCACTGCCCCGCGCACGGCCCAGCCGCGATCGGCGAGCATGAAGCTGTCGGCCGGCCACAACAGTACTCCGGTTCCCTGCCCGACGAAGAGCAGCCCCGCAGCGATGGCGAGAACGCCCAGGATCATCGCCAAGATTCGAATGAACAGCATTTTATCGCGCCCCGTTTATTACACCTAGGGTGACCTCAGGATGCGGCCGGATTGTGGCGTATTCGCGCCGACTTGCCCAGTCCCCACGAAAAAGGCGGCCCCACGAAAAAAGGCGGCCCCACGAAAAAGGCCGGCCCCACGAAAAAGGCCGGCCCCACGAAAAAGGCCGGCCCCACGAAAAAGGCCCCCGCTTTCGCGAGGGCCTCCTTCGGATACCGCGACTGCTCGCGGAACGGGTAGGTCAGCGCCTGCGGATCAACGCTTGTCGATCGCCAGGTAGTCGCGCTGCGTCGGCCCGGTGTAGAGCTGGCGCGGACGACCGATCTTCTGGCCTGGATCGGAGATCATCTCGTTCCACTGCGCCACCCAGCCGACGGTGCGGGCGAGGGCGAAGAGCACGGTGAACATCGTCGTCGGGAAGCCGATCGCCGACAGGATGATGCCTGAATAGAAGTCGACGTTGGGGAACAGCTTCTTCTCGACGAAGTACGGATCGCTGAGAGCGAGTTCCTCGAGGCGCAGCGCGGTCTCGAAGAGGGGGTCGGTGACCTTGAGCGCGTCGAAGACCTCGCGCAGGGTCGACTGCATGACCGTCGCGCGCGGATCGTAGTTCTTGTAGACGCGGTGACCGAAGCCCATCAGGCGGAACGGATCGTTCTTGTCCTTGGCGCGCTCGATGTAGTGCGGGATGCGATCGGGGGTGCCGATCTCCTTGAGCATGTTGAGCGCGGCTTCGTTGGCGCCGCCATGCGCGGGGCCCCACAGGCAGGCGATGCCCGCGGCGATGCATGCGAACGGGTTGGCGCCCGACGAGCCGGCGAGGCGCACGGTCGAGGTCGAAGCGTTCTGCTCGTGGTCGGCGTGGAGGATGAAGATGCGGTCCATCGCCTTTTCGATGGCGGGGATCACTTCATATTCTTCTGCCGGCACGCCGAAGGTCATGCGCAGGAAGTTGCCGGTGTAGCTCAGCGAGTTGTCGGGATAGACGAACGGCTGGCCGACCGAATACTTGTAGGCCATCGCTGCGATCGTGGGCATCTTCGCGATCAGGCGGTGCGAGCTGATCTTGCGATGCTCGGGGTCCGCGATGTCGGTCGAATCGTGGTAGAACGCCGAAAGCGCGCCGACCACGCCGCACATGATCGCCATCGGGTGGGCGTCACGGCGGAAGCCGCGATAGAACGTCGCCAGCTGCTCGTGCAGCATGGTATGGCGCGTGATGGTGTTCTCGAACGTGGTAAGCTCGTCCTTGCTCGGCAGTTCGCCGTTGAGCAGCAGGTAGCTCGTTTCCATGAACGAGGACTTCTCGGCCAGCTGGCCGATCGGGTAGCCGCGATGCAGCAGAACGCCTTCGTCGCCGTCGATGTAGGTCAGCGCCGACTCGCAGCTCGCGGTCGAAGTGAAGCCCGGGTCGAACGTGAACTTGCCGGTCTGGGCATAGAGCTTGCGGATGTCGACGACATCCGGGCCGACGCTGCCCTTAAGGATCGGGTACTCGAAGTCCGCGCCACCAGCGCTCAGTTTAGCCTGATCACCCACCAGTTATATCTCCTTTTGACGGTTACTCGACTGGAACGTCCGCCTGCGCACCGATACGTGCGAGGCTCTCTTCCCGTCCGAGCAAAACCAGTACGTCGAAAATCCCCGGCGAGGTCGTCTGACCTGTCAGGGCCGCTCGCAGCGGTTGTGCGAGCTTGCCGAGTCCCAGTCCCAGTTCCTCGGCCATTGCCTTCAGGTTTCCTTCCAGTTCCTCCAGCGTCCAGTCGATCGGACCGGACAGGCGCTCATGAACCGCGGCCAGGCGGCCACGCGCCTCGTCGGTCAGGAGGCCGAGCGCCTTTTCGCTCATGGCGAGGGGACGCTTGGCAAACAGGAAGGCAGAGCCTTCTGCAAGTTCGTTGAGGTCCTTTGCTCGGACCTTGAGAACGGGCATCGCGCGCGACAGCAGGTCGAGGCCGGCATCGGCAGCCCCGTCCCCGTTTGTCGGCAGGCGCGGCGCGACCAGTTCGGCGAGCCGGAGGTCGTCGGCCTCGCGCAGGTAGTGCCCGTTGAGATTGTGTACTTTCGCGAGGTCGAAGCGCGAGGGCGACTTGCCCACGTCGACCATGTCGAACCATTCGACTGCCTGCTCGCGCGATATGATCTCGTCGTCACCGTGGCCCCAGCCCAGGCGAAGCAGGTAGTTGAACAGCGCTTCGGGCAGGATGCCCAGTTCGTCGCGGTAGGAATC
Organism: Novosphingobium sp. BL-52-GroH; assembly: GCF_044813085.1. Lineage (NCBI taxonomy): Bacteria > Pseudomonadati > Pseudomonadota > Alphaproteobacteria > Sphingomonadales > Sphingomonadaceae > Novosphingobium > Novosphingobium sp. BL-52-GroH. The sequence goes on along the minus strand of NZ_CP171152.1, from coordinate 368,195 downwards.
GACGCCCAGCGCGCCGTGGCGCTTGGACAGCTTGGCGCCGTCGGCGCCGTGGATCAGCGGGACGTGGCCATAGACCGGCACGTCCCAGCCCATTCCCTTGATGATGACGAGTTGGCGGAAGGCGTTGTTGAGATGGTCGTCGCCGCGCAGGACGTGGGTCACGCCCATGTCGTGGTCGTCCACCACCACCGCCAGCATGTAGACCGGGGTGCCGTCGCTTCGCAGGATGACGAAGTCGTCGATCTCGACGTTCTGCACGGTGACCGAGCCCTGGACGAGGTCCTCGATCGTCGTCTCGCCTTCGCGCGGTGCCTTCATGCGCACGACCCAGGGCTTGTCAGCCGGCCAGGTCGAGGGATCGGCATCGCGCCATTCGCTGTCGATGCGGAACGGGCGACGCTCTTCCTGCGCCTTCTGGCGACGCTCGGCGAGTTCCTCGGGCGTCAGATAGCAGCGATAGGCATGCCCGCTCTCCAGCAACTGCGCCGCGACTTCGGCATGGCGTGCCGAACGGGCGAACTGGAACACTGGCGCTTCGTCGCCCTGCAGGCCGAGCCATGTCAGGCCGTCGAAGATCGCCTCGATCGCGGGTTCCGTCGAACGCGCGCGATCGGTGTCCTCGACCCGCAGCAGGTACTTGCCGCCGTGGTGGCGGGCGAAGAGCCAGTTGAAAAGGGCCGTGCGGGCGCCGCCGATATGCAGGAAACCCGTGGGCGAGGGGGCAAAGCGCGTGACGACGGCCTTGGCGCCCGTCGTTCCGCCCGTTGCACTACCGCTTGCCATCGATACCACCTTATTGTCCTATGCGCGCCATGGGGAGCCCGGCCGCAACTCTTGAAAATCAGCCCCCGGAAGGCCGCGGAGCCGCTGCATTGCAGCATCGGCCATGGAACAGCGGAGGCGACTTGTCGAGGCCTTTGGCGGCCATCGAGCGATTTCTTTCGCAGGCCGGATTCGATCGCGGACCGTGGCTCACGGTGGCCTTCGCGGGCGGCATCGTGACGTGGTTTGCGCTTCCTTCGCCGCCCTTCTGGGTCGGCTTCTGCGGCCTGTGTGTGGTGTTCGCGACGACGGGGATGGCGCCATGGCCCGGGCGCGAGGCCTATCCGCGCCTGCGCAAGGCCGCATTGGTCCTGCCGCTGCTTGCGATGGCGGGATGCCTGACGATTTGGACACGCTCGGAAATTGTGGGGGAAGTGCCTTTGGAGCGCCCGTTCGCGGGTTCGTTCACGGCAAGGGTACTGGACATCCAGCCACAGCCCGCGCTCGGGCGTGACCGGCTGATACTGGCGATGCGCGAGCCGGACGGCGGCCGGTCGATCAAGATACGCCTCAACGTAACCCGTACGGATGCCGCCGCGCCGGTCGGCATCGGCGACATCGTGCGCTTCAGGGGCCGGCTGATGCCGCCGGCGCCGCCGATGCTGCCCGGCGCCTACAATTTCGCGCGGACGGCCTGGTTCTCGGGAATTGCCGGCAGCGGTTCGGCTCTCGGCGAGGTGCAGGTCGTGCGGCAGGGAGAGCCGGGCGGTGGCAGGCTGTCGGGATTGCGCCGGGCGTTGTCCGACCACATCCGCGAGCGAATCGGTGAGGAGCGGGCCGGCATAGCCAGCGCGCTCGTCACCGGCGACAGGGGCGGCATCACCGAAGCCGACGACGAGGCGATGCGCGACTCCGGGCTTGCGCACCTGCTTTCGGTTAGCGGGCTGCACGTCAGCGCCGTAGTCGGCGCCATCTACGTCCTGGTCGTGCGCGTCCTGGCGCTGTTCCCCTGGCTCGCCCTGCGCGTCCGCCTGCCGATGGTGGCCGCAGCGGTCGGGGCGCTGGCCGGCGTGGCCTATACCCTGATTTCCGGTTCGGAAGTTCCGACAGTACGATCGTGCATCGGCGCGCTGCTGGTTCTCGTGGCGCTGGCGCTGGGTCGCGAACCCCTGTCGTTGCGGATGCTGGCCGTCGCGGCGTTCTGCGTCATGCTGCTCTGGCCCGAGGCTGTTACCGGGCCGAGCTTCCAGATGAGCTTCGGCGCGGTGCTGGCGCTGGTCGCGCTCACCACGGCCGGCCCCGTGCGTGCCTTCGTCGCCCCGCGGGACGAATTGCTGGCGGCGCGGGCGCTGCGCCACCTGGCGATGTTGCTTCTGACCGGCATCGTCATCGACCTCGTGCTCATGCCGATCGGGCTTTTCCACTTCCACCGCGCGGGCATCTACGGCGCCCTGGCGAACGTCCTCGCCATTCCGCTGACGACGTTCGTGGTCATGCCCCTGCTTGCCGGTGCCCTGGTCCTCGACGTGCTGGGAGCAGGCTGGCCGCTATGGTGGCTGGCGCAGAGCGCGATCGACCTGTTGACCGGCCTGGCTCACTGGTTTGCATCGCGGCCGGGCGCCGTGGCGATCCTGCCGGCCGGGGCGAACGGTGCCTTCCTGGTGTTCGTGGCCGGAGGCTTGTGGATCGGCTTGTGGAGCGGGCGGGTCCGCTGGATCGGCCTTCCGCCTGCGCTGCTTGGCGCGGGACTGCTCGCCGTCGCTTCGCCGCCCGATATCCTGGTCTCCGGAGACGGGCGCCACGTCGGCCTGGTCGAGGCCGGTGGCCAGCGGCTGTTCGTCCTGCGTGACGGCGGTGAAGGCTATGCGCGCGACAACTTGCGCGAACTGGCCGGCATGGAAGGCGATCCCGTACCGCTCAATCGCTGGCCCGGAGCGCACTGCAACCGCGATTTCTGCGCGCTCCCACTGAAGCGCGAAGGCGGCACCTGGCGCCTGCTGGTATCGCGCGGGCGGGACGCGGTGCCCGAGCGCGCTCTCGCGGCGGCCTGCGATCGCAGCGACATCGTGATTTCCGATCGCTGGCTTCCGGGCAGTTGCCGCCCCCGCTGGTTCAAGGCGGACCGGGGCCTGCTGAACCGAACCGGCGGACTTGCCGTGCACTTGTCCGAGCGGCGGTTGGCCACCGTCGCGGATGGCGAGGGCGAACACGGTTGGTGGCGCCCCTCGGAACCGGGGCCAGCGACCATTCCCGACCCGCCTCGATGATCGGTCGGAAATCGTCAGGGAGCTTGCACTGAGGTTCGCACGGGGCTCGTGCCGCGACACCTCGTTTCAGTGATAGCGCCGCAGCAGTCCTGCAAGCTTGCCCTGGACTTCGACTTCGTCGGGGCCGTAGATCTGCGGTTCGTAGGCGGCGTTGGCGGGATCGAGGCGGACCATGCCGTTTTCCCGGCGCAAGTACTTGAGCGTCGCTTCTTCGCCGCGGATCAGGGCAACGACGATTTCCCCGTCGCGGGCGGTGTTGGTGCGCTTCACCAGTGCGAAATCGCCATCGAGAATACCTGCCTCGACCATGGAGTCCCCGGACACTTCGAGGGCGTAATGCTCCCCGGAGCCGAGCAATGCCGCAGGGACCGACAGCGATGACTGCCCTTCGAGCGCTTCGATCGGAACGCCGGCGGCAATTCGGCCATGCAGCGGAATCTCGATGACGTCGTTGGCTGCTTCGGGCGCGCGCTGGGGCGTGCGGCCGGGCGTGTCGTCGTTGCTGTTGGCCGGCGCGGGGCGCGGGGCCCTGGTGCCGGTGTCGTCAGGCTGGCGCAAGACTTCGAGGGCGCGGGCACGATTGGGCAGGCGACGAATGAAACCGCGTTCCTCGAGCGCCGAAATCAGGCGATGCACGCCCGATTTCGATTTCAGGTCCAGCGCTTCCTTCATCTCCTCGAAGCTGGGGGAGATGCCGCTTTCCTCAAGCCGGGCCTGGATGAAACGGAGCAATTCGTGCTGCTTGCGCGTCAACATTGTCGCTGCCTTCTCGTTGCGACCGGGCGAAGGTCCCTTCGGCCGGGAATGTTCCTATCGCGAACATTGCGAGAACAATTAAGCAACGAATTTAACTGCGTCAAGCAATGCCTCAGGCGATACCGCCATTCCGGAGCAGGAATATGCGCACTTCGTCACCGGGCTCTGCGGCAGGTGCGCGGGCGGGTCGATCGATCAGTACGTTGCTGGCGGCTAGCGAGGCGAGGGCGCCGCTGTCCTGTATCGCGTGCGGCACCACGGTTTCGCCGTCCCACCATCCACGCAGGAATTCCCGGCGTGGCCCGTTGGCGCGGACCGGAGTGCCGAGGCGGGTGGTGATCCGCATCGGCAGTGCCTCGCCAGCCCCCAGCATCCGGCGCAGCAGCGGGAGGAGGAAGTGATAGGCGGTCACGAAGCTCGACACGGGATTGCCCGGAAGTCCCAGGATGATCTGCCTATGCCCATCGCGTTGGCGGGTCGCGACGAGGATCGGCTTGCCCGGCTTGATGGCGACGCGCCAGAAATCGAGACTGGCGCCCCACCCCTCGAGCGCAGGGCGCACGAGGTCGTGGTCGCCGACCGAGGCACCGCCGCTGGTGACGATGACGTCCGCTGTCGACGCCGCATCGAAGGCTGCGGTGAGTGCCGCGATCGTGTCCGCCACGGGCCCGATGCGGTTCGCTTCCACCGTCAGCGAGCGGGCGAGCGCGAGCAGCATGGCACCGTTGCTCGCGGGGATCTGGTGGGGGCCGCACAGCTCCGGATCGGAGGCGAGTTCGTCGCCGCTGTCGATCACGGCGATCCGCGGCATGCGGTGGACGGGAAGGTGCTTGTGCCCGGCGGACATCGCGAGCGCCGCCTGGGCCGGGCCGATGCGGGTGCCGGCGGGCAGGACTTCGGCGCCTTCGGCAAAATCCATGCCGCAGGGGCGGATGTGCTTGTGCGCGGGTTCGGGCGGCTCGCCGGTCATGACGAGGTCGCGGTCGCGCCGGTCGAGGTCTTCCTGCAGGATCACCGCCTCGGCCCCGCGCGGGAGGATCGCGCCGGTCGAGATTCGCACCGCCTCGCCGCTCGCGACGATGCCGGGATAGGGATGGCCGGCAGCGCTTTCGCCGACGATGCGCCAAGGACCGGCAAGGTCTCCGGCAGTGACCGCATAGCCGTCCATCGCCGACAGCGCCGCTGCGGGCTGGGTGCGGCGCGCCTGCAACGGCTCGGCGAGATAGCGGCCGAGAGCCCCCTCGACGTCGACGTGTTCGATCGAAAGGGGGGCCGTGAGCGCAAGCAGCCGGGCCTGCGCCTCTTCCAGCGGGAGCGGGGCGGAACTCATGCGCCCCAGCCCTCCGCCTGCCAGTGACCGGACTTGCCGCCGCGCTTCTCGACAAGGCGAATCGCGCCGATCACCATGCCCTTGTCGAGCGCCTTGGCCATGTCGTAGATTGTCAGGAGTGCGATGGAAGTGGCTGTCATTGCTTCCATTTCCACGCCCGTCCTGCCTGTCAGCGAGGCTGTCGCAGTGGCCCGGATCGCATCGGCCTCGAACGCGAAGTCCAGGTTGACGGCGTCGATCATCAGCGGGTGGCACATCGGGATGAGGTCGGAGGTCCGCTTCGCGGCCATGATCCCGGCGATGCGCGCGGTGCCCAGCACGTCGCCCTTGGGCGCGTCGCCGGCCCGGATCGCGGCGAGGGCCTGCGCCGACATCTCGATCCGCCCCGAGGCGACCGCGATACGCTGCGTTTCCGCCTTTGCTCCCACGTCGACCATGCGCGCGGTGCCATCCGAATCGATATGGGTGAGGGATTTGCTCATGTTACGCGATCGATCCCGAACAGGTTTACACGGTTTACACTGTCCAGGACCGTAAGACGAAGGGCGGTCCGACATGCCATCTTGCGGACGGGACGAGGGCGGGCAGGGGACTTCATGCCGCTTCGATGACACATCCTGACGCGGTAGGACAGAGGGCGCGCGACCGGGGTTACGGGGTGGTTCAGGCGCCCGTCAGGAGCGCGCGCGTGGCGGCTTCGACGTCGGGCTGGCGCATCAGGCTTTCGCCGACGAGGAAAGTCCGCGCACTGGAGGCCAGGCGCTGGAGGTCGGCGTATGTGTTGATGCCGCTCTCGCTCACCAGCAGGGTGCCTTCAGGCGCGAGCGGGGCAAGGCGCTCGGTCGTCCCGATGTCGGTGACGAAGCGCTTCAGGTCTCGGTTGTTCACACCGATAAGCCTCGATTTCAAGCGACTTGCCCGCTCCATCTCAAGTTCGTTGTGAACTTCGACGAGGCAGTCCATGCCGCGTTCCAGCGCGGCAGCCTCGATTTCGGCCATGAGCGTGTCGTCGAGCGCGGCGACGATGATGAGGATCGCGTCCGCGCCGATCGCCCGGGTCTCGGCGACCTGCCAGGGGTCGACCATGAAGTCCTTGCGGATGACCGGCAGCGTGCAGGCGGCACGAGCGTCCATCAGGAAGTCCTCGTGGCCCTGGAAGTAAGGCGCGTCGGTGAGCACCGAGAGGCATGTGGCGCCGCCCTTTTCGTAGGCGACCGCGTGTTCCGCGGGGCGGAAGTCGGGGCGGATCAGGCCTTTCGACGGGCTCGCCTTCTTGATCTCGGCGATCAGTGCGAAGCCGGTTGCCGCCTTGGCGCGCAAGGCTGCCTCGAAGCCGCGCGGGGCGGTCGATTGGGTGGCGATGGCGTCGAGGTCGGCGATCGTGGCGAGCCCCTTGCGGGCGGCGACTTCCTCGCGCTTGGTGTCGCAGATCTCGGTGAGCTTGTCGGTCATGCTTGTCGTCTTTCAGGCGCGCGTCGCCGCGATCCAGCAGTCGAGCAGGGCCTTGGCGAGGCCCTTGTCGATGGTTTCGGCGGCTTCCTCGACGCCTTCGGTCCAGCTTTCCACTTCGCCCGCGACGAGCAGGGCACCCGCCGCGTTGAGCAGGACGGCGTCGCGGTAGGCCCCGGGTTCGCCCATCAGCAGGCGGCGCAGGGCCTCGGCGTTGTAGGCTGGGTCGCCGCCGCGGATCGCCGCGACCGGGGCGATGGCGAGGCCCGCGTCCTGCGGACTGACGCGGCGCATCGACAGCTCGGCGCCGCGCACGTCGGCCACTTCGTTGCCGCCGGCAAGGCTCAGCTCGTCGAGGCCTTCGTCGCCCGAGATCACCATCGAGTGCTCGGTGCCCAGGCGCAGCAGCGCCTCGGCGTAGATCGGCACGTAGGCGGGGCGGGCGATGCCGACCAACTGGCGCGAGACTTGCGCGGGATTGGCGAGCGGGCCCATCAGGTTGAAGATCGTGCGCCGGCCGAGCGCCTTTCGCAGCGGCATGAGCCGCCCCATCGTCGGGTGGTGGCGCGCGGCGAACAGGAAGCCGATGCCGATCTCGGACAGCGTCGATTCGGCGGTTTCCACCGCACGGTCGAGGTCGAGGCCAAGCGCTTCGAGAGTGTCGGCGGCGCCCGCCTTGGAGCTGGCGGCGCGGTTGCCGTGCTTGGCGACGGGGACGCCGGCGGCCGCGACCACCAGCGACACCGCGGTCGAGACGTTGAGGGTGTGGAAGCCGTCGCCGCCGGTGCCGCATACGTCGATGGCGTTGGCGGGGGCATTCACCGGAATCATCCGGGCACGCATCGCGCGGGCGGCGCCGGCGATCTCGCTGGCGGTCTCGCCCCGGTCGGACAGGGCGACGAGGAAGGCGGCGATCTGTTCTTCGGGCACCTCGCCGTCGAGGATCGCGGCGAAGGCGGCCTCGGCTTCGTCTTCGGCGATCGGGTGCAGCGGATCGGGAAGCGTCATGCGGCCTTCGTCTCGTCGGCGACGGGGGCGATCACCCGGTCGGGCAGTCGCGCGTCGATGCCGGCGAGGCGCAGGAAGTTCGCGAGCATGGCGTGGCCGTGTTGGGTGGCGATGCTCTCCGGGTGGAACTGGACGCCGTGGATCGGCAGTTCGACATGGCGGAAGCCCATGACGTGGCCGTCGTCCGAGCGGGCGTTGACCACCAGCGTCTCGGGGATGTTCTCGACGATCAGCGAATGGTAGCGCGCCGCCTTCATCGGCGAGGGCACGTTCTCGAACAGGCCGGTGCCGTCGTGCTCGATGGTGGAGGTCTTGCCGTGCATCAGCCCGCCGCGCACGACCTTGCCGCCGAAGTACTGGCCGATCGACTGGTGCCCCAGGCACACGCCGAGCAGAGGGATGCCCGCCTTGGCCGCCGCGCCGACGAGGCCGAGGCTGATGCCCGCCTCGTTGGGGGTGCAGGGGCCGGGCGACACGAGGAAGCCTTGCGGGGCCATCTCCATCGCGAGGCCCACGCTCAGCGCGTCGTTGCGCACGACTTGGACTTCGGCGCCCAGTTCCATGACGTAATGGACCAGGTTCCAGGTGAAGCTGTCGTAGTTGTCGATGACCAGGATCATTTCTTCGCCTTTGCGCTTTTTTCGACGACGATCAAGGGGCCGAGCGGGGGGCCGCCATCGACGCGGCCATGTTCGGGGTCCCACAGCGAGGAGACGCTGCCGTCGAGGAAGAGGGCGTTCGGGCATTTCAGCCCGTCGCGAAAATAGCGGGCGAGCCTGCCGAACGAGACAGGCTCGTCGGAAATGACGAAGTGGGCGCGTCCCTGCGCATCGACGCCGACGCCGTTGCGGACCTTGAGCGACTTGCCGGCCTCGTCCGCGGCGGCGTCGATCTTCGGGTGCAGCTTGCCGGCGATGACCAGCATCGGCCCGGACTGGGTGCCGAAATCGGGGCGGTCGGTGACGCCTTTCTCGAAGTCCTGCGCGGTGCGGACATGCCAGTTGCCGGCCGCGTCGCCGTAGAACACGCCGTTGGGCAGGAGGTGGAAATTGCCCCAGCCTTCCCGGGTGTTGAGTGCGTCGCGCTTCTCGCCTTCCTCGACGTAGTAGCCGATCGGGTAGCCGGCGGCGTCGAACATGCCCCCGTTGATGGCGAAGGCGACCTCGTGGCTCTTGCCCGGGCGACCCACCGCGAGCTGCGACAGGCTGCGATAGGGCGCGCCATCCCTGGGGCCGAGGACGGCGTGGATGGTGTGGCGGCCGGGGACGGCGGTGCAGTGGGTGAAGCTGGCGCCTTCGAACGTCGCGCCCTGGCATGGCGGCGGGGGCGGTACGTCGGGCTTCGGCTCCGCGTCAGAGGAGCAGGCGGCGAGGAGGAGTGCCGCGGCGAGAGCGCTGCTTCGGATCGCATGCGCCTTTCGGTGCATCAGACGCCCCTTTACGACATCCCCGCCTTCGCGGGACTGTCGAAGGGAACGGTGACGGAGGTGTGGGCGGTCCGGAAACGTTTCGCGTCGCGAGGAACGGTCCTGCGGCGCGCCCGCCGTCACTGCCCGAACCCCGGCTCCCCTGCCACGCGGATCGCCTCGCGCGCGGCGGCGAAGAGGGCGCCGCTCTTGGCTTCGCATTCGCGCTGTTCGTAGTCCGGGTCGCTGTCGGCGACGATGCCGGCGCCGGCCTGGACGTGGAGCACTCCGTCCTTGAGCAGGCCGGTGCGCAGGACGATGCAGCTATCCACCGAGCCGTCGGGGGCGAAATAGCCCACGCCGCCCGCATAAGGCCCGCGCGTTTCGGGCTCCAGCTCGGCGATGACTTCGCAGGCCCGCACTTTCGGGGCGCCCGAGACGGTGCCGGCGGGGAACCCCGCGAGCACCGCGTCGATGGCATCGTGCCCGGCGGTGTCCAGCTTGCCGACCACGTTCGAGACGATGTGCATGACGTGGCTGTAGCGCTCGATCGTGTAGCTGTCGGTCACTTCGACCGTGCCGGCCTGCGCCACGCGGCCGACGTCGTTGCGGCCGAGGTCGAGCAGCATCAGGTGCTCGGCGCGTTCCTTGGGATCGGCGAGCAGGGCAATCTCGTTGGCCTTGTCCTCCGCCGGGGTCTTCCCGCGTGGGCGGGTGCCGGCGATCGGGCGGATGGTGACCTCGGGCTTGCCGTTCGAATCCGCGCGCACGCGGACCAGGATTTCCGGGCTCGAGCCGATCAGCGCGAAGCCGGGCAGGTCGAGGAAATAGAGGAACGGCGAGGGGTTGATGCGGCGCAGGCTGCGGTAGAGCGCCAGCGGCGGCAGCGGAAATTCGCACGTGAACCGCTGGGCGAGCACGACCTGGAAGATGTCGCCCGCCTCTATGTAGTCCTTGGCCTTGAGAGCCATGGCCTTGTAGTGCTCGGGCGCCATGACCGGGGTGCGCACCGGCTCGGGCAGGTCGGCGGGGGCGGCGCCCTCGGGCGCAGGCGCGGCGAGGCGGCGCAGCGCCTCGTCGATGCGCTCGGCGGCGCGCTGGACTTCCTGCGAGGGCCGGCCGCTACCGGGCCAGACCGGCGCGACGCAGTACAGTTCGTCGGAAAGCCGGTCGAAGACGAGGATCAGCGAGGGGCGCACGAACAGCATGTCCGGCACGTCGAGCGGGCTCTGCGGCGCGCGCGGCAGCTTCTCGACGAGGCCGATGGTCTCGTAGCCGAAATAGCCGACGAGGCAGGCCAGCGCCGGCGGCAGCTCCACAGGCACGTCGCAGCGGCAGCTTTCGACGAGCGCGCGCAGTTCGGTCAGGCTGTCGCCGGCGAGCGGGGCGAAGGCGCCGCGGTCGGCCTGCCAGTCGCGATTGATCTCGCAGGCCGGGCCCACGGCGCGAAACACCAGGTCCGGGTCGAGGCCAATCAGGCTGTAGCGCCCGCGCGTCTCGCCGCCCTCGACCGATTCGAGCAGGAAATCGCCGCGGCCGTCCTCGAACAGCTTGAGCGCGGCACCCACCGGCGTCTCGGTATCGGCGACGAGCCGGCGCCAGACGAGGGCCGGTTTGCCCCGCGCAAGCTGCTCCAGCGCCGTCTTGTGATCCGATTCGCGTTCCATGTCGTTCCCTGGGTGTGTCAGTTGGCGGCAGTGCCGGCGAGCTGGTCGCGCACGCCCTTGATCGCGGCGGCATTACGCTTGACGCCGACGTCCTTGCGCACGGCCTTGCCCAGCGCATCGGCATAGGCCTGGCCGAGCTGCTGGCCGAGTTCGGTCCGGGTGCTCTTCACCAGTTCCGCGGACTCGACCTTGCCGGGCACGATGTCCTTGAGCTGGACCACGAACCAGCCGCGCTCGCCCTCGGCCGACTGCACCTTCACGGTGCCCTTGGCCATGTGGAACATCAGCGAGACCGGCGGCGGCACCTGGCGACCCGAACGCAGCGCGGCGGCCAGCGTCGAGCGCGACATCGAGACCTGCTGCGGCGGGGGCAGCTTCTTGCCCGAGGCTGCGAGCACCTGTTCGACCGTCTTGCCCTTGCGGATGTCGGCCTGCATGCGCAGCGCCGCCGCCTTGGCCGCCTTCGAGCCGGCGTCGACGGCCCAGGCCAGCTTCACGTCGTCCTTGATCTGGGCGAGCGGAGCCGGCGCGGAAGGCTCGATGGCGGTCACGTCGAAGATCACGAAGCTCTTGCCACGCTCGACTTCGGCGACCTGCGGCTGCTCCTGGTCCATGGAGAAGGCCGTCGCGAGGACGGGCCGGAGCTGTTCGGGCGCGGTCTCGCCGGGCTTCGTATAGACGCCGCCGTCTGCGGTCACCGGAGGGGTCTGCTGGATCTGCGCGCCGACCGACTTGGCGACCTCGTTGAGGTTGGCGCCGTCCGAGAACTGCTCCTCGATCTTGGCGAGGGTATCGGTGAAGGCCTTGCGGCGCTTGTCGACGGCGACCTGCTCGGAAAGCTCGGCCTTGACGTCGGCGAGGGCGCGGGCGGGGGTCTTCTGCTCCTCGTCCACGCGGATGACGTGCCAGCCAAGCACGCTCTTCTGCGGCGTGGCGAGCTTGCCGACCGGCGCGGCGAAGACCGCTTGCGAGACGGCGGGCGAAAACTGGCTGGAAAGCTGCTCGCGGCTGAAGGACTCCAGCTTGGCGGCGGACAGGCCCTTCTCGGTCGCGGCGGCCTCGAGCGTCTTGCCGCCCTGCACTTCGGCGGCGACGGCCTTGGCGGCGGCCTCGGTCGGCACGATCAACTGGGTGATCCGGCGGTTGTCCTGCGCGGCGTAGGCGGCCTTGTTGGCATCGTAACGCGCGGCGATCTCGGCATCGGTCGGCGGCGGCACCGCCTTGAGCGACTCCGTGCCCAGGACCGCGTAGCGGATCGTGCGGCGCTCGGGACGGATGAACTGGCTGCTGTGGGTCTTGTAGAAAGCGGCGAGATCGGCGTCGCTCGGCTGCTTCTCGGGTGCGAAGAGCAGCGAGGGCAGGGCGATCACGCTGCCGGCGCGAGTCTCGTCGAGCAGCGAGGCGTAGCGCGTGGCGGCGAACTGCGACATCACCGAGCCTACTTGCGCCGGCACCGCGAGTTCGCGGGTGACGAGGCTCTGGCGGATGTCGTCGCGCAGGGCAGGTTCGGAAATCCGCTGCTGGGCAAGGGCCTGGCGGAACACGGTCTGGTCGAACTTGCCATCGACGCCCTGGAAGGCGGGGATCTGCGCCAGCTCGCTGTCGACCAGGCGATCGCTGACGACGACGCCGTTCTTCTCGCCGAACGCGAAGAGGGCGGTGCGGTCGATCAGTTCGCCCAGGACCTGCTCCAGGCCGCCCTGTTCGAGCAGGACCTTCATCGTCACGTTCGGGTTCTGCTGGCGCACCCGCTCCAGCGCGCGCTTGGCGCCCTGGTCGAGCGTGTCGGCGCTCACGCTCTCGCCGCCGACGGTGGCGACGGCGGTGCCGGCAGTCACGCCGCTCGAACTGTTGAAGCCGGCGATGTCGCCGCTCGCGAAGGCGATGGCGATGACGCCCAGGACCAGCAGGCCGATGATGGCGCCGACCTTGGACTTGAGGAACGAACGAAAGAAATTGAGCATGAAAACCGTGCCGATCAGCGAAAGCCTAGCGCGAAACCTCACGATTTCGCCTGTAAACGGGCGCAGGCTTTAGGGGGCCTGCGCGCTTCCTGCAATGCCGCTTTGCGCTGCGCCGGGCAAAACCGACGGGCCGGTGAAACGGACGCTGGTCCTTGTCGCAGCCTGTGGCATTATGGCTATAGCGGTGGGTATCGTTGCCCTGAACGAGCGATGAATTTTGACAAGGCGGGGGGCGGTGGCCTAGCTGCGCCGCAACAGCGACGACCTGATTCCCCTTCGCACTCGCGAAAGGGGCAATCTGCCAGGGGGAATCCGCGGGGGAATTCCCCAGGTTCGCCAGGATTTGATCAAGGGATTGAAATGGCTGCACTGCCTTACATCGTCGGGAACTGGAAAATGAACGGCACGCGCGCGATGCTCAACGAGGCGCGCGCGATCGATCGTTCGGCTGCACGCTTTCCCAAGGTGCAGGTCGGGGTCGCGCCGCCCGCCACGCTGCTCTACCGCGTTCGTGAAGCGGTCGAGTACATCGGCGTGGGCGGACAGGACTGCCACGCCAGGGACAACGGCGCCTTCACCGGCGACGTGTCCGCACCCATGCTCAAGGACGCCGGTGCGGACTTCACCATCGTCGGCCATTCCGAGCGCCGCGAGTACCACTCGGAGAGCGACGCGGACGTGAAGGCCAAGGCGGAGGCGGCGCTTTCGGCCGGCCTCGCGGTGATCCTGTGCGTGGGCGAAACCGAATCGCAGCGCGACGCCGGCGACGCCGAAGCGGTCGTCGGCAGCCAGCTCGAGGGCTCGAGCCCCCGTGTCGACGGGGCGCCGGAGAAGCTCTCCGTCGCCTACGAGCCGGTCTGGGCGATCGGCACCGGCCGCGTGCCCTCGGTCGAGGACGTGGCGGCGATGCACAAGTCGATTCGCGCCAAGCTGGTCGCGATCTACGGCAGCGCCGGCGCGGATGTCCGCATTCTCTACGGGGGCTCGGTCAAGGCGGAGAACGCGTCCGAGCTGCTGGGCATCGCCGACGTCGGCGGCGCGCTGGTCGGCGGCGCGAGCCTCACGGCCGAAAGCTTCCTGGCCATCGTCGGCGCCGCTGCCTCGCTGGGCGACTGACGTTCCTTTACCGTGGCGCGGGCGGGGCCTTTTCGGGCTCGCGCGCGTCCCACCATCGCTGCCGGGTTGCGCGCGGACACGCCAGCGCCTATCTGCGCGGCGAACGATGCGGGTGTGCACCCCGCCAGAAGGCTGAAACGAAGATGTTCCTTTTCCTGACCGTGGTCCAGGCGCTTGTCGCCGCTCTGCTCGTAGGCGTCATCCTGGTGCAGAAGTCCGAAGGCGGCGGCCTCGGTGTCGGCGGCAGCCCTTCCGGCCTGATGTCGGCGCGCGGTGCAGCCAATTTCCTGACCCGCGCCACTTCGGTCCTGGCCACGCTCTTCGTCGTCCTGAGCATCGTCCTGGCAGCCATGGCGGTCAACGAGACCACCGGCCGCGACATCGATACCTCGCTCCAGCGTGAGACCGCTCCGGCGGCCCCGGCCCAGCCGGCCGACCCGCTCGGCGCTTCTGCGAATCCCGGCACGACTCCGGCTCCGGCGGCAGCGCCGACCGGCCAGGAGGTTCCGGCCGACCCGCTTTCGGGTGCTGCCAAGCAGTAACCCCAGTGGCGCTTTGAAGCGCTTCACCGTAACCGAAATGCCGTCTGGCGCTGTCAGACGGCATTTCCTTGTGTTTGATCTGTGGAATGAGGCTCCGGGCGCTTGCCTGAGGGCCCCCATGCAATTTAAGGCCCGACTCCCATGGCGCGGCATATCTTCATCACCGGCGGCGTGGTCTCCTCGCTGGGCAAGGGTCTCATGGCAGCGAGCCTCGCGGCACTGCTGCAGGCGCGTGGCTACAAAGTCCGCATCCGCAAGTTCGACCCCTACCTGAACGTCGATCCGGGCACGATGAGCCCGTACCAGCACGGCGAGGTCTTCGTGACCGACGACGGCGCCGAGACCGACCTCGACCTTGGCCACTACGAGCGTTTCACCGGCGTTTCGGGCCGCAAGGCCGACAACATCACCTCCGGCCGCATCTACCAGGACATCATCGCCAAGGAGCGCCGCGGCGACTATCTGGGGGCCACCGTCCAGGTAGTCCCCCACGTCACCGATGCGATCAAGGACTTCGCGCTGGCCGAGACCGAAGACCTCGATTTCGTGCTCTGCGAGATCGGTGGCACCGTCGGCGACATCGAGGGCCTGCCCTTCGTCGAGGCGATGCGCCAGCTCCGCAACGAGATGGGCCGCGAGCAGACCTGCTTCGTCCACGTCACCCTGGTTCCCTACATCGCCGCCGCCGGCGAACTGAAGACCAAGCCGACCCAGCACTCGGTCCGCGAACTGACGGGCCTGGGCATCCAGCCCGACATCCTGCTGTGCCGCTGCGACCGCGAACTGCCCGAGGGCGAACGCCGCAAGATCGCGCTGTTCTGCAACGTGCGCCCGCAGGCGGTGATCCAGGCGCTCGACGCGCCGAACATCTACGCCGTCCCGCTCCAGTACCACCGCGAGGGCCTCGACGCCGAAGTGCTCCACCACTTCGGCATGCTCGAAAGCGCCAAGGCGCCGGAACTGGCGCGCTGGGACGACATCACCGACCGCTACCAGAACCCCGAGGGCGAAGTGACCATCGGCGTCGTCGGCAAGTACGTCGGCCTGCAGGATGCCTACAAGTCGCTGAACGAGGCGCTGGTCCACGGCGGCATGGCCAATCGCGTGAAGGTCAACATTCGCTGGATCGACGCCGAGATCTTCGAGAAGGAAGACAGCGAGATCGCCGCCGCGCTCGAACCGCTGCACGGCATCCTCGTTCCCGGCGGCTTCGGCGAGCGCGGCACCGAAGGCAAGATCGCCTCGGTCCGCTTCGCGCGCGAGCGCGGCGTGCCGTTCTTCGGCATTTGCCTGGGCATGCAGATGGCCTGCATCGAAGGCGCGCGCTCGGCGGGCATCGCCAAGGCCAGCTCCACCGAGTTCGGCCCGACCGAGGAGCCGGTCGTCGGCATCATCACCGAATGGATGACGCAGGACGGGTTGCAGACCCGCGCAGAGGGCGGCGACCTTGGCGGCACCATGCGCGTGGGTGCCTATCCGGCCAAACTTTCGGCCAACAGCCATGTCGCCTCGATCTACGGCGCCGACGAGATCAGCGAGCGCCACCGCCACCGCTACGAGGTCAACGGCGCCTACCGCGAGGCCCTGGAAGGCAATGGCCTGATCTTCTCCGGCATGTCGCCGGACGGCCTGCTGCCCGAGATCGTCGAGCGCCCGGACCATCCCTGGTTCGTCGGCGTGCAGTTCCACCCCGAACTCAAGTCGCGCCCGTTCGAGCCGCACCCGCTGTTCTCGGGCTTCGTCTCGGCAGCCCTGCGCCAGGCTCGCCTGGTCTAAGTCGAAGCGATGGCTAGGATCGGCGTCGGCATCATCGGGAACGGGATGGCGACGCGAGTCTTCCACGTCCCCTACATCCAGGCCTGCGACGACCTCGACTTGCGGGCCGTGGTCTCGCGCAGCGGGGGCGAAGCGCCCGCGGCCGGTGTCGCGATCGTCCCCGACGTCGCGGCGCTGCTGGCCGATCCCGCGGTCCAGCTCGTGGTCGTCGCCACCCCCAGCGGCACCCATGCGGCGCTGGCGCGGCAGGCGATCGAGGCGGGTCGGCACGTCGTCGTCGAAAAGCCCTTCACGCTCGACCTCGCCGAGGCGCGCGAACTCGCGGCACTGGCGCGCGCCCGCGGCGTCGTCCTCAGCGTCTTCCACAATCGTCGCTGGGACACCGATTTTCTTGCCGTTCGCGCCGCCATCGAGACCGGGCTGGTCGGCCGCGTGGTTCATTTCGAATCGCACTTCGACCGCTTCCGTCCCGAAGTCCGCGAGCGCTGGCGCGAGGATGGCAGTCCCGGCTCGGGCGTGTGGTACGATCTCGGCCCGCACCTCGTCGACCAGGCGCTGGCGCTGTTCGGCCGTCCCGAGGCGGTCGGCGCAGACATCGCGGCCTTGCGCCAGGGCAGCGGTTCGCCCGACTGGGCCCATATCGTGCTGCGCTATCGCGAGCGGCGCGTGATCCTCCATGCCGGCATGTGCGTGGCAGGCGGCGAGCCGCGCTTCCGCGTTCACGGCACCGGCGGTTCGCTGGTGAAGCGCCACCTCGATCCGCAGGAGGCGCAATCGGTCGCCGGGGTGCGTCCCGGCGATGCGGGCTGGGGCGTCGATCCGGACCCGCTGATCCATATCGATGGCGACGGCGTGGAGCGTTCGATCCCCGCGCCACGGGGCTCGCAGGAACGCTTCTACGCGATGATGGCGCAGGCCTGCCTGGGCACCGGCCCCGCGCCGGCCGCGCTCGACGAGATCGTCGCCGTGCAGGAAGTGGTGGAGGCGGCCCTGGTTTCGGCGCGTGAAGGCCGGGTCGTAATACTGCCGGCATAGACGTCGCGCGCCAAAGCCGGCGTCATTCTCCCTCGTCATCCTGGACTTGTGCCAAGGTCCGATCCCGAGTCCATACGGCGGGTCGGTCGGCACGATGGACCCTGAAACAAGGTCACGGTCATGGTCACTAGGAAGGAGGCCCCCCTCCCGACGTGTACGAAAAAACGCGGCTCCCCGGTGCAAAAATGCAGCTTTCGGCCGCAGGCCCCCGCGCTACTCTCACCCCGCGACAGGCGCCGCCCATGACGTGCGCGCGCCGGTCCCGAGGAGACGTCATGCAACCGATCGCGAAGTTCATCGCCGGCCTGCCCAAGGCCGAACTGCACGTCCACCTCGAAGGCACGCTGGAAGCGGAGCTGAAGTTCGAACTGGCCGCGCGCAACGCGGTCGACCTGCCTTACGCCGATGTCGAGGCCATGCGCGCCAGCTACGTCTACCACGACCTGCCGAGCTTCCTGGCGATCTTCTACGAAGGCAGCTTCGTGCTCCACCAGGAAGCCGACTTCCGCGACCTGGTCTATGCCTACCTCAAGAAGGTAGCCTCGCAGAACGTGCTCTACGCAGAAATGTTCTTCGATCCCCAGCAGCACACCGACCGGGGCGTGCCCTTCGCCACGATGATCGAGGGCCTGACGCGCGGCCGGCTCGAGGCCGAGCGCGACTTCGGCATCCGCTCGCAGTTCATCCTGTGCTTCGTGCGCGAACGCAGCGCGCAAAGCGCGATGGCCGTGTTCGAGAGCGCGCTGCCTTACAAGCACCTGATCGTCGGCCTCGGCCTCGATTCCGACGAGAAGGACAATCCGCCCGCCAAGTTCGCGGAGATTTTCCGGCGCGGGCGGGAGGAGGGCTTCCGCCTGACGATGCACTGCGACGTCGACCAGCAGAACACCCACGAGCACATCCGCCAGGCGATCGAGGACATCGGCGTCGAGCGCATCGACCACGGCGCCAACCTGCTCGACCGCCCGGAGCTGATCGCCGCCGCGAAGGAGCGCGGGCTGTTCTTCACCGTGTGTCCCTACGCCAACGAGATGATGCGCCCCGGCGAGAACCAGTCGATCGCGCGCGGCATGCTGGACCTCGGCCTCAGGCTCACGCTCAACTCGGATGATCCGGCCTACATGGAAGGCAAGTACATCAACGAGAACATGCTGATGGCGCACGAACTGGCGGGTTTCGGGCCGGAGGATTTCGTCACCGTCAGCCGCAACGCCTTCGACGCAGCCTGGATCGACGAGGACTTGCGCGCCGAACTGCATGGCCGGCTGACCGCCTATGCAGAGGCTCAGCTGATGGTGGCGAGGTAGATCGAGATCGTCGCGATCGACACGAGCGTCGAGACCAGGATCACCCGCGCCGTCACCCCCGCCTCGCGGCCGTAGAACTCGGCGAGCATGAAGGGCCCGGTGCCTGTGGGCAGCATCGCCAGCAGCACGGCGGCATGGCGTGCCGGCGGCGCCAGCGGGAACAGGGTGGTCGCCAGCAGCCACGCCAGCGCCGGGTGGACGAACAGCTTGAAGGCCACGAGCGTGGCGGTCAGCCCATTCTGGGCGTGCTCTCCCTGGGGACGCTCCTGCGCAAGGAACAGCCCGAGGCCGACCAGCGCGGCCGGCGAGGCCGCGGCGCCCAGCAGCTTGAGGAAGACCTCGACCGGATGCGGCACGGCAAATCCGGTCGCGGGAAAGAAGGTGGCGAGCACGGGTGCGACGATCAGCGGGTTCTTCGCCAGCGACGTGGCGACCTTGCCCATCACCCGCAGCGGATGGCTGCCGGCGTGGAGGCGCACTTCGATCAGCACGATGGCGGCGGCGAACAGGACGCAGGCGACGACGATGGTGGCGATGAGGGTCAGCGTGTTGCTCGAAGGCCCGAGCGCGGCGAGCAGCAGCGGGAAGCCGAGATAGCCGGTGTTGGGATAGGCGGCGGCGAGCCCCAGCACCGGAGCGTCCGCGTCGAAGCCGGAGCGCCAGGCGTGGAGGAACACCGTCAGGACGAAGATGGCCATCGTGCCGAGCGTGAACACCGCGACGAAGTGGGGTTGCCACAGTTCCCGCCAGCTCGCGCCGGCGACGATGTCGAACAGCAGCGCGGGCAGGGCGAGGTAGACCACGAAGCGGTTGAGTTCGCTCGATGCCTGCGGTCCCATGACGCCGGTGCGCCGCACCAGCCAGCCGGCGAATATCAGCGCGAAGACGGGCAGGACGATCGCGAGGATCGAGGTCACGCAGGCACACTCCTGGCAAAGCCGGTGCTTGCCGCAGCACGATCGGCTTTCGATGAAACATCTCGCGGATTTCCATCCCCGCCTCGGGAGGGATCGCGAAGTAGGCGTGACGAGGAAGGGAGATCGGGCGGTAACGGTCGGGCGGAAGATGGGCTCGCGTTCGGATTGAAGTTTCGCCGCGCGATATTCAAGCCCCAAAGCTCGCAGCCGCGCGTGCTCGATGCGCAACGCCGATTGCACGAAGGGGCGGCCCGGCTTCCCGGACCGCCCCCCGACGGATCATGCGGTTTTGGTCCCGCGCGCCCCCCAAGAACGGATGCGCGCAGGATGCGGCCGGTTACGCTGCGGCGGTGGTATCCGCGCCGGTAGCGTCTTCGACCACGGTCAGGCGGTTGCCGCCGATCGCGACCTTCTTGGGCTTCATCGCTTCGGGAACCTCGCGCACGAGGTCGATCACGAGCAGGCCGTCGGCAAGGTCGGCGGCATCGACGCGCACGTAGTCGGCCAGTTCGAAGCGGCGCTCGAAACCGCGCTGGGCGATGCCGACGTGGAGGAATTCACCATCGGTGCTCTCGTCGGGCTTCTGGCCCTTGACCACCAGCAGGTTGGCCTGTGCGGTGATGTCGATGTCGGCGGGCTTGAAGCCGGCGACCGCCAGCGTGATGCGATAGGCATCCTGGCCGCGACGCTCGATGTTGAAGGGGGGGTACTTGTCGCCCGCCTGCGCGCGGCCCTGGTTCTCGATCATGTCGAACAGGCGGTCGAAGCCGACCATGGTGCGGCGGTAGGGTGAAAAATCGATGCGGTTCATGCCAAAAATCCTCAAATGAGCAATCTTCGTGGGTGAGGCCCGGCAACCGGCGCCTCGTCGATCGAGCCATACCCATGGCGGGCCATGACTCGACTTCCTAGATATGGTAGCCGCCGGCCCTTTCAAGGGTCGCAACGTCGAGAAGGAGCATCGCATGAGCCAGCCCAGGATCGAGATCTACACCAAGTGGGGCTGCCCCTACTGCGTCGCCGCCAAGTCGCTGCTGGACGGCAAGGGCGTCGCCTACGAGGAATACGACCTGACGATGGGCGGGCCGAAGCGCGCCGAGATGCTCGAGCGCGTCCCAGGCGCTTCGACGGTCCCGCAAGTGCTGATCGACGACAAGCCCTACGGCGGCTTCGACGACATCAACGCGCTCGACCGGGCGGGCAAGCTCGACTCCGTGCTGGGGCTCTGACGGCGATGGCCCGCGCCGCGCTGCTGCAGATGACGACGGGCATCGACCCGCAGGCGAACGCCGCCGCGATCGTGGATGGCGTGGCGCAGGCACGCGCGGGCGGGGCGGCGATGCTGTTCACGCCCGAGATGTCCGGCCTTCTGGACCGCAAGCGCGAGCGCGGCGGCCGCTTGATCCGCACCGAGGAGGAGGACCTCGTCCTCGGTGCGGTCCGCGAGGCGGCACGCCGCGAGGGCATCTGGGTCCACATCGGCTCGCTGGCGGTCGCGTGCGCGGACCGCGCGGACGGCAAATGGGCCAACCGCGCCTTCGTGATCGACGACAAGGGCGAAATCCGCGCCCGCTACGACAAGATGCACATGTTCGACGTCGACCTCGCCACCGGCGAATCCTGGCGCGAATCCAATGCCTATGCCGCCGGGGACGAGGTGGTCACGGTGGAGACGCCGCTCGGCCGGCTCGGGCTGGCGATCTGCTACGACGTGCGCTTCCCCGCGCTGTTCGAGGCGCTGGGTCGAGCGCGCTGCGACCTGATCGCGATTCCCGCCGCCTTCACCGTGCCGACCGGCAAGGCGCACTGGCACCTCCTGCAACGCGCCCGGGCGGTGGAAGCGAGCGCCTATGTCCTGTCCGCCGCGCAAGCTGGCCTGCACGAGGACGGGCGCGAGACTTACGGGCACTCGCTGGCGATCGACCCCTGGGGCGAAGTGCTGCTCGACATGGGCGGCGCGGATGGCGGCGGTACGCGCGGTGAGGGGGCACAAGGCGGGGCCGGCGTCGGCTTCGTCGATCTCGACCCTGCGCGGATCGCCGAAGTGCGCAAGCAATTGCCGAGCCTTGCCAATCGTCGCATCATCGCCAAATAACCAGAATCATGATCGTCTACGACCTTGAATGCCGCGAAGGGCCGCATCGATTCGAGGGCTGGTTCAAGTCCTCGGACGATTTCGTGCGCCAGCAGGAGCGGGGGCTGGTTTCCTGCCCGCATTGCGGCTCGGTCGAAGTCGGCAAGGCGGTTCAGGCGCCGCGTCTCGCCCGCAAGGGCAACCAGGTTCCCGAGGCTGCGCCCGCACGGCGGAACACGCCGGCACCGGCAACTCCGCCGGTAGCCCCGGTCGCCAACGCGCCGCTGCCACCGCAAGCGATCGAGATGATGCAGGCCCTGGCGAAAATGCAGGCCGAGGCCCTCAAGTCCTCGCGCTTCGTGGGCGACAGTTTTGCCAGGGATGCCCGCGCCATGCACTACGGCGAGGTGGATGCCGAAACCATCCATGGCAAGGCCACGATCGCCGAGGCGAAGGAACTCCTCGAGGAAGGCATCGGCCTGGTGCCGCTTCCGTTTCCGGTGATCCCGCCCGAACAGGCGAACTGACCCGCCGCCTTATTCCTTTCGCCGAGCTCCCGGGGCAGCCGGGCACGACATTCGGCAACGATGTCGCTTGGCGTTGGTGGCGATCGGTTGCATGGACCGCCACCCGCCATCTCGCACAAGCAGATTCCGCATGATCAGGTTTCCCTCCCGTTTCCGCCGTCTCGACGAGATCCTCGGTGATCTTCCGATCGAGGACCCTCTGCTGCTGACGGAGCTGGACGGCTATCTCACCGGCATTGCCGTCTGTCCGGAAGCGATCCTGCCCGCCGAATGGATGCCGCTGATATGGGGCGGCGGCTATGGCGAGGGCGCGCCGTTCGAAGATCCGATCGACGTCCAGCTTTTCGCCGACATGGTGCTGGCGCGCTACAACGACATTCTGCGCGACCTTGGCCGTGGCAAGCTTCGTCCGATCTTCGATATCGACGAACGCAACGGCGATGTGCTGTGGGAAATGTGGGTCGGCGGTTTCGGCATGGGGACGGGATTGCGCGCGGACATCTGGTCCGCAGTGGCGCAGGGCGACGATGCCGAGATCGTGGCCGCCTGGTCCTGCATGCAGACCCTCGCCGACATCGCCAGCAACGAGACCACGCTGACGAGCATGGAGGTCAATGCACTGTGCGATGTCGCGCCCGGCCTGATTTCGGAGCAGGTCACCAGACTGTTCGCCGTGGCGGCAGCGCGTGGGAGCCTTGCTCCTGCACCCGCTACTCGGCCCCTGAAGGTGGGCCGCAACGAGCCGTGCCCTTGCGGTTCCGGAAAGAAGAACAAGCGCTGCTGCGGCGCCGACTGAAGCGGGCCGGCCTGCGCCGCGTCGCCGTTTGAATGAGCGACGAGCGCGTGAAACAGGCTGGACGAGCTTCCCGTCCATCGATAATGCCGCGCCAAGTGGTCCCGTAGCTCAGCCGGATAGAGCGACAAATTCCTAATCTGTAGGCCGCGCGTTCGAATCGCGCCGGGGTCACCACCTTTCCCCTCCAGTTTTTGGTCGCATGCGTTCCCGGGTCCTATCGGGCGGGCGCGGTGCGACACTGAAATCGCACAGCTTCCTTGCCTCGCACCGCAGGGCCGGACAGGATGCGCCAAGCCTGCGTACCGCCGTGCGATTCTGCCGGTGCCGGGCGCCTTCGGTCGCAACTGTCAGGGGCTTTTCCATGCGCTTCCCATCTTCCGCACTGATCTCCCTCGCCGCCGCCCTGCTCGCTTCGACGAGTGCGCAGGCCAAGGGCCATGCCGAAGCGGAAAAGCAGGTGCTGGACCTGTCGAAGCAGACTATCGCGCTGCGATCGGTGCGCGGTCCCGGCAACAAGACGCCGCAGGTCGCCGAAGTGTTCCGCGACGCCCTGCTGAAGGCCGGTTGGACGGCACAGGACGTCGAGATCGTCCCGCTCGACGACACCGCCTACCTCATCGCCACCTGGAAGGGCAGCGACCCGTCGCTGGGCCCCGTGGTGCTCTCCGCGCACATGGACGTGGTCGAGGCCAAACCGGCGGACTGGGAACGCGATCCCTTCACGCCGGTGGTCGAGAACGGCTACCTGTTCGGCCGCGGCGCCAGCGACACCAAGTTCGAGGCCTCGCTGGCGCTGTCCTCGGTGATCGAACTGCGGCGTCAGGGGTTCAAGCCCCGGCGCAGCATCGTCATCGCCTATTCGGGCGACGAGGAGACCACCATGGAAACCTCCAAGGTGATCGCCCAGCGCCTCAGGAACGCCGACATCGTGCTCAACGTCGACGGCTCGTCGGGCACGCTCGCCGAGAACGGCAAGCCGCTGTACTGGAGCTGGCAGGGCGGCGAGAAGACTTACGTGGACTACAAGGTCGAGGTCACCAACCCCGGCGGCCACAGTTCCGCGCCGCGCCCCGACAATGCCATCGTCCAGCTTTCCGAGGCCATGGCCAAGATCGGCGCCTACCGCTTCAAGCCGGAACTCAACGAGATAACCCGCCAATACTGGACCGAAGCCGCCAGGATCGAGCCCGATCCCCGGCTTGCCGCCGCGATGAAGGCCTTCGTCGCCAATCCCGAAGATGCCGCCGCGCTCGCCGTGCTGCGTGCCAATCCGGCCACCGTGGGGCGCGTCTCGACGACGTGCGTGCCGACGATGATCTCGGGAGGCCATGCCCAGAACGCGTTGCCGCAGAGCGCGACCGCCAACATCAACTGCCGCATCTTCCCCGGGCACACCCGGGCGGAGATCATGGCCGAGCTGGCGAAGGCCGCCGCGATGCCTGCAGCCAAGTTCAGCGACGTGACCGGCGACGATTCGGTAGAGGCGCCGGCCTCGCCGATGCGGCCGGACTTCGTCGCGGCGACGCGCAAGGCGGTGACGGCTGCCTGGGGCCCGGTGCCGATCATCCCGACGCAGTCCTCGGGCGCCTCGGATTCGATGTGGTATCGCGCGCTCGGCGTGCCCAGCTACGGTGCCAGCGCATCGATGGGCAAGGATTCCGACGATTTCTCGCACGGGCTCAACGAGCGGATCTCGCTGGTGAACGTCGGGCCGGGCGTGACGTACTACCTGAGCCTGCTCAAGGACCTTGCAGCGAAGTGAGGGGCCGCGAAGTGAGGGCGATCGTCGCGGTCGCCGCCCTCGCGTTGGCGGCGCCGCCGGCTGGCGCCCATTCCGTCTACGTCACCGCCGGGCGGCTGCTCGACGTGGCGAGCGGGACGGCCAGGACCGGCCAGTGCGTGCTGGTCGATGGCGAGCGCATCGCCCGCGTCGAGCCCTGCACCGCGCCGCCGCCCGGAGCGCAGGCGCTCGACTGGTCGGCATACACAGTGGTGCCGGGCCTGATCGACCTGCACACCCACCTGGCCGACACCGGGCAGGGCGCGGACGTCGCCGCCCCGCTCAAGACCTCGCCGCAGGCGACCGCGCTGATCGGCGCGCACAACGCGAAAGTCACGCTCGAGGCCGGCTTCACCACGGTGCGTGACGTCGGCACCTATCGCGGCCTCACCGACGTGGCGCTGCGCGATGCGATCGCCGGCGGTCTGGTGCCGGGCCCGCGCATGTTCGTTGCGGGCGCCTACATCACGAAACCGGGCGGTGGCGGCGAACTCAACGGCGTGATCCCCAACGACCAACTGCCCGCCGACATGCGCCTGGGCGTCGTGCGCAATGCCGGCGAGGCGCGCGAGCGCACGCAGTACCTGTTCGACCACGGGGCAGACTTCATCAAGATGATCGCCACCGGGGCGGTGCTCGCCATCGGCACCGAGCCGGGCCAGGTCGAGCTTTCCCAAGACGAGATGCGCGCGGTAGTCGACGTGGCGAGGGCGCACGGCAGCTACGCCACGGCCCACGCGCACGGCGCGGCAGGGATCAAGGCCGCGATCCGCGCAGGGGTGCACAGCATCGAGCACGCCAGCCTGATCGACGACGAAGGCCTCGCGATGGCGAAGAAGGCCGGCGTCTGGCTGGTCATGGACGTCTACGACGGCGACTGGATCGACCAGGAGGGCACGCGGGAAGGCTGGCCCGCAGAGTACCTGCGCAAGAACCGCGAGACCACGCAAGTCCAGCGCGAAGGCTTCGCCAAAGCCGTGAAGCGGGGCGTGAAGCTCGCCTACGGGACCGACGCCGGGGTCTATCCCCATGGCCTCAACGCCCGCCAGTTCGCCTACATGGTGCGCTGGGGCATGACCCCGGCACAGGCGATCCGGGCTGCGACCCTCGATGCCGCGACGCTGATCGGGCACGAGAAGGAACTGGGCTCGATCGCGCCGGGCAAGTTCGCCGACATGATCGCGGTCGCGGGCGACCCGCTTGCGGACGTGCGGGTGCTGGAAAACGTGGCCCATGTGATGAAAGGCGGGGACGTTGCGAAATAGCGTGGCGGCAATCGCCCTGCGAACGTTCCTGGCACGCTGTTCCCCGCGCTCGGGGAACAGCCCGGCGGCTTTGGCGGGTGCTTCGCTTCCGTCTGCCTGAACGGAGGCACAGTCGGACATAATTGCATTGTGACGGCCGCGGCGCTCGGCTTGGCCAGGGCGGCTGACCAAGCATGAGGAAATTTCAATGTCCCCCACGTTCAAGAAACTCGCCCCCGCAGTCGTGATTCTCGCCGGCTCGATGGGCCTCGGCGGATGCGCCACCAAGGGCTTCGTGCGCGAGCAGATCGCCACCGTGAACCAGCGCGTCGACGCTCTCGACGCGAAGCTCGCGCAGACCGACGGTACTGCCAGGCAGGCGCTCGCGGAAGCCCAGGCCGCGTCCGGCCAGGCCCAGAACAATAGCCAGCGCATCGACCAGATCAATGCCCGCGTCGATGGCGTCGAGCAGCGCCTGCAGCAGAAGCGTCCGCGCAACTGATGACGGCGCAGGCATGCTTGCCTGACATGCCCAGACTGTGATTAAACGCGCCGGCGCTTCCACAGTGTCGGCGCGTATCATTCGAGTTCACGAAACGATGAAATATGCCGTCCTGGCGCTTGCGGGTCTTGCGCCGACGATACCCGTGTCCGCATCGGCAGCGGAGAACGTCCAGGCATCGTCACCTCCCAGGGCGGAGGCCAGGGCTCAGGTCACCGCCGCGGCGATCCAGGACGAACCGGAAAGATCGCAGGACGCCTCGCGCGTTGCCGACTGGGTCGCCCGGTCGCAGGACAACAGGTCGCTTCCCTACGCGATCATCGACAAGAAGACCGCCGCGCTCTTCCTGTTCGACGCGAAGGGGACCCAGATCGGCCGGACGCCGGTGCTGGTCGGTGTCGCCATCGGCGACGAGGCCACACCGGGGATCGGCGGCAAGAACCTCTCCGAGATCGGTCCGGCGGAGAAGACCACGCCGGCGGGGCGTTTCGTCGCCAAATACGGCTATGCGGTCGGAAAGCAGCGGGTGCTGTGGGTCGACTACGCCACCTCCGTCGCGCTTCACCCGGTGCCGAACACCAACAAGAAGGAACGCCGTCCCGCACGGCTGCTGTCGCCCACGCCCGACGACAACCGGATCACCTTCGGGTGCATCAACGTATCGCTCAGGTTCTACAATGGGAAAGTCCGGCCGCTGTTCCAGAAGAAGGGCGGGGTCGTCTACGTCCTGCCGGAGACGAAGACGCTCGAAGAAACGTTCCCCCGGCTGCGCGTGCAGCCCTTCCTGAACGGCGGTTCGCAGGCGCGGGAATGACGAGGGTGCGGCTCCAGACGATCGCGCGCCAAAGCCTGCCACGGATCAGGCCAGCCGGACGACGCTCTACCGGAACCGCCCGAACCTGCCCTTGTCGGCGATGACTTCGTGGGCGCAGTTGTGGCCCGGAGCGCCTGTCACGCCGCCGCCCGGGTGCGCCCCGGCGCCGCACATGTAGAGGCCCTTGATCGGCCCGCGATAGGCGCCATGCCCGAGCACCGGCCGGGCCGACCACATCTGGTCGAGCGTCAGGTTGCCGTGCATAATGTCCCCCCCGGCCAGCCCGAACTTGCGCTCCAGGCCCTTGGGGCTTAGCATCTGGCGGCCCAGGATCGAGGCGCGGAACCCGGGGGCATGGGCCTCGACGGTATCGACGATGGTGTCGGCGGCGGCATCCTCCTCGGCGTCCCAGTCGCGGCCGTCGGGCAGTTCGGGCGCGAATTGCTGGCAGAACAGGCTGGCGACATGCTGGCCCGCCGGCGCGAGGCTGTCGTCGATGGTCGAGGGGATCAGCATCTCGACGATCGGTTTCTTCGACCAGCCGATCTGCTTCGCATCGAGGAAGGCGCGGTCCATGTAGTCGAGGGTCGGGGCGATGATGATGCCCGACTGGTGATGTTCTCCAGGCTCTGGCAGGCAGGTGAAGCGCGGCAGCTCGGACAGCGCCACGTTCATGCGGAAAGTGCCGCTGCCGGCCTTGAAGCCCTTCATGCGCCGGGCGAAATCGGGGTTCAGGTCGCTGGCGGCGATCATCCTGCCGTAGAGCAGCTTGGGCCCGACGTTGGCGATGACCCGCGGCGCGGCGATCTCCTCGCCGCTCTCCAGGCGTACCCCCGCGACTTTGCCTCCATCGACAAGGACCTGATCCACCGGTGCTTCGAGGCTGATCTCGACGCCGAGGTCGCGGCAGACCCGGGCCATGATCTGCGTGATCGTGCCCATGCCGCCGACGCAGTGGCCCCAGGCGCCCTTCTTGCCGTTCACTTCGCCGAAGACATGGTGGAGCAGCACGTAGGCGCTGCCCGGCGTATCGGGCGAGGCGTAGTTGCCGACCACCGCGTCGAACCCGAACGCGGCCTTGACCGCCTCGCTCTCGAACCATCCGTCGAGCAGGCCGCGAGCGGACTTGGTGAACAAGTCGAGCACGTCGCGCTGTGCTTCGATCGAGAGGCCGGCGAGCTTGCGGCCCTGCAAGGCGGCATCGATCAGGGCGCGCCAGCCGCCCCCGGCCTCGGGCGGGGTCTTGAGCGCCAGGTCGCGCAGGACTTCGGCCACGCCTTCGAGGGCATCGTAATAGGCCGGAAGCACTTGTGCGTCGTGTTGCGAGAAGCGGCGGAACTCCGCCTGCGTGCGCTCCAGCCCGCCGCCGAGCTTGAGGTAGCCGCCGTCCTCCTGCGGCAGGAAGTTGCTGATCGGGCGCTCGATCACGCGGTAGCCGTGGTCGGCCAGGCGCATGTCGGCGATCACCCTGGGCTGGAGCAGGCTGACCGTGTAGCTGGCCACGGAGTTGCGAAAGCCCGGGTGGAACTCCTCGGTCACTGCCGCGCCGCCGACGACGTCGCGTCGCTCCAGCACGCGCACCTTGAGGCCGGCACGGGCGAGGTAGAAGGCGCAAGTCAGTCCGTTGTGGCCGGCGCCGATGACGATCGCATCGTATTTCGTGGTCATCGCATCTGGCTCCAGCCGGGGGCGGGGCGGCGTTCGGAGCGCGCCTCGGGAATGATGTCGCGCATCCGGGCGCAGAAATGGCGCAGGCACACTTCCTTGTCGGACAGCGGCCCGATCGAGAAGCTGCGCGAGGCCATGCCCGCCTGGACGCGGGTGATGAGGTCGGTGTCCTCGGTATTGACCTGGCGGTTGATGCGCCAGTTGAGGTAGCGTGCGGCCTTCATCTCACGGCGCTCATCCGGCAGCACGTAGCTGATCTCGCGGATCAGGCTGGTGGTCGGGCTGACCGGGAGCCACTGCATGAAGTCGACCTGGTCGGGGTAGATGTCGAAGGCGACGTTGGGCCAGAGCTTGAAATAGAGCCAGTGCCGCTGGCGGTGCGGCGGCAGGTGGGGCACCGGCGGCAGCAGCTTCTGGTACATCCGTTCGGACCAGTTGCGCGACGGGGTCTCCACCAGATCGCCCCACATGCGGTCGACGTTCGCTTCCGCTTCCACCCCGTAGCTGCGGCCGAACAGGCGGGTGAGCCCGGGATGGGCGACGGGGATGTGCAGGCCGTCGGAATAGTTGTCGCCGACGTTCTTCCAGTTCACCGCGCGCGGGCGCAGGGTGACGCGGCCGAGCGCGGTCAGCTCCTCGAAGCGGTAGGGGGCGACCATCGCCTCGTAAGGCGCCATCATCCGCGCCACCGAGGGGCCGCCGTCGTCGACCAGCCGGACGAAGACGAAGCCGCGCCACACTTCGAGGTCCACCGGGGCAAGGCCGTGGCGGTCGCGGTCGAAGGCGGGGTAGCTGGCACTGTCGGGCACGCCGGCGAGGCGGCCGTCGAGGTCGTAGGTCCAGGCGTGATACGGGCACACCAGCCTCTTCGCGCAGCCGCTGGCGCCGTCGACCAGCCGCGATCCGCGATGGCGGCACACGTTGGTGAAGGCGCGCAAGGCGCCGTCGGCGCCGCGCACCGCGATCACGCTTTCGCCGATGTAGTCGAGCGTGTGCCAGTCGCCGGGGGCGGGCAGGTCGCTCTCGTGGCAGACCACCTGCCAGCTCGGCGCGAAGACGCGCTCTCTTTCGGCCTCGAAGAAATCGGGATCGGAATACGTCCAGGCCGGCAGGCTCCAGCCTTCCAGCGGGTCTATCGTGGTCTGGTCGGCGGCCTGCGTTGCCATCCCGGGCTCCTTGCTATACGATCGTATAACAAGATCATGGACAAGCATCAATCCTTCCGGCGCGCCGATCCCGACGAACGCCGCCAGAGCCTGGTCGAGGCCACTGCGCGGTGCCTCGCGCAGCACGGCGTCGCGGGAACCTCGGTGCGCTCCATCTGCGCGGCGGCGGGTGTGTCGCCGGGGTTGCTGCGGCATTACTTCGCCGGGGTGTCGCAGGCCATCGCCGAGGCCTATCGCTGGACCGGCAACCGCGTCTCGCAGGCGCTGGAAGATGCGGTCGCGCGTGCCGGCGAGGACCCGAGGGACCGCCTGCTGGCCTATCTGACCGCCAGCTTCCGCCCGCCGATCGCCGATGCCGAACTGCTGGCGACCTGGCTCGCCTTCTGGAGCATGACGCCGGTGGATGGCGGGATCGGTGCGCTTCACACCGAGATCTACGGCGAGTTCCGCAGCGGCATCGAGGACCTCATCCTCGCCCTGCGCCCGGGACTGGCGGACGCGCGGCTGGCGGCGGTGGCGCTCACGGCACTGATCGACGGCCTGTGGCTGGAACTGAGCCTGGGCAAGGCGCCCTTCACGCGGCTGGAGGCAGAGGCCCTGGTCGAGAAATGGCTCGATGCGCTGCTCTAAGCTGCTGGTTTTCCTAATTTTCAAAGTCATCAGGTGATACTACCTGATTGGAAAATGCTCTAGCGCCGGTTCGGACATGCGCCGTCAGGGCAACGCGGCCCGGGCATTCCGGCTTCGGGTCCACAGCCAGACCGGCAGGCCAAGGGCCATCAGGATGAAGCTCAATCCGCTCGCTCCAATGCCCGCGCCCCACAGCGTCCACGCCGCATAGGCTGCCCCCATCGCGGCGAGCGGACGACTGACGCGCAGGTGCCACGCTGCCAGTGCGCAGGCGAGGTACAGCCACAGCGAGGCCGAGGTCGAGAGCAGGAGCAGGTATTCGAACAGCGCCTGCATCGAGCGCGAGGCATTCATCAGCACGAAGACGCTGGCGATGACGGTCGAGACCAGCAGGGCCCGCTGCGGCGTCCCTCGCGCGTCGGTGGCGGCGAACCAGCGGGGCAGCAGGCCGCGCTCGGCCATGTCGCGCGCCATTTCCGATTGCAGCAGCGTCCAGCCGTTGAGCGCGCCGACGCAACTGACGACCGCGAAGATCGTCACGAATGCGGCCGCGGTCGGATTCCAGTAGCGCTCGACGAACGTGGCGAAGGGCGCGGGCGAGGCGGCGGCAACGTCCATCGGCAACAGCAGGGCGATGGCCGAGCATACCAGCAGGTAGAGCACGCCGGTCAACGCCGTGCCCCACAAGGTGGCACGCGCGACGTTGACCGCAGGATCGCGCACGCGCCTGGCGGCGATGCTGGCGGATTCGAAGCCGACGAGCGCCCACAGGGTCAAGGTCGCCGCGGCATTGACCGACCCGGGGGTGACCGGCACCGCGTCCACCGGCATCACTTGCGCCATGCCGCCGGCCAACAGCACGGCCGCTATCGCGATGACGACGACCAGCGGTATGATCTTGATCGCCACGGTCACGACCTGAAAGTTGCCCGCCGCGCGCAAGCCGCGTCCGTTCAGCAGCGCCAGCACCCAGACGAGGGCCATTGCCGCGAGCGCCGGGCGGAATGCCTCGGCCGAGAGCGCCGGGATCATGTTCGAAAGGTAGCTGACCGCCGCCACCGCGATCGTCGCCACGGTCGTCCAGATCGAGACGAGGTAGATCCAGCTCACGAAGAATCCGGCGGTGTCGCCGAAGGCGGTCGAGACGAACCCGGGTGGTCCGCCGGCTTCGGGCACCGCACGGGTCAGTCCGACGAGGACCCAGGCGAGTACCATCGCCCCGGCCGTCGTCGCGATCCAGCCCGCCACGGCGTTCCAGCCGAATGGCGCGAGGCTGGCCGGCAGCAGGAAGACGCCCGATCCGATCATGTTGCCGACGACCAGCGCCATCGCCGCGACGAGGCCGAGGCGGCGGTCGCCCGCGACTATGCGTTCGCTTGCGCCGGAAGCCGGGAGATCAGAAATCCCTGCCGACCTTGATGCCGATCAGCCTGGGCCGGATCACGTAGTCGTAGAAGACGCCGCCCGTGCCGCTGAGGCCTTCGGGATCGCCGCAGGTGGTCTCCAGGCACTGCACCGAACTGTTGATGACCCCGTTGCTGTCGAATACGTTGTTTGCATAAATTTCAAAGCGCCAGACGTCGTTCTTCACGCCGATGCTGAAGTCTGCGGTAGTGTAGGCGGCGAACTCCCCCTTGATCTCGTTCTCGGCGTCGCGAAGGTCGCTGCGGCGCTTGCCGATGTAGTTGACCGAGCCCTGGACGTGCCCGGTCCAGTCGCCGAGCGGAAATTCGTAGCGGGCCAGCGCATTGCCCTTGAACTTGGCGGTGATCGGCAGGCTGGTGCCGGCCCGGGCGAGCAGGGCGTTGTCCTCGCCGGCCTCGCTGGGAAGGGTGCAGTCGAACGCGGTGTTGGCGTACTGGCAGAAGTCCTTGGTGATCTTGGCGTCGTTGTAGCTGCCGCCCGCGCTGAGCGTCAGGCCGCCCTTGCGGTAGCCGAGATCGAACTCGGTGCCGTAGATACGTGCCGCACCGGCGTTGCGGATCAGGGTCAGGCCGTTCTCGCCCAGGAACGAGAGCTGGATGTTGCTCCAGTCCTCGCGGTACATCGCATAGTTGAAGTGGAACGCGCCGATCTGGCTTTTCCAGCCGAATTCGTAGTTGTCGAGCGTGTCGGCGCCATAGGGGGGCTGGCCACCGCGGCGGTTGATGCCGCCGGGGCGGAAGCCGCGCGACCAGGTGGCGTAGACCAGCCAGTCCGGGCTGAACTTGTAGGTCAGGTTGGCCTTGTAGATCGACCCCGTGTCGGAGGTCCTGGCGTTGAGGTTGGTGCAGGGAGAGCCGCTGACGATCGGGGCGGCACCGTTGCAGCCGGCGACGCCCGTGCCGTCGCGGATGAAGACCCCCTCGTCGGTGTACTTGTCGCCGGAATAGCCTTCCGCGTAGCCGAAGAAGCCGGCCAGCGAGTTCTTGTACTTGTAGACGCGCAGGCCGCCGGTCGCGGTGAGCTTGTCGGTCAGGTCGAAGCTCAGTTCGCCGAAGGCGGCATAGTCGCGGTCGATGCGCTTCTGGCGGGTGAACCAGATGTCGCTGTCGGTGCCCGGCACGGTGATGACGTCGGCGATGCCGTCGATGATGTAGTTCTGCGTGATCTGGTGCACCTGGCGCTGGGCATAGAGCCCTGCGATCAGGCGCAGGCGGCTGTCCTGCGGAGAGGCGATGCGCAGTTCGCCGAACTGGCGGCGGTACTTGTCCTTGCCCTGGATGTACTGGTTGGGGCTGACGAGATCGCCTGCATTGTCATAGAGATAGGCGCCCGAGCCGTTGAGCGCATCGTAGAAATACGAGTAGTCGGAATAGTCGGACTCGGTGTGATCCTTGCGGTTGAGGATGCCGCCGGTCGCCACGAGGTCCCAGTTGCCCACTTGCCCGGTGATGGTGAGGGCGGCCTGATACCACTCGTCCTTGCTGCCTTCCGGGTTGTACTGGACGGTCTGGAGCTTTCCGGAAACCGCGCTGGAGCGTTCCTGCGCGAAGCTGCCGTGGGTCTTCTGGACCTGCCCCATCAGCGTGGGCGTGACGGTCCAGTTGTCGTCCAGCTCGATGCCCAGCGCCATGCGGGCGCCGTAGGTGTCGACGTCGTTGTAGTTCTTCTCGACGAGGTCGGCGTTGTCCTGGGTGATGCCCGAGACGGCGAAGGTGCGGCTGCCGTGGACGTTGTCGATGTAGCCGGCGTCGTGGCGATACCAGCCGACCACGCGCAGTGCCGCCCGGTCCGACAGCTTGAAGTTGACGAAGCCCTGCGCAACGCCGCCCACGTCGCCGTGCGCGACCGAATTCATTTCCGCGTCGACGGCGCCGTAAGTCCCCGAATAGTCGGGCGCGTTGGTGACGATCTTGATCGTGCCGGCCATCGAGCTGGCACCGTAGAGCGTGCCTTGCGGCCCGGCGAGCGCCTCGACTCGGGAGATGTCGTAGGCGTGGATGTCGAGAGCGCCCTGGATCGTCGTGATCGGCATTTCGTCGAGGTAGGTGCCCACCGTGGGCAGCGGGCCCGAGTGGTTGGCGTTCTCGCCCGAGGCGACGCCACGGAAGTAGACCTGGCTGAAGCCCGGCTGGGTGGTCTGGATCGTTACCGAGGGGATGAACTTGACCGCGTCCTGCAGTTCCTTGACCTGCAGTTCGCGCAGCTTCTCTCCGCCCAGCGCGGTGATCGCGATCGGTACGTCCTGGATGTTCTGGGTGCGTTTCTGGGCAGTGACGAGGATGATGTCGCCCTGTTGCTCCTCGGCCGGAGCCTGCTGGGCCATGGCCGGTTGCGCTGCAGCGAGGGCGGACGAGCCAAGCAGCGCGATAACGACGCTGCGACGAGAAGCCAAACGCGATGAAATCATCCGCACACCCCTGAAATTGCCGTAAGGGGAAGGCGCCATAATTGTTGAGTTTTGACAATAGGTCTGCCGGGTAACCCTCATTGTGCAGTGCAATGTATGACATTTCTGCCACAATTCACGGGACTTGCTTTCAGCGCTCCGCGTAAGTGTCCGGAAGGTCGCCGAGGCTCGCCTCGAGCGGGCCCAGCCAGGCTTCGTAGGGACGCCACTGGCCGACGCCGTCGCGGTTGATCGGGCGGCGGACCTGCTCGCTCGAAGCGGTGCGCACGGCCCGGGTGTTGCGGTGGAACTCCAGGCACGCGTCCTCGAAGGGCAGGCCGAGATGCGCGAGCAGGCCGCGCACTTCGGTTTCGGGATCGTCGAGGAGGCGTTCGTGGATCACGCGATGGACACGACCGGGCAGGACCCGGTCGTAATGCGCCATGGCCCGCACGTAGTCGGCGTAGAAGCGCCCGATGTGCTCGAGGTCGTAAGAGAAGGCCTGCCCCTTGGCGAAGTTCTGGCGGAAGTTGGAGAAGCAGCAGTCGAGCGGATGGCGGCGTGCATCGATGATCCGCGCCTTGGGCAGGATCAGTGCGATCAGGCCGAGGTAGGCCCAGTTGTTGGGCAGCTTGTCGATGTAGAACGGCTTGTCGCTCTTGCGCTGGATGCGGGTGCGTTCGAGGAATTCGGCGCCAAGTTCGGCGAGGCGCTCCGGCGGCAGGGTGGCGAGCGCGTGGGGCCAGTCGCGCGGATGGCTGCCGGCGGCCCGGGTTTCGCGCAAGGCGATGGCGGGGATGTCGGGCAGTTCCATGGTGCCTTCGACGGCGGAGTGGCTGGCGAGGATCTGCTCGATCAGCGTCGAGCCCGCGCGCGGCAGGCCGAGGATGAAGATCGGGTCGGGCGAGGGGCACCCGGCCTGCGCGCGGGCCGCGACGAAGGCGGGGGTGAACGTCGCGATCATGCTGTCGACCTGCGCGGCGGTGGCGGCGGGATCGTAGCCGAGCTGGTCGCGGCGCAGGCGGTTGCCCTTCGCGTAATGGTCGAACGAAGCCGCCGCATCGCCGCGGTCCTCCAGCGCCTTGCCGAGCGCGAAGTGCAGGTGGAGGCGGTCTTCCTCCGACAGTTCGCCGGCGGCAAGGGCGGCCTCCATCGCGGCGACGTCGTCCTGCTCGAAGCGCCAGGTCTTGAGGTTGGCGAGGCTCCACCACACTTCGCCGAGACCTGGCTCGATCGCCAGCGCGCGGCGGTAGGCGGCGACGCTTTCCCGTTGCTCGCCCAGCGTCTTGAGGATGTGGCCGTAGCTCATCCAAAGCCTTGCATGCTCGGGGAACGTGGCGGTGAGGTCGGCGTAGATGCGCCGGGCTTCCTCGTAGTCGCCGGTCCGGCCCAGCGCGGCGGCGCGCAAGTTGAGGTTGCCGGCATCCCCGCCTCCGGCCGCGAGGACGGCGTCGAGTTCCGCCACCGCCTCGGGAAAGCGGTTCTGTCGGTAGAGCACCGTCGCGAGGTTGGCCCGCGCCGCGACGAAGCCGGGGGCGAGTTCCAGCGCCCGGCGCAGCAGCGCCTCGGCATCGCGATGGCGGCCGATCCGTCCTGCCAGCTCCGCCATCATGCGGATCGCGGCCACGTCGGTCGGCTGGTCGCGCAGGCGCTGGCGCAAGCCGCTTTCCGCGGCGGGCAGGTCGCCCGTGACGAGGGCGCCGGCGATGGCGACGAGGCGGGGATCGTGGGCGGAGGCCCGGATGGCTTCGCTCTCGGCGAGGCCCGCCTCGGCATCGCGACCCAGCGCGCGCAGGGCCCGGCCGAGCAGGCGATAGGCCGGCGCCGCGTCGGGGTCGCGCAGGATCGCATCGCGCAGCACGGGAATGGCGCGGGCGGGGTCCGAGGCGACGAGCGCGGCGATCGAGACGGCCGGAGGGGCGGCCGGGGCAGTGCGGTTCATGGCCGCAGGTTATGGGCAAGACCCGGGCTCACCTCAAGCGGTCCCGGTCATAGCCTCGGCGCCGGCATCGCTATTGCCTGTCTTGCGGGAATATGACAGCTTGCCGCCCGGCTTGATCGCCACCGTCAGGATCGTTAGCCGGCCGCTCGATGAGCCGGACAAACATTTCCAGGGGTATAGCGTCATGCGCGTAACGACTGTGCGCAAAGGACTTTTCCGGACGAAACTGCCGGGCCTGGGCGAATGCGCGCGGGTCGACATGAGCGCGGGCGACGCGGCCCCGTTCCTGGAGCGGGACATGTACGTACTGCTCGGATTCCAGCCGGGTTTCGACGAATTGCCCGAGCAGCGCGCCGACCCGACGGCGGCCTCGCGACCGCTCTGGCCGGAGTGGAATTGAAGCCTGGAAGGCAGCCTTGAGGGGCGAATTGTCCCGAAAGTGAAATTGGTGCGCGCAAATTCGCGCGCTTTCGTCTATGGGCCTTCGCTTGGCGCCGTATGGAAGGTGCCTTATCAGCCCTTCGTACGTTCCCCAAGGCCGCCCAGGGCGGCAGGATTCATTTGCCCGTTATGACATTTACCAACATCCCCCAGCCTCTTTCCGAGGCGCTCGCAGCGCATGGCTACGAAACGCTCACGCCGGTCCAGGCCGCCGTGTCCGAATCGGAAGCGCGTGGCCGCGATCTCGTCGTCTCGGCCCAGACCGGCTCGGGCAAGACCGTCGCCTTCGGCATCGCCATGGCCGACGAACTGCTCGAAGACGACCGCATTCCCTATTCGGAAGGCCCGCTGGCCCTCGCCATCGCGCCGACGCGCGAACTGGCCCAGCAGGTCAGCCGCGAGCTGGAATGGCTCTACGCCAAGACCGGCGCGCGCATCGTGACGTGCGTTGGCGGCATGGACCCGGTCAAGGAGCGCCGCCAGCTCGAGCGCGGCGCGACGATCGTCGTCGGCACCCCCGGCCGCCTGCGCGACCACCTGGAGCGCGGCAAGCTCAACCTTTCGGGCCTGCGCGCCGTCGTCCTCGACGAAGCCGACGAGATGCTCGACATGGGCTTCCGCGAGGATCTCGAGGAAATCCTCGACGCGACCCCCGAAGGCCGCCGCACGTTGCTGTTCTCGGCGACGATGCCGCGCCCGATCGAGGCGCTGGCCCAGCGTTACCAGAAGAACTCGCTGCGCATCTCCACCGTCGGCGAGAACCGCGGCCATGGCGACATCGCCTACAAGGCCGTGACGGTCGCCCCGTCGGACATCGAGCATGCGGTGGTCAACCTGCTGCGCTTCTACGATGCCGAGACCGCCATCCTGTTCTGCGCCACGCGCGACAACGTCAAGCACCTGCACTCCACCCTGACCGAGCGCGGCTTCTCCGCGGTGGCGCTGTCGGGCGAGCATTCGCAGAACGAGCGCAACAACGCGCTCCAGGCGCTGCGCGACAAGCGCGCCCGCGTCTGCGTCGCCACCGACGTCGCCGCGCGCGGCATCGACCTTCCCTCGCTCACCCTCGTCGTCCATGTGGAAATCCCGCGCGACGCCGAGACGCTGCAGCACCGCTCGGGCCGCACCGGCCGCGCGGGCAAGAAGGGCACGGCGGTCATCCTCGTGCCGTACCCGCGCCGTCGCCGCGTCGAGATGATGCTGCGCGGCGCGCGCATCGAGGCCGAATGGGGCGAAGCACCCGGCCCGGAGGAAATCCGCGCGCAGGATCGCGGACGCCTGATGGAAAAGCTGCTGGCGCCGGTCGAGGCCGACGAGGACGATCGCGAGATCGCTCGCCTGGTTCTCGAAACCGTCAGCCCCGAGGACATCGCGGCCGCGCTCGTCCAGGCGCACCGCGCCGCGATGCCGCAGCCCGAGGAACTGCTCGGCAATTCGCCCGAGAGCCGCGAGAAGCGCGAGCGTCCCGGCTTCGAGGACATCGTGTGGTTCCGCATGGACGTGGGTCGCCAGCAGAACGCCGAGGCCCGCTGGTTGCTGCCCGTGCTGTGCCGCCGTGGCCACGTCACCCGTGACGCTGTGGGCCAGATCCGCATCTCGGCCGACCAGACCCACTTCCAGATCCCGAGCAAGCTCGCCGACCAGTTCGCCGCCGCCGTCCAGCGCACCGCGAACCCCGAAGGCGAATACGAGGGCACCATCCTCATCGAGCGTTCGCCCGATACCCCCCGCGACGTCGCCAAGCACCGCAGCCGCGATCGCGAGGGTCCGCAAGGCCGTGGCCGTCGTCCGCATCCGGGCGGTGGTCAGGGCGGCTACAGCAGCCAGCCGCGCGGCGAAGGCGAAGCCCCTTACCGCGCGCGCCCGACCACGGGCGGCGGCGGTGGCAAGCCGTTCCACAAGAAGCCGCGCAAGGGCGGTTACTGAGATCGAACGCGCCCGCGTGTCCTGGAAACAAGATTCCGGGACACGCGGGCGGTTTCGTGCGCGCTGATGCCCGGTCCAGGATAGCGCGCGGCATTGGTGGCGGTCCCGGATCAAGTCCGGAATGACGGTTGGGCCATGACTGCCGGGTAGCCCCCAGCCTCATCCACAGCGTTTCAAATCCACTCTCGTCATTCCCGCGCAGGCGGGAACCCAACTGAGGTGTGCTCGGGTCGCACTATCATCAGATGGGTTCCCGCCTGCGCGGGAATGACGGAGAATGGAGGGTATCCGAAGCCGGCGGGGCGTCAGGCCGGCAGCACCGCCAGCACTTCGATCACTTCCTCGCGCCCGTTGAAATCGACGAACTCGCCGACTTCCGCGCCCATCAGCGCGCGGGCGAGGGGCGCCGAGAAGGCCAGGCGGCCTTGCGCCGGCTCCGCTTCGTCGTGGCCCACGATCACGATTTCGCGCACCTTGCCGTCGAGTGCGAACCGTACCCGGCAACCGAACGCCACCTTGTCTCCCGACGGCTCGGGCTGCACTTCGGCGGTCGAGAGCCGCGTCTGCCAGTAGCGCAAGTCGCGCTTGGCGGCCTTGAGCGCGGTTTCCTCGGCGAGGGCCTTGATCGTCGCTTCCAGTTCCGCGATGCGCTGGCGGATCAGTTCCAGCCCTGCCGGCGTCACCAGGTTCGGGCCCGGTGGCAACGGCAGTTCGAACTTGGGCTCGAGGTGCTCGTCGTCGCCCTCGCGCCGGAAGGCGACGCTCATTTGCCGCGGCCCATCAGCGTTTCGAGCACTTCGTTGACTTCGAGCCAGCTTTCCTCGGCCTGCGCCATCTCGATCGTGACGGCGGCGTGGCGCTTGCCCAGCTCGCCGATGCTCACGCCCGTCGCGGTGGCGGGACTGGCGAGCGCGGCGTCGAGGTCGTCGAGCTGCGCCTGCAGGCGCTTCATCCGCGTCTCCGCCTCGGTCACCTTCTTGCGCAGGGCCTTCAATTCCTCGCGTGCGACGGCGCCGGACTTCTTCACCGCAGGACCGTCGGCCTTGGCGCTGCCGCCATCGGCCTTGGGCTGGTTGCGGCCGAGCACGAAGTCGACGTAGTCCTCCATCGACCCGTCGTAGTTCTCGGCCTGCCCGCCATCGACCAGCACCAGCCGGTCGGCGACCAGTTCGACCATGTGGCGGTCGTGGCTGACCAGGATCACCGCGCCCTCGAAGGCGTTGAGTGCCTGCACCAGCGCCTCGCGCGCGTCGACGTCGAGGTGGTTGGTCGGCTCGTCGAGGATCAGCATGTGCGGCGCGTCGCGTGTCACCAGCGCCAGCGCGAGACGCGCGCGCTCGCCGCCCGAGAGGGTGCCGGTCTCGGAGGTGGCGCGATTGCCCGAGAAGCCGAAGCGGCCGAGCTGGCCGCGCACCGCGACCGGCGGCTTGCCGTCCATCGCGCGGGTCATCAGCTCGAGTGGCGTCGAGTTCGTCGGCAGTTCCTCCACCTGGTACTGGGTGAAGTAGCCGATGCGGATCTTGGGCGAGAAGGTCAGCGAACCTTCCATCGGCTCCAACTGGCGGGCGAGCAGTCGCGCCAGCGTGGTCTTGCCGTTGCCGTTCCGGCCGAGCAGGGCGATGCGGTCCTCGGGATCGATGCGCAGGTTCAGGCGGCGCAGGATCGGTTTGTCTTCCACGTAGCCCACCGCCGCGAGGTCGAGCGTGACCAGCGGCGGGCGCAGTTCGTTGGGGCTGGGGAAGTCGAAGCTGAGCGAGGGGTCCTCGCTCATTGCCGCGATCGGCTGCATCTTGGCGAGCATCTTGGCGCGCGACTGGGCCTGCTTGGCGGTCGAGGCGCGGGCCGAATTGCGCGCGACGTAGTCGGACAGCTTCTTGCGCTGCGCATCCTGGCTGGCGCGCGCCGCTTCGGCCTGTGCCGCGCGTTCGGCGCGCAGGCGTTCGAAGCTATCGTAGTCGCCGGGGTAGAGCGTCAGCTTGCCGCCCTGCAGATGAAGGATGTGGTCGACCACGGTGTTGAGCAGGTCGCGCTCGTGGCTGATGACGATGAGCGTCTTGGGGTAGCTCTTGAGGAAGTTCTCCAGCCACAGCGTCGCTTCGAGGTCGAGGTGGTTCGACGGTTCGTCGAGCAGCATCACGTCGGGCTCGGAGAACAGCAGCGAGGCGAGCGCGACGCGCATCTTCCAGCCGCCCGAGTAGCTGTCGAGCGGGCGGCCCTGCATCTCCTCGTCGAAGCCGAGGCCGACGAGGATGCGCGCCGCGCGGGCAGGGGCGGTATAGGCGTCGATCGCGATCAGGCGCTCGTGCACGTCGCCGAGGCGGTGCGCGTCGGTGCAGGTCTCGGCCTCGGCGAGCAGGGCGGTGCGCTCGACGTCGGCTTCGACGACTGCCTCGAACGGAGTCTTGCTGCCGCTGGGCGCTTCCTGGGCGATGTAGCCCAGGCGCGCGCGGCGTGGCATCTCGACCGAGCCGCCGTCGGGTTCGAGTTCGCCGATGATCGTCTTGACCAGCGTGGACTTGCCGGCGCCGTTGCGGCCGATCAGGCCGATCTTGCCGTTCTGGGGCAGGGTGGCGCTGGCGCCGTCGATGATGGAGCGGCCGCCGAGGCGTACGGTGATGTCACGAAGGGTCAACATGGCGCGCGCCTAGCAGAGCCGGTGCCAAAGCGGAACCGCATGTTCGGCGCAAATCCTCCCGGTTGCGAAGCAATGGGAGGTGGCAGCGACGCAGTGGTCGGCGGAGGGGCCTTCTTCCCCTCCCGATCGGGTTCCGCAACAGGGACGACCGGTGCGGATTGCGACAGTCGGGTTTTGTGCACTGGTTAACACTTGACTGCCGCGAAACTTATCAACACGAAATCTGGTGCCACCGCGTCGAGCAAAAACCCTCCGCCTGTCGCAAACCGCGCAAATCCTTTAGCGAAACCGCTTGAAACGCCGAATCACTTGTGATTCTATAAGGCATGCGGACCGTGCGACAGGAAGCCAACATTGCCAGGGAGCAACTCGTGCAGGGCCTTGCCCTCGCCATGTTGCTGCTCATGGGTCTCTACTGTGTCGCAGGGCCCAGCGGCGTGCTCGCCTGGGGCGAGAACCAGCACCTGCTCGAGGAACGTCGTGCCAAGCTGGTCGAGCTGCAGGCCGAACGCGATCGCATGAAGAACCGCGTCGCCTTGCTCGATCCCCGCAAGATGGACCCGGACCTTGCGGGCGAACTGGTGCGTAGCCATCTCAACGTCGCGCGCCCCGACGAAATGGTCATGCAACTGCCCTGACGTTCGCTGCCCGCGCCATCGGGACAGTCGTGACTCGATGCCGTTTTATGCAAGTCTAGTTGCAAAAAAGTCCACGTTAACGGGGCGTTTTCGAGCGTCCGCGCTTTCGCTTTTCGGGCGGCGTTCCTATACCCGCCCTTCCGAACGATCGCACCAACGATGGGAAGCAAGCGTTGCCCAAAGCAAAGACCCCGGTGGCCGAAACGGCCGCTGTCGTAGATGAGGATTTTGCGCTGCACAGCCTCCAGGCCGCTCTGGACGCTGACAAGCGTTACGAACCTACCAAGGAAGAACTGCTCCATCTCTACGAGCAGATGCTGCTGATCCGCCGCTTCG
Source organism: Novosphingobium sp. BL-52-GroH (assembly GCF_044813085.1). Taxonomy (NCBI): domain Bacteria; kingdom Pseudomonadati; phylum Pseudomonadota; class Alphaproteobacteria; order Sphingomonadales; family Sphingomonadaceae; genus Novosphingobium; species Novosphingobium sp. BL-52-GroH. The sequence goes on along the minus strand of NZ_CP171152.1, from coordinate 325,964 downwards.
AGGAAAAGGCCGGCCAGCTCTACGGGCTCGGCCTGATCGGCGGCTTCTGCCACCTCTACATCGGCCAGGAAGCGGTCGCCGTCGGCCTGCAGTCGGCGCTCGACAACGCGAAGGACTCGGTCATCACCGGGTATCGCGACCACGGTCACATGCTCGCCTACGGCATCGATCCCAAGCTCATCATGGCGGAGCTGACCGGGCGTGAAGCCGGCATCTCGAAGGGCAAGGGCGGCTCGATGCACATGTTCTCCGTGGAGCACCGCTTCTACGGCGGCCACGGCATCGTCGGCGCGCAGGTCTCGCTGGGCGCAGGGCTCGCCTTCGCGCACAAGTACCGCGAGGACGGCGGCGTCGCGATGGCCTACTTCGGCGACGGCGCGGCGAACCAGGGCCAGGTCTACGAGAGCTTCAACATGGCGGCGCTGTGGAAGCTGCCGATCATCTTCGTGATCGAGAACAACGGCTACGCCATGGGCACCGCGGTCAAGCGCGGCTCGGCCGAAACCCACTTCCACCGCCGCGGCACCGCCTTCCGCATCCCCGGCATGCAGGTCGACGGCATGGACGTGCTCGAGGTCCGCAAGGCCGCCGAGGTCGCGCTCGAATACGTGCGCGCCGGCAATGGCCCGGTGCTCATGGAGCTGAACACCTACCGCTATCGCGGCCACTCGATGTCGGACCCCGCCAAGTACCGCACGCGCGAGGAAGTCCAGGGCGTGCGCGAGAAGCGCGACCCCATCGAACATGCCAAGCTGGAACTGATCGAGAAGATGGGCGTGACCGAGGAAAGCCTCAAGGAAATCGACAAGCGCGTGCGCGCGCAGGTCGCCCAGTCGGCCGATTTCGCCGAGAACTCGCCGGAACCTTCGGCGCCCGAACTGTATACCGACGTCCTGGTGGAGAGCTACTGAGATGGCGATCGAACTGAAGATGCCCGCTCTCTCCCCGACGATGGAAGAAGGCAAGCTGGCGAAGTGGCTGGTCAAGGAGGGCGACGAAGTCTCCTCCGGCGACATCCTGGCCGAAATCGAGACCGACAAGGCGACGATGGAATTCGAATCCATCGACGAAGGCACGATCGGCAAGATCCTCGTGGCCGAAGGCACCGAGGGCGTGAAGGTCGGCACCGTGATCGCCACGCTTTCGGGCGAGGGCGACGATGCCTCCGCCGCCGAAGCCCCGGCCGCGAAGGAAGCTGCCGAGGAGCCCAAGGCCGAGGAACCCAAGCCGGAAGAGAAGAAGCCTGCCGAGAGCGGCACCGCCAACCTCGCCAGCGACATCAAGACCGCGCGCGATCCCGAGTTGCCCCACGGCACCAACATGAAGACCTCGACCGTGCGCGACGCCCTGCGCGACGCGATGGCCGAGGAAATGCGCCGCGACAGCCGCGTCTTCGTGATGGGCGAGGAAGTCGCCGAGTACCAGGGCGCCTACAAGGTCACCCAGGGCCTGCTCGAAGAGTTCGGGCCCACCCGCGTCATCGACACGCCGATCACCGAATACGGCTTCGCCGGCATCGGCACGGGCGCGGCGATGGGCGGCCTGCGCCCGGTCATCGAGTTCATGACGTTCAACTTCGCCATGCAGGCGATCGACCACATCATCAACTCGGCCGCCAAGACCAACTACATGTCCGGCGGACAGATGCGCTGCCCGATCGTGTTCCGCGGTCCCAACGGCGCCGCCTCGCGCGTCGGCGCGCAGCACTCGCAGAACTACGGCCCGTGGTATGCCAACGTGCCGGGCCTCGTGGTCATCGCGCCTTACGACGCGTCGGACGCCAAGGGCCTGCTCAAGGCGGCGATCCGCAGCGACGACCCGGTGGTGTTCCTCGAGAACGAGCTGGTCTACGGCCGCAACTTCGAGCTGCCCGAGCTTGACGACCACGTCCTGCCGATCGGCAAGGCGCGGCTCATGCGCGAAGGCAAGGACGTGACCATCGTGTCCTACTCGATCGGCGTCGGCCTCGCGCTCGAAGCCGCCGAGACGCTGGCGGCCGAAGGCATCGACGCCGAAGTCATCGATCTGCGCACCCTGCGTCCGCTCGACAAGGAAACGGTGCTGGCGAGCCTGGCCAAGACCAACCGCCTCGTCGTGGCGGAAGAAGGCTTCCCGGTCTGCTCGATCGCTTCGGAAATCTCGGCGATCTGCATGGAGGAAGGCTTCGACCACCTCGACGCGCCGGTCGTGCGCGTGTGCAACGAGGACGTGCCGCTGCCTTACGCCGCCAACCTCGAGAAGCTGGCGATCATCGACGCCAAGCGCGTCGTGGAAGCGGTGAAGAAGGTCACCTACCGCTGATCCGTCACCTTCGCCGGTAGTCCAGGACAAGACCCCGTCATGCCCGCCTTCGTGGGGATGGCGGGGTTTTTGCGTCCACCCGTCGTCCCGGGACGACGAATGCAGATCGGCATTTGCCTTTCTATCCATAAGCGCCTTAGGGGATGGCGCGTGACCACTTCCCCGCCTTCCCAACCCGCCTCGACCGAGGATCTGCTCGTCGAGACACTGCCCACGGTCTCGCGCCTCGCGCTGGCCTATGCGCCCCGTCCGGCGCGGATGCAGACCTTGGCGCTGCTGGCTCTGGACACCCGCCTCGCCGGCCTTCTGCGCAATTCGCGCGAGCCGATGCTGGCGCAACTGCGCCTGTCGTGGTGGCGCGAATCGCTGGGCCAGCCTGCCGACAAATGGCCCGAAGGAGAGCCTCTGCTCGCGGCATTGCGGACCTGGAACGGCCATCACGGCGGCCTCGTCAGCCTCGTCAACGGCTGGGAGGCGCTCACCGGCGCGGCGCCGCTGCCCGAAACCGCGCTGGAAGCGATGGCGCAAGGCCGCGCCGCCGCCTTCGCCACGCTGGCCCAGGCGCTCGATTGCAACGCCGACTTGCGGATAGTGCAGCGCCTGGCCCGCTCTTGGGCGCTCGCGGACCTGGCCATGCGTCTGGGTCACGAGAGCGAGCGCAATGCCGCCCGCGCCCTGGCCCTGGCCGATCGCGCCCGGGGCCTGCGGGTGCCGCGCGCGCTGCGGCCGCTGCAGGTCCTCCACGCCCTTGCCGCCCGCCGCCTCGACAAGGGCGAGGACGCGGCGACCTCGCCGGCGGCGGTGCTTGCGGCCATGCGCATAGGACTGCTGGGCCGCTGATTACAGCGTTGTAATTTCCGCAAGGCCGCCCGCTGCCTCTAAGGCTCCGCAAGGTGCGATGAGAGGCCTTGCGATGAACCGTTTCCTGCTCGGCGGACTGGCCGTGTTCGTGATGATGGGCATCGGCCTGTTCTGGCTCCAGGGCCGCGCCGAAGTGGAAGCCGGGGCCCCGCCGCCCGAAGCGGCAAGCTCCGAGCCGGCACCGCTTCCCAGCGCCGACGTCGCCGACATGGTGGGTCCCGCGCCGCCAGAGGCGACCGAACTGAGCCGCGAACAGCGCCGCTTCGGCCGCTACGACCGCGACCGCGACGGGCGCATCTCGCGCAACGAAATGCTCTCCACCCGCGCCGACGGCTTCCGCAAACTCGACAAGGACGGCAACAACCTGCTGACCTTCGAGGAATGGGCGGTGGCCACGGTCGACAAGTTCGGCGAGGCGGACGCCGACAAGGACCAGTACCTGACGCCCGCGGAATTCCGCAGTACCGCGCCGCCTAAGCCCAAGGCGAAGTGTAGTTGCTGAAGCTTTACGCCGGCACCAGGCTCTCCAGCCAGGGCGCGATATCGTCCTTGGCGCGGGCGGTGTAGGCTTCCTTGCGCTGCTTCTTGGCCACGTCGTGCAGCGGCGGGAAGAGGCCGAAGTTGACGTTCATCGGCTGATAGCTCTCGGCCTCGGCATCGCCGGTGATGTGCGAGAGCAGGGCGCCCAGCGCGGTGGTGCGCGGCGGGGCCTGCCATGTGCGTCCGGCCAGTTCGGCGCTGGTCATCAGCCCGGCCATCAGGCCCACCGCCGCGCTTTCGACATAGCCCTCGCAGCCGGTGATCTGCCCGGCGAAGCGGACGTGCGGCGCGGTCTTGAGGCGCAGGTTGCGGTCCAGCAGGATCGGCGCGTTGAGGAAGGTGTTGCGGTGCAGGCCGCCCAGCCTGGCGAACTCGGCGTTCTCGAGGCCGGGGATCGTGCGGAACAGCTTCACTTGCTCGGCGTGCTTGAGCTTGGTCTGGAAGCCGACCATGTTCCACAAGGTGCCCAGCTTGTTGTCCTGGCGCAGCTGCACCACCGCATGGGCCCAGCGCCCGTTCGGATGCTCGGCCGTCGCCCAGTGCGGATTGTCGAGCCCGACCGGCTTCATCGGCCCGAAGCGCAAGGTGTCGACGCCGCGTTCGGCCATGACCTCGATCGGCATGCATCCGTCGAAGTAGGGGGTGTTCTCCTCCCACTCCTTGAACGAGGTCTTCTCGCCAGAGATCAGCCCGGCGTGGAAGGCGAGGTACTGCTCCTTGTTCATCGGGCAGTTGATGTAGTCCCTGGTCTCGCCCTTGTCCCAGCGCGAGGCCATCCAGCACACGTCCATGTCGATCGTCTCGCGGTAGACGATGGGGGCGATGGCGTCGAAGAACGCGAGGCTGTCCGCGCCTGTCGCCTTGCCGATCGAGCCGGCGAGCGCGGCGCCGGTCAGCGGTCCGGTGGCGACGATGGTGAGGCCGGCCTCGGGCAGCGTGTCGATGCGTTCGCGCACGATGTCGAGCCCGGGCAGGGCGGCGAGGCGCGCCTCGACTTCGGCGGAGAACACGTCGCGATCGACCGCCAGCGCGGACCCTGCGGGAACTTGCGCCTTGGCGGCCGCGGCCATGATGACCGAGTCGCAGCGGCGCATCTCGTGGTGGAGCAGGCCGACCGCGTTCTTGTCGCTGTCGTCCGAGCGGAACGAGTTGGAGCAGACCATCTCCGCCAGCCCGTCGGTCTGGTGGGCGGGGCTGCGCTCGCCGGTCCCGCGCATTTCGGAAAGGCGCACGCGGAAGCCGCGCCGCGCGAGTTGCCAGGCGGCTTCGCTGCCGGCGAGGCCGCCGCCGATGATGTGAACGTCGTAAGTCATGGCCCGGCGCCTAGCGGGTATCGCGGCCATGGAAAAGGGCCGGCGCATCTGCCATGGGGTCGAGCGGACCCCGAAGCGAGACGAGAACCATGCCCAAGCGCGCGCTGATCGAACGTCGACCCTGGCTGCTGGCGAGCATGGCCTGCGCCGTTGCCTGGGTGGCGCTGCGGGACAGCGCGACGCCGGACCTCTACCTGATCGCGCTCGAGGCGGCACCGCTGGTGCTGCTGGCGGTCTATGCGGCACTGCGCCACCGCGGCAACGACACCCGCTCGCTGGCCGGGATGCTGGCGCTGCAGGGCATCGGTTCGGCCCTGCTGGACTACGCGCCGCTGATCGCGCTCAATGCGCTGCTGGTGGCCTACCTGATCGGGCTTACGATGTTCCTGGTCCATCGCCGCGCGGTGATGGATGGCGGCCGCAAGGCCTCGGCGCTGGCACTGACCCTGGGGACGCCGCTACTGTGCTTCGTCGCGGCCGAGCGGGCGGGCGTGGGCGTGCCGCTGTTCCTGGGACTGGCGCTGGGCGGCATGGCGGCTTCGGCATGGATCAGCACGTTCCCGCGCTCGCGCGTGGGACTGGGGGCCGCGCTCATCGTGGTGGGCAATGTCCTGGGGATCGCCGCGCTGGGTGGGGTCGGGGTGGGCCTGGCGCCGGCGATCGCGCTGGTGGCGTGGCCGATTCTGTACATCGGCAACCTCGTGCTGGCCACGGGCGTCACCGGCGAGCTGCGGATGCGCGAGAACGTCTTCTAGGGGCTGGAGAAGCCCTGCGCCGTCGGCCCTGCGCGCTGCCCCCTACTGCTGCGCGACAGGAAGCAGCGGGGCGAATATGCGCGAGCGCCCGCTCGCAGACCTAGTGAATTACAATCTGGTTGGCTGTGAGGGTCAGCTTTCGTCATCCCGGGTTCGACCCGGGACGACGCTTGAACGGGACCGGCTCTATCGGCCTCAGGGCAGGATCAGGGTGCCGTCGGGCTGGCGTTCGACGGGTCCGTGCGCGCGAATTGCCGACAGCGGGAGCGCTGCATAGATATGCGGAAACAGCGCCCCGCCGCGCGAGACTTCCCACTTCACCGCTTCGCCCAGCGCCGTGAGGTCCACTGCCGCCACATGAAGGTCGTCCTGCCCGGCGAAATGCTTGTCGAGCGTGCCTTGCGCCTGCCCGGCGGTGGAAAGGTGGATGTAGCCGTCGGCAAGGTCGACCGGGGCACCGGCGAAGGTCCCGTCGGCGAGCAGCTGGTCGAGCTGCCCGCCGGTGAGGATCTTGTAGGCGACGGTAGCCGGCGCCGCGTCGCTCACGCGTCGTCCTCGGTCCCGTGGCCGTCCGGAGCATCGCTGCCCGGAACGTCGCTTTCGGGCGTCGGCGTCTCGTCGACCACGGGGGCGACCACGGCTTCGTCCTCGCTCTCCTCGTCGAGGCGCACGGCGCTGACGACGTGTTCGTCGTTGGACACCGTGAACAGGCGCACGCCCGCCGAGCCGCGGCCGATGACGCGCAGCGAGGAGAGCGGCAGGCGGATCAGCTTGGCCTGGTCGGTGACCAGCATGAGCTGCTGCGCCTGGGTGGCCGGGAAGCTGGCGACGACCGGGCCGTTGCGGCCGATGTTGTCGATATTGGTGATGCCTTGGCCACCGCGGCCCGTGCGGCGGTACTCGTAGGCCGAGGACAGCTTGCCGTAGCCGTTGGCGCAGACGGTGAGGATGAACTGCTCGCGCTTGGCGAGTTCCTCGGTCCGTTCCGGAGACAGCGTGGATTCGCCGTCCTTCTCGCCCTTCCAGGGAGCGAAGCGCAGATACTGCTCGCGTTCCTCGGAATCGGTGCCGACGCGGTGCAGGATCGAGAGCGAGATGACCCGGTCGCCGTCCTTGAGCACCATGCCGCGAACGCCGGTGGAGGTGCGGCTCGTGAACTCGCGCACGTCGTCGCCGGCGAAGCGGATCGCGCGGCCCTTGCGGGTGGCGAGCAGGACGTCGTCGGCAGGCTCGAGCAGGGCCACGCCGATCAGGTGATCGTCGTCGCCTTCGTCGAAGCGCATCGCGAACTTCCCGTTGCTGGGCACGTTGGCGAACGAATCCATGGAGTTGCGGCGCACGTTGCCCTTGGCCGTGGCGAACACGACCGAGAGCTTGCTCCATTCCTTCTCGTCCTCGGGCAGGGCGAGCACGGTCTGGATCGTCTCGTCCTTGTCCAGCGCGGGCAGGAGGTTGACGATCGGACGGCCGCGCGTGGTCGGCCCGCCTTCGGGCAGTCGGTAGACCTTGAGGCGGTAGACCTTGCCGGCAGTCGAGAAGAACAGCACCGGGGTGTGGGTCGAGGTGACGAACATCGTCGTCACCGCATCCTCTTCCTTCGTCGCCATGCCGGCGCGGCCCTTGCCGCCGCGGTTCTGGGCGCGGAAGGTCGAGAGCGGGGTGCGCTTTATGTAGCCGTCCATGGTGACGGTCACCACCATGTCCTCGCGCTCGATCAGGTCCTCGTCCTCGATCCCGTCGAAGGCGGCGGTGATCTCGGAGACACGCGGGGTCGCGTAAGCGTCCCGTACGGCCTGAAGTTCGCCGCGCATCACGTCGTAAAGCTTGACCCTGTCGGCCAGGATCGCGAGGTAGCCCTCGATCGCGACGGCCAGTTCCTTCAGCTCGTCGCCGATCTCGTCGCGGCCCAGCGCGGTGAGGCGGTGGAGGCGCAAGTCGAGGATCGCCTTCACCTGGACCTCGGACAGGCGGTAGGTGCCGCCCTCGGCCTCGGCATCGGGCTCGATCGCCTCGACGAGGCGGATGTACTGCGCGATGTCGCCGATCGCCCATTCCTTGGCGATCAAGCGGGCGCGGGCCTCGGACGGGTTCGGCGCGCCGCGGATGATCTTGACGACTTCGTCGAGGTTCGAGACCGCGACGACGAGGCCGAGCAAGATGTGCGCCCGGTCGCGCGCCTTGTTCAGTTCGAACTTGGTGCGCCGCGTGATGACCTGCTCGCGGAACTGGATGAACGCCTGGAGGATGTCGCGCAGCGACATGGTCTCGGGCCGTCCACCGCGGATCGCCAGCATGTTGGCGGCGAAGTTCGACTGCGCCGGCGTGTTGCGCCAGATCTGGTTGATGACGACTTCGGGCGAGGCGTCGCGCTTGAGGTCGACGACGACGCGCACGCCTTCGCGGTTCGATTCGTCGCGGATGTCCGAGACGCCCTCAATCCGCTTGTCCTTGGCGGCCTCGGCGATCTTTTCGACCAGGCCGGACTTGCCGACCTGGTAGGGGATCGAGGTCAGCACGATCGAGCGGGCGCCACGGCTCGCGCCGCGGGCTTCCTCGATGTGGTGGCGGCAGCGCATGATGATCGAGCCGCGGCCGGTGATGGCCGCATTGCGCGCGCCGCCCTGGCCCAGGATCAGGGGCGCGGTCGGGAAATCTGGGCCCGGGATGATCTGGAACAGCTCTTCCGAGGTGATCGCCGGATTTTCCATCATCGCGAAGCAGCCGTCGATGACTTCGCCCAGGTTGTGCGGCGGGATGTTGGTCGCCATGCCGACCGCGATGCCGCCCGCGCCGTTGACCAGCAGGTTGGGATAGCGCGCGGGAAGCACTGTCGGCTCCTGCTCGGCGCCGTCGTAGTTGGGCTGGAAGTCGACGGTGTCCTTGTCGATGTCCGCCAGCAGCGCCTCGGCCACCTTGGCGAGGCGCGCTTCGGTGTAGCGCATCGAGGCCGGCGGATCGGGGTCCATCGAGCCGAAGTTGCCCTGGCCGTCGATCAGCGGGAGCCGCATCGACCAGTCCTGCGTCATGCGCGCCAGGGCATCGTAGATCGCCGAGTTGCCATGCGGGTGGTACTTGCCCATGGCGTCGCCGACGATACGCGCCGACTTGCGATAGGGCTTGCCCGCGGTGAAGCCGTTCTCGTGGCTGGTCCACAGGATGCGCCGGTGGACGGGCTTGAGGCCGTCGCGGACATCGGGCAGCGCGCGGCTCACGATCACGCTCATCGCGTAGTCGAGGTAGCTCGTCTTCATCTCGTCGACGATGTCGACGCGGGTGTATTCGCCCTCGGGGCCCATGTGCTCGGGGATTTCGGTCTCGTCGCTCACGCGGTTCTGTCGCCAGGTTGCTGTGGGAAAAGGATGATGGATCGCCCTAGGACATGCTCCGGGGGAAAGCCACCTGAACCGTGCCCCGGCAGCCGGGCGTCCTGCCGTTTTCCACACATATGCACGGGAACCCTGAACGGGTGCGACGAATTGCATTCAATGAGCGTTCAGTGGCCGCCTCCTATTTCGCTGGGCAGGTTGCCAAGGACGCAATTCGCCGCCAAACCCTGCGGCGCCTATTTTCGTCCTGCTTTCGGGTGGGATAGCGCCTGCTTGCCGCAGGATTAGTTTTGTCTTGAGAGGAGTTAGCCTGAATGGCTCGCAAGTTCCTTGTTTCCCGTATCGCGCTGGCCGTCGCTCTTTCGAGCGGCCTTGCGCTGGGTGTCGCTTCTCCCGCCATGGCGGCCAAGAAGGAGAAGGCGCCCGCCAACAACTTCTCGCCCGAATTCGTCAAGGTCGCCCAGCCGCTGCAGAAGGCGATGGAAGCCGCGATCGCCGCGCTCGGAGGGCAGCAGACCCCGGCCGCGCTCGCCGCCGCCAAGCAGGCGTTCGACTCGGCCGTCGGCGGTGACGGCAAGGCCGCGTTCCAGGCCGCCGTGCCTGCCGCCACCACGCCCGACGACAAGAACGCGCTCGGCTCGCTGATGCGCAACTTCGGCATCATCTCGCAGGACCTCGCTCTCAAGCAGCAGGGCAACGTGCTCCTGCTCGGCAGCGGCAAGCTGCCGGCCGCAGAAGCGGGCAAGACCAACTACGACGCCGGCATCACCGCCTATCAGCTTAAGGACTATGCCAACTCGGCAACCTATCTGAAGGCGGCCAAGGACGGCGGTTTCGTCGATTCCTCGGGACAGCTCGACCTCGTCCTCGCCGACGCCTACAAGCGCAACAACAACCCCGAGGCCGCGCTGCAGCTGGCCAAGGACGACATCGCCGCCGCCCAGGCGCGCGGCGTCGCGCCGTCGGAAACCTCCCTGCGCAACGTCCTGCAGCAGACCTACACCGCCAAGCAGCTCGCCCCGTCGACCGAATATGCGGCGATGCTCGGCCAGTACTATCCGGGTTCGTGGAACACCGCGATCTCGGTCGTTCGCCAGCTTTCCTCGCTGCCGCGCGACCAGAACCTCGACCTCATGCGCCTGATGTACGTCACCGGCGGCATGGCCGAGAAGCGCGACTACTTCGAGTATATCGAGAACGTCGACCCGCGCGCCTTCCCGGGCGAAGCGGTCAAGGTGATGCAAGACGGCCTCGCCAAGGGCAAGCTGACCCAGGCCGAGATCGGTGCCGACCTGTCGAACTCGCAGGGCCGCGTCGCCGGCGACAAGGCCTCGTTGCCCGCGACCGAGCGCGACGCCAACAAGCCGGGCGCGACGGGCGCCACGGTGGTTGCGGCAGGCGACGTGTTCCTCAGCTACGACCAGCCGGCCAAAGCAGAGGGCTTCTATGCCAAGGCGATCACGCTGCCGGGCGTCGATGCCAACAAGGTCGCGCTGCGCCTCGGCATGGCGCAGGCGCTTTCGGGCAAGTACGCCGATGCGCAGACCAGCTTCGCCAAGGTCACCGGCACCCGCCAGCCCGTCGCCAAGCTGTGGTCGGCCTATGCCAAGAGCAAGGCCGGTGGCGCCGCACCGACCGCGCCCGCCGCGAACTGAGCTTTCGCCTCGACAAAAGGAAAGGGCGGCCGGAAACGGCCGCCCTTTTTCGTTCAGCTCGACCGTCGTTCGACTTCCGAGACGGTAGCTTTCGGCGATCTACTGCGACGTGGCGTTCGCACGCCGGCTCGCGTGGCCTCGCCGCACGGTCCCGGGTCGCGTCCGGGACCGTAAGCCGTCCTCATTCCACCGGTGCGAAGGTCCTGGTTTCGTCGTCCAGCAAGTGCAGCACGCCGTCGGAGATGGCGAAGAAGGCGCCGCGCAGCTTGAGCTGGCCCTTGGCGACCTTGCTGCTCACGCAGGGGAAGGTCATCAGGTTGTCGAGGCTGACCTTGACCGCCGCCTGCTCCATCGCCCGTTCGGCGGTGCGGCCGGTGGTGCCGTGTTCGTGGGCGACCGGCTCGCGCGCCTCGTCGAGCATCGAGATCCAGTCGGCGACGAAGCCGCCCTGGCCGATCTCCGCACCTTTCAGGTCCTGCGTCAGCGCCGCCTTGCAGCCCCCGCACAGGCCGTGGCCCATCACCACCACTTCCTTGACCTTGAGCACCTGCACCGCGAACTCCAGCGCCGCCGAGACGCCGTGATGGCCGGGCGTGGTCTCGAACGGCGGCACCAGCGCGGCGACGTTGCGGACGACGAAGATGGTGCCGGGGTCGACGTCGAAGATCTGGCTCGGATCGACGCGGCTGTCGGAACAGGCAATGACCATCACTTCGGGCGACTGGCCCTGGCCCAGTTCGTCCCAGCGCGCGCGATTGGCGCTCCAGCCGGAACTGCGGAAACGGCGATAGCCGTCGATCAGGTTGTTCAGCACTTCGGTCATGCGGGGGGCTCCGTTGCCGTTCTTGTAAGCTGCGCTTTCCCTTAATCGGGATATTCCTGCTGGCAAGGGCGGGCACATGTGACTATCTGGGCACCATGAACGATCTCTCCTCCGTGCCGACCCCTGAAGAGCCCGTGCAGCGCCAGCGCAAGCCCGACTGGATTCGGGTGAAGGCGCCCACTAGCAAGGGCTACGGCGAAACCCGCCAGCTTATGCGCGACCTCAAGCTCAACACCGTGTGCGAGGAAGCGGCCTGCCCGAACATCGGCGAATGCTGGACCAAGAAGCACGCGACGGTGATGATCCTGGGCGATACCTGCACCCGGGCCTGCGCGTTCTGCAACGTCAAGACCGGCATGCCCGGCCGCGTCGATGCGGCAGAGCCCGCGAACGTCGCCGAACTGGCGCTCAAGACCGGACTGGAGCATATCGTCATCACCTCGGTCGACCGCGACGACCTGCCCGACGGCGGCGCCTCGCAGTTCGTCAAGGTGATCGAGGAAATCCGCAAGGCTACCCCCAACACCACGATCGAGATCCTGACGCCCGACTTCCGCAACAAGATGCAGCGCGCCGTCGAGGCGATCGTCGCCGCGCGCCCGGACGTCTACAACCACAACCTCGAGACGGTGCCGCGCCTCTATCCCACCATCCGCCCCGGCGCGCGCTACTACGCCTCGCTGCGGTTGCTGGAGGAAGTGAAGCGCCACGATCCCTCGATCTTCACCAAGTCCGGCATCATGCTGGGGCTGGGCGAGGAACGCCTCGAAGTCCACCAGGTGATGGACGACATGCGCTGCGCCGACATCGATTTCCTGACCATGGGCCAGTACCTGCGCCCGACGCCCAAGCATGCCGAGGTGAAGGAATTCGTCACCCCGCAGGCGTTCAAGGCCTATGGCGCGATCGCCCGCGCGAAGGGTTTCCTGCAGGTCGCCGCCTCGCCGCTGACGCGGTCGAGCTACCACGCCGGCGACGATTTCCGCCAGATGCGCGAGGCCCGCGAGGCGAAGCTGGCCAAGGCCGCACCGATCGGCGTGAAGGCCTGACCAAGTGCCGGGCATCCACGAAGTCTATCGCCTTCCGTACAGTGCAGAACAGATGTTCGACCTCGTCGCCGATGTGGGCCGCTACCAGGAGTTCCTGCCCTGGGTCGTGGCGACGCGGGTCAAGTCGGACGACGGCCATGAAATGATCGCCGACATGTTGGTCGGCTTCAAGGCCCTGCGCGAGAAGTTCACCTCGCGCGTCGAAAAGGAACGCCCGCGCGAGATCCGCGTCCACTATGTCGACGGTCCGATGCGCGACCTCGACAACCGCTGGACGTTCCACCCCGTCGGCGATCATGCCTGCGACATCGAGTTCGACGTGAAGTTCACCTTCCGCAACGCGCTGTTCGAGAAGCTGGCCGGGCAGTATTTCGACAAGGCGTTCCGCAAGATGGTCGCCGCGTTCGAAACGCGCGCCTCGGAACTCTATGGGGTTGCCCAGGAGGGCTGAACAACCCCGTCGTGCCGGGCAAAGCCCGGCATCGTTACGGCAGCAGCAGCTCCAGGGCCACGATCGCGGCCTGATGCCGTATTTCCGCGCGCGTTCCGCCTTGCAGCAGCTTCTGCTCGGCATGGATGCTCTCGTCGTCGTCGCGGCGGGCGCAGGCGAACACCACGGTCCCCACCGGCTTCATCTCCGAGCCGCCATCGGGTCCGGCGATGCCGCTGATCGCCACCGCCACGTCGGCGCGGCTCTTCTTGATCGCGCCTTGCGCCATGGCCCAGGCCGTGGCCGGCGAGACGGCGCCGAACGAATCGATGATGTCGGAGTGGACCCCCAGCATCTCCATCTTGGCCTCGTTCGAATAGGTCACGAACCCGCGGTCGAGCACCGCAGAGGAGCCGGGAATTTCGGTCAGTGCGGCGCAGACCAGCCCGCCGGTGCAGCTTTCGGCGAGTGCCACGGTGCGGCCGAGCGCCTTGTTCTCGTCGATCACGCGCTGGGCGAGCGCGACGAGGTCTTCGGGGAAGAACGGATTCATTCGAGGTCCTCAGTCCTGGCAGAGCGCCACTTTACCCAGCTTGGGATCGGCCGCGCCGGCGACGTCGAGCGTCAGCGCGATCAGCCCGGCGGTATTCTCGGGCGGCAGGGGGGAGAGCAGGTCGATCGCCAGGTCCAGCTTGGTGCAGGACTTGGGCGCGATGCGCTGCGAGACGAAACCCTCGACGAAGACGTCGGCGAGCTGGCGCACGGTCTCGTCGGGCAGGTTGCGGATCATCTTGGACAACTCGCTGCCCTCGGAGCCCAGCGTCTTGAGGAAGGCGGGGCGGGCCTGGGGCCAGTAGCGGTCCTTCTGCCCGGCATAGCGGGCGGCGAGCTGCGGCCCCTGGCGGCGCAGGAAGGCGTCGGCGGGGAGGGACGCGGCGCAGCGCTTGGCAGTGCCGTTGATCGCCTGGGGCAGGGCATAGGCGATCAACGCGGTCGCCTCCTTCTTGGTCAGGCATACCGGCTCGGCGGCCATGGCGAACCCTGGCGTCATGCCGGCCACGAAGGCGGCGGCTCTCAGGAATGGGTGCATGCGCGAATCCCTTTTGGAACGGGGCCTTGCAGCCGGAATCTCACTGACGGACGAGGCTGACGGCGGCCTGTGCGGCGATGCCTTCGCGCCGTCCGGTGAAACCCAGCTTCTCGGTGGTGGTTGCCTTCACGCTGACGGCGGCGATGTCAACGCCGAGGATGGCGGCCAACCGCTCGCGCATGGCCTCGCGGTGCGGGCCGATCTTGGGCGCCTCGCAGATGATCGTGACGTCCGCGTTGCCAAGGACATAGCCGGCTTCGGCGACGAGCGTGGCGGCATGGGCGAGGAAACGGTCTGAGGCCGCGCCCTTCCACTGCGGGTCGCTGGGCGGGAAGTGCTGGCCGATGTCGCCTGCACCGATCGCGCCGAGCATCGCGTCGACCAGCGCGTGGATGGCGACGTCGGCGTCGCTGTGGCCGGACAGGCCGTGCGTGTGCTGGACGCGAACGCCGCACAGCCACAGTTCCTCGCCTTCCTCCAGCGCGTGGACGTCGTAGCCGGTGCCGACCCGGATCGCCGGCGAAGATGCTGCGAAGTCGGCGGCGTACGTCAGCTTGTGCAAGGTTTCGTCCCCTTCGACGAATGCGATTTCGAGGCCGTCGGCCTGCGCCACCTGCGCGTCGTCGCCGGCAGTGGTGGGGCCGTCCCAGGCGCGATGGGCAGCGAGGATCGCGTCGAACCGGAACGCCTGGGGGGTCTGCACCCGGCGCAAGTCCTCGCGCCGCGCCGGAGCGCCCATGAGATTGCCCGGCATGACATGCGCGAGGCTGTCGACCACCGGGAGCACCGGGATCGCGCCGGGGTGATCGTCCAGCGCGCCGAGCAGCCGCTCGATCACGCCCGAGGGCAGGAGAGGGCGGGCGGCATCGTGGATCAGCACGAGGTCGGGCGCCGCGCCGGCGAGCACTTCGAGGCCGAGCCGCACCGATTCCTGCCGCGTCGCGCCGCCGCTGGTGAACTGCACCCCGGCGACCCCGGCCAGTGCCGCGCGCGCCACCGCGTCGGCATTCTCGGGGATGACGACGACGATGCGGCGACAACCGGCCTTGCCGAGCGCCTCGACCGAGTGACGGACCACCGGCTTGCCGCGCCAGCGCGCGAATTGCTTGGGCACGGGCTGCCCGGCGCGAAGGCCCTGGCCGGCGGCGACTACGATCGCTGCCAGCGATGCGGCGCCGGTGCGGGGTTCTGAAACGAACTGCGACATTGTTTTCGCCGGTAAGCGCTTGCCCCGCCAAGGGCAATCCACTATGCGCTGCCTGTTTTTTAGGCAGCACTGCACAGATCATGAACCCATTGCCCAATCCTCCGGCATTGAAGCCCATCCAGGTCGGTCCGGTCACGATCGACTGCCCGGTCGTGCTCGCCCCGATGACGGGGGTTTCCGACCTGCCTTTCCGCAAGATGGTGCGTGGCTTCGGCTCGGGCCTCAACGTCACCGAGATGATCGCCAGCCCGGCCGCGATCCGCGAGACCCGCGTGTCGCTGCAGAAGGCGATGTGGGACCGCATCGAGGAGCCCGTCTCGATGCAGCTCGTCGGCTGCGATCCCGAGCAGATGGCCGAGGCGGCGAAGCTGGTCGAAGGGCAGGGCGCGGCGATCATCGACATCAACATGGGCTGCCCGGTGCGCAAGGTCGTCAACGGCGATGCCGGCTCGGCACTGATGCGCCAGGTCCCGCTGGCGACGAAGCTGATCGAGGCGACCGTCAAGGCAGTCAAGGTTCCGGTCACCGTCAAGATGCGCATGGGTTGGTGCCACGACAGCCTCAACGCTCCCGAACTCGCGCGGATCGCCGAGGATCTGGGGGCCCGGATGATTACCGTGCACGGCCGCACCCGGAACCAGATGTACAAGGGCGAGGCGGACTGGGCCTTCGTGCGCCGGGTCAAGGACGCGGTCTCGATCCCGGTCGTCGTGAACGGCGATATCTGCACGGTCGAGGATGCCTCGAACGCACTGGAGCAGTCCGGCGCCGACGGCGTCATGATCGGGCGCGGTGCCTATGGCCGGCCGTGGTTCCTCTCGCAGGTCATGCAGTGGTGGCGCGGCGAGGCGGTCGCGGGCGACCCGACGATCGCCGAGCAGTACGAGATCATGCGCGCCCACTACGAGGACATGCTCGATCACTACGGCGCCGACACCGGCGTGCGCATGGCCCGCAAGCATCTGGGCTGGTACATCAAGGGCGTGCGTGGTTCAGCCGAGTTCCGAAACAAGGTGAACTTCATCTCCGATCCCGCTGAAGTCCTTCGCGAACTGGCAGAGTTCTACGCGCCCTACCGCGATGGCAGCGCTCCCGGCACCGGCACCGACGGCCAGCTCCAGGCCGCATGAGCCTGACCCTGGGCACCGCCGTTCCCGAGGCGCAGCGGCTGCTGGCCAGCCTGCCCCAGGCCGTGGTGCTGCTCGAACCCGGGCTGACGATCGCCTCGCTCAATCCGGCGGCCGAGCAGTTCTTCGGCCAGTCGGCGCGCCGCCTCGTCGGCACGCGCCTGCGCGACATCGTCTCGATCTCCGACCGCCGCCTGCTCGACCGCCTTGGCGACTACGAGACGCCGGTGTCGGCGCGCGAGATCGTCGTCCAGCTCAAGGGCAAGGGGGCCCGTCGGATCGACATCAACATTGCGCCCGTCGCCGACACCCCCGGCTGGCAGATCCTGACCATCCACGACAACAGCGCCGCCGATGCCCTGGGCGACGATTCGGGGGGGCCTGACAACGCGGTCCTGCGCGGTCCCGAGATCATGGCGCACGAGATCAAGAACCCGCTCGCCGGCATCCGCGGTGCCGCTCAGCTTCTTGCCCGCCGCATCGAGGACAAGGACCGCGCGCTCACCGACCTCATCACCGGCGAGGTCGACCGCATCGCCGGGCTGATCGAGCGCATGCAGAAGCTGAGCGGGCGCACCACGCCTCCGGTCGAGGCCTGCAACCTCCACGAGGCCGCGCGCCGCGCGATCGACGTGCTCGATGCCGCCAATGGCGAGAAGCCGCGACGCTTCAGGCTCGTCGAGGAATTCGACCCCTCGCTTCCCTCGGTGCTGGGCAGTCCGGACGGACTGGTGCAGGTGATGCTGAACCTGCTCTCGAACGCTGCCGAGGCCTGCCAGGACGCGGAGGAACCGCGCGTCGTCATCCGTACCCGTTTCGCCAGCGGCCTGCAGCTCCAGACCGGCGACGAGAGCGCCCCCTTGCGCCTGCCGATCGAGGTCCGCGTCAGTGACAACGGCCCCGGCATCGATCCGGCCATGCGCGACCACATCTTCGAGCCCTTCGTCACCACCAAGAAGTCCGGCCAGGGCCTCGGGCTGCCGCTGGTGCGCAAGCTGGTGCGCGACATGAACGGGCGCATCACCCACGAACGGGACGAGGAAGCCGGATTGACCCATTTCCGCATCCACCTGCCGCTCGCCCGCGAGACCCGCACCCGCCCGAGGAGGAAACCCGCATGATGCGCGTCCTGCTGCTCGAGGACGACATGTCCATCGCCATCGTCATCACCGCGGCGCTGGAGGACGAAGGCTTCGGCGTGGTCCATTGCCAGACCATCGCCGAGCGCGACCGCCAGTTGGCCGGCGGCAGCTTCGCCGCCATGGTGACCGACGTGATGCTCCCGGACGGCGACGGCATCGAGACGATCGATCGCGTCCGCGCGCTGCATCCCGACATGCCGATCGTCATCCTCTCGGCCCAGAACACGCTCGATACCGCCGTGCGCGCCACCGATACCGGCGCCTTCGAGTATTTCCCCAAGCCCTTCGACATCGACGAACTGGCGCGCACCGTGCGGCAGGCGGCCGGCGCCACGCAGGCCCGGCTCGATGGTGACGAACCCGTGGCCGACGGCTTGCCGCTGGTCGGGCGCAGCGCCGCGATGCAATCGGTCTTCCGCATGATAACGCGGGTCCTGCGCAACGACCTGACGGTCCTGATCCTGGGAGAATCGGGCACCGGCAAGGAACTCGTCGCCGAGGCGATCCATCAGCTCGGCAATCGCCGCAGCGGCCCGTTCATCGCCGTCAACACCGCCGCGATCCCCGCCGAACTGATCGAGAGCGAGCTGTTCGGGCATGAGAAGGGCGCCTTCACGGGCGCCGTCGCGCGCCATGTCGGCAAGTTCGAGCAGGCGGCCGGCGGCACCCTGTTCCTCGACGAGATCGGCGACATGCCGATGCAGGCGCAGACCCGCCTGCTGCGTGCGTTGCAATCGGGCACCGTGCGTCGCGTCGGCGGCCGCGAGGAAATCCGCCTCGACACCCGCATCGTCGCCGCCACCAACAAGGACCTCGAGCCCGAGATCGCCGCCGGGCGCTTTCGCGAGGACCTCTATTACCGCCTCAACGTGGTGCCGATCCACATGCCCCCGTTGCGCGACCGGCGCGACGACATCGACGTGCTCGCCCGTCATTTCCTCCAGCATGCCGCCAACGAGGGCCTGCCGCGCCGCCAGTTGACGGCGGAGGCGGCGGAACTGCTGAGCCGCCAGCCCTGGCGTGGCAACGTGCGCGAATTGAAGAACTTCATCTACCGCATGGCCCTGCTGGCGCGAGAGGACCTGATCGACGTCGAATTGATCCTGCCCCTGCTCAGCCAGGAACCCCCGGCACCTGCGGCCGCGGGAGCGATGGGGGAGTCCAACGGCCATGCCGTCTCCCACGCCAACGGGGCCGACATCGCCAGCGCGGTCGCGCAGTGGCTCACCGCCACGCGGCCGGCCAGCGGCACCATCTACGACAGCGCCATGGCGGCCTTCGAACGCCCGCTCTTCGCCGAGGTCCTGCGGGAGACCGCCGGCAACCAGCTCCGCGCCGCGCAGGCCCTGGGCATCAACCGCAACACCTTGCGCAAGCGGCTCGGCGAACTCTCTCTCGACCCCGAGGAATTCACTCGTCGTCCATAATTGTGCGTTGGTGGATTCTCTCTTGCAGCCGGGCCACACTGCTGTTGTAACGTTGCAACGATGACCGAAGGTTCAGTTCACGAGCGCACCCACAAGCGTGCATGGCCGCGATGGTGGCGGAGCATGCAGGTGGCCGCCCGCCGGGCGAACTTTTTCGCCATCATGGAAGTGCTTTCGGTCGCTGCGTTCCTGACGATGACAGTGACGACCTGGGTCGCGTTGAACAATGGCGGCGACCGGCGCGAACTGTTGCCTTCCAACCTCACGGCCAGCCTGCTGATCGGCACCCTGGTCCCGGCGATGGCGATCCTGGTGCTGCTCGGACGGCGCATGGCCCTGCGCCGAGCGGCCGAGAGCATCGGCGGCACCGGGCGGATGCACGTGCGCCTGGTGTTCATCTTCTCGCTGATTTCCGCCGTGCCGACCCTGCTGGTGGTGGTCTTCGCGTCCTGGCTGTTCCAGTCGGGCGTCGAGTTCTGGTTCTCGGATAGCTCGCGCGGGCTGCTGGAGAACGCCAACAAGCTGGCGCGCGGCTACTACGAACAGACGCTGCGCGACGTCGGCTACGAATCGGTCGCCATGGCCGAGAACTCGCGCGAGGTCCTGGCGACCGACCCCGTGGCCAGCCGCCGCTTCCAGGAATTCCTGTCCTATCAGGTCCTGCGCCGCAACCTCAGCGTCGCCGCGATCATCCAGATCGACGCGGCGGGCAACCAGCGCACCCCGATCATCGTCGACCCCGACGGCAAGTCGGAGAACAACCGCATCAGTCAGGACGTGCTGACCCGGCTCGCCAAGGGCGAACCCTATGTGGCCAGCGCCCGCGACAACCGGATCGTCGCCGCCGCTCCGATCGAGCGCAACTCGGGCGTCTACCTGCTGGTCATCCGCAGTTCGGACCTGCTGACGCTCGGGCAGGGCGAGCGGGCGGAGAACATCGTGCTGGCCTACGAGGCGCTCACCAGCCAGGCGCGAGTGCTCCAGCTGCGTTTCAACGTAGCGCTGTTCGTCGCCTCGCTGGCCCTGGTCGGCCTGGCTGTATGGTTCGCGCTGCGCTTTGCCGACCGGCAGGTGGCGCCGCTCTACGAACTCGTCGACGCGGCACGCCGGGTGGGGGCGGGTAACTATACCCTGCGCATCGAGGGACGGACCGGCGCCGACGAGATCGGCCTGCTCAACCGTGCCTTCAACCGCATGACCGGGCAGATCGAGAAGCAGACCCAGGCGCTTCTCGGCGCCAACCGCCAGCTTCACGAACGCCGCCTGTTCATCGAGGCGGTGCTGGAATCGGTCACCTCGGGCATCGTCTCGCTCGACGACCAGGGGCGCATCCTGCTGATGAACAGCACCGCGCAGAAGCTCCTGACCGACCGCAGCGGCGAAGTGCCCGAAGGCATGCCGATCATCGACCTGGCGCCCGCGATCGCCGCGATGGTGGAGCAGGGCTCGGCCGGCGGGCTCGTCCAGTACAACCGCGGCGGCGACCTGCTGACTCTCGCGGTCAAGACCAGTCGCGATGCGACCGGCTACGTCATCACGTTCGAGGACATCACCCGCCAGTTGCTCGACCAGCGCACCGCTGCGTGGTCCGACGTCGCGCGGCGCATCGCCCACGAGATCAAGAACCCGCTCACCCCGATCCAGCTTGCGACCGAGCGCCTGAGCAGGCGCTACCGCAAGCAGATCACCGACAACCCCGAACTGTTCGAGGATCTCACCCGCACGATCATCCGGCAGGTCGGGGACTTGCGCAAGATGGTGGACGAATTTTCATCCTTCGCCCGCCTGCCCAAGCCGGTCTTCCGCGCCGAGGACCCCGTGGCGCTCACCCGCCAGGCGCTGTTCCTCCAGGAAGTCGCGCGGCCCGACATCACCTTCGCCTTCGCCGCCGAGCGCGATATCCACGTCATCGACTGCGATCGCCACCAGTTCGGCCAGGCGATGACCAACGTCCTCAAGAACGCGGTCGAGGCCACCGAGGCGCGGGCCAAGGATGCGGCGAGGGAAGGGGCCGACTATCGCGGCGCGATCTCCGTGGAGGTCGTAGACCAGGAGCACTCGATCCTCGTGCGCATCACCGACAACGGCATCGGCCTGTCGCAGGATCGCGAACGCATCATCGAACCTTACGTCACCACCCGCGAGAAGGGCACTGGCCTGGGCCTCGCGATCGTCAACAAGATCATCGAGGAGCACGGTGGCGAGATGATGTTCGCTGCCGCGCCAGGCGGTGGCACGACAGTTACGATGCGCTTCGCCCACGATCCGCTGGCCCTCGAACAGGGTCGCAAGACCGAGGCGGCGCAATGATCGCGGCCGTCCCCGGAGACCGTTTGAAAATGGGCCCTGCCCATTGCGCCGCACCGGCGCGGCGCTCAAAATGTGCCCTTTCGCGCATTTTCAAACGGTCTCTCACACCCGCTTTACCCGAGAAGAAGAAAAGCTGATGGCACTCGAAATCCTGATCGTCGACGACGAACGCGACATCCGCGAACTGGTCGCCGGCGTACTGAGCGACGAAGGCTACGAATGCCGCACTGCCGGCGACAGCGAGAGCGCGCTGGCGGCGGTCGACGCCCGCCGGCCCTCGCTGGTCCTGCTCGACGTGTGGCTCCACGGCAGCCCGATGGACGGCCTCGAAGTGCTCGACGCCATCAAGTCGCGCGAGCCTGAACTGCCGGTCATCATCTTCTCCGGCCACGGCAACATCGACACCGCGGTCGCCGCGATCAGCCGGGGCGCGGTGGACTTCATCGAGAAGCCGTTCGAGGCCGAGAAACTGCTCCACCTCGTCGGCCGCGCCACCGAGACCGAGCGCCTGCGCCGCGAGAACGCCCAGCTCAAGCAGGGCCAGGGCTTCGCCGGCGGCGAGGAGTTCACCGGCTCCAGCACCGCGATCAACCAGGTCCGCGCCACGCTCAAGCGCATCGCCAACACCGGCAGCCGCCTGCTCATCACCGGGCCGGCCGGGTCGGGCAAGGAAGTGGCCGCGCGCCAGCTCCACGCCTGGAGCCCGCGGGCCGACAACGCCTTCATCAGCGTCAATTCCGCGCGCATCACTCCCGAGCGCTTCGAGCAGGAGCTGTTCGGCGAGGAGGCTGACGGTGCCCTCATCCGTCCCGGCCTGCTGGAAACGGCTGACGGCGGCACGCTCTACTTCGACGAAG
Source organism: Novosphingobium sp. BL-52-GroH (assembly GCF_044813085.1). Taxonomy (NCBI): domain Bacteria; kingdom Pseudomonadati; phylum Pseudomonadota; class Alphaproteobacteria; order Sphingomonadales; family Sphingomonadaceae; genus Novosphingobium; species Novosphingobium sp. BL-52-GroH. The sequence goes on along the minus strand of NZ_CP171152.1, from coordinate 303,751 downwards.
TGGCAGACATGCCGCTCTCCACCCAGGCCCGCATCCTGCGCGTGCTGACCGACCAGGCCTTCGTGCGCGTGGGTGGCACCCGGCAGATCCGCGTCGACGTGCGCGTCGTCTCCTCGACCTCGCGCGATCTCGAAAAGGAAATCGCCGAGCGCCGCTTCCGCGAGGACCTGTTCTACCGGCTCAACGTAGTGCCCGTCTCGATCCCGGCACTGCGCGAGCGGCGCGACGACATTCCCGCGCTGATCGACCACTTCTTCGCCCGCTACGCCAGCGAGCAGGGCGTCACCCCGCCCCAGGTCAGCGGCGAGGCGATGACCGCGCTCCAGGCCTACGAATGGCCCGGCAACGTGCGCCAGTTGCGCAACGTGGTGGAACGCACCGTCATCATGGCCCCGCGCGAGAAGCTGGCGCGGATCGAGGCGGACATGCTCCCGCCCGAGATCTTCAACAGCCGGGGAGGGGGCGATGCCGGCGCCCCGGTGATGATGAGCGCGCCCTTGCGCGAGGCCCGCGAGAGCTTCGAGCGCGAGTACCTGCGCGTCCAGATCCGGCGGTTTTCCGGCAATATCTCGAAGACCGCGGCCTTCATCGGGATGGAGCGCTCGGCGCTCCACCGCAAGCTCAAGCTGCTCGGCATGTCCGAACGCCGCGAGGACGAGCCGGACATCGACGAAAGCGCCTGACGCCGGGCCCGCCCGCTGTATGCGGCAGGGAAATCGGCGACTGTCCGGAAGGACGCGGGCCGTCGGCGGGGCGTTCGTGTCGGGTCCGGTCGAGACACGGACGCCCCGTGCCGCGCATTCCCGGGCCTGCTCGAGACGATGGTAAAGGGCTGTCCGCGATGCATCTCCGTCAAACTTTTTCCCGGTGTAACATTTTCGCTACAAAAATCCCGTTTACTGCATTGCAGCAAATCGGTAGTTTCCGATTCGAGAACGGCTCCGGACAACCCGGGACCAGATCGCGGACCGCATAAGCGGCCGCCAAAAAGATGGAGAATACTATGGCTGGTCGTACCCTCACCGCACGGCCCAAACCCACACCGCCGCCGGCTCCCGAGCCGGCCGAGTTGGCTGCCGCCGCCACGTCCGCGCCGGCCGCTGCTGCACCTGCAGCGTCCGCCGGAAAGGGCCAGAACCTTCAGGACCAGTTCCTGAACCTGCTGCGCAAGAACAAGACTCCGGTCACCATGTTCCTGGTCAAGGGCGTCAAGCTCCAGGGCATCGTCACCTGGTTCGACAATTTCTCGATCCTGCTGCGCCGGGACGGCCAGTCGCAGCTCGTCTACAAGCACGCGATCTCGACGATCATGCCCTCGACCCCGGTCGATGCGCGCCAGTTCGCCAATGGTCCGGAAAACCCCAAGAAGCAGCGGGTCCTGCAGGACGTCTTTCTCTCCAGCATCCGCAACGCCGGCGTGCAGGTGACGATGTTCCTCATCAACGGCGTCATGCTTCAGGGCCGCGTCGCCGCCTACGACCTGTTCTGCATGCTGCTGGAGCGCGAAGGGTACGTGCAGCTTGCCTACAAGCATGCCGTATCGACGATTCAGCCCGTGACTCCGGTCGACCTTCAGGCGCATGAGGAAACGGACGACTGATCGTCTCACTCTGATTGCAAAGCTGAACCGATTTGACCGATGAATTGAAGGACGAGGTCACGCGCGGCGCGCGTGCCCTCGTCGCCTATCCGCAGATGCGTGGCCCCAAGGGCCAGATGGCCGACCTCGATCCCGAAGCGCGGCTCGAAGAGGCGAGGGGCCTTGCCCTTGCGATCGGCCTCGAAGTGGTCGAAGCGATGGCGATCGTCATCCGCGACCCACGGCCGGGCACGCTGTTCGGCGAAGGCCAGATCCAGAACATCGCTGTCGCCTGCGCGCAGAACGAGGCCGAACTGGTCATCGTCGACGGCTCGCTGACCGCGATCCAGCAGCGTAACCTGGAAGAGAAGCTCAAGCGCAAGGTCATCGACCGTACCGGCCTGATCCTCGAGATCTTCGGCGAGCGCGCGGCGACGGCGGAAGGCCGCCTCCAGGTCGAACTCGCGCACCTCGACTACCAGGCCGGCCGCCTTGTGCGAAGCTGGACCCACCTCGAACGCCAGCGCGGCGGCTTCGGCTTCCTCGGCGGTCCGGGCGAAACCCAGATCGAGGCCGACCGCCGCCTGATTCGCGATCGCATGGCCAAGATCCGCCGCGAGCTGGAGCAGGTCCGCCGCACGCGCGGCCTTCACCGCGATCGCCGCGAGAAGGCGCCCTGGCCGGTCGTCGCGCTCGTCGGCTACACCAACGCCGGCAAGTCCACCCTGTTCAACCGCCTGACCGGCGCCGAAGTGATGGCGGAGGACCTCCTGTTCGCCACGCTCGACCCGACGATGCGCTCGGTGCGCCTGCCGGGCCTCGAAAAGGCGATCCTGTCGGACACGGTGGGCTTCATCTCGGACCTGCCGACCCAGCTCGTCGCCGCCTTCCGCGCAACGCTGGAGGAAGTGACCGCAGCCGACGTCATCGTCCACGTCCGCGACATCGCCAATCCCGATACCGACGCGCAGAAGCGCCAGGTCCTCGACGTGCTCGCCGATCTCGGCGTGCTGCAGCCGCAGCCGGACGAACGGGCACTGCGCCGGGCGGCCGTGGAGGAACGCGCGCAGGGCTGGGCCAAGGAAGATGCCAACGAGGGCGAGGTCAGCGCTCCGCTGATCCCGATCATCGAGGTCTGGAACAAGTGGGACCTGCTCGCCCCCGAGCAGGCGGCCGCCCTGCGCGAGGCGATAACCCACCGCGATGGCGAGACGATCGTGCCGGTCTCGGCGCTGACCGGCGAAGGCTGCGACGACCTGCTCGCCGTCGCCAGCCGGACCCTGACACTCGATTCGAAGGTCTACAACTTCGTCATCCCCGCCGCAGACGGCCAGCGGATGGCCTTCCTCCATGCGCGTGGCGAAGTCGTCTCCGAGGACGACGCCGGCGAGGGGCCCGACGGCCCGCAACTGCGCCTGCAAGTGCGCCTGTCCGAACGCGAGCTGGGCCGCTTCACGGCGCTGTGATCGGTGCGAATACGTCGTCCCGGAATTGACCGGGGCGACGCTATTTGCCCAACTTTTCCAGAGCCTTGACTGCCTGCCAATAGGCTTCCTGCCGCTCCAGGGGCAAACCGGCGAACTCGACCTCGTCCCGTTTCGCCAAGGCTTCCATTCCCCGGAATCGCCGTTCGAACTTGGCGTTCGCCGCGCGCAGGGCATCCTCGGGAGCGATGCCGTTCAGGCGAACCAGGTTGACCGCCGCGAACAGCAGGTCGCCGGCTTCCTCCAGTTTCTCGGCATCCGCCGCCTCGGCCAGCTCGGCCATTTCCTCGTGCACCTTGGCGGCGGCGCCGCTCGGATCGGGCCAGTCGAACCCGACGCGCGCCGCCCGCTTCTGGAGCTTTTCCGCGCGCATCAGGGCCGGCAGCGACACCGCCACGCCGTCGATCGCACTGGTCGCGCCCTTGGCCGCACGTTCCTTCGCCTTGAGCTGCTCCCAGCGCTCGGTCTGCGCATCGCCCGAGGTATCGTCGCCGAAGATGTGCGGGTGGCGCGCCTCCAGCTTGTTCGAGATCGCGGCGGCGACGTCGGCGAACGCGAAGTGCCCGAGTTCCTCCGCCATGCGGGCATGGAACACGACCTGGAGCAGAAGATCGCCGAGTTCGTCGCGCAAGGATGCGAGGTCGTCGTGCGCGATGGCTTCGGCGACTTCGTAGGCTTCCTCGATGGTGTAAGGCGCTATCGTGGCGAACGTCTGCTCGCGATCCCATTCGCAGCCGGTCTGCGGATCGCGCAGGCGGGTCATGATGGACAGGAGGCGATCGATCTGCGCGTGTCGGGCTTGGGTCACTGTTGCGGCCATCTCGAAGTGATAATAAGGATTATGTTAAATAAAGGACGGGCGCGTGGGCGCTCAAGGCTCGATCCTGAAGCCGGACACCTGGATCAGGAGTACCAGTCCGATGATGATCGCCGCCCAGATCGCGGCCATGCGCAGTGCCTTGCCGGCGCCGAGCGATCGCACCCCGGCGTTGCGGAAAGCCAGGACCAGGCAACCGACGATAGCGATCACGGAGACGATCTGGCCCATCTGGTTCATGGCGTTTGCGTCACGGCGTTATCACCAATCCATCGTAGCCGACCTGCACATGCGCAGGCACGGATGCGCTCAGTGTGGCATAGTCCATGCTCTTGTCGAGATGCGTCAGCACCACGGTTCCGGCCCGGCAGACTTCGGCCAGTTCGAGCGACATCGCCAGGTGCGCGTGTGTCGGATGCGGTTCGCGGCGAAGACAGTCCACCACCAGCACGTCGCAGCCGTAGAACAGATCGATCATGCCACGTGTGATCTCGTTGAAATCCGTGGCGTAAGCGACTGATTTCCCATCCGCATCGAAGAGGAATCCGGTCGAATCCATGCCCCCGTGCGGCATCTGCGTGTGGCCGACCCGAAAGCCCTCGCACAAGCGCAAGGTATCGAGGTTGTCGAGCGTGATGAGCGTGGGATAGCCGTGTTGGCCGGCGAAGACATAGCCGAAACGCTGACGCAGCCGGCGCACCGTCTCCGCATCGGCGAAGCCCGGGATCGGTCCCGCGCGGCCGTAGCGCAGCGGGCGCAAGTCGTCGATGCCGTGGCAGTGGTCGGCGTGGTCGTGGGTCCAGAACACCGCGTCGAGGCGATGGATCTCATTGGCCAGAAGCTGGGCGCGCAAGTCCGTCGGCGTATCGACGAGGATGCGCGCGCCCGCATCGCTTTCCAGCAGGATCGCGACCCGGGTGCGCCGGTTGCGAGGCTCCTCCGGGTCGCACAGGCCCCAGTCGGCCTTCCCGTCCTCGCCACCAAGGCGCGGCACTCCAGTCGACGTGCCGCTGCCGAGGATCGTGACCTTCATGCCGGATCGCCCGCATATCGGGCCTTGGTGAACAGGCCGAAGAAGTTGCGCGTCGTCGTCTCGGCGAGATGGTCAAGGCTCACACCGCGCAAGTCCGCCACGAAGCGCGCGGTGTCGGCGGTGAAGGCCGGCTCGCACTTGCGGCCGCGGTGCGGCACCGGCGCCAGGAACGGAGAGTTGGTTTCCACCAGGAGACGATCTTCAGGAATGGTCTCGACTACCGCCTGCAAGTCCTTGGCATTCTTGAAGGTCACGATTCCCGAAATGCTGATCGTGAGGCCGAGGGCGAGCACCTTGCGACCGAAGTCGGCACTGGCGGTGAAGCAGTGGATGAGGGCGGGGAAAGCCCCCTTCCCCATCTCGTCCTCGAGGATGGCGGCGGTATCGTCCTCGGCATCGCGGGTGTGGATGATGATCGGCAAGCCGGTTTCGCGCGCGACCGCGATATGGGTGCGGAACAGCGCCTGTTGTACCGCACGGTCGGACTTGTCGTAATAGTAGTCGAGCCCGGTCTCGCCGATGCCGATCACGCGCGGGTGCGCGGCGGCTTCAAGCAGGGCTCCCTCGCCCAGGTCCGCATGCTGGTCCGCCTCGTGCGGGTGGATGCCGATCGAGGCCCAGACGTCCGGCTCGCGCGCGGCGGTGGCGACCACGCGGTCCCATTCGCGCTGGCGGGTCGAGATATTGAGGAACCCCGCGATCCCCGCCTCGCGCGCACGGGCAAGGACGCCCTGCTGGTCTTCGACCAAGCCTTCGTACTCAAGGTGGCAGTGCGAATCGATCAGCATCAGGCGGTCACGTCCTCCGGCAGTTCGAGGCGCGGGAACACACCCACCGGCTTGTCGACCCGGTAGCCTGAGGCCACCAGTGCCGCGACCCAGTCCTTATCGGCGAGCGCCGCATAATCGCGAGCGCCGGCGGCCTGGCCCATCTGGTCGAGCAGGGCGTCGATCGCCGTCGGCACCACCGGCCGCACGGCGATGGCGAGGTCGCGCACGACGCGGAACAGCGCCATCAGCACCGCTTCCATACGCGCCGGGTCGGACTTGCGCAGCGCCCAGGGCGCCTGTTCGTCAACATACTGGTTGCAGGCGAAGACGGCGCGCATCCAGGCCTCGAGGCCGTCGCTGAAGGCAAGGTGGCTGAACGACTTGCGCAGGCCGGCGATCCCGTCGGCGACGGCGGCGAATAGCGCGGCGTCGGCGTCGGTTTCCGGCAGGTCGGCCTTAACTTCGCCATCCATGTTCTTGAAGATCATGGAAAGACTGCGCTGCGCAAGGTTGCCGAAGCTGTTCGCGAGTTCCGCGTTCGCGCGCGTCACGATCGCTTCGGGCGACCACGACCCGTCCTGCCCGAATGCCACTTCGCGCAGCAGGAAGTAGCGCACGGCATCGACGCCGAAGGTGTCGGCGAGGCCTACCGGGTCGGTGACGTTGCCGAGCGACTTCGATTCCTTGACGCCGCGATTGAGCAGGAAGCCGTGGCCGAACACCTGCCGGGGCAGCGGCAGGTTCGCACTCATCAGGAACGCCGGCCAGTAGACCGTGTGGAAGCGGACGATGTCCTTGCCGATCAGGTGGAGGTCCGCAGGCCAGTACTTTGCGTAGTCGCCGTCCTCTTCGGGGAAGCCGAGCCCGGTGATGTAGTTGGTCAGGGCATCGACCCAGACGTACATCACATGGCTGTCCGAGCCCGGCACCTTGATGCCCCAGTCGAAGCTTGTGCGCGAGACCGAGAGGTCGCGCAGACCGCCTTCGACGAAGCGCAAGGTCTCGTTGTTGCGGCTGTCCGGTCGGATGAAATCGGTGGATGCGTAGAGTTCGAGGAGCTTGTCCTGGTACTTCGACAGACGGAAGAACCAGGATTCCTCGACGGTCCATTCCACCGGCGTGCCTTGTGGCGACAGTTTTTCACCGCCCTCGCCCGTGACCAACTCGCTTTCGTCGTAGTAGGCCTCGTCGCGCACCGAGTACCAGCCCTCGTAGCGATCGAGATAGAGGTCGCCGGCGGCCTCCATTCGCTTCCACAATTCCTGCGTGGCGGCATGGTGGCGCGGCTCGGTGGTGCGGATGAAAACATCGTAATCGATGTTAAGTTTGTCGCACATATCGATGAAATGTTGCGACATTTCGGCAGCCAGCGCGGCCGGCGTGATGCCGAGGTCGCGCGCCTTCTGGGCCATCTTCAAGCCGTGCTCGTCGGTGCCGGTCTGGAAACGGACGTCGAACCCTTCCGCCTTCTTGAAGCGGGCGATGACGTCGGCGGCGATCGCCTCGTAGGCATGGCCTATGTGCGGCTTGCCGTTCGGATAGCTGATCGCGGTCGTGATGTAATAGGGCTCGCCCATGCGGCGTCGCGCTTTCTCTGATGTTTACGGTACGAAGTTCATGTGCATTCTCAACTAGGCCGCAACGTTCGGACCTCGGCGAAAATGCCTTAGCGTGCCGCTTCTCTAGGCATCGCCGCCGAGGCCAGCAACCCGCCAATTTCCATTATGAGGAGTCCGGCATCGAAATTGTAGGTCGCGGCCTGGGTAGACAATTTCGTCAGCACGCCATGCGCCTCGATGATTCTCATCTGCCGGTGGCGCGGCGCGGCGCGCAATTCGTGGACCAGTAGCGAACGCGCGAGTTCGAGCGTGGCCACCTGCCGGTCCCGGGCCGGGCGCGCGCCCATGGCGTCTGCGAGAAGCCCTCGCAAGTGGAACCGATCGTCGCCATCGCGCAGGATACGCATCATCAGCGCGTGGATGCCGCCGAGGTCGTGCTCGAGAAAATCGAAGGCGATGCCGGGCGAACCATGCGCGGCGGCGATGGCGGCGGCGCGCGTGGCATCGTCGGACAGGGGTACGTCGCGGCGGATCGCGGCGTCGAGTTCGTCCGCTCCCAGCGCGGCGAAGCGCAGCACGCGGCAGCGCGAGCGGATCGTCGGCAGCAGGCGGCCGGGCTGATGGGTGAGGAGAAGAAAGAACGTGCCCGCGGGCGGCTCCTCCAAGGCCTTGAGCACGGCGTTGACCGCGCCCTTTTCCATGTCGTCGGCCGGATCGATGACGATCGCACGCTTGTCGCCTAGCGTCGGCTTGGTGGACAGGCGCCGGATCATCTCGCGCACTTGGTCGACGGTGATGTTGCGCTTGGTCTGGAAGGGCTTGCCTTCGGCTTTCTTCTTCGCCTCTTCGTCGTTGGCGGGAAGGTGCTCGAGGACATGGATGTCGGGGTGGCCGTCGACCTCCGGCACCGGGGTACCGGGCAGGCGCACCAGTTGCGCGGCGGCGGCGCGGGCGAAGGCGCGCTTGCCCAGGCCCTTGGCGCCGCTCAGCAGCCAGGCATGGTGCATGCGCTCGGAGGCGATGGCGGCAAGCCATTCCTCCCACGCGGCGTCCTGGCCGATGAAGGGTTTCGGCTCTTTCACGCCAGCAACGGACCGAGCGCGGCAAGGACCAGCGCATGGGTCTCCTGCGGATCGCCATTGCCGTCGATGCGGGCGAACCGGGCCGGTTCGGCCTGCGCGAAGGCGCGGAACGCGCTGGCGACGCGGGCGTGGTAGGCGCCGTCGCGCCCGCCGATGCGGTCGGTTCCGTCGACGTCGCGCAAGGCGAGGCGCTCGATGGCGACCTCGGGGACCACTTCGACGAGGAGCGTCAGGTCGGGCAGCAGTCCTTCGCTGCCGATCCGGTGGAGCAGGCCGATGTCGACATCGGACAGGCCGCCGCCACCGCCCTGGTAGGCGCGGCTCGAATCGAGGTAGCGGTCGCAGATCACCCATTCGCCGCGGGCCAGAGCCGGCCGGATCAGCCGGTGGACGTGATCCGAACGCGCGGCGGCGAAGAGCAGCGCCTCGGCGCGCGGGTTCCAGCTTTCGCCGTCATCGCCGTCGACGCCCTGGAGCAGCAGCGAGCGGATCGCCTCCGCCCCCGGCGTGCCGCCCGGCTCGCGCGTGACGACGACGCCCAGCCCCCGTGCACGCAGCGCGTCGGCGAGCAGGCGGGCCTGGGTGGACTTGCCCGCCCCTTCCCCGCCTTCGAGCGCGATGAATCGTCCCTGGATCGTGGCCTGCGTCATGTGAAGAGGTTGATAAGCCCGTTCCACAGCCTGTCCAGCGTGCCGGCCTTGGCGACGTCGCGTCCGGCGTAGAGCGGTACCCGGCCGGGTGCGAGGCCGGCGACGCGGATTTCCAGCTCGGCCACCTGCTCGCCCTTGCGGATCGGCGCCTGGATCGGGCCGCGATAGTGGACGGCAAGGGTAATGCCGGGCTTGCTGCCGCGGGGGATCGTCGCGTGGAGCTCGCGATTGGCGACCAGCGGCAGGCTACGCGCGTCACCGCCCTGTACCCGGGCCTGTGCCACCGTCTGCCCCTGGTCGAAGAGATGCCGCGTGTCCCATGCAGCGAAGCCCCATTCGAGCAGGGCCTTGGCCGCATCGTCGCGCACCTTGGGCAGCGGGGAGCCCGCGAGCACCATGACGAGCCGCCGCCCGTCGCGCTCCGCGGTGCCGAGGAAGTTGTAGCCGGCCTCTCGCGTGTAGCCGGTCTTTATGCCGTCCGCGCCCGGAACCACACCCACTGTCGGGTCGTGGCTGCGCATGACCACGTCGCGCCAGAACCAGCGCTTGTGGCCCGAGAATTCGCGGTAGAGATCGGGGTAGCGCGTAATCATCGCATCGGCGAGCCGCACGAGGTCGCTGGCGGTGACGTAAGTATTGCCTTCGTCCATCCACCCGTTCGGCGTGTTGTAGTGGCTGCGCGTCATGCCGAGGCGGCGGGCTGCGTCGTTCATCTTGGCGGCCCACGCCTGGATGCTGCCGGCGTAGCCTTCGCCCAGGACCACGGCGGCATCGTTGGCGGATGCCGTCATGATCCCGTGGAGCAAGTCGCGCGTGGTCGGAAAATCCTTCGTCGTCAGGTACATGTTCGTACCTTTTGCAAACCATTCCCGCTCCGTCTCGGGCCGCTCGTTGAACTTGCGATCCAGGCTGAGGCGACCTGCGCCGATCTCCTCGAAAGCGACGTAGGCGGTCATCACCTTGGTCACCGAGGCGGGGAGGAAAGGTGTGTCCGGATGGCGCTGCTCGAGCACCTGGCCCGACCCCAGGTCAACGAGGATGCTGACGGGGATCGGCGCCAGTTGTGGCGGCGGCGCGGGGATCGCGGCCGCGGAGGCGCCGGTCGGCAGGGCGACGGCAAGGGCAAGCTTCAGGACGTTCGCAAAGGACTTCAAGACCCGTATTCTCCCGCGCGCCGATGGCGCCTGGTTTCGCGCGGGAGCCGTTCAGGTCATTCCGCGCTCTGGATTCGTGCGTCCCTATAGCCCGCACCCTTGGCCTTCTCCAGCGCCGCGGCGGCTTGTGCACGGTTGGAATAGCCGCCGAGACGCACGCGCCAGAATTTGCCCGCCTGCGAGACGCTGCCGCCGAGCTGTCCCGCGACCTTGCGAGCCGAAGCCTCGGACGAGAACGCGGCGACCTGGACGACGAACGCATTCCTAGCCGCCGTCGAACCTGTGGCGGGACGCGCCGGGATCGACGCCGCGGGGGGCCTGGGCGCCGGCTTGGCTGCCGGTTTGAGCGAGGGCTTTGCCGGAGCGGGTGCGGCGGCAAGTGGCGGCTTGGCGGCAGCGGGTTGGGCCGGCGCAGCTTTCGCCGGCGCAGGCTTGGTCTTCGCAGCCGGTTTCGTCACCGCCGGCGCGTCGGAAGTGGCCGGGGGCGGAGATGGCAAGGCGGACGTGGCAGGCAGGGCAACAGGCGGCACCAGCGGCGACTGGTCTACCAGTTTGCGGCGCAGCACCTTGAGCAGGCCTTCGGGCGTCGCCATGCGATCGGGGGCTCGGCCGCCATTGCGCAGCAGCGCGCGCTCCTGTTCCGGGGGATTGACGCGGCGCACCCGCACCGGCCCACCGCCGGGAGCGAGGCCGAGCTGTGCCGACGCGTCGGGCGAGAGCTGTACCAGCGCATCGTTGCTCATCGGCCCGCGCCGCTCGATGCGCACGAGGATCGTGCGTCCGCTGTCGAGCGCGGTGACTTCGACGTAGCTGGGCAGCGGCAGCGTCTTGTGCGCGCCGGTGACGCCGGAGCCTTCGCCGACGATCGCTTGCCCGACCGCGTCGTAGTTGAGCTGGTCGACCGGGGTCCACACGGTATTGCCGATGGTGAAGGGCTCGCCCACCACGACGGGATAGTCGGCGGCGGGACCGGTGACCGGCAGGTCCGGCGGCGGCTGCCGGCGATCGGCGGCATGGGCGCCTCCGGCTCCCAGCAGGATCAGCGCCGCAAGCGGCAGGGCGTGGTTAACGGGAAATCTCATCTGCAAGCAACCCCACGGACATGGCGTAGTAGTTCGAGCAGTTGTACTGGAGGATGACCCGATAATTCCCGGTTAACAGCCAGGCCGGTGTTCCCGGTCCATCCGGCTGGAACAGCGAGGCGAGCACGTTTCCGCCGATCGGCGCCTGTGCCGTCACGCCGAGCGCGCGCCATTGCGACACGGTCTTCCACTGCGAATGACGGGCGTGGACCCGGTCGCAGCTCGGCGCAGAGAGCTTGGTGGCATAGGAATCGACGGTGAACCCGCTCGGCAGGCTGGCCCGCACGCCCCAGGGCTGGCCCGGACGCCAGCCGGCGTCGCGGAAGTAGTTGGCGATCGAGGCGATGGTGTCGGCCGAGCTGGTGAAGATGTCGGCCCGCCCATCGCCGTCTCCGTCCACCGCGAGGCGCAGGTAGACGCTCGGCAGGAACTGCGGATAGCCGAAGGCCCCTGCCCAGCTACCTTTGAGCTGGCTGCGCGGGACGCCGCGGTCGACCATCTTCATCAGCGCGATCAACTCGCCCTCGAACAGCGCCCGGCGACGCCCTTCCCAGGCCAGCGTGGCGAGCGAGCGGGCGAGATCGAAGTCGCCGGTATAGCTGCCGAAATTGGTCTCGTGGCCCCAGATTGCGAAGAGGATCGGCCCGGGAACGCCGTAGCGCCGCTCGACCTGTGGCACGATCGACGACAGGGAGGCATAGCGCGTCCGCCCCCGGGCGATGATCGAGCTGCCGACGTGCTGCGAGATGTAGGGCGCCAGCGCCGGCGGCGCCACCTGGCGTCCGGGTTGCGCGGTATCGAGCGCGATGACCCGGTCGTTGGGCGTGAGGCCCGTCAGCACGTTGGTTATGGTACCCTCGCTCACGCCCTGCGCGCGGGCATGGGTCGCCACCTGCTGGAGATAGGCGGGGAAGCTCTCCGTCTGGGCGCAGGCCTGCATCGCGGGCATCGGCGCCACGACGAGGGCAAGGGCGAAGGAAGGAAAACGAAGCGAACGCAGGATGGATCGGAATGTCATCGTGGTTCAACTTCGCACAACGGGCCCGGGTTGCAAATGCCTCCTCGCCCATGCCCGTGGACAGCCGCCGCACGCCCGGTGCCCTTCGCCGATCGGACATGCCTGCGTATTGCCCCTCTTGCGCCCGCGTCACATTGAGCTATGCGCGCAAATCAGGTGCAAGCGGTAAGGGGTGGCCCAGGCGGCGATCCCGAAAGCTGCCGGAGCTTTTTGCCCCGGCGTCGGTATGGAGAGTGTTTACAAAGGGTTGGCAAGACCGGGAATGAGTGGGCGCAACCTCCCGCTAGCCCGTCAAGGCATTGCCCCCCGATAGGGTATGGAAGCGTGGCCGAGTGGTTGAAGGCACTAGTCTTGAAAACTAGCGACGGGGTAACCCGTTCGTGGGTTCGAATCCCACCGCTTCCGCCATAATCATTTAAAAAATATAGATAAAACGTCATAGAAATTTTGAGCGGGGGCCATCCGCAAGTTTTGGACCTGCTATCGCAGCCATGGTCGGCTCCTTCGATTCGACGTCCATTGAGCGCTACACCGCCGGTTCCGCGCGCGAGATCGGCCTGCCCTGCCGCGCCGGTCTTGGTGTAGATGCTTTTCGAGTAGCCACGCATCGTCTCAACCTGCAGGCCGAGGTCCCGCGCCGCCTCGGAGATCGAGCGCCCGCGGCAGAGTTCCAGCGCCAGGAGCACCTGTGGCGGTGCCGCCTCGAATGCCTTCACCTACGATCCCGAACTCAATCTCATCTACATCGGCGTCGGCAACGGCTTCCCTTGTGCTTAGGCCAAGCGCATTTCCGGCGGCGCGGCCACTGCGAGGCGCTGCGCCACTTCCTGGGCATCCGGGCGATGCATGTGGCTACCATTTCCCGGTTGATCGGGAGACCGGCTCGTCCCCTGCGCGGGCGCCGGTGGCGGCCGTCCTCTTTGCGGCGAGCGCGGCGATCTAGGCCTTCATCGCCAGCCACGATCTTGCGGGATAGTCCTGCGACCATTCGCGAGGCCGCAAAGGCCGACCTATACGCGCAGTTCGTAAACGCCGTGCCGCGCCTCGCCGACCGGAGACGCCTGGTACGCTATCCGGTCCCGCAGCGAGCGCGAGAGGCAGATGGTGTCACGTCCACGAGGCGCCTGCTCGCACGTCAGCGCGGCCTCGTTGACGACGGCGCCCAGGACGGTGAGACGCCGGAACTGGCGATGACCGATTTCCGTCCGCGTGACCGGGCCGGTGGAAAGCCCCAGCCGGACGAACAGCGTCTCGGTGCCGCGGTACTGGATCGTCGCCCATCGTTGCCGCAAGGTCGCGAACGCAGTCACCATCTTCAACGCGGCGTCGACCGCATCGGTCTGGTGATTGCCGGCCGATCCGATGCCGCCGAAGATGATCAGCATGCCATCGCCGATGAACTGGTCGATCACGGCGTTGTAGGACAAGGCGATATTGCCCAGAGCCTCGAAATACTGATTGAGGATGTCGTTCACGACGCTGTTGTCGAGATGGTCGAACAGCCTGCTGTAGCCCGACAGGTCGACGAACATGATCGTCGCCGAAAAATCGTTGCGACGCGGGGAATAGCCCAGTTCCCCGAGCTTGGCGGGGTCGGAGACGAATTCGCCCACCAGCGTCGACAGGGCGTTGCTCAGTTCGACTGCCCGTTCGACGTCCTGGCCGTTGAACCTCCCTCCCCGCTTGTTGACGAACTGCGCCACGCCCTTCAGGTCGCCGCGATAGTACAGGCATGCGCATAGCGTCTCGTCGGTCTGGTATTCGGCGACCTTGTCGGTCTGCTGAGAGAACGTCGTGCCATTTTGCGCCGGGCTGGCGATCGTGGCCGAACCCGAAAGGAAGACCTGGCCCGACATGCTTGTCTCGATGGGAACGCGGACCGAGCGCAGCTTCGCCCCCTGCGGACCGCTGGCACACAGGAATACCAGTTCGTGCGGGCGGTCGCCCGGAACCATCGTGGGGGCCGGCACGAGGATCGAATAGTCCTTCGCATTCAGGCGCATGGCGATGTCGGCGATGTTCGCGGTGATGAGATCGAGCTGCGATTGCAGTAGCGCCCGTGTCTGGAGGACGGCACTGTAGCGTGCTTCGAGTTCGACGAACCGCTCGGCCGACTGGTCGAGTTCGGTGCGCTTGGATGTCTCGAGACTGTCGATCTTGTCCTTGAGCCGCCGGGTATCCCCCTCGAGCCCGTCGATCTTGGCCTGCGCGCCCATTTTCGCGAGGTAGACCGCGATGCCGGCAACAACCGGCACTGCCGCGATCGCCAGCCCGGTGGCGATCGGACCTGCGTTCGACATTGCCGAAACAAATTGTTCCCAAGCCGACATGTCGCGCAGAGTATTGTCTTTCCGCTATTCAGGCAATGGTCGTCACGCGACAAGTCGAGCGCCCGATTTCGCTTCTCCGCGATCCGATCCGGTTATGAATCGCGTTCGCGCCGACTTCTGGTTCCGGGCCCTCGCGAAAGCGAGGGCCCGGGGTTTTGAGAAAAGCAACCAGAGCGTGCGGCTGCGCGTGCTCTATCGATCGACCTCCCGTTCAGGCCGTGGCCGGCTGGGGCCGGTTGGCGATCAGGTTGTCGACCACCGAGGGATCGGCCAGCGTCGAGGTGTCCCCCAGGTTCGAGAAATCGTTCTCGCCGATCTTGCGCAGGATGCGGCGCATGATCTTGCCCGAGCGGGTCTTGGGCAGACCCGGCGCGAACTGGATGACGTCGGGCGTGGCGATCGGGCCGATCTCGTGGCGGACCCACGCGATCAGTTCCTTGCGCAACGCTTCGTCGGGCTCGACTTCGGCATTGGTGGTGACGAAGGCGTAGATGCCCTGCCCCTTGATCTCGTGCGGCATCCCCACGACTGCCGCCTCGGCGACCTTGGGGTGGGCGACGAGGGCGCTTTCGACTTCCGCCGTGCCCATCCGATGCCCCGAGACGTTGATGACGTCGTCGATGCGGCCGGTGATCCAGTAGTAGCCGTCCTCGTCGCGACGGCAGCCGTCGCCGGTGAAGTAGGTGCCCTTGAAGGTGCTGAAATAAGTCTGGAAGAAGCGGTCGTGGTCGCCCCACACCGTACGCATCTGGCCGGGCCAGCTATCGGTGATGACGAGGCAGCCGTCGCCGGGCCCCTCGATCTCCAGGCCCTCGGTGTCGACCAGCTTCGGCTGGACGCCGAACATCGGTCGGGTGGCGGAGCCGGGCTTGAGTGCGGTGGCGCCGGGCAGCGGGCTTATCATGACGCCGCCGGTCTCGGTCTGCCACCAGGTGTCGACGATCGGGCAGCGGCCTTCGCCGACGACCTCGTGATACCAGGCCCAGGCCTCGGGATTGATCGGTTCGCCCACCGACCCCAGCAGACGCAGCGACTTGCGGCTGGTCTTCTTCACCCAGTCGTCGCCCTCGCGCATCAGCGCGCGCAGGGCGGTCGGGGCACCGTAGAAAATCTCCACGCCGAACTTGTCGACCACCTGCCAGAAGCGGCTGGGATCGGGGAAATTGGGCACGCCCTCGAACATCACGGTCGTCGCGCCGTTCATCAGCGGACCGTAGACCACGTAGGAATGGCCGGTCACCCAGCCGATATCGGCGGCACACCAGTAGACCTGGCCGGGGCGATAGTCGAAGACGTACTCGTGCGTCATCGAGGCCCAGACCGCATAGCCGCCGGTGGTGTGCAGCACACCCTTGGGCTTGCCGGTGGAGCCCGAGGTGTAGAGGATGAACAGCGGGTCCTCGGCGTTCATTTCCTCCGGTTCGCACTCGGCGCTCTGTTCGGCGACGGCGGAGGCCCAGTCGACGTCGCGGCCCTCCACCATCGGCACGCCGGCGCCGGTGTGGGCGAGGACGATCACGGTATCGACGCAAGCGCACCGGTTCACCGCCTCGTCGACATTGGCCTTGAGCGGTACTTTCTTGCCGCCGCGCAGGCCCTCGTCGGCGGTGAGGACGATGCGGCTGTCGCAGTCGGTGATGCGGCCCGCCAGCGCGTCGGGGGAGAAGCCGGCGAAGACGATCGAGTGGATCGCCCCGATCCGCGCGCAGGCGAGCATGGCGATCGCCGCCTCGGGCACCATAGGCAGGTAGATGGTGACGCGCTCGCCCTTGCGGACGCCCTTGGCTTTCAGAAGGTTGGCGAAGCGACAGACCTGCTCGTGCAGTTCACGGTAAGTGATGCGGCGTTCCGGATTCGCCGGGCTGTCGGGCTCCCACAGGATGGCGATCTCGTCGCCCCGGGTCGCCAGATGCCGGTCGAGGCAGTTGGCCGAGAGGTTCAGGGTGCCATCGGCGAACCACGCGATGCCGAAGTCCTCTTCGTGGAAGCTGGTCTGCTTGACCACGCCGAAGGGCTTGATCCAGTCGAGCCGCTGCGCTTCCTGGCGCCAGAACCCTTCGGGATCGGTCACCGAGCTTTCGTACATCTCCTGATAGCGGGCATCGTCGATCAGCGCGTCGCGGGCCCACTGCGCGGGAACGGGATATACGGCCTCGGCCATCGTCGGTATCTCCTCTCAACTCTATTCCGACCGGCTCGCCGGCCTTGCTGCAGTCTTATCGCGGCACGCGAGGGGCCACGACACTGGACATTGGTCTTAGGCCGAACATGGCGGCGGTTGCGGTCCTGATCAAGGCGTCACCGCAGTTCGGGGCGCGGCCGGTCGCTATCGCCGCGACACGCTGGCGAACCAGCGTGTCGTTTCCGCGGGTAGGGCGCTAACCTCTTGGTAACCCTTAGGCGGCAAGCGTCTGTGCCGCCCGAGGAGTTACCATTGCAACACGACAGGACCAACGGCCCGAACGACGGGCACGCGCCGCGTTCCACGCGAATCGGCGTCGAAATCCTGTGCGAGGTGCGGCAGGGCACGCGCCCGTGGAAAGCGGCTCGGCTCGAGGATCTTTCGCCCGGCGGCTTCCGCATCGCCAAGCTGCCAGACGCCCGCCCCGAAGTGCCGCTGCGCATCCGCATTCCCGGGCTCCAGTTGCTCAGCGCGCGCATCTGCTGGGTTCGAGACGGCGCCGTCGGCTGCGAATTCGCCGAGCCGCTGCATGTCGCGGTGTTCGAGCACATCGTCAGGGCTGCGGGGTAGGCATAGTCCTGGCGCTGCAACGAAAAAAGGCGGACCTCGCGGCCCGCCCTTTCACGTCACGTCCGGACCCCAAAGGTCACATGTGGAGCGCGCGCCCGTAAGCGGCGAGCGTCGCCTCGTGCATCGTTTCCGAGATCGTCGGATGCGGGAACACGGTGTTCATCAGCTCGGCCTCGGTGGTCTCCAGCGTCTTGCCGACGACGTAGCCCTGGATCATCTCGGTCACTTCCGCGCCGATCATGTGGGCGCCGAGCAGTTCGCCGGTCTTGGCGTCGAACACCGTCTTGACGAAGCCCTCGGGCTCGCCGAGCGCGATGGCCTTGCCGTTGCCGATGAACGGGAACGTGCCGGCCTTGACCTCGTAGCCGGCTTCCCTGGCCTTGGCCTCGGTCATGCCGACCGACGCGATCTGCGGGTGGCAATATGTGCAGCCCGGGATGTTGTTGCGGTCGAGCGGGTGCGGATGGACGTCCTTGTTGCCCAGTTCCTTGGCGATCGATTCGGCGGTGGTGACGCCTTCGTGGCTGGCCTTGTGAGCAAGCCACGGACCCTTCACGCAGTCGCCGATGGCCCAGATGCCGGGCACGTTGGTGCGGCCATAATCGTCGACCTTGACGAAAAACTTCTCGTCCGGCTCGATCTTGAGGTCTTCCAGGCCGATGTTCTCGACGTTCGGCACGATGCCGATGGCGACGATGACGTGGCTGAATTCCTGCGTCTCTTCCTTGCCGCCCTTGGGCGTGATCTTGACGCTGACGCCTTTGTCGGACGCCACCACGTCGCCGGCCTTGGCGCCGGTGAGGATCTTGATGCCCTGCTTGGTCAGCGCCTTTTCGAGGAAGGCGGAGACGTCCTTGTCTTCGACCGGCACGATGCGGTCCATCATCTCCACGACCGTCACGTCGACGCCCATGTCGTTGTAGAAGCTGGCGAACTCGATGCCGATCGCGCCCGAACCCAGGACCAGCAGCTTGCTGGGCAGTTCCTTGGGGGTCATCGCGTGGCGGTAGGTCCAGATGCGATTGCCGTCGGCCTTGGCCTTGGGCAGATCCCGCGCGCGGGCGCCGGTGGCAATGATGATGTGCTTGGCCGACAGGGTCTCGGTACCCTTCTCGCCCGTGACTTCCAGCTTGCCGGGCGCGACCAGCTTGCCGGTGCCCATGTGCACGGTGATCTTGTTCTTCTTCATCAGGTGCGTGACGCCCTGGTTGAGCTGCTTGGCCACCCCGCGCGAACGCTGGACCACGGCGGCGATGTCGGCGGAGATGTTGTCCGCGGCCAAGCCGTAGTTCTTGGCGTGCTTCATGTGGTGCAGCACTTCGGCCGAGCGCAGCAGCGCCTTGGTCGGGATGCAGCCCCAGTTGAGGCAGATGCCGCCGAGCAGCTCGCGCTCGACGATGGCGGTCTTCAGGCCGAGCTGCGAGGCACGGATCGCCGCTACGTAGCCGCCGGGGCCGGAACCGAGCACGATGACGTCGTAAGTATCAGCCACTGAATCAACTCTCCTGTTCGATAGCGCGGGGCCTGCCCGCATCGTCGATCGCTACGAAGGTGAAGACCGCTTCGGTCACTTTCACCTGTTCTTCCTCATGACGGTGGCGCCGCCAGGCCTCGATGGCGATGGTCATCGAGGAACGGCCCACCTTGCGCAGGTTCCCGTAGACGGAGACCTCGTCGCCGACCTTGACCGGCGAATGGAACTGCATGCCGTCCATCGCGATGGTGACGGCGCGGCCATGCGAATGGCGCGCGGCGATGAGGCCGGCGCCCATGTCCATCAGGCTCATCAGCCAGCCGCCGAAGATGTCGCCATAGGCATTGGCATCGGCCGGCATCGCGGTGATGCGGATGACGGGTTCGCGGTATTCTCGGGCCATGTTCAATCAACCTCGACCGCGGCGGCCAGCGGGTCAGACAGCCTTTGCGGCCGATCGTCCGCGCCCAGCGCCACGAACGTGAAGATGCCGGCGGCGACCTCGACCTGGTCCTCGCTCGCCCGCGCCCGGCCGAAACCGCGCGTGGCGACCGTCATCGAGGTACGCCCCACCCGCGAAACGCGGGCGTAGACGTTGAGTTCGTCGCCCACCAGCATGGCGCCGGGGAAGGTGAAATCGGTCGCGCCGACGACCACTGCCTTGAAGCCGGTGCGCCGGGTCACCAGCGAGGCGGCGCCGAGGGCGAGCTGGCTCATCAGCCAGCCGCCGAAAACGCCGCCGTAGGGATTGAGGTCGGTGGGCATCGCAGTGACGCGAACGACCAGGTCTCCGGCCTCGTGGTCCATGTCAGGCGACCATGCCGAGCGGATTTTCGACGTAGGCGCGGAACGCGTCCATCAGGCGCGCACCGTCGGCGCCGTCCACGGCCCGGTGATCGAAGCTGCCTGTCGCTGTCATGATCGTCGCTACTCCCAGCGACCCGTCTGGCATGACCCATGGACGCTTGTCGCCTGCCCCTATGGCGAGGATGGTGGCCTGCGGCGGATTGATGACGGCGGTGAAGTGCTTGATCCCCATCATGCCCATGTTGGAGATGGACGCGGTGCCTCCCTGGTATTCCTCGGGCTTGAGCTTGCCTTCCTTGGCGCGCGCGCCCAGGTCCTTGGTGGCCTTGGCGATGGCGGAAAGCGACTTCTCGTTCGCACCCTGCACGATCGGGGTAATCAGCCCGCCCGGGATCGACACCGCCACCGAGATGTCGGCACGCTCGTAGCGGATCAGCTCGTTGCCGGCGAAGGTCACGTTGCATTCCGGCACTTCGATCAGCGCGAGGCCGAGCGCCTTGACCAGCATGTCGTTGACCGAGACCTTGACGCCCTGCTTTTCGAGCGCGGCGTTGATGTCGGCGCGCAGGGCCATCAGCTTGTCGAGGCGCACATCGACCGTGAGGTAGATGTGCGGCGCTTCCTGCATCGACTGCGTGAGGCGGCGCGCGATGGTCTTGCGCATGCCCGACAGCTTCTCGACCGTGTGGGGGATGCGCGCGTCGAGCAGGGCGCGGGTCTCGGCGGCCATCTCGACCGTGTCGGGCTTGGCGGGAGCGGCCGTGTCGTTGGCGGCGGCAGGCGCGGCCTTCTTCGCCTTGGCGGTGCCCGGCTGGGCGGCTTCGACGTCGGCCTTGACGATGCGACCGTTGGGGCCGGTGCCGGTCAGGCCTTCGAGGTCGACGCCCTTGGCAGTGGCGATGCGCTTGGCGAGCGGGGAAGCGATCACGCGGCCCTCCTGGGTTGCTGCGGTGGTCTTGGGAGCAGGAGCGGCGGCAGGCGCCGGTGCAGCGGCCGGTTCGGCAGCCTTGGCCTCGGCCTTGGGAGCCTCTTCCTTGGGCGCCTCGGCCTTGGCCGGAGCCTCGATCGCGGAGGCGTCCTCGCCTTCTTCGGTGAGCACGGCGATGACGGTACCGACCTTCACGCCTTCGGTGCCTTCCGCGACAGTGATCTTGCCGATCACGCCTTCGTCGACGGCTTCGAACTCCATGGTGGCCTTGTCGGTCTCGATCTCGGCCATGATGTCGCCGGAGGAAACCGTGTCACCTTCCTTCACCAGCCATTTGGCCAGTTTGCCTTCTTCCATCGTGGGAGACAGGGCGGGCATCTTGATCTCGATGGGCATGGAAACTATCGCGTTCCTTGTTATCCGGGGGAGGTCCGAAAATGAGATTTGGCCCTTCCTTGGACAAGTTGACGCTTGCGCACAAGCGCCGCGCAGTTTCTTTTTTCGCAACGGTGGTGGCTTGCGCTGCAGCCTTCGCGTATCGATAAGCCCGACGGAGAGGGAACAGCCGATGCGCGTCTATCTGGTCATTGTCGACGAAAGCGAGGAAGCGCTCGTCGCCCTGCAGTTCGCCGCACGCCGCGCGGCCAAGACCGACGGGGCCCTGCACTTGCTCGCGCTCGTCCCGCCGCAACCCTTCAACGCCTTTGCCGGGGTCCAGGCCACCATCGAGGAAGAAGCCCGCGCCCGCGCCGAAACGCTGGTGACGGCGGCGGCCGGCAACCTTTTGTCACAGGGTGCGAAGATGCCGGTAATCTCGGTCCGCGTGGGCGAGGACATCAAGGTCGTGCGCAAGTACCTGGAGGAACATCCGGAGGTTTCCGCCCTGGTGCTCGGCGCCGCGCGAGAGGGCGGGCCCGGGCCACTGGTCTCGCACTTCACCGGGGCGGGCATGGCGCATATGACCTGCCCGGTGTTCGTGGTCCCTGGCGGGCTGGACGCCGAGGCGATCGAGCGGTTCAGCTAGGCCGAGCCTTGCGCATCGTCCCGGGCTGGACCCGGGACCGCAGGATACTCCTGAGCCGATGGCGCGCGATGGGCAACTGCGGCCTCGCGGCCTGACGCAAGTTCGGTGGGGCCTTGCCACGGTCCCGGATCAGGTCCGGGACGACGTGTCTCGCGTCCTATCTCTTGCTCTTGCCCTTACCCTTGCCCTGGTGCCGGATGTTCGCCGGACGCCCGCGCTTGCCGACCAGATGCCCGCCCCGTTTTGCAAACGCCTGCTGCGGGCGGCCGCGCGGTTCGATGCGGCCGCCGCCTTCCTCCAGTTCGAACTTGAGCGCACCCGTAAGCGGGTTCGCCTCGGCCAGCCGCAGCCGCACGACCTGGCCGACCGCATAGGCGGTGCCGGTCTGCTCGCCCACCAGCACGCGGGCCTTCTCGTCATAGCCGAACCGTTCGTCGCCGAGCGTCGAGACCGGCACCAGCCCGTCGCCGCCGAGGCTCAGGATCGTGGCGAAGAAGCCGAACTTCTGGACCCCAGTGATGCGGCAGTCGAACACCTCGCCCACGCGGGCCGAAAGCCAGGCGGCGACGTAGCGGTCGATGGTCTCGCGCTCGGCTTCCATGGCGCGGCGCTCGGCGGCGCTGATCGCCTCGCTGACCCGGCCGAGATCGCCGCGGTCGCGCTCCGACAGGCCGGAAGTCGCGGGGATGTCGCCCTGCGGCTTGGGCTGCTCCAGCCCATAGGCATCGACCAGCGCGCGGTGGACCAGGAGGTCGGCATAGCGGCGGATCGGCGAGGTGAAGTGTGCGTAGGACCCCAGCGCCAGGCCGAAGTGGCCGGCGTTGCTGGGGCCGTAATAGGCCTGGGTCTGGCTGCGCAGAACCGCTTCCATGATGAGCGCCTTCTCGCTCTCGTCGGCGATGTCCTTGAGCATGCGGTTGAACAGACCCGGCGTGATGACCTGCCCCATCGCAAGCTTCTTGCCGAAAGTCGCAAGGTACTCCTTGAGTGCCATGAGCTTCTCGCGGCTCGGCGTCTCGTGGATGCGGTAGACCACCGGCGCGACCTTGGCCTCGAGCGCCTTGGCGGCGGCGACGTTGGCGGCGATCATGAAGTCCTCCACCACGCGATGCGCATCGAGCCGCTCGCGGATGGCGATCTCGGTGATGCGCCCCTTCTCGTCGAGGCGGACGCGGCGTTCGGGCAGTTCCAGTTCGAGCGGGTCGCGGTCCTTGCGCGCCGCGGCCAGCGCCTGCCACGCGGCCCAGAGGTTGCGCAGGTGCTCCTCGGCCCTGTCGGCGTCGATGCGTTCCTGCGCGTCCTCGTAGGCGATGACCTCGTGGATGCGCACCAGCGCGCGGGTGAAGCGCCAGTCGGTGACGCGGCCGCCGGCGTCGATCTTGAGGTGGCAGGCCATCGCCGCGCGATCCTCGCCCGAGCGCAGCGAGCACACGTCGGCGCTGAGCACTTCGGGCAGCATCGGCACGACGCGGTCGGGGAAGTAGACCGAATTGCCGCGCTTCCTCGCCTCGCGGTCGATCTGGCCGCCGGGGCGCACGTAGAACGAGACGTCGGCGATGGCGACCAGCGCATCGAAACCGCCCTGCCCGTCGGGTTGCGCCCAGATCGCGTCGTCGTGGTCGCGCGCGTCGGACGGATCGATGGCGACGATGGGCAGGTGGCGCAAGTCCTCGCGGTGGTCATGGCTGAGCGGGAGCTTCGCGGAAAGCTGCGCCTCCTCCAGCGTCTCCTGCCCGAAGTGGTTGGGAATGCCGTGCTTGTGGATGGCGATCAGGCTGAACGCGCGCGGCGCCAGCGGTTCGCCCAGCACTTGCACCACCTTGACCGAAGGGCGCGCCGACTTGCCGATCGGCTCGCCCAGCACCAGTTCGCCGGGCTTGGCGCCGCCGAGGTCGGAGATCGGCGAGGAATTGCGCGTGCGCCTGTCGACCGGCGCCAGCCAGGGCTTTCCGGCCGTGTCCACCTCGACCACGCCGAGCACCTGGTCGCTGCGCAGCTCCAGTTTCTTCATCGGATAGGCGCGCCAGCCCGTCTCGCTCTCTTCGGTCCGCGCCAGTACGCGGTCGCCCTTGCGCAGCGCCGAGCCGCGATGCTTTCCCGGGCCCTTCTCGATCAGGCGAATGCGCGGCGGCGGGGTAGCGTCGTCCGGCTGCCAGGTGTCGGGCACGGCCACGGCCTCGCCCTCGTCGATGTCGACCACACGCAGCACGGTGACCCTGGGCAACCCGCCCATCTTGTGGAACGCGGTGCGCTTGCCGTCGATCAGGCCTTCCTCGGCCATGTCCTTGAGCAGCGCCTTGAGCTGGATCTTCTCCGCCCCCTGCAACCCGAAATGCCGCGAGATCTCGCGCTTGCCCGCGGGCTCGGAGGCGTTCTGGATGAAGTCGAGGATCTGCTTGCGCGTGGGCAGGCCGGGGGCGGGACGGTTCTTGGACGGAATTTTCTTGAAAGCCATGGCCCCAGCAATGGAGCCGATGACGCACCAATGCAATGGGCGCGGCGCGGGGCCATCTTCATTCGTCGTCCCGGGCTCGACCCGGGACCGTGGGCAAGGCCACGCCAGTTCGAGGACGGACGCAGCCTAGCAGTAGTCCATGGCGAGGTCTCGCCTCAAGAGCACCCGCTGTCCCGGAGCAAGTCCGGGACGACGGGGGATCAGTAGGACCGCGCCACGTAGATCTTCTCCACCGCCGGGCGTCCCGTGAAGATGCAGGTGCCCGTCACCGCCGCGGCGCCGAGCGGGGTGTTGCGCATGGTCAGCTTGAGCGTCTTGAGCTTCTGCACCACCGCTTCCAGTTCGTCGCCGGTGGGGCGCGCCCATTCGACTTCGACCCAGCCCGGGTAGCGCTTGTCCTCCCCGAAGCAGGCGGCGAGTTCGTCAAAGCTCGCAGCGGACGAAATGTTGGCGTCACGCCGCGCCTTCGCATCGGCGAACAGCGAGGCCTGGATGTCCTCGATCTCGGTCGACGCACGGGCAATGAATTCGTCCCTGGCGAGGCCGATGAAGTTGGCCTTGGCGGCCTCGTTCCACAGGCGGTCGCGGCGCAGCATCGAGACCTGGCCGCCGGCAGCATCGCGCCCGCCGATCTCGAGGACGATCGGCACGCCCTTCTTGACCCATGCCCAGCGCTTCTGCGTGGCCTTGCCGGGGCGCTTGTCGAGCAGCACGCGCAGCGGCTCGCCCAGCGCCGACTTGGCGGCCAGCGACTTGCGCAGGTCCTCGCAATAGGCGAGCAGCGCGTCGTCCTCGGGCGTGTCGCGCAGCATCGGCAGGATGACGATCTGGTGCGGCGCCACGCGCGGCGGCACCCGCAACCCGTCGTCGTCGCCGTGGGTCATGATGAGGCCGCCGATCATCCGGGTCGAAGTGCCCCAGCTCGTCGTGTGCGCATATTGCTGCGTGCCTTCGCGGTCCTGGAAAGTGATCCCGGCGGCATGCGCGAAGCCGGTGCCGAGGTAGTGCGAAGTGCCTGCCTGGAGCGCCTTGCCGTCCTGCATCATCGCCTCGATGGAATAAGTCGCGACGGCACCGGGGAAGCGCTCGTGCTCGGGCTTCTCGCCCGCGACCACCGGCATCGCCAGCTCGTCCTCGGCGAAGTCACGGTACATCTCGAGCGCGCGCAGCGTCTCGGCCATGGCGTCGTCGCGGTCGGCGTGGGCGGTGTGGCCTTCCTGCCAGAGGAACTCGCTGGTGCGCAGGAACATGCGCGTGCGCATTTCCCAGCGCACGACGTTGGCCCACTGGTTGACCATCAGCGGCAGGTCCCGCCACGACTGCACCCAGCGCGCCATCGCCTGCCCGATCACCGTCTCGGAGGTGGGGCGCACGATCAGCGGTTCTTCGAGCCTGGCCTCGGGATCGGGCACCAGGCCGCCCTTGCCGTCGCCGATGAGGCGGTGGTGGGTGACGACCGCCATCTCCTTGGCGAAGCCCTCGACGTGTTCGGCTTCCTTGGCGAAGTAGGACAGCGGAATGAACAGCGGGAAGTAGCAGTTCTGGACGCCGGCGGCCTTGATGCGATCGTCCATCAGGCGCTGGATGCGTTCCCACACGCCGTAGCCCCACGGCTTGATGACCATGCAGCCGCGCACGCCCGATTCCTCGGCCATCTCGGCTTCGGAGACGACTTCCTGATACCACTGCGCGAAATCGTCCTCGCGCTTGGTGGTGAGGGCGTGGCGGATGGCGGGCGACTGGCCGGTCTTCTGATTCATGGCAGCGCTGTTAGCGGCACTTGGCCCAAGGTTCAAATGGAGGAATGCAGTCTCGTCGTCCCGGACCTGACCCGGGACGACGACACTACAGCAACTCTACAAGGTCCTCGGGAAAGAACGGTTCGTCCAGCGCGGTCAGCGCTGCGCGATCGAACCAGCGCCAGCTGCGCATGACCGAACGTTCCAGATCGGTGTGGCCGCCGGTGTCGATCGCATCGGGGGCGACGCCGGCGGGTAGCCGCACGCGGAAGTAGCGCTCGTCGGCGATGACGGGAACGCCTTCGATGGTGATGAACTCCGCTGTCTTCTGAGCGACTTCGGGACCCGGATCGGCGACGATGCCGGTTTCCTCCCACAGTTCGCGGCGGGCGGCCTCGTCGTAGCTCTCGCCGGGATCGACGGCCCCGCCCGGGGTGCACCAGAACGGCGGACGGTCGGGCGGGTCGAAGCGGAACAGCAGCACGCGCTGCGCATCGTCGAGCAGCAGGATGCGCGCGGCAGGCCGGGCGGTACGAGACGACATCGTTTCGACCCGCCCGATCGCGCGTTACTTACCCAGCGCGTCGAGGCGCTTCTGGATTTCCGCCATCTGGTCGCGCAGCGCGGAAAGATCGCCCGTCTCGCCCGAGGACGGCGCCGGCGGGGCCTTGGCCTCGGGCTTTTCGGCGCCGGGCATGAAGGCGGCGGATGCGGCCCGGAACATCGCCATGTTCTGTTCGGCGAGCTTGGCCAGCGGGTTGTTGCCCAGGCTGTCCTCGAACGCCTTGGCGAGCTTGGACTGGTTTGCCCGGAAGTTCTCCATCGAGGCCTCGAGGTAGTGCGGGATCAGCGACTGCATCGAATTGCCGTACATGCTGATGAGTTCGCGCAGGAAATTCACGGGAAGCATCTGCTCGCCGTTCGATTCCTCTTCCATGATGATCTGGGTGAGGATCGTGTGGGTGATGTCGGACCCGGTCTTGGCGTCGAGAACCTTGTAGTCCACCCCTTCGCGGGTCATCTTCGAGAGATGGTCGAGCGTGATGTAGCTGGACGAGCGCGTGTTGTAGAGCCGCCGGTTTGCATATTTCTTGATGATTACGGTGTTGTCGTCGCCAGACGCCGTTTCAGCCATATCCAGTCCCCAATCCTGCGGATAGTTACGATACCATTCCGTCTTATCGCATTGCAACACAATTTGCTGCGCAGCAAAAGAGGGAAACGCGCAAATTTCCGCGCTACTCCGCAATTTCAACGAGGGAAGCGACGGCCCAGTAGCGTTAACAGCTCGTATTGCGACAGGCCCGTGGCGGCCGCGCTTTCCGGGAGCGCGTAGTCGGCCGCGATCCAGTCGCCCTCGCCGACATCGGGCGCCCCGGTGAGGTCGACCGCGGTGAGATCCATGCTGACCCGGCCGAGCACGGGCAGCACCCGTCCTCCCGCATCGCGGAAGCGACCCTTGCCCGACCAGCAACGCAAGTAGCCGTCGGCATAGCCGAGCGCGATCGTTCCCACCCGCATCGGCGCCGGGGTGGTGAACGTGGCGTTGTAGCCGACGGTTTCGCCGGCCGGCACCTCGCGCACTTGCAGGACGGCGGCCTGCGGGCACGCGACCCGGCGCAGCACGCCGGCCATCTCCGGACGCGGCACGCCGCCGTAGAGGGCGATGCCGGGGCGGGTGAGATCGCCGTGGAAGGCGCTTCCCAACGCGATCCCGGCGCTGTTGGCAAGGCTGGCGCGGGCATGGGGCAACAGCCTGCAGGCATGGGCCCAGGCCTTGCGCTGGCGTTCGTTGAGAGCGGTGTCCTCCTCGGCCGAGACGAGGTGCGAGAGCAGCACGTCGATCTCCAGGCCCGCCAGCGCCGGATCGCCGAGTTCGCCGAGCCCGACGCCGAGGCGGTTCATGCCGGTGTCGACCATGAGGTCGCAGCGCCCTCCCCCGGCATCGCGCCACCGCCGCGCCTGTGCCAGCGAGTTGATGACCGGCTTGACCCCTGCGCACCGCGCGAAGGCAGCGTCCGCGCCCGTCAGCGGCCCGTGCAGCACCGAGAGCGAGGCGCCGCGAGCCACTTCGAGAACTGCGGGCACTTCGGACCAGTGCGCGACGAAGAAGTCGCGGCAACCGGCGGCATGGAGCACCGGCACGACCTGCTTCGCGCCCAGGCCGTAGCCGTCCGCCTTCACGGCCGCACCGGCCCGCGCGCGGCCGGACATCCGGTCGAGCGCCAGCCAGTTGGAGCGGAGTGCATCTGGATCGAAGCCGAGCCGAAGCGCCGGTGCAGGACCGTCAGGGAGCATCGTCACTCTGGGCAAGGGCTTGCGCCGCGGCATTCCAGGGCAGCATGACCGCTCCGTGCCGCGCCGGGTAGTCGCGCGCGGCGGCGATCGTGGCGAAGCCCGGCCAGTCGGGAAGCGCGCCATCTCCCGCCAGCCATGCGGCGACGCGGGCGCGGGTCTGCGCGATCCGGGCGGGCTGCGCACCGACGACGCCGGCCGCGAAGATGGCCGCGGAAGCCTGCCCGATCGCGCAGGCCTGGCTGCGGATGCCGACGCGCTCGACGGTGCCGTCCGCCGCCGTCGCCAGGCCGAGCGCGATGGTGCTGCCGCAACTGGTCGAGCGTGCCTCGCCGCGCAAGGGCAGGTCCTGCGTCAGCGGATAGCGCGCCAGTTCGATGGCGAGGCCGAGGACCTCGGGCGTGTAGAGGATGGTCGTCGCCATGGTGGCGTCAGCGCGCGTCCCGGCCCGCTTCGGCGGCGACGGCTTCGCGGCGGCGCTCCGCGATGATCTGGACGAGCGCTTCGCTGCTCGCGTTGACGAAGGGGTAGGTGCGCGCCCCTGTGATCCAGTCGGGCCGGCCGCCGACGCCCCAGACGGTGTCGTAGCCGAGCACCAGGACCGAGAAGGCGAGGACGATGATGATGACGCCCTTCACGGCGCCGAAACCGAAGCCGAGCACGCGGTCGATCGGGCCCAGCACCGAGGCCCGGCTCTTGGCCCCCGCCCACCGCGCGACGAACTTGACCAGCGCGAAGGGGATGCCCAGGCACAAGGCGAAAGCGAGGACCGCGGCGGCCGAATCCGAGCCCAGGTGCGGCTCCAGCCACGCGGTGACGGGCGTGTGGGCCAGGCGGATGGCGAAGATCGCGAAGACCCACGCGGCCAGTGCCAGGATTTCCTGTACGAAGCCGCGGATGAAGCCGGTAATGGCGCCGAGCCCGACGAGGAGCAGGACGGCGATGTCGAAGCCAGTCATAGGTCGGCAGGATTAGGCGTCGGACAGGATGCGGTCAACGAGGTTGGGCAACATCGAAAGGCCGGTGAAGCGCATTCCGTTTTCGGGCGGCGGTCCGCTGGCCGGCCCGAACGCCTTCGCGAAGCCGAGTTTGGCCGAATTCGCGCTGGCGGATGGACCCATGGGCGACCGGGCGGATTTCCCCCGCCAGCGAGACCTCGCCGAACCATACCGCATCGGTGGCGAGCGGCTTGTCGCCCAGCGCCGAGACCAGCGCCGCCGCCACGGCGACGTCGGCGCCCGGGTCGCTCAGGCGATAGCCGCCCGCGACGTTGAGGTAGACTTCGCAAGTCGAGAAATTGAGCCCGCAGCGCGCTTCCAGAACCGCCAGCAGCATCGACATGCGCCCCGAATCCCAGCCGACCACGGCGCGGCGCGGGGTGGCCCCGCTCTGCAACCGTACGATCAGCGCCTGGATCTCGACCAGCACCGGCCGCGTGCCCTCCATCGCCGGGAACACCGCGCTGCCCGCCATCGGCTCCTCGCGTCCGGACAGGAACAGCATCGAGGGATTGCCGACTTCGGCAAGCCCTGCGCCTTCCATGGCGAAGACGCCGATCTCGTCGACCGGCCCGAAGCGGTTCTTGAGCGAGCGCAGGATGCGGTACTGGTGGCTGCGCTCGCCCTCGAAGCTCATAACCACGTCGACCATGTGCTCGAGCACGCGGGGGCCGGCGATCGAGCCGTCCTTGGTGACGTGGCCGACGAGGACGAGCGTGACGCCGTTCTCCTTGGCGTAGCGGATCAGCTCGAAGGCACAGCCGCGCACCTGGCTGACGGTGCCCGGCGCGCCTTCGATCTGGTCGGAATGCATGGTCTGGATCGAATCGATCACCAGCAGCGCCGGCGGGTCCATCATCCCCAGCGTCGTGAGGATGTCGCGCACCGAAGTCGCGGCGGCGAGCTGGATCGGCGCCTTGGTCAGCCCCAGGCGATCGGCGCGCAGGCGCACCTGCCCGGCCGCTTCCTCGCCGCTGACGTAAACCGACAGGCCGCCCGACGTCGCGATGTTCGCAGAGACCTGCAGCAGCAGCGTCGACTTGCCGATGCCGGGATCGCCGCCCATCAGGATCGCCGAGCCGGGGACCAGACCACCGCCCAGGGCGCGATCGAACTCGGCGATGCCGCTGGTCCGCCGCACGGGCAATTCGCCAGGCCGGTCGAGCGGGGTGAATTCGATCGGCCGCCCGCCACTCGACAGGTCGTGCTTGGCCGAGAAGATGGTCTGCGGCGCATCCTCCGCCAGCGTGTTCCACTCCCCGCAATCGGGGCACTGGCCCTGCCAGCGGGTGGAGACGCCCCCGCAGGCCTGACAGACATATCGACGTTTGGGCTTGGCCATGTCCGACCGACTAACGGGAACGGAATGAGAACGCAATTGCCATTCTCGTAAGCCTGCGCCAAGCTGCGAAAATGCAGCAAAAAGAACTGCGGATCGCGCTGGTCTGCTACGGCGGCGTCAGCCTTGCCGTCTACATGCACGGCGTTACCAAGGAGCTGTGGAAGGCCCTGCAGGCCAGCCGTGCGCTGTGGTCTCACGCGAAAGCGCCCGGGGGCAGCGCGGCGGTTTACCTCGACCTGCTGCGTCGCCTCGAAAGCAGCGGCAACGTGCGGCTGCGGGTGCTGACCGACATCGTAGCGGGGGCCAGCGCGGGCGGGATCAATTCGATCTTCCTGGCCCAGGCGATCCACTCGGGCCAATCGCTGGAGCCCCTGACCGACTTGTGGCTGGAGACCGCCGACGTCGACATGCTGCTCGATCCCGAAGCGCGACCGGGTTCGCGCGCGGCGAAGTTCTGGGCGAGCCCGCTGGTCACCTACCTGCTCCACCGGCCCGGCAACGCGGTCAGCGCCAGCGTCGCGCCCGAGGCGCGGACCGAAGTGCGCGAGAAGCTGTCGCGCCTGATCCGCTCGCGCTGGTTCGAGCCGCCGTTCAGCGGCATCGGCTTCTCCCGCCTGCTCTACCGGGCGCTGACGGCGATGGCCGAGGCGCCGTCCGGCAGACCGCTGCTCCCCGCCGGCCATCCGATCGACCTGTTCGTCACCGCCACCGACTTCAAGGGTCATCTCGAAACCCTGCGCCTGCACTCGCCCGAACTGGTGCTGGAGAGCGAGCATCGCCTGACCTTCGGCTTCCACGGCGTCACCGCGCGCGAGGGCGGCGAGGCGCTGGCCGCGGTGCCCGAACTGGTCTTGGCGGCGCGCGCCTCGGCCAGCTTTCCCGGCGCCTTCCCGCCGCTGCGGATCGAGGAGGTCGACCGGCTGGTCGAGGAGCAGCAGGCCCGGTGGCCGGGGCGCGACGCCTTCCTCGCCCGCGTGATGCCCGAGCACGCGCGGCGCGGCGAACTCGATGCGGTGTCGCTGATCGACGGTTCGGTACTGGTCAACGCTCCGTTCGCCGATGCCATGGCGGTGCTGCGCGACCGTCCCGCGACGCGCGAGATCGACCGCCGCTTCGTCTACATCGACCCCACCCCCGACCACCTCGGCGCCGAGATGCGGCGCGATCCCGAGTTGCCGGGGTTCTTCTCGGTGATCTTCGGGTCGCTGTCCTCGATCCCGCGCGAGCAGCCGATCCGCGACAACCTGGAGACGCTGGCCCGCCAGTCCCGCGAAATGGCGACGCTGCGCGAGATCGTCCTGGCCATGCGCCCGCAGATCGAGGAAACCGTCGACAAGCTGTTCGGACATACGCTGTTCCTCGACCGGCCGACGCCGCGGCGGCTCGTCGCCTGGCGAGCCAAGGCTCAGGCCGCCGCGTTCGAGCAGGCAGGCTATGCCTATCACGGCTATGCACAGGTCAAGTTCAGCGGCATCGCCGCGATGCTCTCGCGCATGGTGCTGGAGGCCGCTCCCGAGCTGGACCTGCCCTCGGCCGAGCCGGTGCGGGCGCGGCTGATGGCGCATCTCGCGGCAAGCGGTATCGATCGCACGCAGGCCCTGCGCGATGCCAGCTCGCCGGCGATGATCGGCTTCTTCCGCGCCCACGACATCGCCTTTCGCGTGCGCCGCCTGCGCCTGCTGGCGCGGCGGGTGACGCAGGAGTGGGAAGCCGAATCCGACGTTACCGAGCAGGACCGCGATGCCGCCCGCGCGGCGATCTACGCGGCGCTCTCTCTCTACATCGAACGCGAACCTGTAGCGGCGCTGGGAGAGGATTTCGCGGCCCTCGCCCGCGCCTTCTTCGAGGATCCGCAAGCCGCGATCGACCATGTCGAAAAGCGGCGCAACCTGCTGGAGACGGACGCGGCCGTCGACGACCTGCTGGCCCAGGCGCTGGCGGCGATGCCGCAGGCGCTTCGGCGCCGGGTGCTGCTCGCCTACCTCGGCTTCCCGTTCTACGACACCGTCACCCTGCCCCTGCTGCGCGGCGAGGGGCTCAACGAATTCGACCCCGTGCTGGTCGACCGCATCTCGCCCGAAGACTGCTCCGCGATCCGGCGGGGCGGCACGGGCGAGACCTTGCGCGGGACTGAGTTCTTCAACTTCGGCGCGTTTTTCAGCCGCGCCTACCGCGAGAACGACTACCTGTGGGGCCGCCTGCACGGCGCCGAGCGGATGATGGACATGATCGCCTCGACGCTGGAGCGCGAGCACGCGATGTCGCCGGTCGAACTGCTGGGGTTCAAGCGCCGGGCGTTCCTTGCGATCCTCGACGAGGAAAAACACAGGCTCCACGCCGATCCCGGCTTGGTCGCGCATATCCGCCGCGAGGTGCTGTCGGCGAAGAGCGGGCCGGGGTGACGGGCCTCGATTGGGCTACCACTGCGTCATGAGGTTCCGTCGGCGGTCCCCGCTTTAGTGCTGTGCACTGCCCTTAGGGGCGCGAGGACCGCCGATCGTCACTCGGTCAGGTCGTTCCAGGCGTCCTTGAGGCGGTCGAAAAAGCCTTTCGAGCCGGGGCATTCGTCGCCCGTCTCGGTCGCCTGCAATTCGCGCAGCAATTCCTTCTGGCGCGCGGAGAGCTTGGTCGGGGTCTCGACCGAAATCTCGACCACGAGATCGCCGCGCCCACGGCCCTGGAGAACCGGCATGCCCGAACCGCGCTTGCGCAACTGCTTGCCGGACTGGATGCCGGCCGGAATATCGACGGTGATCGGATCGCCGTCGATACCGGGAATCTCGATCTCTCCGCCCAGCGCCGCCGTGGTGAAAGTGATCGGCACGCGGGTCAGCAGCGTGGTGCCCTCGCGCTCGAAGACGCGGTGGCGCTTGACGTGCAGGAAGATGTAAAGATCGCCCGGGGGAGAGCCGAACGGTCCCGCCTCGCCCTTGCCGGAAAGACGGATGCGGGTGCCCGAATCGACGCCCGGCGGAATGTCCACCTGCAGTGTCTGGGCCTTGTCGACCCGGCCCTCGCCGCCGCACGAACGGCACGGCTTCTCGATGACCTCGCCGCGCCCGTGGCAGGTCGGGCAGGTGCGTTCGACGACGAAGAAGCCCTGCTGCGCGCGCACTTTGCCGTGACCGGCGCACATGGAGCACGAACGCTTGCTGGTGCCCGGCTCGGCGCCGGTGCCCTTGCATGGCTCGCAGCCTTGCGAGACCTCGATGGTGATTTCGGTGCTCTTGCCGCGGAACGCCTCGTCTAGGCTGACTTCCATGTCGTAGCGCAAGTCGGCGCCGCGACGCTGCTGCTGGCGCCCGCCGCCGCCGAAGGCGCTGCCGAAGATCGATTCGAAGATATCGCCGATATCGCCGAATTCCGCGCCGGCGCCGCCACCGCCGCCCGCACCCTGCTGGAAGGCGGCATGGCCATAGCGATCGTAGGCCGCGCGCTTTTGCGGGTCCTTGAGGCAATCGTAGGCCTCACTGATCTGCTTGAAGCGCGCTTCACTGTCGGCGCACCCGGGGTTCTTGTCCGGGTGGTAGCGCATGGCAAGCCGGCGATAGGACGACTTGATGACCTTGTCGTCGGCGCCGCGCTCGACCTCGAGCAGTTCGTAATAGTCAATTTCGGTAGTCAAGGCATAACCCCCAATAAACCCCCGTCACCCCCGCCGGGGCGGGGGCCCGCCTCCGGACATTGCGGCATGCCACAAGCCTGGAGACGGGTTCCCGCTGTCGCGGGAATGACGAGCACGGTTTATCTCCGCAAGGCCGGATCAGCCCTTGTTTTCGTCGACTTCCGAGAACTCGGCGTCGACCACGTCGTCGTCACCGGCCGGAGCCGCGCCCGGAGCGGCGGCCGAAGCCTGCTCCTTCTCGTAGATGGCCTGGCCCATCTTCATGGCGACCTGGGTCAGTTCCTGGGCCTTGGCGTTGATCTCGGCGGCGTCACCACCTTCGAGCGCCGTCTTGGTCACCGCGATCGCGGCTTCGACTTCGGCCTTCAGAGCGGCATCGATCTTGTCGCCGTTCTCGGCGATCTGCTGCTCGGTCGCGTGGACGAGGCTGTCGGCCTGGTTGCGGGCCTCGGCGGATTCGCGGCGCTTCTTGTCCTCTTCGGCGAACTTCTCGGCGTCCTTGACCATCTGGTCGATGTCGGAGTCCGAAAGGCCGCCCGAGGCCTGGATGCGGATCTGCTGTTCCTTGCCGGTGCCCTTGTCCTTGGCGGACACGTTCACGAGGCCGTTGGCGTCGATGTCGAACGTCACCTCGATCTGCGGGACGCCGCGACGCGACGGCGGGATGCCGACGAGGTCGAACTGGCCGAGCAGCTTGTTGTCCTGCGCCATCTCGCGCTCGCCCTGGAACACGCGGATCGTCACCGCCTGCTGGTTGTCCTCGGCGGTCGAGTAGACCTGGCTCTTCTTGGTCGGGATCGTCGTGTTGCGGTCGATCATCTTGGTCATGATGCCGCCCAGCGTCTCGATGCCCAGCGACAGCGGGGTCACGTCGAGCAGCAGCACGTCCTTGACGTCGCCCTGAAGCACGCCGGCCTGGATCGCAGCGCCCATGGCGACGACTTCGTCAGGGTTCACGCCGGTGTGCGGTTCCTTGCCGAAGAACTCCTTCACGACTTCGCGGACCTTGGGCATGCGGGTCATGCCGCCCACGAGGACGACGTCGTCGATGTCCTTGGCCGAGAGGCCGGCATCGGCGATCGCCTTGCGGCAGGGCTCCAGCGTGCGCTGGATCAGGTCGGCGACCATGCGCTCGAGGTCCGAACGGGTGATCGTCTCGACGAGGTGCAGCGGAGTGGTGGCGCCGCCTTCCATGCGCGCGGTGATGAAGGGCAGGTTGACCTCGGTCGTCGCGGTCGACGACAGTTCGATCTTCGCCTTCTCGGCCGCTTCCTTGAGACGCTGCAGAGCGAGCTTGTCGGTCTTCAGGTCCATGTTTTCCTTGGACTTGAACTTGTCGGCCAGCCACTCGACGATCTTGGAATCGAAGTCCTCGCCGCCCAGGAACGTGTCGCCGTTGGTCGACTTCACCTCGAACACGCCGTCGCCGATCTCGAGGACCGAGACGTCGAACGTGCCGCCGCCGAGATCGTAGACCGCGATCGTCTTGCCGTCCTGCTTGTCGAGGCCATAGGCCAGCGCCGCGGCGGTCGGCTCGTTGATGATGCGCAGCACTTCGAGGCCGGCGATCTGGCCCGCGTCCTTGGTCGCCTGGCGCTGGGCGTCGTTGAAGTAGGCAGGAACGGTGATGACCGCCTGCGTGACCGTCTCGCCGAGGTACGAATTCGGCGGTTTCCTTCATCTTCTGCAGCGTGAACGCAGAAATCTGCGACGGGCTGTAGTCCTCGCCGCCGGCCTGGACCCAGGCGTCGCCGTTCTTGCCCTTGACGATGGTGTAGGGAACCAGCTCGGTGTCCTTCTTGGTCACCGGGTCGTCGAAGCGGCGGCCGATCAGGCGCTTCACCGCGAAGATCGTATTGTTGCCGTTGGTGACGGCCTGGCGCTTCGCCGGCTGCCCGATCAGGCGCTCACCATCCTTGGTGAAAGCGACGATCGAGGGCGTCGTGCGCGCGCCTTCGGAATTCTCGATGACCTTGGGCTTGCCGCCGTCCATGACGGCGACGCAGCTGTTGGTGGTGCCAAGGTCGATACCAATTACTTTAGCCATTATCCCCATTCCTCACGTCAATTGGGTGACACCGTACGGATCGCCTCCCTTACACAAGGCAAGGCGGCTTGCACGGCTCGGTGACGCTTAACGTCGTCGAGGCGCGATATAGGGGTGGTTTTGCTTGGAACAAGACTCGACGAATGGCATTAGGCGAGCGATTTTTCCCCGGCGAAGTCACAAGGATACCTTGACCGTGAAACTCTTGCCCTCCCTCGCCCTGCTTCTCTCGGCTGGCCTGCTCGCCGGTCTCGGCGCCTGTGGCAAGGAGCCCGACAGCCCGACCGCGTCGAACGAGGCGACCCTTTCGGGTCCCGATGCGAAGCCGGGGCTCGTCGCCAGCGACGGCAAGCTGGTGCTGCCGGTCGTCGCCGGGCGCCCGGGCGCGGTCTACTTCACCGTGCGCAATGACGGCGCCGAGCCGGTCACGCTGGCGGGCGTGCATGTCGACGGCGCCGCCAAGGCACAGATGCACCAGACCAACGGCGGCTCGATGAGCGCGATCGAATCACTCCCGATCGACCCCGGCGCCTCGGTGGTCTTCGCGCCCGGCGGCCTGCACGTCATGGCCTTCGACCTGTCGCCCAAGGTCCAGGCCGGCGGCACCGCCGAACTGACGCTGACTTTCTCCGACGGCGACAAGCTGTCGATGCCGCTGCAGGTCGAGAAGATGGGCGCAGGGACCGACATGGGCGACATGGAAGGAATGCAGCACTGATCGCACCGGCCGGGGAACCGCGCTGCCCACCCGGCGGCGAGCGAGCGCTCACCACGGGCGAGGTCGACCTCGTCCGCTCGGTCTTCGGCACGGCGATCGACTGCGCCCCGGTTCGTGTGCGGCGGCGCAAGTGGTTCGCGTTCCAGCCCGTCGGCACGGTGATGGCGCCTTGCGGGCACCTGCACTTCCATCCGCGCACCCGCCTCTACGAGGACGATTTCGCGCAAGGTTCGCTCGGGCTCCAGGGCCTTTTCATCCACGAGATGACGCACGTCTGGCAGGCCCAACGCAAAGGTCGCTGGTATCTGCCGCTGATGCGCCACCCGCTGTGCCGCTACGACTACGCGCTGCGGCCGGGCTGGACGCTCGAGCGCTACGGCATCGAGCAGCAGGCCGAAATCGTTCGCCACGCCTTCCTGCTCGGGCTGGGGGTAGAGGTCCCCGGCGCGCCGCAAGTGGAGAGCTACCGCGCGATCCTGCCGTTCGCGCCGTCCGTTTCGCCATAACGACGAAAAGGGGCGCGGCCGATGTCTCGACCACGCCCCATGCGATGCTGGCAGGCAGCGGTTCGCGCGATCAGCAGTCGCGATCCCAGTAGCGGTCGCCGTTGCGATCGTAGCGGTAGCAGCCGCGGTCGTTGTCCTTCTTGACCTGCGAGCCGGCCAAGGCGCCTGCCGCCGCGCCGATCGCCGCGCCGGTGCCGACGTCGCCGCCCGCGACTGCGCCGACGCCCGCGCCGAGCGCACCGCCGGCCAGGGCGCCTTCGCCACCGTAGTTACCGGCACAGCCGGCGATGCTGAACGCGCCGGCGACGAGAATGGGGAAGATAAGCTTGCGCATCGAATTTCTCCGAAAACTTCTGGTTATACCAAAGTGAACGGAAGCGCGTGCCAGAGGTTCCTTGGCAACAAAACGACATGTCGTGACCGGGCATCCCGTCGTCCCGGACTTGGTCCGGGACAGTGGTGTGCCCTGGAGGCGTTAGCCTGCCATGGGCCGCCGCAGCGCCCGGTCCTGCCGCGAGCTGGGCGTGGCTTTGCAAGCGGCTTCAGGTCGAGCCCGGGACGACGGCGAATCAGTCCGGCTTCTTAGCCACGGCGACCATGGCGGGCCGCAGCAGGCGATCCTTGATCATGTAGCCGGCCTGCAGTTCCTGCACGATCGTGCCCGGCTCGGCATCGGCCGAAGGGACCTCGATCATCGCCTGGTGCTGGTTGGGATCGAGCGGAAGCCCGGTCGCGGCAATGCGGGTGATGCCATGGCTGGCAAAGACCTTGTCGATCTCGCGGCCGGTGGCCTCGATTCCGGAGACGAGGCCCTTGAGCTTGTCGTCGTCGCGCAATTCGGCGGGAATCGCAGAAAGTGCACGGGCGAGGTTGTCAGATACCGAGAGGATGTCGCGGGCAAAGCTCGTCGCGGCATAGGCGCGGGTGTCGGCGATGTCCTTCTCGAGCCGGCGGCGCACGTTCTGCGTTTCGGCACGGGCGTAGAGCACGTCCTGCTTGGCCGTCGCGAGATCTTCGCGCAGCTTCACCAGTTCCTCGTTCTCGCCTGCGGTGTCGAGGAAATCCTCGGGCACGCCCTGCAGTTCTTCGGCCACGGCGGCGTCTACAGTCTTGTCGGTGTTGTTGGACTGCGTCTTGTCGTCGGTCATTTCGTGATTGTTCCAGCTATCCGATGAGCTTGCCCAGGCTCTGGGCGGTGAAGTCCACCATGGGCACTACGCGCGCATAATTCAACCGCGTGGGGCCGATAACCCCCACCACGCCGACCACCTTTCCTTCGCGGTCGCGATAGGGCGAGGCGATCACCGAGGAGCCCGAAAGCGCGAACAGGCGGTTCTCCGAGCCGATGAATATGCGCGTCGCCTGTGCCTGGCGCGCGGTGTCGAGCAGGTCGGCGACCGACTGCTTGTTCTCCAGGTCGTCGAGCAGCGAGCGCACCCGTTCGAGATCGGTCAGCGCCGCCTCGTCGAGCAGGTTGGCCTGGCCGCGCACGATGAGCACCCGGCGCGCCATCGCGTCCTCGCTCCACACGGCGAGCCCCCGTTCGACGAGATCGCGGCTCGCGGCGTCGAGCGCCGACTTGCCCGAGGTGATCTCGGCACGCATCGCCCGCGCGGCCTGCGCCAGCGTGCGCCCGGTCAGGTGCGCCGAGATGTAGTTCGAGGCCTCCTCCAGCGCGCCCGGCGGCAGGCCCAGGGGGAGTTCGACCACGCGGTTCTCGACCCCGCCGTCCTCGCCCACCAGCACCGCGAGCGCCCGGCCCGGCCCGAGCGGCACGAGTTGCAGGTGCATCAGCCGCGGCTCGCGACGGGGCACCATGACCACGCCGGCGCCCGAGGACAGGCTGGAGAGCAGCGTGCTGGTCGCCTCCAGCGCCGCCTCGATCGGGCCCGGCGCCGAGATGCGGCTTTCGATGGCGATGCGTTCCTCGACCGTCGGCTCGGCCACCTGCATGATGCCGTCGACGAACAGGCGCAGTCCCGCCTCGGTCGGCAGCCGCCCGGCGCTCGTATGCGGCGCGGCAAGCAGGCCGAGGTGTTCGAGGTCGGCCAGCACCGACCGGATCGAAGCCGAGGACAGGCTCACGCCGCCCGGCCCGGCCAGCGCCTTCGAGCCCACCGGCGTGCCCGTCTCGAGGTAGCCCTCCACCACGAGACGGAAAATCTCGCGGGCGCGGGTTGTCAGTTCGGTGATCGGGGGCGTGGGCATTGCCCGGCCCGTTATAGGGGCAGCGCAAATCCGCGGGCAAGCGCCGGTTTGCGTTTTGACACATCATCGTCATCCCGAAACCATGGCGCCCGCGGTGCAAACCGCCCTCGCCATATCCGCTTGCGGCCCCCGGCCCAATGCGCCTAGGGCCGCGCGCAGACATCAAGACGACCATCCATCACGAGGACCACTCCATGCGACCTTCAGGCCGTGCCGCAGACGAAATGCGCACCATCGACATCCAGACCGGCTTCACCAAGCATGCCGAAGGGTCCGTGCTGATCTCGTTCGGCGACACCCGCGTGCTGGTCACCGCCTCGGTCGAGGAAAAGGTGCCCCCGTTTCTGCGCGGCAAGGGCGAAGGCTGGGTGACCGCCGAGTATTCGATGCTCCCGCGCGCAACGCACACCCGTGGCAGCCGCGAAGCCGCGAAGGGCAAGCAGTCGGGCCGCACGCAGGAAATCCAGCGCCTGATCGGCCGCAGCCTGCGCTCGGTGGTCGACATGAAGAAGCTCGGCGAGCGCCAGATCGTGCTCGATTGCGACGTAATCCAGGCCGACGGCGGCACCCGCACCGCCTCGATCTCGGGCGCGTGGGTGGCGCTGCGCCTGGCGGTCGACAAGTTGATGGCCGACGGCAAGATCAAGGAAGACCCGATCCAGGCACGCGTCGCCGCGGTGTCCTGCGGCATCTGCGCCGGCACGCCGGTGCTCGACCTCGACTATGTCGAGGACAGCGCGGCCGACGCCGATGCGAACTTCGTGCTGATCGAAGGCGGCAAGATCGCCGAAGCCCAGGCCACCGCCGAGGGCGCGACCTACGACGAGGAAGGCCTGCTGCGCCTGCTGCGCCTTGCGCGCATCGGTTGCGACGGCATCTTCGCCGCACAGGCCAAGGCGGTCGGGCGCTGAGCGCGGGCTGGCTTCAAGACACCGTCATGCCTGCCTGCGCGGGCATGACGGTTGAACCACTACGGGAATGACGCTCAGGTGACTACACGCAAGCTCGACGGCCCCAAGCTCGGCAAGGGGCGCCTCGTCATCGCCACCCACAACGCGGGCAAGCTGCGGGAAATCGCAGCGCTGCTCGCGCCGTACGGGATCGAGTGCCTGTCCGCCGGCCAGCTCGGCCTGCCCGAGCCTGAGGAGACCGGCACCACGTTCGCGGCGAACGCCCTACTCAAGGCCCATGCCGCGGCCAAGGCCGCGCAAATCCCCGCGCTCGCCGACGACAGCGGGCTGTCGGTGGCGGCGCTGGGCGGACGGCCCGGCGTCTACACCGCCGACTGGGCCGAACGACAGTGGTTCGAGGGCGATCCCGGTCGCGACTGGTACATGGCGATGGGCAAGGTCGAGGGCCTGCTCGCCGAGCAGGGCCCCGAGGTGGACCGTTCGTGCTGGTTCTCCTCGACTCTCGCGATCGCCTGGCCCGAGGGCGACGAGGCGGTCTACGAAGGCCGCGTCGATGGCACGTTCTCCTGGCCGCCGCGCGGGACGATGGGTTTCGGCTACGACCCGGCTTTCGTGCCGCAGGGCCACGAAGTCACGTTCGCGCAGCTCGATCCCGCGCAGAAGAACCGCATCAGCCACCGCGCGGATGCCTTCGCCAAGCTGGTCGCCGACCAGTTCGGCGCTGCCCCCGCGAGCGATGGCGACCCCGGCTGAGGCCATAAGCCTGGGCCGGGAAGCGGCCGGCAAGGGGCAGCTCGACGCGGCCGTCCGGCACTTTCGCGCGGCCTTGCAAGCGCTGCCCGGCGACCCGATGCCAACGATCTGGCTGGGACAGGCGCTCTGCGCCGGCGGCAATCTGCATGAGGGGACCGCCTGCCTGCGCGATGGCGCCTTGGCCCGGCTCGCCCTTGCCGGAACCCGGCCGGAGGACCTCCTCCCGGTGGCCCAACTGTTGCAGAAGGTCGGCGATGCCGCCTCGTCTCTACGGGTGCTCGAAGGCCTTGCCGCCAAGGGGCTGGACACCCCTGCGCTCCATCATGCCATGGCCACCGCCGCGGCGCAGCTCGCCCGCCACGACCTCGCGCTCGCCTCCTGCGCCAAGGCGCTGCGCGGGGCCCCGCACCATCCCCACCTCGAAGTCCTGACCGCGAGCATCGAGATCGACGCAGGCCAGGCCTCGGTGGCGGAGGCGCGGCTCGATCGCCTGCTTTCGGGCGACCTCCCTCCCCGCGAGCGGTTCCGCGCCCTGCGCGAACGGGCCCGAGCGCGCGACAGGCTCGGGCGTCACCGCGAGGTCTTCGCCGACCTCGCGGCTGGCGCCGCCATCGCACCGGACCTGCCCGAATATGCCGCGCAGGACGCCGGCCTCGTCGCCCGCCTGCTGGCGCAGGACGAGGCAGCCTTCGATGCCACGATGCTGCGACGCTGGCGCGACGACGGTCCGGCCGACAAGGCACCGGCGCCGGTGTTCCTGCTCGGCTACTTGCGCTCGGGAACGACGCTCATGCAGGAACTGCTGGCCTGCCACCCCGAAGTGCTCGTGGCCGACGAAGCCCCGCTGCTGTCAGGCACGCAGGCCGCGATCCGCCCGGCAGCATCGCGCCTAGCCGGCCTCGACGCGCTCGACCGGCAGGCCATCGCCCGCCTGCGCCAGCGCTATCGCCGGCTTGCCGCCATGCGCCTCGGCCCGGATGCCGACGCGCGGCGGCTCGTCGACAAGTTCGCGCTGAACGTGATCGACCTGCCGGTGATCCTGCGCCTGTTCCCCGAGGCGTCGATCCTGTTCATGGTCCGCGATCCGCGCGACGTGTGCCTGTCCTCGGTGCTGCAACTGATGCCGCCCAGTCCATCGACGGTGAACCTGCTCGGCTGGGAAGACGCGGTGCGCTTCCACGCCCTCGTCACCGCGACATGGCGGCGCTACCGCGACGCGCTCGGGCTTCATGCGAGCGAAGTGCGCTACGAAGCACTGGTCGACGATCTCGAAGGGACGATGCGCGGCGCGCTCGCCCCGCTCGGGCTGGGGTGGACAGAGGCCATGCGCAGCTTCCATGAAAACGCCGCCACCCGCGCCATCAGCACACCCAGCCGCAGCCAGGTCACGCGCCCGCTCAACCGCGCTTCGGTAGAGCGCTGGCGTTCCTACGCGCCGGAATTCGCGCGAGTGGAAAGCCTGATCGCGCCTGCCCTTCGCGACTGGGGCTATTGACTTCGCCGCCGAACCTGCGCCTGAGAAAGCCCATGGCCCGCGCTCTCTACATTCATTGGCCGTTCTGCCTCGCCAAGTGCCCGTACTGCGACTTCAACAGCCACGTGCGCGACCGGGTCGACCACGCGGCCTGGCAGGCGGGACTCCTCGCCGACATGCGCCACGAGCATGACCTCGCAGGCGGCGAACCGCTCGATTCGATCTTCTTCGGCGGCGGCACTCCCTCGCTGATGCCCCCTGCCCTCGTCGCGCGATTGCTGGAGGAGGCGGAACGCCTCTGGGGCTTCGCGCCCGGCATCGAGATCACCCTGGAAGGCAACCCTTCCTCGGTCGAAGCGGCGAACTATGCCGCGCTGGCGAGCGCCGGCGTCAACCGCGTGTCGCTCGGGCTGCAGGCGCTCGACAACGAAACCCTGCGTTTCCTCGGCCGCCTGCACGATGCCTCCGAAGGCCTCGCGGCGCTGGACGTGGCGCAGCGGCATTTCGAACGGGTCAGCTTCGACCTGATCTACGCGCGTCCCGGGCAGTCGCTCGACGGCTGGCGCACCGAACTCGCCCGCGCGCTGTCGTTCGGCACCGGGCACCTCTCGCTCTACCAGCTGACGATCGAGCCCGGCACGCGCTTCGAGACCATGGTGCGCAAGGGCGACTTCGCCCCACTCGACGAGGACGCCTGCGCCGACATGTTCGCCCTTACCCGCGAGATGACCGCCGCCGCGGGCCTCCCCGCGTACGAGATCAGCAACCACGCCCGCGCCGGCGAGGAGAGCCGCCACAACCTGACCTACTGGCGCTACCAGGACTACGCCGGCATCGGCCCCGGCGCCCACGGGAGGCGCGGCGGGCTTGCCACCGTGCGGCACCGCAAGCCCGAGAACTGGCAGGCGGAAATCGAACGCAGCCGGCACGGCATCGCCGAGCAACGCACGCTCGGCCTTCGCGAACAGGCGAGCGAAGCCATGCTGATGGGCCTGCGCCTGCGCGAAGGGGTGGACCTCGATGCCATGGCGACGCGCTTCGGCCTTGCGCCCGAACAGTTGTGCGATCCCGCCAAGGCGCTGTTCTACGAAAGCCAGGGACTGGTGCACCGGGACGGCGCCCGGATCGGCGTGGCAGAGGCGGGGATGTGCCTGCTCGACGCGCTGCTGGGCGAACTGGTGCCCGGGCAACTGGTCGAGAGCTGATGGCGGCCAAGGCCGACCTGCTGGAAGCCTGGGGCGGCTACCTTGCGCAGGATCGCCGCCGCAGCCCGCACACAGTGCGTGCCTATATCGCCACGGCTTCGCGGCTTCTCGACGCGCTGGGCGAAAGCGACTGGGCCAGCCTCGCCCGGATCGATGCCCCTGCCCTGCGCGGCCATCTCGCGGCGCGGCGGCAGGACGGCATCGGCAATGTTTCCGCCGCGCGCGAGCTTTCGGCGCTGAAGGCCTTCCTGGGTTTCGCGCGGGAGAAGGCCGGAATGGCGCAGGCGACCCCGCCCCGGCTGCGGGGGCCGCGCGTCAAGAAAGGCCTGCCGCGACCGGTGACGCCTGACGAGGCGGTGAACCTTGCCGCGACCGTCGAGGAGGACGCCGGCGAGCCGTGGATCGGCGCACGTGACCGGGCGGTGCTGCTCCTGCTCTACGGCGCCGGCCTGCGCATTGCCGAAGCACTCTCGCTGACCGCTGCCGCGCTGCCGCTGCGCGAAACGCTGGTGGTCACCGGCAAGGGTGGCAAGCAGCGCATGGTGCCGCTGCTGCCGATCGTGCGCTCTGGCGTGGCGGACTACCTCGGCAAATGCCCGTGGCCGCTCGAGCGCGACAAGGCCCTGTTTCGGGGGGCCAAGGGCGGGCCGCTCTCGCAGGGCATGGTTCAGAAGGCCGTGGCGCGCGCGCGGGTTTCGCTGGGCCTGCCGGCAAGCGCGACGCCCCATGCGCTGCGACACAGCTTCGCGACGCACCTGCTTGGCGCCGGCGCGGACTTGCGGTCCCTGCAGGAACTGCTCGGCCATGCCTCGCTCGGCTCGACGCAGAT
The DNA here is from genome assembly GCF_044813085.1 of Novosphingobium sp. BL-52-GroH. NCBI lineage: Bacteria > Pseudomonadati > Pseudomonadota > Alphaproteobacteria > Sphingomonadales > Sphingomonadaceae > Novosphingobium > Novosphingobium sp. BL-52-GroH. The sequence continues at coordinate 259,103 of NZ_CP171152.1, read as the reverse complement.
CTATACGCGAGTGGATGCGGCGACGCTGCTCGACGTCTACCGCAATGCCCATCCCCGCGAGCGCGGATAGGGCCCTTCGACCGTCGCGACCTATTTGTTCGAGGGCACGAAGGTCACGCCCGAGCGGTGCAGCGTCCTGAGAACATCGCCATCGATTTCGCTGCTGGTCTTGCTGGCATCGGTGGGCATGATGTTGCGCACGAACATCAGGTGCGCGGGGGGCTGCGTGATCGCCTTGGATTCGCGCGTCAGATTGACGTCGTAGTAAAGGTTGATCGACTGCCCGGCGGGTCCATAGGCCCATATCTCGTCGAGCAACGCGCGGGCGGACTGCGCCACCTTGCTGCCCTTGCTCTCGTAGAGGTTGACGTCGGCACGGAACTTGATGGCTGTCTTGGAGCCGTTGTAGTGTGCTTCCGACAGCGGCTTGAGAACATCGAAGACGTGAAGGCAGTCTCCCGCGCCCTCCCAGCGCAGCACGATTGGAGTAGTCGACCCGAGATTCCTTGCGAAGGCGAGAACCTTTTCGGCGTCACTCATGTCGCCCCCCGTCGTCGATTCGTATCGATCGCCGAAACGATAGGACGATACGGGTGAATTTCCACGTTTATTGTGGAGTTACTATAGATGTACCTAAGTTAACTATCAGTAATGCGGACCCATGGCCGGTTATTCACACCCGCCGTCCTCGCGCGGCTTCCACCGCGCCACGCGCCATGCGTAGGCCACGATCGTGACCACCGCGACCGCCAGCGTAACCCAGCCGAACCACTGTTCCGCCTGCGCCAGGGTCCGCCCCAGCCAGCGCCCGCCCAGGATCAGCAATGCATTCCAGATCGCCGCGCCGGCGGCCGTGAACAGGAGGAAGCGGACGTGTCCCATATGCGCGAGGCCGGCCGGGACCGATATCATCGAGCGGAACATCGGCATGAAGCGGAACACGAACACCACCCAGTGCCCGTGCCGGCGCAGGAACTTGCCTGCGTCCTCGATGTCGCGCCACTCCAGCGTAAGCCACCGGCCCCAGCGGTCGACGAACGGGCGCAGGCGTTCGTAGCCCATCCGGTCGGCCACGAGGAACAGCACGTAGTTACCGAGCGCCGATCCGACCGTTCCCCACAGCAGCAGTGGCCAGAACTGCATATGGCCGCGCGCCACCGCGATCCCGCCCAGACCCATGATGACTTCGGACGGTATGGGCGGAATGATGTTCTCGAGCGCCATGAGGAACACGATGCCGAGATAACCGCCCTGCCGGACGATCTCGTAGACCCACTCAGCCATGGAAACGGCCGATCACATCGCCGCGTGGCGCGCCTCTATGGCGTCCCAGATGAGCGCGCCGGTGTCGGTGCCGTTGAAGCGGTCGATCGCCACGATGCCGGTGGGCGAAGTCACGTTGATTTCCGTCAGCCATTTCCCGCCAATCACGTCGATGCCCACGAAAACCAGCCCGCGCGCCTTCAGTTCCGGGCCGAGCGCCGCGCAGATTTCCTCTTCGGCCGAAGTGAGCGTGCTGGCTTCGGCCGAGCCGCCCACCGCGAGGTTGGAACGGAACTCGCCCTCGCCCGGCTTGCGGTTGATGGCGCCTGCGAACGCACCGTCGACGAGGACGATGCGCTTGTCGCCCTCGGAGACGTCGGGAAGGAAGGGCTGGACCATGAACGGCTCGACCCAGGCATTCTCGAACATCTCGATCAGGGCGCCGAGGTTGGAACCGTCCGCGGGGATGCGGAACACCGCCTTGCCGCCATTGCCGTGGAGCGGCTTGATTACGAGGTCTCCCGGATGACGCTGGCCGAACGCCTTCACGTCCTCGATCCGGCGGGCGATGAAGGTGGGCGGCATGAAGCGCGCATAGTCGAGCACGAAGACCTTCTCGGGGGCATTGCGCACCGAGGCGGGATCGTTGACCACCAACGTGCGGCCGGCGAGGCGCTCGAGCAGATGGGTGGCGGTGATGTAGCCGAGGTCGAACGGCGGGTCCTGGCGCATCAGCACGACGTCGATGTCCTCGATGAGGTCGATCAGGCGATATTCGCCGCGCGTGAAGTGAGCGCCTTCGACGCGCTGTACGGTCACGGGAGCACCCCAGCAGGTCAGCCGTCCGTTGGCGCCGAAGGAGGCGTCGTAGGCCAGGGTCCGCACGTCGTAGTGGAACAGCGTATGCCCCCGCGCCTGCGCCGCCAGCATGAGCGCGAACGAGGAATCCCCCCCGATCTTGACGGTTTCGAGCGGGTCCATCTGCACGGCGACGCGTAAGGTCATGGCGGTTGTCGGCCTTTGTGAAAGGGTTGTCGGGCGCGGCTTAGCCGCAACCCGCCAAAGGTGCGACCGGAATTGCGCGTTTCAAGTTCCGGATGTGGAGCATGCGTGATTGAATGGCGGGAGGGGGCGGTAACGGGAGGGTTACGCGGCGTCACATCAAGGGCTGCCAGGCATTCACGATCCGACGCGGCCAGCGGAACGGGGCGACGAGCACCACGTCGATGCGCACGCTGTCTCCCACCTTCTGATAGCGCGCCGCGATCAGTTCGGCCGCATCCGCGACCCGCCGCAGCCGGTAGGCATCGATCGCGGTATTGAGTTCGCGCGCGGTGCGCCGCCATTTCACTTCCACGAAGCACAAGGTACGGCCGCGGCGCACGACGAGGTCCACTTCGCCGCGCCGGGTCTTCACTCGCCGTGCCAGCACACGCCAGCCGGTCAGCCGCAGGTAGAGCCTGGCCACCGTCTCGCCCCGCCGCCCGTCGCGCTCGGCCCGGATACGCCTGTCGCTCACTTCAGTTCCATCGCCCGCGCATAGAGGATCTTGCGGTCGAGCCCCGTCGCCCTGGCCACCGAGGCCGCCGCCTGCGAGGCCTTCGATTCGACCAGCGCCGCCAGCAGCAGCGCGTCGACGTCGACCTCGCCCGCTGGTTCGTCTCCCGGCGGGGCGACGAGCAGGACGATCTCGCCCTTCGGCGGATGCGCGGCATAATGCGCGGCAAGCTCGACGGGCGAGCCGCTGCGGCATTCCTCGAACTTCTTGGTCAGTTCACGGCCCACCGCCACCTCGCGTCCCGGGAGCACCGCGTCGATCGCGGCGAGCGAGGCGTCGAGGCGCGGCGCGGTCTCGTAGAACACCAGCGTGGCAGGCACTTGCCCGAGGCGCGCAAGCGTGTCCTCGCGCGCCTTGGCCTTGTTGGGCAGGAAGCCGGCGAACAGGAAACGGTCGTTGGGCAGGCCCGAAAGCGTGAGCGCCACGACCGCGGCGTTCGGCCCCGGCAGGCTGGTCACGGCAATGCCCCGCTCGCGCGCGGTGCGCACCAGCCGGTAGCCCGGATCGGATATCAGCGGCGTTCCCGCGTCGCTCACCAAGGCTACCGGCTCGGTTGCCATCAGCGCCAGCAGGCGCTCGCGGTCATGCTCGCCGGCATGGTCGTCGTAGCGGATCAGGCGCTGCTTTATCCCCAGATGATGCAGCAGTTTTCCGGTGACGCGGGTGTCCTCGCAAGCCACCGCGGCCACACCTTTCAGGGTTTCCACGGCACGCAGGGTAATGTCACCCAGGTTGCCAATGGGGGTTGCGACTATGTACAGGCCCGGTGAAAGAGTGTTTTCCATCAAGCAGACTCATTGCCCATAGACCAAGGGAGCGGCAAGCAATGTTCGACAATCGGCTGACCGATCGGCGCCTGAACCGGCGGAATCTTCTCGCCGCAGCCGCGATGGCCGTGCTCGCCGGCTGCGCCGTGGTGCCCAAGGCCCCCACGTCCGCACCCACGCCGACGCCAACGCCCCCGCCCACCCAGAGCGACATTCCCGTCGATACCGAGCGCCACCGCGTCGCGCTGCTGGTGCCGATCACCGGACCGAACGCCGGCGTCGGCCAGTCGATCGCCAATGCCGCGAACATGGCCTTGCTCGATACCGCCGCCAAGAACCTGCGCGTGACGACCTACGACACGTCCACCAATCCGGCGGAAGCCACGCGCCGCGCCATCGCCGACGGCAACCAGCTGATCCTGGGCCCCCTGCTGGCGGACAACATTCCCACCGTCTCGGCCATCGCCAAGGCAGCGAAGATTCCGGTCATCTCGTTCTCGAACGACGAGAAGGCGGCCAGCAGGGACGTCTTCATCATGGGCAACCTGCCCGGCCAGTCGGTCACCCGCACGGTCGAGTATGCCCGCGGTCACGGCGTCACCAGCTTTGCCGCGCTCGTTCCCAAGGGCGACTACGGCGACCGCACCAGCAGCGCCCTGCTCGCCGCCGTGCGTTCGGGCGGCGGCTCGGTCGTCGCGCTCGAACCCTACGACCGCAGTGCTGCCTCGATCGCCTCGGCCGCCTTGCGGGTGAAGGCCAAGGGCGGCTTCGACGCGCTGCTGATCGCCGACAGCGGCGGCCTTTCCGCCCGCGCCGCCACGGCCTTCAAGGGCACCAGCAAAACCACCGGTGTGCGCCTGCTCGGCACCGAGCTGTGGAGCGGCGAGCGCGAGCTGACCACCACCCCGGCGCTCGCCGGCGCCTGGTTCGCCACCGTGTCCGACCAGCGCTTCGGCCAGTTCTCCAAGAGCTACCGCGCCCGCTTCGGCGGCCAGCCCTTCCGCATCGCGACGCTGGGCTACGACGCCGTACTGCTCACCTTGCGCGTCGCGCGCGACTGGAAGCCCGGTTCGCGCTTCCCGGCCGATACCCTGCGCGATGCCAAAGCCTTCCCCGGCGGTTTCCTCGGCGTCGACGGTGCTTTCCGGTTCACTCGCGGCGGTCTCGTCGAACGCGCGCTGGAAGTGCGCGAGGTGCAGACCGGCGCCGTGAAGGTCATCAGCGCCGCGCCGGTCAAGTTCGGGGAGTAAGGCGGCAGGTCGCGGTCGGTCTTTTCCGTTCACGCGAAGACGCAAAACCACAAAGGGGGACATTGACGCCGCAGGCTATTTCTGCGGGCCAAGGCTGCGAAACTCGCCATGCGGGATGGAAAAGCGGCTTGGCCGCAGGCGCTACCCTTTGCGTCTTCGCGTGAGCCAAAGACACCCCCTGCGACCTTCGCCCCAAACGTTCCCGGTTTATTCGCAATTTCCCGCACAGCCCCGCTTGCCCCGGCGATTCTCCGCGCCCTATAGTCGCTCCCATGTCCGACGATCTCTTCGACAAACTCCCCACCGCCGCCGGCGAAGCCTATGACGGTTCCGCGATCGAGGTCCTCGAAGGGCTCGAACCCGTCCGCCGCCGTCCCGGCATGTACATCGGCGGCACCGACGAACGGGCGCTGCACCATCTCGCTGCCGAAGTGCTCGACAACGCGATGGACGAAGCCGTCGCCGGCCATGCCAACCGCATCGAAGTCACCCTGGAGGAGGAACCGGGCACGCCGGGCCGCCTCACCATCACCGACAACGGGCGCGGCATCCCGGTCGACGAGCATCCCAAGTTCCCCGGCAAATCGGCACTCGAGGTGATCCTCTCGACGCTGCACTCGGGCGGCAAGTTCTCGGGCAAGGCCTATGCGACCTCGGGCGGCCTGCACGGCGTCGGCATCTCGGTGGTCAACGCGCTTTCGGTGAAGACCCGCGTGGAAGTGGCGCGCAACAAGGAACTCTTCGCGCAGGAGTTTTCGCGCGGTCTCACGCTGGGACCTATCCAGCGCGTCGGCGCCGCTCCCAACCGGCGCGGCACGGCAGTCACCTTCACGCCCGACATCGAGATCTTCGGCGACCAGAAGTTCAAGCCCGCGCGCCTGTTCAAGCTGGTGCGGTCCAAGGCCTACCTCTTCGCCGGCGTGGAAATCCGCTGGAAATGTGCAGCCTCGCTCGCGGTGGACGGCGTGCCGGCCGAGGCGACCTTCCAGTTCCCCGGCGGCCTCGCCGACCACCTCGCCGAACAGATCGGCACGCGCGAATGCGTGACCACGCAATCCTTCGCCGGATCGCAGGACTTCCCCAAGGGCGAGGACGGGTCCGAGCAGGGCCGCGTCGAATGGGCGATCGCCTGGCCGCTCTATTCGGATGGTGCCTATTCCTGGTACTGCAACACCATCCCCACGCCCGATGGCGGCACCCACGAACAGGGGTTGCGGGGTGCGCTCACCAAGGGCATCCGTGCCTTCGCCGACCTGGTGGGACAGGCCAAGAAGGCCAAGGACATCATCCCGGACGACGTCATCACCGGCAGCGAGGTCATGCTCTCGGTCTTCATCCGCGACCCCCAGTTCCAGAGCCAGACCAAGGACCGCCTGACCAGCCCCGAGGCCGCGCGGATGGTGGAAGCCGCGGTGCGCGATCATTTCGACCACTTCCTGACCGACAACCTCGATCGCGGCAAGGCACTGCTGGGCGCGGTGATGGAGCGGATGGACGATCGCCTGCGCCGCAAGGCGGAGCGCGAGGTCAAGCGCAAGACCGCCACCAACGCCCGCAAGCTGCGCCTGCCCGGCAAGCTGACCGACTGTTCGGGCGAGGGCTCGGGCGAGACCGAACTGTTCATCGTCGAGGGCGATTCGGCGGGCGGCTCGGCCAAGCAGGCGCGCGATCGCAAGACCCAGGCGATCCTGCCTATCCGCGGCAAGATCCTCAACGTCGCCAGTGCCACCGCCGACAAGATCCGCGCCAACTCCGAAATCGCCGACCTCGGCCTCGCGCTTGGCTGCGGGACGCGCAAGGACTGCAACGCCGACAACTTGCGCTACGATCGCGTCATCATCATGACCGACGCCGACGTCGACGGCGCCCACATCGCGACGCTTTTGATGACCTTCTTCTTCCAGGAGATGCCCGACATCGTGCGGCGCGGGCACCTGTACCTCGCCCAGCCGCCGCTCTACCGCCTCGTCGCCGGCTCGACGTCCGCTTATGCCCGCGACGACGCCCACCGTGCCGAGCTGGAGGCGACGACCTTCAAGAACAAGAAAGTCGAAGTCGGCCGCTTCAAGGGCCTGGGCGAGATGAACCCGAACCAGCTGCGCGAAACGACGATGAGCCCGCAGACCCGCTCGCTCATCCGCATCACCCTGCCGCCCGAATACGAAGGCCGCGCGGCGGTGAAGGACCTCGTCGACCGGCTGATGGGCCGCAACCCGGAACACCGCTTCACCTTCATCCAGAACCGCGCGGGCGAGATCGATCCGGAACTGATCGACGCGTGACGCCGGACGACCGGACCGGGTCGACGCAGAAGACGAGCCCGGCTACCTTGGGCCAACTCTACGATCATGGGAACGCTTCCGGAATGGGCTGTTTGCGCAGGCTCCTGCAACTGGCGATGATCGCCCTGGCGGCGACCGGCTTCGGTGGAGCGGCACAGGCACAGGGCGGGACCGTGCTGGAAACCCGCGCCGGAGAAGTCGTGGCGGTGCTCAAGGGAGAACGCCCCGCCGCCGACGTCTTCGACACCGCGTTCCTCGCCGCCGTGCCGCCGGACAAGCTGCGCGAAATCGCCGCGCAGATGGTGGCGCAGGGCGGCCCCTTGCAGGGTTACGAGGGTTTCGCGGCGGACGGCGCCGGCGCTGCCACTTTCACCCTGCGTTTTGCGAATGCCACCGCCCCCTCCCGTCTCGAGCTGGGCCCGACGCCGCCCGGCAAAGTCGCGGGGTTCCGGATATTCGGCCTGACCCCGGGTGGTGACAGTCTAGAGCGGATCGACGCGGACTTCGCCGCGCTGCCGGGCAAGGCAGGCTTTGCGATCCATCGCCTGGGCTCCGGCGCCCCCGTGCTCGTGCATGGCCGCGCCGCCGCCTCCCCCTTCGCGATCGGCTCCGCCTTCAAGCTCTACGTCCTCGCCGCGCTTGCCCGGCAGGTTCAAGAGGGCAAGCGCCGCTGGAGCGACGTGGTGCCGGTATCGGGCAAGTCGTTCCAGGGCGGCACCGTCCATTCACTGCCCGACGGCGCCCCGATCACACTGCACACGCTCGCCAGCCTGATGATCTCGATCAGCGACAATTCGGCGACGGACATGCTCGTGCGACTCGTCGGACAGGAGGCGCTCGCCCGCGAGGTCGCCTTGTCGGGCCATGTCAGGCCCGAGGCCATGGCGCCGATGCTGACGACCGCCCAGCTCTTCGCCCTCAAGCTGGAGGGCCAGGCCGCGGCGCAGGCCTATGCCCACGCCGCGCCCGCCGAGCGCGTCAGGCAACTCGCCGCGCTGGACGTCTCCAGGCTCGCCGAGGCGCGACCGGGCGAAGTCTTCGGCCATGGCCCGGTGGCCATCGAGCAGGTCGAATGGTTCGCCTCGCCCACCGACCTCGCCGGGATCATGGACGACCTTCGCCGTCTCGGCAGCAAGGAAGCGCTGGACATCCTCGCCATCAATCCCGCCATGGACGAGGTCACCGCGCGCGCTTGGTCCTACGCGGGCTACAAGGGCGGGTCGGAGGACGGCGTCATCAGCATGACCTGGCTGCTGCGCGACAAGGCCGGGGCCTGGTCGGTGGCCAGCGGAAGCTGGAACGACCCCGAGCGACCGATCGAGGCCGGGCGGTTCGAACTGCTGATGCTGCGCCTGGCGAAGTTCGCGGGCGAATGATGGGTTCGCAGGAGCGCGGCCGGCTGTGATAATCGTTCGCCATGACCATACTCGACCGCTCCATCGAACTTGCCCGCGCGGTGCACGACGGCCGCCTCCGTCCGGTCGAGGACATGCTCGCGGCGCTTCCGCCGTCTCGTAACCCGACACTACGGAATCAAGATTGCCTGCATCGTGCTGGACGAGGCGATCGAAGTGATGGGTCTATTCAGCTTCCTGGACCGCGACCGCTGATCGTCGCCATGACGCCGCGAACAGCCCGGCCAGCACCAGGGGCATGACCGGCAAGCCGATGTTCATCGCCAGCGGCCGGGCGAAGGCCGGCGCAGCGAAGGCGAGCAGGATGGCGAGCTTGTCCCACGGCCGGAAACCGTCGCGCAGGCCCTCTCCCGTCAGCCACAGCAGCGGGAAGGCCAGGACCACCATGTCGTAGTCGAGCACGAAGGGCGTCACCAGCGGCGCGCCGGCGAGCGTCGTCGCGGCGAGGCCCGTCGACCAGCGGCGCGCCCATGCAGCCTGCGCGAGCAGGCCGGCGACGGCGAGCGACACCGCGCCCTGCACGGCATAGGCAACCCCCGTCGACGCGCCGACCAGCCTGAGCGCGGCGAAGGGGCTCGTCATCTTCGCATAGCCCACCGCTCCTGCCGCCATCGCCTCCTGGGCACGGGCGCTGGCGGCCAACCAGTCGGGCCAGACCTGCGGTCCGAACGCCAGCGCGGCAAAGGCGGCCAGCGCCAGCGCAGTGAGCGTCGCCGCGGCGATGACCTTCCACTCGCGCGTGAGGAGGAGGACCAGCGGCAACAGCAGCCCGAACTGCGGCTTGATCGTGGCGAGCCCGAAGAGCACGCCCGCCACTACAGGGCGTGACGGCACCAGCCAGGCGCCCAGACCGAGCAGGCCGGCGACCAGGAAAGCCGTCTGCCCGTGGGTAACGACGATCGGCACGGCGGGAAACGCGAGGAACGCCAGCCACGGCCGCGCGCCCATTCCGGCCTGCCGCCACCACGCCCGCACCGCGCAGAGATAGACCGTGCCTGTCGCCACCAGCCAGGCGCCCAGGGCCGGAAAGTAGTCGAGCAGCCCAAGCGGCCGGCAGAACGGCAGGAACGAGGGCGGATAGAAAAACGCGGTATAGCCGGTGTCCGACGCGAAGAACGCACGCTGCGCCGCGATATGGGCCGCCCCGTCGTAGGGATCGCCGCCGGCCCCCAGCATGTGCCCCACCGTCCAGAAGCTGATGAAGTCGCTCCCCAGCAGGAATCCGTTACGATCGACGCCGCCGTGCGAGGTCGCGACCAGCGCCGCCAGCATCACGAGGTTGAGCATGGCGAGCAGGCGCAGGTATCCCCGCGCCCGTGCGCCCCCCAGCCAGTCCATCCTGCGCACGAAATCAGCCCCCATGGCGCGTGCTGTGCAACGCCGGAGCGGGGTTGTCCATGCCCGCCTGACATGCTCCCGCGAACGATCTTGCCTTGCTGCGACGCACAACATATGGACTTAATCGGACAGTTAAAGCGGACAGGACGGCCCATGCAGCGTTTCGAAGGCACCAGCAACTACGTCGCCACCGATGACCTCAAGGTCGCCGTCAACGCAGCCGTGCTGCTGCGCCGTCCGCTGCTGGTGAAGGGGGAGCCCGGCACCGGCAAGACCGTCCTGGCCGAACAGATCGCCGCCGCCCTCGACGCCCCGCTCATCACCTGGAACGTCAAGTCGACCACCAAGGCGCACCAGGGCCTTTACGAGTACGATGCGGTCGCTCGCCTGCGCGATGGCCAGTTGGGCGACGAGCGGGTCCACGACATCTCGAACTACATCCGCAAGGGCAAGCTGTGGGAGGCCTTCACCGCGCCCGAACTGCCCGTCCTGCTGATCGACGAGATCGACAAGGCCGACATCGAGTTCCCCAACGATCTCCTCGCCGAACTCGATCGCATGGCCTTCGACGTCTACGAGACCGGCGAGCACATCGCGGCGGTGGAGCGCCCGATCGTCGTCATCACCTCTAACAACGAGAAGGACCTGCCCGACGCATTCCTGCGTCGCTGCTTCTTCCACTACATCAAGTTCCCCGAGCGCGAGACGATGGAAGCGATCATCGACGTGCACTTCCCCGGCATCCAGAAGACGCTCGTGCGCAAGGCGATGGAAATCTTCTACGAGTTGCGCGACGTGCCGGGCCTGAAGAAGAAGCCCTCCACCAGCGAACTGCTCGACTGGCTCAAGCTGTTGCTCAACGAGGACATGCCGCTCGACGTCCTGCAGAACAAGGACCCCACGAAGGCGATCCCGCCGCTGCACGGCGCGCTGCTCAAGAACGAGCAGGACGTGATGCTGTTCGAACGGCTCGCGTTCATGGCCCGCCGGGGCAACTGACGTGGCCGCGCCCTACACCGGCGCCTGCAACTGCGGTGCCGTCACGGTCACGGTTTGCGCCGAGCCTGTGGCGACGCGCCAGTGTTGGTGCCGACAGTGCCAGCGCATTGCGGCGGGCGGCCCGACCAACAACGCGATGTTTCCCACCGAGGCGGTGACGATCACTGGCGCGCGGGCGGACCACGCCTATGTCGCGGCCAGCGGCAACGTCCTGACGCACGAGTTCTGCGCCGCCTGCGGCACCCCGGTGCTCGGCCGCTCGAACGTGCGTCCGCAGTTCCGCACGATCCGGCTCGGCCTTCTCGACGAAGGACATGGCCTAAGCCCGGCCATGGCGATCTGGACCGACGAGGCACCGCCCTGGGCCGTGATCGACCCGAACCTCGAACGCTGGCCGGGTCAGCCCCCGGCGCCCAACGTGCCACCCGTTTCGCCCGAGCATTGATCCTTGTCAGGCCCGTCCGGTCTCGAAGAGCAGGTCGCCCACACCCGCTTCGGCGCGATCCGCGCACGTCTCGAAGGGTTCGAGCCACGCCCCGGCTTGCGCGCGTGGACCTACGAATTCCTCCTTTTCGGCTTCAAGCAGGGCTGGGCCTGCCTGTTCGGCGCGCTGCTGCTGGCACTCCTCCTCGGGACCTACCTGTTCTATCCGGCCGATGCAGCGCTGGCCCGCTACGACTTCCTGACGCTGGCCGCGCTGGCCATCCAGATCGCGATGCTGGCGCTGCGGCTCGAGACGATGGAGGAGGCCAGGGTCATCCTTGCCTTCCACGTCGTCGGCACCGTGATGGAACTGTTCAAGACTGCGCTGGGATCGTGGCAGTATCCCGAACCAAGCCTGTTGCACGTTGCCGGCGTCCCGCTGTTCTCGGGGTTCATGTATGCCGCAGTGGGCAGCTATGTCGCGCGTGTCTGGCGGATCTTCGACTTTCGTTTCACCGGCTATCCGCGCCCGTGGGCAAGCGTGGCGCTGGCGGTCGCGATCTACGTCAACTTCTTCGCACACCATTGGCTGCCGGACATGCGTCTCGCCCTGTTCGCGCTGTTGTTCGTCCTCTTCGCGCGGACCCGCGTGTGGTTTCGCGTCTGGCACGAGGATCGCTGGATGCCGCTGCTGGTGGGTTGGCTGCTGGTCGCGCTGTTCATCTGGTTCGCCGAGAACATATCCACGTTCTCGCATGCCTGGATCTATCCCGACCAGAAGGACGGCTGGGCTCTGGTCCATCCCGGCAAGCTTGGTGCGTGGTATCTGCTGATGTACGTTTCCTTCGTACTCGTCGCGGCAGTGCACCGACCCAAGGCCAGGGAAGCCACGCCTGATGCCTCGTCCACATACGCCGAAGTAAGGTGATGCCATGTTCCTGAACTTCATCGACGAATTACGTGCGGCCGGGATCTCGGCCTCGCTCAAGGAACACCTCGTGCTGCTCGAGGCGCTCGAGAAGGACGTGATCGAGCAGACGCCCGAGGCGTTCTACTACCTCAGCCGTGCGACGTTCGTGAAGGACGAGGGCCTCCTCGACCGCTTCGACCAGGTCTTCCAGCGGGTCTTCAAGGGCATCCTGACCGACTACGGCCAGCAGCCGGTCGACATCCCCGAGGACTGGCTCAAGAAGATGGCCGAGCGCTATTTCTCGCCCGAGGAGATGGAGAAGGTCAAGGCGCTCGGCTCGTGGGACGAGATCATGGAGACGCTCAAGAAGCGCCTCGAGGAGCAGCAGAAGCGGCATCAGGGCGGCAACAAGTGGGTCGGCACCAACGGCACCTCGCCGTTCGGTCATTCGGGGTACAACCCCGAAGGCGTGCGCATCGGCGGCGAGGGCAAGCAGGGCCGCGCGATCAAGGTCTGGGAAAAGCGCGAGTTCGCCAACCTCGACAACACGCGCGAACTGGGCACCCGCAACATCAAGGTCGCGCTGCGCCGCCTGCGCCGCTTCGCCCGCGAAGGCGCGGCGGAGGAACTGGACCTCGACGCCACCATTTCGGGCACCGCGCGACAGGGTTGGCTGGACGTGGTGATGCGGCCCGAGCGGCACAATGCGGTCAAGGTGCTGCTGTTCCTCGACGTCGGCGGCTCGATGGACCCGTTCATCAAGCTCATGGAGGAACTGTTCAGCGCCGCTACCGGCGAGTTCAAGAACATGGAGTTCTTCTACTTCCATAACTGCCTCTACGAAGGCGTGTGGAAGGACAACAAGCGCCGCTGGTCGCAGCGCACCCCGACCTGGGACCTCCTCCACAAGTACGGGCACGACTACAAGGTGATCTTCGTCGGCGACGCCGCGATGAGCCCCTACGAGATCAGCCACCCCGGCGGCTCCGTGGAGCACATGAACGAGGAAGCCGGCGCGGTATGGCTGCAACGCGTGGTGCAGACGTATCCGGCGACGGTATGGCTCAACCCCTCGCCCAAGCGGCAGTGGGGCTATTCGCAGTCGACCAAGATGATCCGCGAGATAGTCGGCGGCTCGATGTTCCCGCTGACGCTGGACGGCCTCGACATGGCGATGCGCGAACTGACGCGCAAGAAGGGGTGAAGTTCGCGTTATTCGTCGTCCCGGACTTGATCCGGGACCGTGATGCACTGTTGCGGCGATAGCTCGCGAGGGGCCAATGCGACGTCGCGCGCGGCCTTGATGTCGACGCGGCCTTGCCCGCGGTCCCGGGTCGAGCCCGGGACGACGCAGTGCTCAGTATGGACGCAGTGGTCAGTACAGCAGCAACCCGGCGATCTCTTCGCGCCATGCCGCCTCGTCGGCGCTGGCGACGCGTTCGAGATCGGCTGGCAGCGCGTCCGGGCTGTCGACCCATTCGCGCAAGGCCGGGCCACCGTTGATGACGTCGATCGCCAGGCGGTCGAACTCGTACTCGTAGGGAAAGTCGCGCCATAGCGGGTAGTCGGGGTATAGGCGGCGGATCGCCTTGAAGGCGAGTGCCTGGAGCCGCCAGGGACGGAACGCCTGGTGGTCGTAGAACGGGCCCTCGGCATGAATCATCAAACCGTTGCACAAGGTCTTGGCATGCTTGTGGAAGGTCGGTTCGAACCAGCATTCGCGCAAGGCGCAGCCGGCGAGCCACTCGGGCGCGAAAGCCTGCATTTCGGCGAGCACCGCCTTGGCATCGACATCGGGCGCGCCGAACAGGACTTCGAGCGGACGGGTGGTGCCGCGTCCTTCCGACAGCGTCGCGCCCTCCAGCATGACGGTGCCGGCATAGGCGCGGGCCATGTTGAGATTGGCGGCGTTGGGGCTGGGATTGATCCAGATGCGGTCCTCCGGCCAGCCGAAGCCCGGGCCCTCGTCCGGGCGCCAGCCTTCCATGGCGATGACGCGGTAGTCGACGTCGAGGCCGAACTCGGCGATGAACCAGTGGCCCATCTCGCCCAGCGTCAGCCCGTGACGCATCGGCATCCGGCCGGCGCCGACGAAGCTCTCCTGCCCGGCGACCAGCGTAGTGCCCTCGACCGGGCGGCCGGCGGGGTTCGGCCGGTCCAGCACCCAAACGCTCTTGCCCTCGCGCGCGGCTTCTTCGAGCAGGTAGAGCAGCGTGGTGACGAAAGTATAGATGCGGCAACCCAGGTCCTGCAGGTCGAACAGGAAGACGTCGGCGGTGTCCATCATCGCAGGGGTGGGGCGACGCACTTCGCCGTAGAGGCTGAACACCGGGATGCCGTGGACGGGATCGACCTCGTCCAGGGTCTCGACCATATTGTCCTGCTTGTCGCCCTTGAGGCCATGCTGTGGGCCGAACGCGCTGGTCATGTTCACCCCGGCCGCGACCAGCGCGTCGAGCGAATGGACGAGATCGGCAGTGACCGAGGCGGGGTGGGCGACGAGGGAAACGCGCTTGCCGTCGAGTGGCTGGCGCAGGGCGGGGTCCGCGAGCAGGCGGTCGATACCGAACTTCATGCCCCGCTCGGTGCCGCAACCCGTGCCGTGAAGCAAGCCGGATCGTGGAAGTCTGGCGCGTCGCCGGTGTGGGCGAGCGACCAGTAGCTCTTGTGGCCGCCCTGCTCCTCGATCACCGCCGTAAAGCCGCAGCGCCATGGTGCTTGCGGCAGGCCGGCGGCGGGAATGGCGGTGTCGAAGATCGCCATGTCGGTGCCGAGCCGCATGGCGCAGTCGGGCTCGCGCGGCATCGGCCGTTCGGTCATGCCCTCCCGACGCCCGGTGAAGTCGTAGGCGTTCCAGCGTTCGGAGGGAGAGAGGTTGAGTTCGGTATAGCCCGGCCCTTCCCCCCCTTGCAGAAACAGCTCGAAGCAGGTCGTCTGCCACAGCCCGTCGTCGCGCCCCTTGCCGGCGAAGGCGGGCACCACCAGCTTGCCGGCGCCCAGGATCTTCCAGCGCGCGCGCAGCCAGGTGGCATCGAAGCCGATGATCCGCGCCTCGATGCTGCGGACGGCGAGCGGAGGATGCGCGGGGTGATAGGAAAGTTCGGGCATGACCTGGACGTAGAGGCTCCAGTGGGAAGGTGACAATCGGGATTCGTCGAAGCGCCCGTCATCCCGGACTTGATCCGGGACCGTGGGCAAGGCCGCATCTGACGATAGACTGGGCGCCCCGCCCAAGTGGCCCGCAGCAAGCTATCGCCTCGAGGATACACTAGGGTCCCGGATCGAGCCCGCGACGACGCCTCCACGCCTATGGACGACAGCGTTTATTTGTCTCCGCCCCCGTGCTAGTCGCGCCGCTCCAAAAGAACCGAAGCGAGACGATGACCTACACCTCCTCCCTGCTCCGCCTGCTCGACGAGCGTGGCTACATCCACCAGCTGACCGATGCCGAGGGCCTCGATGCCATGGCCGCAAAGCAGGTGGTGCCGGGATATATCGGCTTCGACCCGACCGCGCCCTCGCTGCACGTCGGGCACCTCGTCTCGATCATGATGCTGCGCCAGCTCCAGCGCGCCGGCCACAAGCCGATCGTGGTGATGGGCGGCGGCACCGGAAAGATCGGCGACCCCAGCTTCAAGGACGAGGCGCGCAAGCTGCTGACCGAGGACACCATCAGCGAGAACGTCGCCTCGATCCGCCGCGTCTTCGAACGGTTCCTGACCTTCGGCGATGGCCCCAGCGACGCGATCATGGTCGACAACGCCGAGTGGCTCGACAAACTGGAATACATCCCGTTCCTGCGCGACATCGGCCAGCATTTCTCGATCAACCGCATGCTCAGCTTCGACTCGGTTAAGCTGCGCCTCGATCGCGAGCAGTCGCTCAGCTTCCTCGAATTCAACTACATGATCCTACAGGCTTACGACTTCCTGGAGCTGTCGCGCCGCGCCGGGTGCCGCTTGCAGATGGGCGGCTCCGACCAGTGGGGCAACATCGTCAACGGCGTCGAGCTGTCGCGCCGGGTCGACGGCACCCAGGTCTTCGGCCTGACCACGCCGCTGCTGACCAATGCCGACGGCACCAAGATGGGCAAGACGGTGGGCGGCGCGGTCTGGCTGAACGAGGACCAGCTCTCGCACTTCGACTACTGGCAGTTCTGGCGCAACACCGACGACCGCGACGTCGGCAAGCGCCTGCGCCTGTTCACCGATCTGCCGATCGACGAGATCGAACGCCTCGAAGCGCTCCGGGGCAGCGAGATCAACGCTGCCAAGATCGTGCTCGCCAACGAGGCGACGCGCCTGTGCCGGGGAGAGAACGCCTCGAAGGCCGCCGAAGCCACTGCGCAGACGACTTTCGCGGGTGGGGGCCTCGGCGAAGATCTGCCGACGATCGAGGTCGATGCCGAAGGCATTCGGCTTGGCGCTGCTTGCGTCGCGCTCGGGTTCGTCGCCTCCAACGGCGAGGCCAAGCGCAAGATCGGCGAAGGCGCGGTGCGGCTCGACGACGTCGCGGTCGACGATCCGGCCCTGCTCCTCACCCTTGCGACGGGCGAAACCCGCAAGCTCAGCCTGGGCAAAAAGAAGCACGGAATCCTCAGGGGTATCTGAGGCCCGGCCAGGCAAAGCCCCCCGCATGCAAGGCCCCGTTGTCCCGCGGGGCCTTGCGTGCGGGGGGCTTTGGGTCCGTGCAGCGAAGACGGAATCAGCAAGTAATTCAATCATATCCGAGCATCATTCGGCACCTGTTACGGCGATGTCGCAACCTCGCCGGATACCGGGCCTGCGATGAGACAGCCGGGACGAACGGCCCCTCGACCCGCCCCGCTGCCCCCGGCGGGACATGCCCGGCCCGGCCGAATTTACCGATTGTTTGCCATTTGCCGCTATGGCCTTCGCTACGGCAAAGAACAAAGGCGACACCCCCATGAGTGCAGGAGCGCAGCTCACTGTAACCGACAAGCGGCGCGCGGCGCGCCATCCCGTCGACTACACCGTGATCGCCGAGCATCGCCAGCTTGGCGACCTGCCCCTGCACATCGTCAATGTCTCGGCCCAGGGTTTCATGGCTCAGGGCGAACCCGAGATCGAGCGCGGCGAGCGGCTCGTCATGCGCCTGCCCGTGATCGGCCGCATCGAGGCCCACATGATCTGGGCCCACGAGGGACGTTCCGGCTTCCAGTTCGAACGCATCATCCGCATCGACGACTTCCTCAAGCTGGTCGACACCCTGCAGCCCAACCCCCGCCTGCGCCCGCGCCGCTAACTCGCCTTCCGTCGTCCGGGATTTGATCCGCGACGACGATGCCGCAACTGCACAAAAATGGATTGATATAATATATCATGACAAGTAGAGGATGCGCATGAGCACCCTCCCTCCCCGAATCGCCCTGCTGGCACGCGCCAGCGTCCTTGCCGCAGCAGCGATGGCCGCCACCCCGACGCTGGCCCAGACCGCCAATGATCCCGCCGACCAGCCGGCTTCGACTTCGACCGGCCACGCGCAGGAAAGCGGCCCCGAAATCATCGTCACCGGCCGCGTCATCTCGGGCAATGCCGACCCGATCTCGGCCCCGGTGGTACTCACCGGCGATGCGCTGCTGCGCAATCTCAAGCCGCAGATCGGCGACATGCTCAAGAGCCTGCCCGGCGTCTCCAGCAGCGGCTTCGCACCCGGCGTCTCGCGCCCGATCCTGCGCGGCTTCGACGGCCCCCGCGTCCAGGTGCTGCTCGACGGGCTCGGATCGCTCGACGCCTCGGCGGTATCGGCCGACCATGCCGTCTCGCTCGATACGCTCAACGTGGAGCGCGTCGAAGTCCTCCACGGCCCGCGCGTCCTGCTCTACGCCAGCGACCCGGCCGGCGGCGCGGTCAACGCCCTCGACAAGCGCATCCCGCGCACCGTGCCCGAGAAGGGCTTCAGCCTCGATGCGCTCGGCTCCTATGGCACGGCGGCCGACCAGGTGAACGGCGGCGTCGCGGCGAACGTGAAGCTCGCCGACCGCTTCGTCGCCCATGTCGATGCGTCCTACTACCATTCGGGCGACCTCGACATCGGCGGCCATGTGCTTTCGCCGCAACTGCGAGCGGAGACGCTGGCCGCCGCCGACGTGCTGGCGGCCGACGGCAACGCCGCCGGGGCCCAGAGCCTCACCGACCAGGCAAACCGCAAGGGCTCGATCGCCAACAGCGGCACCGAGGGCTGGACGTACGGTGCCGGCCTCGCCTTCATCGACGCGGGCGGCGACATCGGCATTTCCGCCCAGCGCGTCGCCACCGACTACGGCATTCCGCCGCGCCCGTCCGAAGACCCTGGCGCAACCACCATTTCCCTGCGCCAGACGCGCTTCGACTTGCGCGCCGGCCTCAACCTCGACGGCTTCCTCAAGCGCCTCGAAGTGCGCGGCGCCTATGGCGATTACCACCACGCCGAGATCGAGGGCGGCGAGACCGGCTCGCGCTTCGACAGCAAGGCGCTTTCGGTCCGCCTCCAGGCCGACCAGGCCCGCCACGGCATCTGGAGCGGGTCCAGCGGCGTCCAGTATTCCTCGGCCTCGATGGACATCACCGGCGACGAGAAGCTCCTGCCCGACACCAACACCGACCGTTTCGCCGTGTTCACCCTGCAGCAGCTCGAAGTCGGCCAGTTCGACCTCGAAGGCGCGCTGCGCTATGAAAACACCCGCATCGACGCGACCCCCAACGGCGGCGAACTGCTGACGCGCGAAAGCCGCAACTTCGACCAGTATGCCGCCGTCGCCGGCCTCGCCTGGCATCCGGTCGACACCGTGACGCTCTCGGTGAACTACCAGCACGGCGAGCGCGCGCCCTCGGCCGAGGAGCTGTTCGTCGACGGCGCCCACGATGCCACCCAGTCCTACGAGATCGGCGACCCCGGCTTCAAGGTCGAGCGCAGCGACGGCATCGAGGCCGGCATCCGCTACAACGGCGGCGACCTCGTAGCCTCGGTCACCGGCTACGGCACCAACTTCGACAACTTCATCACCGCCGTGCCGACCGGCGCCATGGTCGAGGACTTCCCGGTCTACCAGTACATCCAGGCCCCGGCCCGCTTCCGCGGCGTCGAGGCGGAAGGCGCACTGACCTTCGCGCGGTTGTCGAGCGGCGCCTCGCTCAAGGCCGATGCCGGGGTGGACTACACCCACGCCAAGCTCGTCGACCTCGGCCCCGTGCCGCGCATCCCGCCCTTGCGCGCCCGCGGCGGGCTGGAGTTTGATTCGCCCGCCTTCGACTTGCGCGGCGAAGTCGAATGGAACGCCAGGCAGGACCGCGTCACCGAGAACGAGATACCCACTTCGGCCTTCACCCTCGTCAACCTGAGCGCCACATGGCGGCCGATGGGCGAGGACGGCCACGTCACGCTCATGCTGGCGGCCGACAACCTGCTCGACGTCTCCGGCCGCCTAGCCGCCTCGCAGACGCGCGACTTCGTGCCGATCGCCGGCCGAGACGTGCGCCTGACCGCCCGCTTCACCTATTGATCCGGTCCAGCGGAGCCGACAAGACAGCGCCCACTCCAGGCAAATGCGAACATTCGTCGTCCCGGGCTCGCCCCAGGACGACGGGTCGGTAAGAAGGGAGTTCCCACAGAGCCGCGGAGGCGTCGTCTCTCGCCACAGGCCATTGCAGTCATTCAACGGTGCGACATCCGCCGCATCGACAAGCAAGGGCGGCCTTGCCGCCGACGACACCTGCGTGCCTTTGCGTTCCCCTGTTCTTCTCCACCTTCCCGCCATAGCACGCTCGCCCGACCCACGGCCCTGAATCCGATCCCGCTTGAAAAATTCAAATATGCGCGGTGTCTTGGCAACCGCGCACCACGCTGCCATGCCCCGTGGCGTGAGTCTCCCCCCTGCCCCGTCCGCACCTGAGCCCGCCTCGCCGCTGGCCATTCCCGACTACCGCCGGTTCTGGCTGGCCCGCTTCTTCGCGGTGCTGGCCACCACCGGCACGGTGGTCATCATCGGCTACCAGCTCTACGACGTCGCCCGAACCGACTACGGCATGTCGATCTCCCAGGCCGCCTTCCAGCTCGGCCTGCTCGGCTTCGCGCAGTTCGTGCCGGTATTCCTGCTGACCCCGGTGGCCGGCGTGCTGGCCGACCGGTTCGACCGCCGCAAGGTGGCCGGGATCGCCTCGCTGCTCGACATGGGCGTCGCGCTGGGCTTGGGCGTAACGACGGCGATGGAACTGCGCAGCCTGCCCGTGCTCTATGCCTTCGCGGTCCTCCACGGCACCGTTCGGGTCTTCATCAGCCCCTCGATGGCGGCGATCGCGCCGAACATCGTGCCGGCCCGCCTGATCCCGCGGGCGATCGGCTTCAACTCTATCGCCATGCAGGCGGGAACGATCGTCGGCCCGGCCGCCTACGGCTTCCTGTTCGCGGCCGACCATGCCCTGCCCTACTGGACTTCGGCCATGTTCACGCTGGGCGCCTCGATCGCGATCCAGTCGATCCGCAACCTGCCTCCCACCCGCCACGACGCGCGCAAAGCGCACCCGATCCGCCAGATCGTCGAAGGTTTCCAGTTCGTCTCGCGCGAGCGGTTCCTGCTCGGCTGCCTGACGCTCGACCTGTTCGCCGTGCTGCTGGGCGGCGCGACCGCGCTCATGCCGGTCTTCGCGCGCGATATCCTGCTCGTCGGCCCCGAAGGTCTCGGCCAGATGCGCGCGGCAACGGCGGCGGGAGCGGCGATCGTCGCCCTATGGCTGTCGTTCCGCCCGCTCAAGTCGAACGTCGGCGTCAAGATGCTCGCCTCGGTCGTCGGCTACGGCGCGATGACGGTGGCCTTCGGCCTCTCGCGCCACTTCCTGCTGTCGCTCGCCTGCCTGGCGCTGCTGGGCGCCGCCGACATGATCTCGGTGTTCATCCGCAGTTCGCTGGTTCAGTTGCGCACCCCGGATGACGTGCGCGGCCGCGTCTCGGCGATTTCCGGGCTCGCGGTGTCCGCCTCGAACGAACTGGGCGAACTGCAATCGGGCTTCGCCGCGGCGCTGCTGGGTGCGACCGGAGCGGTTGTTTTCGGCGGCAGCGCTGCCATAGTCATCACCCTTGCCTGGGCCTGGCTTTTCCCGGAAATCCGCCGGGCCCGCACGTTCGAACCACGTTGGGAGCATACCACATGAAGGCCGACAGCATCCTCGCCACGATCGGCAATACCCCGCACATCCGGCTCTCCCGCCTGTTCCCCGACCACGAGGTCTGGGTGAAGGCGGAGCGCGCAAACCCCGGCGGCTCGATCAAGGACCGCATCGGCCTCGCCATGATCGAGGCGGCCGAGGCCGACGGCAGCCTCAAGCCCGGCGGCGCGATCATCGAGCCGACTTCGGGCAACACCGGCATCGGCCTCGCCATGGCGGCGGCGGTAAAGGGCTACAAGTTGATCCTGGTCATGCCCGAGTTGATGTCGATCGAGCGGCGCCGGCTGATGCTCGCCTATGGCGCGCAGTTCGACCTCACCCCGCGCGAGAAGGGCATGAAAGGTGCGATCGAGCGCGCCAAGGAACTGATCGAGGCCACCCCGGGATCGTGGATGCCCCAGCAGTTCGACAATCCCGCCAACATCGACGTCCATGTCAGGACCACCGCACAGGAAATCCTCGCCGACTTCGCCGACGAGCCGATCGACGTGCTGGTCACGGGCGTCGGCACCGGCGGCCACCTCACCGGCTGCGCCGAAACGCTCAAGGCCGCCTGGCCCGAGCTGAAGGCCTATGCGGTGGAGCCCACGCTCTCGCCGGTGATCTCCGGCGGGCAGCCCGGCCCGCACCCCATCCAGGGCATCGGCGCCGGCTTCATCCCGGGCAACCTGCACACCCAGGCCATCGACGGCGCCATTCAGGTCGATCCCGCCGACGCCAAGGAGTGGGCCCGCCGCAGCGCCACCGTCGAGGGCATGCTGGTGGGCATCAGCTCGGGCGCGACGCTGGCCGCCATCGCGCAGAAGCTCAAGGACCTCCCCGCCGGCAGCCGCGTGCTCGGTTTCAACTACGACACCGGCGAACGCTACCTGTCGGTTCCGGACTTCCTGCCGGAATGACCCCGTTCCTCCCCGTCGCGTCGCGATGGGGAGGCGGACCGCCCCCCGGCAAAGGCCTGCCAGTGGTCGCTGCGATTCCTGCGAAACGCGAGCATCAGGGCTGGAGCCGCTCCAGCCCATCGCCTTCGAGCCGGCGATAGAAGCAACTCGGCGCGCCGGTGTGGCAGGCCGGCCCTTCCGGCCTTACCCGCAGCTCGAGCGCATCCTGATCGCAGTCGACGCGGATTTCCGCCACCCGCAGGAAGTGCCCCGAGGTCTCGCCCTTGAGCCAAAGCCGGCCCCGCGAACGCGAATGGAAATGCGCCAGCCCGGTCTCGCGCGTCTTCGCCAGCGCCTCGGCATCCATGTAGGCGACCATCAGGATTTCCCGGGTCGCGGCATCCACCGCGATCGCGATCAACAGGCCCTGCGCGTCGAAACGCGGCAGAAACGCCGTACCCAGTTCCCGCTCGGCGGCCGTCACGTCTGACATTTCGGAGATTTCCCTGATTTGGCTCGTGGTAAAGTATTGTTGCAGGATAACCACAGCACAGCGTCAAAATCCACCTTACCCGCCGAATCCTCTTTCCAAAAAGGCCGATTCGATGAATTTTGTACTTGCAGCTGGGGGGCTGCTACTGACCCACAGGTCGCTCGCAGGCAAGTGTCTGAAATGGATACGAACCTGACATAAACGCGCCACGGTTCAGGGAATGCGATCAATGAGGGATCGGGCCAGGCGAGTCCAGGGGCACAGCCGAACTGCGCAAGCAGGGTCCAACAGTTTCGTCACGAGGACGCCCGGAACCACAAGTTCCGGGCGTTTTCGTTGGTGATCCTCTTGCTGGTGGTCCCCGTGCTCGCAGCTGGAAGCCTTATCCAAGCCTTGGCCGCGATGAGGCGTTGCGGTCGTCGGAGCCCTCCTCGTCAGATAAGGGGGAAGCGCCGCTCGGCGAAACCCCGCTTGCTCGCGCTTTGCGGCCGCCGGAACCTGCCCACACCAGGCTAGGTTGCGTCCAGCGCTTCGTCGAGCACGCGGGCAAAGCAGGCGACCACCACCTTCTCGGCGCCGGCCCGTCGCAGCGCGGATACGCAGGCATTGCTGGTCGCCCCGCTGGTCAGGACGTCGTCGACCAGCACCACGCTCACGCCCTTGAGCGTGGCCGCGCGCCCGGCGCGCACCCCGATCGCACCCGACAGCACCCGCTTGCGCGCAAGCTTGCCGAGGCCACCCAGCGACGGCGTCGGCTTGCGCCGCTCCAGGGCATCGACGCAGAGCCGTGCGCCGGTGCGCCGGGCGACGTGGCGCCCCAGTTCCGCCGCCTGGTTGTAGCCGCGCTTCCACAGCCGCCAGCGGTGCAGCGGCACCGGCACCACCAGCCAGGCACCGTCGACGAACGAGAGCTTGGGTACGATCAGGCCGGCCATCATCGGCGCTAGCGCCAGCCGGTTGCCGTGCTTGAGTGCGAGGACGAGCTTGCGCGAGGTGTCGTTGTAGAGCGTACCGGCGGCGATCCCGGCATGGCGCGGCGGATCGGCCAGGCAGGGAACGCAAGTGCCCCCTTCGGGCATGGCCTCGCCGAACGGACGGCCGCAGGCCCGGCAGGACGGATCGCCGGGGATCGCCAGGGTCGACCAGCAGTCCATGCACAGTCCGGTCTGCGCGGCGATACCCGCCCCGCACAGCGGGCAACGCGGCGGGTACAGGAGATCGAAAAGCGGCAGGAGCGCCCCGCCGATGGACATGGTACGATCCGGCATGGCGCGATGCTATCGCCCCGACCGCGCGTCACAAGCGGTTGCCAGAATTTCATCGACGCGGCAGGGGAAGCGCATGGCAAGCAAGGCTCCCCCCCGCATCTTCTCCCCCCACCGCCGCATCGCCGCGCGCCGGCGCATGATGGCCCTCCAGCAAGGCCCCGACGCGGCGCGCTACCTCATCGACGACATGGTCGAGGACGTGCTCGAACGCCTGTCGTTCCTGCGCTTCGAACCGAAGACGGCGCTGGTGATCGGCGACTACTCCGGCGCTCTCGCCCCGACGCTGCGGGCCGGCTGCGTCGCCGTCACCGAGGTCGAACCGGGGTCCGGCTTCGCGGAAGAAGAGCCCTACCCGTTCGACGGCTTCGACTTCGTCGCCAGCCTCGGCACCCTCGACACCGTCAACGACCTCCCCGGCGCGCTGGTGCACATCCGCAAGGCGCTGAACGCGGGCGGCCTGATGATCGCCAGCTTCCTGTCGTCGGGCAGCCTGCCGGTGCTGCGCGAAGTCATGCTCGCAGCCGACGCGGAGCGGCCCGCCCCGCGCGTCCACCCCACCGTCGATGCGCGTTCAGGCGCGCAGCTTCTGCAACGCACCCTGTTCGCCGACCCCGTGACCGACCATCGCTCGGTCGACGTCGGTTTCCGCAGCCTCGAGCGGCTGGTGGGTGACGTGCGCGCGCAAGGGCTGTCGAACGTGCTTGCCGATCCGGGCCCGGCGCTGGGCAAGACCGCGCTGGCCCGCGCGCGCGCCGCCTTTGCGGCAGCCGGCGAGGATGGGCGCACCGTGGAACGGTTCGAGATATTGACGCTATCTGGCTGGAAACACGGAACGTCGTGAGCCCGGCTTGATCCGGGACGACGCAGGTACGGAGCCGTCGTCCCCGGCCTGGCCCGGGGACGACGGGTATTTCTCTTAGCCCAGCGCGGCCTGCGCTGCTGCCAAGCGCGCGATCGGCACGCGGTAGGGCGAGGCGCTGACGTAGTCGAGGCCCACCTTCTCGCAGAACGCGATCGAGGCCGGGTCGCCGCCGTGCTCGCCGCAGATGCCGAGCTTGATCGCGGCATAAGTGGCGCGGCCGCGTTCTGCTGCCAGTTCGACGAGCTGGCCGACACCTTCGATGTCGAGGCTGACGAACGGATCGCGCGGGTAGATGCCCTTCTCCACGTAGGGGCTGAGGAAGCGCGCGGCATCGTCGCGCGAAACGCCCAGCGTGGTCTGCGTCAGGTCGTTGGTGCCGAACGAGAAGAACTTGGCTTCTTCCGCGATCTCGCCCGCCATCAGCGCCGCGCGCGGCAGCTCGATCATGGTGCCGACGAGGTATTCGAGCGTGGTGCCCTTCTCGGCGAACACCTTGGCGGCAGCTTCGTCGACGACCTTCTTGAGGATTTCCAGCTCGCGCTTGGTGGCGACGAGCGGGATCATCACTTCGGGCACGATCGCCTCGCCCGATGCGGCTGCGACGTCGCAGGCTGCCTCGAAGATGGCGCGGGCCTGCATCTCGTAGATCTCGGGGAAGGTGATGCCGAGGCGGCAGCCACGGTGGCCGAGCATCGGGTTGAACTCGTGGAGTTCGTCCGCGCGGCGCTTGAGCGTGTCGACGCCGATGCCGATGGTGTCCGAAAGCTCGGCGAACTCGGCATCGCTGTGCGGCAGGAACTCGTGCAGCGGCGGGTCGAGCAGGCGGATGGTAACGGGCAGGCCCGCCATCACCTCGAAGATCGACTGGAAGTCCGCGCGCTGTTCCGGCAGCAGCTTGGCAAGGGCGGCGCGGCGGCCGGCCTCGTCTTCGGCGAGGATCATCTGGCGCACGGCCGAAATGCGGCCGGCATCGAAGAACATGTGCTCGGTGCGGCACAGGCCGATGCCTTCGGCGCCGAACTGGCGCGCCATGCGGCAGTCGGCCGGGGTCTCGGCATTGGTGCGCACTTTCATGCGGCGGTGCTTGTCGGCCCAGACCATCAGCGTCGCGAAGTCGCCGGCCAGCTCGGGTTCGATGGTCGGCACTTCGCCGGCCATGATCTCGCCCGTCGAACCGTCGAGGGTGATGACGTCACCCTCCTTCAGCTCGCGGTTACCGATCCGCAGGGTGCGGGTCTTCATGTCGATCGACAGGCCAGAGGCGCCCGAGACGCAAGGACGGCCCATGCCGCGCGCCACGACGGCGGCGTGGCTGGTCATGCCGCCGCGCGCGGTCAGGATGCCCTTTGCGGCGTGCATGCCGTGGATGTCCTCGGGCGAGGTCTCGACGCGCACCAGGACGACGGCGTCGCCGCGCTCGGCGCGCTTCTCGGCGGTGTCGGCATCGAGCACGATCGCACCCGAAGCCGCACCCGGCGAGGCCGGCAGGCCCTTGCCAAGCACGTCGCGCGCGGCCTTGGGGTCGAGCGTGGGGTGCAGCAACTGGTCGAGCGCCATCGGATCGATGCGCTTGATCGCGGTCGCCTCGTCGATCAGGCCTTCCTCGACCATGTCGACCGCCATCTTGAGCGCGGCCTTGGCGGTGCGCTTGCCCGACCGGGTCTGCAGCATCCACAGCTTGTTGCGCTCGACGGTGAACTCGATGTCCTGCATGTCGCGGTAGTGCTTTTCGAGCAGCTCGAACACCGCTGCCAGTTCGCCATAGGCGCCCGGCATCGCTTCTTCCATCGACAGCGGCTTGGCGCCGGCACGCTCGCGCGCGGCCTTGGTCAGGTACTGCGGGGTGCGGATGCCGGCGACGACATCCTCGCCCTGCGCGTTGACCAGCCATTCGCCGTAGTAGGCCTTCTCGCCGGTCGCAGGGTCGCGGGTGAACGCGACGCCGGTGGCCGAGGTGTCGCCCATGTTGCCGAAGACCATGGCCTGCACGTTGACGGCCGTTCCCCAGCCGCCGGGAATGTCGTTCAGACGGCGATAGACCTTGGCGCGGTCGGAATCCCACGAATCGAAAACGGCCTGGATGGCACCCCAGAGCTGTGCCTGCGGGTCCTGCGGGAACGGGTGGCCCAGTGCGCTCTCGACGATCGTCTTGTACTGCGCGACGATCTTCTTCCAGTCGGCCGCGGTCAGTTCGACGTCGTTGTCGTAGCCGTTGTCTTCCTTGGCGATCTCGAGCGCTTCCTCGAACAGGTGGTGCTCGACGCCTAGGACGACGTCGGAATACATCTGGATGAAGCGGCGATAGGAATCCCAGGCGAAGCGGTCGTCGCCCGACGTCGCGACCAGGCCTTCGACGGTTTCGTCGTTCAGGCCCAGGTTCAGGACGGTGTCCATCATGCCCGGCATCGAGACGCGCGCGCCCGAGCGGACCGAGACCAGCAGCGGGTCGGCGGCATCGCCGAAGTTCTTGCCGACGGTCTTCTCGATGTGGGTCAGCGCCTCGGCCACGTCGGCGCGCAGCTGGTCGGAGAACGCACCACCGTCGACGAGATACTTGACGCACTCCTCGGTGGTGATGGTGAAGCCCGGGGGCACCGGCAGGCCGATCCCGGCCATTTCCGCCAGGTTGGCGCCCTTGCCGCCCGTGATGACCTTGTCGCGCGAGCGGGGGTCTTCGTGCTTTACCCCACCGCCGAACGTGTAGACCTGCGTAACCATCTATCCCCTAACTTTCCTGTACAGGATTTGCGCAAGTTGAACGAACCAAGGGGGAATCCTCCTACCCCTCGATCCGCGAGAAATCTGCTACGTTGTGCACTGCAGCACGAAAACGATCAAGCAATGCAAGACGAGAATATCGTTTGTTGGCGTCCGTATCGTTGACTGTCACCTGGTCAAAGAAACCGTCGATCGGCGCGCGCAGCGAGGCAAGTGCACGCATGGCGCCGGCGAAATCCTCTCCCGCAACTGCGGAAGCGGCCTGCGGTTCCGCGGCATCAAGGGCATCGATCAGCGCCTTCTCGGCCGTCTCGGGCAAGTAGGACAGCGCCCGGCGCGGGTTCCTGGCGGCGGCGTAGACTTCCTGCATGTCGGGATCGTCGACGTTCTCCAGCGGGTCCTCGTCGCCGGTCTGCGGATGGGCCGACGGCTCGGCGACCTCGGCCTTCCAGTCCTCCTTGCGCAGGATGTTGGCAGCGCGCTTGTAGCCGGCGAGGAGATTGGTGCCGTCCTCGGTGGCGACGAAGGCCTGAAGCGCATGGACGCGAGCGAGCAGGCGGACGAGGTCGTCCTCACCGCCAAGCGCGAAGACCGCGTCGATCAGGTCGTGGCGGACGCCCGCTTCGCGTTGCTGGACCTTGAGGCGGTCGGCGAAGAAGTCTGGGATGGTCGTAAATACGGATTTTTGCGCAGCCTGATGCGCAAGGTAATCGGTCTCCGGCGTGCTTTCGGACAGCATCTGGGTCGCAAAAGTTGCCAGGCTTTTGGCAATCGCTTCCCAAAGCGATACCCTCAGACCGTTCCTGCCGAAGATTTCAAGAATGCCAAGCGCGGCACGGCGCAAAGCGAAGGGGTCGCGCGAACCGGTTGGTCGTTGATCAATCAGGAAGAACCCAACCAACGTATCCAGCTTGTCCGCCAGCGCAACCGCCACTGTCACGGACGCGGTCGGCACGTCGTCGCCCTGTCCCACCGGCTTGTAGTGGTCGCGGATGGCGTCGGCTACGGCGTCGGGCAGGCCCTCGGCGCGAGCATAGTAGCCACCCATCAGGCCTTGGAGTTCGGGGAACTCGCCGACCATCTCGGTGACGAGGTCCGCCTTGCACAGGTCTGCCGCCTGGCGGGCCAGCGCCGGGTCGCAATTCGGGACGATCCCCTCGCTCGCCAACCACTCGGCCAGCTTGGCGACGCGCTCGACCTTGTCGGCGACGGTGCCCAGCTTTTCGTGGAAGGTGATGCGGCCCAGCTTCTTCGCGTGGTCCGAAAGGGCGGTCTTCTTGTCCTGCTCCCAGAAGAAGCGGGCGTCGGAGAGGCGCGCGGCGAGGACCTTGCGGTTGCCCGCGACGATCCCCTCGCCGCCGTCGACCGCATGGATGTTGGCGGTGCACACGAAGGCGTTGGCGAGCTTGCCGTCCTGCTCGCACACGAAATACTTCTGGTTCACGCGCGCGGTGAGCTGGATCACTTCGGGCGGCACGTCGAGGAACGCCTCGTCGAAGCGGCCCAGCAGCGGCACCGGCCATTCGGTGAGGCCGGCGTTCTCGATCACCAGCCCCTCGTCCTCGACCAGCACGAGGCCGGCGGCGGCGGCGGCATTGCGGGCCTCGTCGCGGATCAGGTCCTGGCGTTCGGCGTGGTCGACGATGACGTGGCAGGCCGACAGCTTGCTCGCATAGTCGTGCGCGCCGCCGATGGTGATCTCGCCCGGCGCGTGGAAGCGGTGGCCGCGGGTGGCATAGCCCGAACGGATGCCCCCGACTTCGCACTCGACGAGGTCCTCGCCCAGGATCGCGACGATGCCCGACAGCGGGCGCACCCAGCGCAGCGATTCGGTGCTGATCGAGGCGGCGCCCCAGCGCTGCGACTTGGGCCAGGGGAATGCGCGCACGATCGCCGGGATCGCTTCGGCCAGCACGTCCCGCACGGAGCGGCCGGGCTTTTCGACGACGGCGAAGTAGGTGTCCTTGCCCTTGACGTCGCGGACTTCGAGCTGGTCCTTCGTCAGGCCCGTCTTGCGCAGGAAACCTTCGAGCGCCTGCTCCGGCGCGCTGGTGGCGGGGCCCTTGGTCTCTTCGCTGACGGCCTCGGTGGTCTCGGGCAGCGCCTTCGCGATCAGCGCGAGGCGGCGCGGGGTCGACCACACCGTGACCTCGCCCAGCGTGACGCCGGCCGCGCCCATTTCCTTGCGGAACAGCTTTTCCAGATCGGCGCGCGCACCGGCCTGCATCCGGGCCGGGATTTCCTCGCAGCGCAGTTCGAGAAGGAAGTCGGTCATACGCTCCACCCCGGGAACTTGGCTTCCCAGCGCTCCTTGTTGATGTCGATCCAGGCCTGGCACGATCCCTTGGCGAGGTCGCGCACGCGGGCCATGTAGCTGGCGCGCTCCTGAACCGAGATCACGCCGCGTGCCTGCAGCAGGTTGAACAGGTGGCTGGCCTCGATCGCCTGGTCGTAGGCGGCGAGCGGGACTTGCGCCTCGATGCAGCGCACGCATTCGGCCTCCGCGGCCTTGAAGCCGGCGAACAGCGAGTCCGTGTCGGCGATCTCGAAGTTGTACTTCGATTGCTGCTGTTCGTTGGCGAGGAACACGTCGCCGTAGCTGACGCCTTCGTTGTTGAACCGGAGGTCGTAGACCCAATCGACGTTCTGGATGTACATCGCCAGGCGCTCGAGGCCGTAGGTCAGCTCGCCCGCGACCGGCTTGCAGTCGAACCCGCCCATTTGCTGGAAGTAAGTGAACTGCGTCACTTCCATCCCGTCGCACCACACTTCCCAGCCCAGGCCCCAGGCCCCCAGCGTGGGGCTCTCCCAGTCGTCCTCGACGAAGCGGATGTCATGCGCCAAGGGATCGACGCCGATCGCCGCGAGGCTCTGGAGGTACAGCTCCTGGAGGTTCTCGGGGTTCGGCTTGAGGATCACCTGGTACTGGTAGTAATGCTGCAGCCGGTTCGGGTTCTTGCCGTAGCGGCCGTCGGTCGGGCGGCGCGAAGGCTGCACGTAGGCAGCCTTCCACGGTTCCGGACCGAGCGCTCGCAGGGTGGTGGCCGGGTGGAACGTGCCCGCGCCCATGCGCATGTCGTAGGGCTGCAGGATCAGGCACCCTTGCGCGCTCCAGAAATTGTGGAGCGTCAGGATCATGTCCTGGAAGCTGAGCGGCTGATCGGCAGCCTGTGGCGCGGCGGTCATCGTTTTTCCGTGAATGTCTTGGCTGGCCGGCCTTTGGCGGATCGGGCCTGCCAAATCAACCGCGCAAAGCGGTGGGACGGGCTCGCCGCCGACATATCGTTTCGCAGCCCGGCCCGATTGCGCAATCCGGCGATCTGGCCCACAGGTCGCGTCATGAGTTGCCTCCCGATCTGGCTGCGCGCCGCAGCCTGCGCTTTCGCCATCCTCCCGACCATTCCCGCACTGGCCGACGCACCCGCGCCGGTCGCGGCGGCGGCGCCCGTTTCCCCTCCCGCCGCGAAGCCCGCGCTGTGGAAGGTCGCGGACGCGGATACGACGATCTGGCTGTTCGGCACGATCCACGTCCTGCCCGAGGAGGTCGACTGGCACACCGGCCCGGTCGCCGCCGCCTTCGACGCGGCGCAGGAACTGGTGACCGAAATTCCGATGGACGACGTCGCGCAGTCGCAGGAGGTCATCACCCGCAAAAGCCTGCGCGAGGACGGCAGGACCCTGCGCGCCGCGCTTTCCGAGCCGCAGCGCAAGGCCTACGAGCAGGCGATGGCGGCGATCGGTCTGCCGCCCGAGGCTTTCGACCGTAACGACACCTGGCTAGCCGCGCTGATGCTCACGCTGATCCCGCTCAAGGCGGCGGGCTACAACACCGAGAGCGGCATCGACGGGCAGGTCGCCGCACGGGCCCGGACACGCCACCTCGTCAACCACGCCTTCGAGACGGCCGAATACCAGATCGACCTGTTCGACACGCTGCCCGAAGCGACCCAGCGCGCCTATCTCGGCGAAGTGATCGAGGCGCTGCCGACCGTCAAGGCGGACATCGACGCCATGGTCGCGGCCTGGAAGGCGGGCGACGCGGACCACCTCGCCCAGCTTCTCAACGAGGACGAGAGCGACCCGCAGATGCGCAAGGTCCTCATCACCGATCGCAACGTCGCCTGGGCGAAGTGGCTCGAGGCGCGGCTCGACCGGCCCGGCACCGTGTTCGTCGCGGTGGGTGCGGGGCACCTGGCCGGCGCGGGGAGCGTGCAGGAGCAACTCGCCGCCGCCGGCGTCGCCTCGACCCGGGTGCAGTAAGCCGCGATGCGCCGTTTCGGATATCTTCTGCCGCTGGCCCTGTTCGCCTGCTCGCCCGCGCCGCGTCAGGCCCATCCGGCGCTCTGGCGCATCGAGGACGGGCACGGCCACGAAGGCTGGCTGTTCGGAACGATCCATTCCTCCGACCGCCCGCTCGAATGGCGCACCCCGGCAGTGGACGGCGCGCTGAAGCAGTCGGGCGCGATTCTCGTCGAAGTAGGCAACCTCGCCGACGAGGCGGACGTCGCTGCGACGTTCGCCCGACTAGCACGCAGCGAGGGAGAGCCGCCGCTGTCGCGTCGCGTCGCGGCGAAAGACCGCCCCGCCCTCGCCGCGCTGCTGGAGAAGAGCGGCCATGCCGACGGCGACTTCGCCGCGATGGACACCTGGGCCGCCGCGCTCACGCTGGCGCGCGCCGGCTCAGAAGATGCCGACGCGCGCAACGGCGTCGACCGGGCGGTGATCGCCTCGGCAGGCCGGCGCCCGGTAGTCGAACTGGAAGGCGCCGCGGCGCAACTCGGCCTGTTCGACGCCCTGCCCGAAAGCGAGCAGCGCGATCTCCTGGCCGCCGTCGTCGCCGAAGCCGCCGCGCCCGACCGCGACCTCGCCGGAAGCTGGCGCACCGGCGACATGAAGGCGATCGAGCAGGAGACCCGCTCGGGCTTGCTCGCCGATCCCGAGCTGCGCGAAGTCCTGTTCACCGGCCGCAACCGGCGCTGGAGCGGGCGCATCGCACAGGCACTGGAGGCGGGGCAGAAGCCGTTCGTCGCGGTCGGCGCCGCGCACATGGCCGGGCCGCAGGGGTTGCCGGCGATGCTGACCGCGCAGGGGCTGACCGTCACCCGGGTGGAATGACCGCTCGCCGCTTGCATTTCGACCCTCTTGCCGCTAAGGGCCGCGCCTTCCCGTCGTGGTCATCCCTGGAGGCGTGACGGGCGGTGCGTGGCCGATGAGCGGCAGCGCATCGAAATTCAATCCAGTTTTTCGAAAGGCACGTTCCATGAGCGATACGCTTAACCTGCCGGCCGAGACGCGTGAACGGGCTGGCAAGGGAGCCTCCCGTGAACTGCGTCGTAATGGTCGCGTCCCCGCTGTGATCTACGGCGGCAAGGAAGAACCCCTTGCCATCCACCTCGAGCTGAAGGAACTGGCCCGCCAGCTCGGCACCGGCCACTTCTTCAACTCGATCGTCGAAGTCGAAGTCGGTGGCAAGACCTACCGTACGCAGCCCAAGGACGTGGCGTTCCACCCCGTCTCCGACCGTCCGCTCCACGTCGACTTCCTGCGCGTCGTCAAGGGCGCGACCGTGCACGTCAACGTGCCCGTCGTGTTCGAGAACGAGGAAGCCTCGCCGGGCCTGAAGCGCGGCGGCGTGCTCAACATCGTTCGCCACGAACTCGAACTGGTCTGCGACGCCGAGAAGATCCCGCACGAGATCGCCATCGACGTGACCGGCTTCGACCTGGGCGAGTCGATCCACTTCAGCCACGTCAAGCTGCCCAAGGGTGTCGAGAGCGCAATTTCGGATCGTGACTTCACGATCGCGACGATCGCTGCTCCCTCGGCCCTGCGCAGCGCCGGCGGCGAAGAGGCTGCCGAAGCCGAATAAGGCCTCGACGGTTACGAAAAGGCCCTTCCCGCCCCGGCGATCCGGTGCGCGGGAAGGGCTTTTTCTTTTTCGTCCCCTTCTCTTCAGACGAGGGGGCTGGGGGTGGTGGCTCGCCGCATGCGCGCAGCGTCCGGCGAGCCACCACCCCGCTGCGACTAGGCAGCAAGCTGCCAAGTCTCGCTCCCCTCCTCTGAAGAGGAAGAGGGAGAAGAGGAACAGATCAAATGCCCACGCAGCTCTGGGTCGGCCTGGGCAATCCCGGCCCGCAATACCTTTTCAACCGGCACAACGTCGGCTTCATGGTCGCGGATGCGATTGCCGACATCCATCGCTTCGGGCCGGTGCAGAAGAAGTTCCAGGGCTGGCTCCAGGAAGGCCGCATCGGCACAGACAAGGTGCTGCTGCTCAAGCCCGCGACGTTCATGAACGAAAGCGGCCGCGCCGTCGGCGAGGCGATGCGGTTCTACAAGCTCGACCTCTCGGCCCTCACCGTCTTCCACGACGAACTCGACCTCGCCCCCTTCAAGGTCAAGGTGAAGCAGGGCGGAGGCCATGCCGGGCACAACGGGCTGCGCTCGATCGACCAGCACCTCGGCGCCGAATTCCGCCGCGTGCGCCTGGGCATCGGCCATCCCGGCCACAAGGACCGCGTCAGCGGGTACGTGCTGGGCAACTATGCCAAGGCCGAAATGGACCCGCTCGCTGACATGCTGGGCGCCGTGGCCGCCGAAGCGGATCGCCTTGCCAGCGGCGACGACACCCGCTTCATGAACGACGTGGCGTTGCGCCAGCAGGGGTGAGAACCTGCCCGGAAAAATGCCGGAATGGTATTTTCGGCGCGGCACCGGCGCGCTAATCCTGCGATGGCCGGATTTCCAAACGATCTCCGAACGTACCGGCCCGATGTCGAGTTAGTTTACAAACTCCCGCACTATAAACTCGGTTGACCAGAAAAACTCCCTGAAATCCTCGTCTGGCATGGCGATTGCTTATACATCGTCAACCAACACGGGTAACAGGGGAATACTACGATGATCCGCAAGACTCTGCTCGCACTGACGCTCGCGACGACGGCCACCATCGCGGTGAGCGCGCCTGCACAGGCCGGCAGCCACAAGCACTACTGCAACTGCGGCCACTCGTCCGGTTCGAAGCAGTGCGGCGGCACCACCACGACCAGCACCAGCACTTCTGGCGGCACGACCACGACCTCGGGTGGCACGACCTCGGGTGGCACCACCACGTCGACCTCGGGTGGGACCACCACCTCGGGCGGCACGACGACCAGCACCTCTTCCGGCGGCACCGCCGTTCCCGAGCCCGGCATGCTCGGCATGCTCGGCCTCGGCCTCATCGGCCTGGCCTATGCCCGTCGCCGCAAGGCCCACGCCTGATCGCTTCCGCGCTGGCGGCTTGCCTGCCAAGGCACGCAAGCTGCGCAGCATCGACCGGCTATGCAGTCCCCGCGACAGCCGGTCGCAAGGCCGCTGCCGGCATCAGCCGACGGCGGCCTTAGCTTTCCTGAGCGCGCGTGCTATGGCGCGGTTGCGGGGATCGACCGTTGCCGCCGCCTCCAGCAGCCGCCGCGCCTCGGCCAGGTCCCGCCCCGCGTCGAGGCGCGCGAGGCCTGCCATGTAGAGATAGTCGGCATTGTCGCGATCGAGTGCGACCGCGCGATCGGCCAAGGCAATCGCGGTGGCCGCGTCGCCGAGCTGGCTTTTCGCCAGGGCCAGGCGCTTGAGCACTTCGGGGTCCTGGCCCCGACCCAGCAGTTCCTGATAGACCGCCGAAGCCGCTTTCCAGTCCTGACCGGCCAGCGCCGCCTCGCCGCGATCGACCAGCGCCATCGTCGCCTTGATCCTTGCCGGGTCGAGCCGCGCCTGCAGGTCCAGTGCCTCGGGGGCACCGAGCGCCCGCGCCGCCTGTGCCGCGCGCTCCAGCACTTCGGGCCGGGCGAGCGTGCCGGCGGCCAGTGGTGCCAGCGTCGCCCATGCCCCTTGCGCGTCGCCCGTAGCGAGTTGCGCCTCGCCCAGCATCATGCGGGAATAGGGGTTGCCCGGCAGCACCAGCACGGCGCGGCGGAAGATGACCCGGGCCTGCTCGGGATGGTTCAGGCGCAGCAGCGCCTCTCCATAGGTCATGCTGAGCGCGGAACCCGGCTCCAGGCTCGATTCGCGCCCCTGTAGGGCCAGCCTGATCTTTTCCCATTCGCCCTTCTCGGACAGGAACTGGAAGCGCAGCTCGTCGACTTCGGGGTCGTCGGGGGCGATCCGGCCGGCCCGTTCGACCAGTTCGGCCGCTTCGTCGACCTTGCCGGCCGCATCGTACTGGTTGGCGAGGGCGAGCATCGGCGCCACACGGTCGGGGAATGCATCCACCGCCTTGCGGTAGGCGGCCGTGGCGGCATCCTCGCGCCCTTGCGCGTCGGCAAGGTCGCCCGCCATCACCAAGGCTTCGTAAGACCGGGGAGCGAGGGCCTGCAGCCGCGCAAGTACGAAAGCGGCGCGCACGAGGTCGCCGTCCTGCAGCAGGTAACGCCCGTAAGAGGCGGCGATGCGAATCTCCCCTCCGGTCGCCATGCCCTGCTCGAACGCTGCCCGCGCGGCCTCGTCGTCTCCCAGCGCCAACTGACATTCGGCCCGCAGGCGCCAGCCATCGGGCGAGGTGTCGTCGCCCAGCAACGCCAACGCCGCTTTCGGGTCCTGCCGCAGCAGCGCAACTTCCGCCTTCATCCGCGCGATCCCGGCCCCCTTCCCGCCGGCCCGCTCGAGCCGCTCCAGCGCTCCTTCGGCGGCATCCGGATCGCCCAGCCGCAAGTGCGTCTCGGCCAGCAGCGCCAGCATTTCCCGATCCTCGGGCCGGTCCTTGAGCGCAGATGCCAGGTCCAGCCGGGCCTGCTGGTAGTTCTCGGCAGCGAATGCCTCGCGCGCGCTGGCCAGCAATTGCTCCGGGCTCTTCCCGCAGCCGGCCAGCGCAAGGAGGGCCGCAAGCGGCAGGGCGAGGCGGATCGAGGGGTTCATATCCGTCAGCCTACCGAGCAAGGCCTGAAATTTCCGTCAACCTCTCCCATCTTTGCCCACGAACTGGGCCGACGAACTGGTCAAGTCCCGGCAGTGCCGCTATGGGCGCGGCCACGAAGGTCGTTTTCGGCCGCATCTTTTGTTTTCGGAGTGTTCGATGGGTTTTCGTTGCGGGATCGTGGGCCTTCCCAATGTCGGCAAGTCGACCTTGTTCAATGCGCTGACCGAGACGCAGGCGGCGCAGGCGGCGAACTATCCGTTCTGCACCATCGAGCCTAACGTCGGCCAGGTCGGCGTGCCCGACCCGCGCCTCGACAAGCTGGCCGCGATCGCCGGCTCGGCCAAGATCATCCCGACGCAGCTTTCGTTCGTCGACATCGCCGGCCTGGTGCGCGGCGCCTCGAAGGGTGAAGGCCTGGGGAACCAGTTCCTCGGCAACATCCGCGAGGTCGACGCGGTGATCCACGTCCTGCGCTGCTTCGAGAACGACGACATTCAGCACGTCGACAACAAGATCGACCCGATCGCCGATGCCGAGACGGTCGAGACCGAACTGCTGCTCTCCGACCTCGAAAGCCTCGAAAAGCGCGTTCCCGCCGCCCAGAAGAAGGCGACGCAGGGCGACAAGGAAGCCAAGATCATCGCCTCCGTGCTCGGCCAAGCGCTCGAACTGCTGCGCGAGGGCAAGCCCGCCCGCCTCACCAGGCCCAAGGACGAGGACGAGGAGCGCGTCTTCGCACAGGCGCAGCTGCTGACCGCCAAGCCGGTACTCTACGTCTGCAACGTCGAGGAGGAAGCGGCGTCGGAAGGCAATGCCTTCTCCCAGCGCGTCTTCGAGAAGGCCGCCGCCGAAGGCGCCAGTGCCGTCATCGTCTCCGCCGCGATCGAGGCGGAGCTTACCGGCATGGAGATGGAAGACCGTCTCGTCTTCCTCGAGGAGATGGGGCTTCACGAAGCCGGCCTCGCCCGCATCATCCGCGCCGGCTATGCATTGCTCGAATTGCTGACCTTCTTCACCGTCGGCCCCAAGGAAGCGCGCGCCTGGACCGTCCACAAGGGCGCCAAGGCCCCCGACGCCGCCGGCACCATCCACTCCGACATGCAGCGCGGCTTCATCCGCGCCGAGACTATCGCCTACGACGACTTCGTGTCGCTGAACGGCGAGGCCGGTGCCAAGGAAGCGGGCAAGCTGCGCCAGGAAGGCAAGGAATACGTCGTGCACGACGGCGACGTGATGCACTTCAAGTTCAACGTGTGAGCTTTGCAGCGTCCCGGACCTGATCCGGGGCCGCGAGGTACTGCCGAAGCGATAGCTCGCCATGAGGCACTGCGAAGTTACGTCTGTACGCGAACCAGACCGCATCTGTCATGGTCCCGGGGTCAACCCCGGGACGACGCCGTCCTCGCGCAGGCCCGGTCTTCCTCGAATGCCGCGATGATCGGGCATGGCCCTGCCCTACCCCCGGCGCACTCCGCCGCCAGGCGCCTGAGCGCACCGCGTGCCCGTTCCAGTTGCGCGATCTCCCGGTCGAGGTGCTCCAGCCGTGCCTCGGCCATCTGCCGCGCCCGCGCGCGGTCGTCGCTGGCGTCCAGCCCCAGCAGTTCGGCGATTTCGTCGAGGATGAACCCCGCCGCCTTGGCCGAGCGGATGAAGCCGAGCCGCCGCACGTCCTCCTCGCCATAGTGACGGTGACCGCCGCCGGCCCCGCCGGGACGCGGATCGCGCAACAGTCCCTTGCGCTGGTAGAACCGCACTGTCTCGACGCCCACACCGCCCGACCGGGCCAATTCTGAAATCGTCAGGGCCACGCTTGACTCCGTACCATGGTACGGAGGTTATAACCTCCATCATGACCCAGCACCATACGCCCGAAAGAACCGCCGTGCTCCACCGCATGGTCTTCGACAAGCACGTCTGCCCCTGGGGCGTGAAGTCGAAATACCTGCTCGAACGGCAGGGCTACGCGGTCGAGGACCACTGGCTGACCAACCGGGAACAGGTCGATGCCTTCAAGGCCGAGCACGGCGTCGCAACCACGCCGCAGACCTTCATCGGGGGCGAACGCATCGGCGGCTACACCGACTTGCGCGCCCGTTTCGGGCTCAAGATCGCCGATCCCAATGCCAGGACCTACCGCCCGGTCCTCGCGGTGTTCGCCACTGGCGCCGGCCTCGCGCTGGCGGCGAGCTGGGCAGCGTTCGGCACGCCCTTGACGCCCCGCGCGGCGGAGTGGTTCGTGGCGATGTCGATGATGCTGCTCGCCATGCTCAAGCTGCAGGACGTCGAACAGTTCTCGACGATGTTCCTGGGCTACGACCTGCTGGCGAAACGCTGGGTTCCCTACGCCTATGCCTATCCGTTCCTCGAATGGACCACCGGAGCGCTGATGGCGGCGCATGTCCTGCCATGGCTGGCGATCCCGGTGGGCCTGTTGATCGGCACGATCGGCGCGGTCTCGGTGTTCTACGCGGTCTACGTGCAGAAGCGCGAGTTGAAGTGCGCCTGCGTCGGCGGATCGGGCAACGTGCCGCTGGGCTTCGTCTCGCTGACCGAGAACCTGTTCATGGTCGGCATGGCGCTGTGGATGCTCGCCGCGATGGCCTGAGCCATCGCCTGCGCCGTCACTCTCCCGATTCGGACTGCTCCCATTCCGCTTCCGGGGCGGGCTTTCGGCCGAACAGCGCCGCGATCTTTCCGCGCAGCACCGCAAAGCCCGCGACCACCGCGATCAGGATCGGCTTGAGGAACTTGAGCAGGATCGCGAACAGCCCCAGTTTCTTGACCGCCGCCACGCCGACGCCGGCAGCGATCAGCCCGCCGATGCCGAACTCGGCTTCCTTGTCGGTCGAGGCGTCGAAATCGGTGTAGCGCGATCCGGCGTCGAAGGCGGCGTGGGTGGTGAACGCCTGTGCCGCCTGCCGGATCGAGGGAAGCTGGCTCATCGCGGAGATGAAATTGATGCTCAGCACGCCTTTGCGCCCGAGCGTGCGCACGTCGTAGTTGAGCGTATGCACCGGGGTTTCCCTAAACGCGAGGTCCTGCGCCCAGACCACCGAATGCGTCGCCGCATCGTACCTGGGGGTTTCCGCCCAGCCGGCGAGATGGATCTCGGGATAGCCCTGCTTCTTGCGCTGCTCGTTGCGCTCCGCCTCGCCCTCCTGCATCTGCTTGAGCAGAGCGGCGTAGTCGACCTCCGCCGCATCGTCGTCGGACACGAAGCCGGTGTCCTCGTAGGTCACCACCGCGCCCCAACTGTCGGACAGCGGCGAGGCCCCGGCGGGCATGACAAGGCCCAGCACGTTCTTGGCCGCTTCAGGCGGATTGCCCCAGACGTCGACGAGGATCTTGCGCGCATCGTCCTTGTCGTAGAAGTCGTAGGTCTGGCCGAGGTCCAGCGTGGCATGAGCTTCGCCGATGGCGAACTTGCCCTGCTGCGGCTTGAGCGATTTTACCAGTTGCGCGACTTGCGCCGAGGGCTGCGCCCCGGCATCGGCACCCGCTGCGACCGGCATGGCCACGCTCGAAATCAGCGCCGCAACAGCGATCGAAGTCCACTTCTTCATGCAAATTCCCCCGTATGCCCGGCCGCACCTTGAGGAATTTCACAACTGCGTCAATCGCCTGCAGCTCATTCGCGGCAGGTCATCGTGCCGTCGGCCCGGTAAGCCACGCGTTCCTGCGAATCATGGACGATCAGGCGGGCCGGCCAGTTGAGGGCGTCGCTGCCGCTGCCTTCGTCGGGCAGGCGCACGAGGTCGACCCAACTCGACAAGCCGACGTAAGTGGTGCGCGCGCCGCCGGGCAGATCGGCGCTCACGTCCTTGGCGGCGAAGCGCTTGAGGTCGGCGCCCACGCGCATGAACCCTTCGTCCTTGCCGGCGATGAACAGCGGGTCGGTGGCGGCGCCCCGACGGAACGAGCAGCCTTGCTTGTCGAGACCATAGCGCTCGATGTCCATGCCGGTGATGCCGCCTGGCAGGATCGGCTTGAACGGCTCGCGGCTCATTTTCTCGACCATCGCCACGTCGTGCGCAGCCTCGGCCGGCGTGTCCGCCGAATTGCCGTCGCCGCAGCCTGCAAGCAGAGCGATGGTCGCCAGTGCCAGGATTGTCTTTCGCATCATTTTCGCCCGCACAATTTCTTCCATGTCCCGATGGGCAGGATCAACCAAGCTGACGGTTGAGCTTGCAAACGCGGATGCTTGGTTTCCGGTGTCCATCACGAGCACAACGCAGTCCGCAGAAGGAGGCTGCAATGCAGGTGGTGTGAGTGTTTAGACAGCCGGTAGGGGGTGGAACCGGGCGGCTCCGATCCTCTCTTTCCCCCTGCCCATCGCTTCGCGACAGGGAGGATCGATATCGGCCGCTGTGGGGCGATAGCGACCATCGGGCGTCGCTTCACTTTCGCCCGAACAGCTTCTCGATGTCGCCGTGCGCCAGTTTCACCCAGGTCGGGCGGCCATGGTTGCATTGGCCCGAGCGCGGGGTGCGTTCCATTTCGCGCAGCAGCGCGTTCATCTCGGCCACCGAGAGCGAACGGCCGGCGCGGACCGAGCCGTGGCAGGCCATCGTCGCCAATACGAGGTCGAGCTTTTCGCCCAGCAGCAGCGCGTCGCCATTACGGGCCAGATCGTCGGCAACGTCTCGGACGAGCGCGCCGACGTCGCTTTTCGACAGCACGGAGGGCACCGCGCGAACCAGCATCGCGGCCGGCCCGAAGCGTTCGAGCACGAGGCCGTGGCGGGCGAGGTCGGCTATCTTGTCCTCCAGAGCGTCGCACGCGGTCTCATCCAGTTCCACCACTTCGGGTAGCAGCAGCGCCTGCGAGCGGTTCATCGCCTCCTCGGCGCCGGCCGCCTTGAGCCGTTCCAGCACGAGCCGCTCGTGCGCGGCATGCTGGTCGACGATGACGAGGCCGTCCTCGGCCTCGGCGACGATGTAGGTCCCCGCCACCTGCCCGCGCGCAACGCCGAGCGGATGGCGCAAGTCCTCCTCGCTGGCCTCGGCGGCCGGTTCGGCGCGAGCCGAGGGCTGGGCCATGACGTCCGCCTCGTAGGCGCGCCAGGCCGCGCCGGTCTCCGAGAGGCGCGACGGCTGGTAGCCGGACGGTGAGCCTCCGTATTCGCGGGCGAACAGCGAGCCGAGCGACGGGGCCGGCGGCGTGGCCGGTGCCACGGGCTCGATCCGCCACATGTTCATCGCTGCGGCGGCCGCGGGCTGCGCGCTCCTCTGTCCCGCACCTTCCAGCGCATGACGCAGCGCCCCGACGAGGAAGCCGCGGATGAAGGCCGGATCGCGGAAGCGCACTTCGGTCTTGGCCGGGTGGACGTTGACGTCCACGTCCTCCGGCGGGATTTCGAGGAACAGCGCCAGCACCGCGTGGCGATCCCGCGCCAGCATGTCGGAATAGGCGCCGCGCACCGCACCCACCAGCAGCCGGTCCTTCACCGGCCGGCCGTTGACGAAGAGGTACTGGTGGTCGGCCACGCCCCGGTTGTAGGTCGGCAGGCCGGCGACGCCGGTGAGCCGCGAGGCACCGCGCTCCGCCTCGATCAGGACGCCCTCCTCGGCCAGTTCGCGCGCGACGAGGCGGGCCACGCGCGCCGCCAGTTCCTCGCGCGGCTGGACGGCCAGCACGCGGCGCCCGTCGTGCTCCATGACGAAGCCGATATCCGGGCGCGCCATCGCCAGGCGGCGCACGACGTCGAGGCAGGCGGCATATTCGGAACGGGCCGAGCGCAGGAACTTGCGCCGCACCGGGACTTTGCCGAAGAGGTCCTCGACGCGGATGCGGGTGCCGGGCGGCAGCGCGGCGGGCCCGTCGGTGGCGACGGCACCGTGGTCGACGACCCTCTTCCAGCCTTCCGCGGCATCGTGCGGCCGGCTTTCGATCGTCAGGCGCGCCACCGATCCGATCGAGGGAAGTGCCTCTCCCCGGAAGCCCAGCGTCGCGACCAGTTCGATCGCCTCGTCGGGCAGCTTGGAGGTGGCGTGGCGTTCGAGCGCGAGGGCGATCTCTTCGGGCCGCATGCCGCAGCCGTCGTCGGTGACTTCGATCATGTCGAGCCCGCCTGAGGCGAGGCGCACCGTGATCTGCGTCGAACCGGCATCGATCGCGTTTTCAACGAGTTCCTTGAGCGCGGAGGCCGGCCGCTCGACCACTTCGCCGGCGGCGATCCGGTTGACGAGGTGTTCGGGCAGGCGGCGGATCGTGGGCATCAATTTCCTCGTTTCGTCGTTCCGGACCTGCTCCGGGACCTTGCGCGGGGTCGCGCGATCTGCCGGCAGGACGCCGCCTCGCCGCGAAGTGGGGGCGACCCCGCACACGGTCCCGGATCAAGTGCGGGCCCGGATCAAGTGCGGGAGGACGCATCACCATCCCGGCTTACCTCTTTGAAACAAGTAGCGACGAAGCGCAGCGAATTCGAGACGGGCCCCACGCGTTTCCCCCCGGAAAAAGACACAAAATTTTGGCCTTTCCCGAATCGATGGGCTAAGGGGTGCCCTCCCTCCAAAAAACCCCTGTCGCCGGTTCCGAAGCCCATTCGGCAAGCGATTGGAAAGAAACGGATTT
This sequence comes from Novosphingobium sp. BL-52-GroH, assembly GCF_044813085.1. NCBI lineage: Bacteria > Pseudomonadati > Pseudomonadota > Alphaproteobacteria > Sphingomonadales > Sphingomonadaceae > Novosphingobium > Novosphingobium sp. BL-52-GroH. The sequence goes on along the minus strand of NZ_CP171152.1, from coordinate 216,055 downwards.
TAGATGGCCGGCGTCTTCTCGCGATTCTTCAAACTCGGCTCCCAGAACATGGCGATCGACCTGGGTACCGCCAATACCCTCGTCTACGTACAAGACCGCGGAATCGTGCTCAACGAACCCTCGGTCGTCGCTATCGAGACGTTGAACGGCGTGAAGAAGGTCAAGGCCGTCGGCGACGACGCCAAGATGATGATGGGCAAGACCCCGGACAACATCGAGGCGATCCGCCCCCTGCGTGACGGCGTGATCGCCGACATCGAGATCGCGGAAGAGATGATCAAGCACTTCATCCGCAAGGTGCACGGCAAGAAGAACCTGTTTCGCTACCCCGAGATCGTGATCTGCGTTCCGTCGGGCTCCACCTCGGTCGAACGCCGCGCCATTCGCGACGCTGCCAGCAACGCCGGCGCCAGCCAGGTCTACCTGATCCTCGAGCCGATGGCTGCGGCGATCGGCGCCGACATGCCCGTCACCGAGCCGGTCGGCTCGATGGTGGTCGACATCGGCGGCGGCACCACGGAAGTCGCGGTGCTGTCGCTGCGCGGCCTGGCCTACACCACCTCGGTGCGCGTGGGCGGCGACAAGATGGACGAATCGATCGTCTCCTACGTCCGCCGTCACCACAACCTGCTGATCGGCGACGCCACGGCGGAGCGCATCAAGAAGGACTACGGCATCGCCATCATGCCGGCGGACGGCATCGGCGAGACGATCCACATCAAGGGTCGCGACCTCGTCAACGGCGTCCCCAAGGAAATCACCATCACCCAGGCCAATGTCGCCGAGGCGCTGGCCGAACCGATCGGACAGATCATCGAAGGCGTACGCATCGCGCTGGAGAACACCGCCCCCGAACTGGCAGCCGACATCGTCGACCAGGGCATCGTGCTCACGGGCGGCGGCGCGCTGATCCAGGGCCTGGACCAGTACTTGCGCGAGGAGACCGGCCTTCCGGTCTGCGTCGCCGAGGACCCGCTGTCCTGCGTGGCGCTGGGCACCGGCCGCGCGATGGAGGACCCGGTCTATCGCGGCGTCCTGATGTCCGCCTGACCGATTGCGGGATCGGCGGCCCGTCCCTCGCGGACCGGCTGCCTTCCCGATGACGAACGCGGCGAATCCTTCCTGCTCGGTAACGCCGCGAAGATGACAGGAGTGCATGGCGCATGGCACCGCCAGCAAATCGGCGCTCCGGCTTTTCGCGCAGGGCGCAGTACACGACGTTCTTCAGCTATACCGCCGGCGTCATCGGCGCGGTGGTGGGCCTTGTCCTGCTGGTCGTCGCGATCGTCAATCCCGGGGCGTTCTCGGGCCTGCGCGGTGTCGCGGCCGACGTGACCGAACCTGCCGCCCAGGCCGCGGCAGGCGGACGCGAAACCGGAAAGGACTTCCTCGCCGAGGTCTCCGGCTTCTTCAAGACCGGGCGCGAACGCGCGCGACTCGAACGCGAACTCGCCGAAGCCAAGGTCCGCCTCGTCGAGGCCCAGGCGACCCGGGACGAGAACCGCCGCCTCAAGCAGCTCCTCGGCCTGCGCGAGGGCAACGACGCCCAGCCCGTCGCCTTCGCACGCCTGGTCGCCTCAACCGGCGGCAGCTCGCGCCGTTTCGCCACGCTCGGCGCCGGTGCCGACCGCGGCGTCGCCAAGGGAATGCCGATCCGCTCGCCGATGGGCCTGGTCGGACGCGTGCTCGAAGTCGGCTCGTCCAGTTCGCGCGTGCTGCTGGTCACCGATACCGAGAGCCTTGTCCCGGTGCGCCGCGCCCGCGATGGCGTCGCCGCCTTTGCACAGGGCCAGGGCGACGGCACGATCCGCATCCGCCTCGTCAACCTCGGTCTCAACCCGCTGCGGCCGGGCGACGTGCTGGTGACCACCGGCTCGGGCGGGCTCTACCGGCCCGGCACGCCGATGGCCGTCGTTACCAAGCTGATGCGCGACGGCGCCATCGCCCGCGTGCTGAGCAATCCTTCGGACACCGACTACGTGATCGTCGAAAGGTCATGGGCGCCGCCACCGCCGCCGCCCGCCGAACCCCAGCCCGGGAGCGAATAGGCGTGCCGCTGCTATCCCGCACGGAGAGCGTGGCCAGGCCCAGGATCAACCGCAAGCCCTCGCCACTGCTGGCGCGCTCACTGCCCTGGCTGACGATCATGCTGGGATCGGTCGTCCCTGGCTGGCTGCTGATCGCTTCGGCGCCGGTGCTGCCCCCGCTCGGGTTCCTGGTGTTCCTCGCGTGGCGCCAACTTCGTCCCGGTTTGCTGCCGATCTGGGCCGGCCTGCCGCTCGGCATCTTTGACGACCTGTTCTCCGGCCAGCCGTTCGGGACCGCCGTACTGCTCTGGTCGATTGCCGCCATCGTCCTCGAGGTGATCGAGGCGCGGCTGCCCTGGCGCAACTTCGTTACCGAGTGGCTGGTGGCGATCGGGCTCATCATCGCCTATATCGCGTTGTGCCTCGGCATATCGAATATCGCCGGAGCCGCAGCCCCCTTACGCGTCGTTGGTCCGCAGATCGTGATTTCGGTGTTTTCCTATCCCCTCGTCGGCCGCTTCGTGGCCCTGATCGACCGCCTCCGCCTGACCCCCTTCGTGGTCCTGCGATGAAGATCGATTTCCGGCGCCTGCTGCGCCAGCCGCACGTCACCAACGGAACCCTGCGCAACAGCTTCGACCGGCGCACCGTGGTGCTGGGCGGCATCCAGGGTGGTATCGGCCTGCTGCTGGCCACGCGCATGACCTATCTCTCGGTCTTCGAGAACGAGAAGTACAAGCTCGAGGCAGAGAGCAACCGCGTCAACCTCTCGCTGATCCCGCCACGCCGCGGCTGGCTGCTCGACCGCAACGGCACCCCCCTCGCCTCGAACCGTGCCGATTTCCGCGTCGACGTCATTCCCGAGCAGATGAGGGACGCCCAGAGCACCATCGCCGAACTGGGCAAGCTGCTCTCGCTTTCGCCGATCGACCTCCAGGACCTGCAGGACAAGATCGACAAGTCCCACGGCTTTGCGCCGGTCGAAGTCGCCTCGGGCCTCGACCTCGAGCGCTTCTCCGCCGTCAGCGTGCGCCTGCCCGACATGCCGGGCGTCGTCACCCAGCGCGGCTTCTCGCGCTTCTATCCGACCGGACCGGCGGTGGGCCACCTCATCGGCTACGTCGGCGCCGCCTCGGCCGAGGAGTACGAGAAGGACCACGATCCCGTCCTCATCACGCCCGGCTACAAGGTCGGCAAGGACGCGCTGGAGAAGATCTTCGAGAAGGAACTGCGCGGAAAGCCCGGTGCCCGCCGCGTGGAAGTAACCGCTTCGGGCCGCATCGTACGCAACCTCGACACGCGCGAGGACGTGCCCGGCGAAACCATCAAGCTGACCATCGACGCCGGCATCCAGGACTACGCCGCGCGCCGCATCGGTCCCGAATCGGCCGCCGTCGTGGTGATGGACTGCAACACTGGCGACCTGCTGGCGATGGCCTCGATGCCGAGCTACGATCCCAACAGCTTCTCCGACGGGATCGGCCGCCTGGAATGGAAAATGCTGTCCGACGACGACCATGTTCCCTTGCGCAACAAGGTCTTGCGCGGGCTTTATCCGCCCGGTTCGACCGTCAAGCCGATGGTCGCGCTGTCGTTCATGGAAGCCGGCCTCGACCCGAACGAATCGGTATTCTGCGGCGGCGGCCTGCGCGTGGGCAACCGGGTGTTCCACTGCTGGAACCACCGTGGCCATGGCCAGGTCAACATGGCCAAAGGCATCTACCAGAGCTGCGACGTCTACTTCTACCACTTCGCCCAGCGCATCGGCATGGACCCGATCGCGGCGATGGCCGGGCGCCTGGGCCTGGGCCATGAATTTCCGCTGCCCGTCGTCGGCCAGTCCTACGGGACGGTGCCCAACCCTGCGTGGAAGCTGAAGAAGTACGGCAAGGAATGGCAGACCTTCGATACGGTCAACGCCACCATCGGACAGGGCTATTTCCTCGTGAATCCGTTGCAGCAGGCCGTCCAGGCCTCGCGCCTGGCGAGCGGGAAGATCATCATGCCGCGCATGATCCATGGCCAGGAGAACGCACCCACGGCCTCGCTCGGCATCCCCCCGGAACATCTGGCCTACATCCATCAGGCAATGTCCGACGTGGCGAACGGTCCCGGCTCGGCGCGCCATGCCGCCCTGCCGTTTCCCGACATCAAGCTCGCCGGCAAGACGGGCACCGCCCAGGTCGTCGGCCTCCACATCGGCAACGGCAAGGGCGGCCTGTGGAAGCACCGCGACCACGGCCACTTCATCTGCTTCGCGCCGGTCGAAAAGCCGCGCTACGCCTGCGCCGTAGTGTGCGAGCACGGCGGCGGGTCGGGATCGGCCTACCCGATCGCGCGGGACGTCATGACCTACATCTTCGACAAGCAGAAGGGCATGGACATCCTGCTCGAACTGGAAAAGAAATGGGGCGGGACTCCCAAGGAGCGCCTCGACGCGAGATACCGCGCCTACTCGGCGCAGTACGGCGTCGGCGCGCCTGCGGTTACGCCCGAGCAAGTGCGGCAGGCTGAAACCGTGCCAGAACCACGCCAGCCGATCGTCAGCGACGCGCAGTCGCCCGCGCCCGAGCCGGACGCCGCGGCAGCGCCCGCCGCCGGCGCATCGCCGGTTCCCGCGCCGGGCACCGGTCTCACCAAACCGCCCGGAGGAACCACGCCATGAGCCGCTCGATCGTTCCCGAAGCGATCTCGCGCCAGCCCTGGCAGATGCTCATTCCGCTGTGCGCCCTGGTGTCGTTGGGCGCGGCCGTGCTCTATTCGGCGGCCGGAGGCGGCCTGCAACCTTACGCCTTGAGCCATGTGGTGCGCTTCTGTGTGTTCCTGGTCATGGCGATCATCATTTCGCACACGAACCGCAATCTGTTCCGCATGGCCGCCTACCCGGTCTTCGGCGGCATCCTTTTGCTGCTGGTGCTGGTCGAGCTGATCGGCGCCGTCGGGGGCGGCAGCCAGCGCTGGCTGAACCTCGGCTTCATGTCGCTGCAGCCCTCGGAGCTGATGAAACCGGCGATCGTCCTCGTCCTCGCCCGATTCTACGAGACACTGCCCCACGCCATGACCGCCAGCTGGCGCGGCCTCGTGCCCGCTGGCGTCCTCATCGGCCTCCCGGCCCTGTTCGTCATGACCCAGCCCGACCTCGGGACCGCGCTGGCGATCTGCTTCGGCGGCGCGGTGACGATGTTCCTCGCCGGCCTGCCGCTGTGGTGGTTCATGAGCGCAGGCGGCGCGCTGATGGTGGTCGCCCCGGTCGCCTTCTTCACCCTTTTGCACGACTACCAGCGCAACCGCGTGCTGGTCTTCCTCGATCCCGAGAGCGACCCCCTGGGCACTGGCTACCACATCACCCAGTCGAAAATCGCGATCGGCTCTGGAGGGATTTTCGGCAAGGGCTTCGGCAACGGCACCCAGAGCCACCTGCAATACCTTCCCGAACCCCACACCGACTTCGTCTTCGCGACGATGGCGGAGGAGTGGGGGCTGGTCGGCGGACTGTTCGTGCTGGCCGTCTTCGCGATCGTGCTGGGCTGGGGCATGGGCGTCGCCCGCCGCGCACCCGACCGCTTCTCCTGCCTCCTCGCAGCCGGGATGACCGCGACGATGTTCTTCTACGTCATGATCAATCTGATGATGGTCATGGGCCTCGCCCCGGTGGTGGGCATCCCGCTGCCGTTCATGAGCCACGGCGGCACGTCGATGCTGACCAACATGATCTGCCTGGGTACGATCATGGCGGTAAACCGCTGGAATCAGGGCAGGGGTTCGCTCGGGTAAAACTTTTTCAAATTCCCTCTTCCCATCCGCGAAACAGCCTTTATAGGGGCCTCTCCGCCGCCGAGCGGTGGGTCGAAAGGCCCTTCGAGGCTGGTAGTGTGGACGCATAGCTCAGTTGGTAGAGCAGCTGACTCTTAATCAGCGGGTCCTTGGTTCGAGCCCAAGTGCGTCCACCATACCACTCTCATCCCGCCCTTCACCAAGGGGATTACCGGGAACCCTTCGTGGGGACGCATAGCTCAGTTGGTAGAGCAGCTGACTCTTAATCAGCGGGTCCTTGGTTCGAGCCCAAGTGCGTCCACCACCCCCCTCTTCTGACATTGCCGAGCCTGGCTGGTCTTGGTCCGTGCGGCTCACCATGCCGGATGACACACGGTGACCTCGCATTTATGATGCCAAGGGTTGTGGTGCTGGCATGCGGCCCGGCGCGTCTACGCCGTCGCAATGGTGATCCCGTAAAGCTCCGCCAGTTCCTCGATTACGCGCCCCTTGAGTGCGACGCGGAACTCGACGCCCACGCGGTCCCCTTGCAGCCAGCGGACGTGCGCATCGATCGGCCTGAGACTGGCGATTCGCAACTGCAACTGTTCGCCCGGAACGAAGCTCTCCGCGCTGCCGACGATGCTGCAGCCACCTTGCGAGATGTCGCCCAGCTCGACCGGGACCACATGCCACCTCGACTTGCGGCAGCGGGCCTGGAGAAGCACCGTGCGGCGCTTGTTCAGGCGATCGCCGGTGTCATTGTGCAGCACTTAGGTTCCCCGGGAAGATCTTGTCCGGATGGGACTAGCAGCGAGAAGTAAACCCGGCGTTTCAGCGCTCCGCCGGATCGCTTTCGCCGTCTGCACCTGCCGGAGGCGCGCCGGTGCCGGCGACTTGCGCGTCGATCGCCTTCGCCTTGTCGACGATCGACTTGCTGGCGGCGTCGTAGCGCTCGTCGAAGTCCGGCTCGCGCTTGCAGGCGGCCAGCAGCGCCGCCAGCGCAAGCACGGGCAACACGATCCCGTGACCCTTGCGCATCAGTAGTCCTTCTTGATGCGAACGTTGAGGCTGTTGACCCCCGAACCCCCGGCCTGGCTCAGCACCGAGAGCCACTTGGTGACGCTCACTTCAAGCTGCGTGGCGGTGAAGCCGCGCGCGTCGGTGATGAGTTCGACGTAGATGTCGTCGGTCAGGTACTGGCCTGCAGCAACGGCAGTGCCGCGTCCGCTGGCCTCGTCGGGACCGAGGATGCGCAACCGGTCGATCCCCGCAGCCGAGCGCAGCTTGCCGAGCGGGTTGAGCCCGCCGCCGGTGCTGTTCAGCGAGTTGAGCGAGGAGGCCAGCTGCACCGCCTGGAGCGCAGAGAGGTTGGCGATCGAGCTACCGAACAGGATGCGCGACAGCACTTCGTCGTCGGGCAGGCTGGGATCGGACGAGAAGTCGATCTGCGGGTTCTGCGCCCGGCCGGTCACGTTCACGTTGACGGTGACGTCCTCGATGTCGTCGGTGGCAGTGATCGCCACGGTCGGGTCGAAGGCCGCCTGGCCGTCGTTGAACGAGATCAGCCCTTCGGTCAGCTCGAACGAGCGGCCGGCGAAGCCGAGCGTGCCGCGCACGAGCTGGACCTGGCCGGTGATCGTCGGTGCGGCGCTGGTGCCGCCCACGTTGAAGCGCGCGCTCCACTCCGACTCGAGGCCCATGCCCGAGACGTAGAGCTTTTCGGGGGCCCGCAGGTTGAGGTCCAGGCGAATCAGCGAGAAGGCGCTGGTCGCGCTCGGCGCCGGCTCGTCGCCGGTTATGCGCTTGGGGCCGACGGGCGGCTTGAAGCGCACCCCGGTCAGGCGGGGCACTTGCGCAGAGCCTTCGCGCACGATCTGGTAGCGGGTCTCGGGAAGGCGGATGTCGCCCGAGAGCAGCGCCACCTCGCCCGCCGCCTTGGTGAGGCGCACGGTGCCCGTGGCCGTCGCCGAAAGCGCATCGCTGCGGGCCAGGCGCGCCCGGTCGAGCTTGACGGTCACGTCCATCGGATAGCCCGCGTCCGCGGCGAGGCTGACGTTGCCGCTCGCGCTGACGGTGCCGTCGCCGGCCTTCGCGGTGAGCGAAGTCAGCTCCAGCGTGCTGCCGGTGAACTTGCCCGAAAGCGCCATCGAACTGAGCCGGGTGCCGTAGGCCTGGTTCTCGTAGACCATGTCTCGACCTTGGACGATGCCGTTGATGCACGGTTCCGAGAGGTGGCACGAGAAGTCGGCGGCGAGGCCGATCGGGCCGGACAGCGTCTGCCCGGGCAGACCCGCGAAGGAGAACAGCGTGTCGGCCGGGCCGTTGTAGCGGATGCCGCCGCCCAGCTGCGCCTGCATCAGGCGCGTGCTCCACGAACCGTCCCCGGGCGGCAGCGGGCGTAGGCTGGCGGCCATGCGACCGATGACGGTGCCGCGGCGGCGGAACACCGCGCGCGCCTCGCCGCCATCGCTGAGCAGCTTGCCGACGAAATTGATGTCGACGGGCTGGCTGACCGTGCTGGAGCTGGTTCGGGTGAAGTTGCTCAGCGTCAGGCGCGCGTCGGCCCGGGGGAAGGCGGTTGCGCTCGCCTGCTCGAAGTCGAGGCTGCCGCTGGCCTTGCCGCCGATGCCGTAGCCGGGGACGAAGGCGTTGACGAGGGCCATGTCGATGCCTTCGAGACGGCTCTGGAGCTTGATCCCGTCACCATAAGTGCCGGCGACCTTGGCGCTGCCACCGCCGAAGGCGATGTTGGTCGGAAGCAGTTCGTAGCCGCCGGCCCTGGGTACGATCCGCGCCGGCGTGGTGGTCTTGAGGTCGAGGCCGCGCACCCTCCCCTGCAACGCCACGCGCCATAGTTCGGGTTGCAGGTCGGCGTTGAGGCCCACGCGGAACGGGACGCCGCTGACGCCTTCGATCAGCGCCTTGGCCGTGCCGCGACCGTCGCGATAGTCGACGATCACGCGCGCCGCCGCGAGGTCGAGCGCGCCGACGCTGGTGCCGGCGATCTGCGCATCGGCGACCACGTAGGGCTTGTCGTAGAGTACCGCGCGCCCGTCGACGATGGCCGAACCGATGGACAGCTTGGCGGGCCCCGGGAAAATCGCGTTCTTCGCACGCAGGTTGAAGTCGGCGGCCTGATACTTGCCTTCCGCCTCGAGGCGCACGATGCCGCCGATGCCGTTGCCGTTGGCGGTGAGCTGGCCGGCGAAGGGCCCGCTCTTCGTCTGGACGATGCGCCCGGCGAAATCGACGCCCGAGAGGTTCGCCTTGTTGATCTGCACCGAGGTGGCGGCGCCGAGGCCCAGGTTCACGTCGGCGGTGAGCGGCCCGTAGTCGGTGTCCGCCTTCGCATCGAGGTGATAGCCGCCCGGCGCGCCAGTGATGCGCGCGTCGAGCTTCGCGAGGCCGATGCCCAGGCCGGGCTTTTCAGCCGTGACGTGGGCATCTGGGTTCCTGATGGTTCCCGTCACCCTGACGCCGAGCGCGCCGTATTGCGTCGAGGTGCCGTTCGCAGCGAGCGCGATGCGCCCGTTCGGCGACCAGCTCCCCTGCCCGCTCGTGACGCGCAGCAGCGGTGCGGTCAGGCGCAGGGCAGAGAAGCGCACGACGCCGTCCGAGCCGTAGCGCACGTTCGACGAGGCCGAAAAATTACCGCCTAGGTAAGTCTGCAGGCTCTCGTTCAGCAGTCGCGTGGAGCGGGCTCGCACGGTTCCCTGTAGCGCGAAGCCCTGGGCTTCGGTCTTGAGGTCCATGTTAGTGCGGATGTTGAAGATGCCGACGCTGTCGACGCGGTAGTTGTCGATCTTGCCGTCGATCGCGCCGGTGTAGAGACCCTTGCTCATGTCGGCGACGAGAATCAGCCCGGCATCGATACGGTCGGAGCGCAGGCGCATGTTGTCCGAGAGGATGCGCGGCCCCTCGATTGCAAGGTCGCCGTTGAGCGTGACGTTGGCAAGGCTCCCGCTCGCCACGGTATCGAGACCGGTGACGCGGCGCACGCGCGCGGCGACCGGGATCAGGATGTGGTCGGAATCGACCGTGGCCGCGCCGCTGGCAGTGAGGTTTTCCAGCCCCATGTCGTTCATGACGACGCGGTCGGCGACGATCTGGTAGTTCACCTTGGGGGTCGCGAAGGCCCCGTCGAGCGCCAGGTCGGCGCGCAGCCCGGCCCCGCTCAGGTTTTCCGCGAGGGCCGAGGGCTTGAGCAGCACGAAGGCGAGCTTGAGGTCCTCGAAGGTGTTGGCCGAAAGATCCACGACGCCCCTGGGCGTGAGATTGAAGGCGTCGCTCGATATCATGCCCGAGACGGTGGCCCGGCGCTTCTGGAACGCGGCGGTGACGTCGAGGTTCATGACCGGGCCGAGCAGGTTCGCGGTCGGGCCGGTGAACAGGCGGGCGATGCGGGTCGGGCCCTTGATCGCGAAAGTGCCGTTGCGGGCTGTCAGGGCAAGGCGGGCAAGGTCGCCATCACCCAGGTTTGCGGCGAGATTGCCGTTCCACGCTGCCCAGTCGCCCTTGCCGGCGAGCTTGAGAGTGATCGGCTCGGCGAAACCGCCCAGGGTGGCGATAAGGCCGCCCTTGGGCGCATCCATGTCGAGGTCGAGGTCGAGGCGATTGCGCTCGGGCACGGCGTCGAGGTGCACGGTGAAACGGTCACCGCCGCCCCTACCCTTGTTCTCGCCCGGGATCGCGATCGTCCCGCCCTTGGCCTCGACCTGGGCGCGGCCGTCGGCGATGTGCGCGCGGCCGGAGACGGTCATGATGCGGCGTTGGCCCGACACGGGCGGCTCGGCGACGAAGCGGTCGATGCGCAGGGTGCCGATGTCGATGTCGAGGTCGGGCAGCAGCGGCGCGTCGCTCGGCGGAGTGGCACGGAACTGCGGCGAGCGGCGCAGGACGACGCGCTGCGCGGTGGCGCTGCGCACGTCGACGTGGTTCTCGAGATAGGCGAAGGGGCGCCAGTCCACCTGGATCTCGGGCGAATAGAGGAATTCGCCGCGCAAGTCCTTCACGGACAGGCCGCGCAGGATCATCTTGCCGTAGAGCGAGCCGTCTATGCGCGCGACCGAGATGCGCATCCCGTTCTCGAACTCGAGCCCGGCGATCTGGTCGGCGACGAAACGGCGGCCCGGCTGTGTATTGATGCCCAGCACCACCGCGACCACGAAAGCGACCACTCCGAGCACCGCGAAGGCGATCGTCTTGAGCGCGCGCACCCGTACCTTGTGCCAGCGCGAGCGACCGGCTGGGACGGTTTCGACTTCGGTCTGGACGATGTCCGCCTGCGGTTCGGAGCCCTGAATGTTGTCTTCCCCGGCCATCAGAAGGCCTGCCCGATGGAAACGTAGAGATTGAAGCGCGATTCACCGGGTTTGCGGCCGATCGGCGTAGCGATGTCGAGGCGCATCGGTCCGAAATTGGTGTAGAAGCGCCCGCCGATGCCGACGCCGTAGCGCAAGTCGTTGAACTGCGGCGTCGTCTCGCGATAGGCCTGCCCCGCATCCACGAAGGCGACCACGCCGTAGTTGCCGAAGCGGTAGCGTGCCTCGAACGAGCCTTCGTTGAGGCTTCGCCCGCCCACCGGGTTCTTGTCGGGCGCCTGTTCGCCCAGCGCCTGGTAGGCATAGCCGCGCACCGAGCCACCGCCGCCCGCATAGAGGCGCCGTGACGGGGCGATGTCGAACAGCCCGGCGCCCTGGATCGTGCCGAAGCGCACACGGGCGGCCAGCACGAAGCTGTCGCTGATGGGGTAGTAGGTGGACGCGTCGATGCGGGCACGCACGTAGGGATCGAAGCCGTTGCGCACCGTCGCCTCGGGCTGGATCAGCGCAGTCACGCGATAGCCCTTGGTGGGGTTGAGCAGGTCGTCCGAGGTGTCGAAGCCGACCTGGCCGTTGACGCCCGCGACGTAGTAGGTGTTGCGCTTGCGGCCGCCGGTGTCGGCATCGTAGTCCGTCTCGGCGGTGCCCAGAAGCTCGACGCCGAAGGCATAGGTGTACCGCTTCTGCCAGATCGGTGTGGAATCGCGGGCGATACGCGCGGCCAGGCGGCCGGTGTAGGCGCTGTAGGCATCGTAGTCGTTGTGGAACGCCTCGGCGACGATCTCCAGGGTGCGGTCGCGCTTGCCGGCATTGGAGCGGCGGAAGGTGACGCCCGCACCCTGCTGCCGGGTGCCGGCGATGGCATGGGCGATCAGCGCGCCTTCGGGCGGGAACATGTTGCGGTGGGTCCAGGTCGCCTGGGTGGTGATGCCCTCGCCCGCCGCGTAGCCCAGCGAGCCCGCGATCGTGCGCGGCTTGCCGGCATCCTGCTTGACGTGGAGCGTCACGTATTCCGTGCCGTCGCCCGCCGCCTCGCCGGTCTTCTGCGGTTCAACCGCGACAGTGGCGAACAGGTTGGTGGCGACGAGCGCCTTGCGCAAGTCGTCGACCTTGCGGCTGTCGTAGAGTTCGCCCCGCTTGAAGCGGGCGAGCACCGGGATGTGGTCGGCGTCGAAGGCGAGGTCGCCGTCGGTGGTGATCGAACCGAAGCGGCCACGCGGGCCGACGGTGACCGGCAGCGTGTAGACGCCGTTGCCGGCATCCTGGTCGAGCAGGATGTCGCGCTGGCCCACTTCGGCGAAGGGATAGCCGTTCTCCGGCAGCGCGACGGCGATTTGCGCCTCGGCCCCCTGCACCCGTTCGGCGACGATCGGCTCACCGACCTTGAGCGCGAAATTGTCCGCGACCAGGTTGGGCGGCACGGTCGGATCGGCCTTGAGGACGATATCCGAGAACACGTAGCGCTTGCCCGGGGTCACCGCGATCACGGCGCTGAGCGACGGGGTGGCCGCATCGGGCCCGGGATCGAGGCGGGTGCGCACGATCGGGCTGTACCAGCCTTCGGACGCCAGCACCGTTTCCATCAGCTGGCTGTCCTCGGTCAGCCGTGCCGAAACCATCGCCGTATTGGCCGCCTTGCCGTCGCCCTTCTTGAGCGCCGACAACCCGTTGAACTCGCCCTTGAGATCGGTGTCGGTTTCCTTGTCGGCGAGGTCGAGGCCCTGGAGGTCGACATTGTACCGGACTTCGACATCCTTGCGGTCGTCAGGAGCATCGTCCGCGAACCGGACCGGGGCCACTTCGAACTGGTCGAGCGGCGGGAGGGGGGTGGTCAGTTCGGCGTCGCGCACCGGGGCATCGCCGATTTCCTCGGTGGTGTCGCCATCGGCAAGCGCGGGATCGCCGAGCGGCGGGACCTGTTCCGTCTGGCCCCCTCCAGTCTGGCTCCCTCTAGTCTGGCTGGCGCCCGCATCGGGCTTGGCGCCGGTCTGCTGCCGGGCGAGGCGGCTCTCGAAGGCGTCGATCGATTCGAGGGGTTTATCAAGCTCCGGGTCGTCGGAGGTATCGAGCGCGGGAACCGCGGCGTTGAACTCGGCGTCCGGGATGATGGGATCGACCTGCGGCAACGGCGGCTCCGCCGGTGGCGACGGGACCGGCACCTTGCCCGCCTCGAGATCGGCGGCATCGCCCGCGGCCCCGGCGGGAGGCGCAGCATCTTGGCTCGCCTGCGCGGCCGACTTGTCCTTCGCTTCCTGCGCCGCGACCGGAGCGTTAACCGAAATCGCCGCGACGGCGAGCGTGAATGCGACTGCCCCGCACGCGCATCCGTTGCGCAGATTCAGGGAACAACCGGCCCTATGGTCCATTAGCCTAGACATGAGCAACGCGACGAATCACCCCTTTAGCGGACCGGTATGCCCGGGCCCTCCTGAAAATGCCTATCGCATTGCAACTGCGAAAGTTCCCTCGTTCACACGGGCCGGCGATGAATAACCCAAACGTCGGCCCGGATGAACCTGCAACGACAATTTCCTCGGGGCAGGCCAATGCCTCGGTGCCGGCGAAGGCGACGCCGGGGTCGGATGCGGACAGCCCCTGGACGATGCCCCGCGCCGCCTGGGCGCGAGTGCTCAAGCGCGTCTGGGTGATGATCGGCTTTCACGAACTCGGCCTGCTTTCGGCGGGCCTGGCGTTCTACGTCTTCCTCGCCCTCACCCCGCTCATTGCTGCCACGGTCATGGTCTATGGCCTCGTCGGTGACGTGACGATGGTGCGCGAGCAGATGGACAGCATCGTCGAGGTCGTCCCGCCCGACGTCGCCACCGTGCTCGAGGAACAGCTCATTAACATCGTCTCGACCAATTCGGGCGTGACCGGACTGGCGCTCGTCATCGCGCTGTTCTTCGCGGTCTACGGCGGCATGCGCGCCGCAGGCGGGATGATGAGCGCGCTCAACATCATCAACGAGGAGCGCGAGACGCGCGGCATCGTCGCCACCACGCTGCGCACCGGCGGGCTCACCCTGGCCGCGATCCTGCTGGCCCTGACCGGCGTCCTGTCGGGCGGGGTCTTCGCCTGGCTGCAGACCCAGACCAGCCTCTACCTCGGCGGGGCGACCGAAACGCTGTTCAAGGTCCTGACCTGGGTCTTCGCCATCGCGCTGGGCAGTGCCGGCTTCGCGCTCATCATGCGATACGGGCCCGACAGGCGCCCGGCCAAGTGGCGCTGGCTGGCACCGGGCTCGCTGCTGGCGACGCTGTTATGGCTGGTAGTCTCGTTCGGCTTCTCGCTCTACGTCGCCTACATCTCCGACTACAACGCCACGTACGGCTCGCTGTCCGCCATCGTAGTGTTCCTGATGTGGCTGTTCCTCTCGGCCTACGGCGTGCTGCTGGGCGCGCTGCTCAATGCCGAGATCGAGCGCCAGACCTTCTGCGACACCACCGTCGGACCGGCGCGTCCGGCAGGCGAGCGGGGCGCCGTGCTGGCCGATCTCATCGACGACCGCGTGCCGTCCGCCGAACAGTTGGAGAAGCGCAAGCGCCGCAGGGCCGATGCGGAGCGGCGCCGCGCCGACGGGGCACTCAGCGCCGAGAGATGATCGCCTCGAACTCGGCGGCGCGGGTCGAGGTGCACGACGAGGTCGGCACGGCCTGGCATCTCGGCAAGGATGTGACGGGTCAACCTCTCGTAGTGGCTCACGAAACGGGCGATGGCGCCTGCGTCCATAACCTGCCCGCCCGGGCCGACCCGCGCGCGAAGCTCGTCCTCCTGCTGCAGCCGCCAGGCTCTCACCACCGAGAAATCGGGGGCGGCCAGCAGTATCAGGCGGTCGAGCCGCGCAAAGAGCCGCGCATAGTCCCCCGCCAACGCCGCGTTGGCATGGGATCGCCAGGTCCCGTCCGCATCCTCCTCGCGTTCGAGCGCATTGATCGGCTCCGCCAACGCCGCGGCGCTCTCGGCGACAGCGCCGACGCACCATCCTTCCAGCAGCAGCACCTCGCACCCCGCCGGCGCATGGGGCCAGCGCTCGCGCGGCGCGCGATCGTCGCAGGCCTTGTCGAAGTGGGGCAGCCCACTCGCCTCGCCGCGTTCGAGCGCGGCGATCACCGCGAGCCCCAGCGCCACGTCGTGCGTCCCCGGAACCCCGCGCGTCGCCAGAAGCGGGTGCACCTCCCGCGCGAGATCCTGCCGCTCGGCCCGGGTCAGGTAGAGATCGTCGAGCGACAGCGTCGCACAGCGCAGTCCCCGCTGCCCGCAGGCTTCGACCACCGCCGCCGCCAGCGTGGTCTTGCCCGAGCCTTGCGACCCGCACAGCCCGATCACCACCGGCCGCCGGGCCCTGCCGCCCAGTGCCGCCGCGACCTGCCCCATCATCACCTCGAGCACTTGCGGATCGGCCCTGTTCACGATGTCCCCGCGATCCCGCCCCGATCGCCGGTGCCCTTCGCGATCGCCCGGTCCTGCGCTGTCGCTGTAGCTGCCACTTTCGGTTCCCTTTCCCGCCGCATCGCGTCCGCCCGCAGCGCGATCCTGGCCGATTGAAACCCCGTTCGATACGATCCGGGACGATCACGCCTTATCAAGGCCGCTCGCGCGTGGCGAGCAGCGCGGCCTCATCGTGCCCGCGATGACCCGGCGCGGCGGTTGCTGCATGGGCCTCCGACGGCCTAGCTAGCGCGCAACGAATGCAGGGATCGAGAGGAAGGACGACACTATGAGCGATGTTCTCGGCTACAAAGGCAAGCGCGTCATCGTCAGCGGCTGCTTCTCGGGCATGGGCGAGGCTACCGCCAGGCTGCTGGTCTCGCTCGGCGCCGAAGTCCACGGCTTCGACTTCCGGGAGAGCAGCGTGCCGATGGCCTCGTTCACGCAGATCGACTTGCGCGATCCGGCAACCATCGAAGCCGCGGTAGCGGGTGTCGCAAAGGCAGGCGACGGCAAGGTCGACGCGCTGTTCAACTGCGCGGGCCTTCCCGGCGGCGGCGGCTTCCCCGCGATGGATACGATGAAGGTCAACTTCCTGGGCACCCGCCACCTGACCGAGCAGGTCGTCCCGCTGATGGGCGACAAGGGCGCGATCGTCTCGATCGCCTCGACCGGGGGCCTGGGCTGGAGCCGCCGCATTCCCGTGCACATGCAGCTTCTCGCCACGCAAGGCTTCCAGGCCGGGCTCGAATGGGCCGAGGCGAACGCCGAACAGGTCGCCGAGGGCTATGCCTTCTCCAAGGAAGCGGTAATCGTGTGGACCCAATTCATGGGGGCACAGCTCATCAAGAAGGGCATCCGCATCAACTGTTCGCTCCCCTCGCCCACCCAGACCCCCATGATGGCGACCTTCCACGCCACCTCGGGCAAGGACGTCGTCGACGCCGCCGCCGAACCGCTCGGCCGCTACACCACCGCCGAGGAGCAGGCCGGCCCGCTGGTACTGATAAATTCCGACCTCGCCGGCGTCGTCAACGGCGTGGTGCTGCCCGTGGACGGCGGCTTCATGGGCGGCCTCGCCACCGGCCAGGTCGACATCACCAGGATGATGAGCGCGGCCAGGAAGCAGGACGCCTGACGACCGCCGGCAAGCTGACGCCAAGTTTACACGGTTTACACTGTCCAGAGGGCAAGTGTCACCTTGGGTCCGGCGCCGGGTATCGGCTGGACGAAAACCGGCGCTGGCAGGGCGTTTCGGGCGCGGAGACGACATCCCGGGAACCTAACCCGAGCCCGCGCCTGTAGGAAAATGGATTGCCCCGAACGCGCCGATCCTCCCTGTCGCACGGCGACCGGGAGGCGAACCGTCCGAAGGGTGGTGGAGGGGAAGGAGGACCCGTCGGCCCCGTCGGGCTGCCCCTCCCCATGACACGAAATTCCGCCTCCGCGCTCGACACCGGCGCCCGGATCGTTTCAACAAAGGGCCGGTGGACACTGAAAGACCCGGAGTTGGGACGATGAGCGAGGCGGTACTCTACGAGATCGACGACGAGGGCATCGTCGTGCTTACGCTCAACCGCCCCGAAATGCGCAATCCGATCTCCGATCCCGAGATGGTCGAGGCGCTGGTCGCCACGCTCGCCCGCCTCGATTCGGACCCGGCCGCGCGCGTCGCGATCCTCACCGGCGCCGGCAAGGGCTTCTCTTCGGGCGGCAACATCAACCAGATGAAGCCCGGCGGCAATCTCAACGCGGGCTCACCGGCCGCGACGCGGCGCAACTACCAGCGCGGTATCCAGCGCCTGCCGCTCGCCTTCGCGGCGCTCGAAGTGCCGGTGATCGCCGCCGTCAACGGCGCCGCCATGGGTGCCGGCTGCGACCTCACCTGCATGTGCGACTTGCGCATCGCCGGGGAGAGCGCGAAATTCGCCGAGAGCTTCGTCAAGCTCGGCCTGATCGCCGGCGACGGCGGCTCCTGGCTGCTGCCGCGCGTGATCGGCTGGTCGAAGGCCGCCGAAATGGCGCTCACCGGCGATGCGATCGACGCTGCCGAAGCCCTCGCCTGCGGCCTCGTCAGCCGGGTGGTCCCCGATGCCGAACTGCTCGGCGAGGCCCGCAAGCTGGCCCGGCGCATCGCCGCGAATCCGCCTCAGGCGGTGCGCATGACCAAGCGCCTGCTGTGGGAAGGGCGCCGCGCCGACCTGCCGACGCTGCTGGAGATGGCCTCGGCCATGCAGGCGGCCGCCCATGCGACGGCCGATCACGAGGAAGCGGTCGCCGCGTTTCTCGAAAAACGCCCGCCCCGGTTCAAGGGCTCTTGATTTCAATGTGAGCCAACCTTATCCGCATCACATCAAAATGTGAGATTGGACATTCCAATGGCTACCGATGTGATCGACAAGGTTCGCAAGCTCGTTTCCGACGGCGGCATGAGCAAGGCCGGCCTCGCCCGCGCCGCCGGCCTCCATGCCAATACGCTGCGCGACTGCACCGAGCCGGACTGGAACCCCACGGCCGAAACCCTCGGCAAGCTGGAGCGGGTCCTCTTCGCCAACGACGACCGCGAAGTGCTCGTGCCGATCGAGGAGATCATCGACGAGGCACGCAACGGGCGCATGTTCATTCTCGTCGACGACGAGGACCGCGAGAACGAGGGCGACCTCGTGATCCCGGCACAGATGGCGACGCCGGCGGCGGTCAACTTCATGGCGACGCACGGCCGCGGGCTGATCTGCCTCACCCTCACCAGCCAGCGCGTCGACGAACTCGGCCTCAACCTGATGAGCCGCAACAACGGCACCCGCCACGAAACCGCGTTCACCGTCTCCATCGAGGCGCGCGAGGGCGTCACCACCGGGATCTCTGCCGGGGACCGCGCGCGCACCATCTCGGTCGCCATCGACGGCACCAAGACCCGCGACGACATCGTCACGCCCGGCCACGTCTTCCCCTTGCGCGCCCGCGACGGCGGCGTCCTCGTGCGCGCCGGGCACACCGAGGCGGCGGTGGACATCTCGCGCCTCGCCGGGCTCAATCCCTCGGGCGTGATCTGCGAGATCATGCGCGACGACGGCACCATGGCGCGCATGGACGACCTCGTCGGCTTCGCACGCATGCACGACCTCAAGATCGGCACGATCCGCGACCTGATCGCCTATCGCCGCCGCCACGACCGCATGATCGAGAAGCGCAACGAGATCGCCTTCCACTCGCGCCACGGCGGCGAATGGGTGGCGCGCTCCTACTTCAACCGCGCGACCGGGGACGAGACGGTGGCGCTGGTCAAGGGCCGCATCGATCCCTCCAAGCCCACCCTGGTGCGCATGCACACGCTCTCGTTCTTCGCCGACATCTTCGGCGAGGACACCGGCGACCGCGGCGACCTGCTCCAGCGCTCGATGAACATGATTGCGCAGGAAGGCACCGGCGTCATCGTCGTCATCAACCGGCCGATGAGCAAGCTCATGTCGCGCGTGATGGAAATCAAGCAGCTGGCTCGCAACGGCGGCACTCCGGATTTCGAGGAACTGCGCGACTACGGCGTCGGCGCGCAGATCCTCGCCGAGCTGGGAATCCACGACATGGTGCTCCTGACCAACACGCACCATTCCCTTGTCGCGCTGGAAGGCTATGGGCTCAATATCGTCGGCGAACGTCCCATCGTCGACTGTAGCGAAGGATCGAACTGACATGGCCCGTTTCCTCATCGTCGAAGCGCGCTTCTACGAGCACCTCAACGACCTGCTGATCGCGGGCGCCAAGGCGGCCCTCAAGGCGGCCGGGCACAAGGCCGAGGTGATAACCGTCCCCGGCGCGCTGGAGATACCGGCAGCCATCTCGCTGGCCGACGCGACCGGAGACTACGACGGCTACATCGCCATCGGCGTGGTCATCCGCGGCGAGACCTACCACTTCGAGATCGTGGCGGGCGAATCGGCGCGCGGGATCATGGCACTGACGATGGACGGCATCGCCATCGGCAACGGCATCCTGACCGTCGAGAACGAGGAACAGGCGCTCGAACGCGCCGACCCGGCCCGCAAGGACAAGGGCGGGGAAGCCGCCAAGGCGGCCATCGCCCTGCACGCGCTGAAGGAAAAGTTCGGCGCCTGACATCGGCGCCTGACATCGGCGCCTGACAGGCGACCTCGCCGATCGTTGTTGCAAGCGGACAAGGCGACCCAGGGGCGGATCGAACGCCTCTGGGTCGCTTTGCCGTGGGCGTTGCGCATGGGGCGCCCATCCCGGCGCAGCAGTATGGGCAGCGCCCATTCTCAAACGGTCTCCGACCGCTCTCTCTGAAATTAAGTAAAAACACCTAAATCGATGATTCGAGATGAACGAATTCGTCGACTTCGTTCATCTTTCCGAAATTCAATCGCGCGTAACGGCCCCTTACAAAATGTTCACAAGTAGGACAGCCCGGAAATCGCGGTTTCCAATTGTCCACCTTCGTGTAGTCGCACTTCAGGTGTTTCCGATTTTGCTCTGAAACGGAGATATCTCTTTCGATATTCAACGCCATGCCAAATGGCGGGGTCGCTAACCAAGGTCCGGGGTCCGGGCCCGGGTTCGGGGTCACTCCCTTACCCGATGGAGAACACGCGGGTGAACAAGGACGTAACTGCACGATCGCTGGTAGCGGAACTCGAAGCGCGCCTGCTCGACATGGAAACCCTGGGAGCGCTCGTCGCTACCGCCCATCTCGAAGCCGCCATCGAAGCCCTGTGCCGACAGTTCGATTTGCAACGCGAAGCATCCGATACGGATTAGCCTGCGCAAGACTGCCATGCGGATGACTGCTTATGGTTCAATCCGTGGCGGACGAAGCGATGCGCGAACTCATTCGGGATATCACCGATGATCGCGACCTTTCTCGCAACATTGGAAATAATCGCCGCGCGGATGACTTCCGCTGTCGAAGTCGTGCGGCCTACGACTGGTGACCCTATTTGATGGAGAACACGGACCAGTTGATGCGAAATCGGTCGAAGGCCATCCGCTTGATCGGCATTGCCAACGAACTTCTGGCGATGGCGCGCGAACTGGAAATCGGGGAAAGCCCCTCGGCGATCCTCGAATCGCTTGCGGGCGGCGCCGAGGTTCGGGAGGGCGGCAAGACCACGGCGAGCCAGGACCACCCCATCTGGGTGGAACTCGCCCGCCAGACGTACGAGGACCGGCGCCGGCGGACGAAGATCTTCCGGTCCGAGGAACTGTTCGGGGAACCGGCCTGGGACATCCTGCTGGACTTGTTCATCGCCGCCAAGGAACGCCGCCGCGTCTCGGTGACGAGCGCGTGCATCGGCTCCGCCGTCCCTTCGACGACGGCGCTGCGCTGGATTGCGATCCTGGAAAAACAGGGCCTCCTGGTGCGGGAGGCCGATCCGGGCGATGCGCGCCGGGTCTACGTCAAGCTGAGCGCGCGTGGCTATGCCGCCATGCTCGAATACTTCGCCTCCGCATCCCGTTCGGTCGTGCGCCTGGACGATGGCCCCAGGCACGTCGCGGCCGCACGCTGACGACGGCGGGCTCCGCCGAGCCTCTTCGCCCCAAGGGAGGATTGGCCTGCCGGAACGATGCGGAGGTGAGCGGGTGGCCGGAGCCTTTCCCCGGCGCCGGTCACCCGCGACGGGACATGCCGTATGCCGGTCGCAAGGCGGGGCAATCCGGGGGCGGACAGGGCCGCCCCCGGTTCATTGTCCTCTGCCGTCGCGATCAGCCGCCGAGGCGGCCGAATGCGCCGAGGCCGGCATAGCGCGCGGCCTTGCCCAGTTCCTCCTCGATGCGGATGAGCTGGTTGTACTTGGCGAGCCGGTCCGACCGCGCGAGCGAGCCGGTCTTGATCTGGCCGCAGTTGGTGGCGACCGCGAGGTCGGCGATCGTCGCGTCCTCGGTCTCGCCCGAACGGTGCGACATCACCGCGGTATAGCCGGCGCGGTTGGCGATCGAGACCGCTTCCAGCGTCTCGGTCAGCGTGCCGATCTGGTTGACCTTGACCAGCAGCGAGTTGGCGAGGCCCTTCTCGATGCCCATGGTCAGGCGCTTGGGGTTGGTGACGAACAGGTCGTCGCCCACGAGCTGGACCTTGTGGCCGATCTTGTCGGTCAGCGCCTTCCAGCCCTCGAAGTCGTCCTCGCTCATGCCGTCCTCGATCGAGATGATCGGGTAGGCTTCGGTGAGGTCGGCGAGGTAGTCGGCAAAAGCGACGGGCGAGAGGCTGAGGCCTTCGCCGCTGATCTCGTACTTGCCGTTCTTGAAGAACTCGGTCGAGGCGCAGTCGAGCGCGAGCTTGATGTCGGTGCCCGGCTTGAACCCGGCCTTCTCGATCGAGGCCATGATGAAGTCGAGCGCGTCGCGGGTGCTGGCAAGGTTCGGCGCGAAGCCGCCCTCGTCGCCCACGGCAGTCGCCAGGCCTTTGTCGTGCAGGCCCTTCTTGAGGGTGTGGAAGATCTCCGCACCCCAGCGCACCGCTTCGGCCAGCGAATCGGCGCCGACCGGCATGACCATGAATTCCTGGAAGTCGATCGGGTTGTCGGCATGCTCGCCGCCGTTGATGATGTTCATCATCGGCACCGGCAGGACATGCGCCGATACGCCGCCGACGTAGGAATAGAGCGGCAGTCCGCGCGCATTGGCGGCGGCCTTGGCGGCGGCGAGGCTGACGCCGAGGATCGCGTTGGCGCCCAGGCGCGCCTTGTTGGGGGTGCCGTCCAGCTCGATCATGGCGAGGTCGAGGTCGCGCTGGTCTTCGGCATCGAGGCCGACGAGCGCTTCGGCGATGTCGTCGTTCACGGCGTCGACCGCCTTGAGCACGCCCTTGCCGAGGTAGCGGCCCTTGTCGCCATCGCGCAGCTCGACGGCTTCGTGCGCACCCGTCGAGGCGCCCGAGGGCACTGCGGCACGGCCGAAGCTGCCGTCTTCGAGCAGCACGTCCACTTCGACGGTCGGGTTGCCACGGCTGTCCAGAATTTCGCGGGCGTGGATGTCGATGATCGCGGTCATTTTGGCGGGTCTCCTCCTGCCGGCGCGCCGGCCGCGCCGTTTGCGGCGGTCTTAGCAGGGGAACTTCGCGTGGCAAGTTGCGTTGCAGCGGTAAGGTTCAAGTTGTGTTACTCTGTCCGCATATGGACTATGCGGGGGCAAACCCGCGCAAGGGCAGAAAAAGGAAGGATACCACCATGGTCGACCCCACCGTTGCCGCCGGAAACGGCACCGAAAGCGCCAAGAATCACTTCAGCAAGGCCGTGGAAGAGGCCAAGGCGGGCGCACAGGCACTGGCAGGCGAGTACAAGGAGAAGTTCACCCAGACCACGGGCGAATGGACCAGCGAAGCCAAGGTCAAGTCCGAGGAAGCCAAGGAGAAGGCAGGAACCTTCGCCGCGGACGCCAAGGTCAAGGCCGCCGAATATGCGGTCGAGGGCAAGGCCAAGGCCACCCAGGCGATCGTCGGCGTCTCCAAGCTGATCGACGATAACGCCGCCCTGATCGACGAAAAGGTCGGCGCCAAGTACGGCGACTATGCCCGCACGGCATCCAAGTCGTTGAGCGATGCAGCGGCCAAGCTCGACGAGAAGTCGCTGGAAGACCTGGGCGAGGATGCCCGCGAATTCGTCCGCAAGAGCCCGGGACTTGCCGTGGGCCTCGCGGTGGCGACGGGCTTCGTGCTGTCCCGCCTGTTCAAGGGCAAGTGAGGGCCGCTGGCCCGCAGGTGACGGCTGAAATGCAGGAAACGCAGACCGACCTCGCCCCCTCGCCCGGCGATGGAGGCGAGGTTCATGCCGACCTTTCGCTGGCCCAGGACCTGCGCCGGCTGGCCGACGAGGCCAAGGTACTGGCGCAGGCCGAATTCGCCTTCCAGAAGTCTCGCGCCGCCTATGTCGGTGCCGAGGCCAGGACAATTGCGCTGCTGCTCGTCGCGGCGGCGGTCGTGGTGTTCTTCGCGGCGATGGCCCTGGTGGTCGGCACCGTGATCGCGCTCGGGCCCCTCCTTGGCCCCTGGGGCGCGATGGCGGCGGTTACGCTGGTATTGCTCGCACTCGCGGCATTCTGCGCGTTCGGCGCCAGGGCGCGGGTGAAGCGCATGACGGCGATTGCAGGCAACACGGTCGGCGGCGACGGCAAATGATGGGAGACCGGGGGCGATGAGCAGACTTGCCGCGCAAGTCATGGCGGACAGGCTCGCGCGCGACGCCGCGCGGGCGCGATTCGAGGGGCATTACCAGGCGTTCAAGGCCGACGTCGCCGAACGTGGCATCGGCGGGCGGATCGCGGACGAGGCGATCGAGCAGGCCAAGCTGGTGTTCGACGAGGCGGTCGCCGTGGTGGAGGAACACCCCGGCGCGATCGGTGGAACCTTGGCCGCGCTGGTGCTTTGGTTGCTACGAAATCCCATCATCGCCTGGGTCACGCAAACCTTCGATCCAGGCTCGAACTAAGGAGCCGTCCGGTGACCAAATCCGATCCCTCCACGACCACCGATACCAAGAGCGGCGGGTCCAAAGGCACCAACGTCGTCGCCCTGCCCGCCAAGGCAGCGGACCAGAGGCCTTCGGACAAGGTCATCGCCTTCGTCAAGCGCCACCCGGTCGTCACCGTCGCGGGCGGCATCGCCATCGGCGTCGCGGTCAGTGCGCTGATCCCCCGCCGTGCGAGCCGCAAGCTGCTGGCGAAGGCCGTGGACCTCGCCGAAGTGGCGGGTGCGGCCAGCGTCGTGCTCGGCAAGCAGGCCGGTGAGAAAGCCCACGACGTCGGCATCGGTGCGCGCAAGCAGGCCTCGGTGCTGGCCGACAAGGCCGAGAAGGTCGGCGACCTGGCAGTCCTGAACCTTGAAAAGTACGGTCTCGCCGCCGTGGCCGCCGCGAGTGCGCTGGGTCGCGCCACCGCGAAGAAGGCAAGCCGACTCGGCGATGCGGCGGCCGATACCGCCTTGCGCCTCGGGGACGTCGCCGCGGAACGCTCCGCCAAAGTCGTCGACCTCGCCCACGACATCAAAGAGCGCTCGAAATCGCGACATTGAGTGTCTGCAGCGATAATGATTTGCAACATCAGATAAAGTCTGGCTGTCAGGGGCGATCGGGCCTTGCTCCGTAACCTCGCAAAAATTATAGGGGCCGCTTCTCCCCTACAGGAAAGCGGCCCTCTCCCATGCAGAAGCTTCACCTCGTCATGGGCGGCCGGGTCAAGGACCCGCGCAGCCTGGAATTCGTCGATCTCAAGGATCTCGACCTCGTGGGCGTCTACCCCGACTTCGCTTCCGCTCAGGAAGCCTGGAAGTCCAGCGCACAGCGCACGGTCGACGACGCGGAAATGAAGTACGTCATCGTCCATCTGCATCGCCTGCTCCAGCCCGACCTGACGGCCGAGTGAACGATCGCAAGTCCGGCAGCGGTTCGACCCGACTGCTGTGATGGCAACAAAAAAGGCCGGCAGCGATGCCGGCCTTTTTTGTTGCCCGAACGGAGCGCGTCCAAAACGGAGCGCGTTCAGATGAACTCGATCTTCTGGATGAAGTAGAACTTGTCGCCCGAAGGGACGGTCACTTCGACTTCTTCCTCGTTCTTGCGACCGATCAGCGCCTTGCCCAGCGGCGAGTTGTAGCTGATGCGGCCGATCTTGGCGTCCGCCTCGTAAGGGCCGACGATCTGGTACTTCACCGGCTTGTCATCTTCGTCGAGCAGGGTCACGGTGGCGCCGAAGATGATCTTGTCGCTCGACAGGGTCGCCGGATCGACGATCTGCGCGCGGGTGATCTTGTCTTCGAGGTCGGCGACCATCGCTTCGACCTGGCCCTGGCGTTCCTTGGCCGCGTGATACTCGGCATTTTCGGAAAGGTCGCCGTGAGCGCGCGCTTCCTCGATGGCGTCCACGATCAGCGGACGCTCTTCGCGAAGCGCCTTGAGTTCCGCGGTCAGCCTCTCGTAGCCTTCCGCGAGCATCGGCAGCTTTTCGATACTTGCCATTTTCAACTCTATTCCTTCTGCTGCCTCCCGCTCCGATCGACCTGCAGGAGACTAGTCTCCTGTCCCGCCCCCTCGGCATGTGCCGTTGGGGTCAGGGCCGATCTGCAACGATGTGGGGAGGCACGATCGATTTCAGCTATAGTAGTCTTGCAACGAACGCACTTCAAGTTGGCTGCCACGAATCGTCGCAATCGCCTCGCTCGCGGCGACGCTGGCAGCGGCCGTGGTAAAGATCGAAACCTTGCCCGTGAGCGCCGAAGCGCGGATCGAGGTCGAGTCCTTGAGGCTCTGCCAGCCTTCGGTGGTGTTGAAGATCAGCGCGATCTCGCCGTCGACGATCTTGTCGACGATGTGCGGACGCCCTTCGGCCACCTTGTTCACCAGCTCGACCGGCAGGCCGGCCTCGGCGAGGTACTTCTGCGTGCCCGACGTTGCGATCACCCGGAAGCCCTGATCGATCAGGGTGCGGATCGCGGGCAGGATCATCGGCTTGTCGCTGTTCTTCACCGAGACGAAGACGGTGCCTTCGGTCGGCAGCTTCATGCCGGCGCCGAGCTGCGCCTTGGCGAAGGCGGTCGGGAAATCTGCATCGATCCCCATGACTTCGCCGGTGGACTTCATCTCGGGGCTGAGCACCGGATCGACGCCCGGGAAGCGCGCGAAGGGGAACACCGCTTCCTTGACCGCCATGTACGGCAGGTCGCGCTTGAACGGCGGGAAGGTCGACAGCATCTCGCCCGCCATGACCCGGCTGGCGATCTTGGCGACCGGCTGGCCGAGCGCCTTGGCGACGAAGGGCACCGTGCGCGAGGCGCGCGGGTTGACCTCGATGAGGTACACCTCGCCGTCCTTCACCGCGAACTGGATGTTCATCAGCCCGCGCACGCTGAGGCCGAACGCGAGAGCTTCCGCCTGGCGTTCCATCTCGGCGATGATCTCGGGCGGTAGGCTGTAGGGCGGCAGGGTGCAGGCGCTGTCCCCCGAGTGGATGCCCGCTTCCTCGATGTGCTGCATGACGCCGGCGACGACGACCTGCTCGCCGTCGCACAGGGCGTCGACGTCGCACTCGATCGCGTCGCGCAGATACTGGTCGATCAGCACCGGACTGTCGCCCGAGACCTGCACGGCGGTGGTGATGTAGTCGTCGAGCTGCTGTTCGCTATCGACGATCTCCATCGCGCGGCCGCCCAGCACGTAGCTGGGCCGCATCAGCACCGGATAGCCGATTCGGTTGGCGACGTTCACCGCCTCGTCGCGGCTGCGGGCGATGCCGTTGGCGGGCTGCTTGAGGCCCAGCTTGTCGACCAGCGCGGAGAACCGCTCGCGGTCCTCGGCCAGGTCGATCGCGTCGGGCGAGGTGCCCAGGATCGGGATGCCCTCGTCTTCCAGCGCCTGCGCCAGCTTGAGCGGAGTTTGCCCGCCGAACTGGACGATGACGCCGACGAGTTCGCCCTTCGACTGCTCGACGCGCAGGATTTCCAGCACGTCCTCGGCGGTCAGCGGTTCGAAGTAGAGACGGTCCGAAGTGTCGTAGTCGGTCGAGACGGTCTCGGGATTGCAGTTGACCATGATCGTCTCGTAGCCGGCCTCGGACAGCGCGAAGCAGGCGTGGACGCAGCAGTAGTCGAACTCGATGCCCTGGCCGATGCGGTTGGGACCACCGCCCAGGATCACGACCTTGCGGCGATCGGAAGGCGCTGCCTCGTCCTCGGGCTCGCCGAAGAACGGGGCCTCGTAAGTCGAGTACATGTAGGGCGTGATCGCCTCGAACTCGGCGGCGCAGCTATCGATGCGCTTGAACACGGGGACGACGCCCAGCTTGCGGCGAAGCTGGCGCACTTCCTTCTC
Source organism: Novosphingobium sp. BL-52-GroH (assembly GCF_044813085.1). Lineage (NCBI taxonomy): Bacteria > Pseudomonadati > Pseudomonadota > Alphaproteobacteria > Sphingomonadales > Sphingomonadaceae > Novosphingobium > Novosphingobium sp. BL-52-GroH. The sequence goes on along the minus strand of NZ_CP171152.1, from coordinate 188,713 downwards.
GCTGGTGGCGCCGGCCATGGCGCGCAGGGCGTCGTGCAGCAGGCCGGAGCGCTTGGCCTGGGTTTCGCCCAGGCCGCCCGCGACGCCGACCGAACGGACCGCGAGGGTGGCGAGGCGCTTGTCGGAGAAGCCCATGGCCTTGAGGCGGCGCAGGCCGGCCGCGTCGATCGGCAAGCCGTCCTTCATGATCTTCGCTTCCTCGGCGATGATCTCCTCGATGTGGCGCAGGAACCACCTGTCGTAGTGGGTGATCGCGTGGATTTCCTCCACGGTGAAGCCTTCGCGGAAGGCCTGCGCCGCGTTGAGGATGCGCTCCGGGGTCGCCTTGGAGAGCGCCGCGGTGATGACGTCGCGCCCTGCCCCTTCGAGCGCCACGACGCGATTGAAGCCGTCGAGCCCGGTCTCCAGACCGCGCAGCGCCTTCTGCATCGATTCCTTGAAGTTGCGGCCGATCGCCATGACTTCGCCGACCGACTTCATCGCGGTGGTCAGGTCGTTCTTGGCGCCCTTGAACTTCTCGAAGGCGAAGCGCGGGATCTTGGTGACGACGTAGTCGATGGTCGGTTCGAACGCCGCCGGGGTGGCCCCGGTGATCTCGTTCATGATCTCGTCGAGCGTGTAGCCCACCGCCAGCTTGGCGGCGACGCGCGCGATCGGGAAGCCGGTGGCCTTGGACGCCAGCGCCGACGAGCGCGAGACGCGCGGGTTCATCTCGATGACGATCAGGCGGCCGTCCTTGGGGTTCACCGCGAACTGGACGTTCGAACCGCCGGTCTCGACGCCGATCTCGCGCAGCACCTCGATCGAGGCGGTACGCATGATCTGGTATTCCTTGTCGGTCAGCGTCAGCGCCGGGGCGACGGTGATCGAATTGCCCGTATGGACGCCCATCGGGTCGACGTTCTCGATCGAGCAGATGATGATGCAGTTGTCGTGGCGATCGCGCACGACTTCCATCTCGTACTCTTTCCAGCCGAGCAGCGATTCCTCGATGAGGACCTCGGTGGTGGGCGAGGCGTCGAGGCCCGAGCGCACGATCGCCTCGAATTCGGCCTTGTTGTAGGCGATGCCGCCGCCCGTGCCGCCCATGGTGAAGCTGGGTCGGATGATCGAGGGCAGGCCGGTAGTCTCCAGCACCTTGAACGCCTCGTCGAGCGTATGGGCGACGCCCGAGCGCGCCGAGGACAGGCCGATCTTGTCCATCGCCTCGCGGAAGCGCTGGCGGTCCTCGGCCTTGTCGATGGCATCGGCGTCGGCACCGATCATCTGCACGCCGTACTTCTCCAGCGTGCCGTCGTTGAACAGCGCCAGCGCGCAGTTCAGCGCCGTCTGCCCGCCCATCGTCGGGAGCACCGCGTCGGGGCGCTCCTTCTCGATGATGCGGGCGACGATCTCGGGCGTGATCGGCTCGACATACGTCGCGTCGGCCATGTCCGGGTCGGTCATGATCGTCGCCGGATTGGAATTGACCAGGACGACGCGGTAGCCTTCCTCCTTCAGCGCCTTGATCGCCTGGGTCCCCGAATAGTCGAATTCGCAGGCCTGGCCGATGATGATCGGGCCGGCGCCGATGACGAGGATGGAGGAGATGTCGGTACGCTTGGGCATGGGCTGTCCTGGGGTATCCTGTGTGTCTTTGTCAGTCGTCCGGTGGCTTACGCCACCAGTTCGCCGAACGCCTTGTCCCAATACGCTGGTCCTTCGGCTTTGGCTTGTGCGATTATCGGGTTGGCCTTCTGCTCCTCGCGGATCACCTCGCGGAAGCGGTCGGCCTGGAACTGGTGCATCGAACCGCCGTACTCGCCCTCGTTGGTCGACCAGGCGCCGGTTTCGATCATCCGGTCGATGAAGGCCTTGCCCGCCTCCTTCGCGTGCTTGCGCACTTTCGGGCCGAACTTGCGCACCGCGACGGAAATCTTGTCCTCGAAGATGAGCTGCAGCTCGCCATACGGGTAGAAGCGCGGCGCCACCGTGAGGTCGCTGGCCGGGCCGGCGACGTAGTAGGCGATCATGTGGTCGATGAGGTCGGTCATTGTTCAGGCACCTTTGCGGTTTGTCAGGTGCCCGGATGCATAGGCAATCCGCGAGGCCGGGTCGAAAGCTCCATGGGCCGCACCGGCGATGATCGCCGGTGCGGGAGGCGGCGCGAAAGCCGCTCCGGAAGTTTCGACCCGTGCGACGATCAACCCAGCATCCCCACGAACTTGTCGAACAGGTAGAAGCTGTCCTGCGGGCCGGGGCTCGCCTCGGGGTGGTACTGGACGCCGAAGGCGCGCTTGCCCTTGATCGAGATGCCGCAGTTCGAGCCGTCGAACAGCGAGACGTGGGTTTCCTCGACGGTGTCGGGGAGCGTCTTGTTGTCGACCGCGAAGCCGTGGTTCATCGAGGTGATCTCGACGACGCCGTCGGCGTGGCGCTTGACCGGGTGGTTGGCGCCGCGGTGGCCCTGGTGCATCTTGCTGGTCTGCGCACCGGCCGCCAGGCCGAGCATCTGGTGGCCGAGGCAGATGCCGAAGACCGGCACGTCGCGCTCGATCAGCGCCTGGATGACGGGCACCGCGTAGACGCCGGTGGCGGCCGGGTCGCCGGGACCGTTCGACAGGAACACGCCGGCGGGTTCGAGCGCGAGGATCGCCTCGAGGCTCGTCTCCGCCGGGACCACGGTGACCCGCGCGCCCGCCTTCACGAGGTTGCGGAAGATGTTGTCCTTGGCGCCGTAGTCGATCGCGACGACGTGCGGGCGGCTCTCGCCCTCGCCCTCGGCGTAGCCCTCGCCCAGCGTCCAGACCGAACCGTCCCAGCCCTGCTGGATCTCGCGGCTGACGATCTTGGCGAGGTCCATGCCTTCGAGACCCGGCCAGTCCCGGGCGCGCTGGATCAGCGCGGGGATGTCGAACCGGCCTTGCGGATCATGCGCGATCACCGCGTTCGGGGCGCCTGCCATGCGGATGCGGCGGGTCAGGGCGCGGGTGTCGATGCCCGAAAGGCCGATCTTGCCCTTGCTCGCCAGCCAGGGGCCGAACTCGCCGGCAGCGCGGAAACTGGAGGAAGGGGTCACGTCCTCGCGCACGACGCAGCCTACGGCGCCGTCGACGAGCGACTCGAGATCCTCCTCGTTGACGCCGACGTTGCCGATGTGCGGGAAGGTGAAGGTGACGATCTGGCCCGCGTAGGACGGGTCGGTCATGACTTCCTGGTAGCCGGTCATCGAGGTGTTGAAGCAGACTTCACCTACGGATTCACCGACGTGGCCGAAGCCACGGCCCCAGACTACGTGCCCGTCGCTGAGGACGAGTACGCCGGTCGCCCCTTCAGGTTTGGGCGCAAGCGAAGATGCGGCGTCGGCCATGGTGGGTCGCTCCGTTGCAGGCGTTTTCTGACGTTGTGTGCTAAGAAGCTGCCGCTAGAGACGGTTGTGCACCGCGTCAAGGCGGCAAGGGTGCAAAATGCCGTGGGGCCTGCTAGTTTTGCGCTGGCAGCTCGAGTGCTTTTGCTCCAGCGGGCGACCTCATACCACTCAGGATACCGGAAAAAACAATGCTTCGTGATTCGATCAAGGCCGCGCAGATCTCCGCCATGAAGGCCGGGGAAAAGCAGCGGCTGGCCGCCGTCCGCCTCATCTTCGCCAAGATCAAGGATCGCGACATCGAACTGCGCACCGCCACCGCCGCGCCCGACGACGACGCGCTGGTGATCGACGTGCTGCAGAAGATGGTGAAGCAGCGCCGCGAATCGATCCAGCTTTTCGAACAGGGCGGCCGCCCCGAGAAGGCCGCCGAGGAACAGGCCGAACTCGAAGTGATCGAAGCCTTCCTCCCCGCCCAGCTCTCCGAGGCCGACACCAAGGCCGCGATCGAGGCGATCAAGGCCGAGACCGGCGCGGCGGGCATGAAGGACATGGGCAAGGTCATGGCGGAGCTGAAGGCGCGCCATGGCTCCGAGCTGGACATGGGCAAGGCCAGCGGCTGGGTGAAGGCGGCGCTCACCTGACCATGCCGCCCGCCAGGTTCGGCATCGGGCAAACGCCCCTCCCGCCGTGTCGCGCGAACGGTGCCCGGGCATGGAATTGGACGGCGTCGTCGAACGGGAGGGAGGGCACGATGCGCAGGCCTGCGATTACGACACGCGAGGCACCCGTTTCCTCAATGAGCAAGGCTATGCAGTGATCCGCTTCTGGAATGCCGAGGTGCTCGATTCTACCGAAAGCATCCTTGCGCGTATTCAAGCCGTGCTGGCGGACATGCCCTCCCCCGGCCCCTCCCGCCGGTGGAAGGGGAGCCCGTGGAACCCGGCGACGTCTCGCGGGCGGGACGTCTGATGCTCACCCCCCAGTGGCTCGACCAGCTCCGCTCCCGCGTCAGCCTCTCCTCGCTGATCGGCCGCACCACGCGCCTCCAGAAGGCAGGCCGCGAGTACAAGGCCTGCTGCCCGTTCCACAACGAGAAGTCCCCCAGCTTCACCGTCAACGACGAGAAGGGCTTCTACCACTGCTTCGGCTGCGGCGCCCATGGCGACGCGATCCGCTGGATGACCGACCACCAGGGCCTGGCCTTCATGGATGCGGTCAAGGAGCTGGCGGTCGAGGCCGGTATGGACGTGCCCCAGCCCGATCCGCAAATGGCGAAGGCAGCGGAAAAACGCGATTCGCTCCATGACGTGATGGCCGCCGCGCAGGAGTGGTTCAAGGCCAGCCTGGGCGGTCCCGAAGGCGAGATGGCGCGCGGCTATCTCGCCACGCGCGGCTTCGATGCGCATACCGTGCAGCGCTTCGGCTTCGGCTTCGCGCCGGAGGGACGCCAGGCGCTCAAGGGCGCCCTCTCCCGCTTTCCCGAGGACATGCTGATCGAGGCTGGCCTGCGCATCGCTGTCGAGGAGCGCGATCCCTACGACCGCTTCCGGGGCCGCCTGATGCTCCCCATCGAGGATGCGCGCGGCCGGGTCATCGCCTTTGGCGGGCGCATTCTCGCCAAGACCAAGACCGATGCGCCCAAGTACCTCAATTCCCCCGATACCCCCCTCTTCGACAAGGGCCGCACGCTCTACAACCTGCACCGCGCCACGCCTGCCGCGCGCCAGTCTGGGCGGATGGTGGTGGTCGAGGGGTACATGGACGTCGTGGCGATGGCCGCCGCCGGGATCGCCGAGTGCGTGGCGCCGCTGGGCACCGCACTGACCGAGCAGCAGATCGAGATGCTCTGGCGCCAGGTGGAAACGCCGATCCTGTGCTTCGACGGCGACACCGCCGGCCAGCGCGCGGCGATGCGCGCGATCACCCGCGCCCTGCCCCTGCTGCGCCCGGCGCACTCCTTGCGCATCGTGCGCCTGCCCGAGGGGCTCGACCCCGACGACCTCATCAAGGCCAGGGGCCCCAAGGCGATGGAAGCCCTGCTGGGCGAGGCGCGCAGCCTCGTGGAAGTGCTGTGGGAGGCCGAGCGCGACGCCGTGCCGCTTGCCACCCCGGAGGACAAGGCCGGGCTCAAGGCGCGGCTCATGGCCCATGTCGAGACCATCCAGAACCCCGACATCGCCAGCCTCTACCGCCGCGAGCTGCAGGACCGCTATTCCGCCTTCGCCTTCCCCAAGCGCGAGAGCAAGTGGCAGCCCGGCCAGCCCGGCGGCGGCTTCCAGAACCGGGGCGGCGGCGGCCAGGGACGCGGCAAGTGGAACGGCAAGCCGGCGCCTGCGCCCTCCTCGCCCGAATCGATCAGCCGCCTCAACACCCGCTACGGCAGCGGCGGCACTCGCGACGGCCTCTCGGCCGCCGTCATCGCCGGGCTGATCCGCTGGCCAGCCCTGCTGGTGCGCCACGCCGAGGCGCTCGCCCGCACCCCGGACCTCGATCCCCGGTTCGAACTGCTGATCGAGGCATGCCATGCAGGCGGCCCGCTTGAAAGCGCCCGACTTGAGACCATATTACGGGAAAACGGTGCACAGCCTCCTCGATCCGCCGACTATTCCGGCTTTCGCTTCGGTTTCCTCGGAGCGGATGGCGAGCCGGAGAAATCGGCCGAGGAACTGACGCAGGCCATCCAGCTTCTGATAGAACGCCCCGCGCTCGAAGCGGCCCTGCAAGTGGCCACCGAAAGACACGAACGGGAGTTCACCGACGAATCTTTTGCGGAGCAACAGCGGCTGCGCGAGAGAAAGCTGGAATTTGACAGTCGCCTCAGGCAAATGGCGACCAGACATGCGTCCTCGTGATTGTATAATTATACGCGGGCGACACGGGATAACGGCGGAAGAATGAGCAAAAACGACAACAACGGCGCAGACAACGACGGCATCGACGCACCGCTGATCGACCTCAACGAGGGCTCGATCAAGAAGCTGATCGCGCGCGCCAAGCGCCGTGGCGTCATCACCGTCGACGAGCTGAACGAAGCCCTTCCCCAGGATCAGATGTCCACCGACCAGATCGAGGACATCATGGCCGCGATCTCGGAAATGGGCGTCAACATCGTCGAGAGCGACGAGGACGCCGACGCCCAGGCCGACGACGATCGCGACCGTGACGCGGACGACGCCGAGGCCGAATCCGAGGACGGCGAAGTCTCCCAGCGCCTGGTGGTCGACACCAAGAAGAAGGAAACCGTTGAGCGCACCGACGATCCGGTGCGGATGTACCTGCGCGAGATGGGCGCGGTCGAGCTGCTCAGCCGCGAGGGCGAGATCGCCATCGCCAAGCGCATCGAAGCGGGCCGGGACATGATGATCCTGGGCCTGTGCGAAAGCCCGATCACCTTCCACGCCATCATCCAGTGGTCCGAAGCGCTCAACGCCGGCGAGATGCAGCTTCGCGAGATTCTCGATCTCGATGCCATGCTCTCGAAGGAACCCGCCCCCGAAGCCCTCAACGAGGACGGCGAAGGCGACGACGACGGCGAGATCAGCGAGAAGACCGCCGGCCCTTCCTTCAAGGAAGAGGACGACGTCGAGGAGGATGCCGGCGACGAGGTCGACGAGGACGGCAACCCGATCTCCAAGCGCGAAGCCGAGGAAGAGGAGGAGGACAACACCCTCAGCCTTGCCCAGATGGAAGCCGCGCTCAAGCCCGAAGCGCTCGAGAAGTTCATGCTCATCACCGAGCTGTTCCAGACTTTCGAACGCCTCCAGTCGGAGCGCCTCGACGCGCTGGCGCTGGGCATCGATTTCCCGGTCGCCAAGGAAGACCAGTACCAGCAGTTGCGCGAGGACCTCACCGCGCAAGTCGAATCGGTCAAGTTCCACGCGACCAAGATCGAATACCTGGTCGACAACCTCTACGCCTTCAACCGTCGCCTCACCACGCTGGGCGGCCAGATGCTGCGCCTTGCCGAGCGGCACAAGGTCAAGCGCGCCGACTTCCTCGAGACTTACGTCGGCCGCGAACTGGACGATACCTGGCTGGCCGAGATGTCCAAGAAGGACAAGAAGTGGGCCGCCTTCGCCGAGAACGAGGCCGACCCGGTCGAGCGCATCCGCGTGGAAGTCTCGGACATCGCCGCCGCCACCGGCATGGCGCTGCCCGAGTTCCGCCGCATCGTGAACATGGTCCAGAAGGCGGAGCGCGAGGCGCGCATCGCCAAGAAGGAAATGGTCGAGGCCAACCTGCGCCTGGTGATCTCGATCGCCAAGAAGTACACCAACCGTGGCCTGCAGTTCCTGGATCTCATCCAGGAAGGCAACATCGGCCTGATGAAGGCGGTCGACAAGTTCGAGTACCGCCGCGGCTACAAATTCTCGACCTACGCCACCTGGTGGATCAGGCAGGCGATCACGCGTTCGATTGCCGACCAGGCCCGCACGATCCGCATCCCGGTCCACATGATCGAGACGATCAACAAGCTGGTCCGCACCAGCCGCCAGTTCCTCCACGAGCAGGGCCGCGAGCCCACGCCCGAGGAAATGGCCGAGCGCCTGTCGATGCCGCTCGAAAAGGTCCGCAAGGTGATGAAGATCGCCAAGGAGCCGATCTCCCTCGAAACGCCGATCGGCGACGAGGAGGATTCGCACCTCGGAGACTTCATCGAGGACAAGAACGCGATCATCCCGGTCGACGCGGCGATCCAGGCGAACCTCAAGGAAACGGTCACCCGCGTCCTTGCCTCGCTTACCCCGCGCGAGGAGCGTGTCCTTCGCATGCGCTTCGGCATCGGCATGAACACCGATCATACGCTAGAGGAAGTCGGCCAGCAGTTCTCGGTTACCCGCGAACGTATCCGCCAGATCGAGGCGAAGGCGCTGCGAAAGCTCAAGCACCCGAGCCGCAGCCGCAAAATGCGCTCGTTCCTGGACCAGTAAGAGAAAAGCCCCGCTCCGGCGGGGCTTTTTTTTCTTGTGCGCAGTCCCTGTCGGACTGGCGCACAAGGCACGATCATCGTCGAAGTGCCGATGATCCGGCTTATGCCGTGGGAACTACGGCCATCGTCAAATTACTGCCCACCGGCCCGGCACTCTCCCGGGCGGATCACGTCGAAGCCCTTGGCCCGCGCCATGCAGGCGTTGCCGAAGGTCTGGCGCTTCCTGTCTCGCTCGGCGCAGACCGGCGCATATTCGCGCGTACACATCGCCGGCTTTTCAGGACGGGGAGGGCGCGGCCGGTGCGGGCGATCGGGGCCGGGCATGGTTTCCAGGCACCCCGCCAGCACGAGTACGGTGGCAAGGCTCAACCCGCGCGTGATAAAAGGCTTCATTGCCGCTCCCTGACCTGTCCGGTTTTCCGATCCGCCCATTCTGCGCCGACAAATCTGCGGTTGCAAGACGCCCGAAAAACCTGCGATCCTCCCGGGATCGCAGGCCATACTTGAGGTGACGCCTCGCGATAAGCCGCCGCACCGCCGGCGCCGGGACGACGATCGACCTACAAGACTCGCAATATGGCGATCCCGAGACTAAGGGACCGGCAAACGAATCCCACGCGAGAAGGAAGTCCCTCTCCCATGCGCATTGCGATCGCATCCGACCACGCCGCCGTCGACCTCAAGGCGGCCTTGCGCGAATATCTCATCGAGAGCGGCCACGAAGTCGCCGACCTCGGCCCCGAGACCGCCGACCGCGTCGACTATCCCGACTACGGCTACAAGCTGGCCTCGGTCGTCGCCGACGGTACCGTCGAATTCGGCGTCGCGCTGTGCGGTTCGGGCATCGGCATCTCGATCGCCGTCAACCGCGACCCCGCCTGCCGCTGCGCGCTCGTCTCCGAGCCTTTGTCGGCCGCGCTGGCCCGCGAGCACAACGACGCCAACGTCATCGCGATGGGCGCGCGCCTGACCGGCGAGGACATGGCCAAAGCCTGCCTCGACGCTTTCCTTACCACCCAGTTCGGCGGTGGCCGCCATGCCGGCCGCGTCGAAAAGCTCTCCAATCCGTCGTTCTGAAGGAGCCCAGAACCATGACCGTAGAAACCGCCATCCGTTCACCCGGCTTCTTCACCGACACGATCGCGCAGAGCGATCCCGACGTCGCCAAGGCAATCGGCCATGAGCTGAAGCGCGAGCGCAAGCAGATCGAACTGATCGCTTCGGAAAACATCGTCTCCAAGGCGGTGCTCGAGGCGCAGGGCTCGGTGCTGACCAACAAGTACGCCGAAGGCTATCCCGGCAAGCGCTACTACCAGGGCTGCGAGCCTTCGGACGCGGTCGAAACCCTCGCCATCGAGCGCGCCAAGAAGCTGTTCGGCTGCGGCTTCGCCAACGTCCAGCCCCACTCGGGTGCCCAGGCCAACGGCGCGGTCCTTCTCGCGACCGTCAAGCCCGGCGACACCGTCATGGGCATGAGCCTGGATGCCGGCGGCCACCTCACCCACGGCGCCAAGGCCGCGCTTTCGGGCAAGTGGTTCAACGCCGTGCAGTACGGCGTCACCCGCGACACCCACCTGATCGACTACGACCAGGTCGAGGCGCTCGCACGCGAGCACAACCCCAAGCTCATCATCGCCGGCGGCTCCGCCTATCCGCGCATCATCGACTTCAAGCGCATGCGCGAGATCGCCGATGCGGTGGGCGCGATCTTCCAGGTCGACATGGCGCACTTCGCCGGCCTCGTCGCGGCGGGCGAACACCCCTCGCCCTTCCCGCACGCGCACATCGCCACCACCACCACGCACAAGACGCTGCGCGGCCCCCGTGGCGGCATGATCCTGACCAACGACGAGGCGCTGGCCAAGAAGATCAACTCGGCGGTCTTCCCTGGTCTCCAGGGCGGCCCGCTGATGCACGTCGTCGCCGCCAAGGCGGTGGCCTTCGGCGAAGCGCTGCGGCCCGAGTTCAAGGACTACTCCAAGCGCGTCATCGAGAACGCCAAGGTCCTCGCCGACACGCTGGCCGCGCGCGGCGCCGCGATCGTCTCGGGCGGCACCGACACGCACCTGGCGCTCGTCGACCTCTCGCCGCTGGGCGTCACCGGCAAGGACGCCGACGAGGCGCTCGAGCGCGCCGGCATCACCTGCAACAAGAACGGCATCCCGTTCGACCCGCTGCCGCCGATGAAGACCAGCGGCATCCGCGTCGGCTCGCCCGCCGGCACCACCCGCGGTTTCGGCCCGGAAGAGTTCCGCGAGATCGGCAACATGGTCGCCGACGTCCTCGACGGTCTTGCCAAGTGCGGTGAAGCAGGCGACGCTCAGGTGGAGCAGAACGTGCGCACGCGCGTTGAAGCGCTGTGTGATCGTTTCCCCATCTACGAGGACTGACCAAGATGACCGACCCCCAGCGCCCCCAGAACTCCGGCGACTTCGTGACCGATGCCCGCCAGGAACTCGCCGGAATGCTGAGCGATGGCCTGAGCCATCCCTCGACCAAGCCGGTACTGATCTGGGGCGCTGCGGGCGCGATCGCAGGTGCGTTCCTGCCGTTCGTCTCGATCGGCCTCGGGCTGGCGGCAGGCGCGGGCTACAAGTTCTACAAGCGCGTCCGACCGGAATGATCGCTTCGTTTCCGAAAGCACCTGCCTGAATGCGCTGTCCTTTTTGCGCCCACGACGATTCCCAGGTCAAGGACAGCCGCCCGACCGAGGATGCCACCGCGATCCGCCGGCGGCGCCAGTGCTCGAGCTGCGGCGCCCGCTTCACCACGTTCGAGCGCGTCCAGCTCCGCGAGATCGTCGTGGTCAAGAGCACCGACGCCCATGGCGAACCGCGCCGCGAACCGTTCGACCGCGCCAAGATCGAGCAGTCGGTCACGCTCGCCTGTCGCAAGCGCGGCATCGGGCGCGAGCAGATCGATCGCCTCGTATCGGGCGTGCAGCGCCAGGTCGAGACCTCGGGCGAGACCGAAGTGCCCTCGCGTGTCATCGGCGAACTGGTGATGGAAGGGCTGCGCCAGCTCGATTCGGTGGCCTACATCCGCTTCGCCAGCGTCTACCGCGCCTTCAACGAGGCGAAGGATTTCGAAGATTTTGCAGGAACGGTGCGCGATGTCGGCGTCAATTGAAGTGAAGCGGCCCGTGATCGTGCTCGTCCGGCCGCAACTGGGCGAGAACATCGGCAAGGCCGCGCGCGCGATGCTCAATTTCGGATTGACCGAGCTGCGCCTCGTCACTCCGCGCGACGGCTGGCCCAACCCCTCGGCCGGTCCGGCCGCTGCGGGCGCGGACGAAGTGCTGGAACATGCCGAAGTGTTCGAGACGCTGGCCGAGGCCGTGTCCGACTGCGCCAACGTCTACGCCACCACCGTGCGCAAGCGCGGCGTCACCAAGCCGGTGGTCACGCCCGAGCAGGCGGCTCGCGAGGTCCACACCGCGCCGGGCCGCTCGGCCTACGTGTTCGGTCCCGAGCGTTCGGGCCTGGAGACCGAGGACGTGGCGCTGGCCCGCGCGATCCTGACGGTGCCGATCAATCCGCAGTTCGCCTCGCTCAACCTCGCCCAGGCGGTGATCCTGTGCGCGTACGAATGGTCGAAGGGCGTGGGCCTGGCCCAGCCCACGATCGAGGACCTGCTCCCCCCTGCCCCGCAGGAGGAACTGGAAGGCATGATCGGGCAGTTCGAGCGCCTGCTGGAGCCGACCAGCTATTTCTATCCCGAAAGCCGCGCGGGCGCGACGAAGCGCACGCTTCGCAACATGCTGACCAAGCCGGCCTGGAACAGCCTGGAAGTACGCACCATGCGCGGCGTCCTCAGCGCCCTGGGCGGCAATCGCAAGCCGCGCAAGCCGGTGCCGATCGAGCCCGGGCACGGCGATCCGGTGCAGGACTGAAGCGCGCGACAGGTCGATAGCGGCGCAAGTGCCGCTGGCAAACGAACCTGCCGGATTCCATACTGCCACGTATCGATAACGGGGCGGTATTTCCGATCATTCGATATGCATTGCCGACCCTTCTGGCCTTGTCCGTCGGCGCGCCGGCCCTTGCCGATGATCGGGCCAAGGACGCCGCCAAGCCGGAAATCGAAAAGAAGGTGTGCCGCTTCGAAGCGCGCACCGGATCGGCCCTGCGCAAGCGCACCTGCCTGACCGCCGCACAATGGCAGCAGCTCGAGACGGCAAAGTCCGACGACAACCATTCCCAGATCGACAACATCCAGAGCGCGCGGGCCCTCAAGTACAATTGATGCGCAAGGCAGGCGCGCGGCAACCGATGATCCCGGCGCGGTTTGCGCCCCAATCGGGTGTCATTTGCTTGACATTGGCCCGTGAACCCGTATGGGCCACCCCTCACATGGCGCCCACCCCTTCCGGGGCAGGCTCGTCCAATCGGCCCCGCACTCCGGTGAAGCGGCGGCCGCATCCAGCGCATTAGGCTGGATGGTGCACCCCGGAAAACTACGGATCGCGCAGCCACGGTGGCCGCGCGGCAGCAGAATGGAAGTAGACACATGTCGAAGCGTAAAGCCTCGAAGTACAAACTCGACCGTCGCATGGGCGAGAACATCTGGGGCCGTCCCAAGAGCTCGGTCAACCGCCGCAGCTACGGCCCGGGCCAGCACGGCCAGCGCCGCAAGAGCAAGGTTTCGGACTACGGTCTGCAGCTGCGCGCCAAGCAGAAGCTCAAGGGCTACTACGGCGACGTCACCGAGAAGCAGTTCAAGCGCACCTACCAGGAAGCGTCGAGCATGAAGGGTGACACCGGCCAGAACCTGATCGGCCTGCTCGAGCAGCGCCTGGACATGGTCGTATACCGCGCCAAGTTCGCGCCGACCATCTTCTCGGCCCGCCAGATCGTCTCGCACGGCCACATCCGCGTCAACGGCGTGAAGTGCAACATCGCCTCGCGTCGCGTTCGCGTCGGTGACGTCATCACCCTCGGCAACAAGGCCAAGGAAATGGCGCTCATCATCGAAGCCCAGAACCTGCCCGAGCGCGAAGTTCCCGACTACGTCGCCCAGGACGGCACCGACAAGATCACTTTCGTGCGCGTCCCGACGCTCGACGAAGTGCCTTACCCGGTGAAGATGGAACCGAACCTGGTCGTCGAGTTCTACTCGCGCTGATCCGGCTCCTTCGGGATACCGAACAAGCAAAGGGCGGTCCTTCGGGGCCGCCCTTTTCGCATGCCCATTCGACACGAAAAATTACACGATTCGCGGCACTTGTCTGGGAACTGCAACAAGCTCACGGCATTAACCCGATACCATGACACGCTATCGTTTCATCACCCCGCACCGCACCGGAAAATGGTACGCCGACCTCAAGACCGCCCAGCGCCACGCCTGCGAGATCGGTGCCGGCTTCCTCGACGAGATGACCGGCAGGTTCGTCGCCTACGTGGAGACGATGCTGGAAATAGCCCACGCAGGCGAGGATGCCCACAAGCCGGCTGCGGCCTGACGGCTCCCTACTTTTCGGATCTACACGTCATCCGTTCCGCTTCCCTGACGCGGGGCGGACGAGGGCGACGGGATAAAGGATCGGGGTTTCCCCCGATCGGCCTGCAATTGCCGCGCCCGGTTGCCTTGGAAGGCGTTCGGCCTTGCCCGCAGTCCCGGATCAGGTCCGGACGGCGGCATTCCCGGCGTCATTCCCGATTGAAATAGTCCCGCCGGAAATCGTCCGCGAAAGCTGCGAAGCGATGCTCCGCGATCGCATCGCGCATGCCTTGCATGAGTTGCTGGTAGAACGAGATGTTGTGCTCGGTCAGCAGGATCGCGCCGAGCATTTCGCCGGCCTTGATGAGGTGGTGCAGGTAAGCCCGGCTGTAGGTTCCGCAAGTGGGGCACGAGCAGCGCGGGTCGACCGGGCCGGTATCCTCGGCATGGCGGGCGTTACGCATGTTGAGCGGGCCGCCCCAGGTGAAGGCCTGCCCGTTGCGGCCCGACCGGGTGGGCAGCACGCAGTCGAACATGTCGACCCCGCGCTCCACCGCGCCGACGAGGTCGTCGGGCTTTCCCACGCCCATCAGGTAGCGCGGGCGGTCGGCGGGAAGCTGGCCCGGCGCGAAGTCGAGCGTGGCGAACATCGCCTCCTGCCCCTCGCCCACGGCAAGGCCGCCGATCGCGTAGCCGTCGAAGCCGATCTCGGCCAGCGCATCGGCGCTGGTCTTGCGCAGACTTTCGTCGAGCGCGCCCTGCTGGATGCCGAACAGCGCCGAAGCCTCGGCATGATCGCCACCCGCATCGAAGGCGTCGCGGCTGCGCCTGGCCCAGCGCATCGACATTTCCATCGACCTGGCGATCACGTCGCGGGGCTGGTCGATCTTGGGGCACTCGTCGAAGCACATGACGATGTCGGACCCCAGCAGGCGCTGGATCTCCATCGAGCGTTCCGGGCTGAGCATGTGGCGCGAGCCGTCGATGTGGCTGGCGAACGTCACGCCCTCCTCGGTGATCTTGCGCAAGTCAGACAGGCTCATCACCTGGTAGCCGCCGCTGTCGGTGAGGATCGGGCGGTCCCAGTTCATGAACTTGTGCAGCCCCCCCAGCCGTGCGACGCGCTCGGCGCCGGGGCGCAGCATGAGGTGGTAGGTGTTGCCCAGGATGATGTCGGCGCCGGTGGCGCGCACGTCCTGCGGCTTCATCGCCTTCACGGTGGCGGCGGTGCCGACCGGCATGAAGGCGGGCGTGCGGATCTCGCCGCGACGCATCTGGATGGCGCCGGTGCGGGCCTTGCCGTCGGTGGCGGCGATGGTGAACTGGAAACGGGGCTTCATGCCCCGCCCGTTACTCAAATCAGAACCCGTAGACCAGCGAGAAGCGCGAGATCGTGTCGGTCTTGAGCGATCCGTCCGGCGGCGAGGTCTCGTGCTCGATCGAATAGGACAGCTTGGCCTTGAGCCCCTTCACCAGCCCCGACTCGAGCGCGGTGAGCGAGGTGAAGGTATTGTTGTCCGAGCCCACGTAGCTGGTCGCGTCCTGGGTGAGCTTGAGCTGCGGGTTGATCTTCCAGTCGAAATCGACCGAGGTGAGCACCGACCATGTCGTCTCGTTCGGCTCGTCCACGTAGTTCACCCGGCGAACGGCCGGACCCGCTTCCAACGACAAGGTCATCGTGCGCCCGTTGAGCACGCGATAACCCAGGCCGCCCGAGAGCGTGTAGCGATCCTCGAAGCCCTGGATGCGGTCACGCTCGTATTGCGTGCGGGCATATGTGAAGAAGCCGTCGTTCAGCGTGTAGCGCGGCTGGTAGCTGGCCGAATACTGCTCGCGCGTGACGACCTTGCGGTCTTCCTGGTAGTCGGCATTGGCCTGGATGATGTGCTCCCACTCCAGCCCCTTGCGATCGAGCTTGAGAGCGGCGGTGAAGCCGAAGTTGTCGGTGTTGCCGGTCGCCCTGAAGGCGCCCAGCTCGACCTGGCCTTTCCACAGCTCCAGCGGGCCGGAGCGGCGGATGCGTTCGCGCTCGGCCTCGGTCTTGGCGGCGAGTTCCCTGGCGCGGCGATCGAGGTAGGCGCGGTGCAACTCCTTGATCTCGTCCTTGTCGTAAGGCTGGGTCGCCTGCGCGAACTTGACCACGGCGGCGACGGCGGCGCTGTCGTCGGTCTCCATCGCCGCGTCGAGCATGGCGCGCACCTGCCGGGCAAGGCGCGGCTTATCGGCCTTGATGAGGGGCACGAACGCCGGATAGTCGGGCAAGTCCAGCACCAGCGGCGGCGGAGGCACCTCCGGCAGGATGATGAGTGGCGTCGCCGGTTCCTGCGCATGGGCGGGAACGGCGAGCATCAGGAAGGGAAGCGTGGCGAGAACCCTGCGGTGCATCGTCATGGGTGCAAACTAACCGATCACGTCCGCAAGCGCCACCCGGTCTGGAAGACCCAGGTGATGAACCCGACGCAAATCGCGAGGAAAAGCAACGTCAAGGCGACCGACAGTCCGATCGGCACGTCGGAGGTGCCATAGAACGTCCAGCGCAGTCCGTTGACGAGGTAGACGATCGGATTGGCCATCGCCACCTGCCGCCACGGGTCGGGAAGCGTGTCGATCGAATAGAACGTGCCGCCCAGGAACGTCAGCGGGGTGAGGATCAGCATCGGCACGATCGTCAGCTTCTCGAAGCTGTCGGCCCAGATGCCCAGGATGAACCCGAAGAGCGAGAAACTGGCCGAGACCAGCAGGATATAGCAGAACGCGTAGAACGGATGGGCGATCGTGTAGTCGACGCAGAAGCTGGCGGTGACCAGGATGATAGCGGCGAGGATCAGCGACTTGGTCGCCGCCGCGCCGACGAAGCCGACCAGCGTCTCGCCCACGCCCACGGGCGCCGACAGCAGCTCGTAGATCGCCCCGGTGAAGCGCGGCATGTAGATGCCGAAGCTGGCGTTGGACGTGCTCTCGCCCAGGATCGTCAGCAGCAGCAGGCCCGGCACGATGAACGCGCCGTAGTTCACGCCCCCGACCCCGCCGCTCATCTGGCTGCCGATGGCGGCACCGAAGACGACGAAATAGAGCGTGGTGGTGAGCACAGGCGCCAGGATCGACTGCATCGCCGTGCGGAAGGCGCGCATCAGTTCCTGCTTGTAGATGGTCCAGGCGGAACGGGCGTTGAACAGGCTCATGCGGCGGCTCCCTGCGCAGGTGCTTCGGGGCCTTCGAGCAGGTTCACGAAGATGTCCTCCAGGCTCGATTCGTGGATATCGATCGCGGTGTAGTCGATCCCGGCGCGGGTGAGCGCCTTGGTCAGTTCGGCGACTTCGGCCGTGCCCGCGCCGGCCCCCTCGCCGCCGCCGCCGCGATAGCAGAGCACTGTGCCGTCCTGGATCAGCGACACCGGATAGGCGGACAGCCCCTCGGGCACTTCGGCCAGCGGCACCGCGAGCGTGATGAGCGCCTCGGTGCGGCCGAGGCGCTCCATCATCGCCGCCTTCTCGTCGACCATCAGGATTTCGCCGCCCCGGATGATACCGACGCGGTCGGCCATCTCCTCGGCTTCCTCGATGTAGTGGGTGGTGAGGATCACGGTCGTCCCGCGTTCGCGCAGGAGAGCGATCTGCTTCCACATGTCGCGGCGCAGTTCGACGTCGACGCCGGCGGTCGGCTCGTCGAGGAACAGCAGTTCCGGCTCGTGCGCCAGCGCCTTGGCGATCAGGACGCGGCGCTTCATGCCGCCCGAGAGCGTGCGGATCTGCGCGTCGCGCTTCTCCCACAGGCTGAGCGCGCGCAGGATCTCCTCGATCAGCGCCGGGTTGGGCGCGAGACCGAACAGCCCGCGCGAATGGTTCACCGAGCGCAGGACCGGCTCGAACATGTCGGTCGCCAGTTCCTGCGGCACGAGACCGATGCGCGCGCGCAAGGTGCGCCAGTGCTTGCCCATGTCCTCCCCGAACGTATGGATGGTGCCGGAAGTCGGCCGGACCATGCCGCAGACCGCGCCGATCAGCGTCGTCTTGCCGGCGCCGTTGGGCCCGAGCAGCGCGAAGATCTCGCCCTTGTTGATGCTGAGGTCGACGCCCTTGAGCGCGGTGAAGCCGCCCTTGTACGTCTTGGTAAGGCCACGAATTTCGAGAATGGATTGCATGGCGTCTGAATGGGGCGGAATCGGCTCGGTTCCAAGTCCCTTCCGCAGCTATCTTTTGCAGTGCAGCGGATTTCTACGATACCCGTCACCGCCCCCGGTAGGGCTCGCAGCCGATGCCGTCGCCATCGCCGTCGAGGTGCGGGCCGTAGCCCGGCTGGCCCGCGCGGACGGGAGCCGCACCGGCGGCACGGGCCTCGGCGCAATTGCGAAATGCCGGGCGGGCAACCCGCGTCGTCGAGACGAACCGGGCGGGAGCGCGATTCGACACCAGCGGGACCGGCTCGGCAGAGGTGCGCGGATTGGCCGCCCGGTAGGTCGCCGGGGTATCGAACTGCGATGCCCAGATTCCGGTGTTGCCGGACTTGCTCCGTGCTTGCCGCGAGAAGTAGGCCTCGGGCGCGTTGTCCAGGACGATGGCGAGACCCTTGTCGATCATCGCCGCTGCCAGGTCGATGCCCTCGACCCGGCAATTGGCGACCGTTCGCCCGTAGACGTCGTGGTCGACGCTGGCGCAGTCGAGTTGCCGGCCGTCGATCATCGAGCGCATCGCCGCCGCTGCATCGGAACCGCAGGCCCAGTTGCTCCAGCCGACGCGGCAGGTCTGTCGATATTCCGGCGCGTCGATGCCGAACAGGCGGACCCTCCGGCCGTCGACGGTCAGGGAATCTCCGTCCACCGCGCGCGCGACGCCGCTGAAATCCTCGGCCCGGGCCGCGGGCACGGCCACGCAGGACAATGCAATGAAGACCACAAGTTTCACGCCGCATCCCTCGCCCCGATCGAAGGGCAAAGGGTGTGACTGAAAGCCTTACAAAAATTTAATGACAAACCCGGAACGGGGGTATCGACCGGCCCGTCACGGCAGCAGCAGCGACGAATCCCCGTAGCTGTAGAAGCGATAGCCGCCCGCGATGGCATGGGCGTAGACCGCCTGCATCCGCTCCAGCCCCATCAGTGCCGAGACCAGCATGAACAGCGTCGACTTGGGCAGGTGGAAGTTGGTCATCAGCCCGTCGATCGCCTTGAAGCGGTAGCCCGGCGTAATGAAGATCGCGGTGTCGCCCTCGAACGGACGGATCACGCCGTCGTCCCCGGTCGCACTCTCGAGGAGGCGCAGCGACGTGGTGCCGACCGCGATCAGCCGGCCGCCGGCAGCGCGCACGGCGTTGAGGCGATCGGCGGTGGCGGCATCGATGCGGCCCCATTCGGCGTGCATGCGGTGCTCGGTGGTGTCGTCCGCCTTGACCGGCAGGAACGTGCCCGCGCCGACGTGGAGAGTCAGCGTTTCGCGCGCGATCCCGGCAGCGTCGAGCGCCTCGACCAGTCCGGGCGTGAAGTGCAGCGCCGCCGTGGGGGCGGCGACGGCGCCCTTCTCGCGGGCGAACATCGTCTGGTAGTCGCTGGCGTCGGCCTCGTCGGTAGGGCGCTTGCCGGCGATGTAGGGCGGCAGCGGCATGCGGCCGGCGCGTTCGAGCAGGACTTCGACCGGCTCGTCGCCGCCGAAAGCCAGCGTCCAGCTACCGTCGTCGTGGCGTTCCTCGGCGATGGCGGTGACGTTGGCGGGGAAGGCGATGACGTCGCCAGCCTTCAGGCGCTTGGCGTTGCGGATGAACGCCTGCCAGCGACGCAGGTCGATGCGCTTGTGCAGGGTGGCGCCGATGCGGGCCTCGCCCTGGGCACTGGGGCGCACGCCTTCGAGCTGGGCGGGGATGACGCGGGTGTCGTTGAACACCAGCACGTCGCCGGGACGCAGTGCCCCGGGAAGGTCACAGACCTGGCGGTCGAGGAAATCGCCCTGCCCGTCCACCACCAGCATCTTGGCGGCATCGCGCGGGCGCGCGGGGCGCAGGGCAATGCTCTCGGGCGGAAGGTCGAAGTCGAAAAGGTCAACGCGCATGGCCGGGCGCGCTAGACCAGTGGGGGGCATTGGGCAAGCGAGCGCGCGCGTCGTCCCGGGTGCGACCCGGGCCCCTGGGCCGTTCCCGAGGAAAATCGCGCGCTGGTACGCGCTGCCGCGCGTGATCGCCTCGAGGGTCGCCCACGGTCCCGGGTCGAGCCCGGGACGACGCAAACCTTCAGTTCGAGGTCGAGTTGTTCAACTGCGCCGCGGTCGGCACTGCGGGCGCCGCCGGGGCGACCGGCGCGGCCGGGGCCGGCTTGTTCTCCGAGGCGAGCGAGGCCTGGAGCACCTTGGTCGGGTTCTGCGGCGGTTCGCCGCGCTGGATCGCGTCGACGTAGTTCATGCCGGCGATCACGCGGCCGAACACGGTGTACTTGTGATCGAGCGCGAAGCGCGGGTAGAATACGATGAAGAACTGGCTGTTGGCGCTGTTCGGCTCGTTGGTGCGGGCCATCGACACGGTGCCGCGCAAGTGCGGCATCGAATTGAACTCGGCCTCGAGGTCGGGCAGCGGCGAGCCGCCTTGGCCGGTTCCGGTCGGATCGCCGGTCTGCGCCATGAAGCCTTCGATCACGCGGTGGAAGATCACCCCATTGTAGAAGCCCTGCTTGGTCAGCGTCTTGATCCGCTCGATATGGTGCGGGGCCCACTGCGGCATCAGGCGGATGGCGACGCGGCCCCCGTCCGACAGGTCGAGCAGCAGGACATTGTCGGGATCGTGGGTGATGTCGGTGTCGATCACCGTCGGCAGCGCGGTAGGCGTCGGCGTGACCGGCTCCTTGTCCTTCGCGAAAGCCGGTGCGCCCACGAGCGCAGCGCCGAGCATCAATGCAGTCAGGGGGAGACGAAACTTCATGGATTACTCACTGGCCAATTATGTGAAGGACCCGGCCGATCCCAGGATTGGGGCGATAGAGCGCGGCCGCTGTCGATACAATGAACGAATTTGCGAATGAATTCGGCCAGGCCCGCCAACCTGCGCAAACTCAGTAGTCCCCGAGGAGCCCGTTCTGGGCGATCCGCGACACCACGTCCTCGCGCACCGCGGGGCTTACGAACTTGGCGATGTCCCCCCCGAACATCGCGATTTCCTTCACCAGCTTGGAGGCGATCGGCTGCAGGCCGACGTCCGCCATCAGGAATACCGTCTCGATGGTGGAGTTGAGCTGCTGGTTCATGCCCGCCATCTGGTATTCGTATTCGAAGTCCGCCACCGCGCGCAGGCCGCGCACGATCACGTTGGCGCCCTGCACTTGCGCGAACTTCATCAGCAGCGCGTTGAACCCCACCACCGAGACGTTCTCGATACCCAGCGCCGCCGCTTCGCGCTCGACCATGGCGATGCGCTCCTGCGGCGTGAACAGCGGGTTCTTCGACGGATTGGTGGTGACGCCGATAATCAGCTTGTCGACCAGCTTGGCGCCGCGCCGGATGATGTCGGCATGACCCAGGGTGATAGGGTCGAACGTGCCGGGATAGACGCCGATACGCCCGGATTCCTTGACGCTCATCAGTGATCCCTCTCGATGATGTAGCGCGCCACGGCACGCAGCAGGTCGGCCTCGCGCCCGTGCTGGGCGAGATGCCCGACCGCCTGTTCGACGAGCATCCGCGCCTGCTCCCGCGCGCGCTCGGGGCCGAGCAGGGACACGAAAGTCTCCTTGCCCGCCACCGCGTCCTTGCCCACCGCCTTGCCGGCGACGGCAGCGTCGCCCTCGTGGTCGATGAGGTCGTCGGCGATCTGGAAGGCCAGGCCAATGTCGCGGGCGTAGCCGCGCAAGTGCGTGCGTGCCTCGGGCTGGATGCGCCCCAGGATAGCGCCCATCTCCACCGCCGCGCCGAGCAGCGCGCCGGTCTTGAGCTGTTGCAGGCGAGTGACGGTCTGCAGGTCGAACTCGCTGGTTTCCGCCACGAGGTCCATCATCTGGCCACCCGCCATCCCCTGCGCGCCGCTGGCGTGCCCGAGCGTGCGGACCAGTTCGATCTGGGTGAACGGATCGGGGCTGGTGGCGGGATCGGCGAGCACCTCGAAAGCGAAGGCATGGAGCGAATCGCCCGCCAGCACCGCCGTCGCCTCGTCGAAGGCCAGGTGGAGCGTCGGCTTGCCGTGGCGCAGGGCATCGTCGTCCATGCACGGCAGGTCGTCGTGGATCAGCGAATAGACGTGGATCGCCTCGATCGCGATGCCGGCCCGGATCGCCGCCTCGCGCTGGACGCCGTACATTTCGGCCACCGAGGCCAGCAGCAGCGGCCGCAGCCGCTTGCCGCCGCCGATCGCGGCATAGCGCATCGCCTCGACAAGGCGCGCACGGGCATCGTCGGGAACGGGAAGCAGCGCGTCGAAGGCGCTGTCGATCTCTTCGGCGATGCGCGCGAGGCCTTCGGCCAACAGCGAATCGGTGACGCCCACGGCGTTCACAGATCGAAGGGCTGAGTGCCGGTCGCCGTACCGTCCGGCCCGGCGACGATCCGCTCGATGCGCGCCTGGGCAGCGTCGAGCCGCTTCTGGCAGTGGAGGCGCAGCTTCTCGCCCTTTTCGTAGAGCGAGATCGAATCCTCCAGCGGCACGTCGCCGCTCTCGAGCTGGCGCACGATGGTTTCCAGCGCCCTCAGGGCGTCTTCGAAGCTCAGGGTATCGATGGTTTGCGGTTGGGAAGCCATGCCGCAGCAATGGCGGGCCGGATGGGGCCGGTCAAGGTGGCAGCCGGGGAAATTACCAGCAGTGGGGGTACGGGAAGACGGGTCTCGCGCCAGGACGCAAACAGTTCGTCCGGCCCGGCGCGGCCGTTTTTCATGCGAACGCAGCACGACCCGCCGCGCTCGGGAGAGCGGACCAAGGGCTGCGGCGCGGCACGCCGTCTCTGCGCCTTCACGCCTTCGCGTGAGCTCCTCTCTCCTTTCATGCTCGCGTGAAAAGCACGGCCCGGCCGAACATCGTCGCGCCTCGATGCCAAAGCCATCTAGCGCAGCCGCACCGACATGGCTAAGGCGCACCCCCATGAGCACGATCACCCCTGAAGTCGTCGAGGCACATGGCCTCAACCCCGAGGAATACGAGCGCGTCCTGCATGCGCTGGGACGAGAGCCGAACCTCGTCGAACTCGGCATCTTCTCGGTCATGTGGTCGGAGCACTGCTCCTACAAGTCGAGCCGCTTCCACCTCAAGAAGCTCCCCACCGAGGCGCCCTGGGTGATCTGCGGCCCCGGCGAGAACGCCGGCATCATCGACATCGGCGACGGCCAGGCGGCGATCTTCAAGATGGAGAGCCACAACCACCCCAGCTACATCGAGCCCTACCAGGGCGCGGCGACGGGCGTGGGCGGCATCCTGCGCGACGTCTTCACCATGGGCGCGCGCCCGGTGGCGAACATGAACGCACTGCGCTTCGGCCGGCCCGACCACCCGAAGATGAAGCACCTCGTCAAGGGCGTGGTCGCAGGGATCGGCGGCTACGGCAACTGCGTGGGCGTGCCCACCGTCGGTGGCGAGACCAACTTCCACAAGGCCTACGACGGCAACATCCTGGTCAACGCGATGACCGTGGGCGTCGCCGATACCGACAAGATCTTCTACTCGGCCGCGACCGGGGTGGGCAATCCGATCGTCTACGTCGGCTCGAAGACCGGCCGCGACGGCATCCATGGCGCCACCATGGCCAGCGCCGACTTCGGCGACGACATCGACGAGAAGCGCCCGACCGTGCAGGTCGGCGATCCCTTCGTCGAGAAGCTGCTGATCGAGGCATGCCTCGAACTGATGGCGACCGACGCGATCGTCGCGATCCAGGACATGGGCGCGGCAGGCCTCACCTCCTCTTCGGTAGAGATGGCCAGCAAGGGCGGCGCCGGCATCCGCCTCAACATGAACAAGGTGCCCTGCCGCGAAGAGGCGATGACGCCTTACGAGATGATGCTCTCCGAATCGCAGGAGCGCATGCTGATGGTCCTCAAGCCGGGCAAGGAAGCCATGGCCGAGGCGATCTTCACCAAGTGGGAACTCGACTTCGCGGTGATCGGCGAAGTGACCGAGGCCGGGCCGGACGGGGGCCACATGGTCCTCGAATTCAACGGCGAAGTGGTCTGCGACATCCCGCTTGGCCCCCTTGCGGACGATGCGCCGGAATACGAGCGCCCTTACGTCACCGCCGAGGAATACAAGGCCTGGGCCGCCGTCCCGGCGCTCGGCGACGTGCCCGCCACGACCGATATCGGCGCGGACCTGCTCAAGCTCATGGGCGGCGCGGACCTGGCCTCGCGGCGGTGGATCTGGGAGCAGTACGACAGCCAGGTCGGCGCCGACACGATGCAGAAGTCGGGCGGCGACGCGGCCGTGGTGCGCGTCCACGGCACGAAGAAGGCGCTGGCGATCAGCACCGACTGCTCGCCCCGCTACTGCTACGCCGATCCCTACGAGGGCGGCAAGCAGGCGGTCGCCGAGACCTACCGCAACATAAGCGCGGTCGGCGGGTTGCCGCTCGCGATCACCAACTGCCTCAACTTCGCCAACCCGCAGCGGCCCCAGATCATGGCGCAGATCGTCGGCTGCCTGAACGGCATGGGCGATGCCTGCCGCGCGCTCGACTACCCGATCGTCTCGGGCAACGTGTCGCTCTACAACGAATCGAAGGCCACCGGCGGCGGCTCGGCCATTCTGCCGACCCCCGCGATCGGCGGCGTCGGCCTGCTGGTCGACCATGAAAAGATGACCACCATCGCCTTCAAGGCCGAGGGCGAGGACGTGTTCCTCTTCGGCGGCGAAGGCACGCACCTGGGCCAGTCGCTGTGGCTCAAGGACATCGCCGGCCGCGAGGCGGGTGACGCGCCGATCGTCGACCTCAAGGCCGAAAGCGCCAACGGCGGCTTCGTGCGCGGCTGGATCGGCGAAGGCAAGGTCACCGCCGTCCACGACGTCAGCGATGGCGGCCTGATCGTCGCGCTCGCGGAAATGGCGCTCGCCAGCGGCCTGGGCTGCACGCTCGATGCGGAGCTGACCACGGCGCAGGCCTTCGGCGAGGACCAGTCGCGCTACGTGCTGACGGCACCTGCCGGGACGGAACTGCCGGGTGCGGTCAAGATCGGCACCGTCGGCGGAACCAAGGTCGCCGGCGTGGAAATCGAGGCCCTGCGCAAGGCCAACGAGGCCTTCTTCAAGGACTGGATGGAAGCCTGATACTCTCCGTCGTCCCGGGCTCGACCCGGGACGACGTGGCTCTACCCGCTCGCCAGCACGTTCACGCTCAACGCCAGTATCCCGAGGTTGAAGGCAAACGCGAACAACCCGTGAAACGTCGTGATCCGCCGCACCGCCGCCTTGGTGATGGTGATGTCGGCGGTCTGGCAGGTCATCCCGATCACGAACGAGAAGTTCACGAAATCCGAGAAATCCGGCGTGCAACCACCTGGAAAATCGAGACCTTCGTGATCCCCGCCGCCATGGGGCGAATAATAGAGCCGCGCGTAATGGAACGCGAAGATGAGGTTGGTGAACGTCCAGCTCGCCATCAGCGTCACCACCAGCAACGCGATCCCGCCCACGCCGAGACTGTTCTTGTCGAGGATCAGCAGGCTGAGCGCCACCAGCACCACGACGCTCACCAGACCGCTGAGCACCAGCAGAAGGGCCTGCCCGGCATCGTCCCGCCGCGCCTGCCGGCGCATGACTTCGGCCTGACCCGACCGCCACAGCGGCACGCAGGAGGCGGCGAAAGCGAAGACCGCCAGGTCGAACCCTGCGATCACCGCCTCCTCCCCCCGCAGCAGCAGCGTGAACGCCGGCGCGGCGAGCGCGAGTACGCCCAGGAACAGGAAGTATCGGGGATGCTTGAGGCCGGCCGACATGCGCGCTCCTGCGACGGGGTTCGCAGGAGTTAAAGCATGAAACGGGGCCGAGTTCGAGCGGAGCGGGCGCCCATCGTCCCGGGCTCGAACCGGGGACGACGCCGTCTTCTCACCCCACCCACTGGCTTTGCGGGATGCCCAGCAGGCGCAGCACGCTGGTGAGGTCGCCGCGATCGATCCAGCCGTTCGCGGCGGCGCGGGCCTTGGGCTTGGCGTGGTAGGCGATGCCGTAGCTCGCCGCTTCCAGCATCGGGATGTCGTTGGCGCCGTCGCCGGTGGCAAGGCTCGTCGCGCTTTCGCCCAGCATCGCCATTTCGGCGAGCAGCGTCGCCTTCTTGACGGCGGAATCGACGATCCCGCCCGCAAGGCCCCCAGTCAGCTTTCCGCCCGCGACTTCGAGACGGTTGCCGACGACGTGCTCGAAGCCGAGCTGCTCGGCCACGGGATCGGCGAAGTGGTGGAAGCCGCCGGTCACCAGCACGGTGCGGCAGCCCAGCTTCTTGAGCGTTTCGACCAGGACCCTGGCGCCCGGCATCGGCCGGATGCGCGTGGCGAGGCATTCGTCGATCGCGCCGGTGGAAAGTCCCGCCAGCAGCCCGACCCGCTCGCGCAGGGCCTGCTCGAAGTCCAGCTCGCCCTGCATCGCCCGCTCGGTGATCGCGGCGATGCGCTCCTTGAGGCCCGCGAAATCGCCCAGCTCGTCGATGCATTCCTGGCCGATCATGGTCGAGTCCATGTCCGAGATGAACAGGCGCGGCACGATCGGCTCGTCGGTGCAGACGA
This sequence comes from Novosphingobium sp. BL-52-GroH, assembly GCF_044813085.1. NCBI lineage: Bacteria > Pseudomonadati > Pseudomonadota > Alphaproteobacteria > Sphingomonadales > Sphingomonadaceae > Novosphingobium > Novosphingobium sp. BL-52-GroH. The sequence goes on along the minus strand of NZ_CP171152.1, from coordinate 162,333 downwards.
GGCCGTCGGTGGGGTGGAAATGCCCGTCGAGCGCCGCGCGCAGGGCCGCGGCATCGTCATCGGGCGAATCGATCTGCATGGTCTGGCCGCAGAAATCGAGCATCGAGGCATCGGCGATCCGTACACCGGCGCCTGCCATCTGCGCTTTCGCCGCCTCGAGTTCTTGCCGAAAGGTGGTCCGGTTCTGCTATCAGCCGGGCAATGAGCACTACGAAATTCCTCGATACGCCATACGATATCGCCGCCGGAGACCGGCCGCCGCTGGCGCTCATCGCAGGGCCGACCGCCAGCGGCAAGAGCGATTGTGCGGTGGCGCTGGCGCAGGAACTGCAACGGCGCGGCCGGTACGCGGTCGTGGTCAACGCCGACAGCTCGCAGGTCTATGCCGACCTCGCGGTACTGAGCGCACGCCCGACGGTGGAGGAAATGGGCGGCATCGAGCACCGCCTGTTCGGCGCCTGGGACGGCGCGCAAGGGTGTTCCGCCGCCGACTGGGCCCGGGCGGCGCGCGAGACCATCGCCGAAGTGCACAGCGAAGGCGCGGTGCCGATCCTCGTCGGCGGCACCGGCCTTTACATACGCACGCTGCTCGATGGCATCGCCCCGGTCCCGCCGATCGACCCCGAGGTCCGCGAGGCGGTGCGCGCCCTGCCCGTCGACCAGGCCTATGCCGCGCTCCTCCAGGAAGACCCCGAGCGCGCCGCCCGCCTCGCGCCTGCCGACACCACCCGCATTGCCCGCGCGCTCGAAGTGGTGCGCTCGACCGGGCTTGGCCTTGCCCACTGGCAGGCGCAGACCAGCGGCGGCATCGGCGCAGGCCTGGCCCTCCACCCGGCGATCCTGCTGCCCGAGCGCGCCGCCCTCTACGCCCGCTGCGACTTGCGCTTCGAGCGCATGGTCGAGCGCGGTGCGCTTGCGGAAGTCGAGGCCCTGCTCGCACGCGGGCTCGATCCCGCGATGCCGGTGATGCGCGCCATCGGCGTGCCCGAACTTGCAGGCGTCCTGGCGGGTACGTGCACTCTCGACGAAGGCCTGTCGCGCGGGGCCCAGGCGACCCGAAACTACGCAAAACGGCAGTTCACCTGGTTGCGACACCAGCCCCCATCCGAATGGCCGCGATTTGGCTTTCAAAATTACAATGAAATGCCTTTCGACGATATTTTATTTCGCTTTCTGGGTTGACGCGCCATATCGACGCCCTTAGAGGCCCTTTCACCTGCTGATTGGAAGTTATGCAGGGAGGAGAGGACGACCCGGTACGGCCAAGCCGTCGTGCCGGGTCGCATTCATTAGGGGGCCCGGGCTTCGCATCGAAGCCGCGCTCCCTGAAACCGGCCCCCTGAAATCGGCCGAGACGGTATGAGAAGGAACGTGGTGTGAGTGAAGAGCGCAGCGGCGCGAACATCCTGGTCGAAAGCCTGGTCAAGCAGGGGGTCGAATTCGTATTCGGCTATCCCGGCGGTGCCGTGCTCCCGATCTACGATGCCCTCTTCGGTGACGAGCGCCTGCGCCACATCCTCGTGCGCCACGAGGCCGGCGCGGCCCATGCCGCCGAAGGCTACGCGCGCTCGACCGGCAAGCCCGGCGTCGTCCTCGTCACCTCCGGCCCGGGCGCGACCAACGCCATCACCGGCATTGCCGACGCGTTCATGGACTCGATCCCGCTGGTCGTCATCACCGGCCAGGTCCCGACCGCGCTGATCGGCTCGGATGCGTTCCAGGAGGCCGACACCGTCGGCATCTCGCGCCACTGCACCAAGCACAATTACTTGGTGAAGGACCCGGCCGACCTCGCCGCGATCATCGACGAGGCGTTCCAGATCGCCACCACCGGCCGCCCCGGTCCGGTGCTGATCGACATCCCCAAGGACGTCCAGATCGCCACCGCGGTGTGGAACGAAGGCCCGACCCAGCGCCGCCAGCGATACGCCCCGCGTACCGAGGGATCGGCCGAGGAGATCGCACAGGCCGTCGAACTGCTGGCCAACGCCAAGGCGCCCGTGTTCTACACCGGCGGAGGCGTCATCAATTCGGGCCCGCGCGCCACCGAACTGCTGCGCACGCTGCAGGCCAGGACCGGCGCGCCCGTCACCTCGACGCTGATGGGCCTCGGCGCCTTCCCGGCCGACCACGCCGACTGGCTGGGCATGCTGGGCATGCACGGCACTTACGAGGCGAACCTGGCGATGAACCAGGCGGACCTGATCCTGTGCGTCGGCGCCCGCTTCGACGACCGCGTGACCGGGCGCCTCGACGCCTTCGCGCCCAATTCGAAGAAGATCCACATCGACATCGACCGCTCGTCGATCAACAAGACCGTCCGCGTCGACCTGCCGATCGTGGGCGACTGCGCGACCGTGCTCGAGCAGATGCTCACCGAATGGGGCAGCCGCAAGGGCCAGGACCTGACCGCGTGGAAGGCCCGCATCGACGGCTGGCGCGAGAAGAAGAGCCTCTCGTTCCCGCTGAACGACGAGGCGATCATGCCCCAGCTCGCGATCCAGCGCCTCTACGAGCTGACCAAGGACAAGGACCCGGTGATCTCCACCGAGGTCGGCCAGCACCAGATGTGGGCGGCTCAGCACTTCCCGTTCTTCAGCCCCAACAAGTGGCTGACCTCGGGTGGTCTGGGCACCATGGGCTACGGCCTGCCCGCCGCGATCGGCGCGCAGTGCGGCAACCCCGACAGCCTCGTCATCGACATCGCCGGCGACGCCTCGATCCAGATGAACATCCAGGAGCTGGGCACCGCCACGCAGTACCGCCTGCCGGTCAAGGTCTTCATCCTCAACAACGAGTGGATGGGCATGGTCCGCCAGTGGCAGGAGCTGACGTACGAGAGCCGCTTCTCGAACTCGTACTCCGACAGCCTGCCCGACTTCGTCAAGCTGGCCGAGGCCTATGGCTGGAAAGGCATCCGCATCGAGAACGAGAGCGAACTCGACGCCGGCATCCAGGCGATGATCGACCATCCCGGCCCGGTGATCGTCGATTGCCTGGTCCACAAGGAATCGAACTGCTTCCCGATGATCCCCTCGGGCGCGTCGCACGTCGACATGATCCTCTATGGCGACAACGTCGCCGGGACCATGGACGACGAAGCCAAGGCGCTGGTCTGAGGAAGGCACGAGGACAATGATGCACATCCAGCAAGAAGCCGAGGAACGCCACGTCCTGACCGTCACGGTCGACAACGAGGCGGGCATCCTGGCGAAGATCGCCGGCCTGTTCACCGCGCGCGGCTACAACATCGACAGCCTGACCGTGGCCGACATCACCGACAACCACGAGGTGAGCCGGATCACGATCGTGACGCACGGCCCGCCCAGCCAGATCGACCAGATCCACGCCCAGCTCGAACGGCTGGTCCCGGTGCACAAGGTCGTCGACCTCACCGAAGTGGGCCCGCACGTCGCGCGCGAACTGGCGCTGGTGAAAGTCGCCGGCACCGGCGAGAAGCGCGTCGAGGCGCTGCGCCTCGCCGACATCTTCCGCGCCAAGGCGGTCGACACCACGACCGAGAGCTTCATCTTCGAGCTGACCGGCGCGCCCGACAAGATCGACACCTTCGTCACGCTTATGCGCGACCTGGGCCTCGTCGAAGTGGGCCGCACCGGCATCGTCGGCATGATCCGCGGCGCCAGCGAAGCCTGAACGAATTCACGTCGTCCCGGGCTCGCCCCGGGACCGCGGGCGGTCTCTAGGCGCAAGCCATGCCGACAGCCCCCGCCCGAAGCCAAACCACGACCCCGGATCAGTCCGGGATGACGAACGAGGAAAGAACGATGAAGGTCTATTACGACGCCGACAGCGACATCAACCTGATCACCGACAAGAAGATCGCGGTGCTCGGTTACGGCAGCCAGGGCCACGCCCATGCCCAGAACCTGCGCGACTCGGGCGTCAAGGACGTCGCCATCGCCCTTCGCGAAGGTTCGGCCACCGCGAAGAAGGCCGAAGGCGCCGGCTTCAAGGTGCTCTCGAACGTCGAGGCGGCCAAGTGGGCCGACATCATCATGATCCTCGCGCCCGACGAGCACCAGGCCGCGATCTACGCCGAGGACCTTCACGCGAACCTGAAGCCCGGCGCGGCACTGGCCTTCGCCCACGGCCTCAACGTGCACTTCGGCCTGATCGAGCCGCGCGCCGACATCGACGTCATCATGATCGCCCCCAAGGGCCCGGGACACACCGTCCGTAGCGAATACCAGCGCGGCGGCGGCGTGCCCTGCCTCGTCGCGATCCACCAGGACGTGACCGGCAACGCCCACGACATCGCTCTCGCCTACGCTTCGGGCGTCGGTGGCGGCCGCTCGGGCATCATCGAGACCAACTTCCGCGAGGAATGCGAAACCGACCTGTTCGGCGAGCAGGCCGTGCTCTGCGGCGGCGCCACCGCGCTGGTCCAGGCCGGCTTCGAGACGCTGGTGGAAGCCGGCTACGCTCCCGAGATGGCGTACTTCGAGTGCCTCCACGAGCTGAAGCTGATCGTCGACCTGATGTATGAAGGCGGCATCGCCAACATGCGCTACTCGATCTCGAACACCGCCGAGTACGGCGACATCACGATCGGCCCGCGCATCATCACCGACGAGACCAAGAAGGAAATGAAGCGCGTTCTGGAAGATATCCAGTCGGGTCGCTTCGTGAAGGCCTTCGTCATGGACAACCGCGCCGGCCAGCCCGAGCTGAAGGCCGCCCGCAAGGCCGCCCTGCGTCACCCGATCGAGGAAACCGGCGCCAAGCTGCGCGCCATGATGCCCTGGATCTCGGCGAACGCGCTGGTCGACAAGACCAAGAACTGATCCTTCGGGTCATATCCGCAACAGGCGGGCGGGTGGCTGGAAGGCCGCCCGCCCGTTTGCGTTAAGGCCCGGCACGATCGTCGCGCCCATGTCTTGGGATCACCCCCGCTTCCGCGTCGGCGCATGGAAATCGGGCGGCTTGGCCGCGACCCAGCGCACGAAGCGCGCCACATCCTCCACGGCCAGCAAGGCCGCCACGTCGGGTCCCAGCTTCGCCAGTTGCGCATTGGTCAACGCGGCATGGATGGTGCGGTGGCAGATCGGATGGAGCGGCACGGTCTCGCGCCCTCCCCGGCTTTTCGGCACCGGATGATGCCGCTCGACCCGCCGCCCCAGCGGGCGGGCGCAGAGCCAGCAGACCTGCTCGTCCTCGTTCACGCGCGTCCCTGTCCTGCGATAGTGGTCCTGCAATCGTGCGCCATTAGTAAGTTATCAAAGTTTCAACCTTAATCATCGCCTTCATTCGCAGTGGTTCACGCCCGGATTGACGACGGGCGCCTGAAGGGTTGAAGGTTTCATGACGGCATTCGGTCGGCGTAACGGTGTGGGCGGTATGGGCCAGGGAGCCCGTCCCGCATTCGGTGTGGCCAAGCCGCTCAAGGGCGGTTCGGACAAGCCTGCTGCGGCACCGGGCGGCGCGGTGCCGATCCCGGGCGGCGGCGACCAGTTCCCGCCCCTGCCCGGCAGCGACGGCGCGCCGACCACGGCCGCGGCCATGCGCGACGACGCCATGTCCCGGCTCGCCGATCGCGCCAATGCGGTCCACGAGCCATCGGAACAGAACGGCTTCGAAGCATCGATCCACAAGATCAAGGAACAGGTCCTCCCCCGCCTGCTCGAGCGCGTCGATCCCGAAGCCGCCGCCACGCTGACCAAGGACGAACTCTCCGAGGAATTCCGCCCGATCATCGTCGAGGTCCTCGCCGAGCTGAAGATCACCTTCAACCGCCGCGAGCAGTTCGCCCTGGAAAAGGTGCTGATCGACGAACTGCTGGGCTTCGGCCCGCTGGAGGAGCTGCTCAACGATCCCGACATCTCGGACATCATGGTCAACGGCCCGAACCAGACCTACATCGAGAAGAAGGGCAAGCTGCAGCTCGCCCCCACCAAGTTCCGCGACGAGCAGCACTTGTTCCAGATCGCCCAGCGCATCGTCAACCAGGTCGGCCGCCGCGTCGACCAGACCACGCCGCTGGCCGACGCCCGCCTCAAGGACGGCAGCCGCGTCAACGTCATCGTGCCGCCGCTCAGCTTGCGCGGCACCGCGATCTCGATCCGCAAGTTTTCCGAAAAGCCGATCACCATCGACATGCTCAAGGACTTCGGTTCGATGAGCGAGAAGATGGCGACCGCGCTCAAGATCGCCGGCGCCTGCCGCATGAACGTGGTGATCTCGGGCGGTACGGGCTCGGGCAAGACGACGATGCTCAACGCGCTGTCGAAGATGATCGACCCGGGCGAGCGCGTGCTGACGATCGAGGACGCGGCGGAACTGCGCCTGCAGCAGCCTCACTGGCTGCCGCTCGAAACCCGCCCGCCCAACCTCGAGGGCCAGGGTGCCATCACCATCGGCGATCTCGTCAAGAACGCCCTGCGCATGCGCCCCGACCGGATCATCCTGGGCGAAATCCGCGGCGCCGAATGCTTCGACCTGCTTGCCGCGATGAACACCGGCCACGACGGCTCGATGTGCACGCTGCACGCCAACTCCCCGCGCGAGTGCCTGGGACGTATGGAAAACATGATCCTGATGGGCGACATCAAGATCCCCAAGGAAGCGATCAGCCGCCAGATCGCGGAGTCGGTCGACCTCATCGTCCAGGTCAAGCGCCTGCGCGACGGTTCGCGCCGTACCACCAACATCACCGAAGTGATCGGCATGGAAGGCGACGTCATCGTCACCCAGGAACTGTTCAAGTTCGAGTACCTGGACGAGACCGACGAGGGCAAGATCATCGGCGAGTTCCGCCCCTCGGGCCTGCGCCCCTACACCCTGGAAAAGGCGCGCCAGTTCGGCTTCGACCAGGCCTATCTCGAGGCCTGCCTGTAGGAACCGTCGTCCCCGGCCCGCCCGGGGACGACGGCCTGGCCCTCTTACTGCTTCTCGAACGCGGCGGTTATGGCGATCGTCGTCTCGTCGCTCACCAGCGGTGCATACTTGCTCACGCCGAACTCGGTCCGCTTGATGACGCCGGTGGCGTTGAAGCCGAGCGTGTAGACCTTCTTCATCGGGTTCACCGCCGCGGCCTTGAAGGTCGCCTTGAGCGTCACCGGGCGAGTGATGCCATGCAGCGTCAGGTTTCCGGTCACGTCCGCGGTGCGGGTGCCGGTCTTGACCACCCTGGTCGAGACGAACCGCATCGTCGGGTACTTCGCGGCGTCGAACCAGTCCGCGCTCACCAGTTCCTCGTCCAGCGTCTTGTTGGTGGTCGAAACCGTGGCTACCGGGACAGAGACGTCGAGCTTCGCCGAACCGATCGCCTTGGGATCGAGCGACAGGGTGCCGCTGGCGCCGGGAAGCGTGCCGAAGAATTCGCTGATGCCGAAATGATCGACGGTGAAGCGCACCAGCGTGTGCGCGCTGTCGAGGGCATAGTCGCCCGCCTCGACTTGCACGGCGTTCTGGTTGGCCTGCTGCGCGATGATCGGCGCGGACACGGCGAAGGAGGCGGCCAGGACGGCCGTCGCAAGGATACGCTTCATTGAAATCTCCAGCGGAGTGAGGGGTTTGTGGCTGTTCCCACCGAAGGTAGCCGCTGCCCAGCCGGATAAATTCGACCGACTTGTTCCACTTTCTTGAACGGTGGCATGTTCGAGAAAGTTGAACGTGCGGATTTGGTCGTCAGGGAGGCTCCCCATTCCGCTGGCGAAGCAGGGAGGATCACGACCGTCGCTTCACATTACTTCGGTGCCTAGGTCCCCAGCACCTTGCGCGCCGAAAGGCCGAGCAGCAGCACTGCTGCCAGCAGCGACCAGAAGAAGATCGGCGTCCAGGGCATGAAGCCCACGCGATCGATGTGCTTGCGGTTATGGCGCCGACGGTCGCCCAGCCACGCAACGAAGGCGAGCGCCGCCGCGAGGCTGCCGAAAATGACCATGATGCGGGTCGAATTGTCCATGGCCCGCCCTTGCCTCCAAGCGCTAGCGAGTTAAAGCGCGATCTCGTGACATCCACCCACAAAACCGCCCGCGCCGAGCGCCCGATGCTCGCGATCGTCTTGCGACTGGCGGCCATGGCAATGCTCTCGACGATGTTCATGCTGGTCAAGATCGCGGGCGAGGCCGGCGTCTCGCTGCCCGAGCTGGTGTTCTGGCGCCAGGCGATGAGCCTGCCGATCATCGGCCTCGTGCTGCTGGCGACGGGCAAGCTCGGCCTGCTGAAGACGCGGCGGATGGGCAGCCACGCCTTGCGCGCGACCAGCGGCACGGCGGGCCTGTGCTGCAACATCGGCGCGGCCACGCTGCTGCCGCTGCCGGTCGCGACGACGCTCGGCTTCACGACGCCGCTGTTCGCGGTGCTCATCACCGCACTGGTGCTGCGCGAGCACGTGGGCCAGTGGCGCTGGGCGGCCGTCATGCTGGGCTTCGCCGGCGTGCTGGTGATCGCCGGGCCCGCCGCCGCGCCCGTCCCGCCGCTGGGCCTCGCCGCCGGGCTCGGCGCCGGAGTGCTGGTGGCGATCATCAGCTTCCAGATCCGCGATCTCGCCCGGACCGAGGCACCGATCGCCTGCGTGTTCTGGTTCGCCTTCTACGGCTCGCTGTTCAGCGCCGTCCTGCTGCCCTTCTACGCCCGCCCGCACGGCCTCCACGAATGGCTGCTGCTCCTGGCGATAGGCCTGTGCGGTGCCTGCGCGCAGTTCCTCCTCACGGCCGCACTGCGTTTCGGCCAGGTGGCGACCGTCGTGGTGATGGACTACACCGCGCTCATCTGGTCGACGCTGTACGGCTGGGTCCTGTGGGACCACCTCCCCGGATACGCGACCTGGCTGGGCGCACCGCTCGTCGTCGCCGCAGGGCTCATCATCACTTCGCGCGAGCATTTCCTCGCCCGTCGCATCTCGCCGACCTCCGCGCTCGACGAAAGCGCGACCGAAGAAGCGAACACCGAGGGAACCTGACCACGACCCGCGTGTTCTGTCGAGTGCGCGCACCGGGCCCTCCCGGACGCACCGGAAAAAAGGAACACGAACATGGTCAAGAAGCTCGTTCTCGCGCTCGTCGCCGGCGGCATCGTTCTCTCCGCCTCGGCCTGCAACACCGTCAAGGGCGCCGGACGCGACGTGGAGTCGGTCGGCAAGGCCGGCGACGAAGCGATCAACAACTAATCCGACGGGACATGCAGGCGGCTTTCACGCCACCGACCGAAGGTCGCCTGCATCCTTGTCGACGGGCCTTCCCTTGCGCCCATACCTGGGATAATCGACCGGTTTCCGAACAGGTCCCAGTCTACAGCAAGGGAACGCGTACCAGATGACCAAGAAGATTATCGTCGCCCTCGTCGCCGGCGGCATCCTGATGACGGCGGCAGCCTGCAATACCGTCAAGGGCGTGGGACGCGACATCCAGTCCGTCGGCCAGGCCGGATCGGACGCCATCCACTGACCCCCGCACCACGGCGCCTGGAGGGTCGATCGACCCTCAGGCGTCGAAGACGTGCGCCACGACCATGGCCCGGGCCCGCTGCCACAGCACCAGACGGCTCAGGACCACCATCCCCACGGCCAGGCCGAGCATCGCGTCGGTGACGAGCAGTGCCGTCGCTGCAGGATGGCCGCCCTGCATCGCCATGCCGCCGCCCGGTATCAGCAAGCGCCGGCCTGCAAAGACCACCAGGATCAGCATCAGCGCGAGCGGAGACTGGCGCACCATCACGCGCGCCTCGTCCCCTTCGCCCTCGACGTGCAGCCGCATCAGCCGCGAGCGCTGCATGCCGATAGCGCCGCCCACCGCGACGCCGGCCGCCAGCGCCAGCCACCCGAACAAACTCGGCGGCATGGCGGCGAGCGCGAAGCACACCGCCGCCGTCACGATCAGCGGCATGATCCACAGCAGAGGCAGCCGCAAGGGCCGCGCCCGCTGGAGGTTGCGCAAGCGCCAGGCCATGATCCCTGCGAAGATCAGCAGCGGCAGGTAGGCCTGCCAGCCATGCCCGGCGCCTGCGTTCATGCCGTCAGCTCCCGCCGATCTCGCTCAGCGAAGGGGTGCGCGCAGCGCCTGGCTCGCCCTGCCACACCAGTACGGGCTTGCGCGCGGCGAGAGTCTCGTCGAGGCGGCGGCGCGGCGCGAAGTGCGGAGCGGAGTGCAGGCTCTCGTCACCCGCCTTGGCCCGCTCGGCAAGCGAGCGCAGCGAGGCGATGAAGCGGTCGAGGCCGGCCTTGCTCTCGGTCTCGGTCGGCTCGACCAGCATCGCGCCACGAACCACCAGCGGGAAGTAGACCGTCATCGGGTGGAAGCCCTCGTCGATCAGCCCCTTGGCGATGTCGAGCGTGGAGAAGCCCTCGGCCAGCCCGGCGTCGCTGAACAGCGCCTCGTGCATGCACGGGCCGCTGTCCGCGAAGGGCGCGGGCAAAAGGTCCTCGCACGAGCGCAGCACGTAGTTGGCGTTGAGCACCGCATCCTCTGCGACCTGGCGCAAGCCGTCGGCGCCGTGGCTGAGGATGTAGGTCAGGGCGCGCGTGAACATGCCCATCTGGCCGTGGAACGCGACCATGCGGCCGAACGCCTGCGCATGGCCTTCGCTGGCATTTTCCTCCTCGACGAGATGGATCGAGCCGTCCTGCCCGCGCGTGACGAAGGGCAGCGGCGCGAACGGCGCCAGCGCTTCGGACAAGACCACCGGGCCGGCACCGGGACCGCCGCCGCCATGGGGCGTCGAGAAGGTCTTGTGCAGGTTGATGTGCATGGCATCGACACCGAGGTCGCCCGGACGAACCTTGCCGACGATGGCGTTGAAGTTCGCACCGTCGCAGTAGACATAGCCGCCCGCCGCGTGGACCGCGTCGGCGATCTCGCGCATGTCGGGCTCGAACAGGCCGCAAGTGTTGGGGTTGGTAATCATCACCCCCGCCACGTTCGGCCCCAGCTTGGCCTTGAGCGCCACCACGTCGACCCGGCCCGCAGGGGTGGCAGGAATCGATTCGACCTTGAAGCCGGCAAAGGCGGCGGTCGCCGGGTTGGTGCCGTGGGCGCTCTCGGGCACCAGCACGACGTCGCGCACTTCGCCGCGCGCGTCGAGCGCGGCGCGGATGCACAGCAGACCGCACAGCTCGCCATGGGCGCCCGCCTTGGGGCTCATCGCCACCGAAGCCATGCCGGTGAGGGTGATGAGCCAGTCGGCAAGCTGCTCGATCACTTCGAGCGCGCCTTCGATGGTCTTCTGCGGCTGCATCGGGTGCACGTCGGCAAAGCCCGGCAGGCGCGCCATCTTCTCGTTGAGGCGCGGATTGTGCTTCATGGTGCACGAGCCGAGCGGGAACGGGCCGAGGTCGATCGCGTAGTTCTGGCGCGAAAGGCGGGTGTAGTGGCGCACCGTTTCCGGCTCGGTCAGGCCCGGCAGCGCCGGCGCCGCCTTGCGCAGGAATTTGCCGAGACCCGCGACGGGCCCCCGGTCGGCCGCGTCGAGGTCGACGCCGCACTTGTCGGGCGAGCCCAGCTCAAAGCTAAGGTCTTCTTCGAGCATCAGCCCGTAATCACCTGAGGAGGTTGCGAATTTGGCATCGCCGGAACCTTCGCCCATCGACGGGCGCCATCCGCCTGCGTTCACTGCGCTCATGCCGATGCTCCTTCCAGCACTGCTTCCAGTTCGAGGGCGAAAGCCTCGATATCCTCGTCGCTGGTCGTTTCGGTCGCGGCGACCAGCAGGCCGTTGTGAAGGCCGTCCGCCACCGGGAACAGGCGCCCCAGCGACACGCCGCCCAGCACCCGCCGCTCGGCCAGTTCGCGAACGATCTCGCGCGCGTCGCGCGGCAGGATCAGCGTCGCTTCGTTGAAGTAGGCGGTGTTGAGGAGCGACACGCCGGGAATGCGGGCCAGCCGTTCGAACGTCGCCTGCGCGCGGGCGTGGTTGACGGCGGCGAGCCGCGCCAGGCCCTCGCCTCCAAGCAAGGTCAGGTGAATACTGAAGGCCAGCGCGCAAAGGCCTGAATTGGTGCAGATATTGCTCGTCGCCTTTTCGCGGCGGATGTGCTGCTCGCGAGTCGAGAGGGTGAGCACGAAGCCGCGCTTGCCGTCGGCGTCGACCGTCTGTCCGCACAGGCGCCCCGGCATCTGGCGCACGAACTTCTCGCGGCACCCGAACAGGCCGAGATAAGGACCGCCGAACTGGAGGCCGACGCCCAGCGACTGGCCCTCGCCTACGACGATGTCCGCGCCCAGCGCGCCCGGCGCCTCGATCAGCCCCAGGGCCACCGGCTCGGTGACGACCGCGACCAGCAGCGCGCCGCTGGCGTGCGCAGCCTCGGCGATGGCGGCGAGGTCGGGAATGCGGCCCAGCACGTCGGGGTACTGGACGACGACGCAGGAGGTCTTGTCGTCGATCGCGGCGATGATCGCCGCGTCGTCGGATTCCGCCGTCAGTTCGGGAGCGAGGCTGACGATGTCGTCCCTGGTGAACTTGGCCATGGTGCGCACCACTTCGCCATAGTGCGGGTGCAGGCCGCCCGAGAGCACGGCGCGGCCCTTGCGGGTGACGCGCGCGGCCATCAGGATCGCTTCCCAGCACGCGGTCGAGCCGTCGTACATCGAGGCATTGGCGATGTCGGTGCCGAACAGGCGGGCGACCTGGGTCTGGAACTCGAACAGCACCTGCAGCGTGCCTTGCGCGATTTCCGGCTGGTACGGCGTGTAGGCGGTGAGGAACTCGCCGCGCTGGATCAGGTGGTCCACCGAGGCCGGGACGTGGTGGCGATAGGCCCCTGCCCCCAGGAAGAACGGCGCGGACCCCGCGCTCACGTTCTTGGCCGCCAGCGCGGACATGTGGCGCTCGACCGCCATCTCGCTCGCGTGGGCGGGCAGGCCCGCGATCGGGCCGTCGAGGCGGGCGGCGGCGGGCACGTCGACGAACAGGTCGTCGACCGTGGCGGCGCCGATGGTCTCCAGCATGGAGGTGCGGTCGGCCGCGGTGAGGGGAAGATAGCGCATCAGGGACGGGTTCCCGAGTGAAGGTCTTGGCAAATCCTCCCTGTCGACGCAGTCGACGGGGAGGTGGCAGCCTGCAGGGCTGACGGAGGGCTAGTCGGCCCCTCCACCACCACCCGGCCTTGGCCGGGGTGGCGGTCCCCCTCCCCATCGCTTCGCGACAGGGAGGATCTGGGGGTCAGAGGCTGTCGACGTAGGTCTTGTAGGCGGCCTCGTCCATCAGGGCGCCCAGTTCGGCGGCGTCGGACAGGGTGACGCGGAACAGCCAGCCGCCGGTTTCGGCTTCGGTGTTCACCAGTTCAGGCGCATCCGCGAGCGCGGCGTTCACTTCGGCGATGGTGCCCGAAACCGGCGTGTAGACGTCCGAGGCGGCCTTGACCGAATCGACCACCGCGACGGAATCGCCCTTGCCGACGCCGGCGCCCTCGGCAGGCAGGTCGACGAACGTGATGTCGCCGAGCTGGCCCTGCGCATAGTCGGTGATGCCGACGGTCCCGAGGTCACCCTCGACTTCGATCCATTCGTGGTCTTCGGAGAAATAGCGGGTCATGGAACGCTCCTCAGCGGTGATAGCGGTGGGGGACGAAAGGCATCGGCACGACTTTGGCGTCGAGCCGCTTGCCGCGCATTTCGATGGTAAGGGCCGTGCCCTCGACGGCGAGGCCCGCGTCGACGTAGGCCATGGCGATGGGTTGCTGCAGCGATGGTGAGAATCCACCTGAGGTTACGATCCCAACCTCTTGATCGCCTTGGAAAACATTGGCGCCCTCGCGGGCAGCCATGCGGCCTTCGAGAGTCAGGCCGATACGGCGGCGCGGAGTACCTTGCGCGAAGTCGGCCAGGACACGGTCGGCGCCGGGGAAGCCGCCTTCGACGCGACGGCGCTTGTTGACGGCGAACCTGAGGTCGGCATCCACCACACTTGTCTCCGGCGAGAGATCATGGCCGTAGAGCGGCAGGCCCGCTTCGAGGCGCAGGGAATCGCGCGCGCCCAGGCCGATCGGCTTCACTTCCGGCTCGCCGCAAAGCAGGGTGGCTACCGCTTCGGCGGCATCGGCCGGGATCGAGATCTCGAACCCGTCCTCGCCGGTGTACCCCGAACGGCTGATCCAGGCATCGACGCCGCCCAGCGTGAACTGCCCGCCCTTCATGAAGGTCAACGCCGACAGCGGATAGTCGCCCTTGGCGTGCCGCTCCAGCGCGGCGAAAGCCTTGGGGCCCTGCAATGCGAGCAGCGCATTTTCGTCGAGATGGTTGAGCGTGACCTCGTCCGGGAGCAGCTCGCGCAAAGTGCCGATATCGTCCCACTTGGTCGCGCCGTTGACGACGAGATAGAACCCCGTCTTCCAGCGCGTGACCATGAGGTCGTCAAGAATGCCGCCCTCATCGTCGAGCAGCAGCGAATAACGAACCGCCCCCAGCTTCAACGTGGACAGGTCGATGGGTAGCGCGGTTTCGATGGCGGCTTCGAGGTCGGGGGTGATCCCCTCCTCGCTCGAGACGTAGACCTGGCCCATGTGGCTGACGTCGAACAGGCCGGCGTTCTCGCGCGTCCACAGGTGCTCGGCCATGATGCCTTCGTATTGGACGGGCATCATGTAGCCGGCAAATTCGACCATGCGGCCACCCTGCTCGCGATGCCAGGCATCGAGCGGCAGGGTCAGCGGGGCGAGGTCTTCGGCGCCGTCTTGGTCATCGGAAACAGGGTATTCGCTCAAGACACGACTCCGCAACAAGCATGGCACACCATTTCGGTGCCCCCTCTGTCACGGAAACCTGAGAGCTTCCCCGGCACTATCCCCATGGGGCGGACCGGGTTACACCGTCGGCGGCCACGACCTTGAAGGACGGGGCACTTTCCAGAGTATCGCTGTCGACCCCGCGCGGTCCTTTTGCCTGAGAGATTCCGGGGCGGTTGCTCCTTCGGCGCCTTGTCCGCCGCGCCCATCGGGCGAATCGGCAAGGTCTCTCCCGCGCGTGTCAGCGAGTTCACCTGCCTTGGTTCAGGCCTCCCGCCAAGTCAACGCCGGGTTTCGGGCAACCGCAAGGGTATCAACGGAATTGTCGAGCCAGTCGGCGCATCGCGTCGTGTTCGTGGACGAAGCGCCCTTGTGCCCTTTCGTGAGCGAGGGCGAGGATGGCCTTGGCCAGGCGACTGGCACGGATCGAGCGGTAGCGGGTGAAGCGGCCGCGCAGGAAGCGGTCGACCAGCGGCGCGAGCAACTGCCCGGCCCGCTCCAGCCGCCGCCGCTCCTCGCGCGCGCCGCGCAGCAGGCCGGGACGCAGCAGGTCGAGCCGGCGGAAACCGAGCTTGGCCAGGGCCTCCTCGGTCTCGCCCTTGACGCTGAGATAGAAGTTCTGGCTCCCCCGCTCGGCGCCGACGGAGGAGACCAGGACCATGTGCCCGATCCCCGCATCGCGCGCCGCTTCGGCGCTGAAGCGGACGAGGTCGTGGTCGATCGCGCGAAACTGCTCCTGGCTGCCTGCCGCCTTGATCGTGGTGCCCAGCGCACAGACCAGCACGTCCGCGCGCGCCGCCCTGATGAGCTGCGGCCAGTCGATCGGCTCGCCCACCAGCATCTCCATACGAGCGCCGCGCGGCAGCGTGGCCTCGCGTCGGCCGACGCCGATCACGCGCACGCCCTCGCGCCCGACCGCTTCCGCGATCAGCGCGGAACCGATCAGCCCGGTCGCCCCGACCAGGCAGATGCGAATACCCCCTTGCTCGCTCATCCCCGGACGGGTTTACACATTGCTGAGGCCTTCGGGGGTGCGGCCGTAGATCTCGGCATGGCGGGCGATGGCGAAGCGGTCGGTCATGCCGGCGATGTAGTCGGCGATGTGGCGGCTGCGGTCCGGCTCGAACCGGGGCATGTTGTCGATCCAGCTTTCCTCCATCAGCACCGTCTCCTGCGAGTAGGCGGCGTAGAGTTCGGCCAGCACCGCGCGGGCGCGCCGGGCGGTGTCGAGCTGTTCGGGGTGGTAGTAGAGCTTGTCGTACATGAACCGCTTGAAGGTGCGCTCGGCCTCGGCCATTTCCGGCGAGAAGGCGACCAGCGTGCGGCCGGCGTGGCGCACGTCCTCGACGCTGCCGATGCCCACGAGGTTGGCCCGGGTCTGCGCGACGAGATCGTTGACCATGACGCCGATCTGGCTGCGGATCAGTTCGGCGAGCTGCCGGTCGATCGGCACGCCCGGATAGCGGCGCTCCACTTCGGCCCAGTGCGCGGCGACGAAAGGCTGCTCGAGCAGTTCGTCGAGGTCGAGGAAACCGGCGCGCAGGCCGTCGTCGATGTCGTGGTTGTCGTAGGCGATGTCGTCCGAGAGCGCCGCCACTTGCGCCTCCAGCGAGGCATGGGTGCCCAGATCGAAGTCGTAGGCCTCGTTCAGTTGCGCCAGCGCCCAGGTCGGCTCGGCCACCGGGCCGTTGTGCTTGGCCAGGCCCTCCAGCGTCTCCCATGTGAGGTTGAGGCCGTCGTGCTCGCAATAGGGGCTGTCGATGCGCATCAGCGTGCGCAGCGTATGGGCATTGTGGTCGAAGCCGCCGGCCTTGTGGAGCGCGGCGTCCAGCGCGTCCTCGCCGGCATGGCCGAACGGCGGATGGCCGATGTCGTGGGCGAGCGCGAGCGCTTCGGTCAGGTCCTCGTCCAGCCCGAGGATACGCGCGATGACGCGGGCGATCTGCGCCACCTCGAGGCTGTGGGTGAGGCGCACGCGGTAGTGGTCGCCATCGGGCGCGACGAACACCTGGGTCTTGTAGCGCAGGCGGCGGAACGCGATCGAGTGGATGATGCGGTCACGGTCGCGCTGGTAGGGGCTGCGGGCACCGCGCGCGAGGCCGTTCTCGACGGAAAATTCGCGCCCGCGCGAACGGGCCGGGTCGGAAGCGTAGGGAGCTAGGGTCAAGCGCGCGGTCTCCGCGTGTGCGACGAATGGCAGTGGGATTGCCCTAGAGCGATTTCCAGTCAGATGGAATCACCTGATGACTCGGAGATAGCGTCAAAGCAAAAGCCGGGATCGGTTGTTCCGATGCAATCGGATCGCAGCCGCTCTAGCGGGCAAATCCCGCCGTGCACAAGAGGGCCGACGTGCCCGTCACGTCGACGATCCGGGGGTCGTCCATGCGGCGCACCGCCTTTACCAGGCCGTGAACGGTGTGCTTTTCTTCCTGCAGCGCGGTCAGCTTTTGCAACTGGGCGAGCGAAAGATGCTTCACCAGCCGGCGTCCCATGCAGGCGGCCGCCTTGTCGCTCATGCCGGCTTGCGCAAAGGCATGGCGCACGCGGTATTCGGCATACCAGTGCGCACCGAACCAGAGCGCTGCGGCAAGGCCGGCGACGAGCAGGACGGTCTTGACGAGGCGGGTCATCGGCAACTTTCGGATACCGCCTTGGTAGCGCGGCGAGCGGGGCAGCGTCTGCCGGTCCGCATCATGGATTCCCGCAGTATAGCGATGCCCGCAGGATGCCTTCGCGGCACCTGCGGGGCGCAAAGACTCAGGACGCGATGAGCGCGACGACGCCGGCCACGACGACGATGCAGAAAGCCGTGCCCCAGGTCGCAGCCTTGATGAAGCCGTTGTAGGTGGCGGTCGCGTCCTTGATGTCGTGGCTCGAAGTCATCTTGCTGTATCCCCTGTCCGTTCGAATTTTCCGGCCCATGCTCTAGCCGGGCCACGACGCGTGCTCAAGTGGCAAGCTTGCCTTCCGCGAACGGCGCCACAGGCTCGCCACGGACTTGCGCGGACGACCGGACATCGCGCCACCCGCCCATTGAAAAGGCACGACAACGCCATTTCCGAACGAAGTCCCAACAAGGGTCACGAAAAGGCTTCGCGGGCCCGAAGTTCACGCTTAATCCGCTCTTTACCCATTGCCGCTATTGGTGCTCGCTCAACCCGAGGAGGCTCGAAAAAGCAACGGAAAATGGCGGAACTGGATCAACGCCTTCTCATGCTCATCGACGATGAGCCAGCGCAGAGCCGGCTCATCTCGGCGCTCGCTTCGCGCGAAGGCTGGCGCACGCTCATCGTGCGCGACGCCGAAACCGCGATCGCGACGCTGGGGACACGGCAGGGCATGCAGCTTTCGGCGATCGTGCTCGACCAGTGGGTGCCCGGCGACGACGCCTGCGCGCTGATCGCCGAGCTGAAATCCCGGCGCCCCGCGCTGCCGATCCTCATGCTGACCGCCAGCACGTCGCCGCTGCTCGCGGTCGAGGCCATGCGCGCGGGCGCGACCGACTATCTGGTCAAGCCCGTCGCGCCCGACCGCCTGATGCATGCGCTGCGGGCGGCGACAACTCGCGAGGCCCCGCGCGACGAACTCGCGCCGCTGACCGAGAAGATGACCGCCAATCCCGATTTCGAATCGATGATCGGCGCCGCTCCCAACTTCCGCAAGGCGCTGGCCGTGGCCGCCAAGGCGGCGCGGGGACATTCGCCGGTGCTGATCGAGGGCGAAAGCGGCTCGGGCAAGGAAATGCTGATCCGCGCGATGCATGCGGCATCCCCGCGCACGCGCATGCCGCTGCGCATCGTCAACGTGGGCGGAATGCCGGCGAACTCGATCGAGTCGGTGCTGTTCGGCCACGAGAAAGGCGCCTTCCCCGGCGCCTTCGATCGCCAGATCGGCGCCTTGCAGCACTGCGACGGCGCCACGCTCGCGCTCGACGAGATCGACAGCCTGCCGCTCTCGGTCCAGGAGCGCCTGCTCGAAGCGGTGCGCAAGGGCGACTGCCGCCCGATCGGCGCGCGCCACTCGTTCCGCGTCGACGTGCGGATCATCGCCGCCAGCAACCTGCCGCTCGCCGACATGGTGAGCCAGGGGCACTTCCTGCCCGAACTGCTGGAAGCTCTGTCGGCCACCAAGGTCCACCTCCCCGCCCTGCGCGAGCGGACCGGCGACCTGCCCGCGCTCACCCGCTATTTCCTGGCGCGCATCGGCGAGCAACCGGGCCTGCGCGAACTGGGCGTGACCGACGGCGCGCTGTCGCTGCTGGCGGCCTACGACTGGCCGGGCAACGTGCGCCAGTTGCAGGCGGTACTGTTCCGCGCAGCCGTTTTCTGCGACGGCGACGCGCTGACCGCGGAAGATTTTCCACAGCTTCTCAACATCCTTGGCACAGGTTCACCCACAGTCACCGGGAACCCTATGCAGGAAAGCTCGGGGGTCATGCTCTACACCCCGGACGGCCACTTGCGCCCGCTCGAGGAGATCGAGGCCGACGTCATCCGCCTCGCCATCGGCCTCTACCGCGGCCGCATGACCGAAGTGGCGCGGCGCCTGGGAATCGGCCGCTCCACGCTCTACCGCAAGCTCAGCGAACTGGGCATCGACAACGCCGCGTGATCGCGCGATAATCGCCGGGCGAGCCGTGCAGGCCGTCGACGACAGGAGTTCCCGACTTGGTCCAGTGACACCGCTTCTTGCGGATGATGTCCATGCGATGATGGCGATGCGCCATCCGGCCCAAGTCATAGCCAGGGAACTTCCATGCCCCCTCTTCCCGAAAAGACCGCGCTCGTCACCGGCGCGGCATCCGGTATCGGCGCCGCCGTCGTCGCGCTGCTCTGCGCGCAAGGCGTTGGCGAGTTCGTGCTCGTCGACCTCGACGAGGCGGCCCTCGATGCGCTCGACCTGCCCGTTCCGGCCCGGCGCTTCGCCGGCGACGTCGCCGATCCCGCCTTGTGGGACGCGATCGAGAGCGCCTGTCCCCGGCTCGACCTTGCCGTGCTCAACGCCGGGATCGCCCAGGCGGCACCGATCGTCGATCTCGACTTCGCGCAGTGGCGGCGGGTCCTGGCGACCAATCTCGACGGCATGATGCTCTCGCTGCGCTGCGCGATGCGGGCCATGAGTGCACGGGGCGGCAGCGTGGTGATGACCGCGTCGGTCAGCGGCATCAAGGCCGAGCCGGGCACCGCCGCCTATGGCGCCAGCAAGGCCGGCGTGATCCAACTGGCGAAAGTCGCCGCGAAGGAAGGCGCGCCGCTGGGCATCCGCGTCAATGCGGTCGCGCCGGGCGGGGTCGACACGCCGATCTGGGACGCAGTGCCGATGTTCCGCGACCTTGCCGCCGAACACGGCAGCCGCGAGGCCGCCATCGCCGCGATGGGCAAGCTGGCGACCCCGCTCGGCCGCTATGCCCGGGCCGACGAAGTCGCCGCGCAAATCGCGTTCCTGCTCTCCGACGCCGCCGCCACGATCACCGGCGCGGTGCTGGTGGCCGACGGCGGCTACTCGCTTTGAGGCGAAAGCATCAGAACATCTTGCGCAAGTCGATCCCCAGCACCCGGCCTTGCGGATTGCGATAGGCGGGCTGGTAGGCGATCGGCACCGCCCCGCTGCCGTCCGTCACCTTCTGGCGCGAATCGAGGAGGTTGTCGGCCACCAGCGACAGGCGCGTGCCCTTGAGGAACGGCATCCTGGCGACCAGCGCCTCGTTGCGGCCGAGGTCGGCGAAGATCCGCAGCCCCACGTCGAACGTGCTGCCGAAGCGCAAGTCCGAACTGCCGGGCAGGCCGGTGCCGTTGACGTGCGCCGGGGCCTCCCACTCGGCCTTGAGGCGCAGCCCGTAGCCGTTCTTGAACAGCCCGCCCTCGGCCTCGATCGCATGGCGCGGCACGCCGCCCGCCGCGATGGCATCGCCGTCCAGTTCGTCGAGCACCGGCACGCCCGGTGCGATGCGGATCGTGTCGGTGAAGCGCCAGGTGTGGTAGACCGCAAGGTTCCAGCGACTGCCGCGACCGGGCCCGCCGGGGCCAATGCCGCCGCCCGGACCGCGCATGCCGCCGGGACCACGTCCGCCGGCGCTTTCCGAGCGGGTTCCGCCCGGGCCGCTGGACGGGGCCGCCGGTGGGCCGCCGGCGAAGCGCATTTCGCGCATCGCGTCGCCGGGTTGCTGGGAGGCGGCATTGCCGCTTCCCCCGGCCGTGTTGCCGGCAGGCGCGCCTTCGGCCTTGCAGAAGCGCTCGCGCAGTTCGGCCAGCTTCGCCGGATCGACCTTGCCGTCCGCGCCCATCAGGCGCTCGCGCATGCGGTCGGGCAGGCTGGCGACGTCGGGCGGGCCGCTGCCGCCCGAGCACAGTGCCGTGCGGATGCGCTCGAAGCGCTCGGGATCGAAGTTGCCCCGCCCTGCACCGCCCGGACCCTGGCCTGCACCCGTACCGTCGGCGGCGCAGGCGCGCGCCTTGAACTCGGCGAGCTTGGCCGGGTCCACCTTGCCGTCCGGTCCTGCAAGGCGTTCGCGCATGCGCTCGGGCAAAGTCGAGAGGTCGGGCGCGGCGGCACCCGGAGCGCAGAGCTGCGCCCGCATCGCCGCGAACCGCGAGGGGTCGAAGCCGGGCCGCCCACCGTCTGCCTGTCCGCCTCCAGCCTGTCCGCTCGGCCCCTGCCCGCCCAGCGTCTGGACGCCGGGCATCGGTCCGGCCGGGCCGGTGACGGGCGCCAGCGGGGCGGACGATCCGCGCGGGGAGAAGCCGGAGCCCTCGCCCCTACCCGGACCGGCGCCAGGAGGGGCAGCGGAACTTCCCCCGGAGCCCGACGCACCGCCGAGGCTGCCCGACAGGTTGAGGCCCCAGCGCAGCGACGAGGTCTTCACTTCGTCGAACGTCACCGCGCGCCGGTCGATGGCGATCAGGTTGCCTTCGTCGTCGCGCGTCACGCGG
The DNA here is from genome assembly GCF_044813085.1 of Novosphingobium sp. BL-52-GroH. Taxonomy (NCBI): domain Bacteria; kingdom Pseudomonadati; phylum Pseudomonadota; class Alphaproteobacteria; order Sphingomonadales; family Sphingomonadaceae; genus Novosphingobium; species Novosphingobium sp. BL-52-GroH. The sequence continues at coordinate 140,724 of NZ_CP171152.1, read as the reverse complement.
CCGGGGAATGCCGCCTCGATCGCCGGGGTCAGAAGCGGGAACGCCTGCGTCACGTCGCTCGAGCGATTGCGGAAGTACTCGACGATCAGGTTCGAGCGCTGCAGGAACGGCAGCTTCCACTGGCCCGAGATCTTCCAGTCGCGCTGGGTTTCCTTCTTCAGGTCGGGATTGCCGCCGCTGGTCTGGGTGACGAGCGCGGTGGTCGAATTGGTGAAGTCGTATACCGCGACGTTGTAGGTCAGGATGTTGGGCGCCGCGAGCTGGGTCAGCTTGGGCGCCGCCTCGTCGACGATGTAGCTGGCCTGGAAGGTCAGCGTTCCGGTGGGCGACCAGGTCACGCCCGCGCTCCAGTCCTTGAGCGTGCCGAAGTCCGAGAGGTGGTCCAGCCCGCCGCTGAAGTTGAGCGTGATGTCGCCCACGGCGCCGAGGAAGTCCTCGCCCTTGCTGGTCAGCGGCAGTGCCAGGTTGACCCCGCCCAGCACGTCTCCACGCTTGAGCGTGACGTTGCCGAAAGTGTTGCGCGTGTCCTCGCTCATCGAGCGGTCGAAGTCATAGCCGGCCTTGACGGTCAGGTTGGCCTCGCCCGCCGGCATCCGGAACGGCTTGCCCGAGAGCGTCGCGAGGTTGGACAAGGTCAGTTGCCGCGTGCGTGCGACATCGACCCCGGCGCCCGGAACGAGGGGCAGCGCTGCGTCGATCGCCAGCGCGCCCGAGGCGACGGCGGCACGCAAGTCGGCGGTGTCGTCATCGCCGCGCCGCCGGTCGACGCGGGTGTTGGCATCGACGTACGTGGCGTTGGCGGTGGCGCTGAACTGCCATTGCCCGATCATCGTGCTGTAGCCCAGGCCACCTTCGAAGGTGTCCGAGACGGCGCGGCTGGTCAGCGGGTCGGGCAGCGTGCGCCGCAGGGTCTGGCCGTCGTAGTCGAGTTCGACGGTATCGAGCCCCGAGAGCGAGGTCGTCTGCGATCGGGTATAGCCGCCGGTCGCGGTGATCGAGCCGGCGAGGCCGTTCTCGCCCAACCCTTGCGTCATCGTGCCTTCGAGCGTCAGCTCGGAATCCGCGGCGGCCAGGCTACGGTAGCGCGCCGGGTCGGGGTCGCCCGCGATCTGCGAGGTGCGCGAGGCCTCCTGAGCAATACCCCGCTCCGCCTCGGTGAGCATCGAGGTCTCGTCGAGCTTGGCGGTGACGTTGTAGCGGCGCGGGCCGGCGATCTTGAACAGGCCGCTTTCCAGCTCGTAGTTGTCGTAGCCGCCGCGCGTCGGGCGGTTGTATTCGCCGGAGGACGTGACGGCCGCGAACTGGTCCTTGAGGATCACGTTGACCACGCGCTGGTTGGCCGAATAGCCGAAGCGCAGGGCCACTTCCTCGGGCAGCACTTCGAGGCGGCGGATCGCCTCGGGCGGGATGTTGCGCATCTCGCGGAAGCTGGTGATGCGCTGGCCGTTGAGCAGCATCACCGGCCGCCCGTCGCCGCGCCCGCGGCCGCTGCCGGTCTGCGGGCTGATCGCGTCGAGCAGTTCCTCGATGGAACTGACACCGTAGGAGGCGATGTCGTCCTCGGTGAAGACCTCGATCGGCTGCTGCGGCACGTCGATCTGGCCGATGATGCGCGGCGCCAGGACGAGGATCTCGTCGCCCTTCACTTCAAGAGGATCGTCGCCGTTCTCGTCTTTTTCGATCACCGGGGCCGCGGCTTCGGCAGCCAAGGCAGGCACGGGCATGGCAAGGCACGCCACCAGGCTGACCAGAGGTAAGGAACGCAAGTGCAGTCTCCGCCAAGAGCATTTGTTCAGGTTTTCAGTGTTCCATTCCCCGTTCGCTCCCTTGCCTCGGCCTCTCGTCGACCACAAGCCGCAGCGCGGTATCATTTTGTCGCAATCATCTTGCGGGCCGATGAACTGGCGAGACGCGCCTGACGCCGGCGAGCGGCGCGTGGGGACGGGTCTCGCACGGGTCGATCTGACATCCCGCAGCCAATCGCCCAGTCGCTCCCGGGCACGCCAGGTCCCCGCCAATCCGCTCTCGCCGGATTTCCAGAATACCGCCGAGGCTTCCATTTTAGGCGAGTCGCGATTATGTCGCGGCGCGACGACAGCGAAACAACGGACCCGATCGCCGATGGCGAAAGAAGAACTCCTCGAAATGCGCGGCCGCGTGGTCGAGCTGCTCCCCAACGCGATGTTCCGCGTGGAGCTGGAGAATGGCCACGAAATCCTGGGCCACACCGCCGGCAAGATGCGCAAGAACCGCATCCGAGTATTGGTGGGAGACGAGGTCCTCGTCGAACTGACGCCGTACGACCTGACCAAGGGTCGTATCACTTATCGCTTCATGCCCGGTCGCGGCGGCCCGGGTCAGTTTGGCAGCTGACCTGCCCGCCGGCAGCCTGGCCGCCCATTACCCGGAGAACTGCCTTTTGCCGAAGCTCGTCCTGGCCTCGGCCAGCCCACGGCGCCGCGAACTGATCGCGCGCCTTGGCCTCGTTCCAGACGCCGTCGAAGCCGCCGACATCGACGAGACCCCGCTCGCCCGCGAGGTGCCGCGCGACTATGCCCGGCGCATGGCCCGCGAAAAGGCACTGGCGGTGAACGCGCCGGGCGCCTGCGTGCTGGCGGGCGACACCGTGGTCGCCTGCGGTCGCCGCATCCTGCCCAAGGCAGAGGACGAGGCGACCGCGCGCGCCTGCCTCGCGCTGCTGTCCGGCCGACGCCACCGCGTCCTTTCCGCCATCGCCCTGCGCGATGCAGACGGTACCGTGCGCGAGCGCCTGAGCGAGACGGTGGTGCGCTTCAAGCAGCTCGACCACGCCGAAGTCGAAGCCTACATCACCGGCGGCGAATGGGAGGGCAAGGCCGGTGGCTACGCCATCCAGGGCAGCGCCGAGGGGCTGATCGTCTCGATCGCCGGCAGCCATTCGGGCGTCGTCGGCCTGCCGCTGTTCGAGACCCGCGCCCTGCTGCGCGCGGCGGGATTCGCGATTGCCTGAGTGGCTCGTCGAGGAGGGGATCGGCGAGACCCGCGCGATCCTCGTCGCCGATGGCGAAGTGCTGGCCGCTAGGCTCGACTGGCCGGGCGGCCTCGTCGCCGGTGAAGTGGCGGACGCAGTGCTGATCGCCCGCCGCGCCGGCTCGCCGCGCGGCACCGTCCGCTTCGATTCGGGCGAGGAAGCGCTTGTCGACGGCCTGCCCGCGCACGCCAGCGAAGGCGCCCGCCAGCGGGTGATCGTCACCCGCGCGGCGATGGCCGAAACCGGCCGCTTCAAGCGCGCCCAGGGCAGGGCCTGCGATTTGGCAGTGCGCCCTGCCCCGACGCTCGCCCAGGCACTGCGGGCGACAGGCGTGGCGGTGCGCACCGTGCGCCGGTTTCCCGAGGACCCCTGGCCCGACATCGTCGCCGAGGCGCTCGACGGCGTCATCGCGTTCGACGGCGGCACGCTGGTCGTCACCCCCACCCCGGCGATGACGCTGATCGACATCGACGGCCCCCTGACGCCCCGCGCGCTGGCGCTGGCCGCCGTGCCCGCGATCGCCGCCGCCGTCGGTCGCCTCGACCTCGCCGGCTCGATCGGCATCGATTTCCCCTCGCTGGAGCGCAAGGACGACCGCCGCGCGGTGGACGAGGCGCTGGCCGCCGCGCTCGACCACTGGCCGCACCAGCGCACGGCGATGAACGGCTTCGGCTTCGTCCAGCTCGTCGCCCGGCTCGAGCGTCCCTCGATCGCCCAGCGCGTGCGCGCCGATCCCGCCGCCGCCGCCGCGCGCCTGCTGCTGCGCCGGGCCGAGGCGGTGACCGAACCCGGCGCCCTGCTGCTCAGTGCACACCCGGCGGTGCGTGCCGCCGTCAGCGAGGCATGGCTGGCGCAGCTCGCCCGCCGCACGGGCCGCGCGCTGCGCTGGAACGAGGATCGCGCCCTTGCGCTCGTCGGCGGATTCGCGCAGGCGATATCGCCATGACCCTATCCGGACGCAAATGCCCCATCTGCGGCAAGCCCCGCTCGGCCGAGCACACCCCGTTCTGCTCGAAGCGCTGCCGCGACCGCGACCTGCTGCAATGGCTCGAGGACGGCTACGCCCTCCCCGGACCGCCAGCCTTTCCGGACAATCCACAGGACGATTGAAATTTCTTCGCCACAAAGGGGTTGCCAAGGTGCGCAGGCTTCGTCATAGGCCCGCCACCAACCGCTGGCAGCTCCTTAACGAAGCCGTCGCGGAGGCAGTGCCCGGGTAGCTCAGTTGGTAGAGCATGCGACTGAAAATCGCAGTGTCGGCGGTTCGACCCCGTCCCCGGGCACCATTTTCCTCCCATCGCAATCGACATCCGGGCTCTAGCCAGACCTCGTCTCGCCGTGCCCTGCCCGCGCCGGCCACACCGTCTGTCGGTGGGATGATTGATCTTTGGTCGCAAATTGTCGCACCTGCGAAATGCACGCTTGCGAGCTTGCGGCATTGCTTCAATAGAACGAAGCAAGACCCAGCAAGGCGTACGCATTGAAAATCAATTCCCCCAAGTCCCTCCGTTGGCGGCATCGCGGGTGCTTGCCCCTCCTTCTCGTGGCGGCGGCATCGCTTTCCGCGTGCTCGAGTGAATCGGCCGGAAACAGCAAGCAGAAGCCCCCCGCCGCGGTGGGCTACATCGTCGCAGGCACGAGCAGCGTCCCGGTGGCCGTCACGCTCAGCGGCCGCACCGTCGCTTTCGAGACGTCGGAAGTGCGTCCGCAGGTCGCCGGCGTGATCCGCAAGCGCCTCTTCACCGAAGGCAGCCTGGTCCACGCCGGACAGCCGCTGTTCGAGATCGACCCCAGCCTCTACCGCGCGGCGGTGAACCAGGCCCAGGCCAACCTCGCCAGCGCCCGCGCCTCGGCCGAGGCCGCGTCGGTCAAGGCGGAGCGCTATCGCCCGCTCGCCGACATGGAGGCGATCGCCAAGCAGGACTATACCGACGCGCTGTCGCAATCGCGCGTCGCCAAGGCCGCCATCGCGCAGAACGCCGCGACGCTCGACACCGCCCGCATCAACTTGCGCTTCACCACCGTGCCGGCCCCGATCACCGGGCGCATCGGCCGCTCGCTGTTCACCGTCGGCGCGCTCGCCAGCGCCAGCCAGACCGATCCGCTCGCGGTGATCCAGCGCATGGACCCGATCTACGTCGACATGCAGCAGTCCGCCAACGACCTGACCGCGCTGCGCCGCAAGCTCGCCCAAGGCGGCGTGACGGCGGGCACCACCGACGTCCATCTCCAGCTCGACGGCGGTACGCGCTATCCGCTGACCGGCACGGTGCAGTTCTCCGAAGTCACGGTCGACCAGACCACCGGCACCGTCACCTTGCGCGCGCGCTTCCCGAACCCCGACGGCGCCCTGCTGCCCGGCATGTTCGTGACCGCCATGTTCGACCAGGCGACCGACCCGAACGCGATCCTGGTGCCGCAGAACGCGGTGCAGCGCGATTTCGACGGCAGCGCCTACGTCATGCTCGCCGGCGCCGACGGCAAGGCGGTGCGCCGCAAGGTCACGGCCGAACGGACCTACGGCGTCAGCGCCGTCGTCACCGCCGGTCTCGTCAAGGGCGACAAGGTCATCGTCCAGGGCCTCAACGGCCTGCGCCAGGGCGCCGCCATCAAGGCCGTGCCCAGCACCGCCCCGCAGAAGGTGGCGCCGCCGCAGGGCGACAAGTCCGGCGGCATCGGCGCCGCTTCCAGGAAGGGCGGCTGAGCCCTCCATGTCGCGGATTTTCATCGACCGTCCGATCTTCGCCTGGGTGCTGGCGATCATCGTCATGCTCGCCGGGCTCGGCGCGCTCAACTACCTGCCCAACGAGCAATACCCGGACATCGCGCCGACCCAGGTGAACATCCGCGCCAACTACCAAGGCGCCTCGGCCCAGACGATCGAGAACTCGGTCACCCAGATCATCGAGCAGCAGCTCACCGGCATCGACGGCCTGCTCTACTTCAGCTCGACCTCGAGCAACCGCGGCCAGGCGAGCATCAGCGCCGTCTTCGCCAAGGGCACCGACCCCGACATCGCCCAGGTCCAGGTCCAGAACAAGGTCCAGTCGGCCCTCCCGCGCCTGCCGCAGACGGTGCAGGCGCAGGGCGTCACCGTCACCAAGTCCAACCCCGACCAGCTCCTGCTCGTCGCGGTCTACGACGAGACCGACACGCGCTCCAACCAGGACGTGTCGGACTATCTGACCTCGAACATCCAGGACCCGCTTTCGCGCGTGCAGGGCGTGGGCGACGTCAACGTCTTCGGCGCACCGCACGCGATGCGCATCTGGCTCGACCCGCGCAAGCTCGCCGCCGTCGCGCTCATGCCCAGCGACGTGACGTCCGCGATCACCGCGCAGAACACCGAGGTCGCGGCCGGCGAGGTGGGCGGCCTGCCCGCTCCCGCCGGCCAGGCGATCAACGCGGTGCTTACCGCCGGGTCGCGCCTGCAGACCGCCGAGCAGTTCCGCAACATCGTGCTCAAGACCAACACGGACGGTTCGGCCGTGACCATCGGCGACGTCGCCCGGGTCGAGATCGGCGCGGAAAACTACAGCTCGGTCAGCCGCGTCAACGGCCATCCCGGCGCCGGGATCTCGATCTCGCTCTCGCCCGGTGCCGACGCGCTCGCCACCGCCGATGCGGTCAAGGCGAAGATGCAGGAACTCGCCGTCGACATGCCCGACGGCGTGAAATACATCTACGGCAGCGATTCCACCGAGTTCATCAAGCTTTCGGTCGAGGAAGTCGAAAAGGCCCTGTTCGAGGCGATCGTGCTGGTCGTCATCGTCATGTTCGTGTTCCTGCAAAGCTGGCGCGCCACGCTGATCCCGGCGATCGCGGTGCCGGTCGTGCTGCTCGGCACCTTCGCGATCTTCTATCTCGCGGGGTTCTCGATCAACACGCTGACGCTGTTCGGCCTCGTCCTCGCCATCGGCCTGCTGGTCGACGACGCGATCGTGGTGGTCGAGAACGTCGAGCGCCTGCTGGAGGAAAACCCCGGCATGACCCCGCGCGACGCGACGATCAAGTCGATGGAGGAGATCCAGACAGCGCTCGTCGCCATCGCCCTGGTGCTCTCGGCGGTGTTCCTGCCGATGGCGTTCTTCGGCGGCTCGACCGGCGTGATCTACCGCCAGTTCTCGCTGACGATCGTGGCGGCCATGGTGCTCTCGGTGCTGGTCGCGCTGATCCTCAGCCCGGCGCTGACGGCGACCCTGCTCAAGCCCAAGGTTCCCGAGGAAGAGCGCGAGCCCACCTGGATCGAGCGCCGCCTGCCCTGGCTGGCGCGCGGGTGGGAGAAGTTCCACATCTGGTTCAACTCCAGCTTCGAGCGCATCACCGCCGCCTATGGCCGGCGGGTCGAGCGCGTAGTCGAGCACAAGTGGCGCTGGCTCGCCCTGTTCGCGGTCACTTGCGTCGTCACCCTGGTGATGTTCCAGCGCCTGCCGACCGGCTTCCTGCCCAACGAGGACCAGGGCAACATCATGGTGCAGTGGCGCCTGCCCGCCGGCACCCCGCGCGCCCGGACCGAGGAAGTGCAGCGCCAGGTCGAAAAATACTTCATGACCTACGAGAAGAACAACTTCGCAGGCATGTTCACGATCTCGGGCGGCGGCCAGGGCGCGGCCGGCCAGAACAGCGGCCAGGGCTTCGTCAACCTCACCGACTGGTCCCAGCGGACCGATGCAAAGGACAGCGCCGACGCCATCGTCAAGCGCGCCGCGGCCGCCTTCCGCGGGCTTCGCGACGCGCAAGTCTTCGCGCTCGTGCCCGGATCGGTGCGCGGCCTGGGCACCTCGTCCGGGTTCACCCTCGAACTGCAGAACGCCAACGGCCTGAGCACCGACAAGTTTGCCGCAGCGCGCGACAAGCTGCTCGCCGCCGCCAACGGCAACGGGCAGCTCTCGGGCGTGCGCCTGAGCAACCTGCCCGACGTCTCCACGCTCAAGATTAGCACCAACACGCGCGCCCTGACCGCCTACGGCCTGACGCCGGCCAACGTGAACTCCACGCTGTCCACCGCCTGGGGCGGGTCCTACGTCAACGACTTCATCGACAAGGGCCGCGTCAAGCGCGTCTACGTCCAGGGCGACGCACCATTCCGCTCGCGGCCCGAGGACCTGGCGCAGTGGTTCGTGCGCGGTTCCAGCGGGCAGATGGCCCCGTTCTCCGCCTTCTCGACGATCGGCTGGTCGACCGCGCCCAGTTCCACCTCGCGCTTCAACGGCCTGCCCGCGTTCGAGTTCTCCGGCGACGCGGCCTCCGGCGTCAGTTCGGGCACGGCGATGAACGTGATGGAAAAGCTCGCCTCCGACATCCCCGGCGTCAGCGTCGCCTGGGCCGGCTCGTCCTATCAGGAGCGGCTGTCGTCCGGCCAGGGCCCGGTGCTCTACGCGCTGTCGCTGCTGGTGGTGTTCCTGTGCCTCGCCGCGCTCTACGAAAGCTGGTCGATCCCGGTGGCGGTGATCCTGGTCATTCCGCTCGGCCTGCTCGGCGCGATCGCCTTCGTGACGCTGCGCGGGCTGGAGAACGACGTCTACCTGCAGATCGGCCTGCTCACCACGATGGGCCTCGCCGCCAAGAACGCGATCCTGATGATCGAGTTCGCCGAACAGGCAGAGCGCCAGGGCAAGCGCGTCATCGACGCCGCGCTGGAAGCCGCGCGCATCCGCCTGCGCCCGATCCTGATGACCAGCTTCGCCTTCATCTTCGGCGTGCTGCCGCTGGCGGTCGCCACTGGCGCCGGCGCCAACAGCCGCGTCGCGATCGGCACCGCGGTGGTGGGCGGCATGCTCACCGCGACGCTGCTGGCGATCTTCTACATCCCGCTGTTCTTCGTGATCGTGCGCCGTTCCGTTCGCGACGGCCTCGCCAAGGCGCGCGAGAAGCTCCAGCAACGCCGCCAGCGCTCGGGAGATTCCGCATGAACCGGGGCATGACCCTCAGGCTGATCGCCGGCGTGCTGCCGGCCCTAGCGCTGGGCGCCTGTTCGCTGGCGCCCAGGTACGTGGCACCGACCCCGCCGGTGCCGGCCTCGTGGCCGGTGGGCGACGCCTATCTGGCGCAAAGCGAAGCGACGCTGCCGCTGGTCTCCTACAAGGAGGTGTTCCGCGATCCGCGCCTGCAATCGCTCGTCGAGCAGGCCCTGCTGAACAACCGCGACCTGCGCGTCGCGGCCGCCAACATCGCCGCCGCCCGGGCACAAGTGCGCGTCACCCGCGCCAACCAGTTCCCGGCGGTCGGCGTCAGCGGATCGGCCACCGACAGCGAGACCGGCGGCGGGTTCGGCCAGAACGGCATGAACTATTCGCTGCAGGGCGGCATCTCGAGCTTCGAGATCGACCTGTTCGGCAAGCTCGCCAACGCCACCCAGTCCCAGCGCGACACCGCACTGGCGACCGAGGCGGCGGCGCGCACCGTGCGCCTCGGCCTCGTCGCCGACCTCGCGCTCGCCTGGGCGACCTATGCCGCCGACCGCGACCTGCTGGCGATCGCGCAATCCACCGCCACCAACGCGACCGACAGCGTACGCCTCTCCACCGCGCGCCTGCGGGGCGGGGTCGCCGCGCGCACCGAACTGCGCCAGGCGGAACAGGTGCTGGAAACCGCCAGGGGCGATGTCGCGGCGCAGACCGCGCTGCTCGCGCAGGACGTCAACGCCATCCGCCTGCTCGTCGGCGCCGACTTCGACCAGGCCCTGCTTCCCGCCGGGATCGACGAGGTGAACGCCAGCCTCGCCGAGCTTCCCGCAGGCATGAGCACCCAGGTCCTGCTGCGCCGCCCCGACGTGGTCGAGGCCGAGTACCAGCTACGCGCCGCCAATGCCGACATCGGCGTCGCCCGGGCGGAGTTGTTCCCCTCGCTCTCGCTGAGCGCGCTGATCGGGTTCGCCAGTACGTCGCTCTCCTCGCTGTTCGACGCCGCCTCGCGCACGACGACGCTGGGCGGCGATGCGAGCTGGTCTGTGTTCAACGCCGGCGGGCGCACCGCGAACGTCGAGGTGACCAAGGCCCAGCGCGACGCCGCGCTGGCGACGTACGAGAAGGCGATCCAGACCGCGTTCAGCGAGACCGCAGACGCACTGGCCGACCAGGGCACGCTGTCCGAACGGTTGCGCGCGGCGGCGGCGTTCAGTGCGGCCGCGCAGGATACCGCACGGCTGACCGAGGCGACCTATCGCCGCGGCATCGCCAGTTCGCTCGACAACCTCGACGCCCAGCGCAGCCTCTATTCGGCACGCCAGGCCGAGATCGCGGCGCGCCTGCGCCTCGCAACCAACCGCGTGACCCTCTACCGCGTCCTCGGCGGCGACCAGGCAACCGCGCCGGCAAGCTGAGCGGGGGACCATTTTCCACCGTCACGCTGAACTCGTTTCAGAGGGACGGGGAACGGAAACCCGCCGGGCGCACCGACCTTCGGCCTTTCAGCCGAAGAGCGGGACGATCTGCGGCAGGTCCACCGTAGTGCGTATCCCCGGCGCGGCGGCGCAGACGGCGGGGATCGCGTTGATCGGCCGGTGCGCGGTCAGGCCCGGCGTGTAGGCTGCGTAGTCCTCGGGCGCGACCGGGAAACAGATGTCGACCTTGACCGGCGTGTCGCCTTCGGTCGCGATGCGCCAACCCGATTCCCGCAAGCCCCAGTCGTGCTCGATATCGGTCGTCACGTACCAGTTCGCCCGGAAGCGCAGGATCGGCCGGCCGCCGTGCTTGCAGGTGATCGTCGTGCGCATCGCGCCCACGGTGCCGGCCGGTACGGTGCCCGCCGCGATCTCGAGGTCCTGCCGGGTGGCCGAGAGTTCGCCCACCGCCTCGATCTCGTCGCAGGACAGGCCGATGGCCTCGGCGACCTGCGAGAGAGAGCTGCCGAAATCGCCCTTGAGATGCTCCGCCCGACGCTGGTCGAACGGGCCCAGCGGCTCCGCGAAGCCCATGACCTGGAACAGCATCTCGGGAGAATTGCGGCTCGATACGTCGGCATATTCGTCGATCGTCAGCAGCGTGTGCTCGCGCTGGAGCGCAAGGAGCGGGATCGCCAGCGCCTCGGTCACGAAGCCGGGGCTGGAGCCGGTGGAATGGATGGAGGTATTGCCCGCAGCGCAGGCCTCCTCGATCCGCGCGCGCTTCCGAGGGTCCAGCAGCGGCGGATAGTGAAAGTCGCCGCGGGTGGTGACCACGTTCTTGCCCGAGGCGAGCAGCGCGCACAGCGCATCCCAATCGGTGCCCTGCGGCATGAACAGCACGCAGTCGGCATCGAGCGCGACGATCTCGTCGAGCGAGTTGGTAGCCTTGACGCCGGTCGTGGCCAGTCCCGCAAGCTCGCCCGCATCGCGCCCGACCTTCTCGGGCGAACTGACCCACAGGCCGACCAGTTCCATGCGCGGATGCTCGATCACCATGCGCAGCGCGCGGCTGCCGATATTGCCCGTGGCCCACTGGACGACGCGCCAGGTCTTGTCTTGCGGCATCGGTTCTCTCCGTTGTGCTGCGGCCCGCTCGTATCGGCGGACGATCGCGTCCGGCTTGCCGGACTGGGGCGGATGGCGGCATTCCCGCCTGGGAACGCCGCGACCGTTCAGAACCTCACGCCGGCCTCGATGCCGTACGTCGCCGGCTTGTTCCAGTTGGCGCCGATTCCGAAGCTCGAATACTGGGCCTGCGTCAGGTAGCGGCTGTTGGTGACGTTGTCGCCGAACGCCGCGAGGTAGAACCTGTCGTCAGGGGCGCTCCACTGTGCGCGCAGGGCCAGGGTGGCGTAGCTGCCCTGCCTGAACTGCACGCCCGAAGGCCCGAAGAAGAAGCTCGACGAGTAGAACAGGTTGCCCGACAGCGCGAGTTCGCCGCCGCCCAGGTCCGCCTCGTAGCGGGAACCGAGGAAGCCGGTGAACTCGGGCGTGCGCTGCATCGTCACGTCCTCCAGCGTCGTGGGCACCACCACGAAAGTCACGCCGTTCGCCGCGCAACCGGCCGCCGCTTCCGCGCCGAGTTCGGCGCAGCGCACGTAGACCGGCGCATTGTTGAACTGCTTGTAGCGCGCATGCACCCAGGAAGCGCCGGCGGATACCTGGAAGGCGGGCGTCACCTGGTAGCGCGCCGAGCCTTCGAGGCCGTATATCTCCGAGGTCGCGGCATTGATGATCTCGGCCGTGCCGGTGCGGTAGATCGAGACCTGCAGGTTCTTGTAGTCGTAGTAGAACGCCGCGCCCTCGAACGAGAGGCCGCGCGCCTCGTACTTGAAGCCCGCTTCGTAGGCGTTGATATCCTCGGGCTTGACCTTGTTGCAGGTATAGTTGGTGTCCGGGATCTGGCACGATCCGCCGACGTCCGAGATCGCCGCCTTGTAGCCCTTGGTGAACGAGGCGTAGATGCTGGTCCGGTCGGTCGGCTTGAAGCGCAGCACGGCGCGCGGGGTCAGCTTGTTGTTCGAGATGTCGGGCACCGGCATCACCGTGGTGGTGAATTGCTGGTTCCAGTAGGCATCGACGATCTTGTCCTGCGAATAGCGCGCGCCGGCGGTCAGGAACAGCCGCGGGGTCAGCTCGTAGGTCGCGTCGAGGAAACCGGCGTAGCTCTTCACCGTCGTGCTCGACCCGCCCAGGCGAAGGCGTTCGTTGGCGCCGTTGCCGGCGTTGTTGATGTAGGTGATGTAGGTGTCGGTGTTCTGGAAGTAGAACAGGCCGGCAGTCCACTGCAGCTTCGGGCCGGCTTTCGAGGTCAGGAGCAGTTCCTGGCTCCATGTCTCGTTGATGTTGGGCAGGCCGAGCTGGAAGATGTCGAGCCCCGAATAGTCGAGGTCCTGCGACATCAGCGAGTTTTCGCTGCGGTACTGGCTGTAGGATGTCAGGTTCGCGAAGCCGAGATCGGCGCGGATCGTGCCCTGCACGACGTCGCTGTTCGACCGGAAGATCTCGCCGACCGAGCCCGTGGCGATCCTGTTCTTGGCCGTCGTGTAAGTCCCCGGAATGCCGCCGAAAGGCGCGCCGAGGCCGAAGTCCGCAGTGTCCAGCGTCGCGGCCAGCATGGTCGAGGGATCGTCGGTCTGCCCGTGCTTGTAGCGCAGCAGGACGTCGACGTCGTCGGTGAGATCGGCCTTGAGGCCGAGGCGCACCGACCAGTTCTCGTAATCGCCCACGCGCTTGCCGGTGGAGATGTCGTGCTGCCAGCCGTCGCCGCGCCGGTACTGGCCCTCGACGCTCAGCGCCACACGGTCGGAAAGGACGTAGTTGCCGAAGGCCTCGGCGCGCGCCTCGTTGTAGCGGCCGTAGCTGACGCGGCCCTCGAAGGCATTGCCGTTGGTCGATGGCTCACGCGTCGAGACGAGGATCGCGCCGCCTGTGGTGTTGCGGCCGAACAGCGTGCCTTGCGGGCCCTTGAGGACCTGGATGCTGTCGACGCTGATGAGGTCGAAGTCGGCCGCCAGCGGGTTGGGCGAGTAGAACCCGTCGATGTAGATGCCCACGTTGCCGCCGCCGCCCGACGTCGTCACCGCAGTGCCGATGCCGCGGATGGTGGGCTGGAAGAAGCCGCCCGCGAAGTCGAAGCGCAGCGCCGGGGTGACCTTGCCGATGTCGGCGAGCTGCTGGACGCTGGCGGTTTCCAGCGCGTCGCTGGTGAGGTTGGTGATGGAGATCGGCACATCGACTTGCGCCTCGGCTCGGCGCTGTGCGGTGACGATGATGGCCCCGTCGTCGATCGCGGCGGCATCCTGAGCTGCGGCCTGAGTTGCGGCCTGAGTTGCGGCCTGAGTTGCGGCCTGTGCGAAAGCCGGCAGCGGCGCCAGTGCGGACAGCCCCGCAAGCGCGATCATGGACGCGTGAGTCCTCGGCATCGGTATCCCTCCCCATGTTCTTGCTCTTTTGACGCGTTCTACATCCGATGCGCCGCGCGGTTCCAGCGAACCGCTGAACATGGGTCCAGATATCGCGAGGGCAGATTCGGCGGTGGGAGGCGCACCTCGTCGAGGGTTCAGGGGACGATGTAGCCGATCGTCTCCTGCTGCGGATCGTAGGAATCCGCCTGCCGGCGCACCGACCCGAAAGGGCGCTCCAGACGGCGGCGCACGCGGCGGGCATCGCGGGTGCGGTTGAAGGCGTCGGCCTCGGCCTGCACGTCGAGGTCGCGCTGGGTGTAGCGTCCGCGCATCCGCAGGTAGTCGCCCCAGGTCGGGCAATGGTAGCGCTCGGTCCAGAGCGCCGGGTTCTCGATGTCGCGTGCGATCGTCCAGTCGAAGGCGCCGATGCGCTTTCGCACCCGCTGCACACGGCTCATCACCGCGTGGAATTCCCGCGCGCGCTCGGGATCGACGTCGTAGTCCACCTCGACGACCACCGGGCCCGAGCGCAGCGTCAGCGGCAGGGCGACTTCGGGTTCGCTGCCGATCTCGACGGAATCGGTGTCCGCCTCCGGGTCCTTGGCGACGGGAAGGAGGAGGCCGAGCAGCGAACTGGCTCCCACCGCGATGCCCGAGGCGACCAGCGCGAAGGCGACGTCGTGGGCACCCGCCACCATGCCCCAGGCCCAGGCACCGATGCCGACGCCGGCGGTGATCGCGGAGGAGAACAGCGACAGCGCCCGTGCCGTCACCCAGCGCGGGGCGGAAAGCTGCACCGTCACGTTGAGCATCGCGACCGTCAGGATGTTGCAGGCGCCCACCACCAGGAACGCCGCGCAACTGGCCACGAGCGAATGGCTGAAACCGATGGCGACGAGCGCGATGCCGGTGCCCACGGCGAAGAGGCGCAAGGCCCATTCGGTCGAGATCGCCGCGCGGATCTGGCTCACGAACAGCGCCCCGGCGACCGCGCCGACGCCTTGCGCGCCGAGCAGGATGCCGAACGTCGCGGCATTGCCGTCGAGCAGGTCCTTGGCGATCAGCGGGGCCAGTGCCGAGGCGGTGGCGGTGGTCAGCCCGAAGATCGCCACCCGCAGCAGGGCGGTCCGCACGGCCGGGGCGTGGAGCGCATAGCGCGCGCCGGTGAGGATCGCGCGGTCGATGCGCTCGGGCGGCAGGCGCGAGGGAACGTGGCGGCGCTGCCAGAAGAAGAACGCGGTCAGCAGCGGCACGTAGAGCAGCGAGGTCATGCCGAACACCGCCTTGACCCCGTAGAGCACCACGATCACCCCGCCCAGCGCCGGCCCGAAGCTGCGCGCGACGTTGTAGCTGATCGTCCCCAGCGCCACGGCGGCCGGCAAGTGGGTGCGCGAGACCTGCTCGGGTATCGAGGCCTGCCAGGAGGGCGAGAACAGCGCCACGCCGCCGCCGATCAGCACGCAGAACGCCAGCAGCACCCAGGGCGTCGTCAGTCCCAGGAACGTGATTGTCGCCAGGACCGCGGCGGCGACCATGCTGAAGGCGAGGCCGGTCATGGCGATGCGGCGGCGGTCGAACATGTCGGCGATGGCGCCGGCAGGCAGTGTCACCAGCATCAGCGGGATCATCATCGCGGTCTGCACCAGCGCGACCATGCCGGGCGAATTGCTCAGCCGGGTCATTTCCCACTGCGCCCCCACGCCCAGGAAAAGCTGTCCGAAGTTGGAGAACAGGCTGGCGGTCCAGATGTTGCGGAACGTGCGTTCGCGCAGCGGCGCGAATGCCCCTGTGCCCCCTTCGTCCCGTTCGGCTCCTGCGCCGCCCGCCCCCGCACCTGACATCGCCACTCGCCCCCTGTTTCCGTGTTCGGTTGTTCTATGTTTGGTCGACGATCTTGTCCGGCACGCCGCCCCCGTCAAGCCGCCCATCGCGAAGACGATCGATTGACGCGGGAAGCCTGCGTTCCAATATACTAACCATAGTCAGCAATCGCTGCGGCGATAGAGCCCCCGGCCCTGATTGCAATTCCTCCGGGCGCCCCGCATGCCGCCGGAAAATGGCGCTTTGCGGCGCGAGCGAATGCGAGGAGACCAGTCGTGACCGAAGCCTATATCATCGATGCCGTGAGGACCCCGCGAGGGCTCGGGAAGATGGGCAAGGGCGCGCTTTCGCAGATGCATCCCGAGCACCTGTCCGCCTCCGTCCTCGCCGCGCTGAAGGAGCGCAACCAGTTCGACACCGCCGAAGTCGACGACGTGATCTGGGGCGTCTCGGCCGCGCTCGGCCTGCAGGCGGGCGACATCGGTCGCATGGCCGCGCTCGATGCGGGCTACGACGTCAAGGCCGGCGGCGTCACGCTCAACCGCTTCTGCGGGTCGAGCATCACGTCGACCAGCCTCGCCGCCGCGATGATAAAGTCGGGCATGGCGGACCTCATGGTCGCAGGCGGCATGGACATGCTCTCCTACGCCAACATGTACGGCACGAAGATGCGCGAGGCGGGCGTGGGCAGCGCCGGCATGGGCGCCGGCAACCCGCGGCTCCAGGCAAGACATCCGCAGTCCAACCAGGGCGTCGCCGCCGACGCGATCGCGGCGATGGAAGGCATCACCCGCGAGGAACTCGAAGCGCTCGGGGTCGAGAGCCAGCGCCGCGCCGCCCTCGCCATCGCCGAGGGGCGCTTCGACAGGTCCACCATCGTCGTGAAGGACGACGATGGCAACGTCATCCTCGACCACGAGGAATATCCCCGCCCCGAAACCACCGCCGAGAGCCTGGCCCAGCTCAAGCCGGCCTTCGCGATGTTCTACGACATGCCCTCCGCGCCCGGCGGCAAGACCTACGTGGAGCTTATCAAGCAGGTCTATCCGGAAGTGGAGATCAAGCCCGTCCACCACGTCGGCATCTCCTCGGGCGTGGTCGACGGTGCCTCGGCTATCCTGCTGGCGTCGGAGGACTATGCCGATGCCCACGGCCTCAAGCCCCGCGCGCGCATCGTCGCCATGGCCGAGACCGGCGACTGTCCCACTCTGATGCTCAACGGCCCGGTTCCGGCCGCGCGCAAGGTACTTGCCAAGGCCGGGCTGAGCGTGGACGATATCGACGTCTTTGAAGTCAACGAGGCGTTCGCCGTGGTCGTCGAGAAGTTCATCCGCGACCTTGACCTCGATCGCTCGAAGGTCAATCCGAACGGAGGGTCCATGGCACTGGGCCATCCGATCGGCGGCACCGGGGCTATGCTGATCGGCACCGCTCTGGACGAACTGGAGCGGACAGGCGGGCGTTATGGCCTTATCACGATGTGCGCGGCGGGCGGCATGGCCCCGGCCATCATCATCGAACGCGTCTGACGGCGTGGCACAAGGAGCATTGAGTGGCGACTGAAGCGGACGACAAGCCGGTGGGTACGATCAGCGACCCCTTCACCATGCGGGACGAAACCCCGACGCGCCAGGTGGGCCTGCGCATGACCATCATTGCCCGCCTGCAGCGCAACAATTTCGACCGCAAGGTCGCCGCTCTCAACGTCACCCGCTCGCAATGGGCGATGATCGCGATCGTCGCCCGCTATCCGGGCTCGACCCAGCGGACCATCGCGGAATACCTCGAGATGTCGGAAGCCTCGGCCGGCCGCCTGATCGACCGCCTCTGCGCCGATGGCCTGCTCGAACGACGCGACCGCCGCGACGATCGCCGCGCACGCGCCGTCTACCTCACCGACCAGGCCAGGCCCCTGCTCGACCAGCTCGGCGCCATCGCCACCGAGAGCGAGAAGCGCATGTTCGCCGGCTTCACCGAGGAGGAAGTCGCCCAGTTGCTCGCGTACATGACGCGGATCTACGACAACGTCAGCCGGGGTTGACGCGTTCGATATCCGCAACATCGCTTGCACACACCGCGACCAACGAAAAAGGGCGGCGCCATCGGCACCGCCCTTTCTTCTTGAGAGATTGCGCCCCGGCTTACTTGGCCGAAGCGATTTCCTTCTTCGACAGCGACGAGGTCACCTTGCCGCTCACGTCGCTCAGGGTCGACGCCGGAACGGTCACGAGACGCCCGTTGAGGATGACCTGCGGGTTGCCCTCGGCAGTGACGCGGTAGATCGGCGCGATGCGGTAGCCGTCGGCGGCGTAGAGCATCTTGCCGGCGTTCAGCGCGACCGGCGAGGCAGCTTCCTCGGTCGCTTCGCGGACCTGGGTGGTCTCGGCGAAAGCCACGGCGGGAACGGCCGCGACAGTGGCAAGGGCGACGAGCGTGGCGAACTTCTTCATTCTATTGTCTCCGAACCTGACGAACTGGTGCGTAATCGGTTTTTCCAACTTACTAACCTAGGTTAGGAGTTGGTCGCGCGAGAGTCAAATGTAATTTGTGCAACTGCGAGGGCGCTTTTGGCAACCTTATCGCCGAGGCGTCGTTTCCCGCAAAAAGGTCTCGCCACCCCCTGCGCCAGCGGCGCAAAACCGCGCCGAGCGGGCCATGATCGTCCCTACGATGGGGTGCCCGGTTGATCCTCCCGGGCTTTGCGCGCACATCGAAGTCATTGGCGCAAACGGCTGAAAAGCGGGCAGCCAGAGCAATTCACACGCAGCAAGCGACAACGATAAAGACAGGGACTGGCAGATGTCGACAAGGGTCATGGAGGGCGTGCGCGTCCTCGAAGTCGCGCAGTTCACCTTCACGCCCGCCGCCGGTGCCGTGCTGGCCGACTGGGGCGCCGACGTCATCAAGATCGAGCACCCGGTCCGCGGCGACACCCAGCGCGGGTTCCTGAACATGGGCGGCGTCACGCTCGACCCGCTGCGCCACACGCTGTTCGAGCACCCCAATCGCGGCAAGCGCAGCGTCGGCATCGACCTGTCCACGCCCGAGGGCCAGGAAGTGCTCTACGAACTGGCCAGGCACTGCGACGTGTTCCTCACCAACTACCTTCCGCAAGTGCGCCAGAAGCACAAGTTCGACGTCGAGCACATTCGCGCGGTCAACCCGAACATCATCTACGCACGCGGCTCCGCGCTGGGCAACAAGGGCCCCGAGCGCGAGACCGGCGGCTTCGACGGCACCTGCTTCTGGGCGCGCAGCGGCATCGCCTATTCCATGACGCCCGAGGAACTGGGCGCCCCGCTCTCGCAGGGCATCCCCGCCTTCGGCGATTCCATCGGCGGCATGTTCATCGCCGGCGGCATCTCCGCGGCGCTGTACCACCGCGAGAAGACCGGCGAGGCGACCGAACTCGACGTCTCGCTGCTGAGCACGGCCGCCTGGGCCTCGGGCGCGGTGATCGCGCAAGTCGCCGAGACCGGCGTGCTGACCCGCAACCCGATGCCCGGCAGGGGCGGAGCCGCCCGCAACCCGTTCATGGGCAACTACCAGACGAGCGACGAGGGCACGATCAACTTGTGCACGATCTCGCCCACCGGCCACATCCGCAGCCTGTTCGAACACATCGGCGTGCCCGAGGCGGCGCAGGACCCGCGCTTTTCCGAACCGCGCGCACTGTTCGAGAACGCCGGCGCCGCCAGCGACATCCTGGTCAAGGCCTTCGGGGCGCGGCCTTTCGCGTACTGGCGCCAGCACCTCAAGACCTACTCGGGCCAGTGGGCGCCGGTGCAGAGCTTCCACGACCTGCTGACCGACGAACAGGCCATTGCCAACGACCTGATCGTCGAGGTCGAGGGCGCGGACGGCGGCGCCCCGCTCAAGCTGGTACGCGGCCCCGTGCAGTGGAACGGCGAGCCGACCCGGGCCACGCGGTCGCCGCAGGCCTCCGAGCACACCGAACTGGTGCTCATGGAACTGGGCATCGAGTGGGACAGGATCGAGGAATGGAAGACCAGGGGCGCCATCGCCTGACGCCCTCCCCCCGGAACCGGAAAACACCAAGGAACCCGAAATGAAGCCTGGAACCCGCCTCAAGAGCGCCGCCTGCGACACCGAAGTCATGGTGATCCGTGCCGCCGACGGCCGGATCGAATGCGGCGGCTCGCCGATGGGCGAGGCCAAGCCCGCCGAGCCCGCGCCCCTCGCTGCCGACTTCTCGGCCGGCACCCTGATGGGCAAGCGCTACGTCGATGCCGACGGCAAGTACGAACTGCTTTGCGTCAAGCCGGGCAAGGGCTCGCTCTCGGTCGACGGCATCGCGCTGGTCGTCAAGGACGCCAAGCCCCTGCCGGCTTCCGACTGACCTGTAGCCGGACGCCCCGATGAACATCGCTCTCCTTCTCGAAATGGCCGCCGAAGCCGCGCCCGACCGCATCGCCCTCGTGTGCGACGGCAAGCGCTGGACTTACGGCGACCTCCTGGCCGCCGCGCGCGGCGCGTTCGCGCTGATCCAGGACAGCGGCGCGGACTATGTCGCGCTGCTCGACGAAAGCAGCGAGGCGGCGGTCATCGCGGTGTTCGGCGCGGCCCTGGCGGGCGTGCCCTACTGCCCGCTCAACTACCGCCTGCCCGACGCCGACCTCGCCGCGCTGCTGGGCCGCATCTCGCCCGCGCTGGTCATCGGCGACGAGGAGCGCGTGCTGCGCCTGGCCGGCAACCAGGACCACACCATCCTGGCGCGCGAGGAATTCACCCTCAAGGTGCAGGAGACCGTCCCCGGCGACGACGCGCGCGAGTACGACCCGGGCGCCGACGAATCCGGGGGGGGCGTGGCGATCCAGTTGTTCACCAGCGGCACCACCGCCGCGCCCAAGGCTGCGATCCTGCGCCATTCGAACCTTCTCGGATACATCCTGGGCACCGTCGAGTTCGCCAGCGCCGACGAGGCCGACGCCGCGCTGATGGTGGTGCCGCCCTACCACATCGCCGGAATCTCCGCCCTGCTCTCCTCGATCTACGCGCAACGCAGGATCGTGATGCTGCCCAACTTCTCGCCCGAAGGCTGGCTCTCGCTGGTCGCGGGCGAGGCCATCACCAATGCCTTCGTCGTGCCGACGATGCTCGCGCGGATCGTCGACGCCATCGAGAAGGGCGCGGGCCCAGCGACCACCAGCCTGCGCGCCATCGCCTATGGCGGCGGCAAGATGCCGCTGGAAGTGATCCACAAGGCGCTCGAACATTTCCCGGACGCGGGCTTCACCAATGCCTACGGTCTCACCGAGACCAGTTCGACGGTCGCCCTGCTCGGTCCCGAGGATCACCGCGAGGCCCTGGCTTCCGACGACCCCAGGGTGCGCGCGCGGCTGACCTCGCTCGGCAAGCCGATCCCCACAGTCGAGATCGAGATCCGCGGCGAGAACGGCGAAGTGCTGCCTGCGGGCGAACCTGGCGAGATCTACGTGCGCGGCGAGCAAGTCTCGGGCGAGTACAAGGAAAGAAGCGCGCTCGATGCCGAGGGCTGGTTCCCCACCCGCGACGCCGGCTACATGGACGAGGACGGCTACCTGTTCCTCTCCGGCCGCGCCGACGACGTGATCGTGCGCGGGGCCGAGAACATGTCGCCGGGCGAGATCGAGGACGTCCTGCTCACCCACCCCGCCATCGCCGACGCCTGTGCGTGCGCGATCCCCTCGATCGAATGGGGCGAGACGGTCGGGGTTGCCGTCGTGACCCGCGACGGTCACGAGGCGCCGGGCGAAGGCGAGTTGAAGGACCTCATCCGCTCGCGCCTGCGCTCCTCGCGCGTGCCGGAGAAAGTCGCCTTCGTGACCGAGCTTCCCTACAACGAGATGGGCAAATTGCTGCGCCGCAAAGTCAAGGACGTCCTTGCCGGCTGACGGTCTTCCCGGCCCGGCCATCGCCGAATTGCCACCTACCGCGGCGGGCCCTGGCAGCGTATAGGCCTGTCGATGAGCGCAATCACCGCCATGGGCAGGGCCGGGGAACGGGCGCACGACCGCCTCGCGATCGACCGTCGCCTCCGCGTCTGTTCAGGACACCCCGCGCAGTGCTGATCCGCAACGCCGAAATGCCGGGCGGCGCGCGCCGGGACTTGCGCATGGAGGGCTCGCGGATCGCCGAGATCGGGCAGCTTGCCTCCCGCCCCGGCGAGCGCGTGATCGAGGCCCGTGGCGGCGCGCTGCTGCCGGGCCTGCACGACCATCACATCCATCTCGCGGCGCTTGCCGCGCGGCGCAGCTCGGTCGAGTGCGGCCCGCCGCAAGTCCACGACGCCGAGGCGTTCGCCCGCGTACTCCGGGCGCCGGGCACAGGCTGGCTGCGCGCGATCGGCTTTCATGAAAGCGTGCTGGGCGGCGCCCTGCCCGATGCCCCAGCGCTCGACCGCATCGTCCCGGACCGCCCCTTGCGAGTGCAGCATCGCACCGGGCGCATGTGGTTGCTCAACACGCGCGGGCTGGACGAACTGCTCGCCATCGCCGCCCCGCCGCCCGGTCTCGAGCGCGAGGGAGGGCGCTACACCGGCCGCCTGTTCGACGAGGATTCGTGGCTGCAGCAAACGCTCGGAAGCCTGCCTCCCGACTTTGCCGAAACCGGCGCGGAACTGGCCCGCCACGGCGTCACCGGCGTGACCGACATGTCGCCCCGCAACGACCCGGTGATGGCCCGCCATTTCGCACGGCAACATAGGGAGGGCCGGCTTCCGCAACGCCCGGTACTGGCCGGGAGCCTCGCACTGGCGGAGGCGGAGGCGGAGGCGGAGATGGAGACGGGGAGGGAGACTGGGGCAAGGCCGGGCGGCTGGCGGCTCGGCCCGCTCAAGCTCCATCTGCACGAAGCCGCGCTGCCCGACTTCGACGAGGCGCTCGCCTTCGTGCGCGCCGGCCATGCCCAGGGCCGCGCGCTGGCGGTCCATTGCGTCACCGAAGTGGAACTGGTGTTCACGCTGGCCCTGCTCGATGCGGCCGGAACCGTGGCCGGCGACCGGATCGAGCACGTCTCGGTAGCCTCGCCGGACCTCGTCGCGCGGATGGCCGAACTCGGGCTGCGGGCCTGCGTCCAGCCTCACTTCGTCGCCGAGCGGGGCGACCGCTACCTCGCCGACGTCGAGCCGCGGCATCACCCGGACCTCTACCGCCTGCGCACGCTGCAGACCGCCGGCCTGGTCATGGCGGGCGGCAGCGACGCGCCTTACGCCAGCGCCGATCCGTGGCGGGCGATGGCCGCCGCCGTGCGCCGCACCACGCCGAGCGGCGCGGTGATCGGCCCGGACGAGGCGCTGACCCCGGAAGCGGCCCTCGCCCTCTACCTTGCCGACCCGCTCGACCTCGCGCGCCAGCGCCGCGTCGCGGTGGGCGAGCCTGCGGACTTGTGCCTGCTCGACCGGCCCTGGGCCGCAGCGCGCGACCGGCTCGACGGGGCGGACGTCGCGATCACGATCATCGACGGTATCCCGGCCTTCTCGCGTGCCCCGACCGCTCAATCCACCAGTTCGTCGACGAGCCCCCACTCGAGCGCCTGACAGGCGCCGATGCGGCGCCCCGACAGCACCAGCAGCGCCGTGCGCTGCGCACCGATGCGGCGAGTCAGCGATACGCAACCGCCCGCTCCCGGAATGATGCCCATCGCCAGTTCGGGGAGCTGGAACCACGAACGCCGGGTCGCGGTGACGCGGTGGGCGAATGCCGCCAGTTCCAGCCCGGCACCGACGCAGCCGCCGTCGATCTCGACCGCGAACCGATCCGCGCAGTGCACCGCCTCGCGTGCGGGCAGGGTACGGCAACGGATCATATGCGCCGTCGCAGGGTCGGTGGTGGTGCCGAACTCGGCAAGGTCCGCACCCAGGCTGAACGCCTTTCCCCTTGCCCGCAGTGTGATCCGCGCGATGCTGTGGTCCAGGTTCGCCAGCGCGAAGGCCTCGTGGAGCGCGTCGCGCATGGACACGTCGATCGCGTTGCCAGCGCCGGGCCGATCGAGCGTGGCGACCACGTCGTCACCTTCTCGGGACAAGCCGACCCGGCCCGGTTCGTGGCGACGCACGAGCGGCGTCCGGCGCATGATCCAGTCCCGGTGCGCGGCACTTCCCTGCAGCGTCGCATAGGCGAGCGATTCCGCCGTCAGCCCCTCTTCGGCCGAGAGCGCGGGCAGCACACGCAGCAGTTGCACCAGAGTCGCGGCGGCCAGCGGCTGGCTCGTCACGGCGCGGATGATCGCATCGGTATCGAAACCCGCTTCGACCACCGTATCCAACTTGCAGGCGAGCGGGTGGTCCCTCCCCCCGCTTCCGACGACCGGCCAGGGGGGCAGCCGCAGCCCGCGGGGATGGTGCGGCGCAGTATCGAGATCGATGAGCGCAAGCGGCTCGGGCCAGGCGAATCCGCCCTGGGCCAGGTCACCGTTCGATACCGTCAATCCCGAGAAATCCATGGTTTCCTGTCGCTAGAAGTCGATTCCGTCCGTCGCTCGAAAGGCATGAACCGGCGCATCGTCGTTGGCTAGTCCCCCAACGCGCCGGTCGGGGTGGCCAGATCGCGTCCGGCCGCCTTGCGAGCGTATTTCGCGCGCTGCCCGGCGCCCGGTAGATTTCTGCCGTTCGTATACAAAAAAGAGCCTTGATGAACAGTGGTGTTGATGCTAACCAAAGTGAGCAAAAAACGAGCATGACTCAGTTATCTGGGCAACGACTCCGGGATAGAGGCAAACTCGTCGAAGCGAGTCCATCAACCAAGCAGAGGGAGGAGAGACCTCATGTCTGGCAAGACGTCGTCATCATCGAACAAGGCCAAGATTGCACGGCGGGTTATCGAGGTACTGGAGTACTTCGACGATGCGCACCGCGAAGCGACCGTCATGGACATCGTCCGGCGTTACAATCGACCACAGTCGAGCACGTCGGAACTGCTGTCGAGCCTCGTCGAACTGGGCCTGCTTCACAAGGACCCCTACTCGCGCGCCTATTGCCTGACGCCCCGCGCCGCGCTGATCGGCACTTCCGGCCAGCCCGAACTGGTCCGCGACGGGCGCATCGTGCGCCTGATGGACCGCCTCGTGGCGCAGACCGGCCTGTCGGTCGCGCTGCACTCGATGGTCGGGCTCGACGCACAGATCGTCAACTGGCGCCACGGCCCGCGCGCCCTGGCGGCGACCCGCGAACTGGCGGGCGGCGTCAAGGAACCGCTGGCCCGCAGCACGGCCGGCTGGCTGATGCTCTCGACCATACCGCGCCAGCGCTGCGAAGGCATGGTGCGCCGGCTCAACGCCGAGGCCGCCGAGCACGAGAAGTTCGCCTTTTCGGAAATGATGGCCCGCATCGACGCCTGCCGCGAACCGCGTCACCTGTTCGGTCCGGCCGGTTTCGGCACCGGCGCCGAGGCGCTGAGCGGTCTCGTCCCGCGCCAGCCCGAAGGCCACCCGCTGGTCATCAGCGTGGTCTACGGCAAGGACGACAAGGTCACTCCCGAGGCGCTTTTCCAGTGCCTGAGCGACGCCATGCGCGCTTGCCTGCCCGACCCGGTGGCGCAGCATGCCCAGGCCAGCGTGGAGCAGTTCTCGCACGCCGCCTGACCCATTACGGACCCAACGGGAAGGGCCCCGCGAGACACCTCGCGGGGCCCTTTTCCTTTTCCGCTTCTCCTTGCTGCGCAGCAATGGGCAAGTGGCAGCCGCGTAGCAGGTGACGGAGGGGTGTTCCCGCCCTCAACCCTTCGGACGCCCCCCTTCCCCGTCGACCGCGTCGACACGGGGAGGGTCGGATCATGCCTCCTGGCCGGTCAGGCGGCTCAGGCGGTCGGCATCGTCATGGCGCTTGAACATCTGCATGATGTCGCCCGAGGTGACCGGCCGCACTTCGCCCTGCGCCAGCGGGCGTTCGCCCAACGAGGACTTGGGCGTGGTGTCGACCCTTTCCGCCCTGGCCCTGGCGCGCAGCGCGCCGACCGTGAGGTCCGCCCTGGCGTGGTGCGCGAACGGGTCGAAACGGAACCAGCGCATGGCGTTGCCGTGGGTGATCTTGTCGATCTGCGCGTCGGTGAGGTGGTTGATCGTGGGCCACAGGCGTTCGGGCACTTCGGGCCAGAGAGTGTCGGAATGCGGGTAGTCGCATTCGTAGGCGATGTTGTCCTCGCCGATGAACCCGATGTTCTGCAGGCCGAAGGCGTCGTCGATGAAGCAGTTGAGGAAGTGGCGACGGAACATCTCGCTGGGCTTGAGCTGCTGGAAGCGCGAGTTGGTCCAGTACTTGTGGCGCGAGTTCGAGAAATCGGCGCGCTCGGTGAAATAGGGGACCCAGCCGATCGAGCCCTCGGACAGCGCGATGCGCATGTCGGGGTAGGTGTGCAGCGCCTCCAGTTGCAGCCAGTCCGAGGCCGCATAGGCGATGGTCATCGGCATCGTCGAGATCCATGCCTCGATCGGCGTCTCCATCGAGGCATGCGGGGCCGGATTGCCGCCGCCGATATGGATGCAGATCGTCATGTCGAGGTCGTTGATCGCCTTGTAGAACGGGTCCCAGTAGGCGTTGTGGATCGAGGGCAGGCCCTGGCAGGTCGGGTTCTCGCTGATCGAGACGGTGTGGCAGCCCTTGGCGCTGACGCGCTTCAGCTCGGCGATCGTCGCGTCCATGTTCCAGGTCGGAAGGATGGCGCAAGGGATGAAGCGGCCCGGATGGGCACCGCACCATTCGTCGATGTGCCAGTCGTTGTAGGCGCCGACGTGCTTCACCGCGAGGTCCCGGTCGGGCACGCGATGGAGCCGCCCGCCCGCGAAATCGAACACCGATCCGAAGTTGAGCGAGGCAGCGATGCCGTTGACGTCCATGTCCTTGACCCGCTCGTCCACCCGGTAGACGCCCTCGCGCAACTGGTCGAGCGAGGTCGGCTCCATCCCGTATTCCTCGAAAGGCCGGCCGACCACGGCATTGAGGGCGACGGACGCGAAAGTCTGGCCCTGGTAGACCCAGACGTCCTTGCCGTTCTCGTCCTTCACCATCCTGGGCGCGCTCTCGAGCAAGGCGCCGGAGAGATGGTTCTGGAACATGTCCGGCGGCTCGCTGATGTGATCGTCGACGCTGACGATCACCATGTCGTTCATTTCCATCTCTCGTCTCCCATCCGTTGCGGTGCTGCCGGTGCTTCTTCCCGATCTCGTGCCGTTCCTGGTATTCGTTGCGGCCGGACCGTGCGGGGCCGCTCGCAGTGGCGCCGGATAGTGGAGACTATCCTTCCTGCGCACCGCGGGCCAGCCGGCCCGGGCGAGCCATCGCTTGTGCGATTGCCATCCCCGAACGGGAACGCCCGGCCGGTCCGCGGCGGCCTTCGCCGCTGCCACCACGGGGCCGCCCCGCATCGCGCCCGCGATTGCCACGGGCTGCGGATTGAACGCCTCTCCAACCTGTGTTCAGGACCATGGGGAAGCGCGCCCGCATCCGCCTCATGGGCCCCGGCGCGCCGACAACGATAAGCTCCGGGAAAGCCTGCCATGAACTTCGACCTCACCGACGAACAGGAAATGATGCGCGACACCTTCGCGCGTTTTCTCGACGAGCATTCCAGCACGGTCCGGGTCCGCAAGGCGCAGGACACCGGCGGCTTCGATGCGGCCCTGTGGAGCGGCCTTGCCGAGCTTGGCGCCTTTGCAATGCGCGTGCCCGAAACGGCGGGCGGCATGGAGCTGGGCCTGTTCGACGCGGCGCTGCTGATGGAGGAGGCGGGACGCACGCTGGTTTCCGGCCCGCTCGCCGAGGCCTTGGTCGCCACGCGGCTGCTGGGGCAGCTTGGCGGGCAGGACGACCTCCTCGAACGGGCGATCGGCGGCGAGGCGGTCGTCACCATCGCCCTGCACGACATCGCGGACAAGCCGGTGCAATGGATCGCCGGCGGCGCCGTCGCCCAGGCCGTCGTCGCGCGGCGCGGGGCCGAGGTGGTGCTGGTGACGGTGGACGGTGCGGGCAGCGCCGAGCCCAATCTCGCCACCACTCCGATCGCCGAGATCGACCTCGCCGCCGCCGCGACGGAGGTGCTCGCCGCGGGCGAGGAGGCACTCGCCACGTTCGCCGCGGCGGTCGAGGAATGGAAGCTGCACATCGCCGTCGGCCTATCCGGGATCGGCCGCCAGGCGCTCGTCATGGCCGCCGCCTATGCCGGCGAGCGCAAGGCGTTCGGCCAGCTCATCGGCACGTTCCAGGGCATCTCGCACCCGCTGGCCGACCTGCTGTGCGACGTGGACGGCGCCAAGTTCCTCGCCTGGAAGGCGATCCGCGACATCCACGACGGTTCGCACGAGGCCGGGGCGACGATCTCGCTGGCCTACTGGTACGCCTGCGACGCCGCCGCGCGCGCGGTCGCGCAAGGGCTGCACACGTTCGGCGGCTTCGGCCTGTCGAGCGAGTACGACATCCACCTCTACAACTTGCGCGCCAAGGCCTTGCCGCTGGTGGCGGGCGACCCCGCGCTGGCGCTGGAGGAGGCCGGCCGCCGCCTCTACGCCGACGAGACCCCTGCCCTGCCCGCCGCCGGCGACGTCCCGCTCGACTTCGATCTCGGCGAGGAGGCCCGGCAGGTCTGCGCCGAACTGGCCGAGCTTTTCGCGACCAAGGTGACGCCGGAGATGAAGGCCAGGTTCCACTATTCCTGGGAAGGCTACGTCCCCGAAGTCCACAAGATGCTGGCCGACCACAACCTGCTGTTCCCCGGCCTGCCCGAGCACCTCGCCGGCCGCAGGATCACCCCCTACGCGCGCATCGCGGCGATGGGCGAACTCGAACGGCAGGGGTACAACACGCCGGGCGCCAATGTCGCGGCGATGGTCGCGATGATGATCGACAAGTACGGCAGCGACGAACTCAAGACCGAGGTCCTGCCCCGGATCACGGGCGGCGACGTGCTGTGCTCGCTCGGCTATTCGGAGCCCTCGTGCGGCTCCGACGTCTTCGCCGCGCAGTGCAAGGCGACGCAACAGGAGGACGGCTCCTGGCGCATCGACGGCACCAAGATGTGGACCAGCGGCGCCAACCTTTCCAGCTACGTGCTCATGCTCACCCGCACCAATCCCGATGTACCCAAGCACAAGGGGCTGACGATGTTCATCGTGCCTCTCAAGACCGAAGGGGTCACGGTCCAGGCCGTCCACACCTTCCAGGACGAGCGCACCAACATCACCTTCTACGACGGCGTGGTGATCCCGGACTCCTGGCGCCTGGGCGAGATCGACGGCGGCGTGAAGACGATGAGCGCCGCGCTCGAACTGGAGCACGGCGGCGGCTTCTCCAAGGTCATGAAGGCGATGATCGAGGCCGCCGAGGACCTGACCCGGCAGATCGGCATCGCCGGCGAGACCCGCACCCAGTGCCGCCTCGCGCGCAGCGTCGCGCACTTGTGGATCTCGGACATGCTGACGTATCGCGCGCAGTGGTCGAGCATCGAGAAGAAGCCCAACCATGCGTTCGGGCCGATGGCGAAGATGTACTCCTCCGAGAAGTTCCTCAGCGACAGCCGCGACCTGCTCGACCTGACCGCGCCGCTCTCCCTGTCGAAGCGCGAAGGGGCCGCCCGACTGCTCAACCAGTGCTACCGCCATGCGGCGGGAACCACGATCTACGGCGGCACCAGCGAGGTGCACCGCTCGATGGTCGCCGAACGCGGGCTGGGCCTGCCGAGAACGCGGGGTTGACTTTGCCTCTCGCGCCCATCGTCATTGCCAGGGAATGGGCCGGGGAATGGCCCGGGGAATGGGACGCAGTTCTGGATCGTTGCCGGAAAATGGAACCAACACGATGACCGACGAAGCACCGCATCTGCTGACCGAGGACGTCGAGGGCATCCTCGTCGTCACGCTCAACCGCCCGGACAAGCTCAATGCGATCAGCCGGCCGATGATGGACCTGCTGACCGAGGCCGTGCTGCGCCTGCGCGACACGCCCGAACTGAAGGTCATGCTGATCCGCTCGGCCGGGCGCTACTTCAGTTCCGGCGCGGACTTGCGCGGCGACGACCGCAACCTCGTCTCGCCGGTGCACGACGGCTCCAGCGCAAGGGGCATCCGCGAGAACCACCGGCTCAACCTCAACAACATGCAGCAGTTGTGGGACGAGATGGAACACGTCGAGAAGCCCATCGTCGTCGCACACCATGCGATGTGCGTGGGCGGCGGGCTGGAGATGAGCCTCTCGTGCGACTTCCGCCTCGCCGCGAAAAGCGCAGGCTATGCTTTCCCCGAAGGCCTGTTCGGAGTGCTGCCGGCCTCGGGCGGGGTCTCGCGCCTGACGCGGATCTGCGGGCCGCACTGGGCGCGCTGGCTCATCATGGCGAACAAGCCGGCCAGCGCCGACATGGCCCTGACCATGGGCCTCGTCCACCAGGTCTACGAGGACGAAGGCTTCGAGGAAGAGGCCATGGATTTCTGCCGCCACCTCGCGAAGCAGAACGGCGAGCAGATGGGCGCGGCCAAAGTCGCCATCGAGCTTTGCGCCGAACTCGGCCGCGATTCCGCCCGGCATGTCGAGCGCATGGCGAACAGCGCGCTGATGCTCAACCCGGACTACATCAAGGGCATGCAAGCCTACCTCAAGGGCGTCGGCGGCAAGGGCAAGTAGCCGCCCCCGGCCCGCCTATGCGGACGTCGCCACGACGAGCGCATCGACCGCCCCGAGCAGCGGCCCGGCTTCGGTCCGGGCGAGCCAGTCCGGCGTGACGTCGATGAAGCGGACCGTGCGGTCGCGGTCGATCACGATCGTCGTCGCCTGCGGGAGTTCGTCGTTGCTGGTGCCGATCACCGCGCTCAGGTCCAGGCCCTTGCGCTCGAGATAGGCACGGGTCGTCGCGTTGGGGGCATAGGTGATCCCCAGGTAGCGCGAAAAGCGGTTGTCGGGATCGGATGCCACGGTGAACGACAGATCGTGCCGGCTGCGGATTTCGCCGAGCGGCCCGGGGACCTGCGGGCTGATCGCGACGAGGGGAATCCCCAGTTCCTCTAGCCGTGGCCACAGGTTGCGCTGGTAGTAGGGCAACGCGATGTTGCAGGCGGGGCAGCCTGCGAAGCGGAACACGACCAGCACCGCCGGACCGTTGGCGACGACATCGTCGAGGCTGAAATCCCCGCCCTGCACGTCGGTGAAGACGAAATTGTCGAGCCGGGAGCCGACCGCGGGCGATCCGGCCGGATCGTAGCTGTCCTCGAGTTCACGGCGCTGGCGCACGTTGGCTTCCACGTCTTCGGGCGGAAGGGTGCGCACCCGCTCCTCGTGGAGCCTGCCATAGAGTTCGCGAAGCGATTCGGTCACGTCATCCTCCCGTGCGATGTGCAGGGGGGTAGGCTAGGCGCGTCCTGGCGATCTCACGAACGGGTATCGCTGATGTGCTTATTGGCCGTGGTCATGAGTGGCGGGCGGCGGCCGTGCCTTCCTCCCTGGCATCGCGGATCGCGAACTCCATCAGCCGTGCGCCGGGGACCAGGTAGCGGTCCTCGTTCACTTCCGGACCCATTTCCACCAGCCGGCGCAGTTCGCGGTCGGTCACCAGCGTCACCGAACGCTCGATGCCGATCATCAGCATCGTCGCCATCGAGGTATGCGGGCCGAGACCCAGCGGCTCGTCGCTCATCTGCCGCACGATCAGGCCGATGATCGGGCGGCTGCTGTCGATGCGGTGGCGCATCATGCGTAGGTCCTGCTGGTCCGCAAGCGCGTTGCGCATGTGGAGCAGGCGCGAATGGCGCAGCCAGAAGCCGTGGTAGCGCCGCACGAAGCGGTAGCAGTGGTCGTAAAGCGCGTCGTCCGGCCAGCGCTCCTTGATGACCGAGAGGTAGTCCTCCTGCGCCGTCGCCATGACCGGATCGAGCACCGCCAGCAGCAGCTCGGTGATGTCGGTGAAGTAGTTGTACACCGAGGTCATGCCCAGCGAGGCTCCGCGCGCGACGCGCGCGAGCGTCACCGGCTCGGCGGATTCCTCGATCAGCACGATCGCCGCGGCCAGGATGCGCTCGCGCGTCACCCTGCCCTTGGGGCCCAGCCGCTGTCCGTTGAGATTGTGGCTGACGGTCGCGCACGCCCCCGTCACCGCCGCCGACAGCGACGGCGAAAGGGCCGCGAGGTGGCCCGCGACGGGAGCCCCCTCGTCTTCCTCCGGCACGCTCTCCACCGCGAAAGGCTCAGGCCGCCTCGACCTGTCCGACCGGCCAGGCCAGCATCTTGACGTCGGTATATTCCTCGATGCCCTCGACGCCCCATTCACGGCCCATGCCGCTGGCCTTGAAGCCGCCGAAGGGAATGTCGCCGGCGATGCACATGCCGTTGTTGATGCTCATCGAGCCGGTCTTGACCCGCCGCGCGATATTGATCGCCCGCTCGTGGCTGCCCGACACGCCGCCCGAAAGGCCATAGGAGCTTTCGTTGGCGATGCGGATCGCGTCCTCGTCGTCCTCGTAAGGGATGACGACCAGGACCGGCCCGAAGATCTCCTCCTGAGCGATGCGCATGTCGTTGCTCACGTCGACGAAGCACGTCGGCTCGACGAACCAGCCGCCGCCCTTGTCGGGTCGGATCTGGCCGCCTGCGAGCAGGGTCGCGCCTTCCTCCTGGCCGAGGTCGATGTAGCTCTTCACCCGCTCCATCTGCCGCTTCGAGACGACCGGGCCCATGATGTGCGCCGGATTCTCCACGTCGCCCCAGTTGTCGGCGAACTTGCCGTAGGCGCCCTTGAGGATGGCCTTGGCTTCCTCGTATCGACTGCGGGGCACCAGCAGGCGCGAATGCACCGCGCAGCCCTGCCCCGCATGGAAGACCAGCATCGTCATCGCCACGTCCATGGCGAAATTGGGCGCATCGTCGAGCACGATCTTGGCCGACTTGCCGCCCAGTTCGAGGAACACCCGCTTCAGGGTCGCGGCGCCCTGCTCCATGATCCGCTTGCCGACGCCGGTGGAGCCGGTGAACGAGATCAGGTCGACGCGCGGGTCGGTGACCAGCATCTCGCCCGCCAGCGCCGGGTCGGCGCCGAACACGACGTTGATGACGCCCGCGGGGAAGCCGGCTTCCACCGCCAGTTCGCCGAAGATCGCGCCCATGCCGGGCGTATTGGGCGCGGGCTTGAGAATCACCGTGCAGCCGGCCAGCAGCGCCGCGACGACCTTGCCGATGTTGACGTAGAGCGGCACGTTCCAAGGCGTGATCGCGCCGACGACGCCCACCGCCTCGCGCACGCCGACGCGCTTGTGGATCAGGCCGAAGGCGGCCTTCTCGCCGTAGTCCTTCTCCCAGTCGAGCTTGTCGAACACGGCGAGATATTCGTCCCAGCCGTCCAGCGCCATGCCGACGTGGGCGCGGCCCACCGCACCCTGCGCCGCGCCGGCCTCGTTGATGGCCAGTTCACCCAGCCGCTGGCGTTCGCGTTCGAACAGTTCGCGGTACTTCCTCACCAGCGCCACGCGCTTTTCGCGGTTGGTCGACCAGTCGGTCTCGTCGAAGGCGCGGCGGGCGGCGGCGATCGCCTCGTCCACGTCGGCGGCGGTGGCGTCGGCCGCCTTGCCCGCCGGCGCGCCGGTCCAGGGGCTGATGATGTCGAACGTCGCGCCGCCGGTGGCATCGCGCAGCTTGCCGTCGATGGTGAGCCGGGCATCGGGAAGAGTGGTCATGCAATGATCCTTGGCAAGAATTCGATTAGACGAAGATGGCGCTCAGGCCTTGCGCGCGCCGACGGAGACGTGGGAAACGCGCACGTCCGGCGGCAGGTCGATGACCGCGCGGAACACCCCGGTAACCGAACCGGAATGCGAGATCGGACGGGTCTGCAAGTCGAGGCCGTTGCGGGCGCAACCCGCATGGAAGCGCATCGCGGCATCGCGGTCCCAGGCGGGTGCTTCCTTGCCCTGGTCGTGCATCGGCCCCGCGCGCACGAGCGCGACGCGGATGCCGCTGTCCTCCAGTTCCGCCTCGAGCGCCTCGGTGAAGCGTTCCAGCCCCGCCTTGCTGCACTGGTAGAGCGAAAGCATCACGAACGGCACGGCGACGGATTCGCTGCCGACGTTGATGATGACCCCGCCGCTGCCCATCATCGGGATGGCGGCGCGGCAGCAGTAGATCGGGCCGTTGAGGTTGGTGGCGATGATGGAATCGATCTGCCGGTCGGTGGCCTCGGCCACCGTGAACGGCTCGTAGATCCCGGCATTGTTGATGAGCACGTCGATCGCGGGGTGCATCCGCGCGATCGTGGCGAAGGCGGCGCGCACGGAATCGGCGCTGGCGACGTCGCATTGCACCGCGAGGGCATTCCCCCCGATCTCGTCGGCCACGGCCTGGACCTTGGAGAGCGTGCGCCCGAGCAGCACCACGGTCTCGCCCTCTTGCGCGAAACGCAGCGCGAGGGCCTTGCCGAGCCCGGCTCCGGCGCCGGTGATGACGATCGTCTTGCCCACAGTTCCTCCTCGACCCTGCCGCCCGCTGCATGCGGGTCGGCTGATTGCGCCCACCATAGCGGCTCGCCAATCCCCCGCCTATCGCGACGACGATGGATCGTGTCCGATCGGCCGTGACGCGCCCCGGCGATACCGTGTCGAATACCCGCGGCCCCGGCCCGACCTTATCGATCGAGGGGATCGGTCGCCGCCGGCTTGCCGGTAAGGTTGCCGCGCATCGTCTCCAGCGTCGCCAGAAGCTGCGCCTGGTCGGCCTCGCTGATCCCCGCGAGCGCTTTATCGGAGGTCTCGATGGCGAGCGGCTGGAGCCTTTCGATCATGACGCTGCCGCGCTCGGTGAGGTGGAGGTTCCAGGCGCGGCGGTCGACCGGGTCGGCCCGGCGCTCGACGAGGCCGGCTTCCTGCATGCGGTCGATCATGCGGGCAGCGGTGATCGGTTCCACTTCGAGGATGTCGGCAAGGCCCGCCTGCCGGATGCCCTCGTGCAGGCGCAATACGCCGAGCACCTGCCACTGCGGCCGGGTCACCCCGATCTCGCGCGCCCGCTCGTCGAAGGCGCGCCGCATCAGGCGCGACACTTGAGCCAGGACGTTACCCACCCTGCGTTCCATCGCGGAAAGGCTAGAGCGGCCACCCGGGATTGGCCAGACAATTCGTCGTCACGCGCCGGGGCGGTCCATCTCGACGATCAGGCGGGTGAGGGTCTGGCGGGCAATCCTCCAGCCCTCGGGCGTGCGCACGCAAGTCTCGTGATAATGACCGTATCCGGTGAGCGCGAAGTCGCCCTTGACCACCCGGTCCTGCATCGCCCAGACGGCCTGCGCCTCGTCGCCGTCCAGGGTGATCTGCGGGGAATGGACCTGGTGCGCGGTCTTCGCCTCGGCAAGCGAACGGGCGACCATCGCCACGAAGCGCTCGCGGCCCTGCTCCACCGTGCCGCCGCTCGCACTGGTGTCGATCACGCAGTCGTGCGTGAACAGCGCTTTCCAGCCTTCCCAGTCCTTGGTGTCGAGCAGGCGGCAATAGGCGGCCTTGAGATTGCAGATGGCAAGCCAGTCGGCGAAATCGGGGGTGCCGTGCATGGGTTCTCTCCGGATGGACGCCGCCATGGCCATTCCCGCGACGGTTCAGCCATCCACCCCCGCCAGCCGCTCCGCCGCCAGCTTGCGCAAGTCGGCGGTCTTGATCTTGGCACTACCGGTGGTCTTGAGATCGCTCTCCGCCACGAACAGCACGCGGCGCGGCAGCTTGTAGCTGGCGAGCTTGTCCTTCGCGAAGGCGCGGATCGCCTCGGGGCTCGGGCTCGCGCCTTCCACCGGCACGATGCAGGTCACCACCAGTTCGCCCAGCAGTTCGTCGGGCACGCCCACGGTCTGCGAGACCTTGACCTCGGGATGGGCGCGGATCACCTCGTCGATCTCCAGCGGCGAGACGTTGGCACCGCCGGTCTTGATGATGTCGCCCAGCCGCCCTTCCCAGAACAGCCGCCCTTGCGCATCGACGTAGCCGCCGTCCGCGGTCCGCAGGAACCCTTCGCTGTCTAGCGATTCGTCGAGCGGGATGCCGAGGTAGCCGAGCATCAGCGTCGGTCCCTTGACCGCGATCTCGCCGCGTTCGCCCAGCGGCATCGTCTTGCCGGTCAGCGGGTCGACGATCTTCACCGTCGACCCGGCGGTGGGGACGCCGTGGGAAGTGCCGGCGATCTCGGGCGGCGTTCCCGCCGCGAAGACCGAGATCAGCGTGAAGGTCTCGGTATTGCCGTAGGCTTGGCCCGGCTCCAGCCATTCGACCGAGACGGTGGGATGGCGGGCGATCGGCGTGTTCGCGTCGACGTAGACCAGCGAGGACAAGTCGACCTCGGCGTAGTTCGGCGCGGCCTCAAGCTGCGGCCACTGGTGCGGCCAGGCGAGCGCCATGGTCGCGCGTTCCCTGGCCATGACGTCGAGCGCCTCGGCCGCATCGAACCAGCGCTGCAGCACCAGCGTGCCCCCGCGCGACAGCGTGCCGCCCAGCGCCATGGTGAAGTTGCCGGACCAGAAGAAGCCGTTCGCGGACCATGTGCGCGCCGGAGCATCGTCGCGGATCGCATACCACTGCGGCCAGCGCCACAGTTGCAGGCAGACCCCGCGATGGGCGGACAAGATGCCCTTGGCCTTGCCGGTCGAACCGGAGGAAAACAGCAGGATGCCCGGATCGCTGGGTGCCACGGCGTCGCTCGCGGCCAGCACGAGGTCCTCCGCCACGTCCCGCCCGCGCTCGAGGAAGGCGCCGAAGCCCTCGATCATGCCGAGCGGTTCCTCCGCATCGATCATCGCCGCATGGCGCAGGAACGGAAACTTGCGCGAGGCCAGTTCGCCGGGCGCGCTGGTCAGCACGTCGGGCTCGAGGCCCGCGAGCATCTGCGCGAAGTCCTTCCGAAGCACCGAGCGCTCCAGCAGCAGCAC
This sequence comes from Novosphingobium sp. BL-52-GroH, assembly GCF_044813085.1. Taxonomy (NCBI): domain Bacteria; kingdom Pseudomonadati; phylum Pseudomonadota; class Alphaproteobacteria; order Sphingomonadales; family Sphingomonadaceae; genus Novosphingobium; species Novosphingobium sp. BL-52-GroH. The sequence continues at coordinate 104,241 of NZ_CP171152.1, read as the reverse complement.
CGAAACTCCCGAGGCCTTGAGCACCACTTCCAGTTCGGTGGGCGTGAAGAACGTGCTGATCGGCGTCGCCACGCAGCCCGCCAGCGCGGCACCGAACACCGCCGAGAGGAACTCCGGCCGGTTGGTCATCAGCACGCCGACCCGGGTGCCCTTGCCGGTGCCGAGTGCGACGAGCGATTTCGCCACCTCCAGCGAGCGCGCGTAGAGGTCGTCGTAGCTCCAGCGCACGATCTCGCCTTCGAGATGGATCACCGCCGCCTCGCGCGGGCCGAATGCCTGCGCGATCTCGCGCACGTAGCCCCCCAGGGTCAGCGCGCCGATGCCCTGCTCTTCGCTCAGGGGAATGCCGTGCACGATGGACAGACCGTCCACCACCTCGACCGAACCCGTCATGCAATGCCCACTTCCTGATTGAAGGTCTTCATTTTCCCGTCATTCCCATGCAGCCCGCGCGGGAACGACGGCAACGTGGCTCAGGCGTTCACGTCGACGATGTAGCGGCCCTTGACCTCGCCGGACATGAACCGGGCCGCTGCCTCGATCGCCTCGCCCAGGCCGATCGTCTGGCCGATGGTGTCGAGCGCCGCCGGGTCGAGGTCCTTCGCCAGCCGGTCCCAGGCCTTGAGCCGCTTGGCCTTGGGCGCCATGACGCTGTCGATGCCCAGCAGGGCGACGCCGCGCAGGATGAATGGCATGACGGTGGCGGGAAGGTCGAAGCCCTGCGCCAGTCCGCAGGCCGCGACGGCGCCGCCGTACCTGGTCTGGGCGCAGGCGTTGGCGAGCGTGAAGCTGCCGGCAGTGTCGACGACGCCTGCCCAGCGCTCCTTCTGCAGGGGCTTGCCCTTGGCGGAAAGCTCGGCACGGTCGATCACCGTCTGTGCGCCCAGGGCCTTGAGGTAGTCCGCCTCGGACGCCTTGCCGGTGAGCGCGGCCACCGAATAGCCCAGCTTCGCAAGGATCGCGATGGCCACCGAACCCACTCCCCCGGTCGCCCCGGTGACGAGCACTTCGCCCTTGTCGGGCGTGACGCCGAAATCGACCAGCGCATCGACGCACAGCGCGGCGGTGTAGCCCGCCGTGCCGATCGCCATCGCCTGGGCCGGAGTGAAGGCGGCGGGCAGCGGCACCAGCCAGTCGCCCTTGAGGCGGGCCTTCTGCGCCAGGCCACCCCAGTGACCCTCCCCCACGCCCCAGCCGTTGAGCACGACCGTGTCGCCGGCCTTCCAGTCGGCGTGGTCGCTCTGGGTGACGGTGCCGACGAGGTCGATGCCGGGCACCATGGGGAACTTGCGCACCACCGGCGAGCTGCCGGTGATGGCAAGGCCATCCTTGAAGTTGAGAGTCGAATAGGCGACGTCAATGGTGACGTCGCCTTCGGGCAGTGCGGCCTCGTCGAGCTGCTGCAGGGTGACGGCCTGGCCTTCATCGGTCTTGTCGATCACGATAGCGGAAAACATGGGGTATCCCTCCTCGACGGGCGTGGCGCTCCCTTGCGGGATCGCGCGCTTGAAAACGTGCCCCCTGCTGAAGGGATCGCAGGCGCCGCGTCAATGGCGCGGGGGACCGGCATCGCCTAGGCGAAATAGTGCGACGACAAGCCGCCCGGACGGGAGGTGAATAGGAGAGCCGATGCGCATCCCGGGCTCGATCCGGGACGACGATGGGCTCAGACGCGTGGCTTGCCGTCTTCGGCCGCCAGCCGCTCCGCGACTTCGGGAAAGCGCGGCGCGTTCATCGAGCCATACATCGACAGGCGCAGGATCTCGTGCGTGAAGCGGTGCGAAAGCACGTTGCGCTCGTCCTCGTTGGCGGCGTGGGAGCGCGCGAAGATCGGCCAGAAGAACACGCCGGCCAGGTTCATCACCGCCAGCACTTCGGCATCGATGCCGGGCATCGCCAGCCTGGTGTCGGCAAAGCGCTGGAGCGATCCGGCGTACTCGCGCCAGAACGGGTCCTGGCTCGGATCGGGCGATGCCAGCACCTGCTGCAGCCACACGCGGCAGATTTCCGGGTTCTCCATGGCGAATCCGCACAGGCGATCGGTGAGCGCGGCGGTGTCCACTTCCTCGACCCGCCGTTCGCCCACGGTCTCGGGATCGCCGAAGACCGCGCGGAACAGCTTGTCCGAGACCCACTGGATAGTGGCCTCGATCAGCTTCTCACGCGTTTCGAAATGCTGGTAGGCGGTGCCCCGGTTTACCGCGGCGAGGTGCGCCACGGCGGACAGGCTGACGCCTTCGAGCCCGTCCTTGGCCAGCAGGATGCAGGCCGCATCGAGGATCGCCTCGCGCGTCGCGGCCGGGTCTCTGACCCTGCGCCTCGTCCTGACTTCCATGGTGTGCCCCCTTCGACCGGAAAGGGCACGGCTATAACGAGAGTGTCACTGACCGACAATGTTGATGATATCGTGGCAATGCTCCCTCGTCCCGGAGCTGGTCCGGGACGAGGGTGCCTTCAAACTAGTGCCGCGACTTCGCGCAGGACCAGCTCGGCATGTTCCTTCCGGCAGATCAGCAGGTCGGGCATGTAGACGTCTTCCCGGTTGTAGACCAAAGGCGTGCCGTCGATGCGCGAGACGTGCAGGCCCCAGCCCAGTGCGACGGCGGCCGGCGCGCAGCTGTCCCATTCGTACTGGCCGCCCGAATGCAGGTAGATGTCCGCCTGCCCCAGCACGATCGCCATGGCCTTGGCGCCCGCCGAACCCATCGGCACCAGTTCCGCACCGATCGCCTCGGCGACGCCGGTGGCTTCCCGGGCGGGACGGGTACGGCTCACCACCATGCGCAAGGTTTCGGGCGCGGGCGGAACTTCGCCCGGCTCGTCCGAGCGCAGCACGAGTCCGGCCCCGGGCAGCGCCACCGCGCCGAGCACCGGCACGCCGTCCACCGCCATGCCGACGTGGACCGCCCAGTCGGCGCGCTCCTCGCCGTATTCGCGGGTGCCGTCGACCGGGTCGACGATCCACACCCGGCTCTTGGCGAGGCGGTCGGCGTTGTCCTTCTCCTCTTCCGAGAGCAGGCCGTCCTCGGGCCGCTGCTCGCGCAAGGCGTGGCAGAGGAACTGGTTCGCGGTCTGGTCCCCGGCCTTGCCCAGCGCCTTGCCGCCGAACAGGCCCGAGGCGCGGACCGAGAGGAGGATCTTGCCCGCCTCGTCGGCCAGCTTCGCGGCGAGATCGCCATCGCTGTAGCTCATCAGATGTCTCCCAGCAGGGTGTCGACGATGAGATTGGCGGCCTCTTCGGGCGAGATCACGGTGGTGTCGACGCGCACTTCGGGGTTGCGCGGCGCCTCGTAGGGACTGTCGATGCCGGTGAAGTTCTTCAGCTCGCCGGCACGTGCCTTCTTGTACAGGCCCTTGACGTCGCGCGCCTCGGCGACCTTGAGCGGAGTGTCGATGAACACCTCGATGAACTCGCCGTCGGGCAGCATCGCGCGCACCATCTCGCGGTCCGCCTGGAACGGCGAGATGAACGCGGTGATGACGATCAACCCCGCGTCGGTCATCAGCTTGGCCACTTCGCCCACGCGGCGGATGTTCTCGATGCGGTCCGCCTCGGTGAAGCCCAGGTCCTTGTTGAGCCCGTGGCGCACGTTGTCGCCGTCGAGCAGGAAGGTGTGCCGGTTCATCCGGTGCAGCTTCTTCTCGACGAGATTGGCGATGGTCGACTTGCCCGAGCCCGAGAGCCCGGTGAACCACAGCACCGCCGGCTTCTGGTTCTTGAGGCTGGCGTGCTGCTTGCGGTCGATGTCGATCGCCTGCCAGTGCACGTTCTGCGAACGGCGCAGGCTGAAGTTGAGCATGCCCGCCGCGACCGTGGCGTTGGTCATCTTGTCGATCAGCACGAAGCCGCCCAGCGTGCGGTTGTCGGCGTAGGGCTCGAAGACGATCTGCTTGTCGGTGGTCAGCTCGGCGACGCCGATGGCGTTCAGTTCGAGCGTCTTGGCCGCCATGTGCTCCATGGTGTTCACGTTGACCGTGTACTTGGGCTCCTGCACCGTGGCCGAGACCGTCTGGGTGCCCAGCTTGAGCCAGTAGGCGCGGCCGGGGATCAGCGCCTCGTCGGCCAGCCACACGACGGTCGATTCGAACTGGTCGGCGGTCTGCGGCGGATTGTCCGCGACCGAGATCACCGAACCGCGCGAGCAGTCGATCTCGTCCTCGAAGCAGACGGTGACGGACTGGCCGGCGACCGCTTCATCGAGGTCGCCGTCGAATGTGACGACGCGGGTGATCGTACTGGTCTTGCCCGAGGGCAGGACACGGATCTTGTCGCCCGGCTTGACGCCGCCCGTGGCGATCAGCCCCGAGAAGCCGCGGAAGTCGAGGTTGGGACGGTTGACCCACTGCACCGGCATGCGGAACGGCTTGTCGGCATCGACCGAGGACAGCACCTCGACGGTTTCGAGGTGCTCGATCAGCGTCGGGCCCTTGTACCACGGGGTATTTTCCGATTTCGTGGTGATGTTGTCGCCCTTGAACCCGGAGATCGGCAAGGCGGTGAAGCTCTCGATCCCGATCGAGGACGCGAACTCGGTGTAGTCCTTGACGATGGCGTCGAACACGACCTCGTCGTAGTCGACGAGGTCCATCTTGTTGACCGCCAGGACGATGTTCTTGATGCCGATCAGGTGGCACAGGTACGAGTGCCGGCGCGTCTGCACCAGCACGCCCTTGCGCGCGTCGATCAGGATCACCGCGAGGTCGGCGGTCGAGGCGCCGGTCACCATGTTGCGCGTGTACTGCTCGTGGCCCGGGCAGTCGGCGACGATGAACTTGCGCTTCTCGGTGTTGAAGAAGCGATAGGCGACGTCGATCGTGATGCCCTGCTCGCGCTCGGCGGCGAGACCGTCGACCAGCAGCGCGAAGTCGATGTCCTGCCCTTGCGTGCCGACCTTCTTGGAATCGGCGGTGAGCGCGTCGAGCTGGTCCTCGAAGATCATCTTCGAATCGTAGAGCAGGCGGCCGATGAGGGTGGACTTGCCGTCGTCGACGCTGCCGCAGGTGATGAAGCGCAGCATCGTCTTGTGTTCGTGCTGGACCAGATATGCGTCGATATCGTCCGCGATCAGCTGGTCGGTGACGTAGACGGCTTCTTTGGTTTCAACGTCGGCCATCAGAAGTACCCCTGCTGCTTCTTGACTTCCATGCCGGCACCGCCGGCGTCCTTGTCGATGGCGCGGCCCTGCCGCTCCGATGTGGTGGTGAGGAGCGTCTCCTGGATCACGTCCGGCAGCGTCTTCGCTTCGCTCTCCACCGCGCCGGTCAGCGGGTAGCAGCCCAGCGTGCGGAAGCGGATCGAACGCATCACCGGGACTTCGCCGGGCTCGAGCGGGAAGCGTTCGTCATCGACCATCAGCAGCATGCCGTCGCGCTCCACGGTGGGGCGCTCGTCCGCGAAGTAGAGCGGGACGATCGGGATGTCGTTGAGGTGGATGTACTGCCAGATGTCCAGCTCGGTCCAGTTGGAGATCGGGAACACGCGGATCGATTCGCCCTTGGCCTTGCGGGCATTGTAGAGGTTCCACAATTCGGGCCGCTGGTTCTTGGGGTCCCAGCCGTGCGAGGAGGTGCGGAACGAGAAGATGCGCTCCTTGGCGCGGCTCTTCTCCTCGTCGCGGCGGGCGCCGCCGAAGGCCGCGTCGAAGCCGTACTTGTCGAGCGCCTGCTTCAACCCTTCGGTCTTCCACATGTCGGTGTGGAGGGCGCCGTGGTCGAACGGGTTGATGCCCTTCTCGATCGCTTCGGGGTTCTGGTAGACCAGCAGGTCCATGCCGCTGTCGCGCGCCATCTTGTCGCGCAGCTCGTACATCGCCTTGAACTTCCAGGTCGTGTCGACGTGGAGCAGCGGGAACGGCGGCGGCGAGGGATAGAACGCCTTGCGCGCCAGGTGCAGCATTACCGCGCTGTCCTTGCCCACCGAGTAGAGCATCACCGGCTTCTCCGCCTCGGCGACGACCTCGCGGATGATGTGTATGGCTTCCGCCTCGAGCCTGTCGAGGTGCGTGAGGGTCTTCATCAGGCTTCCCTTCATTGGGTCGGCCCCGTCGTTCGCAGGGTACGAATCGGCTTTTGCAGGGATGACAGTCGGGCAAACCTCCCATATGGGAGGGCGATATGGCGCTGACATCGACGGACGAGACAGATCTTCTGCTGCCGCTGATAGCCGGAATTGGCGACGCGGCGCAGTTTCGCGAGTTCCTCGGGCGCTTGCGGCGACGGAGCGATGCCGAATACGTCAGCATCGTCATGAAGCAGGGCGACGGCCCGCACGCCCAGATCACCGACTTCCACGCCGGGCGCGACCTGCGCAGCGCCGCGCGCGACCTCGATCCGTTCGAGATGCATGCGCTGGAACGCCTCCATTACGACCAGTTGCGGCCCGGTCGCGTCTATGGCGTCGGCGAATTCGTCGACCACGATCCCGTCTTCCGGGCCGAGCGCATGGCGAAGATGGGCCGCCTCGGCATCGCCGACGAGCGCGTGGTGCGCCTGCCGCGCATCGCCGAGACCGACGCCTGGCTGATCCTCGCCCGGGCCAAGCCCTGCGAGGCGGCGGACAGCGCCCTGCTCTCCTCGCTCGCGCCTTACGTCGAGGCGACGCTGCGCAGCTACCTGGCACTGGAACACCACCGCATCCGCGCGAGCGTGAGCGCACAAGGGATGGCACGCAGCGCCACCGCCTGGATGGTGTTCGACCGCGAGGCCCGCCTGCTGGCGATCGACCCGCGCCTCGATGCCTGGATGCGCGGCAACCTCGACTACGCGCCGCGCCCGGGCGAACGCCTGCGCGACCTCGGCGTCCAGCCCGAGCGGGAACTCGCGGCGGCGGCCCTGCTGTTCACCGCCGACGATCCCTCGGCACGCCCCCCGACACCGCGCCCGGTCCTGCTGCACGAGCATCCGAGACTCGAGGCTCTGCTGACCGCCACCAGCGACATGCCGCGCCCCTCGATGCTGGCACTGTGCCGCCTGCCAAACGCGCGCACCGCGCAGAGCGTCGATCGCCTGGCTCGCCTGTTCGACCTGCCCCCGCGCGAGGCGCAACTGGCGATCGCGCTCAACGAGGGCCAGTCGATCGCGGAAGCCGCCGAGGCTATGGGCCTGACCTTGGAGACGGCGCGCAACTATTCCAAGCGCCTCTACGCCAAGCTGGGCGTGCGCGGACTGCCCGAACTGGTCAGGCTGGTGTGCGACAGCGTGGCGGTGATGGCGTGAAGGGGTGGGACGCACACGCCGTCCCGGACGAGGACCCCGCATCGCCCCACAGCGCCGCCGCCGCCGCCAGCCCCTGCTCCCCGCGCCCGCCCAGTTCGGCAGTGAGCAGCTTGAGGCGGTAGGTCCACAAGTGCAGCGGATGCTCCAGCGTCATGCCCATGCCGCCTAGGAACTGGTGATAGTCGTAGCACACCCGCCTGGCCGCCTCCTGCGCATGGAGCAGCGCCAGCGCCGCGTCCCCCGGATCGCCGGTCCCGGCGGCACGCAGGGCGAGCCAGTGGACGCTGTTGGTGACGACCTGATCCTCGGCCAGACGGTGGCGCATCGCCTGGAACGTCGCCAGCGGGCGCCCGAACTGCTTGCGATCCGACACGTAAGTCACCACGCTGGCCAGCGCCGCGCCCAGCAGCCCCGCCGCTTCCGCCGCGATCGCGACGCGCCACGCGCGCAGGACTTGCGCGGCGTCGACGTCGTGTGCGGTGGTCGCCTCGGGCACATGGGTCAGGAACGCGACCGGATAGGCATAGAGCGTATCCCCCTGCGCCGGCGCGATCATATCGTGCGTCGCGGTGAAGCTGCGCACGCCCGAAGGCCCCACGACCACCACGCTCGCCCCCGGACGCAGGAAGCGGAGCGGCCCGCCGGTGCGCCCTTCCTCGACGAGGCACAGCGGGCGCGGCAGGTCGGGATCGACCAGCGGCCGCACCAGCGCGGATAGGGCCGCCTCCACCGCGAAAGGCAGGCGCGCCAGTTTCTCCACCACCAGCGCGGCGGTGACCGGCCCCAGTTCCTCGACCGCCATCACGTCGAGGAAGCCGTTCTCCACCAGCGCGGCGTCGAGGTCCGCGCTTTCCAGCGCCAGCGAAACGTCGTGCATCGGCAGCGTGGCATAGGGCCGCGCGAGGGCGTCGATGAAGTCGAGGACCTGGACCTGGTCTTCGCTCAGGGCAAGCTGCATCAGCGCGGTTCCCGGGGCAGTTCCAGCACGTCGCTGGCGATGATGTTGAGCTGGATCTCGGCCGATCCGGCGGCGACCCCGGCGACGATGCCGCGCTGGTGGTGCATCTTGAGGTAGGGCGATGCCCCGGCCAGCGCCTGCGGCACGAACTCGACGACGAACTCGCACACCGCCCGCTCGGCCATGACCGTGGCGTAGCGGGCCGAACTCGACTCCGCGCCGATGGCGAGGCCGTCGACGCGCTTCTGGACGACGGCGTAGTTGGCCGTCCTCGCCGCCTCGCACAGCGCCGCGCAGCGGGCCGCCTCGATCCGCACGTTTTCGCGCTCGAACCGGCCCTCGTCCTGCAGCATGGCCACCGCCCGGTCGAGCGCGGCGCGCGCCAGCGTGAAGCGCGGGATGCCCAGCCGCTCGTTGCGCAGCGAATAGGCGACGATCTCCCAGGCCTGCCCCTCGTCGCCGAAGCGCGCGGTTTCGGGCACGGTGACGTCGTCGAAGAAGACTTCGTGGATGTCGCCCTCGCCGATCAGCGAGGGTATCTGGCGGACCGTGATGCCGGGCGTATCCATCGGCACCAGGATGATGGTGATGCCTTTCTTGCGGTCGTCGCTGGTGCGGGTGAGCAGGAAGCAGGTGTCGGCAAGGCCGGCGTAGCTGGTCCAGATCTTCTGGCCGTTGAGGACGTAGTGACCATCGGCAAGCACCGCCCGGGTGCGCAGCGCGGCGAGGTCGGACCCGGCGTCGGGCTCGGAAAAGCCCTGGCACCACAGCGACTGGCCTTTGGTGATCGGCTCGAGGTAGCGGGCTTTCTGCTCGTCGGTGCCGTACTTCTGGAGCGTCGGGCCGATCCAGTTGACGTTCATGTACTGGCCGCCGCGCGGCTCGCCGGCGGTCCACATCTCCTCGGCGAGGATCTGCTGCTCCCACGGGCCCAGCCCGTCGCCGCCCATCTCGACCGGCCAGTGCGGGAAGAGGATGCCCGCGTCCGCGAGCTTGACGCAGAATTCGCGCGCGAAGGCGGTGAGCGCCGGGGATGCCGGGCCGTGCTCGGAGAACGCCTCCCAGTCGCCGGGCAGGTTGGCGTGCAGGAAGTCCCGGATATTGTGCCGGAAGTCGTCCTGCTCGGGTGTCCATTCGAATTGCATCGGCGCAGGCCTCTCCCAGTCCTCGGGCCGTGGGTAGACCCGGCCTGCGGGCGTGAACAAGGGCGGCACCGCGTTTACCGCCGGGACGAACAAGGCACGACGAAACCGGCCTCCCGCCTTCTCCATTATCGCGCCGGCGGCTTTCTCCCGCTCTGGCGCGCGCGGCGCGCTTGCGCCATGAGGGCACGCAAAGCGGGGCCGGAGCAAGGCCCGGGAGAAGAACGATGCAGAAGGTCGAGACAACACGATGAGCGAGAAGGCATTCGTCGCGGTGGCGAAGCTGGAGGAGGTTCCGGCGGGCGGCAAGAAAGTGGTCGAGGTGGGCGGGATCAGCGTGATCCTGGTCAACGCGAAGGAGCGCATCTTCGCAGTGCGCAACTTGTGCAGCCATGCCTACGAGGCGCTGGAGTGCGGCCGGGTGCGCGCGGGATGGATCTCCTGCCCGGTCCACGGCGCCCGCTTCGACCTGGAGACCGGCAAGCCGATCAACCCGCCCGCGACGATGCCGATCGAGACTTACGCGGTGCGCATCGAGGGCGATGTTATCGAGGTGGCGGTGTAGTCAAGGAAAGGCGGCATCACGCGAAGGCGCGAAGGTGACGGTGCTGCGTCGCAGGCTATTTCCTTCAGCGAGGCCGTGGCCCCCGCGCCATCGAGATGGCAAGCGGCCATGCCGCGAGTGCCGCACTTTCGCGCCTTTGCGCCTTCGCCTGAGCCCCCCCTTTCCTGCTTCCCACCCGATATCGCCCGCGCGTACCGCCCCTTGTGGACGCACGGGAGGCCGCTGTGCTTGGACGTGCGGATGACCGATACGCCCGATCTCGAAACGCTGCGCCAGGACGTGCGCGCCTTCCTCGCCGCCGAGGCCCCCACCGGGTGGCGCGACGCGAGCCGCACGCAAGGCGACTTCGTCGCCACCCAGCGCGACTGGTTCGCCCGCCTGGTCAAGGCCGGCTACGCGATCCCGCACTGGCCCGCGCGGTTCCCGGGCGGCGGACGCAGCCTCGCCGAGCAGAAGGTGATCTACGAGGAACTCGCCAAGGCCGATACGCCGCGCCTGCTGCTGTCCTTCGTCTCCACCTACCACGCCTTCGCCACGCTCCACGAATGCGCGAGCACGGAACTCCAAGACAAGTACCTGCCCCGCATCCTCGAGGGCGAGACGTGGTGCCAGGGTTTCTCCGAGCCGGGTGCCGGATCGGACCTCGCCGCGATCAAGACCCGGGCAGTGCGCGAGATGCGCGACGGCCGCGAGGTCTACGTCGTCAACGGCCAGAAGGTCTGGTCGACGATGGCCCAGTTCGCGCAGAAATGCCTGCTGCTGGTGCGCACGTCCTCCGACGGGGCCAAGCAGGCCGGCATCACCTACCTGCTGATGGACATGGCCGCGCCCGGCGTCTCGGTGCGCCCGATCCACCAGATCCAGGGCGACGAGGAATTCGCCGAGATCTTCCTCGACGAAGTGGTAATCCCGGTCACCGAGCGCGTCGGCGAGGAGGGCAAGGGCTGGGCCGTGGCGCAGGCGACGCTGGCCTCCGAACGCGGCCTCACGCTGATGGAACTGAGCTACCGCATGCGCGGCGCGCTCGGCCGCATCGCCGCGCTGGTCCGCGACCCCGAAAGCGGGCACGGCGAGGATCGCGGCGTGCTGCGCGACTTCGGCGAACTGGTCACGCAAGTGGACGCGGTATGCGCCGTCGCCGACCAGTTCCTCGACAACCGCATCAGGGGCGTCGAGCGCATGGGCGACGCCTCGATCGTGAAGAACAGCTACAGCCGGGCACTGCGGGCCTATTCGAAACTGGGCCTGCGCCTGGGCGGCATGGCCGAGCAGTACGTCGCGCCGATCACCTTCGGCGACCTCAATACCGGAAACTGGATGGCCGACTTCATGAACTCCTACGCCTGGACCATCGCCGGCGGCAGCGAGGAAGTGCAGCGCGGCATCATCGCCGAACGCATGCTCGACATGCCGCGCGAACCGAAGAACTGGGTCTTGTGACATGATCGAACTCAACGAACTGACCGATGCCGCGCGCAAGGCCTTTCCCGCCGACGCCCTCTCCCCCGGCCGCGACGAGAGCTGGCGACTGGTGGCCGAGATGGGCTGGCTGCTGGTCCGCCTTTCCGAAGCCGACGGCGGGCTGGGTCTGGGCCGGGAGGCATCGACCGCGATCCATTGCGAAATGGGCCGGGTCCTGGCGACGACGCCGCTGATCCCGGCGCAACTGGGCCTGCAGGCGGTGGCCGCCAGCGATCTCCTCGACGCCCGCGCCGACTGGCTGGAGCGCCTCGCCGCCGGCGAATACGCCCCCCTGCACCTTCTTCCCGCCAGGCTGGCGGCGGCGGCGGACGGCACGATCTCGGGCGTGATCGCCGGCGTGTTCGATGCCGACATGGCGGTAGCCGTGGTCGCCGGGCTGCCTGCCGGCTACGCACTGGTGCCGCGCGACGCGCCCGGCGTCACCATCGTCGAACGGCAGGTGTGGGACCCCGGCCGCCGCCTCTTCGACGTGGTGCTCGAAGGCTATGCGCCAGACCCGGCGCTGCGGCTCACCGATGCCGATGGCGCTGCCGCGCTGCACGACCTGCTCGCGCCCGAGGCTCACCTGGCGATCGCCGCCGACTGCCTCGGCGCCGCCGGGGCCGCGCTCGACCTGACGATCGACTACATGAAGATGCGCCGCCAGTTCGACCGGCCGATCGCCATGTTCCAGGCCCTCAAGCACCGCGCCGCCGACATGAAGACCCGCCTCGCCGCCGCCGAGGCGCTGGTATGGAGCCGCGCGCGCGACGAACAGGCCAGCATCGCGCAACTGGGCGCCGCCAAGACGCTGGCGGCCGAGGCGCTGGCCTTCGTCACCGAGGAGGCGATCCAGCTCCACGGCGGCATCGGCCTGACCGAGGAACACCCCATCCACCACTTCATGAAGCGGGCGATGCTCAATCTCCAGCTTTGCGGTTCGCCCGACCTTTGGAAGGAACGCATGGGCCGCGAAGCACTGGAGAGCCTGAAATAGGCAGGCGCCTTTCTATAAACGCCGCCATTACGAAGAATAACATCGTTTTTCATTTGCGATGATCTGAACCGGTCCGACACTTTTACTCCAGGCAAGGGGAAAATTTCGGCATCGCGCACGTCGGCTGGCTGGTGAAGCTCAAGATGAGCATGCTGCACTTCGAGATGTTCGCAGGCACCGAGTTGGGGGCGCTTTCCACCGATACGCTGCCCTTCCGGCGGCGCGGCGACCTGATCGACCCGACCCCCTATCTCGACGCGGCGCTGCTTCTCAAGGGAGCGACGCAAGGCGAGATCAGGGGCGACGCCGACCCCACCCGCTTCGCCAACGTCGCCTGAGCGAGTCGTTCTGCCCGCTTGCCGCGGAATCGGCATAGGGCAAACTCTCTCGGCGCAGGCGAAACGGGCGGGCGTCTCGTTCGTTGTCCCGCCATGGCCACCGCTAACCCTTCCGCTCCCGACCGGGGCGGTCCTTCGCACATCCGTGACAACATCGTCCTTTACGGGGCGCTCGCGGCGAACGTGGGGATCGCCATCGCCAAGTTCGCCGCGGCGGCGATCGGCGGTTCTTCCGCGATGGCGACCGAGGGCGTCCACTCGCTGGTCGACAGCGGCAACCAGGTCCTCCTGCTCTACGGCCAGAAGCGCGCCCGGCGGGCGCCCGATGCCGGCCATCCCTTCGGCTACGGACGCGAGCTGTATTTCTGGGCCTTCGTCGTCGCGATCCTGATCTTCGCAGGCGGCGCGGGCATTTCGATCTACGAGGGGCTGGCGCACATCCGCGAACCCCACCCGATCGAGGACCCCACCTTGAGCTACGTGGTCCTGGGCATCGCCTTCCTGATGGAGGGCACGTCCTGGGTCCTTGCCGTGCGCGAATTCAATGCCGGGCGCGACGGACAGGGCTGGTGGCAGACGGTCCGCCGCTCGAAGGACCCGCCGGGCTTCATCGTCCTGTTCGAGGACAGCGCCGCGCTGGTCGGCCTCGTCGTCGCCGCGCTCGGCATCTGGGCGAGCGGGTATTTCGGCGATCCACGGCTGGACGGCGCGGCATCGGTGCTCATCGGCCTGGTGCTGGCGGGCGTGGCGGTGCTGCTGGCGCGCGAGTCCAAGGGCCTGTTGATCGGCGAAGCGGCCGATCCCCGCCTTATCGAGCAGTTGCGCGCGGTGATGGACGGCAATGCCTGCATCACCGCGGTCAATCACGTGCGCACCGTCCACACCGGACCCGACGCGGTCTTCGTGGCGATCAGCGCCGACTTCGCCGACGACCTGCCGATGGGCGAGGCCGAGACACTGATCGAGGAACTGGAAACGCGGATGAAGGCGCTCTCGCCCAAGATCACCTCGATCTACATCCGGCCGGAGAAGCGGGAGCAAGCCTTCGTCGGGTGAATGCCCGGCCCGCGTATCCAGGCGGACGGCAACGCAAAACCCCTCCCCCGCCAGGCGGGAGAGGGGCATGGCGTCGTCCGGCGGTCAGCCGGTCACGCGTAGGCGCACAAGGCCTTGGCGGCGGCGGCGATGTCGGCCGGCTGCACGAGGAAGGCATCTTCCAGCACTTTGGCGAAAGGCACCGCGCTGTAGGGCGCTCCGAGCCGGCGGACCGGCGCCTTGAGCTTGCGGAACAGCTCTTCCTGGATGGTCGAGGCGATCTCGCCGCCCGGGCCGAAGTGGCGCACCGCCTCGTGGACGACGATGGCACGGCCGGTCTTGTCGACCGAGGCGAGGACCGCGTCCTTGTCCCAGGGCGACACCGTGCGCAAGTCGATCACTTCGGCGGAGATGCCCTGCGCCTGCAGTTCCTCGGCGGCCGCAAGGCAGTTGGCGACCATCCCGGAATACGTGATGAGCGAGATATGCGTGCCCTCGCGGGCGACGCGGGCCTTGCCCAGCGGGATCGGGCCCTGGTCGGGCGCGACTTCCCCGGGGACGAACAGGGTGCGGCTGTTCTCGATGAACAGGACCGGGTCCGGGTCCTGGATCGCGGAGAGCAGCAGGCCCTTGTAGTCCGCCGGAGTGGCAGGTGCGACGACCTTGATGCCGGCGGTGTGGGCGAACCAGCCCTCGTAGTGGTCCGAGTGCTGGCCGGCGGTCTGCCAGCCGGCGCCGGTCAGGGTGCGGATCACCAGCGGGACCTGGCTCTGCCCGCCCGACATGAAGCGCAGCTTGGCGGCGTGATTGACGATCATGTCCATGGCCACGGTGATGAAGTTCATCAGCATGATCTCGGCCACCGGCTTGTAGCCGGCCATCGCCGCGCCGACCGCGGCGCCCATGATCGACTGCTCGGCGATCGGGGTGGAGCGCACCCGCAAGTCGCCGAACTTGCTCGAAAGGCCGCGCGTCGTACCCATGACGCCGCCGCCCTCGCGGTCGGCCACGTCCTCGCCGAAGACGAGGACCTTGGGATCTTCCTCCATGGCCTGGAACAGCGCCGCGGTGATCGCGGCCTGGCCGGTCATCTTGAGCATGTCTACGGTATCGGTGCTCATGCCGGAATCTCCTCGGCAAAGACGTCGCGGCGCAGTTCGTCCACCGACGCGTATCCACTCTCGAAGGCGAAATCGATGGCGTCCTGGACTTCGGCCTCGATCTGCGCCTGCATCTCCTCCAACTGCGCCTCGGTGGCGACGCCGGTGTCGATCAGCAACTGGCGGAACAGGACGAGCGGGTCCTTGGCCAGGGCCTCGGCCTTCTCCTCCTTGGTCATGTAGGCGTCGTTGTCGCCGAAGACGTGCCCCATGAAGCGGAAGGTCTTGCATTCCAGAAGGGTCGGGCCTTCGCCCGCACGGGCCCGCTCGATCGCGGCGTGGGCGTGGGCGTACATGTCGAAGGGATCGTTGCCGTCGACGGTGTAGCCGGGCATTCCGTAGCCGATCGCGCGCTTCGAGATGAAGTCCACCGACGTGCCGTTCTCGTAGCGGGTATGCTCGGCGAAGCCGTTGTTCGAGCACACGAAAATCACCGGCAATTTCCACACCGAGGCGAGGTTGAGCGATTCGTGGAAGGCGCCGATGTTGCTGGCGCCGTCGCCGAAGTAGGCGATCGTCACGCGCTTCGATCCGTCGAGCAGCGAGGCCCAGGCGAAGCCGTTGGCGATCGGCATCGAGGAGCCGACGATGCCCGTCGTCACCATCACGCCGGTTTCGGGGTGGGTGAGGTGCATCGGGCCGCCCTTGCCCTTGCAGGTGCCGTCGACGCGGCCGCAGATCTCGGCCCAGAGCGGGCGCAGCGGCATGCCCTTGGCGACCATGTCGTGGATGCCGCGATAGATCGTGCAGATCACGTCGTCGTCGGTCATCAGGTTCGACAGGGTGGAGGGGATCACTTCCTGCCCGCGCGCCGAATAGTAGGGCGCTGTGATGCGGCCCCGGCGAATCTGGGTGCGGGTGAATTCGTCGTTGCGCTCGATCCGCAGCATCCGGCGGAAGATGTCGAGCTGGGTGGCGGCGTCGGGCGATGCCCTGTTCTCTGGCGTCTGGCTCATGGGTCCTCTCTCGCTCGGCTTGGCCTGCCGGCCGATCGGACGAGGGTCCGGTCGGGCGGGGGCTGAACATCAGTTCAGTACCTGTCGTACCGGCCCGTGCAAGCGCGAGCGAAACGCCTCGGCGGTATCGCATATGTCCCATCGAGCGATGGCATGGGCGCGCCGGGGCAAATGGCGGCAAACCGCCGTTTTCCTACTTGCCCCGGCTTGCGCTACCATCGCGCCATGCCGCAGCCCTGCCCACCGATCATGCCGCACCTCACGCCGGCGCCCCGCGCCGCGCAAGGTGACAGGGCGAGGTGCACGACCAACCTTCCGCGCCAAGGTTGCGCCATTCGCCCCCTGGACCGTGTAAACCGTGTAAACCGTGTAAACCTGGGTACCGTTGCCGCGGCGAGGAGCCTAGCCGAACTGGTTGCCCAGCCCCGCCGCATGCCTGGCGGCGATCCAGCCGAACGTCATCGACGGCCCGACGCTGGCGCCCGCCCCCGGATAGACCCGGCCCATCGGCGACGCGGTTGCGACCCCGCAGGCATAAAGGCCGGGAATGACCGTGCCATCCTCGCGCAGAACCCGCGAATCGCAGTCGCACACCACCCCGCCATAGGTGCCGACGTCGCCCGGCACGATCGGGATCGCGTAGAACGGGCCCTTCTCGATCGTGCCCATGCACTGGTTGGGCCCATCCTTGAAGAACGGGTCGCCCAGCCAGTTGTCGTAGGCGCGCTCGCCGCGTGCGAAATCCTCGTCGCGGCCGCTGCGCACGAAGCCGTTCCAGCGCTCGACGGTGGCCGCGAGCGCTTCGGCGGGGACGTCGATCAGCGCGGCCAGCGCCTCGACGCTTTCGGCGCGGCGCATCCAGCCCGAGGCGAGCCACTTGTCCATGCCCTTCTTCGCCGTGCCTTTGCCGGCGACGGCGTATTCGTCCATGTACTGCTGGTCCATGATCGCCCAGCTCGGGATGGCGGGCACGGTGCGGTTGCGCACCAGCATGTTCTCGCAGAACTCCTCGTAGGAGCCGCCCTCGTTCATGTAGCGCACGCCGCTCTGGTCGACCTGGATGGCGTGGGGCTTGCCGGTGGTGCTCTGGGTCCCGGGCTTGACGTAGTCGGTATCCCAGCCGGGCGCCTCGCTCATCTGGAAGCCGACCATCTGGTCCATCTGCGCCAGTCGGGCGCCCTTGCCGGCGAGTTCGCGGTGCAGGTCGCCGGTGTCGGTCTCGATGCCGTTCGACCACTTCGACTGGGTTCCGGGCATGTACTGGTCGCGCATGGCCTGGTTCATCGCGAAGCCGCCCGCGTTCACCAGGATGCCCAGCTTCGCGCCGATGCGCCACGGCGCGCCGTCGCGCACGGTGACGACGCCCACCGCCCGCCCGCCATCCATGAGGACTTCGGTGACGGGCGAATCGACGCGGATATCGGCCGCCTCCTTGTCCAGCACCGCCTTGAGCATCCGCCCCTGCAGCGCCGCGCCGGCCGTGACCCAGTGCTTGCCGGTCAGCTTCCCCGCCACGAGCTTGAGCGCGATCCGGAAGAACATCCGCTTGATCGCCCAGGAATGCTTCATGAACGGCAGCTTCATGCCGTCGTCGAGGCGGACGGGGACTTCGAGGAAGCCCTGGCGCAGCTTGGGCGCCCATTGCCTGCCGAGCTGGTTGGTGTCGAAGGGGACCGCGGTGACGGTGCGGCTGGTCTTCACGCCGCCGGGCAACTCGTCGTAGTAGTCGGGCCAGAAGGTCGATCCACGCTCCATGGCCACGCCCTGCCCGACGATGAAGTCCAGCATCTTGGGGGCCTCCGCCGCGTAAGTGCGGCGGCGCGCGGGGCTGGTGCCGGGCGAATCCGGGCCATCGGGCACGACCGCGTCGAGGTAGCGGCAGGCCTGCTCCAGGCTGTCCTCGCCGGGGTCCATGAAGCGGTTGTTGGGTATCCACATGACCCCGCCCGACTTGGCCGTCGTGCCGCCCACCCACTGCGCCTTCTCGAGGATGACGACCGACCTGCCGGCCTGCTTCATCAGCAGCGCCGAGGCCATCGAGCCTGCACCGCTGCCCACGACCACCCAGTCGAAAGTCTCGTCGAACTGCGTCATCGTGGCTGCTCCTCTCGTCCGTCAGGCTGCGCTGCTGCGCATGCGTTCAATAGCGTAGAACGAAGTTCTCGACCTTTGGCAACGCGCAACGGCGCGCGCGCCTCAGGTTTCGCCGGAGCGAATGGTTGCGCCCGAACTTGCGTTTTCGCGTGGCCTCGAACGCACCTGTGCCTATGGGTGCGGCAAGAGAGAGGGAGACCCGCCGCATGACCGAGACCGCCCCCGCCCTGCCCGCCCTGCCCGCCCTGGGCACGATCGAGATGGCTCGCGAAGGCCGGTTGCTGCGCATCACGCTGAACCGGCCGGATGCGCTCAACGCGGTCAACCTGGCGCTGCACGACGACCTCGCCGCCGCGCTGTTGTTCGCGCAAGTCGACACCGGCTCGGACGTGATCGTGCTGACCGGGGCCGGCCGCGCCTTCTCGGCCGGCGGCGATCTCGACCACATCGAGAACAATGCCAGGAACCCGCATCTGTTCGACCACGAAACCCGCGTCGCCAAGCGCATCGTCTCGACCCTGCTCGACATCGACAAACCGGTGGTGTGCCGGTTGAACGGACACGCGGTGGGCCTGGGCGCGACGCTGGCGCTGTTGTGCGACGTGATCTTCGCGGCGGAGGGAGCGAAGATCGGCGACCCCCACGTCGGCCTCGGCCTCGTGGCCGGGGACGGCGGCGCGGTAATCTGGGCCCAGCGCATCGGCTTGACGCGCGCCAAGGAATACCTGCTGACCGGCGAACTCCTCACCGCAAGCCAGGCAGCCGAGATCGGCCTGGTCAATCACTGCGTACCGCTGGAGGTCCTGGATGCGGCCGTGGACGCGTTCTGCGGCCGGCTCCTGAACGGCGCCACCTTGGCCATCCGCGCGACCAAGATCCTCACCAACCTCGAACTCAAGCGGCTCGCCACGGCCCTGATGGACGCCGGGATCGCCTACGAAAGCCTCAGCGTGCGCAGCGCGGACCACCTCGAAGGCATCCAGGCCTTGAAGGAAAAGCGCAAGCCGAACTTCACGGGGCGGTAGCGCGTACCGCCCCGCGCAGCCTGCCCGCTACCTCAGCTAGGCACCACCCGCTCGCCGTGTTCGGTGAACAGCGCGGTGTAGCAGGTTCCGAAGTCCTGCGCGTCGTTGGTGGTCAACTCACCGGATTTCGCGGCGGCGCCCATCGCGCCGAGGAACGTCATCGGATCATCCGCCTCGATGTCGTAGATCGCGAGGAATTCGTTCTCGTCGCTGCCCATCAGCCGGGCGGCGAGCTTGTAGCGCTGGGCGCCGGCCATGCCGAACTTGTTGACCAGTTCGGGCAAGTGCGTGGTGTCGTACCACTCGTTGAACTCCGCCTCCCGGCCGGGTAGCGGACGGGTGAGCGCGACGAGTTTCATCTTCATGGGCATCTCTCCTGAGGTCTTGTGCGACGAACATTCGCCGGCCCCCGTGGCGATGCAAGCACGCGCCATCGCGGCCCGGCAAGCATCGCCCCAACGCGCTTTTTGCCCCCTCCCTACTGCAAACGCCCGCCGCCCATGCGCCAGCGTGGCGAGGGAGAGGGAGAGTGCGGGGGAGGCGGAACCGCGATCCGCGCGCCATCGGCACCGCACTCGCCGCGATAGTCGCGAGGGGCGCCGCCGAACGCGCGCTTGAACATGCGGCTGAAGTGCGCCGGGCTCTTGAAGCCCACCCCGTAGGCGATCTCGCTGATCGAGATTTCGCGCGGGTCGGACCTGGACAGCCAGGCCCTGGCCCTGGCGAGCCGCTGCTCCCACATCACCTCGGAAAACGAGGTGTCCCGCAGCCGTAGCAGGAACGAGAGGTAGCGCGGCGAAATGCCGCATCCCCTGGCGACCGTCGCGGTCGACAGCCGCGGGTCCGACAAGTGCACGTCGATGAAGCGCAGCACGTCCTCGAGCCGCCGCTCGGCGATGGACTGCCGGGCCGGCTGTGGGTTCTCGCCGGCGCGGACCGCGTTGCCGATGAGGCCCAGCGCCGTATCGACCAGCAGCCGCGCAGATTCCTCGCCCAGCCCGCAGTCGTCGTGGAGCACGTCAGTCAGGATGGTCTCGGCGATCGCCAGTTCGGGGCGCTCCATCGCCATGAACAGGCCGGCCCCGAAATCCCGTTCGAGGTGGCCGCGCAGGATGTGGGTAGGCACGGTGACGTGCAACGCCTCGTGCCGTCCCTCGGCTCCCTTGCGGCATTCCAGGATGAAGGGCACCGTCGAGCAGGTGACAGCGAAATCCCCGGGCCGAGCCACGCGGTTGCCGCACTGGCTGGAAATCGCCAGTTCGCCGTGCTTCACGAACCACAGGATCGACAGGTCGGTCGCATCCTGGCGGATATGCTGGCGGGAACGGCGGAAGAACAGGTTCGCGCCCGACCGCAGGCGGATGATCGAGATGGCCCCCACCGTCCGGCGCTCGGTGCGCGCGTCGATTGTCGAGCCGTCGTCGGTCCAGACGTCGCCACGGCAGCAGTCCTCGTCGCTGGTGCCGCGGAACATGAGCGGGCCTCCGGGGACATTGCGCGGGTCGAACGCGAACGACGTCTCTGCCATGGCTCTCTCCCGGTGGCGGGATGCAAGGCGCACGATGCACGTCCTTCGCATTCTCGCCCATGACCGCCGCCGACTGATGTCGATCGGTTCGGATTCTTCGCGCGCATCATGCCCGGCGCGGACGACTCCGCAAGGCAGGCAAGCCGATCTTCATCGTGCCGGGCCGACAACATCGCCCCGGCGCTTGGCCCGGTGCCTGGAGGCGGTACCGGACGCCGCGCACAAACGGGCTTCACGCCGTCAGCAGCACGATCCGCCCCGCCGCCTTGCCGGAAAACGCCGCGTTCATCGCCGCCGCATAGTCCGCGATCGGGTAACGCGCGGCGATTGCCGGCGAAAACAGTCCGTCGCCGGCCAGTTCGATGACCTTCCGGCGCATGGCCGCGGCCTCGGCCGGTCGCTTGAGTGCATGGTCGCGCATCTGCACGCCCACGAGGCTGGCGCTCTTGAGCAGCGGCAGGTTGGTCCGCAGCGCCGCGATCCCGGCGGTGAAGCCAATCACCAGATGGCGCCCGTCGTAGCCGAGGCCGCGGAAGGCCGGTTCGGTCGCCTCGCCGCCGACCGGATCGAAGACCACGTCGACCGGCTTGCCGTCATTGGCCGCCACGACCTGTTCGCGCCAGTCGGGCGCGCCGCTCGTCACCACCGCGTCGGCACCGCCTGCCCGGGCTACGGCCTGCTTGTCCGGGGTCGATGCCGACGCGATCACATGCAGGCCCAGGTGCCGGCCGACCTGCACTGCCGCGAAGCCGGTCCCCCCGGCCGCCCCCAGCACCAGCAGCGTCTCGCCGGGCCGGACACGGGCGCGATCCGCCAGCGCATAGTACGCCGTCTGGTAGTTGACCGCGAAGACCGCGGCGGATTCGAAGCTCATCGCCTCGGGGATCTGCGCCAAGCCGGTCGCGCGGAACAGGTTGGACTGCGCGAAAAGGCCGCCCATGCCCCCGCAGAACACGCGGTCGCCCTCGGCCAGGTGGCTGACCCCGGGACCCACCGCCTCCACCACGCCCGCCGCCTCGCTGCCGGGAATGTAGGGCAGCGTCGGCTTGAACTGGTACTGGCCCATGGCGGTCAGCACGTCGACGTAGGACACCCCGGCGGCGCGGATGGCCACCCGCACCTCTCCCTCGCCCGGCGCGCCGGGGTCGAAGTGTTTGAGGGCATAGCTTTCGGGCGGCCCGAACTGGTGGGCCATGACGGCAAGGGTCATGGAAAACTCCTTTCTTCTCCCCCTGCGGTGGAGGGGCACTCCCGCACGACGAAAGCGTTGAAAAGCGTGCGCATGCCCCTCAACCACTCTGCGAGTGGTCCCTCCTCCGCATGCCGGGGAGGACTAATGCTGCCCGCCGTCGCAACGCACGATCGAGCCGGTGACGTTGACCGAAGCCGGGCTGGCCAGGAACAGGGCGGCGGTGACGATCTCCTCCGGATTTGCCGCGTGCCCGCGTGGGATCGCGATCGGCCCTTTTCCCTTGTCGGGCCAGGCCTCGGCTATGTCGGTGCGAAAGGCGCCCGGGGACAGGGTGTTGACCCGGACGTGCGGCGCATATTCCCATGCCAGCGAGCGGCTCATCGCATTGAGTGCCGCCTTCGATGCTCCATAGGTCACCACTTGCGGCAACGGCATCATCGAGCCCGAGGAGGTGACGTTGATGATGCACCCGCCCGGCCCGCCCGCCTCGCCCGTGTCGAACATCTGCTTGGCAACGAGCGAGGAGAGCCGGAACGGGCCCTTGAAGTTCAGGTTCAGCACCGCGTCGAACAGCTTCTCGCTGACCTCGTGGCTGGGCAGGCGCGGGCTCATCCCGGCATTGTTCACAAGGATATCCACAGCCCCGAACGCCGCGTAGGCCTGCTCGACCAGCCGGTCGCACTCGTCCCAGCGGCCGACGTGGGCGGCGATCGCCAGCGCCTTGCGGCCCATGCCGCGCATCTCCTCGCAGACCGCCTCGCAGGCATCGAGCTTGCGGCTGGCGACGATCACGTCGGCCCCGCGCTCGGCGAAGGCGCGGACCATCTGATAGCCGAGCCCGCGCGAGCCGCCGGTGACGAGCACGACCTTGCCGGTGAAGTCGAACAGCGGGTCCATCTCAGGCGGACCGCGCGTCGGGGTAGCGTTCGAGTGCCCTGGCCGTGCGCGTGGGGATATGCTCGGTAGGGAACATGCCCTCGGCCGGCGTGGCGCGCTTGAGGTAGGCCCGCGCCAGTTGCGAGCGGTGCGCGTCGGTCGGCCCGTCGGCAAAGGCGAGCGCCATGTTGCCGCCGTACCATTTGGCCAGCGGCATATCGAGCGAGATGCCCAGCGATCCGTGGATCTCCAGCGCCCGGCCCACCACATTGGCGTAGACCTGCGCCATCGCGACCTTGCACATGCCGATGTGCTTGCGCGCGGCTCCGTGCTTCAGGCGGCCGGCCTCGATCTCGTCGATGAGCCAGGCGGTCTTGAGGACGAGCAGGCGGAACTGTTCCAGTTCGATCACGGAATCGGCGATCTTGGCCTGGACCAGTTGGTGCTCGCCCAGCGGCTTGCCCTTGGTGCGGCGGGAAACCGCGCGCTCCAGCATCATGTCCAGCGCGCGGTTGCACATGCCGACCGTGCGCATGGCATGGTGGATGCGCCCGCCGCCAAGCCGCGCCTGCGCGACCTTGAAGCCCTCGCCCGGATTGCCCAGCATGTGATCGAGCGGCACCCGCACCTTGTTGTAGCGCAAATGCGCGTGGTGGCCGTTCTCGGGGTCGAAGTCCCCGGCGATGGCCACATTGCGCAGGATCTCGATGCCGGGCGTCTCGGCAGGGACCACGAACATGCTCATCCGTTCGGTCAGCGGCGCTTGCGGGTCGGTCACGGCAATGACCAGCAGGAAGCTGGCGAAGCGGGCGTTGGACGAGAACCACTTCTCGCCCTCGATCACCCACTCGTCGCCATCCCGCGTGGCCCGGCAGGTGAAGACCTCCGGGTCGGAACCGCCCTGCGGCTCGGTCATCGAGAAGCACGAGACGATCTCGCCGGCCATCAGCGGTCCGAGGTACTTGCGCTTCTGTTCGGGGGTGCCGAACAGGGCGAGGATTTCGGCATTGCCGGTATCCGGCGCGGCCGTGCCGAAGACGGTCGGCGCCCAGGTGGAGCGGCCGATGATCTCGTTCATCAGCCCGAGCTTGACCTGCCCATAGCCGGGTCCGCCCAGATGCGGGCCGAGATGGCAGGCCCACAGACCTTGCGCTTTCACCTGTTCCTGCAGCGGCCCGAGGTGCCGCCGGGCGGCCGTGTAGCCGGGGTCGAACTGCGCGCCCTGTTCGGGGAACAGCAGGTCCATCGTCTCGCACTCGTCGCGCACGAAGCGCTCCATCCAGTCGAGCCTGGCCTGGAATTCGGGTTCGATTGAGAAATCGATCATTGGTTCTCTCCCATTCCTCCCCCTTCCCCGCTTAGGGAAGGCTTCAGCGTATCCTTGCGACCATCGCAGCCGTGTCGACGAAGCACTGCTCCACGATCCTGGCGAAGAACCGCCCGGTTTCCTTGCTCAGGATTCCCGCCTCGGCCTGCGCCACCTTGTATTCGAGCAGGCATCCCGACTTGAACTTGGCGAGGATCGAGAAGTAGTCGAAATCGCGGATGTCACGGCCGGTGCCGGCGCAGTAGTAGCGCCCCAGTTCCTGCCTCGTCGGGAAGTGGGCGGGATTGTTGAGCGCGGTGGGGAACGCCTTGTCGGGCTCGTCCTCGTCTCGCATGCCGCCGGTGAACCAGCCCATGTCGATCATCGGATCGCCGATGGTGGACAGCTCCCAGTCGATCATCGCCGCGAGCCGCGCGGGCGGGCCGTGGCGGAACATCATGTTGGGCGTGCCGACGTCGCCGTGGATGATCCCGCGCGTCTCGCGGGGCAGGACATTGGCGCGCAGCCATTCCTCGGTCGCGGCATATCCGGGCAGTTCGCGCCCCTCATAGCCGTAGCGCTGCTTGTACGAGGCGAGCTGGCCGGCCCAGCGGTCGACCTGGCGCTCGAGGAACCGGCCAGGCTTGCCGTAGTCGCCCAGCCCGATCGCCTCGTGATCGACGTTGGCCAGCTTGACGAGGCCGTCGACGATGGCGAAGGGGATGCCGTACTCGTAGGGCATCGCGTCGAACGGCGGCTCGTTGCGGATCTTCTCGTCGCGCAAGTTGGGCGCCCAGCCGTCCACCTTGTCCATGACGTAGAACGGCGCGCCGACCACGCCATCGTCGGCGCAGGAGCCGTGGCAGGCCGGATGCGGTACGTCCGTCGCCCCCAGAGCGGTAAGGATGCGCGCCTCGCGCAGGACGCCTTTCTCGGCGCCGGGCGGGGGCACCGCGGGCGGGCGGCGCATCACCATCGCCCCCTCGCCGCGATCGAGCGTCAGCACCACGTTGGACGTACCGCCCGAGAGCACCGCCGTCCGCAATGGCCCGCTGCCCAGGTGCGGCACATGGGCGTCCAGCCATTCGGTCAGCGGTCCGATCGGCGCGAGTGTGTCGAGATCGGCGTCCATCGTCCTCTCCTCAGCGAGCGCGCGCAGCCTGTTTCAGCCGCGCCTCTATCTGTTTCCGGATGTCTTGCAGCGCTGCCGCCGCCGCGCGGATTTCCCCGCCGTCGAGGCCCGGGACCAGTTCTGCGGCGATGGCGTCGGCGCGCATGTCGATCTCGCGCTTGAGAGCGATGCCGGCCGGCGTCGGCCGCAGCAGCGCGGCGCGCTTGTGGTCGGGATTGTCGCAACTTTCGATAAGCCCGGCTTCCCGCAGCGAATTGGCGGCGCGCTGCACCAACTGGCGCGCCTGCCCCATCGACCGGCCGATCTGCGCAACCGTCGGCGCCTGCCCGGCCTCGACCACGGCGTTGAGCACCATGTGCTCGCTGTCGTTGAGCGCGCATCCCGCACGCGCCGTACCGAAGACGCTGCGCAGGCGACTGTTCAGCCGGATGGTCTCGTCGACCAAGGCCACCAGCGGATGCCGCGAACTCGAATGCTTGCGTGTCCATGGCCTCGAGTGGCGCGTTGACACGATCATGTCATTTCTTTGCTGCGCCGGACGGGCAGGCATCGCCGGGGCGACGTGGAGAGGCGTGCTTCGGGCCGGGAATTGCCGAGCGCCCGGGTCAGCGCGAGCCGGCCCCCGGCCCGGTCAATATACGCCGCCCTGCTCTTCCGCGAAATTCCCCAGGTCGCCCGCAGCCCCCGCCGCATCCGCGTTGCGGGCCTCGCGCGCATTGCGGATCTGCGAGACCAGAGCGTCGCGGCGACGAGTGAATTCGTCTTCGGCGGTGTACTGGCGTGGTTCGGTGTCGGGCTTGAAGGCTTCCCAGATCACGGCGGCCTTGGGCTCGTCCCCGGGCTCGACGCCCATGACGCGCTTGCCGGTCACGCGGTCGATGCGGACCATGCGGATGCCGGCCGGCGCGACGAAGGGCTGCATCCCCCAGCGCTTGCGGGTGGCCTCCACGACTTCCTTGAAGATTGGCGCGGCAATGCGGCCACCCTGGGCATAGCCACCCAGCGAACGCGGATTGTCGTACCCCAGATAGACCCCGCCCACGTAGTCCTGGTTGCCCCCCATGAACCACACGTCGGTCGGGCCGTTGGTGGTGCCGGTCTTGCCGAACAGCGGCAGCTTGAGGTCGCGCAGGCGCTCGGCCGTGCCCCGCGTGACCACACCTTCGAGCATGTGGACGACTTGGTAGGCTGTCGCGGCGTCAAGCACCTGCTTGCCCTTGCGCTGGATGCGCGGCATCGGCTTGCCGTCCCACTGGGCCATGTTGCAGGTATCGCAGCGGCTCTTGTCGGCGCGCCAGATCACCTTGCCGTTGCGGTCCTGGACATAGTCGATGACCGAGCCCGAGAACTGCACGCCGTTGTTCGCCAGCGCCGCATAGGCGTTTATCATGCGCGACACGGTCGTCTCGCCGGCGCCCAGTGCGAACGAGAGATAGCTCTGGTAGTCGCCGATGCCCATGTTGTGGAACGTGCGGGTCACGCGCTTCATGCCCACGTCGTTGGCGATGCGCACGGTCATCAGGTTGCGCGACTGCTCGAGGCCCCAACGCATCGTGTGGCTGCCCGAACCGCCCTCGCCGCCGAAGTTGCGGAAGCACTTGTTGCCCAGGTTCGCGCCCTGGAACACGCAGAAGGTGCCGTCGAGCACTTGCGTCGCCGGGGTCATGCCGTTCTGCAGCGCCGTCGCATAGACGAACGGCTTGATCGTCGAACCGGGCTGGCGCTCGGCCTGGACGGCGCGGTTGAAGGAATCGAGGCCGGAATCGAAGCCGCCCTGCATCGCCACCACGCGGCCGCTGCCGGGCTCCTCGATAATCATGCCGCCCGAGACCTCGGGGACCGAGCGCAGCGCCCAGGTGCCGGCGGTGACCGGCGCGGCGGTGACGAGATCGCCGGCCTTGGCGCGCTCGGAAATGCCGGTCAGCGTGGCGATGTTGCCGTCGGAGAAGCCGATGCGACCCGTGCCGTTCGCGGTTCCGGGGGTGTCGAGCACGACCCCGACGCGCCAGTCCTTGTAGTCGACCGTCTTGTTGGCGACGACCAGTTGCGACTGCCAGCTCTCGAGGTCGTTGAGATGCGCGATCGGTCCCACCCAGCCCCGGTTGCCGTGATAGCGCAACAGGCCGGCGCGCAAGGCGTCGCGCACCGCCTTCTGCATCTCGGAGTCGAGCGAGGTGCGGACCCACAGGCCGCCGGCGTAGACGCTGTTCGGGCCGTCTTCCGCCTTTTCGCCGTACTGCCCGATCAGGCGACGGCGCACTTCCTCGATGAAGTAGCCGTTGGCGGAATCGTAGTCGTTGCCACGCTGGGTGACGAGGCCGAGCGGCTCGGCCTTCGCGGCGGCGGCGGCCTGCTCGGTGACCCAGCCGTTCTTGACCATCTGGTCGAGCACCCAGTTGCGGCGCTCGATCGCCCGGTCCTCGTTCTTCTTGCGGCCATAGACTTCGGGCGCGCGCGGCAGGATCGCGAGGAACGCGCTCTGGCTGAGAGTCAGGTCCTCGACGTCGCGGTCGAAATAGGCGCGCGCCGCGGCCTGGACACCGAACGAACGTCGGCCCAGCGGAATCTCGTTGAGGTACAGCTCGAGGATTTGCTGCTTGGTCAGCACGCCTTCGATACGGCGGGCGAGGAGCATTTCCTTGAGCTTGCGGGTGACCGAATATTCGTCGCCGATGAGGATGTTCTTCGCGACCTGCTGGGTGATCGTCGAGCCGCCCTTGGCGCGCACGCCGCTGCCGTACTTCGAGGCGTAATCCACGACCGCACCCGCGAGGCCGCCGATGTCGACGCCGCCATGGGTCCAGAAGGTCTTGTCCTCGGCCGAGAGGAAGGCGTTTATCATCGGCCGGGGAAAGTCGACGAACCGTAGCTGCACCCGCCGCTCGCGAGCGTAGGAATAGACGATCTCGCCGTCCATGCCGCGCACCATGGTCGGCAGCGGCGGCTGGTATTCCAGCAGCTTGTTGGCGTCGGGCATGTCGCGCGTGAGCACGATCCAGAAGCCGATCAGGCCGATCAGCCCGGCCATGCAGAGATAGCCGAAGCGCCGCAGCCACTTGCGTTCGCGCCAGGCCCTGCCGATCGCGGCAATACCGCCGGACGCCTCGCGGCGGATGCGGAAGGTCGCGTCTTCGGGCGGCTGCTCGCCGGGATCATTCGCGTCGGTCATCGGGTGTGCCTCTAGCACGGCGATTTCGCGCAAGGGAACCTTTGGCGGATTGGCTCGTCGCAAAAAATCGCAGGCCCCGTTTGAAAACCCGCGTCGTCCCGGGCTCGCCCCGTGACCGTGGGCAAGGCCGCGCGCGCTTGAGCCTGAGCGCGGCGTCGCAGTGCCCCATCGCGAGCTATCGCCTCAAGAGTACCCCGCGGCCCCGGATCAGATCCGGGACCTTGGGTGTCGCGAGGTCAGCCTCCCAGCTTCCTCGCGAAATAGGCCCGGATCGCCTTGGCGCCGGCCTCCGCCAGCGCCTGCTGTCCGCGCGCCGAGCCGAGCACTTCGGCGTCCTGCGGATTGTTGATGTACCCGGTCTCGAACAGGATCGAGGGAATGTCCGGTGCCTTGAGCACGGCGAGCGCGGCGGTTTCGGGCCGATCGCGGTGCAGGCCCATGCCGCTGTCGCCCAGTTCGCGCAGCAGCAGCCCGGCGGCCTGCGTCGAGCCCGCTTGCGCGCCGCGCTGCGACAGGTCGAGCAGGATCGCCCCGACGTTGGCATTCGTCGTCGACAACGCGACGCCGTTGACGCGGTCCGCCCCGTTTTCGCGCGCCGCGAAACGCGTCGCCGCCTCGCTCGAACCGCTTTCGGAAAGCACGTAGACGCTCGCCCCTCGCGCCGAATTGGCCGGAGCGCTGTCGGCGTGGATCGAGACGAACAAGTCCGCGTTGAGGCGCCGGGCGATGTCGGGACGGTCGGCCAGCGCGATGAAGCGGTCGGTGTCGCGGGTCAGCGCGACGCGCAGGCCGCCGCTCGCCAGGAGCTTGTCGCGCAAGGCCAGAGCAATCCGCAGCGCGATCGCCTTTTCCTTGAGCGCGCCTTGCCCGGCGCCAGGATCGAAGCCGCCATGCCCGGGGTCGATGACCACCAGCGGACGGCTCGCATCGGGCGGTCCGTCCACCCGGGGCAGCCCGACCGGGGCATTGACGCTCGGCAGGTCGAAACGGACCACGTAGTCGTAGGCTCCGGCGCCCGTGGCAATCGTCCCGTTGAGTACGAAGGCCGCAGCCAGCAGCGCCAGCGGCGTCGACAGGACGAGGATCAGCTGCAGGGTGCGCGACATGGCCGGACTGACTAGGTCGACATCACGCGCCCCGCAATCCACCGGCGGGGCCCTTTCCCACCGAATTCTTGCGCCGCGCCCGGTCACCCCCTCCCGCCATAAAGGCGAGCCGTCCAAGGAACTTGCCGTACGTGGCCATGGATGCTACGCCCATGCGACCGGGGCCACCATGCCTTTCGGTCCTCGCATTCCGGAACAACATCACCATATGATGCCGGGCAGGACCGGCAGAGCCATAGCTCCGGCCCAGGGAACCGGAAAATCCTTTCCGGAAAGACCTCACAGGTTGAAGCGAGCCATGAGAAGCCAATTGCTACCCTGCCAGCCGACGCCCGAACGGGCGGTGGCGGTGTGGTCGCAATTTTCCGCGCGTGCCTTCGCGCCGCGCTGTCTCCCGCTCGCAGACACACGCAGCGCTCATGCAGCGATGCCCCCCCGCGCCGCTTTCATAGCGGCAGCGACACCTGCCGCCTTCAGGGCGGCCCCTAAATTCGCCGCGCACGAGGCGCTGGATTGCCTCGGCTCCCTGCCGCTCGCAGAGCAGCAGACGCAAACGCACGAACATGCCCCTGGACTTACGCGCTCCACGATGGGCCCCGCCGCAAACGGCCGGGCCATCGGCGCACGCACGGGCACATCCGAACACAACGAACACATTCGCGTCCCCCAGGCTGATCCGGCCGGGCGAGGACGCGCACGGAGACTATCAAATGGCAACGCGCATGCTTATCGATGCGCGCCACCCGGAAGAAACGCGGGTGGCGGTACTCAAGGGCAATCGGATTGAAGAATTCGATTTCGAATCGACCGAACGCAAGCAGATAAAAGGCAACATCTACCTGGCGAAGGTTACCCGCGTGGAGCCGTCGCTCCAGGCTGCCTTCGTCGACTTCGGCGGCAATCGCCACGGGTTCCTGGCCTTCAGCGAAATCCACCCGGATTACTACCAGATCCCCAAGGAGGACCGCGAGGCCCTGCTGGCCGAGGAAGCCGCCCACGCCGAGGAAGAAGCCGCGCTGCGCGCCAGCGAAGGTGACGACGAGGACGACGACGGCGATTACGGCGACGACGATGGCGGCATCACCGAAGTCGACACGTCCGAAAAGGACCACGTCGCCACGATCGAGGACGGTTCGGTCGAGAACCCGTTCCACGCCGACGACGAAGGCGAGCACGCCGACGAAGAATTCGATTCCGGCAACCGTCGCGGCCGTGGCCGTCGCCGCCAGGGCAAGCCCTCGGGCCGCTCGAAGGAAGCCGACGACCTGCGCGCACGCCGCATGGCCCTGCGCCGTCGCTACAAGATCCAGGACGTCATCCATCGCCGCCAGGTGCTGCTGGTCCAGGTCGTCAAGGAAGAGCGCGGCAACAAGGGCGCGGCGCTGACCACCTACCTCAGCCTCGCCGGCCGCTACTGCGTGCTCATGCCGAACTCGAGCCACGGTGGCGGCATCAGCCGCAAGATCAGCTCGGCCTCGGACCGCAAGCGCCTCAAGTCGATCATCTCGGAGCTGCAGCTTCCGCGTTCGATGGGCTGCATCGTGCGCACCGCCGGCCTCCAGCGCACCAAGACCGAGATCAAGCGCGACTTCGACTACCTCGCCCGCCTGTGGGACGACCTGCGCGAAGTGACGCTGCGCTCGGCCGCGCCGACGCTGATCCACTCGGACAGCGATCTCATCAAGCGCGCGATCCGCGACATCTACAACCGCGACATCGAGGAAGTGGTCGTCGAGGGCGAGGAAGGCTTCCGCGCGGCGAAGGACTTCATGAAGCTCCTGATGCCCAGCCACGCGCCCAAGGTTAAGCCCTATTCCGACCCGGTGCCGCTGTTCCAGCGCTTCGGTGCGGAAGACCAGCTCACCGCGATGTACGACCCGGTCGTGCAGCTTCGTTCGGGCGGCTACATCGTCATCAACCCGACCGAGGCGCTCGTCTCGATCGACATCAACTCGGGCCGCGCCACCAAGGAGCACGGGATCGAGCAGACGGCGGTCGCCACCAACCTCGAAGCCGCTCAGGAAATCGCGCGCCAGTTGCGCCTGCGCGACATGGCGGGCCTGGTCGTGATCGACTTCATCGACATGGAATACGGCTCGAACGTCCGCAAGGTCGAGAAGGCCGTGAAGGACGCGCTCAAGAACGACCGCGCCCGCATCCAGGTCGGCCGCATCTCCAGCTTCGGCCTCATGGAAATGAGCCGCCAGCGCCTGCGCACCGGCGTGCTGGAAGCGACCACGCGTTCGTGCCCGCACTGCGACGGCACCGGCCTGGTCCGCACCGCCAGTTCCGCCGGCCTCTCGGCGCTGCGCCTCATCGAGGACGAAGCGGCCAAGGGCAAGGGCGTGGTGGTCTCGCTGTTCGCCTCGACCGAAGCGGCGATCTACATGCTCAACGCCAAGCGCGCCGACCTGGCCGACATCGAGGATCGTTACGGCGTCACCGTCGAAGTGATCCCCGAGGGCGAGAACGAAGGCGCCAAGATGCGCGTCGTCTCCTCGGGCCCGCGCAACGAGTTCGTCCCCCGCTTCGACCCGATCGCCGAGGAAGTCGAAGACGACTTCATCATCGAGGAAGAGGAAGAAGAGGAAGAGATCGAGCGCGAGGAAGCCGCTGCTCCGCGTGAGCGTGGCGAGCGTCCCGAACGGGCCGAGGGCGACGAAGGCGAAGGTGGCCGTGGCCGCAAGCGCCGCAAGCGCCGTCGTGGCCGCAACCGTGATCGCCGCGACGAGGACGGCAACGAGACCGCCGAGACCGAAGGCGAAGCCGAGGACGAAGCCGAGACCGCACAGGTCGAGGGCGACGAAGCCGAGGACGACGCCGAGATCGCCGGCGAGAGCGAAGGCTACGCCGAGGGCGAGACCGACGCGGAAGGTGGCGATGCCCCCAAGAAGCGCCGCCGTCGTGGCGGTCGTCGCCGGCGCGGTCGTCGCGGTGACGGTGAAACCGGCGGCGAAGGCGAGAACGGCACCGAAAGCGGCGAAGGCTTCGCCGGCGACGACGCCGTCGCGCCCGCACCCGTCGCCGAACCGGTGAGCCAAGCCGAGCCCGAAGCGCCGGCCGAGCCGGTCGCCGAGGAGGCGCCGGCCAAGCCCAAGCGCACTCGCCGCAAGAAGGCCGACGTGGCCGAGGCAGCGGCCGAAGCACCTGCGGAAACGGTTGCCGAGGCCCCGGCCGAGGTCGTTGCCGAGGAAGCGCCGGCCAAGCCCAAGCGCGCGCCTCGTCGCAAGAAGGCCGAAGCCGTCGAGGCGGAAGTCGTGGCTCCCGTCGAAGTGGTGGCACAGGCTCCGGCCGAAGTCGCCGCCGAGGAAGCACCGGCCAAGCCCAAGCGCGCACCGCGTCGCAAGAAGGCAGACGTCGTCGAAGCGGTCGAAGCGCCGGTGGAAGTGGTCGCCGAGGAAGCGCCTGCCAAGCCCAAGCGCGCACCGCGTCGCAAGAAGGCCGAGGCATCCTCGGCTCCGGGTGAAGCGGCCGTCGCGGCCGCCGAACCGGAAGCCGTCGAGCCGGAGGCGGCGACCGACGGCGACGCACAGGCCAACGCCGACGGTTCGCCCCGTCGCGGCTGGTGGCAGCGTACTTTCGGCGCCTGATCGCCCGCTGAAGACAAGGCAGGCGCCGCGCGCGATCTTCGGATCCCGCGCGGCGTTTGTCGTTTGGGGCCGACCTGCCGTGGCCATCGTCGCCCCGGATCGAGCCCGGGACGACGGCCCGTTCAAACCCCCGCCGCCATGCCTCCGGTCACGCGCAGCGTCTCGCCCGTCACGAACCGGGCCTTGCTCGACGCGAGGTAGAGCAGCGCGTCGACGATATCCCCTTCCAGGCCGTCGCCGGCGATCAACTGCATCGCCTGGATACGCTGCCGGGTGGCTTCCGGCAGTTCGGCGCGGATCGTTTCGGTCAGCACTAGACCCGGCGAGATCGCATTGACGCGAATGCCGTCCACTCCCAGTTCGCGCGCGAACGTGATCGTCAGGCCAGCGACCGCGAGCTTGCTGTCGCCATAAGCCGAGCCGCCCATGTGCGCCGCGCTCGACGCGATGTTGACCACCGAGGCGCCGGCCCTGCCCGCCATGTGCGGATGTGCTGCCAGCGTGCAGCAGACCACGCCAAGGACATTGACCTCGAACAGCCGCCGCACTTTGGCGAGGCCCATCTTCAGGATCGGCTGGCCATAGGCGTCGGAATGAAGCCCGGCATTGTTGACCAGCAAATCGATGCCCCCGCGCGCCTCGGCCGCCAGCGCCATGATCGCGTCCATGCGCTCCTCGTCGGTCACGTCGCCGCCCAGGCCCCGGGCCGAACCGCCCTGCCCGCGAATGACGGCCGCCGCCGCTTCGGCCTGTGCCTCGTCGATGTCCACCAGCACGACATGCGCGCCCTCGTTCGCCAGCGCGGTGCCGAACGCCTTGCCGAACCCCCTGCCGCCGCCGGTAATGACCGCTGTGCGGCCGTGCCATTCCGTCATGTCGGTGCTCTCCGTCCCTGTCGTTATTCCTCCCACGACAAGCACCTCGCCGCGGACGCGACAAGCGGCGCCGCTG
This sequence comes from Novosphingobium sp. BL-52-GroH, assembly GCF_044813085.1. NCBI lineage: Bacteria > Pseudomonadati > Pseudomonadota > Alphaproteobacteria > Sphingomonadales > Sphingomonadaceae > Novosphingobium > Novosphingobium sp. BL-52-GroH. The sequence goes on along the minus strand of NZ_CP171152.1, from coordinate 70,445 downwards.
CTCATCGCTGCTGCGGTTCCGATCTTGCAACCCCTTGCCGCGACGCGTGAACTACGACCTTGCTGCGAACGCGTCGCAACTTCGAACGCAATTTCTCTTCCCGCCGAACCTCGGGGAAAATCCGATTCTCCGGCGCTGCTGCTTGCGAGGGGCACAATTCATGCCGAGGCGCAGACAATCCCCCACAAGATCGGCCGGCCACGATAGCCGCGCGTCCACCGGGAGAAAACGCCGGACGGTCAGATTCATGCGAGGCTCGCCATCGATTATTATTCTTTATAGTCAGTAATTTAAGGAAACCATATTTCCCGCAAATCACGGTAGCCTACATGCAGATCGCCCCTCGCCCCGGCCTATCGGACCTATACGTACCCAGGACGTTTTGCAGCATTCGGTCGCCGCGCGACCACCAACGCTAACCTCGCCATTGTCACCCCTTGCCCTGCGCGGACGAATCGCTAGAGGGAGACATCAGTCGCGGTTCATGCCGCAGTGCAAGATCACGGGGATTCTTCATGGCGACCTTCACCCTCCCGGCCAACAGCAAGATCAAGAAGCAGGGCAAAGTCCACAAGGCCGAGGGCGCCAACAAGGTGAAGAAGTTCACCGTCTATCGCTACGACCCGGATTCGGGCGAGAATCCGCGCTACGACACGTTCGAGATCGACCTCGAGAAGTGCGGGCCGATGGTGCTCGACGCGCTCATCAAGATGAAGAGCGAGGCCGATCCCTCGCTTACCTTCCGGCGCTCGTGCCGCGAAGGCATCTGCGGTTCGTGCGCCATGAACATGAACGGCAAGAACGGCCTCGCCTGCACCACCGCGATCGAGGACCTCAAGGGTGATATCCGCATCACCCCGCTGCCGCACATGGACGTCATCAAGGACCTCGTTCCCGACTTCACGCACTTCTACGCGCAGTACGCCTCGATCCGCCCTTGGCTGCAGACCGTCTCGACCACCCCGTCGGGCAAGGAACGCCTGCAGACCCCGGAACAGCGCGAAAAGCTCGACGGCCTCTACGAGTGCATCCTGTGCGCCTGCTGCTCGACCTCGTGCCCGAGCTACTGGTGGAACTCCGACAAGTTCCTGGGCCCCGCGATCCTGCTCCAGGCCTATCGCTGGCTGGCCGACAGCCGCGACGAGATGACCGGCGAGCGCCTCGACGAGCTGGAAGATCCCTTCCGCCTCTATCGCTGCCACACGATCATGAACTGCGCCAACGTGTGCCCGAAGGGTCTCTCGCCCGCGCGTGCCATCGCCGAAATCAAGAAGATGCAGGCCGAGCGACAGGTCTAAGCCGGGCCAGGACACGGACTCGGGTTGTCCCGTGGCGCAAGGTGCATCCATACACGAGCCGGACCCGGATTATCCGGGCTGGCACACATGGCGCCTGGACGACGGTTCGCGCTTCAACTCGCAAGGCTTGGGCCGCATGATTATCCGCCGCGAGGGGGAGCGCGGCGCACGGATGCGCCTGCTCGAAGCGGAACAGCGCCACAGCAACGTACTCGACAACATCCACGGCGGCGTCACCCTCGCGCTCATCGACGTCGGCATTTTCGCGGGGACCTACCTCGTCATCGGCACCGATGCCGTCGGCTCCGTGACGCTCGACTTGCATAGCCAGTTCATCGGCGCCGGCCGCGTCGGCCAACCGGTCGACGTCGTTGCCGAGGTCATGAAGGAAACCAGGCGCTTGGTGTTCCTTCGCGGCACTGTCGAGCAGGACGACCATCTCGTCGCCAGCTTCGTCGCCACCTTGCGCAAGGCAAGCGCACCCAGGGTATCCCCGCAATGACGGCGATGCTCGAGCGATACGAAACGCTGGTCGCGACCGGCGAACTGCGCTCCGATCCGGAGCAGGCCGCCGCCGCCGAGCGGCTGAACCGGCTTCAGCGCGATCTCTACAAGGCCCAGTCCTCCACGGGCCTGTTCGGCAAGTTGCTGGGCAAGAAGGCGATTCCCCCGCGCGGCGTCTACATGTGGGGCGGCGTGGGGCGCGGCAAGTCGATGCTGATGGACCTCTTCGTCCAGACCCTCGACATGCCGGGCAAGCGGCGCATCCACTTCCACGCCTTCATGCTGGAGGTTCACGCGCTGCTGCGCGACGAGCGCAAGAAGGAACAGGGCGACCCGATTCCCCCCGTGGCCGCCGCGATCGCCCGCAATACTCGCTGCCTCGCGTTCGACGAGATGGTGGTGAACAATTCCGCCGACGCCATGATCATGAGCCGCCTGTTCACGTACCTCATCGTGAACGAGGGCGTGACGATCGTCACGACCTCGAACCGTGCGCCTGCGCATCTCTACAAGGACGGGCTCAACCGCGAGCACTTCCTGCCGTTCATCGCGCTGATCGAGCAGGAACTCGACGTCCTGACGCTCAACGGCCCCACCGACTACCGCATGGAGCGTCTGGGCGGCATGGCGACCTGGCACATGCCGCTGGGTGAGCCCGCCACCGAAGCCACGCGTGAGGCGTTCTACCGCCTCACCGACTATCCGCCGGAAGACAGCGAACACGTCCCCTCCGCCGACATCGACGTGGGCGGCGGGCGGATGCTCCATGTGCCAAAGAACCTCAAGGGGGTCGGCGTGTTCAGTTTCAAGCGACTGTGCGGCGAAGCGCGCGGCGCGGCCGACTATCTCGCAATCTCGCGCATCTATCACACCGTAATTCTGGTTGGTATTCCGAAGATGGGACCGGACCGCCGCAACGAGGCCGCGCGCTTCGTGACGCTGATCGATGCCCTCTACGAAAACAAGGTCAAGCTCATCGCCGCTGCAGATGCCTCGCCCGAGGACCTGTACCAGGCAGGGACCGGCCGCTTCGAATTCGAGCGCACCGTCAGCCGTCTCAACGAGATGCAGAGCGCCGATTATCTCGCACTGGGCCACGGCGAGAGCTGAGACCGGTTAACGAATCCCGAATCGGGATGCGAGTCGCGACGATTCGCGGTTAAGGCCGTCACATTCCCTTAAGCAGTAAGTTAACCTTGCAGCGCACGCGGGGCTGGAAAAGGCCTTGCGATCGGGAAACTGCGTCGAAAGCGATCAAGACCTGTGGACGGCAGGCAAAGAAAAAGCGCTTTTCAAAAGACAGGAGTTCTTCTGAAAAGCGCTTCTTTTTCTAGTAGCGGCCCGTTCGTTTGAAGCGGGCTTCAGTAGAAGGGGTCGTTATTAACGACCGCCGCCCCACCAACCGCCACCCCAGATGTCCTTGTTCATTGTCATTCCCCATGTGAACGACCGCATCGCTGCGGCCGCCACAATGGATAATGGTTAGTTAACGAGGCATCAAGGAATTTTTAACCAATCAGTCGTGCCCGCCGGCCGGAAACGAAGTCCAGGAAATCCCGGTATGGGACAGGACGGCTGATGTAGTAGCCCTGCACCAGGTCGCACTGCATGCCCGTGAGCATCTCGAGAACCTTCGCCGTCTCCACGCCTTCCGCCACGACCACGCGGTCGAGCGAGTGCGCCATCTCGATAATGGACTGCACCAGAAGCAGGTCGTCCTTACGACCTTCCATCAGGGAAACGAACGTCTTGTCGATCTTCACTTCGCTGGCCGGCAGGTAGCGCAGATAGTCGATCGTCGCGTTGCCGGTGCCGAAATCGTCGATTGAGAGGCGCAGCCCCGACTGGACAAGCCGCTGGAGCATCTGAAACGTGCGCGAGCTGCGATCGAGGCGATCGGTCTCGGTGATTTCGAGGATCAGGCGATTCGGAGACAACCCGTGGGCCGCCAGGATTTCGGAGATCATGCCGGGAAGACCCGGGTTGCGCAGTAGCTGGGCCGAGATGTTGACCGACATCGTCATTTCGTAGCCGGCGCGTTCCAGATCGACCGCGACCCGCACCGCGTCGTTGATGACGAAACGGGTGATACGCTCGATCCGATGGAATTCCTCGGCGATGCGGATGAACTTGTCCGGGCTGATCGGGCCGCGCTCGGGATGGGTCCAGCGGACCAGCGCCTCGGCTCCGCAGATGCGATTGGAGCGCAGTTCGAGCTTGGGCTGGTAGGCGACCCACACCTCGCCATTGTCGATGGCGCGATCGAGCGAGGTGAGCAGGGATATCTCCCACTGTGCCTCGTGCTTGCGGCCATCGTGCTGGTAGACCAGTTCGTCGTTGCGCACGGCTTCTTCTGCGGCCTGCATCGCGCTCGCGACACGGCTTGAAAGCGCACGGTCGAATTCGGAATCGATGCCGCAGTTGAACGAGAGGTCGACGTCGATCCCGCCCACCTGGATGCCGTTCTGGACGATCCGATGAAGGCCCTCGAGATTCTCGAACAGGTCAAAAGTGCTGCGGATTGACGAGAGCCAGACGAACATTCCGCCCTCGTGGTATATGAGCACGCTTTCGTCGCTGATGCGAATCCGGCGAACGATCTCCTTCGCGAGCTGCGCCTCGACATGTTCTGCGAAGCTGCCGATGATCGCTCCGTAATTGCGGATCTTGAGCGAGACGAGAATGCGGGTCGAAAGGTCGCCCGAATTGCGTAGCGCCTGCACGCTGGGAAGCCCCGATCCGGTGTTGGTCTCGCCGGCCTCCTCGACGCGATCGAGATTACGCATGCGGATGACAGCAACCAGCGCCACCGAAAGGGCCGGAATTATGTCGACCTGGATACTGAAGTAATCGAGCAGGAACGGAACCGCGCCGAGAATGGCCACCAGCCCGGTGAAACGGTAGATGTCCAGCATCCGCCCACGCCCCAAACCCGACACAATGACGATCATGACCAGCAGGAACGGCGGAAACCATCCGTAATTTTTGGGTATTCCATGCTTAAGCGTCTGGGCCCCGATAACGTGGAAGAACCCGCCCGGGGCATTCACGTTCTGACCCGGTATGCGGTGCACATCGTTGAGGCTGACTGCGGCTGCGGCGACGACGACGTCTTTCCCGCGAACTTTCGCCCGCTCGAAATTATCACGCATGACATCAATGTAGCTCAATGTCGGAATCGTGCTCACCGCCGTCGAAAAGTCGGGAAAGAACAACTCGTCCGAACGCGTTTTCACGCCAGCGAGTTGGACCGCCAACGAGGGAATGCGGCCGTCCACGCTATCCGACGAGTACGGTAGCTGCACGTTCAAGTTTAGCGGACGATGCAGCACCAGGGTCGAAACGGGAGTCGCATAGGCGCGAAACTCCTTGAGCGGCAAAGCAGCGTAATTGCCTTTCGAAAGGTCATCACCGGGCGTAGCGCCCAGAAAAACGCGACCCGGGTGTTGCTTCAACACTTCGACGAATTTGCGATCATCGTCGGCATTTCCGCGCTTGGCGAAAGATCGCGCAAAGTAGACGTCTCGCGCGCCTGCCGCGAACAGGCGCCGCAGCACTTCGGCGTCGTCAGCGTGGGTAACGTCCAGCGCGCCGAGCTCATCCAGGGTTCGCTCGTCCTGCTGGACCACGATGACTTGCTGATCCGAAGCATGGAGGCGCGACCACCAGCGAATGTTGCGCATGCCGTCCTCGAGCGGAAGCCCGAGGCCGCTGACGCCCATCGCCAGGCCCGTCAGCGCAGCCCAGAACACTATCCGGACGCGTGGTCTTTTCCAGAAATCGCGGACCTTGGTGAAGATGCTGGTCATGGCTCGACACTCGCGCGGGGGCGCACGACATGCACCGTCGTCGCGGAAATTCTCCGCTTCGAATACCGGCAATGGCGACCGATTCTGTTCATCTACGTCCCGCAATGACGCTTCGTCACAGCCGGGCTACAGCAAAGGTCCTAAGAATGAGTGTAGTTAATCCCGATCGCGTCGCCGAAAGCGACGGACTCGCTCATCGGGGGAGCGGGAGGCACTTTAACCGACACCAAGCCCGGTAAACGCCTTGTCAAGCATGAGCAATTGCCACAGCAGGCGCGAATTGTCGGCGGCTCCCGCGACATGCGCGTCGACGAGGCCGGACAGGCGCCGGGTGTCGAACCATCCGGTGCGGGCAAGTGCCGCGCCGCCGGCGATCTCGCGCGCGGTTTCGGCCAGCGGACCACGGAACCACTGGGCGATCGGCGTCACGAAACCCTGCTTGGGGCGATAGAGGATGTCGTCCGGCAGGTAGCGGCGCATCGCCTTCTTCATCAGCCACTTGCCCTGCCCACCGTGCACACGCATCGTTTCAGGCAGGCTTGCGGCAAACTCGATCAGGCGATGGTCGAGCAAGGGCTCGCGCGCCTCCAGGCTGACCGCCATGCTGGTGCGGTCGACCTTGGTGAGGATGTCGCCCGGCAGCCAGACCTTGAGGTCGGCATATTGCGCCTGGTCGAGCCCCGAGCGCGCGGGCGCCGAGCGCATCAGCGCCAGCACCGGGTCCTCGGCACGGTAATCGCCGCGCAGGCGGCGGAAATCGTCGGAGTATAGTCCCTCGCGCAGTTCCGGCGGCGCGAAGGCCATCGAGCGGGCGTAACCTTGCGCCGAATTGCCCGCGAGCGAGAGCAGCGTCGACTTCGCGCGCAAGGGACGCGGCGCCCAGTCGGCCTTGGGATAAAGCGCGCCGAGCGTGCCGAACACCGGGCCGCGCAAGGCCTGCGGCAGGAGCGAGCGGACCCGGTCCTCGCCGCTTTGGAAGACGTGGCGGCGATAGCCGGCCAGCGCTTCGTCGGCACCGTCGCCCGAGAGCGCCACCGTCACCGATTCGCGCGCGAGCTGGCATACGCGCCAGGTCGGTAGGGCGGAGGCATCGGCGAATGGCTCGTCGAACATGCCGGCAAGCTGGTCGATCGCGCCGAAATCGTCCGGCGAGACCTGCCGGGCCGCATGGTCGGTGCCGAACAGGCGGGCGACTTGCGTGGCGTAGGCACTTTCGTCCAGCCCGGCGACGTCGAAGCCGATCGAGCAGGTCCGCACCGGCCGCCCGCTCGCCTCGGCCATCAGCGCAACGACGCTGGAACTGTCGACGCCGCCCGATAGGAACGCGCCCAGCGGGACGTCGGCGACCATGCGCGAGGACACCGCCTGGCGCATCAGATGCACCAGTTCGGCCTCGAGGTCGGCGGGCTTGCCACGGCGGCGCTCGGCGAAGGAGACGTCCCACCACTGGCTCGGGCGCGGCAGTGACTGGCCGTGATAGAGCAGCAGCGAATGGCCGGCGGGCAGCTTGTGCACCCCCTTGAGGATAGCGCGGTCGTCGGGGACGTAGCCCCAGGTCAGGTAGTCCTCGATCGCCAGCGGGTCGACCTCGCGCCGCAGCAGCGGGTGCGCCATCAGGGCCTTGAGCTCCGAGCCGAAGGCAATGCTCCCATCGCTGAGCGGGGCGTAATAGAGCGGCTTCACGCCGAGCCGGTCGCGGGCGAGGAACAGGCTGCGCGCTTCCAGGTCGTAGATCGCGAAGGCGAACATGCCATGGAGACGCGTCACGCAGTCGGGACCCCAGCGCTGCCACGCGGCGAGGATGACCTCGCTGTCGCCGTCGGTGCGGAAGGTGGCGCCGGCGTTCTTAAGCTCCTGGCGCAGCTCGCGGTAGTTGTAGATCTCGCCGTTGAAGACCAGCATCGCCCGGCCGTCGAGCGAGGGCATCGGCTGCGGCGAGCCGGCGAGATCGATGATCGACAGGCGGCGATGGCCCAGACCCACGCCCGGCGCGGTCCATACGCCCTGCCCGTCCGGTCCGCGATGGGCGATCGCGTCGCACATCGCCTCGACCCGGGCGGGATCGACCGGCTTGGGCGTCTCGAGATGATAGATACCGGCGATACCGCACATAAGTCGGAGCTACCTGAGCTGGATCACACGGTCCACCCATCGGTCGAGCGGCCCTGTGGATGCACGGAAGGCGGCGATCGACTTTTCCGCCGCGCCGCGCGGGGCATCCTCGGACGAGAGGATCAGCGTGGCGGTGGGTTCGGCGCGCAGCAGCAAGTGGTCGCCGATGACGGCCAGCTTGAGGCTCGCGTTGCTGCCCGAGAACAGCGCCCCGTTGCGATACCAGGTCACGGCGACCCGCTCGACCGTGCCGTTGCCGAGGAGACGGTCGCTGGCACCCCCGGCCACGGCCGGACCCGGCGATTGCCAGGCCCAGGGGCTCTTGGGCATGAGCGCACCTTGCCCGAAGCCCCCGGCTTCGCGTCCGTCGCCCTGGCTGGCGTAAAGGGCGATGAAGACGTCGACGGTGTGCCCCGCCCCATCGCGATAGCGGCCGAGCAGGCGGTGCTCGGCGCCCTGGGCATGCGGCTCCCACCAGATGGCGGGGGCATAGTCGACGCGGGTCCAGCCGGCGACTTGCGGCAGGTCGATGCGGCGGGGCATCGGCGCTTCCAGCCGGTCCGCCACGAGCGCCCAGCCCCATGCCGCCGCAAGCACCAGCGCGAAACCGGCCAGCGCGGCACGACTGGACAAGGCATGGGTTTCCAGACGGCCCGCCCATTCGGAGCGGTTGATGGTAGCGGCGTCGATCATGGGATCGTTGATCGGTCGGTCGAAGAAGCGCCAGGCCCCGGCGATCACGAGAGCCAGGACGATGGCGAAGAAGAACCAGCCGTAGACGATGTGGTCGAACCCGGCCGCCACCTCCACGCCCCAGATCTGCGCGGCATAGATCGTCCCCCAGGCACGCACGCCATTGGCGAGGATCGGCACCGCCACGCAGGCAACCAGCATCGCGGCGCGGCGCTTCCAGGCGAGGAAGCAGACGTTGGCGGCGAGCACGCCGAACGCCACCATCGCGATCAGGAACTTCACGCCCGAGCACGCCTCCGCCACTTCGAAGAGGCCGGCAGGGGTGTCGATGAAAACGCCGTCGATCTCGGCCGGGATGCCGCTCAGGTGCGTCAGCGCGATGGTGATTTCGGCAGTGACGGTCTGGAGGACCTTCACCAGCTCCTCGCCCACGGGGACGAGGAAGACGAGGTAGCACAACGGGAACCACAATCCGGCGGTCACGCGAACGCCCAGCAGCAACGGCACGCAGGCGCCCAGCATGGCGACCGCACCGGCCTGGCGGGCAAGGTCGAGCCCGGAGATCGCGCCCAGCAGCCACAGGAAGGCGGCGGCGGCGAACAGCACGAGCCCCGGCCACCATGCGCGCGGCGCAAGCTTCTCCAGTTCGGGCCAGCGCTGCCACACCAGCCAGCCGAGGATCGGCGGGATCAACAGGATGTGGTTGTAGGTCGAGATATCCCACCATTGCCGCGCCATCGCCGCCCAGTCAGCGAAGAAGGCCGCGAACAGCACGGCCCAGGCGAGGCCAAGCCGGACCAGCGCCGACTGCCAGTGCGGCGCGATCGCACGCCAGTTTCGGGCGGGAGCGGCGGCCAGGGCGCTCGCGTCAGGCTGCATCGACAGGGCTTTCGTTCAGGAAGCCGAGGTATTCGGGCAGGCGCGCCAGGGCCGCCTCCCAGCTTGCGTGATCGATGATCCACTTGCGTGCGCAGGCGCCCATCTGCTCCGCCAGGTCCGGCGCGCGGCCGAGGTCGAGCAAGGCCTGGGCGATCGCCGCGTCGCTTTCGCGCACCGCGAACTCCTGCCCGTCGAGCGCGTCGATCCCGGTGGCCGCGCCCGGCGAGAGCACCACGGGCAGTGCCATGGCCATCGCTTCGAGCACCTTGTTCTGCACTCCGCGCGCGATTTCCAGCGGCACGAGCGCCATGTCGGCGGCAGCGAGCCAGGGGCGGATGTCGTCCACCCGGCCCCAGACGTGGATGCCGTCCTTGCCGCCGCGCGCCAGGAGCGCCGCCGCGGGATTGCGCCCGACGACATGGAGGCTCGCATCCGGGTACACCTCGCGTACCAGCGGCATGATCCGGTCGATCGCGCGAGTCACCGCCTCGACGTTGGGGGCATAGTCCATCTGCCCGGTGAAGACCACGCGCGGGCCAGGACAGGCGAGCATCCGCGGCTCGGGCACGACGCCCACCGGATCGAAATAGGCGGCGTCGAGCCCGTTGCCCATCGCGCGCACACGGCCGCTGCCTTCAGGCAGGCGCGAGCGAAGCAATGCGGCTTCGGCCCGGCTGATGAGCAGCGTCACGTCGGCGGCGGCGGCGATACGCGCCTCCTCGGCGCGCAGCAGCCGGGCCTCGCGCTTTTCCATCCAGGCGCGCAAGCCCCGGCCCCTGGCGGCATAAGCTTCGAACTTGACCGAATCGACGTCGACGAGATCGGCGACGAGGCGGCCCCTGAAGTCTTCAGGCACGTATTGCGCCATCTGGCCGGAAAACACGAAGATCGCCTCAATCGGCCGCTCGGCCAGCACTTGCGCGACGTAGGCTTCGAGGCGCGGGTCGTGGAAAGCCGGCAGGCTCAGCGCCCGGCCGCCGGCCAGCGCCTGTGCGCCCGCGACCGGGAGAGCCTTACGCCGGTGGACGAGGCGATAGCTGGCGGCAAGCGCGGCCAGGTCCGCCTCGAAACGGTCGTCATTCTCGTCGTCGGCGAACGTCGCGACGTGGACCGGGGCCAGCCGCCCCAGCGCCTTGAGGACGTGGTGCGAGCGGATCTTGTCGCCGCGATCCGGCGGAAACGGGATGCGGTGCGACAGGAACAGGATTTCCCCCATCAGCCGAGGTCCCTCACCCGATGCCCCTGGCGATCAGCGGGCCGAGGCGGTTGGCGAGGCCGAGCGGCAGGCGCTGCCACACCTTGATCTGCAGCGAGAGCTTGGCGCTGGTCGGATCGGCATCGCGCCTGGCGGTGCCGGGCTGGGTCCAGGTGGCATAGGTCAGCGGTTCGGGCTCGAAACCCCAGTTGCGCTTGAAGTGGTAGGCGCCGCTCAGCGTCTTGGAGCGACCGAAATCGAAGACGCTCGCACCGCGTCGCCGCGCATGGAGCATCAGCTCGTAGTACATCCGGTCGTTGGCGCGCAGCCGCCGCGCGTCCCAGGTGCCGCCGCCCCAGTACGGCATGACCGCGCCTTGGTGGTAGAGGCTGATGACGCTGGCGACCGGCTTGCCCTCGTGCCGCACGGTCAGGATGTCGGCATCGGCGCCGAAGGCATCGACGACACCATCGAGCAGCGCGCGCGGAAACACGGGCGTGCCGAGGTTGCGGTAGCTCTCGCAGAACACCGCATAGTGCGCGGCGCGGTCGGCCTCGGAGGTGCCGACGTCGATGGTCAGGTCGATCCCCAGCGAGCGGCGCACTTCGGCACGCTGCTTGCGCGGGATCGCGGTCAGTTGCGCCTCGTCGTCGATGGCGAGCGGCCGGGCGAAGTTGGCATGCGATTCGGTCTTGAGCGTCCAGCCCCCCCCTTCGCCGGGCAGGACGCCGCCGCGCAGTTCGATCGCCGGGCACGACAGGCGCCGGGCCAGTTCCTCGACCGCAGCGAAGACCGCATCGGCCTCGGCGCCCTCGACGGCCAGCAGGCCGCCGCCGACCGCGAAGCCGGTCGAAGCGAGCAGGCGGCCGAAAATCGGCGAATGGATCGCATCGAGCGGCAGGAAGGCGACGATCTCGCCGCCCCGCTCCTGCACCAGCGCCAGCGCCTCGTTGCCCGTGGCGCGGGCGACCGCGACGAACCAGGCCGGGCGGTGGAACGGGGTGCCGAGCGGATGACGCGCGACGAAGCCTTCGAGCCGGGCGATCTCGCCGGGGTCGCGCAAGTCCGCGAGGCGCACGTCGGCTAGGCTCGGCACGAACGGTGCGTTCATGCCGCCAGTGCCACCGGCGCGGCAACGGTACGCGCGGCCTCTCGCGCGGCCAGTTCGTCCATGCGGCCCCAGCGGAAATCGCCGATCAGGCGGCCCAGCTTGTCGGCCATGACGCCGAGATTGGTGTAGTGGCGCAGCCGCGAGCGCAGCGGCGCTCCGGCCACGCGCGGCTGGCCGGGATCGATCTCCCAGGGGTGGAAATAGAACACCGCCGGTCGCTCGTCCTCGCGGTTGACCTGCCGGATCGCCCAGCGCGAAAAGCCATAGGGCAGCACACGGAAGAACCCGCCGCCGCCGGCTGCCAGACGCCGTCCGCCGAACTGTGCGGTGGTCACCGGGATTTCCACGAGGTCGCTGTCGGCGATCGGCTTGAACGCGAAGCGCGGCGCCTCGCGCCAGCCGTAGTGGTCGTGCGCGATGGGCGCGACGCTGGAGCTATAGGCATAGCCCTGCTCCGCCAGCACCTCGAAGGCCCAGGGCGTGCGCGCGTCGATCGAGAAGCTGGGCGCACGGTAGCCGGTAACGGCCTCGCCCGAGGCATCCTCGATCACCCGGCGGGCGCGGGCGATGTCGGCGGCGAAGTCGGTGCGGCCGAGGCGGAACACGCGCTCATGATCCCAGCCGTGGCTGGCGATCTCGTGGCCTTGCGCGGCGATGCGACGCATCAGCGCGGGATGGCGCTCGGCGACCCAGCCGAGGGTGAAGAACGTGCCCTTGACGCCCGCATCGTCGAATAGCTGGAGGATCTCGTCGCAATTGCGCTCCACGCGCATGGCGAGGCCGCTCCAGTCGTCCCGGGCGATCACCTTCTCGAAGGCACCGACCTGGAACCAGTCCTCGACGTCGACCGAGAGGCCGTTGATCTGGGTGCCGAAAGGCATCGGTTCAAGCTCCGATCAGGCGACGTTGCGCTGGCCGTCGCCGGTTTCGATCCACTCGATCAGCATGGTGAGCGTGTGGCGCAGCGTACGGGCCTGCTCGTCCAGGCGCGCTTCCAGCTTCTCGGTGCGGGCGGCGGCCTGGGCCAGCTCGGCCTGGAGCGTCGCGATGGCCTCGCGCGCGCCGTCGTCCGCGGTATTCGTGGCGGCATGGGCAGCCGCCTCGTCGCGCGCTTCGGCGGCAGTGGCGAGTTCGACCACGGCGGACTGCAGTTCGACGATCTGCGCGTCGCGATCGGCCAGGGCCGCCTCGATCAGCGAGATCGCTTCCGCCGCATTGATCGCGTCGACGGGGGCCGGCGCCGCCGCCGCCTCGGGCTGCGCGAAGGCACGGACCGGCGCTGCGAAGACTTCGGGCTCGGCCTGTGGCGGCGTCACCACCGCCAGCGCGCCGTCGTCGCTCATCTCGTCGAGCACCTGCGTGAGCATGGCGGTGTCGATATGGTCGCGCTGGTCGACCGCGCCGAGCAGCAGCAGGCGGTTGACGATCTGGTTGATCCGGCGCGGAATGCCGCCGGTCGCCTCGTGGATCGCGGCGAAGATGTCGGGGTCGAAGCCGGGATTGCCGGTCCAGCCCACGCAGTTCAGGCGGTGCTCTACATAAGGCTGCACTTCGCGGACCTGCATCGCGCCCAGGTGGTGCGTCGCGATCACGCGCTGGCGCAACTGTTCGAGCTGGTTGCTCTCAAGCAGCGTCTCGCGGAATTCCGGCTGGCCCAGCAACAGCGTCTGCAGAAGCGGGTGTGCACCGAGCTGGAAGTTGGAGAGCATCCGCAGCTCCTCCAGTGCGCTGATCGACAGGTTCTGCGCCTCGTCGACGATCAGCAGGCAGCGCCGTCCGGCGCGGGCCTCGTCGTGGAAAAACGCCTCGATGGCGCCGAGCGCCGAGGCCTTGTCGTGGCCCGAGACCGGAATGCCGAACGACTGCGCGACGACGTGGACGATCTCCTCGCCGTCGAGCGCGCTGGTCACTACGTTGGCGGCAGTCATCCGCGCGGGGTCGATCGTCGCCATGAGGTAGGCGACGAGCGTGGACTTGCCCGCGCCGACCTCGCCGGTGATGACCACGAAGCCCTCGCCCTGGGCAAGGCCATAGCCGAGGTAGGACAGCGCCTTGCGGTGCGTCAGGCTCTCGAAATAGAAGGCCGGGTCGGGGGTGAGCTGGAAGGGCCTTGCGTCGAGCCCGTAGAAATCGTCGAACATGGCGTGGTTCCTTTAGAAGCTGTAGCGCAGGCCCGCGAGGGCCGAGGCGGTCCACAGGTCGTCGATCGCCGGTCGGTTGCTGCTGGTGCCATCGATGCCGACGGCGATCGTACCGCGCAGCCGCGGTCCGAACATGCGATAATAACTCGCCGATGCGCCATAACCGTTAACATTGTCGAGCAGTGGGTCGCTGCTGCTGATCCAGTTCGCATAAACGCTGGTGGACCAGCCGGCATCGCGGCCCAGTTCGCCGCTGACATAGGCCGTGAGCCAGTAGTTCTCGTCGATCACCCCGTCGGCCGAGGCCAGGATGGTGTTGCGCGCGGCGATGAAGTTGCGGCGGTCGTAGCCGAGGCCTACGCCCGCGTTGAGGCGGCCGATCCGCATCGAGTAGTTCGCCGAAACGCCCCGCGCCCGGAAGAACGCCGAGCGCACCGAGCCGAGCGCGCCGGACAGGCAGTTGCCCCCGTCGAGCGAGGCGACGCAGCCGCGCAGCTCGCCGGTGATCGGGTCGCGCACCACCTGGAAGTCGTCGGGCAACTGGTCGATCGCGCGGTTGAGTTGGCCACCGAAGCCGCCGACGTTGTCGTAGACCGAGATGGAAAGCTGGCTGCGGTCGTTGGGCGCATAGGCCAGCGTCCCGCCGAAACTGGTCGAGCCGTAGCGCCGCCCGACGTGGGCCGAGAGCGAGGTGCGGCGGCTGGGGCGCCACATCACCGCGACGTCCCAGATCAGCCCGCTGACGTCGTAGGCCATCTGGCGCGGCTGCGACTTGTCGGTGACATAGCGGCCGTCCGAGCCGACTACGGGAATGCCGTCCTCGTCGCGCAAAGCATCGCGGCTGGAAATTTCCACGTCTTCGTAACCGATCGCGCCGACGACCTGGACGGTGCGGCTGACGGGCACGGTGACCAGGCCGCGCACTTGCATGTCGCGAGCGCGCTGGTCGAGGTTGGAGATGTCCTCCTGGTAGAAGCTGCCGGCGGCGCCCACGCCGACGGGCAGCACGGTCCCCGGCGCGAAGCCCGCCTGGACATCGGCCATCTGGGTCACGCTCTTGTCGAAGATGTCGACGGAGGCGCCCGTGCTGTCGCGCAAGGCGTCGGACTGCTCGACCTTGGTGAAGCCGGCGCGGTAGTTGGCGGAAACGTCGAGGTCCCCTGCCCGGGTGGTTACCGATGGGCCCGCGTAGACCGAGTAGATAGAGGTCTTGTACTTGTCGTTGATGCCGCTGCCGGCCAGGGCCGAGCCGCCGTTGCCGACGTTGGCCTGCGTCGCCAGCCCGCCCGCCTCCAGCGTCACGCCCGGCACGATCGTGGTATAGCCCCGCGCGATGCCGCTGATCGCGTCGCCGTCGCGCGCATTCTTGCCCCAGCCGAACTGGCGCTCGTAGCGCACCGAGACCGATGCCCCGTTGTTGCGCCCCGAGATCGCGGCGTCGACGCCGACGGCAGCCTGCGTATAGGTCAGCACCTCGCTGCCCGGCGACAACTCGGCCGAGACGATCTGGTCGATCTCGATATAGGGCACGATGTCGACGCGCTTGCCGCCCTTGCCACGCCCCTCGCGCGAGCCGGCGCGGCCTGGCTTGCCGGTGGCGGCCCCGGACGAGCCCTGCCCGTCGCTCGATGCGCCGCTGCCGACGCCTTCGTAGCCGATCGACTGCGCGGAGGCACCGGCAGGTGCCGCCAACGCAAGGATCGTCGCCAGCGAGACCAGATGGCCCGATGACTGCTTCATGCGGATCATCCCCTGTATCCGTAATAGGACCCGAAGCGGCGGCCGCTCGGGCTGAACTGCGCCGCGTTCAGCAGCAGTTGGACGTTCGGGCAGGCGCCGAGGAGCGAGATCGCATCGTCCAGCGATCCGCGTCCGGTCTTGTCGGCGCGCACGATCACCATGGTCTGGCCCACGTACTTGGCCAGTTCCGCCGCGGGCGAGGCCGCCAGCGCCGGGGGCGAATCGAAGATCACGATGCGTTGCGGCGCGCCCTGGGTGAGGCGGTCCAGCACGCGGCCGGTGCGCGAACTGGAGAGATATTCGCTGTCGTGGCTGGTGGT
This sequence comes from Novosphingobium sp. BL-52-GroH, assembly GCF_044813085.1. Classification (NCBI taxonomy): domain Bacteria; kingdom Pseudomonadati; phylum Pseudomonadota; class Alphaproteobacteria; order Sphingomonadales; family Sphingomonadaceae; genus Novosphingobium; species Novosphingobium sp. BL-52-GroH. Next base: position 54,643 of record NZ_CP171152.1, on the reverse strand, counting down.
GTCGCCCGCCGGGAGTACCCAGAGGCCGGGAATGTCGGTGCGCAGCACGCAGTCCGCCACGTCGAGTTCCTCGTCCATCAGCGCGTCCATCAGGCCCGGGCCGCCCGGCAGTCCGAGCGCGGAGAGGATCGAGGGCTTGGCGAAATCGGCGTCGACGAGGAGCACTTCGCTCTCCTTCTCGGCGGCGATCGACAGCGCGAGGTTGAGCGCGCAGTAGGTCTTGCCCTCGCCCGGATGGGGCGAGCTGACCAGGATGCGCTGGGCCATTGCCCCCGCCTTCTGGCGCCGCAGGTCCGCCGCCTGCACCAGGAGCTGGCGCTTGACGATGCGGAACTCCTCGAGAAGCTCGGTGACGGTGCCCTCGGGCACGATCAGGCCCTGCTCGCGCAGATGCTCGCGGTCGACCGGATGGGCTTCGCCGTGGAAGACGGCGGGCGGTTCGGCCGCAGCGACCGGCTCGACCGGCTCGGCCGGCGCGGCGACGGGCGCGGGCGCTGCGGCAGCGGCGGGACCAGGTTCAGGCGCAGGCGCAGGCGCCGATGCGGGGCGCTGTGCCTCGGGCGGCTTCACCGGGAAACGGCGGGCGGGGGCCTCGGGTGCGACCGGCAGCGGCTTGGCGATGATGCTGTTGAAGTCGAAGCGGCCGGCGGCACGCTCGAACAGCGATTCGCGGCCGGTGGCTTCGGCGCGGTCGGACGCGGCGTCGGACTGTCCGCCGGACTCGGCATCGGGCTGCGGCGGCACGGGGATCTTGCGATGATCGGTCATGTCGTTTCCCTCAGGCCACCATGCCGCGCTGGATGAACTCGGCGGCGAGCAGCACCACGAACAGCCCGCCGAGCGCGGCGCAACTGGCGTAGAAGTATTTCAGGCGCTTCGCGCGCAGGGCGCGGGCCCCGTCGGTCAGGCTCTGCGAGATGGCCCCGAGCACGGGCAGGCCGGTCGCCCGCTCCAGCCCTGAGGTCGTCGCGAACACCGACCGCACCCGGCTGAGCGCGAAGGCGGCGGCGCAGCCACCGGCAAGGCCTGCCACCAGCACGCCGAGCAACAGCACCGGGCGGTTGGGCGCCACGGGAGCGCGCGGGCTCGTCGGCGGGTCGACGACCTGGAACTTCACCGCCTCGCGCTCGGTCTTCACCTCGCCGCGCAGGCGCAGTTCCTCGCGGTCCTGCAGGAGCTTGTCGTACTGCTGGCGCAGCACGTCGTAGTCGCGGTTGATGCGGGTCGCCTGGGTGGCGAGTTCGGGGTCCTGGATCGCGGACGCGGTCGACGCAGCTATGTCCGACTGCAGCGCTGCCTTGCGCGACTGCATCGCCTGGACGTTCGCCAGCCGTTCGGCCCGGATCGACTGGAGCGAGCTGTAGGCCGGGTTGATCGTGCCGCCGCCGTTCGCCGCATCGCGCGAGGCCGGGCCCTGCAAAGCCGCGACCTGGTTGCGCGCGGCGATCACGTCGGGATGATTCTCGGTGAGGCCGCGGGCACGCATCCCGGCAAGGTCCGCCTGGGCACGGGCGAGCGCCGACTGCGGGCTGCCGTCGGCGATGCCGCCCGCGATCGTGCGCGGAGTGCCGGCCAACTGGCCGTCGATCGCCGCCAGAGCGCTCTGCGCGGCCGACAGGTCAGCCTCGAGGTCCCGCAGCCCGGCGCGCGAGGTTTCCAGGCGCTGGGCCAGCGCGGCACCGCCCAGCGCCATCTCGGGATGCGCGGCCTCGAAGGCGGTGCGCTTGGTCTCGGCCGATTCCAGCTCGCGTTCGCGCTGCTGGAGCTGCTGGTTCACGAACTCCAGCGTCTCGACCATGTCGCCGCGATCGCCCGAGAGGTTCTCCTCCCGGAAGATGTCGATCAGCTTCTGGGCGACGCTCTGCGCCAGCTTGGCGTTCTCGGCATCGGAGAAGGAGCTGTCGTTGGCAGTGGCGGTGATCTCGAAGAGATTGTCCTCCTGGCTCACCACCTTGACGTTGTTGCCCAGCTTGAGAACCGCCGCTTCCATCTGCTTGGGGTTCTCGATGGTGTCGCCCAGGCGCGTGGCGCGGACGACCTTCTCGAGATTGACGGCGCTGGTCAGGGTCTGGCGGATACGCTCGATGTCGCGCTTCTTGTCGGCCACGCCGATGCCCACCTGCTCGGCCAGTGCGTCGTCGAGCTGGATGAAGATGCGCGCGCGCGATTCGTAGGAGTTGGGGATCAGCGCGACCACCAGCCAGCCGGCGATGCAGATAGCCCAGGCCAGCGCCAGCGCGATCCAGCGACGGTGCCAGACGCTGTGGAGCGCGCTGAGCAGTTCTTCGTAGAGCGTGTCCATCGTGCCGGCGGGTCCTTAGAACATGCTCTCGGGAATGATGATGACATCGCCCGGGGCCAGCATCACGTTGGCCTTGCTGTCGCCCTTCTTGAGCAGGTCGCCCAGGCGCAGGTCGAATTCCTTCTGGGTGCCGCTGGCCTTGTCGAAGCGGATCAGGCGCGCCTTGTTGCCCGAGGCGTATTCCGACAGGCCGCCCACCGCGATCATCGCGTCGAGCACGGTCATGTTCGCACGATAGGGGATCGATGCCGGCTTCTCGGTCGCGCCGACGACGCGGATCTGCTGGCTGAACGTGCCGGAAAAGCCGTCGACGATGACCGAGACCAGCGGGTCCTCGATGTACTGCGAGAGCTGCAGGCGGATGTCCTGCGCCAGCATCGCCGGCGTCTTGCCGACGGCGGGCATGTCGGTGATGAGCGGCGTGGTGATGCGCCCGTCGGGCCGCACCTGCACTTTGGCGCCCAGTTCCGGGTTGCGCCAGACGAAGACGGTGAGCTGGTCGAGCGGGCCGATGACGTAGTCCTCGCCCGGCCCTTCCTGCATCGATACGAACGAGGCCGGCGGCAGCTGGGGTCCGGAAGTGGTCGCGCATCCGGTCAAGGCGACGCTGGCGAGCGCCGTGGCGGCCAGAAGTCGGGTGGAGCGGCGATGCGGCATGGAAACGTCCCTGTCTGCGCCTGCCCTGCCCCCTGCTGCACGCTGGGGGTGGGACCTGGCAAAATCCAGTATGCGGTATCGGTTGAAAGGGTGAATATTGCGTTAGCCTTGCAAGGCCAATTCAACGCGGGTCCCATAACGGGACGGAGCGAAATCAAGGGTTAACGGACAATTCGCCGTCCCGGGCCCGACCCTGGACCGTGGGCGAGGCCACGCCACCTCGCGCCGGGCCGCCATGCCGTCGGGGCCCATGGCGAGGCCCCGCCTGAAGGGTCGAACCCGGGACGACGAGGACATCTCAGACCAGCATCTCCTTCGCCGGCCCCTGCCCCAGGAACGCCGCCGGGCTCGCGCTCGCGCCATAGGCCCCGGCGCAGAACACCGCGATCAGGTCGCCCTCCTCCGCACGCGGGAAGCCGCCCTTGTCGGCCAGCTTGTCGAGCGGCGTGCACAGGCAACCGACGATCGAGGCCTCCTCCTCCACTCCGGCGCCAAAGCGCGTGGCTATGGCGGAAGGGTAGTTGCGCCGCACCACTGTCCCGAAATTGCCCGAGGCGGCGAGCTGGTGGTGCAGGCCGCCGTCGGTGACGAGGAACACCTCGCCATGGCTGACCTTGCGATCGACGATCCGCGCCAGATAGACCCCCGCCTCGCCCACCAGATAGCGGCCCAGCTCGATGCAGAACTCGGTTTCGCGCAGGACCTCGGGCAGCATCGCCAGCTGCGCGGCGAGGCGATCGCCCACCAGCGCAAGATCGACCGGGGTGTCGCCGGGGAAGTAGGGAATGCCGAGGCCCCCGCCCAGATTGCAGTGGGGCAGCGGGGCACCGCTCTCCTCGGCGAGCACGCCGGCGAGCGCAAGCGCCTGCCCTTGCGTCTCGGCGATGGCCTCGGCGTCGAGCGCCTGGCTGCCGGCGAAGATGTGGAAGCCGCGCCACTGTGCGCCGCTGTCGATGACGGTCCGCACCAGTGCCGGCACCCGTTCGGCATCGACGCCGAAGGGCTTGGCGCCGCCGCCCATCTTCATGCCCGAGCCCTTGAGGTCGAAGCTGGGATTGACGCGGATCGCGAGGCGCGGGGTCACGCCGATCCGCTCGGCGATGGCGATGGCGCGCGCGGCCTCGCCTTCGGATTCAAGATTGAGCGTCACGCCCGCGCGGATTGCCGCTTCCAGTTCGACATCGCGCTTGCCGGGCCCAGCGAAGCTGACTTTACCCAGCGGAAGGCCGGCGCCGCGAACGATCTCCAGCTCCCCACCCGAGGCGATGTCGAAGCCGTCGACCAGCCCCGCCATCAGCTCGAGCAGCGGCGGGAACGGGTTGGCCTTGACCGCGTAGTGCAGCGCCACGCGCGCGGGCAGCGCGGCGCGCAAGTCGGCGACGCGGCGGCGCACATGCTCCGCGCTGTAGAGGAACAGCGGCGTCGCGCCGGCGTCCTCCACCCATTGCGTCACCGGGCGGCCGGCCACGGCGAGGATACCGTCGATCGCCTCGTAGCCGGCGGGAATAGGACCCAGTGCCTTCATGCCGCCAGTTCCGCCGCAATCTGCGCGGCCAGGCCGGTGCGGTCGAGCTTGCCGTTGGGGCCGATGGGCATGGCATCGCGCCAGTGAATGACTTTGGGCTGCATGAAATTCGGTAGTTCCTGCATGAGCTTGCGCGGCAGTTCTGCCACCGCGTCCGAACTGGAGGGCGCCGCGCGGACCACGAGATGCACCGCCTGCCCCAGCCGTTCGTCGGCAACGCCCAGCGCCACTGCCTCGGCGACGAGGCCGGTGCCGAGCGCGGCGTCCTCGATCTCCTGCGGCGAGATGCGGTTGCCCGCGCTTTTTATCATCGCGTCGCGCCGGCCGACGAAATAGAGCAGCCCGTCGGCCTCGCGCCGGACCCGGTCGCCCGACCACACCGCGATGCCGCCATAATGCGAGGCGGCCGGTGCCGGTCTATAGCGTTCGGCAGTGCGCTCCGCGTCCTGCCAGTACCCTTGCGCTACCAGCGGGCCGCAATGGACCAGCTCGCCCTCCTCCCCGTCCCGGGCAATCTCGCCCAGATCGTCGACCACGAGGATTTCGGCATGAGGGATCGCCTTGCCCATCGAGGTCGGGTGGGTATCGACCAGCGACGGGTCCAGATAGGTCGAGCGGAACGCCTCGGTCAGCCCGTACATCGGGAACAGCCGCGCCTGCGGGAAAGCGCTGCGCAACCGGCGCACGAGATCGACCGTGAGCGCGCCGCCGCTGTTGGTCAGGCGGCGCAGTCTGCCGGCGGTTTCGCGCGGCCAGTCCATCTCGCAGACCTGCACCCACAAGGGTGGGACGGCGGCCAGTGTGGTGATGGCGTGGCGCTCCACCGCCTTCACCAGATCGCGCGGCATCAGGTAGTCGAGCGGGACGACGCAGCCGCCCGCGTACCATGTCGAGAGCAACTGGTTCTGCCCGTAGTCGAACGAGAGCGGCAGCACCGCCAGCGTCCGGTCGTCCGCGGCGAGCCCGAGGTAGCCGGCGACGCTTTCGGCCCCCAGCCACATGTTCGCATGGCTGAGCATCACCCCCTTGGGCCGCCCGGTCGAGCCGCTGGTATAGAGGATGGCGGCCAGATCGTCGGGGTCGGCCTCGGAGGGCAGCATCGTGCCGCCGAGGTCGGCGGCGGTCGTCAGCGCCTCGTCCTCGGCCAGCAGGCGGCAGGCTTCCGGCACGTCGGCCACGGCCAGCGTCTTGAGGCGGGCGGCCGTGCCGATCAGCAGCACGGCGCCGCTGTCGGCCAGGATATGGGCGACCTGGGCGTGCTTAAGCAGCGGGTTGACCGGAACGTGCACCAGCCCGGCGCGCGCCGCCGCCAGCGGCATCAGGCAGGTCAGTTCTCCCTTCGCGGCCCAAGTGGCGATTCGCGCACCCTTTTCCGGCACTTCCCGCGCCAGCCAGGCGGCGAGGCGGGAGACACGCGATCTTAAGTCCTTCCAGCTAACCACGCCTTCCCGCAGGACCAGCGCGTCGTCGGGATCGTTCCCGCGCAAGGCCAGATGGTCGAGCGGCAGGATCGGTGTATCGGGACTGCCCGGCATGTGAAGGAAAGGCTCCGCGAGGGTTTACGTGGTAAAGGTCGATTATCACTCCGATCTTAAGGAAGTGCAATCGGATGAGCGGCTTGCAGCCCTGCTCTCCGAAGCGCGCCAGCATGCGCCGTTCGATCGGCTGGCGTGGTGGCAAGGGCTGGCGGCACACTGCGGGCTCACGCCCCTGCTGGTCGTGGCGCAGGACGCAGACGGCCACGCCGTCCTGCCGCTGGCGGGCGGCGGGGGGCATCTGACCGGCCTTTCCAACTGGTACACCTTCCGCCTGCGCCCCATTCTCTCGAGCGCCGAGGCACCGCTGGAAGCGCTTGCGCGCGACCTCGCGGCGCGTGCCCATCGCGTCACCCTGTCGGGCATCTGCGACGAGGACGCCAGCGCCTCGATCACCGAGCGGGCCTTCCGCAAGGCCGGCTGGCTGGTCCGCCGCGAGGTTTGCGACACCAACCACATCCTTGCCCTGGCCGGTCGCTCCTGCGAGCAATACCTGGCCACTCGCCCCGGCAAGCTGCGGACCACCCTCAAGCGCAAGTCGGGCAAGGTCGTCACCCGCGTTCTCGACCATTTCGACGAGGCCGCCTGGGCCCAGTACGAATTGATCTACGCCGAAAGCTGGAAACCGGAGGAAGGCTCACCCGACTTCCTGCGCGCCTTCGCGCAGGCCGAAGGCGCTGCAGGACGCCTGCGACTCGCCCTCGCCCACCCCGCCGATGATGCCGAGGGCCCCGCCATCGCCGCGCAGATGTGGACGGTGGAAGGCGGAACCGCCTTCATCCACAAGCTGGCCCACCGCGAGGCGGCAAAGCCGCTTTCGCCCGGATCGGTGCTCACTGCCGCACTGATGGCCCGTGTGATCGATGGGGACGGCGTCGCGCTGGTCGACTTCGGCACCGGCGACGATCCCTACAAGCGCGACTGGATGGAAGGGCAGCGCCCACGTTACCGGCTGGACATGTTCCGTCCGTTTTCACCCCGCAACTGGCCGATTCTGGCGAAGATGGCCTTGCGCGACCTTGCCGCGCGCGCGAAGCGCGGCTAGAGGCCGCCGCGTTAATAAAGAGAGTGCCGAGGGGCCATGCCAGACGAAACCGACCTGCTGCTGCGTCGCATCCTGACGGATGTGCTTGGCCTCGCGCCAGGCCAGGCCGATGCCTTCGATGCCGACACGGGCCTGTTCGGGCACTTGCCGGAACTGGACTCGATGGCCGTGGCCGGGCTCCTGACCGAACTGGAAGACCGCCTCGACATCATGATCGACGACGAGGAGATCGACGGCGAGATGCTGGAAACCTACGGCGGCCTCCTCGCCTTCACCGAGGCGAAGCGCGCCAGTTGATGAGCGGCAGATGACCCCGTCGAGCTGGCCCTGCCCGCTCCCCGGCGGGGGCACATGCGAGGAATACGCGCTCCAGTTCGACGCCGGCCGCCGGTCGCGCCTGCTGGTCGTCCCGGCGCTGTTCGACGAAGGCAACCGCATGCGGCGTTTCACCGTCGAGGTCATGCGCCGCCTCGACGCCATCGGCATCGACAGCTTCCTGCCCGACCTGCCCGGCTGCAACGAGAGCCTGCAGCCGCTCGAGGCGCAGGACCCCACCGACTGGCTGGACGCGATGACCGCCGCAGCCCGGCATTTCGGCGCCAGCCATGCGCTCGGCATTCGCGGCGGCTGCCTGTTCACGCCCCAGCGCCTCCCGGCGTTCCACTATGCCCCGGTCAAGGCTGCCGCGACCCTGCGCCAGATGGTCCGCGCCCGCATCCTGTCCGCGCGCGAAGCGGGACGCGAGGAACACCGCGATGCTCTCGCGCAGGAAGCCCTGGCTCGGGGGATAACGCTGGCGGGATACCGGCTTGGCGCCGACTTCTACCGGCATTTCGAGCCGATGACGCCCGATGCCTCGGCCACCGCGATTGCCCAGGAGCACGTCGGCGGTGCCGGCCTGTGGCTGCGCGCCGAGCCCGACGAGAACGCCGAGCAGGCCGGGGCGCTCGCCGCTATCCTTGCCGACGAGATCGCCGCATGACCCGCCGCCACCTGACGTTCGCCTGCGAGGGCAACGCGCTCGTCGCAACGCTGGACAGCGCGCCCGGACGCACCGGGCTGCTGCTGGTTTCGGGCGGCAACGAAGTCCGTGCCGGCGCCTGGAACGGCCAGGCCATGTTCGCGGCCCGGATCGCCGCGCAGGGCTTTCCTGTCCTGCGCTTCGACCGGCGCGGGGTGGGCGACAGCGAAGGCGCCAACGGCGGCTTCCGCTCCAGCGCCGCGGACATCGCCGCCGCGCTCGCGACCTTGCGCAAGGAGTGCCCCCAGGTCGACCGGGTGGTGGCCTTTGGCAACTGCGATGCGGCCAGCGCCCTCATGCTGGCGCGTGGCGCCGGGCTCGACGCGCTGGTCCTGTCCAATCCCTGGACCATCGAGGACGAGGCGGAAGCGGCCCCGGCCGAAGTCGTGCGCGACCATTACCGGCGCCGTCTTGCCGATCCGGCGGCGATCAGGCGATTGCTGACCGGTCAGGTCTCGCTGGCGAAACTGGCCCGCAGCCTGGTCTCCGCAATACGGCCCACCCCCGCTTCGCCCGATGGGCTGGCGGCGCAAATCGCCTCGGGAATTTCCGGTTTTGCCGGAGAGGTGCGGTTTCTCGTCGCAGGGCGCGACCGGACGGGTCTCGCGTTCCTGTCGCACTCGGACAAGGCCGATCCGCGCATACGGATCTGCGCGGAGGCGACGCACAGCTTCGTCGAACCCGAAGCGCAGGAGTGGCTGACCAAGCAGGTGCTGGAACTGCTGCGCACCTGATCGTGGTCCCGGGTCGAGCCCGGGACGACGCCTGCCTCAGCCCTGTACCGTCTCGGTGATCCCGGCGAACTCCTTGGCCGCAAGATAGCGCTCGGCGTCGAGCGCGGCCATGCAGCCCATGCCGGCCGCGGTGATGGCCTGGCGGTAGACATGGTCGGACACGTCGCCTGCCGCGAAGACGCCCGGCACGTCGGTCTTGGGCGTGCCCGGCTGGACCAGCAGGTAGCCGGTCTCGTCCATCGCCAGCTTGCCCTTGAACAGCTCGGTCGCCGGCGCGTGGCCGATCGCGACGAAAGCGCCGTCGGTCAGCAGTTCGCTCTGTTCGGAGGTGACGGTGTCGATCAGCGCAAGCGCGCGCAGGGCGCCGTCCTCGCCGGGAAGGAAACGGTCGACCCGCTTGTTCCATTCGACCGTGATCTTCGGGTGCGCGAAAAGGCGGTCCTGCAGGATCTTTTCGGCGCGCAAAGTGTCGCGGCGATGGACCAGCACCACTTCGGTCGCGTGGTTGGTAAGGTAGAGCGCTTCCTCGACCGCGGTGTTGCCGCCGCCGATCACCACCACCTTCTTGCCGCGGTAGAAGAAGCCGTCGCAAGTCGCGCAGGCCGAGACGCCCTTGCCCGAAAGCTCCTGCTCGCCGGGCACGCCCAGCCACTGCGCCTGCGCGCCGGTCGCGATCACCAGCGTCTCGCCTTCGTAGATGTCGCCGCCGTCGCCGGTCGCGATGAACGTGTCGCCCGAAATGTCGACCGAAGTGATCGTGTCCCACAGCATGCGGGTGCCGACGTGGACTGCCTGGGCCTCCATCTCCTGCATCAGCCAGGGACCCTGGATGACTTCGCGGAATCCGGGGTAGTTCTCGACGTCGGTAGTGATCGTCAGCTGGCCACCGGGCTGCAGGCCCTGCACGACGATCGGCTCCATCCCCGCGCGCGCACCATAGATGGCGGCGGAAAGGCCGGCAGGGCCGGAACCGATGATGAGCATGCGGGTCTTGTGCGTGGTCGCCATGTCTGTGTCTCCGGCGTGAATGTGTTGCGGCGCGAAATAGGGACTGGGAGGGCCGTTTGCCAAGCAGGGCAAGCCCCAAGCTTTTATTTCATCCCCGCAATTCCGACATCTCCCGATGGATTGACCTTCGTGCCGTCGCGCGCCAATCGATGGCCATGACCCAACTCGGCCCCACGTCCAACCGCTTCGTCTCGCAGCGCCTGCGCCTGAACTACGTCGATTGGGGCAATCCCGAGGCGCCGCCGCTGATCCTCCAGCACGGCGGACGCGACCATTGCCGCAGTTGGGACTGGGTGGCCGAGGAGCTGCGCCACGACTGGCATGTCATCTGCCCGGACTTGCGCGGCCACGGCGACAGCGAGTGGTCGCTCGAAGGCCATTACGGCATGGACGCCTTCGTCTACGACTTCGCACAGCTGGTCCACACCCTGGGGCACAACCAGGTGACGATCATCGCCCACTCACTGGGCGGCAACATCGCCACGCGCTTCACCGGGCTCTATCCCGAGAAAGTCGCCAGGTTCGTCAACATCGAGGGCCTCGGACCGCCGACCGGCCTGCGCCGGGAACAGGAAGCGGACGGCGCCGATCGCCTGCGCCAGTGGATCGCCGACAAGCGCAAGGCCTCGGGCCGCTCGGTGCGCAAGTACGCCAGCCTGCGCGACGCCTACCAGCGCATGAAGGAGGAGAACGGCTTCCTTACCGACGAGCAGGCCCGCCACCTCACCATCCACGGCGCCAGCCGCAACGAGGACGGCACCTGGAGCTGGAAGTTCGACAACTACCTCAACGTCTGGTCGACCACGGACCTGCCCACCGATCTCGTGGTGGCGCTGTGGGAGGCGATAACCTGCCCGGTGCTGCTGTTGTGGGGCAAGGACAGCTTCGCCAGCAGTCCGGCCGGCGACGGCCGGATCGACCATTTCCCGAGCGCGCGGCTGATCGAATACGAGAACGCGGGCCACTGGCTGCACCACGACCAGTTCGACCGGTTCATGGGAGACGTGAAAGCGTTCCTGGCCTGAGAGGCTGCCTGGAAAATGCCTGGCCGGCATTTTCGCATCCGGCGCCGGCTCATTCCACCAGCGCGTCCCGCAGTCGTTCGCGCTTGCCCTCGTCGAGGCCCAGCGCCTCGGCGAGGTAGGCATCGACGCTGCCGTGGCGTTCGCCGACCGCCGCCCAGGCCGCGTCGAGATATTCGGGTTCGACGCCCATCAGCACCCGGACCACGTCCTCGTCCATGGGGCCGCTGACGACGCGGATGGTCTCGGCACCCGCGGCGATGCGCGCTTCGACGTCGCCGGCGGTGTTGGTGAGCAGGTAGTCGTCCATGATGTCGTCGCGGTGGACGCCGAGCGCGGCATGCAGCATCGCGACCGCGATTCCAGTACGGTCCTTGCCGGCCATGCAATTGACGAGGCTTGGCCCATCGCCCTGGGCAAGGCGATCGAACCAGTCGCGCACCATCGCCTGAAGTTCGGGGCGGAAGGCGATCGTGCCGTAGATGCGCATCAGGCTCTCGCGCATGGTTGCCGGGGTGCGCTGGCGCACGCCTTGCGCGGCCGCGACGTGCGGGGCCAGCCGTACTTGCGGGTCCGCTGCGAGAAACACTTGCGCGGCAAAGGGTTGCGGGCGGCGACAAGGGTGCGCATCGCGCTCCTTCGAGGTCCGCAGGTCGAACACGGACGCCAGGGCGAGGTCGGCGATCCGCGCGAGGTCCGCATCGCTCGCTCCGTGGTGCTGGCCCGACCGCCACACCGCCGCCCGCTTCATCCGCCCGCCTCCGGACAGCACATAGCCGCCCGCGTCACGGAAATTGTGGACCCCCTCCAGGGGCAGGACACGATCGTTCATGTGCTTGTCCAGGTCTCTTGCCAGATCACTCGCCAGGCCCTCCGGTTGCCCGATGGCGGCGGCGCCTGCCTATCCCGTCACGGACGATCGGCGCAAGGATTTCGCAAGGGGGACAAGGCGCGCGGTGGCGGAGCGCGCTTGGCCGGCGAGGACGAGAACGAGGCCGGACAAGAAAAAGGCGGCCGCAAGGCCGCCTCAGGTCGCTGTCGATGCACCTTGCGGAGCGATCGACGGCGCGTGGGACGAGACATCGCGCCAAGGCGCGCGGCTCCGTCCGAAATGAACCCGCCTGCGACCGTCAGGCCAGCAGGAAGTATCCCAGTGCGGCCCAGCAGGCCATGCAGAGCAGGATCGCGACAATCAGGCCGCGACCGTCATGCTCTTCCTCGCTGCTTCCCATGCGCTGGGCGGCGTAGACCATCCCCGCAGGAAGCCGCGCGGAGAACTTGCGCGTGTCCGAAAAACGTTCGAAACGGATAATATTTTCCTCGGCGACCTTCATGTTTCATCCTCAATGGCCGAGACGTTTCGCAAGCGCTTCTGCGCCTGCGCCGTCCTGATCTATCCCACGACGTTCACCTGTTGGCGTCACGTCCCAATCTGTTTGCTGTCGAACATATAACAGAAACTGACATATTATTCCAGAATATCCCGAATGCCTCACATGATTTTAATCTCTGGACGCAATGTGAAACTATCATAAATTTTAACGTAATTTTATTTCTGTTGCGGAGAATATTTCTTGGTTCCGCCGTGCTTGATTTTTGCACCGCAAAATACCCCATTGCCCCGGGATTTCAGCGTTTTGCAATCGTTGCGCATGATCGGCGCGGGTTTTGTACTGCAAGGCAGCAGGACCATATCGACCGGACTGTGCACCGCAACACACAAGCTCCGAACCAAGCGGCCAGGCCCGCTACGACAAGTACGGGCCGATGCGTTCGGCACCTGCGTCGAAGTGATTCGCAAACCCCGTTCGACCACCGCCCGGCGCTTTTTTCCGCTCCCTTGCCGCAAGCCGATGGCCCTTCTAGGTTGCGGGGATGACCGCGCCGCCCCGTCTCAAGATCAAGATTCAGATCCATTGCGGTGGTGAAATCGCCATGGGTCCCGGCAAGGCGGACCTGCTCGATGCGATCCGGCAGCACGGCTCGATCTCCGCCGCCGGACGTGCCATGACGATGAGCTATCGCCGGGCCTGGCTGCTGGTCGACGTCATGAACCGATGCTGGGACGGCCCGCTGGTCCACACCGCCCCGGGACGATCGAGCAACAGCGGTGCCCGCCTCACCGACCTGGGCGAAAGCGTCCTTGCGCATTACCGCGCCTTGCAGGACGGCATCTCCGCCGCCTCGCGCGGGCCGGACTACGATGCGCTCGCCGCACGCCTGCTCGCCGATCCGCGCGCCAGCCAGAAGGACTGAAACGCCGTCCGCAAATTCGCCCAGGACGCGACCTGCTGCACGTCCCCCTGCCCTTCTGCTCCGAACCTTGCCCCGGCCCGCATCGGCTTGTATGCCCGGAAGCACGATATACTGTCCGATACAGTATCCTCCGGAGACCTGTCCCGAATGCGCAAGTACATCGTCTTCCTGCTGGCGGCGTTCGCCATGCTGCTGCCTTCAGTGCCCACGGCGGCGATCGCGGCTGCGCCCGCGCCGACCAGGGAGGCGCCGCTCGTCCTCGCCGCTGCCAGCCTGCAGGAATTGATGAATGCCGCCGCCGACGCCTGGAGGGCCAAGGGCCACCCTCGCCCGCGCATTTCCTTCGCCGGGTCGTCCGCGCTGGCCCGCCAGATCCAGTCGGGCGCGCCGGCCGACCTGTTCGTGTCCGCCGACGAGCCGTGGATGGATGCCGTGGAGGCTAAGGGCCTGCTGCGCAAGGGAACGCGGATCTCGTTCCTGCGCAACACCCTGGTGCTGGTCGCGCCGCGCGCCAGCTCGGTGCGGCTGCGGATCGCCAGAGGCATGCCGCTTGCCCGCACGCTCGGTAGCGGGCGCCTGGCGCTTGCCGATCCCGGCGGCGTGCCGGCCGGCGTCTATGCCCGGCAGGCCCTCACCAACCTGCGCGTATGGGATCAGGTGCGGGACAGGCTTGCGCCGGGTGAAAGCGTGCGTGCTGCGCTGGCGCTGGTCAGCCGCGGGGTCGCGCCGCTCGGGGTGGTCTACGCGACCGATGCCCGCGCCAATCCCGGCGTGCGCGTGGTGGGCGTCTTTCCTGCCGCCAGCCACGACCCGATCAGCTACCCGGTCGCGGTGATCGCCTCCTCGCGCAATCCGGAGGCCGACGCGTTCCGCCGCTACCTCGTCTCGCCCGAGGGCAAGGCGCTGTTCCGCCGGTTCGGCTTCGGGACGAAATAGCGCGCCCGTGGACACGCTTTCGCCGGCCGAATGGGAGGTGCTGATCCTCTCGCTCAAAGTCAGTGCCGTCGCCATCGTGCTGGCGCTGCCGGTGGCCTTCGCGCTCGCCTGGGTGCTGGCGCGCTGGCGGTTTCCCGGCAAGGTGCTGCTCGACGCCGCCGTGCACCTGCCGCTGGTGCTGCCTCCCGTGGTCACCGGCTGGCTGCTGCTGATCGCACTCGGCCCGAATGCGCCGCTCGGCGGCTTCCTCGAACGCACGCTGGGGGTCGGCTTCGTGTTCCGCTGGACCGGCGCCGCGCTGGCGGCGGCGGTCATGGCGCTGCCGTTGATGGTGCGGGCCATGCGCCTCTCGCTCGAAGCCGTGGATCGGCGACTGGAGAGCGCCGCACGGACGCTCGGCGCCGGCCCGTGGCGCACGTTCGCCGCAGTAACCCTCCCGCTTTCCGCCAACGGCATCCTCGCCGCGCTGGTACTGGGCCTTGCCCGCTCGGTCGGTGAGTTCGGCGCGACGATCACGTTCGCCTCGAACATTCCCGGCGAAACGCAGACGTTGCCGCTCGCCATCTACAGCGCACTGCAAATGCCGGGATCGGACATCCAGGTCGCGCGCCTCGCCGGACTCTCGATCCTTCTGTCGGTGGCCGCGCTGGTGCTGTCGGAGTGGCTGGCGCGGCGCAGCGGACAGCAGAAGGGCCGCCATGTCGTTTGACGTCGCGGTCACCCTGAAGCGCGGCGGGCTGCGGCTTTCCTACGCCTTCACCTCGGGTCCCGGGCTGACCGCGCTCTATGGCCCCTCAGGCGCGGGGAAGAGCAGCCTGCTCGATGCGATCGCCGGCCTCGCGCGGCCTGTCGAGGGGCGTATCGCCGTGTCCGGCACCACCTTGTTCGATGGCGCGGCCCGCGTCGACCTCAAGCCGGAACGCCGGCGCTGCGGCTACGTGTTCCAGGACCTGCGCCTTTTTCCCCACCGTACCGTGCGCGAAAACCTGCGCTTCGGCTTCAGCCTGGCCGCTGCGGAACGCCACCGTCTCGACTGGGACCACACCCTCGAGCTGCTCGGCATCGCCGCCCTGCTCGACCGCATGCCCGCGACGCTGTCGGGCGGCGAGGCACAGCGCGTGGCGATCGGCCGGGCCCTGTTGTCGGCTCCGGCATTCCTGCTGATGGACGAACCGCTCGCCTCCGTCGACGTCGACCGCCGCGCCGAGATCCTCGCCCTGATCGAGCGCATCCGCGACGAGTTGCGCCTGCCCATCCTCTACGTCAGCCACGATCGCGCCGAAGTGGAGCGGCTGGCCGACCGGATCGTGCCGGTACCCGCACCCGCCGCTTGACCCGGGCGGCAAGGGCGGCAACCTTGGCGAAAGGCGGGGGCCTCGCGCGGTCTAACGGGACTTGTCAGTACCGCCGGGGCCGCTTCGCCTTTAGAGACCGCGCGCAATCAACGGAGGGTACAATGCGCATTCTGGTTGTGGGACCGACGGGCCGGACGGGAAGCCACGTCATCGACGCGCTACGGGGCCGGCAAGCCGACGTCGCCATCCGCGGTTTCTGCCGCTATCCCGAAAACCGCGCCCGTTCCATCGAGGTGATCCCGGGCAACGCCGACACCGGAACCAAGGTCCGCACCCGCTCCATCGAGGTGATCCCGGGCAACGCCGATACCGGAACCAAGAGCCGTACCCGCTCCATCGAGGTGATCCCGGGCAATTCCGATACCGGAACCAAGAGCCGCACGCGCTCCATCGAAGTCATTCCCGGCAATTCCGATACCGGAACCAAGAGCCGCACGCGCTCCATCGAAGTCATTCCCGGCAATTCCGATACCGGAACCAGATCCCGATCCCATGCCATCGACTGTCTCGTCGGCGACCTCGAGAACCCCGCCGACCGCGCGCTCGCGGTCGAGGACATCGATACGGTGATCCACTACGCCCCCGCCTTCCACCCGCGCGAGGCCGCGATGGGCACGGGCATGATCGACGCGGCCGTCGCCGCCGGGGTGAAGCGCTTCGTCTACGTCTCGGCGCTCCATGCCCAGGCGAGCAGCGTGCCCGGCAATGCCGCCAAGCTGGCGGTCGAGGGCTACCTTGCCGAATCCGGCCTGGAATGGACGGTGCTGCGCCCGCAAAGCTTCATGCAGAACATCGACGTCGCTGCCGCACTCGACGCCGGGGCACTGGAACTGCCGTTCCCGCTCGCGACGCGGCTGGGCCATGTCGACCTCTCCGACCTCGCCGAAGTGCTGGCGAAAGTCACGTTCGAGGACGGCCATGCCCTCGCCAGCTACGACATCGCCAGCGACGAGGCCCTGGGCACCGCCGAGATCGCCGCGCTGATCGCGACGGTCAGCGGCACCCCGGTGGCGGCGGGCGAGATGTCGGCAGCGCAACTGCTCGCCGGGCTGGAAGCGGCCGGGCCGGGCTATGCCTACGTCGTCGGCGCCCTGGGCCGCCTCAATGCGTGGCAGGCGCGCAATGGTGGGCGGGGCAATGCGAACACCCTGCGCTGGCTGCTCGGTCGCGAGCCCGGGCGGTTCGAGGACTACGTGAGGCGCAGCCTGGGCGTGGCGTAGGGGCCGGCGCCGCCGGAACGGACGCTGCGGCGCTTTCGTACTGATCGTATCGCCATCGTATTGGATCGCATCTTCGTGTCAGTCGAGGCGGAAACGTCTTGTTCTACGTCGCCTTGCCGATCCGCAGGGAGGCAGCCGCCGCGACCAGCAGCGTGCCGGCGGCAAAGGCCATCGTCCAGATCGGCTCTCCGGGGAAGAAGGCCTTCATGATCGAACCCATGACCGTCGCCACCAGCAGTTGCGGCAAGACCACGAAGACGTTGAACAGCCCCATGTAGATGCCCAGCTTCGCCTGCGGCAGGCTGCTCGCCAGGATGGCGTAGGGCATGGCGAGGATCGAGGCCCAGGCGATGCCGATGCCGATCTCGCACGCCAGCAGCGCGTGGGGATCGCGCAGAACGAGGAACCCGGCGAAGCCCGCCGCGCCCGCGACGAGGCACAGGGCATGGGTCTTCGCCTTGCCCAGCCGTGCGGACAGCGCCGGCAGCAGCGCCAGCGCCGCCACCGCCGCGACGCCGTTGTAGACCGAGAACAGCACGCCCACCCAGTTCCCCGCCTCCTGGTACACCGCGCTCGCCGGGTCGGCCGAGCCGAAGTGATACTGCGCCACCACCGGCGTGGTGTTGATCCACATGATGAACAGCGCCGACCAGCTGAAGAACTGCACGAAAGCCAGCCGCTTCATCAACGGCGGCATCCCTGCGAAGTCACCGACGATACCGGCCAGCATCGAGGCGCTGCGCCCGGCCCTCGCCAGCCGGATCGCCAGCATCGTCGCCGCGCCGTAGCCCGCCAGAAGGCCGGCCAGCAGGTAGACTTCCTTTTCCAGCGCCCATCCGCGCACCAGCAGCGCCACGACCGATCCGGCCGCGATCCACGCCAGTCCGCCCAGCATGCTGCGCGCCGCCAGCGCCGATGCAGTGGCCGTGCCGTCTTCGGCCTGGCTTTCCCCGAACGCGGCCTGTTCCTGCGGCGAATACTCACGCGTGGTCAGGACGGTCCACAGGACCGCCGCCAGCAGCGCCAGCCCTCCGGCCCAGAAGCTGTAGCGAACGGTATCGGGAATGCCGCCCGCCGCCGCCGCATTCGAGACGCCGAAATGCTCAAGCGCATAGGGAAACAGCGAGCCGACTACCGCGCCGGTGCCGATGAAGGCGGTCTGGACGCCGTAGCCGGCGGTGTGCTGGTCGCGGTGCAGCATGTCGCCGACGAAGGCGCGGAACGGCTCCATCGAGACGTTGAGGCTGGCGTCCAGCATCCACAGCAACATCGCCGCCATGAGCAGGCCCGACCCCGATCCGGCGCTTTCGGGCATCGCCAGCAACGCCACCGTCGCCAGCACCGCGCCGGCGAGGAAGTAAGGCCGCCGCCGGCCCAGCCGTCCGAGCCAGGTGCGGTCGGACATGTGCCCGACGATCGGTTGCACCAGCAGCCCCGTCAGCGGCGCCGCGACCCAAAGCGCGGGCAAGTCGTCGATCCCCGAGCCGAGCGACTGGAAGACGCGGCTCATGTTGGCGTTCTGCAAGGCGAAGCCGATCTGGATGCCGAAGAAGCCGAAGCTGATGTTCCACAGGCCCGCCCAGCCCTGCCGGGGCTTTTCGTGGCTGGTCATGGCGTCCATCGCGTTCCTTCCCGATCCTCGCGGACTTGGCGCCGCGTGAGAAGGCGGGCGTGGCATGGCGCGTGGCCTGCGGCAATACGCATACGAATGCGTGAGGGCCGTCGCCAGCTATCGCCTCAAGGGTTGCCACGGTCCCGGATCGAGCCCGGGACGACACAAACTAGCCCGTCGTGCTGCGCCGCACGACCAGCTTTGCTGCGAGCGTGCCGGCCGGCACCGCGCGGTCCTCGATCTGCGCGGCGAGGGTATCGACCAGCACTTCCCCGGCACGCTTGAGGTCCTGCATGATCGTGGTGAGCGGCGGGTTGGTGATGCTGGCGGCGGGGAGGTCGTCGAAGCCCATCACCGCGACATCGCCGGGAACCGAGAGCCCCGCCTCGTCCAGCGCGCGCATGGCGCCCACCGCGATCGTGTCGCTCGCCGCGAACACCGCGTCGAAACCGACGCCCTGCGCGATCAGCGTGCGCATCGCCGCAAAGCCCATGTCCTCGAGGTTCACCGCGTCGCGCTGCAGGCGCGGGTCGGGCGCGATGCCGGCCGCCTGCAGCGCTTCGCACAGGCCGCGGTAGCGATCGGCGAACTCGGGATAGTGCTCGTCCGCCTGACCCAGGAATGCCACGCAGCGGCGTCCGAGGCCCAGCAGGTGCTCGCCCGCCATGCGCCCCGCACCGACGTTGTCGGAACCCACGGTGGCGCCGATGTTGCCTTCGTCCACGCTGCCCCAGCGCACGAAGTGGGTGCCCTGCCCGACAAGCTGGCGCAGACGGCTTTCGTAGAGCTTGTAGTCGCCGTAGCCGAGCAGGATCAGTCCGTCGGCGCGATGGCTGTCCTGGTAGCGGACGTGCCAGTCGTCCTCCAGCTTCTGGAACGAGATCAGCAGGTCCAGCCCGCGCTGCGCACAACTGCGCGTGATCGCGCCAAGCATGGCGAGGAAGAAGGGGTTGATCTTGGAATCGTCGGGAGACTGCTCCTCGAAGAACAGCAGGGCGATGGTGTTCGAGCGCTGCGAGCGCAATGACGAGGCGTTCTTGTCGACCGAATAGTTGAGTTCGCGGGCGATCGCCTCGATCCGCTCGCGAGTCTCGACACTGACCGATTTGGCCCCGCGCAACGCCCGGCTGACCGTCGGCTGAGAGACACCGGCGCGGTAGGCGATGTCGAAACTGGTCGGTCGATTGCTGGCCTTGCGTCCCATCGCTCTATCTCTTTGCAGACAATGTTGCGCTGCGACAAAGCAACACAACGCCTCCCCGTCCCCCGATATCGCAGCACTTTAGCGGAATCTACAGCGTTGCAAAGAAGCAACGCGCGTCGCGTGCCCGCATCTGCGTATACGTATGCCCTATTATGCATGTCGCAGTCCCACCTTAAGCAAAGGGGGTCGATGGAGTCGCGGCAGCAATGTGCGGGCCCATCGGGGGATAGCCAGTCGCCGGTTCGCATTCGTTCGGCCGGGACAGGGAGAGGACAGGGAAATGCCGCTTCGCAATGAGATTTCCGCCATCGGGACGTCGTCCTGCATGGCCATCGCCGCCGCACTCGTCGCCGCCGCCCTGCCGGGTGCAGCACGCGCACAAGAGAGCGCGGCACCGGCTGCGGACGAGACCGCCGGCGACGCGAGCACCATCGTCGTCACCGGCTTTCGTGCCAGTCTCCAGAACGCGATCAACCAGAAGCGCACCGCCGAGCAGATCGTGGAATCGGTCTCGGCCGAGGACATCGGCAAGCTGCCCGACGCCTCGATCGCGGAATCGATCGCGCGCCTGCCGGGCCTGACTTCGCAGCGCGTCTCCGGCCGGTCCAACGCCATCGCCATCCGCGGCTTCGCGCCCGACTTCTCGACGACGCTGCTCAACGGGCGCGAGCAGACCTCCACCGGCGACAACCGCGCGGTCGAATACGACCAGTATCCGTCCGAAGTCGTCAGCGCCGTCAACGTCTACAAGACGCCGATGGCGAGCCTGGTCGGCCAGGGCCTCTCGGGCACGGTCGACATGCGCACGATCCGCCCGCTCGAGGCGGGCAAGCGCATCGTCACCGTCGGTGCGCGCGGTTCCTACGCGGACCTCGGCAAGCTCAACGCCGGATCGACCGACAAGGGCTACCGCGTCAACGCGATGTACGTCGACCAGTTCGCCAACGACACTCTCGGCATCGCGCTGGGCGCCAGCTACACCAACGAGCCCTACCAGATCCAGGAGTTCAACTCCTGGGGCTATCCCGAAACCGCGGATGGCGACAACGTGATCGGCGGCTCGAAGTCCTACGTCACCTCGACCAAGCTCAAGCGCCTGGGCTTCAACGGCACGCTCGAATGGCGCCCGGTTCCCGAGCTGACCACGACGATCGACGCGTTCTATTCCAACTTCAAGGACGACCAGATCAAGCGCGGCATCGAGCTGCCGCTGTTCTGGGACCCCGACACCGCCTCGCTGAACCCGGGCGCCACCGTGGAGGACGGTTTCGTCACGGCCGGCAGTTTCTCTGGCGTCAAGGGCGTCGTGCGCAACGACGTGTTCCAGCGCCACGCCAAGCTCTATTCGTTCGGCTGGAACACCAAGTGGGAAGGCGACGACGGCTGGAACGCCTTCTTCGACGCCAGCTATTCCAAGACCGACCGCAACGAACTGAACGTCGAGACCACCGCGGGCACGGGCCGCAACACCATCGGCGCCACCGACACGATCGGCTTCGCCAGCGGCACCAAGGGCACCAGCTTCACCCACGGGCTGGACTACGGCAACTACGACCTGATCCAGCTTACCAGCCCGCAAGGCTGGGGCGGCACCCAGATCGCGCCCGACGGCACCGCCATCCTCAACGGCCAGGACGGCTACTACAACGACCGCAGGATCAAGGACGAACTCTGGCAGTTCCGCGTCGAGGTCGAGCGCGAGTTCGAGGCGGGGCCGCTGCACTCGGTCCAGGCCGGGTGGAACTACACCAACCGCTCCAAGACGCTGGTGCCCGAGGAATACTTCCTGGGCCTCGCCGCCAATACCGACGGCCTGACCAGCCTCGTCGTGCCCGAGGAATACCGCCGCGGCACCAGCGACCTCAAGTACCTCGGCCTCGGCCAGGTCATCAGCTACGATCCGCTGGCGATGGTGCGTGACGGCATCTACAACCTGGTCGCCAACCCCTATGGCGACGTGGTGGTCAAGAGCTACGCCATCCGCGAGCGGATCATGACCGGCTACGTCCAGGGCAACATCGATGCCGACATCGGTTCGGCCCACCTGACCGGCAACTTCGGCGTGCAGGCGAACTGGACCGACCAGAACTCGCGCGGGGCGACCGCCGTGCTGCTCGACCCGCCGACGAACCCCAACGGCTCGGCCAACGTCGGCACGCTGCTGCGCAACGAAAGCACCGACTACCTCGACGTGCTGCCCAGCCTCAACCTGTCGCTGCGCTTCCCCGGCGAGTTCGTGATCCGCTTCGCCGCCGCGCGCGAGATCATCCGCCCGCGCCTCGACGACATGCGCGCCTCCGAAAGCTTCGAATACAGCTTCGTCGCCCTGCCCGACGGTTCGGAAGTAGCTGCGGTAACGGGCAAATCGGGCAATCCCGACTTGCGCCCGTGGCGCGCCAACGCGCTCGACCTCACGTTCGAGAAGTACTTCGCCGGCAAGGGCTACATCGCCGCGCAGTTCTACTGGAAGGAGCTGAAAAGCTACATCTACAACCAAGACCTCGTGGTCCCTACCGACAGCCTCGCGCTCCAGCCTCCGGGCAACGGCATCCCGATCTCCGACACGGCCGTCATCAACGTGCCGATCAACGGCAAGGGCGGCAAGCTCTACGGCGTCGAACTGGCGACCACGCTGCCCTTCGACGCGTTCGTTTCGGCATTGGAAGGCTTCGGCGTGACCGGGTCGGTGGCCTATACCAAGACCAAGATCCAGCCGACGCCGGGTGAAAGCTCCAGCGACCTGCCGGGCTATTCCAAGTGGGTCGCCAACGGCACCGCCTACTTCGAGAAGGCCGGCTTCAACGCCCGCGGGTCGGTGCGCTACCGTTCGACCTTCATCGGCGAAGTCTCGGGCTTCGCGGCCAACCGCGTGCGTCGCCGCGCCGCCGCCGAGACGATCATCGACGCGCAGATCGGCTACGACTTCCAGCCCGGCAGCGCACTGGAAGGCCTGTCGCTCTACGTGCAGGGCCAGAACCTGACCGACGCGCCGTTCGTCACCACCAACCCCGGCGATAACCGCGAAGTGATCGACTACCAGACTTATGGGCGCCGTTTCCTGGCCGGGTTCACTTATAAGTTCTAAGCCCATCCGGCTCCGTCGAATTCTGAGCCCCCCGGCGCGACAGGAGAACCTCCTCCTCACCTGACGCGCCACACGGGCGGAACCGGGGATGTCACCCTCCCTTCCCGGTTCCGCCTAGTATCTTCCTCGAAAAGCAGGACAATCGCCTCGGCATGTCTCCGCACCCGGCCTTGCCCCCAAGTCATCGTCACTCTGAACGTGCTTCAGGGGCCATGGGGCATTTCAGGTCGGAGCGCAGTACCGCCGGCGGCCCCCTCGGCCTGCGACGCAGCGGCCGGGCGACTGCGGCACAATGGCCCCTGAAACACGTTCAGGGTGACGGGAAAGCGGCCGACGTGACCAACGATTTTCGGGGCTGGCGCCCTTACTCGAACCCGTGTTCGGAGACCGACCGATGAACCGCATGATCCCCTCGCTTGCCGCCATGACGCTGGCGCTGTCCCACGGAGGCGCCATGGCCGGCCCGGTGGAAGACATGCGCGCGCGCACGCCCGAGCAGGAAGTGATCTACTTCGCCCTGCCCGACCGTTTCGAGAACGGCGACCCCGGCAACGACGAGGGCGGCCTCAAGGGCGGCAAGCTGCAGACTGGCTTCGACCCCGCCGACAAGGCCTTCTACCACGGCGGCGACCTCAAGGGTCTGACGCAGCGCCTCGACTACATCGCAAACCTGGGCGCCAGCGCGATCTGGGTCGGCCCGATCTTCCGGAACAAGCCCGTCCAGGGGCCCAAGGGCCAGGAAAGCGCCGGCTACCATGGCTACTGGATCACCGACTTCACCCGGGTCGACCCGCACCTTGGCACCGATGCCGAGTTCAAGGCGCTCGTCGACGCCGCCCATGCGCGGGGGATGAAGGTCTACATGGACATCATCGTCAACCACACCGCCGACGTGATCCTGTACAGGGAAGGCGCGGCCCAGGGCTATCCGTACCGCTCGAAGGCGGACTACCCCTTTTCCGCGCGCGGCGGCGTCAAGGGCCCGGCGATCAACCCCGGCTTCGCGGGGGATAGCGTGGCAACGGTCGAAAACTGGGCCAAGCTGACCGCCCCCAGCTTCGCCTACACTCCCGTGGTCCCCAAGGGCGAAGCCAGGGTGAAAGTGCCCGCCTGGCTCAACGATCCCATCCACTACCACAACCGCGGCAACACCGACTGGAAGGGCGAAAGCGCGCAGTATGGGGATTTCGTCGGCCTCGACGATCTCGCCACCGAGGACCCGCGCGTGATCGCCGGCATGATCGCGATCTACGGCGACTGGATCGACCGCTTCGGCGTGGACGGCTTCCGCATCGACACCGCCAAGCACGTCGACGCCGCGTTCTGGCGCTCGTTCGTGCCTGCCATGCAGGCCCGCGCCAAGGCCAGGGGCATCCCCAATTTCCACATCTTCGGCGAAGTCACCACCGGCGAGGTCTATGATCCTGCCCTGCTCGCTTCGTGGACACGCAATTCGGGCCTCCCCGCCGTGCTCGACTTCGGGTTCATGCAGGCCGCCATCACCGCCAGCAGCAAGGGCGACACCACCGACCTTGCCCGCATGGTCGACGATGACGTGCTGTATCAAGGGGGCAAGGCCGCGGCGATGCAACTGCCCACATTCCTGGGCAATCACGACGCCGGGCGGATCGCGATGTTCATCAGGCAGGCAAGGCCGGGCATCGGCGCCGACGAGCTGCTCGCCCGCGACAAGCTGGCCCATGCCCTGCTGCTGACCTTGCGCGGCGTGCCGACGATCTATTCGGGCGACGAACAGGGCTTCGTCGGCGAAGGCAACGACCAGTTGGCGCGGCAGGACATGTTCGCCTCGAAGACCGCGATCTACAACGCGGAAACCTTGGTAGGCACCACGGCCACGACCGCGCAGGCGAACTTCGACGAGACGCACCCGCTATACCAGTTCATTTCCGCCCTCGCGAAACTGCGGCGCGGCACGCCGGCGCTGACTTCGGGCACGACCGTGCTGCGCGCCGCGTCCGACCAGCCGGGCCTCTTCGCCGTCTCGCGCTTCGATCCCCAGGACGGACGCGAAGTGCTGCTGGTCTTCAACACTTCCACCCAGCCGGTCTCGGCACAAGTGGAAGTAGCCACCGCCTCGCTCGGCTTCACCACCTTGGTAGGCGCGACCTGCGCTGCCACCGCCAGCGCGCCCGGCAGCGTCACGGTCAGTCTCCCGCCCCTGGGCTTCGCGGTCTGCACGGCCAGGCCCTGAACGCACCGTCCCTTTCGGCCCTCCTCACCCCCCAGGAATGCGATGACCCAGCTCGACTCCTCCGCCGCAATCGCCCCCTGGTGGCGCGGCGCGGCGATCTACCAGATTTACCCGCGCAGCTTCGCCGATTCGAACGGCGACGGCATCGGCGACCTGCCTGGCATCACCGCCCGCCTCGACCACGTCGCGCGCCTGGGCGTCGATGCGATCTGGATCTCGCCGTTCTACAAGTCGCCCATGGCCGACTTCGGATACGACATTTCCGATTACTGTGCGGTCGATCCGATGTTCGGCACGCTGGAGGACTTCGATGCCCTGATCGCCAGGGCCAAGGGCCTCGGCCTGAAAGTCATCGTCGACCAGGTCTACGCCCATACCTCGGACCTGCACCCGTGGTTCGCGCAAAGCCGCTCCAGCCGCGACAATGCGCGCGCCGACTGGTACGTCTGGGCCGATCCCAGGCAGGACGGCACGCCGCCCAACAACTGGCAGTCGATCTTCGGCGGCCCCGCCTGGCGCTGGGATGCGCGGCGCGGGCAATATTACATGCACAACTTCCTGGTCTCGCAGCCGCAACTCAACTGCCACCACCCGGACGTGCAGCAGGCGCTTCTGGACGTGGCGCAGTTCTGGCTCGATCGCGGCGTCTCGGGCTTCCGCATCGACGCGCTCAACCACTCGATGCACGACCCATTGCTGCGCGACAATCCGCCCGCGCCCGATGACGGCGCGGTGCGCACGCGGCCCTACGATTTCCAGCTCCAGGTACACAACCAGTCGCACCCGGACATCGTCGCCTTCATCGAGCGCCTGCAGGCCCTCATAGCCAGCTACCCGGACACCTATTCGCTGGCGGAAGTCGGTGGCCTCAATTCCGGGATCGAGATGAAGGCCTTCACCCAGGGGCCCGCCCGGCTCGACAGCGCCTACGGCTTCGACTTCCTCTATGCCGAGAACCTGACTCCCAGGCGTATCGCGGCGGCGCTCGACTTCTGGCCCGACGAACCCGGCACGGGCTGGCCAAGCTGGGCCTTCGAGAACCACGACGCTCCGCGCGCCCTCTCCCGCTGGTGCGCGCCCGAGGACATCGACGCCTTCGCGCGGATGAAGACGATGCTGCTGCTTTCGCTGCGCGGCAATCCGATCCTGTTCCAGGGCGAGGAACTGGGTTTGCTGCAGGACGAAATCCCCTTCGAGCAACTGCGCGACCCTGAAGCCATCGCCAACTGGCCGCTCACTCTCTCGCGTGACGGCGTGCGCACCCCGCTGCCGTGGATGGCGCAGGACGAGCACGGCGGCTTCACGTCCGCCTCTAGCGGCGTGGGGCCGTGGCTGCCGCTGAGCGCGCACAACCTCGAACGCGCGGTGGACCGGCAGGAAGCCGACCCCGCCTCGCTCCTCAACCTCACTCGCGAATTGCTGCGCCTGCGCGCCGGCAGCGCAGCCCTGCGCCGGGGTTCGTGCGACGTGCTCCTCGCCGACGAGACGCGCCTCGTGCTGCGCCGAAGGCTGGGAGGCGCCAAGTCCTCGACCAGCCTGCTCGCGGTGTTCAACATGGGCACGAATGCTGCGGCTTGGCCCGGCGAAATTCCCGCAGGCGGCCGCGTACTCGCCGCCGTCAATCAAGCCGAACCCGGCTCGCTGCCCGCATGGGGCGGTCTTTGGATCATCGAAGGAGAAACGGCATGAAGCCGCTCAACCTGCTGGCGCCTATCGGCATCGGGCTTGCTGGTATCGCGCTTTCCACCCCGGCGCCGGCGCAGGAAGCCCCGCGCCCCGAAGTCACCGCGACTTCGCCAGACGGCAGCATCGTCCTTACCGTCAGCACCGATAACGACAGCCGCCCGACATGGTCTCTCTCGCGCAAGGGCAAGCTGCTGATCGCGCCGAGCAAGCTGGGCTTCGTCCTCACCGATGGTCTCAACATGGTGCGCGGCTTCACGATCGAAAGCAGCGCCACCGCCAAAGGCGACGACACCTGGGAACAGCCCTGGGGCGAGCGCCGCTTCGTGAAGGACCAGTACAACCAGGTCACCGTCCGCTTCCGGCAGGGCGCGACGTACGGCCAGCGGCGGATGAACGTGACCTTCCGCCTGTTCGACAACGGCGTGGGATTCCGTTACGAAATTCCCGAGCAACCCGGCCTCGAGACGATGAAGATCGCCGACGAGACCACCGAGTTCGATATCGTGCCCAAGGGCACCGCCTGGTGGATTCCGGGTGGCGAGTGGAACCGCTACGAGCAGGTCTACCAGCAGACCCCGATCGACGCCGTAGCCACCGCCCACACGCCCATCACCATGAAGCTCGAGGACGGCACCCACCTCGCCTTCCACGAAGCCGCGCTGGTCGATTACGCCGGCTACTGGTTCAAGCGCGCCGACGGCCAGAAATTCCGCACCACCCTCTCGCCTTCCTCGCGCGGAGCCCGGGTCGTGCGCGACCTGCCCTTCGCCACGCCCTGGCGCACGGTGCGCATCGCCGACGACGCGGCGGGCCTCGTCGAGAACGACCTGGAACTCAACCTCAACGAACCCAACAAGCTGGGCGACGTCAGCTGGGTCAAGCCGGCGCGCTACATCGGTATCTGGTGGGGCATGATCCGCAACGACTGGACCTGGGCCGAAGGCCCCAGGCACGGGGCCACTACCGAGCGGGCAAAACAATACATCGACTATGCTGCGCAGCATCACTTCCGCGGCGTACTCGTTGAAGGCTGGAACAAGGGGTGGAACGGCGACTGGTTCGGCCATGGCGACGCTTTCAGCTTCACCCAGGCCACGCCCGATTTCGATATCGAGGCGGTGACGAAATACGCCGCGAAGAAAGGCGTGCGGCTGATCGGCCATCACGAGACCGGCGGCAACATCGCCAACTACGAAGCCCACATGGAAGACGGTTTTGCCCTCTACCAGAAGCTGGGCGTGGACGTGGTGAAGACCGGCTACGTCGCCGACGGCGGCGGGATCATCGCCGATACCGACAAGCCGGGGGCGCCCGTCGGCCCGCCGCGCATGGAGTGGCACGACGGCCAGCGCCAGGTCGAACACCACCTCGCCGTGGTCGAGGCCGCCGCGCGCCACCATATCGCGATCGACGCGCACGAGCCGGTCAAGGACACCGGCCTGCGCCGCACCTACCCCAACTGGGTCTCGCGCGAAGGCGCGCGCGGCATGGAATACAACGCCTGGGGTACGTTCGCCAACGGGCCCGAGCACGAGCCGACGCTGGTCTACACCCGCATGCTGTCGGGCCCGATGGACTTCACCCCCGGGGTCCTCAGCCTCGAAGGTGCGAACGGCCCGCTGGCCTCGACGCTCGCCAAGCAACTGGGCCTGTATCTCGCGATCTACTCGCCGATCCAGATGGCGGCGGACTTCATCGAACAGCTCGACAAGTACCCGCGCGAGATGGACTTCATCGAGAGCGTCCCCACCGACTGGTCGGAGAGCCACCTCGTCGCCGGCGAAGTGGGCGACTACGCGATCTTCGCACGCAAGGACCGCAATTCGCAGCGCTGGTTCGTGGGCGGCGTCAACGACGCGACAGCGCGCACCGTCACGGTGAAGTTCGACTTCCTCGAGCCCGGCAAGCGCTACAAGGCCAGCGTGTGGAAGGACGGCGAAGGCGCCACCTACCTCACCGATGCCCGGCACAAGATCGCCTACGAGACCCGTACCCTGGGCAAGGGCGATACGATGGACGTGTGGCTGGCCCCCGGCGGCGGCATGGCGATGAGGCTGGAGCCGGCCCGGTAGGCACGCATCCCGGGCGCGGGGGTCAGGCCTGACGCGGTAGCGCGTCCTGGCCGCGCCCCGCGGCGAGGTCGCGCGGCATTGCCCATGGTCCCGGATCAGTCCGGGACGACGGGGATCAATTCAGGAGCAGCTGGTGTCGGTGTTGCTGGGGGTGATGCCCGGTGTCAGGTTGCGGTCGTCGCGGATGATGTAGGCGGCCTCGCGGTGGAAGCTGGGCTTACCCACGAACATCGTGCCGAACAGCGGCTGGTAGGTATAGTAGACCTCGACGTACATCACCGCCGAACCGCTCACCGCGGTAATCAGCGGGTTGCCCATGCCGGCCAGCGTCGTGCCCGTCAGCCCGGCGCCGGTCTTGCCGTACTTCGAATTGGCCTTGAGGCTGCCGCTGCAGCGCTGCCAGTGGATGTACTGGCGGTTGGTGGACGAATCCACTTCCAGGCTGGACAGGATGATCCGCCCGTTGGCCTCGAAATTGAAGCCCGATCCCTCGAGCAATCCGCCTTTCATGACCGAATTGATCTGCGTCTGGGTCACCGTGGGGGTCACCGCGCTGTTGTTGGTCTGGCCGATGCGCGAGGCGTTGTCGGCCACCGAGGAGGCGATCTGGCCGATCTGCATGTTCACCGTGGCCATGTAAGCCAGTTCGGTCCCGTAGAAGCCCATGGTGATGAGGATCGGCAGGATCAGCGCGAACTCGAGGAACGAGACGCCGCGACGATCCCGGCCCAGCCGCCCGGCCAGCGAGGCGAGGCGCGCAGGCACCCGCACGGAGCGAAGGCGCAGTCTCATGTGCAGGTCCCCACCGCGGAGCCGTACTTTTCCTGGAGTGCGTAAGGCTGGTTCATCTTGACCGCACTCGCGGTCAGGGTGCGGGCGTTCTTCGCCTTGCTCATGAACGGGATCACGAAGACCGGCGTATACGTCACCGTCACGGTATAGAGCGTGACGTCGCTGGCGCCGCCGTTGTCGCTGGTGCCGACGTCGGTGTCCCATTTGCCGTTCTTGTTCTCGTCGGTGTAGGTTTCCGAATTGTCGCAAGTGCCGTTGCTGTTCTTGTCGTTCCACGATTCCGGACGCTTGACGTCGGCGAAGTCGTAGTAGCTGACGCGCTTGGTGACCACGGTGGCACCCGGCGCGACGCCCTTGACGAGGTCGGTCACGTAGGCGTCGGCCTTCGTGGTATCCGCCACCTCGAGCGTGTCCGCGCGCGCGACCTGGTTGACCGCGCCGTGCAGCACGGCATTGAGGTAGGCCATGTGGCCCATGTCGTAGATGCCCATCAGCAGGATGATGAGGACCGGCGCCGAGACCGCGAACTCGATCGCGGTGGCGCCGCGCCGGTCGGTCCGGCAATGCCGCAGCAGCGCCCGCAGGCGCGCCGGTCGACGCGACGGCCAGCGCAACAGCCAACGGGGCCCGGCGCCTAGCGTCACTGAACGACCCTCAACTCGCCCACTTGCTTGGCGATCTCCTGGAACGCGGTGTTGAGTTCGGTGGCGCTGTTGGCGGTGTAGGAGCTGCTGTCCGACGCGCAGGTCTTGAGGTCGGTGCTCAGCGAGGACGTGAAGGCGACCACCCAGACGCGGATGCCCTTGTCCTTGATCGCCTCGCAAGTCGCCAGGAAGCGGGAGGTGTGGCGCGCATCGTCGCCGGTCGAACCGTCCGTGGTGACGCGGCGGTCGAAATATTCGATGCCCCATGCGGACTGCACGTAATAGGCGGTATCCATTTCGCCGTCGGTCATGAAGATGATGTGCCGGGCCACTTCGCCGCCGTTGGCGGGCTCCTCGTTCACGAGCGAGCCGAAGATACCGTCGGGCGACAGCAGGCGGCCGCCCCAGATCATGCCGATGTCGAGGTAGGTGCCGCCCACCGCCACGAGCGAATCCGCATACGTATTGAAGCTGCTCTGGGTCATCTCCTGGAGACCCTGCGCCGCCTTCGGGCAATATTCGGTCACCGCGGCGCCGGTCGTGCTGGTCGCGGTGTTGAACGTGTTGGTGGAGGAGCCGGCGCGGGTGTAGGCGACCTGCGTCCACATCGGCTTCCACTTGGTGGTGTTGTCCGTACCCGGCGCGGAATCGATGTCGATGTCCAGCGCGCCAGACGGCGACATGCCGGTCAGCGAGGAGTAGCTGAAGCTCGACACCGCCTTGGTGGCGCGCTCCTCGATGCATCCCGCCCAGGTCGAGGACACCGCAGCGCCCTGGCTGCCGGTATAGGTGGTCGCGGCCGAGAAGGTCTTGAACGTGCTGGTATCGAACTCGACCGGCTTGTACTCCCAGTGGTCGAACGTCGAATTGGACGTGGGCACGTTGCTGTAGGGAACCGAGTACGTTTCCGTCGTGATCTTCGAGCGCGTGTAGGTGTACTTATAGACGTAGTACTTCTTGCTGCTACCCGAACCGGAGGAGATGCACTGGTAGACCTTCTTCTGCTGGCTTTGCGTGATGGTCTTCGTGGACGTTCCCGAGGTGCTGCCGACGCCGCCGGTGGTGGGGGTGGTCGATACACTCGTGGCCGTACCCGAATCGGAATAGTCCGCATCGCTGGCAGGCAGTGCCTTCGTGCAGTCGGTCTGGGTGCTGTAGCTGCTGCCGACCTGGCTGGACGAGGACAGGCTTTCGGTGCCGTAGCTGGTCGACGAGTTGGTCTTCGACTGCTTGCTGTAGTCCAGGAAGAACGGCTGGCGCGACTGGTAGGTCTGCTTGTCCGCCAGGTAGGCCGGGTTCAGGTTCTTCACCAGGCGGCCGACGTTCACCGTCGAGCTGTAGGGCACGAAGCCGAAGCGCACGCGGGCGTTGGTGCCGGTGGTGGCATTCGCCATCGTCGTGTAGAAGTTCTTCATCGCCGTGCGCAGCGCCGCGATGCGCGTGGTGGTGCCGAGCGAACTGGACATCGAGCCGGTGGTGTCGAGCACCATCATGATGTCGGCATTGCCCACGCCCATCGAGCTTCCGCACGTCACCGTGATCGTGAAGCTGTTTTTGCCGAAGATGCGCATCAGCAGCGTGTCGAGCACCGTAGACGCCGTGGCGGTGATGGTGTTGCCGTTGTCGTCCGAAGCCGTGGTGAACTGGGTCGAGCGCGTGCTTTGCGCGTTGTCGTTGTAGTTGGTAAGGAAATAGGCTTTCGCGGCGTTCTTCGACGCGGTGTCGAAGCCATTGCTGGTGATCGTGCGCCGCCCGGCCAGAACGCCGGCGTCGCAGGCCGCCTGGAGCTGCTCCTTGGCGAGGTAGTTGCGGCCCAGGTCCACCGCGGAGCCGATGATGACGGCTCCCACGAGCAAGCCGATGGCCGCGATCGGCAGGACGTTGCCGGATGCATCGCGGGCCAGCCGCTCGACGAATTGGGGTGCTTGGCGCATGTGTTAACCCGGCTCGCTCTTGGAAATACCTCGATAATTCGCTCGGATACCAGCAATGTCTTAAGGAAGTTTTCCGGGTCTTCCGCCGTTGCGAAGCTCGTTCGGGTTCTTCGGCCGTGACCGCGCCATGTCCCGGCACCAATTTCGCCGCCCGGGAACCGAAGCGTTTCCCGAGCGTTTTCAAGCCCGATCCGGGGATCGCGCGCGTTTGGGGGAGCGGTCCGGCCCGGCCCGGCGTACCTCCGCGAGACATGAAATGGCGCTAGATGAATAACGGCGACTGCGCGCGAATTCGAAGTGACGATGTTTCCCCCGTCTTGCTCCCATCCGCCCATGGCCCCGCCGCGAGGGAGTCTTCCCCTCGGCCATCACGGCACCCATCACGGCACCCATCACCCGAGGACGCAGCCCTTGTCCGATAGCGTAACCAGGGCAGGCTCGCCGATCAGGATACTGGCCGTGGACGACGTCCCCGAGAACCTCGTCGCGCTCGAAGCCGCGCTGGACCAGGTGGGCGTGGAACTGGTCACCGCCGCATCGGGTTTCGAGGCGCTGGAACTGCTGCTGCGCAACGACTTCGCCCTGGCCCTGCTCGACGTGCAGATGCCCGGCATGGACGGCTTCGAGCTGGCCGAGTTGATGCGTGGCGCCGAGCGGACGCGCCGCGTGCCGATCATCTTCCTCACTGCCATCGCCACCGACGAGCGCCGCAAGTTCCGCGGCTTCGAAACCGGTGCGGTCGACTACCTGCTCAAGCCGCTCGACATCACCGTGCTCAATTCGAAAGTCGCGGTCTTCGTCGAGCTGGCCCGCCAGCGGCGCGAGATCGCTTTCCAGCGCGACGAACTGGGCGCCGCGCTCGGCCGCTTGCGCGCGCATGGCGACAATTCGCCGCTGGCTGTGCTGGAGATCGATTCCACTCTCCGCATTGTCGGCTGGTATCGCAGCGCCGAGCGGACCCTGGGCTATCCCGCCGCCGAAATTCTGGGGCTGCCGCTGGCCCAGGCCCCTTTCCTTCCGCCCAACGGCGGGCGCGTGGCCTTCCTTGCCGGCATGGGCGCCCTGCTCGAGGGTGGCGACCGCCGCGCCATGCAGGAACACCGCTTCGCCCGCGCCGACGGAGCGCTGCGCGAGGGCGAATGGTACTGCTCCTCGCTCGCCGGCAGCGGCGCGCGCCCGGGCAGCGTGATGATCGAACTGCTCGACGTCACCGAGCGCCGCCGCGGCGAGGAAACACAGCGCCTGCTCATCGGCGAGTTGAACCACCGGGTGAAGAACACCCTCGCCACGGTCCAGGCGATCGCCTCGCAGGGGTTTCGCCACGCCCGCTCCGAAAAGGAATTCCAGGACGCCTTTACCGGACGGCTCCAGGCGCTCTCGCGGGCCCATTCGATGCTGAGCGCGACGACCTGGGAAAGCGCGGGCCTGCGCGCCCTGATCGCCGACCAGGTCGCCATCGGCGCAGTGGGCGAGGACCGCCTGCTGCTCGACGGACCCGATGTCGACCTGCCCCCCGAACTGGCCCTGCGTTTCTCGCTGATCTTCCACGAACTGGCGACCAATGCCCACAAGTACGGCGCCCTTTCGAACGCCACCGGCACCGTGCGCCTCGCCTGGAGCCGGACGGACGGAGTGCTTTCGCTCGAATGGGCGGAACATGGCGGCCCACCGGTCTCCCCGCCCGCGCGGCGCGGTTTCGGCTCCACCCTGATCGAGCACTCGATGGCCGCCGACGGGGCGCGAATCGTCTCCGACTTCGCCCCTGAAGGCGTGCGCTGGACGATGACCCTGCCGCTGCGCGTCGAGGCCCCCGCCGCCGCCGCATGCGCCGCGCGAAAATCGCCCGCCCCCGCTCGCCCACCTGCCCCGCCCGCGTCCGACCCGTTGCCGCCCATCCGCGTCCTGGTGGTCGAGGACGAGCCGCTGGTGGCGATGGAACTGATGATGGAGATCGAGGACGCCGGCGCCATCGCCATCGGCCCCGCCACCTCCTGCGACCACGCGCTCTCCCTGATCCGCGAGGCCCGCCCCGACCTCGCCCTGCTCGACGGCAATCTCAACGGCGAGAAGATCGACGCCGTCGCCGACCTGCTGGCCGCGCGCCACACGCCCTTCGCCTTCGTCAGCGGCTACGACCGCGACCAGTTGCCCCACGGCCATTCGGACCGGCCGATGCTGGGCAAGCCGTTCGTCGTCCCGGACGTACACGCGATGCTCCGCCGCCTCGCCGCCGAAGCGGACGCCCGGCAACCCGACATTCCCGCCGGCGAGGCGATCGGCAGCGATCTTTAGGGCCGCACAGGCACCACCCGCCATCACCGAGGTGACGCGGGCGATCGGGCGCGCTATCGGCGGGACATGCCCGGCAGCCCTTCCGTCCTGTTCGTATGTCTCGGCAACATCTGCCGCTCCCCTCTCGCCGAAGCCGCGCTGCGCCATGAAGTGCAGGCCGCGGGGATCGAGGTCCTCGTCGACTCGGCCGGCACCGGCTCCTGGCACGTCGGCAAGGGCCCCGACCCGCGCGCCTGCGCCGAGGCGCAGCGCCACGGCATCGACATTCGTTCCTACCGTGCCCGGCAGGTGAGCCCGCAGGACTTCGTCCGCTTCGACCGCATCGTCGCACTGGATTCGTCCAACCTGGCCGACCTCGAACGGATCGCCCCGCGCCATCCGCGCGCCAGGCTGTCGCTGCTGCTCGACCATGTCCCGGGCCTCGAAGGGCAGGACGTCGCCGACCCCTACTATGGCGGTCCTGAAGGCTTCGAGGAAACCTGGCGCCAGGTCAGCGCGGCGGCCCGGCGTCTGGTCGCGGAGTTGCGGGACTGAACCGCCGGAGCCAATACTGCATCGGCTTGGCCGTCTCGCCCGCGTCGCGATGGTCCTTCCAGGCGAATTCGGTGACGAATCCCGCCACCGGCCCATAGCCCCGGCGGCCCCAGAAGCCATCGAGCGGGACGTAGTCCACCGGCCGGTCCGGGTGCGTATCGGGACGGATCACCGCGGCGAAACAGGCCGCCTCGGCCCCCAGGCGCAGGGCCTGGGCCTCGCGCTGGTCGAAGAAGGCATGGCCGATGCCCTGCCCCCGATATTCCGGCAAAAGCACGGATTCGCCGAAATAGAACAGGCGCGAGACGTCAAGGCCGCGCGCCGCGAAAGGCGCCTGGAACGCCGCCTTCTGCGCCGCCATCGGCGAAGCGGTGGCCGCACCGACGATTCGCGCACCGTCGCACGCGGCCACCAGCACCGCCCCGGGCGCCGCGACGAACTCGCGCAAGTACTCGGCCTCGTAGGCCGGATCGCCGTCGTACAGGTATGGCCACCGGGCGAAGACGGCCATGCGCAAGGCCGCCAGGTCTTCGATCGCGGCCAGCACCTCGTCTCCCGCAAGCACCTGGATCGTGACCGTCATTCGTGCCTCTCCCTGCCTCGCATAGGGGCCCTTCCATCCTGCCCGCCGACGCGCCTTCGACCAAGCCTCCTTCGCGCAGTTTGCTTTTGACCCCGCTTGCACTATATGCGCGCTCGAATGCCCCGGCCGTGAAAGTCGCCAAAGCGGCTCGATCGCCGGGGTTTGCTCTTTCGTCGTTTCAAGGACCACCAGCATGTCCCGTCGCCGCCAGATCTACGAAGGCAAGGCCAAGATCCTCTATGAAGGTCCCGAGCCCGGCACGCTGATCCAGTATTTCAAGGACGATGCCACTGCGTTCAACGCGCAGAAAAAGGGCACGATCCAGGGCAAGGGCGTGATCAACAACCGCATCAGCGAGTACGTGTTCACGCGCCTCAACCACATCGGCGTGCCCAACCACTTCATCCGCCGCCTCAACATGCGCGAGCAGCTGGTGCGCCAGGTCGAGATCATCCCGATCGAGGTCGTAGTCCGCAACGTGGCCGCCGGCTCGATCTCCAAGCGCCTCGGCATTCCCGAGGGCGAGATGCTGCCGCACACGCTGATCGAATACTACTTCAAGGATGACGCGCTCGGCGATCCGCTGGTGGCCGAGGAGCATATCGCCTGCTTCGGCTGGGCCAACAACGACGAGATGCAGGACATCGCTGCGATGGCGATCCGCGTGAACGACTTCATGGCGGGCATGTTCGCGGCCATTAACATCCGCCTCGTCGACTTCAAGCTGGAGTTCGGCCGCATCTGGGACGGCGACTACAGCCGCGTGATCCTGGCCGACGAGATCAGCCCGGACGGCTGCCGCCTGTGGGACATGACCACCGGCGAGAAGCTCGACAAGGACCGCTTCCGCCGCGACCTGGGCGGCGAGGAAGAGGCCTACCAGGAAGTCGCCCGCCGCCTCGGCCTGCTGCAGGACGACAGCGGCCCCAGCGAAGTGCTCGACCTGACCAAGCACCGCAAGCTGCGCGGCAAGTAAGCCGGGCCCCGGCTCGGGCACGACAAGGCGGCGCCTGCAAGGGCGCCGCTTTTTTGTTATGCTCCCCACCGGGTCAGGGGGAGGAGCGCGCCCCCCTTGCCATCGCGCGCCGGGCGGGGCAGTCCATGGCGCAATGAGAGTCTCCCTGATCGCGGCCCTGCTGGTGCTGGCCCCCCTGCCGCTCGCAGCCAAGGACAAGCCCCCCCGCCTCGCCGCCGCTGACCACACCGCCTGGGCCTTCGAGCACAGCGACGTGCCGGTCGATCGCGATTTCCGCTTCGGCCGGCTTGCCAACGGCATGCGCTACGTGGTGCGCCACAATGCCACGCCCGCCGGCACCGGCATCGTGCGCCTCGACGTCGATGCCGGGTCGCTGGACGAATCGCCGCAGGAACAGGGCTTTGCGCATTTCGTCGAGCACATGGCCTTCAACGGCTCGGCGCGGGTGCCGGAAGGGCAGATGATCCCGCTGCTCGAACGCGAGGGACTGGCCTTCGGGGCGGACACCAATGCCTCCACCGGCTTCGACCGCACCCTCTACAAGCTCGACCTGCCGCGCAACGACGCCGCCTTGCTCGACACCGCGCTGATGCTGATGCGCGAGACGGCGAGCAATCTCACGATCTCGCAAGGCGCCATCGAGCGCGAGCGCGGAGTGGTGCTCGCCGAAATGCGCGACCGCAATTCCTGGGCGCTGCGCAACGCCATCGCCACGACCCGGTTCTTCTATCCCCAGGCCCGCTATTCGCAGCGCTTCCCGATCGGCACCGTCGAAACGCTCAACGCCGCGACCGCCCAAACCCTGCGCGCCTTCTACGAGCGCGAATACGTGCCCGCCAACGTGACCCTCGTGGTGGTCGGAGACTTCGACGTCGATGCGGTAGAGGCCGGGATCGTGCGCCACTTCAACGACTGGGCCGCAAAGCCCGCCGATCCCCAGCCCGACGCCGGGCCGATCGTGCCTGCGGACCGCGACCGCGCAGAAGTCTACCTCGATCCCGCGCTGGCCGAACGTGTCACCGTCCAGCGCAACGGCAAGTGGCGGGACGAGCCCGACAGCGTCG
Organism: Novosphingobium sp. BL-52-GroH; assembly: GCF_044813085.1. Lineage (NCBI taxonomy): Bacteria > Pseudomonadati > Pseudomonadota > Alphaproteobacteria > Sphingomonadales > Sphingomonadaceae > Novosphingobium > Novosphingobium sp. BL-52-GroH. Next base: position 17,337 of record NZ_CP171152.1, on the reverse strand, counting down.
CCCAGCGGCGCGAGGGGCTGTTGCGCTCGATCGGCTACGACATCGTCAACCGCCGGATGCAGCGCCTGTCGCGCAGCGCCGAGCCGCCGTTCCGGGGCGCCGGCTTCGGCACCGGGGACGTGTTCGAGGCGGGCCGCTCGACCCGGCTCATCATCGACACGGTGGACGGCAAGTGGCGCGCCGGGCTCGATGCGGCCGGCCGTGAATACCGCCGGGCACTTGCCTATGGCTTCACGCCGGGCGAAGTCGCCGAGCAGGTGGCGCAAGTGCGCACCGCGCTTGCCAATGCCGCCGCCTCGGCCGGCACCCGCAGCAATGCCGCGCTGGCGCAACTGGCACTGGCACTGGTCGACGACGAGCTGGTGCCCTCCACGCCGCAGGCCGCGCACGAGCGGTTCGAGGCCTTCGCGCCGCGGATCACGCCCGCGGCCGTGCTGGCGGCGATGAAGCGCGAGGCGCTGGCCCTCGACAAGCCGCTGATCCGCTTCCAGGGTCGCCGGGCGCCCGAAGGCGGCGAAGCTGCCTTGCGCGCCACCTGGCGTAGCGTCACACGCGCCAGGCTGACCCGCGAAAGCAACGCCGCCGCCGCCCAGTTCGCCTACACCAGCTTCGGCACCCCGGGCCAAGTGACGAGCGACACGCGCACGGCAGACCTCGGCATCCGCGAAGTGCGCTTCGCCAACGGGGTCCTGCTCAACTTGCGCAAGACCGACCTCGAGACCGACCGGGTGCGCGTCAGCCTCGCGATCGACGGCGGCGACATGCTCAACACCCGCGCCAATCCGCTGGCGAGCGAGATGACGCCCTACCTCGACGAGGGGGGCCTCGCGCTGCACAGCCGCGACGACCTCGATTCGATCCTTGCCGGGCGGACCGTGGGCTTCGGACTGTCGCGCGGCGAGGCCAGCTTCGATTCGCGCGTCGCCACCACCCCGCGCGACCTCGAACTGCAGTTGCAGCTCCTCGCCGCGCTGGTGACCGCGCCCGGCTACCGGGCCGAGGGCGAAGTGCAGTACCGTCAGCAGATCAACAATTACTTCGCGCAAAGCCGCGCCACACCGGGATCGGCGCTCCAGGCGGACCTCGGCGGGATCCTGTCGGACGGAGACCCGCGCTTCAGCCTCCAGAAGGTCGAGGACTACCGCCAGCTCACTTTCGCGCGCCTGCAGAAGGACATCGGCGACCGGCTGGCCCGGGGCGCCATGGAGATCGGCATCGTCGGCGACATCGACGAGGACAGGACGATCGCCCTCGTCGCCGCGACGCTGGGCGCCCTGCCCGCGCGCGAACCCGCCTTCCGCACCCACGACGACCAACCGCCGCGGACATTCACAAAGGACCGGACGGCGCGGGTAATCCGCCACACCGGCCCCGCCGATCAGGCGCTCCTGCGCATCACCTGGCCTACCCGCGACGATGCCGACCCCGTGGAGGCCCTGGCGCTCGAACTGCTGGAACGGGTCATGCGCGTCGAGCTGACCGACCAGTTGCGCGAGGCGCTGGGCAAGGCCTATTCGCCCTCGGCGGCGAGCAATCTGTCCCACGAATGGAAGGGCTACGGGGTGTTCGCCGTGAATGCCTCGGTCGACGTTTCCGAAGTGCCCGCCACCCGCGCCGCGATCCGGCAGGTGGTCGGCGAACTGCGCGCCGCGCCGGTAAGCGAGGACATCCTGCGCCGCGCCCGCCAACCGCTCGTCGAGGGGTTGCAGAACGCGCTCAAGAGCAATGCCGGCTGGATGGGACTGGTCGACCGCGCCCAGAGCCAGCCCGACCGCATCGCGCGCTTCGAGAAGGCGAAGGAGCGCGTGCTCGCGCTGACCCCGGCGGACGTGCAGGCGATGGCCCGGCGCTACCTCGCGCCCGAGGCGGGACTGGAAGTGCTGGTCCTGCCTGAAGGCGTCGCGGCTCCGAAGTGATCCTGCCCCTCTTCCAAGAGGAAGGCGTTATCGGGCGTGGTTGGGCCGCGTCTCCTTGCCCGTGCGCTTCGCCCAGTCGACGATGAGGTCGTCGTAGAGCGCCTGGTCGATCAGGTCGTACTTCTCGGGGAAGTTCGTGAAGGCCGCCATCGCACTGGCGACAGAGCCGGTCTCCATCAGCTCGCGCGCCATCCGGAGATGGCCGACCGCCGCCGAGACCCAGCCCCAGCCGGTCGAGAGCGTGAAGCGCGTGTCCGGCAGGTTGAAGCCCAGGGTACAGACCGGGATCGTCACATGCGGGATGACCTGCGCCTGCTGTTCGGGCGGGGCGCTGGCGAAGACCACTGCGTCGGCCCCCGCCTCGGCGTACGCGTGGGCGCGGCGGATCGCCTCGTCCACCGAGCCGGTACCGCCGCCGCCGTTGGCGCTGGTGTAGAGTTCGTCGCAGCGGGCGATGATGACGAGGCCCGAATCGCCCCGCCCCTTCACGCCCGCCTCGATCCGGCACTGCATCTCCTCGATCGAGCACAGTCCGTTGACGTGCTTGGAGTGCTTCGGGTTGACCTCGTCCTCGACATGGTAGCCGGCGATCCCGGCAGCGACGTACATCCGGGTGAGGCGGTAGGCATCGGCCACCGTCTCGCCCAGCGTGTCGGCATCGGCAACGAGCGGGATGTCGATGGCCTGGGCGATGCGCCCGGCCTGGTCGATCTGCTCGATCTGGCTGAAGCTGCCATTGTCGGGCACTGCATAGTGGAACGCCGAGCAGGCATGCCCGCCCAGATAGGCCGCCTTGAAGCCGACGTGCTCGACGATCCGTCCGGTCAGCGCGCTATAGGCCTCGGCGGCGACGAAATGCTCGCCATTCTCGATCAGTGCGCGCAGCGTCTCGCCCGGTGTCGGCATCCGTGGTCTCCCTCTATGGCACGAGGGCTGGCACGGCGGCCCGAGACTGGCAAGCGCGCGCAGGGCGGTATCGGTCCGGCGTTACGCCCCCCCCCACTCACTGCCCGTTCCCCAGGAGGCTCCCGGAGGCCGGGCTGTCGGTCAGGCCGCGCCCAGACGCTCCAGCGCCGGCACCAGCTCGTCGAAATGGTCGATGACCGCCGCCGCGCCCAGCTCGCCGACCGGCCGGTCGCTGAACCCGAAGCTCACCGCCACGCACGGCAGGTCCGCTGCCGCCGCGGCGCGCGTATCGTAGGTGGTGTCGCCGACGTAGGCCGCCCGGCCCTCGCCACCACGCTCGAGCATGAGGTGCAGCAGGTCGGGCTTGGGCTTGGCGCGGCCGGGGCCCAGCGTGTCGCCGCCGATCACCGTGTAGAAACGCTCCGACAGGCCCAGCTCGGCGAAGATCTTCACCGCGAAGCGCTCCAGCTTGTTGGTGACCACAGCGATCTTCACGCCGCGCGCCGCCAGCGCGTCGAGCATCGCCTCGCCGCCGGGGAACAGCCGCGTCTCGACCGCGATGTTGGCCTCGTAGTGGGTGAGCAGCGCGTCGTGCAGTTCCTCGAACCGGACGTCGTCGACGGCGCCGCCCGTCGCCACCATCGCGTTGGCGAGCATCTTGCGCGCACCTCCGCCCACGAAGCCCCGCACGTCGGAGACCGGCACTGCCTGCCGGCCCTCCAGCGAGAGCGCATGGTTCACTGCATGGGCAAGGTCGCCGAGGCTGTCGAGGAGGGTTCCGTCGAGATCGAAACCGACGATTTGAAAGGGAAATGCCGTCATCTCGTCCCCAGTGACGGCTTGGTGTGGAAACCGCAACAAATTGCTGGCAGGAAAGGCCCATGACTTCTGCCAGTACGCCCGCCCCCGCCCCACTTGGCGCCCCGCTCGCCATCATCGTCCTCGCCGCCGGCAAGGGCACCCGCATGAAGAGCGACCTGCACAAGGTACTCCATCCGGTCGCCGGTCGGCCGATGCTCGAACACCTGCTCGCCAATGCGAAGGACCTCGCCCCCGAGCGCCAGGTCGTCGTCGCCGGACACGGCCGCGAACAGTTGGAGAAGGCGCTGGGCACGCGCGCGACGATCGCGGTGCAGGACCCCCAGTTGGGCACCGGCCATGCAGTGCAGCAGGCCGAAGGCGCGCTGGCGGGCTTCGCGGGCGACGTGCTGATCCTCTACGGCGACGTCCCCTTCGTGCGCGCCGAAACCATGCGCGCCATGATCGAGCGCCTCCACGGTCCCGACGCGCCCGCGGTGGTCGTGCTCGGCTTCGTGCCGCAGGACCCGCTGCAATACGGCCGCGTGCTCGCCCATGACGACGGGCGCATCGCGATGATGGTGGAATACAAGGACGCGACCGAGGAACAGCGCGCCTGCACCTTGTGCAACTCGGGCCTGATGGCGGTGAAGTCTGCGGACCTGTTCGAGCTGCTCGCCAAGGTCGGCAACGACAACGCCAACGGCGAATACTACCTCGTCGACATCGTCAACATCGCCACCCTCGAAGGGCGGCCCTGCGCCGTCATCGTCACCGACGACGCGGACGAAGTAGGCGGCATCAACAGCCGCGCCGAACTGGCCGAGGCGGAAGGCCGCTGGCAGCAGAAGCGCCGCGTCCGCGCCATGGACGAAGGCGCCACGCTGGTCGCGCCCGAGACGGTATTCTTCGCCTGGGACACGCGCCTGGGCCGTGACGTCACGGTGGAGCCCAACGTCGTGTTCGGACCGGGCGTGACGGTGGCCGACAACGTCGTGATCCACGCCTTCTCGCACCTCGAGGGCGCGACGCTGGAAAGCGGCGTCTCGATCGGACCCTACGCGCGCCTGCGCCCCGGCGCGGTGCTCAAGGCCGGGTCGCGGATCGGCAACTTCGTCGAGATGAAGAACGCGGTGCTGGGCGAAGGCGCCAAGGCCAACCACCTGACGTACCTGGGCGATGCCGAAGTCGGCGCCGGTGCCAATATCGGCGCAGGGACCATCACCTGCAACTACGACGGCTACTTCAAACACAAGACGGTGATCGGCGAGCGGGCCTTCGTCGGCTCGAACAGCGCGCTGGTAGCGCCCGTCAGGATCGGCGCGGATGCCATCGTCGCCGCCGGCAGCGCGGTCACGCGCGACGTCGCGGACGGGGAGCTGAGGCTCGTGCGCGGCGAACAACTGGTCAAGCCCGGCTGGGCCGACCGCTTCCACGACGCGATGAAGAAGAAAAAGGCCGAAAAGGCGGACTGAAGGGCGACGAGTTCCGGCCTGCGGTCAGCCTTGCCCGCCCTCGCGTGGATGCCCGGCTGCGTTCGCAATGACGATTCAACGTAAAGTCGTCCCGCTTCAGACTGCCGCCTAGCCTTCTCGTTCAGAGCAGGCGGAATATTCACGGCACCTGAATCTGCCGCGGCCGCCTAAGGTGCCTTCGCTCGCCCGCGGACCAGTCCGGCCAGCTTCGCGCGCGCCTCGGCGTCGGTGCCGTCGCGCTGGAGGAGCCGTTCGTGGTAGCCTTGGGCCACGGCGAGATCGCCACGGCACTCGCTCGCCTGCGCCAGACCGCGCAAGGCGCGGGTGGCCAGTGCGGCAGCGCCCTCGTCCTGGTCGCCAGCGGCCAGTTCGTAAGCCTTCGCGTATTGGCCGATCGCCCCGGCCTGCCTGCCGTCACGGATCAGGCCGACGATCTCGACCATGCGCGGGTCCTGCGCTTCCGCACCGACTGTGGCGGCGGTGAGCAGCAATGCCGCGCCGGCGATCCACCGGGCGCGGCCTGCGCGGGTCATCAGGAACCGATCGCCTTGCGCCGCGCGATGTTGCCCAGCTCGGCCTGGGCGATCTCGCTCTTGGGGTCGTACTGCAGCGACTGGGTGTAGAGCGACTGCGCCTCGTCGTACTGGCCCATCGCCGCCTTGTTGAAGCCCATGCCGCGCAGCGCGCGCGCCGCGATGCCGGCATCGGGGCCGGTGGTCGCCTTGTCGACGACGGCCCAGGCCTTCGCGAAGCTGTCGTAGCTGTGCTGCCAGTCGCGGCGCGACTTGAAGAGTTCGGCATATTCGTTGGCGAAGTGGGCATTGCCCGGCGCCATCTGCGTGGCCTGGCGCAGTTCCGCCTCCGCGAGGTCACCGCGACCCATGTCGATCAGAGCGAAGCCCTTGCCGAAGTGCGCATCGCACACCGCCGGGTCTACGGATACGGAGGCATCGACCGGGCCGGCCACGCGGCAGAGCCGGCTGCGGGTGTCGCCGTAGAGCTGCCGGTCGGCATGGTCGATCACCTTGTCGAACAGCTTGACCGCCTGCGCCTGCTTGCCGCGCCGGATCATGTCGAAGCCCTGTTCGACATGGGCACCGGCATCGAAGGCGGCGTCGTACTTCGGGGCGGCTGGCACCCCGCGCTGGAATGCTGCCACCACCAGAGTCGCCGGAGCGATCGCGCTGGACGTGGAATTTTCGCCCGCCGACGAATGGGCCTGTGCGGTCCCTGCGAAAAACAGGGACATTGCGCCTGTGAATACCAACGCAGTTCTTGCGCCCATCGGTGATTTCCTCTCCCAAAACACCGATACCGCGCCGGTCTTTGCCGAGCCCTGCGTGTGGGCCAGTCGTCAGACAGTGTTCGTTGAACTGTGGAGAATATCCGACCGGCGCGGTTTGACAAGTCATCTTGGCGAAATCAAACGGTGCTTCATCGCATTCATGCCCGGATCGGGCGCGCTACACGGAGATTATCGATGGCAAACAGTCCCTGGAGCCACGCCCGCAGTTCCTCGCTGGCCGACGACGTCGACTTCGAGATCAAGGGCCAGGAACTCCAGTTCGTCGAGATCGAGCTGGACCCCGGCGAAAGCGCGGTGGCGGAAGCCGGAGCGATGGTCTGGAAGGACGCGGCGATCGACATGACCACCGTCTTCGGCGACGGTTCGGGCGACCAGGGCGGCGGCTTCATGGGCAAGCTGCTGGGCGCGGGCAAGCGCCTCGTCACCGGCGAGAGCCTGTTCACCACCGTCTTCACCCATCGCGGCTCGGGCAAGGCGCGTGTGTCGTTCGCGGCACCGGTACCGGGCGCGATCCTGCCGATCAAGCTCGACGACGTCGGCGGCCGGCTGATCTGCCAGAAGGACGCCTTCCTGGCGGCGGCCCGCGGCGTCTCGATCGGCATCCACTTCCAGCAGAAGATCATGACCGGCCTGTTCGGCGGCGAAGGCTTCATCATGCAGAAGCTCGAAGGTGACGGCTGGGTCTTCGTGCAGATGGGCGGCACCGTGATCGAACGCACCCTGCGCCCCGGCGAGGAACTCCACGTCGACACCGGCTGCATCGCGGCCTTCACCGACACCGTCGATTTCGACGTGATCCGCGCCGGCTCGGTCAAGTCGATGATCTTCGGCGGGGAAGGCGTGTTCTTCGCGCGTCTGCGAGGCCCCGGCCGGGTGTGGATCCAGTCGCTCCCGTTCTCGCGCCTAGCCGGGCGAATGCTCGCCGCCGCCGGGTCGCGCGGAGGCCAGAGCCGGGGCGAAGGCTCGCTGCTGGGATCGCTGGGGAACATGCTCGACGGGGATTGATGGGGCAAGACAGGCCCCGGCCTACCCGCTCCATACCCGTCGCCCTGAACTCGTTTCAGGGTGACGGGTGGAGCCGACAGGCCTCGCCTCGCCGGCTCCGGCTAACAGGAATGTAATGCTCAGGAAACGGCCCGTTAATCGCCGTGGGCGCATGGCCTGTCCATGGCAGACGCAACATCCGGCTTGAGAGTGATATCACGATATGATATCACGATATCATGACGCGCATCCTCGCAGACCTTCCCGACGATGACATCCGCTGGCTCGACGCTCGCGCGGCCCAGCTTGGCCAGTCGCGTGCCGCGATGCTGCGCGAGGCGGTCTCGATGTACAAGACGAAGAGCGAGCCGGTGCATGGTCACGACTGGATTCGCAGCGGCGCCGGCATCTGGAAGGATCGCAAGGACATCGGCGATGCGGTGGAATGGCAGCGCCGCGAACGCGCCGCCTCGGCGCGGCCGTGGGACTACGACTACGAGGAAGTGCGCGCCGAGTTTCCCGATCTCTTCGACGAAGATCATGATCGCGAACACGAATACTACCGCAAGGTAATGGGCTCCGAATCCTTTGCGCCGCGCAGGTCGGGCACCTCGTGAGTTCGTTCGCGTTCGACGCCAATATCGTGATCGATGCTCTGGTCGGCCGGGAGGCGGCGATCGTCGAGCTCGAACGCGCAGCGGCTTCCGGGGGGCAGGTCTGGATGAGCCGGATGGCCTGGATCGAGATCCTGTCCAAGGGCGAAGGCCGCACGTTGCGCGCGGCGCGGGACTATCTCTCGCATTTCTCCATCGACGAGATCGACGCCGAGATCGCCGACCGCGCCGCCGCCCTGCGGCGGGAGCGCCCTCGCCTGCGCTCGCCCGACGCCATCATCCTCGCCAGCGCGAACGTCCGCGGGCGCATCCTCGTTACACGAAATACCAAGGATTTCCCTGCAAGCATGCCGGGCATCCGCGTCCCTTACACCCTCTAAGCTAAGGCATCCTCTCTCATGTGTGGCATCATCGGCATCGTCGGCAAGGAAGACGTGGCGGACCGGCTGGTCGACGGACTTCGGCGCATGGAATACCGCGGCTACGACAGCGCCGGCGTCTGCACGATCCACGACGGCCAGCTCGTGCGCCGCCGCGCCGAGGGCAAGCTACTCAATCTGGTGAAGGTCCTCGCCCACGATCCGGCGCGGGGCCTCACGGGCATCGCCCACACCCGCTGGGCCACCCATGGCGCCCCGACCGCCGCCAACGCCCACCCCCATGCCACGGCCGAACTGGCGCTGGTCCACAACGGCATCATCGAGAACTTCAAGCCCTTGCGCGAATCGCTCGAGGCGCGCGGCCGCACCTTCGAGAGCCAGACCGACACCGAAGTGGTCGCCCACCTCGTCTCCGAGCAGGTCGAGGCCGGCCTGTCGCCCGAGGAAGCGGTCAAGGCCACCCTGCCCCAGTTGCGCGGCGCCTTCGCGCTCGCCATCGCCTTCCGCCGCTTCCCCGACATGCTGATCGGCGCGCGCCTCGGTTCGCCGCTGGTTATCGGCTATGGCGAAGGCGAGACGTACCTGGGTTCCGACGCGCTGGCGCTCGCCCCGCTGACCCAGCGCATCACCTACCTCGACGAGGGCGACTGGGTCGTCATCACGCGCGAGGGCGCACAGATCTACGATGCGCAGAACAACCCGGTGGTCCGGGAGATCGTCACCTCGGGCGCCTCCGCCGTCGCGATCGAGAAGGGCAACTACCGCCACTTCATGCAGAAGGAGATCTTCGAGCAGCCGACCGTAGTGGCCCAGACCCTGCGTTCCTACTTGCGCCAGGTGGACCAGTCGGTGGCGCTACCGCAGATCGACTTCGACCTGTCGACGATCAACCGCATCACCATCGTCGCCTGCGGCACCAGCTACTACGCCGGCATGGTCGCGAAATACTGGATCGAGACTTTCGCCCGCCTCCCCGTCGACATCGACGTGGCGAGCGAATTCCGCTACCGCGACCCGGTGCTCGAGAACGGCGGCCTCGCCCTGTTCATCTCGCAGTCGGGCGAAACCGCCGACACGCTCGCCGCACTGCGCCACTGCAAGGCGGCCGGGCAGACCATCGCCGTCGTCGTCAACGTGCCGACCAGCACCATGGCGCGCGAGGCGGACCTGCTGCTCCCCACCCATGCCGGCCCCGAGATCGGCGTCGCCTCGACCAAGGCCTTCACCTGCCAGCTCGCGGTCCTCGCCGCGCTGGCCGCACACCTGGCCGTCAAGCGCGGGCGCATGGACCGCTCGGAGGAGATGGAAGTCGTCCAGCACCTCCTCCAGACGCCCGCCAGCCTCAACGCCGCGCTCGACCACGACGAGGAGATCGCCGCGATGGCCCACCTCATCGCCCCGGCGCGCGACGTGCTCTACCTCGGCCGCGGGCCCGACTATCCGCTCGCCCTCGAAGGCGCGCTGAAGCTCAAGGAGATCAGCTACATTCACGCCGAGGGCTATGCCTCGGGCGAGATGAAGCACGGCCCCATCGCGCTGATCGACGAAGCCGTGCCGGTGATCGTCCTCGCGCCCTCCGGACCGCTGTTCGAGAAGACCGTCAGCAACATGCAGGAAGTGCGCGCGCGCGGCGGCAAGGTCGTGCTGATCTCCGACGCTGCAGGCATCGCCGAGGCGGGCGAAGGCTGCATCGCGACGATCGAGATGCCCTTCGTCCACCCGCTGATTGCCCCGCTCGTCTACGCGGTGCCGGTGCAGTTGCTGGCCTACCACGTCGCCTGCGTGAAAGGCACCGACGTCGACCAGCCCCGCAACCTCGCCAAGAGCGTGACGGTCGAATAGGACCGGCCCGCACATGGTTGCCGACGGGTATATCCGTACCGAGGCAATTACTTAACCACCTGCTAACCCTTGTCCCGGTAACCCTTCGGCCGTGAACACGCGATCGCCCGTCAACAAGGCCCTGCCGAAGGAGCTGCCCGCCCTTGCGGTACTCGGCCTGTCCGAACCTGCCGACGGGGACTGGGAACGGCTGCGCAGCCTGCAGTTCGCGACCCTCCGCCGCACCGCCGCCACTCGCATGGCGACCCAGGCGGCGGCCGCGCTGGCGACGACGATGCTGCTGCTCGGCCGCATCGCGCCCCTCGCCGTCGCGGCCTGGCTGGTGCTGCTGGCGCTGACGCAAGCCTATGGCTGGCGCCTGGACCGTTCGCTCGCGGATGCCGAGCGCCGCCATGTCTCGCGCGACGAGGCCAGGGCGCAGATGCTCGCCCCGATCGGGAGCGGCCTGGCCTGGGCCCTGCCGCTGACCGGGCTTGCGATGTTCGTCGATCCGCAGACGCAGGTTAAGGTCTGGACGGTGCTGGCCATGCTCATGGCCGCCTCGGTGATCCTGCTCCCCGCCGTGCCGATCAACACGCTGCTGTTTTCCGCGATCGTCGGCGGATCGGCGATCGGCGCCTTCCTGGTGTCGGGCAGCTACGACATGGCCGCTATCGCCTTCCTGTTCATGGGCATCATCCTGGTCGGCGCCATAGAGGGCGCGCGGCGCTATCTTTCGACCAAGATCGCCGAGGCGGGCATGGTCGAGAAGGACGAGGTCGTCTCGCTCCTCCTGCGCGAATTCGAGGAAGGCCAAGCGGACTGGCTGTGGCAGGTCGACACCTCCCGCCGGGTCCGCTCGGTATCCCCGCGCTTCGCCTATGCGCTCGATCGCGACGCCGCCGAACTGGAAGGCATGCCGCTGGTCCAGCTCATCGCCGGCCCGGCCTGGGAGAGCGGCCAGTTCCCCCCCAGCCTCCACGACCTCGCCGAGCGCCTCAAGCGGCGCGAGCATTTTTCCAACCTTCTGGTGCGGGTGACGATAGGCGGTCAGGCGCGCTGGTGGGAGCTGTCCGGCACGCCGCGCATCAACGACAACGGCGTCTTCGACGGCTTCCGCGGCGTCGGCTCGGACGTCACCGAAGCGCGCGAGAATTCCGACAAGATCGCCTGGCTCGCCCGCTACGACACGCTCACCGGCCTGCCCAACCGCATGATGCTGACCGAGACGCTGGCCGCCGCGCTCGACTATTCCGACAAGTGGCGCACGCGCTGCGCCTTCCTGATGATCGACCTCGACCGCTTCAAGGCCGTCAACGACACGCTCGGCCACCACGTCGGCGACCAGTTGCTGGCACGGGTTTCCGAACGGCTCAAGGAGCAGATGAGCGACAACGAGCTGTGCGGACGGCTGGGCGGCGACGAATTCGCCATCGTCGTGCGCGACGCTTCCGACCTGCGGCACGTCGAGGACGTCGCCCGGCGGGTGATCGACCGCCTCTCGCAGCCCTACGAGATCGACCATCACACGCTTTTCGTCGGCGCCTCGATCGGCTCGGCGATCGGCCCGCGCGACGGCGCCAGCGTCGAGACCCTGATGCGCAACGCGGACCTGGCGCTCTACCGCTCGAAGGACATGGGCGGGAACATGCACCGCACTTACGAGCCTTCGCTCCACGCCCATGCCGAGGAGCGGCGCAAGCTCGAATTTTCCCTGCGCCGCGCGCTCGAACGCAACGAATTCCACGTCGTCTACCAGCCCGTGGTGGACGCGCAGACCGAAGGCGTCGTCAGCTTCGAAGCCCTGCTGCGCTGGAACAACGCCGAGCACGGGCCGGTCAGCCCCGCCAAGTTCGTGCCCCTGGCCGAAGACACCCGCCTGATCGTGCCGATCGGCGAATGGGTGCTCTACGAGGCCTGCCGCGAGGCGATGAACTGGCCGGCGCACATCCGGGTGGCCGTCAACGTCTCGGGCGAGCAGCTTCTCGACGGCCACTTCGTCGCCAGCGTCGTCGGCGCGCTTTCGGGCAGCGGCCTGCCGGCGAACCGGCTCGAGATCGAAGTGACCGAGAGCATCTTCCTGCGCGACGCCAACCAGGCCCGGGCGGCGCTCGAACAGATCATGGCGCTGGGCTGCGCGGTGGCGCTGGACGATTTCGGTACCGGCTATTCCTCGCTCGGCTACCTGCGCAAGCTGCGTTTCTCGACCATCAAGGTGGACCGCTCCTTCGTCCAGGGCGCCGCGACCGGCAATCCCGAAAGCCTGGCGATCATCCGCGCCGTCGTCGCCATGGCGGACAGCCTCGGCATGTCGACCACGGCGGAAGGGGCAGAGACCGAAAAGCAGGTCCAGGTGATCCGCCAGTTGGGCTGCCGCAAGATCCAGGGCTACTTCTTCGGCCGTCCGATGGCGCCAAAAGACGCCGTTGCCCTGTTCCGCCCGCAGATTCTGGCAAAACCGAACGTGGCGTGAAGGCCGGCTCGCCGCGTCAACCGAACAACGCGATCGACTGAATGCCCGTCATCACCGGCACGCCGTCCGTGTTCCACATTCCTTCCCGCTGGCTGGAGCACCCGCTTTCGGCATAGTCGCCGACCGAGCGCAGCAGCCACCAGCCATCGCCGGTGACCGGCCGCGCGGTGAGCATGCCCACCTGCCAGTGCATCGTCGAGAGCGGCACCCTGCCCGGCAGCAGCGGCAGCACGGCAGGAGGCAGCGCGTCGCCCAGCAACAGAAGTTCGACCATCGGATCGAGGCCTTCGCGTTCGCGCAGGCGCACCCAGCGGCACAAGTCCGGCCGCCTGCCCTGCTCCGGCGGCAGGGCGTAGCGCGCTTCGAAGTGGTTGGCGAGGAAGGCGGGGGTATCGGGCGTAAACGTCACCGGTCGCGCTGTCGCCGCCGCGAGCAGGCCTTGCGGAACGGGCCGGTCGTCGAGCCGCAGCGCGCTGGTCACCGCGCCCATGAAGACGAAGCTGGCGGTGAAGGCGAGGCCCTTGTCGCCCTCGATCCGCGCCGATAGCCAGATCGCGTTGCGCCCCTGCCGCTCGACCTGGGCGGACACCCGCACTTGTCCCGCGACCGGCGCCATCATCGCCAGTTGCCCCGAGCGCAGCGGCGGCAGGCCCGCGCCGCCCACCTGCCGTGCCACCGCCAGGCACAAGGCCGAGGAGAAGCCGCCGTAGGCCGTGCGCCCCTGGTGCCATGTCTCGGGCACCTCCACGACCACCCCCGCGTCGAAAGCTTCGCCCGCGGCGAGGACTTGCGCGAACGAGGCCATCAGAACAGCCGCGAGCCGTTTGGAACGCGGCTGTCGGGCGAGAACAGCACGACCCTGCCCGCCTCGTCCGCGAAGCCCATCGTCAGGACCTCGGACAGCGCCTTGCCGATCTGGCGGACGGGGAAGTTCACCACAGCCGCCACCTGCCGGCCGACCAGTTCCTCGGGAGAATAGAGTGCGGCCACTTGGCCGACGCTTTTCTTCTCGCCGATGCCCGGACCGAAATCGATCCGCAACTTGTAGCTGGGCTTGCGCGCGCCCTCGTAGACTTCGGCCGCGACGACGGTGCCGACGCGGATGTCGACTTTCAGGAAATCGTCGAAACCGATCGTCTCGCCCGCCGGCGCGGCGGGGTCGTGGTCGAGATGCATGTCACTCCATTTCGAGAAGGATGTGGTCGACGCGCAGGATGCTGTCCATTTTGATGGCCCTGCCTCCTTCGCCCGCTCCCAGGCAAGGAAGGTCGGGCGCCACCTACTCGGCCGCTTCCAGCTTGGCGCATCCCTTGGGCATGCGCTGTGCTTCGACTTGCGCCGGGGTCATTTCGATGGCCATGGGCTTGAGGCCGAGGCGGGCGAACATCGCCAGGTCGTTGTCGTCGCCTGCGTTGGGCGCGGTGAGCAGCTTGTCGCCGGTGAAGATCGAGTTGGCGCCGGCCAGGAAGCACATCGCCTGGGTCATCTCGGACATCGATTCGCGCCCCGCCGAGAGGCGCACCATCGAGGCCGGCATGGTGATCCGCGCCACCGCCACGGTGCGCACGAACTCGACGTCGTCGATCTTGGCGAGCGGGGTGTCGGCCAGCATGTCGCCCAGCACCGTGCCCTTGACCGGGACCAGCGCGTTGACCGGCACCGACTGCGGGTGCTCGGGCAGCGTGGCGAGCGTGTGCATGAAGCCGACGCGGTCGGCGCGGGTCTCGCCCATGCCGACGATGCCGCCCGAGCACACGTTGATCCCCGCCATCCGCACGTTCGACAGCGTGTCGAGGCGGTCGTCCATCGTGCGCGTGGTGATGACCTGGTCGTAGCGCTCGGGGCTCGTGTCGATGTTGTGGTTGTAGTAGTCGAGCCCCGCATCGCTCAGCATGTCGGCCTGCTCGGGCGTCAGCATGCCCAGCGTCATGCAGGTTTCCATGCCCATCGCCCGCACGCCCTTCACCATCTCGATGATGGCGGGCATGTCGCGGTCCTTGGGGTTGCGCCAGGCGGCCCCCATGCAGAAGCGGGTCGAGCCCTGGTCGGCCGCCTGCGCGGCGCGCTGGAGCACGGCCTGCACTTCCATCAGCTTGGTCGCCTTGACCCCGCTGTTGGCCGAGACCGATTGCGAGCAGTAGCCGCAGTCCTCGACGCAGCCGCCGGTCTTGATCGAGAGCAGCGTCGAGAGCTGCACTTCGTCCGCCTTGTGGCTGGCGCGATGCACCTCGGCCGCGCGGAACACCAGTTCGGTGAACGGCAGGTCGAACAGGCCTGCGATCTCCTCGCGGGTCCAGTCGGTACGAGCCACGGGGCGGGAGGCGAAGGCGGGGGTTTGGGTCATAGTCATTCCTCAGGCGGCACGCGCGCGGCTCGGGCCAAAGCCCTGCCATAGAGCGCGATGCCGTGCTGATCCAGCATCCGCCTACTCCGCCGCCTGCAGCTCGGAACCTGCCGGCGGCATGTTGTGCCCGAGCAGGCGCAGCACGTCGGCGGCGCATTCGACCACGTTCGAGCCGGGGCCGTAGATGCCCTGGACACCGGCATTGCGCAGGTATTCGTAGTCCTTGGCGGGGATCACGCCGCCCGCGATCACCTTGACGTCGCTGCGCCCGGCAGCGCGCAGCTGCTGGATCAGCTCGGGGATCAGCGTCTTGTGCCCGGCCGCGAGGCTGGAGGCGCCGACGACGTCGACTTCGTGCTGCAAGGCCAGCACCACGGTTTCCTCGGGGGTCTGGAACAAGGGGCCCGAGACCACCTCGAAGCCCATGTCGCCGAAGGCCGAGGCGATCACGTTGGCGCCGCGATCGTGGCCATCCTGGCCCATCTTGGCGACCAGCAGCTTGGGCTTGCGGCCGAGGCGGCGTTCGACCGCCTGCACCCCGTCGAGCACCTGCCGCCAGCGGCTGTCGCCCTCGTAAGGCGCGCCGTAGACGCCCTTCACCGGGGTCGGCTGGGTGCCGTAGCGCTCGAAGCTCTCCTCCATCGCAGAGGAGATCTCGCCGAGCGTGGCGCGCGCGCGGGCCGCTTCCACCGCAAGGGCGAGGAGGTTGTTCTCGATGCTGGCGGGCGCGGCGGCGCCGTCGGCCAGCGCCCTGAGCGCGGCCTGGCACGCGGCCTCGTCGCGGCTCGCCTTCATCTTCTCGATGCGGGCGATCTGGCCCTCGCGGACCTTGGCGTTGTCGATGTCGAGCGTCTCGATCGCGTCTTCTTCGGCGAGGCGGTACTTGTTGACGCCGACGATCACGTCGTCACCCCGGTCGACGCGGGCCTGGCGGGCGGCGGCGGCGGTCTCGATCATCGCCTTGGGCCAGCCGGCGGCGACCGCCTTGGCCATGCCGCCATCGGCCTGGACGCGCTCGATGATCTCCCAGGCCTGGTCGACGAGGCTCTGCGTCAGCGATTCGACGTAGTACGAGCCACCCAGCGGATCGACGACATTGCACATGCCGGTCTCCTCCTGGATGATGATCTGGGTGTTGCGGGCGATGCGCGCCGAGAAGTCGGTCGGCAGCGCGATCGCCTCGTCCAGCGCGTTGGTGTGCAGCGACTGGGTGCCGCCCAGCATCGAGGCCATCGCCTCGATCGTGGTGCGGATGACGTTGTTGTAGGGGTCCTGCTCCTGCAAGGACACGCCCGAGGTCTGGCAGTGGGTGCGCAGCATCTTGCTGCGCTCGTCCTTGGCGCCCAGCTCGGTCATCACCCGGTGCCACAGCACGCGCGCGGCGCGCAGCTTGGCGACTTCCATGAAGAAGTTCATGCCGATCGCGAAGAAGAACGACAGGCGCCCGGCGAACTTGTCGATGTCGAGGCCCGAGGCCACGCCGTACTTCACGTATTCCGCGCCGTCGGCGATGGTGAAGGCCAGCTCCTGCACCTGCGTCGCGCCGGCTTCCTGCATGTGGTAGCCGGAGATCGAGATCGAGTTGAACTTGGGCATCTCGCGGCTGGTATAGCCGAAGATGTCCGAGATGATCCGCATCGAGGGCTCGGGCGGGTAGATGTAGGTGTTGCGGACCATGAACTCCTTGAGGATGTCGTTCTGGATGGTCCCGTCGAGCAGCTTGCGGTCGACGCCCTGTTCCTCGCCGGCGACGATGAAGAACGCCAGGATCGGGATCACCGCGCCGTTCATCGTCATCGACACCGACATCTTGTCGAGCGGGATGCCGTCGAACAGGATCTTCATGTCCTCGACCGAATCGATCGCCACGCCCGCCTTGCCGACGTCGCCGACCACGCGCGGGTGGTCCGAATCGTAGCCCCGGTGCGTCGCGAGGTCGAAGGCGACCGACAGGCCCTTCTGCCCGGCGGCGAGGTTGCGGCGATAGAAGGCGTTCGATTCCTCGGCGGTCGAGAACCCGGCGTACTGGCGGATGGTCCACGGCCGGCCCGCATACATCGAGGCCCGCACCCCGCGCGTGAACGGCGCGTAGCCCGGCAGGCCCGGATCGACGGTGACGTCCGCGGCGGTGTAAAGCGGCTTGACCGCAATGCCTTCGGGCGTGTTCCAGGTCAGGTCCCGACCCTTGACTTCCTTGTCCGCCGCTGCCTGCCAGTCCTTGATGTCGGGCATGATCGGTTCCTCTTCTACTCGTCGTCCCGGATCGCAGCCGGGACCGGTGCCTGTCTTCAGGCGAGACCCCCCTTCAGAGCGCCTCGCC